>NZ_LMAH01000016.1 GCF_001507335.1 Chryseobacterium sp. JAH | reverse complement strand
AAACCTGAGCCATTTCAAAAGTACCGACTGTATCCATATTAGCGGCCATTATCGGAATTCCTGTCCAATCTGAAGTGCTGTGTAAAAACTTAAAATTTCGTTCTAATGAAACTTCAGATCTGCTTTTGAGCGTTGATCTTTTTGGACGAATCATTACGTCTTTAAATCCTAATTTCAGATCGGTCTCTATTCTCATGGCTTTGAATTTTGGGTTACTTTCAAAGATAGGAATTTTTAGATTGCAGATTTTAGA
>NZ_LMAH01000015.1 GCF_001507335.1 Chryseobacterium sp. JAH | reverse complement strand
GCTGTATAGAGACTAGGCAGATCTGACGATCACCTAGCGACTCTCTCCACCGTTTGACGAGGCCATTTACAAAAACATAACGAACGACAAGCCTACTCGAATTCGTTTCCAAACTCTTTTCGAACTTGTCTTCAACTGCTTTCGCATGAAGTACCTCCCAACTACTTTTCCTCACACTTGTACTCCATGACTAAACCCCCCCTCCCATTACAAACTAAAATCTTACTTTTATTTTCTTTTGCCCTCTCTGTCGCTCTGCCTTAACTACGTATTTCTCGCCGAGAAAAACTTCAATTTAAGCTATTCTCCAAAAATCTTAGCGTATATTTTTTTTCCAAAGTGACAGGTGCCCCGGGTAACCCAGTTCCTCACTATTTTTTACTGCGGAAGCGGAAGCGGAAAATACGGAAACGCGCGGGAACATACAAAACATACAAAATATACCTTTCTCACACAAGAAATATATGCTACTTGCAAAATATCATACCAAAAAACTTTTCACAACCGAAACCAAAACCAACGGATATCATACATTACACTACCACCATTCAAACTTTACTACTATCCTCCCTTCAGTTTCCCTTTTT
>NZ_LMAH01000014.1 GCF_001507335.1 Chryseobacterium sp. JAH | reverse complement strand
ACCGAAAGCCATCTATCAGTATGAAATTTTACTTTCAAGTAAGGATGTTTACAAGAAAGGTGAATATAATGTTTATGAAGAGTCTATTATGACCATAAACCATGACTAAAATGAATCCGGCTCACAATCTTTTGTGAACCGGATTTTATTTGCTAAATATAATTGTAATCAAGTTATATTCTAAACATTTTATAGTACTCATAGATCTGACAAAACTGTTTGAATATCATGCCGCTTCCCAAAACATAAAAAAAGATGTTGCAGCATCTTGTTCGTGGATCATTTGTGTTCACCTAGTTCTACCTAAACATTATTAAATACTAAATCATGTTGATGATTTCCAAGAGGATGTAAAATAATATTTTATGAATCTCTGGGTTTAAGCTTGAAAGAAATGCTCGCAAATGGTGCAACAAAAGCTCCTCCAAACATTAAATAAAAATTTCTATCTACTTTACCAACTCCTCTTTCCACAACTCTATGATAGAAAAACGTTCCTTTATATAAAACAATTGAAAGCCTTAAAAAGTGTAAGCCCTTAGGTTCACGACTTTTATTTTGACCGATAGGCCAAATATTTTTTATAGTCTGAAAAAAACTTCATAAATTCCTTGAAAACAAAACGAAAAAAGTTGCGCTACAAAGTAAAACAATATTTAATTCGTTATATCTGGTCAGACCAGTACAACCTGCCATCTTCCGATATACATAATAGTAAAGTAATGTCAATCGTAAATTCTATTTATATTATGAAAATAGTAGATACAAAGATATTATAATTAGGCAGTCTTACAGGATATCCCATTATTCGAAGACATGATGTAAGAAAATGTATAAACCTGATTTTACTAAATAATGTAATCTCTTTTTTCAATTAATCGAAAGAAGGTTCAATTTCATACTCCTTTTCCAATACTCTTTTAAATTCCTCTTTCGAGAGACCGTTTTTTGAGGAAAACTTCATATTAATAATAATTTCATCAACATAATATTTATCTTTTCCATAGATCAGATTTAGAATATCCTGAAGATACAATTGAGTTGTTTCTATTTTATATATTTTGTCATTTCTCAGATCCAAACTGGTAGTTTGAGTTTCGTTCATATGAAAAAAAACTTTCTCCTCAATGTTTAATGTATAATTTGCTGTCTTATCAATATATGGATTAGCAAATAAAATCATAATAGTAGGTATTAAAATAGCAGCAATAAAATTCCATAGGACATGGTAGAGAAATCCGTAATAAAAATTTAAACGAACTCTGATAAAGCTGATGACAAATGCTCCGGATAATTGGCTTAAAACAATAAGGGGTGATAAAAGAAAAAATGTAGGACTGTTATTAAAGTAATTTCCAGCATGAACCAAACCAAAAGCAATACTGAATGCATAAATAAGCCAGGGGAAAAGCCTGTCCCATTTATCACGAATGATTATTCTTTTGAATATCGAATTGTATCGTAGAACTAATCTGAATATGACTTCTTCAATAAAGGGGACCAGAAGTACAATCAGAATAAAAACCATATAAATGGTATTTTGCTTGTAATCTAAACTTTCGCTTTTAACTTTAATTAACCTATTGATGAAGTAATCAAGAGGAATGACGATGATACATGTAAGTACCAGTTCGAATAGCAAGAATTTAAAAAGCAGAATGATTTTATCTTTTGTAGAGATTTCAATTTGTCGATCATTAGGTTTTTTTAGAAAATTAAAGAAGTCGATAGCGATATATTTTGTACTCATGTCAGATGTTTGGTATTGGTTTTTTATCATTAGTGTATATTTTTTCGTTTGTTACAATCTCTTTTAATTCTATTTTTTGGATAATTTAACTAATGGATAGCTACAGAATTGATTCGATTCTCTCCCATTCCACAAAATAGAACCCATCTCATCTGTGAGACGGATTCTATGCAGTTATTTGGCGTTCATATATTTATTATATATCTCGTTTCTGACCGTAGTAGATGAAACTTCCGATTAATGGCATCCAAAATTGTAATAGAATATAATTATATCTCTGTCTTTTGGATAGATTCTTGTTCTTACGAATGTCTATAATAGTTATAATATTTACTATTCCGTATATTAACGTAAGAATGATTGCTATGTATGGATTTTCAAACATTGTTTAAATAATTAGTAGATTGATGAAATTATTACACAAGCTGCAGCTGTTGAAATGTTGCAACCTCCCCACCAAGGCAGCCCTGAACTCTCATATATCCCACAAATTGCTGATGATGTAGAGCTCATCTCAATAGCAACTGAAATACATCTGTAACATTCACTATATGATACATTTCCGTTTCCGTTTCCGTCGCACGATACATTTTTTGGAGCTCTTCTGTTTGCAACGCTATCATATTTAGTTTTTAATTCCTCAGATAGTCCTTTGCTTTCATATTTTGTGTAAGTGCCTCGGTCGATAGTTATTTGTGAATGAACAAAATTATCGTAGTTTAAATCTGTTAAGATAATTGAGCCCGTGTGGGTTCTTAAATCATATCTCGAAAGGTCGGCATAATTAAGAGCAAATTTATCCTTATTTGGCAAAAAATTGGTGCCTTTAAGATCTATAACTTCTAATTTTCCTACAATAGCGTTGTTTTGATTGATTACAGGTATAATGTATAGATCATAATCCTGTTCATTCACATTTACCTTTTGATGAAGTGTATTATTTACATCTAGTTTTCCGTGTTGATCTATAAAATTTTTGTGTCTTTGATAAGTATCAGATGATAAAAATGTATTAACATCTGATAAGAATGTTTTTGCTGACATTGTACTACCAGCGAACAAGGCAAAAATAATTGCCATTAAAGATAATTTAAATAAGTTTTTCATGGTTTAATTTTTTTAAGTTTATATGATTTTATTTACTAGTTTTTTTATTTGAACTTGCCTCTGATCCCAGTTTTTTTCCTGATTAAGAAGTTGTTGCATCTGACATAAATTTGTTGTATTAATCTTTTTATGATCAACTGATACTATGGCATCTCCAATGTCAAATTCTGTTTTTTTTATATTTTTAGCACTAATGATGAGATTATTATTAATGTTTCGTACAGCGTAATCATTTTGGAAGGATTTTATAATCTGATTTTCATCAATTTTCTTATAGTAAGCTTTTTTATTTTTAAAATCTAAAATCCAATTAAATTTTTTAATGAACATTATGCCAACTAAGTAACGTGTTACTTTCTCGCTATTATTGATATCAACCCAAAGCTTTTCTTTTCCAAAAATTACAGGAACATTTTCAAATGTTCTGATCGATTTTATATGATTTTTATCAGGTGTAATGGCTTGAAAATCAATAAAATTGTATTTTGTATTTTGAAATGGAAAAATTATAGTAGATAATGCTCCAGTATCAAATATGAACCAATCTTCTTTTCCATCAACAGTAATTTTAATTTTTATAATTCCAGAGAGCTCTACTTTCAGATCTATTTCTGTATAGTCCAATTTAGATCTAATCTGGTTTCCTGATGAGATTTGATTTTTTTCAAAGTTTAGCTCTATTTCCTTTTTTTCATCAACAAAGTTTACAAGTGAAAAATGTCCTTTTGTATCGTCACACTGATTTACAGTTCTATCGATATAACTTGCTGACAAAGGTTTGCCTGAGATTAAATTATTTTCAAAATTAATTAGTCCCAAATAAGATTTGAGTTTGTAGTTATCTGCTAAGCTTATATCAACAGTTTTATAGAGATTTTGTTTACCACCAAAGAGAGCTTTATCTGTTATAAAATATTGCGTGGCTCCAGTGTCAAATCGAAGTTTTACTAAATGGTCATTTATTTTGTTCCAAACAAACATTTTTTCGTTTATAATATCGAAAGTCATGCAACCTGCTTTCATGTGAATTTTTTCTTTTGAAATAACTCTGATAATATCTTTAAGAAAATAGTATGTTAAGGCAACAATTGTAATTATAGCAAGGAGAATTATAGAAATATTCATAAAATATTTGTTTAAAGCACATGCTTTTACACATGTGCTTTTAGATTATTAATTTTAGCAGAACCAATCGCAAAGTGCTACCAAA
>NZ_LMAH01000013.1 GCF_001507335.1 Chryseobacterium sp. JAH | reverse complement strand
AGTGCCTTTTGGTTTGAAAAAGGACATGGTGAGGTCTTTGAGCAGTGACCAAAAGACACCGGAAAGCATTAATTAATAAATATGAAAATTTGTCCCGTGTAAGCTTTAAAAGCCGCAATAGGTTGTACCCTCCTATTGTATCGTGCATGATACTATTTTGTAAGCAGGGCTTAGATTTTAATGTAGAAATGAGCGAACAGCATTGAAAAAAAAGACGGCATGGGAAACTCTACAATATCTGCTATTGAGGCACTGGTATACCATACACACAGACAAGAGAGAAAACCCACGCCTAGGTCGTGAGCTTCAATACTTATTGTCTCGTGTGTTAAAAAGTACCAGTTTTCAATAGCGAGATTCTAAGCAATAGCTTCTATTATTCTTTGAAGTATCGCAAAGTTACATTTCGGTAACTTATTTTACAAATATAATAAAAATAATAATGGTATACAAAAGCGTACCGAAAAAAATTACAATTATTTCGTAATTGCGTGTATGTATAAGGAATCTGAAAAAATCATCATGTTAAAGGTAGCAATAACTTTACGACTTTTACTTAATTATAATAAAAGCTATATTGATGTAAATACAGAAAAAGATGACTCAGTTAACAGCTACGAAAAAATTGCTGCAAATTCCAGCGCAGATATCAGAAAAGCTACAGTTACAAATGCTTTTAGTGGTGCAAAAAAATCAACGATGGTTACAATAATGTTAATTGTTGAATCAATGGGTTTTAACATGAGAGATTTTGGTGATCAATATGACAAAATTACCGAAAAAGATATTAAAGAATTTAAAGAGTTTATCAATAAAAATAAATCCTAACGATGTCAGGATTTATTTTTATTTAATGAAACTTTATAATAACACTTGAAATATTTTAACAAACTTATTCTTCTTTTTAACTCATTCTTTTTTATAAAAATATTGATCTTTGACATTATAAATAGAATAAAAATAACTTTTACAGTCTAATATAACGAAGCAAAATCACCTACTTTAAGATTTGCCATTGAATCCCCAACTCCTCCTGAAGTTATAAAATAATAGATTTATAAGTGTGAGATACCTAAATCTTTAGAACAAAACTTTATCTAAACATCCACAACAAAAGATTTGTTGTATGAAAAATACTTTACCGTATACAACTTATAAGTCAAGTAAACAAAATAAAGTTTTCAGATAATTTCTGAAACAGAAACAATTTATAAATATTAGTCAGTTAAATATATTAATTAAACTTCTCCGCCAACATCTTTAAATTTTTCTACAAAAGCACTTATTTTTTGAAAAACACTTTGCTTCTTTGTTAGATATTGTGGATGTAAAGGACTCATTTTAGGTAAAATTGAGTTTAGTTCAGTTCCATTATCACTTGCATATTTACGTTTTAGTGAACTGAATATGTAACGTTTTGCAGCTTCTTCATTTAGTGTTTCTTCTGAAATCAATTCCTTAATTTCTTCATTTTGTTTATCTTGCGCATAAGCATAAAAAGAATCTAAGATGGCAGGTTTGTCTATAATCGTATCTAAATTCGTTTCATTAATATAATCTACCACTAAACTCTCTTTAGCTCTATTTCCAATACTTGTACGAATTAGTCGACGTACTTCTTCAACTAGTTCTACCTTACTTTTTGTTTTTTTATTTTGCTCAAAAATAAGTTCTAAAATGTAATCTAAATTGATCTCTTGAGATTTAAGTAAATCTATTTCAAAAACCACGTCATCCCAATTTATAGTTGATTCTTCCGATTGCTTACCGTCTTTCTCTCTTCTTAGCCAATCGCGAATATCATTATAAGTAGAGCGATAATCCTGTGACGTTCTTTCTGGTAGAACCTCCAAATTTTTCATGAAATCAATTTCATGATCTGATACAAAATTATTCTCTTTAAAATCTTGAACTTCCTCTGGATTATATATGTCTACAGATTGAAATGCCTTTAAATTTGCGAACTCATCGTAATTCTGTAAAATATTTTCCACTCGTAGATATTCGCCAAAAACTTTAGAAAATTCTTTTTTATCTTTTTCCTTAACTATTTCATCTGGATTAGGAAATTTCGTGTTTAACTCATTTACAATTTCAACATAACCTCTACGTGCTTGCCCCGTTACAATATCCGTAAATCCTTCTAAATATTCTTTAAAGCTTTTTTCCAGTACTACATTTTTAGTATTGCTATCACCAAATAAGGTAATCGCTTGTATTGTGGCTTGCTCTAAATCCCTAAAAGTTACAATATTTCCGAATGTTTTAGTCGAATCATATATTCGATTGGTTCGTGAAAAGGCTTGGATTAGTCCATGATACCGTAAGTTTTTGTCAACAAACAAAGTATTTAAAGTAGGAGCATCAAATCCTGTTAGGAACATTCCTACAACTATAATTAAATCTATTTCCTTTTTCTTGACACGATTTGCTAAATCACGGTAGTAGTTTTGAAACTCATTAACCTCAACACCAAAGTTTGTTTTAAATAATGCATTGTAATCATCAATTGCCTTCGTCAAAAACTCCTTTGCTGTACTATCTAAAGCAGTTGGCTCGAATGTTTCATCGACAATATCACCTATGGCACTTTGCTCTTCATTAGCTGCATAAGAAAAAATCGTTGCAATTTTAAGTGGATTATCACTTTCCTTTTGCAGATTATTTAATTCTTCATAATATAATTTAGCTGCATCTACACTACTAACAGCAAACATCGCATTAAAACCTTTATTTCCTATCTGATTTCGGTGGGTTTTAATTCTGAAATTTCGCAAAATATATTTAGATATTTCCTTTATACGAATTGGATGTAAAAATGCTTTTTTATTTTCTGCTGTACTAAGTTTTTTCTCGTCTTGTTCTTGCTCAAAACTTTTAAACTGCGGTCTAACATCATTATAATCTACTTTAAATTTTAAAACCTTTTCATCTCGGATCGCATCGGTAATTACATAAGAATGTAATTGTTTGCCAAAAACCCTTGCTGTATCTTCAGATCCTAATGCGTTATACCCTGCAAAAATGGGTGTACCGGTAAATCCAAATTGATAAAACTTTTTAAATTTCTTTTTTAAGTTTTTTTGAGCCTCACCAAACTGCGAACGATGTGCCTCATCAAAGATGAATACCACTTGTTTGTTGTAAATATCCAAGTTGCTATCTCCCTTCATCAGATTGTTTAATTTCTGAATCGTCGTAACAATAATTTTATTATCCTCTTTCTCAATATTACGTTTAAGTCCCGCTGTACTATCAGATCCATTTACACTATCTGGCGAAAAGCGTTGGTATTCTTTCATGGTTTGGTAGTCTAAATCTTTACGATCAACCACAAAGAATACTTTATCTATAAAATCAATCTGTGTTGCTAAACGTGCCGCTTTAAAACTAGTTAAAGTTTTACCGGAACCGGTGGTATGCCATATATAACCACCACCTTCAGTAGAAGACCATTTTTTCGCATGAAAGGCCCCATTTATCTTCCATAAGATTCGTTCTGTAGCAGCAATTTGATACGGACGCATAATTAATAATGTATTTCCTATATCAAAAACTGAATAGGTAAGAATAACATTAAGCAAAGTTCTTTTCTGAAAAAAAGTAACTGTAAAATCTTTTAAATCTTTAATTAAAGAATTGTCAGCCCTAGCCCAGTTCATAGTAAAGTCAAAACTATTCTTATTCCTCTGCACAGTATTTGCAAAATACCTTGTATCTGTACCATTCGAAATAACAAAAAGCTGTACGAATTTAAATAACGAATTTTCGATATTTAAACTTTCTTTACTGTAACGATGTACCTGATTGAATGCTTCACGAATAGCAACTCCACGTTTTTTTAACTCTACTTGTACTAATGGTAATCCATTCACTAAAATTGTAACATCGTAACGATTGGCAAATGAACCTTTTTGCTCAAATTGAGAAATAACTTGTACTTTATTACGTGTAATATCTATTTTATCTACTATGTAGATATTTTGAATGTGTCCATCATCAAATACAAAATCATAAATATGGTTGTTATGAATTTTATCTGTTTTGGCCACCACATTATCACTTGCATTATTTAGATATTCTTCAAGAAAGCGATCCCACTCTTTATCCGTAAACTCCATACCATTTAACACTTGCAATTGAATACGTGCGTTCGACAACATATCTTTTAATGATGTGATGTTTTTTGGATAATCGTAACCAAGATTTACTAAATCTTGAATAAATTCACTTTCTAAAGCTGCTTCTGTTTGATAACCATTGGAAACTTCATTCAGAATCCGTTGTTTATCGTATTTTTCCAAAACAATAAAATTATTGCTTTCGACTATGGTGTTATACTGTGGCATTATCTAACTGATCTGTTATTGGTTCTACAACATCAATTGGTGTATTCACTAGTTGATTACCGGTGGCTGGTGGTTCAATTTCTTCTTTCCAGTATTTGCTATCAACTAAGTGTTTCAATAAAAATTCAACTATCCCTTTTTCAGCTTCTGATGGCTCAGGAACGACTTCATTGGACAATGTAGAATGACTTGTAAATTGGATAACTCTATTATAATATAATTGTCTATCATTAGGTAATAAAATTTTCCATTCCGGATATCCTAAAAAATTTGCTGTCTTTTCATACAAGTTGCGAAGTAAAATGAAATGATATTTTTCAATAGTCTTATTGTTTATTGCTTCTTCAATGGTACCTTTTAAATGTAAATGATAAGAAAAACTTTTATTAGAATCTCCCTTCTTTTCATTCAAATCGTAACTTCCATCGTCGTTTTTCATTAACATATAACACGCCTTATTACTTAATTCATTAAATAAAACATTATAGAATAAAGGATTATGAGTAGAGATTACAAAATTTAATCCATTAGATTTTTTAATATGTATCGCTAAATTAACAGCTAATTCAATTAAATGGTTGTCATCTAGTGAACTTACAGGATCATCAATAAATACATACTTCAAATCATCAAAATCATGACTAGAACGATCTTCCTTCTCTGTATTTAATAATTCTACAATTTGCTCAATTAAACTATAAAAAACACACCAGATAAAATTACTTTCTTCACCTTTTGATATTTTAACATTTGGAACACTATTATTCCCACCACTTAAATAAGAAAAAGTAATTTCAGAAAAATTTTCATTAAATGATGGTGTAATTTTAGTTGTAGTATGATGCTGGAAATTTGTTATGATATTCCCATCTTGATTCTCATCTTTTAAGAATTTAAGGGCAAGATCAGTAAATCCATTTGGTCGAACTATTAATTTTCTATCCGTATCTGCATCCAAATCATTATCCCAGTAAAATAGATCTTCCGTAAATGCATTGTAATACAATATTTTTACAGAATTGTCACCCTCTTGATTATTCTTTGGTGCTACCAAATCTTTGAACTCTCTTGAAAGACGTGTTTTACCTATACCATTAAAGGCATAAATTAATTGTACTTTTTTATTATTGTCTTTTAAAGTTTGTGCTACCTCAGTTAGTGTTTGACTCATGGTAATTCATTAATTTTCCTTTTGGAATGTTAATAACAAATTTCTATAATATTTAAATTGTGTGTTTCTAAGATCTATTTCATGATTTAGTTCTTTTTTAATACACTTAGATGTTACTTCATACTCATCTAATAATTCTACTACACGATTTTGTTCTTCAATTATCGGAACAGGGATAAGTATCTTCTGTAAGTCATTTACATTTACTCTTCTAACTTTTGTTCCTGTAATATACTTCCTTTTTTGTTTCTGAAACTGTTCTGTTTGAAAATAAAATGACACATACTTTGGATTTAAATTATGACTGTAGAAGCAAGCATCACTACTTACTGCAATATCGTCTTTACCTAACCACGCTACAGCTTTACAAACATCCTCGTCATTTTCACTTGTTGTAGCAATCACTAAATCTCCTTTTTTTGCTTTTCTGGCATTCTTAGCAAATTCAAGGGAAACGAATGATTTAGTTTGAACGGCGAAAGTATCGTAATGTGTGTATACCTGTCCATAATGTATGCAGCCTACACCAGAGTCTGTAAAATCCTTTTTTTGTAGTCCACTTCCTCTCATAAATTTCCCCACATTTTCATCTCCTAAGGGGAAATGAGCCACATCCTTCCCTTTAAATTTGAATAAGGCCTCGCGATAATAGTCATACTGTTGCTTACGTGCATTTATTTCCTGTTCTAAACCAGTAGTTAAGGCTTTATTTTGCTCATTTAAATCATCTAGAATACGAACAATATCTTCCTGTATTTCCAATGACTTTTGAGGGTCATCTGGAAACGGTATTGGAAAAGTTTTAATTGCAAACTTGCTAATCCAGTTTCTTTTGTGATCACCAACCAATTCATCTGGTAAAGAGTTTAACCAGTAATAAAAATATTTAAGTGAAATATTTGATTCATTTTTAGAAATCAAAATTTTCATTGCTGAAGATTTTGCTTTGAAATCAAAATCAACCCACTTATTAGCTGTAGTAAAGTCATCAAAAATTATTACTGGGCTCATTGAAGCTTTGTAAATACAATCGCTCTCATTTGTATAACCTAATATAAATGTTTTTCCAGCTGTTAAAACCGGAGTTTTATAACTTTTGTGATAATTTTTAGTTTTAACCAAATACTTTGTTGGTTGTATATAATCTATATATTCTCCGACTGTTTTCCACTCAACTAGAGTATCTTTCAATAACTCTTTTAGTTTACTCATACTTTCATCTCTTTAATAATGTTAGCAATTGAGTTGCGTAAGTCATCAATTTTATTGACAGTACTATCTATTTGCTTATTTAAATCTTCTATGTTTATTGCTTTGCGTGTATCTTTCGCTTCAACATAAGAACTCACCGATAGGTCAAACTCATTATCTGTGATAATCTTGTTATCTAATGTAATGGCTACATGATCGATATTCTCTTTCATATCAAAGATCTTTATAATTTCCTTAATATGATTTTCCTCCAATTTATTGTTATTAGTTACTTTCTTGAAAAATTCTTCGCCACTAGCATCAATAAATTGTGTTTTTGCATCTGTTTTATGTTTGGACAATACCAAAATATTTACAGCGATAGAAGTTCCATAAAATAAATTAGGAGCTAAAGAAATTACAGATTCCACATAGTTGTTCTCCACCAAATATTTTCTTATTTTCTGTTCTGCGCCTCCACGATAAAAGATACCTGGGAAACAAACAATAGCTGCTCGCCCTGTACCTGATAAATAGCTCAAGGCATGCAATACAAAGGCAAAATCTGCTTTTGACTTTGGTGCTAGAACACCTGCCGGAGCAAAACGCTCGTCGTTAATTAAGGTTGGATCATCTGAACCTTTCCAATTCACGGAATATGGTGGATTTGAGACAATCGCGTCGAACGGTTTATCATCTAAGAAATGGGGATTCGTTAATGTATCACCTAACGCAATATTAAACTTATCGTAGTTGACGTTGTGCAAAAACATGTTCATACGTGCTAAGTTGTATGTCGTATGATTAATTTCTTGCCCAAAGAAACCTTCTTCAATAATATGATTGTCAAAATGTTTTTTAGCCTGTAGCAATAATGAACCTGAACCTGCCGCAGGATCATAAATTTTATTGACTTTTGTTTGTTTATGTAAAGCTAAACGTGCAATTAAATTAGACACTTCTTGCGGTGTAAAAAACTCACCACCTGACTTTCCTGCATTTGCCGCATAGTTGTTGATTAAAATTTCATATGCGTCACCAAAAACATCTATTTGGCTATCTTTGAAGTTACCAAAATTAAATTTATTTATTTCACTTAATAATTTTGCTAAACGATGATTTTTTTCAGCCACAGTATTCCCTAAACGAGAGCTTGTTGTATCGAAATCATCAAATAGCCCTTTTATATCTTGTTCTGATGGATAACCGTTTGCAGAATTTTGTATGGAATCAAAAATTAATTTTAAATCTGTATTTAGATTCGCATTGGAATTAGCTTTACCCGCAACATTTTCAAAAAGTTGTGATGGATAAATAAAATATCCTTTTGTTTTTATAGCGTCAACTATAATCTCGTTTGGAATGTCACCATCTTTGAAATTTGCATAGTCTACACTTTCATCACCGGCTTCGATATATTCAGTAAAATTTTCACTTATAAAACGGTAAAAAAGTGTCCCTAAGACAAATTGTTTAAAATCCCATCCATCAACTGAGCCACGAACTTCGTTGGCAATTTTCCATATTTTAGCCTGTAAATCAGCTCTTTGTGCTGTACTTGTCATTTAATACCTTTTATATTTTTTCAGCGCTTTAGACACTGGTTAATAATTTAAATACTCGAAAAATTATAAATAATAAACCTTTTTTAGGTTGAAAGCTTATTATTGGTAGTTTATTAATATCTACTGATTAATCTTAGATTGCTAGTTTATTAAAATTCACTTATAATTTATAAGGTAAAATCTCAAAAATAACTAACTTCCTATCTGTCAGTAATATTATCTTTACTGAAATAGTCGAATAATTCTCCAGCAATTTTTTGTAATCTTAAACCTTTCCACGGTTTTGGATTATTCAAAGGAGAATTAATAAATACCTTCAAAGGTTTGTCAATTATAATATTATGGAAACTAAACTGTAAATCATCAATTTCTATGAAGGCACAATTATCATCTTTACTTATATAAAAATCAATATTAAATTTTTGTTTATTATCTATTATATTATGAAAAAGTCTTGACATTCTAGCTTTCAACATCTTATATGTAATAAGTGAATCTTTCTCATTGCTAATAAATTCCTTCCTTTTTAACGCTGCATTTATTAAATTCATAGCTACTACTGATTCCACCAAATCTTCATTATTTTGTGGAGTTTCAAATATAATAACTTTTGCAGATTTAACATTTTCTAACGTTATATTTGTAATATGATCATCATCTAATGACAATTTTATAATTTCTTTTAATTTCAACATTACCAATATTATTTTTATAAGCTTACAATTTTTTATGATAAGCTTACTAATCAAAAATTCTCAATTTTATCAACAATATCATATTCTTTCTTATGAATTTTCTTACTCGTTAAATCGATTTTCACGGTTTCAATGAACTCTTTAAAATCATTATTCATTGCCAGCTTATTCATTGTTTCAAAGTCTAAATCCTTTTTGTATTTGGCAGGAAGAATTACTTCTGAAGAATGCGGATCTTCAAGATCAAGTTCAATCACACCAATACCAAATGAAGCTGCCAATCTCGATAATTCATTCATAAAATCTTTATCCTCTGATATTCTGGCAGCAACCAGATAAGATTCATTTGCCCAGGACGAATTTGACACGCACTGAAAAAAGCTTTCTCGTAAGTTTGCAAAGCTTAACTCTCTCTTGATCTCAAATGAATATAAAACAACCGAATTTACCCCAACAGCCCTACTAAAATCATTGATCTCCTGCTTCCAATCTTCCATACGGTAATAGCATCCTACCATATCCGGATGTACCCATTCTCCAAATTCCTTCTTGCTTGAAATATGATGTTTAATAGTTTTGGTATAACAGTTTAAATGATAATAAACGAAGTACGTTAGATATTTGTGAAGATCCTTTTCTAAAAAATCAAATTTCTTTTTCTTCAGGGGCGGAAGATCTTCCGGAATCGTATTTTCATAATCTTCCAATACGCTTGCCATTGATTTCAAGTAAAATCTTTTAGGTCTAGAATCTGTTTTAGCAAAAACTGATTTCGGATGATCTTTACTGTTGACATAGATTTGGGCTCCTAATGTAGACCACGGGGTTTTTCCCTGTGAATTTAATTTTTTATCATAACCTTTTTCAACAGCAAGATTCCAAATCTCAGTTGCTGTCAGTGGTTTCTTTTCTTCTTTTAATATAGATTGAGCGAGTTCTAAGAAGGTCATTGTAAGTTTTTTATTATTTCAGGTTAAAGTTTCGACATTTAGAGATCTTAAGTTCTACATCAGCTGAAAATTAACTTTTGATCAAAGATAATATATCTAGAATTCTAAAGTAGCTTTTACACTATAGATTAGCCAAAAAAATAATAAATAACTGTCGCTAGAGCAATGGTACATAATACACCTATCCACAAATTTGTATACCAATTCAGTTTTGTTTTTATAAAAGCTACATCAGCTTTGTGCTCTTCGTCTTTATTGACAATACGTTCAATATCTTCATCAGTCAATAAGTCGGTATATCTTTTTTTAAAATCCTGATAGCTTTTCTTAAATCGCTCCTCCTGCTGTAACAACTCCATTCTCGAAACAACCATATAAAGCACTGTAACTATTATGAAAACACCAGTTATAAGAGTACTGTAAAAAACAAAATCAGCATTATTCTTAGGGGCTGCAAGTATTTTTGTCACTATCAGTGACGAAAAGAAAGTAACAAGAGCTAAAGCAGATTTTTGAAATCCACCTGCAAAATTATCTGTTATTGTAACTACACGCTTGCCATAATCTATCAACTGATCAGACATTTTATTTCTTACTTCTATATACTGTTTGATATTTTGTTTTTCATAAATTTTAAAGCTGGACTTTAAAGACTCAAACACATTACCATTTAATTCTAATGAAGAATTATCCTTTAAATGAAGAGAAATAATATTGCGGGCTAATCCAATTTTATCAACGATATTACCTCCTGTGTAAATCCACTGATAGATATTGTAGAAATCCTCTAAGTTTTTTGTACTAATATCTTCAATTTTCTCAGTGTGGCTTATTGACTTGTATCCATTAAGTTTATAGTAGAACACATTTTCTGACAGGTCCGTAATATCAAATATGGTAGAAACGACTAGAATTTTAGCAACCCTATCAATATGTTCTTTTAAGCTTGATGTAAAAAATCCATCGCCTTCAAAAATAAAATCTTCTGGCAATACTTTTAGCTTTCCAAAAAATGATGAATGGTTATTTGAAATAATGTTGTTGAAGCGTTTTTCTCTAATTTCAAAATCATCATTTTGTGCAATATAAGAAGCTGATATTAAAATCTTATCACTAATTAAACTTCCTTCAAAATCTCTTAGTACAATATTTATTTTTGAACTGTGATCAAAAAAATTACTAGAAAAAAAGCTTGCTAACCCATAGGTGTCAAATGCCTGAAGATAAGTATAAAAGCAATCTTTGGAATAAAAGTAAAAATAGTTTTCATCAATAGTTTTATATATATTTATTTTTACATTAATAACCTCACCTATTTCATGACCGGAAACTAATATCTTAACATTTTCAAGATCTGAAGTGAAATCAGAATCTTTTCGGATTGCAATAGCTTCTCCTTCATCAACCGAAAAAAAAATATCACACTTATCTAAAGGTCTTACCCTATAAAAAAAATATTTAAAATTTTCTTCCTTTGGCAAAGTGATATTTGTAAACTCATACAACAATTCCAAACTTTTAAAATTTTCATTTTCAGCAATAATAGCTGAAGGTGTACCGAATAATTTTATAAAATCCTTATAGCCCATAATCAAGATTTCTTAAATTCATCGTATCCCTTGGATGTTTTAATAAATATTCCTTTCTCCTGATTACCATTCATCACGCCCTCTATAGTTCCAGAATGAACTTCCCCTTTGAGCACAAGATCGATATTTTCTTCAAGTTTTATTGTTGATTTAATCTTAGCTGTTATTGCCTTCCTAACCAAGCTAAATCTCATATCAAAATTTTGTTTTCTTGGCAATTCTCTAATGGTATCTTTAAACTTATTGATATCCAAACCCTCCATTTCAGGAGCATATCTATTAAAACATTTTTCAATATAATCCTCAATATCAAACTCTTCATTTGACCGAAAATAATGAATAGTTGTACTTCTTAAATTCCAATAATCAGAATTAGATTCTTTTTTAATCTTAATAAGCACTTTGGAGTCAATCATAGTAAAGGCTCTCCTTGTATTTTCCTCATCATCATATTTCTTCGATAATTCTAAAAAGCCCTCCCACCAGTATTTGGGAATGGTATCGTTGATATCATTTATTAAAATATCTGTTATGTTATGGGTTTCATCAAAAACAATTTGTGCAGATTTAAAGATTTTCTTCTTGATAGGAAATCCATCTTGTTGTGTAAATGTTGTTCTTTCAATAAAAGATAAAGTCTCAGCTTTACAAATGATAATTTTTTCAGTGTCACGATCAGTTATATGAGAAATAATTAATAGACCTTCATGTAATTGCTTTCCCAGTTTTGCAATTTGCTCTTGGGCACCAATTTCAATTCTTAACAATCTTTCAGCAATAATTTGAACTTGATCAAACTCCAAACTTTCATCTATAACATCGTTTATTATGCCTATCACCTCAGTATGTTCACTATCCACTATAAACTGACGCCCATCCTGAGTTGAGACTTCGTGAACAATTCCCTGAACAAATCGCAGATAATCAACATCACTGTCTGAGACCTCTAATTTTGAAAGTACATTTTTATCCAGATCCAAAATAAAAGCTGACGTATTATGAATCTGAAGATCACGTTCTGGAAAAGCACCTTCCTGCATGTTACTATTATTTGCCATATTAATTGAGAGTATATTAGAGATATAATTTTAAAAAAAGTATTTTCAAAATTATATTTCATAGGTTATTTGTTTATGGCTTAAATATATAAATAAAATCTATCTGATGATTATGGAAACCCGTAATTAGTAATTCTTTGCCTGAAATACTTAAAAAAGATAAATGAAAAGTTAGCAGGCAATAAACATCTTTAAAACTTATCTGTTGTAACTTACGCTTTTTATTCTAGCTAAAAATCTTTCTAAAGATTTTAATTTAGCTACTGCAATATAATTTCTAAAATTGTCGCTACCTTTTTTCAAAACATAACTAAGATAAGCCAGGCAATGGTTTAGAAATAGGGTTGCTCCATTTTCCACAAAAATGCGTTTCCGACCATAGGAAGGAATTGCATTTTTGCCGCCCGATTTTTCTTCAGCCTTACCGTTTTAAAACATAAACAAAATAACCCGCAAAGTCAATTGACCTTGCAGGTTATAAAAATAATTTCTAATTTACTTATTGCCTCTTTTCAGTTCCCCAAAACAATATCACGACTCTCCTATTTATTCTTCGGATTCTTAAACGAAAAAACAATTCTCCCTATCGACTTATCAAAACTCATAAATCCCTGATAGTTATTACCTTTTCTACTCTCCAACCCTTCGATATAAGCAATCTCCCCCGCCTTTAACTTATCCATCTGCCATTGTCGAAGCTTAATACCTCTGAAATGTGAAGGAACTTCCCTTTCAGAATGATGTACTTCACTAAAACCAGCACTTCTAAACTTATTATCAAACATAATCTCCACCCATTGCCTATCTGCATTGAACTGCACCGTTGCAGAAAAAAGCTTTCCTTTCTTCGACAACATATTTTCAATAAGCAAAGGTTTCCCATCACGAAGCACCTGTTTCTGTTCCAAATCCAATCTTACACCGCAAAGCACATCAGCAATCCGTACAAATTCCATCCTTAAAGAAATCGGCTCGTTGGTCAGCCTATCCAAACTTATCAGTGAAGGAATGACCTCGCCTGTCACCGTATCGATAAGATCCACCACTCTACCCATATTCCCCGAAGTCAAAAGATTAACCCTATCCTCTTTTGTAAACTTATGACCCTTAAACTTCTTTCTGAAATCCACCCTCTTACAAACCTGATGCACCTTTACAATCAATTCTCCATCATTATCAATCCGCAACTGCAACCGTGCATCAATCTGACCTACTGTTTCCCCATCATTAAAAAATATCGCAATCAGCATCGGTGTTTTATAGCCTTTTAGCAGAGATTCCAACACACCAATTTCTTCCAACTTTTCCCTCTCAAGACCTAATTCAGCCATCGTGTCCCACGGAACATCTTCAATCTGATAGCGGTACTGAGAACGATTATTATTGATTGGTGCCTCATTAATTAAACCACTATTCAAAACAGAAGAATTCTTATCAACATACTTTTGATTTCTGGCAGTATCTACAGCCTCAATAGAAACTTCATACGCTGTCAAATCCTGTCTTTCAGCATCCGATGATTTATCAATATACTTCTGTAAACCTTTCGCTGTTTCATTCGCCTCAAATTCCCTCACTTTAAAAAATGAGTATTCTAAGGGATCTTTGAGCTGATGATAAAAATCTGCGTAGAAGTCCGTAAAAGAATTCTCCGAAGAATCGATCCGCATGACCATATCCACTTTGTTGCGGTCAGGCTGAACGTCTATGAGATTTCCGGATGGATTGACCGCTTGTACAATTCCGACAGAATTGTTACTGTGACGAAGTACCAATAAAGTACTGATTTCTGAAACTGCTGTATGATTTCCGATGTTATTCATGATGATGATTTTATTAGTTATTTTAATTGTTGTTGTTTTTAACACACCCAGTATTATTTAAATTATCCCCTCATCCGCAAAAGAAAAATGCGAATCCGACGTCAATATCACATGATCCAGCAACGTCATACTCATAATTTTTGCCGCCTCTTTGATTTGTGCGGTCATTTTAATATCACAACCAGAAGGTTTCAGATTTCCCGAAGGATGATTATGAGCGACAATCATTCCTGAAGCATTACAAAGGAGTGCCGCCTGCATAACAATCCGAACATCTACCAAATTCGAAGAAATTCCGCATTCCGATATTTTTTTAATTCCCAAAACCTTGTTTGCCTGATTCAGGTACAGCGCGAAGAAAGATTCCCTGTAATCCATTTCCTCCGCATCAAAATTCGCCCTGAAAACATCCACCGCATCCACAGATGACGATATAAACCTTTCACAATTTCCTTTTCTTGAATAGCTCAATTTAATTTCGTTCACAATATTGAATTTCATATTTCCTGCTCCGAGTACGGCGGAGACTTTTTTTTCCCGCACTTGCATTTAAAAAACCTTTAGGATTTTGTTATTTGCAGATTGAAGGAAACTTTGACCTTTTTCTATTCTTACTTCATCATTCCATCGGAAGAACTGATCTGTGAATAAATTTTATCGATTGATTAATTATAAGATCAGATAAGCTTATTGATATCCAAAGAATCATAAGGATCAAAATTTCAATGAACTGCATTTGCATCTTGTGAGGTTTCTGACTTTTTCTATGCAGGTAACCATTCAGGCAGGCACAAGGAAAACTGCAATCAATTCCTTGAAAGCAATAAAAAAGAACATTGATAAAGCCTGAAATATTTTTGCGGAGGGTTTGTAATCCCTGATTACGGATACCCAAAAAGATTTTTTTCCGCAGAGACAACGGAATATATTTGCTATAGAAAATCGGATGACCTCAGAAGCAATGTTGAACAGTGAATTTGCCTGATAATATATTCATATAAATAATATCTAATGAAGGTGTGAATGTTGATTTAAAATCAATACTCATTGCCAGTTATTTAGTTTTAAGTACTAACAGAGATGACACAGCTGATCAATTTTCTCTATGTTTATCTACCCTCTTCCTTTTTTTACAATTCTTCGATATGCTAAACTGATGTTGGAAAACCGACTTTACCCTTTTCATCTTCTATTTGTAAACAAACATCTTTTACCAAAAATTTCTACAGAGATTTAGCGGATCTATTTTTATAGCCCGATTAGATAATTAACACCTAGTCTCTGTGATAAATTTGAGCTGATAGTTATGAAATCTAAATGCAGGAGATTAAAACACGTCAAGTTTTGTCGCAATACCATTTTAGCTTTGCAGTATAAATTACAAAATGATCAAATTTGTATCAAACAATTGTGATATGTGTTAAAAAAAGTTAAATTCGCAAAAAATTAATAACCAAATAATGAAAAAACTTTACATGAGTGCATTCCTTATATGCACAACTGCTGTACTGTATGCTCAGGATGTGGTATGGCAGAAAGACATTAAATCCTCTACACAGGATTTCCTCTCTCAGGTCACTACAACCATCGATCAACAATATCTCATTACAGGAAGCTCGATCCAATCTAAAAAGATCACTTCCGAAAACAAACAAAACAACGGCTACGATTTTCACTTGGTAAAACTCAACCAGCAGGGTGAGGAAGTCTGGGAAAAGTATTTTTCAGGACAGAATCATGATTTTTTATCAGCAACGGTTTCCACACAGGAAGGAGGATTCCTGCTAGCCGGAACATCTTATTCAGCAAAAGGTTTAGATAAAAAAGAAGCTTCCAAAGGAGGATCAGATATCTGGCTGATCAGGATCAATGAATTCGGTGATGAGCTATGGCAAAAAACTTTGGGATCGGCTCAGGATGAAGAAGCAAGAGCAGTGATTCAAACTACAGACTTAGGATTTTTTGTAGCGGGAAATGTTACAACTCTTCGACAGACTCAGGATTCAAAAGGTTACGGTTCAAAAGATGTGATCATTTCAAAACTAGATAAAAACGGAAAAGAAGTTTCACAACTGGTTGTAGGCGGAAAAGGTCTTGATGAAGTGGAGAAAATGATTCCCACTTTAGACGGAGGTGCCCTATTGGGAATCTACTCAAGAAGTACTGCCGGCGGATCAAAGAAAACAGAGAATTTCGGTGAAGGAGATTACTGGATCATCAAACTCAGTAAAGACGGAAAAGTAGAATGGGAAAAAAACTACGGCGGTAAAGCAGATGACCACATCAAAACGTTGGCTCTGACTTCTACGGGATATATTATCGGAGGAAGCTCAAGATCCGAAAGGTCAGGAAATAAAACCACAGGTATTGAAGAAGGCACTGATATTTGGTTGATCTCTTTAAACGACAGGGGCGAAGAAATCTGGCAGAAATCTTACAACTTTAAGAACAGGGATGTTCTGATGGGCATGAACGTGATAAAAACCGGAGACGATAAAAGCTCAAAAGGAATTTTATTGGGAGGTTATACTCAGGCAGAGGGAAGAATTGAAGCAGATGATGAAACCTTCTGGATGCTGTATCTGAATCAAGATGGCAACGAGCAGTGGAGAAAGCATGTGAAAGGAGAATCCAGAAAGAAGGAAGAGAGACTAGCTGATATTAAGTTGAACAGAGACGGCTCGATTATTCTGGCAGGAACCAGTGCAGAGGAATTGGGAAAAGAAAACTGGAAGATCGTTAAGTTGGGAGACAAGCAATTGGATCAGCTGATTGAAAAACAAGATATCAAGATTTATCCGAATCCTGTTTCCGATTACTGTTATGTAGAGATAGGATTTGAATTCAAGGACGCTGATATCACGCTATACGATATGGGAGGCAGGCAGCTTCAAACATTGAAAACCAAGAATAAAGTAACAAAAATCAATACTCAGAGTCTGATTCAGGGAGCTTATCTGGTGACTATAAAAACGGATACTAATAAAACGGCTAATGCTAAAATAATTAAAAAATAAACACACAAATGAAAAAAATATTACTCATACTATTAATTTCAACTATATTTTCAGTTCATGGTCAGACAAATCCAGGAGGTCTGATTCAGAACTCGGTTAATAGTATTGCACCAAAATCTCCGGACGCCGCTGCGTTGTTTAGATATACAGAAACACCTGTCTCATTATATACAGGAGTGCCAGATATAAGTATTCCAATTTATACTATTAAGGAAGGTAATATAGAATTACCCATTACAATCTCCTATCATGCAGGAGGAATAAAGGTCACAGACGAAGCTTCTTCAGTAGGATTGGGGTGGTCACTTAATGCAGGAGGAAGAGTTTCACATATTGTTTCAGGAGTAAACGATTTTAATTTAAACGGATATAGAAATACTTATCCACGAAATGCAACAGGTATGCAAAGTATGTCATCATGTATATCTTTACCCTGGAATACCAGTACATATTCATCTGCGTTTTACACCAATATGTTTTATCCTACTAACTCTTATGGATATACTTCCATCAATGATGATTTTCAACCTGATTTATTTTTAATTAATCTTCCAGGTAAGAGTTATAAGGCCTATTTAGATATGGCAAAAACAACGCAAGCAAACGGAGTTTTAAAATTCGCTATTGCGGAACAACCTAACATTGATTTTAAACTTACTGATGTGGCGGGGGCTACGGGTGGATATAATTTTGCGGTTACTGATGAAAATGGTCTAAAATATAGTTTTGATAAACAAGAAATAACTACGAACATAACAGGTTGGAATACCATCAATGGAATGTCAAGAATTCTTTCTAAGATAGAGGATGTAGAAGGAAGTAAAATTGACTTTTATTCTTCCAATCCTATCAGTAATTCAAGGCTTACAGGTTGCAAAACTACAAGAACTTATCTTACTGATCCTCTCAATTTCTATCAAGGAAGTATGAATATTAAGGGAGTGACTGATTGTAGTAAGCAACAAACAGGGGAAAGTTATCTCGAAAGAATAGAATTTACCAATGGAAAGGTTGAATTTAATTGGACAACAAGAGAAGATATTCATAATTCCAAAAAATTGTCCTCTATTAAAATCTATAATAGTTACAAGCTCATCAAACAATATGATTTCAATTATGATTACTTTATTGCAACTGATAATTTAAACACAAGTGTAATGAGACAATGGTTGAATTTGCCTAATGACCATGTATTTACTCATCGATTACGTTTATTAAGTGTAACAGAATCTGTGACTAACGAAAAGTATTCCTTCGAATATAATTCAACCTATAATTTGCCAAATAAATTAAGCTTTTCATCAGATTTCTGGGGCTACTATAATGGACAGAACAATAGCGATACCTTTATACCAGATCCGGAAAAGTATATCAAAGGGGAAACTATCTTTAATGTTAATTCCTTTAACAAAGATCTGACAGGATATTGGTATCACGCAGATAGTCCTCCTCAATCATTTGATCCTAATAATAATACTCAAGGATATTTTAATTATTCATCAGATGGAAAACACTATTTATCTGATAGGAGAACATCATTATATTCATTAGCAGGATTGTTAACCTCTGTGAATTATCCAACAGGAGGAAAAACAGAATATGAATTTGAGCCGAATACGTTTTCTAATTTTCCACTACAATCATCGATTAATGATAATACAAGAAAGGAAGCCGCAGCATCTCATATAATCACTAATATAAATGGAAGCCTGAGCCATACAGCAAATCAAACTGAATTTAGTGTAATTGGAAATAATATTAAAGTGAACATTTTTGCCCATTTCGATTTTTATTACATATCATCTGTGAATGAACAGATTAAAAATTCTTTTTGGATTTATATCAAAAATAAGTCTACAGGTGAAATTGTTAAAAAAGTATATAATCCTAACATAGGATCTTACAATACCACAAATTATATAGACAACGTTATTTTGCAGTCAGGAAATTACGAAGTAGGCATGTCATATAATAATGATTTTACGTCTGGAAATATCTTAGTATCTGGAGGTAGTAGTGCTGCTTCTAATTCTTGTGTTGTAAAATTTGTTAATGAAAAAAGTATCATTAATGGTATTGAATACAATTACAGTTCAGGCGGAGGAGTTAGAATTAAGAGTGTAAAATCAATAGAAAAAATAGGAACTCCACCAATTGTTAAAAATTATATTTATGATGAAGTTTCAGATAATGGCACAAAAATAACCTCCAACGGGAACTTAGCACAGTTTCCTAAATTTTTTGAAATTGAAAGTAGATGTTATTCGACTGATAATTTGAGCCAAACAATTAGCTCTAACCCAGGTTGCTATATGAATTTGAATACACCTCAATCTCCAAATGAGTATCCATTTAAGATCTCTGTATATGAAGGCACATCAAGTTTTGGAAATTCTACACTTCCACAAGGAAACCATGTTGGTTACACAAAAGTTATAGAAAAGTTTAATGACAAAGGAAGAACTGAAAGCTATTTTACTAATAACTATTCTTTATCTTGTTTAATGATGGTTGAAAAAGGTGGGTCTTTATTAATTGGAGATGGAGATCTAGTCAAACAGCTTAAATATGATAACGATAATAATCGTCTTAAAGAAATATCATATAAATATATACAAAATTATCCGGATGGTTTGAATACCTATTCCATACAAGGGTCAATATTAGAACCTCTTACAAACTTTGGATTCAGCTTCAATACAAATAATCAGGCAACGCTACCTGGCCTTATTCACAATTACAGTATTAATTTATGGAAAACATTACTTGAATCTACAACTTCAAAGGATTATTTTCCGGCAGGGTCTAGCAGTTTTATTGAAACAAAATCCTTTACAACCTATAATAATAAGTATCAACCAAATATTCAAAAGACTATTTACCCAGATTTGTCATTTGATGAAACCACTTATAACTATGCATATGAAAAAGGAAATCAACTATTAATTGACAAAAATATGGTTGGAATTCCGTTGGAAACGATAATTACTCGTACTGCAAATGGAGTTTCTAAAACACTATCGAAAATTGAGAATGTTTATCCTACTTCGCTACCGGATTCACAAATTGGAAATTTTGTTTTGCCAAAATCTGTAAAGTCACAAGATATTTCAAATGGCTCAACTTCCTTTACAGAAATAACAGTGGATAAGTACGATACAAAAGGAAATCTTATTCAATATACAGCAAAAGATGGTAATCCTATATCAATTGTTTGGGGTTATAATTTCACTTTGCCAATAGCAAAAATAGAAGGAGCTGCTTATGATAATATTGCAACGTTTGTTAGTGATATAATTACTAAATCTAATGAAGATGCTTTAGATCCAACAAAGGAACAGATGCTGTTAGATGCAGAAGACAATTTAAGAAAAAACAGTAATTTTTCCAGTTATCAAATTTCCACCTATACTCATGATCCTCTGATTGGAGTAACAAGTGTAACCCCTTCGTCAGGACTTAGGGAATATTATAAGTATGACACAACGAATAGATTAGAAAAAATTGTTGATATTAATAGTAAACTATTGAAGGAGTTTAATTATCATTACGCCAGCAACTCTTCAACCATATTTCATAATGAAGAAAAAAGCAAAGTTTTTACAAGAACAAACTGTCCATTAGCTTCATCAGTACCCGGAACATATAATTACGTAGTTCCGGTAGGAACCTATTTCTCCACTGTAAGTCTGTTAGCTGCCAATCAAAAAGCTTTGGATGATATTAATATGAATGGGCAAAATATTGCGAATCAAAATGGGCCTTGTATTCCCATTCTTTCATGTCCTTTTACATTTTCTTCATTAACTAATAATGCCTCATATAAATATAACGGCACAACAAATTCGAATAATAACATCAGTTTTAATGTTTCTTTTTCTGCTTATGGGATTTGGCAGAACTGGGCAAACGGATTAAATATTGGAACAATTGAGGGAGATTGCAAACCGACATCAAATAAAGAAATAAACTATTTTGAATCAAGCTTTAATCGTCAATGGAAAATTTTTATTGACACGGCAGGTAATTGTACATTAAGATTGCTTTCGGGAACCGTTAATGCCTCTTCAACTAACCCAATCATTTTACAATTCCAATATCAAAAATAACCAAATCATGAAAAAAATATTAATCCCGATAAGCATGCTGTTTGTAGTGGGGATATCCCATGCACAGTCCACCCTGAATCTCAGCACGAGTGAAAACTATGTGTATTCCAAAACCTACCTGACCGATCCTACCGGTTCTACACCAAAGAGTGTAGAAACAATTCAGTATTTTGACGGTTTGGGAAGACCCAAGCAGATTGTGAATATTAAAGCAAGTCCTTTATCAAAGGATGTGGTGACTCATATTGTATATGACAGCTTTGGGAGGCAGACTTTAGATTACCTCCCCGTTCCGCAAACCGGAACACAAAATGGAGCAATTTATACCACTCCTTTAGCGAACGCAACCCAGCCGGGTATTTACGGATCTGAAAAAATTTACTCAGAAAAGATACTGGAGAACTCACCCTTAGACAGGGTTCAGCAACAGATCCAGGTCGGAAACGACTGGAGCACCAAACCTGTTAAGTTTGATTATGATGCTAATGCCCCTGCTGATTATGTAAGAAAATATAAAACTACTACAACCTGGGTTGAAGGAAGAACAGAAACTTCTGTAGAGTTACTCCAGTATTTTTTACCGAATCAATTATATAAAAATACGGTTACAGATGAAGACGGTAATAAAACGATTGAATTCAAAAACGGAGAAGGTCAGACATTATTAGTAAGAAAAGTATTGAGTGCTTCAGAAAATCTAGACACCTACTATGTTTATAATGAATATAATCAGTTAGCCTGTGTAATCCCACCTTTAGCTTCAGCTCCTACAGTAGAACCTACAACTGTTGAAAATCTTTACTATCAGTACAGGTACGACGGGAGAAACCGGTTGGTTGAGAAGAAGCTTCCTGGGAAAGGCTGGGAATATATGGTGTATGATAAAGCAGACCGGCTGATCATGAATCAGGATGCCAAGTTAAAGCAACAGAGCAAATGGCTCATTACAAAATATGATCAGTTTGGAAGAATAGCATATACAGGAATCATTCAGGGCGGGAGCAGAGATAGTATGCAAAGCCAGGCCGGAAATTTAGTGATTACAGAAAGCAGATCTGCAAGCGGATTTACAAAAAACGGAATGCAGATTTATTATAGCAACGGTTATTTCCTTGATATCGAAACGGTACTGTCAGTTAATTATTATGACACCTATCCTCAGGGAACACCATCTTTTACGCCCACTCTACCGGGTTACACCGTTTTGACACAGGATGCTCAAAATTCTAATATTAGTACCAAAAGTTTGCCGGTTGCCTCTTACGTAAAAAACATCGAAGATGATAACTGGACAAAAAATTACACATGGTATGATACTAAAGGAAGGGCTGTAGCCACACATTCCATCAATCATTTGGGAGGATATACCAAGACTGAATCTGAACTGGATTTTTCGGGTGTTCCTCAAAAAATAGATACCTATCATTTGAGAAAACAGGGTGAAACGGGAATTGTGGTAAAAGAGCGGTTTAACTATGATCATCAGAACAGATTGGTTCAGCATTATCATAAGGTGGACGATCGACTTGAAGTTTTATTGGCTGAAAATCAATATAACGAACTCTCACAGCTCAAAAACAAAAAGGTTGGAAACGATCTTCAAAGCATTGATTATGCCTACAACATCAGAGGTTGGATGACGCACATTAACAAAGATCAGATGAGTTTGGCAGATCTGGGAGGAAAGTTATTTTCATACAGAATAAAATACAATGAGAAAGAGGGCATCACCAATCCCGGAGGATTACAGTTTACGGGAAAAGATGTGACCCTTAAATACAATGGCAATATTGCGGAGGTGGATTGGAGATCGGTAGAAGTGTTAGGTACGAATCCTCCTTCAAATCCGAAAAGGTATGGGTATTCTTACGATAAGCTCAACAGATTGTTGGCAGGATATTACCAAAATCCCAATAACCCTTACAGTAAAGAAAACCTGGAATCTCTATCGTATGATCTGAATGGGAATATCACCAATCTGTTCAGGACTTCTGTCGTGGAAAACGGAAGTACGACTGCAACACAAATTGATGATTTAACATACCTTTATACAGGCGGTGGAAATAAAGTCACAAATATCACTGATGCCTCACAAAATGGAACAGGATATGAGGGTGGCGGACAATCTATTACATACGACCTGAATGGCAATATGGAAAACATGGCTGACAAGGGTATCAGCGAAATAAAATACAATTATCTCAATCTTCCCAATATTTTAAAGCTTAGCAGGAACGGGAATGAATATGTAAGTCTTATCACAAAATACAGAGCAGACGGTACAAAGCTTAGTAAAGTAAATAATACGGTAATTACAGGATTTATCGGCAATACGTCAACAAAAACGACAAGTGATTATCTTGACGGCTTTCAGTATATGAAGTTTGAGAATACAACGCCAGTTGTCACGCCTCCGGGTGGTGGTGGTTCATCATCAGGAATGTTTTCAGAAACTTCAAGAGCTATGGAAATCACAGCGTTTTCGGTAGAAGCAGATAATACCAATTTAAATACCTTAGCGGTTAAAACACCAGATTTACAGTTTTTCCCAACGGCAGAAGGTTATTATGATTATCAAAAAAATCAGTATATTTACCAGTATAAAGATCACCTTGGTAATGTGAGGGTAAGTTTCGGGAGAAACAGCACAGGAGTTCTTGAAATTACAGATGCCAATGATTATTATCCTTTTGGTATGAATCATTTGAAAACAGGGAACGCTTATTTTGGAGCGGGAAAATATCAAAACTATAAGTACAACGGTAAAGAACTCCAAGAGACCGGAATGTATGATTATGGTGCGAGATTCTATATGCCAGATATTGGGAGATGGGGAGTGGTGGATCCGCTGGCGGAAAAGATGACTCGTCATAGTCCTTACAATTATGCGTTCAATAATCCTATCAGATTTATTGATCCTGATGGAAGGCAAGGAACTGATTGGGTTAGACAAACTGCTAATGGAGCATCAACCTGGACATATGATCCAAATGTACAAACAGTTGCTCAAGCAGAAGCCGCAGGCTATCAAGATGTAACTGCTGTCTCTGCTTCTGCTACAATTTCTAGAGAATCTACTTTAGGAATGGGTGGATATAGTTATTCTTTAAATAGTGATGGTTCTGTAACTAACAATTCTGATGGTTCAGGTATAAACAATACATTTGTTACAGGTGCGGGAACAACAATTAATGCTCCATCTGGTACATTTATGAGTGAACAAAAATTAGATTTAACTGAAAAATGGGCTAATTCAAGTAATTTCTTTGCGAAATTTTCATACGGAATCGCTAATAATGCTTACGTTACCGCACAAATGTTTGATGGAGGACTTATGGAAAGACCCGAATGGTCAAACCCTTTAGGAGGAAATTATGGAAATTTGGATGGCACGCCTAATTACCAACAAGCAGATGCTTTAGTGAATACAGTAGCTACGGCAGCTCCCTATGCAAGAGGAGCTAAAGCTGTAAACTCTCTTATGCCTGAAGGACTGAGTGTTCTAAGCAGATTTGGTCCTGCGACTGGTACAAGAGGAGTAATAAATAATACATTAAACAGAGGAGTAGATTATGTGAATGGTACAGTCGGAAAAGGGATGATAACACGACCGGTTGTTACAGGTGCTGTAAATGCGGCAAAACCAGATAGCCCTATTCGGAATTGGTTGCATAAAAATGTAGGCTATAGACCTCAATTTAATTAATAAGTAATATTATGACTTTACTTGAAATAATTTTCGGGGGGCTAATTACCCAAATTTTAGGTTTAAATACGAGATATTATTTTTTTAAAATTTTTAATAAGAATTTGAAAAAAGAAGATTTTCAAAATGATCAAGAAGATATAGGTTCTAGTTTTTCTCAAGGATTTTATAATTTTTCTATAGGACTTTTAGTTTTTTTTCTTTTATCTTTTGGAATAGTGTATTTATTAGATGTATTTCATCTTTTATAAATTGATTTGCTCATCAAAGGCAAAAAACACAAAAACCTCGCATTTTGCGAGGTTTTTGTGTTATATGATGTTCTGTTTTGTATAAGGAAACAGAACTAAAGTGCAGCAATATTTTTAATTTTAAGCGCCTGTATAAACCCATCCACAACAGAAAGCAGATGTTTTTTATTTTCAGGATCGAGTTTTTCGATGTCGTTAAAGCGATTGAGCATTGCAGGATCTTTGAAGATGTTTACTTCTTCTGTCTCTCCTAAAAGATAACCAACTGTAGTTCCTAAAATTTTAGCAATATTTTTAGCAACCTCAATAGAAGGAATCATCTCATCACGTTCGTACTTCCCGATAACAGAATAAGAAGTATTTAAAATTCCTGCCAAATCTTTTTGGGAAAGGTTTTTAGCTTCTCTGCATTCTCTTAATTTTTTACCAAACGAATCCATAGTTTATATCTTTTAAGGTATTAAACCACTGTATTTTACTAATAATAAGCAAATATAAATACTTTATAAGGTAAATAAAAATCTAATAATTTTTGATAAATAGATTTTATAATATATCTTTGTACTCAATAAGGTATATGAAACTTTTTTCAAAAATTTTATTTTATGGAAATCTCCGCAATCAAAGAACGTTTAAGTTTATCCGAAGTCCTGAAGCATTACAGTTTGCAACCTAAAAACTCAATGCTAAAATGTTTTATGCACGATGATAAAACGGCAAGTCTACAGGTGAACCTGGAAAAGAACTTTTACAAATGCCATGCTTGCGGAAAGACAGGCGATGTCATCCAGTTTATAGAAGATTACGAGAAACTATCAAAACACGAAGCAATCAAGAAAGCTGAAAGGATGATAAATCCCGAATCAGCTGTTAAAAATATTAGAGGTACTGCGGAGAGCCTTGGGCAGACCGATTTTGCAAAAGAAAAGTCTGCCCTTTTTTTAGAAAATACGTTCAGTTATTTTAGAAAAGCGCTGTACTGCTCAGTTCCTGCGAAACAATATATTGAAAAAAGAAACCTTGACAACTCCATTTTAGAAATTGGCTACAATAGCGGACAGTTCCACCACGGAGAACGAAAAAGCGAAGAGTTAATAAACAATGCTCTGGAAGTTGGATTGTTGCAGGATAAAGGATTAATCAACAACAGGACAGGAGAAAAAGGCTACAGTATTTTTGCGAATAAATGTATCGCTTTTCCTTTGAAAAATAAATCCGGAGAAATCGTAAGCTTCTATTTTAGAGCAATTGTAGAGAACAAAAACGGTAAACATTTTTACTTAAAGAATCGTTCCGGAATCTATCCAAACTATCCGAAACCAGACACTAAAAAACTGATTTTAACGGAAGCGATAATCGATTGTGCGAGTTTGCTCCAGATAAAAGAAATCAGAGATAATTACAGTCTGATAAGCTGTTTTGGAACAAACGGATTGAACGAGGAGATTTTACAAGCGATAAAAGAACTTCCGGAACTGGAAGAGATTATTTTTTGTTTTGACCAGGATAAAGCAGGAAAAACCGCAGTAGAAAAATACGGAAAACAATTATTAATGGTCAATGATAAATTGTTAATTACAAACGTTGAACTGCCGAATAATGATGTAAACGAAACATTACAGCTCCACAACGAAGAAATATTTATAGAATTACTAAAGAACCGAAAAGATATTTTTCTTTCAACTGAAAATAAAAAAATAAAAGTTACAGAAGCAGAGCCAAAGGCAGAACCAAGGGCAGAACCGAAAACGGCAATAGATTTTTTGGAGCAGAAAAATTTACTTCAGAACCTGAACCAATTAATTGAAAAAGCAGGAATTATCGGTGAAGAAAAGAGCAGATTATTACTCTTTTTAATTACAATAAGTTACTTAAATAAAAGTCCATTACACGGAATTGTACAAGGAAGTTCGGGAAGCGGAAAAACTCATATTATCAGTAGAATAGCGGACTTGATGCCATCGGAAGACGTGTTGAGATTTACGAGAATTACAGAATCGAGTTTATACAATTGGGGAGAATTTGATTTATTCCAAAAGATCATAATTATTGAAGATCTGGACGGATTAAAAGAAGATGCATTGTATGCGCTGAGAGAATTTATAAGCAACCAAGTATTAAGAAGTTCAGTAACCATCAAGGATAAAAAGGGAAATAATAAATCTTCCCATAAAATCGTGAAAGGTCAATTTAGCAGTTTATCCGCAACCACAAAAGGCGAAACCTACGAAGATAATATGAGCAGGAGTTTTTTATTGGCAGTCGATGAAAGCAAGGAACAAACACAGAGGATTATCGAGTATCAGAACCGCAGAAATGCCGGAGAAATCGACAGAAACGAACAGGAAAAAGCAATCGGTTTTATACAGAAATTAGTCAGAAATTTAAAGCATTATGAGGTTATAAATCCATATGCAACGAAACTCAATCTTCCCGAAAAGGTTCATAAAATAAGGAGATTAAACGAGATGTATCAGGCAGTTATTAAACAGGTTACATTTATAAATCAATATCAAAGGCAGGTAGCACCTGCAGGCAATTACTTGATTACAGAAATCGAAGATATAGAACAGGCTACAGAAGTATTGTTTGAAAGCATTGTTCTGAAAGTTGATGAATTAGACGGAAGTTTAAGGCAGTTTTTTGAAAAGCTGAAGAAGTTTATAAAAGCACCTGAAAAAGACTTTATACAAAGAGAAATAAGACAGGAATTTAATTTATCAAAAACACAGTTACAGCGGTATATCAATACCCTTTTAGAGTTGGAATATATAAAACAAGTCGGAGGATTTAATAATACAGGAATCCGTTACAAAGTAAGCTATTGGGATAATTATCAGAAGCTTAGAGCAGAAATAAAAGACTATTTATTGAAGCAGATAAAAGAACTTAAGACCGAGAAAAAGTAAGTTTGGGTCACTGTGATTCACTAATGGGTCACAAGAATAAACACCTACGATTAGTTAAGTCATTTATCATCAATCATTTATCAATTATAAAAAAGCTGGCGACCCAAAATTTAAAATATTGAGTAAGCAAAACCATCATACTTATTGAAATAATGGAAGAATTTAGAAGATATTTAGAGCTTAGAAACTATCAGAAAAAGAATATTAAAAGGATCTTGTCAATCGTCAAAGAATATGAGGAATACAGAGAAAAAGGAAATCTTCCACTCCATTATATCGGTTATTTAAAACATAGGAAAAACAAAAATAATCCCGAAAAATTATTGAGCAATAGTACGGTAAACAATCATTTGACAGGACTGAAATTATACAGAACCTACAGAAAGGAAATTGAGCAGAAAGAAACGAATCTTGTCATTTGCAGAAGCCTTAAAACCCATATTCCGGAGATAGATATTTTAAACCCGAAAGAAATACAAAGTCTGTTTGAAACCACCATCAATACAAGAGATAAAGCAGTATTGGCAAGTTTATATTATTTAGGATTAAGAGCAGGAGAATCAGCCGAATTATTACTCGAAGACGTAGATTTAGAAAACAGAAAAGTATTAATAAAAAAATCTAAAACAGGTTATCAGAGAGAAGTTCCGATACACAGCAAAGCAAAAGATATTTTTGAAGAATATTTAAAAGAAAGAATCCATAAAGGAGAATGTTTTTTACAGGGACAGAAAGGGAATTTAACGCCTTCGGGAATAGAATTTATTATAGAAAAGGTAGCAGAGAAAAGCAGTATCACAAAGAAAATATATCCACATTTATTACGACACAGTATTGCAACCCATTTACTTAAAAACGGAATGGAACTCGAAAAAGTCAGCAGATTTTTAGGGCACAGAAGTTTAGAAAGCACACAGAGATATACGCACTTATGAAAGAGTTTTTAAATTATCTGAAGAGCAATTATCATTATGCAGAAAATACATTAATAGAAAAAGAAAAGCAGGTTTTATTATGGAAAAATCTATGTTCAGGAAAACAGAATTTTGATAAAATCAGTACAGCAGAACTATTAAAAATTGTAGCATTACAGCAGAAAAAATATACATTAATTACGGTAAATAATCAGCTCAAAACCATAGAACAATACTTTGAATATTTACAATTACAAGGAAAAAGAAAAGATCATCCGCTAAAAAATTTTAGAATAAAAACAGCGAAGAAACCATTACTTACAGGATTTTTAACAGAAGAAGAACTACAGGATATCGAGAAAGAATTTAGAGAAATAAAACATAAAAAAGGACAGTTTAAATTATTTGAAAAACGGAACAGAATTATTTTAGGATTATTAATTTATCAGGGTTTAAGTTCGGGATGTTTAAGAGAATTAAAAGTAAAAGATATTGATTTACAAAAAGGAATCATTAAAGTTCCCCAAGCTACAGAAAGCCGATTAAAAGAAAGGAATTTACCATTAGAAGCCTCACAGATATTAGAACTCTATCAATACATTAATGAAATAAGAACAGAATTATTACAAATCTCAAAAACCGTAAAAGCAACAGATAAATTATTTATTGTCAGTGAAAAAACAAAATTAAGCAGCATCACATCACAAATCAGAAAACAAATCAATATTGAAAATTTACAACTTATCAGAAACAGCAGGATCAATCTTTGGCTCAAGCAATATAATTTAAGAGAAGTTCAATACAAAGCAGGATTTAGATATTTAAGAAGTCTGGAATATTTTAACCAAACCGAACTCGAAAATCTGAAACAGGAAATTGAAAAGTATATATCTTAAAATGAATACCTTACAAAATTACAAACATTACAAAACGAATTATTTACTCTGTTTGTAAAACTGTAATAAAGAGAAATTGGAAGCCTGAATCCACCGCTTGCATTTTGAATTAAATATCCCGCCCTCACTTCAAAAAAGACATTTTCTCCAACTCTTTTCCGAAGCTTTTCCAACGCTTTAAAGCCACAGCAAATTACATAATCAAAATTATACGCAAAGCAGCCGCAAAACGTTGTTCTCCACTCCGCTGAAGCTTCGCTCCGCACAAAGTCCATCGTTGCCTATAATTTGAGATTATGTAAAATGCTTTCCTACGCTTCGTGCAGAGCAACTCCGCTTCCAGCGCCCCCGAATCTTCCCATCCCAAAACCAGCATCGAAAAATACCTTTTTGCCCAAGCTTCAACCACCCGAAATAAGGAAAAATGCGCCATCGCTTTTGAAAGTCCTTCAGTTGAAAATTTAGCCATCAATACAACGGAAATGTGGATTTGTGGAAAAATCCAACGCTAAAATCCCGGCGCCGTTTTTCCCACAAGTCCACATTTACAACAACACCGACAACGAAACAACTTTTCTTTTTCAATTGAAATAAAAAATAGGGAAAACCACATTTTTTTTCAGCTGAAAATCTTTACTTTTGAAAAAGCGAGCAAGCGAAGACGTTCAAAGTGTAAAGCCTCGCACGAAAAAAACTTGAGTTAGCAAATCCTGGAAAGTACAGTAGACTACGGGATGTATGATTATGGTGCAAGGTTTTACATGCCTGACTTGGGAAGATGGGGTGTGATAGATCCGCTGGCGGAATTATACACAAGACACTCACCTTACAATTATGGTGTAAATAATCCTATAAGATTCATAGATCCAGACGGAAGAGGTGTTGAAGAAACATCTTCAGGAACGACTTATACCGGAGCTGATGCTCAATCTGCATTTAGATCACTACAAAGCTTTATGGGCTCTCAAAAACCTCCAAATGAATATGAAACAGATTTGAAAACAGGAAAAACTAGACAAATTAGTGATTTAGGTGGCAATGAAATTGATTTTTATCACTATGTAGGAGGTGGGGCGCAATTTAATGGAAAAACAAGAATTGTTGATAGAGCAACTGGTGATGATCAATGGATGGCTTCATCAAAGAACTTGAAAGGTTATACTCGAAGAATGAACAGTACTAATTGGGCAAATTTATTTGATGAATTTTTAAATGGTGGTGGCCCTGAAAACAGTTTGCTTGCAGGAAAAGAAAATACCGCTGTAAAACAACTTATGGAAACTGATATGTATGAAACTGCGGTAGATTATTTTAGAGATACATCTATGAATGAAAAGGCTTCTTTTTCTGGTATGTTTGGGCTTATTGGTGTTGCTGCAGAAGGTAGCAATATGCAAGGGCAATTTATGGGTAAAACTAATTTCAGCTTTTATCCTGTTGGAAATAAGGTTGTTGTAATGGCTTTTGACTCTAAGTCCGTATCATCTTACTCTCTTAATCCATTTAATAAGGCTGAATCAAGAAATATTCCTAGAACAAATGGTGTTGGTGCTCCTCAAAGTACTACTAGACAAACATATTTATTTTGGGTAGATAAAAATAAAATGAAATGAGAAAAATAATGTTTTCTATATTAGGCTCAATAATTATGATGAGTTGTGCAGCAAAAAAAAGTTTATTAGGAAGTTATTCTTTTAAAGGAGAAAATATAATTGATACACTCATCCTCAAAAATGATATTTACATTCATAAAATTTACAATAAAGATCTTAAGCTAATGTATCAAGGAGAAGATCAGTGGACTATGGAAGGTGATAGAATTACCTTGTTAAGATTTTATAACAATGAAGATAATGAGTTAGAAGAACCTTTATCAAATAAGGATGCTGAGAAATTTTTGATGATTACTTCTTTTCCTGTTTATAAACAAAATAGTGAAACAATTATAGAAGTGAATTCAGATGAAAATATATTGTATAAAAAAACTTCTACACGTTAGTACCAATGTTCTATTTGTATAAGCATAAAAACCCTCGCAAATTGCGAGGGTTTTTGTTTTATAGTGCAGCTACGTTTTTATTAAAAAAATCTTTAAATTTTTTTGTGGTAAGCATTTTATCGATGATTTTAAAGACGGTGCTTTTATCTTCTTCGTCGAGCTGCTGAATGAGTTCCATTTGTTCGAGAGTCGATTTATCTTCAATTACAATCTCTTTAGGAATTATATTTTCATTGTAATTAATGATCTGATCTGTGGTAAGATTAAAAAGTTTAGCCATTTTACTAAGTTCCGAAACCGTAAGTTCTCTTAATCCTTTTTCAATTTTGGAGTAAGTAGATTTATCTACGCCAATGTGCAAAGCAACTTCCTTTTGCATAAGGTTTTGCTTCTCACGTATCGTTTTAATGTTGTTTGCTAAATCCATAACACAAAAGTAGAGATAAAATACACTATTTGCAATATGTGGAAAATTAGTAAACTATTGTAAGTCTCCCCAAAAACTGGACAAATTATACCCCTAAAATTAACGATAAAAAAACAATTAATTTTAGGATATGAGAACAAGCAAATTTACAGACAGCCAAATTTTGGCAATTTTAAAAGAGTATGAGTCGGGACAGACTGCAAAAGAATTGTCTCGAAAATATGGTTTCCACTACCAAACCTTACATGATTGGAAAAAGAAATTTGGAGGGATATCTTCAACAAAAGAACTACAGAAAATCAAGGAATTGGAATCTGAGAACAATCGTTTGAAGAAGATGTTTGCCAATTTGAGCCTGGAAAATGAAGCATTGAAAGATGTACTTTCAAAAAAGTGGTAAAGCCTGCTACCAAGCGAGAAGTTGTGAATTACCTTGTGTCAGAATATGCGATAAACATCCGGCAGGCGTGTAAATCTCTGAATTTGGAAAGAAGCAGTTACTATTATCATTCCCAAAGAAAGGAAGATACAGAACTAATTGGTTGTCTGAATGAACTTTCGGAGAAACATCCAAGCTATGGATTTAAGAAAATGTTTCACAGTCTGAGGAATCAAGGCTTTCCCTGGAATCACAAGAAGGTGTATCGTGTTTACAAGAAGCTTGGATTGAACATTTTAAGAAAACGCAGAAGGAGATTAGCTTCAAGAGAGAGGCAAAATCTGGAAGTTCCGAGCAACTACAACGAAGTTTGGAGTATGGATTTTATGAGTGATGCTTTATTCAATTCGAGAAGATTCCGAACATTTAATATCATTGATGATTACAACCGGGAAGCAATTTGGATAGAGATAGGACTTTCCATCGGAGCAATGCACATGACTGATTTATTGGAATGGATCGTGAAAGAAAGGGGGAAACCAAAAGCCATCAGAACAGATAATGGTCCTGAATTTACAAGTTCTGTATTTACCAATTGGTGTCACAAACACCGAATTGAAATTCGATATATCCAACCTGGAAAACCAACACAAAATGCTTTTATTGAGAGATTCAATCGTAGCTACCGTACCGAAGTTTTGGATGCAAGAATTTTCAATACCCTCATTGAAGTTCGTGAAATTACTGCAGAATGGATGGAACATTACAACAGCGACAGACCTCACGAAAGTTTACAAAACATTTCTCCAATGCAGTATTTGTGGAAAAAGAAAAACTCGCCAGCGCAGGATACCATAACCGAGTTTTCTCCTTTTCAACAAATCTTTCCAACAACGACAACACCGAAATGAAATATTTTATAATTTTACAAAAGGTGAGGGTATAATTCTGTCCAACGAATAGGGAGACTTACATACAGCGTAGTTCTAAAGGCAACACATCATTCACTTTCTACCTAAAATTCTCGAATGAGATAGGTTGTAAGGGCAGAATATTTTTGCCCTTCAGGTTTTATTTTTGCGTAAAGAAAATTCTAAGGCTTCTTGTTGAATTTCATCATTTGATTTATGGCTGTTTTTTAACAACCATTCGTCAATTTTTTTGCGTTCAAAAAATAGAACTTTCCCGTTGGGTTTGGAAAAAGGAATACTGTGCGAATGAGCTAATTTGTAAATGTAGGATTTCTTGAATCCCGTATAGTCTGCAAGTTCTTCGACGTTCAGAATTTCCTTTAAACCGAAAATATGTTTTTCAATTCGGTTGAGTTTGTGCAGAATGATTTCGTTATTTTCCATTGCTTACGTTTAACAAATTTACTGAAGCAAAAGTCATCATAGTAAACCATAAAAACAATATAGTCAAACACTTAAAGGTAAAATAGGAGTAGTATGGATTAATCTGGAATGTCAAAAGTCTAAATAAGAATAATCTGGATTAAAAAAGATTCAGTACAATTTTACTAACCAAAATATTACTCTACCTAAAAATATATTTTTTACAGTTCGATATTTAGTTCAGGGATAATCTCAGCAGCTTCCTTCATTTTGCTATCCACAATTTTTGCGTAAATCTGCGTAGTTCTCAATTCTCTATGTCCCAATCTTTTGGAAACTGTATAAATATCTGCACCATTTTCCAGAAGTAAGACAGCATTCGTATGTCGAGCAGAATGAAAAGTTATATGTTTCGGAACCGCAGCACGATTGCACCAGCGGATAATTTCTGTATTGTAGGTCATTCCATATTTTAAGCCTTTGAAAACTCTTTCTTGTGGATCCTGTCTTTCGCCCAACAATTCTCTGGCTTGTTTTGAAATATAAAGATATTCTACACCCTCTGTTTTTTCTTGTCGGAAATTGACTCTAGAAATATCACCTTCATCACGGACTTCTTTCCAAATCAAAGTATTGATATCCGACCAACGTAAACCTGATAAGCACGAAAAAAGGAAAGCTTTTTTCAAAACCGGATATTTACATTCCGCTTTTGCTAATCGTTGTAATTCATCAAAAATAAGATATTCTCTTTGGCTTTCAGCCTGCTCAAATGATTTTATTTTTGAAGCATAATTTATCGTCAAATATCCATTATCGAAAGCATTTCGAAGTGCAGCTTTAAACTTGTTGAAGTAAGAATACTTTGAGTTCTGAGAAAGAGGTAAATCACTTTTACTAATTGCATCCTTTTCAAAGTATTTCCGAACTTTTTTAATGAAGTATTCATCAATTTCCTCAAAAGTTAAGTTCTTTGGAACTACTTTTTTTAGATGCTGGTAGGTAGAGAACCAATTACCATAATTATTTGACGAATCGAGCGTTCGTTTTTCCTCAGCAAGATCAGCGAAGAAGTTTAAAAATACTCGTTTAGCTTTCGCAGTATTTTTCAACTCAAATCTTCCTTGCGCATATTCAGCTTTTCGAATTGCAATTACATTTTCTGCAAATTCCAAAGCTTCTTTATTTTCTTTTTTTTCTTTGGCAGTTTTTGGATCAACAATTAGATAGGTATCTAAATTCTCAAAATTTCTCAGATGCTTTCTTTTCCCGTCATCAGTAATTTCAGAACCACGGTAAAACTCGATTGACAGACTAATCCTGCCGTCTTTCAATTTTCTTTGACTAAGTGATATTTTCATAGATTCGGCTTTGTACTACTTTGTACTACTTTTGGCTATTTTTAAGGTCTGAAGTAGTACAGAAGTGGTACAAATATACAAATATAGTCTAATAAGAGAAAATAAAATTTACATAACCAACTGTTAATCAAACAAAAGAAAGTAAAAGAAAGTAAAGAAAAGCTAATTTATTTCCCGATACAAAACTTAGAAAAAATATTCCCTAGCACCTCATCATTTGTAACTTCTCCCGAAATTTCTCCCAGATGTTCCAGAGCATTTCTTAGTTCATAAGCCAATAGTTCGGTGGAAATTTGAGTGGTGATAGCATCCTTTACTTTATCTACCGCCTCTAATGATTTTCC
>NZ_LMAH01000012.1 GCF_001507335.1 Chryseobacterium sp. JAH | reverse complement strand
GTAGTATTTTGAGCTTGAACATTGTTAGTTCCTAATATGATGGCTCCGATAGTTAAGGCTGCGATTGCGAATTGTTTTGTCATGATATTAATTTTTGATTTTATTTCTTATTTAATTGTTCTCTTTTGAACACTACAAATCTACAGCGGCGATAAAAGTTTCTTTGTAGTAGAAAATGGAAGTTCATGTAGTAAAATAACTACAGGATTGTCATTTGCTAAAATGAAAAACCTTAACGATTTGCGTGTTAATAGCTTATATGAAATTGCTGTTTGCTTCTATTATAAGGCGGTCACAGCATACGTTACTGTTTGTATATAAGTTCCGGCCGGTTTTCCCGAAAGTACCTTTGATGCTTTATCTGGCGAAATAGAACAGGCAATATTTAAAGATTGTTTTGCTCCAGAACTTGTATTTATTCATACTTAGCGTGACCTACCAACTTCTTGAAGGTTTTCTGTTGGAAGAGATTCATCTTTCATTTGCCTGTCAATCCATTCCACATTTTTCACATCTTTCAGAAAATAGTCCAGCCACTCTGCTGACCGTTGATGTACATCCTCTTTTTCTTCCGTACTCATGCTTAACGAATGATCTCCTTTAGTGTAAAACAGTGCGACTGCATCTTTATGATTTCGCTTTAAACCGATATAAAACTCCTGAGCCTGTTCCCAGAAAATATTTTCATCCTTCTTTCCTGCCCATAATAATATTGGTGCTGAAACCTGATCTACATAATAGATCGGATTATTTTTGATATACAGTTCTTTGTCCGCAGAAAATGGGACAGGCATTTCGTACTGACCACTTTCAAACTGCATGTAAAATGGGGTATGAAAGTTTCTGTTGTAGGAAAAATAAGATCTTATAATATCACTGTTTCCCGCTCCTGAAATGTAAGTCGCAAAGCGGTCTGACTGTGTTGCGATAAAATTCGTGATATATCCTCCATGTGAATGCCCGATCAAACCTAGCTTTTTGAAATCTATTGAACGTATATTTCTTAGGGCATCTAATGCATGATTAACACAATCTAAAGCTTCAACCCCTGTCCCCTTTTTTCCAAATACAATATCGGGTTCATAGACAAAGTAGCCTCTTTCAATCAGAGATCTTTTATCATAGGCTACATAACTGGCATATCCTTTAATCAAATATTCTTTTGCATGCGCTCTCTGATTCTGATACACTTTTACGACCAGAGGATATTTCTTAGAAGCATCATAATTCAGCGGATAATACAAAGTTCCCTTTAATAGTCGACCTACAGAATTTGAATAGCTGACAATCTCCTGTTTAAATTGACTTGCGGTTGTATCGCTACTGTTGGAAGAATAAATTAGTCTTGCATTTTCTTTATTTTGCTGACTGTACAATTCCGGAGGTTTGTTAAAATTTTCCGCCAGAAAAAAGAATCGACTGACCGATGAATTATACGATACGTCTGAAATTTTATCCTTCGTTTTTAAAATGATACTCTTCTTTCTACCGTGCATCATAACGTCATAGCTTACCAAACTGTTTTTAGGATCAACAGTTTTGATCAGCAATGGTTTTTCGGGATTTACAGTCTGGCAGGCAAAATGGTATTCGTTAAACTGGCGGTTGATATCAATAGTTACCAAACTGGCCTCCCCTTCTGTACCTTGCATTCGAGTGAGATTACTTGATGCAAGATCAAATATTCTGATGCCGTTACGACTGTTAAAATAAACAGACCGACTGTCTTCTGTGAAAACAGGAACTTTTAAATCCTCAGCAGCAATTTTTGTTTTCATTAAATTTTCGAGATTCCACAGTTTCCATTTTTTTCTGTCTTCACTTCCTAAAATAAACTGACCGTCCGGACTGTAGATGACTTGCGGAGCTTTGTAGTCAACTCCGGCAAAATCTCCTAAGGAGGTTTCTTTGGAAGAACCGAGATCATACAGATTGATGTTGACGGTTGGTTTCCAGAATACATAATCCTGTCCACGATGTGGATGGTATTTCAACAAATACCGGTTGTTGGTGAATGCGATGAACATGTCTTCCGAATAGTCATTTAATTGTTCAGCAGTCTGGTTATTTAAATCAACAACAAAAAACTTCTTTAAGGTTTTTCCCTGATATACAGATTTGATATTGCTTTCATTGCTGTACCAAATCTCCAGCAATTGATTATTCGCTTCCTGCTTTTTTTGCAGACTCACCAGAAATGATTTGGAGCTACCGATTCTGGACATGGTGAAGTCATTAAAATCATTTTCATGACTCAGGTCAAATCCTACAGATTTTCCTGTATTGAGTTCAATAACGTGTATTTTCTTTGTCCCTATCTGCTTGACTTCATTGTTATGATGACTGACCGTTTCGTTGATCATGATAACATTACCTTCATCGGAAACTTTAAAATGGGCGATGGATGCAGAAGTACTGAATAGTGGGATTACTTCTGAATCTTTAACCCAATTGATTGTACTGATTGATCTGTTTTTCTGACGAATCAAAAAACCTTTTTCTTTTAGAGCCTGAATGCTTACAACTTCCGAGAACTTATGTTTTGAATTCCCGTTTTTGTCAAAGATTTCTGACACACCATCTTTATAGAATACCGCAAACATGGTGTTCCTGGATTCACTGACTGCAACTTGAAGTATATCGGGGTACTCTTTTTTAGTTTTCATCGTTACATCATACAACCAAGCTTTTCCTTCGCCTGCTGCAAGCAATATATTTTTCCCTAAGAATTCCACCGAACTTATTTTGGTTAATGTCAGTACAGGTTTTTGAACGCTGTTTCTGTTAAATACCAGTGTCGTATGACTGTTTTTATAATACCATTTTCGTACAGCTACCCACTCCATGTCCTCAGACTGACCGGCTATGCTGACTTTGTACTGTTCAGCTGATGGAGAAATGCCGGCGGAGTTTAGCGCCGGTGAGTTTTGGCTGTTCTTTATCTGACCGTTCAGCAATGGTGACAGTATGAAAACGAATAGCATGATCAGATGTTTAATAGCCTTCATTCTGAGGATAAAGATTTTTATTCAGCAACAGTTCTTTCATCGGAACCGGCCATACCCGATGAAAGGTCTTGAAATTGGGTTTAGACAAAACGAGTTCCGATAAGAGGTTTCTTCTTTTCAGATGCATGAACCGGTTGCCCATCTCGGCAAAAAATTCTTTTCTGTTTTCTGCCGTAATTTCCTGAAGTGTTTGCAGCTTAGAGAGCGTCAACGGCAGTGCAGGTAAACCCGCTCTTTGTCTGGTCAAATTGATCAAAGGAATCGCTTCCGACAATTTATCCTGATTAGCCAGAGATTCAGCAAGCAGCAGATTTACTTCTTCCAGTCTGAAGACGATCGAATACTCCGTACTGTTATTGCTCGTTGCCTTGTATTTTGAGGCTCTGTATTTGATAACCTGATTGAAAGTTACTCCTGTAACCCATTGGTTCCTCCTAAGATCGCCCGCGGTAAAACTGTTGATCAGATCATTGGAAAGTGCATGAATTGAGGGCGCAGAATTGGCAAAATAATACAGCGTCGATTCTTTGGTAGGATCCACAGCGTTTTTAGGTTTGAGCTGCCAGAGGATGTGCTTTCCGGTTTTCAAAAACACTTTGGAAATATCATTTTCAAACTGATACTGTGGATCGGAAATAATACCTTTCAACAGGATTTCAGCTTCGCCCCATTTCCCCTGAGTCACCAGTACTTTGGCCAACAAAAACTCAGCAGCCTTGCGGTTCAGAACAATTCTTTCGGATTCTCTGTACTGATCAGACAGCAGGCTGATTGATTCTTTCAGATCACTCTCCAGTCTTTCTAATACTTCATCAGAAGCAGTTCTGGAAATGGTTTGATTGATCTGATAATTGGTCGTAACCGGATAGGCAATAGCTCCGAAGGTCTGCTGGAGGTAGAAAAAAAGGACAGAGCGAATCGCTAATGCCTCACCCTTCAGCCGTTGCTTATTTTGCTGGCTGATTCCTGAAGACACTTCTACCCCTTCTAAAATGGCATTCACCTGATATACTTTCTGGTAAGCAGAAGTCCAGTAAGCCAATACCGCACTGTTGTTGTCGATATGAATATTCTGGTAGAGATCGTATTCTGCATTGGTAATGGAGGATGCATAATTGTCAAGATCATCGGCATAGATTCCCAGAAGAGGTCCCGAGCCCTTGGCCCCTCCGGATATGGGAGAATCTTCCCACAAGCCGGCATATACTCCTGCCAACGCAGCATTGGCGGTCTGCATATCTTCAAAAACAAGGTTGGCACTGATCTGATTGGTAGGATCTTCTACCTCTACCAGATTTTCACAGGAGGTCAGTGAGAGGCAGATGCTTACAGTCACTGCGATGATATACTGTTGATATACTTTTTTCATTGTTCAAGATTTGAGTTAAAAACTGATTTGTGCACCCATGGAATAGGTTTTGAGCGGAGGCAGAAATCCCGAGGCTATAAATTCAGGATCGATCCCGAAGTATTGGGTGATCGTCAGGAGGTTCTGTCCCTGAAGATAGATTTTCACCGCTTTGAAAATCTCTGACTCCAGAGGAACGGTGTAGCCAATCTGAATGTTTTTCAACCTGATGAAAGATGCGTCTGAAAGCGAAGCCGTACTGTTTTGGAAATACGTGTGCAGTGAAGCTTTTGTACCGTTGGCTCCAGAACTGTACGGCATATACATTCCTGACGGATTGGAAGGTGACCAGACATTCAGTACTTCTACAGGCTGATTGTTCATTGTTCCGGGCATCAGCATCGTTCTGTTGTAGTTGAAATTATCCCTTTTAACGAACTGAAACAGAAATGAACAATCCCAGTTCTTCAACCTGAAACTGTTGTTCCAGCCTCCGAAAAACTTCACATCTGTATCGCCGATGACTTTATTGTCATTGGGTGACGATATTTTTCCATCTCCGTTGTAGTCTGTAAACTGATACAGACCGGTCGCAGGGTTGATCCCTTCAAACTGATAAAGTTTGACGATAGAAGTAGACTCACCGATCACATATCTGTTGGAATAGGTTGATCCCTCCAATCCGGGAAAAGACAGCAGTTTGTTTTTAGGAAAACTGATGTTGAAACTGGTTTCCCAGCTGAAATCTTTCCCTCGGAAAGGTCTCGCTCCCAGTTCAAATTCATATCCGCTGTTTTCAACGGTGGCATCCAGATTAGCCAGTACAGAACTGAAACCTGTAACGGCAGGAAGCTGAATTCCGACCAGCTGATTGGAGGATCGGTTTCTGTACCAGGCCGCAGTAAGATTGAGGGCATTCTTTATAAAACCTAACTCTAGCGCTGCTTCCAGCTTGGTTGTTTTTTCCCAGCTGAAATCCGGATTGAATAGTTTTGACGGAAGCAGTCCTGCGGTATTATTGTAGATCAGCGTAGAAACCGTGTAATTATCCAGGTACTGATAGTCTCCGATATTATCGCTTCCTGCTGTCCCCAGGCTTCCCCGGATTTTGGCAAAGCTGATCCATTTTGAATCTTTTAAAAAGTTCTCATTGGATACCAACCATGCAGCACCCACCGCTCCGAAATTGGCAAATCGGTTATTCGGACCGAAACGGCTGCTTCCATCTCGCCGGCCGGTTATATTAAGGATGTATTTCTTTCGGTATTGGTAATTGATTCTTCCGAATACAGCGGCGTACCGGTACTCAGCGGTGATCTGATTGCCGATGGTTCTGGTTTTGGCAGCACTGATGTTATTCATGAACAGATTACTGTCAAAGCCTACTCCTACGAGAGAACCCGACTTGTTATTCTCATTCTGAATACTGCTTCCTAAGAGTACAGAGATCTGATGCTTCTCCCCTGTCCTGCTCCATTCCAGTTGTGGTTCAAGAATGTAAGAAAACCGGTTTTGATTGTTCTTGGAGGTTCTTGAATAAATACTCGACTGTCCTGTTGCGGTTGCCGGATTGTAGATCGTATTCGGCTGAAATGCCCATTCTTCAAAGGTATTGTAATTGATCCCTCCGTTCAGTCTGATCCTGAAATCTTTCAGCAACTCATACTGCACATTGAGGTTGGAAATAAACTGCAGGTTATCATTTTCATAAGTACTGTTGTACAGGGCAACCGGATTGTTAAAGGTATTGTTCTCCCAGTTCAGGCTGCCGTCATTCTGATAGAGCTCCGGAGCATTGGGTGATAACAGATAAGCGGGACGCGAAATATCCTCACGGATCACATTGTTATCGGTCTTTGAAAAAATATTAGACAGCGTCAGCTGAAATCTTTTGTCCAATGACTGATGAGAAATACTCCCGTTGACGGTGTTGGTTCTGTATCTGAAATCATCTCTGAAGATAGATCCCTGCTCGGTATGCCCCAGACTCAGTAAAAATGAAGTAGTTTCACTTCCACCGCTCAGGGATAACTGAGTGGTATACGACGCAGCGGTATTTCCCAGAAGGTATTTTGCCCAGTCCGTATCACGGTTCTGATCCCAGACCCCATTGATATCGTAGGCATTGACCGGATACGTGTTGATTCCGTCATTGGTGAAGGCCTGCTTTCTCATATCCAGATACTGCGCAGTGTTCATCATCTTCATGCGGGAAGTGACCGAACTCAGGGCGTAATTTGTATTAAGCGTTGTGACGACCCTTTTGGATTTACCTTTTTTGGTATTCACGAGGATGACGCCGTTGGCTCCTCTTGATCCGTAAATCGCCGTAGCATCTGCATCTTTAAGGATTTCTATACTTTCGATGTCGTTCGGACTGATGCTGTTTAAAGGATTGATGTTTCTGGCCGGAAAGATGGTTGCCGTGTACAGTGAGGTCACAGAACCGCCTACAGGAACACCGTCGATCACATAGAGAGGCTGATTGCCGTCGATTTCTGAGTTGGTCAGATTTCTCAGACTGTTGCGTCCCCGAATCTGAACATCAAAACCTCCACCAGGACTACCTGAATTTTGGGTGATGCTGACTCCTGCCATTCTCCCCTGCGCTGCTACCAAAACATTGGTCACAGGTTGATTGGCGATATCTTTTGCTGAAACTTTGGCAATGCTTCCGGTTCTTTCTTTGTCTTTGACTTTATAGTAGCCTGCGTTGAGAATGACTTCTTCGATTCCCTGCACTTTTTCATTTCCGTCTTCATCATTTACTACAAACATCCCAACATCTACAACAGACCGATTATCCAAAGGAATTCTCTGTTCTGCATAATCAGGATGCCTGAAGACAAGAATGCCATTCCCGTTGCCGTCATCTCCGGAAATCTCAAACCGATAAACACCTTGAGCATTCGTAACCGCAGTCTGGTCACTTCCCACCTGGGAAACACTGACGCCCGAAAGAGGCAACATCTGATCTCCTTTTGCTACGGTAACCTTTCCCGTGACGGTTTTGGACTGTGCCTGAGCTGAACCGCAAACAACGGTCAACATAAGGACAAGGCCAATACTTCCTATAGTATTATAGGATTTTTTCATAGTTTTGTAAAGTTTTTAATTAAACGATTTAAATAATCATTGCTCCTTCCGAATTGTTTTAGTCGACTTATAGGAAGGGGCTTTTTTTACGTAAACCGATTTCTTGTCAGGCTGAGCCTGGCGAAGTTCTATTTCATTTTTCTTTTAATTTAATAGGCTTGCGGATTGTCAGGCTGAGCCTTCCGAAGCCATGACGACTGGATTCATGTGTTTGAAAACAAAACTTTCCTAAGTGCCTTTTGGTTTGAAAAAGGACATGGTGAGGTCTTTGAGCAGTGACCAAAAGACACCGGAAAGCATTAATTAATAGGTATGAAAATTTGTCCCGTGTAAGCTTTAAAAGCCGCAATAGGTTGTACACCCTATTGTATCATGTCAAGATACTCTATCTGGTGAAGCGGGCTTAGATCTTTTTGTAGATTTTGGCGAACTGCATTGAAAAAAGACGGCATGGAACTCTACATTATCAGTAATAGGGGTACTGGTATACCTTACACACAGATAAGAGGAAGAGACCCACGCCTAGGTCGTGAGCCGCTTACTTATCGTCTTGTGTGTTTAAAAATTACCAGTTTTCTATTACAAGATTCTAAGCAATAGCTTCTATTATTCCTTGAAGTATCGCAAAGTTACAGTTTGTAACTCATCTGACAAATATAATAAAAAAAATCATTTGTTATAAGAACTTATAACATTTATTTTCTGAAAAATTCCGCTTTTTGTAAAAATATCATTATGAGAACAAAAGATGAGGAATTGGTAAGATTTGGAATTCACATAAAAAACCTTAGAAAAAGTAAAGGTGTAAGTCAAGATGATGTTGTTGCTAATAGTAATAACCTTACAAAATCAACTGTAAGTGATGTAGAAAATGGAAAAAGAAATTTTGCATTTACAACTTTTTTAGATTTAGCCAGAGGCTTAAGCGTATCACCTACAGAGTTGATAAAATACTTTAATTTAGATAAAAATTAATGATAAAATTAAATCCTAACTTATGAAGCTCGGATTTTATCTAATATTCATTGTAACAAGAGTTTTTATAAAATAATTATTTTTTACTTTATTAATTGCTGAAAAAAAAATAGATTATTTAATAAGTCCAAGCTATAATTATTCAAGCATCTTCAAAGCAATTCTTCACTATACAATTTAACACAACAAATTCGTTGTGATAAAGCAACATTTATTATATTTGTATTATAATTACAATTAGATGGCAATATCATTTCAACCAAATGGAAATTTGTCTGAAGGCGTTTACATAATGTCTTTGGAAAATTTCGAAAAGCAATTTGGTGTCAATAATTATCGAAAAATGCTAATTAATGGTTTAAAATTGGGCATGAGTCATCTCAAGGACTGTGGCTGCAAAAGAATTTTCATTGATGGTAGTTTTGTTACGACAAAAGAATTGCCTGGTGATTTTGACGCTTGTTGGGATGCAGATGGAGTTGATTTAGATAAATTAGAATCTATATATGGCACACTTCTAGATTTCTCTGATGAAAGAAAAAAGCAAAAAGAATTATACTCTGGTGAATTTTTTCCAGCACAAGCTCCCGCTAGCGAAGACTTAATTTATTTTTACTTTTTTCAGCAAGATAAAGATGAAAATCCAAAAGGTATTGTACAAATTAATTTAATATAATTATCATGATCAAGAACGAAAAACAGTATGCAATCACTAATAAAAAACGCAAAGAATTTTTACGGTCTCTTGAAAAATTACAAGTAGATTCACAAAGTAATGATAAGTTTAAAAAAATTATGCAAGATGCTATTAAAAGCCAGATAGAAACTTTTGATAGAGAATTAAAAGAATATGAAAAATTAACAAATGAAAAGCCAATAATCTTTTCGTCTCCGATTGAAAATTTGTCCGAAACTTTAATTAAAGCTAGAATTGTGACGGGCTTATCTCAAAATGACTTAGCTAAAATTGTGGGACTTAAAGAACAACAGATTCAGAGATACGAAGCTAACAATTATGAATCTGCCAATCTTGAGAGAATGCTAAGTATTGCTAACGCAATGAACATTCATTTTGACGAAACAAGAGCATGTATTAGACAAGATATAATTAAGGTGAAAGGCTATGATGTCGATTTTTTAAAACATGCAACTACAAAATTACAAAATCGAAGATCACTATTTACAGTTTAAATAAAATTTAAATGAAAACAATAACATTTTATTCATACAAAGGAGGTGTAGGAAGATCATTAGCTCTGGTAAATATTGCAACAAGACTAGTTGAATTCGGAAAGAAAGTTTGTGTGATAGACTTTGATTTGGAAGCTCCCGGATTACATTTGAAGTTTCCAGTATCAAAGAATAATATCAATAAAGGAATAGTCGATTATGTTTATGAGTTTTCTAACAAAGGTATCTTAAGTAATAAAATTAAAGATTATTCGATTGATATAAACGTTTCAAAGAATGGAAAACCTTTAAGTCTAATAACAGCTGGAGATACGAACTCACCTAGCTATTGGAAAAAGCTTTCCGCAATTAATTGGTACGATTTAATCTATGAAAATCCGAATGGTTTAGCGTTTTTCTTAAAATTGAAAGAGGCTGTTGAAACAGAAATAAAACCTGATTTTTTATTAATAGACTCTAGAACAGGAATATCAGAAATGTCTGGCATCACTTTATCTTTATTAGCAGATAAAATTGTTATTATTGCAGCCAATAATAAAGAAAATTTAGGAGGTGCTAACAGAATTATCAAATCATTGAACGATCCTTCTAATAACATTTTAGGCAAAGTACCAAATATAAATTTTGTTTTAAGTAGAATCCCTTTTACCGATAAACCAGAAGATAGAGCAAAAGAAATGCTATTAATTAATAGAATTAAAAGGGAATATTTACATCCTCACATAACTGACATCAATGTTATACATTCTGACAGAGAATTAGAAGAGGTTGAAAAAGTCAAAATTGCATACGAAAAGGATGAATCAAACACACAAATTTCAATAGATTACCTAAAATTATTCGAGAGGTTAACACAAGAAGACCTCTCTGAAAATGAAATTCGAAGATTTAAAAATATTAGAGAATCAGAAAGATTAATTGCATTAGCTAATAATTCTGAAAATTTCCACAATAAAATAGATTATATAAACAAAGCTATCGCTCTTAACAAAAGTAATGTCGACTTATATGTTTATAGAGCTGGAATTTTTTATGAACTCGAAGAATATGATGAATCTATTGCTGATACTAGGATTGCTTTGAAAATAAATGAAAATCATTTACCAGCACTAAATCTCTATATTAGCAATTTAATTAATAAGGAAGAATTTAAAGAAGCAGAAATAAAAGCAAATGATTATCTAAAACTAAAGCCCAAAGATTTGAATGCTTTAGTTAAAAAAGTCATAATCTTCACCAAAACTAAAAGATATTCTGAAGCAGAATTTATTAGTTCCCAGATTATTGATATTGATCCTGAATTTTCAACTGGCTATTCTTGTAGAGCTAACATTAGAAGAGTCTTAAAGAATTTCGATGCAGCATTCGCTGATGTTTACAGAGCATTAGAATTAAATTCTGAAAATCTACAGGCAATCGCCACGTTAGCAGAACTATATGCCGAAACTGGTAATTTCAATGAATTTTATATACATTTAGAGAATGTTATTAAAATGAATTCTGATTATATAAGAAGGGTAATAAAAGAGGAAGAAATATACTCCAACTTTCTTGAAGACCCTAGATTCTTAAATCTATTATCTAAATATGGGATTTATCTGGATTAATAACAAAATAGCATTTTGCTAACGTAAAAAAAAGAGACAACTAAAGTTGTCTCTTTTTTTTTACGCCTAAAATCCAAATGCACAATTTAAAAAATATTTTGAGCGCTTTCTTTTAATTTTAGAGTATTGAAAGAAGAAATATAATATCTTCTTTGAGGAAAATGTGAGTCTGTCTCTTCAGTTATTAAGTTATAGTTATTATAATTTTTTTTTATCTATAATAATCAGCTAATATTGCTTTTCACCTTATGAACTTTCACTGATATTGATGATAGTTTAATTTTTAATGATACTGTTACACATAAGTTAGCAAATGATACATTTAATATTAGTTCACGATAGAATATTTTTGAAAACTTAAAGAATTATGAGTTAATTTATATGTTAATATATACATCATTACTCATTGTAATCATATATAGCTAATATCCTGTCGTGAATCTTAGGAGAATCTTTTATTGCCTTATTTTCAAGTTTACGCTCGATGGTAATCAAATATAATTTATGAAAATTTAGATCATAAGCGCTATCACTAATCAATTTATCAAGATAACCATGATAACTCTGCTTATCATTTGAATCAAACCAAAAATATCCTGTATTGCAATTCACACCCGTAAAATTTCCTACAAGATTGAACTTGTCCGTTTCAATTTCACTATCTTGGTCGTAAAATGCTTTTATCTTAAAAGCCTCATTGAATGTTAGGTTTTCAATACTAAAAACTTCTTTTTTATATGATTCCATCTTAATATCTATGTTTATCAATTCCTCATAAACAATATTAACAAAATCTAAATAAGATGACATTGTATACGCACTAAATTCAGAAGATATTTCATTAAATGTCTCAATATTTTTACTCTTAGTAATAAGGTTTAAAGCTCTCTCGCAAATAATATCACTTGAGCTATCACCAAATAACCCATCCATATCTGCTTTTGGTTTCAGTATAACATTAAAGGATGCTGCTTCAAAAATTACCACCTCACATTCTAGATTTCCATCGCTTACATGTTTGCTAATTTTTTTTGGAATTTTAGTACCACGATTTTTAGAAAAATAATAATCTTTAGCTAAATTCTCATACAACCCTTCAAATCCTATTAAAATTTTCCCTAATTTGTCAGCATCAATACGTCCAAATCCCACTCCCTCACCTTCTCTTAAATGAATATTAATTAAGTTAGAAAATTGGTTGGAACGCAAATTATAATTTGTATCGTCAACTATACCATATAAATTAAAATAATCATAAACTACTTCTGGGTTTACAAAATCCTCGGATTCTAAAGACAAACCAAATTCAGGAAGATAGTCTGCAGGTATCTCATTAAAACGTAGAAGCAGAACATTATGATAATTTGACTCTTCATCAAGATCGATCAAGAAATATGTATTGGAAACAGATCTGCGAATAAACTCTAAATGAGTAATTCTTTTATCTATAAAAGCTTTCAAAAGCTCTCTAGTTGTTTGGTAAAATAAAAATCTATTTACAGACTGATCATTCGTACAATCAACCCATTCTTTAATAAAAGAATTATTATTCTTATCTACACATACGATAGTGGTGTAATATTCAGGAAATAACAAAGCAGCCACCTCAGTAGGAAGATCAAATGCAGTCTTATTCAGTATATATGAGTTAATTGTCTCCACCTAAAATTGTTTTGTCTATTGTGAACAGCTTTACGAAATCAATGCCGTTAAATTCGTGTAAATCAAAATGTCCAGAAGTCGATGGCTCATCGTTAAGTCCGCAATATGGTAACTTAGCAAAAGCAGCATTTTTTCCAATTAATTTTGGAAAATTTTTCTTATTAGAGTTTAATTTTATAAATTTTGCTTTTATAGCATCTGGACTTTCAAACAACGACAATGCAAATCCTGATGATATCGCTTTATTAGTTTTTAAATCTAATTTAAATCGATCTATATTTAGAAGATATACTGGTTTGAAATTGCGGTCATCAGTAATGTCATCAAAAACAAAACGCCAACAATTTATCTCTTGTGCTCTAAAGCCACTTAGATCAGCATGTAGCAATGCTATCTCACATCTATATTTAAGATTATGCGTTCTCATATTAGTTTCATCAAACCTACAAAAAAAATTATAAAATACGCAAACATTAAAATTTAAATAGTAATAGATACTATTACCCCCCTACTAAGTCACTTTTGCTCGATTTCAATTGCGAATGCAAATAAATATTTAATAGGATCATTTAGTTCTTCAAAATCTCCAGTCTTTGGAGTTCGTATACTGCCAGTTATTAAATTTGTAATCAATCTCGAAACATAAATTTTTGAAATGATGATGATAAAATGTTATTGTTCTTTTTTCACTGCTGATCATCTTTCTATGCTTCCTAACTTCAATCAAATTGGAAGGATTGCGGTTATGTCATACTCATAAAACGTAGTGTTATCTGGTTTTTTCGGTATGCTTAATCATTTAGTATAAGTGAAATATTTTTTACAATTTTAGCTTTACTTCGGCTTTTAGCGTAATCTTTCAATATTAAAGCATTTAAACCTTTACTTTTCATTTTGTTAATAAAGTACTTTTTATTTATAAATAATGATGTATTATTTTTATTAAAAAATGTAGTTACTGCTACAACATTTTCATCTTTATCATAAAACCTACCATCTATTAATGCAGCAATATCCAAAATCTGAGAAAGTTGATAGGATGGAACTAAAAATTGCAAATCATCATTTAAAGAAAAATCATTATCCTTTGACCATCTATAGGTTATAGCAGCCAAATAACCTCTTCTATTGCTTTGTTTATGAATCAATTTAGATTCTTCTCTCCAATGTAATTCACCCAAATAGTGATTACTTTGAGAAGTATTTAGATAAAGAAAATCCCTCAAAATCAATTCATCATTTCTCAAATAATTTAAATAATCAACAGCATCAGAAGCGTTAATAATTAAACATTTTCGTACAAACTGAAAGTTACTATTTTTTATAACTCCAGGATCGGAAGAACCTAAGCATATCCATTCACCAAGCAATTCTTCTGAATTAAATTGATAAATTTCGCTTGCTTTATTAGAAGAATTTTTCTGCTGCATAATTCCTGAAAAAAAAATAGTTGGATCAATATCTGTCTGCAGAAGGTTACGAAGATCTTTATACCTATTATATTTAAATTTTGAAGGATTTATCTCAGCAATTAAATAATTACTAGATACTATAGATAACCATTTATAAAAAGATATAAAAATATATTTTTCACCTATAGATTCTTGTAAATTAAAGAGATTTTTTTTGTAAAAATTCGAACTTAATATTGGATAATCATGTTCTTTAAAATCATTGCCGTTCCATCCTATAATATTAAAAACATCATTTGAAATATAATATTGTAAAGTATCAATGTTAAACTGTGAATCAGTTATGCTCGCAACTTCATTAAAGAAAGATCTAATATTTAAAACATCCTGTGGTTTTAAAGTTTCATAATTAATTAACTGTTCATAAAGATTTTGTATATCATCATCAATGTTACCGATATTCATCATAGACGTTAATTCGCTATCTGATTTTAATTTTATTAATTTTATAATTTCTCCTATAATTTCGACATTTCCTGTATTATTAATAATACTATCCAATGAGTCGAAGTCTGAAGTATAAAAATTAGAAATTCTAAAATTTGCTTTCTTACCAAGAAATTTATGAATGAAACTATGCTCTCCTGAAATATAGCTAACAAGTGTATCATGACAAATGTGAGCTATATGTCTTTTAAAAAATAATTTCGAATCTAATTTAACTTTAAATAGATCTTTATCACTCGTAATATCGGGTTGTATATAATCATTTTTATCAGATATTCCCTTTGTCGAAGCATAATTAATAATTCCTTGAACATAATTTTCGATTAATAAATGACGTCTGAATTCTTTTGCTTTAATCATACTATTTACAAATTGCACAATTTCCAAGATATTTTCTTTATCATTTAACCTTAAAGTGATTCCATAAAGCACACCCACTAAACGTTCTAGAATATAAATATCTTCCACCACCTTAAACTTATTAATCAAATTAATAAGAATAGAATAATCATTCTGAAGCAATTTAGCTAGTGCTCTGGTTGCTTTATCTCTAATTTCGCGATTGGTTGAACAAAATAACCATGAAAGAGAAAATGCAAATATTTTTTTTGTTTTTGAATGTAGATTAGAAAATGAAGATATTTCCAATGCCCAATTAACAAGTATTTTTCCGGCTTCAGAGTTATTTATATGAATGGTCCACATCAAATCGATTTCGGTTAACTTCTTTTGAGATAAAAGTGCATCAACAAAATATATATTTAAACGATGATTGGGCTTGATTGACAATTGAAGTAGAGTGTTCACAAATTCGCTTGCCACTGCTTTATCTAGCTTTCTATTTTTATTAATATAATCAATAGTTATATCTTTTATTGTAGACGAGTTACGCCATAGTAAGCTTTTTAGCAACGGCTTTAAAAAAACTGTAGTAGATTTTCTTAATTGAAACAATTCTAAATTATACATTTCGGGCAGTAATATAGAAATAGCTTCTATAATACCTAAATTAGCTTTAACAGCTATATCATTTTTAATTACTTCAAAAAGGTTAAATGATTGATCAATGCTGTATGTTCCAGTTTCCGCTAAAAGCTTTATCTTGTTAGAGTCTAAATTCAAAAGACTTTTAGCTATTATGTAGTCACCCAATTTTTCATAGGAAAAATAAATTATTTCCTTATTTCCAACAATATTTTCGTTCAATACATTTTCCTTAATCAACTCTGAGAGTATCATTCCTGCATTTGGCAAGGAATATCGATATTTCTCAATTAATATGATATTTGCAACTTCTCTACTCAATTGAGAAGTCTTATATCTAACCATATCATCTGCCAGCAAAGATATTGCTTCAAGAACTAAGTTAAAATTCCTATAATCATAAGCTAACCGATCTGCTAATATCTTGTTAATCTTGTGATAATAGTAATTATAGATTACAGTTATATTATCATAATCATCGGGAAGCGTATCTAAGTTATTATCTTTTAATCCTATGCAGAATAACTTCAAAAATAATGGATTTTTAAACTCCGGGTTTAGAATCGGCACGGGAAGATCATTAATTTTATAAAACTTAAAAAATGTTTTGGTTACTTCAGGTAGATTTCTGAAGCCCTCAATTGTATATCTCTCAAAGTCTTTTAGATTACTTTTTGATAAGACATAGTTAGTGTAGGTACTACGAATCGAAATAATTAATGCAATATGAGGATAAGATCTGATATCATTGACAAAACCAGAAAGTTGTTCTTTCCATATCTGCTTTCCTCCTTCGTTAATAGCATCAATTAAAATTGGCACACGACAATTTAAACTCTCTCCTATAGAGTTCAGAATTCCCAGAAATTCTTCCTTAGAACAATTTATTTGTAACTGATTACTTATTTGCAACCATAGGTTTTCACTATAAAATTGTTGTCCTAACAGTAAAACTGAAGGTAAATCTTTGTAAAATGTGGTGACAAAATCAGCAAAAAGATGTGATTTTCCTATGCCAGCATCTCCTTCAATAAGCAAAAAGGGATTTATAGCTATCTTTTTGTCTAAAGAATCTAAAATGGTTAAAAACTTATTAATGCTATATGATGTTACTTTATACTTAGCTTTTAGCGCAAGAGTATTTTTACTATTAATTCGGTTGATTTTTATATCATCAGCAGCATAATTCTCGTAAAGTATTCTTATTAATGAATCCATCTGCATTAAGATTGTATGGCTAAGTATTTCTGGTTGTTTTAAATCAGATATGTTATACGAATGCAACAACTTTCCTTTATCTAAAAAATTGTTTAGTAACTTGATCAATTTTTCATGAATTTCTGGATATTGTTTGGAAATATTTAAATAAGATTTAAAATCTATCTCTAAACTTTCATATTCTGAAAATAGTATTTTTTTTAATTTTAAAGGGAAAATCATCAGTTCAAATATTTTCGCTGTATCAGATAAAATATTTAGTTCTTCACTATATCTTGCACCAAGATCTTTTACTTTCCTTTTATTATTGTCGTTAAACCATTCCTTAGAAAATTCATTTTTACTAAACCAAAAATATGCTTTTCCTATATTTTCTGGCATTGATAATTTGGTTAACAATTCCGAACTACCTTCATAAACAAAATCCACATCTAAGCCTTGGGCTTGTGCCCAATTTTTCCATTTTAGTACAGATTCATTCCATTTATCCAAAAAAGAAGTTTTACCTTCAATTCTTGCATCTGCGCGATCCTGAGGTATAGAAACAATATACTTGCATAGATTGGAATGTTTATCTAAGGCTGTCTTTATAGATTTATCTAATTCACCCCATTGGGTAGATGACAAAGGAGAAGTAAAGAATTTGGCTTGGTAAGCAATTTCTTTAAAATTGCTCAGAACCCAAAAACATTCAACACCAGCATCAGGAGAACCTTTTCTAACAAATGAAACTGCATTTTCGAACCTGTCATTTCTAGCTAATTGACAAACAAGTTCTTCAAAGCTATTCTTTTGGGAATGATTTAGTGGCCTAATATTATTCCAATCAATGTTTTGCATTGTGTTTTATTATTATTTTATCACTAAAATATGCTAAAGATTTTGATTAACCAATATTTACCATTTTTATGTAAACAACCAATTCATATGCTAATTTAAAAGGCTCATCTTTCGATGAGCCAATAAACCAAAGAAACTTACAGTCTAGCGCAATGTGAACATAATGGCTTATCGCCTGTTCCGCTTCGCTTGTTTACTGTTTCAATGTTGTTACCCTCCGTACACGAAGTATTGTTGTGGTGTACGGTCTGTTTGATGCTATGAAAAGCTGCTGTTTTTGCCATAATTATTTTATTTATTTGTTAGCATTGTAAAAGTGGCTATTAAATAAATATATCATTTAGGGGAATCCTTAGTTAGTTGTATTTTTTTTCATTATAATAATTCAAAAATCATCTGTACTTTACATTTTTAGCTTTTACAGTTTAATATATTTGTAAGACATCACCAACCAATGCACAAAATCACAACTACACATCTAAAATCCCAAGCCATCTATATCGACGGCAAAGAAAGAACTGATGAAATAGAATCCTTCTCTTTCACAGGTGAGAAGTACATAGTGGTTTTTAAAAACAATGGAAAATCATACACCTATAACAAAAGCAAAATTCAAATTGTAAAATCTGCGATTCAAACAAAAAATGCAGGAAGTATTTTCAGTTACTTAAAAGAAATTGCAGAGACCATTGGCTTGAAAACAGAGGAAGGAAATAACATTCTTGCCGACAGCTATGAGAGAATTTCTTTTATTCCTGAGTATTCAATTCTTTCCAACTATCTTAATCAAAAACAACCTGAGAGAAATGAAAACTCCTCTCCTACTGAGATTTTTCCATTTGGTTTTAATCTCAGTCAGAAAGATGGAGTGAATGAAGCTTTCTCCAAACCGTTAAGTGTTATTGAAGGTCCTCCCGGAACTGGAAAAACGCAGACTATCTTAAATATCATTGCGAATGCAGTGATGGACAATCAAACCGTGGCAGTGGTTTCAAGCAATAATTCTGCAACAAAGAATGTTTTTGAAAAACTGGATAAGAATGGGATCTCTTTTATCGCAGCCCTTTTAGGAAGTTCTCAAAATAAAAAAGAGTTCATAGAATCCCAAGCTGAGATTCCTGATTTGTCAGATTGGATATTATCGGCTGAAGAAGCAAGTGCTCTTAAATTGTCTAATACCTTACTTTTTACTCAGCTTTCAGAAAAACTGAAATTCAAAAATGAGCTGGCATCACTGAAACTGGAAATTGAAAATATAGAAACAGAATATCAGCATTTCTCCTTCACTAACACTTTGTTCGCAGAGGTTCGTTTTAAAAAGAATGTCAGTTCAGATAAGTTGCTTTCGCTTTGGATCACGATTGAAAACTACGAGCAATCGGGTAAGAAATTCAACTGGTGGCGAAAATTGATCTTTCCTTTTCTTTACGGTGTTAAAGATAAAAACTTTTATGAACTGCCTTATCAGGAGTTGATCAAATTGGTTCAGTCAAAATATTACACGACAAAAATTTCAGAGCTCAAGTTAAGGCGACAACAATTAGAATCGGAATTGCAGGATTTTTCTTTCGATGAGAAAATGAAAGATTATACAGACGTTTCGATGCAGTTGTTTAAAAATACATTGTATAAAAAATATAACGGAAAAGAACGTAAGGAATATACAGAGCGAGATCTTCTTTTAAAATCATTAGAGTTCATCGAAGACTATCCGGTGATTATGAGTACCACCTATTCTCTGAGAAGAAGTCTTGCTGAAAATGTCGTGTATGATTTTGTGATTATTGATGAAGCATCGCAAGTAGATTTAGCAACAGGTGTGCTGGCTTTATCCTGCGCCAAAAGAGCGGTGATTGTAGGCGATTTAAAACAGCTTCCGAATGTGGTTGATGCTCAAACGGCAAAAAATACAGATTTTATCTTTCAGAGCTATCAGCTTCCTGAAGCGTATCGTTATTCCAACCAAAGTTTGCTTTCATCGATCACAGAATTATTTCCTGATATTCCTAAGACCCTTTTAAAAGAACATTACCGCTGCCATCCTCAAATCATTGATTTCTGCAACCGGAAATTTTACAACAATCAGCTGATTATTTTATCCGAAGTCAAAACAGACCGAAATCCCCTAATCGTTTACAAGACCGTAGCAGGAAATCATGCACGTGAACGAATGAATCAGCGGCAGATTGATGTTATTACCCAGGAAATTATTCCATATCAAAGTTTGGAAACAGTAGATTTAGGAATTGTAACTCCATACCGAAATCAGATTTCTGCTTTGCAAAATACATTTCAGGGAACAAAGATCAAAGCTAATACGGTAGACAAATTTCAAGGAAGAGAAAATGATGTGATTATTCTTTCCACTGTAGATAATGAAATATCAGATTTTACCGATAATCCGAATCGTTTGAACGTTGCTATTTCGAGAGCAAAAGATCAGCTGATTCTGGTTGTCAATGGAAATGAAAATGAGAAAGACAATAACATCTCTGACCTGATCCGTTATATTGATTATCACAACTTCACCATCGTCAACAGTGAGCTCCACTCTATTTTTGACTATCTGTACAAAGGCTATGAAGAGAAACGAAGAGTTCTCCTATCAGGTCAAAAGAAAAAATCGGTTTTTGACAGTGAAAATTTAATGTACCTGCTGATCAAAGAGGTTCTATCACAAGACGAGTTTTCCAAATACGATGTGGTTCTGCATTTTCCTTTAAGAAATCTTCTGTTGGATTTTGACAAACTTTCTGAAGAGGAAGAACAATATGCCAGACATCACGCCACCCATCTTGATTTTCTGATTTACAATAAGCTAGGTAAAAACCCTGTTTTGGCGATAGAAGTTGATGGCTATGAATACCATAAAAAGGAAAGCCGACAAGGTGAAAGGGATCAAATGAAGAATGAGATTGTGGAGAAGTATGGAGTTCCTTTTTTACGATTTTCTACTACGGGAAGTGGGGAAAGGGGGAGGTTGATTGATGCACTGAAAACGGTAAGAAAATAATTTTTTCTAATTACGGATTTCCGTATTTTCTTTCGTCGTTATTGATTTAGATTTGTAAGTAATATCAAAGAGATTAATATCTAACAAATTTTAAAATCAAAACTAACCATGAAAAAAATATTACTCTATCTGACGATCTTTCTATCGTTTATTTCTTGTACAACCAATTACTACACCGTTTTATTATCTGAAGATACTCCAATATACGAAAGTAGCAATAATGAAAGTATTGTAACGACAGTACCAAAAGACACTCAAGTTTTCATTTCAACCAAAGCCAATAAGAACAATTATAAAAGGATAAAATGGGACAATTATTTGGGATGGGCGTATAATCCAAGCTATACAACTTACAGCTCTTATACACACTTTAGCACATCCCACTCAACTAAATCCACTTCCTCTTACACACCAAGTTCTAATTCTGGCGGATCAATACAAGTAAAGGGATACACAAGGAAAGATGGGACTTATGTTAGGCCGCATACTAGAAGTGCGCCGAGAAGAAGATAATATAACTACATAAAAAAATAAAAACATTAAGTGAGTCTCTGCATGATTGAGATTCACTTTTTTTTATGACATCCTAATATCCTCTAAAATAAAATATTGTATAATAATAAAATAGCTGGATACTTCTGTGTTTGCCTATTTGCAAATCCATAAGTATCCAGTTATAATGAGATTTTAAATGATGTACTTTAATAAAATAAATATATCAGTCTGAAAATTTACTACACATTATAAGAGTACAATACAAAGCATTATTAAGTTTGATTAATGTAATTAGTATATAATTTTCTTTATCACAGATTTACTTTTTCAAATCTCGTTTTGTAGGAAAGTTCTTCTTCAACTCATCTTGAATATTGGCATCCAAATCATTGAATTCTTTTCTCATAAGCCAATGATACACATTTTGTTGTCCTATAGTAACAACATAAGCCTGCTGAAACTCCCATCCCAAAGCACCCATATAATTCATGGCATCAACCATCGAATTAAAATCTCTGTTAGATCCGTCAGTATTTTTAACACGGTTACTTTCCCAAATTGATGTCGCTTGGCCATAGTCAATTTGGATAAGCACTTTTGTACTTAAAAATTTCGAAGTTCCTACAATTTCTGAATAAACATACTTAGGAGTTTCCTGAGCATTAACAATAAGCGCAAAAAGAATTGCGAAAATAAGTACTAGTTTTTTCATGGTTTAAAATATTTAGCCAAATCTAGGGGAAAGAAACCATGATTAATTATGGGAAACCTTTGGTGGTAATAGCAATAAAGAATATAGACACTTGACCTATTTAGAAATTACGAACATCTTATTTTATCTGATTATGGGATTCCATAATGTAGAAAACAAGCATTGTTTTACTTTTGAAATAATCTTAATCCGTTTTAAGATTATAAATATTTTCTAACTATATTAATTAATTGAAATGAGCACAATTCAAGCAATCAAGCCAGGACCAAAACCTAAAAAAGAGGACGGTACGCCTGACAGAAGGAGAAGCGTTACTCCTCCTAACCAACCAAAACATCCTACATTAGATCCGCACAAACATAAACCTAAAGACTAATGAGAGGATAAGGGCAACTGATTTTCAGCTGCCCTTTTTTATTAAATAATTTGCACAATTTAATGTAAATATGGTAATAAATCACCCTCTGTAATATTTGTACTTTATTTTTCACTTGCATACTTTAAAATAATTCTTTCTGAAACAGGTTTGAGTTCTTTTTGATTATCTGGGTTGACTCCATCCATCGTGAAAAATTCAACTTTATTCTGATATTTCGAATACCAGACGTTCTCCATTCCGTTATCAATATCTAAAGTGTCAGGACGAGTAATTTTTCTAAAATATTTAAACCGAACACTGTCTAATGGAATAACATCATGTTTAGGATTCAGATCCGCTGCAACAGTCAACCGGTACTCTTCTCCATTCCAATACATATGATCCTTCTTTTGAAAGTATCCGTTAAAGTGAGCAAATGAACCGGCCGTTAGAAATAAACCAATAAAACCTGCTCCCATTGCATTATTTTTATTAACGATTTCAGAAAATTTAAAAGTAGGAGCATGTGTAATTTTAATAATAATGCTATTAACGGAATCAGCAATCGCATCTATACCGTTGCCGATTTTTACGCTAATATCGTTATTTGCAGATTGGTTTCTAAAAAAACCATTCTTTTCTTTATACTCATTGTAATCTCTGCAGTCAAGATATAAACTCAGCGCATCCAGACTTGATTTCTTAATGGATTTATATTCTTCTTTTTCTAAAACTACACTATTATAATAAGCAAGCATGGTCTTGTAACTTAAGTTGATTTTGTGAGTGTTAATTAAGTCTGTACTTACATCCTTAAAGACACCACTGTCCGAGGTTCCACCGTCTCTATTTTTAGATTTTAAATAGACATCTTCGAGCAATTTTTTTTCTGCCACTAATTCTTGTTTCATAGTCATTAGATTTATTGCAAATTATAACATTTCCAGCACATTACCTTACGGTTAACCGTAATCTTGGCCCATTTAAAATTTCCAAATTTTTTCCAAATTTCTGCTAACACTCACCTTCATTATCACCGTTACTTTGCCATAGAAATCAGTGAGAAACTAAACAATTATTAACAATCTGATTTCTGAATATCTGAGAAAACGGAGGATTGATTTCCGGGTTGGGAAGCAGAGGTTTCTCTTCCGTTTTCAAGGGTTTCACTTCCCAAAATTTAAGAAGCGCTTCTTTTTTCAAAAACGTGTAACACCGCCTGCAATCAGTTTTGCGGGGAAGAACACCAATGTCAATTTTTAAATTTTACAACAGTGATACAACTCTTATTAATGCTACTTGGTTTAGCATTCGGAAGCAACAATGCAAATACGTACAACAACAATGGTACAAATACTATAATGACGCAGCTCGATGGAACTGGAGAAGGATTAGATCCGGGAACAGGAACAGGCGGAGATGACGGCACAGGAGGTCCCGGAGGACCAATCGGAGGAAACACAGGACAGACGCCCCCTACTCCAAGACCATAATAAATAATTTATTCAAAGGCAGATCAAAAGTCTGCCTTTTTTCATATTTTGCAGTAAAAATCAAATATGATAAGAGTTTTATTGCTGATATTGTTTTTACTTCTTTATTCATGTAAGAAAAGCCAGCCAGATAAAGTTACTTTGCTTAATAACAGCAGTCACGACAAGGCAAATGAATTTAGAGATAATCAAATATCTGATTCAGCATTTTATTACTATAATATCGCAAAAGATGAATATCTTTTGAATAAAGATTCCTCTAAAGCTGCACAAGCAACTATTAATATGGCAATTATCCAATCCAATAGTGGAGATTACTTCGGAAGTATCGAAACATCATTAGAAGCGGATACTTTATTAGCGAAGAAAAAGGACAGTATTTCAAAGGGGTTTTTAGCGGCAAATTACAATAACCTCGCAGTAGCATCGAACAACCTTAAGAATTATGATGAAGCAGAAAAGTTTTACAAATTAGCATTGGACAATGCTGTCAAGTTAAAAAACAAGTTTATTTACTGTAATAATATCGGAGATGTTTTAATTACTAAAGGTGAATATCAAACTGCAATTCCTTACTTACAAGCTGCCTTAAAAACAACCGATAGTGTGGACTATGCCAGAGCATTAAATAACTGGGCACGTGCCAAATACTTGGAAAATCAAAATTTCAATCCTTTGCCTTTCTATAACAGAGCTTTAAATATCCGATCTAAAGGGGGAAATAAATTAGATTTAAATTCTAGTTTTGCAAATTTATGTGACTATTATAAAGATAAAGATAATAGGATTGCTTTGGCATACGCAAAAAAAATGGAAGGTGCTGCAATTGCTGCCAATAGTTTACCGGATCGGTTACAGGCTTTCAAAAGAATAATTTTCTTAGATTCAAAGAACTATCAGATAAATTTCCAAAAATTCACTTCTCTCAACGATGAAATTCAATTAGAGGTAAACCGTGCTAAAAATCAGTATGCATTAATACGCTACGGTGTAGAAAAAAGTAAAGCTGAAAACAGCATTCTTAAAGTTGACCAACTTGAATCTCAAAAAAAACTTATTTATTTAGTGATTGCAGTAGTTGGACTAATCACCATAATTATCTTTGCTAATCTATCTTATAAAAAAAGACGTAAAAGACTTGAACAGGAAAAAGAACTGCTTAAACAGGAAAAAGAATTAGAAGTAAAAAACACGGAATTAAAATACTCCAAAAAAGTTCATGATGTAGTAGCCAATGGAATCTATCAGGTGATGACAAAACTAGAAAATCATCTGGATATCAGCAGAGATGAAACATTAGATGATCTAGAATATGTTTATAATCGATCACGGAATATTTCTTACGACAATATTAAAAATGACGATCATTCAGAAGTTTTTCATGAAAAGATTGCTAAACTTTTGAGCTACTTTAATAATGATGAAGTGAATACTATTTTAATTGGTAATGAGGTCGAGGTTTGGGAAGATATATCTGATTTTAATAAGGCTGAAGTTTATCAGATATTACGTGAATTGCTGATTAATATGAAAAAGCACAGTAAAGCAGATCGTGTCACTTTAAGATTCGAAAGAACTTTTGAAAACGTCAAAGTTTTCTATTCTGATACAGGAATTGGAATCAATAATGAAACTATTTTGAAAAATGGTGTTCGTAATATGGTAAACCGTATTGAGAATATCGGTGGGTCTATTACTTTTGAAACTCAAACTGAAAACGGACTGGAAGTAAACTTTTCCTTTCCTATTTCATAAAACAAAAATGTTATGTTTAAAAAAGTTTTAATCGCAGAAGATCACGAAATACTAAATTTATCTGTACAGAGAACAGCTGATGAATTAAAAATCCCAGTGGTGGATTACGTCCATTATTGCGATGATGCTGTAGAAAAAATTAAAAAAAGTTTAAGGGAAAACAGTCCTTACGATCTGCTCATTACTGATGTTTATTATGATACTGATTATAGAGAACAAAGAATTAAAGATGGACGAGAAATGGTGAAAGAAATCCGTGAAATCCACCCTTCTATTAAAGTAATTTTTTTTTCTGCAGAACATAAATCAGGAATAATAGATACATTATTCAAGGACTATCAAATCAATGGTTACGTCAGAAAAGGCAGAAATGATGGAAAAGAATTAAGGAAAGCAGTTTCTGAAGTATTTAAAGGGAACAACTATCTTGCTTTAGAAGCTAGACAAGATGTGAAAAAATTAAATAGTTATGAATTTTCATCTTTCGATGTTACTTTAGTTTCCCTTCTTGCTCAGGGAGTCTTACAAAAGAATATTCCAACATATCTTGCGAATAACAATATAAAACCTAATAGTCTTAGCAGCATAGAAAAGAAATTAAATGTTCTGAAAGAGGAATTGGGAATTAATAATAATGAGCAACTAATTGCATTCTGCAAAGATCTAGGCATCATCTAAAAAATAATATATCTTATCATTTTTATAAACTTTCTAATGCATTAGAAAGTTTTCCTTTTATGGAAATCCGTAATTAAATCTATTATTATCTAAATACTTTTGAAATGTTAATCAATAAAAAATTAAAATTTTATGAAAAAGTATTACGTCAACAAAAATGCTCAAAGCAATGGAGATCATGAGGTTCATCTAGAGAATTGCACATATCTCCCTTTACCAGCCAATTGTCAGTATCTGGGAGAGTTTTCTACATGTGAAAGTGCAGTAAAGGAAGCTAAGAAATCTTACACACACTCAAATGGTTGTAAGACATGCTGTCCAACTTGTCATACTAAATAAACTGTAATTACTTCAACATGAAAAAAATGATCTTCGCCACCGTGCTAAGCTTAGGACTATTGTTACCTGTAGTAAGCAAAGCTGCAGAAATATCTAAGATGACAACTTCAGAACTTTCTTATTTTCAACAGAAGAAAAAGAAATCTAAAAGCCGTAAAAGTACAGCTAAAAAAACGACTTCTAAAGGATGTACTTATAATGGACATACTCTTATTGTGGGTCCTCGTGGTGGTTGTTATTACTACTCCGGAAACAGTAAAGAATACGTAGACCGTTCGTATTGCTCAAGCTGCAATTAAAGTATTAGAAATCAGCCCTCAAAATTGAGGGCTGATTCTATTTTTTAGTAGTGAATCAATGTATTTTCATATAATTCCCTGGAATTATGGTAAACCATAATTTTTGGATAGTCTTTGTTATTAATTTTGAACACAGAATGATAACCCATTAAAATTCAATCCTATGACAACAATTGTACAAGATTCTTTATCTGATGCAGATGAAATTCTATCAAGAATAAAAACTGAACTGCTCAACGCTCAATCAGAAATATTGGTGGCAATGGCGTGGTTTACCAATCCCGAACTTTTTGATATACTTCAAAAAAAGGCAGCTGAACAAGTGAAGATTTCGTTAATCATTTCAGATCAGCCAGACAACGAAAAGCTGGACTTTGAAGCATTACGCATAATGGGCGTAAAATTTAATCGTATTAAAAATATAGGATACGGTATGATGCATCTCAAATTCTGTATCATCGACAGACGACTTGCAATCTCCGGATCATACAATTGGTCAAACAATGCAAAAAACAACCATGAACAGGTATTGGTAACGACTTTTCCTAAAACAGTCGACGAATTGGTGACCACTTTCTTTAAGATAGAAAATAGAATTGAGAAAATTAACAGTGGAATAAGTTTGGAGGATATTGAAAAAGAGGAGCAATCAGAATGGAAAGAAACGTTAAATGACTCTTATGAAAAACCTGCATTTTCACAAAAAGAAGAGTTGAGTTTTCAGGAAAAGTCATTAAAGGATTTCCAGGATGTTTTAACGAGTATTATTGCCACTGAAGTAGGATCTTTTGATAAAAACCTTCTTAAAGCCAATGCATATCAGAGAGCGCACGAAAACCAGGGAGATCATCAGATTTTACCACAAGCTCTGGACAGTTTATATTCGAATTTCATTAACGATATCGAGGTCATTGAAGAAAAGAAGACTCGACTTAAAACAAAAATAGAGGAACAGCAAAAATTAAGTATAGGAAATGTAGAAATCAGAACCGAAAACGAGATTGAGAGCCTTACATCCACTCTTAATGCTGAAACTAAAAATGCACAGGATGTGATCAATATTTTGGAAAAGTCTACCGATGAGAAAAGATTTATCATTAAGGCCAATACTGATACTCAAATTCCCTTTCTTCAAAATAAAATAGAGCTAGTAAGAAAAAAAATCATCGATCTCAAAACAGACATTGTTAAACCTCCGTTGGATATTTTTTTAATGACAGTGCTAGGACTCTTAGGAATATCCTTGCTAGCCTATATATTTGTCTTTTACACATCTGTGGCTTACATTTTTATTTTTTCAAAAGAAGACATTAAAGCATCTTTAGCAGTAGGAATGATACCATCAAACACAGAAATATTTGATCCCGAAGTCTTTACTAAAGTTTCTGAAAAAGGCATTGGTGGCCTTCTATTTTTATTTCTGTTCGTATCAATACCCATAGCATTGGGAATGATGAAGTTAATACTTAGAAATTCATATAATCAAGACTTTAATGGTCAGATGAGAAAAAAAATAGACTTTCAATCATATTTTGGCGTGCCCTTAATATTAATTGTCGATGCATTTATGGCTTATAAAGTTGCACGAAATATTGAGGAAATAAAACTTTTGACCAACGAAATAGATCAAAAAATGGCTACTTCAGATATTATTTTGTCTGAGAATTTTTTGCTTGTTTTTATTTTGGGAACCTTAGGGGTTTTACTTTTAACTTTAATTGTTAACAAAATATATTCTTTGCTTCACGAGCGAAGCACAACTCATCAGCAACAAAAAATAAAGTTTTCTATTGAAAATCTGGAAAATGAAATTTCGGGATTAGACAATCAGATATTAGAAGTTAAAAAAATAAATGACGGATTAAACATTGAGATTTTAGCTATGGACAGAGATAAAAAAGAGTATGAAAAATTAGGACAAAACCTACCGCTGGAGTGCAACAGAAAAATTGGTTCATTAAGAAATGCTTTTTTATCATTCAGGGAAAAAGTCGAAAATCTTTCTCAGATTTATAAAAGTCAGGTAGATAATGACAAATTACCGGTTTCTAAAGCTGAAATGGAAAACAGAATTAATATTTTCATGGAAGGTTGGAGTAAATATCTCTACGAACTATTTGCTGTAAAAAAAGCAGAAATTAAAACATCCGAAGCCATTAATGAATGTGAAAATTGGTTGAATGGTATCAGCCTTCAGAAAAATTTAACCACTGATTTTGCACAGAACTAAACAAACAAAACATGAAAAAATTATATTCATCAATTATTGTATTTCTCTTATTTGTTCTTTTAATTTCCTGTAAAGAAACAAAATGTAGCTCAAAAACAAAAATTACTTATTCTATCACGAGCAATTACAACGTACTCATAGTACCTGATTTATCAAATAGGATTAATCAATCTATTCATCCTAAGCCCATATCAGATATAACTATTATAAATTCAGTATTAGATCGTATTCCTGAATTGTTGAAATTGGGTAATCGAAATCTTAATCAACTAGATATTTATAAAATTGACTTTATTAACCGTGGCATTCTAAATGAGAAAACAATCAATAATTCTAATTTTGAAATCAATTTTTTAAAATTTAAAAATAGGCTTAAAGAAGCTTCAAAATATAAAGGAAGTCAGTTAAAATCAGATATATCAACATTAAAAGAAGAAACAGCCAAGATATATTCTTATGCTTTAATCCAGAGTTCAGGATCAGATGTCTGGAATTACTTTAATGAAACCATCCATTCCTCACTATCAAATCAAATTGATACTATAAAAATTTCAGAGAACAAAGGCATTATCTCTACAACAAAAAATAAGATTGTCCTGCTAACTGATGGATACATAGAAACAATCAATAAAACATCGGGTTATAATCTTAATCAGGATCTAATTACAGAAGTAAGAACTGAATTTCTTAAAAGTAAAACTAGTAACCTACAAAAGTTCATCCTTTCAAATCCTCAATTTCTAGTTAAAAAAACAAACAGTGATCTTAAAAACATAGATGTTTTGGTTTTAGAAATTACCGACAGATCTTTAGATATAAATGGTGTTGCACGGTTTCATCCAACCGACTTGGAAATTATCAAGATTATCTGGACAGATTGGTTGACCAAATCCGGAGCCGGTCGTGTGCAAATACATGCAACTTTATCGAACAGTAAAGATGTCTATCCGATAATTAAAAACTTCATAGAAAGTAAATAGAACTTCATCAACTCAATCCAATAACCCTAAAAAACTATCATCATGGCTTGGTCATACAGAAAAAGAATTAAAATTGTACCAGGTGTACATCTTAATTTCAGCAAAAGAGGCATCTCAACAAGCATCGGAGTAAGAGGAGCTAGTTTAAATTTCAGTTCTTCAGGAACCAGATTAAATACCAACGTTCTCGGCTTCTCAAACTCATATAAAATATCAGGATCTCCAGCATCACGATCACCACAACCTCAAAGTCATCCGCTTCCTGTTCATGATTACAGTCGAAATCTTTCTGATAACATTTTCAGTGCCGATATACACGAAATAACTTCTCAGGATATGTCAGGAATCAAAGAATCTATTTTAGTTGCACAACGGCAAAAAATTGAATTAGAGGCAGATTTGAAGAAGATAAAAAAAGCATTGTCTTTTTCTAATACAAAAAAGATTATAAGCTATATGTTGATTTATGGATTTATTAATAAAAAAATTGTAGAGAAGATTAATCAAGATATAACAGCTCAAAAAGAGGCTATCATTGAAACACAAATTGTCATTGATAACTCTGCAATTAATATTGATGTGCAATTTGATGATCCAATAAAAAGAAAGTACGAACGTTTTTATAATGCTTTTAAAAACTTAAGTACATCTCATCGTATTTGGGATATTACGGGTGTCCATTTTCAAAATCGCGTCGCAGCGAGATCTAACGCCAGCACACTAGTAAATAGAAGAGAAATTAAAGTAGGCTTAAGATCACTTTCCATAATAAAATCTAATTATGAAGCACTATATTTTCAAAATATAAATGGGGCAGATCTCTATTTCTACCCCACTTTTATATTAATGTTTACAAATAATCAAAACTTTGCAATTATTGGAATCGATGAGCTAAATCTGATCAGTACATCTGTCAGCTTTACAGAAACATCCTCTGTCCCACGAGATTCTAAAATTATCAGAAAAACATGGGCAAAGGTAAATAAAAATGGTACCCCTGATAAGAGATTTAAAAATAATTATCAGATACCCGTAGTTCAATATGGCAGAATACATTTATCGACTTCTACAGGTGTAAACGAAGAATATCAAATGAGTAACTACGAGTTTACTCAAGAATTTGGAGATGCATTTCAGGAATACAAAAATTTGTGCAGAGCAATCGATATAACAAACTAAAATTTTCACACAATTTATCTTTGGATTTATGTTAATTAAAGTTGGCCTTACCTACATTATCCTACCTCTTGTTTTACTTGAGGTTTTTTTATTCTCTCAATTAGATTCTTGGGATTTTTAAATAAAAACTCAAACTTTCCGATATCTTTATCGAAACTGATGCAGCCTTGGTATTTCTTCCCTTTGATGTTGGTGAGTCCGTTGATGTAGGCGGTCTCCCCTGTTTTGAGTTTTTCGATCTGACATTTGTTGAGAGGTTCGCCTCTAAAGATTATTGATTATTTTGTTTTTGTAGATTTTTGATAAATGATTTATGAGATTATGATCGTATATATATCATAGCCATTGGAATAAAATGGAGTTTTTCTCATTATATTTGCTGAAAATTTTTACAATTTAAAAAGCACTTGAAACTTTTTTTCGATAAACGATTCTAAAGCCAATCCTGGTGAAAATATGATCCATAGCAATTTCAATATGAAAAAAAAATTACTTTATATTTTAGTCCTTCTCACTGTAAACTTTATCCAAGCACAAAACGTTCATATACCTGATAATAATTTTAAAAACTTATTGCTCAACATACCCTTAATCAATATGAATGGTGATGGAGACATACAAGTTTCAGAAGCAATTGGATACAGTGGTGCGTTACACATCGGCAATCAAAACATTTCAGATCTTACCGGTATTGAAGCATTTGTAAATCTTACCGATCTGTTTTGTCATGGCAATCAACTGACAACGTTAGATGTGAGCCACAATACTGCTTTAACTTATTTGGGTTGTGCTGAAAATCAGTTAACAACACTCAATGTAAAAAATGGAAACAATAGTGCCCTGATATGGCTATATTCTGCAAATAATCCTAATCTTCTGTGTATTCAGATTGATAACAGCAACATGATAGGAACTTATTGGGCTAAAGATGCTGCCGCTACTTACAGTTCAGACTGTCAATCATTTTTAGCAACTGAAGAAACTGTAAAAAAAAGTATTTTAACGTATCCAAATCCTGTAAAAAACTTGCTTCATTTTTCAGTAAATGCTGATGCAACATTATACAATATGGTTGGTCAAAAATTGGGATCGTATAAAAATGTGTCACAAATAAATATGGAACAGTTTGCGGAAGGCACCTATATTTTAGTGCTTTCAGATAAAAATGGAGATATCATCCAGCAAACTAAAATCGCGAAGTATTAAAATAGGTTATCTTCACTATAATCAATAAATTATTTTGACATTTAAACGAAAAACGATCCTCTGAATGCAAATTACAGATCCCTAATTTGTAATCAATTATATTTTTAGACCCTTTGATTTCATTGGATTTTTATCCGTTAATTTTTTCTCATTCTAAGCATTTTTAAACGAAAACTCAAACTTCCCAATATCCTTTGAATGGATAAAGGTTTAGCGTCTTTGAGGTTTTCTTTTGCTGTTCTTTGAGGGTGAACTCATTACCGGAAGGCGCGGTATTGAAATCGGGTTCTTTTCTGATGAACTAAAAAAACGTAGACTTACATGGTTATGATTAGAACATTGTAAGCTTTTAGAAGAGAGATTAATAACCACTTAGCGGGTGAAAATACAGAATAACGTTATTAAAATTCATATTGAAAGCTCAAGGTAGATGTTAATTTCAATCCAGATACTGAACGCTAACGCCAATAAAAGAGTATACCAAAGCAAATCAATTTGTTTCCTGAGCTGAATTCCAAAAATGACAATAAAGAAAAGAGGACAGGCTATCAGATACATTAGAATAGCAATACCCAAAACAATAAAAATATCGTAGTGGTAGTTACCCAACAAAAGTATCATCGCAAAATGTATACACCAGACAACTATCGGCATGAAGATGCACAAAAGCCACTTCGACAGCTTTTTCATTTGCAGCTTTTCTGATGCCTGATGATAATTTCTGATTATAAGAAATACGGTTCCAATTAATAACAGGACAAGTATAATAATCTGGATCAATTTATATCTTACAGTATCTTTCCGTGTATTAACATGATCAGTTTTTATTACGTTGCTGTTTTCGAACAACTGAACTTTTGTACGTTCACCATTAACAAAAGTAACTGCATTTGAAAATTTCCCGTTACCATTATGGAAAACCCAGACAGAGTCTTCAATACCGTTTTTGTATAAACCGGCAATAGTTATTTTGCCATCCTTTTTCCTTATCAACTTCCCATCTAAAAGCCCACCCCTGAATCGTACGGAATCTACCCCTTCGGCTGTATTTATATTTAAATAGGTAATTGTTTTCGGGTCAACCAATCGTACTCCATTACCAAGCATCTGCGAGACAGTGTAATCAAGATTTTTGACAGCAGCATTTTTGCTGTAGTCATCATATTTCACCGGTCTTTCGGACAGAGAAATCTCGTCAACTTTGACGACAAGCAATGAATCAAATCTAAAATACTGTAAATGGTCGTAATCACTTCTGTCAATAGGTTTGTCTGATGTAAGAAGTATATAATGCGGCTGATCAAGCCTTTGCGTGTATCTGGGTTTACTGGTAGAATAAAATGCAAAAATGGCTATTGCCCCGATCAGATAAGGATTTATTCTTTTTTGCCAGACTAAAAGTACTGGTTTCTGCTGATCGCTGTCCATACTGAACCATGCTGCTGCTAAAATTGGCAAAGCAAGAAGATCCGTCAGATCCACTGTTCTTTCTATCGGGAAGAATACTTCACTGAAAAAATCGATAAATGGCTGTGAATGGGAAGTTTTCCAGTAAACAAAAAATACCGCCGTTGTTGTGAAAATTGCTGATCGGTATTTAGGCAGTAAAACAGACCAGAAAACAGGAAATACAAAAAGCCCGCACAAATCTGATAGTTTTCCGGTAAGTATATTATGATAGGTTGTTTTCAGATAAAAATCATTCAGGATCAGCAACCCTAAACATACAATAAATGGGAAAGAAACTATCGGACTCAGACGTTTTTTCATATTGGTTAATTGTTATCGGTTTTTACGACGTACTGTATCTAAGCTTTTTAAAATTATAGAAAAAAAAGCATACCGGCCGTAGCAGATACTTTTTTCCTGATGTACACATTTTAAAATCTACATCATTACCAAATTACAGCTTTAAAATTTAAATATCCTATTTTGAGTAAGAAATAAAAATTCTAAAAAAAGACTGATATATTTTTAAATAATAGCAGTATTATTAATTTATATTTACATAATAAATTAAAAAAAACCATTTAATCGTATATCTAGAATCGTTCTGATGGTATTTTCATTTTCTTTGCCGTTTATTTTCACCAAAGGACTTTATGAAAAATGATTTTAAAAGGTCATTATTTGTGGTTTATCTATTTTAAATTTTCTTTGGACAAGTTATTTTTTAGTGAAAACTAATTATGATGAATTGGCCTATGCAAAAATTAACAATGAAAAATTAGCTGACCGTAATTTATTATTTTTTAAGCAAAAATGCGTAACATACTTTATTATTCAGATAAGATGAGGAATTCTTTTTACTACATTTTGGTATTTTTTGCAGGATTATATTCTGCACAAGTTTCTCAGGTCTATGAAAGAAGCTGGGGAACTTATTTTGGAGGAGTTCATACCAACGGAACTACGGGAACCACGAGCTATAAAGCAACAGAGGTTAATGATGGTAATATTATCATTGACAGAGAATACAATAGCAACTCGAATACCAGTTATTACAACCAATTTATCACTACGGGCATGCAGGGATTTACTCCCGGCATACTCAACCGGTTAGAAGGAAAGATTAATAATAATGGTTCTTTGCTCTATTCAAAATATGCGATTCCTAATACTGCATTAGGCGCATCCGAAAGCGAAAGAATAATGTATCGTGATCAGGATGGAAGTTATTATGTAAACGAATCAAAAAATATACTCAATGCTTCCGCAAGTACAGGAGTTTGGCTTACAAGTTCGGTAGTTGAAGATATACAAAACAATAGCACATCACTTTTGGCAAAGTATGACGCTAACGGTATTTTTCTATGGAGAACATTCATTCCTGCAGGCATTTCAGATCTAAGCTTTACAACAGACGATGCAGGAAATATATACTTCTCGGGACTTACCAAAAAACAAGACTTAGCAGACACGGGAAGTTATCAAAGCAATTTTGTACTAGATTACGTCAATGGAAACTTTAGACAGAATGCTTATCTCGTAAAACTTAATTCTTCAGGACAAAAAATATGGTCAACCTACTATCCTGCTGAACAAATATTTTCTCTTGATGAATATAATGGAGATCTGTACTTAGTTACCAGTTCTGATTTCTTAGTTACCAATACACAACTTGCCACCAGTGGTACATTTCAGCAAACCAAAGCGCTCAGTGCTATTTCGAGATTTAATGCAAATACTGGCCAAAGAATCTGGGGTACTTATTATGGACCTTCTGATAATTATGGAAATGTTGGCATAATAAAAGTAACAGAAACAGGGATTTATACATTAGGTTTGTCTTTTGAAATCTACTCACCCAATAATACCAACTATTTTGCAACTGCAGGAGCGTATCAGGCGCAACCGATGGGAAACCAAGACAGTGTGATCAGCAAATTTAGTTTTTCCGGACAGCGGGTTTGGAGCACTTACTTTGGAGGCACAGAATCAGATGATTTTTCTAGTCTAGATGTAAAAGGCAGCAAAATATTGATTTCCGGGTCAACATCCAGTCAGAATATTGCCAGCGCAAATGCTTTTGTAAACGTAAAGCCCAACCTGAGTATACCTGATATTTTTTTTGCAATGTTTAATACATCTGGAGAATTGGTTGTTTCTTCTTATTATGGAGCTACTGACGTTTCTTTAGGCATATTCTTAGGTGGGTCTGTTAAATCCTTTTTTTCAAAAAATTCAGACTCATTCTACCTGGCCGGAATTACTGCAAATCACAACGGGTTCTCAACAGAAGCAGCATTTCAACCCGCAATCATACCAATAACAGGACCAAGCAGTTCAGACTACACTTGTTTTATTGCTAAGTTTACGCCCAAAAACCTTTCAACATCAGAAAGTATAAAGGCTGATCAAATTAAGCTTTTTAATAACCCGAATAACGGGAATTTCTACATAACCGGAGATTTATTAAGCACAGCAAATTACAAAATCCACCTTTTTGACATTTCCGGAAAATTAATCTATAAAGAAGACTTACCCAAAGGTAAAATTCACAAATTCTCTTTAGAAAATCTTCTTGTATCCGGAACTTATATTCTCAACTTAGCTACTGATACCGGGGAAGCATTAAAAACATTTAAACTCATTGTGAAGAAATAATAAAAGATTGAAAGTTTCTGAACAAGTTGCCAATACCCCTATTCAATTTGTTTCCGGAAATTTCTAAATGAGCGATGAGCAACTCGACAACCTCAAATCTTTGGAATTAGTTTATTTAAGAATCACAGGTTTTAGCTTAGCGATCGGATTTTCAGGAGAAATACCTATCAAAATGCAGGATACAACACCTCCTTCTCCCTTTGCAGCCAGAGGTAAAAAGAAAAAAAAGCTTTCAACTACGGTTGCTATAACTACTAACCCTCAGACCTGCCCTACCGCTGTAAGCGGGAGTTTGGGTATGAGCTGGGAGCGGTAACAAACTTTAAATGCATTGCATTAAGACTGCCGTTCTAGGCAGTCTTTGTTTTATATCCTATATTTGTTTTTACCAAAAATCAAAAAAATGAAAAATTATACTGTCCAATGTTTAACGATTGTCCTCTTGCTTTTTCCTTTATTTTTTAATGCAGCAACGATTCCTTTCGAATTGATTGATGGAAAAATTGTTATTGAGGTCAAAATAAAAGATAAACAGCACCATTTTATTTTTGATTCTGGAGCATTCACTCTCATTTCACCCGAACTAAAGGATGAAATAAAAGCAAAAAAAACCAAGATTATATTTGAAGGAACAGACGCAAATAATGCCAAATCCAAAATGGATGTTTTCTCTACAAATAAACTGCAGATATCAGATATGGATCTTAAAGAAGTTAATTTTTCTTTTGCAGATATCAACTGGATGAGCGCTCGTGCATGTAAGAAAATAAGCGGAATCTTTGGTGCCAATATGATGAAAGGTAAAATTTGGCAAATTGATTTTAAAAATAGTAAACTGACAGTATCGGATCAAGTGAATGAATTAAACGTAGCAAATTCAGTACATATTCCATTTTCTGAGGAGAATTTTACGGGTGTCCCTAAAATAAATATCAAGATAAGAAATCAAAATCTGGAGTTTATTTTTGATACAGGATCCGGAATGGGATTTACGCTTGATCAAAATTCATATAATCAAATCAAAGATGATCTGTTTCTGACATTTGAAGGATTGTTAGCTCAGTCAATAAGCAGCGTCAGTATTGGAGAAAGATATGTTGATTTAATGGAGGTTCAGATTAATAATTCAAATATGGGGGTTCAGATGGTAGATAGCAGCTCGGATTCAAGAAATCTTCTAGGTACTAGATTTATGGAAAACTATGAGGTTCAGCTCGATTTCATCCATAAAAAAATTATTCTTAATTCAAACGGAGACCAACCTCGATATTTTACTTTTGGCGTCTCTTTCGCACCAATGAAGGAAGATTTTATCATCGTCAATAAAATACAGCTTCCTCAATTATCTGCATTAAATGTAAAAGATAAAATTTTGAAAATTAATAATATAGATGTTTCAAAAGTCAATTCAGAAACAGTCTGTGAAGTTAAGAAGGTACTTGACAGCAATTCATCTATAACGATAGAAACTTCAGCTAAGAAAACTTTTACTTTAGAAAAGAAAAACGTTTTAGAGTACATCAGATAAAGCCATAACATATTATTCAGATATTGTTTGTGATGACTGCTTCGCCTGATCAATTTTTAATAAAGTGAATATTCAAAATGAACAAAATTTAAAAGAAATTACGAAAGTAAAAATCCCGTAGTTTATTGTAAACTACGGGATTTTTACTTTTAATACGATATGATTGTGGTGGCTACTGATGTCAAGTCTTACTACAGGTTTTGTACCTCAATATTAAATAGTAAAAAAAGACTAAATATTTTTGACAATACCCATTTTTCAAAAACCGAGATCTCAAAAACCGATAGTACTGTAACGCTCTTTATGGCTAATGGATTTGAAGTTTCAATGAATGTATTTTACTATGAAGCAAGATGATTTTCACCAGTACTAAAGCTGGTGTTGCCCTGGATATTGCATCTTAAATTTTCAATAATCACTTTATGAGAGCATCACTTCTATTTGTTAGAATAATGCTAAACAATATTTTCCTGTAAATCATTATTAAAATTATTGAGATTAATATCAATAACAGGAACTTCATACCTGCTCAAAGCTTCAGCTATCTTTTCGGCTGCGGTATCACAAAAATCCAAACCGGAATAATCGGGATTTAAACCGCCAATAAATGGTACTGCCATTATAAAAAGATGATCTACAGCCTGACTGTAAACATTCAGAGATTGAAAGAAATCATTGATTCCCAGACCAGGAACTTTCAGATAGTAATTATTATTGTGTCCTTCAAGTACGTTATCCATGCCGTCTTCCAGCAATTCTTTTCCTTTAGTATTTTCTTTAAAAGCCAAATATCCTTCACTTGTCACATGATGATTTTGTAAGCCTGCAAAAGGAAGATCGGTAATATTCATTTGCTGTTGGCCAATTGCATCAATAAACATTTTGTAGTATTCATTCTTTTTGAGACCCGTTTCAGAACTGTAATGGTAAACACCACCAAGTTCAGCATGTGGTTCCATTGTACTCTCTTTATCGACCTGAACTAAATCAAGACGACCTGCATTATGTAAGGCCATCAGTTCTTGATAAGAAGATTGTGGAAGTGAAGCAATAATTACAGATACTAAAGGCATTAAACTTGATTTCAAACGCAGCATATCTTCAGCAGAAAAATGTTTTGCAGGATAATTCATAGCATAACTAAACGATGCAAGTTTCTCTTTCCAAGTAATAGATTTTTTTTTGTCAATTGATTTCTCTGCTTCTTCAAATTCAGATTTAAACAGTTCAAAACTGTCGTAACTTTCTCTTAAACTAAGCATTTTTTCAGAAAACTCTTCTATACTTAAATCCTGTATGATTGTATAAAATTCCGCATCTTTCTTTTTAATGGGAAGTTTAAAATTTATTTCAAAAACATAATCTAAATCTACGAAACCTCCGTTTTTGTTTTTGTACTCATAAATTTCGTCTAAAGACATCATCCAGTCTGAAGAGTAAGCATCATCTTCAGAATGAAAACGCAGAGCAGGTAAGAAACCACCCGTTGAAAACAAATTTATTCTAAAATTTTGAGAATCTTTATTCGGTTTAAATTCCGTAGTTCCATTTTCAGTTTTTATAAACTCTCCGTTTAGCCGGGAAATAGTTTTTACCGCATCAACTGCTGTAAGCGATGTTCCACGGATGGCAACGGGAAAATCAGTAGCTTTTGTAAATTTTGAAGGAGGATAAGGAGAATCAAACCATCCTTCTATTTTTTCTTCATGTTTTTTTGGCCATACATGCCCTGTACAAATAATAACCGTATCAGCAAGAAACTCCTCCTGATCGGTCGTGATTTTAAAAACCTCTTTTCCTTGATCAAGTTTTGTGATGTCAGTTACAGTTGTATTCGTTTTAGCGATGATTTTAATTCCTGCTTTTTTTGCAATTTTAATATATTCTTTGAACTGATCTTCCAAATAATTCCCCAAAAGCAATCTGGGAATTACCTGATAAGAATTTAATTGCTCCGCATCACTAAAATCAGGAAAATCCTTCACTGGATTTTTCTTCAGATATTCTTTAAATGAATAACTCAAATCGGGTAATTCATTGGCAGAAACATTTGCAACATGTTCTTTTGTTGAGCCTAATTTTCCATAAGGCATCCCAACACCGAACCGCTCGTTTTTTTCAAAAATATAAATGGTTTCGGGGCAAAGTGATTTTTTGAGAATATGTTTTAAAGTTAAAAGTGCAGCAGGGCCACCACCTATGATTGCTATTTTGTTGGTTGATTGGGTATTCATAATTATTAACTTAATCCTAACAATCCAAATAATGTTCCGTCAAAATTATCTCATACTGAAAAAATAATTATAGTTTTATGACTTCAATACTTAAACATATAAAATTTAAAAAATTATAAAATAAAAACAATACAAAAAAACGTTACAGTGAAATGGTCATTATACCGGTACAGATCACATCAGGAGACCATACTGATATTTTGAACTTAGAGAAAAAATAAATATACATCAAATCAACGGGGTCACTTATTAGCAAAGTCAAAAGCCTAAAAGATTGTAAGAAAAAGATCACTAAGTTAACTAAGTTAACTGTACAAATTAAAAGGATTTATTTAAAGAGAGCAAAAGCAAAGTTCTACCCTTCTCTTGTTTTTTCTCCCAAAATCAGGTTGCAAGCTTTTAATGAGTTTAGATAAACAGCCTCAATCTTTTCATTTTCTTTTACGGTAATAATGATCTACCTTTCAATGAACTGCATTTGTATCTTTTGAGGTTTCTGACTTTTCTATGCAGATTACCATTCAGGCAGGCACAATGAAAACTGCAATCAATTCCTTGAAAGCAATAAAAAGAACATTGATTCAGCCTGAAATATTTTTGCGGAGAGTTTGTAATCTCCGATTACGGATACCTAAAAAGATTTTTTTCCGCAGTGACAACAGAATATATTTACTATCGAAAATCGTATAGCCTCAAAACGCAATTGTCAAAAAGGGAGATTTTACATTATTGATTTATGTAAGGTGAATTTTGTAATCTGAGACTTATCAAAAATTAATAAAGATGATGCAGAAAAAGCAATCTATTTTTTATGATTTACTGGAGATTTAATATTAATGAATATTGATTACTGCAAGTTGATTCTTGTTTTGAAAGATGAGCCTTGTTTAGATGTAAGCTGGACTGAATCTGATGAAAATGTGAGCTAAATAGTATGTATACCGTTTTCAACCATAAGTTAATCATCATGACAAGGATATTTCAGAAAGATTGTAAGCTGTGTTTGCTTTGCGGCCTGCAAAACGATCAATCGTCTACAAATCGGTCTAATTATTTTTTTTAAATCGGTCTGGTGACAACTAAAGCATCATTATTGTTGAATTTTACACATTCAAATTTTGCTGCTGCTGCAAAAAACGTAGCCTGAAAAATTGAGAGAAGTGATTGGTCCGAGGCTTTACTCGTGGGTTGGTTACGGTTCTCTGCAATTTACCTGGCAGTTTTACTACAATTAATTATTTCAAAAATTATTTTACATCATGAATTTTTAATTAAATTAGCCAAAACTTTTAATTATTCACATATGAGTAAACTATACACCTTTTTATTTTTAATTTTCATGTTAGTTTCTTGCAAAACTGACACTAACATAGAAGAAGGCGGTCAACCCAATGCGACGGTAGATTTCAGTTTTGGAAACGCGGCTCAAAGAAATTTTCACGGTCTGGTGCTGTCCACAGACGGAAGTCCTGTTTCAGGTGCGACCGTTACCATCGGGACAAAAACCACACAGACAAACATCAAAGGTATTTTCGCAATCAGTGATGCAGATGTAAAAGAAAATTTTGCCTATGTCAAAGTAACCAAAGCAGGGTTTGTGAATGGGGCAAGAACACTTGTTCCCACCACAGGAAACAACAGAATCAATATCATGATGATTCCTGCAACCAATACGATGACGGTAAGTTCCGGAACATCATCTACAGTTTCCTTACCGAACGGAACAAAAGTGAAATTTGATGGAAGTTTTAAAGATGAAAGTGGTGCCAACTACACAGGAAATGTAAACGTCGCAATGTTTCATTTAGCACCTTCCAATCTGTATCTTAACGAATTAATGCCTGGTTCATTCCTGGCTACAAACTCTAACGGGAATTCCAGAATCATGGAAACTTTTGGAATGCTTCACGTACAATTAACCGGCTCTTCGGGACAAAAACTGCAGATTGCAAATAATCATACAGCAGAAATGACCATAGCGATCGATGCTTCTCAACTGGCTACTGCTGCGGCAACAATTCCGCTATGGTCCTTCAATGAAACAACCGGAATCTGGCAGGAAGAAGGCGTTGCAACTAAAGTAGGAAATGCTTATGTAGGAAATGTAAGTCATTTTTCCTGGTGGAACTGTGATGTACAATTTCCTGTTGCTACCTTGAAAGTAAATGTAAAAAACTCTGCCGGGCAAGCATTGAGTAACTTAAAAATTGGCTTAAAAAGAAGCACACAGACGTATGAAACCTATGGCATGACTGATAATGCCGGTTCAGTTTCAGGGTTGGTTCCTGCAAATGAAACACTGATTTTAAAAGTATATAATTTTTGCGGAACAGTACTGTATACGGCTAATGTAGGACCTTTCACGGCAGGAAATATTCATACATTACCAGATATCATCATCCCGTCTTCTGGCATCACTGCATTTACAGTTACCGGAACTTTGAAAAACTGCGCAGGAGCAAACGTAACCAATGGAGTGGCTGTTTTACAGCCTGTGGCAGGTTCTACCAACTATTTTCAGGGCGGTACAGCAATTGTTACCAATGGTACATTTTCCATGAACACTGTTTCGTGTAATGCCAATCAACAGTTTATTCTAGAAGGTTTTGACTTTGCCAATATGCAGACCAGTGGTGGAATCAGTTTTACGGGAGTGAGCCCTGTTACCAATCTTGGGAATATTACGGTATGCACTGCGGTAAATGAGTTTATCACTTATCAGATTGATAGCCAGACACCAAAGAATCTTCTTCCTCCTATCGGAGCAACCTATTCGGCAGGAACTACAACTCCGGGAACATCAAATACTTTGTCGGTAACCTGTTATCCGCCAAATTCGGCACTAGGAGGCTTTCAGATGATAGTTCCAAATATATTGAGCGCAGGAACTTATACTAATTTAAATAACCTAGATGTAGTCGGAAGTGGCTCAATTTCTCCTGGAAATAATTTATCTCTACAAGTTATTAATCTCGGAGCAGTAGGCCAATATATTGATTTTACAATCACTGGAACCTATACCAACTCTACAGGAACTCATACTCTTTCTGTGACAGGACACGTTATCAGAGACAATTAAAGGTTTTAAGAACTTTTTATATAAAGGAGGCTTGAGAAAGTCTCCTTTTTTTATTCTCTGTCCCAGATTGGTAATCTATTTTTACTGACGTTTTATAAGAAAATTTAAAAGCGGATGGTATCTATCAAAATTTAAAAGATTCGTTGGAAGCTCTGCAAAAAGTTTTTCCAGACAAAGACTACAAGCATTATTGTAAGCTTTTAGAAGGCAGATAAATAACCACTTAGCTGATAATATAGAATTACGTTATTAAAATTTATACTTCTTGAGAAACTTTCGTAATAGTAAAATTGATGACAAATCATCCTTTTGTGTTATTTTTTCTTGCATGAAGTTAACGTAATTTTATTGCAAACTAAATAACAGACCATGAAAAAACTTACACTATCCCTACTAGTCACTTTCAACACCGTAATAATTGCACAAATAAAAGTGCAAGATACCACATCCACAAAATCACCTGTTGCTAGGTATGAAAGAGATATGATATCACAAGATGGCAAAAAAGGAGACTTTAATGATAAAATGCTTAACATATTTTTCGCCGAAAAAGTGGGTACTGCATTTGGCGGCACAAACGATCTCAGTCTACAAAAATTCTTTGCCTCACTTGATGCTGGAGAGAATTCAATATCTGTAGGTGGTAATTTTGATGACAGAGATGATGAATTAAAACGACTGAAGTGGGTCTTGAGTACAGGTTTAAAAATGAAAGCTAAAGACAAGTTTTCAACTTTTTATAAAAACGGTGATTTCCAAGGTAGTAATATTGGCGGATTCTTCAAAGTAACATTGATAGGTAGAGGTCTTATCAATTACAGTGATAAAGACAAGATCAACAAATCTATCAAAAGAAAGGATGCAATTATAGCTTACAGAAAACATTTATATTCTGATTATGAACTTAAATACACAAAATTAAAGACCGAAGAAAAGGATATTGTGGCTAGACAACTAGAACTACAAAAATACAATCAAGAAGCCGAATTACCACAAGCAATTCTGGATAAAAAAAGTGATGAATTATACATTGCGATGGCTAAAGATGAAATCAAATATACGGAAGATAATAAACTCTATCGTTATCTATGGAATCATTGGTTATCTGCGGATGTATACATTCCTTTTGGTGAAAACAAGTACAAGACAACTTCTGATTTCATATCAAGTCCTCTCGTGGATAAAAATTTCTTTGCGATCAGTGGGTCTTTGACGTATAATGTCATGTGGTTATATTCATCAGGCGAATCTATATTTTTAAAAGTAAAAGGAGCTATTAAAAACAACAATAATATTATAGTTGACGCCATGACCTCTACACCATTTCAAACGGTTTCTACAGCTGCAAATAACACCACAGTTATCACTAATACAGAGGATGGCTACATAACAAATTTTGAAAAATTCATCACACCGACGATAACAATTGAACCTGCTTTTTTCACTTTTAACAACACTGTCGGTTTTAGTCCGGCAATTGAATTTAATGCTGGAAAATATAACAAAACAAACTGGAAATTGGGAATCCCCATAAGCTTAAAAGATAAAGAAGGTAAGCCTAAGGTAAACTTTGAATTGCAGTGGAAGGAGATCAATACATTTAAATCCTCAGACCATATTGTGGGAGTTTCTGTTAATTTCTTATTTGGTGACATGATTAACTAAAGTTTGTGATAGAGTACATCTACCTTGACTATCATTTCAATCGCTTCTTCATTACATTACAAGTGACATTCCTGACTTCCCAACTATTGCGCAATTCCGATCGCGTGTGAGGATAATAAACACTCTCTCCTACTGAGATTTTCCCATTTGGCTTGATCTCAGTCAGAGAGATATTTTAAGTTTTGAGATGCTACTGAATAACCTGCTTCCGAATTTTTTGATTTTGCTGTAGCATTCTCAACATAAAACGCTGGATACATTTCTGTTTTTAAGTGAGTTCCAGTTCTGAAATGTAAATTCCATCTAAAGAATATCAATGTTGATCGATGCTGGCGTGATATTTGTAAAATATTTTGAACACCCATTCACATTTTTTAAAACATGGAAATTACTTTTGATATTAAAGATGACCTCATTAGCCACACGAAATTAATCGAAAACGTTGAGGTCGTTTATAAGAAAAAAAAGAAACACAACGGCGCACTGTCTGCCGTAAAAATCAGTCCGTTTGAGGTCAGAATATTGGATGAAACCACTAAAGAAGAAAATCCGCAACACCTCATTGATTTTGACCTTGCCCAACAGCTAACACTCACATTCTTTGATGGCACAGTGAAAACGTATCAGGATCCAATCGTGTAATTTTTTTCTAAAACTTGCGCAATATCCCTTATTCAGGCACAAAACTTGTACCTGTTGTACAGATAAATGATTTCAAATACACACCACAATCACATTATATTAACTCAAAAATCCCCGTTGTTTTATTAAGACCGGGGATTTTTACTTTTCAGATTATGTATTAAATCCCACTCCTCTGATAGATATAGAGTAAGTTTAGAAATTTTATAAAAAATACATGGTTTAAACCCGAATGTTGAGACAACTGACGAATCAGAAATCCACTTTTTCGATTTTTGTAGGACTGTAACCAAACTGTTTTTTAAAAACATAAGAAAAATGTGAAAGGTCTTCAAAACCTAAATCAACAAAAATATCAGAAGCAGATTTGCCCTCTTCTTTGATGAGAAAATAGGCTTCATTCAGCCGCTTTTGAAGAATCCATTTGTGTGGCGAAGTCTGAAATACTTTTTCAAAATCACGTTTAAATGTGGCTAAACTTCTTCCTGTAAGGAAAGCAAAACGTTCCAGATTGACATTGTAACGAAAATTTTGATTCATAAAAGCTTCTAAATCAATTTTGAAAGGCTCTGAAAAATCGAATAGAATATTTTTCAATTCAGGTTTCGTTTGCAATAAAATTAAAAGAAGTTCTTTTATTTTCAAATCTACTAAAGTTTGATGATTCAAATTGCTATCCAGAAGAGTCTTTAACGAAGTGATAAAATTCTGAAGCACCGCATTTACTTCTACCGAAACAAGAGGTTTGGCAGTGATTGAATGCTCTGCCTGTAGATGATATTCTCTCGAAAAATTAATTAAATTCTCGTCACTCAAGTAGATATTCATACTTTCAAAAACATCATTTTCAGGTGGAATTTTGACAAACTTCACCAATTGGTTTTTTCTTATTAAATTAAAATCTCCAGGATTCGCTGTATAATTTTCTTTGTCATCTGCCAGCACAAAACTGCCAGAAATCTGATACGAAAGCGTATGCGTCGGAACAAAATTTTCGCCCTTCCTGCTTACCTCGTGGTAACAGGAATAGACAATTGCTGAAGTTTCTACTTTACTGTTCATATCAAAATAAAAGCGCTATCTGTTGCGATAACGCTTATCAAATTTACAAATTATTATTTCAGAATAGCCTTTGGTTCAAGATAAGCTTCCAAACCGTAAACGCCATATTCTCTTCCAATACCCGACTGTTTGAAACCGCCGAACGGCACCATTGGGTCGTGGCTGAAACCGTTGATACAAACTCTTCCTGCATCAATTTGAGAAGCCACACGTACTGCTCTTTCGTGGTCTGCAGAACTTACGTAAGCCGCCAAACCGTAAGGGGAATCGTTGGCAATTTCTACCGCTTCTTCTTCAGTTTTATACGGAATAATCGACAAGACAGGGCCAAAAATCTCTTCCTGAGCAATTCTCATTTTGTTGTTAACGTTCGTAAAAATGGTTGCTCTCACGAAGTTTCCGTCTTCAAGACCTTCAGGTTTTCCTTCGCCACCGGCAAGTAAAGTGGCACCTTCTTCCAAGCCGATTTTAATATAATTTTGAACTCTCTCAAACTGCTTTACGCTGACCATAGGACCTATATTCGTATTTTCATTTTGAGGCAGACCAACCACAATATTTTCAGCGGCTGACTTTGCAATCGCATTCACTTCGTCCAGTTTATCTTCCGGAACCAGAAGTCTTGTCGGCGCAATACACGCCTGAGCACTGTTCATATAAGCTCCGTAAACAGCCATAGGAATTGTTTTTTGCAAATCTGCATCGTCGAGAATGATGTTGGGAGATTTTCCGCCCAATTCTAAAGTGACCCTTTTCATTGTATCAACAGCCGTTTTTGCAATTAATTTTCCGACTGCGGTAGAACCTGTGAATGAGATTTTAGAAACATCAGGATTAGTTATCAATTCTGTTCCGACCACATTTCCTAACCCTGTCACAAAATTGATAATGCCCTTTGGCAAACCGGCGTCGTGAAAAGCTTCCATCAAAACCTGTGTCTGCAAGGCGCTCATCTCACTGGGTTTAATCACAACGGTGCATCCCGCAGCGATGGCTGTTGCCACTTTACTGGTAACCGAACTGTTGCTGGCATTCCAAGGCGTGATGATTCCCACTACGCCGACTGGCTGCATTTTTACCAATGAAGAATTGATGTTTTTTTCGAATTCATACGTTTGAAGAACTTCTATCATACTGTCGAACCAGTCGCCGGTATGCCTGTTACTCATGGTAACAAACTGATGCGTTCCGCCATATTCTTCAATCATGATGTCGATGAAATCCTGTTTTCTTTTTTCGACTGCGATTTTTAATTGGGTCAAATAGTTGGTTCGTTCTGCAACTGTAGATTTAGAAAACGTTTTGAAAGCTTCTTTTGCCGCTGCAACTGCATTTTTTGTATCTGTTTCATCAGCTAATATGACTTCGCCAATCTTTTGATTATTAGAAGGATTGATGAGATTGAAAATTTCTTTTCCGTGTGGCGTTACAAACTCGCCATTGACGTACACTTTATTTACTGTTTTCATTTTGTTGGTTTTAATGATACAAATTTATGCTGATGAGCATCATTAAAGTTTGTAGAAAAGCTCAAATTAACTTTGTTAAAAGGCTCAGCTTTATCTAGTATCTAGTCGCCACGAATACAAAAATATCTTGAGAGTGAAAATGATTGTTTTTTTTAAGATTTATGACAAAGTTCTTTTAACCAGTTATCGATAGTCTTAACCAAATCAGCGGGAGAACAGCACAGAAATACGCTGCCTTTTTTTGCAGTATGGTAATAATTGAAACGAAAAACTATTACCCTTGCAGTATTAAATTTCATTCCTGTGGCAGAGATACCACACACATCTCAGAGAAAAGAAAACAGCATTCAATAGAATCTGAGGTACTCTATAGACTTAAAGTGATAATTCTAAGACCTTATCTGCTGTATAGTTTTCTTAAATTTTCATTGATCTTTTTTATTTTCATCCAAAAAACGAAATCCTACAGTCATTAATAAGCACTAGCTTTTCATATTCAATCTTTCCTCCTGAAGATCAAGCAGCCTGAGATGTTTTCTGATTATTTCTTCATCCAACAAAATTTCTTCGCGGTTTTTAGTAATCAGCCAGCTTCTCTGACTGTCAAGAATGTCAATATAAATCGTTCTGTACTCATCGAAATTAAGAATAATTTCAGAGCTGTTCAGTTGGTTTTCATATTTCTGTAATTGATCTTTCAACGCCGGGAAACTGTCTATCTTGTGAGCATAATCTCTGCGGATTTTATTAACGGCCACTTCTGCCAAGCTGTTTTGAATATCATAATCTATTTCTTTCTCACTCTTTATAAAGTCGCGGTCTACCGGTGGAAACCTCCTCAGTAAAAGAGGTAGCGTAAGCCCCTGTATCAACAAGGTTAAAAGAATGACAATAAATGTGATGAAGAGGATCATATTTCTTTGTGGAAAAGGAGTTCCATCATCGAGAGTCAGGGGAATGGAAAGCGCTGCCGCCAAAGAAACAACACCACGCATTCCCGTCCAGCCAATAATCATGGGCGTTTGCCAGCCTGGTGATTGAGCATCTGCAACGGTAATAAAATTTCTCATAATTAAGGTTGTAACTAACGCTCCGTAGCCAGCAACTATTCTTACAATAATAAGGACAACGGTAACTGCAACTCCATAGCCGATGGCAGTGAATAGATCGGTATCACCTAAACCGGAAACAATTTCCGGCAGATCTAAACCAATCAGCATGAAAACGATTCCATTTAGCAAGAAGCAAAAACTTTCCCAAACGGTTACCGTCCGTATTCGTGATGCGCTGCTTAAAAAATCGTGACTGCGGTAAGAAAGAAACAACCCACCGGTTACCACAGCCAAAACCCCGGATGCATGTAGTTGTTCTGCCGCCAAATACATTGAAAAAGGCGCAATAAAAGTCAACAGGATATCAATGTTTGAATCGGTAGGTAAAATTTTATGCATTTTCATGAAAATGTACGCAATAACAAGACCTAGTCCTACTCCTCCAAAACACATCCAGACAAAACTCCCTGCTGCTTCATGCCAGACGAATTGTCCGGTCGCAGCAGCGATCATCGCAAATCTAAAAATGATGAGAGAAGAAGCATCATTGAGCAGGCTTTCACCTTCAAGAATTGAAGCCAGCCTCTTTGGCACTTTTACAAATTTTAAAATTGCTCCAGCACTCACTGCATCTGGTGGAGAGATGATTCCGCCCAATAAAAAACCTAAGGCTAAAGAAAATCCGGGAATAAAATAATTGGCAAAAACAGCCACAGACATAGCAGTAAAAAAAACGACTACAAAAGCAAAACTGAAAATAATTCTACGCCATCGCCAAAGTTCTTTCCACGAAGTTGACCAGGCAGCCTCATACAGCAAAGGCGGTAAAAAAATGATGAATAATAATTCAGGTTCTATTTTAATAGGTGGCACACCAGGAATAAAACTGATGACAAGCCCCGCTAACACCAACAAAACAGGATATGCAACCTGAATTTTTTTTGCAAGCATGATGAGCATAGTGATAAGCAGAACCAAAAAAAGATAAAATTCAAAATTTTCAAGCATATCGGAATTTTAGAAAACTAAATATATATCAAATTTTAAAAACATTTTGGTGTTATCACAAATTTAAAGGCTTAAAATGACAACCACAAAGAGTATGAGGTCTGTTCTGAGCGAAAAGTATGAAACAAAAAACTACTCTTACACTGCATAACTCAGTATATATTTCTGTTTTATTTTTTTCCCGGTTAATTTGATGACCATAAACTGTAAAAATGGTTTAATATTTGATCACGTTTGCTACACCAAAATAATATAATATGATTACTTTACTCAATGATGCTCCGGAAAACGTTGCAGCTTTCAATGCTAGCGGTAATATCGATCAACTGGAATTTGAAAATATCATTATTCCGCATGTCGAGAAAAAAGTAGCAAAGTACGATGAACTTAACTATCTGCTGTACTTAAATACTGATGCACCCCAGACTGATGTAGATTTGTGGTTGTCACGTTCGCTGTCTACACTCAATAACATCGCACATTGCAATCGTGCGGCCATCGTGAGTGATGATGTACGACTGCAGAAAATAACTGCTTTACACAGCAACAGATTCAAGATCTTTCCAAAAGATAATGTTTATCATGCGATGTACTGGTGCAATAACGGTAACGAACTTGAGAATCATAAAGGATAGCCTGAGTCTAAGACCCACTCTTTTTCAAAGACAATATTTCTTTCATTCTTCACATATTTTTAAAACTCTCCGAAGTTCTTACTTTGGAGAGTTTGCTTATGTCATGTTTTTCGGTTATGCATTTTGAAATTAGTGTTCCTTCAATCATCTATTCAAAAGACGAGAGAATAGATAGCCTGAAAATAAAAATTGGATGGAACAGTGAAATTTAATTTCAAAAATTGGAAATCAGAATATTTGTATATCAGCAAATCATTATTAACAAATTTGTTCAAAACTCTACGATCCGGAATGAACAGCAAAAAAAATGAGCTGTCAAAAATTGACAGCCCATAATTATATCTTGTAACATTTATTTTCTACTTGATAGCAGTCTTTACCTTTTCAGTCTCCATCAAATGATTTTCTAAAGTCGGAAGAGTTTTAGCGGCAAATGCTTTTAGATTAGCATCTGATCCGTCTGTAGATTGTTTTTTAAAAGCTGCAATATCTTTTTTATGGTCATTGAGCATCATATCTACGTACGCTTTATCAAAATCAGCCCCTTTTTTTGCTTTCAGATCAGCATGCATTTTATGTTGTGCTTCGTCCATCGAAGATGGTAAAGAATAGTTGACTGTTGCAGCCCATTTTTTCAACTCATCATTAGCTATCTTATGATCCTTCGCAATCTTCTGTCCCAATGATTTTACAGATGCATCCGTCGAATTTGTAGCAGCTAGCTCTCCCATCATCACTTCCATCATTCCGCCCCTTGCGGCTGCATCTACAAACTTCTTATCCTGATCGTTAAGTGCAGTAGATGTAGATCCTGTATCTGCACCAGACACAGTAGCAGAATCATTGAGTGTCATTGGGGAATCTGCAGGCGCATTCATTGCGGTGCTGTCTGCCGTGGAATCAGCGACTGTTGTGTTTTCTTTTTTGTTGCATGCCATCATTGCAGACAATGCCAACAGTGTTAGAATTGAATTTTTCATAATACTAAAATTTGATTTGGTTTATAAAATTGAATAACAGTTAATTACTCTGTACAATGTGTTAACAATTATTTTGCCAATATAAACTGAACACAAATAAATTATTAGCTTGCCTCTTTACCAAACCTTTTTAGCATCAGCACATGCGAACGAAGCGCAGAGAAAAAAGTCTTATTTTCAATATAAGGCAGATTGAACTCCATTGCAGTCTTCTTTACAATGACAGAAATCTCCCCGTAATGTATGTGACACACTTTAGGAAAAAGGTGATGCTCGATCTGTCTGTTTAGTCCACCAAGGAAAAATGCAGCAAGCTTACTATGCGTTGCAAAATTCGCAGTGGTTCGCATCTGGTGTTCTGCCCATGCCTCCTCTATCTGTCCGGTTCCGTTCGGCATCGGGAAATTGGTTCCTTCAACGACGTGCGCCAGCTGGAAGACCAGCCCCATCGTTAATCCTTGGGCAATATGCAAGAGCAAAAAGCCAATCAGAAACTGCCACCAACTTAAATCGAGCACCCACAGTGGTAATATAATAAACAAAAAGTAATACAGTAACTTATAGAAAAATAAATTAAAGTACTCGAGCTTAGGATGCTTGTTCTGATGGGCGCCAATCTTTTTCTGAAAAAACTTCATATAATCTTTCCTGAAAACCCATGAAAGGGAGGCTAGACTGTAGAGTGGAAATGCATACCAGTGCTGGTACCGCTGAATGGAGTTGACTTCGTCTTCTTCAGCAATCCGGATTAATCCCGGCGCTACCTCAATATCCTCATCATGCCCGGGGATATTGGTATACGTATGATGAACTACATTGTGTGTAATACTCCAAACATATGGATTGGCACCAACCAGATTAAAAATAAATCCGAACAGCTTATTCACTTTTTTATTTCCTGAGAGCGCTCCATGTATAGCATCGTGACAGACGTTGAAACCTACGAAGGCACTGAACATACCTAATACCACCGCAAGTGGTAAGAGCATCCAACCAGGCAAAAAGCCTGAGAGGATTACCACATACGTTGCAACAAACCCTGAAAGGAAAAATATTGTCTTGCCCCACATTTTGGCATTTGCATGCTGACTTAACTGATTTTGATTGAAATAGTATTCTACTCTTTTTCTGACGGTTGCATAAAAAAGAGAACCCGAAGCGGACGAAAATTTTACCTTTTGTGACATAATATATCTTGTTTGATCTACTTACTTTGTACGAACAAACAGATATGCTAAATCGGGTGTTGGACTAAGGAGAATGATGAATTTTCCGGCAAGTTACCGGATTGTATGGTGATATAACGTATAAATTGGTATTTTATTATACTCTGACCGGTAATTGTGTAAAACTATTCTTGTAATCTAGCTAAAAACACGCAATTTAAAATCTCCCCTGCCAACTCAAAAACAGAAATTTTTTAAGTAATTTTAAAAAAATTGCGGCGACTATCTAATTGTAACATGAGTGCGAAAACATAGCCAGCGATCATTAAAAAGGACATTTCGTGTACTATTTCCTTTTTAAAAATCTGTATTTAAAGTCTCTTGCACAGGTAACTAATATAACTTTAAAAATATGCTGCATCATTATTTATGATTTCTAAATATTTTTTTGGGGTTATTCTTTTTTACAGGAGGAAAGATGAAGGCAAATGAGAAAACTAAGAAACAGAAATTTTTCAATGGAAAGGGTTTTCAGATACATTACTCAATACTCTTGATGATATTAGCCTTTGCAGCATTTAATATGCTGAGTGCTTCATCAAAAAAGATGTTCATTGACACTTCAAAACCATTTGTCAAAAAATAGGTTACATTTCCTTCCGTATTATGACTTAAAAAACAAATTTGATTCGCATTGATAATTATCGGCTTTCCCAATATTTTAGCTCCCTCAATCGTGTTGGGCTTTTTCAAAGTAATAATGACAGAAGGTTTGATATAAATCAGACCTTCTGAAGTTGTCTGCAGTTTGTTGTTCAATATTATATTTTTTTTTCAAATGTATAAAATTATTATTTCTTAAAAATTAAGTGCTTTCCACTCATATGATTAAACCAGTGAATCTATTCAAATAATTCAGCACAATGATCACCTAAGTGTAAATGATACCACAGATTAGAATTTTATAGATATTGGGCTTATTCTTCGATGGGTTTTGCAATACCATTCAAAAAATATCCTAATTATGAAAAAACATACTGTTGTGATAGGAGGAGGATTTGCCGTCATTAATTTAATCAAAACTATTACTAAATCAAATGAGTTTCTCATTACTTTGGTTAACCGAAATAATTATCACTTTTCCCTCTCTTAATTTATCAAGTAGCAACTGCCTTTATAGAACCTTCATCTATCAGTTTTCCTTTCAGAAAATTGTTTGTTCAGCTTTAAATTGCTGAATGACTGCCCCGTTTTTAAGAAGGATCTCTTCACTGATGACCATAAAAAAGATAAAATTATAAAAGAGATTAAACTCATTTTTCACAATAGAATCTAGCTTCTGCTTGTGTGAATTAGTAATTGTAAAAATATAAATATCAACTATAAATCTTTTATGATTGACAGCATAAAAATGATTCAACCTTTATAAAGTAATTGAAATAAGATGTCCCTTAGAAGAGGAAGATTACAGAGTATTTGAAAATGAAAGGCACACTTATTTATTAACGATTAAAACATTACTTTAGTAAATGTCTGGTAGAGAACAGTAGTATTTATAAAGTTATTACTGATGTTTTTAAAATCATTAATCCGGAACTGATGTTACATATAATTTTTAATAAATCTCAGACTACCTTCTGCCAGTTCTTCTGCATCATAATTCGATTTCTGCCATAATGAAACCATCTGCTGCATTCCGGGAATTGATGATGAGAAATTTTCAAGAACCAGATTTCCTTCAAAATTGATTTCTTGCAAGGCTTTGAAAAATTCTGTCCAATTGACAATTCCTTCTCCCAACATTCCTCGGTGAGATTCTGTGATGTGTACGTGCTTCAGTTTATTTCCGGCAAGAATGATTGGATCATAAAAATTATTTTCCTCAATATTCATATGGAAAGTATCGAGATGAAGAAATAGATTGCCTTTTCCAGTTTTCTTAATTAAATCCAACACATTTCCTGCGGTATTACAAACATAAGATTCATAACGGTTTATGGGTTCAATTCCTATATTCACACCTTTTTCTTTAGCATAATCGGCAACATTGCTCCAGACTTCAACAATGATTTCGGCTTCATTTTCAGTCAAAGGATTTCCTGTAAAAGCGCCAATTCCACCGTGAAGAACACCACCTAAAAAATCAGTTTCCAGTTCCGAGGTCTTATCAATGGCTTTTTTAATCAAATTCTCAGCAACATCGGGATAAAAAGCAATATGCGCTTCTTTAGGAAGATTCAAGGAGCAGACAACTTCCAGATTATTATCTTTCAATTGTTGTTTTACTTCTTTTGAATTGAATTCCATTGAAGTTGGTAAAAGGATCTCAATCAAATCAAAACCTGCTTTTGCTGTTTTTTCTATGGCATATTTTCCGGATTCCGGATTCCAGTTTGGTGTTATCCAGGATAACAATGACGCTCCCAATTTTACTTTCATTTTTTTATTTTAAATGTTTTTTAGAAAATCCACCATTCTGTTCTCACGCCAAAGTAAGTTCCGAATCTCTTAGAACCAGATTGTTGTAAAAATGGAGAATACAAACTATTTATTGCCTGATTATTATATCTTGAAACCTCTGCAATGAAACGGATATGTGGTCTCGCCCAAACACTCCTTTCCGCAGTCGGAACGATGGTTGGTGCTAAAACTAATTTGGTCATCGAGGCAGTATTTTGATTTCCGTCTTTCCTTGCAGCGAAGTGTAATTCTGATAGAATGTGAAACCAGTTGTTAAAATAATAAGTTGCTCTAAGGCCCGTATTAAATTCAATTTTTCTGTTAAAAATTTCTTTTTGATAGTAATTGATTGCTTTGTTATTACTGTCAGATCCGCCTTTACTCATTGTATAAACTGCATAAGCATTGGCTGACCATTTATTGGAAAGGTTAAGCAAAATGTGTTCAACGGCAGTAAAAGAATAGGCACTTTTATAGGCTTTATTCACCTCGTCGGGAGCACCATACGTTCGCCAGGTCTGTGTATTTCCGCCGTCACCTCCGTTTGCTATTCCACTTCCGTACCTTACGGATATTTGATTAAAAGAGCCTGCTATTTTTGTTTTTAAATTGGTATTCAGTTTTACACCCAGAACCCAACCCTGATCCGATTTATATTGCTCCATTGATTTTTCTCCCGACTTATCTACATTATGAAATTCAGCAAGGAGTTTTAGCATATGAAGATTATTTTTGAATGGAATAGTCTGTTCTACAACAAAAACTTCACGTTGTCTGTAGATCAGATTTTTTGTACCACTAATAACATTTGTGTAAGAATAAGGCGTTGAATTACTGGCCGCGGTATCAATCGCTGCCGGAAAAAACATTGAAAATCTGGTATTTTTATGTCTCACACCCCAACCCGTCGCCGAATGGTCATCAAAGTAAAAATAATCTGCAATATGCACATCATCATATCTTAACCATCGCGAACCAGCCCAGACATCCCAGTCGCTTCCCATAATATTTCTGGCTTCCACAAATGCTTCCGGCAAAGCGATGATCATTCCCTGATTGGATTTTGAATCTACATTCCCCAGAAAAGTGCCGCCTGAATAGAAACTCAATCTCGCCTGCATATCTATTTTCGTGGTTTTTTCACTGTCGCCGTTGACAACTGGAGTGAAATGAAATGCTGGTAAAAAATCCACATAATCACCCTGATCCATTCTTCCTCCCAATGAGCCTTGATTATTAAGATTCAGTTGTCTGCCGGTTCTCCCATCAGCATTCGGAGAATATCCGACGCCTATTCTTCCTGTTGTTCCAAAGGAAAAATCCTTGTTGGTAATCACAATTTGGGCGTGGTAAATCTGGCTGATGATTAATAAAAACCAAAAGCTATATTTAAAAACATTTAAATTTTTCATCTTATTTAAATGTTTTTGGCTTGTAAAAATTCAAAGCAAATAATAGGATAACGACGTAGCAAATAATAGGAAGAAGATATGCATGAGCAATATCTTTCTCAGCAATTTTTCCCATTAAAGGTGGAAAAACAGCACCTCCAAACATTGCCATCACCAGAAATGACGAAGCTTGTGGGACTTTGCTTCCCAAGCGTTTCAAACCTAGACTGAAAATAGTAGGATACATTACACTTAAGAATAGATTTAATAAAATCAAACTGATAAAAGATGCCCAACCGAAACTTTGAGAAATAATCAAACATAGAATAATATTACAAGTTGTGAAAACGGCAAGAAGTTTATTCGGAGCTATAAATTTCATTAAAAATGTTCCTACAAAACGTCCGATCATCATCATTGCCATACTTAGTGAAAAATAATAAGATGCCTCAATTTCCGGAAGATTCATTTTTTCTACGCCGTAGTTTATAAAATACGCCCAAGTTCCACCTTGAGCAGCGATATTGAAAAACTGTGCGATCACGGCAAAAATAAAGTGTCTCTGCTTCCATAGTGGTGCGTGCGGATCTGAAACTGAAGTCTCTACTCCATTTTCGTGTTCTGAAATCGCAATATCTTCTGCGTGAGGATCTTTCAGACTTGGAACTTTAATAAAAGAAAAAATAACGGTTATAGTCAATATGACAACACCAATCCAAGTGTAAAGATCTTTTACAGAGTCTAAAGAATTATCGTTTAAACCAGACTTTCCAAAGATAAAATAACCTCCCAAGAGCGGACCTATAATTGCGCCTAAACCATTAAAAGACTGAGCGAAATTAACCCTTTGATCACTCGTTTTTTCATTTCCTAAAGCTGCAACGAAAGGATGTGCGACAGTTTCCAAAGTTGCCATTCCCATTGCCAAAACGAAAAGTGCAACTCTGAAAAAGTTAAAAGACATTTGATTGGCAGCCGGAATGAAAAGAAATGACCCAAGGGCAAAAAGTGATAATCCTAAGATTACACCCATTTTATATCCAAATTTTTTCATAAACAGTCCCGCCGGAATTCCCATTAAAGCATATGCGCCGAAGATTGAAAGCTGTACCAATCCGGATTTTGACTTTGAGATATTCAAAACATTTTGGAAATGTTTGTTCAGAACATCGCCCATCGTCAGAGCAATCGCCCAAAAGAAAAATAATGATATAACAAATGCCAGTACGACATAATATTTCTTCTCTGTAAATTTTGCAGTATTCATCGTATTGATTTAAATAGTTTGACCGTAATGTTCTTCTTTGAATGACGTGAATTCTTCATATGTGTAATCCGGACAAGCACCTGATTTTGAAGTAATAAATGCGCCGAGAGACACTGCCTCCTTCATAATTTCTTCCGGTGATTTATCTTGAATTCTTTTTGACAAAAACCCTGCAAGAAATGAATCGCCGCTTCCTACGGTGTCATTAACCTCAATTGAGACCGCTGAAAAATTGTAACTTTTGTCTCCCACAAAATACCTTGCACCTTTGCTCCCTTTTGTAAGGACAATCTCATTAAGGTCAAAATGTCTTTGAATGTATTTGATGCTCTGATCTTCATCAATATAATCTTCACCAAGATACTCAATGATGGTTCTCAGTTCCGCTTTGTTCATTTTCACCAAATGAGCTTTATGGAGTAATGTTTTAATCAAGTCAAAATCTATAAAAGGAGGACGAAAATTGACATCAAACACTCTGAATTTTGAAAGTTCTATCAGTTTAAGAAGTGTATTTCTTGATTCTTCATTTCTGGCAATAAGACTCCCAAATACAAATGCATCAGAGTACCTGATCAACTCATTTTGTTCTGCAGTAATTTCTATATGATCCCACGCCACATTGTTTACAATGTCATAATGTGCCTCTCCATGTTCATCAAATTTAGCAATGACTGTTCCTGTTGGTTTGTTATTGTCGATCTGGATAAAATCAATAGAAATATTCCAACTTTTTATCTGATTCAGAAGTTGGTTGCCAAGTTTATCGTTTCCGATTTTGCTGATCATCTGCACGTCTACTCCCATTTTACCGAGATTGTACCCAACATTGAAAGGTGCGCCTCCTGCTCTTGACCCGATTGGAAAGATGTCCCAGAGAACTTCTCCAAAACATACGATTTTAGAATTATTTATATTCATATATAGGTTAAACGTTTAAGTTAATTGATAAAAAAATTATTTTATTGAATTATTGATGATTAATTCTCCTGACAGCGTTATTTTTTTTGTCGTAGAACTGTAATTGGCGATTTGCATATCCAGCAATTTGATTGATTCTTCTGCCATTTCTTCTAGAGGTTGCTTTACAAAAGTAATTTCTGCTGGGAATAATTTGTACGCCTCTGTTTCATCGAAAGCTAATACTGATACCTGCTGTGGCACTTTGATATTATTCTTCACTAAATACGCAAGACCAGCAACTGCCAATTTATTACTTGAAAAATAAAGTGCTGTATTTTGAGGATTTGTTCCTAGGGTTTTCCCAAGTTGTGTTTGAACTTCTACTATATTTTCCAATCCAAGTAAGATACTTTTGCTAATAATACTTTTTTCTGAATCAGCAATACTTGTTTCAAAGCCATGTTGTCTATCTAAAAGATGAGGCAATTTTGTATCATAACCGATGTAAACAATTTGATCAAAATCTTTTTCTAAAAGATACGAAGTTGTACTTTCAGCAATTTCTCTGTTATTAAGGATAACACCTGGAACGTTGATACCTTTCAGATATCGGTCAATCGTCACAACAGGATATTTTTTTTCCATCAACTTCAGCAAAATCTCTTCAGAACCTGCCACTGGAGCCACAATCATTCCATCTACCTGCTGTTGAGAAAAAATTTCAACCAGCTTTTCAAATTTTTCCGGATTCTCATCAGAACTGCCAATAATCAAAGTATACCCAAGTTTTAAAGCTTTGTCTTCAAGATTTCTGGCAATATTAGAATAAAAGTCGTTGGAAATATCAGCTACAATGAGCCCTAGCAATTTACTTTTATTATTCTGAAGACTCTTTGCAATTCTATTGGGTATGTAGTTAATCGTTTCAGCAACTTCAAAAATTTTTTTCTTGGTGTCTTCGCTGATCCTCTGACCTTCTTTCTTGTTCAGAACATATGAAACAGTCGCCACGGAAACTCCGGCAATTCGTGCAATGTCTTTAATGGATGGTCGTTTCACTGTTCTGATTTACATTGCAAAGTATTTAATAATAAATTAAAAAAACAATAGTCATTTTTTTTTCTCTCATTCAGAAAAAAGTGTAATTTGGAAGATTTTTTTTGCACATTCAAAAATTAAATAAAACACTGACAATCAATAAATTGAAATTTAATTTATTATAGTGTATCAATTTAATATTAAGAAAATGTTCTTAAACATTAGTTTTCAGTTAAACGTTTAAGTCAAATTTATCCGAATTATTTATGGATTTAGTTAGAAATGGAATTATTCAACACGATCTCTAATAACTTTTATCATTCTTGTATCATGTGGTCTGCCGAAGAAATATATTCTTTTTCTTTTTTCACATGATTTGCATCTTCACCCATTCGTTGTGCTTTCATATCGTCTAATGAAAGAGCCGGAACCACTTCGTGTCTGCTGTGCCATAAACAGCCGATGAGAATTTGCTTCAAATAGTTGTTTAAATTCTGCGGATTTGGATGAGCATAAAGGATGATATGTTTCATTGTTTTAATCAGATAGAACAGAATAGATCAGAAGTGTGTGCAAATACTATAAGAAAAACGAAATATAAAATTATTCAATTTCTCCATTGTAAATATCTTTTGGAATGTGAGACCTGTTTTTTCAATCTGTAAATTGATCGATTTTCACTTTTCTGTTTTCATTATTAGCATCTTCTATAGCTTTCAAAATAGTTTTGATTTGGGGTTTATCAATCATATATCGATTAGAAAATACATATTCGATCGTTTTTGTGTTTTTAATATTTTCTAACGGATTTTTTGTTAGTAATACTAGATCTGAATAATAACCAATTTTAATTTTTCCTGTTTTCGTTTTCATCCATTTGCTTGGCGCAACAGTTGCCGAATACAGAACTTGTGCATTTGTGAGTCCAGATTTAGATAAAGATTCCAGCTCATTGTGGAGTGAAAAACCTGGAACTACAGTAGCAACATTCGCATCTGTACCAGCCATTATGGTAACCTTATTTTCTACTAATGCTTTTGTCATAATATGAATAGCTTCAACATAAGTTTTCCAAAAAGTCAATGATAATTTTCTTGCTTCAGGCTCATTTTGTCCATCATACTCATATCCATTTTCACCAGGCAGCCAACCTAATTTATATAATCTTGTTCCTTCAATAATTTTTGGATTTGCATATTGTAGTTCTACTTCTTTCAATTTAGATTTTAAATCAAATCTTTGGGTCAAAAAACTTTCACACAACCAAACGGTTGAAGTAACGCTGATATTATTCTTTTTTATTTTTTTTGCAATTTGTTCTGAATGTGTTCTTAAATAATTCAGATAGTCTCCCGGATTTTTAGCTACTGATTTTCCAAAATTATCAATTGTTTTTATGGTTATTTCTTCAATATGAGCAACCTCTTTTTGTCCTGATGTATAAAATGTTTCCAAGCTTACTAGCGGTAGATGACCAATAACAGGGATATTGTTTTCTTTGGCAACTGCTATTGTAGTTTTAAACATTTCAGGGTTCACAAAACCGTACATTTTAACGGCATCATAACCCTGCTCCTTTATCTTCTTTATTGATTTTGCAGCATCATTTTTATTTGAATAGTTGATGGATTGCCTTGTCCAACTATAATAATAGCCAGCCACTCCACTTTCGCTAAATACAGGTGGTGATGCAACGAATAGCCTGGGGCCGAAAGCATTCTTTTGTATCTCTTTTTTCCATTCCAAAGAACGTGGTCTTCCAGCCATTTCTCTTACAGATGTAACACCATTAACTAAATATAAAAATAAATCGTTCTTGCTTTCTTTTAGATGAACGTGAGAGTCTATAAGCCCCGGAATTAGATATTTGTTTGCTCCATCAATGATGGTGAAATTATTGTCTAAAAGTTGATGTTCTCCCAAGGTAATGATCTTTCCATTTTTGATAACCACATCTTGATTTTTAATGAAATACGTACAATCTTCTGAAAGTACATTGGTATTTTTTATTTGAATTACGCCGGAGGGTTTTACAATGGAAGTAATATCAATAACGGTCGTTGATTTACCTAAAACCTTATTTAATTCATTATCCGCCCATATGAAGACACCAAAAAAAACACCTGATAATATTATAATAGCAGATAACACCCTCTTAAACCATCGATTTTTCATAAATTAATTATTTAGATTGATGATGCGAAAATAAAAGGTAATATGCCCTGAATCATTACGTGACACCTGTTTAGGTACGAAATGAACTGTTTTAGGTACGAAAACTATAAAGACAATAGATGCTCCTTGTAATTTTTAGAAACTGGAAGTTCAATTTGAGTTAGAGAAATGGTATCCGGGTTTTTCCAAGATTTGAAATGAGATGGATTTATTAAATGTGAACGATGGATTTGAACCAAAAAGTCACAGTCATTCTGGATTTTTTTGAGCGTGCTGCGAATTAACTTTGTTCTTAATTGATGCCCATCTAAAAAGAAAATCTCAACATAATTTTGTGCATTTGAAACACAAATTAAGTCAGATTTCATTATTTTTAAAATATCTAGTTTATTTTCTCCTCTGATAATAATATCTTCATTTTCGGGTAAAATATTTTCAACTTTAGCCGGAATTAATTGCACAACATATATTCTTGCAAAGATTATAATCGGCGTTGAAATTAAAGCCAATTTAAGAATGATTGTTCTAAAAAATTCAAGAAAAGCGTATCCTCCGTTCAAAATTGATTTATAGTAGACATAAGTGCTAATTAAAAACAGAAGTTGAAAAAATACAATGCTGGTTATTTCAAAACCTACATTCCATTTTGAGACTTTTTGATACAAAAATTTTTGAAAAACCGCCAATAGTCCATAGCAAAGAAATGCAATAAGGCTAAACCCAACGCTTATCAAAATCCACATTGCAAAGCTTATTGTTCCATCATCAAAAGGCCGTATGAAAAATGCGAAAATGAAAAGCCATATACTGATAAAGATTCCGATTACTAAGTGATTTCTGATTGATGGATTTAGTTCTTTCATTATAATGATGGTAACAAAATGGCTGGATACTATTTTTTAATACGTATTTAATTTCAGTAAAAGCTAAATTACACAAAATAGAAATTTCTCAATACAGATATTTTGTTGAAATTTGAGGAGGAAGACAAAACGTTAATGACAAGATTTATTGACCCTATAATTAGAGATTATAAAGCTAAAAAACCACCTCCACTGCCGCCAGAATCATTACACTGAAAGTGAGTTATACTGTTCCAAAAAATCCTCAAAAGAACCAAATACTGCATTATCAAGTCCTGTCATGTAGCTTAAAACTGCCCCATGTTCCTTCTGAAATTCTTTACCGATTTGTTCGTAATTACAAACAGATCGATTTGAACATTGTTCTTCATCTGATAAGGATAAAAATTTCTCACCTGAAAGATCGCCACTCCAGAACCCTTCTTGGTATAACTTAATCTGATATTTCCTAAGTGTTCGGTATAGTGTGATTATTTTTTAAATTAAATAGCATTCTGCCGTTGGGGAAAACTGTAAATCCGGTGTTTTAGCTGATAAGGTATTAAAACTGCTTCTACAGAAAAAATTGTAGTTTCCATAGCTCGAGAGGTTTCTGCAAACATTCCTGATGAGGAACCGCCACGTGGAGGGGTAAATCCCGTAATCACTATATTATTTTCTTTACTAAGCTAACTGAAAATACTACAAATTAACTTTACTAAAAGAAAGGCTCAACTCTTGCTTAGAAAATTCTAGTATTATTGCTCCGTATAGTTTATCTAGAATTCGTCCGTAAATCAGACCTGCGGTTTTTAATTTTTCTTTTTAAAATTATTCAAAATATTTTGAGTTTGTTTTTACTTTTAATATTTTTGAATTTGCGTATCAGTTCTATTTCGGGTTTTCTGAAAAATATTTATATGATATCTAAGTATAGATCTTTTTTTCAATAAAATCCAAGGTTTATTTTTTACTTATTTTATTTCAGTAGAAACACCATGACAAATTTCTCTAATCAACATAGTTCTGAACAGCAAAGAGTTGCCGAAACAGAAAATCGTTTGAAAGCACTTATTGAAGCTACCTCTGATGTCGTTTACTCTTTAAGCCCGGATTGGGCGGAAATGCGTGAATTAGACGGAAGAGGATTTCTAAAAGATGCCAATGAGCCAACCAAAGATTGGAAATTAATCAATGTTTATCCAGAAGATCTTGAGATCGTCAATGCGACAATCGAGGAATGTATTCGAGAAAAGAAAGTTTTTCAGCTTGAGCATCGTGTTCAGAGAGTTGATGGTACACCAGGTTGGACTTTTTCAAAGGCAATACCGATATTAGATGAAAGAGGCGAAATTATTGAGTGGCTTGGAACTGCAAAAGATATAACACTTCGAAAAGATGCTGAAAAAGCACTTCGTATCACCCAGGAAAAATCTGATCGGCAGAAAAGACTTTACGAGACCGTCACTTCATCTACACCAGATTTGTTATATGTTTTTGACCTTGACTACCGTTTTACTTATGCAAATCAGGCTTTGCTCGACATGTGGGGTAAATCATGGGAAGATTCTATTGGTAAAAATTTGTTAGAAAATGGTTATGAACCTTGGCATGCAGAAATGCATGAAAAAGAAATTGATGAGATAAAGAAAACCAAACTTCCTATCCGTGGAGAGGTATCATTTCCCCATGCTACATTAGGTAAACGCGTCTATGACTATATTTTTACTCCTGTCCTGGATAAAGATGGAGAATTGGAAGCTGTTGCAGGAGCAACAAGAGACGTTACAGATAGGAAAAAGTGGGAAGAGAGTCTGGAAATTAATTCTAAAACCCTTCAACAACTCAATGAAGATTTAGAAAATACCAATCATGAGTTGGCAACTACGCTGGAAGAAGTAGCCGAAGTAAATGATGAATTAATAAAAGCCAATGAAAAGATTGTAGAAGGCGAGATCGCCTTCCGTCTGGCAGTTAATGCAGCAAATTTCGGAACATGGTTCATCCACTCCGTTACCCGAGAGTTTACTACTGATGCCCGCTTAAAGGAATTGTTCGGTTATTATGAAAATGAATCTTTATCCATAGAACAGGCTTTGGCACAGATTACTGAGGAACACCGGCCTATTGTAGCGGCAAAGCTCGAAAATGCTATTTACAACAATGGTGATTATGATGTTACCTACCCTGTTATCGGACTCCATGACAAGCGGCTCCGTTGGCTTCGTGCAATAGGCAATCTAAAAGCTGATCCTTCCGGGGCTTTTTCTGCATTCACTGGCGTTGTGATGGATATTACGGATCAATATTTATCTGGTGCAGAGATAAAACGTGCGGAAGAATATTTAAGAATGGCGGTTGATGCAGCAGGTTTAGGGACATTTCAAATCAGCGCTGATGAGCGCACCTTTAAAGCTTCACCTAAACTTAAAGAGCTTTTTGGGTTCTACCCAGACGAAATTATGCCGTATGAGGCAGCTGTCAATCAGATACATGCTGACTTTCGTGCTTCTGTAGCTGCAAATGTTGAGCGTACATTTTTGGAAGGCACGCGTTTCAATATGGAATATCAAATTATCGGTTATCGCGATGAAAAGAAAAGGTGGGTTCGTGCGATTGGCGAAGTTCAAGAAAAGGATGGTAAAGAATATTTTACGGGAGTTATCCATGAGATTACAGAAAAAAAATTGGACGAGATCAGAAAAAATGACTTCATAAGCATGGTTTCCCATGAACTTAAAACTCCATTAACTTCAATCAATACCTACCTGCAACTGTTATTGCGAAAAGCAGAGAAGTCTGATGACCAGTTTGTAAAACAAGCTTCTGCCCAGAGCCTGAAACAGGTCAAAAATATGACTGAAATGATCAATGGTTTTTTGAATATATCAAGACTCGAATCCGGTAAATTACATATCGATAGAACGGATTTTGACCTTTCTGAATTATTTAAAGAAATTCAAGCAGACTATCAAATTCAGTATTCGACACACGATCTTATTTTCACCATACCAAAATCAATAATCGTCAATGCAGACCGTCTAAAACTGGCACAGGTTATCAACAATTTAGTGGGTAATGCCGTAAAATATTCAGCTAACAAAACTACCATCAGTGTCTCTTTTGAAAAAATGAACGAATGTATTAGAGTAATTGTCAAAGATGAAGGAATAGGTATTAAGCCTGAAAATCTTGCTAGATTGTTTGACAGATACTACAGAGTCGAGCAGGAAAGTATTATTGCAGGTTTTGGGATTGGATTGTACCTCAGTGCCGAAATTATAGAAGCTCATGGTGGAAAGATTTGGGCAGAAAGCGAATTTGGAAATGGATCCACCTTCTACTTTGAATTACCTACAGCTTAAAGATGACTCAACAACATTAAAGATTAAATTCAAAATTTAGTTCAGTGCAGTAAGCTCTTATTAAGATTCTAATATTGGAAATTTAGAATACCTAACGAGCTTATTCACGAACCTATAAGTCAGATTAATTCGTTTTTCAGTGGAGAGATCCATGCTTGAACTTGCTGGAAAGGATTATTCAGTTTTTGGCAAATCTTTGTTTGAAGTATTTCCCAAGCTTAACCAATAATTGATTAAAACCTTTAAATAGGGAAAATCTGCTACAGATTGTTCAAATTCGGTGCTGATCGAAAATAAAGTACGCATAGAAAAAGTCTTGTTGAATTCACCAATACTCCTTTTGTGGAAAACGGAAAAATAAGCGGTACTATGGATATGGATTTAGGAGTGACTTCCCAGGTACTGGCTAATGATAAAAAAGCCCCGACAAATGTCAGAGCTTCCATTTTAATCACCAATTTTCACCGTTCAGAAAACTAAAATCCTTTCTTATTTCAGACATTTCAATGTACTTTGGTCGAAAATTCATTAATAGGTAACCTGGCTTTCGGCATGGAAGCCAGGAAATCATTAGCTTCATCACGGTAGCCCAATGATAAGATGACCGAAGCGTGAAGCCCTTTTTCGGATAGACCTAAAACCTCATCAAACAGTTTCGGGTCAAACCCTTCCATTGGTGTGGCATCCACTTTAAGCTCTGCAGCAGCAATCAGGGCTGTACCCAGGCCAATATATGCCTGTTTATCAGACCAGATCACATTTTGTGAGGGTGTTTGGGCAGAAAAATAATCGATCAGCATGTCTTTCAATGTGTTCAATGCTCCGCTTTCCAAATTTCGCTGCTGTTCCATCATCTCAACATAGTCTCTGATATAGTCAATGCTTATTTCATTGAATCCGGCAAAGACCAGTAAATGAGAAGAGGCATGAATTTGTGCATTGAATGAACCTTCTCCCAACCGTTGCCTTACTTCAGGGTTGGTGATGGCCAATATTCGGTAAGGCTGTATTCCGCAAGAAGATGCGGTAAGATTGATAGCTTCAACAATTTGATCAATCTTATCTTCACTGACCTTCTCATCTGAGTATTTCTTGACAGCATAACGCCATTTCAAGTTTTTGATTAATTCCATTTTGTCATTTATAAATTGAAAGAGCAAAGTTATGTCTTCAATGTGTATCTTTGTAACTAAGTGACAAAAAGTTATAGTGACAAACGAGTAACCAAGTGAATGATATGGAACAAGAATTTGATCTGGTAAAGGACTGCAGCCAAAAAATATTGGCGATCAGTGATACGATGGAAATTTTAAACGGTAAATGGAAGATGTCCATTATTGCCTGCCTTTGTTATAAACCGATGCGGTATTCTGAATTGCTGAAGGAGGTTAAAGGTATTTCCGGCAAGATGCTCAGCCGTGAGCTTAAGGACCTTGAAATTAATGAATTGATCGAGCGTCATGTCTTCAATACAGCACCTGTTGCCGTGGAATATCAAATAACTGATTACGGAAAATCACTTAAACAACTAACGAACACAATTGCAGACTGGGGCTTCATCCATCGCCAGCGCATCATTTCGGGAATGAAGAAAACGGTGACTTCTACATCCTGAGTATTATAGTTCACTTACCAACCGAAAAGTAAGATTAATTCGTTCTTTCATATTCAGACTGGACTTGGCAATCCTATGCTCCCAATGCTCCTGAAGATCTCCTTTCATTATTAATAAAGATCCATGCGGAAGCGGAATGCTGTATTTACTTTCATGATGGTTCAATTTTCTGAAGTCAAATTTTCGGGTCTGTCCAAGACTTAAAGAGGCAATAACAGGACGGTCACCATATCTGCTTTCTTTATCTCTGTGCCATGCTACAGAATCATTATTGTCACGATATAAATTCAATAGCACTGAATTAAATTGGTATCCAAAAGCATCTTCAATTTTGGTCTTTAAAGACAACAATTCAGGCGTCCAGGCATTCACTTCAAATTGGCTTCCTCCTAACTTATACGACTTTTCACTATCACCATACCACGCTGTCAGACGTGGAGTCAATACTTTCTTATCATACATCTTCTGGGTTCTCTGTTTCCAAGGAGTATTTTCAAGAAGTTGAGAAAAAAGCAGATCCGATTCTTCTATCGTCAGGAAATGTTCTCTGAACTCTAACAGATCCTGTGGAAAATCATAGAATTCTTCGGCGCTAAATAAACTAAGTTGAGCCATTATTTTATTAACCTTTTTTTATTTTTACGATATCCCACAATCGCAATTCTTCATCATGTGTGTTTGAAGTTTCCGAAAATGAAAGCTTTTTATTTATTTGAGTAAGATATTCTCAACTACATATTTTTTTTCGAAGTTCTAATCTCCGCCCTCAGTTCCTTAGCCATACTCCCAATATTTTAAGTTTTTGATCCTCAGCTCCCGGGTAATGCAATTCATACCTACTTGATAATGTTTTTTGTATTAATACATTCAATAAATCAAAAGATTTAAATGAAAAAGCCAGAGTATATAGAGTAAACTTTTAAAGCAGGTTATTTTCTTAGTTCAATGAACTGCAACTGCATCCTGTGAGGTTCCGAATATACATAAAGATTTACCGTACAGGCAGAAAGAAATAAATTGAAGCGCATTTCTGTCCTATGTAATATTTTTATTAATTATCAGAATGCATATGATAACTTATCTGAAAAAAATAAAATCTCGGTCTAATTCCAAATACCGTTCAACTCTGTTAAGATTATTGGTTTTCCATCAGTTATGAGAATTGTATGTTCGTGCTGTGCCATAAATCCACCCTTGTCTCCGACCATCGTCCAACCATCATTGAGTTCTACCGCGTAAGAAGAATCTGTTGTAATGAAGGTTTCGATTGCTACAACAGAATTTTTCTTAAATCGTCTTTGGTCAAAACGGTTTCTATAGTTCAAGAGCTCTTCCGGATCCTCATGAAGACTTCTGCCAATACCATGTCCACCCAAATTTTTAATAACTTTATAACCTTTCTTTTTAGCCTCGGTCTCGATAAGATGTCCCACATCAGATATTTTCACTCCACCTTTGATTGAGTTGATAGCTTTCTTTAATATCTCCTTTGACGCATCCACTAATTTTTGATGTTGATGAATATCTACGCCAATTACAAATGAGTTACCGTTATCTGACCAAAAACCATCTAATTCGGCAGACACATCAATATTGATTAAATCACCCTCCTTTAAAACAGTATTTTTTGAAGGAATTCCATGGCAGAATTCATTATTAACGCTAATGCAAGCACAGCCTGGAAATTCATAAGTTAAATAGGGAGCTGATCTTGCACCAAAATCATTTAATATCGCCGCACCATAATCATCGAGCTCCTTCGTTGTAATCCCAGGCTTGACAAATTTTTTCATTTCTTTTAGAGTATATGCAACAGCTTCACTCACTTTCTGCATTCCGATAAGTTCAGATTCTTTTGTGATAGACATATTTTATATTTAAATTTAATGATTAATTTATCGTTGTAGGAATCGATATGGATCATTTGCAAATTTATTCCCGAAGTTTCTTACCATCAATCGGCAAAGTAAATGAGAAAACGGTACCTATATTTTTATCACTATCCACCTGAAGAATTCCGTTATGGAGTTCAATAATTTCCTTACAAAGATAAAGTCCTATACCAAATCCTGCTATGGATCTGTTGTTGATATCTTTTACACGGTAATAGCGATCAAATATTCTCTTCTGATCATCGGGCGATATTCCTATTCCCTGATCGTGAACGTTAATTTTTAAATGATTGTCACCTATCATTAAATATTCTACAGTAATCAACGTTCCGAAAGGTGAGTATTTGATTGCATTTCCTACAAGGTTATGGAGTACCTGCGATATCTTTTCGCGGTCAGCAATGATCGATGTTTCTCCGGAAGACTTAAAAATAAAATTACCGGCAGGGTTGGTTGAGAGAACTTCATCCTCAATTTCCGAAAATAGTAATTGGAAATCAAAAGTTGTTTTTTCAATATGCAATTGTCCGGAATCGAATCGAGATACATTAAGAAAACCATTGATCATATTATTCATATAATCCGCCTGCTTCAAACATTTTTCCAATACATTTTGCAGCATTGGGTTCTCTTTACTTACTTCCGTTCGTTGCAAAATCTGAATAAATGCTTTGAGTGATGTGAGCGGCGTTTTAAGTTCATGACTTACCATACCCATAAAATCATCTTTTCTCTCCTCCTCTTTCTTTTGTTTTGTAATATCCCTCAGAGTACCATTAAGGCTTAGCGGATTACCCTCATTATCATAGAAAACTCTTCCGTTGGCCTGTAAAAGTCTAATCTTTTTGTCTGTTTTATTCTGAATTTTATATTCTATTAAATAATGACCATCAGAATCTTTACTCAGTGAATTAGAGATTGCTGCAATAACTCGATCTCTATCCTCTGGCACAATGACCGCTAATGCAAGAGAAAGATCTAAACTTTCTTCGGACGACAGTCCAAACCATGTTTTTAGTAGATTATTCCCGGAGAAAAGATTCGTTACAGGCTGGTAATAAAAAGTAGCAAGTTCTCCTGCGTCTATGGCCAAAGCCAACATCTGCTGGTCATTTTCATTTTTCCTACGTGCCAAGACCTGTTGGGTGATTTCTTCAATAATAACAAGAACTCCTGAAATATTACCGCGGTCAGAAAAGATAGGCTGATATATCGAGTTGACGACAGCTTCTCTTAATCCACCATTATGATGCAGTCTGACAGTAAATTCGGTATTTATTTGGGGTTTCCCACTTTCATAAACCTCTTTAAGCCATCCATTTACAGGCTGGCCGCGTAATTCTGGACGGGCACTCTCATGCATGTAGCCAATTACTTCCGATTCTTTTCGTCCCCATATTTTAAGAATAGCCGGATTGGCGATTTCAATAGTGTGTTCAGGTCCTTTTAACATGGCAATTCCGACAGGAGCCTGTTCAATGATTGTCCTGATATAATTCCTGCTTTCGTCAAGCTGTTTTATAGATTCACTGAGTTCTTCGTTTGTGGCGGTCAGTTCTTCAAGTGTTGCAGCCATCTCTTCATTAAGTGCATGTTCTTTTTCTTCTTTTTGTTGCAATTGCTGTAAAAATTCACGACGAGCGGTTACCTCAAGTGCTGTATTGAGTATGCACCATGTTTTATGATCATGATCAGTAAGCGCCTTATATTCATAATCAAAATAATCAAGCACCTCCACACCATTTTTTATCAATTTTGCAGGTGCTTCATGAACAGAATAGGTTTTACCGGAATGCCAAACCTCTTGTAGTAGCTTTAAAAACGGTTGTCCTTCAAGTTCTGGAATAGCCTCCATTAACGGTTTACCTATCACAGACGCGTCTTTACCCCAAAGTGCCAACATGCCCTCATTTGCAAAACGTATGATCATATCTTCCCCTGAATAAATGGATGTTGGTGCCGGAGAGGAAGCTAATGCCTGAATAATTAAATCTAAGCTGAAGCTATTTTCGGACAAAAGTTCTTGCATATTCATAAATTTGACAAAGATATGCAAAACTCTTTTTATTACCTGCAAGTAGTGGTATATGAGATAGTAGAAAAAAATAGAGGTGGCAAAAGATGATGACCTTAATTATTTTCTCTACTTAAACATTAATTATAAAAACTGATTGAAAGTGCTCACAATGTACTGGTAGAATAACGATACTGAACTTTAAAATCATTAAATTTAAATACCAAGTTCATATTTCAAATTACAGTGAAATGAACATATTTTATTCAGATATCTTTATCACAGGATCTGTCACTAGGTACAGTATTTGTTTCGTTTGTCAGTAGTGTTATACCGCAAGTTGATGATTACTTGTGTATATTCTTTAGCCCTACTCGATCATAAAAAATAAAAATAATGTTAAAAAAAGGAGATAAAGTGAAATGGAAATTCCAGTTTGGGGAAACACAAGGAATAATTATCAAGATCCACACCAATGATTTTGTATTTATGAATAGACAAAGAAGAGCATCAGAAGAAACTCCGCAATATGAAGTGATGAGCGAAAAAACGGGTAAAACTGCAGTTCATAAGGCTTCAGCTTTAAAAAAGATATAATACAAAAGTAATCGACAAATTTTAAAACTGAGCACTTAACATTAAACCACCGCCAGCTTATTGACGCTTGTATTACGACACAGTACATCATTTAGTAGAATCTCGAAGGATGATATGAAAACTGTTTCCACTTAGCTGATGGTAACCGGAATCATATTACAAACCAAGAGCTAATCTTTTCAGCATTCCTTTGAAAATAAGACCGTGAAATGGTAAAACAGAAATCCAATATAATCTTCCAAGCAACCCTTTGGGTCTGAAAACTGCTTTCTGCCAAAGTTTCCCTTTGTATAGTTTGAACATCAACCACGCTTCTCCAGGTAATTTCATCTCAGCAAAAAGAATCAGTTTCCCCTCTTCCCTGTTTGCATAAATCACCCGCCAAAAATCCAAAGCATCTCCCTCGTGAAGCAATGTAGGATGCGTGCGGCCTCTTCTTAAACCAGGACCGCCAACCATTAAATCCAGAAATCCTCTCACCTTCCAGAAAATCTGCCCATACCATCCATTTTTTCCGCCTAGACTAAAAACTCTGTTGAGGCATTTATCCCGATCATCGTATTTTATAGCTCTAACATCTTTGAAACAACCGAAATGGGGAACTTCTATAAATTCCTTTAGTGAAGAATCATTTCTACTGCTTATAAAACTATCTTTCCAGCTGGAACGGATTTCATTTGCCTGAATTTTTTCCATCGTTCTTTGCAAAGCACTCTCGTATGAGAATGGATGGATGCCCGTTATGTTTTTAATCTGGTCTAAACTTTCCTTATCGCATACTACTTCTATCTTCATACTTCCAACCAGTGAACTTGCCAAGCTATAAGTCGTTGACGTAATAAAATACAGCCAGTATGACGACAATTTTGGTGTCATTACCGGTAGAATAAAGATCGTTCTTTTCAGGCCTCTCACTTTGGCATAGCCTAATAATATCTGTTTATAAGTTAGGATATCATCACAACCAATATCAAAACTTTTATGATAAGTTTCTTTTTTGAATAATGTAAAAATCAGAAAATCCAGAACATTGGCGATTCCTATCGGTTGACATTTGGTTTCCAGCCATTTTGGAGTCACCATTACCGGCAATTTTTCCACTAAATCGCGGATAATTTCGAATGAGGCACTTCCCGATCCAATGATAATCCCAGCACGTAAAACAGTTGCGGGAACTTTACTTTTCATAAGGATTTTCTCGACCTGAAATCTGGAATTCAAATGTTTTGATAATTCCTTTTGGTTGACAAGTCCTGACAAGTAAATGATATGTTCACAATCTGTTCTTTCGATTGCTGTAACAAAATTCTGAGCACATATCTTCTCAGCTTCTTCATAGTCACCATTGCCACTCATAGAATGCATTAGATAATAAGCCCCGGAAATATCCTGCGGAATATTCTCTAAAGTTTTTTCATCTAAAAAATCTACTTCTATAACCTCTATCAATTCATCTTTGATTCCGGAAGGTTTAGAAAAACGGCTTACATCACGACTGCAACAGACTACTGTATAACCTTGTTCCGTGATCACACTGATCATTCTTTTCCCGATATATCCCGTTGCTCCTGTAAGTAATATTTTTTTCATAATAGATAGATTTGACACGATGTTAAAAAAAAACTTGAAACGATGAAAGTATTTAGATCTTTTTTAAAAGATGTCCAAAATATTTTTTTTATGACACAAAATCTCTTCCATCTGCCGACAGACCTGATTGCAAATTTGCTTCTATTGTATCAAAAACCTTTTTTCTGGAGAGCATCAGCTTTCAATTTATTAATGATAGACAAAGTTATGCCGTTTTTGAATGTTTGAATTAAGCACTTGGTGTTTGTCTCCATAATGACTTTGTAATTTGATTATTTATATTTTCTAAAGATTAACGGAGGCCAGCCTGCCAGAGTACCTTTCTTATTTATACAGAAATTTACCGTGAAATTTTATCAACAAGCAAATAAAGAAGCAGAATTAATTTTCTACTGATTAATCGGTACGTAATTTTCTTTCTATACTTTTAAATAGATTATAATAAATAAACTCAGCATGAAAAAAGTATGGACTGTCGTTACAGTAGGAATATCATCAGCAGTTGCAGCTATTTATATTTTAGGTTATGGATATATTTTTAAAGCAGTAGCAATAAACTTAAAAAAGGGAGCTCTTACACCGTCAATCGATGATGAAGAAAAATTTCCATCTTTGCTTATTGATAATCTGCATCCGAATTTCTGGACAAAAGACAGTTCTTACAATAGTTATAAGTTATCAGAAAATATTCTGAAGGATTTTCAAAAAACCCGTACATCATCACTTGTTGTGATCCGTGACAATAAATTGGTTTATGAACAGTATTGGAAAGATCATCAATCTTCTTCACTGATGAACTCGTTCTCCATGGCAAAAGGCATTCTTTCAATTTTAGTCGGCTTTGCGATAGATGATGGTTATATCAAATCTGAAGATCAGCTAATATCAACAATATTTCCATCCTACAAAAAGAGTAAGTTCGGACAATTTCTTTCTTTCAGACATCTGATGACCATGCAGGCCGGCTTTGACTGGAATGAAGAATATCATCATCCGTTTGCAGAAAACTCTAAACAATATTTCATAGATGATCTCGCTGACCAGGCTTTTAATATAGATTTTAAAGAAATGCCCGGAGAAAAATATGAATACCAGAGCATTTCAGCGCAACTCTTAGGTATGTCATTGAGAAAGGCTGTGGGGAAAAACCTCGCAGCATACCTTTCCGAAAAGCTATGGAAACCATTGGGAATGGAGTATCCTGCAAAATGGAGTACGGATGAAAAAGGAATAGAAAAAGCGTTCTGCTGCATTCATGCAAGTGCCAAAGATTTTGCAAGGGTTGGTCAGTTTATCATGCAGCAAGGAAACTGGCAAGGACAACAACTTCTTAGTAAAGATTTTTGTAGAAATCTTTTGACTCCCACCCAAGAAAACGATGCTTTCTGTTTTAGTATTTGGGCTGATGATGAAAGTGATACTAAATACCGTTTCTTTTACGGATTTTTAGGTCAGTTTATCATCATGATTCCTGATAAAAAAATTGTCATTGTAAAGACAGGACTGTACAATCGATTAGAAGTAGATGAAAAACTAAGACCAATTCAGGTTAAAATTATGGTGGAAGAGTTTAAAAATTACATGCAATAAAAAAGGTAGTTTTCATGTAAACATTCTATAATGATCTATAGAAATGCATAACCTACAGAAGTTATGCATTTCCCAAATCTCATCTGAATAATAAAGAATCGAGGATAATAGATGTTGAAGGATATACTTTCGAATCCACTCTCTTCACAAACCATGATAATCTAAACGCTGTAAAGATTAATATTTACAGCATTTTTTGTTTGTCTTTTATTGCAACGTAGCATGGGTAAATATCTTGGTACAGTTTGTGCAGATATCTTCAATAGATAATGACTGCGTTAAAAAATCTACATTCATTTATCATTTGATGGTGAAATAATAATAAGATTATGATTATTATGTAGAAATCTCACATAGCTCTCACGTTGTTAATTAGTTAAAAAATAAAAAACAAAGTTTGGTCATGTCAGATAATGTTATTAAATTTGATTTTAATGATATTTGTCAGTACAATTAATTTTGAATTACAGCTTTCATTATCTCTAAGTCACCTATCATGAAAAAACAAATCTTAATCACTGCGTTGTCTCTGGGAGCAATCGCTTTAGGAAGTAACCAAGTTCTGGCACAAAATTCTGAGCAGTTTAATACTTCCGTTAACATTATTTTAGCAGATGTTATATCAATGGATGTGGGAAGTGCTGCTTCACAAGGCTCTGTAGATTTTAATTACGTAAATACAACAGATTATAACGCTTCAAAAAATGTGACCGTGCCGAATAGTTTGGTCATCATTTCCTCCAAAAATTTCGATGTAAAAGTAAAATCTGAAGGCGCAAACTTCATAAGTGGCGCAAACGTAATTCCAGTGGATGTACTACAGGTAAAAGCAATAGCTGGCGGAAATTTGATGGGAACCCTGAATGAGGTCACCTTATCTACAAACGATCAAGTATTAGTAAGCAACGCAAGTTCTGGAGCAAAACAATCTTTAAATATTGCCTATTCTATTTCAGCAGATAAAGCATCGAAGGTACTTTTGGGAAAACCTAAGGGGACTTACACGCAAAAAATAACGTATACTGCTACCGCTTTATAATAAAAACAAACAGTAATTTTATATAAGCCCTCAACACACAAAGTGTTGGGGGTTTTTCTATTTAAACCGAATTAATAATTCTTTTATCTGAAACTGATCAAACTTTAGTATCAAATGCTCCGCTTGGAAGCGCCTTGACATTGAATCTGGACTACACCATTCCGGCGTCGAAATCATCATCTTCTGATATCTTAGGTAAACCGGCCGGAACGTATACGCAAACAGTAACGTATACTGCAACAGCTTTATAATAAACAAAAAGCAATTTACATAAGCCCTCAACACGCAATGTATTGGGGGTTTTTCTATTTTCCAAATGAATAGTCATGTAGTTATTTTACTACATGAACTTCCATGTTCAACTACAAATAAACTTTTATCGCCGCCGTAGATTTGTAGTGTTCAAAAGAGAACAATTAAATAAGAAATAAAATCAAAGATTAATATCATGACAAAACAATTCGCAATCGCAGCCTTAACTATCGGAGCCATCATATTAGGAACTAACAATGTTCAAGCTCAAAATACTACAGCTACAACAACGGTAAACATTACCCTGAAAGATGTAATCTCTATCGACAGCGGAAGTACAGCCATCGGTAATACAGTTGACTTTAACTATGCCACTGCGGCAGATTACAACTCTGATCAAACGATTACTAAAGCCAACTCTTTGAAAATTACTTCAACGAAGAACTT
>NZ_LMAH01000011.1 GCF_001507335.1 Chryseobacterium sp. JAH | reverse complement strand
CTTGACATGATACAATAGGGTGTACAACCTATTGCGGCTTTTAAAGCTTACACGGGACAAATTTTCATACCTATTAATTAATGCTTTCCGGTGTCTTTTGGTCACTGCTCAAAGACCTCACCATGTCCTTTTTCAAACCAAAAGGCACTTAGGAAAGTTTTGTTTTCAAATACATGAATCCGGTAGTTATGGCTTCGGCAGGCTCAGCCTGACCATCCGCAGCCTGTTAAATTAAAGAAAATGAAATAGAACATCAGGCTCAGCCTGACAAGAAAAGTATTCAATAAAAAAGCCCCTTCCATAAAGTTTGAGACCTGGGAAGGAGCATTGGATTGAATCGTTTAATTAAAAACATTACAAAACTATGAAAAAATCCTATAATACTATAGGAAGTATTGGCTTTGCCTGTATGTTGACCCTTGTTTACGGCAGCCTAAAGGCCCAGACCAAAACCGTCACGGGAACAGTAACCGTGAATGACCAGCCTCTTTCAGGAGTTTCAGTCTCCCAGGAAGGAAGTGATCAGACCACTGTCACGGGTATCCAAGGCAACTACCAACTCCAGATCACAGGAGAATACCCTGTTCTTATCTTCAGACATCCTGAATATGCAGAACAGAGAATCTCCGTCAACAATCGGTCCGTCATCAGCATCACCCTCGACCATAAAGTAAAAGCCATCGAAGAAGTCGTCCTCAACGCCGGCTACTACAAAGTCAAAGACAAAGAAAGAACCGGAAGCATTGCCAGGATCTCCGCTAAGGATATCGAAAACCAACCTGTGACCAATGTTTTAGCAGCAGCGCAGGGGAGAATGGCGGGAGTGAATATCAGTCAGAATGGGGGAGCATCGGGAGGAGGATATCAGATCCAGATCCGTGGCAGAAACAGTCTCCGGACAAGATCCAATTCGGAGTTTGATGGAAACCAGCCTCTGTATGTAGTGGATGGAGTAGTGCTGGGTGGAGAAGTTCGTACTTTATATGCGGGATCATCGATTCCTACGGGGAGTATTAATCCACTGAACAGTATTAATCCAAATGATATCGAAAGCTTTGAAATCCTGAAGGACGCCGATGCTACAGCCATCTATGGTTCAAGAGGGGCCAATGGAGTAGTACTGATCACGACGAAAAGAGGAAAAGCAGGAAAGATCAGTTTTTCTTTTACTAGTAATTACGGACTGAGTTCTGTGATCTCCAATCTGAAGATGATGAACACCGAGCAGTACCTCGGTATGCGCCGCAAGGCTTTTGCGAACAGCAATGTATCCGTTTATCCTGCAAATGCTTATGATGTGAACGGTAAATGGGATCCCTTGCGCAATACGGATTGGCCTGATCAATTGATAGGTAATACCACCACGATTTCTGATATCAGAGCGTCAGTAAGTGGTGGAAGTGAACAGACCGGATTTTTGGTAAGCTATGGGCATACAGAACAGACGACTCCTTTCGGGAATAGTTTCCGATACAAGACCAATACGCTATCATCATCAGTCTCTCACCGTTCCAAAGACCGGAAATTTGATCTGAGTGTTTCCAATATATTTTCAGTCCTGGATAATAATATCGTCAATGCCGATATTACAAGACAGGCTTATCTGTTATCACCCAATGCGCCTGCATTATATCTTCCTGATGGCAACGTCAACTGGGAAAACGGAACTTTTACCAATCCCGTTGCTGCGTACAAAAGCACGTACAGCAATGAGAGCAAACAGATGATGACTAATATTACGGCATCGTATGAGATCCTTAAAAATCTGCGGTTGAAGTTAAGCAGCGGGATCAATTATCAGAATTTTGAAGAATGGTCATTGCAGCCGCATACGATGTACAGTCCCACGACAAGTCTGGGAATTTCAAGTGCTACCTCAAGAGCCTATCAAAGCAATCAGAGCAGATTTTCGTTGATGCTTGAACCACAGCTGACATGGGATTTTGAACAATTGAACCATAAGATCAGTGTTATTGCCGGATCAACGATTCAGCAGGACAGTTATGATCAAGGATCTATGACCGGCACAGGATTCGAAAGCAATGTCTTTATCCAAAATATTGCTGCTGCCAAAGTTAAGACGATCGGTGATCATCTGACGACAGAATATAAATATGCTGCGGTTTTTGCTAGATTCAATTATCAGTACCGCGATAAATACATCGTTAACCTGACAGGGAGAAGGGATGGCAGTAGCCGTTTCGGACCCAATAATAGATTTGCGAACTTTGGAGCAATAGGTGCGGCTTGGTTATTTTCAAAGGAGAATTTCTTTAAAGATGTAAACTGGCTGAGCTTTGCTAAACTGAGAGGAAGCTATGGGGTGACGGGAAGTGATAACATCGGGGACTATCAGTATCTGGATACCTATACCGTTTCCACATTAATTTATAATGGAACTGCAGGATTGATCCCGTCACGATTGTATAATCCTGATTACAGCTGGGAAAATACTTTCAAACTGGAGACTGCCGTGGAAGCAGGATTCTTTAAAAACAGACTGAACCTAACCGCATCATGGTATCGAAACCGATCTTCAAATCAATTGGTGGGGTATCAGCTTCCTGCGATGACCGGATTTACGTCCGTGCTTGCCAATCTTCCCGCTGAGGTTGAAAACAAAGGCTGGGAATTTGAACTGAATGCGGACCCTTTGAAAGATACGGAACTGAAATGGAATACTTCTTTTAACATCAGTTTTCCGAAGAATATGCTGCGCTCTTTTCCGGGATTGGAAGGATCGACTTACTCCAATACATACATGATCGGAATGCCAATCACGATTGTTAAGCTGTATAATCTGGAAGGGATAGATCCCAAAACTGGAAAATACATTTTCACCGATTATAACGGGGATGGAAAAATTTCAGCACCGGATGACAATAAGGCGGTAGAGAACTTGGGTGTCAGGTATTTTGGAGGGTGGTCTAACAGGATTAATTACAAAAACTTTGAGCTCTCATTTCTGTTTCAGTTTGTCAAGCAGAAGAGCCGAAATTTTAATTCCATTATGCCCTCACCGGGATTGATGAATAATTTTCCGGTAGATGTTCTGAATGTGTGGTCAGCAGAAAATCCGGATGGAATTTATATGCCTTATCAGTCTTCTGTCAATACGCTTCATACGACGTTCCAGAGTTCAACGGCATCCGTTTCTGATGCATCGTTTATCCGTCTGAAAAATGTTCAGCTGGGGTATCAGATTCCAGTATCCCATACCTTTTTCAGAAATGCAAGAATCTATGTTCAGGGTCAGAATCTTTTAACCTTTACAAAATACTTTGGCTATGATCCCGAGTATCCTTCCATGAGCTTTATTCCTCCTTTAAAAACCTGGTCGATGGGCGTGCAGCTGACTTTCTAGTGAATAGGAATGAACCCTGTTTTTTAAAATTTTTAATTATTTAATCTCCTTGCGCAAACAATGAAAACAACAATAAAAACCTTATTATATGCAGGACTGATCGGTACTATGAGTATTGCAGTATCCTGTGAGAAGATGATCGATGCAGAAATTCCTGCCAATCAGATTGCTTCTGAAATGGTCTTTGCAGACGCACAGACCGCAGAGGCAGCTTTAGCAGGAATCTATGCCGGACTTTGGAGCAATTCTCCTGTTGCAGGAGATCAGCTCAGTCTTTTGCTGAGCCTCTATACCGATGATCTGGATTTCTATGCGCCCTCAGCAACCAATGGGGTGAATGAGATCTTCCGCAACCAGTTGATCCCGTCCAATATTGTGGTCTACGGACAGTGGGCATCCGCTTACCAACTGATCTATTCTTGTAATGCAGTCATTGAAGGCTGTGAAAATTCAGCATCGATGTCTGTTCAGGATAAGAACAGGATCAGTGCAGAGGCACTCCTGATACGGTCGCTTCTTTTTTCATATCTACAGCAGGTTTTTGGTGATATCCCGTATCCGGTCACAACCAATTACCTGATCAATCAGTCAATCTCCAAAACTCCCTCTGCTGAAGTATTGGAAAGGATAGAAAGCGATCTTGATGATGTGATTCCTGCTCTTTCTGATCAGTACCGAAATACTGAACGGATCTATCTGAATAAAAAATCAGCGCAGCTGTTGCTTGCAAAAGTGTGTATGCTTCAAAATAAATACTCAGAGGCAGAAGATCATCTGAAAACGGTGATTCAAAGTCCGCTGTATCAGGTTCAGAATGATCTGACCAAAACATTTAAAAAAAGCAGCACCAATATCATCTGGCAGCTGAAGCCTGCGAACAGTGGAGATGCAACGAAGGAGATCTTTGCCTATTACTTTGATTATGTTCCACCCTATAACTATGCCCTGTCCAATGCTTTGGTCAGCAGTTTTTCAACAGCTGACCAAAGAAAGTTACGGTGGATGATCCCTGTTACGGTTGGATCTACGACCTGGTATAGAGCTGCCAAATATAAAAATCTGACCGGAAATACAGATGAATATTCGGTGGTACTGAGAATTGAGGAAGCTTATCTCCTGCTGGCTGAATCACTGGCAAAGCAAGGCAAAATAGCAGAAGCAGTTCCGTATCTGAATACCATACGGCAGCGGGCTGGTCTGAACGCATTACCTGTAACCGTGGCGCCAGACGTGCTGCTCTCTGAGATTTTGAAAGAAAACAGAAAGGAGTTCTTCACAGAGACCGGGCATCGTTTCTTTGATCTGAAGCGGTTGAATCAACTCGATCAGCTGAGCAGTGTGAAGCCCAACTGGAAAGCCAGTTTCGAATTATGGCCTATTCCCGAAAAAGAGCTGCTTCTCAATCCTAATTTAAAACCGCAGAACAATGGATATTAAACGAAGGTGGATGCGCTTAGCCGTGTTGTTGAATGTGCTTTTTACTTACTGTTGTTTTGGGCAATCGATCAGTAAAGTTCCGGATTCTGAAGAGAAGGGATACAATACCTATAGAAATCTTCAGCTTTCAGAAAAAGGACAGTGGCTGACGGTAAGGAAATATTATAAATCTAATTTAGATACGATATTGGTTTTTAATACTGCGAAGAGTAATCGGATTTGGACGAAATTGAATAAGATGAATGTCAGTCAGGGTTTTTTAGGCGAAAAGGCATTGTTTGCTCAGGGAAATGGAGTCGCCGAATATATTCAGCTTAAATCTCTTAAAAAAGTTGCATATCAGAATGTCCTCAAATCGGAAGTTCTTTCGTTGTTGCGAAGGTATGTTATTCTAAGCAGCGACCAAGTCTTATCAGTATTTAATGATGATTCCAGTAAGATAATGGAGGTTAAGGATGTCGTTGATTATGCTACGGATGGTCAATCTGTTTTAACAGCTATAACCAAAAAGGGCAAGTTGTATGAGATCTTTACTATCAAAGATGTTCAACCTGTAAGTGTGTATCAGTCAGTTAATGAGCTGTCTGCCATTCCGCAATTTGAGGTAGGTAAATATTCTGCCTTTACTGAAAAGGACGGGGCAAAGGGTAAAATCAGAACTGTACTGATCAACACTGAAAATTCGTCGGTCAGCATTCCTCTTAAAGATTATTATACAGATGCTGATTTTTTAAAAGTAACTCCGATAAATCACACCGATCTGGTATTGATTGAATCGGATAAAAAAAAGAGACCTGAGAAAAGTTTTTCAGAGATTAGATACGGCAATGATCCTTATCTGGGATTTCGGAGGAGAGGGTTGTCAGAAAGTCAATATTGGATTTGGAATAGCCAGACGGGACTTACGGAGATACTTCCTATGACTCTTTATTCTGACTATATTCCCATAAACAATGAGCGCTATTTATTAGCTATCAATAAAAAAGAGCAGTTTGATTATAGGTTTTCCAAGTCTCTTTTCGCACTCTTTTTATATGATCGTATCATGAAGACTTCTTTAGAGATAGCTACGGGAATCCGAACTGTTATCATCTCAGATCGGGGACGTTATGTGGTGATGGAAAATGAACTGAATGACGAGTGGGAGTTGTATGATACGGATCAGAAAACTAAAAAGATGCTGGGTAAGAATATGACGCAACCTGTTTTTTCTGACGATCAGAGAATGGTAGCCTTTGAAAGTACAGATGGGATCAAAGTGTATAATTTGACAGATGATAATTTTTTGCCGTCTCCGCTATCGGGTCGTAGCATCAGCATTAAAAAGAAGAATTTTTCATCTGTTTTCGGAAAATACCAAACAGATTTTACAATCAGTAAAGAAAAGTTTTCTGAATGTCTGGTCGTTAGGTCGTTACAAAAAGAAAATAATATAACTTCTTTTTATCATTGGAACGGTAAAAAGATGAAGCGTATCACTCATGAAAATCCAAATTTCACAATAGATTTTAAAGATGGCGGGCTTTTTAGTGACACAGCTTTCTCCATAGAAGAATTTTATAATAAAAGCCCTGAGGTATTTCGGTATAATGCAAAGACGGGAGATAAACAATGTCTGACATGCAGTTCCGGAGTTCAATCTGATCTTGGATTTACGAGACAATTGGTAAGTTTTAAAAATTCATCGGGGCAGAATTTGAAAGGGTTGGTGTTTTTCCCTGTTGACATGAAGCCTAATCAAAAGTATCCAATGGTTGTAAGAATTTATATGAGACAGGGTGATATGAGTAATAAGTATCTGCATCACGGTGGAGATGCAGGATTTAATGCAAGAAAGCTGCTGGAAAAAGGATATATTGTTTACTTCCCAGATATTGTGATGGATCAAAAAGGAAGTGGTCTTTCGGCATTGGATTGTGTGCATCACTCATTGGATGCCTTGGCCGGAAATGAGCACATTGATTTTGATCGTATTGGACTGACGGGGCATTCGTTTGGAGGGTATGAAACGAATTTTATCGCCACCCATTCCGACCGTTTTAAGGCTTACATTTCCTCAGCAGGAGTAGCTAATCTCGTCAGTCAGTATTACACCTATAACTCAGATTTTGAGATTAATGAATATTCAAGAATTGAAAATGGACAATACGGAATGAAAAAGAGTTATGCAGATGATCCGCAGTTGTACAACAACAATAATCCAATTTTATTTGCTGATCAGGTGAAAGCTCCAATATTTTTGTGGTCGGGTGAGAAAGATGGAAATATTTTACCTTCCCAAAGTCTGCAGTTCTTTACCGCATTGATGAGATATAGGAAAGATGTAGTTGCTATTATTTACGCAGATCAGGGACATGGATTGTCTAAAGGAAGTTTGGCTCATAAGGATGCGTTGGAGAAATCGATGGAATGGTGGGATTATTTTTTGAAAGGAAAAAAGAATGTTGATTGGATTAATAAGCAGATTATAAATGAACATGATTAAACGGCATATAATGATAGTAAATAAGTTAATTAGTATCTAACAGTTCTTTCCTGTTTTTAGATTAAAGTTAATGGAAAAGGACGCTTTAAAGCGTCCTCCTTTGTTATTTAGTTTCTGGAATTTTGTACAGAAATGATCCGCACATGGTAGGGTTATCCGGACTGTGCAACTGTGTAACACCGTCCACATTCCATGTGCAAATTTCGTCTGATTCTACATTATCGCACTGTTGCTATGCGTTTACGCATACGGTCTCGTTGGGACCTACGCTAACAATTCTGTAGCCTGCAGTTAATGCTTTGGCTTTCCCACTGTTTGCATTTCCTGCAAACGCTGCTCCTGATCCCAGTGATACCAGAATGGCAGGAAGAATGAACTTTTTCATAGTAATAAAAGTATTAATGATTTGCGCCTACTCTTGGTCAGGGTTTTCGGCGTTCCCCTTTCTGAAGTACTTCGTAATTAATCCGGATATTTTATATTTTGTCAGCTGATTTTCAGTGATGGTGAACAGTAAATCATCTTTAATGAAAAAGGTGCTTAATTTTTTGCTGTTTTTTCGGTGGATGTAAAAGCTGCCTACATACAATTGTGAATCCGTTTTGTACACATCAATAACATCAGCATTGTCCCATGTAGATTGGGATTCTAGTTTCCCCATTCTCAATGAGTGAATAAAGAGTAGTCCTCGATGAGCAAAAGAATGATTATTGATTTTTATAGGTGGCTGACCCATTTTCCTACTGCCATCTTTCATCGTAACACTTTTAATATGAGCGGTGGTTACGGTGTCTACCGTATGCAGCTTATGTTTGATGTTCAACTTATGATCCATGACAATGAACTGATTTCTGTATGCATGGACATATAGTATTTCTTTTTGATGTTGGTCATTGAGTAGCATTCCATCCAAATCAAAAACGCCGTCAACCTGTTTTTCGAGAATATTTGAATGCATGATAAATTTGGGATTTTTATGTAAATCTAATTGTCCAAGCACAAAATTTTTAGTCTGGGCACTCTGAGCACGAACAACAAATGATGTTGAATTAATTATACCGATGTTATTAAAGTATGCATCATGAAAACTAATAACCTGAGCAGTGTCCGCTTCGATGTCTCCTCTGTAAATAATGGGAACTGTACCGTCAGTGATGTATACATTTGAGCCGTTGACCTTTAATGATATATTCCTGAATTCAAATTTTGATGGATTAAGTTTTACATAACGTTTAGCGAGTTGAGATAAATCCGTATCGGTTTTAGTTATGGATAGGGGAAAAATTCTGTTACCCAAATAGATATTACCATTATGTTCTCCTGCAAAATAATAGGATTGATTGTCGAGCGTCATGTTTTTCGTTTCAGTAATGGGGGGAAGTAAATATCTTCTCTGAAAAGCGTTTTCCGCTTTGATGAGACGTTCAGATGAAAGGAACATGATAACAACTGTTCCAATGCTCACAATATTTGTTACACTGAGCCAAAATAAAGATTGTTTGTTAGATTGTTGTTTTAAGTGACGGTCAATCAAAATTCCAATTATTCCTGAAATGACACAGATGATATTAAAAATAAGATGTTCTGTCCATCCAAGCTTTTCAAGAATACCGCCGCATGAACAAGGAACAAAATCACTGTAGTTAAGAATAAGGTAGATATAGATTGTAAATGCTGACATCAATGCAGTAGATGAGTATAATCCTAAGAGATTGCTCTTAGGAAATATGAGCAGAACAACTATTACAATTTCTAAAACAATAACTGCAAATGAAACAACTCCTGCATAGGCACTAAGAAGTGGAGATTGTGCAATCTGAACCTGAAAATTCTCAAAATCGATTGCCTTACTGATAGCAGCATAGCAAAAAAGTAAAATGAAAAAAGAAACCACAAAAACCGGGAAGTATTTTAGAAAATTTTTCATAACCATTTTTTTAATAATTAAAGTCATTTATCCGGCGAATACTAAGACCCATCGTACTTTAGTTCCACAGTAGCTGGGCATTTTCATTCCTTTTGAAAGGGGAACGGTCGTCTTAAAATACCCCATACTCTGCCAAATACCACTGATCGGACATGGTTGACCTGTTGTACAAAAAGAAGAAGTATGGGGATTCATTGATAATAAAGTTTTACAAAGTGAAAAAAATAGGGATAAACGGATAAAACGACCTTAACCATCGTCCCTTAAACTACAGGAAAGTGCCTCCCTTTTTCATGCTGAGCCTCTCGAATTGCAGACTGTAGGAAAGTGTCTCCCTTTAGGGCTGGGGAAAGGCATTTTCTACTACCCAGTCATGCCCATCCCGTATCGGGGGATCAGTATCCAGGTGTACATCTTTCAGGGAATCCGATTCCTTCATCTGTACTTGCGACTCTGAATGAAATGAATCTTGCTCTTCTAAAAGTTCTTCGTCGGAAGATCTGCACTGATGAATGATAAGGGTACATAGCGATAAACTGAATATTAAAATTGATTTTTTCATGTTGTTTGGAATTTTGATTAAAAAAATTCCGGCCGGATCATTGAGAATTCTGAAGTCAAATGTAGAAGGGTACTGAGCAAATAAAAAGCGTTTCAGGGAGCCTTTCGTGAATAAAGACGTCTTGATTTGCGAATGAGGACAGACAAAAAATAGGCTTGAGATCCTTTAAAAAGGCGCAATCTTTTACAAATGGCTTCATGGGAACGACTTCCCGTCACTTCTGATGGATAGAGAAGAATTTTTTTTTAATTTTGAATAAACCCCATGCACTTCATATGATAAACCGTTCTGTTTTTTTTCTCATTACATTCCTGTTTTCTGCTTCTGTATTTTCGCAGAAGACTTCTGGTAATTCATATATCGGGATAAGAAAAAAATACGAAAAAATGGACACGGATGATGAAAAGGCTTTACCGTTTGTTCGTCAATATATCTCAAAAGCGAAAGCCGAAAAGAACTATGAAAAATGGGTACAGGGGTATAGGGATGGGGTTCAGTTTTCAAAGAAAGTTGACAAAAAAATGAACTATGCCGATTCTACAATTGCTGTGGCATTACGATCCAAAAATGCAGGTTTAATAGCCAACGCCTACTTGGGCAAAGGAATTGTGTTCTATTTCAATATCAAAAAGTTCAAACCGGCATTGGATCAGTACTTGATAGCACAGGAGTATGCAGACCAGACAGATGATGGATACCTTAAAAATAAGGTTTTGTACCACATCGGAGTGGTAAAGTCTTATTTGGGTTACTATGATGAAGCATCTGAACACTTCAGGCAATGCCTGATCTATTCCGAAAAACAGATGGAGAAGGAAAAGAATGCGGAGACAGTATATAATTACAAAAAGGCCTCTTTCAATAGTATGCACCAGCTGGCGGTTACGTACAGGCACCTTAACAAATTTTCGGAAGCAGATAGTATAATTAGAAAAGGGTTGATGATGTCAGATAATGCGGATTATCAACTGGAGCATGCCTATTTTTTGAAATGCAGAGGCATAATGGAATACCGGAAAAAAAATTACAATGATGGAATCTACTATCTTGAAAAGTCTTTACCGAAAATTTTGGAAAGAAATGATTTCGCATGGGCTTCGGTAATTTATTATTACCTCGGAAATACCTATTGGATAAATGGAGATAAAGAAAAAGCACTGAAAAATTACAGGAAGGTAGATTCTGTCTTTACTGTCCATCAGTTTATACTTCCTGAGATCAGGAAAACTTACGCATCAATGATCCAATACTATGAAGAGAAAAAGGATGTAAAAAAAGAACTTTTTTATACCAAACAATTGCTGAAGGTAGACAACATGCTTCAAAAGGATTTTGCTTATTTATCATCAAAGATTCACCGTGAATATGATCAGAAAAAATTACTCGGTGAAAAAAAGAAATTGGAAAAATCAAACCTTACCGGTTTTAGGTTGATGCTCTTTTTTATTGTTCTGTCAATCATATTTATGGGTGTTTTGATCATTAATAAGAAAAATAAAAAAGAAATAGCACGGAAATATGAGCTGTTACAACAGAAATTTCAGCAAGGGAAAATGAAAAATAATGAAGAATCTAAGGAAAAGAGAAAGACAGCTTTACCTGAGGATATATTGAGCGATATCTCTGTAAAGCTGAAAAAATTTGAAGATGAGGGAGGTTTTAGATTGGTGGGATTAACATTACATGGGTTGGCGAAAAAATTGGGTACCAATTCAAAATACCTCTCAGCCTATATCAACGATGTTAAGGGGGTGAATTTTAAAACCTATATTAATGAATTACGAATTGGTTATATCATAAAACTATTGAATGAAGATGATCAGTGTATCAAATACACCATTTCGGCCATGGGCAGAGAAGTGGGATTTCAGTACAGACAAAAATTTTCCGACGCATTTCTGGAAGTCACCGGCATCCGCCCCACCGACTTCATCAAACAAAAAAAACAGGAAAACTCCAATCCACCCTCATCTTAGCCCCTAAGCCTTAACCTCCAACGCTCTGGCTGTCGTTAGCTGGCATTTTTGCTCGCTGTGGTCATTTAGAATGTCCCGAAGTGAAATTAAAAGTCTCACTGTCAGTCAGGATCCCCCTTTGATTCAAATAAAATAATAAACAGGAATAGAAGCAAAAGAACTAAGATTTATTTTTTTTAGTTCCTCTTTATAGAACCTTAATCAACAATAAAAAAGACCACCCACCAGAAAAAAACATCAAAAAAAATGAAGTACTTCATCGCCCCGTAAAAACTGATCTTAAAATTTTGAGCGTTAAGCAAATTGAAAGCAAAGGCAACTCAGAAAAGTTTATTGTTTGAAGCGCGACTAAAATTTTGAATGAAAGAACTGATATCGAATTCGCGCAAGTTTAAACTTTTCAGCATTGGTTCAATTTGTAGCGTAAAAGTTTTAAGTCTTGAACTTTTGGTTCTTTTGTTTCAAGCCAAACCTTGAAAAGGTTCGCTGATTCAAAGAAAACAATAAACAGGAATAGAAGCAAAAGAACTAAGATTTATTTTTTCAGCTCCTTTTTAGAGAACTTCAATCACCAACAAAAATCCAACCCATCAGGAAATAAAAAAAATTGAAACCAAAATAAAGTCTTTCCCCAACTCGTAAATACCGACCTGGGAATAATTGACGTTAAAAACTTTAAGTGGAAATCGTAAAAATCAGAATGATTTTTAAAATTTCCACTGTTTGAAGAACGACACAAAGTGCGAACCGAAAAACCAATATTGATTTCGCTCAAGTTTTGGAAATTTTAGATTGGAATATAAAGTTTGAGTCAATTAATCCAAGTCTTGAACTTTTGGTTCTTTTGTTTCAAGACAAACCTTGAAAAGGTTCGCTGAATCAAATAAAACAATAAACAGGAATAGAAGCAAAAGAACTAAGATTTATTTTTTCAGCTCCTTTTTAGAGAACTTCAATCACCAATAAAAGACCACCTATCAGAAAAAAACATCAAAAAATCAAACCAAAATGAAGTACTTCATCACCTCGTAAAAACTGACCTTAAACTTTTAGCGTTAAGCAAATTGAAAGCAAAGGCCACTAAGAAAAGTTTATTGTTTGAAGCGCGACTAAAATTTGGAAAGAAAAAACTGATATCGAATTCGCGCAAGTTTAAACTTTTCAGCACGGGCTCAATTTGTAGCGTAAAAGTTTTAAGTCTTGAACTTTTGGTTCTTTTGTTTCAAGACAAAAGAACTAAAGATTTATTTTTTTTTAGCTGAAGAATCCAAGTCTTGAAATATCATTCGCCGACATTCCGGAGGCAATTTTTGGTTCTTTTGTTTCAAGACAAACCTTGAAAAGGTTCGCTGAATCAAATAAAACAATAAACAGGAATAGAAGCAAAAGAACTAAAGACTTAATTTTTTCAGCTCCTTTTTTAGAGAACCTCCATTACCAACAAAAAATCCAACCCATCAGGAAATAAAAAAATTGAAACCAAAATAAAGTCCTTAACCAACTCGTAAATACCGACCTGGGAATAATTGACGTTAAAAACTTTAAGTGGAAATCGTAAAAATCAGAATAATTTTTAAAATTTCCACTGTTTGAAGAACGACACAAAGTGCAAACCGAAAAACCAATATTGATTTCGCTCAAGTTTTGGAAATTTTAGATTGGAATATAAAGTTTGAGTCAATTAATCCAAGTCTTGAACTTTTGGTTCTTTTGCTTCAATACAAACCTTGAAAAGGTTCGCTGAATCAAATAAAACAATAAACAGGAATAGAAGCAAAAGAACAGAAATCCCCCTGACCCATTAATTATATTTTCTTATTAAACAATGAATCCATTAAACCTCAACCCCTCAACCATTTTCGTAATTTTCCAAAAAAAAATCGGACATGGTACAGAAAACAGTTTTTAAGAAGATCGAGGATTTACATGATAAACTCCTTCAAAACATCAAAGAAGCAAATACACAGTATGATAATTGGATTGGCATCTGTGAAGCGTCCTTAATGAAAGTAGATGAATCAGTAAGGATCTTGAAGTCATTGATTGTTGATAATCAATTTCAAAGTATTGCAGATGAAGTTCATTTTTTCAAAGATTGGAAACCTCTTTTTATTTCAAAATTCATTTATTATTCAAAAATTTTAAGCATTGAATCCTATAGACCTGAGGCTGGGGATAAAGTTTTGAGAAAATATTATGAAAACGAACAGGAGAAATTAAAATCCTTTTACAGAGATAATGCAGATTTTTACAGTTACTACAGACGGAATGCCACCTATCTGGATCATAAATACTTTGTGAGAAATTCTTATGATATGAAGATGAAGCTGTCTTTCAGTTTTTACAATTTCGACTCGGGATTCACAACCTCTCATGATCAGTATATTGCCCATATTATAGCAAATAACAGGATCGAAGAATACCTGCGAGATGAGATGGATAAGATTGGAAATGCTGTTTCAGAAAAAAGCACCTTTATTTCACCATTATCATGGTCTTCATCAAAAGTTTCTCTTATTGAGCTGATATACGGTCTGCATTTAATGAGGTGTTTCAACGGCGGAAATATAGAATTAAGCGAAATTACAAGAACATTTGAAAAAATGCTGGGAGTAGATTTAAGCAATTTCCATAAAATTCTCGGGGAAATCAGGCTTCGGAAAACAGGACGTACAAAATTCCTCCATTTGCTGGAAGAAAATCTCGAACAGCATTTCACCGACCTTGATGGATAAAAATGGCTCATTAATAAACCAAAATAACACAAGAACAACAACATCAATAGCCGGCATTTTGCCGGTTGTTGTAATTACGAATGTGACGAAGTGAAATAAAGAATCTCATTTTCATTCGAGATCCCTACCCTTGATTCAAATAAAAAAATGACACCAAAATAAAGTACTTCATCACTTCGTAAAAACAGACCTTAAACTTTTAGCGTTAAACAAATTGAAAGCAAAGGCCACTAAGAAAAGTTTATTGTTTGAAGCGCGACTAAAATTTGGAATAATAGAACTGATATCGAATTCGCGCAAGTTTAAACTTTTCAGCATTGGCTCAATTTGTAGCGTAAAAGTTTTAAGTCTTGATCTTTTTCCTTCTTTTGGATCAAGCCAAACCTTGAAAAGGTTCGCTGATTCAAATAAAATAATAAACAGAAATAGAAGCAAAAGGACTTTTAAAATATTCTACGTGCTAAATTCGTCTCGTTCATAATAAAATCTGGTAAAGCGTTAGGAAATATGACTTAGGAGTCTGAAGCGTTAAAAAAAAATAATGATGAGAACGTTAATAAAATTCTATTGTCTGAAGCGCGAGACAAATTTTGAGATAAAGAACTAACTGTGAATTCGCGCAAGTTTAGAATTTTTAGAGAACAGCATTGTTTTTTAGCTGAAGAATCCAAGTCTTGAATTTTTGGTTCTTTTGTTTCAAGACAAAAGAACTAAAGATTTAATTTTTTTCAGCTCCTTTTTCTAGAACCTTAATCAACAATAAAAAAGACCACACAGCAGAAAGAAACATCAAAAAAATAAAGTACTGCATCGCCTCGTAAAAACTGACCTTAGGGTCGGGGAAGAAAATTCTTTTAGGTTCGGGCAAAGCACTTGGTGTACTGGTTGCTGAATATGGTTGTCGGTGGCTGAAACTCTCAGAACCACGAACCAGAGGAAAGTACCTCCCTTTCTGATGCTGAGCCTGTCAAAGTAAGGGTTGGGGAAAAGCACCTGCTGATTGGAGTGCTGGGTTTCTCAATGTCAAAAACTAATTACTGAAAGAAAAGAATCATGATAACTTGGAAAAAAAACATTTTATTTCAATGGAGATATATTAAATTTGCTTTTTTAAAATAATTCCATGCAAAATAAAATATGGCTTTCATCTCCACATCTTTCGGGAAGAGAAATATTTTTTATTGAGGATGCTTTTGAAAAAAACTGGGTTACCTCCCAGGGAGAAAACATTAATGAATTTGAACAGTCACTGTCGTTATTTCTAAAAAATGATGTTAGAATTTGTGCTTTAAATTCTGCGACTTCTGCTATCCATCTTTCGTTATTAATGTTAGGAGTTAAATGTGATGACGAAGTTATTACATCTACTTTCAGCTTCTGCGCATCTGCAAATCCAATCACTTACTGCGGAGCAACTCCTGTTTTTATAGATTCAGAAAAGTATACCTGGAATATGTGTCCGCTCGCTTTAGAAGAAGCAATTGAAGACAGAATTTCTAAAGGTAAAAAGCCAAAAGCTATTATTGTTGTTCACCTGTACGGGATGCCGGCCAAAATGGATGAAATTTTGGCAATCGCTCAGAAGCATGATATTCCTGTGATAGAAGATGCTGCCGAAGCGTTAGGCTCTACTTACAAAGGGACAGCTTGCGGAACTTTCGGTCGTTTCGGGATATTATCATTTAACGGAAACAAAATTATTACAACTTCCGGCGGCGGTGCCTTGGTTTGCCATAATCAGGCAGATAAAGACCAGGCCGTATTTTTATCGACACAGGCAAGAGATAGTGCACCTCATTATCAGCATTCACAGATTGGCTACAATTACCGGATGAGTAATATTGTTGCGGGAATCGGTCGTGGACAAATGGAAGTGTTATCCGATAGGGTGGAAGCTCGCAGAAAAATGCACGATTTCTATGTTGAAGTATTCAAAGATATTGATGGAGTAGACGTATTTTCAGAACCTTCGAACGATTTTTATTCCAATCACTGGTTGTCGGCAATCGTAATTGATGAAAAAATAGCAGGGAAAAACCGTGAAGATTTGAGATTAGCATTTTTAGAAGATAATATAGAATCCAGACCGTTGTGGAAGCCAATGCATTTACAGCCGGTTTTTGCTGATGCACCTTACTACGGAACGAATATCGCAGAAAAATTATTTGACAATGGATTATGTTTGCCTTCAGGATCTAATCTTTCCGATGATGACAGAATAAGAATCGGAAATGTGATAAGACTTTTTTTACGGAAATGATCATAGCCGCAAATAACTAAGATACTTGCCAAAACTAGAGCAGCAACATTTTGCTCCTTTAGTTTTTTATGATGAATTTAATCCTCATATGAGTAACTACATTCATGTTGTTAAAATACAGATGTAAAAATTTTTTTGGGTTACCGTCTCTAAAAAATGAAATGGGATAACTCCAGGAACCGTTGGAATAGATACGTCTCTCATTTCCAAAGAGCATGAGTATTTGCTCTTGATTTTTCCCTACGGCCATATTTTGACGAAGAACATCTTGGATTAAATTTTTTCTTTTTTCAGGGTGAGATTTCCAGACACCACTGTCGAAAGTTTTATAACGTAAATTAAAATAAGCAATTATCTTATTCAGCATCGTAAAAATAATAGTTTATGGTTAGTGATTTATTAAAGATATTAATATTTGTGGAGTTTAATGTTAAATAATTGGTAAATTTCCGCAACAGATTAAATTGTATGTGCAATAAAATGAAACTTCAATTTGAAAATCATCATCTTTCCATATATTTGTAATCGATTTGGCACAGGTGAAAAAATACCCATGGTGGAAAGCAGTGATGGACTACGGACTAAGTTTCGCAGCGATGATTGTTTTAATGCCTTTTTTGCTTGTTTTATTTACTGTGGCATCTATAGATACAGGTTTCCCTGGAATTTTTAGACAGAAAAGAATTGGAAGAGAAGGTAAAATTTTTATCATTTATAAATTTAAAACCTATCATTCTAAAACATTCACCAAATCAAAGATTGGTTGCTGGCTGCGAAAAACTAAATTGGATGAACTTCCACAGCTCTTTAATGTTTTGAAAGGAGATATGTCTTTAGTAGGACCTCGTCCCGATATTCCGGGATACTATGACAAGCTGAAAGGGGAAGACCGATTGGTGTTACAGTTAAAACCCGGTTTGACGAGTGAAGCAGGTATTGAATTTCGAAATGAAGAAGATCTTTTAGATCAACAAAAAGATCCGCTTACATATAATGACGAAATTCTGTTCCCTGCGAAGGTGAAAATGAACTTAAATTACTATCATCATCTCTCTTTTAAAAAAGATGCACAGATTTTGCTTACGACATTCTCGGTTTTGAGTAAATAAGACCATCTTAAATTATGATGTATACAATGCGGTTGTTTTCGAAAATGACTTTTACCCTGGCGTTTTTCTTAATTCTTAACGTCAATGCCCAAACAGAATTAAAAGTGAATGCCCCTTTTTTACCCGTAGGAATGATTAACCTTGCAGTTGAGAAATCTTTAAATAGCAAATTTTCTTTACAGGCAGAAGGTTTTATATCACCTTGGAAATCGTTTGCCGGCAAAAATCTTCAAATCTACATGGGGACTTTAGAAGGAAGATATTATTTCAAAGAAATGATGAAAGGCTGGTATGTGGGGGCTTACGGAAGTATTGCTGCCTACAATCTTCAGAAATGGAATTATCTAAAAGCACAACCGGTCTTAAATGATGACGGGACTCCGCAATTGTTAGCAGATGGAACGGTACGCATCACGGAAAGATATCAAAAAGGACTGGCTCTAATTATGGGTATAAGTGGCGGATACCACTTTACCATCAGCGAGAAATTAGGATTGGATGTATATGCAGGTATAGGAACGAGCCAGTCAATTTACAGAGGATATTTCAAAGATAATAACCAACGCTACGACAAAGCGGCCAATTGGAATAAAAGTGGAGAAGTCATCCCAACGAGAGGAGGGTTGATGTTGACGTATAAATTAAACTAATATTTTTGTCACAATACAGATTCATAACAATACTTTCACTACAGTTACCTTATCTGATAAGTGAATATTCATGATGATTATTGAATAATATTTAAAAATTAAGATTAACACCTGCCTTTTATAAAATATAGATATATTTGCAGAGTTTTACTAAACCTGAAAATAAATTCTAATTCTCAAAATATAATCCAACAGATGGATCAAAAAAAAGGCAAAGAAATTAATATTAAAGAACTTATAGCTCCGTATTTAAAAAATTGGAAGTATTTCGTTGGGACTGTTTTCTTAATGTTGTTGATGGCAGTTTATTACATAAAATCAACATCTCCAATATATAAAGCTCAAACATCTGTTCTAATTAAAGATGCCAAGAAAATGTCGGCAGCGTCAGGAGATATTGGCGTTCTTCAAAGTATTGGTGGGCTAAGCGGTATGGGAACCAACAGTATTGAAAATGAAGTCGGTGTTTTTGAATCTAAGACCATTGTTTCTGATGTTGTAAAGGATCATAATTTTCAGACTCCTCTTTATGCAAAACAGACATTCAATAATCTTGAATTATACGGAGAGACAAGTCCGTATATCATCAATGTTATTCAGGAAAAAAAGGATAACGAATTGCCAAAAAAGTCCATATCAATAAAAGCGAAAGGCAATAATGTGATTCTTTCTTCTGATGAGTGGGAAAAGGATATATCAACTTCATTTGGTAAAAGTACCAGTTTGCCGTTTGCCGTAATTATGATCCGCAAAAATCCGGAATATAAAGTACAGAAAAAAGTAGACTTATCAGAGGTGTACTTTAATTATAGTGATTTTGATAATACAGTTAATGATTTTCAAGAAGCTTTAAATGTTGATTTATTAGATAAGGACGGAACGATTATAAGTCTATCTGTGGATTTTGAAAATAAAGCTAAAGCTAAAGATTTTCTGAATGGTTTAGTAAGACAATATAATGTCTACGCAATCAGTGATAAAAATATTGAGTCTAAAAGAACGAAAGATTTTATTGATAGAAGAATTATGCTGATATCAAGAGAATTAGGGGATGTTGAAACTCAGAAAGAAGGTTTTAAATCAGGCAATAACATAGTTGATCTTGGTACTGAAGCTAAGATTAATCTACAGCTGAAGGAGCAGAGTAAAGCGCAGATGCTGGAGTTAGGGACGCAAATTGAATTGACCAGAATGTTACAGGGTGCTCTGAACAGAAAAGGGAGTGGTGATGTTTTACCTCTTAATATTGGTTTGGAAAGTGAAGCTGCAGGTCAGGCAATTCAGGATTATAACGCACTTGTTTTACAGAGGAATAAGTATTTAGAACAGGCTACTCCGGATAACCCTTTGGTGATAACTGCTACGAAGCAGATAGAAGAAATGAAGTCTTCCTTAACACAGTCTCTTCAAAGAAATGCAACTACATTAGAGTTGGCGAAGAGAAAAGTGGAAACTCAGCTAGGCGGCTCTGAACAGATGATTAGTAAAATCCCGTCTCAGGAAAAACTGTTCAGAAGTATTGAGAGACAGCAGCAAATCAAAGAAAATCTATATTTACTGCTTTTACAGAAAAGAGAGGAAGCTGCAATCAGCATGGAAATTACTGCTGAAAAAGCCAGAGTATTAGACAAAGCATTTATATTTAAAAAACCGGTTGCTCCAAGAAAAATGTTTACGTTGGGAGTATTTCTTTTTTTAGGTCTGGTAATACCATTTGCAATCATTTATTTAAGACAGCTTCTTCAGAGCACAATCATTACACGATCAGATCTTACGAAACTTACAGACCTTCCAGTAATAGCGGAAATTCCTAGATTGAAAAATAAAGAGGATGCGCTTCTAACATTTAACGACGTTTCACCTATGGCTGAAGCTTTCAGGATCTTTGTTACCAATTTAAGATTTTTACTGCCGGTAAAGGAAACTACTCAGGTGATTATGGTTACGTCATCTGTGAAAGGTGAGGGAAAAACATTTGTATCATCAAATCTTTCAATTATACTGGCCTCTTCCCGTAACAAAGTATTGGTAATTGGTGCAGATGTGAGAAATCCACAGCTCCAGCGTTATAATCCCTCTATGAAAACAGCGAAAGGTTTAACTGAGTTTTTGAGTGGAGATGAAACTTCGGTTGAAGGGATCATTCATCCGAGCGGATACAATGAAAACTGTGATTTTATTTACTCAGGCTCTATTCCTCCAAATCCGACAGATTTATTGCAGAACGGTAGACTAGAAGAGCTTTTGTCGATTCTAAAAGAACTAAACAAATATAAATATATTGTTCTGGATACTGCTCCTCTTTTATTAGTGACAGATTCATTCCTTATTTCTGATATGGCAGATGTTATAGTATATGTTACAAGATCTGAAGTTACAGAAAAAAGTTATCTGGAGTTTTTAAATAATTCTGTTAAAGATAATAAACTTAAAAATGTAGGAATTGTATTAAACGAAGTTAAAGAATCAAATTTCGGATATGGAAACAAGTATGGATATGGCTATCAGGCAGAAGAAAAAAAATGGTGGAAAAAATAATTTAGTTAAATATCAAAATCTTTATATTTAATTAAAATTATTTTTTGCAAAATGCTATGCTGTCTTTAATACATAATAAATGAATTTTTCTTCAAAAAAACTTACAATTAATGCCATGTCGGCTGTTATACAGGTTATTTTTACAGCTTTTTTGTATTTTTTTTTGTATAAATATTTATTAAGATCCATTGGTGTAGAACAATTAGGAATTTGGTCGCTAATATTATCATTTTCTTCGATTGCTAACTTGGCTAATATGGGGCTAACTTCAGGATTAGTAAAATTTGTTGCGGAATATATACTAGAAGATGATAAAAGTAAACTAGGCAAACTCATTTTTACTTCTATTGTATCGATGTCCATTTTATTTATATTTCTTAGTTTAGTTATCCTTTCCGGAGCGCAATTTTTCTTAGGATATGTAATTGATAAAAAATTTTTGGATATTGCATTAGTAATACTCCCATATTCATTAGGCTCTTTGTGTATTAATGCAATAGGAGGCGTGTTTACGTCTGTATTAGAAGGCCATCAGAAAAATTACATCAGAAACTTTATATATATTATTTCTGGTATTGTAATGTATGTAGGGGCTATTTTATTAACGCCGTTATACCAGCTAGAAGGTGTTGCTATTGCACAACTTTTACAATCGGGTTTTATTTTTTTAGCAGCCATGATCTTTACTATAAAAATTAATCCAAATAATAAAATCCGTCATTGGAGATGGAGTACACAATCTTTCAAAGAACTATTCAATTACGGCTATAAATTCCAATTGGTTTCCGTATGCCAAATGCTCTATGAACCTGCAACAAAGTTGCTACTAGGTAAATATGGAGGGCTCGCATTTCTTGGACATTATGAGATGGCAAACAAAGTAGTGAGCCAGTTCAGAGCTTTGTTAACAAATGCAAATCAAGTTGTAGTTCCTGTTGTTGCAGAAAAAGCAAAATTAGAAGAAGCTTCTTTCATGCAAGCTTTTTATATAAAAATGAATCGTGTTTTGCTTTTATTTAATTTACCATTATCAACATCATTAATTATAGCCGCACCTTTAATTTCTTTATTATGGCTTGGTAATTTTAATTTTGATTTTATTTTTTCTGTATTAATTCTCTCCGTAGCAACTTTTTTTAATGTGATGTGTGGTCCGGCTTATTTCAGTTCGATGGGGCAAGGTAGATTAAATATATTAGTATTAGTACATGTAGGAATGGCGTTTGCAAATATTGTCATTGGGATAATTTTAGGACTTTATGCAGGTGGATATGGAATTATTATTGCATGGGCTATTGCTCTTGCAGGCGGTTCTTTGGTTCTGATTTTCAATTATAATAAAACACTGAAAATTAGTATACTCGACGTTTTTCAAAAAGAAGAATTTAAGTTGATATTAGTTGGTTTGGGAATTATTATTTTTAATATTTTATTTTATCAATTCGTACCTATTGACAATAAAATTATTAAAATAGCCATTAGCTTATCTACACTTTTTCTATATTTACCTTTCATTTTAAAGAATAAAAACGTTAAAGAAACAATTTCATCCGTAAAAAGTAAAAAATATGTTTGATAGATCATATTTACAAAGTCCATTGCGAGAATATTTTAATTGGATAGTGACTAAAATAAAATACCAGTCTAAGTATAAATATCTTCGGGTTGGGTACATGTCAAAATTATTTAATACTACTTTCGGGAAATATAATTGGACTGGGAATAATGTAATAATGATAAATTCTTCTATAGGCGATTTTTCATATATATCTGATGGTTCAGTTATTAATGAAACAATTATGGGCAAGTTTTGTTCAATAGGTCCCAATGTCAGAATAGCACCAGGAAAACATCCAACACATACTTTTGTTAGTACTCATCCTGCAATATATTCTAATCCAGACTGTTGTCTCAAAAATTTTCAAACCAAAGATCAACATAATCCAACAAGAAATGTTGTGATAGGTAACGATGTTTGGCTTTGTGCCAATGCAGTGATTGCGGATGGAGTAAAAATTGGAGATGGAGCTATTATCGCTGCAAATGCAGTTGTAACAGCAGATGTTGAGCCTTATTCGATAATGGGTGGTATTCCTGCAAAATTTATCAGAAAAAGATTTAAAGATGAACAGATAGATGTTTTGAATGAATCCAAATGGTGGGATAAAAATATTGATTGGATTGATGAAAATGCTCAATTATTTTTGAATATAGAAGATTATTGTCATTTTCATAAAAAGTAAAACTATGACATTAATATATAATTTGATGTTGATTTTTAACGGTAAGTGGCATAGACTTAAGGCTGTTTTTTGGTATCGGTTTTTATTTAAAAAAATTGGAAAATATTGTGTTGTAATAAACCCATTAAAAATTACTCCAGAATCAATTATTTTGGGTGACAGAGTTTCTATAGGAAATAATGCAAGAATAGAAGGTGTACAACACTATGAAGCTGAAAAATTTGATCCGAAAATTATTCTTAATGATGGTGTAACTATTCAACAAAATCTACATTTGACTTGTGCAGAATCTATAGAAATTGGTAAAAATACTGCAATTGCGGCCAATGTAACCATAACGGATATTCATCATCCTTATGATGATATTCATGTGCCAATAGAACAACAGAATATAACAACAAAACCTGTATATATAGGAGAAGGTTGTAAAATTTATAATAATGTTGTTATTATGCAAGGAACAAAAATTGGAAAACATTGTACAATAGGAGCTAACAGTGTAGTTTCCGGATATTTTGACGATTATTGTGTCATCGTTGGTGCGCCAGCGAAAATTGTTAAAAAGTACAATTCAGACACTAAAATTTGGGAGAAAAAATAAATAAATGACTTGTTTAAAGTAAATTTATAAGCACAAAAGCCACAAAAGATTTAAGAAAATAAATGACGTTTTAAAATTAAAAAAGGCAGTTTCTTTTAAACTTTAAAGAGAAACCTATAAAACTCAAATAACTTTTGTGCGTAAAAAAATGAATTGCATTTTACCTTAAGCAAGTACTGTATAAAAAAATAACTAACATGAAAGAAATCAGAAAAAACTGCCCTGTATGTGGCGACAATCGTATTGATTTTTACACAAATACATACGATAAACATTATGGGCATACAGAAAAAAAATACGATGTTTATTCTTGCACAAAATGTAAATTGCTTTTTCTGAATCCGATGATTGATGACAGCGAATTATTTGCACTATATCCAGAAGATTATTATGATACAAGCATGCAAACAGCAAATGATATTATAAAAAAAAGTCAACCAAATTTTCTTAAGGATTTTTTAATAGGAGCAAAAGCAAAAGATTTGAAATTGTCTTTTGCTGGGAAAAAAGTGCTTGATTTGGGTGTAGGAGATTGTGAACAACTTTATGTCCTACACAAGCAAGGTGCCGAAGCGTATGGAACGGAAATTCGAGAATCAGCCTGCATAATCGGCGAAAAGCTGGGTTTAAAAGTATCGAAAGGCACCTTGTTTGAGGCAAATTACCAATCGGATTTTTTTGATTATATAAGAAGTAATCATTCTTTTGAACACATTACCGAACCTCGCGAATTGTTAGAAGAAATCAATAGAATTTTAAAAGAAAAAGGGAGGCTTTTTATTGGCGTACCAAACACAAAAAGTTGGACATTTCGTTTGTTTGGAAAAAATTGGTATTATCTGGGTGTTCCTTTCCATCCATTTTCATATAACCCAGACAATCTTATCCAATTATGCGAACAATATGGATTCAAAATGGAAAAGATCAACTACAATGCTAATTATTCTAGTTTTGTTAGCGGTATTCAGATTTTGCTTAATTTAAAAAACAAGAAAAAAAGTAGTGATGGATGGTTTCATAGCAAATATAATAGAATCATCTTCCATCAAATAGCTCGATTAAGCAATGTATTCAAACGAGGTGACTGTATGGAAATTACTTTTGTCAAAACAAAGACAGTTTCTAGATGAAAAATATATTGATTACCGGTGGCGCAGGTTTTATAGGCTCAAATATCGCCTTGAAACTTATTGATAAAGGACTGAATGTAACCGTTTTGGATAATCTGTCACCACAAATTCATGGAGACAATCCAGAAATCACTTCACCACTTTACAGAAGTATCATCAATAAAGTTAATTTTATTAATGGCTCTGTAACATCCAAAGAAAAATGGGCTGAAGCTATTGATGAACAAGACGCAATTATACATCTAGCCGCTGAAACAGGAACCGGACAATCTATGTATGAGATTCAAAAATATATTGATGTCAATATTGGTGGTACGGCAATAATGCTGGATGTACTTGCAAACAATCCTCATAAAATTAAAAAAATTGTTGTTGCTGCCTCAAGAGCTATTTATGGAGAAGGAAAATATAAATGTAGTGAACACGGAATAGTTTATCCAACAGAGAGATTGGATGAAGATATGGCAAAAGGCGATTTCCAGTGCAAATGTCCGATATGTTATAATACTGTCGAAATACTTTCAACAACAGAAGATAGCAAAATTCATCCTACATCCGTTTACGGAATTACCAAACAAAACCAAGAGCAAATGGTCTTGACGGTTTGCAAATCTTTAGGGATTGCAGCGGTAGGTTACAGATATCAAAATGTATATGGACCGGGACAATCCTTGTCCAATCCGTACACTGGCATTTTATCCATTTTTTCGACCAGAATCAAAAACGGAAATTCTATCAATATCTTTGAAGATGGGAAAGAAACCAGAGATTTTGTTTACATAGAAGATGTTGCTGAGGCTACAATTTTAGGACTAGAAAAAGATGAAGCTAATGGTCAGGTTTATAATGTTGGGACAGGTGTTGCAATAGATGTGATAACTGTAGCAAACACTTTATCAAAATTTTATAATAAAGAGATTCCGATACAAATCTCTGGTAATTATAGATTAGGAGACATAAGACATAATTTTGCAGATATTTCCAAAATAAAATCAGAATTAGGTTTTGTGCCAAAATGGAATTTTGATAACGGAATTGAAACATTTACAAAATGGGTTAATGAGCAAGAAATCCCAGAAGATAAATATGAATGCTCTATTGAAGAAATGAAGAAGAAAGGCTTGTATAAATGAGTGAAAAAATAGGTATAGTAACCGTCTTATATAATAGTGAGTCTGTTCTAGAAGAATTTTTCAGGACTTTGAATAATCAGACATATAAGAATTTCACATTATATGTCGTGGATAATTTATCGCCTGATAATTCTTTGGAATTAAGCCAAAAATTATCTTCGGAATACCAGTTTAAAACAGTAATTATTGCAAATGATGCCAATTATGGTGTTGCAAAAGGTAATAATATTGGGATTAGAAAAGCAATAATGGATCAATGTGATTTGGTTTTGTTGTCCAATAATGATATAGCTTTGGAAGATGACTCTATCGAAAAGCTTTTGATAGGTGTGGATCAACATAACGCAGATATGGTGGTTCCCAAAATCTATTTTTATGGAACCAACAAAATATGGTGCGCTGGTGGTGGTTATAAAAAACGCAACGGTCTCACAATACATTATGGACAGGGAGAAGAGGACAAAGGACAGTTTGATAAAGACCAGGATGTGACCTATTCTCCAACTTGTTTTATGCTGATCAAAAGAGAAATTTTTGACAGTGTAGGTTTAATGGATGAGAACTATTTTGTGTATTATGATGACACAGACTTTGTTCACAGGGCTATCCAAAAAAATAAGAAACTCTGGTATACCTATGAGTCGCTCATCCATCATAACGAATCTAATTCTACGGAAAAAATGAGTGATTTTTATGTTAAGTTTTTGTGGCGGAATTTGGTCTATTTTTCATTGAAGAATTATAGTTTTTTCTATGCGCGATATGTTGTGTTATATAATTTTTTGTACATTTTAATCATATTATATTTTAAATATCCAAGTAATCAGTGGCGGCTTGCTTTGAAATCGTATAAAGAGGGATTGGATTTGTATATGAACAGTAAGCCCGTGTACGGATAATTTATAAACGAATCTATTGGAGACTCAAAATCAATTTGAAAGAGAGATTTTTTTAGCTGATTTCATTAAAAAAATAAATCAATAATATTACAATAATTTATGCAGCCGACTTTTAGTACAACGTATTCTTATCCATATATTATCCTTTTCTTGATATTTTTTGTTCTTTTTCTTTGGGAAAATAAAATAAGAAAGAAAGAAGGGAATATCAAGATGGTAAGATACTTATGTATGTTGGTCTTTTTTGTTTTCTTTGGCTTTAGAGGCTATTTGGATACAGATTTTACAGTATATTATCCACTCTATGATATGGCCCCAACCATCGATGATACCAAAGGAATTGCAAAATTTTTCTCTGGCATCCATGAAGATATTTTATTGAAAATTGAACCAGGTTTCAAAGTCATTTTAGTCCTGTTAAAAAGTATGAATGAGGATTATTTAACACTCCAGATTTTCTCTTCTTTTATAAATGTTCTTTTTCTGAATTATTTTTTCAAAAAATATTCTCCACAGTATGTTTTAGGTTTTATTATGTACTTGATTTTTTCTGGATTAATTATAGAAATCAATTTGTTACGAAACTCCAAGGCTATATTTCTTTTTATATATTCACTTCAATTTATCAAAGAAAGAAATGCTGTGAAATTTTTTATATGCAATGGCATCGGTATTTTATTTCATTCATCAGCAATTTTCTTTTTTCCAATGTATTTCTTTTTGCATAAAAAAATTCCAATGCCTTTTGTTTGGGGCACGTTTCTATTAGGGAATGTTCTGTTTTTGGGACAGATCAAATACATAACCCCAATTGTAATTGCTGTAGGAGATTTTTTTGGTGGAGCATACGCCTTATTGGCAGAAGGCTACTCTAACAATAAGTTATACAACAGTAGCTATAGTATTTCTATCGGTTATTTAGAAAAGGTATTCACGTTTATTATTTTATATCAATCCTACGAAAAAATTGGTGAAAAGATTAAGGACGAAAAAACACTTAATATTTTTTACAATTTATTTTTTATTTATATCATTACTTATTTCTTCTTGTCAGAATATTCGGTTTTTATAGACAGGATTACAACCTTGTTTGTTTTCTCCTATTGGATATTATATCCTTATCTATATGAAACGGTAAAACAGGAGCTAAAGGTTGTGTTTACGGTAGTGTTATTGTTTTTTGGGATTTACAAAATGGTTTATTCCAATAATAATATATTAAGGAATTACGAAAATATTTTGTGGAATAAGCCAACTATTTCCAGAGCGTATTTCATTTTTAATAAGCATGTAGACAAAGTACTTGACCCTAAAAAGAAATAATAAACATGAAAATTGCCTTTTTATCTACATTTGCTTTGGATGCCAATATATCTCTAATAAATGCACTTAAACATAACAGTGATGTTTATTTTTTTACGGAAGCATTATACGAAATATTTAATTTTCTTGATAAAAAAAAATTAACGAAGACCATATCCAAAGGAACAGAGGTAGATCAACTGGAACGTTTTCGAGATTTGATTGATCTTGACAAAACTTTTGTAATCAAAGGAACTCGGAATTCCAATGTTATTAAAAAGCTTTATATATCTTACCAAATCCATCAATGTCTAAAAGAAATCAAACCAGATGTTATCATCATCGATAACAATATGCTCACTTATTTTGTTTCTACAATAGCCCTAAGAAAAAAAATGTTGTTAGTAGTACACGATCCTTTTTTGCACTCTGGAGAAAATTTGTTCATAGACAGAGTTTTGAGAAAAATACATTTTAGCTTGATTAAACAAAAAATGCTCTTAAATGAAAATCAAAAAAATGAATTTATAGCACATTATAATTATAATTCAAAAGATATTCATACATCTTTTCTGAGTGTATACGATTTTCTGAATTATTTTAAAACGAAAGAATTTGTTGTTTCTGATAATTTTAACATCTTGTTTTTTGGTCGTATATCTCCTTATAAAGGAATCAAATTCTTGCTAGATGCTTTTGTAGAAATTCTGTCAACTAAAAAATATCCAAATATGACGCTGACAATCGCAGGTAGCGGAAATTTTGATTTTGAAATTGAATCTTACAGACAACATCCAGAAATTAAAATTCTGAATCAGTATATTTATCCGGAAAATCTTGCCAATCTTATTTTCAATTCTTCTGTAGTTGTTTGCCCATATATCGATGCGACACAAAGTGGGGTGGTGATGTCTGCCTATGCCTTCAAAAAACCTGTCATAGCAACAAATGTCGGTGGGTTGCCAGAAATGGTTAAAGATCGATCGACCGGGATCATCATCGAGCCCCAAAACTCAGAAGCAATCAAGAATACCATACTTGAATTGTACAATAACAGTTGTTTATTACAAACAATGTCTCAGAATATTGAAAAGTTGTATTTTTCAGGAGAAAAAAGTTGGACAAGTTCTGCAAATCGATTTATTGAAGCACTTGAAAACATAAAATAATTACCTAAAAACATTCTAAATTTATGAAAAACCCTCTAATAACGGTAATTATACCAGTTTATAATGTCGAGCAATATTTAGAAAAATGTTTGGATAGCGTAATCAATCAAGACTATCCAGATTTGGAAATTATTTTAGTAGATGATGGTTCTCCAGATCAATGCGGTGAGATATGTGAAAGATATGCAAAAAAAGATTCTAGAATTAAAGTCATTCATAAAAAAAACGGAGGTCTTTCTGATGCTAGAAACGTAGCCATAGATGTGGCATTTGGAGAATATATTACATTTGTTGACAGTGATGATTATATAAGTGAGGATTATGCTTCGACTTTGTATGAATTAATAAAAAAGAATGACTGTAAAATATCGGCATCTGGTTTTATTAGATTTGAACAGGATGATGTTTTAAAAGTTGGTAATGAAGTAATAAAAGAATATGTTTTTTCTTCAGACAACGCTGTTAAAGAAATGTTTTATCAACAAAAATTTGACACCAGTGCTTGGGCAAAATTGTATCATAGATCTTTGTTTTCAGACGGATTACGTTATCCAGTAGGACTATTGTATGAAGACTTAGCAACTACATATAAGCTTATTCGGAAAAGTGATAAAGTTACTTTTTCAACTAAAGAAACTTATTGTTATTTAATAAGATCTAATAGTATAGAAGGATCTCCTTTTAGCAAAAAAAAATATGAAAGCCTCTTGAAGATTATTGAAGAATTGGAAATTTATAAACTAAAAAATCTTGAATTTTCAAAAGCTATTGATTGCCGTATTTTAAATTTTCTATTTCATCTCTTATTTGAAACAGAAAAAAATAGTGATTATGAAAATATGATTTTTAATATGATAAAAAAATATAGATTAAAAGTTTTAAAAGATTTTAATGCTCGAAAAAAAACAACAATTTCAATTCTTTTGTCATTTTTTGGGATTTCGGTTTTAAGATTTTTTTATAACTACGGCAAATCAAGACATTAAATCACTTGGTTATGGAAAAAAAAGAGTCTTTTGATGGATTTCTTCCTGTAAATAATTTAGAATCCTTGAATGAAAATATTTACATACTAAATGCCTAATTTAATTAAATTTAAAAAAAATGATTTTACCTCATTCAAATAAAAAGCTTTTTGTCGTTATTGTCTTTTTTTTGATGTTTTTTTCTGTCAAAAGTCAGAGAATCAAAGACTCGGTAAAAGTAGAAGTTGATTTTAGCAAAAAACTTGGAAATGTAAACTCTATGTCTGGGTTTTTACATTACGATAATGTAAGACTTCTTGAAAAGAATATAAAAGAACTCAAACCAAAATATTGGCGTATTGGCTGGTCTTACAAATCTCCAGATGACATAACATATCTACGGAGTTTTGGGATAACTCCTATCTTGGTAATCTCGGATTTGTACGGTTATCCCGGAATAAAAAATAATAAAAATTGGCCACACCCTTTATCTACTGAAAAGCTAAAAACATTAATAACAGCAGAATATCAGAAATTCAAAAATACTGTAATTTATGATATTTGGAATGAGCCTTTTCACCAAGCAGGATTTGGTGATTTTGACAAAGAAGAATTTTATCAGATATTTAAAAAAGGACATGATATAATAAGATCTCTTCCCGGAGGAGATAAAGCAATGATTACGGGACCATCTCTTGATAATTATAATGAAAAAGAAATGGATGATTTTCTAAATTTTTGTAACTCAAATAACATAAGGGTAGATGTATTATGCTGGCATGAGTTTAGGGATCAAGAAGGCTTGAAAGATTTCAGTAACGATATGATAAAATTAAGAACCAAAATTCTTCCAAAATATCAAAAAGTTGGTGTAAAAAAAATTGTTTTGACTGAAATACTTAACCAATACTCCATGTTATCTGCATCAGAAGCTTTGCAAAATTTTAAATCTTTTGAAAATAACGGTATTGATGGTACCTGCAAAGCTTGCTGGGCAGAAAGTGATGGCGTTTTTAACTGTAATAATTCTATGAATGGATTGTTAGATAAAAATGGGAATCCCAGATCCATATATTGGGCTTATGAAATCTACAATCACAGTACAAAAAACAGAGTAAAAGATTGGACTAATTATGATCAGACATCTGTATTTGCTTCCTATGATAAAAAAGGCGGTTACATTATTGTAAATAATAATAGTGGAAATAAAGTAGTCAATACAGTTGTGAAAATCAAAAATTTGCAATCTGTATTTGGGACAACCAAAAAATTACTTTTAAAAATCTATGAGATTCCTAACACTCGTGAAGAGCCATTGGAAAAAATGATTTTTAATAAAAGTCAGAAGATTAATATTGTTAAAAATACTACAGAAATCACAATACCAGCAATAAGCCCCAAAACAGTTTATTATATATCGATCTCAAGATGAAAAATGTGAGGTAAGATTTATATAATATCAAATTTTCATTTATTAACAATATACACTTTGATTTGGAAAAGAAAATTAAAATAGTTCAATTTGTAGAAGCATTTGGAGGGGGAGTTTATACCTATGTTAAAGATTTGAGCAATTTTTTAATTACCCATCAGTCAGATATCAATTGTGAAGTACATCTGATTTATAGCCCCAATCGGGTAGAATTGGATAAAGAACTTTTTCTGAAAGAAATTCATCCGGAAATTTTTCTTTATGAATTGGATATGCAACGTCAAATCAGTCTAAAAAAAGATCAGATTGTTGTCAGAGAAACACGAAAAATTCTTAAAAAAATAAAGCCAGACATTATTCACCTTCATTCTGCAAAAGCAGGAGTAATCGGTAGACTAGCTTGTCTTGGATTGGTATCAAAAAAAAATGTTTATTATTCACCACACGGATTTTCTTTTGTTCAGCAAAATATCTCAAAACCAAAAATTTTTCTATTTAAGATAATAGAATTTGTCATGCCGTTTTTATTCGGAGGGACAATCGTTGCTTCCGGTGATACTGAATTTGAAACAGCAAAAAAAATAGCTAAGACAATTCTCATCAGAAACGGTGTTGATTTTGAATTGCCGAATGAAATATATATTCCGGTGAATAATCAAAGATTCACTGTCGGTACTGTTGGAAGATTAACACCACAGAAAAATCCCAAAATGTTCAATGAAATTGCATCAAAATTCCCAAATATTGATTTTGTGTGGATTGGTAATGGAGAGCTTATTGGTGATATTACATCGGAAAATATTACGGTTACCGGTTGGGTGAGAACGAGAAAAGAATTATTGCAAAAAATAAATACACTTGATTTGTATATACAAGTGTCTTTATGGGAGGGACTTCCAATTGCAATATTAGAAGCAATGGCAATGAGGAAACCTCTTTTGGTGAGCAATGTTATGGGTAATAAAGATACTGTTAATGAAGATTTTAATGGGTTTATTTATAACACAGAACACGAAGCTGTAGAAAAAATAAAATATTATTTTGATAAAACTAAAAGATTTGAAATGGGTAATAATTCTTATAAAAAGGTTTTTGAAGAATATAATAAGAATACTAATTTTCTGCAGCTGATCAATACTTATAAAAGAGATTTTAAATAAATTGTTTGTTTTCACAAGACTAATTCTATATTTGTGTTTGAACAAAAAATTATAAACAGATATTATTTTTAATATATCGAATCTAAACAGGTTATGAAGATAAAAGAAACCCCGCTTAAAGATTGCTATATAATTGAACCGACTATTTTTAATGATGACAGAGGGTATTTTTACGAAAAATTCAACGAACAGAAATTTGAACAAGTGACCGGGATGAACGGTCATTTTGTACAGGATAATATTTCAAAATCAAGCTATGGGGTCCTTAGAGGTCTCCATCTTCAAAAGGGAGATAAAGCTCAGGCTAAATTAGTGTCTTGCTTAGAAGGAAAGGTTTTAGATGTAGCAGTTGATCTAAGAGAAGATTCACCCACATTCGGAAAATGGTTTTCTCTAGAATTAACGGCGGAAAATAAATTGCAATTGTATGTTCCCAGAGGTTTCGGACATGGGTTTTCTGTACTTAGCAAAACGGCAGTGTTTTCATATAAATGTGACAACTTTTATAATAAAGAGTCAGAAGGAGGTGTTCTTTGGAATGATCCCGAGCTCGAGATCGATTGGCAGCTTCCTTCTGAAGATATTATCTTATCCGACAAAGACAGGATTCAACCGGTTTTTTCTTTGAAAAATTTTTAATACATTTAGAAATTTGATAAGTATTTAATCTTAATCATTGTTGATGTGCAACAGTTTTTATGATTAAAAACTATAATTACCGGATTTTATGCTAGTTTATTTTTTAAAACATTTACCCAAAATTTTTCTGATAGGTGATTATATTATTATCAATCTTTTTTTTGTTGTAGGTAAATTATATTTTTTTGAATTTGATACTAAGAATTTCGCCCAAGATTACAGAGCGCATTTTCTCCTTCTCAATATATCATGGTTAGTTATTACCATCATAACAAAGCCATATAAAAGTTTAAAAATCAAAGAATCGTCAATACATTTTAATGCACTGACAAAATCTTTCGTTCTGTTGATTTTTACTTCTTTAATTTACCTTAATTTGATTTTTTCAGTGAAAATCGACTACAGAAATATGTTTTTGTATTTTGTTCTGGTTGGTTTTTTTATGACTTTAACCCGATTTCTTCTCTTCCTTTATAGAAAGAAAAACCGGGTTAGATTAGGAAGGAAATCTATTTCTTTTAATACTGTACTTATAGGGGAAAACCATATGTCGACGTCATTGTTGTCGAATAACAATCTAAGGAGATCAATAGGAATCAGAGGCACCTATGCATCAGATAGTACAAAAATTACAAGCAAATATTTAGGTGATATAAATCAATTATTTGAAGATATTGAAAAGACTAAAATAAGGAGCATTATATTTTGTGATGATCATATTGACGTTGAATTATATAAGCGAATTGTAGATGTTGCTGAACATAACATGATACGGATTTATATGGTGCCGAGTTTTAAATATAGTAATCTTGGGCCTAATTATCTAGATGTAATTCATGAAATTCCATTTCTTAAATTGCTAAAAGAGCCTTTGTCGAACCCCAAAAAACAAGTTTTAAAACGTGCGTTTGATATTGGTTTTTCATTTTTTGTAATATTATTTGTATTGTCGTGGCTGATACCCGTCGTTGCAGTCATTATAAGATTAGAAAACAATGCATCGGTGTTTTTTTTACAAAAAAGATCAGGGCTTAATAATGAGACATTCAGCTGCATAAAATTCAGAAGTATGACAGTTAATAACAATGCTGATCTTAAAACTGCTACGAAGAATGATCCAAGAATTACAAGATTTGGAGCTTTTATGAGAAAAACAAGTATTGATGAGTTGCCACAGTTTATCAATGTTTTTCTCGGAGAGATGTCAATAGTAGGTCCCAGGCCGCATATGGTATCTCAGACAGAAATATATTCTAAAATCACTAAAAAGTATATGACTCGCCATATTGTAAAACCGGGTATTACTGGCTGGGCACAAGTGATGGGTTCAAGAGGTGAAATATTTTCTCATAGAGATATGGAAAAGCGCATCGAGAAAGATATTTGGTATATCCAGAATTGGTCGTTTTTTTTGGATATAAAAATTATCTTTCTCACACTATATAATATAATCAAAGGTGACGAACAGGCTTATTAGTTTTGTGATAAAATAAAATACCGCTCTGAAGAAAATACGAAGATAAATTATTAAAATGAAAACCATAACCACTTATTTGTAAGTGGTTTTTATATGTTTAAGATACAGATTTATATTTTGTATCTTTGCACACTCAAAATAGAAAGATGCGTACAAAATCTGTAGGAAAGAAGAAAATTAATATTGTAACGCTTGGATGCTCCAAGAATGTTTACGATTCAGAAGTTTTGATGAGCCAGCTAAAAGCCAATGGTAAAGAGGTGGTGCATGAGGACAGAGGAGATATTGTGGTCATTAACACCTGCGGATTTATTGATAATGCAAAAGAAGAGTCTATCAATACCATTTTAGAGTACGTTGATGCTAAAAACAGAGGCGAAGTAGAGAAAGTTTTCGTTACAGGTTGTCTTTCTGAAAGATACAAACCGGATTTGATTAAGGAAATTCCCGATGTTGACCAATATTTCGGAACAAGAGACTTGCCTATTCTATTAAAACATTTGGGGGCAGATTACAAGCACGAGTTGGTAGGAGAGCGATTGACGACAACACCGAAGCATTATGCATACCTTAAAATTTCTGAAGGATGTGATAGACCTTGTTCTTTCTGTGCAATACCTTTAATGAGAGGTGGTCACGTTTCTACACCGATTGAGAAATTGGTAAAAGAAGCTCAGAAACTGGCAAAAGTGGGGGTGAAAGAATTAATCTTAATTGCTCAGGATTTAACGTATTATGGTTTAGATATATATAAGAAAAGAGCTTTAGGCGAACTTTTAAAAGAGCTGGTAAAAGTCGAAGGAATTGAGTGGATTCGTCTTCATTACGCTTTCCCAAGCGGTTTTCCTGAAGATGTTTTAGATATTATCAGAGAAGAACCTAAAGTTTGTAATTATATAGATATTCCGCTTCAGCATATCAATTCAGATTTGTTGAAATCAATGAAGAGAGGAACCACGCACGAAAAGACAAATGCGTTGTTAGATAAATTCAGAGAGAAAGTACCTGATATGGCAATTAGAACGACATTAATCGTCGGGTATCCAGGCGAAACTGAAGAAAGATTCCAGGAACTTAAAGAGTGGGTGAGAGATCAGAAATTCGACAGATTGGGATGTTTCACATATTCTCATGAAGAAAATACAGGCGCTTATGTTTTAGAAGATGATATTTCGCAGGAAATTAAAGAAGCCAGAGTGGAAGAAATCATGGAGCTGCAGTCACAGATTTCATGGGAAAAGAACCAGACGAAGATCGGACAGGTATATAAATGTGTTTTTGACAGAAAAGAAGGCAATTATTTTGTGGGTCGAACAGAATATGATTCTCCAGATGTAGACAATACGGTTTTGGTTTCCGCAGAAAATACCTACATTTCGATTGGTGAGTTTGCGAATGTAAAAATTACTTCCGCTGAGGAATTTGATTTGTATGGAGAACTAGTATAAGATAAGAGAAAATAGATACGAAATAAAAACCAGTGATTAATTTACTGGTTTTTTGCTTAAAAAGATTCCCGGATTTTATTTTTAAGTTTATTTGATGAAGATTTATTAGGGTTTTAAATTGAATTTTAGCAAAATTTGCATTTTGTAAATTGCTGATTTTAAATATGTTGAAATTGAAATCGCTGTCTGAGTGAGTTTAAAGCAGTTAATTCCATTAACTTTTAACTTTTTTTTTTAACGTTTTTTAACATAGTCACTTAAATGCCCTGATAATAGGAAGTTACAACAGTAATTAATATAAATTTAACTTTTTATTAACAGTTGTTAACGTTTAAAATAGGTGAGTAAAAAGTTTCAGTATACTTTTGCCTTGTCAAACAATAAAATAATTCAAAATGATGAAAAGATTCATTCTCGTAATCATAATGATGATTTCAACACTAGGTATTTATTCTTTCAAAAATAGTACCGAAGATGCGAAGAAAACAAGTTATGCGTCGTACTACCACGACAAGTTTAATGGTAGAAAAACAGCAAGCGGAGAAATTTTTAGTAATTCTAAATTAACTGCAGCACACAGAACGCTTCCTTTTGGAACCGAAATTAAGGTAACCAATCTGAACAATGGAGAAGAGGTAATTGTAACGATTAATGATAGAGGGCCTTTTCATTCATCAAGAGCATTAGATATGTCTAAAGCAGCGTTCGATGAAATTGGGGGAATCAGTAAAGGTATTATCCCAGTAGAGTACGAAATTGTCGATTAAATTTAATACGATTCTTAAAATTAAATAAAGCCAGCTAATTTAGCTGGCTTTACTGTTTTCTAGAGGTCTAATTCAATCATCGCGGGACAGTGATCAGAATGCACCGCTTCCTTTAAGATTACCGCTCGCGAAAGTTTATCCTTCAAAGAGTATGAGGCAAAATTATAATCAAGTCTCCATCCTTTGTTATTGGCTCTTGAGTTCTGTCTGTAGCTCCACCACGTATAATTATCAGGCTCATTATTAAAAAACCTGAAGCTGTCTATCAATTCACATTCATTAATGAAATTCGTCATCCATTCCCTTTCCATCGGTAAGAACCCGGAAGTGTTTTTTAAACCAACAGGATTATGGATGTCAATCGCTTCATGACAGATGTTAAAGTCTCCTGAAACAATAAGATTTGGAATTTCTTTCTTTAAATTTTTAATGTATTCTAAAAAGTCATGACAGAACTGCATTTTGAAATCAAGTCTTTCAATATTAGAAGCTGACGGAACATACACTGATATTACAGAATATCCATCAAAGTCGGCACGAATGATTCTTCCTTCATTATCATAACTTTCAATTCCACATCCATATTCTATATGATGAGGTTTTGTTTTAGAGGCAATTCCTACGCCGCTATAGCCTTTTCTTACAGCAGAATGCCAATAACTGTGATAACCGATTTTCTCAAGGCTTTCGATATCTATTTGGTCGTTTCCGGCTTTGCTTTCCTGAATGCAGATGATATCGGGATCGGCAGTTTTCAGCCAACCCAAAAAATCTTTTGTAAAAGCGGCTCTGATTCCGTTGACGTTGTAAGTGATTAATTTCATTTAAATGGAGGTATGTATTAAAATATTGAAAATCTATTTTGTTTATCGCAAAAATACCAAAAGAAAGTTTTTGATAAGAAGAACTTCATGAATTTAAGAGAGGGATAATCATTATTTTATGAGCTTTAAAAAAAGCGATTTCTCTTCAGTATTTACCTTTAGCAAAAGTACTATGATCATTTTGAAAAAAATCGGGAGGAAAAAATCAAAGATTTTTTCCTCCCGAGCCCAAAATAATAACTATGAAAAAAACTATTTAGGTTCCAAAATACTTATTGGAATAATACATTCTTCTAAAGAAATTCCACCATGCTGATAGGTTTCTTTATAATAATTGACAAAGTGATTGTAATTTTTCGGATATGCTAGAAAAGTATTGTTTTTTGCGAAAATATATTTCGAACTTAAATTTCCTTTTGGTAAAAATATTTTCTCAGGATTGGTTACCGCCCAAACATCTTTTTCATCATACGTTAAACTTTTCCCCGTTTTATAGCGGATGTTAGTTGAGGTTTCTCTGTCTCCTACAACACGACTTGGTTTTTTAACGTAAACAGTTCCATGATCAGTAGTGATTACTAATTTGTAGACGCTTTCCGCTGCTAATTTGATGATTTTAATTAATGATGAATTTTCAAACCAGTTGGAGGTCAAAGAACGGAAAGTTTTATCATCTCTAATTAATTGGTCAACAATATGGTTGTCTGTCTTTGCGTGAGATAAAATATCGATAAAATTATAAACAATCACCAACAGGTCATTATTTTTATGCTGATTAAAATCTTCGTAGATCTTTTTCTCAAAATCGGCATTCAGAACTTTAAGATATTTCATTGATTTAGAATTCAGACCAATTCTTTTCATCTGATCTTCTAAGAAATCACGCTCATACTCATTTTTGTTTCCTTCTTCATTGTCATTAAACCATTTGTCTGGAAAACGTTTTTCAATTTCTGAAGGAAGCATTCCCGCAAAAAATGAGTTTCTTGCATATTGAGTAGCAGTCGGAAGAATACTGTAATAATAGTCTTCAGATACTTTATTGTAATATTTGGTGAATAATGGCTCAATTACTTTCCATTGGTCATATCGCAGATTATCAACCATCAGTAAAAGAACTTTGTCTTTCTCAACTTCCGGTTTTACTTTGTCTCTGAATAAAGTGTGACTCATTAATGGTTTGTCATTTCCATTCAACCAGTCTTCGTAATTGTTTTCAATAAATTTTGCAAACTGAATATTGGCTTCTTCTTTTTGGGACTGTAGCAAATCAGCGAATTCATTATCGGCAACCTTGTCAAATTTCAACTCCCAGTTAACGATTTTTTTATAATATTCTGCCCAATCCTGATATGTTCTCAAATAAGAAAGCTCCATGGAAAGATTTCTAAACTCCTGTTGATACTGAAGAATCGTTTTTTGCTCTACAAGATTATCTTCCTGCAGGTTTTTCTTTAATGATAATAATATTTGGTTGGGATTCACCGGCTTCAAAATGTAATCTGCAATCTGAGAACCGATAGCCTCTTCCATAATGTGTTCTTCCTCACTTTTCGTAACCATTACTATTTTCAGAGAACTGTCTTTCTCTTTGATCATCGGAATTGCTTCAAGGCCGGAAATTCCGGGCATATTTTCATCTATAAGCGTCAATGCAAATTTTTCTGAATCTATCAATTCTAAAGCCTCGTTCACATTGTTTACAGGAGTTACGTGGTAACCCTTCTTTTCTAAAAATACGATATGAGGTTTGAGTAAATCTATTTCATCATCGATCCATAATATTTTTTCGGACATAAAAGTTTAATTTTTCTATGGTTATTGTATCAAAACTGCGACCAAAATCCTTTAACAAAAGCCAAATTTGATGCAGTTAAAAGTTAAATCTAAGTTAAAAAACATCGCTATTTTCCATCATGATGTGTGGTATGAAGATACGTTAAAATCTCTAGGTTTTAAAGCATTTATTAATAAAAATTCATTTGATTTAATTTCTCAATTTTCGCTCAATTAAGTTTATTACCTTAATTTTGCATTACTCACAGTTATTTCAATGCAGAACAAGCTTAAAATTATCAACGATCCTGTACACGGTTTTATTAAAATTCCTCACGAGATTCTTTTTGACGTTATAGAACATCCTTATTTTCAGAGATTAAGGAGGATTTCGCAGACCGGACTTTTAAATTTAATTTTCCCTGGAGCGACGCATACAAGATTCCATCATGCTTTAGGAGCGATGCATTTGATGTTTACGGCTTTGGAAACTTTAAAACAAAAAGGAATTGACATTTCTGTAGAGGAGGAGAAGGGGGCAATGTTGGCAATCTTAATGCATGATATTGGTCATGGTCCGTTTTCTCATGCATTAGAAAATATGCTGATGGACGATTGGCATCATGAAAATCTCTCTTTATTATTAATGAACAGATTAAATGATGAATTTAACGGCCAGCTGTCGACTGCGATAGAAATGTTTCAGGGTAAATATCACCGAAAGTTTTTTAATCAGCTGATCAGTTCACAATTGGATGTTGACCGTTTGGATTATTTAAAAAGAGACAGTTTTTTCACAGGTGTTTCTGAGGGAAATGTAAATACCCAAAGAATTATCTCAATGATGAATGTCTGCGAAGACGAGCTGGTGATTGATGCAAAAGGTGTTTACTCAATTGAAAACTTCCTTACCGCAAGAATGTTTATGTATTGGCAGGTGTATTATCATAAAACATCAGCTTTGGCGGAATTTATTTTGGTTAAAATTTTACAGAGAGCAAAATATTTGGCTTCACAGGGAGTAGATCTACCGGCAACGGAAAATTTAAAGTACTTTCTGAATCGTGAAAAAAGTGAAGAAACCGACGAAGATGTGCAAAGATTCACCCAAATGGATGATAATGATATTATTCATGCAATGAAATTGTGGCAGACTTCCGAGGATTTTCTTTTGTCATATTGGTGTCAGTGCGTGATCCAACGTAACCTTCCGAAAACAATTATTTCCTCACAGCCTTTCGATCCAAAATTTGTTGAAGAAAAGATCAAAAGCACCAATGAATTTTTGGGAATAGATAACGCTCACGAACTTGTACACGAGATTGAAAGAACTCTTTTACCTTACAACACAGACAAGCAGCCCATCTTTTTATTACAGAAAAGCGGAACAATATTAAGACTTGACGAATCGGAAGACCAGCTTTTGTCGGGTTTGATTACCAATAAAACGACAAGGTATATTCTTACGTTTCCCAGACATTAGCGAGTTTAAATTTCTTAAAGAATATTAAAATCTGTATTCCTCAATCTAAAAAATGTTGGTGAATAATAGAATTTGTTATCTTTGCAGAATATGGAATTCACAGCTTCGCAAATTGCGAGTTTTATTGACGGAAAAATTATAGGTGATGAAAATGCACTTATAACAGGAGTTTCGCCTATTGAAAGTGGGGAAGCAGGGCATCTTTCTTTTATTGCCCAAGAACGTTTTTCTCATTATTTAGATACTTCAAATTGTTCCGTTCTTATAGTTTCGGAAAATATTTTAACCAAAGACAGTTATAACCAGACGATTATTGCTGTGAAAGATGCTTACCTTTCTTTTCAGGTTCTGATGAATTTATATCAGGAAATGCAGGGAAGAAAAGAAGGCGTTGAAGATGGCGCTTCTATTCACGACACTGCTGTGGTAGGTGATAACGCGTATGTCGGAGCATTTACTTATATTTCTGAGAAAGCCAAAATCGGTGAAGGATCACAGATTTATCCTCAGGTCTACATCGGAAAAGGAGTGAAAATTGGTAAGAACTGCAAAATTGACAGCGGTGCAAGAATTTATGATTACTGTATTATCGGCGATAATTGTGTGATTCATTCCAACACCGTGATTGGTGGTGATGGTTTTGGTTTTCAGCCGACTGCTGAAGGTTTCAAAAAAATCCCTCAATTGGGCAACGTTATTATCGAAGATGATGTTGAAATAGGTTCGAATTGCAGTATCGACAGAGCCACAATTGGTTCAACGGTAATCGGGAAAGGAACAAAAATCGATAATCTGATACAAATTGCTCACAACGTGAAAATCGGTCAGAATAATGTCATAGCTTCACAAACCGGTATCGCAGGATCTACAATTGTTGGTGACTGGAACCAGATTGGCGGTCAGGTAGGTATCGTGGGACATATTAAAATTGGAAATCAGGTGAAAATTCAGGCTCAAAGTGGTGTGAATTCTCATGTGAATGACAGAGAGACCGTTTACGGTTCACCGGCAATCAGCTATAACGACTATCTAAGAAGTTACGTTCATTTCAGGAATCTTCCGGTGCTCGTAAAACGAATAAATAATCTTGAGAATAACTCAAAAGATCAGACTAATGAGTGATATGCAAAAAACACTTCAGGAAGAGGTTACTCTATCCGGAATTGGCCTTCATACTGGTAAAGAAGTAAAACTGACCATCAAACCTGCTAAAGAAAATACAGGTTTCATCTTCGTAAGAACAGATTTGGAGGGTCACCCTCAGGTCGAAGCTGATGTAAACTACGTTGTAGCTACTGAAAGAGGAACAACTCTGGAGAAACTTGGCGTGAAAATCAACACTTGCGAGCATCTTTTAGCTGCATTGGTAGGTTGTGATATCGACAATGCTTACTTAGAGATGGATGCTTCGGAACCACCAATTTTAGATGGTTCTTCTAAGTATTTCGTAGAAGCAATCGAGAGCGTAGGAATTGTGGAACAAAAAACTGCCAGAGAGTATTTGGTGGTAAAAGAAGTTTTAAGCTACAGCGATCCGGCAACAGGTTCTGAGATTACCATTATCCCTTCAGATAATTACGAAATCACAACAATGGTAGATTTTGGGACTAAAGTTTTAGGAACTCAGAATGCTACTCTAAAAAATATTTCAGAGTTTAAAGAAGAAATTTCTTCTGCAAGAACATTTAGCTTTTTACATGAATTAGAGATGCTTCTTGATCACGGCTTGATCAAAGGGGGAGATATTTCTAATGCGATAGTATATGTTGATAAAGATCTTACTGCTGAAACAACAGAAAAATTAAAGAAAGCTTTTGGGAAAGATCACGTGGCAATCAGAGCCAATGGTATTCTTGATAATTTAACTTTAAACTATCCAAATGAAGCTGCAAGACATAAATTATTGGATGTAATCGGTGATTTAGCTTTATGTGGAGTTAAAATTAAGGGTAAAATTATCGCAAACAAACCAGGACATTTTGTAAATACTCAGTTTGCTAAAAAACTGAACCGTCAATGGAAATTACAGAAAAAGAAAAACGTTCCTGATTTTGATTTAAATAAAGAGCCTGTATTCGATATCAACGGAATCATGAGATTAATGCCTCACAGACCACCGTTCTTATTAATTGACAAGATTCTTGAATTATCAGATTCACATGTTGTAGGCTTAAAGAATGTGACGATGAACGAACCTTTCTTCGTAGGTCACTTCCCGAAAGAGCCTGTAATGCCTGGTGTTTTACAGGTTGAGGCTTTGGCGCAGACAGGAGGTATTCTTGTTTTGGCAAGTGTGCCGGATCCTGAAAACTATTCTACTTATTTCATTAAAATGGATAAAGTAAAGTTCAAGAGAAAAGTAGTTCCTGGAGATACGATGATTTTTAAAATCGAATTGATTGAACCAATCAGAAGAGGGATCGTGCATATGCAGGGTTACGGATACGTTGGTGATACAATAGCTGTAGAAGCTGAGCTTATGGCTCAGGTTGCAAAAAATAAAGTTGACTAAATGATTCATCAATTAGCCGCCGTTGATAAACGTGCAAAAATCAGTAAAAATGTAATTGTAGAACCATTTACTACTATTGCAGGTGATGTGGAAATAGGTGAAGGTACCTGGATCGGTTCTAATGTGACCATTATGGATGGTGCAAGAATCGGAAAAAACTGCAGGATTTTCCCCGGAACTGTAATTTCTGCAATCCCACAGGATCTGAAATTTGATGGTGAGGATACTCATACTATCATCGGTGATGATACTACAATCAGAGAATGTGTTACTGTAAACAGAGGAACCAAAGCTTTAGGTTATACTAAAATTGGAAGCAACTGTCTGATTATGGCAACTTCTCACATCGCTCACGATTGTGTATTGGGTAATCATGTTATCATTGTGAACGGGTGTGGTATCGCAGGTCACGTAGAAATTGGTGATTTTACCGTTATGGGTGGTTTAAGTGCTGTTCATCAGTTTGGAAAAATTGGAAAACATGTAATGATTTCCGGAGGTACCTTGGTAAGAAAAGATATTCCGCCTTACGTAAAAGTTGCTCGTGAGCCCATGTCGTATGCAGGAATCAATTCGGTAGGTTTGAGAAGAAGAGGTTTTACCAACGATAAAATTTTTGAAATTCAAAAAATTTACAGAGCGATTTTTCAGATGAAAATGAACGTTTCCCAGGCAGTTTCACATATTGAAAAAGAAATGCTTCCTACAGCTGAAAGAGATGAGATTCTACAGTTTATCCAAAACTCTCCGAGAGGTATTGTAAAAGGATACGGAACAGGGAAAGAATAACTTAAATTGAATCAGATTGAAAAATTTAGTATTAGTTTTTACCGTATTTTCTTCTTTTATTTTTGCGCAGCAGAATAAAAAGATGTCTTTGAATCTTAAAGATTCCACTGCAGTAAGAAATGTAAATTCAATTCTGGATTATTCTAAAATTTCTTTTTCAAATTTGAATTCTGACTTAACAAGTTCATCAGACGTCAACAAAAATTTAGACCGACTTCTCATTAATACGATCAATTTTAATACAGTAATCAATAACCGTGCAGTAACTACGGTCGATGCGGGGACTTATTATAAACCTAGAATTGACGGCATGGATATGCTTGGAAGAAAAATTTTCAGTCTTCAGGTCTATAAATTAAAATAAAAAAATAACATACTATAAATAATGGCAACAAGTAACGATATCAAAAAAGGTCTTTGCATAGAATACAGCAATGATATTTTTAAAGTAATCGAATTTCTTCACGTAAAACCGGGTAAAGGCCCTGCTTTCGTAAGAACAAAACTAAAATCAGTAACCAACGGTAAAGTAATTGATAATACGTTTTCTGCAGGTCACAAGATTGACGAAGTGAAAGTAATCACCAGAAAATTCCAGTATCTTTATGATGATGAGAATGGTTTCCACTTTATGAATAACGAAGATTTCTCTCAATTGTATTTAGATAAAGAAATGATTGAAAATTCAAACCTGATGAAAGCTGGTGAAGAGGTGACTATCATTTTGAAAGAAGCTGACGAAACTCCGCTTTCTGCAGAATTACCACAGTCAGTTTATCTGGAAGTTGTAGAAGCTGATCCGGGTGTGAAAGGAAATACTGCTACCAATGCTCTGAAAAACGCAATCGTTGAAACCGGAGCTAGAGTAATGGTTCCTTTATTTATTGAGCCGGGTGACAAAATCAAAGTAAGCACAGAAGACGGTTCTTACTTAGAAAGAGTAAAATAAAAAAAAATATAAATAGAAGTCTGAAGTTCATCTTTAGACTTCTATTTTATTTATGGCAGCAATTGTACTTTATCCTGAGCTTGTCGAAGGACTATCAAGTCGGGCTGCAACTCACACTGAAAAACAAATCTTGTCTAATTTTAAATACAGACAAGGTTGATTAAACTAAAACATCATTAAAAATATGACGTTTCATCAGCCACAAAAACTGAAAACTATTGCAGAGCTTATCGGAGCAAAATTTGTAGGTTCCGAAGATTTCCAGGTTTTTGGTACCAACGAAATTCACAGAGTAAAATCTGGTGAGATTATGTTCGTTAATCACCCAAAATATTACGATAAAGCATTAAACTCTGCAGCTACCATTATTCTGATTGATAAAGAAGTGGAATGTCCAGACGGAAAAGCGCTTTTAATTTCTGACGATCCCTTCAGAGATTTTAATAAAATCAATACCCACTTCACCAAAATTTATAATTTCACAGAAACACTTCATGATGTTGAAATAGGTGAGGGAACAAAAATTCATCCATCCGCAGTACTTGGAAACAACATTACGATTGGAAAAAATACGATCATTTTCCCCAACGTTGTCATAGGAGACCGTACCGTTATTGGTGATAATGTCATCATTCAATCCAACACAGTTCTAGGGGGTGACGCTTTTTATTATAGAAAATTGGATGGTAATTTCGACCGTTTAATTTCTGTAGGGAACGTTGTCATAGAAAACAATGTAGAAATCGGAAACGGTTGTACGATCGACAGAGGAGTTACAGATTCTACCATTATCGGAGAAGGTTCAGTTTTAGACAATCAAATTCAGATCGGCCACGATACCGTGATTGGAAAAAAATGCCTGATTGCTTCTCAGGTTGGTATTGCAGGCTGTTGTATCATTGGTGATGGCGTGACTTTATGGGGACAGGTTGGTATTGCTTCAGGAAATGCAATCGAAGCAGGATCAGTGCTTTTAGGTAAAACAGGAGTCAACAGAGATCTGAAACAAGGCACATACATCGGGATGTTCGCAGAAGATTTCAAAACATATCTGAAAAAAGAGGTAAAACTGAGAAATCTTGAATAGACTGATTCGTAGTAGATATTGATTAAATTCTTTCAAACTTCAAAGTTGGTGTCTAGTTGTATTATGCAATATGATAATGTTCGTACTCGAAAAATATTTAAACTTTAAGTCATCAAACAATCTCCGTCACCATCCTGAAAACTGGGATCGAAATTTTTCGGAAGACGGTCTAAAAGATTCTGATGAAATAGATATCTTCTTTCGATTTTTCGCTGGTGGATATTAGGAAAAGATAAGTTTGAATCGATGTTTTTGTTGAGTTCAGTTTGGTAACTTGTCAGCATATTTATTTTATTTTCAGCAACAAAATAACTTAGGAAATCCACAAACTGTGTTAAGTCAGCGATTGAAAATAGATAAGGGATTTTGAGATGACCATCTCGCAACATAAGGAGCGAACAGGTAATCAGATTGTTGTCATCGCTGTAGACTTTTACCCAAAAGTACTGGAAGCTTTTGGAGTAGCTTGAAAATAAATATTTCTGATCAGCTTTATTACCCTCTAAAATCCACGGATTTTCAATTGCCCAATTAATCTCTTCTGCAACTCGGTTCTTCTTAAATCCTGCAATGAATTCAGTACTTTCCTCATCGATTTTATTAAGGATTTCAAAACGAAAACTTGGATGTTTTATAAAACCGTTTTTAATGGAGATAAAAAAATTGAGAAGAGAATCAGCCAGACTAAAAAATGGTTTGAAAGGTTTTGCTTTCTTTTTTTTGGCTGGAATTATGGTTTGTAAATCTGTTCTGAAATAGTATCGTGTACCTGACTTCGGGTTGATGTATGTAAAGGCATGTATTTTATTATACAGACTTTCGGCCTCTTTTGTGAATTCTGTAATGGCTATGTTTCCCTGATATTCTTCAAATGCCTTATTCAGCAAGGTTTGGGCGATTTTCTTGCCACGAAATTCATTACTGATAAAAAGTGTACTAAGCCATGCGTAATTAAATATTTCGCCATCAATTTTAAAATCGTCTGGAAGACAACCAAGATATCCGGCTAGCTTGTCGTCATCGTATGCCAAAACAAGCAAGGTTTGACTCTCACTTGCCTTAGGATTTTCAATGTGTGATTTTGCACGGTGACCAGTAATAGGAAGAAAATCGTAGTCTTGAAAGGCTCCGGATGATACAAAATCATCAAGTTGTTTTTTATTGAAAGTTTGTAGATGAATCATTTCCTGATGATTGTATTTTTGTTCCAAAGCTTTTTAAATGTAAAATATGCAATTTCTTTTTTTACCGTGTTTGAAGCCGTTTCTCCCGTCTCCATAGGAATTCTTTGAAGATTTTTCTCAAAGCTGTCTAATTTTATTCCTGCGCATCCAAAACTGTACGAAAGCTGCTCATTTTTAAATAAATTTTCAAAAAAATCTTTTCGCACACCAAAATCAGTAAATGGAAACGCAAAACCATCATGCAAAAAATCGTTTTCTTTAGTGAAATTTAAACTTTTTATAGTGTTTTTTAGCTGATCTTCAAGTGATAGTTCACCATACAGCGGATGATCCCAACTGTGTGCCGAAATCCCAAAACCTTTTTCCTTCAGATTCTTAAGCTGATCAATGTTCATATAGGGTCTTTGATCTTTTAGATAAGAATCAAAATCAACTTCAAGTTTTTCTGCGATCTGATCTAGCTGATCTTTATTTTTGTAATTAATTTTGAGAACTTGTTCAATATTAATTTCAACGTTTCTTGATGCAGAAGTTTTGATTCTATCAACTATTAAGCTTGCCTTACATCTGAACATCAAATCTTTATTGTCGATGAATGCCGGATTGATAAAGTTGATGGCGTAAATTCCTTTTCTTTCCAGAATCGGCAACACAACATCATAAAATTCTCTGAAACCATCATCAAAAGTTAACAGAGCAATTCTCTTCTGAGGTTTAAAATTGCCGTTAAGGAAATCTTTAAATTCATTCCAATTCAAAAACTGAAAATATCTCGAAAAGTAATCCAGATCATTCTCAAACTGTCGTGCATTTTTATATTGAATAATATGATTAAGATGGGGGAGATTTTCATCAGAAACGCAGTGGTAAACGGGAAGACAGTAATCTAAAGGAAATGATTTTTCAATATTTTCCTTTTCAAAAACGGCTAAAAGATCTATCAGTCTCTGTTTCACGGTTTATAAATTTGAATACTTGTTCGCTTGAATCTTCTATATTTAAGTAATTCAAAAAAGCACTCTTTACAGTGTAATTTGGGTTATGGTGATTCACTAAAATAAAAAAAGAATCTATCTAAATGACTCAAAATTTGAGATTTAAATAGATTCTTATAAAATTTTAAATATTATTATTTTATAACTTTCATCTCATTGATCAGCCATTTAGAATCGGCAAATTTATCAATGATGAAAAGAATATATTTAGTATCAACCATAATGTTACGGCTAAAACGAGGATCGTAATTGATGTCACTCATTGTTCCTTCCCACTGTCTGTCGAAGTTTAACCCAACAAGATTCCCCTGCGCATCAAGTGCCGGACTTCCGGAGTTACCTCCAGTTGTATGGTTGGTTGCCGTAAATCCTACAGGAACGTCACCGGTTTTATCTTTGTAGTTTCCAAAATCTTTTCTATCATACAGATCGATCAGTTTCTTCGGTACATCAAATTCGTAATCTCCCGGAACATATTTTTCCATTACTCCGGCTAGATGCGTTTGATAATTATATGTCACTGCATCTTTTGGTGTAGAACCTTTCACTTTTCCGTAGGTTACACGAAGCGTAGAATTGGCATCCGGGAAGAATTTTCTGTCTTTATCCGTTGACATCTGCTGAGCCATGTATTTTTTCTGCAAACCATCGATTTTTGTCTGTAATGCATTAAACTGTGGATCTGCAGTTTTCATATACGTATCTTTCACGTTCATGAAAAGCTGATAAACAGGATCTTTCTTAATAGTTTTTATTAATTTGTCCTGATTAGAAAAAGCCTTGTCTATATCCGTGCTTAGTGAAGCTCCATTGACTGCAGATCTTCCGGTAATCACTGAGTTTTTAGAGATGTCTTCGATTGTCGTGATATTTTGGGCTTCATTTTTGTACTTCTCAAAACCGGCAGGCAAAAATTGAGGAGCCGTTTTGTTAGCATAGAGAGCCAAAAGTTTAGCTGTCACTTTAGCATCCAGTTCTGCGCTATAATCTTTATAGAAAGATGTAAGTCTGTTTTTGAATGCTGCGGTTCCTTTTTCATCCATTCTTCCTGCTTCCAGAGAAGTAATGTAATTCGAATAAAGATTGGCAAGCATTAATGTTTCAGCATTTCTTACCACTTCAGAATAGTAAGCATTATTTAATGCATAAGGAGCCTGATCCTGGTACAATTGATTCAGTTCGTCTAAAGTTATTTTGACCTGAGGATTTTTGGCGACCAAAGAACCTTCGTACATTACTTTTTTCTGTACAGCATTCGATTTTTTAAGACCTTCAACTTCACCGATCCATTTTTTCCAGTAGTTGGCAACAGATGCAAATTTAGATGCATATTTGATACGTGTGGCGTCGTCAGTACGCATTTTTTCGTCTAGAGTTTTCAAAGCAACGTCACGCACTGCAATTCTCGCAGGATCAATCTCTGTCATTATTTTTTCAACAGCAATAGCAGGAAGATATTCTGTGGTTCTGCCCGGAAAACCGAATACAAAAGTGAAATCATTTTCAGCTTTATCTTTTATAGAAACCGGAAGATAATGTTTTGGCACATAAGGCACATTATCTTTAGAGTATTCTGCAGGTTTGTTGTTTTTATCAGCATAAATTCTGAACATTGAGAAATCTCCTGTATGTCTTGGCCAAACCCAGTTGTCGGTGTCGCTTCCGAATTTTCCGATACTTTGAGGTGGTGCCCCAACCAGACGAACGTCTTTGTAGGTTTCTATCACATAAGCATAAAACTTATTTCCGTAATACATTGATTTTACAGAAATAGATTGATATGGCTCTGTTTTCTGAGAGTTTTTATAGATCTCAATATTATTTGCGATTTTCTTTGAAAGTTCGGGCTCCTGAAGATTGTCTGTATTTTCCAAAATCTGCGTAGTCACTTCTTTGATGTCTACGATAAAATCAACTGTTACTCCTGGGTTAGGAAGTTCAGTTTCCATATTTTTGGCCCAGAATCCGTTGGATAAAAGATCGTTTTGAACAGTAGAATGTGCCTGAATCTGCCCATATCCGCAGTGGTGATTGGTTAAAAGTAATCCTTTCGGGGAGATTATTTCAGCAGTACAACCTCCGTTAAATTGTACCACGGCATCTTTTATACTTGGTTTTTGTGTGTTGAAGATATCTTTGGCTGATATTTTCATTCCCAAATCTTTCATTTCCTTTTCATTCAATTCAGTGGGAATCCACATTCCGCCATATTGCTGAGCCGTTCCCCATGAAAAACTGAAGAATGCTGAGGCAATTAAAATAGTACGTTTTATCATTAGAAAAAATTTTGACTAAAATACGGATTTAATTTTCTTAGAAAAAAGAAAACCCTTCCGAAATTTTCATTCTGAAAGGGTTTGGGAATTTATATCGTTTTTAGATTGATAATGTAACTTAAATTTGTAAATAAGTTCTCATCATTTGTGCTCTTAACTGATAGCAAAAATAAGGTATTACTCAATAAGGTGAAATGAACCTATGTTAAGAAATTAGTTTTCTAATACGGCTTAAAGCCTGTGGAGTAATTCCCAAATAAGAGGCTATATACTTTAGCGGAATTTGAAGAATGTACTCGGGATATGACTTCATGAGTTTAAGATATCTTTCCTCGGCATTTTCTGTAAGGAGTGAAATCTCTCGCTGTGCTTTTCTTAAATAAAGCTGCTCTGCAGAAATTCTACCTACATAATTTCCCGCTTTTGTATTTTCGTACAAATCATGTACATCACTATGGTGAATTCTATAAACAACGGTTTTTTGCAAAGTTTCAACGTTGTATTGGCACGGACTTCTTGTGATAAAAGAATCATAAGCGCTATAAAACATGTTTTTGGTAATAAAAGAAAATGTAACTTCTTTTGGCGGTTCTGTAGGATATGTTTTGTGCATGAAAAACCTTATAATCCCTTCGGTAATGAAGTATAGGTGATTTTCTGTTTCTCCGGACTTAAGAATAATTGTTTTTTTTGGAATTTCTATCCTTTCAAATTTAACGGTGTGAAGCATGGCCTCTTCCCTAGAAAGTCCCAAACGGGTCATATAAAAATGTAATAAGTTCTCCATAAATTATGAAAGACAAAATTAAATAATTACATCTGATTTTAAATGATTTTAGCGAAAAATAAATCCAAAATTATTGAATTAGAGTATTTTTATTTCATGTTTACATGTCAATTTTTAAGGTCAAAACTCATAAGCATTTACTGTTTTGTCACTTCTCAGCTTTTCTATGAATTGATCATGATTGCTATGTTTTCCCGTCAGTATCCATGTTGTTGCAATATTTTCCGGACTGAATTTTTGTCTGACCAGAAAAAATTTAAGATGATAATCTTTAAACAGGTTTTCAAAGTTTTTTACATCTTCAAAGGTATTGAGTACAATTTTGTATTCCCTGATTTTATGATTGTTGTCGATAAGATTCTGTAAATAAGTGAGCGAACTCAAAATCAATAGAACTAAAACGGTTCCCAGTAATGATAAATAAACATAACCAGATCCCACTGCCATTCCGATGGATGCAGTAGCCCAAATAGTGGTCGCCGTGGTGATTCCGTCAATTTTATTATCACCCTTAAAAATAACACCTGCACCCAGAAAACCAATTCCTGTAATAATGTTCGCAGCCAGACGGTCTGGGTCTTTTACTCCGATTTTGATGGAGAGAATGGTAAACAAGCAAGATCCGAAACACACCAGAATGAATGTTCTTAAACCTGCCGATTTATTTCTGTATTCTCTCTCAGCTCCGATGAAAAGTCCTAGAACAACAGAGATGAAAATGAGCAATAGCTCGTTCTGTACCGAATGGTCTTTTAGAAAATCCATTTTTTTGATTTGTTTACATAAAATTACGATAATTATTCGTTAGATAAATTTAAAATTCATCAGTCTGCCTCTAAAAAAAAGGTGTATTTTTAAATGATTCGCAGTTGGTTTTAAATCATATCCAATTCAGCTTTGCAGCTACGCTACAGGCTTCCGTTGTATTTCTGACCCGAAGTTTCTCCAGAATATTCTGCCGATGTCGATTCACGGTATTGATACTGATGAAAAGCAGTTCCGCAATTTCTTTACTACGTTTTCCATCCTGAATCATCTTCAAAATCTCCTTTTCCCTACCAGATAAAAATGTAGAATTGCCAGCCTCGGTCTGATGAATGACCGAGCTGTTCGCAGTATTAATGATCATTCCGTGGTGAATTGAAGAGTTGAGAAAATCAAAATGATAAAGGCAAAGCGCCAGTTCTACGTTTTTATCATCAGGGTTGGTAAAATAAAACATCTTATGCAAAAGCGCTTTCTGATTGGGGTTGTCAGCAATTCTCAATCTGCTCACCACACAATAATCTTTGTGCTCCTCAAACGGGATGGTCTTGATGAAGTGAAAAAACTGAAGTTCCAGCAAATGCTTCTGCAAAACATCTTCTGTATCTAATTTTGCAAATAATTCTTCCTCCCAGATGCTTTCAATTTCCTGCTTACTTTCTTCCTGAAAAATATCAAGCGAATCCGCCAACTTTCCCGAATAAACATAACTTTTATTATTTTGAAGGTCGCTGAGAACTGCAATGCCGTTTTCTAAAGCTACAAAATTCTGTGCAATCTCCTGACATTTTTTAAGCTGTAGGTTTTCGCTATCAGAAATTGAAAATTCTTGTTGCAAAAGTTTTTCGTTGAGGTCGGATTGGATGGCTTTCATCTGCATTTTGTCAAGTCTCGTTTAAAATTATTTAATTCATTCTGAATTTTGATTTCATCTTCAATCATGCTGTTTAATCTGATTAATTTTAGGTCTTTACTATTATGTAATCTTATTGAACCAACAAAATAATCTTTATAAGCAACAAAATCGATTTTTTTTTCTGAGTTCATTGATGGTAGTATATGTTTCCAATTCAGTTTTATACTCAAATATGCTTTTATTATTGACTGTAGTATATTCAAGATTTCCCTTTGGTTGAATTGGAGTACAACTTATAATTAAAAACAAGATGAAAATTTGAACTGTAAATTTCATTAGATTGTAGATTACAAATGGTTATTAATCAGTATTGACTAAACCTCCAAAACGTCATACATTTGTCCATTATCAAAGTAAAAATACATGAATAATCTGAACGAAAAAGAAAAAATGCTGAGCGGAGAAATCTATGATGCTTCCAACAAAGATCTCATCAAAGAACGAAATATCGCCAAAGACCTCTGTTTTGAATACAATCATCTGCAGCCTTCAAAAATCGAGCAAAGAAAAGCTTTAATTAAAAAACTCTTTGGTAAGACCACAGACAACTTTCATATCGAACAGCCGTTTTATTGCGACTACGGTCACAATATTGAGATTGGCGAGAACTTCTACACTAACGTGAATGTTGTTATTCTCGACTGTGCAAAAGTAAGTTTCGGAGATAATGTTTTCATCGCACCCAACTGCGGATTCTACACAGCCGGTCATCCTTTCGACGTCGAGCAGCGCAACAAAGCTTTGGAATATGCTTATCCAATCACGGTCGGAAATAATGTCTGGATTGGCGCAGGCTGCAGCATTCTTCCCGGCGTTACGATTGGTGATAATACAGTGATAGGAGCGGGATCTGTGGTGACAAAAGATATTCCGTCGAATGTTTTGGCAGTTGGAAATCCTTGCAAAGTCATACGCGAACTATAAAATCAAGATTAAAATGAAAAAAATAATACTGTTCTCAGTCATATTTCTGAATTTGTTTTCAGGACTAAAAGCACAATCTCTCGAAAAAATGACATGGTTCAACGAACCTCAGCAATGGGAAATCAAAGACAAAAAACTGGTCATGAACGTTACGCCACAAAGTGACTATTGGCGGATTTCGCATTATGGTTTTACCGTTGATGATGCGCCATTTTATTACTCAACCTACGGCGGAGAATTTGAAACCAAAGTGAAAATCACCGGAGATTACAAAGCCCGCTTCGACCAAATGGGATTGATGCTGAGAATCGACGAACAAAATTACATCAAAGCCGGTGTAGAATTCGTGGACGGGAAATTTAATCTCAGTACCGTTGTGACGCACAAAACCAGCGACTGGAGTGTCATCGTTTTGGAAAAAACACCGCCTTTTGTCTGGATAAAAGCAGTACGAAGACTCGATGCGGTCGAGATTTTTTATTCTTTTGACGACAAAGAATATGTGATGATGAGAAATGCTTTTCTGCAGGACAACACGCCTGTTCAAGTCGGATTTATGGCAGCAAGTCCGGATGGAAATGGCTTCAAGGCTACTTTCGAAAACTTCTCGGTCAAGCATCTTCCTGACCAACGCCGGTTGGAATGGCTGAAGAAAAATCAGTAATTATCTAAATCACAAAAGTTCCAAAAGGAATTTGGAAAATGACTTAATTCTTTTATGACTTTTGTGGTTTAATTTTATCCAATCAAATCCAAAAACTCCTGCTCATCAAGAATAGTAATCGTCCCGATATCCTGAGCCTTTTTTAGCTTACTTCCTGCTTTTTCGCCAACCACTAAATAATTCAAATTTTTAGAAACTGCAGAAATATTTTTTCCACCGTGTTTTTCTACCATCTCTTCCGCAGATTCTCTGGTGAACAGCGATAATTTTCCGGTAAACAAAAACGTTTTTCCTTCCAAAGTATTCGATAAAACTTCATTGGTATTTTCTCCTTTTTCAAGTTGAACGCCGTAAGATTTTAATCTTTCAAGCATCAGAATATTTTCAGGATTATTAAAGAAATCAACGATGCTCACTGCAATTTTCATCCCGATATCTTCCACCTGACACAATTCTTCGGCAGTAGCTTTTTTCAAATCGTCAATCGTGTTGAAGTTCTTTACCAATTTCTTGGCAACTGTTTCTCCAACGTGTTTGATACCGATTCCAAACAAAACTTTCTCAAATGGAATTTCTTTAGATTTTTCTATTCCATCAATGATATTCTGAGCCGATTTTTCCGCCATTCTTTCTAATGGAAGAATTTGCTCTTTTGTCAACGCATAAAAATCTGCAGGATTTTCAATTAATCGAGCATTATAAAGCTGTTCGATGGTTTCACTTCCCAGATTATCAATATTTAGAGCTTTTCGGGAAACATAGTGAATCATTCTTCCAACCACCTGAGGCGGACAGTGCAAATCGTTAGGGCAAAAATGAATCGCCTGATCTTCAAGTTTTATCAGTTCAGTTCCGCACTCCGGACAGTTCTTGATGTACTCAATTTCTGTGCTATCAGAAGTTCTTTTCTCTTCGTTAACGCCGACGATTTTTGGAATAATCTCTCCGCCTTTTTCCACATACACAAAATCGTGCTCATGCAGACCGAGTTTTTTAATGATATCTTCGTTGTGAAGGGAAGCTCGCTTTACAGTTGTTCCTGCCAGTAAAACGGGTTTCAGATTTGCAACAGGCGTAATCGCTCCGGTTCTTCCGACCTGATAAGTCACTTTTTCAAGCTCGGTTTCTACTTTTTCAGCTTTAAATTTATAAGCCATTGCCCAACGTGGAGATTTTGCTGTGTAACCAAGCTGTCTCTGCTGTTTTAATGAGTTGACTTTCAGAACAATTCCGTCAATTTCAAAAGGCAGATTATGTCTTTCCGTATCCCAGAAGTTAATGAACTCTTTTATTTCATCTAAATTTTTGCAGAGTTTTGCCTGTTCTGAAATTGTAAATCCCCAGTCGTGAGCTTGATGAAGCAGTTCCCAATGACTTTCTGCCGGAACTTCCTGCGAAACAAACTGGTACAAAACGGAAGACAGTCTGCGTTTTCTCACTTCACCGCTGTCCTGCATTTTCAGACTTCCGCTTGCTGTATTTCGTGGGTTCATAAAGAGGTCAAGACCTTCCTCCTCACGCTGTTTATTGATTTTATCGAAGTTTTTTCTTGTTAAATAAATTTCTCCACGCATAAAAAAGCGTTGAGGGAAATCTCCGGTCAGTTTTACCGGAATATCTGAAATGGTTTTCACATTGGAAGTAATTTCGTCACCCTGAAAACCGTCACCACGCGTCACTGCCTGAACCAGCTTTCCGTTTTCATACAAAATAGAAATCGAAGCACCGTCGTATTTTAATTCAGCTACAAATTCCACAGGCTCATCGATGGTTTTAATGATGCGCTTTTCCCAGTCTGCCAAATCATCATAATCGTAAGAATTATCCAGAGAATACATTCTGAACTGATGCTGAACGGTCGGGAAAATCTTGGTTACACCGCCACCAACACGCACAGTCGGAGAATTGTCATCGTGAAATTCCGGGTGTTTGGCTTCCAGATCCTGAAGTTCTTTTAGTAATAAATCAAATTCAAGGTCAGAGATGCTCGGCTCATCCATCAGATAATAGTTTTCGTTATGCTGATTGAGTTCTTTACGGAGCTGATCTATCTTTTGGTGAATGTTTTCGGACATCGGAAATTTATTTAAACGCAAAAATAACCAAAGTAATTTCAATTTAAAAAAATAAAATAATTAAATAATATGAGAATATTAAAATAGCTTAATATATCTCAACTGTCTGATATTTCATCAAATAAAATCGGTGTTGATGATGCGTTAATATTATGTTGCAATTTAATTAAGAAAATGTTAAAACTCCCTTAAACAAAGGGACGACAAAGTCAGAATACCTTTGCGCATCTAATTTTAACAAAATGAAAAGAGTAAAGATTGTCTTAGGATTATTATTTTTAGGAATGGGTACGATGGCTTACGCTCAGACCACTCAGGCTTCTATTGTCGGGAAAGTAAATGGCGCAGGAAACGTAGGGCAAAATAAAATTAAAGTAATAATTGTAAATGAATCTACCGGTTTTAGAACAGAAACGGAGACTAATTCTCAAGGAGAGTATATTTTTAAAGAGATTCCTTTGGGCGGACCTTATTCAGTGATTGTAAATGATGAGAAAAAAGAAGGTTATAACGTCAATTTTGGTGATCAGGTTACAGTAAATATGAGTTTGGAGAATTCTGGCGAAAAAGCAATTGAAGAGGTTGTGCTTGTCGGAAATTTAAAAAACAAGATTGGAAATTTGGGTGCAGCCACAGCAATTACCGCAAAAAATATCGGAATCTTACCTGTAAACGGAAGAAATTTCACCAATCTTACCGAATTATCACCTTTAAGTGGTAAGGGTGGAAACTTATCAGGTCAGTTGGGGTCTTCAACCAATTTTACCATTGATGGAATGACGGCGAAAAACCCTACTTCTGCAGGTTCCACGACAAGCCGAAGTGGTGCTCCTTACTCAATTTCCATTGAGGCGGTACGTGAATTTAAAATTACAACCAACCAGTATGATGTCACCTTAGGAAGAAGTGGCGGAGGAACAGTAAGTGCGGTAACAAAATCGGGAACCAATACATTTACAGGAAGTGCCTGGGAATATTTAAGAACAGGATGGCTGTCGAGCAAATATGATATAAGAGGAAATGAACGTGTAAATGATTTCTCAACATCCCAGTTCGGTGTTTCTTTGGGCGGTCCTATTATTAAAAATAAACTTCACTTTTTCGCAGCTTGGGATCATCAGATTGATTCAAAACCTTTGCTTATCGCTGATATTCAAAGCAATGCCGATGCTTTGAGACTTGGGGTAACCAACGAATCGCTGAATCAGGTACTGAATATTGGACGAGCGAAATATGGAGTTGGAAATACACAGCAATTCGGAGCTTTTGACAGAGTAAGAAATTCTGATGCCGGATTTTTAAGGTTAGATTGGCAGATCAATGAAAAAAACTTGCTGACTCTTAGAAATAATTTCACCTACGATTTGTATAAAAATGGTTTGGTAGATAATACCGCAATCAATTTTTTTGAATCGTATGCCAATGATAAAAACTTAGATAACAGTCTCCTGTTGACTTTGAGATCAAATCTGAAGCCTAATTTAACCAATGAGTTAAAAGCGCAGTATCTTTATACTTTCCAAGATAGTTATCAAAATGATGAGTTGGGAAAAACGGTTCCAAGAGCTATTGTAGAGCGTGTAGCTTCTACGATTGACGGAACTAATTTAACCACAAATATACAGATGGGCGGGCATCGTTTTGCTCAGGAAGGATTCAAAAATAATGTCTTCCAATTGGTAGATAACTTATATTACAATACCGATAAAATAAAATATACTTTTGGTGCAGACCTGATGTATACCAGATCAAAATCGATCTACGGAAGTGAAGTTAACGGTAGATTCCAGTTCTTGGGAATTGATAATTTTAATAATCTTACGCCTTACAGATATTACAGAGAAGTGCCTTTGGTAGAAGATACATCGGTGAAATCGAGTATTTATAATCTGGGTTTGTACGGTCAGATGCAGACCAAAATTGCGAAAGGTTTAGATTTAATGGCAGGGATCAGGTTTGATTACGGAGGTTATCCAAAAGCAGAATTCAACCAAAAACTGTTTGATCAAATGGGAATAAGAACCGATAATAAAATTAAATCTTTTATTATTCAGCCGAGATTCCAGTTTGATTGGAATATTAATGAAGGAAATAAAGATTTCTTGAAATTCGGAGCGGGAATTTTCTCCTCGGATATCAATAATTACATGATAATTAATAATTTGGTGTTCGACGGAAATCATTTTGCTACGGTAGATGTAAATCCTACTCAGATTGGTCTTACACCGAATTTCCCTGGGTATAGAGCAGATTATTCTACTGTTCCTTCGCTGCAGCAATATCAGCTGCCAACGATTAACTATACCGGAAATGATGCGAAAATCCCGATCGTTTATAAAGCAAATATTTCTTATACGCATTTCTTTAATGAAAGATTCAGAGCAGGACTTGCAGGATACGTGGCTTTAGGTAGAAACAATTATTTCTATTATGACAGAAACATGGTTGATAATCCTTATTTTACTTTGGGTAATGAAGGTGGAAGAGGAGTGTATGTTCCTCTGGGCACTATCAATGCAGCAAATGGAACCATGAATTGGAAAGATGGAAGAATCAACAAAAACTTCGGTCGTGTATTAGAATTGGTAAGTGACGGTAAAGTGAACCAGTTTTCGTTTGTAGCGGACACCAGCTACCGTTACTGGAAGGATGGTGAAATTACAGTAAGTTACACATGGTCAGATATTAAAGACAATACTTCGTACAACGGAAATGTAGCCAACACGGCAACTTTATCTACTTTGGTAGAAAGCGATCCCAGAAATTTAAGAATGTCTTACTCTGATAATCAGTTTAGAAATAAAGTGGTAGTATACGGAAACTCTCCTACTATTGCAGGCTTCACTTTAGGGATCAGGTATTCAGGAATTGGAGGGACACGCTTTTCTTTGACTTCCGGAGGAAATATCAATGGAGATTTTGTGGATACCAACGATTTAGCTTATGTTTTCCCGAATCTTACCCAAACTTTAATTGATAATCCCGAGGTGGGTGATGCGCTGAAAAACTACATTACAGACTACAACAATCAGGTTGCAGAAAGGAATGGCGGTAAAAATGGCTTCTTTGGTGTTTGGGATCTTCGTCTTGCGAAAAAAATTAAATTTGAAAAAATTGGTGGTTTCGAACTTTCTGTAGATATCTTCAACGTTGCCAATATGTTGAATAAGGAATGGGGTGTCAATAAATCTTACGGAAACACCGCATTGTACAGAATTACAGGTTTTGATCCTGTTACCAAAGAATTTAAATATAACCTGAATACAAGCGGTCTGGAGCCATTATCAGGAAATCCTTACCAGATCCAGTTAGGAGCCAAATATACATTCTAAAAATTTAATATTATCTTTATGTAAAAGTCCCCCGGGGCTTTTACATTTAATTTCTACTTATATTATGAAAAATTTTATCTTAGGGTTAGCTGTTTTAAGCGCAGGAGTTATGAATGCACAAACCCAAATAATCGCTCACAGAGGATATTTTCAGACCAATCCTCCAACAACAGAGAATTCACTGAAATCATTAGAAAATGCTCAGAATCTGAAAATTTACGGAGCTGAGTTTGATGTAAGAATGACGAAAGACGGAGTTCTGGTGGTTAATCATGACGAGCATCACGCAAAGATGGAAATCTCAGAAACAGATTTTAAAGAACTTAAAAAGGTGAAACTTTCAAACGGAGAACAGTTTCCTACTCTGAAAGATTATTTGAAGAAAGGAAAAAAAGATCAATCTCTAAAACTGATTGTAGAGATCAAACCTGACAAAACAAAAGAAAAAGAAGACGAGTTAACGGTAAAAACCATTAAAATGATCAAAGATCTGAAGCTTGAATCTCAAATTGAGTTTATTTCTTTCAGCTTAAATATATGCAAGGAAATCAAAAAACTGGAGCCTTTATTTAAAGTTCAGTATCTGAGAGGAGAACTATCTCCGCAACAAATCAAAGACGAAGGGTTAGACGGAATCGATTACCACTACAGCATTTTTGAAAAAAATCCAACATGGATTGCTGAAGCGAATGCACTGGGATTAATTACAAATTCCTGGACGGTTAATGATGTTACAATTTTTAACAAACTGAAAGATCAGGGAATCGGATTTGTCACCACAAATACACCTGCAGATTTTAAAGACTTAAAATAGATTCCGAATTTTTAAATTACTATGCCTTACAGATTCTGTAAGGCATATTTTGTCTCTAATTATGAGTGAGAGTAAAAAGGGATTAAAAATACATATTTCAGTTACTATGTATTGCATTAAGCTTTGATAATGTCTCTAAATAAGTGTTTGATAGGGTTTTAAAATTTTCGTTCACACATGATTCACATGACGTTCAATAATTGTTAAAAATATGTTAAACTCATGTTAAAAGCATCGTCATAAAGTCGTTCTAATTTTGCGCAAACAAAAATTTGATATGCGTAAGGAGACTCAAAAATTACTTCTACTATCCGCTTTAGGGTTGGTAAGCGTCAATATGGCGGCCCAGCAACAGGTAAAGAAAGATACCGTGAAGAATATTGAAGAGGTTGTTGTTACAGCGCTCGGAATTAAAAGACAGGATAAATCATTAGGTTATGTGGCTGAAAAGGTAAATTCTGAAGTTTTTGAAAACATTCAGAATAACAACTGGGCTCAAGGTTTGGAAGGTCGTGTTGCAGGTTTGAAAATTCAGACAGCTGGAGCCGGACCTTTAGGCTCATCCAGAATTACATTGAGAGGAGAAAAAACTTTCTCTCTGGAAGGCAATAATGCATTGATCGTTGTAGATGGCGTTCCTCTGAGTAATTCTACAACAGGAACAGGAACCGCAGCTTACGGAGCTGGAACTGGAGGTGACCTTCCTGTTGATTTAGGAAATGGTTTAAACAGCATAAATCCGGATGATATAGAATCTGTTACTGTTCTTAAAGGTGCATCCGCAGCAGCTTTGTACGGTTCTAGAGCTGCGAATGGAGCTTTAATGATCACCACAAAATCAGGGAAAAGCAAGAATGGAGCACTTCGTGTTTCTTTCAATTCATCATTGAGCTATGATTCTGTTTTAAAATGGCCAGATTATCAGTATGAATACGGGCAAGGAACTTTGGCTAAAAATACTGCAGGACAATTTTTCTATTCTTACGGAGCTTCTGCAGACGGTGTCAGTACAGGAGGAACAAGCAGTGCTTTCGGACCAAAATTCGATGGACAGTATTATTTTCAATATGATCCTAATCTTCTTGGACAAAGCGCAGAAAGACAATTGTGGAGACCTTATAAAGATAACATAAAAAGTTTTTGGGAAACAGGTGTTACCTCATCAAATAATTTATCTGTAGAAAGCAGTACCGAAAAAACAAATTTCAGGGCATCACTAACGTATCTTGATAACAAATGGATGATGCCGAATACTGGTTTTGACCGTTTTAATGGGGCTTTCTCCATTGATCATAAATTGACGGATAGATTTAGAATTTCAACAAAATTCAACTACGCTAATACAAAAAGTGATAATCTTCCGGCGACCGGTTATAATAACCAGTCGATTTCATACTTTATGATCTTTCAGAATCCAAACGTAGATCTTGCTTGGTACAAACCTATCTGGAAACCTGGACAGGAGGAGGTTGATCAGATTCACCCTTTCAGCAGCTTTATAGATAACCCTTATCTAATTGCTTATAAAATGCTGAATGGTCTTGATAAAAAAATGATCACCGGAAACTTGTCTGCAACTTACGATTTTAATAAGAATTTCAGCTTAATGCTGCGATCAGGTATTGAAATGCTGGATGAGGAAAGAACAACGAAAAGACCTTACAGCTCTGCGAATTATCTCAAAGGTTTCTACAGAGAGCAGTATATCAAGAATAATGAATTTAATAATGATTTGCTCTTCACTTTCAAAAAAGATTTTAATAAGTTCAATGTAAGTGCAAATGCTGGAGCAAGTATTCGGTACAATCAATACGTAATGACAGATTATCGTGCGGAAGGTCTTAAAGTAGCAGGAGATTATAGTTTAAATAATGCAATTTCGCTCATCACAAAAGTACCAAAGCCGAATGATCAGCAAATGGATAGTGTGTATGGATTAATTAGTGCCAACTATAATAATTTGATATTTTTAGATATCACCGGAAGAAACGATTGGAGCAGTACCCTCTCAAAGGATAATCGCTCATTTTTTTATCCTTCTGTAAGTTCAAGTTTTATTCTTTCCGATATTTTTAAATTGACAAGTCAAAGATTTAATTATTGGAAATTAAGAGCGTCTTGGGCTAAAGTTGGAATTGGAACATTACCATACAATAAAGATAAATACTATACTCCAAGTGACTTTGTAGGATCGGTAATCACTCCAAATGTTTATGTCGCACCCAACCTCAGACCACAGGAAAATACAAATGTTGAAGTTGGAATGGACTTTTCAGCACTTAAAAATAGGTTGAATTACAATTTCACTTTATATCAAAACACAACGAAAGATGAGATTTTAGCGGTAACAACTCCCATAGAATCAGGATATTCTAATCGCATCATTAATGCAGGTGAAATTAGAAATAGAGGAGTAGAAATGGGACTTTCTGGTGTTCCGATTAAATCAAAAAACTTCAGTTGGAATGTTTCTGCAAACTGGTCTTTGAACACCAATAAAATTATAACACTTCCGGATGAATATAAAGGTGATAATTATTATACAATTTCTACTGTCGCAGGAGTTCTTTATTATAATGCGGTTGTAGGAGGTTCTTTAGGGGATCTTTACGGTTTCAAATTGGTAAGAAATGCAAACGGAGAGGTAGTTTATGATCCTCAGACCGGGCTTCCTGCAAGACCAGACCGGGTGGAAAAAGTTGGAAACGCTTTCCCGAAATGGAGAGCAGGACTTCAGAATGATTTTAAAATCAAAAACTGGCAGATCAGCTTCTCGTTTGACGGTCAATATGGCGGAATGGCATACTCGCAGACACACCATAAAATGTCTGAACAAGGTAAACTGGAAAATACGTTAATGGGAAGAGAAAATCCAAACGGAACAATCGTTGGACAAGGTGTTGTTCTCAACCCAGACGGATCTTACAGCCCGAATACAAAAGCAGTTGGTTTAGCAGCTTATTATGGTGATTATTACAGAAGAGCGAATATAGAAACCAATACTTTTGACACTTCTTTCATCAAATTGAGAGATGCCAGAATAGCATATTCCTTCTCGAAAGATGTGATTGCACCTCTTAAGCTTACTGAGCTCACATTAGCCTTTTTCGGCAAAAACCTTTGGATGTGGACAAAATTCCCAATGTTTGATCCGGAAGTAGCATCACTTAATGATTCTACAATTACTCCGGGTGCTGAAATTGGCCAGCTTCCAACAGCAAGAACTGTCGGTTTTCAAGTTAATTTAAAATTCTAAAGATCAGCCTCATGAAAAAAATATTTTTATCTACCGCAATTGCTTTGTCAGTTTTAAGTCTTAATTCTTGTGACAGGAGCTTTGAAGAGATCAATACAGACACTAGCCGAATAAAAAATCCATCGGTAGGAAGTTTTCTTATTCCGATTCAGTACTCTATGGGATCTTATGGATACAACAGAGCCGATGATTTTACATTTGATATCATGCAGGTTGCGTTGGCTTTTCCGAATGAAGGAACTACGGTTAGCCGTTATTATCTTACCGAAAGTACAGGAAATGGATATTGGAATACAAGCTACAAATGGCTAAAGCAAGTCAAAGAACTGAACGAAGCTGCCAAAAAAGAAAATAACAGCAATTATCTGGCAATCTCAAAAGTTCTGAATGCATGGATTATGGCAAATCTTACGGATGCTTTCGGTGATGTTCCCATGACAGAAGCATTAAGCTTAGAAGAGGATATCATGAGACCTAAGTATGATAAACAGAAGGATATCTATACATTTCTTTTAAATGATTTAAAGGAAGCCAACTTACTTTTTGATACCACAAAAACTTTGAGTGAAGGAGATCTTTTCTTCCAGGCTAACTCAAATGTTGCTGGAATCGTAAAGTGGAAGAAGTTCTGTAATTCTCTTTCGTTAAGATTGTTAACGAGAGCATTAAAGCGAAATGGTGAGTTGGATATCAATCAGAGAATCACCGAGATTGTCAACAATCCTACGGTATATCCAATTTTTCAAAATAATGCAGATGGAGCTGTTTTAGATATTTCGGGAGTTGCACCACTGATGCCTCCTATCGCTAGACCTCAGGATTTTACTGCTTACCGCGCATCGGGTGGTTTTTTCACTCAGACGTTAGTAGATAATAATGATCCGAGATTGAGCTTGTTTTTTACACAAGCAAAAAATTTAGCTCCTCCGGGTGCGAATATTGGTTACAAAGGAGCTCCTTCAGGATATGCTTTGGGCACAACGTTCAATTATCAGCCTTCCAATCTTAATCAGAATTTGGCAAAAGCTCCATTGAAAATTTTGGTGATGCCTTATGCAGAAGTACAGTTTATACTATCTGAATTGGCCTTCAAAGGAATTATTCCCGGCAGCGCTCAGACTTTTTACGAAAACGGAGTGAAAGCAGCCATCGAACAGTGGGGAAGCACAATGCCAGCGAATTATTTCACCAATCCTAAAGTGGCTTACAATAATACATTAGAAAGAATTATGCTGCAGAAATATGTAGGATTATTCTTTGTAGATCATCAGCAATGGTATGAGCAGAGAAGAACAGGATTCCCGGTTTTACCAAATAACGGCGGTTTGTTCAACGAAGGGAAGATGCCACAGAGAATGCCTTACCCAACGGTTACCAAAGTTCAGAATTACGATAATTATGTGACAGCTTCACAAAATATGGGAGGAGATAATATCAACACAAAAATGTGGTGGAATCAATAATTAATTTAAGTTTAATAGAATGAATATAAAAATAATATTGCCGTGTCTGCTTATTTCAACAATGGCATTCTCGCAGACTTCGGTTTCAGGATATGTTTTTGAAGACAGCAACAAAAACCAGAAGAAAGAAAATAAAGAAAAAGGAGTAGAAAATGTGGCTGTTTCCAATGGAACGCAGGTTGTTTTGACCGACAAAAACGGAAAGTACAGCCTACCGATTCAGGAAGATCAGACGATTTTTGTTATTAAACCTTCTGGATATAAATTAGCTTTAAATTCAAACAATCTTCCGCAATATTTTTATCACTACAAACCGAAAGGTTCACCTGCAGATTTTAAATATAAAGGAGTTGGGCCAACCGGGGCACTTCCTAAAGAAGTAAATTTCGCTTTGCAGAAACAGGATGAAAGCAAAAATTTTGACATCCTTGTTTTCGGTGATCCACAACCTTACACAGAAAAAGAGCTGGATTATTTCAGAAGAGCGATCGTTAATGAAGTAAAAGGGACAAAGAAAAATGCGGTTTTTGGGATCAGCTTGGGAGATTTGGTAGGTGATAATCTGAGCCTCCAGAAACCTTATGCTGATGTCATGAAAGAGATCGGACTACCTTGGTACAACGTAATGGGAAATCATGATATGAATTATGATGCCAAAGAAGATTTGCTTTCAGACGAAACTTTTGAATCCAATTTCGGTCCTGCCAATTACTCTTTCAACTATGGAAATGTTCATTTCATGGTTTTAGATGATATTTTGTATCCGGATCCAAGAGACGGAAAAGGGTATTGGGGAGGATTCCGTGATGATCAGGTTCAGTTTATTCAGAATGATTTGAAGCTTGTCGATAAAAATAAACTGATCGTGGTTTCTTTTCACATTCCTTTGGATCACAACAATGAAGATAATTTCAGGAATGCAGACCGTCAAAAACTGTTTGATGCGCTTGCTCCATTTCAAAATGCTTTGATGTTATCTGCTCACACGCATATTCAACAGCAGATTTTTTATGGAAAACCACAAGGTTGGAATGGAACAAAAGATCTACACGAATATAATGTAGGAACTACTTGTGGCGACTGGTGGTCAGGAACGTCAGATGATATCGGTTTACCTACTTCTACCATGAGAGACGGCACTGCAAAAGGATATTCTTTTATCAGTTTTAATGATAATCAGTATAAAGTTAAATATAAGACTGCCGGAAAACCTGAAGATTATCAGATCAAATTGTATGTTCCAAAAGTCATCCCTTTCCCATCAAAGACATCTGCAAAAGTTTTTGCTAATTTCTTCATAGGAAGCAAAAAAGACAAAGTGGAATACAGAATCGATAACGGTGAATGGGAAATGATGGAATATAATGAAACCATTGATCCTAATTTTGCGCAGTCAGTATTTAAATGGGATACCACACAGGAGCTTTTCCCTGGAAGAAGACCTTCAAATCCCGAGTTTTCAAAACATATCTGGATGGGAGGATTCGGAAATAAATTATCGCTCGGCAAACATAAAGTTGAGGTGAGAGCTTATGATATGTACGGAAATCAGTTTACCGTTTCGGAAGATTTTGAGGTGAAGGATCGTATCCTTATTCCTTAATTTTAATTTTTACTTTCAGAAACCAGCTTACTTGTAGGCTGGTTTTGTTATATAGAATTTCCTAATGATTATATTAAGTTAAATCAAAATCATAAACGGTTGTTTAAAAAAAAGGTTTCGTAAATTTGCAGCATCAAAATTAATTGAATGAACTTACAAGGAAAAAATGCCGTCATTACAGGAGGGGGAAGAGGTCTTGGAAAAGCAGTTGCTTTAATTCTTGCTCAGGAAGGAGTAAACGTTGGGATCACTGGTAGAAATGAGGAAAACCTTAAAATGACCGTTGAAGAAATTAAAAAATTGGGCGTGAATTCATCTTACGCCGTTTTCAGTATAGATAATGAAATTCACGTAAAAGCAGGAATAGAATCATTGGCAACACAACTAGGTGGAATCGATATTCTTATCAATAATGCAGGGATTGGAGATTTCGGTTCAATCGAAGAAATGTCTTCTGAAGTTTGGGAACAAGTTATTAAGACCAATCTTTTCGGAGTATATTATGCAGCAAAAACTGTTTATCCTTTCCTGAAAGAAAGAGGAGAAGGTGATATCATCAACGTCGCTTCGACTGCTGGGTTGAAGGGCGGCCCAAATATGTCGGCTTATGCAGCATCAAAAGCAGCGGTTGTTTCATTATCACAATCGATGATGGCAGAATGGAGAAAACAAAACATCCGCGTTGTAACTTTGACACCCAGTACAATTGCTTCCGATATGTCAATCGAAGGTGGTTTAACAGATGGGAATCCCGATAAGGTTCTTCAGCCGGAAGATTTCGCAGAATGGGTAAGAGATATTTTGAAAATGAACAGACGTGCGTTAATTGCAAACGGTTCTATTTTCTCAACAAATCCATAAGAATTCCTTGTCTCTTAACAAGTGAAGTTTTGTGAAAGAAAAAGATGTGGCAGTTACAAAACAATGATAACTTTCACGCAAATTATAAAATAAAGGGAAGCGGGCTTTAGCCCGCTTTTTCTTTGTGCTATTAAATGAGCTTTAGCCAAAACGTACATTAAATAAGAATCACATAGATTATAACAAGGTAACCAACTTGATTGTAATTATGCGATCTTAACTGAGTGAAAAGTTTTTGCGAAAGAAATATATAGTGCAGTTTAAAAAAACCTCGTGCTTCGTTTTAAAAATTACACATTTCGACTTCGCGTAATGGTATATCGTTCATACGAACAGGCAGAAATATGATGTTAATTCTTTATTTTTGCAATAAATTATTCACATGCAAAATTATTTAGAATTCGATTTCAAAATTTCTCCGCTTCAGCCTTGGAGTGATATATTAATGGCCGAACTTATAGAGATAGGTTTCGACAGTTTTACAGAAGAAATTCACGGTATTTTAGGATATATTCAGAAAGATCTTTTCAAAGAAGAAGACTTGAAAGCTTTACCACTTTTACAAAATGAAGAGGTGAAAATTGAATATACGTTCACCGAAATGCCTAATATCAATTGGAACGAAGAATGGGAAAAGAATTTTGAACCGATCAATATCGACGATAAAGTTTTGATCAGAGCAGAATTTCACGATTCAGTTCCCGGTATGCACGAAATTGTTATTCAGCCAAAAATGTCTTTCGGAACCGGACATCACCCGACGACACATCTAATGATTCAGCAGATGATGGATATTGATTTCAACGGAAAAAAAGTTTTAGATATGGGTTGCGGAACTTCAGTGTTGGCAATTTATGCAAAACAAATCGGTGCAGGCGAAACCAAAGCGATAGATATCGATGAATGGTCAGTAGAAAATTCTAAGGAAAATGCCGTGAGAAACCATGTCGAATTGGATATCGAACTGGGAACAGCAAATAATTTAGGAAATGACAACTACGATATTATTTTAGCCAATATCAACAGAAATATTTTGATTTCAGATATTCCAACGTATGTTTCTGTGTTGAATGATGGCGGAAAATTACTGCTTTCAGGTTTATGTTTCTTTGATGTGGATGATATTCTGGAAGTTTGCAAAGAAAATAAGTTAGAACTGAAAAAGAAATTGCAGCGTGAAGAATGGGTGAGTTTACTCTTGGAAAAAAATTTAAATTACAAATCATGAAATCTCTTTTAATCACTGTTTTTCTGTTTGTTCTTCAACTGTCTTCTGCACAGGAAGCAGTGTATGCCAATGGTGTTTTTAATTTTGAGGAAAACAAAACGCAGAAGATTTTCACAGATTTCACCAGAGTACGACAAGAGCCCAAGGTAACTTCCAAAATAGTAGATTCTTTACCGTCAAATCATCAGGTATCAATCATCAAAAAAGATGAAACTGTTTTACAATTGGGTGAAAGAAGTTCAAATTGGTATAAAATATCATACCAGAAAAACAATCAAAGTGTAGAAGGGTATATCTGGGGCGCCAATCTTTGTATCGGCTACAGAAATAAAAATGGGCATGATTTTCTTTTTGGAATTTCAAAAACGGTGGAGAAAAAGGATAAAAAGTTTAATCAAAACTACAAACAGAATATAGCAAGTGTAAAGGCATTTGAAGGAAATGCCTTAGTCGATGAGGTTTTCTTTGAAACAGGCTTAGGCGAAAGTTTAAGTTATGGAACTTTCACTATTGAAAGCAATCACAAACTTCGCAATGTAGATTTTACCCTAAAAGCTACGGTGTCGGGTGAAGCCTGCGGAATTGCAGGGTATGATCAATATATTCTCTTTACCAATAAAAAACTGATTGCACTCCCACAATTAATGAACGTTGGAGATGCCGATATCTATCATCACAGCGAAGAATTTATTTTTCCAAACGATAATGGAGGAATTTCGAATGCTTTTATTTTTAAAATGGAAGAAATGGAGAAAGATGAAAACGATAAGGAGAAAACCAAAAGGTTGTCTAAAATTTATCATTGGAACGGAAATTCATTTAAGTTGAAATAAACTTAAAGATGAAACTGAAACTTATTTTTCTACTATTTATATTTCCTCTCTGTTTTCTGGCTGGATGCGGAAAAACTATTGTTGATTGTGATAAATCAGATATTCATCTCGAAAACAGATGGTATGCAGAAAACGGAGGAGTAGACTACTTGGACGTTAACAGTAGAGATCGAATATTTATTTGTGAAACAATCAATAATTTTCAGGAAGGAGAAGATATAATGATCAGCCATCATTATGGAGATATAGCCATATTTTTGAATGGGAAAAAGATTGATATGATTTTCACGTACTCAAATGGCATTGTATACAGAGTGGGAGTAGGTAAATATGTACGGAATGAAGAATTAACAAGAAAAATTTTAAAGTTAATGCATATCTCAAAAAGATGTTGGGTAAAGGATTGTATAAGTTGAACACGATATTTTGTCATTAAATTTGAAATCACAATATATTTATTTTGGTTTTTAGTATATTCTTATGAGAAAATTAATAATACTTTCAGCGTTCATTTTCACTCTGGTATTCTTGTATTTGACTGAATTTCCGATCATTATTGATCAAAATACGTACAAAGGAGAGGCGCGTCTTCAAAAGCTAAGAAAAGGTGAGAAATTTAATTTTAGCGAAAAATTAAATATAAAAATTGATGAAAACTGCAAATTAGTTTTCATAGTTAATGACAGAAATGATGTAGCTGATGATTATAAATTTGGAAAAGTCTTTACCACAACGAATCATTCTCTAATAAATGAATTTCTCACAACGGAATACACATACACAGGAGCTGATGTAGCAACAGTTCAAAATGAGATATATTTCTACAGAAATAATCAATGCGTTTTTAAAACTTTAATTATTTCTGACGGTGAAAGTGAAGGGTTACAGAGTTCTGATTTTGGATGGATTCAACCTGAGAAGGACAAACAATTTTCTAAAATTTTAAATAATTTTGAGAGGAACTACTCACCCATTATCGTTTTAAAATAAATGATTATCCCTATAATAATAAAGTACTAATTTTTATCCTGATTAAAATATGACTCTTTTCGACGAAATACAAGATTTTCCTATCAATATACTTCCTAAAGGCGGAAATGCTGATTACTACGGTAAGATTTTTTCCGATGAAGAATGTGAGAAATATTATCAGTATTTATTTAATGAAACTCCATGGGAAAATGATGAAGCGGTTATTTTTGGTCAGCTGATTATTACTAAGCGTAAAGTTGCTTGGTTTGGTGAGAAAGAATTTGAATATACTTATTCGAACAGGACAAAATATGCTAGAATTTGGACTTCGGAATTAATCGCTTTAAAACAAAAATGCGAACAAGTTTCAGGCGAAACCTACAATTCTTGCCTGCTCAATTTATACCACGACGGAAGCGAAGGAATGGCGTACCATAGTGATGGCGAAAAGGATTTGAAAAAAAATGGAGCCATCGCATCATTGACTTTCGGAGCAGAGCGCAAATTTTCTTTTAAGCATAAATTATCCAAAGAAAGAATCGATGTTATGCTCGAAAATGGAAGTTTATTGGTGATGAAAGGTACCACTCAGGAAAACTGGCTACACAGACTTCCACCAACCACAAAAGTAAAAAGCCCAAGAGTCAATTTGACTTTCAGAACGATTGAGGAATAAAAAGAGTTTTTCTCAAACTAAGCACTTTATTAATGGTTATTTTATTTGAAAATCTATCTTCGCGGCAGCAGATTTGAGAAAAGTCATAAAAAAAGTCCGTTGTCACCATTGGTGAAACGGACTCATTATTTAATTTCAATCTAAAATCTAAATTATTTCAAAATCTCAACTTCGATCGCAGAATCCTCAAAAACTTTAATAAAAGCTTTCGTGTAGTCTTCTTTCGTAGCCATATTTGGATTAGCTAAGAACTTCTGAGGATTTACCGAGAAAAGAGGAAACCATGTCGAAGAAATCTGAATTTGAATTTTGTGACCTTTTTTAAATGTATGAACAACATCCTGCAATCTGAAATTCACTGCAGTCTTTTGATTTGCAACCAAAGCTTCAGGTCTTTCTCTCGAATTTCTGAATCGTGCAGGCATTATTTCGCTTCTTACCATTTGATGGTAATTTCCGTAAAGCACACCTTCTTTCTTTTCTGTCGGCTTGAAATCTTCAGGATACACATCGACTAATTTAACAGCAAAATCTGCATCGGTTGAAGTGGAAGCAATATTTAGTTTCGCTAAAATTTCACCAGCGAATGCCATATCTTCTGTCAAAACATCGGTCGTGAACGTCAACACATCTGGTCTTCCCACAGCAAATCGCTGATCTTCTGACATGTAATTTCTTGGAGTAAATCCATTAAAGTCTTTTAGATTATCTGAACTTAATACAGGATTGTTCGGGTCGCTGTAATATTCTGAAGAGCCTTGTCCTGCAGTGCTTTTTAAAGTTCCTTCAGCTAAATAGAAATTGACTTTCTGTGCATTTTTTGGAGGATACTGTGCAAATTCTTTCCATTCTTTCGCTCCAGTGTCATACAGTACTGCTTCGGGTAAACCTGCGTCCTGTTTTGTATTTCCTTTTAAATAATGATTAAAAAATTTGGTCTCTATATTTTTCTGATAGTAAGTTGCAATACTGTCTCCAAAATAAATTTCATTGTGGAAATGTTTTCCCTGCTCGTAAGCCCAAGCTCCATGTGAGAAAGGACCCATTACAATTGTGTTTTTAGCTTTCGGACTTGTTTTTTCTATGGTTTTATAAATATTTAATGGTCCTGAAAGATCTTCGGCATCGTACCAACCGCCAACGGTCATTACTGCATGATTGATGTTTTTAAGATGAGGTAAAAGATTTCTTTTCTGCCAGTAATCATCATAATTCGGATGGTTCATAATTTCGGTCATGAAGAAATTATCTTTGTAATATTTTTCATAAGCATCTTTCAAAGTTCCTAATTCTCTGTAAAATTTTAAACCGTCTTCTGAGGTAGATTTAATCATCGAATCAGAGTACCAAGCTTTTTGTTCGGGTTTGGTTTTCTGAACTCCAAATACAGGAAACGTCCTAAAATAACCCAACATAAATTTTCCGTTGTGAAGGAAATCATCATTCCAGAAATCTGAAATCGGAGCTTGTGGTGAAGAAGCCACTAATGCCGGATGTTGCGCCAAAGTTCCTACAGCCGTATAGAATCCGGGATATGAGGTTCCGTATTGTCCTACTTTTCCGTTATTGTCTTTGATATTTTTGATCAGCCAGTCAATCGTGTCATAAGTATCGGTGCTTTCATCGATATCTTTTTTGGTTTTGCGCTCAACCTGTGGCGTCATATTAGTGAATGTTCCCTCACTCATATATCTTCCTCGCACATCCTGAAATACAAAAATGTATTTGTCTTTCATTAAATATTGATTCGGACCGAGTTTGGTTCTGTATTCATTTTCACCATACGGCGCAATGCTGTAGCAGGTTCTCTGCATCAAAAAAGGATATTTTTGCTTGTTTGAAATATCTTTAGGGATATAGGCAATGGTAAACAGTTTGATGCCGTCACGCATCGTGATGTAAAATTCTTTTTTGGTGAAATTATCTTTCACAAAGCTGTCGGGCTGAAGTTGGTTTTGAGATTTTCCTAAAATAAAAAAGAAAATCAGTACAATAGAAAAAGGTATCTTCATAATTGAAATTTGCCGCTAATTTATTAATAAAAAAGAAATGCTTCAGTTTAATTAAATAAAAAAGAAAATGACCAGAATTTCTCCTGATCATTTCAAATATATAAAGGTTGGTTTGGTCTTACTTTGTACCTGTCTTTTTGCCGGCAAACTTATTCAGCTTCATCGATAAAGAAAACATCACATAACGTTTTAAAATAAGGTCTTCGCGGTCTTCAAAGTACGCAGGCATAATGGTTCTTCTCACACTTTGGTTTTGATTAAGAATATCATATACTTTCACTTTTGCAGTCAGCTGTTTGTTGAAAAAAGAATACCCTAAGCTCGTGTTCCAGAAGTAAAAATCTCTCTTGAAACCGGGTGCAATGTTCGACGTCGTGTTGTATTCAAAATCATTGCCAATAACGAGTTTTGTTTTAAAAATATAGTTAGTTAATTCAAGTTTTAAAATTTGATTGGCAGTATGTACTCTTCCAATATCATAATTGGTGTAATCTGAGAAATTGTAACCTAAGCTGTAAGAGGGTTTTACGGTGATTTTATCTTTAATTTCATACGTTACATTAAATCCTGGATTCAAAGAGTATGAATCGCTGGTATATTGAACAGCATTGATAAACCCACGGCTGTAGTTATAGCTCATGTTGAATCTTGGGTTGAGCGTCAGTTTATTTTCTTTCCATTTAAATGTTTTAGAAAAACCACCTCCCAAGTTAATATTTTTGTTTCCACTTACATTGGTATAAGTCACAAACTGCTTTCCGGAATCATCAAAATAAGAATAGTTTACCACATCGTTGTTTCCGTAGATGAAATTTAGATTCACATAATAACTAATATTTTTCACCATATTAAAATTATTGAAGTACAGGTAAGAACGGTTGTTCCAAGAGTTTTTCAGGTTAGGATTTCCCTGATACGCAATCAATGGATTTGCAAAATCTACATAAGGTGTGAGCTGTGTTGCTGTAGGTATGGTGTATTGCGCGCTGTTGTAGAAACTCAGCCTTTTGTTTTGTGAAAACTGATACTGCAGATTCATGCTGTAATTGGGAAGTGCGAAATTTTTCTCCAGATCATATCGGCTTCCGTCAAATAAAGAATTTACTCTCATTTTTGATAGGTCAAGATCTACAGTAGCCCACAAATTCAATTTGTTCTTATTGATTTCATAGACTAATTCCGGACTTATTTTGTCTATTTTTTGATCCATCCTGTTAGATAATCCTATGTTGTAAACAGAATACTCTCCTATATTTTGATCAAAATCATTCACTTCTCTGAGATTTCTGTCAATGTTATTTTCATAATTTAGATTTAAACTGATGGACGTTGAATCAGAAAGTGGTTCAGAATATCCTGCGCTGAATCTGTAATTGTTTGTCTGAGTTTTGTTTTTAGAAAGCTGATTCCGGATGTCATTAGGCTCGCTGGTTTGATAAAATAAAGTTTCAGATTTATTGATTTGGTCTCTTTTCGATTCAGAAATTGTCGTGTTCATATTTGCATATGCACTCCTTCCTTTTTTCTTAAATTTTTTCGAGAAATAAATGTTTGGAGCAAATGAATTACTTTCAGAGTCTGTGCTGGTGTACGAATTACTTTCATTCAGAAGAAGGTCATCTCTAAATGTACTCGACTTTGAATCATTAAAATTAAAACCCTCTGTTCTGGAAAAAGTAGGTGAAAAATAAATACTGGTCAGAGAATCTATTTTTATTTTTACTGAAGTATCGAAGCTATACTGTCTGTTTTCATTTTCACCATTGTTTTCAGAATTGGTTTTCAGAGTATAATCAGGAAGGAGGGTCGTTCTGGAAACTTTAGATCTTGTTTCAAGATTGCTGTCAGAATGCATCAGACTGAAAGTGTCTAAATCTGCATCTGCAGCCAATTTATCACTGTAACTAAAACCTACTGTTGTAGATCTTTGAATTCCTTTGGTACTTCCACTTCCACCTTGAGTGTAATATGTTGTTCCGCCTGAAGTTATCACACTTCCGCCCTGCATCAGCCAAGAATTTCTACCGTGACCCATGCTGTCGAAAACCTCGTCATTAGAAAAACCCTGAGAATTGATGTTGTTGGATGATGCGAGTAAACTTATTTTGGTGTCTTTTTTAAAGTAACTTAAAAGTCCGCTTCCTTCGTATCTTTTATCTGAACCGTAGCCAATGGTAAGTCTTGAGATTAAACCTTTGTTTTTTTTCTCATCAATATTAAAATTGATCGTGGTATTATTTGATTTGGCAGTTTTGCCACTCAGCTCTTCCTCTTTTGTTTTGGTTGTTGTAAACTGAATATTTTTAATAATATCAGCCGGAAGATTCTGCAAAGCTATTTTTCCGTCTTTATCGAAAAAAGGTTTCCCGTTGATCATGATTTGGTCAACTTCTTTTCCGTTAACAGTGATTTTGCCCTCATTACTGATTTCGACACCCGGAATTTGCTTTAAGAGTTCCTCTATTTTACTGTCAGGGCGAACTTTGATCGCAGAGGCATTAAATTCAATCGTATCCTTTTTAATTTTGACAGGAGATACAGAAATTTTCACTTCTTCAATGTTGAAAACAGTATTCTTCTCCAATTCAATATCTCCCAGAGAAATAGATTTGTCGATAGTCTCATAGTTTTTTGAGAAAGAAAGTAGTTTATCTGCATCAATTTTCAGAACGGTTGGTTCTTTAATTTCGTTTGTTTTCAGAGAGAATTTTCCTTCACGATTGGTTGCAGTATAGTTGATAATAGACGAATCTTTCTGCTTGAGAAGATAAATAGTTGCGTTTTCTACCGGCTTCTTTTCAAAATTTGATACCTTACCGTCGATGCTTACCGTTTGTGCATTTAAAATTATCGTGTTGATAACAACGAACAGCAATAATAAAATTTTTTTCATCTGTTTATTTTGGATGGCGCAAAAGTATAAAAAAAACATCCCCGATTGGGGATGTTAAATGTTAAATATTTCTAAAAGCGGTGAGTTTATTGCGAACTTATGCTCTTAAATATCTTGAGTAGGCATATCCTTCCTGTCCGTCAGTAGTTTTCACTTTCCACCAATCGTCTGAAGTCTGCTCTATCAATGTTACTGAAGATCCTTTCGCAGCTTTACCGACGACAGCCGCTTCCGTAGAAGGCTCTTGTCTGATGTTGAGGTTAGAGTCTTCTGTGGCAATAGTTAAAGTTGCCCCGGCAGCTAAACCGGCTACCTGTACATCGATATTGATATCTGAAGCAGAATATGTAGAATCGATCGCTCCTAAAGCATTCCAAACGGCATCTTTTGCTGCAGTGTTGGAAGCATTTCCGGAAACATAAAGAATGCCGTCCTGCTCTTGTACCTGAAGATTAGAAACTCCTGCAGACTGAGCGGCAGAAACAACACTTGAATATTTATCTTGTAATGTGCTCATCTCTAATTATTTTACAGTATAGTTATAATTTACTTTTCCAACTTTCAAAGCATCCACGGATTCTTTGATTTTTCTAGCTTGTACAGTAGATACAGTTCCGGTAAGAGTTAATTCTCCGTTCACAACTTCCACATTCACTGATGGGAAATCTTTTAACGCATCTTTCACTTTTTGCTGAACCATAGGATCTACAGCAGATGTAGTAGTTACGGGTTCAGGAGCTGTTACTGCGGGAGCTACAGTTGCCATATCGTGTACATCTTTTACACCTTTGATTTCTTTCAGAGATTTGATAGCTGCGTCTTTTTCAGCCTGTGTAGCAAATGTTCCACCTAAGTGTGCAACACCTTCTTTTATTTCTACTGTTGCAGCAGGATTAGCAGCAACAATAGTAGTAGCTGAAGTCTGTAGTTCAGCGTCAGAAACTTTCTTTTTACACGAAATAGATCCAAACGATACTGCCAAGGCTAATGCCGACATTGCGATTGTTTTTTTCATAATTGATTTGATTTAATGTTTAGCTATTCTCAAATGTAATAATAAATTCCATGCCATCAACCTAAAAAATTATTAAATATGTAAAAATTTAAGTTTAATTCTTTCACTATCTGTCTATTGATGATACGTTATTCAGGTTTTAACAAAAATTTAAGGTTCAATTGAAAACCATTATATTTGTGCCAATTGAACTATAGATATGAAAGGACAGAATAAATTATTTATTGCAATCATTGTAGCATTGATCGTTGGTGTGATCATCGGCGGATTTGTACATATTCAGTATCCTGAAAGTGCAAAACCATTCTCAGATAATATCAAACTTTTAGGAACTGTATTTATCAGGCTGGTACAGATGATCATCGCGCCATTGGTTTTCACAACGTTGGTTGTGGGGATTGCCAAAATGAGTGATATCAAAATGATCGGTAGAGTAGGATCGAAAGCAATGCTTTGGTTTATTTCTGCTTCTCTTATCTCTCTTTTCATTGGTTTAATTTTGGTAAACTGGCTTGAGCCGGGTCATGTAACAAAACTTCCCATTCAGGATGTTGCATCTGCAGATGAACTTTTAAAATCGAGCAAAGGTTTTTCTATGGAAGACTTTGTGAAACATATTATTCCTAAAAGTATATTTGAAGCTTTTGCTACGAATGAAGTACTTCAGATTGTGGTCTTTTCGATTATGTTCGGGGTGGCTTTAGCTAATTTAGGGGACGAATATGCCCAACCTGTTATCAAGTTATTCGACGTTATTGCCCATGCAATCCTAAAAATGGTTGGCTACATTATGTGGTTTGCACCGTTGGGAGTTCTTGGTGCTATTGCAGCGGTAGTTGCCACCAATGGTTTTGAAATATTTAAAGTCTACGCTATTTATCTTAGAGATTTCTTCTTTGCCATAGCTGTTTTGTGGGCAGTGCTTTTATTGGTTGGATATCTGATTTTAGGAAAACGTCTTTTTGAATTATTAAGAAGAATAAAGTCACCATTATTAATTGCTTTTTCTACCACAAGCTCGGAAGCGGTTTTCCCAAAATTGGTAGAGGAATTAGAAAGATTTGGATGTAACAATAGAGTCGTATCGTTCATCTTACCTTTAGGATATTCATTTAATCTGGATGGAAGTATGATGTACATGACGTTCGCCTCAATTTTCATCGCTCAGATCTACGGAATTGAAATGTCTGTGGGACAACAGATCACCATGCTTTTGGTCTTAATGCTGACTTCAAAAGGAATTGCCGGAGTTCCGAGAGCTTCTTTGGTAATCATTGTAGCAACCTGTTCTATGTTTGGAATTCCACCGGAAGGAATTGCTTTAATTTTACCAATCGACCACTTCTGCGATATGGCGAGAAGTATGACGAATGTTTTAGGAAATGCTTTGGCAACGTCCGCCGTTTCAAAATGGGAAGGGCAGCTTGATAATCATGGCGGAGATATGTAGAATATGAGTAATGGAGTATAATATCCAAACCTTTTAAATTCAAAATATTAAATAAAAATGTTGAATTTACAACATCATAAAAATCAAATTGCTGATAAAGGATTTTCCCTCATTGACAATGTTTTTTCTACAGAAGAAATTGAAAAAATCAGTCTGGTGCTCCAGGAAATCGACACTTCAAAAGAAACGTTCAGAAAATCGGAAGATCTTTTTGCCATCCGCCAGTTTTTAAAGGAAATTCCTGAAGTAAGAGATTTTATTTTTAATGAAAATTTAAAGACAATCATTAAAGAAATTTTTGGCGAAAAATATTTTGCAGTCAAAAGTATTTACTTCGATAAACCCGAAAAATCAAACTGGTATGTCGCTTATCATCAGGATTTGACTATCTCTGTCGATAAAAAAGTCGAACTGGAAAACTTCGGACCGTGGACAACGAAACAAAATCAGTTTGCGGTACAGCCGCCTTTACCTATTCTTGAAAATATTTTCACCATAAGAATTCATTTAGACGATACTGATGAAAAAAATGGAGCCTTAAAAGTCGTTCCAAAATCTCACGCAAAAGGAATTTACAGACCCGAAACCATTGATTGGGATGTGGAAACAGAAAATATCTGCAATGTTGAAAAAGGTGGTGTAATGATTATGAAACCTTTGCTTCTTCATGGTTCAAACCGAACAACAAACGGAAAGAAAAGAAGAGTCATTCACATTGAATTTTCAAATAAAGAATTACCGGAAGAGTTGCAGTGGTCGGAGAGGATGAATTGATAGAGAATAAGAAATGATAAAAAGAAACTGGCTTTTGATTCCAATGCTGATTATTGGATTTTATTACAATCTTTGGAGGATTCAAAATGCAGATACTGAAATGGTATTTCAGGAGTTTGTATATGCATTTCTGCTTTTATTATTTTTAATTTTTCTTGGTTTTGCTGTTAATAACGATTTAAAAAAATATCATATTTCAAGATCATTGACGAGTTTTATTCCTTCAGTCATAGTTTTTTTGATCTTAATCTCTTTTGCAGTGAATGCTTTTGTTCTAAGCTTGAGAGATAATTCCCGTGTTCTAATTCATGCAGAATATGATGGAGGTTTTAATGGAGCTTATTTCAAATTTAGGGAAGATGGCACTTATAAATTTGTAGACCATGCTGGCGTAGGAGCGGATATTATAAGAGGAAATTATCAGATAAAAGACTCAATCATTACTCTCTATAAAAATGAAATTGGAAATATAATTGTTTCAAATACTTTGCTGTTTCGAGAAGAGAATTATGGAGATTCTAAATTTAAAGTTTTATATCAGATTAATAAAAATCATATCATTATAAATCCCAATATTAAATTTTTAATTAACGATGATTTACAAGATTGAAACTATATGAAAGCATAATAAAAAAACCTCTTCCGAATCGAAAGAGGTTATTATTTAAAATTAAAAATTTCTACTTCACAGAAATCTCATCCACAAAAACATACGCATCGCCACCTGCACCTTGATGCCATGCAGGAAGTTTTCCGAAGTGATATGCTTTTACTTTCAGATAACGGGCTTCGGTCGGAAGAATGTCTGTTGCAAATTCTTTTACCTGAACGGTTTCATCCTTCGCATCAATGTTATTTTCCAGAGTTTTCAGAAGAATAAAAGTTTTTCCATCCATTGAAGCGTAATATTCCACTTTTTTCGGCATTAAAATCCATGCACGGCTGTCCTGTAGGTAGGTTGAGGAAATATGATTCATCTGCTGAGGAGATTTAAAATCGATGATTGCTTCCACGGTTTGTCCCTGATAGCCTTGCCATTCGCCTTTTCGCCAGTTCACGTCACCGTTGATTCCGTCGATGATTGCTAATTGTCCGCCTGCTGTGTACTGAGGATTGGCCGTTGCATTGATTGTCACATCCCAATGATTCGGGCGTTTGTTGAAATGTGCTGTTGTGATCGCACTTTTTTCACCACTTCTTTCCGCATACGTAGAAACCTGCGTCGTCTTGTTGATGGTGAACGGTTCTTTATACACTTTAAAAGTCTTTCTCACGTTGGCATCATTTTCATCCATTGTCATGTAGTAGACTTTATCTTTCTCATTCAAAGGGGTAATTGTTACCCTAGTGTTAAAGTCAAAAAGTCGGTCTGCAGCGATTACAGGCGAAGCAGTTTGTTCGGTATATTTTAAATCTTTGGCAACTTTTACATTTTCAAAACCTAATTTTTTCAGTTCGCTTTTCGGCGTACTTTTAGTAATGATTCTCGTAGTTCCATCTTCCAAATGTAATTTAATTTCATCAAAATAGGGCGTTACGGTTTCCCATTCAGGTTTTCCGGGAGTTACCGAATAAATTCCCATGGTGCTCAGAATATACCACGCACTCATCTGTCCGCAATCTTCGTTTCCAATCAGTCCATCCGGAGCATTTTTATAGAAATTATCGAGGATGTATTTGATTTTTTCTTCTGTTTTTTGGGGTTTATCAACCAAATTATAAAGGTAAGCGATGTGATGACTTGGCTCATTTCCCTGAGCGTATTGTCCCATCAAACCCGTGATGTCCACCTGTTCTCTTCCTGTCGTTTTGTCGGGAGCGGAGAAAATGGCATCAATAAACTGTTCAAATTTTTCTTTTCCTCCATGTGCCTGAATCAATCCCGGAATATCCTGCGGAACGAAGTAAGAATAATGCCACGAATTTCCTTCAGTGTAGTTGTTATTCACTTCTCTCGGATCAAACGGCTCATACCAGTTTCCGTTCTTTCTCGCCTGCATAAAACCGTTGCTTGGATTGTAAAGGTTTTTCCAGTTCTGAGAACGCTTCATGAAATATTCGTAATCTTCTTTTTTATTTAAAATTTTCGCCATCTGAGCAATACACCAGTCATCGTAGGCGTATTCTAAAGTTTTTGAAACACTTTCATGTTCATCATCAATGCTGATATAGTTGTTCTGCTTGTAAGCACTTAAACCAAAAATATCCTGCATCGCTGAATTTTTGGATGCTTCGTAGGCTTTTTCGTAATCGAAACCGGTGACTCCTTTTGCCATCGCATCTGCAATGACGGAAACGCCGTGATAACCGATCATACATTCCGTTTCATTCGAAGCGAGTTCCCAAACCGGAATTCTGCCACCCTGTTCACGCTGTTTAATGAAAGTATTGATAAAATCTGCCGTTCTTTTTTTATCGATTAAAGCCATCAGAGGATGCGCTCCTCTGAACGTATCCCAAAGCGAGAAAACAGAATGGTACCCGAAGTCTTTTGCCATGTAGAACTTATTGTCTCTGCCACGGTATTTTCCGTCAGCATCCATGTTGATGTTTGGCTGCGTGAAAACGTGATACATCGCCGTGTAAAAAACGGTGAGTTTATCTTTATCGTCAGACTTCACTTCAATTTTTGAAAGTTCTTTGTTCCAGTCTGCAACCGCCTGAGTTTGGATTTCATTAAAATCATTTGATTTTCCCTCTGCCAGCATATTTTTTCCCGCACCTTCGTAACCAGTTGGAGAAATCGAAACTTTTACCAGAATTTTTTCACCTTTTTTGACCTTATTAGAAAATGCAATTTGAATTTTTGTTCCTACATATCCTGTGTGAGTTCCTCCAATTTTTGGTTCACTTTCTTCATATCCCTTGGTTTCCAACATCGGTTTTGAAAACTCAATTCTTGCGTAAATATATTGATTGGTTGCCCAAGCTTCACTTCTTCGGAAAACTTCTATTGTTTTGCTATCAATGATTTTTACTTCACCTTCCAACAATTTATCTCTGTGATTTAAATCTAAAATAATATTGGCGTTTCCGGCTTTGTTGAATGTGTACTCATGATAACCCACTCTTTTTGTTGTGGTTAAACGGACATCGATGTTATGTTTGTCTAATTTAACAGAATAAAATCCGGCTGTTGCTTTTTCATTTTTATGAGAAAATTTGGATGAATATTCTTTTGGAGTCAGTCCTGGCGTTCCCATTGTCGGCATCAGCATAATATCACCGTAATCTGAAACTCCCGTTCCGTTTAAATGGGTATGCGAGAAACCATAAATCACAGAATCGGAATAATGATAGCCGCTGCAGCCATCCCAGCTTCCGTCGATTCGGGTGTCGGGAGAAAGCTGAACCATCCCAAAAGGTACGATCGCGCCTGGAAAAGTGTGACCATGACCGCCCGTTCCGATGAAGGGATTGACGTATTGCGAATAATTTTGTGAAAATGAATTATGGGCAATTAATCCTAAAAGAACGAATAATATTTTCTTCATTGATATTAAATTTAAATCGCCCTAAAATACACAAATTTTGGCTTCACAAAAGAATTTATCTATCACCACGTTTATTGATTCTAAATAGCTAAAATTTCCGTAAATTTGTGCTCAATTTATATTTTTATGTTGACTAAAGAAAAAGTTCAGGATTTCCTTAAAGAAATAGAAGTAGATGACTTGGTAACAAACTTTCAGGTAATGGGCAGCGATGTGTATATCGACATGACCGCTCATTCACCTGCAATGCACGAAAAAAAGAAGCTTGAGGCAGCAATGAAACAGGCTTTCGCAAGTGAATTTGGAGAAGAAATTAATTTAAAACTTAAAATAGTTTCTCCTGAGCCAAGTGAAGTTCAGCTAAGTCAGATCAAAGGAAAACAGATCCCTGGAATTCAAAATATTATTGCCATCGCATCCGGAAAAGGCGGAGTTGGTAAGTCTACAGTCGCTGCAAACCTTGCGGTAACTTTAGCAAAAATGGGTTTTAAAGTTGGGATTTTAGATGCCGATATTTACGGACCGTCTGTTCCTACAATGTTTGATACAGAAGGGCAGAAGCCGATTTCTGTTGACGTCAATGGAAAAAGCTTAATGAAACCAATCGAAAATTACGGTGTGAAAATGCTCTCCATCGGATATTTCTCAGGAGCCAACCAGGCAGTGGTTTGGAGAGGTCCTATGGCTTCAAAAGCTTTGAACCAAATGATCAGAGATGCAGCTTGGGGAGAATTAGATTTCTTGTTGATCGATCTTCCTCCGGGAACGGGTGATATTCATTTATCCATTATTCAGGAAGTTCCTGTGACGGGAGCGGTGATTGTAAGTACGCCTCAACACGTTGCTTTAGCGGATGTTAGAAAGGGTATTGCGATGTTCAATATGGAAAGTATCAACATTCCGGTTCTTGGACTGATAGAAAATATGGCTTATTTTACGCCGGAAGAATTACCTGACAATAAATATTATATCTTTGGAAATCAGGGAGCGCAATATCTGGCAGATGATTTAAATATTCCTGTGTTGGGAGAAATTCCGTTGATTCAGAGCATCAGAGAGGCTGGAGATGTAGGAAGACCTGCAGCGCTTCAGGAAAATTCAAAAATTGCAGAAATTTATACAGAAACTGCAAGAAAAATGGTAGAGAGCTTAGTAGAAAGAAACAAATTTCTACCGCCTACAGAAGCCGTGAAAATCACGACAATGGCAGGTTGCTCACCAAAAAAATAAATAATGATTTCAAATTAAATTTTGAAAAACCAAATTCAAATATGGAGACAAATATAGCACACGAACAAACTGTAACCAAGGTAATGGAAGCTCTTGAAAGCATTCGTCCGTTTTTGAACAAAGACGGTGGCGATATCGAGCTTTTGGATGTGAAAGATAATACCGTTTTTGTAAAACTTCTGGGAAACTGTTCAGGTTGCTCTCTTAATTTCTCAACTTTGAAATTAGGGGTAGAAAATACCATCAAGCAACACGCTCCCGAAATTGAAAAGGTAGTGAATGTAGAGTAGAATAAAAAATACAACGATATATTTTTTAAAGACAGACTTTTGAAGGTCTGTCTTTTTTTTGTTTAAAATGTTTAATTCGCAACAAATTTTAATCAAACAAAAAAGCCCCGAGAAAATCTCAGGGCTGCAACAAAATCAAATATGAAAATTTTATTTCACAATTACTCTTTTTACTTCGCCTTCTGAAGTTTTAATTAAATAAACTCCGGTGTTGAGTTTTGAGGTGTCGATGGTTAAGGCAGATTTTTCTTTGCCAAGAAGTTTGCCGCTCGTATCGTAGAGTTCATAACCCTGAGCTCTGTTGAAATACAGAGTATTTCCTTTGTTCACAGGATTTGGGAAGATATTGAAAGTTGCTTTTTTAGTTTTTACTTCACCTGTAGATAATGTTGGTGAAAGGGTAACTTCATACATCGATAACGTTCCGCTGATCTCGTTGGCAACGATGACGTATGCTTTTCCGTTGGTCATATTTGCGGCAGGAATGAAAGTGATTCCTTCCGGACCGTTGTCACCACCAAATGCAGACGTGGATCTTGAATGTTTGTAATCAACAAATGTTACGTTGTTCGGGTCTGTCACGTTATAGACCATCACACCTCCGGTTCTTTCCAGAGTGATGAATGCGAAAGTCTGTCCGTTGATGGTTCCCAACGTTACGCCTTCCGGTTCAGGACCTTTTGCTCGGCTTCGGGTTTTGGCTCCGTTGGCTTCGTTATCGGCATTGAAAATCAGTTGATGGTAGGCTGCAGTGTGTCTTTCAAACTGATCTCCACTGTCGAAAACAATCTGTTTCGTATCTGCATTGAAAATCGAGAATGATCTCGCTCCCAAAGCATGGATTTCTTCAAAATCTGTGTCTCCATCGGTGTTTCCATTCACATTCGTTACTCTGAACCTGCCTAAATTATGAGAAGCTTTTAGAATTGAAGCATTTGGAAATAATGTTGAATCTAAAGTATATCCATTTGCTCCAACGGTTGTTCTTTCGCTGAATCCTCCTAAATCTTTTTCGTCACCTTCGTTGGCGGTAACCAGATAATTGGTGTTTCCGATTTTGTATGAAGCCATTGCATCCGGATTGTAATACGCTTTCACAGGCCAGTTGGCAATCAAAACTTCGCCATTATTGTCAGAAGCATCGAAACCGTTTCCTGGAAGACTCATATCTTTTTTACCTAATCCCCAAATTCCGGTTAACGCTTTTGTTGTTAAATTAACTTCAATAACCGCATTGTTTTCCTGACATGAAACCCATGCTTTCTGGCTGTCCGGACTGATCGCGATGTATTCAGGCTCTAGATCCTGAGCCAAAGTGCTGGTCGATTTTACTTTTCTTCCTCCGGTTGCTGCTAAAGTAGCTTCCTGTCCGTTAAACTGAGTGAATCCAAGTGTTGTTACATTCGTCTGCGTTAAAGCCTGAATTCCAGCAACTGTCAAAACCGGTACATCGATAATACTAATAGAACCTTCCGGATCTACCGTGTAGGCATCATTCGGTTCGCCTTCGTTAGCGGTCATTACTTTAGTTCCGTCTGGTGTGAAAGTGATCATGTCCGGAAGAACACCCACTTCCAATTGCTTCAGGAAAACACCGTTGATATCGAAAAACACCACCTTACCGTTCCCCTGAGGATTTGTTCCGTTCGGAGAAGCAACTGCGATAATTCCGTTCTTTACTGCGATGCTCGTAATCCCTCCGTAAGGAGCCATATTAACAGTTTGGATAACTGCCGGTGTAGTTGGATTTGAGAAATTAATGATGTCGAAAACATCTGTCAATGAGCTGATCGTGAAAAGTCTTTGCGTTGCAGCATCATGAACTACAATTTCTGTTGAGCTTGTGCTGTTTCCGGAAGGATCAAAGCTTCCGATATAGTTTAATTGGATTTGGTTTGATGGAACCGGTGCTGCTTTATCGTTATCAATAATATAAATGGTAGCATTGGCATCGCCTGTGATCGTCGTACCAACCGGATTTTCGAGTCCAACCACAAAATACTCAGCCTGCTGCTCTTGCAAAGTATCGTCGGTGATCGGAATATTAACAGTAATGCTTGTCGTTGAAGGTGTAATGTTGATGGTCTGATTAGCCAATGTATAATCACTGCTGCTGGCAGTGTTGAATGAAGCAGGTTTTACCACTAAACTCACGGTAGAGTTTGAAGGATTGTTAATGTTGATTTTAAAAGCTAACGTTCCCGCATTTTCATTTACTTTAATTAAGTTTTTCTCTAAAGAAATACTCGTTCCTGCTGTAGTAAAAGTACTTGAAGTTGCTGCTGTTACCGCATTGTCGCTAGTATCTTCAACTAAATTCGGTTTTAAAGCCAAATAATAAGCCTGATTCGGAACCAAACCTGCGGTTGGAATTACAGTGATTGCATTGTTCGAGAAAGTTGTAGTGAAAGGAACCACTGCTCCGGTAGCACTGTTTAATCTTAATTCAACCAAGCTCTGAGCATTGGCAGAAGTGATTGCAGAATTGTCGATCAATCTTACGTTTTCATTAAATGTTATCGTGGGATTTACTGTTGTCGACGCATTGTTCACGTTATTTGCCGGCAAATATGCAACGGAAGGTGGAGTGGTATCAACGCCGCCTGCTGGTGTGGCATCTACTGTGAAATTGTCAAATCTGTTGTTTCCTACGGCGCCTCCTGAGCCAGCTGCAAATTCAACTTTCAGTTTAAAATTAGGATTATTTGAAGCTCCGGCAATTGCAGAAAAATCTAAAGTTGTTAACGTAGGAGCTCCATCCGGCGGAGAAACAGTCTGGAAAGTCTGATAAGTCGTTCCGTTGGTAGAATACGACCATGTTTGAGTTCCCGCTCCGGATCCTGATCTTCTGGTGATGAATTTTACAACCACATTATTATACCCTGTAGTAGGAATATTGAACTGTAAATTTCCAAAAGTCGGATAGTTGTATCTCAAATGCGTACCGATTGGATCGCTGTTTCTTGCATTTTCTGCGGTGAAGTTCTGGCCTGTCCCGTTTGCAAAATCTACATAAGTGTTGGGTAAACTTGTTGACGCAGTAATTGATCCTGCTAAAAGGGTAGAAGTGGGAGCCAGCATTGCTGCTTCCGACGTACTGTTGTTAAAGTTCCAGTAGTGAACCAATGTGGTCTGTGCAGTCAGCGCACCGTGAAATAATGCGGCAACAGGCAGTAAACCTCTCAAAAGGTATTTGTTCTTCATTTTTACAATTTATTATTTGTGCAAAAATGAACCTTACAGGTTGTGAGGGTTTTACGGGAAGGTTATGAAATGGTTAAATGTTTTGGTCAAAAAGTAGGTAGTTTTAAATTATTGTTAATGCTTTTCAAAACATTGTGAACCGATTGCACCACCACCATATTCAAGAACAATATTATCTTTATAAAAAATGTATTGACAATTGTTATTGTATTCTGTTTTACTTTTCTCACTAAGCGGTTTTTCGAAAATTTTGTAATAATATTTTCCCATTCCGCTTCTTGCAAAACCTATTGTAGTAATTTTGCCATTTTCTATTGAAATGCAATTTGCATCGTTTAAAAGTTTTTTAATTTTATCAAGAGTTTGATTTGTCCAGCCAATCGACTTAATAATTTTGCCCAATTCATTCGAATTGGGTTTCAAATTCCAATTTTGGGATATAACTTTTAAATCATCAGATCTCTCAATCTCATCCGCATATTCTTTTTCTTCCTTCTTTTTAACCTTATAGATTTTAATAGTAATTTCTTCACTTACAGTCAAAATTTTACTCTCAGGCTTAAACTCAATATCCACAACGTAATTTTTAGGAACAAGTTTTTGAAATTCAGTTTTTAATCTTTGAATTTCCGTTTTTTTGTTTTCAAAATTTGCTATAAGTTCCTGTTTGTTGCTTTCTGGCATTAAAGTCATAAACAGTAAAAATTCCTTTTCCTGTTCATTTCCACTCTTGTATGTTTTAGTGAAATCTCCACGCATTTCGATGGGTAATTTTTGAACTGCGACATTAAACAAAGAATCTTTGTCAATATTTTCTCTAAATTTTATATTTTGAGCGTTTAGATTTATTGCTGAATAAAATATAGCTAAAATCAGTGCGATTTGTTTCATAGTTTTTTTTGCTAAATCAAAAATTACGTGTTGAGCAAACAAAAATATTTTGTTGCACAAATACGCTTTCCGAATTATATTGTTTATGAACTTTTTCAGATAACAATAACAATAAAAATTTTATTATTAATTTCGAGAACCTTATTCCTCCCCCGAAACCCTCTCATAAATATTATGAATCAACCCATCCGCGACAGAAATTTTTGGTACAAAAATTTTGTTGATATCTGCCCAGTGCATCACAAAATTGTAGATTTTCAAAGCGTGAACCAAAACATCCGCTCTGTCCTGTCGGAAACCATATTTGGTCATTCTTTCCTCAACCGTTAGGTCGTTGAATTCTTTGTAAGCCTTCTTCAGATAAGTGATGGACATCGGTTTGCCGTCTTTGGTTTTGCTCATCGAGAACACTTTATTGATGTTTCCGCCGGAACCGATGGCAACAATTTGTTTCTTGCTGTTGATGTTGGCTTTTATTTCCTCTTTCATTTCCTTCCAGTTGTCTTCTGTCACAAGATTGTTAAGAAGTCTAATAGTTCCGATGTTGAAAGATTTTTCGTAGACCATTTCGTCATTTTCGTAAAAAGTAAGCTCGGTAGAACCACCGCCAACGTCTACATATAGATAGGCGAAATCTTTGTCAAGACCTTCTGCCACATGATTTTCGTAAACTAAAGTCGCTTCTTCGTCTCCGGAAATAATTTCAATATTGATGTCTGAGGAATTTTTTACTTTTTCAATAATTTGCTTTCCATTTTCAGCGTCACGCATTGCGCTTGTGGCGCAAGCTCTGTAATGTTCAACTTTATAGACTTGCATCAGATCACTGAAAATTTTCATCGAAGCTAAGACCATTTTTTCACGCTCTTCACCGATTTTTCCAAGGGTAAAAACATCCATCCCTAATCGCAATGGGATTCGCAGAAGATTCAGTTTAATGAATTCGGGTTTTCCGTTTTGAATTTTTACCTCGTTGATTAAAAGTCGGGCTGCATTACTTCCTATGTCTATCGCTGCAATGATCATTTCTTTGATTGTGTATTTTGTTGAATTTTAATAATTTAATTAAAAATGTGGCATTTATAAAAATCGAATGTACAAAAATATTTTGTCTTAATCAGGTTAAAAACCTTTATAGAAACTATTTGCCAGTCGTTTTTGCTTTCAGATATTTATACGTTTCTATTTGCGAACGGCATTCTTTTTCACCATTGCTGATGTATTCGTTGCTCAGTTTTTTATCCAAAATTCTCGCTTTCACGTTATCTCTCAACTGAATATCAAGGATATCTTTGAGTTCCTTTTTTAAATTTTTGTCAGTAATTTTTGCAGCGGCCTCAATTCTGTAATCAAGGTTTCTGTTCATCCAGTCGGCAGATGAAATATACATGTCTTCAGAACCTTTATTGTAGAAGTACATTACTCTTGCATGTTCCAGATATTCATCCACAATACTGATTGCCTTTATTTTCTGTTTAAAATCTTTTTGATTAATGGCGCAGTAAATTCCTCTCACAATAACTCTTATTACAACTCCTGCTTCGGCTGCTTCATACATTTTCAGGATAAGACCACGGTCGCTTACAGAATTGGCCTTAATGATCATTTCTGCTTTTCTGCCTGCCTTTGCTTCGTCAATTTCCTTATCAATATGCTGAACAATTTTTTCTCGCATAAACTGTGGGCAAACCAGGAGATTTTTACACGTCTTTAAAACTGACACATAGTCTTCCTTCGGTTTCTTAAGTACGGTAAATACTTTATTAATATCTGCCATTATACCTCTGTCTGAAGTCATAATCAGATGGTCACCATAGATTCTGGCCGTTTTTTCATTGAAATTTCCGGTGCTGATAAATCCGTATTGAAGAGTTTTATTATGAACACGTTTTTTGATAACACATAATTTAGCATGAACTTTTTTGTCAGGAATTCCTATGAGAACGGTGATTCCTTCCGGTTCCAGCATTTCTTTCCACATCAAGTTTGATTCTTCATCAAATCTCGCCTGAAGTTCAAGCATTACCGTCACATCTTTTCCATTTCTGGCAGCATAAATTAATGCGTTAATGATTTTTGAACTGCTCGCTAAACGGTATGCAGTAATCTGAATAGATTTTACGTCAGGATCCATTGCTGCTTCCCGCAGAAGATCGATTACTGGAGTATATGTATGGTATGGGAAGCTCAATAAAACATCTTGTTTCATAATGACATCGGTCACTCTTTCACCATGTTCAAATGCCTGATGGGTAAATGAAGTACGTTCAACAGGCTTTTTGTAATATTCAAAAACATCAGGAAAATCCATAAAATGTTTGAAATTATGAATCTTTCCACCAGGAATGATGCTGTCTTTTTTGCTTAAGTTCAATTTTCGGATCAGCAATTCCAGCATTGCTTTGTCCATATCTTTATCAAAAACAAAACGAGTAGGTTTTCCTTTTCGTCTGTTTTTAAGACCTTTTTCTATCTTCTCCGCAAAATTGGTTTTGATGTCATTGTCGATATCCATTTCTGCATCTTTTGTCACTTTAAAAGAGTTGGCAGAAAATTCATCATATCCGAAATAAGAAAAAATATGTGGCAGATTGAATGTAATAACATCTTCTAAAAGCATAACATTTTTCTCTTCCAGATCTTCCGTAGGTAAAAGCACAAATCTTCCTACAAAACGTGAAGGAATCTCAATAATTGCATAATTACTATGGTATTGCCAGTCTTTTTTTCTCATGGCCACACCCAAATACAAACTTTTGTCTCTGTAATAAGGCATTGGCGTATTTTCATGAAGAAGAATAGGGATTACATTAGATTCTACCACTTCATCAAAATATTGTCGTACAAATTCCTTTTGTCTCGCCGTAAGATTTTTTGCTGTTTTAATGAACACTTTCTGTTCTGCCATTTCAACCTGAATTTTTTTCCAGGTTTTATCAAAATCTGACTGTTGCGTGATGACAATTTCGTTGATTCTCTGAAGAATTTTTGAAGGTGGCTGATAAAATGATTCTGCAATCACTTTTTCTTTAAAGTCCATGGCACGTTTGAGTCCCGCAACACGTACTCTGAAAAACTCATCTAAGTTATTGGAGAAAATACCTAAAAAGCGAATTCTAAGATGAAGAGGCACATTTTCGTCCATTGCTTCCTGTAAAACTCTCTCATTAAACGCCAACCAGGTAATATCTCTGGGATTAAAATGTACGGACATAGATATTAGTAAAATTTATCAAAAATAATAATAAAACTCCTCTTTTATTTGATTCTAAAGTTAATTCTTAATTAAATTTTTAGTTGAAGGAAATGTCCGAAAAAGAGTCATCATCTTGTAAAGACATCAGTCACAGCAGATTTACAGAAAATTGTTTGAAAGCAACAGGATTCATTAGTCGTGAAAGAGGCTCAGCCTGAGACGGTCGATAATTAAATTTTTTTCTAATAATGTTATCCCGAGCATATCGCAGGATTTTGTAAGCTATAGAATATCTAATAAAAATATTGAAAATTTCTGTTTCTTTTGTAGTGAAAAAACAAGATTAGTACTGTCATCTTAGAACGTTTTTTGTTTAAAACTTGTCTTAATTTTATTTAAAAATAACCGAAACTGTCAATTTGTCATAAATATTCTAATGGTACAGATATTGAGAAAGTGAGAGTGTAATTAAATTTTAAAATTAAAAATATATACATATTATGAGTAAAATAATTGGAATTGACTTAGGTACTACCAACTCTTGCGTTGCAGTAATGGAAGGTAAAGATGCTGTAGTTATCCCTAATGCAGAAGGTAAAAGAACAACGCCATCTATCGTAGCATTTACAGAAGATGGAGAAAGAAAAGTAGGTGACCCTGCAAAAAGACAGGCTGTAACAAACCCTACAAAGACAGTATACTCTATCAAAAGATTCATAGGAACACATTTCAAAGATGATGCTTCTGAAGTTTCAAGAGTACCTTACGCAGTAGTAAGCGGACCAAACGATACTGTAAAAGTAAAAATCGACGACAGAGAATATACTCCACAAGAGATTTCAGCAATGATTCTTCAGAAAATGAAGAAAACTGCTGAAGATTACCTTGGGCAAGAAGTTACAAGAGCAGTAATCACTGTTCCTGCTTATTTCAATGATGCTCAGAGACAAGCTACTAAAGAAGCTGGTGAAATCGCTGGTCTTACGGTAGAAAGAATTATCAATGAGCCTACAGCAGCAGCTTTGGCTTATGGTATGGATAAAGCTCACAAAGATCAGAAAATTGCTGTTTATGACCTTGGTGGTGGTACTTTTGACGTTTCTATCCTTGATTTAGGAGACGGAGTTTTCGAAGTATTGTCTACAAATGGTGATACACACTTAGGAGGTGATGACTTTGATGATGTTATTATCAACTGGATGGCAGACGAATTTAAAGCTGAAGAAGGTGTTGACTTAAAATCTGATGCCATTGCATTACAAAGATTGAAAGAAGCAGCTGAAAAAGCAAAAATCGAATTGTCTTCTTCTCCTCAAACTGAAATTAACCTTCCATATATTACAGCTACAGCTACAGGTCCTAAACACTTAGTGAAGACTTTAACTAAAGCTAAATTTGAGCAGTTATCTGCAGACTTAGTAAGAAGATCTATGGAGCCTTGTAAAAAAGCGCTTTCTGATGCAGGTCTTTCTATCTCAGATATCGACGAAGTAATTTTGGTAGGAGGTTCTACAAGAATCCCAATCATTCAGGAGGAAGTTGAGAAATTCTTCGGTAAAAAACCTTCAAAAGGTGTTAATCCGGATGAGGTTGTAGCAATTGGTGCAGCTATTCAGGGTGGAGTTCTTACAGGAGATGTGACAGACGTACTTTTATTAGACGTTACACCACTTTCTTTAGGTATTGAAACAATGGGTTCTGTTTTCACTAAATTGATCGAATCGAACACTACAATCCCTACAAAGAAATCTGAAGTATTCTCTACAGCTTCTGACAACCAGCCGGCTGTAAGCATCAGAGTAGGACAGGGTGAAAGACCAATGTTCAACGATAACAAAGAGATCGGTAGATTCGACTTAACAGATATTCCACCGGCACAAAGAGGAGTTCCTCAGATCGAAGTAACTTTCGATATTGATGCGAATGGTATCTTGAGCGTTTCCGCAAAAGATAAAGGAACAGGAAAAGAGCAGTCTATCAAAATTCAGGCATCTTCTGGTCTTTCTGACGAGGAAATCGAAAGAATGAAGAGAGAAGCTCAGGAAAACTCTGCAGATGACGCTAAGAGAAAAGAAGAAGTTGAAGTGTTCAACAAAGCTGACGGATTGATCTTCCAAACTGAAAAGCAATTGAAAGAATTTGGTGAAAAATTGTCTGCTGACAAAAAAGCAGCCATCGAAACCGCTCATACAGAATTGAAAGCAGCTTTCGAAGCTAAAAACGGAGAAGAGGTGAAAGCTAAAACCGAAGCTCTAGATGCAGCTTGGATGGCAGCTTCAGAAGAAATGTATGCTCAGGGTCAAGGTGCTGATGCAGGCGCTCAACAAGGTCAAGGAAATGCAAGCGGAGCAGAAGATGTTCAGGATGCTGACTTTGAAGAAGTGAAGTAAATTTGATTAGCAAAAATAGCTAAATATCATAAAGCCGCCTTAGATTTCATTCTAAGGCGGCTTTTTTGTTTCTGTACAGCTGGTGTTTTAGCATGTTTTTGTAACCTAATTGTACTGCTTTTTATTTGGTGAGAAGGTATATCTTAAAAGTATTATGTGAAAATTTGGCTTCTAAATTATTATAATTATTGATTTAGTAAACTGAAAATTCCGCAAATTTGCGAACACTGTTAAAGGCCTTTTGAAGTTAAAACGATTCTAATTAGATTTTGCACGAAATTCTGTAATGACAAATTTTCTAAAGCAAAACAAAAATTGATAAGCAAAATGAAGTATTAAAGCAGTTTGCATTAAAAATTACAGATATACAAATACGCCCTTATATTACTGTTACTGAAGCCACCATTCTTTTTGGTATTTCTAAGGATGTTATATTATAGAAATTGCTAATGGTCACGAGGGTAAAGAAACGGATTTACAAACGGGACTTTATTATGATGTTGCGAGTTATTATGATTGGAATAGAAGTTTTTGAATGTCGGTGGATCCAGCTACTACAAAATTATCTTCGGTATCACCTTATGCATATGCTGCAAATAATCCAATTATATACAAAGATCCAGATGAGAGAGAAATCATTATATATTATATGCGAAACGGTGAGAACAAAAATATGTTTACAATTCAGGTCTTCCTGTTCCTCCTTCTAAAAAAAGCTCTTGAAGAAAAAGCTGCTGTTGACGATACAAATATTATAAATAGTATTTTAGATGAAGAAACAAAATCTAGTCGTGGTGGTAAAAATGCAAAATGTCAGATCCAAAAATTAATAAAAAAGACAAATAATTATGAAAAAAGTACTTTTTTTAATCCCATTAATTATATTTAACTCCTGTAATATTTCCTCTAAAAAGGTAAAAAAGAATGATATTACAAAAATAGACAATATTGTTATAGGATGTGATAGATTTGTATGTTACAAATTTCTTCAAAATGGTAATGATTCCTTACTTAACGAAAAATCTTTTTGGGGACTGGGACATGTTTATAACGAATTTTCTTTTAGAATTATCAAAACTCCAATTGACAAATTCTACAGTTCCATCAGTACATTTAATAAAGTTGAGTCTCTTGATGATTTTTCGTACGATTATGCATTTGTAAATAATTGTAATGATACAATATATGCAAATGGTGAGTTGTCACAGTGGATTATTAAGAAAAAGGGAGTGAGCAATTTCTATAAGTATGATAAAAATCGGAAAAATGTTGATACGCTTTTTGTTCAGAACTTTATGACAGTTGATAATTTTTTCAGATACTAATATCTAAATATACGTCTCCAGATGGACGAGAAATATTATTTACTATATGCATAAGGGTAAAAAAAGAGAAATATGTCGACGGATCAGGACTGCTATACCCAAAAACAACTTCTTAATAAACACTATTAATACTCTTGATAAATTAGTGTTGAAGAAAGTATTTGAATTATTGAAACAGAAATGGCACATCCTAAAGTTAAAAAAAATTCTTAAAAAACTTTCAGTTTTAAAATTGTACCAATTGAAAAAGGAGGCAATATTATTCAGAAAAAAGAATCACGAATCCAACCTCTCACCCGATTGTATCGTGTGGCAGCTACAACTGAATGTTTACGAAATAGAGTGTGTTATAAAGCTATCTTATAAAGTATTGGATATAATATTGATAATCTGTTCATCATTAAAATTCTGGAAAGCTTCCACAGGGAGTTTTAATACTTCAGATTTTTTGTAACAACGAATAACCAATCACATCCTTTTGTTCCAGTAAAGAAATTTTCTTTTGATCCCATTCCCAAGTCTAGGGCTAAAGCTTCTTGCTCGATTCCAAGCATCTCTCTGAAACGTTTTGCATTGCGTCCCTCATGTATTTTCTGCTCGATACTTTAAACAAAAAAAGAAACCCACGCCGTTATATACACCGGAAAAAGTTTTTAGTTTCCAATATTAGACTGTAGTAATCCAGTCGATTTGCCAATAATTAACTCAGAAGCGATAGAAAAAAAAATATGGAAAAGGGAATTACAAAGCGGAAAGCTTTATTGTGTGGCAATAAAAATAAAATAGATGCTCTAAAGTTTTGTTTCGGACATTTTCTTGCTGACTACTGTTGCCAATTGATACAGCATTATTTGAGAAAAAGACACTCATTGACAAATCTTAAGAATGACATTATCAACCGAGTAGGTATAAAGAAGTATTTTGATACTTCATTTAATTCCGGACCAGCTCATGATCACTATTTGAATCAATTTAATAAAATTTGGGTATAAAAGTATTAGTAAAGTAACAACTTCTATCCCAATTTACTTTTAAGTAAAAAAGTATTTTTGACTCAAAAGTAAATTTTTCTAAATCTTTTGACCTATCACAATTTCGGTAATGTTAATGTAGTTTTTACTAAAAAATCTATTAGCACCCATTTTAGCACCTAAAAAATAAAACCCCTATAAACAGACAGTTTATAGGGGTTTTCGCAGAGATGAAGGATCTGAAAACAGGAAAAACGCTTAAACACCAATCCTTTCATTATTCAAAAATGCAGGATCTCACAGCTGAATGCCTGAATATGGAAAGAAGGATTTCCGGTTCCAAAGGAAGATTGGAAGCGATTGAGTTTAAGATTCACAGAAAGAAGAATATCTCAAAGTTTTGGAAGAAAGGTATGACACAATGAAATCTGAAATGGGTTCGAAGAAATCGGAGGAGCTGATCGTAAAGGAAAATGATTTTTTAGGTTTTAAAAAAATTAAGACTGACAAGACCATTGAGAATTATGAAAAAGCATTTCGAACGTACAAAAGCACACTTCTAAAAAATAAAACGGAGTTGGAATTCAAATTAAAACAAATTACTGAGCTCAACACGAAGATTATTGATTTACAAAAGCAAGTACATCTATTCAAAAACAAAAATGCTGTTTTATTGACTAACCCGACCGTTTTTGCTTCTGAAAAGAAAAAATATCTGGATTCGGTTATTAACATTGTTGAGAGGGAAATCAAATTTTCAAGATTTAGAAATCCACACCTAGACAGAACAGATAAGCAAAAGCTCATATCGGAAATGGAAAAAATAGCACAGAAAATTTCACAAGAAAATACGGTTCCATTTTCAGCCTTCAATGAGATCTTTAAAGATACTGAGACCACAAATCAGCTTTTCTCTCTGTTGCAATTCGCTAATAACAGTACAAATTATGAGGCTGAGGATATTCCAATTCAAAATAAAAGAAAGAGAAGAAGACTCTTATAACCGCAAGGTATTGCAGAGCAATCTTTTTTGATTGACAGCAATCAAGAAAGCAAGATGTCAGGAAAGCAGCCAGTCAAGCAAGCAATTTTGATGGATTGTTTGATTTTATAAATTAAATTCGCCCATCCTAATAAAAATTAAAATAGAATTATCTGATAATAAAATCAATAAAATAAATTTTATATTAGCAGTAGAAATAACTTTACCAGATTGATGCAATGGATAAATTTGAAAGTTAGAGCACAGTAAAAAAAAACGGAACAAAAACATCTAGAATTTAATACAGGAAAAAAATGAGAAACAATATTTATATTTTGTTATTATTATTTTTATTCACGAGTGTTAATGCTCAAGAATATTCAAAATTAATAAGTGAAGCTAATAGATTGTATGAAGTAAAAGATTATAAAATGTCTACTGATTTATATGATAAAGCTTTTAAAATTGAAAGCGAAAATCCAAGTCACTTATATAATGGCGCATGCGCATCTTCTTTAGCAGGAGATACAAAAAAAGCATTTAAATGGTTGAACTTATCAATAGAAAAAGGCTGGACAAATCTAAAGCACTTAAATTCTGATACTGATTTAGAAAATTTACATTTAAAAAAAGAATGGGGTAAAACAGTTGAGAAATTAGAAAAAAAATTAAAGTTAGTAGAAGCAAATTATGACAAACCATTACAGGCTGAATTATTGACAATTCTTGAAGAAGACCAAAAATATAGAATGCAAATCCATGAAACTCTAAAAAATTTCAGTGATGATTCTAAAGAAATGCAGGATCTTTGGAAAATAACACTTCAGAAAGACTCAATTAACTTATTAAAAGTAAAAAAAATATTAGATGAAAAAGGTTGGGTTGGTAAAGACAAAGTAGGCGCAAAAGCCAATAGTGCATTATTTCTCGTAATTCAACATTCAGATTTGGAAACACAAAAAAAATATTTACCAATGATGAAAGAAGCGGTAGCAAAAGGAAATGCAGATCCAGGTTCTTTAGCTTTGTTAATTGACAGAATCGAAATTCGAGAAGGTAGAAAACAAATATACGGAAGTCAGATAGGAACCAATCCAAATAATAAAACTCAATATGTTTTACCTTTAATTGATCCTGATAATGTTGATAAAAGAAGAACAGAAGTTGGTTTAGGTTCAATCTCTGACTATGTTAAAAATTGGAATTTAATTTGGGACGTTGAAAAATATAAAAGTGAATTACCCGAATTAGAAAAACTAAACAAATAGAAAAAACTTCTGCTAACAATAGTTTGCAAAAATGGCAGGTTTGGGGTTTGATTTAAAGATGGTTTTGTATCTGCAAAGTTCAGTGCTTAAACTAAGTTAGAATTCCCTAACCGATAAGTTCTGCAAGATACAAGTCGTTATCTACAATTTTATATATCAATTTGCAATTTTACACAATATAAAATCATTCTTTCTATTTTAATCAAGCTTTTAATACAAAAAGAAGCCTAACCTGTTGATGTAATTGATATGCAACCTACTAAAAATCATAGCTTTAAGCTAAAAGATTGGGAGGGTTGGAGTAATTCTTATAATGTAGGAGTCGACCTGTAGGAGGTGGATATAAAGAAACTATTGATAAAGAGAAATTTTATATAATTGGTGTAATTTTGATTCGAGTGAATGCGGAAATAATCAAAGACCATACAGAACAAATAACATTGAAGTTGGAACAGGTGCCGATGCGCGTTTTTTGTGAGCGTATTTATTTTGACAGGGACAATCATGGTGCTGCGTATGAAATATATCAAAATGATAGTATTAAATTATTTGGTATGGACTGGGGAGAACGAGTTTTCAAAGGAGATTCATTAATAAAACCTAGGGCTTCATTGCAAATGAAAGTAGTAAAACCTACTGGAGAAAAATTTATTCTTGATTTTGAAGAATCAACTACAAATCTGTAACCTTTTGTCATAAATTCGTTCTATGGGATTTTATGGACATAGAAGTCAATTTTTAAAATATAAACTATACAGCGTAACCCCAAGATGAAAGAGAATTTTATTTTTCACATTATCTCTTATAATAATATTTTCAAGTGTTGCTCTTTTTTTCGTAATAATTAGTATCAAAATTTGGTAGTCTTTAACACATATTTATAATTAAATCAATAATAAAGAAATGGCTTTTTATAAATTATTGCGGGCAGAAGATTGGGCAATTTAAAGGTGCTAACTTAAAGGAAACCTTACTTAATGTAACTACTTCTAATATTTCATTTATTATTTATGGAATTATTGTACTTATTTATGGTTTATTAGGTTTTAGAAGCTTATTTTATTTTCTTCTAATAGGGGTGCCGATTGAATTTTTAATTACAAGACCTTTAATAAAAAAAAATATTATGACAATTATATCTCTACAAGAATTAGAGTTACGATATAGAAACACTCCTCGGTGGAAAAGAATAATATTTTTTATTTTTGCGATTTTAATTTTATTATCTAGTATTGCTCTTTTTCTTCTAATCCTTTCAAGTGCAAGATTTTTCAAATGACTAAATTGATAAAAAAGTCAGGTAATGTTCCAGAGTTAGTGATTAGCATTTTCAAATAAACAACTTGCTGAATTTACAATAAAAAGATCATTATATTTTCCAGTATAAAGATCACCATGGTAATGCGAGGGTAAGTTTCGGGAGAAACAGCACAGGAGTTCTTGAAATAACGGATGCTAATGATTATTATCCTTTCGGGATGAATCATTTGAAAACAGGGACTGCTTATTTTGGAGCGGGAAAATATCAAAACTACAAGTACACTGGGAAGGAACTACAAGAGACGGGAATGTATGATTATGGAGCACGTTTCTATATGCCTGATATTGGAATATGGGGCGTAATTGATCCTTTAGTGGAAACCACAGCTGATATAACCCCTTTTAATTATTCTTTATAATAATCCTGCGATGTTTGTAGATCCTGATGGAAGGAAAGCAATGGCTCTAATGGATTCAGTAGAGACATTTTATCCAGCAGGTGTGAATTTTTTCTTTTGAAAATAACTCTGATAATATCTTTAAGAAAATAGTATGTTAAGGCAACAATTGTAATTATAGCAAGGAGAATTATAGAAATATTCATAAAATATTTGTTTAAAGCACATGCTTTTACACATGTGCTTTTAGATTATTAATTTTAGCAGAACCAATCGCAAAGTGCTACCAAAATTCTTACAACCACTTTGATTATTTTATAAATTAATTTTGCTTTTCCTTTTGCCGCAACTT
>NZ_LMAH01000010.1 GCF_001507335.1 Chryseobacterium sp. JAH | reverse complement strand
GTTAATAAAAATTAATTATTATTAACTTGAGTGACAAATTGGGACAAATTTTACAAAAACTAATTGAAATATGACAAATCAAAACAATATCAATTCCGAATAATCATTTAATAATCAGTCATTTAAATTATTTGAGTTTGATTGAATTTGTGCGTCTACTTTCCGATACAGTATCTATAGAAGTGTTTATTAATGATGATTTATGAAGATCGAGGTGTACAAAAGTGGTACACGATTAAGATGCTGCAACATCTTTTTTTTCTACTTTTCCACACGAATATCGTCAAGTTAAACACTTGCAAACCAATATTTTACAATATTTAACAATGAATTTTAAAATACATTTGTACTACTTTTGTACACCTCCAACCTTATAAATCACTGTAAATTAAATAATTAATATTTCCCGAATGCAACAGTGATAATTGATAGATTTCGCCTGTACACCTCAAATTTTATTCACCTTTAGGACGAAGTTGAGCTTGGAATTCTATGAAGTATAGCCGAAATTTTGTACTAAAATTTGTTAATCTATTATGAATTATCAAACATGAAAGGGGTTAATTAAAGAACAAAGTCACTTCTATATTTATTTCTGTGCTTCTATTTTCATTTTCTTCTTTCTCGGTTTTAAATCGGTTTTTCCTCTGATTTTAGTATATCATCAAAAGAATTAAAATTTTGTTCCTTCGGTTTTAAAACATCAACTACTTCTTCTAATTCACCGACAAATTAAATCATTTTTTAAAATCAGATTAAGCACTTTAAAATGTCCTACAGTTTGTACAGGATGACGCAATCTCAATATCAAACCTGCCTAAATTATATTCATTTGCAGTCTTCTTTAAAGTAATATACTAACCAGTTTTTCACGTTTTTTAAGAATAAATAACATAATAGTAGTATTTGTGTATTTATTTAGCAATAAATAACATTATTGTATTACATACCTTTATTTTTGATTAAGTATTTTTTAAAAGTAAGAACAAAGAACTAGACTCGAGATAATCTCAATTAAAATACTCTATATCCTTTATACTTTCGGATAAACGTAAATTCTTAGCCGATTCTGTCAGAAATGAGTCCTCTCCTTCTACGGCCAATGCTTGTCTTTCTCTATAGCTTAATGCTGTCTCTTTAATATTGTTCCAAATAAATTTTTCAAACTTATCATATCTCCATCCTCCATTTTCAAAATCATTGATAAGACTTAAGACACTCTTGTTTGAAACTGAAACAAATTTTTCATCATCGCTTAGAATTGAAATAGAATCATTTATTAGTACTTCAAAATTAATCATAGTTATTTAGTTATATTTACAAATATATTGCAATTAGACTAATTAACGACAGATTACGACACTTAAAACATCAAATGAACTTAGTTTATACATTTATTTCCTTAGTTTAATTAAGTTATTTTAAAATAGAGTAATTAAGCTATAAGGTAGTTATTTTGGTAACTTTCAGCTATTACAATTAATAGATATTGAAATAGCAACAATATTCAAATACAAAAACAATTTAACCTCTACCTCTCTGTCTGAAAAAGTCATTCGGCATTGCTTTGATATCTTCATTATCATCAAAGTTTGTAGACTTTAAAAATTGGGTAAGAAAATCTCCATTCTTTACTACATCAGATTTGACAAAAGTATCTCTAAAAGAAGGATAATTAGGAACAATAACGTTCTCGTTAAATTTGCTTTTTTTAAAGGCATACTCTTTAAGACATTTAACTAAATCAAACTGATTATTATAGTATATTAATTCAACCAAAGAATTTAAATCAAGCATTGCCAAATTATGAACTTTTTTAAAACCGCTGTCTAATTCTTTCATTCTTTCAGACATTTTAATTCCTAAATAATGTTCTAATGCCGGAATATTATAAAAGGCATTTGAGACGACCAAAACTGGATATATTTCAATATTATGCGTTTTAATTTTTTTATTGGTAATAAACTCATTATAATGTCCAGTACTTTTGAGTCGTTTAATCATTGAGACTAATTGGGAAACACCTTTCTTTTCAACGAAATTCCTGTCTAATATTTCCTTAACCTCATCATAATTGTAAATGGAATCTAATTTATTCATACTTTCATAATCTTTAAATTCAAATAGGAAAATATGCCTGTTATTAAATATCATACCATCTATCAATGACTTATCAGTATCATTAAATATCAATTTGTAATACTTGTTTTTTAAAGACTGTTGAATGAGGTTTCTGAATAATATCTCTTCTCCTCCCTTTTCTGCATATTCAGAAGAGAAATCATTATAAGAATTAAAAGCATTATATTGCTTAGTCAAAAACTGAAATGCTTTAAACTTAATCTTATGATAAAAGTTCAGAAATAAATAGGCTTTGTTTAATACGAAATAACCATTTGGATCTTCAAAATCCTTCAGCAGTGGAAAATATTTGAGTTCAATTTTATCCTTATTGAATAAGGAGTTTATACATAGTTCGTCACAAAATTCTTTTATTTGAATTTCATTTGAGTTTTCTGGATTAAGACGTATATAGTTTTTATCATCTAAATAGTTTAATAAAGATAGTTGGTCAAAAATGTATTTATCCAGACCATTAATATGGTTTTTTTCTTCAAACTTCTGCAGAAAACCTGAATAGTTTCTACACAAGTATTCAAATAAAGATCGTAATCTAACAAAGATAAAAAGCTGATGGTAAACAAAATCGAAATCTATGGTTTTTGCAGTAATAATAAATTGAGATAAACTTTTAAAATACGCTGGTGGAATATCATCCATAAATTTGTTTCCAGGAAAAACTTCTGTATTAAAAAGTAGATACGCTTTAATAAAAGGAAATGACTCAAAGTCAGGGTCTGCTTTTTCTTTCAAATAAACATAGTTTTCAACAATTTTTTTGATTAACAAACTATTTGCTTTCGTATTAAAAATACATTTTTCTTCATTAATACTAGAGTCAGAGTTCTTTTTATCTAAGGCATTTAGTATCCTACTGATTTCTTGCCTATATTTTCTTTTCTCAACATCTGATAATGAATATATTAAGCTATCTTCGAAAGACTCTCCAGAATCAAAAGATTGATTTATCGCACAAACAGTAATTAATAAAGTATCTGGATCTATCCCTGTTAAAAAGTCTAAGACGTTTCTTTTTTCGACTTTTTCTGGAAAAATATCTTTCCAACCAAGAGCAACAACTAATTTTAAGTTTCTTCGACTTTTTAATTTTCTCATTTTTGATTCAATACTAATAACAATAAATTAAGTATATCACGTCTTTAGACATTGAAAATATTAATACTTTAACTTTTGAGATTTTCTGATTATTTTTTGATGAGCAACATTATGGCTACTTATTAATGTAAAATCTTTGCCACTTCTATTAACGCAGTTTTCAAATCTCCTTTTTGCGATTGGGATAAATAAAACTGATGCTCTAGCCTCTCAATGAATGGATAGAAAAAATTAATATGTTCAATTTTTCCTTGGTTTTCTAGTATAAATAAATTTAAGGCTTCTGTTACTTTGTATAGCCCTTCCTCACTTTCACTAGCCATATTTGTTAGCACCTCAGTAATATAGTTTTCAAGACGGTCAAATTCATCCCTGTCTTTTTTGGTTTTAGATATTTTTAGTAAGTCCATCATCTTTGGCAAATAAACCAAATCCTTAATATTTTTTAAATATGCTGCATCGTAATAAAAATCAAATTCATCTTCGCATTCGTCATCACTGTGGTTAAGCATATAGTTTAGATAATACAATGTCCCATCAAAATCTCCAACTCTTGTTAATTGCTGCGATGCACGGTATTTCTCTTGTTCAGGTTCTTTATCACTGTCAATTATGTTCGTAAGAAATTCTGCGATTTCGTTTTTGTAGCTTCCTTTTAAAAGAATTAAATTTATAATTTCCCATCTAATTGTATTATTTGCCACAACATAAAGCAGTGTTAGCAAATCTTTAGGATCATCTACAAATTTATCAAAAGCCCTTAGAACCTCATTTTTAGTATACTCATCATATTTAGTACCAGCCAAAGCAGCAAAAATAAATTGGTATGCACCGTCCAACCCATTTTCAATAGCATAAATAGCATTATTTTTCCAAGAAGCATCATAATCAATATCTTTCTCAAGATTTTCAATAACTCTCTTGGCTACTTCTTCCTTCCCTACTTGCTTTTCTATCACATTAAAGTCTATTGAATCCGAATTTTTATTTAAATCATAGTGGGTCGTAAAATCAAGAATTTTTTCTTTACCTATTTTTATTTCAAACCTAGAGATATAATACCATAGAATTTGAACTTGTCTGTTAAATGTTGCTCTTTGTCTTCCAGAGCTACTAACAGTAATTGCATTTTTGATATCAGCTTTGGAAACCCTATCTCTAACCCAATCAGCAAGCTGATTTATCTGCATTTCGTTTAATTCTATGTTAGCATCACCTGTCAATCTGTCTTTCAGACTTGTGAAAAGATAATCTTCAAATTTATCCGTTTGCTCAACAAAAGCTAAAACCTGTTCTTTAGTGACCTCATTACTTTCCCTGGTAAAATCTGAAAGAAGCTCGAATGGTCCAATAAGGATATCTGTTTCATCATACTTTCTATGCTGATATAGCAAATCCCAATTTAGCTCTTCAATATTATGCTGATCAAAAAAGTGAATTAACTCCTGTTTGAATAGCTCTTTTGAGAAAAAAACATCAGTGTTCTTCTGCGCCCACACATTTTTTTGTTGCACAATAGGAGGTTCACTTACACTATCCAATACCTTTGAATTTTCCTTGATTTGTTGTTCCAGATATTCAAACTCATCTTTAATTTGTTGGCTCCCATACCACTTCACTTCTTTGTAAAATGATAACAGGTCTTCATTTGTTAAATTATGCTCTTTATACAGTCCAATAACATAATCAGTAGCATCTTTATTTACAAGTCTTTTATAGAGACGGGCTCTTTCATATGATAAAATTGAACTGTTGCCAAAAATCTCTTTAAATATTGTTAACGAAGTTTCAGTTTTGTTAAAAAAACTACTTAAAATATCTAAACTTTTTTCGTCACCTAAACGGATATTATGTTTGTAGGCTTTATTAATAAGATCATACAAATCAGGGTATTGATTATATAGTTCTACCGATTGATCGATAATACTTTTAAGTACTTTTTCTCGATTATCTAATCTAAACAATACTCTGCTATTAGTATCATCAGAAAGATATTTCAGTATTTTTCTAAGGGCTTCAATTCCAAACTTGGCAGAAAAAGCTTCAGTAAGCTGCATCCCTTCATCTAATAGGTTGACCTTATCCCTATCTTTATCTTTTTCAGAAATATCTAGTCCCTCTATTAAATAATCAACATATTCACTCTCAAGCTGGGCTTTATGTATAAGCCTGTACATAGCCGAACGAATATATTGATTGTTTCTTTTTCCATAAGCTGTCATCAATTCATCAATTACAGCTCGGTTTGCATACCCAAGTGTTCCTAATGCATATGCTGCCGCATTAAAATAATGAACGTCAGAAGTTTCTTCAAGTATAAAAAATAAAAGAGCTTCTTTTGTTTTCACATTTTCTTGAGACCCAAGGTACTGATCATCAATTAGATGAAGCGCATTCAATCTCGTATATCTGCTGTTATCTTTATCTAGGAGCTCTTGAAGGAGAAATTCATTAGCAGATTCCATTGGCGCAAACCGTGCAAGTTCTATTGCAGTGAACTTGTTTGATCTTAGCCATACTCCTTGTTTTTTATAATGATTGAAGATATTTTTGAAAATTTCAAATCTTATCGGCGGATCTATTTTATCTGGTTCTATCTTGACCAAAATTTCAGGTTCTATCTTCAGTATCCAGTCGATTAATCCTTTTCTTTTGTTATCATCAATTATGCTCATTAAAAAGAACAACGTATTTACCCAACTGGGTTTAATAATCTTACCTTTAAAAGAAATTGTTTCCTTTATTTCTTCAATTGGCATTTCATGTAATGCGCTTGCCGCTAAAAATTCCTGAATATTATTATGTTCAAAACCCCACATTGCAGGAGCATCATCAAAATTTTTAAACGTGGTAGAATATCTTATTAAATCTAGATCAGTAGGATCAGGTAAAATTTGGCTTAGTTGATCGAAAGAAACATAATTTTTACCCATAAATTCCATAGTTAGGGCAACTTTTCTCAACAACTTCATTACCCTGGCCTTCTGCATCTTTAAGTTAGTTGTCCCATTAAAATGGCTTTGATCAAAGTCAAACCTCTTCTCGATGAATTCATTTAGTAAATCGACCTTGCTAATTTCTAAGTCTGTATTTAATTTATATTTTTCCAGTAAAAGCTGAAGGAAAAAGGGCTGTATGATAAGATCTTTGAAACCTTTATTATAGGCTTCTTTTATAAATTCACCACCATTAATTTGATATTCTTCATGCGCATATGTTCGAATGTTTTTAACATCGATATCATCAAATAAATAGACATTAAAATCAGAAAGTGTACCTCCTGAAATATCTGATGGAAATTCATAAAAATTAGTCCGACAAGAGATAACAATACGAATATTTGGAAATTTAGTTGAAAAAGAACTAATCTTTCTTGCCGCAGTATTAAAATTTGCAGGCTCAATCTCATCCAAACCATCCAGAATTACTAAACAAATATTTTCCGGTATTTTGCTCCAATCTTTCGGTAGAAAATCTTCTATATTTTCATTCACGTAGGTGTTCATCTTTTGAAAAACTGGGACAAATGGGGATTCTGGAATTGAATAAAGCGCCAACAAATTAGATAATTCGGTAGACTTTCCAGATCCAGCACCTCCTAATAGTACTATCCTTGTTTTTTCTGCAACCAATTCACCTAATGTTTTTCTCTGATAAGTACCAAAAAATCTATCTATTGAATCAGCATTTGAAGCGAACGGGCTCAAAGTGCGACGTATAACATTCTTGTATGGTAACACTCCAATAATAAAAGTTGAAAAATCAATAGACTCCGCAGTTACTGTAGTTGCTTGGTTTTCTTCAAAAAATTCTTTTTTTTCTTCTACTCTCTTTTTTTGTTCGACCTCCCAAACCCAGTCATTAAGTACTTGGTGAATTTTATTAACAAAACTAGTCTTATCCATTAAATCTGGAAAAGTATGCACCCAACCACTATCTTGAATTTCTGCCTTAAATTTCTGCACCTTGAGCAAATCCTCCGTTTCTTTAATACTGGTGGATTTCCTTGGCTCTTTGAAGAAAAAATAAATAGCAATCTTTTGACCATCTTTAAACTTTTCGACAGCTAAACGAAACTCCTCTTCTGTACCAGATCCATATGGTTTTCCAGTTGCCGGATCATCTGCTCCAGAAGCTGTACCGTATCTCATCCACAATAACCCTATATAAATGTCATATCCTGAAAATCTAAAGTTAATATCCTCTTGTGATCTGTTTCCCCACGGAGCCACAATGTCTTTAAAATCTAAAACTTCAAAAAAAATCCCTCGATCTTTTATAGAGAGTTGATGGTTTACAGATTTACAAACCTCTTTTATAATATCTTTTTCATCACTTACATCTCCAGGGCAGGAAACAAAAACTCGTATCTGTGTACTACTTAACATGAAAATCCGTTTATGTAAATTTAGCAAATCTTAAAAATTAAAGCAAGACATACTAACTATTATTCATAAGAATAAAGCAATCCGATTAATAAAATAATGATTTTTGAAAGTTCAAAAAAATATCGAGAACTAGATCCCTCTTACTTAATTTAAGCAAGCGAGTTCCTTAACGTTACCCAATCAAAAAAGTTAGGATCATCTGATATTTCAGCTTGAAACTTTTCTTCAGGTTGTATTCCAAAGTCAGCAAATGATAGGGGTAAATTCGTCAATAGGTGATAATCTTTAATATAATCGTTTGTAATCCAAGCTTTACCTAAAACAGAAATCGAGTTATAATATAAAATAACTTGCTCAAAATTTGATAACTGAGCTCGTAGCATTTTTACATAATCATATTTAACATCGTTAGTAAATAATTCATTTTCTTGAGAATGTACATACTTAACAGTTTGAAATAAATGTCGATAATAATGTCCTATCTTGGTACCATGCCCTGTAAAAGGCTCATAATGTTGTATAAAAACAGCATTTTTCCCCTTATGATTTATTTCAAGATTTTTCAACTTTAAAACTTTGTAACCCGTTTGATTTTCGTATTTTTCCTTATCACTTACAAAATTAGCATATGTCCGTTTTTCATTTTCTAATCTCTGTAAAGTAGTCTTAAAAAAATCAGTAGAATTAATTTTTGGTGCAATATGAGAAAAAACGCCTTCGCTTGCATGCCCAATTCCGTAGAAAAAAATCAAATATGCTAAATTGGATAATTGTTCTTTATCTAATACAATGTTCTTGTCCGAGTTATCATAATTGTACTCCAGCACAAAATAGATATATCTTAACTCAAAATAATAAGTCGTAAAAGTTTTCCTACCAAAAATAACATTTTGTATATTCTGCTCTTCAACATTTTCTCGATGAATCCTTATCAATTCGAAGAATCTGTTTTCAAACCTCTCTATTACCGTATCATCGGCTTGCTTTGCAAATTGGCCTCTTTGTTCTTTATTTGCTTCATATTGTATGTAAAAAGCCATAAAAGTTAAAATAGCTGCAAACCATGCTATTATCGGTCCAAAAGTACCTCCGAACGCATCACCAATGGCTCCTCTATCTCCTACATTACCTTTATCGAAGTATCTTGATTGAATTAATTCGGGTCCGCTTTTGTAGAGGAATATTGCTACAATTGCACCAATTATCCAAATTAAACCAAATATTACTAAACGATCTATTGTTTTCTTTTCCAAAATTCAAATGTAATTAGTTTCCGATAATTTAAAATAATATTATAAATCACATGATAAATCTACCATACAATCTCTCCGTTCTCAAGGATATTTTTTGCCTTTACTCTATTTTTAACTTTTGCAAGACTTATAATTTCAGGATGATCCCTGACGTATTCTTTTTCGTAATAAGACTCCTCAATTTCAAACTCAGTAATTTGAAATAATTTAAATTCATTTTCAACAGAATCAGGATGTACAGCCAAATTATCAGTTCCAAAATCATTTCCAACACTCGGATAAATAATACAATCAAAATTAAAAGAAGGATTTTGGTCCTTCCTTGTTTTAAGAATCCTTTCAGAAAACATAGCGCTAATTAAATACTCGTAATGATGAGAAACAGGCTTTGCAAATTCTCTTCCCAATAATTTAAAATAATGTCTAGACCACTCGACCAAGATTTTGGAATGACTATCTCCATACTTTTCAAATGCTGCGGTTGCTTTCTGCACTCCTAGATTGACAGACATTGCTTTGTCACTATGAGAAATTGGATATGAAATAAGTTCTTTTTGTTCTTTAGGCTTCCACAGTCCAACAGTGATTAATTTATTGGTTGGAGGCTTTATTTCTTTTAGAGCTGAATCAATATTCTCGGCTGTATATAATACACTTGTATTAGAAGTATTTGCTCTATTATATTTATTTATTCTTTTTACAATGTCTAATGGTGGATATTTTAAAAAACTTATATTATTTAGTCTTTCATTTTTTCCAGAAACCCATTCATTAACCACCAGTCTATATGTGTGAATTACTGATAACTTATTAGATATTAAAGGGATATAATTAAATGCATAATCTATATAACTTTTAAAGTTGTTGAATTCGGAGGCATCAAATGATGAATAGTCCAATTGTTGAAGGGAAATGTCAAGATCTTCGTAGAATTTAAAAAGACTTATAAAATCATTTTGTTCGTCGCTTGATATCTCCTGATGCTGTAATAATCTAAGTGATATATTTTGTTCTTGCGTAAAATGGGCTCCCTCTACCCACCTTTTCAAAGGAGGAATTTCAGGTAAATCTCTAAATGTTAATTGCCAATTTGGTTTAATCATTGGTTTCATAGTTTGTCATTCTCAAAGATACAAAATGGAGTATTAAAAAACATTGACATTAATAGATGTGAAATATTGCTAAAAATTCCAACTATCTCTTCCGAGGCATAGAATAATTTTCACCATCTTCATTGTACAATTTCGATTTACTTTCATTACTTAACTCATTATCATTTTTAGATTTTTCATTGGTGAAAATTGTATTATTCCTTAAAAATAATCTTAAATTTTCATCCAACCTCTCTTTAACCACATCAATATTTTGATTAAGCCTTAGCTGTTCATCCTTTTCCTTTTTATATTGAACAATCAAATCCTGTTTAATCTCTGGAAGCTCTTCTAATTTTTTGTCTAATTCACTAATTTTCTCATCTGTAGTTTTGGTCTGAAATTCTATTTCTCTCACATTTACGCCTCTCTCAGCTAAGTATTCGATAGTTTTCTGAACTTCAACTTTAGCCAAATCAATTGCTTTCTGATAAGAAGGAAGTTGACTTTTCCAATATCCCCTATTTTCAGTTTCATCTTTAGAATAACCTAAAATTCTGTTGTAGGAATGTTGCGCTTTAGTAACCGTTTCCTGTACCTTCAAAAAATTCTCATATTTCCGCAAAACAAAAGCAGTATCTGCTAGATGCTTATTTTTCTCACTTTCAATCTTTTTTTTCAGCAGCTCAAGTTCAATATTTGCTCTTGTTTCCGAATTTGTTATAATGGATGTTTTGAGTTCCTGCGTACTGATATCAGAAATATCCAAAACATTCGCTCCTTTTTTCATTGCTTCCAAATATCTTGCTTGTTTTGATTGAAGCTTTTGAAGCATAAACACATCGATGCTGTCATTAGTAAGCATAAAATTGACCCTTACATTTTCGTGCCTGTTTCCTTGTCTCCAGGCACGACCTTCGACCTGTCGTAGAGTGGTAAAATTATAAGGAAGAGAAAGCATATATAAATCCGTGGTATTTTGCTGAAGATTCATCCCCTCATGAATAGCTTCACTTCCAAGAATAATTTTGACTTTTCCGGAATTAAAATAATCCTGAATTTTCAGTCTGTTGGGTTTACTTGTTGCTCCAGTAATGACACCAATTTCTTCCGATTTATAACCAACTTCCGTGATGAGATAATCTTTTATTTTAGGAAATTCTGAGACTGCCAATTCCGAATAGATTATTTGACTAGAATCAGGCATATCTCTTTTATTCTGCTGTATCAGTTTCATCGTCTCAATCAGTTTTGGAGAATTCTCAATAAATTCTTTTACTGAAGGAAATTCTGCGTCATAGTATGGAGACAGATAAGGAGAAATGGCGATAAGCCGAGCATTGAGAATATGAGTAAGAATTGCTCCTTTTTGGGAATCGTCGAAATTCTCTGTGAGTAAATCATATTGTTCCTGAGTTAAGTCATTCTGCTCAATTTTATATTCTTTATTAATCTTGGTTGGACGGATTAATTCAGGATTATCTTCTTCTCCTTTAATATCAATAAATTCAGATAGGAGCTGTTGGAACAAAGAATTATTTTTAAACCTCCGAACATTAGCCTTGAACTTTACATCTCCTTTCGCATCAATTTCCATATCATTATCAGCCTCCATAAACGTTTCAAAGAATGTATTGACATTGAAGTATCCTGATTCTTCAAGACGCTTATTCGCAATCAATGACAATATAGAATAATACTCCAGAGGTTTGTTGGTAAAAGGGGTGGCGGAAAGAAGCGTAACATTTCTACCATTATATTTATCCTGAATATATTGAGATGCCATCCAGGTATTAATTCCTAATCTGGAAGTCTGTTGATTTTGACTTCTAAAATCGGAAGCAAATCTTCGATCCTCGATTCTTACCTTTCCAACAATGTGATTGGCATTATGAACTTCATCAAAAGTAAAATGATCAAAACCAAAATCCTCCCAGTCATAGATTTTGCCACGTTTCATTTTTCCCTGCAGCTCTTTTTCTTTTTCTAATTCTTTCTGAAAATCTCTTTCGCTGATAATATTAGCACTACGCAACTCACTCTCTGAAATATAAGAAAACTTGGAAGCCAAATCTTGAGTAATATTTTCGGAGAAACCGATATTATTAAAACCTTCATAAGTAACAATTATGATTTCTCCATCTCTGTTATCAAATCGAGAAAGATCATAATCCTTTCCAAGATTTCCCAAGACATTTACTTTCGCATTGGAAATTGTTTCAAATATTGTTTCAACCCACTGTTTTAAAATACTGTCGTTTGGTACTACGATCAATGGTCTTTTAGAATTTCCACGCTCCATCGCTTCGTGCATAGAAAATATTCCGGAAAGTGTTTTTCCGAAACCCACTTCGTGTGCCAATAAGCCAACTCCTTTTGTCGTAAGTCTTCCGATGCCTGCTTTCTGTACTTCGGTCAATCTAAGTTCTTTCCCTTTGAAATTGAGATGAATTTTAGAAAACAGAGGAAATTTAGAATATTTAGGAACGTGGATATTATTATAATTCCTATTGAATTCTTTTATAAAACGCTCTCTTAATTCATCTGATAATTCTTCTCGAATGAACTTTTCAAAAAGATCATTGGCAGCAGCCTTTCTTCTTTCACGTACCAATGCATTTCTTTCTTTATCACTACCTGTAACCGTTTCGTTATCTACATAACTTCGAACTTCCCAGGCTGAAGAACCGGCGAAAGCTTCGCTGGATAAATTGCCAACAAAGTCTTTGAATTTTTCCGCTAAATTATAATCAACAATTACTGTTTCAACCTGTCTTGTAGATTGATTGTATTTTTCTTTCTCTACTTGTCCCAATGCAAATTGGTGGACAAATTCGTGATTAGGGCTGATAGAAATTTCATCCAAAGACTTGGGAATTGGTAGAACACTTAAGAGTATTTCCTTTTGCTTCTCATATTGGTTTTCAGTTCCAATGATGGCATATTTATCTGCAAAGTCTTTTTCCAACTGTTCAAGCTTGGAATAGATATTTCCTTCAGCATAATAAAAATCGTGCACCCATTTCCCATCAATAAAATTGGCAAACGTGTAGTGCTCTCCTCTATTATTCAAAGTCCCATCGTAATCTGTATCACGAAAAGCAGCGATTTGCTCTGCTGAAATATCAGAGCTGTTTTGCAATGAAGTATTTACAACTTCGTCTGACTTAGAAAAAAGATATTTTAGAACTCCTTTTTTTATTTCAGGTTTTGTCTGAACTCTGTACTCAGAATCAAGTTTCTTCTGCGATTGAATGAGCTTTTCAGATTTATCACAAATCTCCTTTAGCATTTCTGCAGAAAAGGATTTTACATCTGTATCGATCTGCTCTTTTAGCTCGTTATATTTCTCAATTTCTTTTACAACAGCAGGAGACTTAAATTTGATCTCCAGAAACGTTGAAAGAACTTCATCTATTTTTTCCTTAGCTTCGGAAAGGTACTTTTCAGCTGGAGTTTGAACTGAAATGTTTTTTTTTGCAGAAATGTCCTCTTTTACTTCCGCTTGCGGATTCTCAAAGAATAAATCTTCAAACAAATTACCAATTCGCTCCGTTTCCTTTTTAGTTCTGAGATGTTCTATTCTGGCTAGTGCTTCATCCAAAGTACCGTGGACATAACTTGCCATTCTTCCAAAACGATTGCTTTTCTCTCGAATTTCCCCCAGAATATTTTCAGGATTATTTTCGAAATAATTAGAAATATCCAGTGTGATTTTTTGTGAAGCTTTTTTCAGAATGATGATATCTGTTCCGATTTGCGTTCCTGCAAAAGAACCGGTTGGTAAACGATAAGCACTGGAAATTTCTGCATTTTCTAATTTCTTTTGTCGATTAAGCCAACCTGAAGGAAGCATCATTGCCAAAACTCCATTCGGTTTTAACGAGTCTAAAGAGCGCTTTACAAAATAATCTTCGTATTTGCTTATTTTGGGTTCTTCTCCCAGCCCTTTATATAGACCTCGGTGTTCTCCGTAGGGAGGATTCCCAATTACCAAATCATACTTTTCAGCGAATTCTTTTGATTCTCGCTTAAAACCTTTTTCGTCAATAAATTCAGTTTCAAAGGGACGGAGATTTACATTAGCATCCGGATGAAGAATTTTAGAAATTTTGGCTGTTGCTTCATTAATCTCAAAAGCAGAAATATTGATTTTTAAGCCAAGGTCTTTTACAGCATACAGAAAATTTCCAGTTCCAACACTGGGTTCCAAAACTGAAATTTCTTTTTGATTTTTGAAATGGTCTTTAATTAGATTCCTGATGACATCTACAATTTTAGAATCCGTATAATACTCATCTAAAATTCCTCGACCTTCTTTTGCAGTACCCCCACTTTTATATTGATTACAGATGTTTTTTAATTCATCTGACACATCAACATTCGGATAAATAACGACTTTATTATCTTTAGAAACAAAACAAGCTGCAGAAACCACTTCTGCAACTTGGTCATTGGTCAGTTTTTGACCTTTGTATTTTGAAATGAGAAATTCTAATTCCTCAATATTTTTAGTATTGTCTAATTCTCTTCCGGTTCCGTAGGATACAGTTCTCCCGGATATGATTCCGCCCAAATGTTTTTGTTTGTCTTCATTTTGTTTAGCATTCTGCGGTTGTGTTCCGTCAACATATCTTCCTGTTCCGTTTCCTGAATCGCTCCACTTTGTAACTGAAGATCCATTTCCAACATTTGCGCGGCCGACAGTTTGTCTTCCTGAGTGATCTCCGTTTTGCTCGGATTGGCTGTTTTGCAAAGTTCTACCAGAATCTCGTCCAGAAACTTTGGATCCCAAGTGCTGAGTGTTGGATATTCTTTCTGATCTAACAGTAAGGTTTGCATTTTCTGAATTTTTGGATTCAACTAAATTAATATTTTTATTCTGATGATTCAATTTGTTTTGGAGATATTCATTCAGATCTTTGTTGCCTTCATTTGAAATCTCATACATCTCTCGGATATCCTTAATATTCTTTTCTTTAAATTCCATCTGAATTTTAAGTGTTGCTGCATCTCCTATCCTGTCTCCTTCTAGACACAGAAATATTTTACCGTTAAAATCCTTAAATTGATTCAGAAATTCTTTTGTATTATTCGCAGAATTAAGCGTAACAAGACTTCTGTTGTTGACTTGACTATTTAATTTTAAAAGTTCCAGAAATGAAAGCATATCGGTTTGTTTTCCAAAAACAACTAACTCATTTCTAGTCTCATAGACAATAGAAATTCCATCTGTAATCATTGAAGAATTTATTCCGTCCATCATCAATTTTTTCTGTTGTTTACGAAGTGATTAAACTCAAAAAGTTCTTTAGCTTCATCATCCCAACTTTTTCTTGGTAATAACTGAAGTGTGACGAAAATGTCTGTCTTTTTATTATAAGAATCAATTCGCTCAAGTCTTCCATGATAGTCCTTTTCAGCATGCCTGTAAAATGAATATGGCAAAATGGTATCTGTTGGATAAATATAGAATCTGGTATAATTCCACGGAGAATTAATCTCAAAGCGTTTGTATTTCTTTTTAAATAATACTGTATCGGAAAGATTTCGACGGTTTCTGTAATTGGGGATCCAATCTTTTGAAAAGACTGCCCCCTCTTTCTTTTCCCAAACCGATTGAGAAATTTGTCTTTTGGAAATATCTTTTAAAATGACATTACTTCCCAATGACCCGATAGGATAACATATTGAATCCTCGATGAAATATATGTGCTTGTTGACCTCTGAATAGGTATGATCGGGTACTAATTCGATGAACTGATTTTGCAAATAGTTCATCTTTGATAAATGAAAGTTCTGCATCTGATCCAAACCCTTTGAAGCATCGAAATAGACATTTGAGATTAGATCAATGCCTCCTTTCTCTGATTTGATTTCCTTCTGGCAAGAATTTAATACGAAAAGAAGTATAAACAATGGAAGTAATAGTTGAATTTTCATAAGAATTGGATTTAAAAAAGCGGCAAATCTATTGATGACTTACCGCTTCCTGAGTATTATAGGTAAGAAAGATGTTTATCGTTTAATGCTCTGCTCCCGAATATTGGCTTTATCGTGACTATTATCTTGTTCCAATCCTTGTAAAGGTTTATTGGTATTGATTCGGTTCATCTCGTTGTCATACAGTTTAAAATTTCTATTTTGTGGATCCAGAACAGCTTTTGCTTCTACGACATGATCGTTTTCTTTAAACTTAACCTTAACAACATTTCCTTTTTCCAAAGACTTAATACTGTTTTCTTTCCATTCCGGATTATCAAATAACAGATTAGACTTTTCAACAATCTTAGATGTATCAACCCCATAATTTTTGTAGAAATTTTGGAAATAATAATTGCCTTTATCGGACTTCGGTTCATTAAAATTAAATTGAACAAACGCTGGTTCGTTTTGATTACTCTTAGGATTGACAAACTCAATTTTCACACTTCGTCCTTCCAATAGGTTGACAGCTTCTTTTGCGGTAAAGGAGTTTTCCCGACTTACAGGAAAGTTGTGAGATTTTTCTTCTTTATTATCATTGGTCAATTTTGCATTGTAAGAATTGAAGAAAACGCCTCCACTATCGGTTTTATTGAACTTCAATGTAAAAGCAACTTTATTTTCGGGTAAAGTTTTGTCGGAAGAAGTTTTAATTTCAAACTGTTGCTTTTTGGAATTGATTCCTTTTTCTAAATCATTGTGAAGTTTTTCGCCTTCTCCAAAACCAAGATATTTCATTTGATCTTTCAGGTATTTTACCTGGTCAAATTCTTTTTGTGTTTCCATAATTTCTGTATTTTGATTGTTAAACTTTATATCATTGACTGTTAGTGTTCTGTATGATTGTAAACTATCCTCGTCCAAATAAGTTTTTAAAATTTCACCATTTTGCAATAATTCGTAGGATTCACCATACTGTTGTTTTTCCAAGAAACCAAAAGCTAATTCGTATTTATCATTTTTTGATAGAGTATGCCCGTCAAGTGTATCAGGAATTTTTTCCAGTTATTTACTCATCAATGTATAATCTCCATCAACTGATAAAAAATCCTCTTTTTTTGAATAACTCTTTTTTGTTTCTCAGTTATGTTAAGGTTTTCAAGGATGAATTTATCCTCCTTGTTAAGGTGGATGTAATTGAGTAGACCATTTTTTTCCTCTTCAGAAAGTTTCGGTGAAAAAATATTTTGTGCTGCTCCATCTTTCAAGCTTTTTTCCGCATAGATTTTAAACTCGTTTAAACTTTTAGGTCGGTCATAAAAGTCTTTCATATCTGTCCAACGGTTATTGAATGTTGGCAATTTATACTCCTGAGTTTGCAAATCATAGCTATAGTAACTGTAACCACTAGGACCTATTAGTGAACACTCCCATCATCATAATCTCGCCAAATCCATCCTTCCGACAGATTGGTTGCAGGAGTCAGATTCCCTTCAATGTTTTCTTCTATATAAAAGTCATCAAACTCCGGAACGTTTTCATCTCCGTCAAACGGCATCATACTTTCAAATACCCCATTCCCTTCATCAATGGCAGGATTTATTTCGATGTCTAACTTTTTAACTTCAATCTCATATCTGCGATAGTGATCGGCTTGCCGTTCATCAATTTCAGAAGCATTCATTCCGAAACTCAAATCTGTTCTTACCTCTAATTCTTTTGCCCAGGAATCAGAAAGATATTTTTGTTTTGCAACTTCATTATTGATAGTTAATTCCCTAAATGCCGTGTTGTCTTGTATTATTAAAATTTTACCGTCGGTTTTCTGCTTGTTGATAAAGCGTACTACTTCAGCTGAACTTTTATAATTAGTTTTGTCGGAAGTATCAGTATCAACATTAAAGATTGTATTTACAGTGTATGCAGAGCCTTGAATTATTTTATTTGCTGTGGATTTATGAATCTGCATAAACTTTTTCTCCTGCTCAGAAAACTTCCTTTCTCCATCTCTGTAAAATATTTCAGGAGAAGTATTCTCTACTTCTTTTGCAAAATCTTTGTAAGCTTTGGTTTTTGGAGTAATCACTCTGTCGAACCAGGATAATTCATTCTCCATAACTTATGATTGAATTTTAAATATTACCTTCTGAATCCCCTAGTTCTCTCACGCTCGTCGGTTTGTTCTTCTTCCTGCTTCTGATGATTTCTGTTAGCATCTTCATACAAATCCTGATCATTTACATTTAATTGAATATCTGAATTACCAGATTTTGAGATTTGTTTTTGATCAGCCGAGATGCTGTTTACAGAATCTATTTCTCTGGATACAACATTCATATCGTTAGAGATTTTCTTTGCTATTTCGGGGTATTTATCTGCCTTGTCCTGCAAAAAACCTTTAAGCTTTAGAAGTTCATTTTTGTAGACGTTGAGTTCTTCCGGCTCTTTTTTGTCAGCAATGATGGCAGTAAGTTCTGTTGCATTTTTGATGAAATCGAATTCCACCACTTTTCCTGTCTCATTATCGTAGATGAAAGCTTTCTTTTCAAGAAGTGGATAATCACTTGAAAGTTCCTTAACATCGGTATATTGAACTTTGTCTTTACTGTTTTCAATAATTTTATTGAGACTTTTATCTCGCTCTAGAAAAATGACCTTCAGCTTGGTATTATCTTCAGTGAGCTGAAACGTAGCTCTGTTCTTATCATTGTCAGCGACAATGGTATATCCTTGAAGGAATTTTTCAATATCATTCGAACTTAACTTTTTTGAAAATGTTAGGTCATCATTGATGATTCCAAAATTTTTAAGTTCATCAGTAGGCAAATTGTGATTTTTCATAATGGTAAGTATTTTATTATTGGCTGTATTAATTTTTGGCCGTTTCATAATGTGTGGCAATTAGATTATTAGCATTGATAAGGTCGTTGAGAAACCTGATTGGATTAATGTATTTGCCATTTTCCTGAACTGCAAAATGTAAATGAGGACCTGTGGAATTTCCGCTATTTCCGCTTCTTGCAACAATGAATCCTGCTTTTACATATTCTCCAGCTTCGTAATATATTTCTGAAAGGTGCAGATAAGAGGTTACAAATGAATCAGAGTGCCTGATTTTAATATATTTCCCGCCTCCACTGGAATTACCGGATTCTATTACAATACCGTCTAAAACTGCATAGACATTTTCATAATTGGCTTTGAGATCAGTTCCATTGTGCATTTTTCCAGATCTGAAAATCGGATGCGTCCGCCATCCGAAAGGAGAAGTAACAATAATTCCTTTGTCCAATGGCATACTTATTTTTGATACAAAATCCTCTTCTTTGATTAAACTGAATTTTTTAATCGGTTTTTCTATGCTCTCAATCTGTTCGAAGAATTGTTTTTTACCTGGCAGTAATAGAGAGTCATTATTAGCTTTTGGAATTAATACTTCACGCTTTTTTTTTGACAAGCTGTATTCAAGCATCATCATTTTTAAAGAATCAATTTGCTTTTTTAAATCCGATTTAGTTGGAGTATTGAATAGTTTATAAAAGAAATTTTTATTATCTTTTTCCTTTCTCAAATCAGGGTTTTCTTTCTTAACTGTTCGCATTTCTGTGATAGATTCATTGGATTTTGCTTCTTTCCTTGTCAAGGTATTGAACTGTCCAAAAGCCAATGAATAGCAAAGCGAAAGCATTCCTACCATCAAGTATTTTTTGATTGATTTCATAATTTTATTCTTTGATATTTTCCTTGACTATGAGCTCCACTTCTTTATTGATTTTTCTGAAATTGGTCATCAGAACTTCCTCTTTACGGTTGATACCTTTTTTATCCACGAACGAATAATACTTCGGCATTACGGGATAATTTTGTTCTTCTTCCCTAATGGCCTTCATATCAAGATTGATTTTTCCTCTTACGGCAGAAGTCTTATATTCTTCAGTCGTATTTTTTTCGCCTTGTGCTATCATTCCAACCATCTCTCCTGTTTTTAAGGCCGCAATTTTTCCTGCAGGAATCATAAAGTCCATTTTTTCATTGATGCTTGTCGTTGTTCCTTGCTGTGAAATAGATTGGGAGTAGGATTTCTGTTTAATTTTTCCGAATAATTTTTCAAGCCACTCCAGTGTATTCTTATCTCTTGCGGAACCGGATAGAATATTTCCGACAATTGCAGAAATAGTGTCGGCTACTTCTTTTTTATAAAACTGTCTAAGCTGGGGGATTTCCTGAAGCCCTAATACAACAGCAACTTTATTACTTCGAGCCGTAGCTACGATGTTGTCAATCTTGTGAATATAAATTGTCGGAAATTCATCAGCTATAATTCCCCCTGGCAAATTATGTTTAGAATTGATTAACCGTAAAGTCCTGTTAAGGATTGAAGAATACAGAGCTGAATTAATATCCTGCGTTGCAGGATCTGAAGCCAAAATCATAATTGAGGGACTTTGTTTATCAGTTATCTTCAATTCTACCTCATTTCCTGAGAACACCCAGAAACTTTCCTTCGTCGCCAGACGAGAAAGAAATATTTTCAATGTCCCAATCTGTCCTTCCAACTGGTCAAAAGCTTTATTATCATAAGCCGTTTTGAATGGAGAAAGCAAAGAAAAAATCTCTTCGTTACTAAAAAGAGTATCAAAAATCTCTTTGTAACTGCGGTTTATAAAAGATAAAATATGAGGTAAATCTGAATATTTTCCATTCTCAAACGTGGCAAAGAAATAGATGCAGGAAGACAGAAAGTTGATAGCCGATTGTGTAAAAAAAGCTTCTGAACCGCCTCCGGAGCTTGCACCGCCTTTTTGTAATGATGACACCATTGATTCTGCCATTTCCTGCGCTTCCGCTAATGTTTGAATATATTTTTTGTGAAAGGGATTTACTCTTTTGGACTTTTCAACTTCGTTCAGATTGATGACGTGAAAATCATAATTGTATCCGGAATCTTTACTCTTTTTCAGCAAATAATGGTAGTGAGCAATTTGAGCTAAATCCGGAAATTTAAAATCATAAATACAAAGACAGAAACCTTTAGCAACCATTTGACGTATTGAAGGATTAATTACGCCAAACGACTTTCCGCTTCCCGGTACTCCGATTACAATTGTTCCTCGAAAAGGGTCTATATTGATATAGCCGTTATAGGTTTTGTTATTATATCGAAATCTATAAGGAATATTAATAGACGTTTCTGTATTTACAAGCTCTTTATTTTGATCAAAAGATTCCTCTTCTACATTCCATCTGTCTTTTCCCATTTTTTGCTGCATCAGCTTTGAAATGCTGTCTGCTCCCATTTGAAGAATAACTGCTCCTAAAAAAGAAAGAGAAGCGTAGATTACCTGATACAGATTAAGCCCCGGAAAAACTTTTGGGAGTGAGTTGCTTCCTGCCTCATTCTGCCAATTCAAAGACGAAAAAATTATTGCTAAGCCAAAGACCATTGGAACTACAATTTCCGTGGCAATATTTAAGTCTTTCTTTTTCTTTGCCTTTGTTCCAATGGCGACCAATCCAATAAGAATCAACGTCGCAATCTTTGCATTTATCGGTGGATAAATGAAACTCATTTTTGAAAAATTCTTCAATAAGTTGGACAATACTGGAACGTCAGCATTAAGGTAGAATAACGAAGCACAATCCAAGGCCACCACTGCATAAACTACTTTTTGTAGAAAGCCATAGATTTTTATTTGATGTTGTTGCTCTTGCATTCTTTATTAAAATTTGATATTCAGATAATGATTAAATGGATACGGAACTTCCGCTACAAAGTGTCGGCTTTGAGGACATCAGAATAATTCACTTTCATTTCAATGGTTCTTCCGGAGAATTGTTCCTCAATCAATCTTATCATCATAACTTTGGAATTCGGATAAGTGAATTTTTTGAAGACATAAATATTTCGGAAGTTTTTCTTGAAATGCTTTTGAGGATTCAGCTGAAAAAGTGGTGTCATTTCAATACTTTGATTATTGGTAGCTTTATGAATTTTTTTGTCCTCAATTGAAAATTTCAAACCCTCAATATCATAGCTCAGATTGGATCTATTCTTAAATGTCATATCGATAAAAATGTAATCACTAATGACATAAACATTATTAAGCTGAAAGCTCAGATTGAAATCTTTCTCTAGTCTGATTGGATTATTTTCAGTTTTTTTCTGAATAATATCCATTGCAAATTTTCTCAACTCCAAATTGGAAAATATCATTTTGTCAAATTCAATAGGCTGCATCGCTTCGGGTTGAATATGAATATTTGTAACGGTATTCAAGTTTTCTGAATTTCTGTAAACCGCTTTGTATTGTGCAATGAAAGATTGTCCCACGACAGTAATAATTCCAATGTTATCTCCATTGAAAAATGTATTTGATTTTACTTTCTTATCTTTTTCTTCAGATTTTTGATTATCAGTAATCTTAATCCTTGCAATGCTCGTTGCCGGTAAATCCCCTGTCAATTGTTCAGTTGATAGGTCAACATATTGAATGGGTTCTGGCGAAATAATATGCAGATTAATTCCTTCTGTGATCTCTATTTCCGGCAATTCAGAAATTATTTTGTCCTTCGTTGCAGTTTGTGCATTAACAGTTATAGCAAATAGCAACAGTGTATATAAAATTGATTTCATAAGTTCTAAGGTTTTGATTGGTTTTGAGATTCTTTCAATTGTTTTTCATCGATCAGAAATACATAAGAGTTGTACTTCAACTTGGCTTTGTTGGTTTTAATTAGATTGGCGATTGATTTGGAGGTAGATGTAAATAATTTGGAGCCGATGGTTGTAAAAAATCCTTCTCCTCCCATATCCATCTGAGTTCCCTGAACGGAGTTGCTTCCCATTTCACGAATCATATCCCGGAATACGCTTTGAGGAACGTATAAACCTTTCATACCGTCGACATCATATATCGAAAGGTTAATCGGTAAAATCTCCCCGTTTGCAAATACTGAAATGATCTTAAGGTCAACTCTTTGCATTGTAAATCCTGAGATTTGACCATATAGAACAGAACCTTTGCTAATTTTTTTATTACCGACAAATATGTCTTCCAGTAATCTGAGCCTGATTCGGCTTCCTAAAAATCCTTTGTTGTCTTCATCTATAACTGCTTTGATAAAACTGTTTTCCTTCTCTTTGTAAACTGCGTTGAAGTCATTATTAATGCCCGATTTGCTGACGTTGAAAGTGGAATTAAGAAATTCTTCCATTTTTTCTTTATTAGCTTTGAGTTTGTTTTCTGCATTCAGTTTATTCTGATATTCTGGATCTCTTGCTTTTTCCAAGGAATCCATTACCAACATCTGCTGCTTCAGATATTTTACCGGATCTTGCTGGACACTTTGTTTATTTTCTTTTGGTATGCCAGCATAAGTACTTTCCTGTTTTCCATAGGATTTGTCATTCAGCATTTTTATAATCTCGGATGACCTCTTATAATCCTGATCATCTTTCTCTTGCTTAGGATTGTAATAAGATGACAGATTGCCATTAGCCTGATATTGATTTTGCCTTGAGTTGACAGCCTTCAGTGAATCTATTTTTCTTTTCTGTGATAAGGATAACTGATCCTCATAACTTAGCAGGCTATCCTGTTCTTTGTCCAGTCCTCCGAGCATCGTCCTATTATCATCTTTTTTAAAGAAACTATCATATGCATCATTTTTTGTCATTATAGAATCCTGTGATTCGCCCAATGAAAGTGAAAGTTCTTTTGGTTTTTCCTTCGGAATCTCCTCTTTCACAAACTGATTAGCTACAAAGGCAAACAGAAAAATGAATGGTAATGCAAGGAGTGGCAGAACATATTTTTTCTCTCTAAAGTTGATTTTCTTAATATCCATTTTTAAAGTTTTGGTATTGGTTAAACAGGTATTCTATTCGCAAACTGTCTTCTTTTTGTAATTCCCCCCGATCTCTTTTTACTTTGAGTAGTTGCATCTCGGCTACTATCTTTTCCATTTCTTTAATATTCTTTGTCTGATTATTTTGAGCTACCGAACTTTTTGAATAAAGAATAGGAGGTTTTATTTTGAATGTCATATCAGACGGAAAGAAGATGCCTTGTAACAAGGATAAGAGGAAAGAAACTGATAAAAAAATCATAGAATACATAAAAAATTTCTTAGGATTCTCTACCGGCCAGCCTATCAATTTCTTTCCTGTATTTTTAATAAAAGTTTTCATTTTAATAAGAATTTTTAGTTTGATTGGAAAGCTCTTCGTTATTGATAATACGCCAGTTTTTGAGCAGCACACCATGAGTATTGTTGGGACTCCGGATGATATCCTCAAAAAATCCTTCGGTAAATAATTTCCGGGTAATGACAGATGATTTTCTGGTTATCATCTGCTTTCCGAAAAACTGGAACTTATTGTTTTCTATATCCAAGGAAATGGAATCGGTATGAATACTGACCATTGAGCTGGAGGCAACGATCTGATTGTAGAAACCTTTTTCTCTTAGATTGGTATATTCTTTCTTTCCGCTGTCATCAATGAGATAAAGGGATTTTTGAATATTTTCCTTGATGTAGGAATCATCGGGTGCCAACGTAAAAAACAATCGATGGAATAGTTCTATTTGAGCTTTATATTCAACAGGTCTGTTCAAAAGAACATCGGTTTGTTTGACAAGAACCGGAACGCCGTTATCCAAAATATAAATCGACTTTCTTGAGTCCTGAATCATCCTGTAAGAGAAGAAAAATCCTGCTATGACAATAAAAAAGGCAAACCCAATCGCTCCCAATGAAACTATCTTATTGATCTTTATTCTTTGTTCTAAGTTTTTTATAAGCATTTTTAATAAGTTTAATGAGATTATTTTCCATTTTTCATAGCGTCTTTAACTCTTCCGGATGCAGAACCAGCCGCTGCTGATTTTGCTGTTGCCGCAGCTGCCGAAGCACCTCCTGTTTTTACAGCCAATGCTGCTGTTTTAGCACTGCTCGCCATTTTTCCTGCTGCACTTTTCATTTTTGTCATCGCACCTGCACCACCTGCTGTTACTATCGTATCTGCAATCGTTGGTGTCATCAGTACTCCAATCCCTGTTACGATGTAAGCAACACAGGTAAAGAGCTGATTGTAAATCATTCCTGAATTGCTCACGTAGACCATTAATGCATCTAAATTGGTAATGGTTCCGTTAGTTAGAAGCGTATCATAACGTTCTATTTCCATTGTATAACCAGATGCAATCAACTGCTGTCCAATATTGATAATGGTGTATGCAACGAAAGTGTAGAGATTGATATTGATGAATTTCGAAACCCAGCTATACAAAGAATTTTCAAATCCCGGAATCAATGCCATTCCGACAGCGATTGGTCCAAGAATGATTAAGATGTAAGCCCATATCTTTTGAATAAAAAAGATGAGATAAACACAAACACGAAGAATCGAAAGGCACACAAATTCTATGATTTCTGCAACCAATTTTTGTAACTGGAATTCCATCCTGATCTGCCATTCCTTGATTGGTTGTAATAATTTGTCTATACCATCACTGATATCAAACCAGGAATCATCGGCATCTTTCGATGTATTATCAATAACGTCCTGTTTGGCGTCTTCTTCAGCATTAAGCTTAATAACTGCATCCAATAATTGCTGTTGCTTTTTAAATCTTTCAATTCTTAAGTCATTGACCTCAGATTCGATGTCACTAAAAATAGCAATTCCCGGTTCTGCAATAGCTTTAAAAGGTGCTTGAAGTAAATTGACAAATCCTGTCCAGTAAATCAAAGTAAATCCGATAAGAATAGGTTTCAACATTGGTACAATTTCCCATTCTCTGTCTCCGGCTGCCATTTGCCAACCCATATATCCGAGGTACATCAAAGCACCTAAGCCTCCTATAGCTCTACCTACTAAAGCTGAACCTTGGGCACTGTCCTGTACGCTGTTATCCAATTTTGTGAAGACTTCCATAAACCATTTTTCAAAAGCTCCGTCGCCTTTCAAAAACTGTAGCAGATTACTGTAATCACTATCGGTCTGGGCAAAGCAAAAAACAGGTAGTATTAACGCAAGACAGCAAAAAGTAAATGTGATTGATTTATTCATATCTAATATTTGTGTTTATACTTCTGCATCACATCCTGAACAATCTGTTTATCCGAAGCGGAACTGGATTGTGAAGGTATTACTGTCGGTATGTGATTGCTTAAAATGTTTTTATAGTCCAGAAGAAGTGTCGTTTTATCATTGTGTTTTTTTAACTCTTGAACAAATTTTCTCCACCTAATTAGTATTTCATGATACATTATAAAGCGCTTTCCCCTTGGCATATCCATCGATCGGGACATTGAATATTTATCTTTAATAAGATCTATTTCCTCCTGTAGTCTTTTTAGTGTCCCGGTGGTAGAAATTGTTTCGTAAGTCTGCTGGTCTTTCAGTCGCCATTCAGTAAAATTTTGTGGTGTATCGGGAAAATCTGTGATTGGTTTCAGCATCCGTTTGTAGTACAATAACCAGAGTGGATCGGCATCAACAGTTGCAGAAGTCCAGTGAGCGAGATCCTGAACACTTCTTTTATAGATTGTATCGGAAGCAGCTTTGATTTTCTTGGCTTCCTCTTCCTGAAATTTCAATTGCGCCAGTCTTAAATTCTGTTCTCCGGTTGGTTTTAATGGTCTGATATCGTCTCCATCCTTGTAATCCCTGTTAATTTTTGGAGCCCACATTCCCCATACCGTGGCGTAGGCAAAATTGGTTTGAATACCCAGAAAATATTTGGGATAAGGTCTCCAGTCTCCCCAGCTTTCGAATGTCATTCGCTTATGCTGCGCAACAATAGCAGGATCGTTCAGTCTTTTCACACTGACTTGTCCGAAAACATTTGTGATAATCAGTAGCAAGAGGAAAAGTTTTGTTCTTTTAAATAAATTTTCCATAGGTTTAGTTGAATATGTATTTATATTTTTGAATGATGTCTCCGACAATTGCTTTGTCGATATTGAGGTAATTTCTGAGTACCGGAACCTGATACAGGTAAGGAATCTTCTTGGCATTCTCTAATCTCAAAATAATGTAGAGAATGTTCCCATTGATATTTCTTACTCGTGTAAAGACCTTTTCAATCAGCATTTCCCTATCCATTGCATCCATCAGAAAATCTTTATCTTCATTGAGTATATCCTGAGTAACTTCCTGCTGAAGTTTCAAAGTCTGCTTACCTATTTCAGAATAGTATTTGGAAACCAGGACTGCATATTCCGGATGTTGAGCAGATAGGTCAAGCATCTTGTTGGAATTGGTCACAATCTTACCTAAATACTGATAGAGGTAAATCAATTTCTTACTTTGCGTAAGTGCTGAATTGACATTTTTAAGCTGTTGATAGATGTATTCCTGAATAGCAATAATTTGAGTTGTCTTATTATTGATATCATCATACAGCTGTTTTTGCTTTTCGTAGGAATCTAAAAAAGCCTGCTCACTGGCTAGACGAACGCCGTGATTGACTGTTATTTGTGATAAGAGTTTATCATTGATAACGATCTGCTGACTTTTGATGGTAATCCCTGAAAATGCAGCTATTATAAAGGTTAATATCTTCTTCATCTTAAAAGGATTTGATATTATTCATAATACTTTCCACCACTTGTTTATCTCTGTTGACATAGTATTGGAATGCTCTTTTGTTTCGTAAGACTTTAGCTTTGATATCTCTAACTTTCAAAAGCATATAGGTGGAATTTCTGCTGAGTGCTTTAACTTCACTTAATGCGTAATCCAGCAAGACCTCGCGTTCAGATTTTTCCATTTGGTTGATAGCTCCGTATGACAGGATAATGCCGGTTATCAATCTGGTGACCATCTGCAGATCATCCACAAATTGCACTTGAGCGGGCAAAACAGATATTATTGAATAAGGGGCTGTATTAATCTCATTAATAATGGCAGTCTGGTTATCTGTTATCTTCGTTATTTCCCTGCTCATTGCGACACCTGTAGGTATTGCCTGAATTGCAAATGATACAATTCGCAATCTGTCCTGTACTTTGGTAATCTTCTCTTTGAAATTTTTCCATTGTGTCTGATTAGCTGTCTCTACAGTAGCATTCAGCGTTTGTTTTTGCCTCATTTCTTTCTGCCTGTCCTGTTCTTTCATCGTTGCATTGATTTCAAGATCCATCATTGGAAAAGAAACATTTTCCTGCTGCCAGGCTGGTGTAGAACTACCTCCGGAAGAAGTAAGTAAAATATATATCAGAACAACAGACGATATTTGCAAAATCCGTTTCATTATTTGAGTTTTAAAAGTTTCGCTTATATCTGTTCATTATGTTTTCAACAATACCTTTGTCAGTATTGATATACCCCGCAAAAGGATTGATAGAATTCCAAAACCCTAATCTGTTTGCCTTTTCTAATCGTAATTTGATTGCCAAAAGCCATAACTTCAAAGTTTTCACATTAGTGGAGATATTGTGTAGAATCTTGTATCGATCACCTGCAGTAGCCAGATTCAGTTCACCGGAAGCAAGTATGTCGGTAACATCTGTTACAATCTTCAGACTTTGCTCGTAAGTTTTCTGTGAAGCTTTTGTCCCAAAAATGGCATATTGCGGATGCTGTGAAGCCAATTGAACTACTTCTGACGAATAAGCGTAGCATTTGTTAAGTTCAGAATAGATTTGCTGTACCTGAATACCGTTCTGCAGAGTTCCGGAAACTTCTTTTAAACCTTTTAGTATTTTATTCTGGATATCATTGGCTGCAACCATTTGTGTTCCCACCCAGGTTTGGGCATCCTTCAATTTTGAGGTTTCCTCAATGACATCATTCTGCTTGGCTTTTAGATTTTCAGAATACAATATCATTGCAGCTGTAACCGTCGGATCGATGTAGGTATTCTGGGCAAATAGAAAACTCCCACATCCTAAAAAAAATAAACTAAACTTTTTCATAGTGATATTTTTTGTCGATTAATTCTGAAAAACTGACTTGGTAGTCTTCCAGTTCCTGGTTGATGATTTTGAAAACATTTTTTCCTTTGTTTTCTGCCTTCATCATTTTGTAAAAAGAATCAAGTTTTAAATCCAATGGATTTTGATACAGATTGACCAGCGACACAAGATTTTCAAGACTGTCTCCAAAAGATTTTAAATCCGATACAATTTTAATGAGTGCTTCATCATAGCTTCCGTATTTTTGAACGTAATAGTCGACTGCTGATTTTTCGGGTTTTTCAGTGGTGTAGGTTAGATACTGTTCTATTGAAACTTCATTTCCATAGACTTCGCCTTTAGAACCTCGTTTGAGATAAAACTCCTTGAACCTGCTTCGACCAAACTTGTTATTAAGATTGTTGATAGTAAAAATTTTGTTCTGCTCAACTTTATTCAATGAGAGTAAAGCTGCTATACGGTCAAAATTGTCTTTGAACTTGGTCTGATCCAAAAGAATGAACGTATCAGAATTATTAATGATACTGTCTTTTACGACGGCATTTCCGATAATATCATCCAGTTCCTGTGTTACTACCACTGCTTCTCCCCAGAATTTCCTTACTGTTTTATAGAGATACAAAATGTATCCGCCCATAAGCTTACTGGCAATTGCCTTCCAAGCTTCTTCTATGATGAGCGCTTTTCTTCGGTCTTTCCTCAATCTCATTTTCTGGATGAAGGTATCCATAATGATAAGTGTTACGATAGGAAAAAGCTTGGGATTATCCTTTACATTATCAATTTCAAAGACAATAAATGACTCGTCAAACAAAGTATTATCGGCACTTTCATTGAGTGTGGTTCCATAACGTCCGCCTTTGTAGAAGTCCTTCAGAACGAAAAGGAAAGTTCTTAAATTAAATTCCCTTTCCGAGATGCTGTATTTTTTATTATTTAAATACAGAGGCAGGAATTTGTCGCAGTAATCATAGAATCCATTAAATGAAAGCTCTTTTGCATCTAACTTTTCTTCTACTTCCTTAATTTTTTTGATGATGGCTTTTCTAAACGATTCACTCCAGTTTTCTTTTATTTCCGATTGTCTGATAAGTTCATTCGATTTTATAAGAATCAATTGGGTTTCATTATAAATCCGTCTTCTTTCTTCATCATTAAGCGTATCGTAAGCTTCATAGACTGTATAAAATTGATCACTGTCATAGTCTGGATTGTTGATGTTCTTATCGGGATGATAGAATTTCAAAAGTTTTCTCCCTGCTTCTTTAATTTCCTCAGAACTTGCATCAAAAGTAATTTCTAAAATGTCATAATATGTTCTTTGTACTTTACTTTCATTCTCATACTCTGCACAAATATCCTCTTCGTGTACATTGTATTTATGAAGATAGAGGATCAATTCCTCTGAACTTTTAAGGTCGTACCATTGGGTTCCTGAATTGAAATACTGACGATAATAAGACATCAGCACATTATCTAAAATTGATTTTTGTGCAGATGACATTGATGCATCGGGTCCTTGCCATATCAGGAATATAAGGTTGGTCAAAAATTCAATTTTTTCAATATTGAACTCTTTTTTATCCATTAAAAAAGGATTCATTGTGATTGGTTTTTCCTCTGTGTACTGAATGTATCTCCCTCCTTTATATTTACAGGTTCCCGAATAAGAATCTCCGGTATCAACGATGACAACGTCATAATTGTAAGTAAGGTATTGCTCAATGATATTATTCATTAAAAAACTCTTTCCTGATCCGCTTGGTCCAAGGACAAACTTGTTCCGGTTATTGATGCGTCCAATTTTCATCGGTAGATCAGCAGGATCGACCTTTAACGGAACACCCTGCCGATCTGTAAACCTTAAATAAAAGTTGGATTCTTCGTTCACGGGGTAACTCTCTTTAAAAAAAAAACACAAGGCCGCTTCGCTTGTCGTCATAAAAAGGTCGTACTCTCTTAGCTCTGTAGAATTACCTGGGATGGCTGACCGGAAAAGTTCCAATTGGTTGTACGCATTCTTGGAAACAATAATTCCTTTTGTGAAGAGCTTATTTTCAATCATCGACTGTATATTCTCCATTTTTTCCAAAGTCTTTGCTGAAAAAAGAAGTGAAAAATGAGCATTTACAACCAAATGCCCATCAACTGCAATGTTGTGCAAAAGTGTTTGGATTTCTTCAGCTATGATCGCATTGGATGGAGAATTATTAGCCGCTCCTTCGTGCTTTTTCTTTTTCTTGTCGAGTTCCCTTTGCTGTTGTGCCTGAAGAGGAATAGTAATGACCTGATTGTAGATGATTGTTTCATAATCTTCTAGCTCATTGATGAATGTAAAATTATCAACAGCGGTTTCAGATGCAGCCCCATTTCCTCCGAGAATAGAATATGTTTCAATTTCAGAAGGCAAATCGATATTTTCAACATCGACAAAAGAAACATTTTTGACAAATCGGTTTCCTATCTGCAGATATTCACTGGTACTTTTGATGTTATCAAAACTTGGAACATCTGACAAATGCATTGATAATACACCTGATATGTAATATTCAAAATCCTCTGCAAATAAGAACTGTGGTTCGCAGTCATTCTGCTTGAGCAGCATCACTACTTTTTGACATTTATCCCGTAGCTCTTTGTAGCTTTTATCAGAAAAATGATAGTGCTTCATTTTCTTTTTCAGCCTGTCATCAATAATATCCGTGAAGAAAAGTACTGTTTCAATGGTTTTGAAGAGTCTACCATCAAAGTGTTCGGAGTATTTTTGCTGAAGAAATTGATTGGAATGTTCTGCAGTGTATTTCTTTTTTGAAAAAATATCGAGCTTTTGCACGATCCTACCCTCTCCAATAATGGATACGACTTGATTTAAAACAGTATGAAAATTCAGGTAATTATCCGGATCAGCAGAATATTGCTCAACAGCATTCCTTATACGGATACCGATAATGGGATTTCCATACTGCCCAAACAAGACATCAAAATCCCATCCGAAATCTTTCCCATAATCGAAGCCAATAAAAGGAATGTCAAATGCGTGTTTTTTAATTTTCATTTTAATTTATTTAATTGTTGATTTCAAAACCGTTTGATTTGTTTTGCTTTAAAAGCTTAGTGTTGATAATCCTCTTAGGAAAAATTAAAATCTGATTGAAGTTTTTGGTCTTGGCATAAAGACCGTGCTTGTCTTGTCTTTTGAAAATGAGATAAACACCTCCTGCTGTTACTGCAAGTCCTAATAGAGAACCCAGTAATCCGAACTTGGATAAGACAAGTGCCGCAATGACGCCACCTCCGATAACACCAACTGCATAGAAAATATATTTCCCTTTGAGTCCGAAGAATACAAGGGGTTTCTTAAGCCCCTTGTAGAGATAGAAACCCATATTAAGCAAAGAATGCTGTTACGAATTCCGGAACTACCAATAAGAATATCATCGCTCCTCCATAGCCCAGGATTTCTTTGTTGACATCCTGATCGCCATTCGTCCACTTGTTATAGACTCTCAGACCGCCTATGAAACCTACCAAACCTCCGACTGCCTTGAGAATAAGCTTGATAGGATCCCAATAATCCTTAATGTCGTTCGCTGCATTGGAAATTGCCGTTGCACCGCCCTGAGCAAAAATTGGGGTTACTGCAAGAAGTAATAATGTGGCAGTAAATAATTTTGTAATAATTTGATTACGTGTACTCCTGTAATTCATAATGATTAAATATTTATGGTTAGAATTGTGGTTATTTTGCTCAGAAAAAGGCATAAGAGGTATGCTATCCGCCATTTATTGGCGGATCAGAATAGAATTGGAAGGGTTGCTTAATGTTTTAGATCAGCGACTGATAAATCTTGTAACCGTCATGGTCTGCAAGAACCTGTACACTGGTCTCGGCAAGGTTTAGGAACTGATAGAACTGCTTATGATATGATTGATTTCTTGAGTTAGGCATTGGAGTGTTTTCAACTTGTACAACAGTGGAAATTTCTTCTACCTCTTTAGATTCTGAAATTTCATTAAAACTGTCAATATCATTTTCAGACTCGAACTTATTTCTCCAATACTCAAGGTCTCTGTTTTCATTATGTCCGTCCTCTATTACGGGAGAAAGTTCTCTTTTGTTGAATGAATTAGGAGTATTTATATTTTCGACATCATCGATGCTGACTTGTTGTACTTCAGTTGTATTATTATCAAGAAAATCATTCAAAGAATATTCTTCGGTTTCATCTTGATTCTTAGAAATATCCTTTTTCAGGAAAAGGTCATAGATGATGTTTCCTACGTAGTATAGCAGATAAACAGAGATAATACTGATAATTATTTTTGTCATTTGAGATGGTATTAATGATTTTGTTATAATGTAATTTCAAGACATTTATTAATGTATTCTGTCAGCTCCAAGAAGGAATTTTTTACAGCATATTTTTGTTCATAGGTCAGTTTCCTTGTATCAATAGTCTGCAAACAATTCCTTTTAAATACCGGGCTTTTTAACAGAAGACCATATTTACTAATCTCGGCATCCATACCTTCCTGATTCTGGTACTTATAGCCTTTATCATATTTTGATCTGATAAATACCCGCGCTGCCTGACTTTCCAAAAGACCTAAAAAATTGATAAACACCAAGGTCGATTTTGCAGATACATTAGAGTATTCAAAAGGAATAACTATAAAATCACTGTAAATAAGCAGATCACTGTATTTTGCATCCAATGTTCCTGCAAGGTCAAACACATTAACGTCTTCACTTTCCTTCATTTCAATCAAATGTTCAAAATCCGAAAAAGGCTGCTCATTCTCCTCATCAATAATTTCTACATCATACAGCTTTGGAATATCGAGCAATCCATCCTCTTTCCATTTGTAGTAAAACGACTTCTGAAAATCAAAATCGAATACATTGACCTTCCTTTCGGAAGAAAGTGCAATGTAGTTAGCAAAAGCAATAGCTAAAGTTGTTTTACCGGTTCCTCCTTTCTGCGTTCCAAAAGTGATTATCATATGAATTGGTGATTGGTTTTTGGTTTAATAAATGGTCTGCCGCTACCGGCGCTTTCTTCTCTTTTTACGTTCTTGCTCAGCAGGATCTTTGGCTGAGCCGGAACTTTTCATCAGTTCAAAAAACAATTCGTTGACTGCTTTATTTAATTCGTTACCTGTCTTGTATTCAGTTTTTGATGTAACCTGTATCTGAGGATCAAGCAATTTTTGATACTGCTTTTCTCCAATCAATGCCTCCACTTCTCCTATATAATGCAGTCTCGAATGAATGACGTAATATTTTCCATCTTCCAACTTTATAACATTGATATCTTTATTATTTTGTGCTTTTAGATATTCTCGAACATCGTTTCTTATGGCATTGTATATTTCCTTGTTTTTAAGTTTTTTATTACCAAAAAGCATAAATTCCTTTATCTCATTTTCTGGATGTCTAACTTTGAGAAAATCCATTAATAGCATTTTACTATCACTATCTCTTACATTGTAATCCTGCAGACTTTCAAATAGTTTTTTACCAATTTTTTCGGACGTGAACTCAAACAACTCGCTCATTTTCATAAGTTCGCTTCCTTTATAAACTGTCCCAGTTTTATGGTCAATTAAAGTGTAACCAAAAGGCTGATATTCATCTTTATGATGAAACACGATGTCTATTCCAAATACATCTCTCAGTTTTTTCTGAAGCTCGCTTTCAAATTCTATCTTCGGAGTAAGCTTATCTTTTTCTCTCATCTTTTCTTCCGGAAGCATTCCTTCTTGTTTTCTAAAATCCTCAACTTTAAAAACTTTATTGGAATAAATGTTTTTATATTTCCATAGAATTGCTCGAAGTTGCTTTGTTCTGTTTTTATCATTTTTATTATCAAAGACTAATTGGTTTCCCTTTAACGTTTGTTGGATAACACCGTTTTTTAATAGGGTCAAATATTTTTCATCATTTGGGTTTTTGCCCATTTTGTATCCATTCCTATCAAGTAAAGTTTCTAATTGATTGATAGAACTTATCTTATAATTCAAAAGTCTATTCAGTTTTTCCTCTGACTTAAGTCCATAGAGCTTTTCTAAAGTGTCGCTTAATGCTTTTTGAGCCTTAAGCTTCTCGTAGTTATCACTAATTTTCTTCCCAGTCTGTTTGTCCACACGGGTTGTGACAATATGGACATGATTGTTCTCCGTGTCATTGTGATTGACCACTATAAATGGTTGTTTTCTATAACCCATTTCATCCATAAAATTTTCAGCAATCTTAGTCAGCTCCTCTTTTGAATGTTCCTGAAATTTAGTGGAGATCATTGCATGGAATTGAGGTTTCAAAACCTTGTTATTTCTATTTGAAATAGCTTTCAAATAATCCTGAACTTGCTTTTTTTCGCTATCTCCGTTGATAAATGATGGGAAATTTTTCATCTTCATCAACTCGCCTTTTCCTTCATTGATCTTCTTGTCATTATAATTTACTCCCGGAAAATTAGACCCAGCCGGAGCCATAATTTTAATAATCATTTTGCCAGCAGAGCATAAATCTTTTCAAATATTCTATTCTGCATCTTTTTCAATTCTGAAATCTCTGAGAGCTTTTCCAAAAATTCATCCAGCTCCCTGGGACTAATAAACCGTTGAGTGTTGACAATCTTAGCAACCTGATTGATATTGGTCTCAATTTTCACAAAGACATTATCCTGTTTTTCAATGAACTCTAAAACATTTCTTCTCTCATCATCCATTATTCTTTTTTCGACGGAATTGATAATTAAACTTGTGATAGAAATATTTTTTTCCTTGCATAAGCTTTTCCACTTTTCTTTCTGGCTGAGGGAAATTCTAATTTTAACGTAATCTTTCTTCTCAAAATGCTTTTTATCTATCATTCAACTACGTTCAGATAGTTAATCGGAAAGGTGGTCATACCTTTTATCGTACCGTTAAATTTTTCTATTTGATTCTTCCACAACAGTAAATGGAAATTGACGTTTGTAAATGAAACTATGCCTTGTTCTACACCTAAGCCTCCTCCATTAGGACTTCCGCTTACCAAAATATTGTTGATCGTACCTACACTGCCATCTGACATAAAACCTAAATCACGCAATGGCTTCGAAAGATTCAACATGACATAATTTGAAGTGATGGGCGTTGAGCTGCTAATGGTTAGATCTAGATATCCAATTGTTCCGATTCGTCTTTCATCAATCTGTCCGGTTATTCCTGACCCTGCTGTACCAAGTCTATATATTTTTGTTGATAAAGAATGCTGCCGAGGATTTATTGGAAAAGGAAGATATGCGTTCCAAGCGGTCTGTTCAGAAATAGTATTTACAGGAAGTGTTTCATCCAATACGACAAGCGCATCATAGTAAATCGGTTCAGTAAATATCTGATTCCAAAACTGTCCATTGAAATAATAATATCCTTCTTTAACAACAAGAATAACTTGACCCAAAAGATTAGATACAGGTTGAGTTACATAGACAATGGCACCTTTTTGCAATACCGAATAATTTTTACTTGCAAGCTGATTACCTGTAATTCTAGGCGGAATTATGCCATCAAAGTGATTGGGCAAATCTGTTTTCCCGACAATATCCAAAGTTGCTGAAGGTGTCTGCGTGTTTACTCCAACCTGTGCCTCAACAATAATTGTAAAGAAAAATAACAAAAGGTTAAGTAATATTTTCATTTTTTGATAAAATTTCTACGGCAAAGTTGGATTATAAAAACCTGTAAAACAAGTGTTTTTAAGAGAGCTAGGTTAATTAAGAATACTCTGAATGAGTCTGGAATCTTTAAAGATTAAAAGAGAATAATCCGGAATCTCAAACGTGATTTCATTCAAAATAAAAAAACAAGTTCCGCCGTTTTTTCTCCTTTTTGCAGAAAAGGCAAGATCGTCTTTGGAGCCAGAAATTTGCCAAAATTTGTGGGTACAAAGACACATCTTGCGAACGTGAAATTTCCATTTTCCAGGGTTCTGAAAACCAAACCCCACCAGATTATAAAATACCAACAAGCAACATTTACCATCTATACTTTTCACTTTTAAAAGAAAAAGATATTGGATAGGGTAAAATAAGTTAACCTGTATTTATTTCGCCCTGCTTAAGAATTTGATCACGGATTATTTTAGACAGGTGCTGCGGATAGGTTGCTTTAATATTAAGCAGGTTCAGAAATAACCTATCCTTATTTTATGCAGATTTTAAAAATATTATTTAGAACTTGTATTATAGGTGAAAATGTGATCATGTATTAGTTTACACACATGTACGGATATATTGTGATCATTTTACGCAGGTTTTGAATATATTATTGTTGATCTCATTTCGTTATTTACCTGTTTAACAACAATGTTAATTACCCTCAGTCTGAACATAAGAGAGTCCCGCTGCTCTACCAACATCTCCCCAAAAGGTAAATTTAAGAAATATTGGGTAGGTTCTGCAATTTCATTGGTGACATACGTTGCTGTACCGAGATCACCGTGCAGATAATATACTCCAGTCAAGACTGCAGGCCCCTTTGGAAATTCCTTATCTACTTCAGTAGCTTTGTAACCTGCTTTTGATAAATATGTTTTGAAATCATTTTCAGCAGCAGATTGAACTTGCAACTATTTTTGAGACAAAATTATATACTCTTTATGCTACATTTTTAGATTGATTAGACATTAAATTTTAATACTCTATTATGATTAAATTTCCTAAAGCCAAATGCCTTCTCTGAGTGTTGTAAAATGTTTCTATATATTCAAACACAGAGTTTTGGCATGGTTTCTAGTTTCATATTTATTTTGAAAGACAAGTTCGGTTTTCAAAGTTTTAAAGAAACTCTCCGCTACAGCATTATCATAACAATTTCCCTTTCCACTCATACTTCGGGTAATGTTTTTTCCGACCAATGACGTAAATTCTGTGCACGCATGCTGAATCCCTCTGTCCGAAATCGAAGATTCGACGTAGTCAATGGAAAATTAAACTACCATGATTCTGTAAAGGGTGGTGAAGCCGTGCCATTTTCAAGGCAGCACTACTGGTTTCCTGAGTTTTCATCGTCTCACTTAGCGACCACCCTATAACCTTTCTGTCAAACAAATCAATAACTGTGGTAAGATATACCCAGCCTTGACTGTATTCCCTTTGCTTCTAATTCTCTGGCTATTCGCGGACTTTCATATCTGCCACGGCTCCAATGATAGATACTGAAGATCTCCGCAGATAAAACAGCTCTTCTTTCTGAACGCATAGTAGGTTTTCTTTTCTTCCCATGATAGAAACTGCTCCTACTTACCTTTAATACCTCACACATCTTCCCGACAGGAAACACATTAGCGTGTTATTTGATGAATTTATATCTTACCCGTCTATCTTGGAGAAGATGCCTACCGCCTTTTTAAGATGTCACGTTCTAGCTTTGTTTCTTCAAGTTCCTTGCGAAGTTTCAAAAGCTCTTCTCTTATGGGATCGGAGGAAATTTGTTTTTCCTTCGTAAGCTTTACCTTCTTTGTGAAGCTTTATCCAATTGATTAAACTTTCTTTGCAACTCCCTAATTCTTGAGCTACTAAGGATACATTGCCTCGCTGTTCGCTTAAAGATATTGCTTGGATCCTAAACTGGCTTCGGCCAATCTTCGATTTCTAAACTGTAATTTTTTCTGATCTTTTTCATACTCTTAAAGTTAAAGAGTATAAAAATTGTGTCCTAACAAAGTTAGCAACTCCATCCAGCAACGAATTTTGTTGTAGTGTTTACCTCAAATGAATTTCATCTGATTTCCAATGCACCCATTTTCAAAATTTTCTGCCAAAGCCTAATAACCATTATCAACTCTTTTTTAATGGTTTTCAGAAATGCTCACTAAGGTTAATCAGTAAAAATGGTAAAACAATCAGTATTTTGTATAAGTATAAGCTACAGCAATTTACGAAATTTGTAGTATCAAATTTCGATTTTACAATGATTGATACGAGAAAGGACAAAATTATGATTTGATTAATTTTTAAAATTAACTACTGTCTCGTACGACAAAATAAACAACAATGAAAAATTTATATTTTTTTACCTTGATACTATGTCCATTGATCTATTCTAGTACTGCACTGTGTGGTGAACATAAGAAATTTGAGAACTAGCAAAAAGACAAAGAAAATTACAATAAAATGCAAAATATAGAAATAAAAGTTAAGGTCAATTCGAAAACCTTTACAGGAAAGCTCTACGACAATCAGACGGCAAAAGCATTTAAAGCATTATTACCTCTGACGATTAAAATGGAAGACTTTAACCGTAATGAGAAGAAATATGATTTTCAAAAACCTTTTCCGACCAACAACCATAACCCAACTAAAATAAGTAAAGGTGATTTAATGATCTGGAGCGACAACACGTTGGTACTTTTTTACAAATCCTTTGCAACACCCTACAGCTATACGAAATTAGGAAAGATAGACGATCCAGCGGGCTTAGAGCAAGCATTAGGATCGGGCAATGTTACCATTACGTTTGAATAAAAAATATAAATTTCTCCCAAAAACACAGTTCTAATGAAAAGAATTTTATCCTATTTGTTAGTAATTTTCGCTGTCAGCATCAGCAAGCTGAACGCACAAAGCCAAAATGTAAAAATCACTGTCGGCTCCTCTGAATTTATTGCCACGTTAGAAAATAACCCAACGTCTGCTGCATTTGTACAATTGTTACCACTCACCATTAATATGAGTGAGCTTGGGGGAGTAGAAAAATACTTCTACTTTCCGTCAGGCACTACTTTGCCAACAAACGCTACAAATCCCGGTACCATCCAGACGGGTGATTTAACATTGTATGGCAATAACTGTTTAGTTCTTTTTTATCAAACTTTCCCTACCTCAGTCAGCTATACAAAAATAGGAAAGATAAATAATGTTACAGGGCTCACAGCAGCCTTAGGCTCTGGAAGCGTATCTGTTTCTTATGAACTTCTAGACCCGACTATGGGCGTATCGGATTTAGATGTAAAAAATAATTTATTTCAGGTAACACCAAACCCTGCTACAGAAAACTTCAGAGTAACAGGAAGCGATTTTACCAGCTTATCCTTATTAGATATGAACGGAAAAGTGCTATTACAGTCGAAAGAAAATAAAGTAGATACAAGCAATATTCCAGCAGGTGTATATTTCATCAAAATTGATGCAGATAAACACAGTACGGTGAGCAAAAAAGTAATCATTAAAAGTAAATAAAAATATGAGAAAAATGAAAAACGTGGTAATAGCAATATTCGCTCTAACCTTTACATTATTATTTACAGGATGCAGCAAGGATGATGATCCCATTATCAACGATGCCGTATCCACTGATAAAGTGAAAATTACAGTCGGTTCTTCCGTATTCACAGCGTCTCTCTATGAAAATGCCACTGCAGATGCGTTTAAGGCAATGTTGCCATTAACGCTTAATATGAGCGAACTGAACGGGAATGAAAAATTTTTCGATTTTGCAAATAACCTACCATCAAATGCTTCCAATCCGGGTTCCATACAGAATGGGGATATCATGCTCTATGGCAGCCGAACTTTGGTTTTATTCTACACATCGTCATCCACTTCATACACATACACCAGGATAGGAAAAGTAGATGATACATCGGGTTATGCAGCAGCACTGGGCTCAGGTGCAGTCACTGTTAAATTTGAATTACAGTAATGAGAATACTACGGAACGCAAAGTTTCTCATTCAAAAGATAAAAAACGTATGACAATATCTGTTTTTTAAAGTGTAAAAAAGTAATTGGTTTTTATTTGAATTTCTTAACCTGACAAGATGAAAGATAGAGTAACAAGAGAAGTTTCCAAGTTTAATAACGAACTGAAACTTCAAGGTTTTAAGGCGTTTCAGATTGAGAAAGACAATACTGAGACGCGAACATACAGTAGAAAAGAATTCTATAAAATATGTCTGACAACCGGAAAAAGCAAAATTCATTATTCCGAGAAAACCTATGAACAGGAAGGGACGATTCTTTTCTTTGGCAATCCACACATCCCCTACTCCTGCGAGACAATTTCTAGCTCATACGTGGGTTACACTATTCTTTTCTCAGAAAATTTCTTTAAAAATTCTGAACGAAAGGAAAGTTTACAGCAGTCTTCATTTTTTAAAATTGGAGGAACACCTGTTTTAAAGATAACAGAGGAGCAAAGGTCTTTTCTCAATACCATTTTCCAGAGGATGATTAAAGAACAGGAAAGCGGCTACATATATAAAGATGAATTAATTAGAGATTACATCAGTCTCATCATCCACGAATCTCTAAAGATGGAGCCTTCAGAGATCTATGGACAAAACAATAATGCCTCGTCGAGACTAACTTCTGTTTTTCTTGAATTATTAGAAAGGCAATTTCCGATTGAAACTATCCAAAATCCGCTTATATTAAGAACGGCTCAGCACTATGCGCAAAAACTGAATGTTCACGTCAATTACTTAAATCGTGTGGTCAAGGAAGTAACGGGAAAACCAACAACAACTCACATTACAGAGCGAATAATTACCGAAGCAAAAGCCTTATTACAGCACACTGACTGGAGTATTTCCGAAATAGCTTATTCACTTGGGTTCGAATATCCAACTTACTTTAATAATTTTTTTAAGAAAATTACAGGAACTAATCCAACTGGATTTCGTCTGGCAGAAGTTTGAAATCCTTAACATTTGGTTTGATAATCTTTACCCACTTTCTCTTTTCAACATTAAATTTGTAAATAATAATCAACTATAGATATGATTCCAGACTTAAATGACAGCCTTGATCCAAAATTCTTTCAAGAAGACATTTTTGAAAGACTGATAGCTGGAGAAACCATATTTCCCAACGATCCGCAACGCGGCAGGTTGATGGAGGAAGCATTCGCAGTAAAAGCCCTTCTTAATAAAATGAATGCTTCATCGGATCCTGAAATCATCACGTATATATTAAGTCAGGTTTTATACAAAAAGATCGAGGATGTCACCATTTTTACACCGATTTACATCAATTACGGCAAGAACATATACATTGGGAAAAATGTCTTTATTAATTTCGATTGTACCTTTCTGGCCTTAGGCAGAATTACAATTGATGACAATGTTTTAATTGGACCGAAGGTCAGTTTGATTACAGAAGGTCATCCGTTGGATCCAAAAGACCGACACGGATTGACTGCTAAGCCAATTGTAATCAAAAAAAATGCTTGGCTAGGCGCAAATGCTACAATCCTTCCTGGTGTTACAATTGGCGAGAATTCGATTGTTGCAGCAGGTGCAGTAGTTTCAAAAGATGTTCCAGATCATACGATCTTTGGTGGGATTCCTGCAAAAATCATTAAAAATCTTCACTACTAAATCATTAATATATGTCAAACCACAACGACCCTTCAAGAAGAAAATTTATCATACAGACAGGAATTGCGGGCGCAGGCCTAATGCTTGCTGGTTCTTTGAGCATTTTCGCACAAACAAATAATAAAAAAAATATGAGCAAGAACATAAAATCTAGAGGCTACGCAGGAAAAGATGTGGCAGGAAAGATGACGCCATGGGAATTTGAGAGAAGACCCGTTGGAGATAATGATGTTTTAATTGAAATTAAATATTCAGGAATCTGCCATTCGGATATTCATACGATCAAAGGACATTGGGGTCCTCAAAAATATCCACAAGTGCCTGGGCACGAGATCGCCGGCATTGTAACAGCCATTGGCAAAAATGTTACTAAGTTTAAGATTGGTGACCAGGCAGGGGTAGGTTGCATGGTTAACAGTTGTATGCATTGTGACAGTTGTAAAAGTGGTGAGGAACATCACTGCGAAACCGGTGGAATGATTGGTACTTATGGTGTACCTGAAAAATCATCACCAAGTGGAATAACGCAAGGTGGTTATTCTAATAATATTGTGGTAACAGAACATTTCGCTATCAAAATTCCTAAGAGCATTGAGCTGAAATATGCAGCTCCTTTGCTTTGTGCAGGAATTACGACGTATTCACCAATGATGAAGGTGAATTTCAAGAAAGGTGATAAGATAGGTGTGATTGGTATTGGTGGCTTAGGACATATTGCTGTTAAATTAGCAGTATCAAAAGGAGCTAAAGTATATGCATTCACCACATCTCCTTCAAAAGTAGACGATATTAAAAGCTTTGGAGCAGAAGAAGTTATCGTCGTAAAAACGGCAGAAGATTTAAAGCCTTACAAAGGAAAACTAGACTTTATGATTTCAACTGTTCCTTACGCATACGAAATGTCCCCTTACATCGACTGCGTAAAAAAGTATGGCTACTTTACGCAAGTGGGACAACCAATCAACGGTGAACTAACCATCAATAATTTTAATATGATTTTCAACAGAGTGAATTTTAACGGTTCACTAATCGGTGGTATTCCCGAAACCCAGGAAGTGATGGATTATTGCGCTGACAATAAAATCTATCCGCAGATAGAAATGATTAAAGCTTCAGAAATAAATGATGCATGGGGGAAAGTTGTCAATAAAGAAGCGAGATACAGATATGTGATTGATGCTACGACATTTTAATTTTAATACCTGAAATTTGAATGTAGCGTAATCTCCCATCCGTTTATCGTTGCTAATTCTCCTCAGTTTCAAGACAAAAGTTGCAGCAAACTGAATTCAGTCTTCAAATTTGAAAAAAATAAAATCGACCCATTATGAAAAATGTTTTAATATCAGGTGCACTGTTTATATTTTGCTCAGTTGCAATTTTTTCCTGTGACAAAAAGCACAAGGATGCATCCATCGGTAAAAAAAAGGAATTAAATCAAATTTTTCCTTCAGGAAAAAAAGGTCCAAGTGAAAATTTTACCGGAAACGCATACAACGTGGGATTGGTAGATCCTGACAGCACGTTCACAACATCTGTAGGCAATGTTTATTTCGAGCCCGGTGCAAGAAGCAACTGGCATAGTCATCCTGCGGGTCAAATTCTAATTATAACAGACGGAATTGGTTACCATCAGATAGAAGGAAAACCAATTGAAATCATTAAAAAAGGTAGTGTTGTAAAATGTCCGCCAAATGTGCGCCACTGGCACGGAGCAAGTACTGATGTAGGATTACAACAGTTATACATTGTTCCGAATACCGAAAAAGGAATTGTGAAATGGCAGGAAGCAGTGACTGATGAAATATACAACAGTGTACAATAATGTCGGTGAAAAAGGCCCATTAAACTAAATTTCAAGCGTAAGACTTTGTTTTCTCCGAGTGAAACTTAAAAAAAATTAAAATATGGATAAGTATACACATAATCAAAACACCAAATCCTTGGAGCGACGGGACTTCCTGAAGAATGCGTCATTACTTACCTTGGGAACTATTGCCTCAGGAACATTGTTGAGTTTCGGATCTGCTCCCGGTAATTACGAAAATAACAACATTAGTATTAAGAAAGATTCTGGAAAGCTACTTAAAGAAAAGAGAACATTAGGATCAAAAAAAAATCCATTGACAGTTTCTGCCATCCAGTTAGGCTGTATGGGAATGCACACCGGACGTGGCGTCCATCCAGACCATAAGAGTATGGTCAAATTAATTCGAAATGCCGCAGAAATTGGTTGTGACTTCTTTGACACCGCTGAAGTATATGGCCCATACATCAATGAAGAATTGGTAGGTGAAGCACTTAAACCTATCCGAAATCAAGTGTCTATTTCGACCAAATTCGGTTTTGCAATCGATGGTACAAATGCTTTGGACAGCAGGCCAGCACATATACGTAAAGTTGTTGAGCAGTCCCTGAAAAGATTAAAAACCGACCGTATCGATTTATTATATCAACATCGTGTTGATAAAAATGTTCCCATTGAGGATGTTGCTGGAACTGTAAAAGATTTGATCAGAGAGGGAAAAGTGCTGCATTTCGGACTTAGCGAGGCAAAAGCAGAAACGATAAAAAAAGCACATGCAGTCTGTCCTGTAACAGCCGTTCAGAGTGAGTATTCCTTTATGACCAGATTACCGGAAGAATTTATCTTCTCGACTTTGCAGGAGTTAGAAATTGGTTTTGTAGCATATAGTCCACTGTGCCGTGGGTTACTGGGTGGAACATTAACGGAATATTCTGACCTGAATACAAATGACATTCGCGGTGCGTGGCCAAGGTTCCAGCCTGAAGCCATAAAGTCCAATATCCGTATTGTAGAGGCACTGAATGATTTTGGAAAAACAAGGGGAATGACCTCATCTCAAATATGTTTGAGCTGGATGCTCTCCAAATACCCCTTTATTGTTGCTTTACCAGGCACGACGAAAATTTCACATCTGGAAGAGGATTTCAGAGCTGCCGACTTTACATTGTCAGCCTCAGAGATTAGTGAGCTTGAAAGCAGAATAGAGAAGATAGGTGTTGTGGGAGATAGATATGACGCAAAACAGCAGGCACAAGTCGAATATTAACAGTTAAAAAAAATTAAATAAGAAAAATGGAAAATAATATCAAAAACAAAATAGTCATTATTACAGGAGCAAGCAGTGGTATGGGTGAAGCTGCAGCTAAACATTTAGCGACACTCGGCGCTGTTGTCGTACTTGGCGCAAGAAGAACAGACAAAATTGAGCAACTCGCAGAAGAAATCGTTGAAAATGGAGGAAAAGCACTAGCCATAAAAGCAGATGTTACAAATCTGACAGAAGTACAAAACCTTGTCGATACTACCGTTCAAAAATTTGGGCGTCTCGATGTACTATTGAACAATGCCGGCGTGATGCCACTTTCTCCGATAGATAGACTTAATGTAGATGAGTGGAACACAATGATTGACGTAAATATCAAAGGAGTGCTAAATGGTATTGCCAGTGCTCTTCCATATATGAAAGAACAAAAATCCGGTCAGATCATCAATACTGCTTCAGTTGCAGGTCACAAAATATTTGGTGGTTCTGCAGTTTATTCGGCTACCAAATTTGCTGTTCGCGCTTTATCTGAAGGTTTGAGAATGGAATTAAAGCCCTATAATATCCGTACCACCATCGTATCTCCCGGTGCTGTAAAAACTGAACTTCTGGAACATATTTCTGAAGCAGATATTCAGAAGGCCAATAAAGAGTATGTAGGACAAGTGGGTATAAGCGCGGACAGTTTTGCTCGTGTGGTTGCCTTTGCAATTAGCCAGCCGGAAGACGTTGACATCAATGAAGTCATATTCCGACCAACAGCGCAGGAATTGTAGAAACACTTTTTTTACTAAAAAATTAATGAATTAATAATGTTGTATGGAAAAACGTCTTTTAGGAGAGGGAGGTCTTGAGGTCTCTGCGCTTGGGTTAGGATGTATGGGTATGAGTTATGGCTACACGCCAATCCCTAACAGAAAAGAAATGATCAAACTAATCCGTAAGGCTGTCGAAAGTGGGGTGACCTTTTTCGATACAGCGGAGGTATATGGCCCTTTTATTAATGAGGAGTTGGTTGGCGAAGCATTGGAACCATTTAGAGAAAAGGTCAATATAGCGACCAAGTTTGGTTTTAAACCTGCTGCTGATGGTTCTTGGTCAGAATTAAACAGTCGTCCGGATAACATTAGGAAGGTAGCAGAAGAGAGTTTAATAAGACTAAAAACAGATGTCATTGATCTTTTTTATCAACACCGTGTCGACTTAAATGTACCGATTGAAGATGTGGCAGGAACGGTAAAAGACCTGATACAAGAGGGTAAGGTAAAACATTTTGGACTATCTGAAGCTAGCGCAGAAACCATCCGACGCGCACACTCTGTACAAAAGATTACGGCATTGCAGAGTGAGTACTCCTTGTGGCACAGAAAACCAGAAGAGGAAATCATTCCGACACTTGAAGAATTAAAAATAGGTTTTGTTCCATTCAGTCCTTTAGGAAAAGGCTTCCTGACAGGCAAAATTGATGAAAAGACACAGTTTCACAAAGGTGATTTCCGCAACACTCTACCCCGCTTTCAAGAAGAAAACAGAAAAGCCAATCAGGCAATGGTACAACTACTCAACACCATTGCAAGACAAAAGAATATAACAGAGGCGCAAGTAGCGCTAGCTTGGCTCTTGGCTCAGAAACCTTGGATTGTTCCTATCCCCGGAACAACAAATCATCACCGTTTAGAAGAAAATTTAAGTGCCGTAAATATTGAGCTTACAGGCAAAGAATTAGAAAAAATTAATGAAGCTGCTGCTCATATTGCTGTAGTGGGTCCCAGATATACAGAAGCTGGTGAAAACCTGACGGGTCGGTAATCAATCGAGTTATATAAAATTGCAAAACAGTAATAACACCTTTGCAACGTTATTGTCGTTATGTTTTTTTGTGCATAATATGCCATTGTAGAACTAAGAGTAATGAATAAATTGAAACACAAATGCTCTTAAAATCTGGTTTTTATCGTAGACGATAATGATGATAGAAGAAGAAGTTAGAATTTTGACAGCCAGTTAATTTCCATATAGCATTCTCAATAATGATCCAACGAGTGCATCTGACTTTAATGCAGTGTTGCAGCAGATATTTCGAGAAGTCGCTTAAATTATTAAAATTTTAAATAAAGAAAAATGAATACAAAAATTCCAAAAATAAGTGATTTTCCAACAGGGGAAGAAAATACTGGATTTGCACAATATTTTACAGGTATTTCTTATCTTGCCAATCTCACCAGCAAAAAGGATCTAAATGTTCCCATTTCAAATGTGACCTTTGAACCCGGTTGCAGAAATAATTGGCATAAACATACTGGCGGTCAGATTTTAATTGCAGTTGGAGGTCAAGGCATTTATCAGGAAAGAGGAAAACCGGCCAGAAAATTAAAATCAGGAGATGTTGTCGAAATTGCACAAGATGTCGAACATTGGCACGGTGCAACTTCAACACATTGGTTTTCACATTTGGCTATCACCTGTAATCTGACGAACAATGAAAATTTTTGGTTGGAAACTGTCACAGATGAAGTTTTCGCTGAGGCTAATGATCAAGTCAAAGAATAATAAACTATTGTGAAGGTAAGTATTTTTCACCTTTATTTCACTGATTTTTATTATCACCTCATTACAAAATAGTCTTTGGCTAGTGATTGGCTGCGTTTCACAAATCAACTCGTCCATCAATAAGCAATACAACTTTTTACTGTTTTTTTTATAATTAAGCAAAGCGATATTTGAAATTCTTAATAAATAGTTTGATAATCGTTAACAAAATGACAAACGATATACTATATTTGGATAAGTAATATCAAGAAAAAAATATATGATCTCATTAACAATAAATAATAAAAAGCATCAGCACGATGTTGATGAAAATATGCCATTATTATGGTTCTTACGAGATGTTGTCGGATTAACAGGAACTAAATTCGGTTGTGGCGTAGCACAATGTGGCGCCTGTACTGTTCACCTTGATGGCGAAGCGGTTAGATCTTGTGTTACAAAACTAAGCAGGGCAAATGGTAAAAATATTACTACTATTGAGGGACTTTCAAAAAATAATGATCATCCTGTTCAGCAGGCCTGGATTTCAGAAGACGTACCACAATGTGGTTACTGCCATTCGGGACAGATAATGTCTGCAGTGGTGCTACTTAGGGAAAACCCCAATCCCACCGATATTGATATAGATAACGCGATGGCCGGAAATATCTGTAGATGCGGAACATACAGCCGTATTCGCAAAGCAATTCATTTGGCTGCAGATATCAAAAACGGAAAAAATAATAAATAACGTGCAGTACCCCAGTCTGATAAAATAGTAGAAATGATGTCAAACAAACTAAACTTAATAAAATATTCGTGCATTACTTTAGTCGTGGGATTATCTCTCTTTTTTGCGAGGGATAAGACTCATATGCCAATAAGTACTGTAAAAGTTGAATACAACCACGCTGCAAAAGACAGCGTCGCCTCTCTTAAAGCCTTTAAGAAAGTATATTCAGTATTGATGAGCCCACGCTGTATGAATTGCCATCCTTCAGGCGATATTCCATTACAGGGCGACGACAGTCACCTTCATGGGATGCTTCCAAAAAGAGGAATTGATGGAAAAGGTTTGTATGCAATGAAGTGTACCAATTGTCATCAACCAAATAACTCTGAGGGAGTACATACTCCACCAGGACACAAAAACTGGCATTTACCTCCTGCCAATATGAAAATGGTTTTTCAAGGAAGAACCCCGCATCAATTGGCAAAACAACTAATTGACCCTAAGAAGAACGGTAATAAAGATATAAAAAAATTGATCGAACACGCTGATGATGGACTTGTTCTTAAAGGTTGGGATATGGGTGAAGGAAGAACAAAGCCACCAATGAGCCATGCAGAATTTAAAGAAGCTTGGATAACCTGGCTTAAAACAGGCGCATACGCTCCAAACCCTTAAACATCAATTCAATCAAAAAACCGAATCAAATTATGTCTAAAAATACAGAAATTAACAATTTATCGCGCAGAAAGTTCCTATCTGTGGCGGGTCTGGGAGCGGGGGCGCTATGCTTGGGTTATTTTTTTCCTGCAAGTGCAAGTGTTGTCAAAATTTTAGATACTAAAGAATCCTTACCAGTAAACGACATTCCTATGAATGCGTGGATTCACATTAATAAAGACGGTCAAATTACTTTATTTGATCACCGAGCAGAGATGGGTCAGGGATCATTTCAATCCGTTCCACAAATCATTGCAGAAGAACTAGAAGTTGATCTTAAAGATATTAATGTTGAATTTGCACCAGGAGACCGTACTAAATATGGTGGACAGATAACCGGCGGTAGTTCTACCATCCGCGGAGGTTATAAAAGACTTTTAAATCTGGGAGCAGCAGCCAGAATGATGCTTATTCAAGCAGCTGCCAATCAGTGGAATGTCGATACTTCTGCCTGCTACGCCCAATCGGGATGTGTAATACATAAATCAAGTGGTAAAAAACTGACTTACGGTCAACTTGTTGAGAGCGCCTCTAAATTGGAAGCTCCCAAAAATATTCAACTGAAGCCGGTCTCAGAATATAAACTGATCCGAAAGCCTTTAAAGAGACGTGACACACCGCTGAAAACCAATGGAAGTGCAATTTTTGGTTTGGACAAAAGAATACCGGGAATGTTATTTGCCTCCGTAGAACGTAATCCGAAGATTATGGGAACTGTTAAATCCTTCGACGATACCGAGACTTTAAAGATAAAAGGTGTAAAAGAAGTTTTTAAAATTCGTGCGAAAGTACATAATGTTTGGCGAGAGGGAGTTGCAGTAGTAGCCGATTCTACCTGGTCTGCATTACAGGGAAGGAAACATCTTAAGGTGGAATGGGACGAATCTCAATTTAAACATATCAACAGTACAGAAGTATTAAAAGAACAGAGAAATCTTTTAGCTTCACAAGAAGGCCTCACCCACAAAACGCAGGGTAATGTGAAATCTATTTTGTCAGATAACAATGATAAGTTAGATGTCATATATGAAACACCTTATCAAGTTCATTATGCGATGGAGCCCCTCAACTGTATTGCTCATTGGAAAGGGGATTCTGTTGAAATATGGGGTCCGGTACAAGCGCCTGAACTCATTCAGGATGCCATCGCTCAGGAATTTAAGATCCCGTGGCAAAATATAAAAGTAAATATGACTTTTCTTGGCGGTGGATTTGGTAGAAAAGCCAGTGCAGATTATCCTTACGAAGCTGCAATCATTTCAAAACAAATAGGAAAGCCTGTGCAGGTAGTTTGGACCCGGGAAGATGAAACGACCGGAGGTCTATTCCGTCCCGGAATTACCTACAGGTGCGAGGGTGTAGTTAAAAACGGGAAGATTGAAGCTTTAAGAGTAAGATTATGTGGACAGAACATTTCTCACTTTGCGGGAAGCAGTGAAGATAAAACTAAAGCAAATGGAAGTGCTAGTGAAGGATTTTTGCAGCCTTATTATGAAGCCATCAAAAATATAGCTATTAATGATGTGCCATTTGAAGCGCCAGTCCCTGTTCACTGGTGGAGATCAGTATATGCATCAACAAATGGTTTTGCTTACGAAAGTTTCATCGATGAGTTAGCTGTTAAAGCTAAGATTGATTCTATGGATTTCAGAAGAATGCATCTGCAAGAAGATCGTTTACAAAAACTGATAGATAAGCTCGAAGAGGTTTCTGGATGGAAATCACGGGGGAGAGAAAAGGGTTATGGCGTTGCAATTACCGAATGTTTTAGTTCTACCGTAGGACAGGTAATCAAAGTCTCAAGAAACGGCGGGGGAAAAATTGTGATCGACAAAATCTGGGCAGTGATGGATTGTGGCTGGTTTGTTAATCCTGATATTATACATGGACAAATAGAAGGCAGCATTATAATGGGATTAGGCGCTGCTACAATGCATGAGCTCACATTTACAGATGGTGAGGTCAACCAAAAAAACTTCTATGCATACAACCTGCCACGCATTATGGACATGCCAAAAATCGAAGTTCATATAATTGAAAATGACGAAGACGCAGGAGGTGTCGGTGAGCCAGCTCTACCACCATTTGCTCCTGCCCTGGCTAACGCAGTCTATGACCTTACAGGAACGAGAATAAGAAAGCTTCCATTCGGTTTGGACAGCCTATAGTTGAAAACTAACAGTTTTTTTTTAATAGTTAATATAATTCTGATATTCGAGCTGCTCATAACTGAATTCTTTTATTAGCTATAAGACTGGTAGACTAAACAAATATAACAAGTAATGAATTACTAGCTTTAGTTAGAATTAAATTGAAGCTGCTAACCAATTATCAATCTTTCTGAACGGTCATTACTATTATTTGTAAAGATTACATTGACACCAGTGTAATAAAAAGTTTTGAAAATTAAGAATTTTAGGATGAAAAATAAACAGATCTGGTTTTTCATCCTAAAAATTTCAGCACAATGAAAGCTATAAAAAACCTCGTGAACTACAGGTTTTGTAAATCATTAAAATTTTTCTGAATGAAGTCTAAAATCCAAATAATATTACTTTCAGGTATCCTGTTTACATTATCTTGTAAATCTGATGATAATACAGAAACTCCAGCTTCTGAAAATCCATCAACTGGTACATCAGTCGAAACTAATCCGGCCAATACCAATTATACGCCAGCTTTTCCTGGACAAACCAGGGCAAATGCAATAAGCACTACCACACCTTATCAGCGGACAGTCATAACATCTGCCCTGAATTCGCCCTGGGGAATCACAAACCTTCCAGACGGACGTTTGCTCGTCACAGAGAAGGCAGGAACTATGCGCATCGTTACTTTAACTGGTATCGTAAGTGGTGCCATCACAGGCATTCCTTCTGTTAATTCATCGGGGCAAGGTGGATTGTTGGGTCTTTGTATCGATCCCCAATTTTCATCGAATAGAATGATCTACTGGGTTTTCTCTGAAAATGTTGCAGGAGGAACGTTGACTTCCGTAGCAAAGGGAAGGCTTTCTAATAATGAAACTTCAATAGAAAATGCCACAGTGATCTACAGAGCAAATCCTTCAGCAAACAGTACAGCTCATTATGGAGGAAGGATTCTGTTTGATAAAACTGGAAATTTACTAGTCAGTACAGGGGAACGATCAAATCTGGCGACACGTCCGTTGGCTCAAACAGTAACTGCGGCTCTCGGCAAAATTATTCGCATTACGACAAATGGGACGCCGGCGCCTGGTAATCCAATCTTCACGCAATCAGGTGCTTTGCCGGAGCTCTATAGTATAGGTCATAGAAATCCTCAGGGAATGGCGTTACATCCTTTGACAGGAGAACTTTGGCAAAGTGAACACGGTCCTCGTGGTGGCGATGAAATCAACCGTGTGCAAGCAGGAGCAAACTATGGGTGGCCCATTATTACCTATGGAATTGAGTACGGAGGGCAGGCAATCGGTTCTGGAATTCAGCAACAAAATGGTATGGAACAGCCGGTATATTATTGGGATCCTGTAATTTCGCCAAGTGGAATGACTTTTTACAGCGGAAGTCGTATTCCTGAATGGCAAAACAATCTTTTCGTAGGTGCATTAAGTGGAACACACATTGCCCGATTAGTAATTAGCAATAATCGCGTAATAGGTGAAGAGCGATTGCTGTCAGGCGAAAATCAACGATTTAGAGACATTACCCAAGGATTGGATGAGGCATTATATGCTATTACCGATAGCGGTAGGCTTTATCGCATAGATCGATTATAAAATAGTAAATAATTGGATTTTGATATTACTTTAGTGCAAGTAGTTTATAATTAAAATCTATATATTTATATATCTTATTTTTGAACGAAGCGAGAAAAATTTGAAATGATTTCAATAGGTTGACTTTGGTCCTGTTTTAATCTAATCAAACAGTTTTTTGAAAAAATCAAAGAAAATATTTTGATTTATGACAAACGAGTATAAGATCTATTTGGATAATAATGCAACTACGAAAATAGATCATAATGTATTGAAAACAATGCTCCCTTATTTTACAGAATTTTATGCAAATGGCAACAGCTCACATCTGGACGGTCTTGTCGTCAAAGATTCAGTTGAAAATGCAATCTTTCAAATTGCAGATCTAATCGGTGCACAGGAAAATGAAATTATTGTCACGTCGGGCGCAACTGAAGCTTTAAATTTAGCCATCAAAGGGCTTGCTGCCGCATCATCAAAAAAGAAAATCATCACTTTTACAACAGAGCATAAGGCTGTTCTGGACACCTGTAAATATATAGAAAATCAAGGATTTGAAGTGGATTATAGTGGCGTTAAATCTGATGGAACTATCAACGTTGAGAATCTTAAAGATTCCGTTACTGAAGAAACGCTACTTGTGATTGTGATGATGTCTAATAATGAAACAGGAACGGTTCATGATATCAAAGCAATTTCAGAAGTGGCGCATGCAAACGGTGCTTTATTACTTTGTGACACGACACAGGCCATTGGGAAAATAGCTATCAATGCCGAAGATTTAGGAATAGACATGTTGACCCTTTCAGCACATAAATTTTACGGTCCCAAGGGAATTGGTGCACTTTACGTTTCAAATAAATCAAGAATTAAACTTTCCGGACAGATTCACGGTGGTGGACAGCAGAGAAATCTGAGAAGCGGGACTTTAAATGTGCCTGGAATTATCGGTCTTGGAAAAGCCTGCGAAATTGCAAAATCTGAAATGCAGAATGACGAAACCAGAATAGGTAAGCTTCGTGATTACCTTGAAACAGAATTATTAAAAATTGATGGAACATTTGTGAATGGTTCGGTAAAAAATCGAATCTACAATACGACAAACATTTGTTTTCCGGGCGTGTGGTCTGAGCAGTTGATTATCGCACTGGGAAATATTTCAGTTTCCAGCGGATCGGCCTGTTCATCGGTCACCTCGAAGCCATCACATGTTTTGAAAGCACTTGGATTATCGGATGAAGATGCTTTAAGCTCAATCCGTTTCAGTTTAGGACGATTTACAACTTTAGAGGAAATCGATTTTACCATTAAAAAAGTAACTGAACTGGTTCATCATTTAACAGCATAAAAAATCCCACCGCTTGCAGTGGGATTGAGTTTTTTTTATATAAAATTGATTTACAGAAGTCTGTCAAAATGAATCGGTAAATCGTAAATTCGTTTTCCTGTTGCGTGAAAAATAGCATTGGTAATCGCGGGAGGCATTCCTACTCCACCAATTTCCCCTACTCCTTTTACACCGAGATCATTCACAAATTGATCATTCTCTTCCACAAACAATACTTCAAGATCATGAATATCTGCATGCACCGGAATATGATATTCACCTAAGTTTGGATTCATATATTTTCCAAACTGGTGGTCAAGAATCGTTTCTTCATGCAAAGCTTTGCTGATTCCCCAGATCATTCCACCCAAAACCTGACTTTCGGCTGTTTTAGGATTAATAATTTTTCCGGCTGCTACAGCTGTTACAGCTCTTTTAACTTCAATAATACCTAATTCTTCATCCACTTCCACCTCCACAAATACAGCACTGTGTACTGCTCTAGCTTTTTTACCGTACGTCAGTGGGTTAGGCATCGCAGAATTGGTTGTTTTCACTGACTTTCCTTCATTTGAAGCCAAAACATCTTTTATACTGATTTTAATTTCAGCATTATTCTTTAAACTGATCCATCCATCTCTGAACTGAACCTCTTTAAATTTAGCATCCCTTAAAACTGAATCTTTTAATTTTCTGGCGAGCTTAAATAGTTTTTCATTCAGAGCCTGACAGGCATTCTGTACTGCAGGACCCACTGTTGCCGTGGTAAAAGATCCACCCTGAATCGGTGCGAAAGGCATTTTACTGTCTGCATGGGAGAACGTTATATCTTCAATTGGAAGTCCAAGTTCATCTGCTGCGATTTGAGTCATAATGGTTAAAGTTCCTGTTCCGATATCGGTCACCGCACTTTTAATTTCAACCTTTCCGTCGGGAGTCATGATGGCTTCAGCTCGGCCTAAAAGTCTGTTGGCATCCCACATTCCTGTGGCCATACCATATCCAACCAATTTGTTCCCACGCTTCATGCTTCTCGGTTCAGGATTTCTCTGGTTCCAGCCAAATTTTTCGGCTCCCTGCAGATAGCAGTTTCTCAGTTCCTTGCTCGAAAATTCTTTATCGCTGCTTTTGTCGGTTTCTGAGTAATTGATCAGTCTCAATTCCACAGGATCTATATTTAACTGATAAGCAATTTCATCCATGGTCACCTCGATAGCGTGCATTCCGGTACTTCCGCCTGGCGCTCTCATATCCAAAGGACTGTAAACATCCAACGGGACAATTTCGTGTTCCAGTAAAGTATTTTCAGCGGGATAAAGCATGTTTGCCCAGTTGACTACGATCTCTACATAATCTTCAAATCTTGAAGTTTCGCCGGTAGCTTTGTGGTAAATCGCATTGACTTTTCCATCTTTGTCTGCTCCGAATTTTGTCTGCTGCAGAGTCGGTGGTCTGTGTCCGATCATGTACATCTGTGCGCGATCCAAAGTGACGCGGACGTTTCTTTTTAAAGCCAAAGATGCCATCACAGCCATAAAAAGCTGATGCTGAGGACGAAGACCCGAACCGAAACCGCCTCCCACGAAAGGAGCAATTACCTGAACATTTTTCATTTTCAGTCCGAAAACATTTGCAACGTACATCTGGGAATTGATCGTTCCCTGTGTCTTATCAAAAATCTTTAATTTATCTTTCCCTTCATAAATAACAGTCGATGCATACATCTCCATCGGATTGTGGTGCTCTGTGCCGTGACTGAAATGACTGTCTGTTTTGATAAAAGAATTTTCATATTCTTTATTAAAATCGCCGGTCGGTTTTGGAGGTGGCGGTTTGAGCATTGAAGCCAGTCCTTTTTTAGGATCACGGGATTTTTCGAGATTGGTTTTTAAATCGGTTTCAAAATCTTCCTGCTCGTAGACGATGTCGAGTTTTGTGGCTGCATATCTGGCCAGTTCAAAAGTATCTGCAACCACCAGCGCAATCGGCTGACCGTTGTATTTGATATCGTTATCTTTAAGTGGCTTAAAAACAGTTCCGGGAGGCGCATCCATATCGGCATACTGAAAATCGAACCAGGCCGTTGAAGGTTTGTTTTCATGCGTGAAAACTTCAATCACGCCGGCTATTTTTTTCACTTCCGAAGTATCGATTGACTTGATTTTACCTTTTGTGACTGTACTGTTGACTACATAACCGTACAGTAAATCGTCAGCCTGATATTCTCCGGCGTATTTTGCACTTCCGGTTACTTTTAAATGACCTTCAAGACGGCTGATTGGTTTTCCGACAGATAGTGTATTTTCCATAAATAATTGTATTTGAAAGTGATTTTTACAAAGACGGTTTTGCGCCAAGACGTTGTGATTTAGGGTCTAAAGCCATTATGCAGTTTCTTACGATTGCTTTTTTAGCAAGATCAATTTTAAAACTGTTATTTTCAAAACCAACTGCACCATTCAGAATTATATCAGCTGCGGCCGAAAAATTTTCTCTTGTCGCTTCTCTGTCAACCAAAAAATCTTCTGCTTCTTTTACACGCCAAGGCTTATGAGCAACACCGCCTAAAGCAATTCTGGCTTCTTTAATTTTCCCGTTTTCCAAGGTTAAACCTGTCGCAACGGAAACCAAAGCAAAAGAATAGGAAGCTCTGTCTCTTAATTTTAAATAAGAATAATTTTTGGCAAAGCCTTTTTCGGGAAGCTCAATTCCTGTAATGAGTTCGCCATTTTTAAGATTGTTATCAAACTCTGGTGTATCGCCAGGAAGTCTGTGGAAATCTGCAAATTCCAATGTACGTTCTCCCTCAGGTCCTGAGATGTGAATGACCGCATCCAAAGCAGCGAGCGCTACACACATATCTGAAGGAAAAACAGCAATACAGTTTTCGCTGTGTCCCAAAATTGCATGAATTCTGTTGTAACCGGTAATCGCAGAACATCCGGAACCCGGTTCACGCTTATTGCAAGGCGTATTGATATCGTAAAAATAATAGCATCTTGTTCTTTGCAGTAAATTACCACCATTGGTCGCCATATTTCTGATCTGCGCCGAAGCTCCTGCTAAAATTGCTTTTGACAAAAGTGGATATTGCTGTTCGATAATCGGATGATATGCAGTTTCCGCATTGGTAAGCAGCGCACCGATCCTAATTCCTCCATCCGGAATCTCCTTTATATCACTCAGTCCGGAAATTTGGTTGATGTCAACTAAAGTATCTGCCTGAATGACGAAATATTTCATCAGATCTACAATATTGGTACCGCCGGCAATGATTTTATTGCCATCATGACCGTTGATGAAAGAAACTGCATCTTCAACGTCAGTGGCTTTTGTATAGGCAAAATTATTCATAAGACATCGCTTGTTTTACTGACATAACAGCATTAATAATTCCTCTGTTGGCACCACAGCGGCAGAGATTACCGCTCATCAGGTCCTGAACTTCTTCACGTGTCTCGGCTTTATTTTCGTTGAGTAATCCAACCGCACTGCAGATTTGCCCCGGTGTACAATACCCGCACTGAAAGGCATCATGATCAATAAAAGCCTGTTGGATAGGATGTAAATTTCCATTTTCTGCAATTCCTTCGACGGTGGTTATTTCTGTTCCCTCTTTCATTACAGCGAGACTGAGACAACTTAAAACACGTTTCCCGTCAATTAAAACGGTACAGGCGCCACACTGTCCGTGGTCACAGCCTTTTTTTGTTCCGGTAAGATGAATTCTTTCCCGTAGAGCATCGAGAAGGGAAACCCATGGCAGAATTTCCAGATGATGATTTTCACCATTCACATTAAGCGTAATGGATTGTTTTTCACTATTTAACATAAATTTGAGCTTTGGTATAGTGAACCTATTACAAAAAAAGAACCGTTATGTCTACATAACGGCTCATGTGGTAGTATTAAAGCTAATTTATAATCGATGTATTTAAGACCGAATTTTAATTAAAATTAAATTAGACTTAATGAATCTGATTATCATTCAACTGGAAAACGTGCAGAATCTGTGGGAAAAGTGCTTCCATAGATTCTTCAACCGCTTTTTTGGAACCTGGCAAAGTTAGCACCAGCGTCTTACCTGAAAAACCTGCTACTCCTCTCGAAAGCATTGCGGTTTTTATTCTTTGCTGTCCGTAACTTCTCGCCGTTTCCATAATACCAGGAATTTCTCGGTCGATCAGTGGAGCAACTGCCTCGGGAGTGACATCTCTGGCTGAAAGTCCGGTTCCGCCAGTGAAAATGACCAAATCAACATTACTTTCTTTACAATTAATCAAAGTGGATTGGATGGTATTAAAATCATCTTCAATAATCTGATAATTGACATCTGTGATCTGATATTTTTCTAAGCCTGCACAAATTGCTTTTCCTGAAGTATCTTCTTTCTCGCCACGAAATGCCGAATCTGAACAAACGATCACAGCCGCTTTTATATCAGAATTTATAAATTTATTGCTGTCAGATTTACCGCCCTTTTTTTCCAATAGGCGGATGTTCTGAATTTCTACGTGTTTGTCAATCGGTTTCAGCATATCGTACATCACCAGTGCGGCCACTGATGCGCCGTGCATCGCCTCCACTTCTACTCCGGTTTTATAAATGGTATGCACTTCAACCGAAATAATCACAGACAAATCTTTTATTTTAAAAGTAACCGATGTAAATTCTATAGGCAAAGGATGACAATCCGGAATGACGTCACTTGTTTTTTTAACCGCAAATAATGCCGACGCCCTTGAAAATTCAAAAATATCTCCTTTCGGAACGGTGCGGTTTTCTATTGCCGAAATGGTTTCTGTTGAAGAAGTTTTTACTGTTGCTGTCGCTATCGCCTTACGCAGCGTGAATGATTTATGTGTAATGTCAACCATATTATTTATTTACTTTCCACTGGTGGGATTCGTCGTTAAAAATTTCTCTGCCCCAAATCTGAAGCTCTGATTTGATGCGTTCTACAAGTTCATTACAGGCTTCCATTGCTGCAATTCTGTGTTTTGAAGAAGTAAAAACAAAAAGACAGATTTCTCCTGCATTAACAATTCCTAAACTGTGATGAACATGCATGCAGGTCAGATAATATTTCAAAAAAATCTCTTCCCTGATTTCGTGCATTTTCTCCAAAACCATTTCCTCGTAAGCGGTATATTCAATTGCAGCTACGGTTTTGCCGTCGACCACATCTTCTCTGATTTGACCCAGAAAAATACTGTGTGCTCCAATGTCTTTTTTCGTCGCATGTTTTGCAATGCTTTCAGAAATAAAAACCGGACTGATCGCTCCTTCTGTAAATATATTTTTAATTGCTCTGCTCATTTTTTCTTTCCTGTAATCCTGTGATTCCACCTTTAAGATGGCTAATTTTTTTCTGATTTCCGAAATGTTCCAGTAAAATACCTGCTGCTTTCAGACTTCGTTTTCCGCTTTGACAGAATAAAATAATCTTTTCTTTCTCAATTTCCGACACTCTGCTTTTTAATTCCGAAAGGGGAATTTGAATATGTTTAAAATCTGCCTTCGGGAGTTCATCAACTTCCCGTACGTCGATGGTCAGTGTGTTTTCATTGAATGTTTGTTTAATAAAATTATCAGGATTTAAATCCTCAAGATTAATTTTTGAAATTCCACAGAGAAAGTCATAATTGGTTTCTTCAAAAGCTTTTCTATCCTGAGGAATTAAATGTACGGCTGAATTTTCATTTGAAACATCCATAATGAAATTCTCATAAGTGAGCATATTAAAAGTCAATAATCTACCATCTAAAACTTCACCGACACCTGTAATTAATTTAATTACTTCGTTCGCCTGCATCATTCCAATTATTCCTGGAAGGACACCCAAAACACCGACTTCATTACAGTTCTGCACTTCATCTGGTTTGGGTGGATCTGGAAAAAGATTTCTGTAGTTTACAGCTTTATTATTTTTTAAATTTAAATTAAAAACAGCCACCTGACCTTCATATTTATAAATCGCCCCGAAAATCAAAGGCTTATCTAAAAGTACACAGGCATCATTGATCAGATACCGTGTGGCAAAATTATCGGTACAGTCGACGATAATTTCATACTCTGTAATAAGATCCCAGGCATTTTCTGAAGTCAGCTCAAGCTGATAAGAGTTTATGTTTATTTCGGGATTTAAAAGTTTTAATTTTAAAGAGGCAACATCAGTTTTCATTTTACCAACGTCATCGGTAGAATAAAGTGTCTGACGCTGAAGATTGCTCAGTGAAATTCGGTCCTGCTCGACAATTCCAATGGTCCCAACCCCTGCAGCAGCAAGATACTGGAGAACCGGACAGCCTAAACCACCTGCCCCGATGACAAGAACTTTTGTCTGCAAAAGTTTTTGCTGACCTTCAAAACCGAAGTCAGACAAAGCGTAATGCCTGGCGTATCTTTCGTTGTAATTTTCCATATTATTATCCTCCCGAATAAGGCGGCATCAAAGCCACTACATCATTTTGATTTAAGATGATATTTTCCTGCACCAATTTTTTATTCACCGCAAAAGCAAATTTCCTTTCTGAAAGTTCGGGAAATTTTTGAATTAAAAACAACTTTAACGAATCTAAATCTCCTGCTTCCGACACGAATTCTCTTCCCGTAATTTCCGCTATCTGTCCAAATGAGATGACTTTTATTTCCATAACTATTTCACTTGCTGGATTACAATTTTAGACAAATTCTTTACATATCTTCTTCCTGTTGCTTTATCGGTCGGCGTTATTAATATGATATTTTCTTCTGATTGAGAAACATCAGATCCATTCAGTTCCGTTACAATAAACGCCTGATCTCCGTTGCCGCTGTTGAAAATTTCGTTCCATGAAAAAACAACTTTATACCCGTCATTGGCGATGCAGACTAAATAAAATTCACTCAATAATTTTGGCGAATCAGTTTTAAAATCAACTTTTGTTAAAACATCTCTTAGTAGAACACCTTTTATTTTTTTCAGAGTGCTTTTGTAATCCATTTTGTGATTATAAATCACCAGACTGTCGACCGAATGTTTATGATAACTTTTCAGATCATTAAAATTGATGGTCAATGGCTTGGCAATATCTCCGGTTACAGAAACCGAGTTAGTCGCTTGAGCATTGAGTGTCAAACCAAAAAATAAAATAAAAATTGAAAGAATCTTCATGGTTAAGCTTTTGTGAGTAATAATTTATACGATGCCATCAGCAAAACGGTCGCCAAGACATATTTTAAAACATTTTGATTGAATTTTTTTGAACCTAAATAAGCGCCTAGTAATCCTCCTGTGAAAGCAACCATGATGTACATCACCATATCTCCAGTGAAAGATATTCCCTGCGTCACCATTCCACCTAGCCCTGCCACCGAATTAACGAAAATGAAAGCTGCGCTTATTGCTGCGGTCTGTTTCTGATTAGTCCAGTGCAACAAAAGTAAAATCGGAGAAAGAATAATACCGCCACCAATGCCGATCATTCCTGAGAGTAAACCTACTACTCCGCCGGTTACAACTGCAATTGTCGTATTGTGAGGTTTCAGTTCACTGTCGTCTACATTTTTAAAAAAGAAAAATCGAATCACCGGAAATAAAAGCAATATTCCGAGGATTCGTTTATAAATATTTTCTTCTACGGTAATCATTCCGCCAATAAAGGCAAGCGGAATCGAAGCTGCTGCAATTGGTATAAAAAGTTTTCTGGAAAAATATCCGCCACGGTAATACTGAATGAAAGACGTTAAGGAAACAAAGAGATTGAGCACCAAAGCGGTCGGTTTCATCTCTTCCGGAGCTACGCCGTAAAGAGCCATGAGTGCTAAATATCCACTGGCACCACCATGACCGACAGCAGCGTAAAGAAAGGCAACAAAAAAAAGAATAACATAAAATATTTCTACATACATTGGCTTAAGACGTTGATTTTTAAATTCTAATTATATTATTTTGGTAAGAGATGAACTATAACGTCATCATTTTCTTTGCATCCCAATGACTCTTCAGGCAAAACAATGAAACAGTTTGCCTGTGCAAAAGAATGCAGACGGAAAGATTCCTGAGCGTGAAGCGGTGTCACTTTTCCATCGTTGTAAAATGCTTTCAGAAAATGCGTCAATCCTACAGGTTTAGGGTAATGATGAGTTACGGTTGCGGTTGTCTCACTAACACCTGATGGCAGTCCCATCACTTTTTCGAGCGCCGGTAAAACATATTCGTAAAAGCAGGTTAACGATGAAGATGGATTACCGGGAAGTCCGAAAACCAAGTTGTTTTCTTTTGTCCCAAAGAAAAGTGGCTTTCCCGGTTTTTGTTTGATCTTATGAAATTTTTCTTCCACACCGCAAGTATTTGCCACCTGAGTAACAAAATCATAATCGCCTACACTCACACCGCCGTTGAGTAAGACAACATCATTGTTTTCGATTGCTTTTTCGAGAATCTTATGCAATTCTTTAGGATCGTCTTCAGCTCTGAAGACTTCAATATTTTTAATTCCAGTTTGATTTAAAACTGCTTTCAACTGAAAAGAATTAGCTTCGTAGACCTGACCAAATTCCAATGGATTTCCGGGATCCTGAAGTTCGTTTCCGGTAAGAATAATGGCTACTTTGGGAGGTGTATAAACTGAAATTTCTGCACAACCGATTCCGGCAAGAAATCCGATTGCAGCTGCAGAAAGATAGGTTCCTTCTGTCATGGCGACTTCTCCTTTTTTTACTTCGGCACCTTTCGGACGAACGTTGAGACCCTCAGATAAATTTTCGTCTTCAACAGTCAGCGTTTTATTTTCCAAACGAATTTTTTCCTGCATTACCACGGTATCTGCGTTTTCAGGCAGAGGCGCTCCGGTAAAAATTCTGGTAGCTTCGTTGCCACTAATTGCCAGTTGTATTGATGCGCCTGCAGCCATTTCACCAATCACAGCAATAGGCTGATCATGATCTGCAAATCTTAAAGCATAACCATCCATCGACGACTGTGCAAAATTGGGAATGTCGGTTGAAGCAATTACATCTTCTGAAGTGACCAATCCAAAAGCTTCTGACAGCGGAATGATACTGCTTTTTTTCGTTAATGCAGATTGTAGGATGATTTGCTTGGCTTCGTTGACGGAAATCATTTTCATTGAATCAGTTGTTGGTAATCTTTTTGGGTGTCGATATCTATTGCGCCTTTTTCAAAATTAATTTCAGCGATATCGTCTATAAATTTTTGGAGGAGTTTTTTAGCACCTTCCTGTCCGGAAAGATCATATAAATTCTTAAAATATTTTTGGATAAATAAAACCGGTGTTCCCAAAGTGTCTGCGTATTTTGAAGCGATGATTCCTTTTTGAGAATCTTGCTGCATCTGAATTAATTCAGAGAAAACCGATGCTTCGATAAAAGGCTGATCGCAAACTGAAACAATACAGTTTTCAATGGTTGGAATTGCATTTAAAAGCTGATTTAATCCGATATGGATTGAAGAACCCATGCCCTCTTTCCATTTTTTATTTTCCGCAATGATAAGTTCAAGATCATTAATTTCTTTTGAAATTTCGATTGAATTCGATCCTGTAACAACTACAACAGATTTTGTTATTTTCAGTGATTCTTCAGCAACATGTCGCAGCAGACTTTTTCCATTAAAATCCAATAACTGCTTAGGCTGTCCAAGTCTTGAGGAATTTCCTGCTGCTAAAATGAGTATTCCTGTTTCCATTAACCACCGATTGTAATCATACTTCTGTTTTCTAATTTTGATGCATCGATATTTTCAAATACACCGCTGAACTGTCCGCCTAAAGCTTTGGCTTTAGCTTTCATCGTCTGCTGAATTAACGGTAAAATATCCTGGCCATTCCTCAAAGCTCCCAATAGATCGGTTTCATCTTTACTGAACAGACAGTTTTTTAATTTTCCGTCAGCAGTCAGTCTCATCCTGTTGCAGGTATCACAGAAAGGCTGGCTCATTGTGCTGATTACGGCGAATGATCCAACATGACCATCAATGATGTAACGGCTGGATGTGTCATTGGGTTCAGGTTCAACCGGAATGACATCATATTTTGAACTTACTTTCAATAAAATCTCATGTAAGGTAAACACCTGATTACTCGTCCACTGATTTCCGCTGAAAGGCATAAACTCAATAAACCGCACTTCAATATTATTGTGTTTCGTCAAAGCAATAAAATCAATAATCTCATCATCATTTAAACCCTTCATGATGACGACATTGATTTTTACACGAATATTGTGCCTCAAGAGTAAATTGATATTATTTCTGACGCGGTGAAATAGATCACGTCTTGTAATTTTTAAAAATTTTTCAGGCTGTAAAGTATCGAGGCTGATGTTGATGGCTTTAATATGGGCTTCCAACAATTCGTTTAACATTTCATCGACACGAATTCCATTAGTCGTAATGGCGAGTTCGATATCTAGTTTGCCCAATGATTTTAATATCTTGGGAGCGTCTTTTCTGACCAAAGGTTCGCCGCCCGTCAGTCTGATTTTCTTCACTCCGTATTCGACAAAAAGTTGAGCAATCTTTTCAATTTCATCTACCTGCATGAGTTTGGCGGCTGGAGCAAATGCATATTTTTCTTCCGGCATGCAGTAAAAACAACGCAGGTTGCAATTATCTGTAAGGGAAATCCTCAGATAATCATGCACTCTTCCGAAAGTATCTGTAATCATATTATTTTATTTTTAGCAGCCAAACTAACTGTGTATTTTATCTGTTTTGTAACGAAGAGAAGTTCCTTTTCGATCTTCTATTACAGCTTTAATTTCAGATATTACGGACAAAGCAATTTCTTCAGACGTTTCTGCGCCAATATCCAGACCAATCGGACCGTAGATGCGCTGATAATCTTCTTGAGTGAGAATAATTCCGTCTGCATGTAAGTCATCAAAAATTCTCTGCAGTTTTGTTTTTGGACCCAATATTCCGATGTACGGACAATTTGTTTTTAAAAGCAGCTTTAAAACTTCAAGATCATATTTATAATTGTGAGTCATCAGAACAAAATAAGTTCTGTCATCGATGACGACATTTTGTAACAATTCTTCAGGTTTTACAACCATAACATTTTTAGCTTCAGGAAAACGCTTCTGAGTAGCGTGAGTCACTCTGCCCTCACCAACAGTAACTTGCCAGCCCAAGATATCCGCCATCTTAACCACAGGCTGAACGTCGTTTCCTGCGCCGGCAATCACCAGCGAAACGGCTGGAGCAATATATTGAAACAATGCACACTGTTCCCCGTTTTCGAAATGAATATTTTTGATTTGCGAAGATTTATTCTTTAGAACATTTAAACTTTCATCTTCTAAAGAATAATGAACATCAAAAAAACTCTCGCTTTGCTGAAAAACATTCACCGTTCCTATTTGTTTTGCGTTTCTTTCCAAAGAAAACAAGGTTGCAATTACTGATTCTGTGCGGTTTTCTTCCACTTTTTTCAGTAACTCCAATGGATTATGAGGATTGTCAGAATCAATATATTCAAATAAAATATGAACAATTCCATTGCAGCCGAGCTGAACACTAAATTCCAAAATGCTTTCATCACTTGTATCGTAGGTGATCAGTTTATTCTGTTTCTGATTGATGGCAAGCAAAGCCTTTCTCAATGCATCACCTTCCAGACATCCTCCGCTGATAGCACCTGTCAGGATTCCATCTTCAGTCACAAGCATTCTGGCGCCCGGCTGTCGATAAGAAGAGCCTTCTACGTTCACTACAGTCGCTAAGGCAGTCTGTTTCCCTTCAGAAATGGCGCGATGATATGTATTGATAATTTTGCTTAATTCCGTCATTTAAGTTAATATTTGTGTAGTTTAATTGTAATCTTGTCAATCACATCTGTCCTTAATGGAACCGTTTAGAAGCACTATGCAATTATCCGTCCCATTTTTTTATCTGATGCTTCAATCGCAGGCAGTGGACCAACGACAGAGCGGTTTAAACTTACTTTTATTTGTCTTTTTTTCGAGACCATCTGCTATTAGTTTTATAAGACTCCGGTTTTTTATCTTATAAACTTACAAATTTTATACTTGAGAATGAAAACATCAACTTACGTCTACTTGTACCAGATATTTAAGAGTACTAAAAAAAGTAATGATAATCAAACCAATAATTAAGAATTTAGAACAGAACATCTGTGTAAAAATTCATTATCATATGATTAACTCCAACTAAGTATCTAACAGCAATAAGTTTCAAATCAAATCGCACAGACTCAGATCATCAGTATGATGTAAATTATATAATAATTTAAAATCGCTTATGAAACAATCTGTTAATTTGGATAAAAAATCGACAAATCTCAATCTTTAAATTAAAAATCGGAAGATCAATATTAAAACTAATTGAGGCTTCTGTATTCGTTTGGTGTATACCCCGTTTTCTGTTTGAAAAGCCGTGTAAAATGCTGTTGATATTTAAAACCCAATTCGTTCGCTATATTATTGATTGATTTTGAGTGATCAAATATTCTTTCCTTGGCCTCCTCAATGAGTTTAGTCTGTATATAATCTAAAGCTGTACTCCCTGTTTCTTTTTTTATGAGATCACCAAAGTAGTTGGGTGATAGGTGGAGTTCCTCTGCGCAATAGCTCACACTCGGCAAACCTAGCAAAAATGGCTTGTCTGAAAGAAAATAATTACGAAGCAGCTCTTCAAATCTCATTAGAATATCTTTATTGACATTATTTCTGGTAATGAACTGCCGGTCATAAAAACGCATACAGTAATTCAGCAGAACCTCTATATTTGAGACAATAAGCGTCTTGCTGTGCTTGTCGATATTTTGTGCAATCTCAGCGGCAATCTTTTCCAGGCAGTCAAGAATTGTTTTTCTCTCTTTTTTCGATAAGTGCAGAGCTTCATTCACTTCGTATGAAAAAAATGTATAATCTTTGATATTTTTCCCAAGAGTTGTTCCTGTAATAAGATCCGGATGAAATATCAATCCATATCCAGAAGGTTTTATTACAACTCCTTTACTATCTATTCCATAAACCTGACCCGGAGAAACGAATACCAAAGTACCGTCTTCATAATCATAAGGTTGACAGCCATACATCATGTCCCCGCATTTTATATCTTTTAAAAATACGGCATACACACCCATATACCTCCTGAACTGTTGTATTGTCGGAATCTCGTTAAAGTTTACCACACTTACCAACGGATGAAGGGTATTAACACCTACCAGACGATGATACTGACCTACTGTATCAATTCTTTCTACTTGTTCCATAATTAAAAATCTACCATGCAAATTTAACAATCAAAATGATGTGATGTACTCATAATCAGCAAAATCAGTAAAAATGGTAAATAAAACAGTATTCTATATAAAATACTAATACGCCTGAAATGGGAAATTTGCAATGTCGATTTAGTACAGGTATTAATTTAATGTGTGAGATAACAATAAGAAAGAAAATTTGAAAATCAAACAGTTATAAAAATACCTTAGACAATGAAGAATTCCTGCTAGCAAAAGCCATATAGCTTATGAAGATTACAATTGGAAAATATTAAGAACCTGATCTTAAGAGCCTACAATTAAGGAATAATTGAATATTTAAACAATCAGCCATTACATCTGAACAAATACTCTTTGTGATAAATAAAAATTTACAAATTAAGAATGAAATTTTTTCAGATTACTATAGAACTGCTGTTTGCTATCTAAAAGTGCCAAGTGATCATCAGTTAAAAAACAAGAATGAATTGCTGGATTACAATCTTAAAGTGGTTAAATAAAACAGTACTGTATAAATAATTGATAATTGATAAGCAGGGAATTGATTATACAGTCCCTGTTTTTTTTGTGAAAAATTAAAAAAATAATTAATGGATAATAATCATAATATAACAATTCAGCAACCAAGATGGATGGCTGTATATGCCGTGGCATTGGGAGTTGCAGGATTGATTACCGCAGAATTTTTACCTGTTAGCATATTGTCGCCTATTGCAAACGAATTAAGTATCACTGAAGGAGCCGCAGGACAAACGATGTCTGTAACGGCATTTGTAGCAATGTTTTCCAGCTTGCTGATTAGTGTGGTAACCCAAAAAGTAGATCGACGCTACGTAGTGCTGTCCTTCTCACTATTGCAAATTATCTCAAGTCTTCTCGTTTCCTTTGCTCCAAACTTTTTCGTGCTGATGCTGGGACGTATATTATTAGGGATTGCGGTAGGTGGTTTTTGGGCATTGTCGATTTCAATTGCAATGAGGTTGGTACCCGAAAAATTTGTTCCAAAAGCATTAAGTATCGTTTTCAGTGCGGTCTCTATTGCCACCGTAATATCTGGACCTTTGGCTAGTTTTCTTGACGGGCTGATCGGCTGGCGTTACGTTTTTCTTTTGGTCGCCATTATTGGCGGAATATCTTTCGTATGGCAGATCATTTCTCTACCATCGATGCCACCTGCAATCCCAACAAAACTAAGGTCTTTTGCAGATTTATTAAAAAATAAAACTGTGCGAACCGGTTTGTTAGCAAATATGTTTTCCTTTGTGGGATATGCCATTTTTTTTACCTACCTCAGACCATTTTTGGAGAATGTCACGCATCTGACGGGAAATACGATTTCTCTTGCTTTACTGGTGTATGGTATTGCTAATCTTCTAGGAGCAATAGCCGCAAAATTCTTTCTGCAAAAAAGCCTTTTTCTCACCTTAACCCTTTCACCTGTTTTGATGGCAGTGTCCATACTTTTTGTCATTTTACTGGGAGCCGAATTAAAATTTGCGATCTTATTTATTGCACTTTTTGCATTTTCATTTGGAAGTGTACAAGTCGGATGGCCAACTTGGCTGACCCAGTCAGCGAAAGACCAAGCAGAAACTGCCGGAAGTCTTTTAGTTGCCTTTACTCAAATAGCCCTTACCGTTGGTGCCGGAGTTGGAGGATTGATTTTTGACAAGCTCGGAATTAATGTAGCATTGGGATTGGGGTCAGTCGTTTTGATACTGGCTGTTGCGTTAGCCATTCCTGCTCTTAAAAAAAATTGTTAGAATTCATTTTAGTGATTGCCAGTAAAATAATCTTACTGTTAAAAGACTTTAATTATAATCAGTAAATTCTAAGATCATTAAAAAGTTCACACTACTCTATTTTCCTAAAATATTTAAAATCAGTAAAAAAGGTAAATAAAACAGTATTGTGTATCAATCAAAAGTGATTGTAAAGTAGGAATTTTGCATTATTAATAACAACCAAAATATACAGAAATGAAATATTTAAAATTGTTCACGGCAGGCACTCTACTAGTCTTTGGATTTTCTTGCAATAAGATGACACAGCAGGGAACCGCCCAAAAAGAACAGACACTAAAAACAGAAAAAATGGAAAAAATCTCGTCAAAGGAATTCACTACCTTTAAAGTTAATGATAATGTTGAACTTTATAAAGTTAGTTTCAAAAACCAATATAAAATGGATGTTGTAGGGCACCTATTCATTCCAAAAAATTTAGACAGATCCCGAAAGCATCCAGCCATTATTGTGGGACATCCTATGGGAGCTGTAAAAGAACAGAGTGCGGATGTGTATGCTTCAAATATGGCAGACCGAGGTTTTATTGCCTTAGCAATCGACCTGTCATTCTGGGGCGAAAGTGAAGGTGAGCCACGAAATGCCGTTTTACCGGATGTTTATGCTGAAGATTTCAGTGCAGCAGTAGATTATTTGGGCACTCGTGATTTCGTTGACAGAAACAATATAGGCGTGATCGGAGTTTGTGGTAGTGGAAGTTTTGTAGTCAGCGCCGCAAAGATAGACCCTAGGATGAAAGCCATTGCCACAGTAAGTATGTATGATATGGGATCAGCGAATCGTAATGCACTGCAACATTCATTAACAATAGATCAGAGAAAACAGATCATCGCGCAGGCTGCTGAACAGCGCTATGCAGAGTTCTCAGGAGCAGAAGTGAAATTAACAGGTGGAACAGTTGATAAGTTGGAGGCTAATACAGACCCGATTCAGCGCGAATTTTACGATTTTTACCGCACTCCAAGAGGAGAATTTACGCCGAAGGGAGCTACAAAATTGACCACAACCCATCCTACTCTGAGCAGCAATACAAAATTTATGAATTTTTATCCATTTGAAGATATCGAAACGATATCACCGCGTCCAATGTTATTTATAACGGGAGATCATGCACATTCAAAGGAATTTAGTGAAGATGCTTACAAACGTGCAGGACAACCGAAGGAGCTGTTCTACGTGAAAGGGGCAGGACACGTTGATCTTTATGATAAGACCGACCTGATTCCGTTTGAAAAGCTTGCAACATTTTTCAAGAAAAATTTGAAATGAGATTAATAATAAAATCTAGAAATCTGCTTATCAAAATTTAATTGATTGATAAGCAGATTTTTTTTGAATAAGATCTTCATAACCAGACCTTGATTATAAGCAACTCAGGTTTTTAATGTTCATCTTCTTTTTCAATATCCAGACTTAGCGGAATGAGCTTGTACATCACAGGAGTAATAATTCTTGAGAGAATCGTTGAGCTGATTAGACCTCCAATTAATACAATTGCCAAAGGAGAAAATGATAATTCTACAACGTTCACCGTGATTTACGGATTTGAAACTTCCTTAATAACATCTGCTGCAACATACTATTTATTAGTAACTAGAACATTTAACATTACTTTCAACCAAATTATAGATATCCTATAATCCTCCAATTCCCACGTTTGTAAATAGACTGATAATTCAACTAAAATAGATATCTTCATTAAAACTTTATATTTACTCAATGAATTTATAGTTCAGATCATCAATCTAATATTTTATTTCGACCATAAAGTTCTTGCGTCGTGCAAGAAAGGGCCATGATTGGTCTTTATCAAAATCTTGTCAGATCTGGTATATTCTACGAGGGAGACTCCACCCTTAGGTGTATCGAGTTGAATATCAAGCCTGCTGCTTGATAAATTTTGGATATCATTGAGTAAATCCTTTGCCTCCCCAATCGAAATTCTCTTCGATGTACGAATCACCAGATCCAAATCACTTGTATCTTTTATAGACTTGTACCCTGTTGCAAGCTCGTAGGCAACACTACCAGCCGGCCCCCAAAGAGAGTCCAATCTTTGATTCATCAAAGATGTGATCGCAATAAGAGTCTTAACAGGATTAGGCATCCTACCATTGTATTTCATTTTCCAGCTTAGAGGATCCGTTAGGGACATAGGGCTGATGACCTTTGTTATATGTTGATCGTCGATCCATGCTGCAAAACGCTGCCCACGCTCAATTCCCCTTAACCCCACTGGTATCCTATTTTTTTTATAGTGAGCATCTCTGCGAACAACTGCAAGGAAACTCTCCTTTAAGGTATCTAAAGCCCAAAATGGTAGAGGTTCATCCGACAGTAGGTTATTTATGGTATCAAAACCCAGAAGATCGTGCGCCGCTAGTTCCATTGTTCTTCTATTTTGGATCTGACAACTATTGAGCTCTTACGCCCGCTTTCAACTGCATTTTTTGTTTTAAGACGCTGTGAAAGTGAGTGGTCATTTGCTTCGATAGCTTTTGATAATTCTATTGATACTTTTTCAAAATCATGAGTAGTAGGAAAATTGGCATTTTCAACGTCGATCAAAGTATCTAAAGCACCTAAAGTGTAATAACTATTGATATCATACGCCATGGCAGGAACTTTTTTAGTTACTTCTTCTAATTCTGCTATAGTACGTTTAGTAATACGGGCAGCAGACTGCTTGGACATTGCCTGCACGTTGATATCTTTGTCATTGAGTGCAATCAGCCTGCTCGATTGAAGACCATGTGCTAAAAATGCCCCTGAGATTGCATTTCCCACAATTACACCTATAACAGAATGTCCTTTTAATCGTGCTGTTGCATATGCGTCTGCACTTGCAGCACAGGCATAATGAATGCCCAATAGCTCTTCATTAAATCCATATGCTTGGCTTGGAACATCAATTATCGCCACAAAGTTTCTTTTGATCATCTTATCTGCATCATCCTCAATAGCTTCTCTGATGTACTTTGCCAGTACCCATCCTTCTTGTAATCCAACTTCACCGTGAATTGCTCTAGGAAAGCGGTTTTTTTCATTGGGTACAATAGCAACAAACCTCGTCATTTTTCCTTCAAATTCTCTATCAGCTACTAAAACGGTCGGATACTTACTAATTGACTCCACCCCCTTTGTGAAAGTCGTAAACCAGGTTCTTCCTCGACTTGGCGTTTTAGCATCAATACGATCAGGAACCTGTGTCATTTTGTTTTCTAACAATTGAAGTACCGATTCTTTGCGGTTCTTAACGGTGGGATCCAACTGATTGACTGTCGATAAAAACTTAGAAATCTGTTGTGTTCGGGGCACAGAAAATTCTTTACTGATTGCTGTATGGATAGCATTTCTAAAAAGTTCCACATCGTCTTCAACCAATTGATCAACCAGTCCCATCTCATATCTCGCCATCCCTCCAATCGTATTCCAGACCAGTGCTCTGTTTTTGGAGTTGAACTCAGTAATTCCTGCTTCCTGTTCAATTACTTCGGGACCATTGAGTCCAAAACGAGCTGTTTCTGTCATAATTAATTCTGAACATAATGCAGCTGTAATCGACATTCCCCCAAAACTCCCCACATTTCCTGGAATAAGTCCGATGACCGGACCGTATTCCCTCAGTGCGACAATGGCTGACTGGATTTCAGAGATCATCAGAAGTCCATAGTTAGCTTCCTGAAGACGAACCCCTCCAGTATCAAAAATAATAACAGGTATTATTTTTTTACCAATCTTATTTTCTTTTAAAACATGCTCAAGTGCTCCGGCGATCTTACTTCCGCCAACTTCTCCAATACCTCCGCCCTGGAAAGCACCTTCAATCGAAATAATGACAGCAGGCTGGTGCTTAAAAGCACCTTTTCCGATGATAACACCATCATCACTTTGCGGCACAATACCTTGAGCCGCTAAATGTGGCGATTCTATTCTGTCAAAAGGCCCTAACACCTCCCTGAAACTACCAATATCCAAAAGAGCAATGGCACGTTGACGTCCGTTCAACTCTATGAAACTATTTTTTAACATATTTTAATTTTTTTTATTTGCTAATTCAAGAACCTGAGCAAGGCGAAGACTTACAACGCCAGGTGTCGCTCCAAAGTCGTTTAGGGTTATTTTTGCCTGCACATCATTAAGGGCTACAAATCTTTTAAACACTTTTTCCCATATTTCCTTAAAGCCGTCTGATGCTGTTCTGACAACAAATTCAGATTCCGCAGATGTCGTCGGTTCTAGTAAGATTTCCAGATCACCTGAGCCTACAACTCCTGTATGTGCTCTCTGTAAGACAGATTTAGATGCTGGATATTTGAATGAAAATGACTCCATATTTATTTTATTTATAATTAACTATGATTTTTTCCAGAAAGATCGCTGCTGCCAGAAGATCGGCGCTTCCACCTGGAGATATCCAATTGCGTGTAACATATTGATCTAAATCTCTATATCGCTCAGCATTGGTATCCTTTCCCATTCCTCCATGATCGAGTATTTCCGTACACTTTTGTTTCACAGAATGCAATGTTTCCATATTACTTCTATTAAGAATACAGGTGTCGTCGACTGTCGCCATTAAAGCTAGTAAAACATTTAACCGCTGACTACTCCTAGGTTGCCATTCAAATTTTTTCATAAAAGGCATAGCAATGTTCATTAAGGATGGAAAACCCATTATTGCTTCTTCTCGGGCACCTCTAACGGCATATCTCTTTTGTACTTTTCCACCATTTGTCAAAACAGGAGGCATGTAACGATCGTGAAATTCTGCGATAGTACCAGCTGTATCGAGAATATTCTCATACCTTAATTGTACATTGGATGGTGCTGACAGTAGAATCGATACGGCGGCGGTGAGCAGTCCCAAGGTCCAGATTGCTCCCTTATGAGTATTGATACCTCCAGTTGAATGAAGCATTTGATATTCTCCTCTCCGCCCGATTGCTGCAAGAACCTCTCTCACCTCCTGGGATGGATTTTTTCCTTTTACCGATTCCGCCATTTCCAAGAAAACAGATCGTAATGTATACGCTGACCTTTCCATTAATTGAAGAGTGAGATCATTATGGGATCCATTGTTCTCACCATCCACAAGACCTGGCTTAGGCGTTAGCCGTACTTCTTCTAGTAAGGCCTGCACAGCAAGATCAGCAAGAATAGCGGAATCTACCTGTTCCTTAATACAATTTTTTTCAAGTAACATAATTTGCTATTTTTTGACTGTTAACATTACCAGTTTTTAAATTTTGCAGGTGGATTATACAAACCTCCTGACCATTCTACCAGCTCCTTAACATTTTTAGCTGCCAGCAAAGATCTATTGGCTTCCGTACGACCTATTCCCAGGTCCTCAGGATATGCGACAATTCCCCTTTCTCTTAAAGATTTAATGACTTTAGCATCTGCTTTTGTTCCTACTGAAGTTACGCCTGCTATTGCACTTAGTGCCTGTTTACGCTCAATTTCACCTTCAGCCTTGTAAATGTAGGCAACTCCCTCCTCTGTAACGACGTGCGTAACATCGTCACCATATATCATTACTGGTGCAGTGGCAAGACCTGCTTGTTTTGCAACTTCAATGGCATCAAGTGATTCTACGAATACAGGAGTATTACCATTTTGAAAGGTCTCAACCGTTTGAACAACAAGTTTTCTACCTTTAGCCAATGGATCATCTGATGTGACCATATCCATCCATGCTTTTGAGGAATGTCTTCTTCCCCTTGGATCATGGCCCATATTGGGAGCCCCACCAAAGCCGGCAAGTCTTCCCGAAACGACAGTCGAAGAGTTGGCATTTATGTCCATCTGAAGAGTGGATCCAACGAACATATCTATAGCATACTGTCCGGCAACCTGTGCAAAAGCCCTGTTTGATCTCAAGCTACCGTCTTTACCAGTAAAAAATACATCTGGTCTTGCTGCACAATATTCTTCCATTCCTACCTCGCCCCCAAAGCAATGTACAGTATCAATCCATCCGCTCTCGATTGCGGGAATCAAGGTTGGGTGGGGATTTAAAACCCAGTTGGTTGCAATTTTACCTCTTAATCCAAGTTTCTCTGCGTAAGTTGGCAATAAAAGTTCAATTGCTGCGGTATTGAAGCCAATACCGTGATTGAGAGATTTTACCTGATGCTTTTCATAAACCCCTCGGATGGTCATCATCCCTATAAGAATATGAAGTTCAGTAATCAGTTTAGGATCCCGTGTAAATAGCGCTTCCAATTGGTATGGCTTGTCTGCTTCTACAATGAAATCTACCCATGAAGCGGGAATATCTACTCTTGGAAGTTCATCAACGATTTCATTGACCTGCACGATCACTATTCCATCTTTAAAAGCTGTAGCTTCTATAATAGTGGGAGTCTCTTCAGTATTTGGTCCTGTATACAGATTGCCAAATGGATCGGCCTTATCAGCCGCAACCAATGCTACATTTGGAATAAGATCAACAAAAAGCCTCCCGTAAAGTTCAAGATACGTATGAATCTCTCCTATCTCCACAGTGCCATCCTCAATCATCTGTGAGATTCGAAGACTTTGTGGGCCTGAAAAAGAGAAGTCGATTTTTTTTGCGATACCTTTTTCAAAAATATCCAAATGCTCAGGTCGCGAAATACTTGACATGATCATATGTAAATTGTTTACTCGTGAAGAACTTACCTTTACTAAGGATTCTGATAAAAATGAAGCTTGCTTCTGGTTATCTCCTTCAAGCACAACCAGATCACAAGGCTGGATCAAAATTTCCAGCGCTTCCACGATATTTTCTTTTTTAAGTACCACATTTTTTGTTAAATGTGAGATGCTCTTTATTCGTCGGGTTTTTTCATCCCGTTTTGTAGTCCAAGAATTTCTAGACATATTGTTATGATTTAAATATTATTCTGCTTAGTAGCTGTCATACAGCCACCTTAATGTTTCTATATTTTGATTTTCAAATGCATATACATAGGCATTCGGAAATGTTGTTCGAGCAATTTTTGTCAACACACCGGAAGGAGACATCTCAATAAAAAATCTGGAACCTAATTCATATAATAAGGTCGTACCTTCGTACCATCTTACAGTTTCTGAAATACTTTTAAATAAATCTTCTCTGATTGCATATTCTGTCCTAAGAAGTCTTCCTGTATGGTTTGAAATGCATGGATATTTTGGTTGGTCAATCTTAATAGTTTCAAATCTATTCTTTAAAGCAAAGGAAACATAGTTCAATAGTTCGCAATGAGATGGAACGGAAACATTAAGTAATTGAACTTTCCTGGCGCCACCTCTCTGTAATATGGGGATAAAGAAATTAATAGCATCCAAAGAACCAGCGATCACCTGCTGATCAGCTGCGTTATTATTAGCTATGAAAAGTTTTTTATCTAAATCATTCAAAGTTAACAGCTCTTTTAAATGCTTCTCGCTGAAACCCACGATAGCGGCCATACCATATCCGAAAGGATATGCCTCCTCCATCATCTTAGCACGAATTGACACAAGATCAAGTGCATCCTCAAACGAGATTACATTGCTGATAACAGCAGCAGAGAAAACCCCTACAGAATGCCCTGCAAGAAAGTCAGGATTAATATTAGATCGAAGCAGTAATTTTGCTGAGATGACACCTGAGATCAAAAGGCATAGCTGAACATTTATCGTGGATTTTAATTGATCATCACTATCCACTCCTTGCGGATTTAGACCAGTATGATTCTGGACTGCTGAGTAAACTTCAGCAACAATTGGATCGGCAGAATTGAACTCTTGAAGCATTCCTGCATACTGAGATCCTTGTCCTGGAAATAGAAATGTTGTTTTCATATTGATTCTATCATCATATCATCTGATGAATTACTATTAAAAAAAACACCAGAAATGGTGTATGCTTTTTGCCTTTAATCAAGTTTGCGCATCTCTAAAATTGCTTTAACAGCGTTTTCTGGAGAGTTGTCAACAATTGCATTAAACAGATCTTCATGAATTGCAGTCATACGGTGCATTGAAATATTCTTTGAATATCTTTCTTCAATGGAATTTTTAAGTTCCTGCTCAGCAAACGTCTTGTACAGATTACTTAAAATCGTATTCTTAGACGCTTCTGATATTTTAATATGAAAAGCGATATCTTCTTCTATCCATTTTATTAGATCATTACGGTCAGCTGCTAAATTCCTTTTTTTTAAGATCTGCTTCAGCTCTCTGATATCATCAGCGGTTCTGTTAAGCGCAGCTTTCTCGACGATCTTTATCTCCAAAAGATCCCTAACCTCATTAACATCTTTAACGCTGGCAGTTTGCAATTGCTTTGTCAAAGAATCTTTTGAAGCTACCTTAGACGCCACGAACGTACCCACGCCTTGTTGCACATTGACCAATCCTTTATTTTCCAATATTTTTACAGCTTCTCTGATGCTAGATCTTCCAACTCCAAACTGCTCCATAAGTACAGGCTCCGTTGGCAGCTTATCACCGACTTTGAAATCACTAGACTCAATTTGAGATTGCAAACGTTGGGAAACTTTTTCCGCTAAACTCACTTTTATTATCTTATTCATCTTATCATCTGATGATACAAATTTACAAAATTATTTTTTACGATAAATTCATTTTTTTGTTTTTTCACAAGATTATTGATCACGTGATTGTTTTGAATTTTTATCTGGCAGTAAATATTCAAAAAATCTAAAACGTTAGAAGCGTAAATGCATAACAAGTGATGAATGAAAAATATAGACTGATTTCCTGAAGATAAATCGTTTTTATATGATTTTCATACGATGACCCATAGCCCCTTTACCCGCACCGCCAGTTCCTAAACCAGCCCCCTTGATACGGAAGATTTTCTAATCGTATTCAATAATTCATGATCAGATCCAATACCCTAATGATCAAGAGCCTCAATCAAAATTTTACAGGTTAGTCAATTGCTTCCTTCGTAGTTTTGATTTTAATCACGTTGCATATCCAAATCATTGATACTTAAACCTCGCAATTTACACCCTATAATACACCAAAAACCTTGTTCTTGTAATCAATAATAACCGTTTCGTTTATAGTTATTTTTAAATAACCTAATCAATTTGCAGTAAAGTGGAATATCTAAGTAATTTACATATTAGATATCTAGTGCACAGTACCACTCATTCAGATCTTTATAATCGGCGTATAACATGGAGCAATCTTCAACATTTTCATATTTTTTCTGAACCATTTTTTTGATTGTCTTACCATTTTCATCATTATCGAGGAAAAGAAAAATTTTATTATATCCAAACAATTCATTTTCAACTTTGAAAAACATCGCTGTAGAATTTAGAATGAGGTAATCTACAGTTTCTTTGTTTAAAATATTGATCGCTCTGTAAGTGAGATAATCAAAAAAACCTTCGAACACAATGATTTCCTTATCAGAATTCAGATCATTTTTGATCAATGTTACATCTTTCTTTCCCAGACACAGTTTAGAATACTTACTTCGGATTTCAAACCCTCCTGAATTGTTTTTAAAACCAATTCCAAAGTATTTCTTATTGTTCATCTTATAGTGTATCTCCGTTACAAGATCCTGTTGTTTGTACACCTTCCGTAATTGCAAATACTGAATTAATGCAGAATGCTTGATGTCAATCGTTTTTATAATCTCATAGTGTTTTTGTACTATACTACCAGCCTTCTCTTCAGAATTTAAGAGAGAGAGATCAAATCGGGCCAGATATTTTAATGCTTCGGATACAGAGCATCTGTTGATCATTTGAACAATAGAAATAATGTCATAGCATTTTCCTGTTCCGAAATCAAAAGCAGTATTTTTTATAAAATCAACAAATAGGCTGGGAACGTTCTCCTTTCTATCCAGAGCGAAATAAAAACCGGTTCTTTGATTTTCCTTTGCAGGAACTCTATTGAATGACTCTAACACCACTCTGATTCCTACTCTATTCTTAATGTCCTGACAATTCATTCTTTTTTTTTTTTTAAAGCAATTTCTCAAGAGTTATTCTTTTTAATAAAAAAATAAACTTTGTAATCTTTTACTGTACTTTTAATGATGACTGCAATCAACTGGTATTAGCTTATCGAACTTATTTTTTAAATGTGTTGAATTCCGAAAAAGACATCAGTGCAATTTCGAAAAAGAGATCAGTTCAATTCCGAGAATGCATTTGCAGTGCATGAGAGCAATTCCGAGAACATCCTTTGAAAATTGATAACTTATTCATAATTACATCTGCAGACTTTCGCCAATGAGTGTAATTCCGAAAGCTGAATATGAAAATCAATTCTTTTAACATCCGTTTAACTTGAGTGAGTGCAATTCCGAAAAACACATGAGCGTAATTCCGAAATTCAGATGAGTGCAAATCCGAATTTAGATAATGGTTGGATAACCATTCGGTAATAATTTGCCTACTTTCGTATCCCTATATAGTACAATGATATACTCCTGAATCTTCTGTAAAAAGCTTAGTCCTTTAAATTCCGTCGACCTGACTTTTTGTAATCTATTCATTTTTTTAAATTCTGAAAAAGCTCGTTCAATCAATATTCTCGTCTGGGGTATGTTTTTATAATGATAAGTAAAAAGTTCCATTTCATTTTGCTCAAGCACATATCTTTTTCTGAAGTATCTTAATCTTCGTGTCAGTTTAGACTGTTCGGAAACATCTACAACTAAATTAAATGTCTTTACCTCTTTTACATGATAAGGTAAAATGGAAATAAGATCCTTGGAATACTTATAATTGAAAGAGAGATTATTGAATTTGTTTAAATTGATTCTTGCGGGTTTTAAGAATTTAAAGCAGAAATCATTTGCTGTTTTATAGTTGACTCCAAATTTTTTGTTCAAATTAGAAAGTTTAACACTTGTTCCTGCAATTGGTAATTTTGAAAGCCATATCGCAAAAATGATATGCTTATTATTGCTGATATTATATACCAGATTATAGAGGACATAGTTATATTCAGGAATGACCATTAATTTTTTAAGCCAGTAACTGCTTATCAAAAATCGAGTATACCCTCTCTGATCATAAGAAGGAGTAGAAATTAATCCTCCGAATGTCTTAATCTCCTTCCCCTTTGCGTTAACCGACTTATACCAAGCCATTTTAAACTTAGTTAAAAACTCGTAGGCATCAATGACTTGCTGTGTTGAACCGCTGGGTGAGATTTTGCTGTTTCTTATCTTCAAAGAGGCAAAAATATTATGGTCTGTCTCAAATTCCTCATCGAATAAAGAGAGTTGATGAGGCCGATCCTCCGGCCGAAATTGTTCAGCGCTAATCATAGAAACAATATTAAATATCACACGCAGGGCATTGATGGGAATATCTGCTGCCGCCTGATCCTCAAAAATAAAATCATCAACAAAAGCGTTTCCCAATCTAATTCGCTCAGGGCTTCTATCGCCTTTTTCTTCAAAAATTTTACGAATCATTTTAAAATTCATTTCTGTATCAGCCATAATGAAAAGTTTGATCTAATTTTAGGTTAGAAATTAAAATCGAAGGAATAAATTGAAGAATACTAAGATGACTTCGGTCGTCTTATTGTGGGAACAGACTCTATGGAAGGATTATCAGGTAATACATTTTTATCTTTTAAAAACGGCAAAACACTTTTTAAAGAAGACTTCCAATTGGTGATGGGTCTTTTTGAATGATTAATCCATCCCTCATTTAACCAATTTTCATATTTTTCCTTTAAGATTTTTTCCAATGTACTCTCATAAAATTCCAATGTTTGAGCGTATTGCAAAAATTCATCAAAGTTTGGGATATCTAAATTCTTGATGCGTCGTTGTGAGTTCGGGAAGTCCAAATTTTCACCTACCTGCGAATCCTCCGGAATAGTGGGAATGTCAACATTCTGTTCAAAAGCAACGAGGTTAGCTTCTAATCTCAATGTCTGCCTATCAGCAAAATCTTCAATTTCCAATGGCTTTACTTCCACTTCACTATTAGGTCTTAAAGGATAATTTAAAAGTATACGATAGTGGCACGGAAGCCCGTTTCTTGTTTGAAATGCTATCAATCCTAAAACCTCCAGCTTTTCTTTAGTTGATTTGACCGTTTTTCTGGTCAGTCGCAGTTCTCGACTTATCTTGACATCAGATAGTTTAAAGTCATATCGTTCACTAGCAAATCCCTCTTTTAAAAGATATAAATAGAATGCAGTGGCTGTAGATCCAACATTATTCTCATAGTTGAAATCCCAAAACCGTTTAATTAATTCAAGATAATACATATCTATTTCTTACCAAAAAGCTGCAATGCTTTTTCTCTATCAATGATGATAATGTTTTTGTTTTGAATAATTGCACTGTCCAAAATTCCAGAAGATTTTATCTCTGAAGCTTTGGAAACCGAGCATCCAAGAATCTTTGCCAACCCTTTCAATCCGTATTCATATTTTTTTTCAGCGGTATAATTTTTTAAAATTTCTATAAATTCCTCGACAGTTAATTGCCATATAGGAATTTTGCGATTAAATTTTTCCATTTGTAAATTATTTAAGAATGTGAATTGTTTTTATTTTCTGATACAAAACTGATAAAAACACAGAAAAACCTTTCGGTAGTATTTCGTAACTACCGAAAGATTTATAAAAAAAAGAATGAGGTTAAAAGATAATCTTACAGCAACATCCTGTCAGAAGGACTTTAGGTAGCAAAAGGAAAATACCAACCCATACCGCTGTGTTATCAAATACTGCTAAAAAATGCCAAAAAAATATAAATAGATAAGATATTTCATTGAGCTGCAGATAAATCATCCAAAATAAATGTTTCATGCTCATTTAAGCGTACAATAACTTATTATTCGTCCGAATTATCAAGATACAGCTCCATATTATGCTTGATCAAATTAAGAAACTTGGTACGGTCAGCTTTTCTGAGCTTAATTTCACTCAAGGTTTTATGGTAGTTGCCCAGATTGATATTCAACGCGGTCTCTGCCCATCGAAATACTTCTGAAGGTTCAGCTTTTCCTGCGTTGAAGCATTTGGTTTGATAAAGCGCATACAACAGTTCAGTCAATGCAACTTTTGGGGCAGTCCATTCAAGGGGGCTGCTCTGGAACACAATATGATCGGTAACAAATTCAGCATTTATTTTTGTTGTCAGGTACAAATCCAGACGGTCATTTGCCAGAATCTGAGAAACCGTGTGATCGTGCGATGTTGTAAAATGCTCGTCATAGCTGTAAAACTCGGGGCTTAGCCTAAGTTTAAAATCAAATTTAAACTTGACAAAATACTTTTTATCCAGATAGGTTGCCCTACGTCTGTAGTAGCTGATGAACTCTTTATGTTCCTGATAGAAGTATAATAAATTAGCCCTTTCTGTTTCATAATAATTTTTGAGTACAGAAGGATCTGCATATGGTTTCGAACTTTCAATGGATAAAAGTTTCGAGTAATAAATATAGATCGAAACAAACTTTGGCTTTGTTACCTTAAAAAAATAAATTTCTTCACTCCAATCTTCAAACTGGTACTGAGAAACATATTCTTTCAGCTTTCTGATTGCTTTGTCTGTATCCATCAGAATTTCTTCTGCATATTGTAAAACATCTGCTTTATTACGATGTACTTCATCGAGATTCTCACTGAGGTTTTTCCACAGTTGATCAACTTTCTTTTTGAAATTTGTACCGGTCATACGTTAAAATTTTAGTAACGTAAAAATCGGATAAAAATAAATTGTTATTGTTGATTGAGTTCCTCATTACGCTTGCGCATAAAATCTTTCGGACTCATTCCATTAATTTCGCGGAAATGTCTGGTAAATACTTGTCTGTTCAGCATTCCGCACATTTCTGCTAGACTGTCAATCTTGTAATTCAGGTACTTTTTATCTTCTAACATCAGGTTGGTGATATAATTTATCCTTAAAATTTTAAGATATTCCGTAAATGTAGTATCAAGATGCACATTGATAACGTATGAAAGTGTTGTTCGATTAGTACCTGTAAGCGAAGCCGCTTCCGGAAGCTTAAGGTTCTTTTTTAAAAACTGTTTCTTCTCCTGAAAAATAATCAGATTTCTTTTTACTTCTTCAATCAGCTCCACACTAAATACATCCTTAACAACTCCCTTCTCTCCTTGTTTTTCAGAGAGTGACCTATCATCATGATTTCCTCTGTATGCATTATCTTCAACATGGGGAATATTTAACTTTTCCAATTCTTCCTTATAATTTTGGACCTTGTCCTTCAACTGATCATATCGGTTTGTAAGTTCTTTTTCTTTTTTAATAGATTGATAGACTATGTAACCTATAAAGCCAAAACCAATTGCTATCGAATATAAATATAGTATGGTACCAATGTGATTTTCTTTCATCAGTTTATTCTTTTCAGAAGTCAGTCTTTCGGTATCATACTGATTTTTTATTTTTGAAGAAAGTTTAGGAAAATCATTGATAATAATGGAGTCTGCTTTTAAAAGCTGGTTGGTGTAGTAAAGTTGCATTTTGGCATTGCGAGAATCCTTTGCATCATTGATCAGATACTCGTAGCTTGCCCTTATTTCGGGCGTGATGTACTTAAATTTATTTACAATGGAATCTACTTTGCTTAGGTACAGTACAGCTTCCGTTCTCCTTCCCGCTTTCCAATACAATTTTCCCAAATAAAAATTCACCGTAGCCAATGAAGCAAAATCTTGCATATGATTCAAAATATCCTCTGCCAATCTCAAATGTTTTAAGGCTTCAGCTGGCTGTCCCTTCCTGATCAACTGGATACCTTTGCCTTTCTGAAAGTATGCATATTCTAAAGAATGTTGATCCGATGTGTCTAACTTTTTAAGTCCGATGTCAATCAGCGAATCTTCTTTCGCATACAATCTCATATTACGATAGCATTTGCTCAAGCGATAGATACTATTTAAGTAACCAGATTCATGGTTGAGTTTAGTATTGATATGAAGATTCTTCAAAACCATATTTTTCTCAAAGAAATTGGCTGTTTCCATAAAATGTTCTGACGCTTCGTCATAATACCCTAAATATTCTTTTACCATACCAAGGTGATAAATCACCTTATTTTTCAGATAATCATCATTAGAAATTTTTGAATAATTGAAAGCTTTTATATATTCTTCAAGTGCTTTTTTATGATTTCTGATATTGTAGTAATATATAATTCCTTTCCCTAAATAAGCACGAGAAATCTGATCATTGTCATTATACTCAAGTGCGGTAACGATTGCGCTATCGCCATATAGTAATTTACGTTCTGCCGTATTTGAATAGTAAATAGCTTCCTCGTAACCAGCTATTAATTTCTTGAGATCATGTTTATTTTTAGCTTTATCTATATACATATTCACATATACCATTGCCCTTTCATCATTTTCAGGATAAGAGTTGAAAAGAGCTGACAATTTTTTGTATGAACTCTGGTGTCCCTGACTAAAAAATAAGTTCACAGCCAATGCCAGAATAAGCATTAATAGTCGATTATGATTTCGCATGTGATAATGATTAGTCCAAATTTAACCAAATTCTTACAAGTAATCCGAGAGTCAGTGCCTTAAAACACCATTCTGCTATAACGCTCTGAATCACAAAATAATAATTGAGTTTTTGAGTGGAATAATGTATCCATTAAACCTTTTCGAATGATCCATCATCCCACCAAACCCTTTTACCACGGGTTTAATCATTCTAATTTCGAACCAGATATCTAAACAACTCGGCCGGGATAACTTTTTAAAAATCATTAAAACATTATGACAAAGTATATCTCAATATTTAGTTTAATTACTGCATTACTCATGCAGTCGTGCGAAAGATCAGATTCTGATTTAAACTCGGAAACGTTTCAAGAAAACACAAAACCTGTCAGTTTGAAAACAGAAAAAGTAGAAGTAAAAGATGCAAATTGGTCAACTGCAAAAGATTCAGATGTAGCTGATCCTGACACTGGTGATGATGACGAACCAAGAAGGGACAAACAACACTGGAGGATACGCAAAGATACCATTAGTAACAATTAATAGTTTAACTAAAAAATTGAAAAATTTTATGACTGTTGATCATGGAGCATAAGGAAATCATTTTATCGTCAGGAAAAAAATGCAGTATCAGTGGTGAATGGGAATTAAAGGGTCATGTCACCACAACTATTTTTTTATCAAAAGGTGAAATAATGCCTGAATACTGCGGTAAAAAGGTACAGTGGATATTAATCAATAAAGGCTAAATAAACTATGGAAACCATTAAAACAAGATTTGTAGAAATCGTCAGTTATTTTTTCATCCTATTGTTTTGTTACGCAACAGTAAGTAAAATAATGGATTTTGAAAATTTTCAGATTCAGATTGCCCAGTCGCCCTTGTTAAGTGCATATGCAAATATGGTTTCTTACGGAATCCTTGCAGTAGAGCTTTTGGTAAGTTTTCTTTTAATATTTGAGAAAACAAGGCGGCTCGGACTATACAGCTCTTTTGTTCTAATGGTTTCATTTAGTGTGTATATATACTTAATTCTGAACTACAGCGAATTTGTTCCGTGTTCATGTGGTGGTATTTTGGAAAAGATGGATTGGACAACACATTTGATCTTTAATTTGGTAACAGTTGCAATTGCTTTTATTGCCATAGTATTTCAGAGAACTGGTGATAATAAAAATATGTTCAAGTCAATTGTCTGGATGATTATATTAGCTATTATCAATAGTGCTGTAATCATTGGGCTCTATCAAAGATCGGAGTTTATCATCAAGAAGGAAAATAACTTTACGAGAAGGTTTTTTCAGCATCCGATCAAAGAAGAAGATCGATTCAACCTCGGGTTTAATTCCTATTATTTTGCAGGATCTTCCAAAGATTCAATTTATCTTGGAAACTACACGACCCCATTTACATTGACATCGCTAGATATTAACCTCAATGATATAAAAGAATTAAAGGTAGTTCCCGATTCTCATGAGTACAAGTTCAAGAGAGCACAATTCCATGTCAATGGATCTTATTATTATCTATATGATGGATCTGTTCCTATAATTTATAAAGGAAATGTGGGTGAAAAAGAAGTTCAGACATTGAGTTACGGCCAGGCATATTTTAGTCAATTAATTAACATCGACCAACATTCATTTGCGTTAAGTACATTTTTTGAGCCAATGAAGATGCAGTCCTTGGGACTATTATTTCCTAAAGCAGATCAAGCTTTATCAATCAAACCCGACCTCCTTCGAAAGCATAAAGATCCGGTATTTGAAACAGATGGTCAACTCCATTATGATTGCGATAATCAGCAATTGGTCTATGTTCATTACTATAAAAATCAGATTATTGTAATGGACAGGGATATGAATCTTAAAGCAACGCATAAGACCATAGATACCATCAGCCATCCACAGATCAACATTTCAGAACTGTCTGATGGCAGGAGAAAAATGAACCATCCGCCATTAGTAGTTAATAAAAAATCAGCAGTGAAGTACGGTCTATTATTTAATGAATCAAATTTGATCGGGCGGGATGAAAACAGGGAAATGTGGAATACTTCAGCAGTTATTGATGTGTACTCTACTTTTGAGCAGAAATACATCGGAAGCTTCTATCTTCCAAAACCCAAAGAAATTAAAAAAATTCAGTTTCAGATAGCTGACCAATACCTTATCGTATTGGTAGGAAATGAAATTGTGAGATACCGTTTTGCGCAGAACTTGTCTCAACATTTCATCAAGGGAAACGCCGAAAACCTTAAAAAAGAGTAGGCAAAAATATCAAATTTCAACATCATGAAAAAAATGAGAAAAATCGCATTGCCTGTTGCAGTCCTTTTATTGGGTGCCGGAAGTGCGTATGCAACAACAGCTTTTAAATCAAGCACAACAGAAATGCAAGGATATCGTTACGACGATTTGGCACCTGCTGAAAAATGTATCCTTACAGAGAAGCGCTGTACTACAGATGTCGGACCAGTATGTACCTGGAATGACGGTTCGGTAAACCATGAACTTTTCCAGATTAACAGTGGAACTTCATGTGTGAATCAGCTGTTTGAAATTCAATAAATTAAGTCGATTTATAAAATTGAAGGATGCAAAATGCATCCTTCTTTTATTAATGATTACTTACTTTACCCCAAATTAATTTCTAATAAAATATTTGCGCTCATTCAAAAATTAACGCAAATATTATTTATAAAGATGTATGCTAAATTATCTTGATGTTTGTAGAAAATAAGACTAACTCTTAATTTGCGATAGCACTAAAAAGCCTGTTCTTCGCTTACTTTCAACAATTCTGACTCAACTTTTCCTTAAATAATAATAAATGAAGGATTCTAATTTCCCCAGAGGTAAACACCGCAGTTTACTAAAACTTTACATAAAATCCACTTTTGATAATAGATTTTATAACTGCCAAGGGATCCATCCACTACTAGATAAAATCTCGAATTATAGTATCTTACTCATTAATATTGCAAACCAATATTATCATCAAATTCCCTGGCATTAATCTTACAAGGACTACCCGATTTACCCTTCTGATCTATCATTGTATCTGCAAAAATAAATTTGTTATTCGAGTCTTTTATCCAATTATAATTTCTAATGATAGGGTTGATTTTTAAGGAATTATTAATTACTTTAATGCATTAGAACAACAAAAAAACTTGGAATACGTCAGTAAAAACACTAACGTCTTTTGGTTTTTATCTGTTATAAATTCTTTTTTATTATTTCTTATAACCCACCATTCATCCATGTTGTTTGTTGCATAGATAGTATCAGTATTTTTTGCGACAAATGCATAAGAAGGGCGAGGAATTTTGTATGCATCTTGCTTAACTCCATATTTGTTTAATGTATCAATCATCGCTTTGTAATAAGATTTATTCATCTGTTTAATAGAAATATCGGACAAAATATCATCATTATCGAAAAAAATTTCGGGAGACACAATTAATAATGTGTTATCTAAATTTTTATATACAATAATGTCATCATCAGAAATTACTTTTTGTAAAGTCGAACTGCAAGATATTGATATCATTAATAAAAGCATATTACCAAGATTTTTCATAATTATTAATTTTTTATAATACCATTTACTTTTCTAGAAGTACCTTCTCCATAAATTGTTCTTTCAGCATCAGGTAATTTCATTTTTTTTGCTTCCACGTTTGTTTCTGTTGTATTTCGATACTCTTCCTGATTGGGAAAACCTTTAGGAGGTTTAACAACAGGCTCACCTGTTTCTTTATCAACTTCCGTGTTAGTCTGATGAGCAACAGGATTAAAAAATGCCTCTTCCCCATGATTAATTTCATGAAGTCCTGCACCTGCAGGAGATAAGCTTCCTTTTTTTCCTCCTCCGACATCTTTAATATCAATAGCGGCTTCATCATCCCAAAACATAGTTCCAATACTATTTTCTGGGTCAACATGTTGCATTTCAGAAGGATTCTTTTTTCCTTCATAAAGACCAATCATATTACGATATCTATTTCTTCCTTCCATGGTAGGCTTAATAATGTTGAAATCTTTTTTACTCGATGAAGCTTTATCTATAAAATCTGTATTGACACCTGCCTCATACATTTGGTCTAAAAGTTTCATTGCATTTCTTTCATATCCATAAGATAATTCTTTATAATTCCTGTTCTTTTTATAAGAATATTCAATTTTCGTATATGAACCATCTCCACGTTTCGTCCAGATTATAATTCTTCTGCCATCTGGATCAATATATTTGATCGGATTATTTGCTGTGTAAACATATGGGGATAAATTCGGATACTTCCCAGCTAATGGATCAACGCCATACCATACACTTAACCTAGGGTTATAATATCTGGCTCCGTAATAGTATAATCCTGTATCACTATCGAGTTCCTTGGCATTGAATTTATAAGGATTGTCATAAACTCCGGTCATCTGCTCTGCCATGGTCTCACCGAATGGTAAATTTAGGTAAAATTGAGTAAGTTCTGTAATTTCTTTGGTTAAGTAGTTTGGTGCTCCTAAATGATCTCTGTGTACGTAATAATACTAGTAAAAATCGCATGATCTCTGGCAAATTATTTTTCTATGTCAGTTGTTTTTTTAATTAGTTTTAGAAGTCAGTTTCTGCATCTGCAGGCTTGCAGAATATTTTTCATCCCCAGTCCTACAAGATTTAAGGATCTTCATATCCCATTGTGCCATCTATCAGACTGCTAGAAAATCTTTTTTTAATGTTAGCAAAATAAAGCTGAATAAATTAAAAACTACCTAAAAAACTTAAGCAATATTTTTTGGATATTTTTCATCGCTAAGCATGTAGGTTTAAAAGAATTTTACTCTCATTTAAATCTTTTCGTTATATTAGCTTTCAAAAAATTCATCCTCTATGAAAAAGTATTTATTCTTCCTAATTTTTCCTTATCTAACTATAAGCTGTGACTATAATAGAGTTTTTCAAGGACGTAAATAAAAAGAAATTTAAAGAAATTTTAAATAAGACAGATAATGATTTTGGGAAAACTAAAGATTTTGAACTTATCAATAGCTGGACCCAAATAATTAAAGGATCAGATCCGATATCCAAATACGAACTTTCATATCTTGTTACAAGAGATTCTACACAGACAAAAGAATATTTTAGAATGCAGAAAGAAAATGATACTATTAAGATAATTTCATACAGAGTAGATTTTGATATCGTATCAAAAAAATAAAGCGGAAAATTTTCCGCTTTATTTTTTTTTATTGTCATAGCTTATACCTATGGCTAATAATACTATCTTTTTTATGAATACTAAAAACCAATTCGCCCTTCTTCTTCACAATAGTATCACCTGCTACTATCTCATTCTTATAGGAACTCCACCACCTATTATAGTGTTTACATTCACAAGGTTTCTTTGTTAGAGGGTCATAACCTTTCGTTCTAAAAGTGACAGAGGTATATGACAAAGGGGGAATTTCTACAACTATAATACACTCTTCCTCTGCTAATTTTTTTGCAAAACTTTGCTTATCTATACGATTTGTGAAAATAAAGAAAATTAACACAAATACTAAACATACAATTAAACTTATTTTCGGTTTCATTTTTAATCAAATTGAGGTGAATACTTAATATTTGTACGAAGCCATTTCCCCATTGCTGATGGAGCATTATTAACTTTTTGCGTTATATCAGTTGTATATGTTTTTGAAACTCCTGCATCATAACCAACTCCTACATTAATACTGGTAGATTGAGTTCCATAAGCCGATCGCATAAGGCCATTTTTACCTGTGCTAAAACTGTGAGAACCTCCAATGAAATATGAACCTGAAACTTCTGTAGAATACTCTGTAGCACCTTCAAAAACATTTGTATATTTAGATCCATCTTTCTCACCAAATGCATTCATTTGGAATAATGAAACTCCCGCATCAAGGCTTGGCAGTCCTGCTTTTGCTCCGGAAGTGTGAAATATTTTAGCCTGTCCCGTACCAAAATTAAATGCTAGAGAAAGTGACTGAGTTGCATTTCCTATACTTCCACCAACTGTAATTCCAAAAGCATACATACCAAACGCCTTTGCTTCAGCATCTCGTAACCTATAACTTGCTTGTCTATAATTATAGTTGGCTTGAGCCTTTTCCGACGATTTTATTTTGACTTCTTGAATACTCTCTGTTCTTAACCATTCTAGTTCTGACGAGCCCTCGCTTACTTCTGTAGCAGTATAATATTTTCCATCAGAACCATAGCGAGATTCGTCCGCTTTTTGAGGATTAGGACATTTTGGACAATCTTCTGCTATCATTCCAGTAGGATCTACATAACGAACAGGATTATCAAACGTATAAGAATAAGGCGACCAACTTGGCATTTGCTCAGCTAACGGGTCAACACCATACCAAATACTCAATCTTGGGTTGTAATACCTTGCTCCGTAGTAATACAAGCCCGTATCATCGTCCAATTTTTTTGCATTGAATTTAAACGGATTATCATAGGTGCCATCCATCTGCTCGATCATTGTTTCTCCAAAAGGTAAATTTAAGAAAAATTGAGTTGCTTCTGCCTGAGAATTGGTTACAAATGAGGCTGTTCCTAAATGGTCTCCATGTAAGTAGTATAAATCTGGACTCCATGGTCTTTCACGCAATTCCAATGCAACACCATTACTCAGACCTGCCTTTTCAAGATATTTCTCAAAATCAGACTTTGAATCAGCAGGTTTTGTGGATGGTTTGTCATCAGTCGTTCTGCTAGAATACAATACTGCAGGATCTTCAAATCTCACAGCTCCATCCATCAGTCTGCTGGCAAATCGCTTAGATCCTTCAAAATAATGCTTGGTATACTGTCCGGTTGAGCTAACCGTTACATATGGATTCGGATATATTTTATATTCAAAAAGTCTTAATTCGTCGGGATTCAATGGCGCTCCATTTTGGTAGAGTTGCGAAGGAGCTTCCAGTCCGTATTTAATGACCTTTTCTCCTTTATCATCGTATGAATAATATTGATAGGTTCCGCTATTATCATTGTAAAAAGCTTTAAGGCGCTCCTGTTCGTCCCAATACATTCTTTTAGTTCCTGCATTGTCATTGTGATTTACTGCATTACCATTAAAATCGTACTCGAAAGTTTCACCGTTACCTGTTAAAGCATCACTGACTTTTTCTAATTTATGGGTATTCTGTACATACTCATATTTATTATCATACGTATTTTCATGGACAACCTGCTGATCTCTTTCATGGTGCTGTATTTTTTGCGTGATACCCCCTACATTATTATATTTCATTTCAAGCTGATAGGTTGAAGGAATAAGACTTGTGGAAGGTAAAATATAAACTGTCCCATCTGGAACTCTATCCGGATACCAAAATACTTCCGAACTCGTCACGGTTCCTATCAATCTGTTGAGAGTATCATAGCTTAAATCTAATTTAAATGCTCCACCCATGCCATTCTGTAATGCCAGTGCCTGATTGTTAATCGTAGTAATATTAGCATGCTCATCATATAGATATGAATTATACAGCATTGTGCTACCCAATACCTGATTAGATAATTTATAAGAATCTAATCTTCTGTTGTTTTGATCATAAGTATATGTAGCAAAAGTTCCATTCCCATTGTAAATATTGGCAAGTTGCTCAAGATCATCATAATTTATATTTTCAATATAAGTTTCCCCATAATTATTATTGACAGATTTAAGATTACCACCAAAATTATAATGATATGAAACAATTTCATCATCCGGATACTTAATCTTTGTAATACGATTCCAACTGTCATAGTTGAAATAGGTCTTGAAATACATTTCAGGAATATGATGTCCCCTAACAATTCTTAATTCCGAAATTACTTCGCCCATTCTGCCATATTTATAAACAGCATCTCCTGTTCCATCAGTTTTTGTAATTAGCTTTCCGGCATTATTACCTGCCGTATTGCTTCCGTACTGATAAATTACATTATTAGGATTTGGGTCTCTGATGTTTGGGTTTCTGACATCACCTATATTCAAACCAATGAAGGATTTTTATACTTGACCACAGTTATTGATTTGTATGACCGTAAAATAGTTGGATGGAGTTTAAGTAATGGAATGAGTACTGAAGAAACAAGTCTTGCAGCTTCGAAAATGGCGATCAAAAATAGAAAAGTCGTAAAAGGATTAATTTTTCATAGCGACCGAGGCGTTCAGTATGCAAGCAATACATTTGTAAAAACCATTGAGTCTTACAATGTAACTAGAAGTATGAGTCGCAAAGATAATTGTTGGGACAATGCTGTAGCGGAAAGCTTTTTTAAGTCATTAAAAACGGAGTTAATTTATGGGAATAAACTTATCTCCAAAGAAAAAATGGAGCTGGAAATATTTTGAATATATTGAAATCTGGTACAACAAAAAAAGACGACATGGTGCCTTACATTACAAAACAATAGAAGAATTTAATAATCAAAACAAAATTTACCAAAACGTAGCTTAACTGATACGGGAAATTTTATTTGCATATCCATTCATAAACCAGCAGGACTTTCGTCTTACGAATAGCAATAAAATTAATAAAACTTAGTATTATATTTTATTTTTCACTAATCAGCATCTGCTTCATTTCGAGAATTTACTCGCACGTCAATTTTCAAAATATGCCTGTAAATAAAAAATATGTTGCTCCTAAACAAGGAATTTTAAATTTGCCACACACCAACAAAAAAGGATGCTAAAAAGCACCCTTCATTTGTTTATTGATCCATAAAACATCCTTTCTCCCAAAGAGATGATAATCAAACCAATCCAGAACCCTTAAAGATAAATCTTTCTGAGACGTTGCCCTTCCCAAAGAGTGGCCTTCATCCTTATACCAAAGCGCAATAACAGGCTTTTGATATTTACGGAGGACATTAAATAAAGACCTTGTTTCTTCAGGATCTACATTTTGATCCGCAGTACCTGCCCACAAAAGCATGGGTGCTGTAATCTTAGAAATTTCGTAAAGAGGATTATTATTGATGTATTTCTGCTTATTATTAACAAAACTCCCCTTCATTCTAAACTGTCCTTCTTCATAGCGCCAGTAATCCGGTGAATCAAAATTATAATTAAATGCATACGAAGTATGAATAATATCTGAAATTGAATTGCCTGAAATAAATGCTGAAAATCTATTGCTGTGACCTGCAATAAAATTTGTCTCATACCCACCGAAAGACTGTCCCATTAAACCTACTTTCTCCATATCGACATATAACAGTTTCTGTAGTTCATCCAGCGCATTGTTGATACACATAAGCGCAGATACGCCCGGGCCTTGATCTCCATAGGTGATATCAGGAAACATGACCAGATATCCTGATTCTAAAAGAAGTCTTGCATTGATGCCCCTGCCATTCTTAAATGTAGGCAGCAAAAATTTATTCATAAACCTTTGCTGCTGCTCATAAATTGACAATACAACCGGATATTTTTTTGAATGATCAAAATTCGCAGGTAAATACAAACTACCTTCAAGTTCCTCACCATTCGCACCATTGTAAAACAACATTTTCTTGATGATGTTAACTGATTGGCTATCGGTTTCATTTGAAGAGTAGACTGTTATCGGTTTCGATGACCTTTCCTTTTTCCTAAATGTAAAGGCCTTATTGTAATTATCTTCAATCCAGAACATCTTTTCCACCTTAGCAACCCTACTGAAATATTGGATACGATCCGTCGTTTCAGGAATAATAACATCCGCCTTTTTATTCTTTACATGGACATAAGATGAGGTTAGCTCTTTCGTATTTTTTGCGATCACAACAAAATCTGTGCTCTGCTCCAAATATTGAGATAACCTGTTAACTCCAATTCCGGTGTACATCTTTTGCGGCCTGAATACCTCTAATTCATCTGCATGTAAGGAGACCAAGCTTCTTTTTTTAAGACTCCAAAGATCCTGCTCCCATACTTCATTTTTAGCGATCCAAATAACTTTCTCTCCTGCCCCATAATACGGAATAGCTTCTTTAGCCCAATCCAACTTCACAGCACTTAACTTCTCTGTATCGAACCTTACCCACCCATCAGAAGCTCTTATTAAAAGCGACCGACCTTGTGGATCAATATTCATATGCCCGTCATCCAAGGGAAGCATGCTATCTTTGTTCGTAAGAGAATTCCAAAGGTATATTTCTTTACTATTAGGCTTAAACTGATCATCATTGACATCCACCTGATTCCTGTCAATTTTCATTTTAAGAAATAAGTTGTTGGTACCTATGGCTGTAAAACCAGTAAAATCCTCTCCAAACTTATAGATTCTGTTCTGTTTGGGATACCATAAAATATGGTTTGTAAGGTTTTGGCCTCTAGTATATTTGCCAAGATTCTGTTCATTTCCGTACCAAATATCAACCACCCGCTGTTTTTTCGGTATCGCTTTCTGCAATGTTAAAAAAACTGCCCCTGAGTCAGATGATGGATTGACTTTGACATACGTAAACCCTCTTAAACTGATATCCGTCAACTCAACGGTGCTATTCCCTTCCTTTACAAAATAGACGACAAGTCCGGAAGAAGTTTTAGCAGACACAATCAACCCATCCAGTCCGGACTCCGATTCAACCGCATTAAAAATTTCATACGCTGAGGACCACAATCCTACCCGCCCTTTTCCATTATTATTTAGCTGATACAGATGATGTTGATCCTTTTCTTTAGTCATCACAAGAATGCGATTTTTTCCGTTGACCCATCGAATGACCGACTCCATCTTTTGAATGAGCTTACATCGAGAATCATAAATCTCAAGTCTGTTTCCCTGCTTTGCATCATAGAGCACCAACAGCAAACGAGCCTTACTGACAAACTCTATTTTGTCCACCCCTTTAATTTCCCGAGATACTCCTGATCTAAGATCAATGATTTCCAGCACATTCCCCCGATGTATGGCAATCGTGTAGTCATTGATAAAATAAGGTTTTACTACCCCTTCCCTTACTATTTTCTTAAACGGAGCTTTAGTCTCAACTACAGTTAATGTGGTCGGTCGACTTTCATAGCCATTAAAATATACCGCCCACCTGCCATCAGGAGAAGGCATCACAGAAAGCAGCTCCTCAGCAGATTCAGTCAATTTTGTTAAATGGCCAAGATTATGCTGGGCTTGAAGCCGTGGCAGCGAATTAATCAGCAACACTAAAAGTACAGCGCAGATCAACCTTTCTATTCTTTTCATGAAGCAAAGTTTAATACCCTGTGTTTTGAGGGTTCAGGTTAGGATTAACAAGCAGTTCCTTCTGAGGAAGCGGCCATTGCGCATGAAAGCTCTTCCAGTTTGATTTCACAGAAACCAACCCGTCAAGCATTCCCCATCTTTTAAGATCAAAGAACCTGATCCCATGCTCGGTAAAAAATTCCCTCCTTTTTTCTTCCTTCATCTCAGTCATCGCCACAGATGCACTGATAGTTGAACCAAGAGCAGGCAATCCTGCCCTTTGTCTTGACCGGTTGATAAAAGGTATCGCCTCACTCACTTTATTCTGCTGAAGCAAATTTTCAGCCTGCATCAGATATACTTCATCAAGCCTGTAGACAACCGAATATTCAGTAGCATTATTAACCGCAAGGTTTTTATATTTTGCAGGTTTATAATTAACCAGCTGACCAAACGGAACCGCAGTAAAATAATGCACACGTCGCAAATCACCAGTAGCAAAAGAATTAACCAAATTAGGGTTCATTGTAAAAGAAGTCGGAGCTGACGTAAAATTATACAGTGAAGCTTCTTTGGTTGCATCATTGTTATTCTTCGGTTTAAGCTGCCAGATAATATGGCCTCCTGTTTTCTGGAATACCTTGGTAATATCCGTCTGATAAGTCAATGCAGGCGCATTCGTAAGAACAGAACAAAGAACTTCTGCCTCATTCCATTTTCCAAGAAGCATCTTCATTTTTGCCAATGCAGTATATCCTGCATATTTATTCGGATAGATCCTCTCCGCATTCCTGTAAGCCGTCGACAAAAGATTGACCGCTGCTGAAAGGTCGGTTTCAATCTTTAGCAGAAGATCATCCTTGGTCATTCTCTTGAGCGTACTGTTAACAACATAATTGGTTGTATCGGTATACGGAATTTCACCAAAAATCTGGTAGAGATCCATATAGATCATTGATCTTACCAACAGAGCTTCACCTCTTATCCTGTCTTTCACCGCAGCCGATAAAGATTTAGAATTCCCCACCCCTTCAATAATACTGTTGGCAGTATAGATCTGCTGGTAAGCACTCGTCCAGAAAGCCGTCACTGCCGTATTGGTAGGAAGCTGCTGATTAAGATACAAATCCAATACACCATTTGAAGCACTGGTATACACACAAGTAAGATCATCCGTGTAAGAACCTAATAAAGCGCCCATCCCATTGATACCACCCGAATACATCGAAGTTTCCCACAAACCGGAATACAATCCGGCCAACGCAGCTTCAGCCGTCTGCTCATCTTCAAACACAAGCTCAGAAGGTATCTGATTATTCGGAAAGTCAGTTTCCACAAACTTCTCACATGATATCGTTGTAGATAACAGAGCTGCCACTAAAGCCGCCGTTATTATATATTTTATTTTTGAGTCCATAAATAATTTCATTTAAAAGTTGAATTGCTAAAAGGTCATCTGAAAACCTATCGCATACGTTTTCAGCGGCGGTAAATATCCGGTCAGTATAAACTCAGGATCAAGCCCGAAATACTTTGTAATCGTCAATAAATTTTGACCCTGCACATAAATCATTGCTTCCTTAATGCCGAATCGATTAACAGGAATGCTGTAATTCAGCTGCACATTTTTCAAGCGGATATACGATGCATCACCGATCGACGCCGTAGAATTCTGAAAAAAAGTATGCAGTGAAGTTTTCGCAGCAACAGTCCCCGAACTGTAAGGCATATAAGTTCCCGTAGGATTATCTGCTGACCACACATCCAGAACCTCAACAGGCTGATTGTTGAGTGATCCAGGAATAATCATCTGGCGGTTGTAGTTCCAGTTTCTCTGTTTCACAAACTGCCATAAAAAAGAAGCCGACCATTGCCCGTACCTTAAATTATTCGACCATCCGCCAAAGAAACGTACCCCCAATCGCTCGATCACTTTATTGTCATCAGGTGAAGTAATCTTTCCGTCCCCGTTATAATCCGTAAACTGATACAATCCCGTAGAAGGATTGATACCCTCATACTGATACACCTTGACCAAAGAAGTCGGATAACCTATCACATATTGATTCGTGTAGGTTGATCCTTCAAGATTCGGAAACTCCAGCAATTTGCTGTCAGGCACCGAAAGATTCAATGAAGTATCATATTTAAATTTCCCACCTCTGAAAACCTGTAGAGAAGTTTCAAACTCCCATCCCGTATTCTGTACTTTCGCAGGAAGATTAGATTGTATCGATGCAAAGCCCGTTGTAGCAGGAAGCGGAATTCCTACCAATTGATTGGAAGACGTATTTTCATAATACGCACCCGACACATTCCAACGGTTTTTAAAGAATGAGAACTCAGCAGCAACCTCCTTCTTCAACGTTTTCTCCCAACTGAAATCAGGATTGTACAACCTTGAAGGATTCAGTGCAGTGATGTTATTATAGATATTTGAAGACACTGTATACGTATCCAGATACTGATAATCCCCTATCCTGTCATTCCCGGAAGTCCCCACACTCCCTCTCAGCTTAGCAAAGCTCAACCAGGAGATATTCTTCATCCACTCCTCTTCAGAGAGCAGCCACGCCGCACCCACAGCACCAAAGTTCCCGAAACGGTTATTCGGACCAAAACGGCTCGAACCATCCCTTCTCCCGGTCACATTCACAATATACCGTTTCAGATATTTATAATTCAGCCTTGCAAAAACAGCCGTATAATTATATTGATTCCTTACCTGATCACTGATAATCTTTGTTTTGGCAGCCCCAATATTCTGAATCAAAGCATTGCTTTCAAAACCTATTCCCTGCATCGAAGACTGATTAGTTTCAGATTTCTGCAAACTCGCTCCGATCAGCATATCGATGCTGTGATCGCCAAAACGATAATCCCTCGTAATCTGAGGCTCCAAAATATAGGAAAAGACAGAACTGTTGTTCTTCGATGAGGTAGAATTTGCACTGGTCAGATTGGCAGCAGGATTAGACATCGTATGCGGACGAAGCGAAAACTCCTCAAAATTCTGATAGGTAATCCCCCCATTAAACTTCAAAGAAATAAAAGGAAAAAGCTTATGAGAAACCTGTGCACCCGAATTGATAAAATTCGTGGAGTTCAGATACTCACTTTTAAAAGCTCCCAACGGATTCGTAAATGTGCTGTTCTCCCAGTTCAGCGAACCATCCGCCTTATACAATGCAGGAGCATTAGGACTTAAAGTAATACTTCGTCCCGTCACATCACTGTTCAGGACATTATTATCCTGAAACGAAAAAGTATTGGTCAAATTCACCTCCGTCCTCTTATCAGGCGTCCGGTAACTAAAATTACCCGTCAGGTTATTCGATTTGTACTGAAAATCCCCGGGAACAACAGTCGACTGCTCCGTATGTCCATAGCTGATCAGATAGGAAGTATTTTCAGAACCGCCACTTAACGAAAGCTGAACCACAGAAGACTCAGAAGTCTTCCCGATCAGTTCCTTCTGCCAGTCAGTCTGCCGTTCCTGACTCCAAGTACTCAGGTCATAAGCAGTCGCAGGAATCACAGAAATCCCGTCATTCTGAAAAGCAGCACGCCGCATCTTCAGATAATCAGCAGTTCCCATCATCTTCAGACGATTCGTTACTGTACTCAAAGAATATGAAGAGTTCAACTTAAGATCAGTCCTACCCTTTCTGCCTTTCTTAGTCGTCACAATAATTACCCCATTCGCTCCACGACTCCCATAAATAGCCGTAGCATCAGCATCCTTCAACACCTCAAAGCTCTCAATATCATTCGGATTGATCGCATTCAGAGGATTAATCGAAGCATAAGGCAAAATCGCAGCACTATAGATAGAAGGAGTTTCAGAAATCACAGGCACCCCATCAATAATATACAACGGTTCATTCCCATCCCTACGAATACTGTTCTTCCCCCTGATCTGAATATCAAACCCACCACCCGGATTCCCCGAATTCTGAGTAATCGCAACTCCTGCCATTCTACCCTGCGCCGAAGACAACACATTCGTCACAGGCTGATTCTCAATATCCTTAGCAGAAATCTTCGCAATACTCCCAGTCCTCTCCTTATCCTTAACCTTATAATATCCCGCATTCAACACAACCTCCTCAATCCCCTGCACCTTCCCGGAACTAGAATCAGAACCAGAACCAACCCCATCACCATCATCTCCACTTCTAACAACCATCCCAACATCTACAACAGACCGATTCTCCAAAGGAATTCTCTGTTCTGCATAATCAGGATGCCTGAAGACAAAAATGCCATTCCCGTTTCCGTCATCTCCGGAAATCTCTAACCGATAAACACCTTGAGCATTCGTAACCGCAGTCTGGTCACTTCCAATCTGGGAAACACTGACCCCGGAAAGAGGCAACATCTGATCTCCTTTTGCTAGGGTAACCTTTCCCGTAACGGTTTTGGTCTGTGCCTGAGCTGAACTGCAAACAACGGTCAACAGTAAGACAAGGCCAATACTTCCTATAGTATTATAGGATTTTTTCATAGTTTTGTAAAGTTTTTAATTAAACGATTTAAATAATCATTGCTCCTTCCGAATTGTTTTAGTCGACTTATAGGAAGGGGCTTTTTTATGTAAACCCATTTCTTCTCAGGCTGCGCCTGGCGAAGTTCTATTTCATTTTTCTTTAATTTATTAGGCTACGAATTGTCAGACTGAGCCTGCCGAAGCCATTTTTACTGGATTCATGTGTTTGAAAACAAAACTTTCCTGAGTGCCTTTTGGTTTGAAAAAGGACATGGTGAGGTCTTTGAGCAGTGACCAAAAGACACCGGAAAGCATTAATTAATAAATATGAAAATTTGTCCCGTGTAAGCTTTAAAAGCCGCAATAGGTTGTACCCTCCTA
>NZ_LMAH01000009.1 GCF_001507335.1 Chryseobacterium sp. JAH | reverse complement strand
CATCAATCTGATTTATAAAACAATGATCGGCAAACAGAATCATTTTAAATTGAGTTTGAAACAGATTTAATATAAGAAAGAATTCTAAAATTTCAGTAATGTTGAGTTAATGGATAACTACAGCTCTCCTACGGAGCTCACGGGACTACAGAGTATAATTGAGACAGTTGGTTAAAATCTAATTTTGATTTAGTGTCTTACTTCTAGTATAGGTGATATTATATATAATGTTGTTTGCTTTCCAAGCACTAAATTATGCAAGGATTGACATTAAAATGTACAATAATCTGCCCTTCAAATAATTTAGTAATAGCAAAAATATCACTAATTAAAATGTAAGATGCTCTAGCTAGGTGGTGCTTGAAATGTGTCTTTTAGGTTCAATCAAATCAAAATGGAATTTAATATTCGCAATGTTTTTCCAAGTTGCATATTTGAATAAAATAAAGCCAAAGAGCATTCCTATGGTATTCAAAAAGATATCATCAACGTCAGCAACGCCTCTTCCTGTCATGTATTGGATTGACTCAATAATGCTTATCGCAATGAGAAAAAACAGAGAAATGTGAACGAAACGATTAAATTTTTTAATACATAATCCTAACCACCCAAACGGACTGAATAAAAATATGTTACCAAATATATTTATTATAAATGCTTGATTGTCGATATTATTATCATTGAAAAAATGCTGTATTGTTATAAATGGCTGATGTTGGATATACGATATTTCTGAAGGTTCTCTACCTGAAGCATAAAACATCATGTATAATAAAACAATGGAATATAAGGCAATAAATACTGCAAAATATCTTTTCATAGGTTTCCTTTTGGGATTAGTAATTAAAAAGAGGTTGAAGTGCTTATTAGTTTTTGTATTCTTTAATAACAAAAATCTTACCCTTATGGTATGTCATTAAGACAGTTTATCATTCTTTAGGACTCTTTAACATAAAAAAAGCCTCACTAATAAGTGAGGCTGAAAATTTTGTCTAATATGGGTAAATCAAACTTGAATAACCCCTAAATTGAATTTCTCAGTAATAGGTGAATGGTCGGCAGCTTCAATTCCCATCGAAATCCATTTTCTGGTATCGATTGGATTAATGATTGCATCGGTCCACAATCTTGATGCCGCATAAGTGGCTTCTGTCTGTTTTTGATATTTTTTTGAAATAGAATCTAAAATTTCTTTATGTGCTTCTTCAGTAATTTCTTTTCCTTGTTTTTTCAAAGTAGATTCCTGAATCTGAGCTAAAACCTTTGCAGCCTGTGAACCACCCATAACTGCTAAATCTGCCCAAGGCCACGCAACGATTAATCTCGGATCATACGCTTTTCCGCACATTGCATAATTTCCGGCTCCGTAAGAATTCCCTGTAATAATTGTGAATTTAGGAACGACAGAATTTGCAACGGCATTCACCATTTTTGCACCGTCTTTAATGATTCCGCCGTGTTCAGATTTTGAACCCACCATGAAACCTGTTACGTCCTGTAAGAAGATCAAAGGAATTTTTCTTTGGTTACAGTTCGCGATAAATCGCGTTGCTTTATCTGCAGAATCAGAATAAATCACCCCACCAAACTGCATTTCACCTTTACCACTTTTTACAAGTTTTCTTTGATTAGCAACAATTCCTACAGACCAGCCATCCACTCTTGCTGTTGCACAGATGATACTCTTGCCATAATCTGCTTTGTATTCTTCAAATTCAGAATTGTCAACCAAGCACTTTATAATTTCTAAAGTATCGTATTGATCAGCACGTGAAACCGGCATGATTCCGAAAATATTATCAATTTTTTCTTTTGGTGGGAAGCTTTCAATTCTGTCGAAACCAGCTTTTTCATAACTTCCAATAGATTTCATGATATTTTTTATTCTGTTCAAGGCATCTTGGTCATCTTTAGCTTTGTAATCTGTAACTCCGGAAATCGAACAGTGCGTTGTTGCGCCACCCAAAGTTTCGTTATCAATGCTTTCACCGATTGCAGCTTTTACCAAATAACTGCCGGCAAGGAAGATAGAACCTGTCTTGTCAACAATCATAGCTTCGTCGCTCATAATTGGCAGATAAGCTCCTCCTGCAACACAACTTCCCATTACTGCCGAAATCTGAATGATTCCCATCGCGCTCATTTTAGCATTATTTCTAAAAATTCTACCGAAGTGTTCTTTATCTGGGAAAATTTCATCCTGCATTGGAAGATACACTCCTGCGGAGTCAACAAGATAAATAATTGGAAGCCTGTTTTCCATCGCAATTTCCTGTGCTCTTAAGTTTTTCTTCCCCGTAATAGGAAACCACGCACCAGCTTTCACAGAAGCATCATTGGCTACAACTAAACACTGTTTTCCGGAAACATAACCCATCACTACCACAACGCCGCCACTTGGACATCCACCGTGTTCTTCGTACATTTCGTAACCTGCAAAAGCACCGATCTCAATGGAATCTGAATCTTTATCGAGAAGATAATCTATTCTTTCTCTCGCTGTCATCTTTCCTTCATCGCGAAGCTTTTGAAGTCTTTTTTCTCCACCACCTTTTTTTATTTCAGAAAGTAAACGATTTATTTCAGCTAATTTTAATTTGTTTTGATCTTCCCGCTTGTTGAATTCAATATCCATGAAATTTCTATTTTAATGTGCGTAAGATACTACTTTTATAAAAAATAAAATGACATAAAGTTTTATGATTCAACGCATTGAAAATCATAAAATTATGAAATATTTAACACTGATATGTTTTTTTATGTTTGTTTTTTTTATAATTTTACATAAGAGGAGAGGAGCTGATTACTCCGTTATAATCCTCTGTTCCTAGTTTATTTTTTTAATAGTTTATTATTTGAAGGCCCTGAAAGTTGAACAGACTTTCAGGGTTTTTTAATGGATTTTAATTAAATGCATTTCAATAGGCTTAAAAGTCAAATTTATATTGCAGAAATAGCATTTTTTATAAAAACGTATTTGTAAATTTGCGCTACTTTAACAGTCACATTAATAAATATAATTGCATAGATGAAACAATATTCAGGAATTATTTTTTCTACTATGTATGCTTTATTCTTCAGAGTTTTAGTGGAATGTAATGTTGTTGAAATTAATTCCTGGACGTACATCATTCTTGTTCCAATTATAATTGGTTTCATACCTTTTATTCTTGACAAGAAACTGATTCTTGAAAGTCGAGTAAAATCAGCTTTTTTTCCGATAATCAGTGTTTCTCTTTTTTTGGTTATTGCATTCATATCCCGATTGGAAGATTTAGGATGTGCTCTTTTCCTTTTTCCTCCATATGTGGTTTTTTCACTTGCGATCAGCATGTTTCTAAGAGCTATCTTTAGAGAATATGACGATACTGATTCTTCTAATACTATTACAAAGAATAGCTTATTCATCGTTGCGATACCAATCTTATTGGGTAATGTTGAAAAATTATTTGAAAAAAGAGAAGAACAATTTACTGTTTCTGATAAAATCATTATTAAAGTTCCTAAACAAAAAATCTGGAAGAAATTATATTCTGTTCCAGATTTATCAAATTACATTGAAACTTCAGCATTCAACTATTTTGGTTTCCCAAATCCCGTAAGATCCCGATATGATAAAAAATCAAATACAAGATTGGGATATTTTAGTAACGGAATTGTTCTGAATGAAAGTGTTGGATATTCAAAACCATTTGAAGAATTATCATTCAAGATAAATGTTGACAAGTCTGATTTAGAGCAAAGTCAAACTTTCAGCCATATTTTAAAAAATAAAAATTTGGTTTTTAACAGAATCTCTTACCAATTACGAAATATTGGTAATCACTCTACTGAATTAACGTTGGTTTGTGATTATAAAGTTAAATCTAACCTTCCTTTTTATGGAGAGCTATGGTCAAAAAGAATAATTGAAGATTTTGAAGAAAAGCTTTTAAAGGCTTTAAAAAACCAAAGCGAAAATATACCAGTACGATAATAGTAATTATAAATAACTAACGAATGCAAAAACTAGCTCTTTTCAGATTGCACTTAATTGTTTTTTTATGGGGATTTACTGCAATTTTGGGAAAACTGATTACCGCCAATGCACAAATTCTCGTTTTTTACAGAATGTTGTTTGCATCCCTATTTTTATTTGTCTTCATCCGGGTTTTTAAAAAAGAAAGTATTAGAGTTTCCAAAAAACTTTTTTTGCAGCTTGCTGCGATAGGATTTTTTATGGCTTTGCACTGGCTCTGTTTTTTTTACTCCATTAAAGTTTCCAATGTTTCTATTGCCTTGAGCTGCCTGTCTCTTTCAACATTATTTGCAGCCATTTTAGAACCTTTGGTATTTAAAAGAAAAGTAGATATTTCAGAAGTCGTCATGGGAATTGTCATCGTTGCCTGTATTCTTCTGATTTTTAAAACAGAATTTCAATATAAAGAAGGTATTTTCTTTGGAATACTTTGCGCAGTTTTTGGAACAATATTTTCAGTTTTTAACGGGAAAATGTTTGGAAAAACCAGTCCTGGAAACATTATTTTTTACGAAATATTCAGTGGATGGCTTATTTTGACTATATTTTATTTATTGTCTGGTCAAATATTTTCAATGAATGAAATAAATTACAGCGATTTGGCGTTAATATGCTTGTTGGCAAGTGTTTTCACGGCTTTTCCGATGCTCGAATCGGTAAAGCTGATGAAGTATATTTCGCCTTTCACACTAATTTTAACAGTAAATTTAGAACCAGTCTACGGAATTATACTAGCTTTTTTTATCTTTGGGGAATCAGAACACATGAGTCCAGTATTTTACGTGGCCTCAATCGTGATGATTTTGGCAATTGTAGTCAATGCGCTGATTAAAACCAGGAAACAAAAAACAATTAACTAAGCGTCAATTTGCATGATGAAAAAATATCTTTTATTACTATTTTTCCTTGTATTTGGGTTTTCACAATCTCAAATAATCAGAAAATATTCCAATGAATTTTTAAATATTGGAGCCGGCGCAAGAGGTCTAGCCATGGGTGGAGCTGTCATCTCAAATCAGGATGATGTGTACTCACCAATGTGGAATCCTGCAGGTTTAAATGGAATCACGAGAGACTGGCAGGGTGCTGCAATGCACGCAGAATATTTTGAATCGATAGCGAAGTATGATTATCTGGCTTATGCAAAGGTTCTAGAAGAAGGTGTTTTTGGAGTTTCGATCGTAAGATTGGGAGTGGATAATATTTTAAACACAACTCAATTGATTGATACCGAGGGAAATATTGATTACGATAAAATCACCAAGTTTTCTCAGTCAGATTATGCAGGAATTGTTACGTATGCATTCCATCCCGGAGGTAATCCTAAATTAGATGTAGGTATCAATGCGAAAATCGTTTATAGAAATGTTGGGAAATTCGCAAGTGGTTACGGTTTTGGTTTTGATGTAGGTGCAATTTATAAAGCAGATAACGGTTGGAAATTCGGGGGAATACTTCGAGATGCTACGACTACGGTGAATTTCTGGAGCATCAATCAAAATGAATTGTCTGCAGTTGTAAATGGTGAAGAATTTAACCCTGCTCCAACAGACAAGATGGAATTGACCATGCCTAAACTTAATGCAGGAGCAAGTAAGCTTTTTGAAATTAACAGCAGCTTGTATATTTTGCCTGAAGCGGGTATCAATGTAGATTTTGCGAAAACGGCAGCACTTCTTTCGACAGATTTTGCTAGTATCACTCCTTATGCAGGTGCTGAATTGGGGTATCAGAAAATGATTTTCGTAAGATTAGGAATCAACAGATTCCAGTCTATTACAGATATTGAAGATTTGAGCAGAAAAGTTTCTTTTCAACCGAGTGCTGGTTTGGGAATCAGATATAGAGGATTGACGCTTGATTATGCGATTAGCAATTCGGGAATTGGTGGATCTAATTTCTTTTCCAACTTTTTCTCTCTGAAACTGGATATGGGAGAGTTTAGGAATGATTAAATACATCAAAAACATCTCCTAGCAGTTAATAGATTTGGATGAATTTTTAAAAGTATTAAAAAAAACAATTATTTTAAACGTATTACAATGAAGAAACTTTCAACTATTATAGCCGCACTTTGCATTACATTTTCGTACGCACAAAAAGTTTCCGATTATAAATATATAGCAGTTCCTGAGAAATTCAGCGGATTTAAAAATGATCAATACAAAATGGATATTTTGCTTTCTAAGACACTTCAACAGAAACAGTATTCTGTAGTTGCAGGAAACAGAAGTCAATGGACGGCCGAAGCTAATTCAAATCCATGCAGTGTTTTGAATGCAGATGTCATTAACGATAGTGGTTTTTTGAGGAATAAAATCGTTTTAGAATTTAAAGATTGTAACGGTAAATTGGTTGCAAGTCAAAAAGGAAGCACCTCGATTAAAGAATTTGAAGAAGGTTATCAAGATGCTTTGAAACAAGCATTGGTGAGCGTTCCTGTTTCGAATCCCAAACCAATGGCAATTCAAACAGAACCTGCCGTACGGGAAGTACAGCCATCAGAGCCTTTGAAAGAAATTGCTCCTCAATCCACGGAAACTTCCTTGGGGGAATCTGGAAAATATTCTAATGGAAAAGTAAGCTTGCAGAAAGTTCAGATTGACGACAGTCAGTTTATTTTAGTTGAAAGCAATAGTGCTGTACCGTTTGCAACTTTTAAATCAACAAGCAAGAAAGATACGTTTAAAGTAAAACTAAAGTCGGGAGAATCTACCATAGGATACTACGAAAACGGAAATATCGTGATTGAAATGCCAAAAGGAAATGATGATTATTCGAAAGAGTTTTTTACACTGAAATAAAAAACAAAGAAGCCTTATCTGTCTGCAGATAAGGCTTCCTAATAAACCATAAAAAACTAAAACTATGGTAATAGAACGGTGTCTATTACATGTATAACTCCGTTTGACTGATTAACATCGGCAATGGTTACTTTTGCTTTGTTGCCTTTTGCATCAGTTACGTATAAATCCTTTCCTTTTGTCCAAAAAGTGAGTTCTTCACCTGCTACCGTTTTCATCATTGCTTTGCCGTTTCCTGCTTTTACTGCTGCCCAAACCTGTTTAGCGCTGTACTTTCCAGGAAGAACATGGTATGTTAAAATCTTGGTAAGCATTGCTTTGTTTTCAGGCTTTACCAAATTCTCAACAGTACCTGCTGGCAATTTTGCGAAAGCTGCATCCGTCGGAGCAAATACAGTGAAGGGACCCGCACTCTGTAATGTTTCTACCAAACCTGCTGCTTTTACTGCGGCAACTAATGTTTTGTGATCTTTAGAATTTACTGCATTTTCTACAATATTTTTAGAAGGATACATTGGCGCTCCGCCAACCATTACTGTCTTTTCTTTCATTTTCTGTGCAGCAACATTTCCACTTAATGCGAATGATAATGCGACCATCCCTAATGCTGCGAATTTTAATCTTGTGTTCATTTTTTGATTTTTTAAATTATTTTTTATTTGAGTTTATCTAAAACTGTGTTCTTGCATTCATCTACGACAGTCTGTGGGTTTTAGTTTTAAAAAATTTAAATATTATTTCATTTATCTGAAAATCAGTATTTTAAATTTATTTTTTTGCTTTTTGTTTTGGAACAAAGTCCAGAGAAACAGAATTCATACAGAATCTTTTCCCGGTTGGTTTCGGTCCGTCATCGAAAATATGTCCCAAATGAGAGTCACATCTTCCACAAAGGACTTCAGTGCGCTCCATGTTATGAGAATTGTCTTTTTTATATTTTACGCCCTCCTTCCTCAATGGCTCGTAGAAAGAAGGCCAACCGCAGGTAGTGGCAAATTTTGAAGTGGAGAGAAATAATGCATTTCCACAAACGGCGCAGTAATATGTTCCTTTCACATCAAACTCATAATACTTTCCTGTAAAAGCCATTTCAGTCGCTCCTTCTCTTGCAACCTGATAAAGTTCGGGTTTCAGAATTTTTTTCCATTCAGCATTCCTTACTTTCAATGGTTTTGTATTTGTTTTTGAGTAATAGGGATTTTTTGTTTTAAAGTTTCCGGTTTGTGCAGCCATATTTCCAAACATCAGAATTAGCAGGAGAGACGAAAATATTTTCGTGATTGTACTTTTCATGTTTACTTATATTTTATAATCGTTGTTGATAAATATATATACGAGATAAATTTTTTGAAAGATTTTTGCAGATGTCCATTTTATTTTGATAAATTTGGTAGGTAAAATACAAGATATTAAAACAACCTATTCGGAAGATGAACTGATTGCTTTACTACGAGAAAAAAGTGAAGCAGGTTTCCACCATTTATATGACCATTACTCTGGTGCATTATATGGGGTGATTCTCCGAATCGTGCAGTCAAAAGAATATACTGAGGAGATTATTCAGGATGTTTTTATGAAAATCTGGAATTCTATCCACCAATATGATTCTGCTAAAGGAAGATTTTACACTTGGATGATCAACATAGCTAGAAATACAGCTATTGATTATCTAAAATCCAAAAGCTTTCAAAACGAATTAAAAAACCAATCCTTGCCTGATTTCGTATATAATAATGCGGAACTTTCAACGACTAATAATTCTGATTTTATTGGTTTTAGCAATGTGCTTGAAACTTTAGAATCTGACAAGCAGGAGCTAATCAATCTTGCCTATTACCAGGGGTTTACGCAGAGTGAGATATCAGAAAAACTGAATATGCCTTTAGGTACTGTAAAAACGAAAATGCGTAATGCATTGATGAAATTAAAAGATTTATTAAAAGATTATCAATAAAATTGAATAGTAAAGAATACATATCATCCGGAATTCTAGAATCTTACATTCTAGGCCAAGCTTCTCCAGAGGAAGCAGGTATCTTGGAGTGTGTAATGAAGAACAATAATGAAGTAAGAGAGGCTTTTGAAGAAGCACAAAAAACTTTTGAGATGCTTGCCACTGCGCAGGCCGTGACCCCGCCAGATAATTTAAGATCTACTATCTGGAACAAAATTCAGCAACAGGAAAAAGTTGAATTAAATATTGAACAGCCAGCTAGTCCTATTCAAACCAATATCCGCCTAACTGAAGAAAAAAAGGAGGTTTTGGAAATTGAAAAAGAGAAAAAAGATAATTGGAAAAACTATGCTATTGCTGCATCACTACTGTTTTTAGTAAGTTCAGGTGTGAATCTTTATTGGATGAACAGTCAGGCTGAGATTAACGAAAAAATGGTAAAACTGGAAAGTGAAACAAAATCTAAAAATCTTGCGATGCAGAATATGCAGCAGAAATTAGATATTGTCGCAAATCCCGATATGAAGAAAGTGGTTTTGGCTGGTGTAGACAAACATCCGGAATCTAAAGCAACAGTTTTATGGGATACTAATTCTAAAGATGTTTACCTTAATGTAAATAGTCTCCCGGAAGCTCCTGAAGGAATGCAGTATCAACTTTGGGCCATTGCTGACGGCAAACCAGTTGATGCAGGAATGTACTCTGAAGACAAAGACGGAAGAATTGCTTTATCTAATATTCCGAATGCACAGGCATTCGCCATTACGCTCGAGAAAAAAGGAGGAAGCGATGTTCCGACCATGGAAAACATGTATGTGATGGGAGGTGTATAAGTGATTTTAGTGAAAGTAGATAAAAAAATCAGCTCAAAATTTTGAGCTGATTTTTGTTTTTTAGAATTAATTATTTTTTGATAAATTTTATGACTTGATTGCCGGTTGCAGTATTGACTTTAGCAGTGTAATTTCCAGAAACTAATTCAGATAAGTTAATTGATATTTTAGTACTGTTTTCAGAAATAGTTTTTAATAATTTTCCATTGTAATCATAAATTTCCACAGATTTTACCGTTTCTTTATTTTCAATATTCAAAACGTTTGAAGCAGGAATAGGATATACTTTTGCTGTTGATTTTGTAACTTCTGAAGTTGATAATTGACTTAGATTTACGTTATAATCAGTCCATGTTCCGTATCCATATGTTGCGCAAGCAGAATTTGGTACAGGAGTACCATCTCCTGAGTTAGCAACACGATTCCAGACCCTCATTCTATAATTTCCAGCTGTTACAGAAGTGGGAATAGTAAAGTTTCCTGAATAAGTCTGATTCTGATTTGCAATGTAGCTAGGTAAAAATAGCGCTTCTCCTGTATCGTCAAAATCTCCGTCTTTATTAAAATCTATCGCCATTCCACAAGAAATCCAGTTGGTTGTAGATATATTTATTGTATAACTTACGTTAGTACTTAAATTAATGGTTACAGATGTTCTGTCTCTCCCTGTGATACATGTTCCTGCTGCAAAGGTGTTGTCGAAATTTGCTAAAGGAATTGTAACCTGCGAAATTCTCCAAGATGTACAGCCACTTGAATAAGTTGGATAGCAATAGGTTTGGGCACTGAAAAGATTTGAGATCGTTGATGCCACGAAAAGCACAAAAGCTTTTGCTAGAATGTAATGTTTGTTCATGCTAAATTTTTTTTGTTTCTGAAAAACGAAATTAGTAATTACATCATAAAAATACAATTATAACTTAACTTTATTTAACTATAAACTATTATGGGTGATTTAAATTGAATTTTTTAATTTAAATACAGATTAGTTATTAAAAAATTCAAACACGATTTTTGCTTTACTTTTCCCCAAAATTTCTTCTAAGGTTTCCTGGCTGGCTTCTTTTATTCTTTTTACAGATTTTAATTGAGATAAAAGCATTTCAATTGTTTTACCACCAACGCCAGGAATTTGCTCGAGCTCAGATTTTATCGTAGAATTACTTCTTCTTGTTCTGTGATGTCTCACTCCGAAGCGGTGTGCTTCATCACGCACCCTCTGTAGGATTTTCAACGTTTCAGATTTTTTATCGAGATATAAAGGAATAGGATCTTCGGGAAAGAATATTTCTTCCAGTCTTTTGGCGATACCTACGATGGTTATTTTTCCATAAAGTCCGAGTAATTTTAAACTTTTAATAGCTGAAGAAAGTTGTCCTTTTCCACCATCAATCAAGATCAGTTGTGGCAAAGCTTCACCTTCTTCAAGCATTCTCTTATACCGGCGGAAAATCACTTCTTCCATGGTTTTGAAATCATCGGGTCCCGTAACGGTTTTAGGGTGAAAAATTCTGTAGTCTGCTTTACTAGGTTTTCCGTCTTTAAAAATAACACATGCCGAAACAGGATTTGTTCCCTGAATATTGGAATTGTCAAAACCTTCAATATGACGTGGTTCCACAGGCATTCTCAAGAGTTTTTGCATTTCTGCCATAATTCTGTTGGAATGTCTTTCAGGATCTATGATTTGAACCTGTTTCAGCTTTTCGATTCTGTATTCCTTGGCATTTTTTTCTGAGAGTTCCACAATGCGTTTTTTATCACCCATTTTTGGAACAATGAGTTTCACATTCGGAATTTCCACTGTTAAATGAAAAGGAATCAAAACTTCTTTTGAATCTGAATCAAATTTCTGACGGATTTCAATCATTGCTTCTTCCAGAATATCTTCGTCGCTTTCCTCAATGATTTTTTTGATTTCTGTGGTAAAACTCTGAATAATATTTCCGTTTCTGATTTTAAAGTAATTCACATACGCTGCCGTTTCGTCGCTTGTCATCCCGAAAACGTCTACATCATCAATATTTGCATTTACTACAGTGTTTCTAGATTGATAATCTTCTAGAATGTCTATTCTTTCTTTGATTAATTGAGCGTTTTCAAATTGTAAATTTTCCGCATATTTCATCATTTGATTCACCAAATAATCTTTTGCTTTTCTAAAATCTCCTTTTACAATTCCGCGAATTGCATCAATCTTCTCGTCATAATCTTCCTTGTTTTCCAATCCTTCACATGGTCCTTCACAATTTTTGATATGATATTCTAAACAGACTTTATATTTGCCATCTTCAATCTTTTTTGGAGCTAAATTGAGATTACAGGTTCTGAGTTTATAAATGTGTTTTATGGTATCTAAAAGAATCTTTGCCGGGCGAACTTTTGCATAGGGTCCATAATATTCTGAGCCATCTTTAATTTTTGTACGTGTCAGAAAAATTCTTGGAAAATCTTCATTTTTAATGCAAATCCATGGATACGTTTTATCATCTTTCAGCATTACATTGTAGAAAGGCTGGTGTTCTTTAATCAGATTATTTTCTAATAGAAGAGCATCATATTCGCTATTTACAATCGTAGTTTCCAGTCGGTGAATTTTCCCAACCATGATTTTTATTCTGGAACCTAGAAGATTTTTATTAAAGTAGGAGAGCACTCTTTTCTTCAAATGTTTAGCCTTTCCCACGTATAGCAAATTTCCGTTCTTATCGTAGTAACGATAGACACCAGGTTCTGATGGTAAAGTTTTGAGCTGTAATTCTAAAGAAGGATTCATAATGCAAAATTAAGGAATTTAGAGGCGTAAAAAAAGCTACAGATTTTTCTATAGCTTTTTAAATATTTGTATCTTGAATTTATTGTGCAGACATTTCCGTATATTTCATCACCAAAAAACTGAAGTATCCCCAATCTACTGATTTTTTAGGATATTTTGCCATGAATTCGGGATTGTCTCCAAAAAGGAAATCATAATTGTCGTCAAAATCACTTTTCTCCAGCCATAAAATCTTTTCACCCTTTTTAACATAATAAGACTTTAGAATACCTCCTCCCAATTGTACCGGACCGACAGCTGCAAATCCATTTGTTTGATTTGCTCTGGGATCATTGTATACTGAAATAATTTGATCGAATTCAGGATTGATGAGCTGCATTAAAAATTCTTGATCTTCTTGTTTGTTTTTTAAAGATGCCGATTGGTTTACGAAACGGACATATTCTTTTGAAGTAATATCACCCAGCTTTTTAGTCTGATAATTTCTAATATTGGTCATGTATTTACTTACCATCACTGCTTTACCAAAGCCAGATTTGTACAGATATAATTCACTAACATTTTCTGCATCAAAGGTCATGGGCTTTTTAGTAGCGCTATCTTTAATAGAAATCGAATAAATTTGGCTTTTTTTTGATTTTATATTTTCGTAATAACCTTTATGAACGCTTCCGTCTTTAAGGATAATTGTAGAAACCTTTTTTTTGGAAGACCCTGGAAATTGCGCATCAAAAAAATAGGTTTCCATAATTTTTTCTTCTTCATCTGTGTATTTTACCTTTTGAGCAAAGGTATTAGCTCCTAATAATGAAGCTAGAAGGAATAAAGCTTTAATTTTCATACATTTAGTTTTAATGATAGGGTGTAAAAATAATAAATAATTTGATTGGTTTTTTAAAATAAATTATGACCTCTGTTCTGCATTTTCAGTTCTCTTCAAAATGTGTATTTTTAACCAAATTTTTTGAAATGATATACGGAGTAGACGTTTTAAGTTTCCACGATGTTTTGGAAATCTGTAAAACCCCAAATAAGGCTAGTTTAAATAAAGCTGCGAAAGAGCAGATCCTAAAATCTCAGGATAATGTAAAGAAAATTGTAGAGTCAGATCGTTGTGTTTATGGGATTAACACAGGATTCGGGCCACTTTGTGATACTAAAATTTCCGCTGACGAAACGGCTCAGCTTCAGTATAATTTAATAATTTCTCATGCAGTAGGCGTTGGTAAACCGATTGATAAAGAGTTTTCAAAAATCATGATGATTGCGAAAGTTCATGCGTTGTCAAAAGGTTTTTCGGGAGTTTCTTTGGAAGTAATTGAAAGATTGATTCTGATGCTTGAAAAAGACATCATTCCTGTCGTTCCGGAACAAGGTTCTGTAGGTGCTTCAGGAGATTTGGCTCCTTTGTCACACCTCGTTTTACCGCTTTTAGGATTAGGACAAGTTTGGGTTGGCAATGAAATCTTCGAAACTGCTGAAATTCTAGAAAAAAATAACCTTGAGCCTTTAGTTTTAGGCCCGAAAGAAGGTTTGGGATTAATCAATGGAACTCAATTTATTCTGGCGCATGCGATCAAAGGCTTAGAAAAATTCGAATATCTTTTAGATCTAGCTGATATGACTGCTGCAATGAGCCTTGAAGCATATCGAGGTTCTGCAAGCCCGTTTAAAAAAGAGCTTCACGACATCAGACCTTTCGAAGGAAGCAAGAAAGTAGCGGCAAGAATGCTGAAGTTTTTGAAAAACTCAGATAATTTGAAAGCCCATGAATACTGTGATAGAGTGCAAGATCCGTATTCGATGAGATGTGTTCCTCAGGTACATGGGGCGAGCAGAAATGCTTTTGAACATTTAAAGTTAATGGCAGAAACAGAATTGAATTCTGTAACCGATAACCCAATTGTTTTGAGCGCTGAAGAATCTATTTCTGGAGGGAATTTCCACGGACAGTTGATGGCGATGCCTTTAGATTATGCAACTCTGGCGGCGGCTGAACTGGGAAATATTTCAGACAGAAGAAGTTATCTGCTATTGGAAGGAAAATACGGCTTACCAAGATTATTAACGGAAAGTTCAGGATTAAATTCAGGATTTATGATTCCTCAATATACTTCTGCAGCTTTGGTTACAGAAAATAAAACATTATGTTTCCCTGCTTCAGCAGATTCTATTCCTACAAGTTTGGGGCAAGAAGATCACGTTTCGATGGGAAGTATTTCGGGAAGAAAATTTAATCAGGTTTTAGGAAATTTGGTGAATATTTTAGCAGTTGAATTGATGTTTGCAGCGCAGGGATTAGAATTCAGAAGACCGGCAAAATGCTCAAAAATTATTGAGGAAAACCATGCAGTCATTCGTTCAAAAGTTGCAAAACTTGAAGATGACAGATTAATCGGGAAGGATATGCTGGCGATTGCTGAATTGATTAATAACAGACAATTTGTAGTGAATTTTTAATTCTTTCATTTTATAAATAAATCAAAGCTTCCATTTCGGAAGCTTTTTTATGTTGAAGTACTAAGTAAATCTTGTTTTTCAAAAATAAGTGAAACGCATTAATTTATCTTAGAACCTGTTTAAATTTCATCAAAATTAATTTCCCCGACCCTAAAGGGTATAATTTTGATGAAATTTTCGAAGCTTTTTCTCCCTTTAGGGTCGGGGAAAAGAAAAAAGCTTTGGAAATTTGTTTTTTACTCATTTTTAAACAGGCTCTTTAAAAGAATTAATAGTTTAAAATAATCTTAGTTTGCCTTTGCGTTTGATGTTAAGCTTGAAAATTCTATGCCTTCAATATTAAATTTCAGCCATCAAGTATCTGTAATTCAGTAGAAAATACTAATTTGGTTAAACCAAACAAAATTTTACTATGAAAAAATGTGTATTCCTCTTACTCAGTGCATTTGCTTTGAGTTCTTGCAGCAATGATGATCTTCAGACATCAGCTATTGAAAGTGAAATGGTACAGACTGATCCGCTCACGGCGAAGCAAATCAATGATAAAATTAACGAAACGACCAAAGCCAAAGGCAGATTTTCATGGAATGAATCTTCTTCCTATTTTTTATGGAGCGGAATTGTTCGAGGAAATAAAATAGCATCCATCGGTTTTGGAGATTCTAAAGACGATTTCGACAGAAGTAAATCTTCCAATTCTGAAGCTTTACAAAGTGAAATTCTTGAGGTAATTTCTAAATACGAAGGTAAGAAAGACCGGATTCTCATGGCTTCCGACGAATATCTGAACCAAATTGATGTGTACATCGAGAAGCAGGAAACGGTTATTGCGTTGCGTCAATTACAATCAATTCGCTATTTTGAACCCGCAGATTATCATTATTTTGAAAATGAAAGCAAAATAAGCGGTGCTGCTAAATCAAGCGGAAGCTCATCCGGTTGCGGATTGGAATCAACAGCTTTAAGTTCCGCAGATTACACAACAGTTTCACCCAATGCTAAAGTACCTTGGTCATTCGCAAAACACAATATTACCAGCGCATGGAATTACAGCACTGGAGCAGGAATTACGATTGGATTGATCGATTCAGGGGTTTCTTTCAATCAAGGTTTGTTGAGTGGCAGTTTTAATAACGGTTCATCTTCGGGACGGACGATTAGCAAAAATGGAGTCTATGTAGATTCTGTCTGGCCCTGGAGTTCCGGTTATGACGGCGCAGATGACAAATGCGGTCACGGAACGAGCATGGCTTCGGCAATGGCGGCCCCGAGAAACAGTTTGGGACAGCCGGTTGGTGTGGCGTATAATGCAAATCTTGTTTCGTATCGAGCTGCTTCGAACGTAGTATTAGACGGTTATCATGAGCAGGAAGGTGTAAAATTAGCATTCACGGCATTGGCTAATAATACTTCGGTAAAGATTATCTCGATGTCGATGGGACATATTTTTTCAGTCGGAAAAATTGAAGACGGTGTAAAATATGCGTACTCAAAAGGAAAATTAATTTTCTGTGCGGGGGGAACATCTACAAGTTTTACCACTTTCGTCGGCGTCATTTTCCCTGCATGGATGGCTGAAACACAGGCGATCACAGGGGTGAAAGAAAATACATCCAATCAAAAATGTGATGTCTGTCACTCAGGAGCAGAAATTGATTTCACTTACCAAATGGAAAGAGCGTCTGGAAATAATATTCCGGTGTTGAGTTATTACAATGCACAGACCGATTACGTGGGAGGTTCTTCGGTTGCCACAGCATCCACAGCAGGAATTGCAGCATTGGTCTGGTCAAAAAATCCTTCATGGACTAGAGATCAGGTTTTAGCTAAAATGAGACAGTCTTCCACTTATTATCCTACCAAGAATGCAGATTTTGGCTATGGAAATATCAATGTACTGCAGGCTGTGCAATAATATTGACATTCAAATTTAAATAAAGAGAGCTTTCACATTGGAAGCTCTCTTTATTTAATCAATCACCAAGTTTATAATCCAGCGGTAGTAATTTTTCAATTTTATCTTTAGCAAATTCTCCCTGATTCGTCAGCATTCCGGGATTCGAAGTGTTGCCATCAGGATAAATTTCAAATGTGTCACCGTCGGGATGAAGAAAAGAAGTCTGAATAATAGGAATTGTAGATTTCACAAACTGTCCTTTCTTCAGCTCATAAAAGTATCTTTTAAAATTAATCTGCATCATAAAATCGTAATCCAAAAACAATTTTCCGTCTGTTTTTTTAGTGTAGTCAGACTCTGGTATCTGAGTTTTAGTGACCGCTATTTTATAAGGTGGTTCGTTTCTTTTTCTGGTTCCGATATCCAGAATGTCTTCCGGAACGTTGAGCGTACTCTTTGCTTTCAAAGTTTTTGCAAAATCTTTCAGCCGCTGCAATTCTTCTTCTGTAGGATATTTTGAATTTGGAAACTTGGTAATCTGATTGACGATATAGCCTTCATCTGCTACTCTTTTGTCATATACACTTCTAAAAAAATGAACCTGACTGCCGTCATAAGCATTCATTCTGTTCAGTTTCACTTTATCATTGGCTTTTGTTTCTCTGAAAAAACTGGTACCCATAAAGCGGGTGGTGTTTTCATCAAAATTGGCGGAAAATTCCACCAGATTATAATCAATCGTGTAGCCTAAATTTTTATTTTCGATAATTAAAGTCTGTGGAGCTTTTACTTTTAAAATTTTATTTTCTTTATCATAAGAGAATTTCAGTGAACGTTGATTTTTGATTCTTACATTCTCCTTATCGTAGCCTATAAAAGAATCCAGAAAAAAGTTAATATAATTTTTGTAAGCTGCTTCTGTGTAAGGAACGATTCTTACTTCCTCAATTTCTTGGGCTTTAATTAAAACCACCTTCAAGGTCTTATTCAAAACTTCCGAAGTGCTGATGGTAAATGTTTCGTAATCATCCTTCTGAAAAACCAAGCTGTTGTTGTTCGCAGAAGGCAGTTGAAGTGTAAAACTTCCGTCTGGCCCTGAAATTGTTCCGGTCTTGGTTCCGTCAAGATAAATATTGACGTTGGGAATCGGTTTCTCAATATCATTCACCACTTTTCCCTTAACAGTCTGGGCGAAAGAAAGATAAAACGGTAAGATAATTAATAAAAGGAATACTGTTTTTTTCATGGTAAACAATATTACTAAATTTATAGTGATAAAAAAAGAGGAGGAAATAAATTCTACTTGTCCGTACGTGTTAATGATTAAAAACCTGGTGAACTTTTTGTAAGTGAGATGCATTTTTGTACCTTAAAAGCAGTCACCTCTCAAAAAATATTTGCACGTTTTGCCTTTAAATCAGCATTAGGATTAACAGGCATCATCAAAATAAATTCACCTATCCAATCTTTACACTCGTCATACTCAGTGATCCCGCAATTAAATCATCATTAAATAAAACCAGACCCTCAGACTTATTTTTCAAACCTAAAGAATAAATCAACGACAGATAATGATCAGGTGTTGGGATTGCATATTGTAAAGAAAGTCCTTGCTTTTGATAATCAATCAGATTTTGGAAATTTCCGTCTACAAGCCAGTTGTTGGTTTTTTCTCTCGCTTCAATAGCCCAATCCCAGCCGGCGCCGACGGTATTGATGTTTTTCCAGTCGACCATTCTAAGATTATGAACGATGTTTCCACTTCCGATAATCAAAATTCCTTTTTCTCTCAGTTTTTCCAATCTTTTAGCCAAGTTAAAATGATACTGTGGCGGTTTTGTATAATCAATGCTCATCTGAATGACCGGAATATCGGCATTCGGATACATGTGTTTAATCACCGACCATGCGCCGTGATCTAAACCCCATTGATGATCTTCTTCCACGAAAACAGGAGACAGAAGTTCAGCTGTTTCTTTTGCCAGTTTAGGATTGCCGGGAGCTGGATATTGTACATCAAACAAAGCCTGCGGAAAACCTCCAAAATCATGAATCGTTTTCGGCATATCCATCGCAGTGACTTTCGTTCCCTGAGTAAACCAATGTGCAGAAATGCACAGAATTGTATTCGGTTTCGGGATTTCCTTTGCCACATTTCTGAATCCCTGAACAAACTGATTTTCTTCAATCGCATTCATAGGAGAGCCATGGCCAAGAAATAGTACTGGCATTTTCTGAGTAGTTTTAAACTGATCGCTGATGTTTTGTAAGTCGTTAAGTTGCATAACCTTTATTTTTTAAAATAAAAAGATTCGGTGATTATAGCAAACCACCGAATCTCAAAAACTATATTTAATTTACTATGCTTGCTTTACAAACTGCAGTTCACCTGCAACTTTCACATCTTCACCTACCATTACACCTCCTGCTTCAAGAGCTGCATTCCAGTTCAGTCCAAATTCTTTTCTGTTGATTTTTCCTTCAAAAGAAAAACCAGCTTTTGTATTTCCCCATGGATCTACATTGATTCCTCCGAACTCAACATCCAAAGTAATAGGCTTTGTAATACCATTTACAGTAAGATTTCCTGTAACAGAATTATTTAACGCATCAGATTCAAAAGTAATTGTAGGGTTAGCTTCTACATTGAAGAATTCTGCAGACTTTAAATGGTTATCTCGGTCTGTATTGTGTGTAGAGATAGAATCTGTCTGAATGGTAGCGGTAGTTTTTGCGTTCGCAAAAGTATCGTCTTCAGCATCGATTTCTGCAGTGAAGTTGGTGAAATTTCCTTTGATGTTTGAAATCATCATGTGCTTTACTTTAAAAGTAATTTCACTGTGTGCTGGGTCTAAATTCCATTTTGTAGCCATTGTATTTATTTTTTGTTGTTATTTATAATGCAAATCTACGGCAAGAGCGATCTCGGATTCATTGATTTAGGATAAGAAATTAGATTTACTATAAATTTAAAAAGAATTCTTGTTTTGATCATTACTTATTACCAATTACTCATTACTCATTATTTTGGGGAGCTTAATCCCGCTGTCCACTATATCTTTTTTGCCAACGCTTTTCTCAAGCCAATGCAAAAAAGGATGTCGTTTCCATCGGGGCTAGCGTAGTGGTCTGTTGATTTTGGTTCATCTGAGAAATAATTACTGTCCATTCACTGACGATGCGCATTTTGAAACCACCCCGTCAAAAATTCTATAAGAATTTTTGACACCCCTCCAGAGGAGGGAAATTCTACGATTTGTCATTGAGAGGAAAAGAGCAATCATACTTGGAGGTCTAACCAATAATTAAAAATTATTTTTTTACCACTAAGGTCATCTAAGAAATAAGTTTCAGCAGGGAATTATTAAATTTTGCGAGAAACGAAGTATCTTATGATTTAATGAACATTTCTATTAAACATAGAAAGATTGCAACTCAATCATCGTAACCGCTTAAATAAGTTCATCTTTTATTTAACATTTTTTAACGGTTGAGTTTTATTTCTTACTTTTGACAGATTCAATTTTATACAATGCAATTACATAAATTTTCTTTATTGATGGTTGTTTTGGGCGGAACTGCTTTTGCGCAGACCCAAAAATTCACCATGGCAGAAGCAGTCAACGGAATGCGCAGCAATTTAGCTGTAAAAAACATCTCCCAGTTTTCATGGTCTACGGACAATAAATCTTACATTCAAGCAGTAAAAGGCGGATATCTTTTAACGGATCTGAAGACCAGCAAACAGGATACTTTGATTTCTTTACATCAATTAAATAAAAACTTCGCTGACAAAAAACTGAAAGGTCTTCCACCGGTCAAATTCACAAGTAATTCAAACGCTTATTTCTCTGCCAATAACCAGATGTATTGGGTAGAGAAATCTGGAAACGACTGGAAAGTGAAACGTTCTGCAGCATTGGGAGATAATCCGGCTAACGTGAAAACGCTTGCCGATAACCAGACTTTGGTCTATACCAAAGGAAATAATCTCTTTATCAACAAAAACGGAAAAGAAGTTGCGGTAACGAATGATACCAACGAAAATATTCTGAATGGAGCTTCCAATGTTCACCGAAACGAATTTGGAATCGACAGCGGAATTTTCCCTTCGCCAAACTCTGAAAACATTGCGTTTTACAGAATGGATCAGACGATGGTTGCAGATTATCCTGTTATCGACTGGTCTGTAACTCCGGCTGTAAATACAAACATCAAATATCCAATGGCAGGAAAAACTTCTCATGAAGTAACGCTTGGAGTGTATAATATTAAAAACGAATCGACAACTTTCCTGAAAATTGAGGGCGAAAAAGATCAGTATTTAACGGCAATTACCTGGAGCCCGGATTCTAAATTTATATTTGTAGGAGTTCTCAACAGAGGTCAGAATCATTTAAAAATGAATCAGTATGACGCTTTCACAGGGAATTTAGTGAAGACTTTATTCGAAGAAACAGATAGTAAATATGTGGAGCCACAGCATCCGTTACTGTTCTTTCCAAATTCTAATACAGATTTTATCTGGCAAAGTCAGAGAACAGGATACAATCACCTTTTCCATTACAGTTTAGAAAAAGGTTTGATCGCGCAGATGACCAAGGGAGACTGGCTTGTTACCGACATTTTAGGATTTAATGAGAAGAAGAAAGAAATCTACTACGTTTCCACTCAGGATAGTCCTACCGAAAGACATTTGTATAGAATCAACTGGGCAACGTTCAAGACGCAAAAACTAGACATTGCAGAAGGAATGCACACCGCCGTTTTGAGCAGCGATGGAAATCATTTGTATGATTCTTATAGCAATACCAATACACCGAGAGTTGCCAATATCGTCAATACAGCGACTTTAAAAACAACGAATCTTCTGACCTCAGAAAATCCGTTGAAAAACTATCAGCGTCCTGAAATTAAAAACATTAATCTAAAAGCCGATGACGGAACTTTACTGTACGGAAAAATTATTCTTCCGACCAATTTTGATCCGAATAAAAAATATCCTGTCATTGTTTATCTGTATAATGGACCGCATTTACAGCTAATAACCAACAGTTTCCCGGCTTCGGGGAATCTTTGGTATGAGTACATGGCACAAAATGGATACATCATTTTCACAATGGATGGAAGAGGTTCTTCAAACCGTGGGATGAAATTTGAGCAGGCAGTGTTCAGAAATCTGGGAACTACGGAAATGAGTGATCAATTGCAAGGTGTGAAATATCTAAAATCACTTCCGTATGTAGATTCTGAAAGATTAGGGATCCACGGATGGAGTTTTGGTGGTTTTATGACGACAAGTTTTATGCTTCGTCAGCCTGATGTTTTCAAAGTGGGAGTTGCAGGCGGGCCGGTAATCGACTGGAGTATGTATGAAATCATGTACGGTGAAAGATATATGGATTCTCCGCAGGAAAATCCTCAAGGTTATGCAGCTTCCAATCTTTTGGATAAGGTTCAGAATTTAAAAGGAAAACTGTTGATGATTCACGGAGCGCAGGATGATGTGGTAGTTTGGCAGCATTCGATGAAATTCATCAAGTCTGCGGTTGACAACGGAGTACAGCTCGATTATTTCGTATATCCAGGACATCCCCACAACGTCATCGGAAAAGACAGAGTACATCTGATGCAGAAAGTGACTGATTATTTTGATCAGAATCTGAAGAAATAGCAGGCAGATCGTTTTTGGCCTTTAGCTTTAAAATTTATTTAATTATATCAAATCCAGTCTAAGCAAGGCTGGATTTTCTTTTTTAACACAGATGCCACAAAAATTAATTGTACCATTTGAGAAATATTCGAGCTATTTGTGTTGAGTTCTTTCTTACCAAACATCAACGGTTTTAATCATTCATTACCCTAATTTTGTCTTATAAATATCAACAATATGGAATTAGGAATAGGAATGTTTGGTGACTTGGCATTTGACCAAACCACCGGAAAATATAGAGATGCGGGAATCAAAATCAGAGAAATTCTGGAGCAGGTAAAATTAATGGATGAGGTGGGAATTGATGTTTTTGCAATGGGAGAACATCACCGAGCAGATTATGCTGTTTCTTCACCCGAAATGGTTTTAGCTGCGGCAGCAAGCATTACAAAAAATATAAAATTGGCAAGTGGTGTAACGGTTTTGAGTTCGTCTGAACCTGTGAAAGTGTATGAAGATTTTTCTACTTTAGATTTAATCTCAGACGGAAGAGCCGAAATCTATGTGGGCCGTGGAAGTTTCATAGAATCTTTTCCTTTGTATGGATATTCTCTGAATGATTACGAAGAATTATTTGACGAAAAATTAGAATTATTGTTAAAAATAAATTCAGAGGAAAACGTTTCCTGGTCGGGAAAACTCCGTGCTCCAATGCAGAGTCAGACCGTTTATCCGAGAGCAAAAAATAATGGTAAACTTCCAATCTGGAGAGCGGTTGGAGGAACTCCTCAATCTGTCTTAAGTGCGGCACAATTAGGAATGCCTTTAGTGGTAGCAATTATCGGAGGAATGCCGATCCAGTTTAAAAATTTAATTGAATTTTACAAACAGGAATACCGTAAAGCAGGTCATGATGAATCTGAAATGCAGATTGCCATTCATTCGCATACTTTTGTGAGCGAAGATGAAAATGTGATTGAAGGATATTTTAATACCTATAAATCTCAGATGGACAGAATAGGAAAGTCAAGAGGTTGGGCGCCATACACAAAAATGCAGTACGACGGCGGAAAAGCCAGAGAAGGAGCTTTATTTATTGGTAATGCAGAGCATGTCGCTGATAAAATCAACTATATGAAAGAGATTTTCGGAATAACTAGATTTATCGGTCACATGGATGTAGGAGATCCGGCTCACGATATCATGATGAAGTCAATCGAATTGTTTGGTGAAAAAGTTGCTCCAAAAGTAAAATAATAGAAAGTAGAAACTCCGGCGAAATATCATCGGAGTTTTTTTGTGAAATTATTTAAGCTCTTGAATCAAATTTAAGTTTATACTCGTTCAGAAAATCTGCAAGATTCTCAGCCGACATTCCATACGTGTCAGGAAATGCACCTGCCTTTCCTTTTATGTTCGAGTCGGTAAGAAGATTTTTATCAATATTGAATGTCACTATTTTTTTTAAGAAAATAGATTTAGTTTTAAAACTACTGACCGCTTTCCAGGGGATAAAAGTGATTCTGAAAAGATTTTTCATTTCAATGCCGCTTTCATCAATCTTCAGGTAAGAAGAATTGGGAATCATGTTTGTAAGGAAAATAATGAGGCAAATTCCAAAGAAGAAAATGTTTAAAACTCCGATCCATAATTTTTTTTCAAGGAGCGAAATACCCAATATTACAAAGCCTAGGCTTATGATAATCAGGAAGATGTTTTTGACTTTACTGGGTTTTAAGATGAGCGGTAGATTCTGCATGAAGATTTTAATTAGTCAAAAGTAAATAAAAAATAAATTATCAGACAATCTCAATCAAACTTCCTCTTTCCTCATCCTTCGTAATATGCAACGAAACCGGAATTTTTTCTTTCAGTTCTTCCACGTGGGAAATGATACCGACAATCCTGTTTTCTTTCTGTAAATTCATCAGTGTTTCAAAAACAATATTTACTGATTCTACATCCTGAGTTCCGAAACCTTCATCGATAAAAAAGAAATTCTTCTCAGATTGAGCATTGGTCTGAACACTTTCTGCCAAAGCTAATGCGAGACTTAGAGATACCTGAAAAGCCTGTCCGCCAGATAAGGTTTTTACGCTTCGGCTGCGGCCTTCGTTGAGGTAATCGATGATTTCAAAATCATTGTTTTCGTTCAACTGTAAACTCAGTTGATTTCTCGTCATCCGGTGGAAACGGACGTTGGCATGATCGCACAACTGTCGCAGATAAATTGAAGAAACATATTGCACAAAACCGGCTCCTTTAAAGAGATTGGTCATTAATTTGAGGTTTTCTGTGCGTTTCTGAAGGATTGATAATTCGATTAAAAGATTTTCTTTTTTCTTAAATTCTTTTTCCAGTCTTTCAATTTCTGAAATTATTTTTACGACAGAATCGTTGGCGAGTTTCAAATCACTTTCAGCAGTTGTAAACTTGTTTTCCGCTTCAGCAAACTGTTCTTCATCAAAAGAAAAGTCTTTGAGCTTGTTTTCCAAATCAACAATTCCATTTTTTAATGTTTCAAATTGAATTCGGAATTGTTGAATGGTAGTTCTCATTTCCTGAACATTAATTTCCTGCAATAGAATATTTTGAACAGCAATTACATTAATGAGATTATTTTCAATTAATGATTTCGTTAAAATATTTTTGTTCTCTGAAATGTCTTTTTTCAATTCGGAAATTCTGGTTTCCAAGTGATTTACAATAGTTTTTTGTTCAGTTAATTTTGGTGAAATTTCCTTCTCATCTTTTACCAATTGCTGATAATTCTGCTCAGTTTCAAGGTTGGATTGTGAAAGTTTTTTATAAATATCTACAATCTCAGCAGTTTCTTTTTCTTTATAATCTGACCATTTTAAAATTTTCAAATTGGCTTCACTCGTTTTGATCTGCTCATCTTTTTTAGCTTCATCAAGTTTAAATTCTTCCAAAGCTTTTTTATATTTTTCCAGATGTTCACGCTCTTTTTCCAGAGCTTTTTGCTGCCCGGAAATCTGTTGTGTCAGTTCTTCAATCTGCTTTTCAATTTCAAGGGACTGCTGGCGTTTTTGCTCAAATGCGGCTTCATTTTCAGCATTAAAATCATCCCAGACAAAGTTTTTTCTGTGAGTTTCAGTTTTAATTGTAATCTGATTTAAATTTTCCTGCTCAGTTCTCTGTTGATCCTCAAAAATCTTTTTTCGGTCAAGAATTTTTTCTATTTCAGAAAGTTGTTTTTGGTTTACATCTTTTTGAATTCCGGTTTTCTCAATCTGTTTTTTAATTTCAATTAATTCAGCATTCACATCATCAAATTCCACAATATTCGGATGTTCGAGCGCACCACACAGCGGACAGGATTCTCCGTCGTGCAATTCTCCCGCGAAATGGGCCAATTTCTGCTGAACTTCAAGCTGGTTTCTTCGTTCTGAAAGCCTTTTTGTTTCGGTTTCTAATGCATCAGATTTCAGTTTAAAATCTTCTTTATAGGTTTCAAGATCGACAGCAAAAGGAATGAGTTCAGTATCTAATTTTTCAATTTTAATGTGAAAATCTTCAATTTTTCTATTTTGATCTTTTGCTGAATCAGCTAGATTTTTTTGCTCCAAAAACCAATTTCCAACATTGATTAAAGTATTGGAATCTATTTTTTTAGGTTTTAAAGCCTCAGCTATTTCAGTAAGGTCTGTTATTTTTTTCTCAATCAGATTCTGTACCGCTTCAACTTCTTTTACTTTTTGCGAACCTTTTTCAGTTCTGATTTTTAAAGTTTTAATATCATCAGAATATTCAAGCATTTTCAGAATCAAACTCAAATCATTCTCCTGAGTTTTCGATTGCTCTAACGCTTCAAATTTCGGCAAAACTGCAGCCAGCTTAGTTTTTATATCTTCAAATCTTGCTTCAGTTTCCTTTAAAATTTTAAATTGACTTTCTTTATTTTTCAGTTGTTCTGAAATTTCCTTCTCCAGCTTATTTTTCTCCGTAATGATTGGGGTGAAGATCCTGAAAACCTTATCGAAAAGTTCTGTTTTAATTTCTAATTCGTCAACTTCCGTTTTCTGCAAAATGAGTTTTTCAAAATCAAATTTTTTCTGTTTTAAAGATTCAAAATCGGTCTTTAAAGTTTTTAACTGTTGGTATTTTTCTTCAATAGTTTTAAACTGAACTTTAATCTCTTCAAACTTCTGCTGTTCAAGTTTCAAATGTTCTTTCTGCGCTGAAATCTGCTCTGCATTCACCTCCTCAAAACCTTTTAACTGACCTTCCAACTGATCGAGTTCAGATTTGTTTTTAGCATTTAAAACCGACACATTATTTTGCAAATCAAAACGGTGAAGACTGAAAATCTCCTTCATCATATTCGTGCGCTCGGTTGCTCCCAGTTCCAGAAACTCTTTAAACTGACCTTGCGGAATGATGATTGTCCGTTTAAAATTCGCATAACTCAACCCAATAATTTTTTCCGCATTGGAATGTTCTAGTGGAATCCAGCTTTCATTTTTCCACTCATAGAAAGTGACTTCAGGTGTTTTAACATCTTCAAAATTCTTTGAATTCCTTTTAAATTCTCTCTTTGCGCGGAATTTTTTGTTTTCATAATTAATAAAATCAAACTCAATCAGAGACTTATTTGATTTCAAATTCATCATATTGTAAGCACGCTTATCGCGGGAATTCAACCGTTCCGTTTCGCCATACAACGCAAAGGAAATCGCTTCCAAAATAGAAGATTTCCCGGAACCTACCGATCCGAAAATACCGAACAAACCTGCTTCCGTCAGACTCTCAAAATCAATCTTCTGACGCTCTTGGTACGAGTATAAACCTTCTAAAGTGAGTTGAATTGGAATCATTTTTTATGGTTGATAGTTAACATTTGATGGTTTTTGGTAGCATTGAGTGAAGTTTTCCTAGAGTAATTCGGTGAAAATTTTCATTAAATCTTCATTCGGCTCTTGACCTGAGTTTTTAGATTTAAAATAATCTTTAAACAACGCCTGAATATCCTGATTAAGATTAATTTCGCTTAAATTATTATCATTAAAATCCTGATTTTTCACTTTTGGAATCAGATGAACAATCCCGCCATGAGACTGATAAATCAGTTTTCTTTCTTCTGCTTTTAAAAAAGTTTTGCTTTCCAATGTGAGTTCTAGCAAAGTGTTTGGGTTTTCCTGAAGCCATTCAATTGTTTTTTCTACAGAATCAAAGGTCTTTCTGACCAAAGGTTTTCCGTTTTCTAAAGCTATTTTTTTAAATGAAATGGATTTCTTTGGTTCTGCTTCAATGACGGAAACATATTTCGTCTGTCCGGCCTCGCTGAAACTGTAGCACAAAGGCGATGAAGAATAAACGACAGGTTTTTCAACAGTTCCGATATTTTGAAAACCATGCAGATGCCCCAATGCCGTATATTGAATCTGATGCGGAATAATATCCGACCAGATCAGGTCTGCATTTCCGATTTTGATGGGTTTTTCACCTTCAGGTTCTTCCAGGATCGGCGCACCTTTTTTGTTCATGTATAAATGAGCCATCAAAAGATTAACTCCGTTTTCGTCACAGAATTCATCTGCAGTTTGCATCCAGTTTTCTCTCAAAACCTGGTTGAGTTCCTCGTCCTTATTTTCTCCCAGATATTCTTTCAGACGGACTTCATTCGCATAAGGCGTGTGCAAGATTCTTACAGGAAAATTTTGATTTTTAAATTTAAGTTCGATAAAACCAGCTGCAGTTTTAGAAATTTTAAAATGTTCAAGTTCAAAAGGCGTAATCTGAGCTTTCGGATGACCAATCAAAATAATTCCACATTCTCTAGCCAAAGGATCCGGCGCGTCGATCAGACTCGGAGAATCATGATTTCCCGAAATGGCGATCACAGGACGTTTTCCGTTTAGAGATAAACGTTTTAAAGTTTTATAGAAAAGTTCAGTCGCCTCAACACTTGGATTAAAATTATCAAATAAATCTCCGGCAATCAGAACCAAATCGACGTTTTCACGGTCTGCAATTTCAACGATTTCATTCATCACTAAAACCTGTTCTTCAAGTCGTGAAAAACGGTCAAGACGTTTGCCTAAATGCCAGTCGGCGGTGTGGAGGATTTTCATTTTATTTCGTCTTCTTGTTCCTTTTCTGCAGCTAATTTAGCTTTCGTATTTTCTCGCATTTCCTTCAAACGGTTCTTTCTTTTCAGCTCGGCTTCCTGAATTTTCCGCTTCTTGTTGGCGATTATCTTATTGTATGTTTTTTTGTTGGCGTCTGTATTTCTACTCATCTCAAATTTATTGTATGTTCATTCAACTTTGAAATCGGTTTAGCTAAATTAATCTATTCTTGAGAGAAAACATTAATTTGAAACTAATTAAGATGTTCCTTCCTGTATTTGAACTTATTAGATTTTTAATTCTAATTTACGCTGAACACAATCATTTTATCTAGGGTTTTTCTCAAATTAAAATCTGTATTTTTCAGATCTGTTGGTTTTAAAAAATTAAAAATTTCTCTTTTCTATAAAATATCCTTGTTTGTAAACAAATGAGGTTTACATATAATAAAATAAGGTTGTTTGTACTTGTTTGTTTCACTATTGTTTGTGATAAAATGCGGAATAATTGTTCAAAACAATATTATTTGCAATATCAAACTTAAAGGGTTTCTAAAACCCGTTAGGTTTAGAAATGCATATCTCTCATTGTTGTAAATAAGTTTAAAGAATGAAACCTCATAGGTTTTCAAAACTATGAGGTTTAGAAATGAAATAATTAACTTTGTCAAATTATGGAGCAACAATCAAAAGATCCTTTACACGGAAAACGTCTTGATGCCATTCTCGAGGAACTGGTAGAATATTATCAGGGTTTTGAGGAATTGGGAAAACAAATCAATATCAAATGTTTTACCGATAATCCAAGCATCAATTCATCATTGAAATTTTTGAGAAAAACAGATTGGGCAAGAGCAAAAGTGGAAAGTCTTTATCTGTATGTTTTGAGACAGAAAAAGAAGGAGGATGCAAGAAACAAAAAGTAATATTCTTTAGATAATTCTTTAAACGTATTTTCTGAATCAATTCTTTCAAAAACAGTATATTTGTGCCGTTTAATCGTGAAAAAATCACGCAAAAAAAGAAATATGACAATTGATAACAATCATGTGGTAGCTGTAAAGTACGTTCTTCACACTATCGAAGAGGATGGAAGCAAAATCCTTGTAGAAGAAACGACAGCAGAAAATCCGCTTACATTTTTATATGGTGTAGGAATGATGATTCCTAAATTTGAGCAAAATATCCACGGATTGACAGCTGGTGATACCGCTGCTTTTGTGATTCAGCCTGAGGAAGCCTATGGTGAAAAACAAGAAGATGCGATTGCACAATTGCCAATCGAAATGTTCGGTGACGGTGGACTTCCACCAGTGGGAGCTATTTTGCCACTAACGGATAATGAAGGGAATAATTTCCAGGCTTTTGTAGTTGAAGTAACTCCTGAAGCTGTAATTGCAGACCTTAACCACCCAATGGCTGGGAAAGTTTTAGATTTCCAGGTTGAGATTTTAAATACCCGACCTGCAACGGAAGAGGAATTGTCTCACGGTCATGCTCACGGTATCGACGGAAACGAGGCTCACTAAGAGATATTTAAGGTAAAATATGAATGTCCGATTTTTGATCGGACATTTTTTTTATTTATTTTTTACAATAGAATTCGTCAAAAATTAATTTCCTCATCCCTAAAGGAAATTTTCACGAAACTTTTCTCCCTTTAGGGTCGGGGAAAGAAAATTTCCAGTTGTCATTCTAAAAATTCACCGCTCACATAGTACCAACGGTTTTGAATCATTTTGAATTTTGATAATTCGTGGTGAACCTGCTTTTGTCGGTCTTCATCGGTGTAGAATGCTTTAAATTCCACTTTGCTGATGGAAGGTTTTGCAACGATTTCCAGTTTTGTCCATTCGTTGATTTCTCCCCATTCCTGTAGATCTTTGGTATTGTGAAATTGTCTTTTGCTTGGCGAAGTGGTTTCCATTAAATATTTTCCATTCGGAATGGCAAATGCAGAAAATCTCGAACGCATCAAAGCTTCTGCGGTCGGAGCAAATTTTTCTGCGGTATGATAGGGTTTGCAGCATTCTTCGTAGGTTTTTCCGGAGCAGCAGGGACAGTTCATTTTTCAATTTAGTTAAAAAAGTTTACTTAAGCAATTTTTGTTTCTGAGTTGTGAATTCTTCATCGGTGAGGATGCCTTTTTCGTAAAGTTCGTTCAGTTTTGATAATTGATCAATATTGGAATTGTTTGATGTAGTAGAATTAATAATTATTTGTTGATCTGATAAAGCCCATACTAAAGCAACTACCCACCCAATTAATGACCAACCTAAAAATAAATTTAAAGCGAAGATAGCGCCAGCATTTGTTTTTTTTCTGCTGTATGCTATAAATGTAGGTAAAAAATAAGGGATTATTATAATTGATAAAATAAGAATATGTTGCCAGGAGAGACTTAAAAACAGTAGGGATTTCATAGGTTGTTAAAGTTTTATTTCAAGACAAATATATTTATTTTTAAATCATTATATAATTCCTTATTTCTGAAACATTTAGAGTGCATGAAATTTTTAAAAAAAAAGAAGCATCCATTGCTGAATGCTTCCTAAAATTTATTTAATAAAACCTCTGTTTCTCAACAACGGCTTAATATCCGGATCATGTCCTGTGAAATCTCTGAACGCCTGATTCAAATCAACAGAATTTCCTACGGATAGAATATGTTTTCTGAAACGGTCGCCATTTTCTCTGGTCAGTCCACCATTCTTTGAAATCCATTCCCAAGCGTCACTGTCTAAAGTTTCAGACCATAAGTATGCGTAATATCCTGCAGAATATCCACCTCCCCAAATGTGTGCAAAATAAGGAGTGTGATATCTCGGTGGAACGGTAGATAAATTAAATCCGTGGTTATTTAATGATTGTTTTTCAAAATCTAATACCGGAAGCAATTGACCTTCATTGGTTACAGAATGCCAATCCATATCTAAAGCTGCTGCCGAAACCAGTTCAGTCGTCATATAACCCTGATTGAAAGTGGCTGCATTTTTAATTTTATCGACCAAAGCTTGCGGAATCGGCTGTTTAGTTTCATAATGAATCGCATAGTTTTTTAAAACGACAGGATCTAAGGCCCAATGTTCATTAATTTGAGAAGGAAATTCCACAAAATCTCTCGGCACATTGGTTCCAGAGAGTGAAGGGTATTTCTGGCTTGCAAACATTCCGTGAATGGAGTGTCCAAACTCATGGAAAATCGTGGTTACATCGTCATAACTAATTAATGAAGGTTTTCCGGCAGCTGGTTTTTGATAGTTGTAGCAGTTAACAATCACCGGTTTTGTTCCCAAAAGATAAGATTGCTCAACAAAATTACTCATCCATGCACCACCATTTTTAGAATCTCTGGTGTAGAAATCCAAATAATAAATGGCCAAAGATTTTCCGTCGTGATCGAAAACTTCATAGGTTACCACATCAGGATGGTAGACAGGAAGGTCGGTTCTCTTCTTAAATGTCAGTCCGTAGAATTTTTCTGCGGCGAAGAAAACACCTTTTTCCAGAACGGTTGTGATTTCGAAGTATGGTTTGATTTGGTTTTCATCTAAATCAAATTTTGCTTTTCTCACTTGTTCAGCATAGAAATTCCAGTCCCAAGGTTCCAGTTTGAAACCACCTTTTTGCTGGTCGATCAAATCTTGAATATCTTTTGCTTCACGTCTCGCAGTTTCTACAGCTGGAGTTGCCAATTGGTTCATTAATTTAACTGCCGCGTCTGGATTTTTCGCCATCTGATCCTGCAGTTTCCATTCTGCGAAACTTTTTTTGCCTAAGATCTGTGCTTTTTTCAGTCTTAATTTTGCCAGCTTTTCGATGGTTTCTCTCGTGTCGCTGTTCCCACCTTTTTCCGCTCTCATCCATGAAGCTTTGAAAACTTTTTCACGAGTTGCTCGGTTGGTCAGGTTTTGAAGAACGGGCTGTTGTGTTGTGTTTTGAAGAGCTAAAAGATATTTTCCTTCTTTTCCTGCAGTTTTTGCATCTGATGCGGCTGCAGCAATTTCGTCAGCGGAAAGCCCGTCTAATTCTTTAACATTATCGATAATAAATCCACCTTCTTTTCTCGCCTCCAATAATTTATTTGAATACTGAGTGGAAAGTGAAGCCATTTCCTGATTGACTTGCTTTAATTTTTCTTTATCAGCCGCAGAAAGATTAGCTCCAGCGATTTCGAAGTTTTGCTTGTAAAACTGTAACAATCTTTTGCTTTCAGAATCTAAACCGCTATCTGTAATTGATTTAATTCTGTTATATAAATTTTCATTCAGATACATTTTATCAGAATGTGCTGCGAAAATCGGAGCATACTCTTCGTCTAAAGCCTGTAGAGTAGGGTTTGTATTTGCGCTCGTCAAATTTGAAAAGATGGTTACGGCTCTTTTTAAAACTTCTCCACTCTTTTCTAATGCGACAATGGTATTTTCAAAAGTTGCTGTTTCAGAATTGTTCGCAATTTTAAGGATTTCAGCATCGTGCTGTTTTAAACCAAATTCAAATGCAGGTTTGAAATGCTCGTTTTTAATTTTATCAAATTCAGGAGCTTCATATTGAAGTTTGCTTTTCTTCATAAAAGGATTTGAAGAAAGCGAAGCATCAGGAACTGGAATTTCCTGTTTTACGTCGTTTGTTTTCATTGTAATACATGAGTAATTGAATGCCAAAGCAGAAATTAATAATGCTGATGAAATGTTTTTCATAAATGAATTATTATTAAAGTCTAAAGGTATTAAAAGTAATTGATAAATGATGTGCAACTACTTTTTACGCATCAGAACAGACACTAATTCATAAATGTTTTAAATGATGTAATATTTTTTATATTTTAGTTGTTATTAATAGAACAAACAAATTTTTAAAACCTTACCATGAAATACACATCAATTTTACTTTTATCAGGAATTATCACTTTGTCATCGTGCAAAGAAAACGAGAATAAGAACGGAAAATCAACGTGGCTTCCCGATGTCACCAATAAAGACCACGGACCGTTAAAACAAAAAGAATTCAGCGGAGATTTTGACGAAATTGAAGTTTCTCAGGCCATTGAAGCTGAAATTATTAAATCTGATGTGGAAAAAATAGTGATCTCTGCACCGGCGAATATCATCGATGAAGTTTTAGTAGAAAGAAGAGGCGGAAAAGTTCACATTCATTACAACACAGGTTTCCGTGTGATGAATACGAATAACGTAACTGCAAAAATTTATGCTAAAGATTTTGTGAAGCTGATAGCTAATTCTGCTGCGAGCATTAGAGTGAAAGATAAATTTACACAAGAAAAAACCGATGTTGAAGCTTCTAGCGCTGCAAGTATCACAGGTCATCTGGAAGCCAATGATCTTGAAATCTCTGTTGACAGCAGCAGTAGTTTTGATGGGAAGATTTGGGCTGTAGATTTGGATGTTGATGCATCTTCTGCAGCAAGTATTTCTATTTCGGGAAAATCTAAAAATGCAGAGATGAGTTCTTCATCGGGAAGCAGTATCAACGGAAAAGATGTGATTGTAGAAAATCTGAAAGCGAGTGCTTCAAGTGGTGCAAGCTTAGAAGTGAGCGTAAGTTCTACGGTAGATACGGAAGCTTCTTCTGGAGGAAGTATTAATGTGTATAAAAAAGGAAATGTAACGACCGTGAAAAAAGAAGAAAGCAGCGGCGGAAGTGTTTCAATTCAATAAAACTAATCTTTATTTTCCTCATCGTCTTCTTCGGCAGATGATGAAGAACCCTCCCAGTTTTTACCGTCAAAATTAAGATTGTCATAAGCTAAAAGCTCCTCCTCTCTCTGGAGGAGTTCTTTTGTTGCAAACAGACGAACTTCATCGTCATCGTCAGATTTTGCTAATTTTCGGATAGAATCTTTATCAATCGCCATAAAACGCTGGCCCAGGCGTCTCGCAGCATATTTTCTCATTCCGGTTTCGTGAAGAATATCTACTGCCATATCTACCGCAGTGCCTAAAGTCTCGCGGTAAATATTGTCAATTCCGTTGTTTAAATAAGAGTAAGCGTCGATTCTATTCTTGGCTCTGACAAAAATTTTCACATCAGGATAATGTTCACTTACGAGCTCAGCTATGAATTTGTTGTCTCCGGAATTGTCGAGGCAGAGGACAAGAATTTCGGCATCTTCTATTCCTGCGGCTCTTAAAACGGGGATTCTTGTGGCGTCACCGTAATAAACTTTAAATCCGTAGCCACGCAATAATTTGACACGGTCAGAATCTCTGTCAAGAACAGTAGCTTTAATCTTGTTTGCTTTGAGCAATCGACCCACGGTACTTCCAAAATGACCGAAACCAACAATGATGATTTTCTTTTGTGCGATATTATTTTCAAGAATATTGAAATCACTCTTTTCGTCAGGAATACCTTTGATAAATCTTGGCGTAATTAATTTGTCATTAATAATTAAAAGAAATGGCGTGATGCACATTGTAATGGCGGTAACGGCCATCATCTGCGCATTTAATTCTGCTCCGAAAAGATAGAGATCTGAACCATAATTAATCAGTACAAAAGCAAATTCTCCCACCTGCGACAATGCAAATGCATAGAACAAACTTTGAGGATTTTCCATCTTGAAAAACTTTCCAATCGCAAATAACACCAAAAATTTTACAGCAAGAACCGTAAAAACCGTGGAGAAGATAAATAAAGGATCTGCTGCGATCACGTTGAAATTCATAGTTGAGCCAACGCTCACGAAAAATACGGCTAGGAGCAGTCCTTTAAACGGATCAATTTGTGCTTCTAATTCGTGACGAAATTCACTGTTGGCCAACATGACACCCGCCAAGAAAGCGCCCAATGCAGGTGAAAGTCCGATTGAAACCATTAATTCTGAAACTCCAATAACGAGAAATAGGGAAGAGGCCGTCAGCAGTTCTGTCATTCCGGCTTTTGAAACATATCTTAAGAAGGGAACGAAAACATATCTGCCCAATAGAATCAAGATGACAACGCCCATGATGACCGTTCCGGCCTGTAGCCATTCAGGAAGTTTCTGAATTAAAACCTGAACTTCATTTTCGTTATGTTTTACTTTAGAATGAGCAAGCAAAGGCATTATCGCCAAAATAGGAATCACCGCAATATCCTGAAATAATAAAGTAGAGAATGATGCTTCTCCCGCTACTGTTTTGAAACTGTTTTTTTCCTGCAAAGTCTGAAGCACAATTGCCGTGGAGGATAGTGCAAAACACATCGCAATTGCAATAGCTTTATCAGTTTTCCAGCCTACAGAAATGAATATTAAAAATAATAATGCAATCGTTAAAACCATTTGCGTCATCCCCAAACCCAGAATTTTCTTCCGCATTTCCCAGAATTTTCTGGGCTCCAATTCTAATCCGACTAAAAATAAAAGCATGATGACCCCAAATTCACTGGCATGCATGATGTCGTTAACATCTTTTCCAGTTAGTTTCAGAATGTAAGGGCCAATAATAATTCCACCTAAAATATAGCCGATGACCGAACTTAAACCCAATTTTCTCGCCAACGGAACCATGATAATGGCAACGCCTAAGAAAAGAAGAGTATTCATGGCTAAAGTAGATTCCATATTATTGATTTAGTAGTTCTGCGAATTTTTGTTTGTGTAAAATGATTTCTTTTTTTGAAAGTTTGTTGGCTTCGTATACGATGATAGTGTCTTTGATATTGGCTTTAAATACTTTTAAAGAAACAATCAAACCGCTGATGAGTTCTTCAACCGTGTACCCATAGGTGCCTTCTTTGCTGAAAGATCGTTCTTTTCCGCCCGTGGTCACAACGATGTATACTTCTTTACCCTCCAAAGGATTTTCTTCTCCCTCATTAAGCCAGTTTCTGTCGAAAACTTCGTCTATCCAAAGTCTGAGCAAAGGGGGCATTCCGAACCAGATAATAGGAAACTGAAAAATAAATCGGTCGTAATTTTTCAAACGTTTTCGCTCACGAAAAGCAGCGATATGAAAATCAGGATATTCTTCGTAGAGATCGCGTAGGGTGAAATGCTGGTGACGAACGTAGAAGTTAATCAACTCCACGTTTGAGTTTGAGTGTTCCAGATAAGGATGCGCAAAAACTGCCAGCGTTTTCTTCATAGAACCTGTTTTCAGTAAATATAATGAAAATTTGCTGAAATTTTGTTGGTTTTTTCCGCTGTTTTTGATTATTTAATATTCTAACAGTGTTTTTTTAATGGTATCTGCATTTTCCGGATTCAATTTTCCAATCACATACTGAAGAATTCCATCTTTATCAAGAATAAAAGTCATTGGATACCGTGTAATTTTGTTTTTTTCGAAGAGTTTATATTCTACATCTGTAATAAAATTGAAAGAAAACTCGTGTTTTGTAAGGAAGTTTTCTACTTTTTCTTTTGTGCTGAACGTAATTCCGATGAAATTAACCTTATCCTCCAAATCTGATTTTAACTCATTAAGTAAAGGCATTTCTTCAATACAAGGCTCACAGATTGTTGACCAAAAGTTAATAAGTGTTGTTTGCCATTCAGGTCATCAATATTGAATGTAATTCCTTTATTGTTATTAAATTGCTCTACTAAAAACGGTTTTCCCAATATATCTTGATAACCAAGAAAGCTTATTAAAGTTTCATTTGATTGAGAAAAAATGGTGATGAAACTCAGAATTGAAATGATTGAAAATAGTTTTCTCATAATTATTCTCCATGTGTAAGTTTTATTACTTTACCATCTTTAGAATTCATAATGATTATAAATGATCCTCCAATTTCAGATTTTGGTAAAGTTCCATTAATAACAAAATATCCATCAATGAAGTTTACATTGTAAGGTCTTTGTCTGATAATGTTTTCTTTACCATATATAGGAAACAAAATGCTTTCAGAAATTTCCACTGCTGTTGTTGAATTAGGAATTACTTCCGTAGGTGAAAATTCATTGCTAATTTTTGCATTGTCTAGTTCTTCTCTAGCGTATTCAGAATATTTATTTTCAATAAAGATTTCAATGTTGCTGGGGTCAGGCTTTTGAGATGATATTTTACCACAATTTTCTTTGTCAGAACATGAAAAAACAAGAAAGCCTAATGAGTACAATAATGACAATATTTTCATAAATCTTAGATTATTTAAACCACTTCCAAAAATTTATAAATATTGATAAAATTGCAAGCCCTAATGAAATTAATGCTGCGATTTTAACAACTATATCTTCATTCTTCTTGTAAGCGTAACATAAAAAAATAAAAGAAACCAATATGATTGAGAGAAAATAATATTTGTAGATGTATTGTAATTCAATCAGCCCAAAAAGTGCTTTCGTTTTACCGTCAGTATTTATATATTTTTCAAAAATTGAAACATTTATTCTTACCAAAAACCATATTACAATAAAGTTTGATACAATTGATAATAAAGAATATTTCATATTGGTATTTTATAAATCTACCATCCTCCCGAAGCTCCACCGCCTCCAAAACTTCCGCCACCGCCGAATCCTCCAAATCCGCCGCCACCGCTGCCACCAGAACTTCCGCCGCCAAAGCCACCCGGAAAAGGGAAAGGAAAGAATCCACCTGGATAATTTCTCCGTCCTCTTCGGCTAATTATGACATCGTCGTCGTCATCGCCACCGCCTCTATTTTTGAAGAGGAAAATAAGAATGATGAAAATTACAAATCCGATAAGGAGTAGTTTTGAAACATTAATTTCGCCTGATTTTTTTTTATTGTTTAGGGGTTTAAACTTCCCCTGAACCGCTTCCATAATTGCCGATGTACCCCCGTTAATTCCTTCAAACCATTTACCCTGTTTGAATTTTGGGGTAACAATGTAATCGAGAATCTGTCCTGCAACGGAAGCTGTTAAATATTGCTCAACTGCACGTCCCTGTTGGATCGACATCGTTCTGTCTTGAGTTGCAATCAGGAAGACAACACCGTTGTCAACATCTTTTTGTCCGATTCCCCACTTTTCCCCAAACATAGTTGCAAGATAATTGATGTCTTCACCTTTGGTTGATGGAATAATGATGACCTCAATTTCCGTTGAGGTAGAATCTGCAAATTTAATGAGCTTGTTGTTGAGTTCGTTTTTTTCCTGCTGCGTCAGCAAATTCCCTTCATCATACACCGGATATAAAACAGCAGGCTTTTCAGGAATAGTATACTGTGCCGATACGATAGTGTACAAGCAAAAGAATATAAATGAAAATAATATTTTAAGAGAACGTAATCTCATTGGGAAGTTCGTTGTTGTTTTCTCCCGTTACCGGAAAATGTTTTTTGAGTTCGAGACCGGTTTCAAGAATAGCACTTTTTAATGCTTTAAAATAGTTGCCTTTTGCGAATTCTGAAGTGATAAAGTCATGCAGATGATCCCAATATGACTGATGTACTTTTGCATGAATGCCCGTGTCACCAATGATGGTGAGGTATTTCTTTTCAAAATTAATGTGGAAGAGAACGGCGTTTTTTTCTGCAGTTTTATCTTTACATAATTCGTTGAAGACCTCATAAGCAATCGCTGCATTGTTATTTTCAGTGGTAGAATCAATGTGCACACGAATTTCTCCGGTAGAATGGTCCTCTGCCGACTGAATAGCTTCCACGAGGGAAGCTATCTGTTGATCTGTTAGATAATGGCTCATTATTCTGTGAAAACGTCCGGTGCTTTTTCAGCTCCTGCAGCTGCTTTAAAGTATGGTTTTTCTTTAAAGTTGGTGAAGTTCGCCAGGATATTATTCGGGAAAGTCTTGATTGAAGTATTGTAATCCTGAGCGGCTCCGTTATAATATACAGTCTCTGTTCTAATGCTGTTTTCGATCGCAGTATATTCTCTCTGGAAATTAATGTACTGCTGGTCTGCCTTCAAATCAGGATATTTTTCAACAACCATCATCAATCGACCTAAAGCTCCGGATAATTCTCCCTGTGCTGCCTGGAATTTTGCCAAATCAGCTTCGGTCATATTGGTAGGATCGATATTGATAGATGTAGCTTTTGAACGTGCTTCCACAACTTTGGTTAAAGTTTCCTGCTCAAATTTAGAATAAGATTTTACCGTTCTTTCTAAATTTGGAATGAGGTTGGCTCGTTTTTGATAAACTGTTTCCACGTTAGACCATTTTGTATTGACATTCTGTTCTTTGGTGACGAATTTGTTGTATCCGCTTTTCCCCCAGAAAAATAATACGGCAACGATAATTAAAAGAGCAATGCCGATGGTTCCGGCGCTCAGGCAACCTTTGTTTTTCATATGTGATTTTTATTTATTTAATAGTTAATTGTTGAAGGTCTAAAAAAGATTTGATGATTATAATTCTTTTAAATTTTCTTGTGCTACCCAAATATACAAATTATGTGCTAATTTTGCAGAAAATTAATTGAATGACAACAATCCTGGTTGCGATGGGAGAGAAAAACGAAATTGGTGCTGATAACCAATTGCTTTGGCATCTTCCAAAAGATTTAAAACATTTTAAAGACCTTACATCGGGACATCCGATTATTATGGGGAGAAAAACCTATGAGAGCATAGGGAAAGCGCTCCCAAACCGCACCAATATTGTCATTTCCAGAAAGAAAAACTGGTTTGAAGAAGGGATTTTAATTGTGGGAAGTATCAAAGAAGCTGTAAAATTTGCCAAGAAAATTAACGAAAATGTTTTCATCATCGGCGGTGGAAATGTATACGAACAGACGATGGAAATTGCTGACAGATTGGAAGTTACTTTAGTGAAGGCTGAACTAAAAGCCGATACTTTTTTTCCTAAAATTGATCCGAAAATCTGGAAGTTATCTGAAGAAATTTTCCATGAAAAAGATGAGAAAAATCAATACGATTTCTCATTTCAGACTTATGAGAAAATTGAACATTAAATGTTGATGGTTGATCATTTTACAAACAACCATATACGGTAAATTATCAATCAAAATTATTACCTTTGCACTTCTAAATTTTAATAATGAACAAATACATAAAAATCGCAGTAGCGGCAATCCTGATTCTTGGAGGCTTATATATGATGATTTACACAAGGGAAAAAGGTTGGGGAGTTGTTGTCTTCCTTTTGGCTGCTTTGCCCATTTTTCTTTTCTTTAAAAATGAAAATATCCTTTTGGCATTCTGGCAATTGAGAAAACAGGATATGGTAAAAGCGTCAAAGTTTTTAAATAATATTAAAGATTATAAAACAGAACTTCATAAAACCCAATACGGTTATTACCATTACTTACAAGGTTTGGTTTTGGCTCAAGATCATCCAACGAAAGTTGAGCCTTTGATGAAAAAAGCATTGGAATATGGTCTGAATATGAAGCACGATAGAGCAATGGCTACATTGAATTTAGCTGCAGGTGCAATTTCTAAAGGAAGAAGACAGGAAGGACAAAGACTTCTGGATGAAGCTAAAGCACTTGACACAGCAGGAATGATGACCGATCAAATCAAAATGATGAAAGATCAGTTGAAAATGCCAACCATGCAGAAGCATATTCACAATCCTCACATGAGAAACAGAGGGAAGTTTTAATAAAATTATTCTTTTAAATAAAATAAAAATGCACCAAATCATTTGGTGCATTTTTTATGTTTTGTAACTCAATCTACATTTCAGAATTACTCTCATACCCATAAAATTTGGGAATTTGCCAATGGTATTTTACCGCTAATGTTCTCACACTTACAATCATTAAAATAGTGAAAACCTGAATAAAAGTATAAGAAAGCGAAGTGAAATGGGTTAATATTAAAAATGTTGAACCGCCAATAATACAGGCACTTGCGTAAATTTCTTTTCTGAAAATCAAAGGAATCCTGTTGAGTAAAATATCCCGGATAATTCCACCAAAACATCCGGTGATTGTTCCTAATCCGATGCAGATTAAAGGATGAATATCCAGGTTTAATCCTTTTTGTACACCTATAATCGTAAATAACCCCAATCCGAAGCTGTCAAAAATAAATAAAGTAACCTTGAAGTTTTTCTCAATCGATTTAAAGATCATAGAGAAAATACTCGTCGCCAGAATTAAACCGCACATCAAAAGATCATGCATCCAGAAAACAGGAATGTCTAAAAGTAAATCTCTTACCGTTCCGCCACCAACTGATGTAACGAAGGCAATAATCAAAACGCCAAACGGATCAAGTCTTTTCTGCATGGCAGCAAAACTTCCCGACATCGAAAATGAGATCGTCCCGAGAATTTCTATGGCAAAATTGAGCTGTTCGTGCATAAGATATGGGTAATGATTGATGAATAATAACTGATAATTTTGCGGTTTAATCAATTATTAACATATCATTTAAGTATTATTTTTCAACTCTCACTGCGTCCGGAACCAATAATTCATATTCACCGCCGTGGTTGATGATCTCTCTCACGATGCTGCTGCTGATGAATGATTTTCCTGATGAGGTCAATAAGAAAACAGTTTCCAGTTTTTTGTGGGCTAAAGTACGATTGGTATGGGCAATTGCTTTTTCAAATTCGAAATCAGCAGGATTTCTCAGACCTCTTAAAATGAACTGAGCATTTTTTTCGAAGCAGTAATCAACAGTTAGACCTTCAAAATGATCTACTTCAACATTGGGAAATTCAGCGACTGAATTTTGTATGAATTCCATTCTTTTTTCTAGCGGAAACATGTATTTCTTCTGAGAATTTTGTCCGATGGCAATAATCACTTTGTCGAAAAGTGCCGCCGCTCTCTCAATAATATCGTAATGTCCTAATGTGATCGGATCAAAAGACCCCGGAAAAACAGCAATTTTCATGCGTAATTAATTATAAGTTATGAGATTGAGTGATTAGCAGAAAGAAAATTATCACAAAGGATAACTTCAATCTTACAGTATTCGTCTTTCAGCCTCTATTGTTTTTTTTGTAAAGCTTTCTCCACTTCATTTCCGCAAAGATCTTTAATAGAAATTCCATAGATTTTTGCCTGTTGCGGAAGAATGCTTGCCGGAGAAAATCCTGGGTTGGTATTCATTTCCAACATATACGGAATTCCATCCATTAAAATAAATTCACTTCTTGAAAATCCGCTCATTCCCAAAGAATCATAGGCTCTCTTGGCGATTTCTTCCACTCTTTTTGTGGTTTCACCATCGATTCTTGCTGGAGTAATTTCTTCTGAAGCACCTTCGTATTTCGCTTCATAATCGAAGAATTCATTTTGAGGCACAATTTCAGTAATTCCCAAAACGATGGTTTCTCCTTTAAAATCAATAACACCAACAGAAACTTCCATTCCGTCAAGGAAACTTTCAATTAAAATTTCATCATCTTCTTTAAAGGCAATTTCTGTTGCAGCAATCAGTTCAGACTGATCTTTTACTTTAGAAATTCCAAGAGATGAGCCAGACTGATTGGGTTTCACGAAAACCGGAAGACCAAGGTTTTGAATGATTTCATCAACATTGATATCCTGTCCTTTTCTGAGATAAACACTTTTAGCAGAGGGGATTCCATATTTTGATAAAACGGCTAAAGTATCTTTTTTATTGAATGTCAATGCGCTTTGGTAAAAATCACAGCCTGTATAGGTCTGTTCTATTGCGTCCCAATAAGCTTGTAAAATTCCGTTTTCACCTGGAGTTCCGTGGATGATGTTGAAGCAAACGTCAAATTTTAAAGTCTCATCTGCATTTAATGTAACTGAAAAATCACCTTTATTAATGGGCAGTTTGTTTTCATTTTCATCTAGAAAATACCATTCATTTTTCAGAATGACTACCTTATATACATTATACTGATCTCTGTCTAGAGAATCATAGATCAACTGTCCACTTTTTAGGGAAACTTTATATTCGTCAGAATAGCCTCCCATCACTACGGCAACGTGTTTTTTGCTCATATCCGTTTATATCATTTAAGGCAAATTTAATGAAATTATATCATGCACGAATTGAATTTTTGAAAATTTGGAGCCAAATGCTAATTCTGTTAAATAAAAAGTGCAATCAAAAATTATTAGCTATATTTGCCGTTATAATTCAAGTATTTTTAAGTATGCTTAAATCACTTTTCAATTGGAAAGTTTTAGTTAATTTATTAGTAGCGATCGCTATTTTCGTGGGATTGGTATGGCTTACATTTCGTTGGCTGGAGTATCATACAAACCACGGTCAGGAGATTCCCGTTCCTAATGTTGTTAATAAATCTGTACATGATGCTGTCAAAATCTTAGAAGACACAGGTCTTGATTATGAAGTAGACAGCGCTACCTATAATCCAAAATACAGACCTTTTCAGGTGCTTCAGGTTTATCCTGCGCCGGGATCGCGTGTAAAGGATGGAAGAGCAATTACTTTGAAAGTAAATCCAAGAAGCTGGGCTCCTGTTGCGGTACCTGATGTTATTAATAAATATTCTGGTCTTGCATTCCAGCGATTGGATCAGGTAGGTCTGAAAGTGGGTGATACTATTTTTGAACCGAGTATTCAGAAAGATGCGGTTCTCAGAGTTTTGTTCAAAGGAAATTCTTTGAAACCGGGAACGAAAATTCCAAGATTCTCTGTGGTTGACGTTGTAGTAGGTTCCGGGCCGATGAGAAATATATCGATCCCTAATGTTGTAGGGTTAACCGTTAAAGAAGCAAGAGCTTATATTGCCAGAAATCTTTTTGAAGTAGGAATCGTAGATCATGAAGATGGTGGCAAAGACGAATCGGATATCGTTTATTATCAGGATCCTGCTGCAGGAGATGCACGAGATCAAGGAATGCAGATAGATCTCTGGGCAAGTAAGAAAACTCCAGCAGAGCTTAGAGACAAGATAGATCAGCTTAATTCTATGTACAGAATGAAGGTCGATACTACATTGCCTCCGATCAGATATGAGGAGGTTCCTAATTTTCAGGATGCCCCTGTACATGAAACGCCGCCACCTCCTGTTACTCAAAAGCCTGTAGCTCAGAAAGTGAACGTGTCATCAACAGCAAAGCCTGCTGAATCAAAGCCTAAAACAGGAGAAAATTCAGGCAAGTCAACAGCAACGTCGGTAGATAAACCGAAAGCTAAGAAAGCTGTGGTAGAGTAATTAATAACTTTATTATAAAAATTCAGGCTTCAACTTTAAAATGTTGAGGCCTTTTATGTAAAAAGAATATAATGACAGAAGAAAACGAAGATTTTTTAGACGAAGAATTATTAGATCCCAACAATGTAGATATTGATGAGGAAAATAAAGGTTTGTACGAACATGTGAATATTACAGTTGACGGGAAACAAGAACCTTTAAGAATTGATAAATTTCTTTTAAATTTCCGACAGAATTCTTCAAGAAATAAAATATCACAAACCTGCAGAGCCGGAAATGTTGTGGTTAACGGAAATCCTGTGAAGCAGAACTACCGTGTAAAACCGGGAGATCAGATTTCGTTGCTCCTTGCTCATCCGCCCAGACTGAATGTGATCATTCCGCAGGATATCCCAATTAATATTGTGTACGAAGATGATGATTTGGTTGTGGTAGACAAAGAACCTGGAATGGTTGTGCATCCTGGATTTGGAAACTGGGATGGAACTTTAGTCAATGCTTTGGCTTTTCATTTTGATAAAAAAGGTGAAAAATCAGATTTGGATAGAGTAGGATTGGTTCACAGAATCGATAAAGACACTTCTGGCCTTTTGGTTATTGCAAAAAATGAATATGCTTTGAGTTTTCTCGCAAAACAGTTTTTCGAAAGAAAAACCAAAAGACTGTATTGGGCGTTTGTCTGGGGTAATGTAAAAGAAGATGAAGGCACCATAACGGGTCATATAGGAAGGCATCCCAAGAACAGAATGCAGATGTATACTTACGTAGACGGAAGCGTTGGTAAGCATGCCGTGACGCATTATAAAGTTTTAGAGAGGTTTAAATACATGACTTGGGTAGAATGTAAGCTGGAAACCGGAAGAACCCATCAGATTAGAGCGCATTTCAAACATATTGGTCATACTTTGTTTAATGACGAAAGATATGAAGGGAATATCGCTCTTCGTGGAGTTAATTTGCCTAAATATAAGCAGTTTGTAAAAAATGTTTTTGATATTTTACCAAGACATGCTCTTCATGCCCATACTCTCGGATTTATACACCCTACGACAAAAAAGGAATTGTATTTTGAGAGTCCAATGCCTCAAGATATGGCGGATGCCGTAAAAAAATGGAGAAATTATTTAGAAAACTAAAAATATATTGAGAATTTTTTTATATTTGTTGAATTGAAATCAAGATTTGTTATGAGAAAACTATATGCTATCGTATGTTTAGCTCTTTTGTCTAATGCGTACAAAGCACAAGAATCATTACCATACTATCAGCAATATCTATTAGATGGTGAGTTCCTGTTCAACCCTGCACAATATGGTAAAACGGACTATGTACAGCTTAATCTAAACTATCAACAACAATTTTCAAAATTTAGCGAGTCTCCAAACGTTCAGTCTGTGGGGATCAACGCGAATATTTTTGATAGAGTGGGAGCGGGTATTTCCGTTTTTAGAGATAGCAACGGTCCTATATCTGCGGGAGGTATTACAGCGGGAGCTTCTTACTTCATCCCGTTAAGCAGTGAGGGTGAAAGAAAAGATCAGTTTTCTTTTGGTACAAGTGTTAATTTTTATAATATGAATTTTGATTATTCTAAAATTAATACGGAAGACGGTTACGATCCATTATTGCAAGGAAACGAAAGTAATATCTTTATGGCATATGCAAACTTTGGTTTGGCTGCAACGTACAAGGGATTATTTGGAGGTGTTTCTGTGAACGATATCGCTTTAAGCAATGACGAGTCTATCGTTAACAACTACGAGCCATCACCAATCAAATTCTTCTTAAACTTAGGATACGACTGGAAAATTGCAGATAATATTGCCATTACTCCTTCAGCTTTAATCAATTTAAATACCAACTCTACAAGAATGATGGATTTAAACTTGATGGCTACATTCTCTAACGACATCAATGCATTCTCTTTCGGGGTAAGCTACAGAGGTGTTCAAAACAGATTTGATAACCAGCAGTTGAGTATTTCACCAATTGTAAAAGTAAGATTCAACAAATTTATGGTGGGTGCTACTTACAACCTTGGAATGTCTGACATTCAGGAATATGGTGGAAACAGCTTTATGATTGGTTTAGGTTACAACTTTGATAACTTTATTAATCATAGAGGATTTAGATATTAATCTGATTTAATTTAAATAAATTTGAGCTCTGAATTTTTCAGAGCTTTTTTTATGATTTATATTCACATTCCTTTCTGCAAACAGAAGTGTAGCTATTGCAATTTTCACTTTTCGACTTCTTTGAATTTTAAAGATGAGATGATTGCTGCGATGAAAAAAGAAATTTTTCTCCGCAAAGATGAACTTCAAAACAAAAATTTGCAGTCCCTTTACTTCGGTGGAGGTACACCTTCGATACTTTCTGGCAATGAAATTAAGTCTTTAATTGATGAGGTTTTAAAATATTTCAGTTTTAACGCTGATATTGAAATTACATTAGAGGCTAATCCGGATGATTTAGATAAAAACTTTTTAAGACAACTCACAAATTCTCATGTCAATCGATTGTCAATCGGAACTCAAAGTTTCTTCGACGAAGATTTAAGGTTAATGAATCGTGCACATAATGCTTCGGATGCTGAAGGTTCTATCAAAAGAGCACAGGATTTTGGCTTTGAAAACTTAAGTATTGACCTCATTTATGGTTCACCAACATCAAGTTTAGAAATCTGGAAGCAAAATTTAAATAAAACTATTGCACTTGAAGTTCCCCATATTTCATCGTATGCATTGACGGTCGAGCCAAAAACGGCTTTAGAAAAGTGGATTGCGAATGGAAAAGTTTCCAATCCTAAAGAAGAAGAGCAGAACAGAGAATTTTACTATATGATTGACTTTTTGAAAGATCATGAATTTGAGCACTATGAAATCTCCAATTTTGCTAAAAAAGGTTTTCATTCAAGACATAATTCTGCCTACTGGAAATATAATGAATACTTGGGAATCGGGCCTTCTGCACATTCTTACAACGGATTTGATGCGAGAAGCTGGAATGTTGCTAACAATCAGCAGTACATTAAAAAATTAAACTCCAATCTTCTGGCCAAAGAAACAGAAATTCTTTCACCAAAGGATCAGTTTAATGAAATGATTATGATCGGTTTGCGGACTACTTGGGGGATTGATCTTGAGAGTTTGAAAAATAAATTTAAAGAGGATATATTAGATATGTTTCATAAAGAAATTCAGCAAAAAATGGCAGACGGAATTTTAATTAAAGAAAATAATCACCTTAAAATTCCTGAAAAGCATTGGTTTATGGCAGACGGCATTGCTTCAGATTTGTTTCAGGTTTAAAAAAATAGAATCTAAAATCTACAATTTAAAATCTTTAAGTATTTTTGCACTAAATTTCACTTCGTTTGAAAACTAAAAAACAGGATTATTCGCATCTTTCGCCTCAACAGCCTATCGGAATTTTTGATAGTGGTGTAGGTGGATTAACGGTTGCCAAAGAAATAAAGAGACTTCTTCCGAATGAAGATCTAATCTATTTCGGAGATACAAAACATCTTCCCTATGGTGAAAAATCAAAAGAAGCGATCATAGGATATTCTACGAAAATTACTAATTTCTTATTGGAACAAAACTGTAAAGCTATTGTAATAGCCTGCAATACTGCAACTGCAAATGCTTTGAATGAAGTAATGGAAGCTGTTGCCGGAAAAGTTCCTGTGATTGACGTTATCAATCCGGTTGCGGAAAAAGTAGCGTATGAAATTCATAATAATGTCGGAGTCATTGCGACAAAAGCTACTGTAAATTCAGGTCTGTATAAGAAAAGTATTCGCAAGCACAATAAGTTTATCAAAGTAGATGAGTTGGCGACGCCTTTGCTGGTTCCTGCGATTGAAGAAGGGTTTAAAAACCATCCGATTACGCATTCTATTATTTATAATTATCTGAGTAATGCCAAGCTTAAGAATATCGAAACACTGATTTTAGGTTGTACGCATTACCCATTATTGATTGACGAAATCAAACAGTATTATGGAAACCGCGTTCGTGTGATCGATTCACCCAATATTGTAGCCAATCACCTGAATATTATTTTAGATAAGTATCATCTTCTTAATACCAATAATCCTAAGGCGACGTATCAGTTTTATCTTTCAGATATCACGAAAAACTTTGAGAAAATTTCAAAAAAGTTCTTCGGAAAAAGTATAGATTTGGAACTGAAAGTATTGTAATTATCTGTAAATCAAAAAAACGGACTTTTGCCCGTTTTTTTGCAGTGTTAAAATTTTAGATTTCAGTAATTATTTTTTCTGGGTTTAATCTTCGTTTGGGAGTAATGGTCAATTGATTATGATCTGTTTCAGGCTTTTCACCGATGGCTACTGCCAACACCGATTCATAATCTAGATTATTGATGATAGCATCGTAGTGATCCGGTTGGATTCCTTCCATCGGAGTAGAATCAATTTTCATGTCAGCGCACGCTGAGAGAAATACACCAAGCGCAAGATAGACTTGGTGGACCATCCACGATTTTACATATTCTTCACCATGTGGTTTTACCAAAGTGTTATAAAAATTTACACCCACTTCATTAAGATACTCATGCATCTGATTTTCGAAATGTTCAGAACTTTTCAGCACCTGAAACACAATAACATGACTGCAGTCGATTACTTTTTGTTTGTTGTGATAAGAAAATTCAGACAATTGCTCTTTGATATTTTGTGTTTTGATAAATACAAAATTCCAGGGCTGACTGTTGATCGAGGACGGACTTAAATTTAAAATTGTTTTCAGTTCATCAATTTTATCCTGACTGATTTTAGCTTCAGGATTGTATTTTTTCACCGCATATCGGTTTTTTATTTGATCTAAAAAGCTCATTGTAATTCAATTTGTACCTACTAATGTAAATAAAAAAATCAGGAATTAAATTTCCTGATGATCTGTTTGTTCTAAATCCGTTGTTTCTTCCTCAATAGGTTCGAAAAAGCTGAAGGTTATATTTCCATACTTTCGACTGTCAACCAAATTCGGATGATCAAGTTTCATTCTGCTTTGATGTTCTACGATGAAAACTCCGTTAGGTTTCAGGTATTTATTTTTTAGAACCAAAGAAATCAGTTCCATATATTTTTTCTCTTCAGTTTCAAATGGTGCATCAGAGAATACAATCTCGTAAGACTTTTTATTTCTGAATTTTTTCAGCCAGTCAAAAACATCGCCACGCTGCACACTTACATTTAAGCTAAATCCAAGTTCTGCTGCAGTAGAATTTAAAAATGAAGTATGTTTAGGGTTTAATTCAACTGATGTGACATCTTTGCAGCCTCTGGACGCAAATTCGAAAGTGATAGAGCCAATTCCTGCGAAAAGATCCAGCACAGAGCTTGCCTGCATATCGTATTTATTTTCGATGATGCTGAACAAAGCTTCTTTCGCAAAATCGGTGGTCGGTCTTACGTCAAAGTTTTTAGGAGCGGCTATTTTTTTGGCTTTCCACTTGCCGGCAATTATTCTGTACATTTTTTAGGTTTTAGATAGTAGGTTATAGGTGAGCAGAAAAGGATTAAGTTCTTTAATCTGCGTCCTGCAACCTAATTTAGAATGAAATTCTTAATCGGAATATTATCAAAAACAATCTTAATATTCTTTACAAACTTCTGAAGCTCTGAGATGAATGTTTCGTTTTCTGTTGTTTCGCCGTAGACAAAAAAGTTGGTGTCGTTAATTCCGAAACCGATTTTGCTTAAAGTAAACATCACGAAATAAAGAAAATCCACCTCTGAGTTGACGTCGAGATTGTTGTATAAAATCACCTTCTTATTGGCGATCGCAAAAAACTCACACTGGTTATGATAAAGATTGATGTGAATTTCTTTATTGTTTTTATTTTGTATTGAATTTAAAAACTTCTCTCCCGAAAAATTAAATTTCACAGGAATCGAAAGATCTTTAATTTTTGTGTAAAATTCCTTCGGAAAAGTATAATAAAACTGCACTTGAAACTTCTTATTTACTGAAAGCATCAATTCCTCATTTTCCTTATCAACAGGAGCATTGAATGCAATCAGATCATAACCTGCCTCGTGCTCAGAAAAACCTTCCGGCATCAAAGTAAAATGATTGAGCGCCGAGACCACAGAAATTTCATCATATCTCTGTTTCAGCAATGCTTCATCCAGTTTGTCAGCGATATAATTTGCAGGAGATTCTTCATTCACAAGATAAGACTTCTCTTCCAAAACATTTTTGTTCTTGGAAATCTGATAGATCAGCCCGTCTTTGGTAAAAAGTAAAGTAAGTAAGTTCATATAACAATTGCTGCAAATTTAGTGAAATTCTACCATTACCGCACCCGATTGATGGTGAAGAATTTCTTTGTTGTAAAAATCCAAACCGGTTTGACTTTCAAGCACGTCCCAGACTAATTTCTGAAGTACGCCGTCACCGATTCCGTGTACGATTTCCAGTCTTTTCAGATGATTTTTTCTACAGAAATTAATGGTTTGAACCAATTTTTCCTTCTGCATAAACAATCTTTCGAAACTGTCATAGTCATTCGGATTTTTAACTAAATTATGAAAATGTAGGTCAAGAACCAAAGGGTTTTTATCGTGTTTCTTAGAAGTCACTTTTCTGGGTTCTGCTTTCTGCACCACTTTTATATTTTCGTAAATAGAAGCGTTTTTCGGAACCAGTTTTTCTTTCGGATACTGATAGGTAAAACCATATTCATCTTTGAAAACCACGATATTTCCATTCACAGAAGTGATTACTCCGCTCAAATCTTCATCAACCACTGAAACTTTATCGCCTATTTTCATATATTTTCTTTTTATCAATGCAAGGAAGCAATCTCTTGATTTTTCCAATCTATCAATATTCATTACCAATTACTTATCACTCATTTTCAGGAGCTATTCCCGCTATCCACTCATACTCCTCGTAAGCCAGCCTGTCCTGAGCCTGTCGAATGGCTTACTGTGGGGTAACCGTTACTATCGGGGCTAGAACCACTCCGTCAAAAATTCTTTCAGAATTTTCGCCACCCCTCCAGAGTAGGGGAATCCCATATTACATCTATTTGTCATTGCGAGAAACGAAGCAATCCTTTTTTAATAAAGAACAGTTAAGAAGGTAAGTTTATTAAAGAAAATCAATGGATGTCTCAACTTACTTAAAAAAAAGTTTAAACTGAAAAATCTCAAACTTTCGCTCCCAACTCAATCACTTCCAAATCTTTTATTTCCTCTCCATCAATCACAAAACGCATCATCGTTCTCATTTTATGCCATCCCTGTTTTCCGCAAGCTCCCGGATTTAAATGTAAAAGATTATTTTTCCGATCATACATAGCCTTCAAAATGTGAGAATGCCCGGAAATAAATAACTTCGGTGCTTTCTCTGAAATTTCTTTGTGAGTTAACGGTGTGTATTTTCCGGGATAGCCGCCGATGTGAATCATTAAAACTTCCACTTTTTCGCAGAAAAAACGGTTAACTTCAGGAAACTCAGAACGTATTTTAGCACCATCAATATTTCCCCAAACCCCTTTAAGAGGTTTTATTTTTTCAAGTTGTTCAATGATTTCAAAACTTCCAAAGTCACCACAATGCCAAATTTCATCAGCATGTTTTGCATAATCTAAAATTCTTTCATCAATGTATGAATGGGAATCGGAGAGTAGTAGGATTTTGGTCATCGGTGAACAAGAATTTCTTTAAAAAGCAAATTTACTCAATAATCCCGAATTGATTAACTTTGGAAAAATTAAAAAAATGAAGCAAAAGCTATCTCTATTCTTTGTTCTTGTCTCTTTTATCTCGTTTGCGCAGGTCGAAGAAAAAAAACTGGATGAACTCATTCAAAATACTTTAAAAACTTTCGATGTTCCGGGAATGTCGGTTGGTGTAATCAAAGACGGTAAAATCATTTATTCAAAAGGTTTTGGAGTACGGTCTTTGACGTCTAAGCAGCCAATGGACGATACTACTTTGGTAGGAATTGCTTCCAATTCAAAGGCATTTACGTGTACCGCTTTAGCAATTTTGGCAGATGAAGGAAAATTGAACTGGGATGATAAAGTTTCAAAATATATTCCTGAATTTCAGATGAATGATGCTTATGTTTCTCAAAATGTCACAATCAAAGATTTAGTTACACACAGAGCCGGATTAGGTTTGGGACAAGGCGATTTAATGTTCTTTCCCGAAGGTGGAAGCTTAACAGTGAACGACATTGTCCATAACGTAAGATATTTAAAACCCGAAAATCCTTTCAGAACAACTTTAGATTATAATAATGTCATGTTTATCGTTGCCGGAGAAGTAATTCACAGAGTTTCCGGATTAAGTTGGGCAGAATTTATTGAGCAGAGAATTATGAAACCTGTGGGAATGAATGCAAGTTTCGGAAGTTACAACAGAGCAAAAGCTGTTGCCAATAAAATCGATGCGCATGCACCTGCAGACGGAAAAGTGATCGCTGTTCCTCACGACTGGAATGAAACAGCCAACGCAGCCGGAGGAATTATGAGCAATATCAAAGATATGACAACATGGGCCGAATTTCTTCTCAACGGATTTACAACTAAAGATGGAAAGAAATTAGTTTCAGACAAACAGATTATGCAGCTTTGGAATTTGCAAATTGCAAGTCCGGTTGCGATGAAGAATCCTTATGATACAGGTTTTTATGGTTATGGATTGGGATGGTTTTTAAGTGATGTAAAAGGTCATAAACAGGTTCAGCATACAGGCGGATTGATCGGAACCGTAACTCAGTTTACCTTAATTCCGGATATGAAATTAGGAATTGTGGTGTTGACCAATCAGCAGTCTGGAGCAGCATTCAATACAATTACTAATACTGTAAAAGATTCTTATTTAGGCATTGCCGACAGAAACTGGCTGAAAACCTATGGCGACAGAATGTCTAAAGCCAATGCAGAATACGAAAAACAAAAGAAAGATGCTTTCGCAAAGTCAGTTGCATTTAAAAAAGATAAAAACCTTCAGCCAAAAACCGAGCAGTTTGTCGGGAAATATAATGATGTCTGGTTTGGGGATGTAGAAATTGTTCAGCAGGGAAATACCTACAGAATTTTATGTAAAAATTCTCCGAGATTGAAAGGAGAATTGCTTCCTTATTCAAACAATTCTTTTATCATTAAATGGGATGACCGAAGCTACGATGCCGATGCTTACATTATTTTCAGCTTCGATGAAAACGGGAAGGCAGAATCTGCAAAGATGAAAGCCATTTCTGATATCACAGATTTCAGTTTTGATTTTGATGATCTGGAGTTAAAAAGGAAATAATTAAGTTTAGAAATAAAACTAATAAAAAACGGGCTTTTAGTCCGTTTTTTATTTATAAAGCTATTGTATCTATTAATCTGCCAAAAACATTACTAGAAAACATCCTAGCTGAACACATAAACTCAAAAGATTAACGGATACCGATCTGAATTTATTTTTAATTAAAATAAACAGATTAAAAAAGAACAAGAAAATCATTCCTATAATTATGGGAATGGTCAGAAGTTCTGCAACAACGTTGACCAACTCAATTTTAACTAAAAAACCTAAACTATAATAAACCATAAACAACATATATCCCAGGCAAAAAATACTGAATAAAAGAATAAAGATGTTAAGTATGTTTTTCATTTTAAGATCCTAGAACTGAATTTTATTAGGCTCATAATAAAACAAAAACTTTTTCCTAGCACCATCAAATTCAGACCACGAGTTGCAATCGATTTCAAAACCTGCGACACCACATGTTGAAAAATGGAAAATGTTGTCGGTAATGTAGTTGGCAAAATTTGAAATTCCGTTATTGTGCGAAAACAAGGCTACTGAATTGACCTGATCATCCAGATCGTAAATGACAGAATTGAAATTATTTTCCGAAGGATTGTATAATTTAGCATTTGTCGTCCAATCTAAACGATACGTTTGGTTGAAAACTTTGCATGTACTGAGTGCTCTCACCGCAGGACTAGACACGAATTGATCAATCAGGATATTTTGACTTTTTAAAAACTTAGACATTTTCAGTGCGTCTTGTAAACCTTTGTCTGCCAATGGTCTGTCAAAATCTTCCATTTCTTCCGGCCAATCACTTTTTGCATGTCTTACTAGGATGAGTTTCTTCATAGTTTTGAGTTTGGTTAAATAAAATTATAAAAAAAAACGTGGAAAGTCACATCATTTTATAAAAAAAACTGCGTTATGAATAAAATCATTAAAATTTCTTAAATTTGCAGACTTATGGGACAAATCCTTGCGATAGACTACGGAAAGGCTCGTTGTGGCCTTGCAGTAACCGATGATATGAGGATTATTGCCAGTGCACTGAAGACTGTAGAAACAAAGTTTTTAATGGAATTTTTGAAGAAATATTTCAATGAAAACAAGGTAGAAGACATTGTTGTAGGTCTTCCGACAGATTTAAAGGGGAATCTTTCTGAAGTGGAAACAGATATTTTGAAATTTATAGAAAGTTTCAAAATTGAATTTCCCAACATTCAGGTTCATCGTTTGGATGAGCGGTTTACGTCAAAAATGGCCTCGTTTTTTATCTCCCAAAGTGGGAAAAGTAAAAAACAGAGACAGGAGAAAGGATTAATAGATAAAGTAAGTGCAACCATCATATTGCAGAATTTTTTAGAACAAAGAACAAGATGATTTTACCAATTAGAGCCTTTGGAGATCCTGTTTTGAGAAAAGTAGGAAAAGATATAGAGAAAGATTATCCTGGTCTGCAGGAGCTCATCGACAATATGTTTGAAACGATGTATAGTGCCAACGGTATTGGTCTTGCAGCGCCACAGATAGGTTTAGATATCCGTCTGTTTATAGTAGATGTGACTCCTTTGGCAGAAGATGAAGATTATGAAGATATTGCTGAAGAGCTGAAGGATTTTAAAAAAGTATTCATCAATGCTCAGATTCTTGAAGAGTCAGGTGAAGAGTGGAAATTTAATGAGGGCTGTCTTTCGATTCCTGATGTAAGAGAAGATGTAAAAAGAAAAAGTACAATCGTTATAGAATATTATGACGAAAATTTTGTTAAGCATAAAGAAACTTTTTCCGATATTAGAGCCCGCGTAATTCAGCATGAATATGACCATATTGAAGGTACGTTGTTTACCGACCATTTGAGTTCTTTAAAGAAGAAGCTGGTAAAAGGTAAATTGGTGAAAATTTCTCAGGGTGATGTAGCCATCAACTATAAAATGAGGTTTCCAAAATAATAAGAGAGAAAATAAATAAATAATAAACTGCAGTTTGTCTTGAGCAGATTGCTAAAAATTTTAAAAAAATAAGATTATGCTGTTAGAAAAAATAATTTCGATTTCTGGTAAACCAGGTCTTTACAAATTAGTTTCGCAATTGAAAAACGGATTTATTATTGAAGACGTTACTACAAAAAAGAAAGTGAGCATCGGTAACTCAAGTCAGGTGAGCTTGTTGGATAATATCGCAATGTTTACATTTGATAAAGAAGTTCCTTTGTTTGAAGTTTTTGAAAATATTGCTAAAAACTACGAGTACAAAGAAACAATTTCTCACAAATCTACTGAAGAGGAGTTGAAAGAGTTTATGGGAGCTTCACTTCCAAACTATGATACAGAGAGAGTATATTTTTCTGATATCAAAAAATTAGCGCAATGGTACAATATCCTACACAAAGCAGGATATATTACTCCGGAAAGCTTCGTAAAAGCTGAGCCAGAAACTGTAGAAGGAGAAAGCGCAGAAGGAGAAATCACTGCAGAAAAAGCAGCTCCTAAAAAGGCAGCTCCAAAAGCGGATAAGCCAGCAACTCCAAAAGTGAAAGCGAGTACAGGAGCAAAAGCAGCTACAAAAAGTACACACAGAAAAATGGGATAATTAATTTTATCTGAATTTATACAAAACCTTATCAGCAATGATGAGGTTTTTTTGTTTTTGGGCTAAAAAAATTGACCTAGGAAAATGGAGCGTTAAAAAAATTAAAAGTTAATCCGTTAAAAAAAATCCACTGTTTGAAGCGCGACATCAATTTTGAACTGAAGAATTGATTTAGAATTCGCGCAAGTTTTGGGAATTTTAGGATTGGCTTTTAATTTTTAGCGGAAGTTTCCAAGTCTTGAACTTTTGGTTCTTTTATTTCAAGACAAAAGAACTAATAAAGATTTACCTTAAATTTGCATGAATTTCAACACTCAAATTATGAACACCAGACAGGAAAAACTCGAAGCTTTTGGAAGACTTTTGGATATTATGGATGACCTTCGTGAAAAATGTCCGTGGGATCAGAAACAGACACTTCAGACCCTTCGTCATTTGACGTTGGAAGAAACATATGAACTTTCAGATGCGCTTTTGCAGGAAGATTTAACCGAAATTAAAAAAGAATTGGGTGATGTACTTCTGCATTTGGTTTTTTATGCCAAAATAGGTTCGGAGAAAGAAAGTTTTGATATTGCTGATGTCATTAATTCATTAAATGAAAAACTGATCTTTCGTCATCCTCATATTTACGGTGATATCGAAGTGAAAGATGAAGAAGAAGTTAAGCAGAATTGGGAGAAACTGAAGCTTAAAGAAGGAAATACATCGATTTTGGGTGGCGTTCCGAAAGGTTTACCAAGTATGGTAAAAGCCTACAGAATTCAGGATAAAGTAAAAGGAATTGGTTTTGAATTTCACGATGCGGAAGATGCGTGGAAAAAAGTAGATGAAGAAATTCAGGAATTTCATGATGAAACCGATTCAGATAAAAAAGAACAGGAATTGGGAGATGTATTTTTCTCATTGATCAATTATGCGAGAATTTCTGGTTTAAATCCGGATTCAGCATTGGAACGAACTAATCTGAAGTTTATTTCTAGATTTCAGAAGATGGAAAATTTAGCTTTGCAAGAAAATTTAAAATTGGGAGAAATGTCTCTTGAAGAAATGGATGTTCTCTGGGAAAAAGCAAAACATTTTGACTAGATGAAAACGAATCATGCCGCACGAAACCGATTTCAATATCTGATTGAAATCAAAAAAACAGAGAGGAAATGGCATTTTCCGTTTCTTGCGGCTTTGTGTATTGGCACACCACTATTGTTGGGTTGGTTTTCCGGAAAACCAAATTATGGCAGTCTTTCGAGTTTGGGAGCTTTGACAATCTTGTATTTTACCACAGCGCCCATCAGTCAGCGAATGATTCATATGGCGGTATGTGCTTTCGGAATTATCTTTTCCTTTACCATCAGTCTTTTTTTTAGTTTTAATATTTATATGGCAGCGCTGTCCTTTGGGATTGTTTCTTTTCTGTCACATTTTATTACTTCTTATTTTAAAATTCCGCCGCCTGGAAATTTTTTCTTCATCATGCTTGCGGCGATGGCAAGCACTTTTCAGTTTGATTTGGAAATGATTCCGACAAGAGTTGGATTGGTCGCAATGGGAGCCATTTTATCATGTTCACTGGCTTTTATTTATTCCGTTTTTGTGGAAAAAAGCGAAGTGGTGACTGTTCCCCGAAGAGTTTTTAAAAAGAAAAGATATACCAAGTTTGTTGAAAGTACGATTATCGGTTTGATTATGATGCTGACTTTAATTGTCGGTCATCTTTTAAAATTTCAAAATACCTATTGGATTTCTATTTCTACCGTTGCCATTATTCAGGGAAGGAATTTCGAGCATGTTCGACAAAGAAATATGCACAGAATCTTCGGAACTTTCATTGGTCTCGGTCTAGCTTGGCTAATTTTACTTTTTGATCCCGAAAAGATTATAATGATAGGAATTATTGTAGTTTTACAGTTCATTGTAGAATTGATGATTGTAAGAAATTACGGTTTGGCCGTTATATTTCTAACACCACTCACTTTACTTTTGGTAGAAGCAGGAAGTCCCATTCATCATCATGTTGGAAATCTTATGGAGGCGAGACTGCTTGATACGGTTATCGGAAGTTTAATGGGGTTGGGAGCAGGATTTCTTCTGCATCATCAACAGATCATCAATCAACTGGAGAAAAATATAAGATATTCTTTTTTTCAGTTTAAAAAATTTAAAAAATAAAATTATGCGCATTCTTGTTGTATTCGCTTTCATCTTATTAAGCTGTAATCCAAAAGCTCAGGATTCAGTAACACAATCACAAGACGATTTGAAAACAGAGTTTTCACTTCCTAAAAAACTGAAAGAAGTTTCTGGAATTGCTCTTTCTCAGGATCAGAAGACCATATGGGCCATCGAAGACGCAGGAAATAAAAATGTGGTATACGGACTGAACAGACAGGGCGAGCAAATCGCTGATGTTCTGGTGGAAAACGCTGAAAACAACGATTGGGAAGATATTACAAAAGATGCAGCCGGAAATATATACATCGGAGATTTCGGAAATAATGAAAACGACAGACAAAATCTTTCCATTTTAAAATTAGATTTAAAAACTGATTCTCAGAAGTCGACAAAGGTTATTCAAACGACGAAGTTTCATTATGAAGGCCAAACTGAATTCCCACCTAAAAAATCAAATTTACTGTACGATTGTGAAGCTTTTGTAGAGAAAGACGGTAGTTTTTACCTGTTCACCAAAAACAGAAGCAAAGGTTTTGACGGGACTTTTCTGGTTTTCCAGATTCCTAATAAAGAAGGTGATTTTGAAGCGAAATTGGTTGGTAAACTTAAACTGGAAGGAGGTTACAGCGATGCTGCCATTACTTCAGCAACTATCAATTCTAAAAATCAGATTGTTCTATTGAATCATAGAAATATCAATGTACTTTCCGGATTTACTTCAAATGATTTTAATTCAGCTAAAATTCAGAAAATACCATTGAATCACGATTCACAGAAAGAAGCAGTTGTTTTTGTTGATGATAAAACGGTGTTGATTGTCGATGAAAAAGATAAGAAAACGGGTGGGAATGTGTATCAGTTTTCTTTAAAATAAATATTTTTAAACCTTCAAGTTTTTCAAAACCTTGAAGGTTTCTTAATTGTTTTTATAATAGTAAGAAATGATAGATTTGTTTTCTTCGAAGGGATTGGTTTTTCAAGAATATTCAAAATTTCGAGCACAAGTTCTTTCTGATTTTTCGTTTTTTCCTGAGCAATAAATCCGTTTTCTAAATTTTTATTTGAGAACAGAATGCTGAAATTATAGGAAGTTCCATCAATATATTTGCCTTCAATTCTTTCCAGATCTTTCTTTGAGATTTTACGGATAATCATTTTTAAATCATTTAAATCTTCATCTTGAAGTTTTAAAGAATATGATCGAAGATGTTTATTTGTTTCAATAAATGGCTCATTGGTACCATCTTTTCTCGGAGGTGGTGGCGGTTCTGGAAGAAATGGATAAATGGTTCTGAAAATTAAATGCTTTTTTTCAAAGTTGATAATCACTTCTGTATTTTCTTTCAACGAAGGTTGAAATTGAAAAATTAATAATTCAGGGATTTGTGTTTTCTTCTTATCATTAGCTTCTGAAACAATTGTTGATTGATGATTTAATTGTAAATCATAGAATATAAATCCACTAACAATAATGGTTAAAGATATAAGTAGAAAGTAGATTTTTTTCATCCTTGACAAAAGAAAATAATGGATAAATAACTTTTTAAAAACTCAATCCCACACCACCGGAAATTCTTCCACCATCTTCACCCGTAAAATAATCCACTCTCGCAGAGAACGTTTCCAGAATACTCATCCAGAATCCTGCGCCAACACCTTGATGCCATTTATCGGATTGTTCACCGTCTTTCCATACTCTTCCTAAATCATAGCCGATCAAAATTCCCAAGTTCGTAGGAACGATATTGTTTTTTACTCTTCCGAAATTCCAACGAATCTCAGAATTGTTGGCGAAATATGATTTTCCGGCAAATCTTTCGTTTCGGTAGGCACGCATTCCGTTGTTTCCACCGATGGCTGCAGCCTGATAAAATTCAAAGTTATTATTGTTGATGATCATGGCATTGCTCGAGTTGGCAAATACAAATTTGCCACGCTTATCAATTCTGTGGAATAGATTTAATGTTCCGTTGAAATTAGCGAAGTTTTGATTGAATTCTGACAGATTGGCTTTCCAGCCGGCATTTAAAATCATTTCCAAACCTAAAGTAGGGAAGGCTGTATTGTCTAAATTTTTAAAACTAAACGTATAGTTGGCTCCCGCAAATTGTTGCCCGTTAAAAACTTCAGGATTCACATCCGGAGAAACAGCTATGAATCGGTCATCATTGAACTGTACTTTAGCATGTTCAAAATTCAGCTGAAACTGATGTTTAAGATTCAGCCAGCTCGTTTTTGAAATAGAAGGAGCAAATTTAAACTGCGAAATTCGCACTCTGTTGTAGTCTCGGTTGTCTTCGTCAGCATTATTTAAACTTTCATTACCCAAACCGAAAAATGTTCTGGCAAAAAACGGTGTGGTGTAGGTGGCATCAATTCCGGCATCCCAACCAGTGATTGCTTTTTTGAAAATTCCTTTGTAACCGACATTAAATCCGCCGGTTGCAGTATAAAAATTAGCGCTTAAACTATGTTTTTGGGTAAAAGGATCACGGATGAAATTGTTAACGGTATAATTTGCAACGATTCCAAGAATCACGCCGTCATCAGGATTGAAATTGGCCATTGGATACCCAGCAAAGAAATTGTATTTCGGATGTTTCCAGTTGTACGTATTCACGTCATAATCGTTGGAGATATGTTTGGTCGCTGATTTTGCATTATAGGTGTTTTTTGAAGATTTAAAATCATAGATTTTCACCTTCCTTCCGTTCTCTACATTGTACGTGTCATGATTGTAACCACCGATTAATCGGATATTGATTTTCGATTTTCCTTCTCCTGAAACTTCATAAATATCATCTTCTTCCAAGCCGTAGATCCAAAGTTCTTTGGTTTTGGTATCATCATATTTTTTCTCAAAAACCAGTTCTTCGCCTTTGTTTTTATCAAGCTGATATTGTTTAACTTCAACAGAATTTCCATTTTTAGTAATCACAAATTTGTCTTTGTTCACTGTTCCTGTTAAAGGAATTTTTTCCTGCAAAACATCAAAATATGTCTTAGCATAATCTTCCAGTTTGCCTTTTCTCAGCTTCAGTTTTTTCTGAATGTCTTTAATGGTTTCATCCTGAACTTCTTTTGGCAAATTATCAAAAGCACTGTCGATATCAGTATCTGATAAATGTTCCTGAATGTATTTTGCCTGAGCCGTCCAGTCGCCCTGATTCGCATTCTTCAGGAAAATTAAATCCATAGGATAAGGCTCCATATTAATCCATCGTACGCTTTTGATATCATCTTTAAACGTTTTCATGTGACGAATTGCCGGAATATTCATGAGGACTTTAAAAGCAGCTCCATCGTAATTGCTGAATGCCTGATCTCTGTCACGGGGAATAGGTTTATAAACCACTTGATCGCCTGCCTTATATTCTGCCCATTTCCATTGATCTTCGTGCCTGTCCCAATCGCCAATCAGCATATCAAAAATTCTTGCTCTGATGTAGAGATCCTGATCAACTGAATATTTACCGTCTTTTCGTATATTTTTCAGAACATCTGAAGTTGAAACGATGTCTGAAGCATTACCCAATGACTGTAAAGTTTTAGGATCTGATGAAAAACGTTCTTCGATCATGTACAGCTCGTTACCGTAGTTTTGATTGTATCGTCCTAAAGATTTTTGTTTTGGAATGTAATATAATTCAGGATTGCTGTGGTAAATCCCCAATTTGTCGATCATATTGTTGACCGCAAAACCTGTAAACGGATGATTGGTTGTATAAAAATCGAGTAAAAACCTTTCAGGAAAAGTATTGTTTAGTTCGCTTCCAAAACTATTTTTCTTAAAAGCCTGTGCGTTCAGAAAACGGACTGCACTTTTTTTGATTCCGCGCATTACAAATTCCTGTCCTTCATTGGTTTTAAGACGGAGACTGTTCGATTGGTTTCCGCCACCTTCTCTGACAGGAGAATATCCGGGATTCATGTCTGAAAGATTTTTTGTTTTAGCTTCAATCGGAAGTGCGTAATATTTTCTGTAGTGATTTCCCCAAAGCCAGGTGTAGAATTTCCCTGCTTTAGTCTGTCTTTCGGAGTAAATCGTAGATGTTACGGTTGCTGGTAAAGTATCTGGATAAGTATTGATATATTCTTCGGGTTTTTTAAGAACTGCAATTTGAGTCAGCTTTTCAAGCTTATGGTTTTTAGTTGAAAAATATTCAACATCCGAACTTAAATCTTTTCTAAGATTTAAAACTGCAAATCCGCTTCCGCCGGAAAAAAAGTCTGTCTTTTCCACAATCGTTGCCGGATCAGTTTTTGAACCTGCACCGCTGATGATCTGTTTTATGTTTTTGTTTTCGTGATATTGAAGATTGTGATCATGACCGGAAACCAGAATCACATTTTCTTTATCCTGAATAATACTTTTGATTCTGTTGGCAAATTCGGCATAATGAGCATTCGTAATATCTTCCATACTCGCCCCGGAAGAGCTTCGCAAAATATTAATTAAACTCGCAACTCCGGGAACAGGAAGTTTACCCTGAAAAGCGGAGAGGTGCGATTTTGCAGAATTAAAACCTGCATGAACGCCCGAACTGATGACAGGATGATGTACTGCAACAATAATTCTCTTATCCTGATTTTTTGTAATTAAATCTTTGAATTCAGCATAAAAATCCGCTGTTGTTTTGATGTCGCAACCTTTGTTGATGCCCAGATATTTGTCCCAGTTGATTAAGGCCCATTCAGAATCTATAACGATCAGTTTAATGTCTTTGGTTAAATTGATATCGTCAATCGGACAGGAATTTTTAGGTAAAAATGCTTTTTTGTCGTTTAAATATGATTTTACAAATTCTTCCTGTGCTTTCAAGCCTTCCACGCCGTGATACCAATCGTGATTTCCAGGAATGACTAAAGTTTTTCCTTTAAAATTTTTAGTGATCGCTAATTGGTTTTCAAGTTTCTGTTTGGCTAAATGATAGCCTTTGTCAGTTTCTTTTGGCATTCCCAGCGGATAAATATTGTCTCCTAGAAACAGAAGCATTGAGTTTTTATCGGCGGAATCTAGTTTATTTTTAATGAAATTTAAAGTATGCTGCGCTTGTGGCTCATCTGCGTTTCCGGCATCACCAACGAGAAAAATTTTAAAATCATTTTCAGTTTTTATATCAGAATTTTGTATTTCATGCACGTTTTTTCCTTTTTGTACGTTATAGGTTGCACACGAAAATAGAAATCCGGAAAGAAGGATTGTTCTCGCAGTCGCCGAGAATATTTTTCGATTAAATTTAAAGGATAAATTCATACATTTACATTAAGAAAAATTCGGAATGAGCGTTTTAAACAAAGCCAAAGATTATGTTGAAAACTTATTCAAAGATAAGTTATCTTCTGTATATTTTTACCATAATTTTATACATACCACATACGCTGTCAACAAAGCTGAAGAGATCATCAACCACTCTGAAGTTTCTGAGGCAGACAGAGAGAAAATCTTGCTGGCACTTTGGTTTCATGACGTTGGTTTTACCGATTGTAATGCGGAAGGTCATGAGAAAAAAGGTGTCGAAATCGTTACTGAATTTCTTCTTCACGAGAACGCTTCAAGAGAATATATTGATGAGGTTTCAAAGCTGATTCTTTCAACAGAAAAATATCATCAGCCTCAGAATTTTCTCGAGCAGATTATGAAAGATGCAGATTTCAGTCATTTTGCGAGTCCGTTTTATAATGATTCTGCGGAAGCTCTGCGTAAAGAATGGGAATTGACTGGCGGAATGTGCTTTTCTAATGATGAATGGAATGTGATGAATGTAGATTTTCTGAAAAACAAACACAAATATTTTACAGATTACGCCAAAGAAAACTGGGAGCCACTCAAACTGAAAAACGTAAAGAAATTGGAAAAGAAGATTGATAAAGAAGAAAAGCCTAAAAAAGAAAATTCAGATTCTAAAAAAGATAAAGACCCAAAGTCTGACAGAAGTGTAGACACGCTTTTTAGAGTAACTCTGAACAATCACACCAGATTGAGTGATATTGCAGACAGCAAAGCCAATATTTTACTTTCCGTAAATGCGATTATTATTTCCGTTTGTCTTTCGGTTTTGGTTCCGAAATTAGACACTCCCAAGAATGCACATTTGATTATTCCTACGTTTTTTCTTCTGATTTCAAGCGTTCTTACGATCATTTTTGCTATTCTTTCTACCAAACCGAATGTGACGAAAACTACCTTTACCAATAAAGATATTGAAGACCGAAAGGTGAATCTTTTATTCTTCGGAAATTTTCATCAGATGAAGTTTGAACATTATTTGGATTCAATGCACGATTTGATAAAAGACAGAGATTACATCTACGATTCTATGGTGAAAGATTTATACTTTTTAGGGAAAGTTTTAGACAGAAAATACAAGCTTTTGTCTACGACCTACACGATTTTCATGGCTGGAATTATTATTTCGGTGCTTTCTTTTGCATATGCATTTCTGAAACTATAGTCCTTTGATGATTTAAACAAAAGAAACCCTTATCGCCAGCAAACCTGTAATCCCCTGAAGATCTTCAACCTTTAAAAATTCAACATCAGCTTTGAGAATATTTAATTTTTGAAGTCTGTTGATGTATTGCAAATATTCGCGTTGATTTTCCATCCCGAAATAAACGATGGTGATTTTTCCCGGGCAGGTAATTCTTTCTGTTGAATCTTTAACGTTAGCTTTTTCAAGTCTCTTTTTAATGATTTCAAAATTAGAATTAAAAGCGCCGTCTACGTCAAAACGTTTTTCATCCATTCGGAAACGGATGTCTATTTTTTCATTATAAACAAAAATCAGTGAAGCAATGTCGAGCGAAATCGGGAGGTCTTTTTTAAACAAATGAAATTCGTGCTCCATCGTACAGATAGTTTCCAGCTGCCAAAATCTCAGTTCGTGAACAACTTTGGAAGAGTAAAGTAACTCCGGTGCAACATTCGATCCGATGTAAAGATTGTGCTCTACACCGTCAGATTTAAATCTTTCAAAATAATGCGGGAAAATTTCCTGAGCAATAACCTGTTTTTGATCCAGAATATCTGCCAACTTGCGGTTCAGCAGCGTAATCGAATCATCTAAATTTTTTCGGTTGGCATAAAAAAGGTCATTCTGTACAAAAACCTGACTGAAATAATTTTTGATTTTATCTTTAATAATTCCGTCATTTTGAACTTCAAGCTGACCTTGCAGATACGGATGTATATCATCCCGCAACAATCTTTGGAAACGCTGTTCGGTATCGGCTTTGATCTCGTTATTTAATTCATTTTCAAAAATATCCAGAGCCAGAAGATATTTCTCAGCATTGGAAGAGCTCAGTAAAGTCATCACTTCATGCAGTCCGTCAATCTGCTGGTTGAGATCTTCCAGCATCAGATTAAAACGTTTGTCAGATGACGAACGAATGTCTGAGAAACTGAATAGCGGAGTGAGATTTTTAAATGAAATCTCTTTTAAAGTATATATTTTTTTAGATAAATAGGCATTCAGATATCTTTCGGCTTCATTTCTGAATTTCCAGATGACGCTGTCGTGAATCGTTGTATATTCCCGCTGAATGATGGCTTCAATCTGATTGTTTCTTTCGTAAGAAAATCGGGTGAGAGAGAAGATAATCATGTCTGCTACAAACTCGAGCTTTTTTAGCTTCAGACCATTTAAACTGTTGGCAATTGGTGAAGTAAACTCCATAATAGCCAGCAATTCGCCGTCTTTCATAATCGGAATGACCATAAAGCTGTTGATCTGATGATCTTTTAAAATATGAAATGAAGGAAGTTTTTTGATTTCTTCATCTATTTTGTCAACATCAGAAATAACGATAGGCTTGGAGTTGTAGGTAATGTTTTCAAAAGCACTTTTGCGGATTTCTTCATCAAATGTATTGAGCCAAAAATCTAAAAGATAATTGGTGAAAACACTGTCGTAAATGGGAAGTTTTTCCAGCCTTTGATTTTTGTTGTTAAAGAGCATTAAACCAAAATTAAGCTCAGCGACATCAAAATAAGATTTAAAAATTTCTTTCAGATTCTCGTCCGGTGAAGGATTTTCGAGATCAATTTTAATAAGGGTTGATTTCAGATCAGACAAGGCAACTTCTGAAGTACAGTCTACCAGTGAAATGATGCTGAATCCGTTTAAAATCCATGATTCTGAAGGAAAATGCTTTTTCCAAAGCTGAATATCATCCATGTTTTCTAGCAGCATGTCAATAATGTCATCGGGAGGAATTTTCGTTCCTTCTGCGGGATATACATAACTAAAATCTGAGTTGACCGTGATTTTATAATGTTTGATAATTCCATTTTTATCGGGAATGTCATAATAAAAAGGCATGTTAACTCTGATATCTCTTTTCAGATAAGTCTGCAAAATGAGGCAACAGCAAAATATGTAATATTCGTCATCGCTAATGTCTCTGAATTCGATCTCAAAATCTTTTCCGGCATCATTCAAAATGTTCTGAAATCTTTCAGTGTAATTGAATGTAAGATTCGTTAGCGGGATTCCTGCTGCTTTAATTTCATTTTTCGTTAAACCGGTCGGGAAGAGGTCTGCCAACAAAAGGCGGATGAGGTCTTTGTGTTTTTCAAAGACCGCAAGATCCTGAAATCCGTCGCGTAATTCTTTGAAATTTTTTGTTTTTTCAATTAAGGATTCTGCATAATTGGCGCGATATTCCAGTCGGTCATTATACCGGATATGCTCTAATACATCCAAATATTTTTTGAACGATATAAAAACCTGAAACGGACTTTCTTTCTTGTGAAGATTTGCCAAAATGTGAAAAAAAATTAAGAGGGTAAAGGTATGAAAAAAGGTTTTTTAAAAGGCGTAGGAATCCTGATAATTGTAGTGAAATATTATTCGTTTTATCTTTGGAATTTGTTTTAGAATGTAATTTTTCAGAATTTAGTGTAGGCTGTCACTAAAAAAAAGTTTACGTTCAAGATTCATACGATCGGAAAAAAAATCCCCAAAGTTGTGAGGCTTTGAGGAACTGTTTATAGAAATCTTTAATGATTTTATTTTTTCGGTTTCAGAGAAAAATTATCTACATAAACCGCTTGATGCACACTATTGAGTAATACTTTCAAAGCTAGATTAGAATCTTTCTTCAAGGTAATGTCAAATACTTTTTTAACACCTGCAATTTTTGAAGCTTTCGCTATCGGTATATATGACTTTGTGTCGGCTGCATGGTTTAGGGACAAGAGTTCCAGTGTAGTTTCACCTCCATTGTCTGAAATATCGAGGGTTAATGTATATTTTCCGGCCTTAATTTTTGGAGTCACTAAATACATGTTTTCTCCAGGATTGGTCATCGAATAAAAAACGACTTTTTTATCGCTTGCATACAACATGGCTTTTCCTTGATGCGCAGTCCAGCATTTATTAATTTCTTTCCAGCTGTCAAAATTTTCACTGATTGCGGCTACAGTTTTACACTGAGCGTTTGCAGTTAGAAATCCTCCCAAAGTCAGTATTCCTGCAAGTACGATTTTTTTCATGTCTCTTAATAAATTGTGACGTAAAAATAGTTTAAAAAAAGGTAATAGCCGACTGTATTAGTTCGCTGTTATCATATTTACTGTATTTTTTTTGAAGATTAAATTTCTTATGAAGATAAAAATGATGTATCTTTTTAAAAACAATTTAAGCATGAAGAGTCAACTGTACGATCATATTTTAAAATTAGTTCCCAGTTTTGAAAACGAGATCGATAAAGTGCTTCGTTATTTTGAAGAGCAAACTTTTTCAAAGAATAGCGTGGTGATTGATGAAGGAGATTTGGTAAACCGATTTTATTTCGTCATCAAAGGATGTTTACATATTTATTTTAAGGATCATGACGGATATCAAAACACCATCCATTTTGCCATTGAAGATTGGTGGGTGACAGAATACAATGCATTTTTAGGAACAAACCCTTCTAATTTTGGTATTGCAACGCTTGAGGAAACAGAAGTTTTAATGATTACAAAAGAAAATTTTGAAAAGTTACTGCTCGATTATCCGTTTATGGGAATTTACTTTAATAAAGTTCACATGCGCGCCTACGGTGCCTCGTTACAGAAACAGAAAACATACCCGATGACCACCAAAAAAGATTTTCATGCCTATTTTTGTAAAACGTATCCTGATTTGGTGAAGCGATTTCCGGATGATGTCTTCGCATCTTATATTGGGATTGCCACAGATGAACTTAAAGTTTTTAATGAAAATTTTCGTTCTTAAACCAGTTTAAGTTTTTTAAGATCGAACTTGCTGACCTTTGTTTTAATAAAAAATTAGAACAATGAAAATAGTAATTATCGGAGGTACCGGCCTTATCGGATCTCAATTGACCAATCTTTTAAAAGATCAGCATGAAGTGATCGTAGCATCACCTAATACAGGGATCAACACCATCACCGGTGAAGGTTTGGAAGTGGCCTTAGAAAATGCAGATGTGGTAGTGGATGTGTCCAATTCACCTTCTTTTGCGGATGATGATGTGATGAATTTCTTCAGAACTTCTACCTCTAATCTTTTGGCAGCTGAGCAAAAGGCCCAGGTAAAACATCATATCGCTCTGTCTGTCGTAGGAACACAGAAATTAGGAGCGAGTGGTTACTTTAGAGCAAAACAAGCTCAGGAAGAATTGATAGGGAAGTCATCTATTCCTTATTCTATAGTGCATGCAACACAGTTTTTTGAATTTGCAGGTGGCGTTGCCGCTTCCAGTGTAAAAGATGGCGGAATGTTTGTGACTGATGCCTTGGTGCAGCCTATTGCTAGTTCAGAAGTGGCGAAATTTTTAGCTAAGACAGTATCTGAAAATCCCAGTTTTGGAATTGCAGAAATCGCCGGTCCTGAAAAAATGCCGATGAATAATTGGGTTGAAGATTACCTGTCTGTAATGAAACGTCCGTCGAACATTACCATAGAAAAAGATGCACCATATTTCGGAGCAGTTTTAGACGCAGACACATTAGTTCCTGAGAAGGCAGTTTTTGAGAGCGCCGTAAAATATGAGGATTGGATTGCAAATCCGCAAAACCAAAGATAAAATTATGGCTGGTTTCATAGGTTTTTTTACAAGTTCCATCGGGAGAAAAGTGGTGATGGCGACAACAGGTTTATTTCTGATCAGTTTTCTGATTGTACACTGTGCTGTCAATGCTTTAATCTTTTTCAACGACGGAGGAAAGACTTTTAATATTGGTGCTCATTTTATGGGCACCAATCCTGTTATTAGGACGATAGAAATCGTTTTGATTATTGGTTTTTTAGTCCATATTATTCAGGGGTTAATGATTTGGCGGCAGAACCGAAAAGCACGTCCAATTAATTATGCAGTAAGAAAAGCATCTCAAAACAGTACCTGGTACAGTAGAAGTATGGCATTGCTCGGGACTTTGCTTCTTTTATTTTTAATCATTCATACATCCAATTTTTGGATTCCGAACCGGATCAATCAGTTTATTTACGGAGAAGAACTACCTCTGTACGAAATGATGCTTGAAAAGTTCCGGAATCCTCTACAGGTATTTTTGTATTTGTTTGGATGTTTTCTTATGTTTTGGCATCTGCTTCATGGCTTCAAAAGCGCTTTTCAATCTTTGGGGATGAATCACTCAAAATACAATTCGGCCATCATATTTTCAGGAGCTGCATTTTCATACATCGTGCCGTTTGTTATGGCGATGATGCCGGTGGCTATTTATTGTGGTTGGATTGGGGAGTAGGTAGTTCACTATCGCTGACTGTTATATTCAGTTTTTAAAAAGACTGCGATTTTTAAGAAAATACGGTTGAAATAAAAAGCCCAGGAAAGGATTCTTGCGGCATCTGGGTCTCATCTCCAAATATCCTATCCGGCATATAAAAATCTTGCGCTGTAATTATATATTTCTGTCTCTTGAAGTTCCCTTCCATTGTACTTATAATTTTACAAGCATTCGATTGTTGGGAAAAATTCTGAAAATGTAACGCTCCATTTGTTATCAAAATTTCCGTTTATAATAATTTAGTCAATTCCTTTTTTTAGCTTAAAATTCATCACTTCTTTTTTCTTTGATGTGATATTAATCTTTTCATCTGTTTTAGGAATTCTAATTTGTGTATACCTTCATTAAATTTTTCCCGTGTAATTATTATTGGTGAAGTATCAATGGAATCACCAATAATTTTCATTTTTTGACTGCGGAAAATATCATCAATCTTTACCCGATCTTTTTCCCAAACGATATATTGAATATACTCACCAATCATATTGTTTGTTTTAATTCTAATTCGCACAGAATCACCCACTTTTATATGATTGGTAGGGTTTCCTTTAGAATTTATAAAATAAGCATGGGTAACTTTCTTGTCCTTATCCAATTTTTCAGGCTGAGTAGAAGTTCCTGGGAATATAGCACTATCTCTTTTTGGTTGTTTAGTTGAGTTTGTTACATCCACATTTACCTGACTTGCATTTTGAATTTTCCCATTGTAACTCGCGGTGACATAAAATTCATGGTTGGCACCTTCGCTTTTATCGCCACTCATCATATATTTGTTAGCAATAACTTTCAAAACCTTTTCGTTGGAAAGTAAAGAAATTTATACTTCGGCGATACCTTTTTCATTTACTTTTGCTTTAAAAACCTGGGGAAGTTGATTATTTTTATTGATTGTTTCATGATGACCACCGCCCGCTGCATCATCTTCCCACAATCTAAATTCTACTTCCTGATTAAACATTGCAACACAATGGGCTCTAGCAATCAATGAATCTTTGTAACTCGCCTTATTTGGATCTTTTGCACCTTGGTTGAACAAAACAACTTTATCTATCTTCGGTGTTTTTACAGACCTTGGAATTACCAATATTTCGGCTGCAATTTTCGCTTCAAATCCGTTGGATAACAGTTTTTTTGTCGCCTTATAAACCTGCAATTTAAATTCTATACCAATTACTTTTTCGCCAAATTTAAATGAAACTTTTTGTCCCATTTTTTCAGGTTTTTTGGTAATGTTGATCCAGGATCCCGATTTATTTTTTTTCCAAATATTCCAAACAAATGTAGCATTAGTAACATTAAATATATCTAAAGGATCGCTGAACCCGTAAAATTCTTCTTTTCCCACCATTGGGTTTTGTGTTCCGGTAATCATTTTTTTTCTTTAATTATTCGTAATCTGTACTGTAATCACCTTCTATATCCTCCTTGAATACATCAAAATCCACAATACTATTATACACCTGCTGTTCCTGTGCATCGGCTTTTTCCACATTACTTTTCCCAGCTTCACTTTGTTGTCCGTGCTTCATAATGGTGATTTTTCCACCTGTAGCACACATCAATTCAGAAAGTTCCGTTACGCAGCTTTTGCCCATTTTCCGGAAGGTGCGTAAGCACAGGGATTTCCATTCTTAACAGAGCATGTTCCGAAAGGCATTGCAGGAGGATTGAAAGTGAGATCATCTTCTGTGACGGCTAAATAATCAGCTTTTCCTTCTTCGTCGTTCCAATAATGTTTTTGGTGGCTGGTGACTTTGAAGTTGGGGAATTTTGCGCCTTTGTCACACATTGCCATACCTTTTTGGATGACGAAATATTTGCTGTCATGGCTGCTTAAGCCGCTTTCTTTTTGTTCTTCCTGTTTTTCTTCTTCTGCTTCTTGCTTTTTTTCTTGTGACGGATTTTCCTCTTCAGTTTGTTCTTCTGTTTCATCATCATATCCATTCACAGAATCGACTTCATCTTCATTGGTGTTGTCTTCTTCAGGTGTAGAATTATCAATAAGATATTCAAGATCTTCGGGAATCAAAATTTGAGTTCCTGTGGGAATCTCTCCATGAATAACTTCTTCGTTTGAACAATTCAGATTGTGAAAAGTTTTTAGATAAAATTCATCTTTTATCTGAAATTTTTTCGCAATCTCAGAAAAAGAGTCATTAGGTTGTGTGAGGTAAGTTTTCATCATTATTTTGTGTTAAGTGTAAGGTGTGTTTTTGAAATAATTCGTTTTCAAACCAAATAGAAACTGATGATTTGACTTCTATCAATTGCTTTGAAATCCTATCTGTGAAATAATGAATCTCAATCTCTGCCTCTATAAAACTTTCAGGATCTTCATCTTCAATTCGTATTCCTTTTAACAGTTCTCTTAGGCTGCAATTTTCTATAATTTTTCCTGTAAGAATAGTTTCTACATGATAAATATCTTCATATAGGCTTTCAGTTTTAAATTCAAATTCTATCGGAAAAGAATTTTTATAAATGATGAACTTCTCATTCCAAAAAGATTTATGATGGAGCCATTTCAAATTTGGAAAAATAATTTGATACATCCAATTTGATTGAATTTGCTGTAAAAAATACGCTCCGTTGGAAATATTTTCCTCAAACGTATCAAGATATTTTTTTGAAATTTCCCCAATATAGAAATCTTCAATGTCGTTTCTTTTTGACTTAAATTTTTCGATTACCTTTTGATGCTCAAAACAAGAATCAATAATTCCGTTATCAGAAAGTTGAAATGAAATAGGGTACAGGCTTTTCATACATTCCAAAGACAGAGAAGATATTTTATCATCTGGAATGTTACCATTTTTTGTAAAGTTTTTCAGGTCAATATTTACTACAAAATTCTCGTTCTTTTCTTGAATATTGAGGTTGATGGTATAGTTGAACTTTAAGTTTTCTTTTCCTGGTTGTTCAAAACATTCTTCAATTGAATATTCATTCAAATGAAAATTGGCAAAGTAAGATTCGGTGGGAGCATCTTATGTTGTTGAACTAGATATTCTTCTTCGGTAATAAAACGTGTCGGAATAAGAACAACTTCAATTCCTCTGAGATTCGTTACCCAAAGCTTATTCATCTTGCCACAGTTTTGATTGTGGAATTCTTTCAGATCATTCTCAGAGATGTTGATTCTTCGGGCGAGCGAAGTCAGGGTGTCGTCCGGACGAACTTTGTGCCTGATAAAATTTTGCGGAATCATTGGTGTTTGTTTTTTTCATCACATTAAAGTTAAAAAAGATTTTGCAGGAAATTTGTAGTAGTTCTACGACAAGTGATGTTAAAATTTAAATTTTAACACAAAAAAACCTTCCAAAATAAATTGAAAGGTTAAGTATATTTTTGAATTGAATTTTTACAGTCCGAACTGCTTTGCAAACAAATCCGGGAAAACGCCCAATACAACCAATGAAGCAATAATCACTACCGCGACAATGTTGTAAGTAACCGTTACTTTTTCTGAAGTTTTGAAAGTGGTTTCTTTAAAGAAGAACATGGCAATAATCAGTCTTAAATAATAAGCAATAGAAATTGCCGAACCTAAAACTGCTACGATTACTAAGAAAGTATTGTCATCCTTCGTTAAAGCCTGAGCAAATAATGAGAATTTACCCATAAACCCTGCAGTCAACGGAATTCCTGCCATTGATAACAAAGAAATTGTTGCAACTACAGCCAATAAAGGTTCTGTCTTTGCCAATCCTTTGAAAGCTCCGAAAGAAGTTTCTCTTTTGATTTTTTCTACCCAGATTAAACACATAAAAACTCCTACTGTAGACAGTGAATATGCGAATAAGTAAAATGCTAATGTATACGTAGAAAGTGCATTCATTCCAAAGAACACTAAACCGATATATCCTGCGTGAGATACTGAAGAGTATGCCAACATTCTTTTCGCATTGGTCTGCGCAAGTCCCATTACGTTCGCAAGAACCAAAGTGATGATTAAGAAAACTCCAAGAATATTAATCCATTCAGCGGTTACGCCAGAGAATCCGATGGTCATTAATCTGAATAAAGCGAAGAAACCTGAGATTTTCACCACACTCGCCATGAAAGCCGTAATTAATGAAGGTGAACCTGCATACACATCCGGACTCCACATGTGAAACGGTGCCAAAGCCACTTTAAATGACATTGCACAAAGCATTAGGATTACTCCTAAAATCAACATGATATTTTTCGGATTCGTAATCGTGAATTCCTGAATTCTGTATAAATCGAAAGTTCCTGTACTTCCATAGATAAATGCGATACCAAACAACAGGAAACCTGTCGCAAATGCACCCATCAGGAAGTATTTAATTGAAGCTTCGTTTGATCTTAAATCTGTTTTATTCGCTCCCGCCATCACGTACAACGGTATAGAAAGAATCTCAATTCCTAAGAATAAAGTCACTAAGTTCTGGAAACCGAAAAGGATGATTCCGCCACTTAAAGCGAAAAGCATCAAGGCATATAATTCTGACTGGTGGCTTCTGTGATTGCTGAAAGCAAACCCCCCCAAAAAGAACAGCAGTAAAGTAGTTACCAGAGATATTTTTGTAAACAACGCAGTATTTGCGGTGTAGTCATACATGTGTCTGTACTGCGCGAAGAATGAAGCTTCAGGTAAGAAACTCACATACAAGGCAATGATTAATCCAAAAATCCCAATGTATCTTGCGAATTTTCCTTGCTCAAAAACTCCCGAAAATAACGCAGCAACTGCAGTTAGGAAAACAATAATTAAAACACTCATAATTTATATTTGAGATGAGAAGGTGTAAAGTTTTTAGTTTAAAGTTTTCAGTTCAGTGTTTGAAGTTGAACTTTTTTCCTTTGCTCTTTTTACTTTTTACCTCTTAATTCTTTAATCTTTTACTATTTAAATCTTTTAATGTTAATTAATCATTGAAGCATAAATAAACTTCAGTGAACTACTTACCATATCAATGACCGGCTGAGGAAAAACTCCCAGGACAATTACAAATACTGCAATACTTGCCAATACCGAAAATTCTACTGCTGATAAATCCTTAGCTGTACTTAAAACTGCATCATCGCCCTGTCCGAACATTGCTTTTCCATAGAATCTTAAAAGATAAACTGCACAAAGAATAACAGTAAGACCTGCGATTACTGAAGCCAATACATTAAAGTCGAAGATTGATTTAATCAAAATAAATTCTCCGATGAAACCATTCGTCAACGGAACACCCATTGAACCTAATATGATAATCAGAAACAAAACCGCAAACTTAGGAGCGACTTTCGCCAAACCTCCCATCTGTCTGATGTCTCTTGATTTAAATCTTTTGTATAAAATATCAGCACAGAAGAATAAACCTGCTACGTTGATACCGTGAGCAAATGTCTGTACCAAAGCTCCTTCAGCTCCTTCAATAGTAAATGTTCCTCTTAAAGTAAGCACTGCAGAGGAGAAAATACCTGCCACCATCAATCCGACGTGAGATAAAGAAGAATACGCAATGATTCTTTTCATATCGGTCTGGATAATAGCAATTAAAGCACCATGAACAATTCCTACAATCGCTAAAATAATTACAATCTGTCCGGAAATTCCGAAGATTGCAGTCGGTGTGATCGGAATAAGATAACGAAGTACACCATAGATCGCCATTTTAAGCATAATCCCAGATAACAACATCGATCCCTGAGTAGGAGAGTAAGTATAAGTATCCGGCTGCCAAGTATGGAATGGGAAAACCGGAAGTTTTACTGCAAATGCAAAGAAGATAAACCAGAAAACAACAATCTGCTGAGTTTCACCAAGGTTTGCGTTATACAAATCTGTTAAAGCAAATGATGCTGAATGATTGTAAACGTAAATTAACCCTGCCAACATAAACAGAGATCCTACGAAAGTATAAACGAAGAATTTTGTGGTGAATTCCAGTCTTTTGTTTTCCTGACCCCAAAGCGCGGCGATAAACCAGATCGGAATCAAAGTTACTTCCCAGAAAATGTAGAACAGCAATCCGTCTAAAGCAGTGAAAACACCTACCAATCCGAACTGCATCAGCAAAATCAGACCGTAGAAAGAATTTTTATAGCTTACATTTTCATTAAAAGATGATAAAATAATGATCGGCATCAAAATATTGGTCAGCAATAAAAGAAGCAAGCTCATTCCGTCAATTCCGAAATGAAGGTTACTTTTTATAAACTGTGACCAAGGATAATTGATCTCGTACTGCAATACGCTGTCTACGGTCGGATTAAAATCAAAATCCGAAACAACGTAAAATGTAAGCAGCATTTGAATCAAAGCAATTCCTAATGCCAGGTATTTGCTGGAAGTATTCCTCCATGCAAAGACCAATCCCGAACCTACTAGAGGTAAAAGTAATAATGTTAATAGTAAATAAGACATTATTGTAATATAAAGTTAACAATCAGTATAATTCCCACAGCTAAAGACATGATCAGAATGTAGTTTTCTACATTTCCGTTCTGTACACGCTTCATCGATCTTCCGCTGTCTTCAGCGCCTTCCCCGATGTAGTCTACCAAACGATCCAGAACGCCTTTGTCAAACATTTTTCCGCCACGCCCCAGTCCTTCAACTGTTTTTACAATCAATGCATTGTAAAGTTCGTCAACGTAAAGTTTCTTAGCAGAAAGTTTTTCCCATCCTGTATAATCGTCTTCAGCAATAGCTCTTTTTTTCTTATTTACATAAGTATTTTTCACGATAAACCAAACGGCAAAGAACATGGCAACGGTTGCTCCCAAAAGAATAAATTCTGTGCTTTCTGCTACTCCTGTAAGTGTAGTTTCCATTTGCTTAAAGCTTTCCGGTGTCAGTACCGGTTTCAGCCATTCCATTAATTTAGCATAATGACCGTGACCGATGAAGTGAGGAAGGTTAATGAAACCTCCAAGCACTGAAAAGACAGCCAGAATGATTAACGGTAAAGTCATGTTTAATGGACTTTCGTGTAAATGATGTTTTTGATCCTCCGTACCTCTGAAATCTCCGTGGAAAGTTAAGTAATACAGTCTGAACATATAGGTTGCAGTAACAGCCGCCAAGATGAATAGCATCACCCAGTAAACAGGGTTTTTAGCATAAGCTGCAACTAAAATTTCGTCTTTTGAAATCATCCCTGATAGTAAAGGGAATCCTGAGATCGCTAAAGTTCCGATCAGGAAAGTTGCGTGAGTGATAGGAATATATTTTTTCAAACCTCCCATGAAACGCATATCCTGTTCGTTGCTCATCGCGTGAATGACAGAACCTGCACCCAAGAATAACAAAGCTTTAAAGAAAGCATGCGTCATTACGTGGAACATCGCAGTTGTGTAAGCTCCCAAACCTAAAGCAATGAACATGAAACCTAGTTGTGAAACTGTAGAGTATGCCAATACTTTTTTGATGTCGTTCTGACGAAGTGCATAGAAACCAGCCAAAGCCGCAGTTAAGAATCCAATTAATAAAATTCCGTCCTGTACGGTTGGTGCCAAAGTAAATAAGAAGTTTGATCTTACCACCAAATAAATACCTGCCGTTACCATCGTCGCCGCGTGAATTAACGCAGAAACCGGAGTCGGACCAGCCATCGCATCGGGTAGCCAAGTATATAAAGGAACCTGAGCAGATTTTCCGGTAGCACCGATAAATAAACTCGCGGTGATAAATATGATGATCGTTCCGTCCAGTTCAAATTTCCCTGCGTTTTGAGCGACAGTTAAATAATCAACTGCGTTTGTCTGAGACGCAATCATAAAGATTCCGATCAACAAAGCAAGGTCACCAATTCTGTTCATGATGAAAGCTTTTCTTGCCGCCTTCCCATATTCTTCGTTCGTGTACCAGAAACCGATCAATAAGTAAGAACACAAACCTACACCTTCCCATCCGATGAATAAGATTAAGTAGTTGCTTCCCATTACCAAAAGTAACATCGAGAAGATAAAAAGATTTAAATAAGTGAAAAACTTATAGAAACCTTTATCATGACTCATATATCCGATAGAATAAAGGTGAATTAGAGATCCGATTCCTGTGATGATCATCACCATCATTAATGACAGCTGATCGATCTGGAAACCGAAGTTAATTTGAATTCCGTTGACTCTGAACCATTCAAAAGCTTTTACGATTACAGGCTGACTTTCAGAATCGAAATTCAGAAATAAGCTTACCGCAATACAGAAAGATCCGAAAACAGCAATGGTAGCAAGGCTTCCTACAACTATTTTTGGAAGATTTTTTCCGAATAAACCGTTAATAAGAAAACCTAAAAGTGGTAAAAGTATTATTGCATAGACTAAATTCTCCATTCTTTATCCTCTTAATTTATTAAATATACTCACATCTACAGAACGGGTATTTCTATATAGCATCGCAATAATTGCCAAACCTACAGCAACTTCTGCAGCAGCAACCACCATAATGAAGAAAACTAAAAGTTGTCCGTCACTGTTCCCATTGTATGCTGAAAATGCAGCCAGCAAAAGGTTTACAGAATTAAGCATAAGCTCCACACAACCCAAAATTACAATCGCGTTTTTTCTCAGCAATACTCCCAAAACCCCAAGACAGAACAATACTGAAGAAAGGATTATGAAATATTCCAGAGGGACGCTTTGCATAAAAGTATTTACTTCTCCCATAATTTATAAATCTTTTTTACCGATTAATACCGCACCTACAATCCCTGCTAAAATCAGGATGGAAGCAAGCTCAAACGGCAAAACATATTCGTTGAATAAAAGTCTTCCCAGATTCTTTGTAAGACCAACACCTTTGTCTACGTTTTCTACCACTACATGTTGTTCCTGAACTCCTCTGAAAACACCTAAAACCCCAATTAACAAAAGACCCGCTGTAAAAACTCCGACAAACTTTAAAGTATTGTTCTTCTTACTTTCGTCTTCTTTATTAAGGTTAAGCATCATTAAGATGTAAAGGAATAAAACCATGATCGCACCTGCGTAAACGATGATCTGTATGATGGCCAGAAACTGAGCATTCAGAAGAATGTACATTCCGGCGATTGAAAACATTGTAACAATTAATGACAGAATAGCATATAGAGGATTTCTCGCAAATACGAAGTAAACCGCACTTGACACTGCTAAAAACGCCACCAAGAAAAATAAAAACTGATCCATTATTTTACCGCATTTTTTTGTTTCTCGGACTGTCTTTCTGTGATGTCAATCCTTTCATTAATTTTTTCAACCAATTTATCTTTTCCATAAATGAAAGAACCTCTGTTGGTTTCTACATCCACCAAACGGTCTGTCAGATAAATTGCAGATTTCGGACAAGCCTCTTCACACATACCGCAGAAAATACATCTCAACATATTGATTTCATATACTGATGCATATTTTTCTTCTCTGTAAAGATCTTTTTCTTCTCTTGTTCTTTCAGAAGCGGTCATTGTAATAGCTTCAGCAGGACATGCCACTGCGCACAAACCGCAAGCTGTACATCTTTCTCTGCCTTCTTCATCTCTTTTCAGTACGTGCTGACCTCTCCAGATATCTGCTCTCGGTTTTTGTACTTCCGGATAAGAATAAACATTCGGAGCACGTTTTACAACGGTTCTCACAGCATGCTTAAAAGTAATCCCCATACCTTTGAAAATCGCCGGAAGGTAGATTTTTTCAGCAAGGGTCATTTCTTTATTCGAAACAACTTTTGATCTGTTTGTAAGTTTCATTTAATTATAGATATTAGATGTTAGACGTTAGATTTTAGACTAATCTTGTCTGTTATCTTAATTATTACTATTGTACTTTAAATTGATAATTTAATTTTCAAATTATCTCATTATCAAATTTTCAAATTCTTTCTTAATTACCGAAAGCTAAAATCGCAGCTCCTGTAATCATTAAGTTGACCAATGCCAATGGAATTAAAGTTTTCCATCCTAAGTGCATCAACTGGTCGTATCTGAATCTTGGAAGCGTCCATCTGATCCACATAAAGATCAAAATTCCGACAACCGTTTTCGTTAAAAATGCTACAATGCTTAAAATTCCAGCTGCATTTTCTCCCCAGTTCTGAGTTACCCATTCAATTCCCGGATAGTTGTACCCACCGAAGAAAAGAACTACGATAAATGCATTAGAAATAAACATGTTCACATATTCACCAAACATATACAATCCTAATTTCATTGAAGAATATTCGGTAGAATATCCGGTTACCAATTCAGATTCACACTCAGGTAAATCGAAAGGGTGACGGTTGGTTTCTGCCAAAGCCGATACAAAGAAAATTAAAAATGCCAAAGGCTGGTAAAGTATATTCCAGTTTAATCCGTCTATCTCAAAAAGTCCCCAGATTTTCCCTGAAGTCTGAGTTTCGGTGATTACTTTTAAATCTAAACTTCCAGTCATCATAATGATGGAAAGCAATGCAAGACCCATCGCCAATTCGTAAGAAATCATCTGCGAAGAAGCACGGATGGCACCTAATAATGAGTATTTATTGTTGGAAGCCCAGCCTCCGATCATAATTCCGTAAACTCCTATAGAAGCCATACCAATAATAAACAGTACACCTACATCAATATTAGCCACCTGTAAGTCGAAAGATTCACCACCAATATTCAATGTTTTACCCCAAGGAATTACCGCTCCGGTAATCAGTGAAATAAACATTACCAATGCAGGTCCCAATACAAAAAGGAATCTTTCTGCATTTTGCGGAGTAAAATCTTCTTTAAAGAAAAATTTTCCACCATCTGCAAGAGGCTGCAGTAAACCGAATGGTCCAGATCTGTTAGGTCCGATTCTGTCCTGCATAATTGCCGCAACTTTTCTTTCTGCCCAGGTGGAGTAGGCCGCTATCGTCAATGATAACAGGAAAAGTGCCAGTACAAGTATTAATTTAAATGTAAGTAAATCCATTTTTTATTTGTTTAGATAATAGATATCAGATGCTAGATATCAGATTTAAAATCTGAAGTCTGTTTTCTGAGATCTGATGTCTTTAAAAATTATTTTTCGTCTTTTTCGCTGATTTCTTTCGCCATAGGATTGTCTAAAACTCTTAATTCGTCTTTAGGTTTTTCGTAATGGTTTAATGAAATAACTGAATGTCTGTCGATATGTCTAGGACCTTCAATGTTCCAGTCTGACAATGATTTTCTCTCGAAACGACAAGTGTCACAGATAAACTCTTCAACTTCTCCCCACTGATCTTTTCTTGCAGTAACTCTTACAATCTCGTCACCTTTCATGTAAACCGTAGCTTTTCCAGAACATTTATCACATTTACAAGAAGCGTTCATTGGCTTTGTAAACCAAACTCTGCTTGCAAAACGTGCAGTTCTGTCAGTTAATGCTCCAACCGGGCAAACGTCAATAACGTTTCCGATGAAATCATTATCCAAAGCTTTATTTAAATAAGTAGAAATTTCAGCATGATCTCCTCTGAACAAAATTCCGTGCTCACGCTTACCAGTCAATTGGTTTGCCGCTAAAACACATCTTGCACACAGGATACAACGGTTCATATTCAGTTTGATGTTCGGACCTAAGTCGTCAGCTTCGTATGTATTTCTCTTAAATTCAGTTCTGGTTTCAAGATTTCCGTGCTCGTAACCCAGATCCTGAAGGTGACATTCTCCAGCCTGATCACAAACCGGGCAGTCTAATGGGTGATTCACCAATAAGAATTCGGTAACTGCTTTACGTCCTTCCTGTGCTTTATCAGAAGAAAGGTTTTTTACTTCCATTCCGTCCATCACATTCGTTCTGCAGCTTGCTACCAATTTCGGCATCGGTCTCGGATCTGCTTCCGAACCTTTAGAAACCTCTACCAAACACGTTCTACATCTTCCTCCACTGGCTTCCAGTTTGCTGTAATAGCACATTGCTGGTGGTACAGATTTTCCGCCGATTTGTCTTGCTGCCTCCAAAATAGAAGTTCCAGGCAAAACTTCAGCAGTCTGTCCGTCTATCGTTATTTTAAATTTCTTAACCTCTTCGCTCATATTCTTTCGCTTTATAATGCGCTAAGCAATAGTTCTATTTATTAATTAAAATCAAATTACTTTGATCTTTTTGTCGTGTTAAAAGTATATCCAATTCCAAAATTAAACTGTGCATATACAAAATCCTGAGAAGCTTTATCCGGCTTGTTGTTCAGTGTCGTTTTGATATCTGGCATATTGATGTATCCAAGTTTTCCTTCCGCCTGTAGCACAATATGTTTGATAATCACCACACTCACTGCTCCTCTTGCATCCAATCCGAATCCTGCTAAATGGAATCTGTCACTTCTTTCATTTCCCATCAGCTGAACGTTAGATTTTGGCAATAAAGCACCTAATCCACCTCCATAACTGGCAAAAATAGCAATATGTTTTTTATTTAAAACGTTATGATATTTCTGAGCACCAATATTGATATAATTCAGACCGTCTGTGTGTTCGAATGTCAAAAATTCTCCACTGTTAAGGTCTATTGTTCCACTGTTCACCATTCCTGCATATTTAGGATCATTAATGTATCCTTTCATATTGACAGTCTGATCTTGATCCATCACATATTTCATGTGATCCATTCCTACAGTAATTCCTAGATTATCTTTCGGAAAATAGGTAATCCTGTAATTAACCTGAGGAATTGTGATGCTTCCCGGATTAAAATAGGTTCCCCAATCAAATTTGGTTTGTCTGTCGTTTGCAACTACATTATCCAACTGAAAATCATACCCATCACCTTTAAAGTGAATATCTGATTTTGAATATTTTGCATTATTCCATCCCCAAAACACCAAGAAGCTTCCTTTTTTGAAAACTCTGCTGTTTTCCTCCTGTTGTTGTCCTTTTACATTAACTGAACTGAATCCGATTAATAATAAAAAAACGATTATATTTTTCAATTCTTTAAGACTCTATTAATTACTTGCTGCAACTGGGATAGGGTCTGCATAATTGGCCAATCCGTAGTTTTGAGTTTGACTTAATTCAGGGTTTTTCACATGCCATTCGAATTCATCTCTGAAATGACGAATCGCTGCTGCTACAGGCCATGCTGCCGCATCACCCAATGGACAAATAGTGTTTCCTTCGATTTTTCTCTGGATATCCCAAAGCAAATCGATGTCTTCCATTTTTCCTTCTCCTTTTTCTATCTTCTTTAAAATTTTGTGCATCCATCCCGTTCCTTCACGGCAAGGAGTACACTGTCCGCAACTTTCATGGTGATAAAATCTCGCCAAAGTCATGGTATGTTCTACAACACACTGGTCTTCATCCAAAACGATAAAACCTCCTGAACCCATCATCGTTCCGGTAGCAAAACCACCGTCAGCAAGAGATTCATAGTTCATATATCTTGGTTCACCGTTGACGGTTTTCAATAATAAGTTGGCCGGAACAATTGGAACTGAACTTCCTCCGGGAATACAAGCTTTAAGCTTTTTACCATTTGGAATTCCGCCACAATATTCATCAGAGTAAATGAATTCTTCAACCGTAATGGTCATATCGATTTCGTAAACTCCGGGCTTATTGATATTTCCGCAAGCAGAAATTAATTTTGTACCTGTAGATCTTCCAACTCCTATTTTAGCATATTCAGCTCCCGTAATATCGATAATAGGAACGATGGCTGCGATAGATTCAACATTGTTAACAACCGTTGGTCTTTCCCAAAGTCCTTTTACAGCAGGGAAAGGTGGTTTCAATCTTGGGTTTCCTCTTTTACCTTCAAGAGATTCAAGCAAAGCAGTTTCTTCACCACAGATATAAGCTCCGCCACCTCTCTGAACATAAATTTCGCAGTCGAAACCAGTTCCTAAGATGTTTTTACCTAAAAATCCTGCAGCTTTAGCTTCTTCAATTGCCTCTTCCAAAATATCCGGAATCCAAGAATACTCTCCACGGATGTAGATATAAGAAACATTTGAACCTAAAGTATACGATGAAATCAACATTCCCTCAATCAAAAGATGAGGAAGAAATTCCATTAAATATCTGTCTTTGAAAGTTCCCGGTTCGGATTCATCAGCATTCACTACCAAGTGTCTTGGCACGCCTTCCGGTTTTGCCAGAAAGCTCCACTTCATTCCCGTCGGGAAACCTGCACCACCACGACCACGAAGACCTGAAACTTTTACTTCTTCAAGAATTTCTTCGGGTGTCATTTTTAAAGCTTTTTCTGCTGCTGTGTAACCTCCCTGTTTACGGTAAGTTTCAAAGTAGCGGATGCCTTCAATGTGTGCGTCTTTAAGTAAAAGTTTTTTACTCATTTTTAATTATGCTTTTAGCATTTAGCTGCTGGCTTTTGACCTTTGCACTTCGACAAGCTCAGTGTAACAGCTTCGCGCTTTTTTAAATTAGTTTAAAATTTATTTAGCCCAGATCAACTTGTCCTTCTCTGCAAAGATCAAGGATTTCGTCCACTTTCTCTATGGTTAAATTTTCGTGATAGAACTTTCCTAACTGTAACATTGGAGCGTATCCACATGCACCAAGACATTCAGCTGGTTTCAAGGTAAACATTCCATCAGCAGTAGTTTCGCCGTCTTTGATGTTCAGTTTTGTTCTGATGTGGTCTAATATTTTTTCGCTTCCACAAACCATACAAGGTCCGGTTCTGCAAACTTCCAAGACATATTTACCAACCGGTTTCATATTGAACATGGTATAGAAAGTAGCTACTTCATATACTTCAATTGGTTTAATACTCAATAATTCAGCAACATAATCCATCACAGGAACGTCTAACCAACCTCCGAATTCTTTCTGTGCAATGTGAAGCACAGGAAGAAGAGCAGATTTTTGTCTTCCCTCAGGGTATCTTGCCATAATTTTATGGACCTGCTGTAAACTTTCCGGTTTAAAAGCTATTGTTTCGCTCATTTTTTATCTCTTAGATTAAAGAGTAAAGAACAAAGAAAAAAGATTCTCGGGTTCTATATTCTAAATTCGTTTTATATTGGCGACGAAAGTCTTTCATCTTTCGTCTTTTTTCTAATATCTAAATTATGCGTCTAATTCTCCCGCAATAATATTCATACTACACATGGTTACGATTGCATCAGAAATAACAGAACCTGTAATCATTTCAGGATAAGCCTGATAATAAATGAAACAAGGTCTTCTGAAGTGCAGTCTGTAAGGCGTTCTTCCACCATCACTCACCAAGTAGAATCCTAATTCTCCGTTTCCGCCTTCTACTGCGTGGTAAACTTCACCTTTCGGAACATCAGTTTCTCCCATTACAATTTTGAAGTGGTAAATCAACGCTTCCATTTTTTGATAAACATCTGCCTTTTCAGGAAGATAGAAGTCAGGAACATCCGCGTGGAATGGACCTTCAGGAAGATTGTCGTAAGCCTGGTTGATAATTTTTAATGATTCCCAGATTTCCTGCTGACGAACCATAAATCTGTCGTAAGTATCACCTGCAGTTCCTACAGGAATAATGAAGTCAAAATCTTCGTAAGAAGAATAAGGTTCTGCAACTCTTACATCATAATCTACACCTGCTGCACGTAAATTCGGACCTGTAAACCCATAGCTTAAAGCTCTTTCCGCAGAAATTGCTCCTGCACCGATGGTTCTGTCCATAAAGATTCTGTTTCTTTCCAACAACTGTCCGAATTCCGCAAATCTTGCCGGGAAAGTTTTTAAGAAATCTTTCAACAACTCATGGAATTTTGGAGTGAAATCTCTTTCAAAACCTCCGATTCTTCCCATGTTGGTCGTCATCCTCGCACCACAAATCTGCTCATACATATCGTAAATACGCTCTCTTTCGATGAACATATACGTCAAACCTGTAATAGCACCTGCATCCATTCCGGTTACGCCGTTACAGATCAAGTGATCACCGATTCTTGCCAATTCCATTAAAATAACACGCATATAATCTACACGCTTTGGAACTTTGATACCGATGAGTTTCTCAACCGTCATGTGCCATCCTAAGTTATTGATGGGAGCAGAACAGTAGTTCATACGGTCAGTAAGAGTAGTGATCTGAGAATAGTTTCTTCTTTCAGAAATTTTCTCAAAAGCTCTGTGAATATAACCAACGGTCTGCTCAGCATGAAGAATTCTTTCTCCATCCATCGTCAACACGTTCTGGAAAATTCCGTGTGTTGCAGGGTGAGTAGGACCAAGATTCAGGGTGTATAATTGCCCGTCAATCTGTTCTTTACTTTCGTGTTGGTTAAGTATATTAGATAATGAGTTATCTTTCATAATATATAATTGATAATTGATAGGAGATAATTGATCAAACATCAATCATCATTAATCATTTATATTTTTTTTTATCTTCCGAACATTGCATCGTCCTTATCGGTTCTAGTACCGTCTTCAAGTCGATATTCTTTCAACATAGGGTGGTATCCAAGATCTTCCATATTTAAAATAGGTCTAAGATCCGGGTGACCTTTAAATTTAATTCCGTAGAAATCAAAAGTTTCTCTTTCCATCCAGTTGGCTCCTGCATACAATTCAGTCAGAGAATCTACTTCGATGTTTTCTCTTGACATGAAAATCTTTAAACGCAATCTGAAGTTGGTCATCATGTTTTGTAAATGATACACTACACCAATTTCTTTTTCAGGAAATTCAGGGTAATGGATTCCACAAACATCGGTAAGGAAATTTATTTCTAGCGAAGAGTCTTTCAAATAATGAATGACCTTTTTGATATCCTCTTTTTTAACCTCAATCGTCAGCATACCATAAGGTTCTGAACTTGAAATTACAGTTTCCGGAAATTCTCTCGTAATTGCTTCTAATACAAATTCGTTCGTCATTCTCTTAGTTGCTAATGTTATAAGAGTCTAGTAAATGCTGATATTCCGGTGTATCTCGTCTTCTGATACTTTCGCTTTCTGCCAAAGCCTGAACCTGCATTACACCTTCAATAATCTGCTCCGGTCTTGGCGGGCATCCCGGAACATAAACATCTACCGGAATAATTTTGTCAATTCCCTGTAAAACAGAATAGCTGTCGAAAATACCACCGCTTGAAGCACATGCTCCAACAGCAACCACCCATTTTGGCTCAGCCATTTGCGTGTATACTTCTTTTAAAACAGGGCCTAATTTTTTAGATATAGTTCCGCAAACCATCAGCATATCTGCCTGTCTTGGTGAGAAAGAGTTTCTTTCCATACCAAATCTTGATGCGTCATACGTAGGGTTTAGCGTTGCCATGAATTCGATACCACAACAAGAAGTTGCAAAAGGTAATGGCCAAAGTGAAAACTTTCTTGCCATACCGATCACACTGCTCAGTTTTGTTGCGAAAAAACCTTCTCCTTCAAATCCTTCGGGAGCTGGTGCATCTGTTCTTATAATTGGTTTTTGATCTGACATTTTGTTGATTTTAATATTCTAATTTAGATTCTAAATTACTGTTAATGTTAACCTTAATTCGATTGTGTTTATCTAAATCTCTTATTTAAAATGATGATTGATTATTTATCCCAGTCTAGTGCGCCACGTTTCCATACATAGAAGAATGCGAGGAAGAAAATGGCCACAAACATGAGTACTGCGAAAAAGCCTTCAACTCCGAATTCTCTAAAGTTGACAGCATATGGATAAAAAAATACGATTTCGATATCGAACAGTACGAATAATACTGCTGTTAAGAAATATTTAATAGAGAATGGAGTTCTAGCATTTCCTTCAACAGGAATACCACATTCCCAGCTAGAGTTCTTTACAGAATTCCCTTTTTTCTGCTGTGGACCCAGAAAATGAGCGCCAAGCAAAGAAATGGCAACAAAACCAATGGCTACACCGGCTTGTATGAGTATTGGAATATAACTTTCAGGTAAATTCATTTTTACATTATTATCTCAAGTTGCAAATTTAGGCAATAAACAATAAAGCATGAAATTAATCAACTTAAAAGTCTGATGAAAATGAGAAAAACCGATAATTTAGAATCAATAAAAATAGTGTCTATTTCTTCATTTTTTTGAGCAGAGCAAATGCCATAAAAGCAATGTATCCAAAAAGTACACTTGCATAAAGAATGTTAATGATGGTATTCAGACGTTCGTCTTCCGACTCTAAAAATAGATTGTAAGAGATGAATCCTACAATGAGAACCGCAAAAAATATAAGATGTAATTTCATGCTAGAATTTTAAAGAATACGTTCTTCTTCTTTTGTGATTTACGGGATTGTAATCCTGCCAAAGAACCTGCACGCTCTTATTTTCTTCAAGTTCAGGATTGGTTTCAGCGAAGTCGATTCCCATATTATTAAAACGGACAAAGATTTCTTTAAAAATAATTGCTGTTACACCACGTCTCTGATATTCCGGATGAATTCCAATAAGATAAAAATTGGCACGGTCATTTTTCTTCTGAGCCTGCATAAAATGCCACCAGCCAAACGGGAAAAGCTTTCCTTTAGCTTTCTGCAAAGCTTTAGAGTATGAAGGCATTGTTACTGCAAAAGAAACCAATTCGTCTTGCTCGTCAACCACGCAAATTACGTAATTTTTAGCAATCATCGGAAAGAACTTTTCTTTATAGGTCTTGATTTGTTCTTCGGAAATAGGAGTGTAGGTGGACAGATGTTTGTAGGTTTCGTCAAGCAATTTAAACATAGGTTTTACATAGGGTAAAATCTCTTCCTTGCTTTGAAAATCTAAAACTCTCAATTTATATTTTTCAGCAATCAGCTTGCTGAATTTTTCCACTTTGGGAGGTAAAACTTTTGGGAAATTCATCTCAAATTCTACCCATTCCTTTTCTTTGACAAGTCCTAGATTTTCAATGTGTTGTGGGTAATATTCATGATTGTAAATACCAATCATTGTCGCGATTTTTTCAAATCCGAAGGTCAGCATTCCTGCTTTGTCGAGATTGGTAAAACCCATCGGTCCTTCAATGTTGTCGATCTGATGACTTTTAGCATAATTAATAACTGTGTCAATCAATGCCTTAGACACCTCTTCGTCATCAATAAAATCAATCCATCCGAAACGAACTTTTCTGATGCCGAGTTCTTTTTCTTCTTTATGATTGATGATCACTGCAATTCTGCCGACAATTTTATTGTTTTTCCATGCCAGAAACTGCTTTGCCTCGGAATACTGCAACGCTGGGTTTTCCTGAGAATTCCATACATTCAATTCATCTTTTATAAAAGAAGGTACATAGTAAGGATTGTTCTTGTACAAATCCATCGGGAATTTCACAAATTGTTTTAATTCGTTAGGTGTTTTTACTTCAAGAATTGAAACTTCTGACATAGTATTTAGGGTAATTTCAACCACAAATATAATTAATAATTGTTAATACTTTGGCACAATTATTACATCTCATAATAGAATTATTATATATTAAATTTTTGAAAAAATGACAGGTTATTATCTTATTATAGGAATCTCGATGCTCCTTAGCTGGCTGGTTTCCTCAAGATTGAAATCTAAATTCGAGTATTACTCAAACGTACATCTTAGAAATGGACTTTCAGGAAAAGAAGTGGCAGAAAAAATGTTGAGAGACAACGGAATCAATGATGTGCAAGTAATTTCAGTTCCTGGACAACTAACAGATCATTATAACCCAGCGGATAAGACCGTTAATCTCTCGGAAGGAGTATATATGCAAAGGAATGCAGCGGCAGCTGCGGTTGCTGCTCACGAGTGCGGACACGCTGTTCAGCACGCCGTAGGTTATTCAATGTTGCAATTACGGTCCAAATTGGTCCCAGTGGTAAGCATTAGCTCTAATCTAATGCAGTTTGTTTTGATGGGAGGGATTGTAGTGATGGCCATGAGTGGGAATAAAATAATTCTATTAGTGGGCGTGATCATGTTTGCACTGACAACGCTTTTTGCGTTTATCACACTTCCGGTAGAGTATGATGCGAGTAACAGAGCGATGAAATGGTTAAAAGATACTGGAACGGTAACTTCAGAAGAATTTGTAGGCGTAAAAGACAGTCTTACCTGGGCTGCGCGAACATATCTTGTAGCTGCTCTAGGTTCCTTGGCACAGCTTCTGTATTTCGCTTCTCTTTTGATGGGAGGTCGAAGGGATTAGAATTTAGTCTTTAAAATAACAAGAAATATATTGCATCTCAGAAGGTTTATCTGAGATGTTTTTTATTTGAATATACCTCAAGTATATTTAATATTTTTGAAGATGATATCACAAAGAGATTAGTATGTGGCAAAAGACAGTGTTTGATTCAGAAAATCAAAAGATTAAATTTCTTATAAAATTTGTGGCTGCTTTTTGGTTTCTTACAAAGCTGTGGAGCTATAAAACTTGGATAATCGAAAGGGAGTATCCTGTAATTCCTCCGTTTGATTTTTTAAAACAGGTTCCGGCAGATTTTCATTTGACTTTATTTTGTCTTTCTCTTATAAATTTGTTGCTCGTAGTATTCTTTCGGAGAAAGAAATGGATGCTAATATCTCTTTTTTTGTTGGAATTTTTTAGTTGTGCATTAGATACTGTACGGTGGCAACCTTGGCAGTATATGTACATGTGCATGCTTTTACTTATTATTTTAAATTTTTCGAAGCCTAAAAATATTGTTTTTCTTTTTCATCTGTTTTTGGTCGGGATGTACTTATTCAGTGGACTTCACAAACTTAATAGAGATTTTCTGTACACTTTCTGGATGAATACTGTCTTGCAAGAATTTTTCGGCTTATCACTAAAGAATATTTTAAAATTTAAATTGTTTTTTTTCGGATTATTAATTCCAGTCATTGAAATAGGATTGGCGGTTTTACTGCTTGTGGTAAAATCTAAAAGAATAATAAGTTACTTTCTCATAGCAATACACATCTCTATTCTAATTATCATCGGTCCAGCTGGCTTGGGTTATAATTCTGTGGTTTGGTTTTGGAACTTAGCACTTATATTTATCTTGCTGATTCTTTATACTTCACCGGTAAAATATATAGGGACAAAGCTAATGTTAAAGCAGTTTTATTGTGTGGTATTGTGGTTTTTGATGCCGGTTCTAAGTTTTTTTGGATTATGGTATCAGTACTTTTCTTTTAATCTTTACTCAGGGAAAGGCTACCAAATGTATGTATGTGTTAATAAAAATGTTGATGGGTTAAAACCTTATCTGGAACCTGTGCTTGGTAGATTTTGTAAAGATAAACCCTACTTTATTTTGCAAAATTGGGCGATGGCTGAGATAAAATCTGCGCCGCTACCAGAATTTGAAATTTACAAAAAAATAAGTAATGAAATAAAGAAGAAGTATGGAGATAAAAGTGTGAGAGTTTTTCTCTACAATACCCGCACAAAGAAAACTGAAGAATTATAGAGGAAGCTAATGACTCTCTTATTCTATAAAATTATACTTTATATGTTGCATCTCGGAAAGCTTTTCTGAGATGCTTTCTTTTTGTGCAGTTTTTAAAGAAGCAGTGAGGATGCAGTTTTCATCGGCATCAAAATTCAAAACTTTTGCATCAAATTTTGAGAGCAAAGTAAAAATAACATTCTGCTGATTAAATTGAAACTGAATTTTAATTTCGGTCTCCAGTTCTTTAGTAATGATTTTGGTTTCTTCTAAAGTGATTTTTGCAGATTCTTTATATGCTTTAACTAAACCTGAAACCCCTAATTTTGTTCCGCCATAATAACGAACGCTGATCACCAATACGTTGGTGATTTCATTGGCTAAAAGTTGATTGAAAATTGGTAAACCTGCACTTCCTGATGGTTCTCCGTCGTCATTCGCCCGATAGTTTTCTCCATTCAGACCCATTCGGAAAGCATAACAATGATGTGTTGCTTTTGGATGCTCCAGTCTCACTTTTTCTAAAGCATTTTTAAGCTCAGTTTCATTATTGATAGGGAATGCAAACCCGATAAACTTGCTTCCTCTTTCTTTAAGAAGTGTATTTTCAACAGGTTTTTGTATCGTTTTATATTCGTGTATCATTTCTTCAAAATTCTAATTTGAATTCTTATGAAATTCCATCACATTGTCTCTGAATTGTTTAATTTCAAAAGGTTGATGCTGAAATTTTGGAGCCCGCGTTCCGTTTTCAATTTGGAGATTTTCATTTTTTATAACAATTGTTTCGTCCCACAAATTGGCGTCTATGAATTGTTGTAAAACCAAATTTCCACCCTCTACAATCACCGACTGAATTTGTAATTCGTATAATTTTTTTATGAGCTTTTCAATAAAACCTTCTCTTTCTGTCTTGATAAATCGGATATGTCCTTCGTCTGAATTTTTCAGAGAATTAAAAACCAGCGTTTCCGCTTCGTCATTATAGATATGGTAATCAGCAGGTACTTTCAGGTCAATATCAATCAATATCCGGATAGGATTTCTTCCGGTCATTTCTCTCGTAGTTAAACTTGGATTATCACGCAGGGCAGTCATTGTTCCGATGAGAATGGCATGCTCATTATTTCTCAGTTCATGAACATACTGTTTTGTTAAAGAATTGCTGATTGGAGTAGGCTTAAATTCTCTATCAATAAAACCGTTTCCAGATTGGGCCCATTTCAAAACAATAAATGGACGTTTTTTCTCGTGATAAGTGAAGAATCTTTTATTTAGATCAATGCATTCATTTTCTAGAGCTCCGTTCACCACTTCGATTTGTGCATCCTGGATGATTTTTTTCCCTTTTCCATTGACTTTATCATGAGAATCCATCGCCCCAATTACTACTTTTTTGAATCCTAATTCTGCGATTTTCAGAGCACAAGGTGGTGTTTTTCCAAAATGAGCACACGGTTCCAATGAGACATAAATGGTAGACTCCGGGATCAGGTTTTTGTCTTCAACTGAATTAATAGCATTGATTTCAGCATGGTTTTCTCCCGCTCTATGGTGGTAACCTTCGCCGATGACTTTGCCGTTGTGAACTATCACGCTGCCCACTAATGGATTAGGGTACGTGTCTCCAGTTGCCTTTTTAGCCAGCTCAATGCATCTTTTGATGTAAAATTCGTCCTGCATATTATTAAAAAAGGCGAAGACAAATTTCTTTGCTTCGCCATTATCAATTGTTTTAAATATTTATTCTCCAGCGATAATATTGTGAAGATTTTGCTTCAATGTTTCCAAATGCCCCTTTTTATTATCAATGGTATTGTACGTTTCAGCAAGCATAAGATTTTCTCTTGATGGATTTTTGAAGAATGCTAAATTGTTTTCCAATTTTACGATTTCAGCTTCAAGATCAGCAATTTGATTTTTGATCTTTCTCGCTTTATCTGTCAATTGATTTTCAGAAAGACCTTCTTCCTTCAACTCGAGTTCGTTGATCTTATTCAGTTTCAGTTTTTCTCTTAACGTTTTATTAAATTCAGAATTGATACCGATTTTATCTCTCGGAACTTTCCCGATATTATTCCAGGCAGTCTTGATATTTTCAATTTTTTCTATGCTTCCCTCTTCGTCAGAAATGGTTTTAAGCTCTTCCAGAATTTCTTTTTTCTGCTTGTAGTTTTCTTTCCAGTTATCGGTAGAAGCGTTACTTTTTTCTCTGTAATTATTAAAGAATGTGTTACAAGCTTCACGGAATTCGTCCCAGATTTTATTGGTCATGCTTTTAGGAACGTGCCCGATTTTTTTCCAGTCTTCCTGAAGTTTTTTGAAAAGTGCCACGGCAATATCCCAATCTTCAGAAAGCATATTGTCTTTTGCGCTTTGAATTAATTTTAGTTTCTCATCTAAATTCTCCTGTTGAGAGCCTTTTAATGATTTGTAATAATTATTCTTTATTGTATTAAAACCTCTTAATGTGGATTTAAAATCATTCCAGTTGTTGTTGGATAATTTTCTAGGAACGTTCCCTGTTTTCAAAAATTCAGAACGAAGTTCTTCCACTCTTTTGATAGAGTTCTGCCAATAGTTATGGTTAGGAGTTTCTTTTGGTTCAGATAATTTTTTGATTTCAGCAATGATCTCATTCTTCTTTTCAAGATTGGCATTTTGCTCAGTTTCAATTGCTGCAGAAAGCTCAGATTTTCTTTCGTGAATTTTATTCGATATTTCTTTAAATTCATCCCAAGTTGTCTCACGGAATTCTTCTGCTACAGGTTCTGCTTCTTCTTTCCAAAGCTTGTGCAGATATTGTAGTTCGTTTAAAGCTTTCTGTACGACAGGCTCATTTTCTAGTTCTTTTGCACGAGCAATGATATGCTGTCTTTTTTCAAGATTGTGGCTGTATTCCTGTTCAAGAAATTCTTTGTTTAAATCCAACATCTGATAAAATTGATTCAGATGATGAAAATAATTGTTGTTGAGGATTTTAAATTCAGATTTAGCCACTTGCCCTGCTTTTGACCATTCTTCCTTAATCTCACGGATGGATTTGAAAAGGTTGGTTCCGGGTTCAGAATTGGTGTATAGATTTTTCAATCGGTCAATCAATTCCTGACGGTGGGCAAGGTTTTTTTTCTGCTCTTCTTCCTGACTTTTCTGAAATGTATCATGCTTTTCTTTGTAAATATGAATCAGTGCAGAAAGTTTTGACTGTGCAGGGTGCTCATAGCTGAAATTTTCAGGTGCATTTCCTGCATCAGTATATTCATGCTTTTTGTCTTCAATCTCATCATGAATTGCGTGATTTGCTTTTTCTTTTAATACATTGAATCTTTTGAAATTTTCTCCTGCATTACTAGAATTGATGATCGTTTCCATTTCTTTGAGAGCATCTGCAAGGGAAATATCAGTATCTACATGTTCTTCTGCGTGTTCATTTTCCTCTTCATGTGTAGCTTCCTCAGAAGAAGCCGTAATTTCAGATGTTTCCTGTTGAGTTTCCTCGGTAGAAATTTTGTTTTCTTCGTTTTCAGAAAGGTTGTTTTCTGTAGTCATAGCAAATCTTTTATGTGAGTGGCGTTTATTCTTTAAATATTGGGAAAAGCCAAATAAAGTACTAATTTATGTTATTTTTTTTGAAAATTCCAAATTTCCCAGGCTTTTTCTGCCTGCTGTTCAAGCATGTAATATCCGTTGACAGTTTTTGCTCCGTTTTCTGCGGCTTTGATAATGAAATTAGTGTAGCTTGGGTTGTAGATAAGATCGATAACAAGATGCTCTTTAGAAAGTCCGTCAAAAGGGAAGTCTAAGCAGTCATCGACGTTTGGAAAAGTTCCCACGGGTGTGCACTGGACGATAATGTGGTGTTTATTAACAGTTTCTTTATCTAAATTTTCAAAATTAAGCTCCGATTTTCTTGAAACAGTTTGGCAGGAAATTCCATGTTTAGCTAAAATATATTCCACTGCTTTTGCTGCACCTCCATTCCCCAGAATTAATGCGGTATTTTGATGTGGTTTTTTATGAATTTTCAATGTTTTCTCAAAGCCAAAAGCATCAGTGTTATACCCTGTTTTTTTTCCTTCGTGAATTAAAACACAGTTCACCGCACCAATTTCTCTTGCTTCATCGCTTAGTTCATCCAGAAAATCAATGATTTTTTCTTTATAGGGAATTGTAACATTGAAGCCTAATAATTCAGGATCAAGAAATAAATTCTCCACATCATCAATTTCCGGAAGATCAAAAATGGTGTACGAAAAATGATCAAGCATTTGCTTCTGAAATTTTTCTTCAAAGAATTTTTTTGAAAATGAATACGAAATGTTTCTCCCGATGAGACCTAATTTTTTAGTGGAATCCATAGATCAAAAATAAAAAAAAGACCGAAAAAATCGGTCTTTAAGTCAAATTATATTTTGTTTAATTAATCAATGATAAATTTTACAGAATTACGGTATGTTTTCAGAATGTAAATTCCTTTTGCAATTCCTTGAAGATTGATTTTGTTCGAGTTTTTAAAAGGATTTGTAATGGTCTGAATCAATTTTCCGGATACATCATAAATTTCAGCTTTTGAAATTTTGCTTAAGTTTTCACTTTTTACAAATAACTCATGATTTTTTACAGGATTAGGGTAAATGCCAAAAGATTTGTCTCTGGAGATTTCATCTGTTCCCAAAGAACCCAAACATGACCAACTAAGATCATCTATTGCAACCCTGTTACCAGATACAGGATTGATGAGTTTTATGGTAAAGTTTCCTGAGATGTTGAGATTGTTAATCGTGGTAGTCGTTACTGTAGCACTGTACGGAATTGTTCCCACATTCACTCCGTTGATTTCAAGATTTAAATTACTTGAAGTTCCAGAATATTTCAATTGTGTCGTTACTGTAAGACTTTGAATTCCTCCTAAAATACCTGTACTGCTTAAATTGCCATTTCTGATGGTGATTGCTTTTCCTGTGATGGTTTCATCTACTCTTGCATCTGTAGCAGTCCAGGTAATGTTGTTGTTAGTCCATGTTCTGGTAGCATAACTCGTTCCTGATCCTGGGATATTCGAAAAGTTTTCGGTTCCGCAGCTTCCACTTCCTACTGGTACAGAAAGGGTAGTTTGCGTAGCGGTATTACTTTGTGGGGAAGAATTTCCAGATCCATCTTTAGCGATGACATAGAAAGAATAAGCGGTGTTGGGTGTCAAGCCTGAAACAATAGCTGTCGTGGCAGTTACAGATGTTTTTAAAAGTCCATTCGCATAAATATCATAGACAGCAACGCCAGTATTGTCGGTTGCAGCAGTCCAGAATAACGCAATGGAATTGATTGTTGGATTGTTTGCTAAAAGATTCGTTGGAGCTGTTGGAGGCTGATTGTCTATCACAGGTGTTCCCCAGATCAATCCGACATACGCAGGATTGTCAATGAAAGGGTTTCTGTTTTGTTGGAAAGTATATGAAGCATTATTTCTTGCAATCTCCTCCGGAGAAACCGGATCGGCTGTATGCCAAGCCAACAATTGATTAAGTTCCCAGGTCTGTAATCCCGGAAAAGCTGATCCTCCGAGCATATTACCGGAAGTAAAGCCTGATAGTTGCGTTTCATATCTCGTTACGAAGTAGAAAATCATTCTTGCAACATCACCTTTAAATGCATCAATAGGTTCAAAAACAGTTCCTGCATAGCCTTGGGATACAGACGTTCCCACTTTAGAACCATTTAATGAAGTAAATGATGCATTTCCGACTATTCCAAAAGGATAATTAGATCTTTCACCATTGACCTTGCCATCAGTTGCTCGTATAAAATGAATGTCATTTTTCATTGGTGAAGCTTCATTGAATAAACTTTGAGGTACAATGTGTTCTCTGTTGTAGCAATCTCCTTCATTGGCATAACCATTTGATCCGCATTGATTTGTAGTAATGGTGAAGTTGTAAGGGTCAGCCGCGTTTGGTCTTTCAGAATATATATCCAATATAGAGCCGTCGTTTTCAAAAAAATAATCGCGGTCTGTTGTTTGGTAAGCGGTCCAAAGTCCTCCGTAGCCCATATCCTGATGACCTGCTGTAATGATTAGGTTGAGTTGGCTTTTTAGTGTTGCTCCCGTTCCTGTTGCGGTACTGTAATATCCTGTTGGGATCTGTGCGAAAGTATTGATGAATACAATACTTAATACTAAGGAATATAAAATTCGCTTCATTATTTTAAAATTTGAAGGCAAAATTACGAAAATAGTTAACCGGAATATGTTAACTTTTAGTAATGTAGTCTTTGCTGATTTTCGAGAAAAACCAAGAAATAGAAATGCCAAATATTGATGCTGTTGCAGCGACAATCAAATAATTTTTGGCAACAATTTTTACAGGAAAAGGCACGTTTTCTACCGCCTTGAAAAATTCTGTATACAATTGGAAGAAGCATAGGGTGCTGCCGAGTATTAATCCCGAAATAATACCCAGTACCACAATCAAAATCCCTGTGTAAAAATAAGTTTTCCTTAAATGGCTCAAGGGAAAGCCTAATGAAATTAATGACTTTGCCTGAAGCTTTTTGTCGAGCTGCAAAATAATAATGGCTCCTGCCAAATTGAAGGTTGTGATGAAAATAACCAGTGCGAAAATAAGATAGATGAATAGTTTTTCAGTATTGATCATCTTCCAGAAAGCGGCATTCTCCTCCTGTTTGGTTTTTATTTCAATTCCTTTTCCGATAGAGGATAAAAGGTCCTGTTTGACTTTATCCGCCTTTTCAGGATTTTTTAATTTAATAACAATTTGGTAAGCAGAATTCTTTGGGAGTTGTAGGAGTTCTTCAGATAATTCTATCGGGGCAAAAATGTAATTGTTAAGCTGGTCATTTCCTGGAAAAACCCCCGTTACCAAAATATTTTTTTTGTTATAAATATCTTCTTCTTTATTGATAATTCCTGTTCCGGATTTGGGCATGAAAATCGTCGCGAAATCTTTTACAGAATCTACTGGAATCGAAAGCCTGTTATTTAAGGAATTTTCCATGATCACCTCATTGGAATAGTCAAAACTTGGATACTTACCGTAAAAAATTGTTGAGTCAATAGGATTTACTTTAGTGTAAGCTGAGTCCACACCTCTCAGATAGGCGATATCACCTTTGCCATTGTAATTGAGATAAACTTTCTCTTCAATAACTCTGGAGAAGTGAACGATTTCCTTATTGGTCTTCAAGATATTGTTAATCTTTGTCAGTTCACTAATTGTTTTTCCTGTAGTGCTCTTGACTGTTAAGTCGGCATGGAGATTTGAAATAAGATTCTGATTAAAAACTTCTAAACCTGAAAATACAGAGATAATGACAAACATTGCTGCCACAGCAACCGTCATAGCACCTACAGCCAGCCAGGTTATGAAGGTGACGGCAGTGCTTCCTTTTTTTGACAAAAGGTATCGTGATGCTATGTAAAATGCAATGTTTTTCAAGATGGTTTACAATACAGGATTGTCGCCTTCGCCTCTGAGTTCTTTTTCAATTTTTTCTACGTCATCCAGAGCGGTGTCTAGGTAGAAGTTAAGCTGAGGAATTACACGTACCTGCTTAGCCATTTTCTGACCAAGAAAATTTCTGTATTGTGCTTTATTGATTTCAATCTCTTTCATGATTGAACTTCTGAATTCCTGAGGGAAAATGCTTAAATAAATTTTAGCAACCCCTAAATCTGGTGATATCTTCACATCAGAAACCGACACCAAAAAGCTCTGTTTGCTTTCTGCTGACTGCTTGCGGAATAATTCTGCAAAATCTTCCTGTATAATCTGCGCTACTTTTCTTTGTCTGTTACTTTCCATAATTTGTGCAAATTTAGTACTTTTGTTTGAATTGTGGATTTGAATATTGTATAACAATCAAATTCACGTTTAATTATATTGAATTATTATGAAATTAGAGCATGTCGGTATCGCTGTGAAATCTTTGGAAATGTCTGATAATCTGTTTTCAAGGCTTCTAGGGAAAGAATCGTACAAAAAAGAAAGCGTAGAGAGAGAAGGTGTTACGACATCTTTTTATAAAACAGGTGAAAGTAAAATAGAGTTGCTTGAGGCTAGCAGTACTGATAGTGCAATTTCTAAATTTATAGAAAAGAAAGCGGAAGGTATTCATCATTTGGCATTTGGGGTGGAAGATATATTAAAAGAAATTGCAAGATTAAAAAAAGAAGGCTTTCAGTTTATATCCGAAGAACCGAAAGAAGGTGCTGATAATAAATTGGTTGTCTTCCTTCATCCTAAATCTACAAACGGAGTGTTGGTAGAACTTTGCCAAGAAAAGGTATAAAAAATTTTGTAGTGCAAGAAAATTTACTATTTTTGCAAACACAAAATTTAACCAAATTTTGAGGTCCTATAGCTCAGTTGGTTAGAGCACCTGACTCATAATCAGGTGGTCCCTGGTTCGAGCCCAGGTGGGACCACTTTTAAAATCAAGCACTTACAGAAATGTAGGTGCTTTTTTTTGTTTTATATGTTGCAATTTGGGCACAATCAATCTTTTTAACCTAACAATTCTAAATTCACTCGAGTTTCTTTCCCATATTTAAAGACACGTAAAAAGGCATACCCGTATTAGATAACAGTGAGTGCAGGAAGTATAATTTTATATAATAAAATTGTTGTTTATAACCAGCGTTTTTATATGTTGATAATGAGTTGGTTACTAAAGTGAAGGTTTTTTAAGTTTAAATAATCTTAAAGTAAACATAAACTTTAGGCAACATTCTGTTGTTGTTAAAACAGTATTTTTAAAGATTAAAATTTTCAGTTTTGACGAAGCCTTTCCAATATATTTTTATTCTTTTCGTATTTTTATTTTCCTCAATTGATGCTCAGAAAAAATCATTTCAGATCGCTTTTTTGGCAGATGTACATTTTCAGGATTTGTATGGAGATTTCTCGGATAATGAATTCAAAGGTGTTGAAAATTCAAAAACCAAACAGAAAACCGTACTGAGAACGATGGATTCGCAGCTGCGGTCTACAAGGATTTTTAATGAAAATTATTTTGCATTTCTGGCGGCCTTGGAGGATGTTGCAAAAAAAGGAATTAAAATAGTTGCGTTACCGGGCGATTATACCGATGACGGACAGGAATATAATCTCCGTGGACTTAGAAAAATACTCCATGAATATCAGGAAAAATATGGAATGAGATTTTTTATCACGACCGGAAATCATGATCCTGTGAGTCCGTTTCGTAAGGATGGAGGGAAATCTGATTTTTTGGGTGAAAAAGGAAGTCCGTTAAATGTTTTCAGTGAAAAAAGTTTAGTGAAAAATAATAGTCAGGAAACGGTCATAACAAAAGATATTGCCATGTCCGGCTATCTTGAAATTTTGAATAGTCTTAAGGATTTTGGTTTCACTCCGAATGAAAAAGACTTGTTTTGGCAGACGCCTTTTGATGATGTTTCTTATCAAAATTATACGTTTAAAAATGCTTTAAAAAGTTCAGAGTATTCGCAGAGGATGTATGAAGTCAGTCCGGGTTTTATGGTTCCCGATTTCACATATGTGGTAGAACCTGTAGAAGGGATTTGGCTTCTGGCGATTGACGGGAACACCTATTTACCAAAAGACAATAATGGAAATTCAAAAGATCCGGATAATTTTCATGGCGCTTCCGTGGGATACAATAATGTATTGTCAAATAAAAAACATCTTATTGATTGGATAAAAAACATTTCAAAAGAAGCGGAGAAAAACAAGAAAGTTCTAATAGCTTTTACCCATTACCCAATGTTGGATTATAATGACGGAGCTTCTGATGATCTGAAAAATTTATTGGGTGAAAGAAAATGGCAGCTCGAGAGAGTGCCGAATGATCACGTGGCTGAGGTTTTTGCAGATGCAGGACTGAAAATTCATTTTGCAGGTCACATGCATATCAATGATACTGGGATCAAAAAGTTTAAAAACGGAAAAATGCTGGTCAATATTCAGGTTCCATCGTTAGCAGCTTATCTGCCGGGATATAAAATTCTCACTGTTAATTCATCCACAAATTTTGAGGTAGAAACAGTTTCTGTTACAAAAGTTCCCCGCTTTGATGAACTCTTTCCTTTGTACAAAAAAGAATATGAAGTTTTAAAAAGTCAAAAAACGAAAGACATTTGGAATATTGATATTCTGAAAACAAAAAATTATCACGATTTCACTTTATTTCATTTAAAAGAATTGGTGCGGCTGAGATTTGTTCCATCAGACTGGCCTGAAGATTTTATAGAGAAGGCGTCTCAACTTTCCGGGGAAGATCTGCTTTTTTTAAGTCAGAACAAAAAGGGATCAGACAAAAATTCAAAGAAATTTAAAGATTGGAATTTTGAAGATGCCTTACTGAATCTTTATCAATTGCAATCTGCCGACGATCTGGCAAAGAAAGATATTTCTGAAAAACGACTTTCTCAGTTCAAAATTTTGCACCAAAATTTCGAAAAATTGAATACTGATGATGCGTTTCTTAAGCAGCTGAAAATATTTTTTACGACTTTAAATAAACTGTCTTCGGGAGATCCTGCAGATTATTTTAAAATTGATTTTAAAAAAGGTGAAGTGACAGATATCAAGTAAGTTTTTGTTATCAATTCTACCTATGCAGTTTTTCCTGAAACATAATTTTCACAGGCAAAGCAGTATAAATCTTTTCGCCAGACACGGTTGACTTTATAATTTAAAACAGCATTAATTTCGCGGACGATATCTATATTTTGTACGAGTGTAGCAGTGTCTTTTTGTTGCTCAAAAGAAATTTTTTTTTGCTCAGTAGTTTCATTCGTTTTCATCACCTTTTCAGAAAGAATTTGATTTTTATTGCTTTGTGAGATGGCTGCCGTATCCGACGCCTTTTTTTGAGCAGAAAAAATGGTGAAAATGAAGATCAGTAAAAAGCTTAAATTTAGTTTCATATATGTTAAATTGTTTCTCAATTTAGTGAAAATTTCAATAGTTTTTTATTTGTTGTTTAAACTTTTCAAAAATGGAAAAATTTCTGTAGTACCATCCATCGTTGCGGAAATAAATCCGTCCTCGTTAATGAGAAAAAGAACTGGATAGCCGTTGATTCCGTATTGTTTTTCCAGATTTTTCTGATCGGCAATTACAGAGAATTTCACTTCCTTATTGAGGAAATATCGTGTGACAGATACTTTTGAATCTGAACCAAAAATGTTGATGATTTCAACACTAGGATTGAGGTTAAAATCTGAGCTCAGGAGATAATCTGTGATTGCTTTCGAATAGCCACAGTGGGTAGAGGAAAACAGTAAAAGAGTCTGCTTCTCTTTTTTATCTTTAAAAGTAATCTTCTGACGTTTCATGTCGAATACCTCGAATTCCGGAGCTTTTGAATTTTTAGCTAATGGATGCAGAGAATCCTGTCGTTCAAAATATTTCAACGCATAATTTTTCGGAAGAACGACTTTGAGATTGGTGATTCTATCAGAGAAAATATAGTTGCTGAACAGAAAGGTGACCGTCTGCCCCAGTTTTCCGCCAACGAAACTTTTTCTTTCAAATTTAGTCAGCGTGAAATTGCCTGAAATGTATATGTGAAACTCAACCTTTATCTCTTTTCCTTCATAATGATTGATGCTTTCAATGGTTGAATAATGCGTATGACTTTTCCCGTCGATTACGGTTTCATCAATAAATTTCCATTTCTTTTTGAGCAGAGTGGTGGGGCCGAATTGCCTGAGTCGCGAAGATGAGATCGCTGAATTTTGATTCTCTCTTTTCTCGTATTCATAAATGGTTTTTTCGGCATGGTTCACTGCATGATACAAACCATATTTGTAAAACTCTTCTGAACTTTCATTTTTGCTGTAAAATTCAAAATCTTTATTCTGAGGTTTGTAAATGGTATATAAAACATTGATAACGGACATCTCATCTGTGTCAGGATTGGGATAATATGCTGTAGTTTTATAGCTGATTACGTTGGACTGAAAATATTTCCGTTTCGCCTTTTCAAGATCCGGAACTTGCGCAAAAAGGCAGGAAACACTTAATATCAATAAAAGAATACTTATGATTTTTTTCATTTGAACGATGTTCTTAATCATTTTTTATGCATTGAATTTAATTTTCAAATTTTTCTTCCACATTATAAAGTACTTCACAATCACAAAAACCTCCGTTTTCTTTCAGGAATTTTTCAACCTTATCGGTATTTTGAACTTGGTTTGTTTCTAAAAATTGCTTTGTCAGCTTTAAACTGTCGTCGCAACCATTTTTTTCAAGTTCCTGATTCAAAGCATCAAACAAATCTAAAAATAGTTCTCTTGAAATCGGAAGACTTTCTTCAAATTCCTTTTGAGCCTTTTCATGCAATTCTTTTTGAATCTGTCTGCGTCTTTCTTTTTCTTTTTTGTCTGGCATTTTTTATAAGTTTATGCTAATTATAGAATCTCTTAATTATTTTCGTTGCTTCATCTTTGGCTTGTTCGTTATCATCAAAAGTACGTGTGTAAAAATAAAATAGTGCAACCCGAAATTTTGGTAATTCAATAAAAATAAAATCATCTAAATGATGGAAGAAATGAAAATGTTTATTTACTGTTTTAAAAACTACCAGAGAATTTAAATTCTTCATCTTGGATTTGGTAGTTACACGTTTTTGAGCTAGTCTGATCTGAGAAATTGCTATGGAAGGAGAGTAATTGATTTCTTCTCTCATTATTGAAATGGGAATGTTTTTTAAATAGTCAATATATTCTGAGGATTTTGCTCTATTGAACCTTCTTCTAATTTCTAACAATTGAAATTTATATTCAATAATTTCCAGCCAGCGAATTATATTCTGCAATTGCTCACCATTATAATATGAATTTGACAAATCGGTGCCTTTTAAAATAGAGATAATATGGCTTTCAATACTTCCTAATAGACTGTTGTTGCATTCTGCACAAACTGGTACAGTTGTTTTGTTATACTTCTGTCGGCTCCCATTTACATCTGTGACAAAGAATTTTGTAGTACAGTTTTCAAATGTCCATTTAGGTAAGACATGTTCTTTAGTTAAGTCATTTAAACTGGCACAAAAAAGACAAATTTCGTCGTTTAATTTTTTATCCTTATCATTTAATAAAACATTCCGATTAATAATGTCTTCAATAATTTTCTTAGAATTACATCGTAGTTTGACTCTTAGAATTTTTAGATTGTTGTCAATTTCCATTTATTTTTTTTAAACCAAAACAATCCTTCCCTCGTTCTCCAAAAGCAATCCTTTTCCAATCAACTCATCCACACAAAACATCACCACTGCATCAATCTGTGCACCGACCTTCAGAAAACCAAACAATCTCGCAGTCATCCTGATTAATTCATCTTTTTCAACGCTTAGATTCGATTGCATAATTTCCATGATGGCAACCGAAATTTCTTCAGGTGCAATATCTTCAATAGTTCTTTTTTCTATGGAGTTATTTCGGTAATAGCTTATGCTTTTAGGCTTGATATTTTCTGACCAATAAATTTTCTGATATTTTTCAGTCACCGTGATGTCCGGAATAGAGGTCAATATTTCATCTAAATATCCGGTCACCTTTACGCCGGCTCTTGAATTCCAAAGTTTCAGCATTTTTCTGAATAAAACATTTTGGCTGATAGGAGCTTCAGTGTCAATGATTTTGATGATCTGACTGCGCAGAAGATTTCTGTTTTCAGGATAATACACCGATTCCGAATTTGCGGCGGGGTTTGAAGCGATTTCAGCAGAAATATAAGGCTGGCCCGAAGAGATGATTTCTTCATCTTCAACTTCGCTCAGGCTGTTTTTTACTGCGATCTCAATTTCAGCAATCTCTTCCTCTTGTATTTTTACATTGTTTTTAATTTGTTCGAGCAACGTTTTGATCTCCGCTACAATTTTCTCCTTATTTTTAATCCAGTCCAATGTCCAGATTCTGAAGACGTTCCAGCCAAGACCTTTCAGGACGCTTGGAGCAAGAAGCTCACGGTCGTTGGTGGTACTGATTTTAAAATAATTTTCACTGTCTACCAAAATGGCAAGAAGGTATTCATTTTCATTCTCCGGGCCGATAATTCCTATATCAACCTTATAATCTGACGTTCCGATATTGGTTTTGGCTTTCAGACCGTGAGTTTCCAAAAATTGAGCGATCGAACTGACAATTGATTTTTTATTTTGATTCTGAACCGTCGTATTTTGATTCATCATTCCTTTTTCCGAGAAATTCAGGAAGTTTTTCAGACCTTTTACGCCTTCAGCATTAGTGCGGTTCAAATCGATCTGATCACCTTTTAAGGAAGAGAAAACTTTCATCTCATACCGCGCTCTGGTCACGGCAACATTCAGTCTTCGCCATCCTCCGTCACGGTTCAGTGGTCCGAAATTCATCGAAACTTTTCCGTCTTCATCCGGTCCGTAACCCACAGAAAACAAAATAATATCTCTTTCGTCACCCTGTACATTTTCAAGATTTTTAATGAAAATCGGTTCTGTACTATTCATTGAAAACTCTTCCAGATGAGGATTTTCCTGAAATAATTTCTGCAACAGATCTTCAATCAGATTCTGCTGAGTCTGACTGAATGTTACCACACCAATTGATTTTTTAATCTTGATTTGGAAATGGTTTTTGATGTAGTCAATAATCGCCTGTGCTTCGTTGATATTGGTGCGCGTTTTTCCCTTGTCGTAAAATCCGTCAACAAACTCAAAGGTAACTTTTCTACTCAGGTCATCCGGCGATGGAAACGTGAGCAGTTTATTGTCGTAAAAATGTTCATTGCTGAATGAGATCAGGCTTTCATGCTTGCTTCGGTAATGTCTCAACAAGTAATTTGAAGGAATGGAAAGGGCGAGACAGTCATCCAGAATGCTTTCAAGATCTTCCAGTTCCATATTGTCTTCGTCAATTTTTGAAGAGGAGAAAAAACTAGTCGGTGGCATCTGTTTTGGGTCACCTACAATAATTGCCTGTTTTGCTCTTGCCAAAGCACTGATGGCTTCAGATGTCGGTAACTGCGACGCTTCGTCAAATATCACCAGATCAAAATGCTCCTGATTGACATCAAAATACTGCGCCACAGAAATCGGGCTCATCAGCATACACGGTTTCAGACGGGGAATCAGTCCCGGAATCTGGTCAAATAATTTTCTGATTGACAAACCTCTGCCTTTGTTTCGGATGGCTTTTTGTAAAATTCCAATTTCTGAACTTTGAGCGGCTTCCTGCACAAAATTTGGGATTCTGTCGCTCAGTTTAAGAATCAATTGGTTTTTCGTCAGCTGTGTAAATTCTTTGTGAAGATCTTTATACTGCTGAATCTGAGATTCGTAAATATCGGCATCAAAACTGTTGAGTGTCTCGAATTTATAAATGGTTTTGATAAATAAATTCAGATGAATGATTTTCTCAAATTCCTGTTCGATCGAATTGGTGTCAAGTAAATCTTGTTCCAAAAATTGAATAAACCAATCAAGTTCCAGATCTTTAGCCTTAGCTTTTAAAACATTATAGTTAACCCAATTGTCGAGCTGGTCGATGTTTTGAATGATATTTTTGAGTTCATCACTTTTAGGAATTTCAGATACATAATCTAGCAGGCTTATTCTGCTTTCCTGAAAATTTTTAATTTGATTGATGAAATCAGGTAGATTTTGCTGAGTTCCCGTTGTATTTAAAAATTCTTTCAGCCAAATCTGAAAATTCTGAATTCCTGTTTTTTGACCTAAATCTTTCGCAATCTGAATAATGTTGAAGTCTTTTTCAATCGCTAAAACATCATAAGAACGACCGTTGAAATAAGGAGTTACGGAATGTGTGACCGTAGCAAAATTCTGATTCGTCAGTTGATTTTCAATTTGTTTAAATTCTTCCAGTTTGGCAAATAATTCGTCAATCTGTACCTCAGATTCGATTCCGGATTTGCTGTAACCGATCAATTGCTGCTTTACTTTTCTCTGCTTAAACCATTTGGGAATAAACCAGGTATGTTTCGCCTGATTCCACAATATATTTAAAGGCTGAATGTCGATAGTAAAAATCCCCGAATTGAATTGTACTGCAATCTGATTTTCAATTTTTTGAAGTAAATCCTGCTGCGTCAGCCAGTTTTTAAACAAATTAGTCTGTGTCTCGTCAAAACTGATATCAAGCAGATGGGATTTTACAGAATTTGAATGCAAAAACTCAAGCAGATCAGTTACTGAATTGTTGTCAGAATGCTCAAGCTGAAGGTCTTGCTTGATTTTTAAGGCCGAATTTTCTTTGTTAAGATATTGATTGACTGCACCAAGAATCAGATTTTTATTTTCATACTGATGACTTTCAGTTTTTATTAATCGTAAAGGATGTGAAGACGGTTGCCCGATTTTCTGTACAATCGCTGCGAAAGGAATGAGCCAGTCTTTCCAACCATTCCACGTAGTCCAGTCGATGTTTTCTAAAGGACTTTCAATCATAAAACGGTCATCCATTTTGATTTGATGTGTTTCGAGATAAGAAACAGTATCAAAAAGGCTCCAGCCGATTTTAAATTTTTTGTGAAGTTGGTTGATATATTTTCCTAATTCCAGTTTTCGTTCGTCCAAACGTTTTGCTTCTTCCGCAAAATTAGCATTGATTTGATATTTTGGAACCTCCAAAGTTTTTTCAAACTGTTTCAGAACATCAGATTTTTTCGATTTATTGGAATGAAGTTCAAGACAGAAAGCTCCCAACCCAATATTTTCTAATCTGCTGTGAACGACATCTAATGCTGCTTTTTTTGCGGCTACAAACAATACTTTTTTATCATTGGCCAACGCATCAGCAATGATGTTGGTAATAGTCTGTGATTTTCCGGTGCCTGGAGGCCCATGAAGAATAAAGGTTTTATTCTGATGAGCATTTTTTACTGCATTGAGCTGAGAATTATCGGTAGAAATAGGAAGCATCAATTCCGAAGCCGACATATTTTCAAGACTTTCGGCATCCATTTCAACGGTTTCCAGAGTTTCGCTCAGTTTTCCGTCGATGAGACTTTTAACAATCGAACTTTTCTGGATTTCTTCTGAATATTTGGAGATATCCTGCCAGAGAATCAGTTTGTTGAAAGAAAAAGTTCCCAGAACCATTTGTTCAAGAACGTCCCAGCCTTCAAGATTTAGGATTGCATTTCTGATAATGGCCAGAACTTTAGGCACATCAACACCATAGTCATCGGTAGGTAAAGTTTCTAAACTGTTTAAATTGAATTTAAATTCCTGTTTCAGATACTCGAGAAGGGTAATGTTAATCATGGTTTCCTCCTCACGACTTCGAAGCATAAACTTAGAATTAACTGATTTTCTCGAAAGTTCTACAGGAATCAAAAGAATAGGAGCATATCTAGGAATATCTATATTTTTTGGTTCATACCATTTTAAAAGTCCGATTCCTAAATACAAAGTGCTTTTTCCGTTTTCTTCTTCGGCCAGTTTTGAGGTTCTGTAGAGGTTCGTAAGAATCGCATCCAAATCATCCTGGTGATAATACGTAAGGATTTTATTGTATTTAAATTCGTCATCTGCCAACTGAAAAAGTGGTTGCGAAGAATGCAAAGGTTCGTGGTAGAGATTGTATTTTCTCAGAACCGGCTGATTGTTATTGGGATGAATAGTAAATGCTTTCCCGTCTGCCAGGCTGTCTTCCAGCAAATTAACTTTATAGTCAACCAGCTGCAACATACTTTTGGTAAAACGCAGGTTGAGAAGATTATTCCTGAGTGATAAATCGAGCAGTTTTCTTTCCCAGATTTTGTGTTTGGTGAGGTTTGACGTATCGGTCAGTTCAAGGTCGTTGTACAACGTTCCCATCTCAAAATCATCATCCAGATCATCAGTATTTACCTGAGAATTTATTTTTAAATCATCATTAAAAACATTTTCAGTTTTCAATAAAGGGAGCGGAGAAATACCGTTTGATCTTGCATTTTTGAGATCAATCGAAAGTAAAAAATTAGAAGAATCCATAATCTGCTTTTCAGCGCTGTTCATTGCCTGTTTGAATGGCAGACTGCTTCCTTTGCAGAGATGGGTTGATTCAATCAGAGCAATCTCTTTAATCCCGCTGGCGATTCTTTTTGAAATGGCAGCCTGATCAAAATTGACCATCGCATCAAATCTCTGATCATCAAGCCAGACACCGACGAAGGCATGACCTTTTGTAATCAGCAAAATAGGATTAAGGTTGATCGCTTCCAGACACGCAGCAAACAGAAGAGAAATATCGATACAGTTTCCGAATTTTGTTTCTAAAACCTGGTCAATTAGCCGAATTCTTTGTCCGCTTTTCTCAAAGCTTGGCGGCATTGAGCTGTAAATAAGTTCTAAATTCTGAATCGATTTATAAATTGCCGAAACCATTTGCAACACACGTTCTTTATCTTTCGACTGATAAGCTTCAAATGAAGGATTTAGATTATTCTGTTCAAGAATTTTTATCGCATCAGATTTAATTTTGTAAATAAGTGAATTATTTGGAGTGACATAGGAAGCCAATAATTGTGGATACGACTGTAAACCGCCACAATAATCAACAGGAAGAACTTCAATAGAAAAATTCTGTCTGAAAAGCGATTCGTTATTCTGAAGTACTTCAACCGTAATTGTATCTACATCTTTTTCTGAAAGACTTTTAAGCAAAGCATTATCAAAAACAAAATTGAATAAAGAAATCTTGTACAGCGAATCTTTTTTCAGCTGATCGATGTAGACGTTATACGTTTCAAATATTCCGAGTGAAGATGAAATTTGCAGGTTTAAATTTTCCAGATCTTCCATCACTTCCCGGAAAGATATTTTTTCAAGGAAATTGTATTTATTTAAAACAAATGTATAGTTGATGTATGAATTGTGCTGTATCTGTAAGTCAAATGGAATAATCTGATTCATAAATATTTTTTGTGATGGTCACTCTCTTTTTCGGGAGGTAATGCAATTTAGAAATAAAACAGATATTGACAAAACGGTGGAGTGGGAAAGAAGATTCAGATTTATTTTTTCTACCAGCTTTTTTAATGCTTACAAAATGAAAATTTATCAACTCATTTCAGTTGTGTTGTATTTTTAAAATACTCTGTGCGATATTTATTGCTCTTTCTACGCTAATTCCATTTTGTTGGTCAATGTAAAGTTGGTGTTTGATATCTATAATTTGAGCGTTTGGAATAAATCCCGGTGCATTCTCTGTAGAGATTGTGTGTAGATTAAAAGTGTTTTCATAGGCTGGGATTTCATTTTGTAAATATCCAAAATAAGACTCGAAATGTATTCTGTCTTTATTATTCCAGTGTTCATTTCTTTGTATGAAATTTTCTTCGCTAATTGAAACCCAGATGTCAAAATTTAGATTTTCAAAGTAGTTTATAATGGGAATCTCAAGTCTTACACGATGAAAAAAGTGATGATCAATGATGCATAAACTTTTCTGATATTCTACACGTTCAGCAATTTCATTTTTAGGAATTGAATCATAGAAAGACGGAAAATCACTTCCGAAAGTTAATGGAGGTTTATCATAAACCTTTCCGCAACAAAGACATTTGAACTGAGTTTCTTTCTTTTTGTTTAGGAACTGGAAAAGTTTCATTTTTAATGTGTGAAATGTGATTAGTTATCAAAGATACAAAGTATCTTAAATCTCAAGTGACAAGAGTTTATAAAGTATTTAGTAATTTTACTTAGAAATTTTCTACATTAGATTTTTTTGTATAATTACTGAATAATGAAAAGATTAACCCAATTTATAACAACCATAATCATCAGTGTTCTGTTTCAGCAGAATGTATATGCTCAGAAAGTAGCTGCAGTACAAGAACCCGTTAAGTACAACATAGAAAACTGTGTGAATGAATTTGATCTGGCTAAAGCTACAAAGACAAAATCAGGGTATCAGTATTGGTTTGCCGACAAAAAGTTTACTGAAGAAAACACATTAAAGATGAGCATTGTAGAACCCGGAAAATCTACGCATGCGCCACATCGCCATCCCGAAGAGGAATTTTTTTATATTCTGGAAGGGAAGGCATCTTTTTATCTTAACGGAAAAACCGTAGAAGTCGGTCCGAATACCAGTTTGTACTGTCCGCCCAATTCTGAGCATGGAATCAGCAATGCAGGAGATAAAGATTTGAAATATCTGGTGATTAAAAAGGATTTGCGATAGCTCTAAATCATTCTCGTTTGAGGAAATCTCACGCCGAGAGACAGACTAATGGTAAAGGTCTACCACGTCAGCCGAATCCACGAGAGTACTAAAAGATTTCTGGGATTTACTATTTGCGCATAACAAATTAAAATAAGAAAAATAACTGTTCATTAAAAGTTGAGCAACAAACCGGAAAAACTTTTCATCGCCTCGGTTTGATAAGCTTCTTTGAGATGCATTAAAACAGCCTTGCGTTCAGCCTTATTTTCTGTAATCGGAATGGTCACCAGGTTTTGTCTGTCATTGACGGTAGAATCGGCTAAAATGGTGTGAAAAATTCCGTTTTCTACTATTTCTATCAACGTCGGAATGTCGTTGATTTTCATTTTTACGTTGGGTGAAATATGATTTTGTTTAAATAAATCCATGACGTAATGAGTGGTGCTGAAACCGTCAAAAGGCATTGCCAAAGGAAGTTCCGCAATGGTTTTAAGATTGATCTTTTTAAATTTTGAATATTCCGAACTTGTGGAAGTCACAAACATCATTTCAGAAACAAAAAGTTTCTGGTAGATGAAATTTTCTGCGGGATGCGCTTCCTGATAACTTAAAACCAAGTCGAGTTCTGTATCGCTTAATTTTTTCAGCAGTATATCGGTGGTTTCAAAAAGGATTTCAAGATTGATCTGTGGATAATTCTCAATGAAATTTTTCACTGCTGGAACCAGTATTGAACGAAGTCCATATGAAACGCCAATCTTAAGAGTTCCGCGTGAGAGTTTTTTAAGATCATACATCGCCAGTAAAGATTCTTCAGAACTCCGCACTGATTTTTTGGCAAACTCTGCGAAAATATTTCCGGCTTCGGTAAGTTGAATTCTTTTTCCAATTCTGTTGAAAAGCGGTGTGTTGATTTCCGTTTCCAACTGTTTAATTTGTTGGGAAAGCGTACTCTGACTGATGTGCATCGCATTCGCAGCTTCCGTAAAGTTCATCAGTTCTTTAGCCTTTAGGAAATATTTAAGTTGACGAAGTTCCATTTGTAAATCGGTTTTATAGATTGATGTTATCGAAATAAAGCGTTTTACAAATTTAAAAATTATACGGAACTTTGCTTCATCAAAATACTTGAAACAGCAAATGGAGAAAGCAGAAAAAAATACGAGACGTTTATGGGAGATCCAGATCTGTATTTTTCTTTCAGGTTTGTCGGTGTTTTCTCAGCTCTATTTATTTCAGCCTTTGCTTCCCAATGTCGCTTCGGAATTCAAAACTTCGGTTGGTGACAGTTCGCTGCTGGTTTCTTCATCAACCATCGGAATGGCCATCGGATTATTGTTCTTTTCATTTAAAGCCGATGCATTTTCAAGGAAAAAACTGATGTTGTTCTCTTTACTCAGCTCTGCATTTTTAACTTTAATTTCATCGTACATCCAGCAGCTTGAAATCCTCGTGTTTTTAGGTGTTTTAAAAGGTTTTGTCATTTCGGGAGTTTCGGCGGTTGCTTTGGTCTATATCACTGAAGAAGTCTCATCCTCTGTTTTGGGTTTGACCTTGAGCATGTATCTGAGTGGAAATATTATTGGCGGAATGAGCGGAAGAATTTTCGCAACCTTGCTGGCAGGAGAACTGGGATGGCGCAACGCTGTTTTAATCATTGGAATTGAAAGTCTTTTTCTGGCTTTGGTTTTTTGGAGATTTTTTCCTGAATCCCAATTTTTCAAACCGCAGAGACAGCGTTTGGCACTTAAAATGCGACAGATGAAAATGTTTTTTTCTGATCCGGATTTTTTAAGTTTATACTTCATCGCTGCTTTACTGATGGGATCTTTTGTGAGTGTTTACAATTATCTGAGCTTCAGATTGGAACAACCACCATTTTCATTGAATCATATTTTCATCGCATTCATCTTTTTGATGTACACGGTAGGTGTTTTCGGAACGATGCTTTCAGGAAGATGGTCTGTAAAATACAGTCAGCCGACAATCCTTAAAACTTCCGTATTGACCATGATTATCGGGGTTTTCTGTCTGTTTTCGACCAATGTATTGATCGTTATTTTAGGCTTGGGATTATTTACCTTTACATTTTTTGCTGCACATACTATGGCAAGCAGAATGGTTGCTGTAAAAGCAAAGGCGGCAAAATCTGCAGCAACGTCGATTTATTGGCTGTTTTATTACTTCGGATCGAGTGTTTTGGGGAGCGGAAGCGGTTATTTTCTTCATGCCACTTCATGGTTTTGGTTTGTCGTATTGCTTAGTCTGGCTGTTGCCATCTCATTTATTTTAACCCTAAAAACGCAGACAATTAAATCTTAAATTATGAAAGTGCTCGCATTGAAGGAGGGAAACTTTTCTGTCAACAAAGAAAAAGAATTTGTGTTTCTCGATGAATTTTCAAAAGGAATCAAAATGTCCATTCAGCCATTTTTGGTGATGACTGGAACTGAAAATATCCTTTTAGATGCTGGTTTGGGATGGCTTGAAAATCATCAGCCTAAAATTTTTGCCAATCTTTCAGAGCATGAACTTCAGCCTTCTCAAATTGATAAAATCTTACTTTCTCATCTGCACAAAGATCATATTTCAGGTCTGGTCAATACTTCTGCCGGAAAGTGGATTTTAAATTTCCCTGATGCTGAAATTTATATACAAAAAAGAGAATATGACTTTGCTTTAAGTAAAAGAGGCAGTCTGTCTTTTGATTTTGAAATTCTTGATTTCATCATTAAAAATGCTAAAATTATGTGGATGAATGATGACTCGGGAAGTGTTTCCGATGAGATTACATTTCAGGTAACTGGTGGGCATTCGCCGTTTCATCAGGTTTTTTGGGTTAAAAATGAAAATGAAACGTACTTCTATGGAGCAGACAATCTTCCGCAAGCGGCTTATTTAAAATATCATTTGGCTTACAAAACGGATTTTGACGGTAAAACTGCAAAAGATCAGCGGATAGAATGGGAGATTCTTGCGAAAAAAGAACATTGGAAAGTGCTTTTGTATCATGATTTGGGCAAATCTGTTTTGGAATTTTAATTTTAGCTGACTTGAGCCAGGTCAAGTGGTGCAAAGGGTTTTTATTGAGATTATGACTTTGGAATTAAATCAGAATTGTGTTTATACTGATTTTAGATCAGATTTTATTTCATCTCATCCAACCTTCAATAATATAATTTTTCTGTTTAATTTTATATTCAGAACTGCTGTCTGGATGATACCATAGTTCAATTCTCGCTCCGTACTGATCATCCCAGGATCCTTCATAAATTATAAAATCTCCGGTGTAAATTTTTGTATCTGGTTTTTCGACCACAATTTTCGAACGTTCTGTAATTCCATCTTCAGATAATCTGTCGTTTGAAGTTATTTCAAATGCCTTAATATAAAAATATCCCGATTCTTTAGGTTGATGATTAGTGTAAAAATTATAAATTCCGGGCTGTGAACGTTCTGCTAACCTAAAATCGTTTTGTTTTAAGTCTTTTTCTGTCAATTCTTTTTCAGCAGGAATTTCAAATTTTATATTTTTTGGAATTACTTTATTAGCACCATAGAAATCGGGTGGTGAAAATGCAAGATACATTGATACTGAAAAAAACAGAAACGCAGATGCCATAATTTGAGGAAAAAGAAAGTACCATTTTTTGATTACAATTTGCACAACGGCAGAAATAAGATTCCCTACAATATTTAAATAGAAAATAGCCAAAGACAAATTAATTATTTCATCATTTTTAAGAATCAGTCCTAACTGGAAAATGAGGTAAGGAATTAAGTAAGAAAGTATTGGTACGTACCAAGTGATAAAATATTTTTTCAGGTATTTCATTAGATTTGATTCTGATCAATTGAAATAAAAAGAACTTATGTAAAGATTAAATTTATTTTTATTGAAATCTGTAGATGGTAATAATTTAGTGTTTAACGCTTTGTCTGTCATTCCATAGGAATCTAGACTGCTTTGATTTCTGTGTGTTGAGATTTCTACGGAAAGACAAAGTAACTGCTGATTTAGTGTTGTGAAAAATGTACAGTCATTAAATTTTTTGAATTTCTGCAATAAACTTTTTAATTTCCACAGATTTCTGCGTTCCAATCAACAGTTTCTTCCCATCTTTAAAAACAAGCTGTAATCCCAAATCACCAGAAACAGTATACGCTTTTCCTCTTCCTAAAAAACCCAGTCGCAAACCCCAGCCGCCGTAATCCATCAGCGGAGAATATACTCTGATGTAAGCTTTTTCTATAGATTTCCACGGGAAATATTTAAACTGAAAATGAAATGGGAATAGACGGACTCGAATTCCCAAAGCATCAATTTTAGTTTCCAGTTTGATAATGAAAAACAGAAGGCAAATTAAAAAAGGAACGGCTAGCGTGATAATCAATTCCGCTGTAGAGAAAGATTCTTCGTTTTCGATAGCGTTGTAAACGGAAAATCCAAGCACAAAAACGATAATCAGCCAAAGCCACCATTGTCTGAAGTGTTGTATTTCGTAAAATTCGGGATTCTCCTTCATAAATTTGATTTGAACATAAAAATATGAAATTTCAGTAATAAACTACAATGATTGTATATTCTTTCTGCCTGACCTAGGAAATGTAGGCGTTAAGAAAATTAATAATTAATCCGTAAAAAAACTTCCACTGTCTGAAGTGCGACTGAAATTTTGAGACGAAGAAAAAAATTGAATTCGCGCAAGTTTTGGAAGTTTTAGGATTGATTTTCAATTTTCAGCCGTAATTTCCAGTTTTGATTTTTTGGTTCTTTTACATCAAGGCAAAAGAACATGATGAAAATAAATTAGAGAATATTTTCTTAGAATTATATTGGCTTAATTACTTTAAAAATAATTTAGATTGCAAATGATCTTTTTAAGAAACATTTAAGGTTTAAAATTCATCCATTATTCAGAATATCTTTACTTTTGATAAAACTACATTTTATGTTCGGACAAAATATATCAAAACTGAGTTTAAGTTGTGCAATCGTTTGCATTGCTGGGAATTGTGTGAATGCACAGACTTCAATTCAGGTGAAAAATACTCAGGATTTTGCAAGAAATGAAATCGTTTCTGTTTCAGCGAAGCAGTTGAAAGCATTTTTAGGGAAAAATAAAGCGGAAGATTTAAGAATAAAAGATGCCCAAAACCAATATCTTCCCATTCAGTGGATCGATAATGACGGTGACGGGAAAAATGATGAACTTCTTTTTCAGGCGAAATTAGATGCAAAGAAAACAAATTCATATACAATTTTAGCAGATGCCAACACGCCGGTTCCTGAAAGTCAGATCACTACTTATTCCAGACTGGTTCCGGAAAGGGTGGATGATTACACGTGGGAAAACGACAGGGTAGCTTTCAGGGTGTATGGCCCAAAAGGACAGGCTGAAGCTTTGGCGAAAGTAAAGGGAAGCACACTTTCCAGTGGAGTCGATATCTGGTTTAAAAGAACTGAAAAATCGGTCATCAACGAATGGTACAAAGGCTATCTGACAGATCCGATGTATTATCACAAAGACACGAGAGGAGAAGGTTACGATCCGTATCACGTTGGAGACAGCCGTGGAACGGGCGGAATTGGGATGTGGAAAGATGAAAAACTGCAGGTTTCGCAGAATTTTGTGAATTCAAAAACTATTGCTGAAGGTCCGTTGAGAACCGTTTTTGAACTGACGTATGCTCCGTGGAGTGAGTTTGGAGTGAAAGAAACCAAAAGAATTTCTCTTGATTTAGGTTCCAATTTTTCTAAGTTCGAATCGAATTTTGAAACTGAAAAACCTGTTCCGAATTATACTGTCGGAATTTCTCTTCATAAAAACGAAGGCGAATCTAAGCTGAATGACAAAAATGGGTACTATCTGCACTGGGAAAAAATCGATGATGCCTTTGTGGGCGAAGGAATTGTGGTAGATCCGAAAACTGTTCAGAAATCTGTAGCTTTCAAATCTGAAACGCCGGATCAGAGTAATTTGCTGGTTGTAACAAAACCTCAGAAAAAACTGACCTATTATGCAGGATTTGCATGGCAGAAAAGCGGACAGATTCAGACACAGAAAGATTGGGAAAATCTTTTGGAAAAGCAGGCGAAAATTGTTGCCAACCCGTTAGTAATTACGATTAAATAATTAAAATAATAATGAATTTAAAATTCAAAATAGCATCATTCTGTTTAATAACAGCCACATTTTCTGCTCAGGTAAAAGATACTTTGGCCGAAAAAATGATGGTCTATCAGCTTCCGAACGGTGGTTGGGGAAAACATATGAGCAATAAAAAAGAGGTGGATTATAAGAAAAAGATTGATCCTAAACTTTTAAAAATCATTAAAGCTGGAGACAACAATCTCGCAACCATTGATAACAACGCCACCTCGAAAGAGATTAACGGTTTGATTAACGCATACAGCACCACAAAAAATCCTGTATATCTGAAATCAGCAGAAAAAGGAATTGAGTATTTGCTTTCGATGCAGTACGAAAATGGCGGTTTCCCGCAGTATTTCCCGAACTCTGCGATTTACAGAAAGCAGGTAACGTACAATGACAATGCGATGATTAATGTGCTGACGATTCTGTACAATATATCTGAAGGAAAAGAAGGCTTTTATGCGGTCAATTCTCAGTTGAAAGAAAAGTCGAAAGTGGCTTTGCAAAAGGGAATTGCATGCGTTCTGAAAACTCAGGTTCTGCAAAACGGTAAGCTATCCATCTGGGCAGATCAGTATAATGAAGTTACTTTAGTTCCGGAAAAGGCCAGAGCTTTTGAACCAATGTCATTGGCCACAGGAGAATCGGTGAACATTGTGAAATTTCTGATGTTGCAGCCTGTCACTCCCGAGATTGAAAAGTCTATCAAATCGGCTGTTCAGTGGTTTAAGGAAAGTAAAATTGACGGTTACACTTACAATGTTTCGAGAGAAAGTGAGAAGGCCATCCGTACGCTGAGTAAGAAAGAAGGTTCGGCAGTTTGGGCGAGATTTTATGATATTCCAACCAATAAACCGGTTTTCGGTGATCGTGATGGAAGTGTGAAATTCAATTATGAAGAGGTTTCCGAAGAGCGCAGAATGGGCTACAGCTGGTACAATGAGGCGGGAACTAAACTGATTGAGAATGAGTTTCCAAAATGGCTGAAGCGAAATAAATTGACGCAGTAATAAATAAACCTCATAGGTTTTCAAAACCTATGAGGTTTGATAGAAATAAAAATCCTGATGCAAATATGCGTCAGGATTTTTTATGTGATTGTCAAAAGCAGATTGAGACATCAAACTAAAGCTCAAACAATGTAAAGCAAAAATCATGACAAAACTACTTCAACCATTCCCAACGCTTCGCCCAATCCAGAAGAATATCATTTTTCCATTTTGAGATGGTTTTTCCACCCTGAAATTTTCCTTCATACAGTTTCGGATCAGACTGATCAGAAAACCAAGTATTTCCTAAAGGAATATCGGTAGGGTTTTCCTTTCCCGGCCAAAGATTGACAATATTTAATTTCCCTTCATGACCGTTCAGTTCAGGAATTTCTGATACGAATTTGTAACTCAAAACTTCTGCACCTTTCGGGACGTACTTCAAAGAATAATTTCCGTCACCAAGATAAGAACCCGCCCATTTCTGAACATCTTTTTTGTGCATCGTTTCCATGTGAAAAGGTGCCGCGACAGGATTTTCATTTAAAACGGGACCTTTAAAACGAAACTCTATTAACGAACAAAAAGCGATGTCCTCAGAACTTCCTTTGGCACCGTCAATAATAACCTGCGCACTTCGGTTGATCTTTTCAAAACTTCCGCCCCAACTTTCTCCAGTGGGATCATTGGGGTTGCCGTGCATCAGATAAAAAAGGGTAGGACTGTCACCCATTTTGATCTCGCCTTTATAATAATTTTTGAAATCTTTCCCCATCGCTCCGTAACCTTTGATGTATTGGTCATAATATTCAGTGCTTTTCAGAATATTAGGATCATCATTTTTTGAGAAAAAAGCATAATAGGTCGAATTGGCTTCAATAAACCAAAGATCAGGAAAGTTTTTCGTGATGTAAGAATAGGAATTGGCACTCCATTTTTTGTTGGGTCCGCCGATCCAGTAAATTTTAATTTTATTCTGAATATCCGGAGCATCGTGCAAAGCCTGAGCAACATCTTCCAATCCGCCCCAAACCAAAACCCAAAGCGGCTGAGTTGATTTTTTTCTGGCAGATTTGATAATCCATTCTGAACCTTCGGTAGGTTTTGAATATCCTTCATAAGGTGCATTTCCACGCAATCCCTGCTTAGAAACGGACCGCAGATATTTTGGTGTAGGAAAACCTGAACTGTGTTTTTTTAATTTTGGAAGATCTTTCTCGTACAGACCAATCATTTTTAAAATTTCATCTTTGCTTCCGTTTCCGAAAGACGGTGAAGAAACCAAACCTTCAATATTAAATTTATCCGCATACATCAGCAAATGGATCATCGACTGATTGTCATCGGGATCGGTTCCGCCAATGTCTGTGCTGATCAGGATTCTTGGTTTTAAATCCGAAGATTTTTGAGCTTTTAAGCTTGTGATGCCCAAAATTATAATTAAAAAATAAATAGCTTTTTTCATAACTGAAATTAATTTTGGTTGGAAAAATATTGCTTAATCTTTCCTGAATGTCAACATATCTTTTTAGCAATTATCTGTGACGATCTGTGACGATCTGTGGGAAACCTACTTTACATTAAAAATATAAACCTTTCCTTTTTCAGTTTTAAAATCAAACATTTCCGTTTCCGGAACTGCAAAACCTTTCAGCTCTGCTTTAGCTGATTTCAAAGGAGTTTTAATTACATCAACCTGGTAGTATTCGTTAGTATTTGCTCCTTTTGCTGAAATGAAATCTGTTTTAGATTTTAAAGTTAAATTTTTTGCCACTCTGATCCTTGCATTTCCGCCCAAAGCAGATTTTATAATCAGTTTTGTCAATTTGGAATTTTTCCAGTCCATATCGATTTCAAAACCACCTCTAGCTTTCAGACCTTTCACAGAACCGCTTGGCAAAGCATCGGGAAGAGCAGGCAACAGATAAATGTATCCATCATAACTCTGCAACAGCATTTCTGCAATTCCCGAAGTGCAGCCAAAATTACCATCGATTTGAAATGGCGGATGTGCATCCAATAGATTCGGATAGGTTCCTCCGGATTGGCCTTTGCTTTCCATCGGAGCAGGAGTTAACTGGTCTGAAATCAATTTAAAAGCACGGTTTCCGTCCAGTAATCTTGCCCACCAGTTTACTTTCCAGCCCATCGACCAGCCAGTGGATTTGTCACCACGGTAGATCATTGAGTTTTTTGCAGCTTCAGCCAGTTCAACATTTCTCAAGGGCGAGATCTGTCCCGATGGAAACAGTCCGTACAAATGAGAAATATGTCTGTGTTTATCATCAGTTCTGTCCATATCGGTAAGCCATTCCTGAAGTTGGGCATGTTGCCCGATCTGCATTGGAGGAAGTTTTGACAAAGCCGTTTTTATTTCGTCCGAAAGATTTTTATCCTGATTTAAAATTTTTGAAGCATTGATGAAATTATTAAACACATCAAAAACCAACTGATTATCCATCGTGGTTCCCGCTGTGATGCTTACATTTTTAAAATATTTATTTTCCGGCGACATCGATGGGGAAACCACGAGATGCTTTTTTGAAGGATCCTGTTGAAGAACGTCTAAATAAAACAAAGCACAACCCTTTAAAGCTTCGTAATTTTTCTTTAGAAATTCTTTGTCTCCGGTGTACAGATAGTGGTTCCAGACGTGTTGGGTCAGCCACGCTCCGCCCATCGGCCACATTCCGTAGAAACCGCCATCCACGATTCCTGTGATCCGCCACAAATCGGTGTTATGATGCATATTCCAGCCCCTTGCTTTATACATCTCTTTGGCAGATTCCTGTCCGGTAACCGACAGATCCTGAATCATATCAAACAAAGGCTCGTGCATTTCGCTGAGGTTGGTATTTTCCGCAGGCCAGTAATTCATTTCGGTATTGATGTTGACTGTGTATTTGCTGTCCCAAGCAGGATTCAGCTGATAATTCCAGATTCCCTGAAGATTGGCGGGTTGCGTTCCCTGTTGCGATGAGGAAATCAAAAGATAACGGCCAAACTGAAAATACAAAGCTACCAAATCCGGATCCTGTGAATTTCCAAATTCTTGAATTCTGATATCCGTTGTTTTATTTGAATGTTCCGTTTTTCCTAAATCTAAACTTACCCGCTTAAAATATTTTTGATAGTTGGAGATGTGAGCCTTCAGTTCAGTATCATATTTTTTGTTTAAAGCTTTATTTAAATACTGTGAAACTCTTACATCCGGATTTCCCGAAAGATCATTGTATTTTTTAAAATTGGTTGCAATTGAAACATAGATCACCACTTCATCGGCTCCCGAGATATGCAGCTGATTTTTTGTTGAGGTCAGTTTTCCACCTTGTAAAACAGGAAATGCGACGGTTTTAAAATTAATTTTCCCGATCTTATTGTCTACCGAACCGCTCGTTCCATTGATGACCAATTGATTTTTCTGGGTGAAAATTGAATTGATTTTGTGTGGAGTAGAGGCGTTGATATTAAAATTTAAACTTCCTTTTTTGCTGGAAGTCAGTTTAATCATGATCACGTTATCGGCAAAAGAAGAGAAGGTTTCACGCTTGAAAGTTACACCGTTTACTTCGTAAGAAACGGTGCTGATTGCTTTTTCAATATCTAAAGTCCGTTGGTAATTCTTAAAGTTTTCATGACCTTTAAAATCCAGAAACAAATCGCCCATCGTTTGGTACGGCATTCCGTAATTAAGATCTTTCGGTGCCTGTCTCGGATAGGTTTTGTTGGTTAAATCCTGTGCTTTTTCAAACTGACTTTCATTGATCAAACGACGGACTTTCTGAATGCTGTCGAATGTGTTTTTCGGAACATTATTTCCAGGTTCTCCTGCCCAGATGGTTTCTTCATTCAGTTGAAGATGCTCTTGGACTGCGCCACCGAAAACCATCGCTCCCAGTCTTCCGTTTCCGATTGGTAAGGCCTCGTTCCAGTTTTCTGCGGGTTTGCTGTAGCTTAGTTTTAAATTTTGCTGTGCAAAAGTTGAAACAGAGATCAACGTTCCACAGGCGAGTAAGATTATTTTATGTTGAATCAGTTTTAGCATTTTATAATTTTTTTTATTGATTTGATTCGGTGCTATTTTTAACGGTTCTGTTTTGATCTGTATTATTTTAAGGATCAAAGAATAATCGATGAATTGATCTAAGCTGATGTATCTTTCAATATAATTTATTTATGGCTGATATGTTTTCTAACTTCATCAGCGATTTATCGCAACCTCTACTTCTTAAAATAGAATGATTTTAGTCAAAATCTATACGTTTAAATATTACTCGTTACCCATCACTTATTTCCCAGCCAGTCCGCGCAAATTTTCTTCCAGTTATCCGTCAGTGCAGTTTTATTAGAAATTCCAATATTATGCTCGCCTTCCGGGAAAATGAGCATGGCTCCTTTTACTTTATTTTTAATCATCGCTTCGTAATATAAAATAGAGTTGATAACGGGTACAGCATTATCATTTTGAGCATGAAATAAAATGGTCGGCGGAGTTTTTTCGGTCACGCAATTCTGCATTGAATATTCTTTAATCTTTTCATCGGAAGCATTTTCTCCCAAAAGATTTACACGACTTCCTTTATGAGCAAATTCGCCCAGATCAATCACAGGAGAAACCAAAATTGCAAAGTTGGGAACCGTTGAAATGCTTGTCCATTCGCCTTTCAATTCAGTATAATCAGTTGAGATATTGCTTACCATTGCTGCAAGATGTCCACCAGCTGAAGTTCCTAAAACTCCTATCTGGTCAGGTGAAATTCCATACTGAGAAGCATTTTTTCTGATTAATTTTATTGCGGCCTGAATATCCTGCAACGGACCGATTTCTCTTTGTTTTAAATCTGGAGACGTCGGTAATCGGTAGTTTAAAACAAATGCTGAAATTCCTAAAGTGTTGAGCCATTTTGCGTAGGAATATCCACCAAGATCATAGGTCAGATGTCTGTAACCACCACCTGGAATAATGATGATAGCCATTTTTTTTCGTTCTTCTTTGGCTGGAAGAAAAGCGAACAGTTCAGCTTCCTGAATTTGGGTAATCCGGCCTTCTTTTTCTTCAATGATATTTAGTTTTAAGCCTTTGGAATTAGGCATTTCACCTTTCGGCCAGACGGTTATTTTTTGCTGGGATGAAATTTGGATTCCAATAAATATGCTGAATATAAAGATGAAGTTCTTCATTGCTGTTTTTTTTAAATCTGAATTATTGACACCTCTGAGAGTTAATGAAAAATTTTGTTTTGATTACAAATCTGCAACCCGACTTGAACGGAGCTCTTTTTACGAGGAGCCATTGGGCTGAGCTCAGGATGTGACGAACAAAAAAAGCGGGAGTGGAAGGCGGAATAGCTGCCCAAATCAACTTCTCACAAATCATTCTTATTACTCATTATTTGTTACCAATACCCTCAAGCCAATCTGCACACAGTTTTTTCCAGTTTTCATTAATCGGATCTTTGTCGGTTACAAAAAACCGGTGTCCGCCTTTGGGGAAAATAAACATTGCACCTTTTACCTTATTTTTCGTCATTGCCTTGAAATACAAAATGCTGTTCATCGGCGGAACGGCCGTATCATCCTGATTATGAAACAAAATCGTTGGTGGTGTTTTCTCAGTTACCAGATTCTGCATGGAAAATTCCTTAATTTTTTCGGGAGAAGCGTTTTCGCCCAGCAAACTGTTGCGGCTTCCTTTGTGAGCATATTCGCCCAGATCAATAACCGGACAAAAAAGAATGGCAAAATTTGGAATGGTGGAAATGTTTTCCCAGTCACCTTTTAATTCTGTGTAATCTTTAGAAATATTGCTCGCCATTGTCGCCAAATGTCCACCTGCTGAGGTTCCCACTACGCCCACCTGATCGGGAGAAATTCCCCACTGTGCCGAATTTTTTCTGATGTATTTGATGGCAGCCTGAATATCCTGCAAAGGCGCAATTTCTTTTTGAATTAAATCGGGTGAAGTTGGCAATCTGTAATTTAAAACAAAAGCCGAAATCCCCAAAGTGTTCATCCATTTTGCAATCTGAAAAGCACCTTCATCGTACGTCAGTTTTGAGTATCCTCCACCGGGAATGATGATGACGGACTTTTGATTTCTCTCTTTCACGGGAGGCAAAAAGACGAATAGTTCTGCTTCTTTTAATTCTGCCAATTCTTTTTTCTTCTTAGTTTTTGAGGCTATAATTTTGGAATTAGGCATTTCCCCTTTTGGCCAAAATAGAAGTTTTTCCTGAGCAGAAACTTGCGCAAAAAGTAAAATAATTAAGATGAAAATTGCTTTCTTCATAACTTATTTAAAGCTTACTGTTAAAAAAACCTAACAGTTTTTTAAAACCTGTTAGGTTTGAGTATTTTGAATTTAGCCAATTAAAAAATCTTCTCTAAACGGTGTAAATGCATCAATCAACTGACCTGCTTCCAGACATTTCACACCATGGAAAATATTAGGTTGCGCAAAAAAACCGTCGCCTTTTTGCAGGATTTTGGTTTCTCCGTCAACGGTTACTTCAAATTTACCTTCAGCAACATAGGTGATTTGAGAATGAAAATGCTGATGTACAGCTCCATTAGCATCTTTTTCAAATTTAACGATGACCATCATAACCTGAGAATTGTATCCTACAAACTGTCTGGAAACACCGGCTCCCAAATCTTCCCATTCGGTATTGCCATCGAAAAATAGTTCTTTTTTGAAATTCATTTTATTCTTTTTTGAATTTTAAATTTGTCTGTACTTACCTTGTCATACTTTAAGCATCTAAACTGTGAAAAACTACGCAGAGATCCTTCCAGGATGACAAATTGACTTTTGATTTCTCTCGCAGATTGAGCAGATGATTTTTAATAATCAATCTGTGAAAATCTGTGCGATCTTTGGGACATTATTTAATATGTTTCTCCAGACCTGTCTTTAAGTTCTTTAAAGACTTTGTAGCCAGTTTGGCAACCGTTTCTGCTCCCAGTTTTGATAAGTGCGTGTCGTCGGCTTTGTCTTTGTCGTAATATGCATTTTCACCAGCCTTGAAATGAAGGTGTAATAATTTTGATTTTTCCGGGCCTGCAGCAATTTCCATCTGTTCGGTCAGTAACTGCATGTCTACAAATGCAACTTTCATATCATTCGCCACCATTCTTACCACCAAAGGATAATCGGTGTGGGTATCGATTAAGACTCCGTTTTCGTTGAAGTTTCTTCTGGTAATGGAAGTCATCAGAATGGGTGTTGCACCTTTTGCACGGGTTTCGTTCACATATCTTTCAAGATTGGCTCTGTACTGCGTGTGTGGATTGGTAAATTTCGTTGAATCTTTCAGTTTCTGATCGTTATGTCCGAACTGAATAATTACGAAATCACCTTTTTTCAATTGTTTTTCAACTTTGTCCCAGCGGCCTTCTGTTCTGAAACTTTTAGAGCTTCTTCCGTTCATGGCGTGGTTCTGAATTTCAATTCCATTGGTCATAAACTGTCCTAAAACCTGTCCCCAACCGTGTTCCGGATTTTTATCGGGATTGTCTTTATTGGACATCGTGGAGTCGCCGATTAAAAATAAGGTTGGTTTTTTCTGAGCTATCGATAATGCTGAAATTATGATGCTTAGGACTAAAAGTATTTTTTTCATTTTTAAAATTTTTATTTAAATGTTCTTTTGTCTTGAAACAAAAGAACCAAAAGTTCAAGACTTGGAAACTTCCGCTAAAAATTCAAATTTAATCCTAAAATTTCCAAACTCGTGCGGATTCAAAATGGTCCATCTTTAGATAATCTTTGCCGCACTCAGACAGTGGAAATTTTTTAACGGATTAAATTTAAATTTTCTTAACGCTCCATTTTCCTATGTCGATTTGCGAGATAAAGATTACCAATTACTTATTACTCACATCCGGATTCCAGTCTCCGAAAATGTTTTTGATGGTGTATTTTTTTGCTACCTTTTTTGTCAGCTGATGCGACCAGGCTACACGGTTTTCGGTTTTTCCGCCTTCGCCTTTGCTTTTGTATTCTGCGTAGTAGGCAGTTTTGTCTTTGTCCGGGAACATTTTGTCGCCTTTCCAAGGGTTCCAGCCTTCAGGAAGGATGTGGTTGCCCATTTCGGTATTGATGAAAACGGTTCTTGCGTAAGATCTCCACGGTCTTCCTAAAAATACTTTGTTGATGCCTTCTTTGGCAATTAATTTACAGTCAAAAAATACATAACCAAAACTTTTAGACTGATCAGTTGATGCAGCCGTAATGTAAGAATTGGCTAAACTTTTTATCGTACAGTTTTTGAAAACAACGGTTGCCGAACCGAAAATAAAGTCGGTTGTTCCTTCAATAAAACAGTTTTCATAGTATTGTCTGCTGTGATTTCCTCCAGTGTAAACAGTGTCCTGACATCCCAAAATATTGGAATCTTTGACGATAAAACGGTCACCTTCCACATGTAACGCAACAGCTTGCCCCTGATTGCATGAAGCATTTTTAATGGTCAGATTTAAAATTTTAACATCATCTGACATCACCAATAGGGTGTATGAATTGAAAGTTGTCATTTTCTCATTCAAAGCATCCAGTTTTCCTGAATAATCATCATTGGAGATAATTGTATTTTCTTTGCTGTCACCCTCTAAAGTGATTTTATGTTTTGAGGATGGAATGACGATTTTCTCATTGTACGTTCCTGCTTTTATTTTAACCAAAGCCTCACCCGGACCTAAATCTCGGATCGATGTAATGGCTTTTTGAATAGAAGTGAATTGTCCGCTTCCGTCTTTTGCAACTGTAATTGTGATGTAGGGATCAGTTCCAGCCAATAAAAAATTGGTGATGGGAATGAAGAGTATTAAAAATATTTTTTTCATTGAAAAATTATTTTGCTTTAATGTTCTTTTGTCTTGAAACAAAAGAACCAAAATTCAAGGCTGGATTTTTCCACTAAAAATTTAAAGTAAATCCTAAAATTCCCAAATTGACTCTCTCTGTTCGTCGAACCGCTTCGCTAGGTTTCGTGCGGATTGAAAATTTCATTTATTTAGATAATTTTTGCCGCACTCAAACAGTGGGAATTTCTTAACGGCTTTATTTTAAATTTTCTTAACGTTCCAAACTCCTAAGCCAATTAAACGGTGAAATTAACCTAACCTTTGCCTTGACTCACATTATTTCAAAGTCTTGTCTAGAAAATCCAGAGTCAGATTTAAAGTTTCTGTGAACCATGGTTCTGCAGACCAGAAGGAGTGTGGAGTGTCTTTGATTTCGTAAAATTCTGTAAAGGTATTGTAGCTTTTCAGTTTTTTCATCATATCATCTCTTCCGGCGTGAAAACGTGGTTGTGAAGAATTGATAAAGAGAGTGGGAGGCGTATTTTTGTCCACGAATTCCAATGGCGAAGCATCTTTCCAGATTTCAGGATTGTCTTTGTGGGCATAACCCAACCAAAAAGCATCGTAAGTTCCTTCTTTACCCGATTCTTCATGAATAAATGAAACGACACCGTCTACATTCACAATCGCTTTTATCTTTCCTTTAGATTTTACTCCAACCAAAGTGGCGATCTGTGCACCTGCTGATTCGCCTAAAATTGCGATCTTTTTGGTGTCTACAGAATATTTCTTTTTGTTTTTCTTTAAATATTCAATGGCATTGTTTACATCATTAACCGCTGCTGGATATTTTGCTACTTCGCTCAATCGGTAACCTACTGCAATGGCTACATAACCTTTGGCGGCTAATTCCTGAGCCATATATTTTTCGTTTTCCTTACTTCCCGAGATCCATCCTCCACCGTGAACCATTGCGACTGCAGGGTGTTTTTTTGATTTGTCAAGAGGGTAGTAGATGTCGGCTTTCAGGGAAAGTCCGTTGATGTTGGCATATTCTACATCTTTATCGATCCCGATGTTGGGCGGAACCGGTCTGTTCAAAGGAGTGATGAACGGATGTTTCTTTTTAAGTTTTTCGTATGTTGCTTCGTTTGTGTAAGGAGTAGCATTCGGCTTTGTCTGACCGAATGCTGTTGCTCCTACAAAAAAAACAAAAAGAAAATATAGTTTGTGAAAACTCATTTTTAAATTAATTTGATTTTGTTCAACCGCAACTTTTTAGTTTAACCACAAAAGTCACAAAAGATTCTCGCAATTTTTAAGTTTAAAACATTGAAAATACAAGTTCAAAAAAGCTTGTGTTTCAATTTCACCAAAAATCTGTTGACAAATTAGAAAACTTGAAGTTTTTTAACTTTGAAAATATTTAAGATACATGAAATTGAAAAATTAAAATTCTCTTCTATATTGAATCTTAAATTTTAAATCTTGAATCCAAAAACCCGAATCCAGAATCTCAAATCTCAAACTTCAAATCTCAAATTACTTCACTGCATTCTTCGCAATCTCTTTCGAGATGCTCAGTTGCTCACCTTTTACATCTTTCGGAAGTTTTACCGATGTGGTTTTTGCTCCTAAAACTTTAATGGTTGGTTTTTGAATTGATTCCAGCTGAAGGGAAGAAAGATCTACGTTTTTACTGTTGTAAATTGTTGCTCCAGTTCCTTCAGAATATTTAAGTTTTACGTTTTTAAGCTGAATTCCGTCTGCGTCTACGATGCTTAGTCCTTTTTTAGTTTCGAACTGAGAATCTTCAATCACGATATTTTTAAGGTTCATTTCAGCCAAACCAAATAAAGTAATCGCTTCATCAGAATTGGTTGCCGTAATATTTTTAAAGTAAATATTTCTGAAAACCGGCGTTTCCTCAGTCACTGGATATGTTTTTTCCGGAGCTTTGTTTCCTTCCGCTTTTTGTCCGTCCTCCAAAACCGGAGAAGCACCTTCGTAGAACATATTGAATCCGATCGTCTGTGTCGGAATGTTGATCATATCGATGTTTTTGATATAAATATTTTCAACTACACCACCTCTTCCACGGGTTGTCTTGAAACGGAGACCGATGTCTGTTCCGATGAAAGTACAGTCTGAAACGTGCATATTTCTAGCTCCACCAGACATTTCACTTCCGATTACAAAACCACCGTGACCGTGATATACCATGTTGTTTTTGATGATCACGTTTTCAGTAGGCATTCCTCGTTTTCTACCGTCTTCATTTTTTCCTGATTTAATGCAGATCGCATCATCACCCACGTCGAAAGTATTGTCGTAGATCAGAACATTTTTACATGATTCCAAATCAACACCGTCACCGTTTTGAGAATACCAAGGGTTTCTAACGGTAAGATTTCTTAAAATTAAATTGGAAGTCATCAATGGGTGAAGGTTCCATGCCGGAGAATTCTGGAAAGTCGGGCCATCCAAAAGTACCTGATCGCAACCTACGATGCTCACCATTACCGGACGAAGGAAATCTTTCACAGATTCAAGTTCAGATTTGTTGATTTTATCGGGAACGTTGAAACTTGAGCTGCCTTCGAATCCTTTTTTGTAGCTTTCAGAAGGGTACCAGGTTTTTCCGTCTTTAGAAACTATTCCGCCTGATGCAACGAATTTTTTCCATTCCACTTCAGATAATTTCGATTTTTTCACGGCTCTCCATGCATCACCGCTTCCGTCGATCACACCTTTTCCTGTAATCGCAATATTTTTCGCATTTCTCGCAGAAATCGGAGACTGGCAACGGATGGTATTTAAACCTTCAAAACTCACGTCTACCAAAGGATAATCGCTCTTGTCTGTGCTGAAAATAATCATCGCACCGTCTTCTACATGAAGGTTGATGTTGCTCTGCAAAACGATGGGTCCGGTTAACCAAAGCCCTCTTGGAACCACCAGTTTACCGCCACCTTTTTTTACCAAAGCGTCGATTGCCTTTTTGAAAGCTTCTGTATTTTTCACACTTCCCCCTGCAACACCTCCGAAATCTTTGATCGATACGGTATTTGTTGCGAAAGAAGTTTCTGCCACTTTTGGCATTTTAAACTCAATTCCCTTATAAATATCTGTATTTTGTGCGTAGAACTGTCCCGAAAACATCATTGCCGCGACAAGACCTATTATTTTGAATGACTTCTTCATTATTTCTTTATTATTTAGTTTTAATTATATTTTTAAATTCTGTGAACACCATCTGTGCCACTACTTTTGCCCCTTCCGGCTGAAAATGGGTGTTGTCTTTATTGCCTTTCGGATATGCTTCATAAACGCCTTCCGGAAGATTCATAAAGTAATGACTGCTCACATAATCCTGACCTTTTTTGGTGAAAAAATCCATAGATATTTTGTTTAAATCGATATGCGGAACATTCATTTCCTTAGCAATATCGATTGGAGCCTGCCAATATTCACCATGTACATTTTCCAGTTTCCCATCTTTCCATGGGAAGTTTCTTGCAACCGGAGTGATGATAATGGGTTTGCCACCTTTCTGAATGGTTTGAGTAACGAATAATCTTAAAAATTCTTTGTACCCTTCGATATTCACGTAGCGTTCTGTATGCTTTTCTGATCCGTCGTTGTGACCGAACTGCATCATCACGTAATCGCCGGGTTTCAAATTTTCATAGACATATCTCCATCTTCCTTCCTGGAAAAATGTTCTTGTGCTTCTTCCGCCGTGTGCACGGTCGATGATTTTTACCGAATCTTTTAATGACGTTAAACCTTTCAGACTGTCTTTCACAAAAAACGGCTGAAAAACCTGTCCCCATCCTGTAACGGGATAACGAACTTTCATATAATCTTTGCCAGGCTCATAATTTCCTGTGTAATCAGCCATTGTAGAATCGCCGATGAGGAAAATGCGGGTGACTTTTTTATCAGATTTATTTTTAGCAACGGCATTTTGCGACTGACATGACGACAGAAGAAATGCGGCAACTAAAAATAAAATGATATGATTAAATGTTTTGTTCATTATTGAAAGTATCAAGCACAAATTTTTTAAACTTTTGATTTCATAAACCTAACGGGTTTTCAAGACCCGTTAGGTTTCGTAGCCTTTTTACTCCCGCAGACTCAGCAAATCAGACAGGATTTTCTTTAATATTCATCTGTGAAAATCCGTGAGATCTGTGGGAAATATCTAATTTTTTGTTATTCTAAAATATTCAAAATCTGCGTACCCACCACGGTTTGCTTTCTGTGTGCTTACAGAATATAACCCTACTTTCGCACCAATCCATTTTCCTGGTTTTGCCTGAAACGGTTCGCCCACTTTAATGAAATTTTTTCCGTTTTCGCTGTAACTGAACGTGCAAATTCCGTTTGGTTCGCTGACATTAACTTTAAAATAGGCTTCGTTTCCTTTTAATTTGGTTTCAAATAAAACTTTTTCCTCGCCGCCTTTTTCAGCTTTTTCTGCTTTTCTCAACTGAACATAGTATCCATCGGTTTTATTGGTGATGACAAGCGATGCATGATCCATTCCCATTACCAAAAGTCCGGCAGTTTTTCCTTCCTTGGCATCTTCGGGAGTCAACTTAACTTTAGTGGACGCCACAAAATTCGGAGCCGGAAATTTTTGGGTTAGAAGATTCGGAACATTCCAAAGGTTTTTATCGTTTTCGCCCATTTTCATGGAGAATAGTCTCAGGAATTTTTGTCCGGGAAGTTTGGATGACCAAACGATGTTTTCGTTGGCGCTCCATTGCCACTGTAAACCTAATTTTTCACCATCAAACTCATCAGTTTCGGCTGGAGTTACGACAGGATAGGTTTTCCCTACATTTGGCTTTTTATAAGTTAAAACAGGTTCACCGATTCCGTTTTTATCGTTGTCGATTCCCATGACAGGCCAGTCTTTCTCCCATTTCATCGGCTGCAAATGCACGATTCTTCCTCCTGCATCCACGTCCTGAAAATGGTAGAACCAGTCTTCCCCTGATGGCGTATCCACCCAAGCTCCCTGATGCGGACCGTTGATTTTCGTTTTGCCCTGCTCAAGAACTATTTTCTCTTCGTAAGGACCGTAAATATTTTTTGATCTTAAAACCAGCTGCCAACCAGTGGCCACACCTCCTGCAGGAGCGAAAACGTAGTAATAGCCGTTTCTTTTGTACATTTTCGGACCTTCAACTGTCGGATGAGCATCGTGACCGTCGAAAATATGAACACCTTTATCCAAAACTTTTGTTCCTTCAGGATTCATTTTGTTTAAAGACAAAATACTTTTCACACCGGCACGGCTTCCTGCCCAACCGTGAACCAAATAGGCCTGTCCGTCCTCGTCCCAAAACGGACAGGAATCAATTAAACCTTTTCCTTCCATGACCAAAACGGGTTCGTCCCATTTTCCAAGAGGATCTTTGGTTTTTACCATGTAAATTCCGAAATCCGGATCGCCCCAGTAAATGTAGAATTCACCTTTGTGGAAACGGATACTTGGTGCCCAAACGGCGTCACCTCTTCTCGGAACGGAGAAATGCTCTTTCGGTAAAACATCCTGGATTGCATAGTTGACCAATTTCCAGTTGACCATATCTTTTGAATGAAGAATAGGCAATCCCGGAGCTTCGTTGAAACTTGAAGCGGTCATATAATAATCATCGCCAACGCGCGTAACGTCTGGATCTGAATAGTCTGCGTATAAGATCGGGTTTCTGAAATTTTTCCCCTGATCGGCAGTCCAGACTTCTGAAACGTAGGGTTTTTCCTGTGCATTCAGATAAGAAGATGCAATGGAAAATGCGGTGATTGAAAGTATATTTAAAATTTTGTTTGTCATAAAATCAGATTTTTGATCTGGGTTTTAAACGCGATGGCGCTAGGTTTTTTTTAATGCGAACGAATATTTTTCGTTCGCAAAGGCGCTCTGCCAAGCAAAGGTTTAATGTTTAAAATTTTATTTCTCAAATTCTAAACTCGCCAAAATAAATGGTCCTGTTCCTTTTCCGTCATTCGAACGGATTTCTTCATTCACGTAATATTCGTAAGAACCGTCTCTGTAAGGTTTTCCTCCCAAACCGGCAACAGCACAACATTTATTTAAATTTACAACGCCATTTTCATCAACTGTAATCAGATTTTTGATGATTCCGTCGTAGCCTTTTTTAGCAGCAGCTTTATATGATTTTGGCAGGTAACCTTTGTTCACAGATTTAATCATCGTGTAGACAAACATCGCTGAAGCAGTCGCTTCTTCATAATTTTTGTTCGCCAATGGCTTATCTAAAACCTGATACCAAAGCCCTGATTTTTTATCCTGATATTTGATAACTGCGTCAGAATAAGATTTGATGTAAGAAATAATTCTCGCTCTTCCCGGATGACCTTGAGGTAAATAATCTAAAACATCTACCATTGCCATTCCGTACCAACCCATCGCTCTTCCCCAGAAATTTGGCGAAAGTCCGGTTTGTTTGTCTGCCCATGCCTGTTCTTTACTTTCATCCCATGCGTGATACAGCAATCCTGTTTTTTTGTCTAAAAGATTCTTCTGAACTGAGTCGAACTGCATTACGATATCATCATACGCTTTTGCAGCATCAGCACCTTTAACAAAATCTTTTGTATAGTGCGTATAGAAAGGCATTCCCATGTACAAACCATCCAGCCAAACCTGATAAGGATAGATCTTTTTATGCCAGAAAGAACCTTCATTCGTTCTTGGCTGCCCGTCTATTTGCAAACGCAAAGTTTGAAGCGCTTTCAGGTACTTGTCTTTTTTCTCTTTTTCGTAAAGATAAAGTAATACGTTTCCGCTGTTCAGCATGTCGATGTTGTACTTGTCAAGATCGTAAGTAACGATGGTACCATCTTCCTTGATCAAAGTTTCGCCGAAACCGCTGATGTAATCGTAGTATTCTTTTTTACCTGTTTTGATGTAAAGCTGCTCAGCTCCGTCTAACACAATCGCTGAAGGATAGGTCCACTTAGGGCTTTTGCTGAAATCAAGCATCCAAGCTTCAGGGAATCGCTGCATTTCTGAAAGCATCATTCTTTCAGACCATTTCAGGTTGGTAGGAACCACTTTTCCTGATTTTGCAGTTTGGGTTGTTGCTTTTGCAGCCGTTGCTGTTTTTGTCTGTGCACAGGCAAGGAACATTCCTGAACCTAAAACCGCAACAGCATATATTTTTAATTTTTGATTAATAAAACTCATTGTAAGTCAATTTTAAAGTTGATTGTTATTATCTAAAATTTCTAATTTTTTATCTAAATCTTTGTAGAATTCTTCTTCAGTTTTAATTCCGTTTGGCTCTTGTGACCAAGCTCCCATAAAGTAATACGAAACATTTTTGGTCTTTTTGAAAACCACCACGTGCGTTGATTTGGTTTTTACAATTTTATCTAAATTTCCGATAGGGTAGAAGATGACCATTCCTAGATTATCTTCTTTTTTAGCCAAAGTCTGCGTTCCGTATGTTGCAATGTAGCCCCATTTTTTGTTTTTACTGACCGCCTCTTTCATGGGAATATTTTTAAAAGCGACAATTCCGGTACATAATCCTGAAATTGTTTCATTTAAATTTAAATCAACCTTCACAAAACGGTCTCTGTTGAAAATTGTCAGCTTAGACTGAAGGTCAACTGCTTTTCCCCAAGTTTTCCAGCCTTTATAATCGATGGTTGCGAAAGATTGATCACTTTGATTAATAACTTTTGCGGTGGTGGTTTTTACGGTTTTAAAAGTTTCCACAAAATCATTCTGCTCATCATATCTGCCGTAAGAACCGACTCCGATGGTACGGCCTGATTTCAAAATATCCTGTCCCCAAGGTGCATCGTGATGATAGGTTTCAAAGCCGTCCTGTCCGACGTCCGGCAATACCAAAGTATTCACCTTTTTTCCGAAAATATCTGTTGCATTTCTCCAGTCAAGGTATAATCTGTAACCGATTTGATTGTTTTCCAAACCGATTCCTTCGTATCTGATGTAGTAAGAATGATCGGTATGTTCGGCCGGAAGTTGTAATTCATTGATGTTTTTGAAAGTTCCGCCGATGTACTCGTTGCCCTGCCATTTTCCGCCATCTTTTATTGATAATTCTGCGTAGGAAAAAGGTGCTTTCGGGTTTTTGCGGATTTTCTCAATCACATTTTTTTGTGCGAAAAATGAACCTCCAGCGAAAACAGCTCCCGCCAGAAGTATTTTGAATAGGTTTGATTTTATCTGTACTGACATTATTTTTTATTTTAGATAACCTTTAAGGCTGAAAGTTCAGTGACTACCGCTGATTTTTGGTTATTTTTTTAACGAGGTCATTCATAAAAATCTCGATATTATCATAGTCTCTATCTAAATCTTTTCCGTTAGCATTGGCCGTTTTAGGGTCAAGATTATTTTTAATTTCCCAATCATCGGGCATTCCGTCGTTGTCTGAATCAATAGAAGCTCTTCCTGGTTTTAAATCAGGAAATCCTCCAACATCTTCCTGAGAATCGATGATTCCGCTGTCACTTCCAAGCGAACCTTTGTGAGAGAACGTTCCATTTTTTACATGTTCCAAAACTCGTAAATCTACAGCATCCCTCACCAAACTTGCGCCTCCGATTTTTAATATTTTTTCGTAGGCCTCCTTTGGAGATTCAGTTGTCACATTATTTTGAATATCATGTGGCTGATTTATTTTAATTGAGTTTTTATCAGCATCTGTCAACTTATAAGCAGGTTTCATTTGATTGAAAACACCCAAATTCCAGTTGTCTGCTGTAACTTCCGGACTTCCCTCTACAACATTTCCGTTGATGTAATATTTTCCCCAGATATTGTAAACTTCGGTTCCTTGTTTTTCATTTTTATCAATTGCGACAATTCTCTTCTTGGTCATTGTTGCAGGACCTGGTTTATAATAATTGTTGACCATATTCACATTCATCCCTTCACCTCCGTAGACATTATTGTGACCCCAATTGTAAATGACATTATTTCTAAAATCGGTTAGATCGGTCAAAGCAAATTTACTTCCCGCATATTCTCCCAATCTCGGATTTCTGCTGTCGTGATTGGCGTAAATATTATGATGAAAAGAAGCGAATTTTCCTCCGGCAATTCCACCGTATCCATGAGCGCCTTTTTGGTGCGCTGAATTCCTTAGGCTTTCTGTAATCACGCACCACTGAAGCGTGGTATTTTCATTGACATAAATGGAAACTGTCTCGTCGGTAGACCAGCTCATCGAACAGTGATCGACCATTAAATTTTTAATAAATCTCGCTCCAAAAGCATCACCTTCATACTTTTTTTTATCACCCATTCTGAATCGCATATAACGAATGATCACATTGTCTGCTGCGACAAAAGTTTCGTAATTGGCAACGGTAATTCCGTCTCCGGGAGCAGTTTGTCCGGCAATCGTAACGTCGCCTTCTTTTATTCTTAGTGGAGATTCAAGAAAAATAGTTCCGGCAGTTCTGAAAGCGATATATCTCGGTCCCTTTTGTTCTAACGCGTGTCTTAAAGTTCCTTCTGTACCGTCATCTGTCAATTTAGTTACGAATAATACTTTTCCGCCACGTCCTCCTGTGGTAAATCTTCCAAAACCTTCTGCCCCGGGAAAACTGATCAGCTTTACTGAAATGATGGTGTCATCAGATTCGGCTGAAGTGTTTACCTGGCTTGTACAGCTTTGTAAAGATAAAAGTCCCAAAAGGATTAGTGAAGAAAAATAATTTTTCATTTAAATTTTTTTTGAGATTGGTGAGTGGCTTTTTTAAAGTTCCAGTTGTCTTTTCCTGACAGAATATTTTTAGCAGTATATTTTTTACTTTGTTCTTTCCTTAGTTGATGTGACCATGGAACTCTTTTTTCAGCATTTGCTCCCGGACCTTTAGAATTATATTCCGCATAAAAAACAGTCTTCTCAGCATCAGGTTTAGACCAGTTATGCCAACCTTCAGGTTTTATTGTGGAATCGATTGCACAATTAATATAAACTGTTTTTGCAAATTGCCTCCAGGGACGACCCAAATATACAGAATTTGCCTCTGCATCTCCTGTTAAATTACAGTTAATAAATACATATCCGAACTCATTTCCTTCAATCGTAGATGCGGCGGTAACGTAAGATGCATTTTTTTTGGAGTATAGCGTACAGTTTTCAAAGACCGCAGTTCCGGCTCCGAAAATATAGTCGGTCGTTCCTTCGATGTAGCAGTTTTTGAAATAATTTCTGGAAACTTTAGTTTTATCCGGATTATCCTGTGCGCCTTTGGTATAAAGTGTATCCTGAAATCCTAAGAATTTACAGTTTTCAAAAGCAATTCGGTCGCCTGTCGTTAAAACAGCAACAGCCTGCCCCACCGGACCGGCATCGTTTTGAAATGTAATATTTTCAGCTGAAAAATCATCGGAAAAAATAAAAATGCTTGATGAACCTGTTGTTCCGATGTTTTTACCTTCAGCATTCTGCTTTGAAGCGTGGTCACCGTAAACTATTATGGTGTTTTCTGGGCTTTCACCTATTAAGCTTATTGGGCTTTTTACGGCGTCAACAATAATTTTTTCTCTATAAGTTCCAGGCTTTACAATAATTTTTGTTCTAATTGTTTTTCCTTCTTCGACAGAATTAATGGCCTGCTGAATGGTAGTAAAATTACCTTTTCCGTCTTTCGAAACGATGATGGTTTTAACCTCATTCACCTTGAAAGAAAGAAGACTGATTAAGACCACCGAAAAAAACGATAAGAATTTGATGTTCTTGTAAAAATTTGAAATCTTCATCGATTTTAATTTTCATTAGGAAAATACAGACTCGCTCCTGTAATAGGAGAAAGTCTGTATCAAAATTAATATGAATGTATCTTGATTCTAATAACCGTAATCTTGGGTAAGATTGTAGTTATTCTGAATATATTCGAAGTAGATTGGCAGTAATTCTCTCTTATTAGCTTCGAAATACTGTGCATAACCCGCAGACGGATCATTTACATAGGTTGCTGTAATTCCTGATCTCCATGCAATAGATTTGTACCCCGCAGGTGTAGTAGCAGACTGATTAGGAAGATAAAATACCTGGCTTTTGTCTGTTCCTATTGTGTAAACGTCAATCGCACTTATGTTTTGCTGGGCCGTTTTTGTAGGATCGTAAACTGACGCTTTGTAATAGATATTCAGAGGTACATTAGCGTAAGCTCCTGTTCCGTTGATGAAGTTTGTCAGTTTCTGCTTAGTTTCAGCAATTTTGGTTGCTAATAAGTTCCAACGAATCAAATCGTATTTTCTCATTCCTTCAGAGCCTAGCTCTAATAGTCTTTCTTGTACGATTGCATTAAAGAAACCTACTTTATCAGAAGGAATAGCTCCTACTTGACCAAGATTTCCTGCATATGCTCTGTTTCTTACAGCTAATAAAGCATTTTTAGCTTCCTGAGAAGGTGCTCCGTTGATTTCGTTATCAGCTTCAGCAAACATGAGCATTACATCAGACAGACGGATTAAAGGCCAGTCAACTGCAAGTGTTTGAGAAGGTCCTGTAATACTAGTCCAAGATTTTCTGTATTTAGAATCAGTCCAAGCGTTTGAAGCGGCCAACTCGGCCTGATTCGTAGCATTTACTGTGAAGATTCCTACGTTCATATCTCTTCTTAGATCATATTTTGTAAACTCATAGAAGTATGTTGGCAACGCATTGATACCTCCGCCTCCTTTCCAGTTAGAGTTGTCATGATGTTTAAGACCGTTGTAGTATCCGATTTTAGAGTCTGTTCTGGTACCACCACCGAAAGCTCCAACTGAGAAAATAACTTCATTCGTAGCATCCTGAGCGTTGGTATGCAAAGCTCTAAATACATTTTCATAACTAGGATTAAGACTATGCTCACCACTATGATTCATAATGTCTTTACATTCGTCTAAAGCAATTTGATAGTATTTCTGAGGGTTTGATCCCTGAGCCATGATCTGAGGGCTTCTTCTTAAAGAGTACCCTGCTCTTGCCAAGGCAATTCTAGCTCTAAGACCTTTTACTGCTCCTTTAGAAATCCTGTTGCTGGTAGTTCCACCTTCAGATCTCCACGGAACTAATGTCGCTGCTTTCTCAAGATCAACGATCATCTGATCATAAATGATGTCTCTGTCAGTTTTTGGCTGGTTTTGCTCTGCAACATCAGAAGCCGGAACTAAGTAGAAAGGTACATCTCCCCAGTTTCTAATAAGTTCATAGTAATACTGTGCTCTAAGGGTTAACGCCTCACCCAAGTATCTGTCCATAAGTTTTTTATCTTCTGCAGATCCGCTTTGCATCACTGGAGATAAAGGGATGTTTTTGATCACAAGGTTTGCACGCTCAATTCCTGTATACAGTTTTGAGAAAGGACCATTCAATTCTGTATTGGTAGTACATGCGCCAAAAGTGGCTACACCTCTTCTATCATTACAGTTATAGCTTCCTGAAGTTCTGAAGTCATCTCCGGATTGAGTGATAATTAAAGATAATCTCTGGCCGTAACCGTCATCTCCACCCAGTTGCGCGTAGACCCCAATTAATGCTGAAAATGTATCTGCAGTACTGTCAAACTGTTGTGCTTCGGAGATACTTGAAAGGTTTTCGGGCTCAAGAAAGTCACTGCACGAACTTGCAGAACTCACAAAAAGAGCGCCTGCAAGAAAAGATAAAATAAGTATTGATTTGTTTTTTTTCATGATAATAAATTTTAGAATGTGATATCTACACCAGTTACGAAAAATCTGCTTCGAGGGTAGGCAGAATAATCAACTCCCGGGGTCAAAGGATTTCTTCTTGTACTGGCTTCGGGATCATAACCTGAGTATTTTGTAATTACAAATACGTTGTTTACCGTCGCATACAATCTGAAATTTTTAACACCTACAGCATCCAAAGATCCTTTTGGTAATGTAAATCCTAAAGTTACGTTGTTTAATCTTAGGAAAGAACCGTCTTCAATTCCGTAAGAATGTAAAATATATTGTCCAGTTGGTGGCGTCCACATTGTCGTATTTGCGTTCAATGCTGCTAGCGCAGTAGGGTCGTTTACTTTAACACCATTGTTATCAAACCATCTCCATCTGTCTGCCACTTCTGCGGCCATGTTATTGTCTCTGTATAGATATTGAGTAGTATTCTCAATTTTATTTGCGTTATAAACTTTGTTTCCTACTGAGAAATTGAAGAATAAACTCATATCAAAGTTTTTGTAACGGAAAGTTTGGTTGAAACCTCCGTAAAATTTAGGCTGAGCACTTCCCAGTTCCTGTCTGTCTGCATCAGTAATCTGTCCGTCGCCATTTAAATCTTTTAATTTAAGATCTCCAGGCTGAACAGCTTTTGCTCCTAATGCTATAGCACTGCTACTAGGAATACCGGCCTTTAAGGTATAAACCTGCGTTGCAGCATTATAATCGAAATCGCTCACCTCGTATCTTCCTTCTGTCACATAACCGTAATAAGTACCAACAGAGCTTCCTACTTTAGCGATAAAGTCAAATCCTCCGATACCTCCTGACTGTACCAGATAAGAATCTTGTCCCGGACGAACACCGCTTCCTAAACTTAGAATCTTGTTTCTGTTGGCAGAAAGGTTAATGTCTGTTTTCCATGTGAAGTCTTCTTTGTTGACGATAACTCCTCCAAGCGTAAATTCTAAACCTTTGTTTTGAGTTTTACCAGAATTTTGGAACTGGTTTGAATATCCAGGAAAAGGAACTTTCGCTAAAACCAACAAATCTTTTGTGTCAGTAATATATCCGTCAACACTACCATATAGTCTGCTGTTAAAAAATTCGAAATCAATACCTGCATTTTTAGATACAGTAGCTTCCCATTTTACATTAGGATTTGCCTGTGTCGTAGAAATTGCAGCACCTGGGGTCACTGAAGTTCCGAATACATAACCGTTGTTTGCACTTACGTTATAGAAGTTTGCCCAAAGGTAAGAAGTAATTCTGTTGTTCCCAGAAAGACCGTAACCAACACGTAGTTTTAATTCGTCTAACCAGTTAACATCTTTAAGGAAATTTTCCTCTTTAATTTTCCAAGCTAGGGAAGCTGCAGGGAAATATCCCCACTGGTTTCCTTTCATGAAAACGTTAGATCCATCAGCTCTTACTGATGCTGTAAGGATATATTTATTATCAAAGATATAGTTTAAACGTCCGAAGAATGAAGCTAAACGATCCGGTGCTAATGCTGCAGTTCTTGCTGCATCCTGAATTAATCCAGCGGGTGGAGTAGCAGCCGCAATGTTTGCAAATGCTTCTTCAGGCAGAATAGATTTTGGGAACCATTTTACATATGTATTGCTAGATTCACCATCTGTCTGAATTGTTTCCTGACCCAATAAAATATCTAATTTATGCTTACCGAATTTTTTGGTATAGTTTAAGGTATTGGTGTTGGTAATTCTTCGTGACTGAGATCTGTCTAACTGTACAATTGGCATATCAGCATTGGCTCTTGCCTGTGAAGTTACTGTACCCCAAAACTGATTGGTGATAATATCTCTCTGTACATAACCGATAACACTTCTAAAAGTAATGTCTTTTGATATGTTCCAGTTGATGTAACCGTTTAATAACAAATCGTTTGATCTGTTGTCTCTTACTTCATTCTCATTTAAGATCAACGGATTTACCAAGTTGGTATTCGTAGCGTAGTTAGGATCAAAATCATCCACAGGAATATTAGAGCCTCCTTCGAAAGGCTGATATCTTACAGCATTTCTTAATCTGTTATTACTCTGAGATCCTGAGCTCGATGTACCTACCCCATTGATTAATGATCTGCTGTATCTTGCATTAAATCCGATCTTTAATTTTTTGCTGATGTCGTAATCGTATTTAAAGTTGACCATGCTTCTCTTAAATCCTGAGTTGAGCATGATACCATCTTCATCCACATGGTTAAGTGTCAGCGCAAAAGCCGATTTTTCAGAACCACCGTTTACGGTAAGGTTATGCGTAAAGTTGAAAGCTTCTCTTCCGAATAACTCATCCTGCCAGTTTCTTTTTTTAACATTGCTGTATTTAGAGGCCAGTTCGTTATAGGTACCATATCGTGTTGCGAAAGCTGAAATGTCAGCATCTACTCCGTTTTTGTTGTACAACTCGTATTGGTACATTACAAAGTCGTAAGGATCAAGAACATCCAATGTATTCATGATTTTTCTTACACCGGTAAAACCGTTGTAATTGATGGTGGTCATCGCTCTTTTACGGCCACTTTTTGTGGTGATCAAAACTACACCGTTTGCTCCTCTGGAACCATAGATAGAAGTAGAAGAAGCATCTTTCAATACTTCAATAGATTCAATTTCTTTCGGAGTTAATAGAGACATTGCATTATCCATTTGCACACCGTCTACAATATAAAGCGGGGCATTACTTCCTGTGATAGATGTACCACCTCTCACTTTGATATCCACTTCTGCACCTGGTGAACCTTCACTGGTCTGCACCTGCACTCCGGCTAATCTGCCCTGAATGGCTTCAGCAGCACTGTTTACCGGCATATCTTTTAGAGCTTCAGCTTTTACAGATGATACAGCGTTGGTAACATCTTTTTTAGAGACCTTGGTATAACCTACCAAAACCACTTCGTCAATATTGGTTTCTTTTTCTTTGCCTTTTTCCTGCGCCAAGCCAAGTACCGGAAGCAGAAAGACAGATAGATATAACCACTTAATTGATTGTACTTTTTTATTCATTATTATATCCTTATATAGTTTTTAAAGTGTAGCCAAAAAGTGTTTTGAAGACCTTCCGCTTAGTTTTTTGTGGATTTTAAGTACTCTGTTTGATTTTATGTCTTATTTTACGCGGTTCTTGTGCAATCGATTGCGTAATTTTTCACAACACATTATTATCGTGGCTTCTAAACTAATATTATTTTCCAATACACAAAGAAAAAAATATTATTTTTTCATTAACTTACATCTTTAAAATGTTTAAAAAAAGAAAATATTAAGCATTGAATTTTATTTAACTTGTTGATTTTAAATTGTTTATTTCTTTTGTCTGAATTTATTTAAATATTAAAAAAAATGTAAAATTATATAGTTTTTGAGGGATGAAATTCCTGAAAATGGTATAAAAACTGCCGTAATTTCGAATCAAAAAATTCCCAAATGATGTAGTCAAGCTTGAGGTTTATGAAAATTTATGTGATTTTTATCAGTTTTTCACTTGGAAAAAAAATGACTGTTTTCTAATTGACATTAAATTGTCATAATTTAACATTGCAATAGAATTTTTTTCATTCTATTATTACTTATTGATATGAGTGATATCATAATCATATTTTGTGGCATGATTTTTATTTTGCACATCGTTTAAACTTAATTTCGTTAAAAATCTTACGAATAAAATTCTTAAAATTTCTTAATTTTTTTTATAATATCTATTTTATTTAATTGAAATTCAATGTGATATAAATTTAGATGAATTTTTTGTTAACGGAATACATATTATCTATATATTTATCGACAAGTATTTCTGTACAATTTAAGTGTAATTTAATGCAATCGATTACGCAATGTTTAACAGGTTTTTAGAAACCGTAATTTAAGTTTAAAATCTAGAGTATGACAAAATCGGAATTTCGATACGCCCACCATCCCGAAGATGTAAAAAAATATACAACTGAAGACCTGAGAAGGGAGTTTCTTATCAATGATTTATTTAATGAAGATCAGATCAATGTAGTGTATTCTATGTACGACAGAATGATCGTAGGAGGTGTAATGCCTGTAAACAGCGCATTGAAACTTGAACCTACTGATGATCTGAAGGCAGAAAACTTTCTTGACAGAAGAGAATTGGGAATCATCAACGTGGGCGCTGCCGGAAAGGTAACCGTTGACGGAGAGATTTTCGAGCTTGGAAATAAGGAAGCTTTATATATAGGAAAAGGGGCAAAAGATGTTGTTTTTGAAAACGGAAATGAGGGTCAGACCTTATTCTATTTTAACTCAGCTCCTGCACACCATACTTTCCCTACAAAGAAAATCACCAAAAATGAAGCCGAAATTGTAGAACTAGGAGAAGCGAAATACGCTAACAGACGTACGATTAACAAATTGATTGTCAACAGTGTATTGGAAACCTGCCAATTGCAAATGGGTATGACAGAGTTGCATGAAGGAAGTGTTTGGAACACCATGCCTTCTCACACGCATACCAGAAGAATGGAAGCTTATTTTTACTTTGATCTTGAAGAAGGGCAGGCGGTAAGCCATTTTCTTGGCCAGCCGAACGAGACCCGTCATATCTTTATGAAAAACAATGAAGCAGTCTTGTCTCCGGAATGGTCTATTCACTCAGGAGTTGGTACTTCCAACTACACCTTTATCTGGGGAATGGCAGGAGAAAATATGGATTATGGCGACATGGATGCTGTTAAAACTAACGAACTAAAGTAATTTTTTCTACATGAATTTATTCGATTTATCCGGAAAAGTAGCCGTAGTAACCGGCGGTACTCACGGATTAGGAATGGCAATGGCTGAAGGTCTTGCCTCCGCTGGTGCTGAACTGGCAATCACAAGTACAACTCCCTCTAAATTAGATGAAGCCTTGGAATATTATCACAGTAAAGGATATAGTGCTACAGGATATCTTTTTGATGTGACAGATGAACGTGAAGCCGCTCAGAAAGTATCATTAATGCTTGCTACACATGGGAAAATAGACATTCTGGTCAATAATGCGGGAATCATCAAACGTGTTCCGGCTTTAGAGATGGATGTTGCAGACTTTAGAAAAGTAATCGATGTAGATCTTACCGGTCCTTTCATAATGTCTCAACTGGTTGGGAAACACATGATCAAAAGACAGTCTGGTAAAATCATTAATATCTGCTCTATGATGAGTGAGCTTGGCCGTGATAATGTAGTGGCGTATGCTTCTGCAAAAGGCGGACTGAAAATGCTGACCAAAAATTTAGCAACAGAATGGGCGAAACACAATATTCAGGTGAACGGTATCGGTCCCGGATATTTTGCAACGACTCAGACAGAACCAATCAGAGTAGACGGACATCCGTTTAACGATTTTATCATCAGCAGAACTCCGGAAGGAAGATGGGGAAATCCCGAAGATCTTGCAGGAACGGCTATTTTCTTAGCTTCAGATGCAAGTAAATTTATCAACGGACACATTATTTATGTGGATGGAGGTATTTTGGCCACCATCGGGAAACCTGCTAATGAATAACACAAGAATTTTACAGAAATGAAATCTTTTATTACAGATAACTTTTTATTACAAAATAAATACGCGGAAGAATTATACTTCAATTTTGCGGAAAAACAACCGATCATTGATTATCATAATCATTTGATTCCAAAAGATATCGCTGAGGATACGGTTTTCGAAAATATTTCTAAAGTTTGGATTGCAGGTGACCATTACAAATGGCGTGCAATGCGTACAATGGGCGTGAATGAAAGATTCATCACGGGTGACGCTTCAGACAAAGAAAAATTCGAAGCTTGGGCAAAAACGGTTCCTTACACGTTGAGAAATCCTTTGTACCACTGGACGCATTTAGAACTGAAGCGTTATTTCGGAATTGATGAATTATTAAACGAAAAAAACGCATCAGATATTTACGACAACATTACGGCACAACTTCAGACTCCTGAAAAGTCGACAAGAGGTTTGCTTAAAATGATGAACGTAGAATCTTTGTGCACCACCGAAGATCCGATTGATGTTTTAAATTACCATCAGGATTTGGCGAAAAGCGATTTCAGCATTAAAGTAAGTACGGCTTTCCGTCCGGATAAAGCGATTTTAATTGAAAACCACAACTTCGCAGATTATATTTCTAAATTGGGCGAGTCGGCAGGAATTGAAATCAATTCTTACCAGACTTTGTGCGATGCGTTATTAAAAAGAGTAGAATATTTCCACGAAAACGGATGCAGATTATGCGACCACGGCCTGAACAATATTTCTTTCGAAGAAGCTACAGAAGCTGAAGTGAGTGCGATCTTCAATGATAAAATTTCAGGAAAAGTGATCGCTGAAAAGCAGGTGAATCAGTTCAAAACTGCTATTTTATTATTCTTAGGCGAAACATATCACAAATTCGGATGGGTTCAGCAGTTCCACTTGGGAGCTTTGAGAAACAACAACGAAAGAATGCACAGAATTTTAGGTCCTGATACAGGATGGGATTCTATCGGTGACTTCGTGCAGGCTGAAACTTTGTCTAAATTGTTAAACGCTTTAGATGGAAAAGACAAACTGACCAAAACAATACTATATAACTTAAATCCTGCCGATAACGAAATTTTCGCAACTATGATCGGGAATTTTAATGACGGCAGTATCAAAGGAAAAGTGCAGTTCGGTTCCGGATGGTGGTTTTTGGATCAGAAAGACGGAATGATCAAGCAGATGAATGCCCTCTCAAACATGGGATTGATCAGCTGTTTCGTAGGAATGTTGACAGATTCCAGAAGTTTCTTATCTTACCCGAGACATGAATATTTCAGAAGAGTATTGTGTAATCTTTTCGGAGAAGAAATGAAAAACGGCGAATTGCCGGACGACATGGAACTGATCGGGAAAACCATCTCCGACATCTGTTATCATAATGCTAAAAATTATTTCGATTTTTAAATTTCGAATTAAATAATAAAATTTGAACCATTAAGGATAATTAAGGAGTTAAGGTTTTTTAAGCATAAAATCTTAGATTTTATTAAGCAGACTGCTTAAAGCGAAGCTAAACTCAACTATTCTCAACTCCTTAATAAATCTTAATGGTTTAAAAAAATAATAATTTACCTATCTGCAATTTTTCTAAACTTGAAAAGTCTTTGTGAGCTTGGCTGAGTAGAACGCCTTTGCGAACTTAAAAATATACATCGGGTTTAAAAAAGAAAATCTTAGCGCACTTTGCGTTAAAGTAACAGCAGATATTAAACAGAGTATTTATTAAAATATGGCTAGCAAAATACTTACTTTCGGTGAAGTAATCATGAGGCTTTCACCTCCCGGAAACAAAACAATGAAACAGAGCCACGAGATGGAATTCTTTTTCGGCGGAACTGAGCTCAACGTAGCTTCTTCATTGGCGACGATGGGTTGCAACGTGACGCATATCAGCAATGTTTCTGATGATTTTGTGGGAGAATCTGCACTGTCTTTCATCAAAAGTTTTGGGATCGATACGACTTTCATCAATAAAAATGAACATCCTTTAGGTTTGTATTTCCTTGAAGTTGGTGCATCTGTTCGTGCGAGCAGAATTGCGTACAACAGACTGAATGGTTCTTTTGCGAACATCAAACCCGAGCAGGTTGACTGGAAAAAAGCTTTTGAAGGTTGTGACTATTTCCACTGGACAGGCATCAGCCCTGGAATATCTGAAGGTGCTTACGAAACTTTGAAAGAAGGTTTGTTGACTGCCAGAGAAATGGGAATTGAAGTGACCACTGATCCGGCTTACCGTTCCAACCTTTGGAAATATGGTAAAAACGGAAATGAGGTTTTAAAAGAACTGGTTTCTTACTCAACGATTTTCATCGGTGGGGTAAATGAGATCAATGAAATTTTGGGAACTCAGTTTTCATCAGATCAGCAAGGTTTCATGGAAGCTTGTGAAGAATTAAAAAAACAGTGTCCATCCATCCATAAAATTTTCGACAAAATAAGAATCGGTGTTACGGCAAGTTCTCAGCAAACGCAGGGAAGAGCTTTGATTAACGGGAATTATTTTGAAACTAGATTTTTAGAAATAGACCAAGTTGTAGACAGAATCGGGACGGGAGATGCTTTTGCTGCAGGTCTGATTTATGGGTTATTAAACTTCGATGACGAAAAAGCTTTAAATTTTGCCAACGCAGCCTGTGCCATCAAACACACCATTTTAGGAGATATCAATTACTGCAGCGCAGAAGATATCCTCGAAGTAATGGCTGGAAACTCAGGAGGAAGAATCAAGAGGTAGTTTTTTGCTTTTGGCTGTTAGCTTTGTTAGTAGGCTCAAGAAGTTTTCAAAATAAAAGAAGTCATCATATTTAAAATTTAATGATTGTTTTTTTAACGAAGCGGCTTTGTGAAACTAAAAAACAGTTAGCAGAAAAAAAACTTTGTAAACTCTGTGTTCAAAAAAATCAAGCTAATAAAGTCCTTGAAGGGACAGCACACCAAAGGATGGATAAACCTCCATCAAAGATTATTTTCAACAAAATAATTAAAACAAAATGACAAAAATTCAATTAGTTACAAACACCATTATTGATCAGGGAGCTTTGCCTCTGTATTACAATGCTGATGAAACGGTAACTTTAGAGATATTGAGATCGCTTTACAAAGCAGGAATCCGTGCGGTAGAATATACCAGCCGTGGAGAAGCTGCATTGAGCAATTTCACAAAAATGATAGAAGTACGTAATGCAGAAATGCCTGGAATGCTTCTTGGAATCGGTACCATTAAAAATGTACAGCAAGCTGAAGAATATTATAAAGCAGGTGCGGATTTCTTTATCAGTCCGGGTTTTGTGACGGAAGTTGCAGCATTTTTAATTCCAAAAGATCTGTTGTACAGCCCGGGCTGTATGACTCCGACTGAAATTATTGAGGCTGAAACGGCAGGGGTAACTTTCATTAAATTATTCCCGGGGAACGCTTTAGGACCAGGATTTATGAGTGCCATCAAAGATGTTTTCCCGAATCTGAAATTTATGCCGACCGGAGGAGTTGATACTACGAAGGAAAGCATTGAAAGCTGGTTTAAGGCCGGAGTTTCTGCAGTAGGAATGGGAAGCAAGCTGGTAAGCAAAGAATTGATGCTTGCGAAAGACTATGCGACAATAGAAATTGAAACCAAAAAAGTGCTGGATATCATTCAGACTTTAAAATAAATACATTAACTATGAGTTCAGTTAAATCTCTTAAGCCGACACAATATAGGTGGACGATCTGTCTTCTTTTATTTCTCGCAACAACGATCAATTATCTGGATCGTCAGGTTTTATCTTTGACGTGGAAAGATTTTATCGCACCGGAATTTCACTGGAATAACAACGATTACGGAAATATCACCGCGTTATTCTCCATATTTTATGCAGTGGGAATGCTTTTCGCAGGAAAATTTGTGGACTGGATGGATACTAAAAAAGGTTTCCTTTGGGCAATCGGAGTTTGGTCTGTGGGTGCAGTTTTACACGCATTCTGTGGAATCGCAACCTCAGGAATCCTTACCGGAAACTGGGCAGCTGGTTTTCATGGTTCTAAGGAATTGATCGGAACAGTTTCAAACACTTCTGCAATCATCAGCACGAGTGTAACTTTATTCATATTTGCACGTTTTGTATTGGCGATTGGTGAGGCAGGAAATTTCCCTGCAGCAATAAAAACAACAGCGGAATATTTCCCTAAAAAAGACAGAGCATTTTCTACAAGTATCTGGAACGCAGGAGCGACGGTTGGAGCTCTGGCAGCACCGCTTACCATACCTTTTATTGCAAAATCAATGGGTTGGGAATGGGCATTTATCATCATCGGTGCTTTAGGATTTGTATGGATGGGACTTTGGGTATTCGTTTACAAAAAGCCACATTTACACAAGAGAGTTAACGAGCACGAACTAACGTATATCAATCAGGATCAGGACGATCTTCCGAATGAAGACACTTCAGTTCCTGAAAAAGTATTTACTTTTAAAGAATGTTTCAGCTACAGACAGACCTGGGCTTTTGCTTTCGGAAAGTTCATGACAGACGGTGTTTGGTGGTTCTTCTTATTCTGGACTCCGGCCTATTTAAGTTCAGTTTACGGAATGGATTCAACTGAAAGTGCACTTCCATTATTCGTTTTATACATGATTACTTTGCTGTCGATTATCGGTGGATGGCTTCCAAAATATTTTGTTGAAAAGAAGGGAATGAACGCTTACACTGGAAGAATGAAAGCAATGTTAATTTTCGCATTTTTTCCTTTGCTGGCATTATTAGCACAACCATTAGGAACAGCAACCTATTGGATTCCGGTTTTAATCATCGGAGTTGCAGGAGCAGCACACCAGGCATGGTCTGCGAATATCTTCTCAACTGTAGGAGATATGTTCCCGAAAAAAGCCATCGCAACCATCACAGGAATTGGCGGAATGGCAGGAGGAATCGGATCGTTTATCATTAATAAATCTTCAGGAGTTTTATTTGATCACGCACACAAAGCATGGTCAACCGTAGACGGAGTTCCTTTGCTGGAAAAATATCCTCAATACGTTAACGATCGTTTGCCGGATGGATTCTTTGAGCAACTGGAAAAATCAGGAGCCGTAGTTTCAGACGGTATCGACAAAGGATACATGATTATTTTCTCCATCTGTGCAGTCGCTTATCTGATCGCATGGACAGTAATGAAAATGTTGGTTCCTAAGTATAAAGTAATCAGTAAGTAGAAATTCTAATGGTCTTTTTCTTTACCCCAACCCTAAAGGGAGGAAAAATTCCATTAGAATTTCATCAAAATTAACACCCTCTAAGGTCGGGGTAAATTAATTTTTTATGAAATTTTAGACAGACTCTTCATAGTCCAAACAAAAACTTTGAGTTCTTTGCTAAGTAGAACGCCTTTGCGAACATCAAGCATTAAAGAAAATCTTAGCGGACTTTGCGTTTGAAAACAGCATTCCGCATAAGGATTTAGCAGAATTAAAAACACAATTTAATTCAAATTAGAAAAATGGAAAATCAGACAAAACAACAGTTAAACCGTCAAAACAGCGGTATAGATACAAAATTACCAATCAAAATCGTACAGTTCGGGGGAGGAAACTTCATGCGCGGATTTACAGATTATGTGATCGATAAATTAAATAAAGAAGCAGATTTCAATGCGGGAATTGTCAACATTCAGCCAACTCCAAACGGGTCAGTTCACAAACTTGAAGAACAGGGGAATCTGTACACTCTGTTTTCAAGAGGAATTAAAAAAGGAGAAATCATCGATGAGAAATGTGTGATTTCAGCGATTCAGAAATCGATTAATCCTTATGCAGATTACAACAGTTTCGTTGAATTGGCAAAAGAAGAAGAGCTTGAATTTGTTTTTTCAAATACAACTGAAACAGGAATTGCCTACGATGAAACAGAAAATACTTACGAAGGTCCGCACAAAAATTTCCCAGCGAAAGTAGCGGTTTTGCTTCACGAAAGATATAAGCATTTCAATGGAGCGGCAGACAAAGGTCTAAGAATTATTCCCTGCGAGCTGATCGAAGAAAATGCAATTGTTTTAAAAGGAATTATTTTAAAATATGCCCAACTTTGGAATTTAGAAGAAGGTTTTGCGCAATGGATTGAAAAGAGCAATCACTTCCACAATACTTTGGTCGACAGAATTGTTCCGGGTTACCCGAAAGATGATGCGGCGACGTATGAAGACCAGTTGGATTATGAAGATCCGATGATGGTGGTGTCAGAAACATTCCTTTTATGGGTAATTCAGGGAGGTGAAGATTTGAAAAATAGAATTCCTTTCGATCAGATCAACGAACAGATTTTGGTGGTGGATGATATTCAGCCTTACCGTTTGAGAAAAGTGAGAATCCTCAATGGTGGACATACGTTGATGTTGGCTCCGGCAATTTTAGCAGGAAAAGAAATCGTAAAAGAAGCGATCGATGACCAGTTTATCGGAACTTTTTTAAGTGAATCGATATTTAATGAAGTCAATCAGACTTTAGGTTTAGATGAAACTGAACTGAAGGAATTTGCGGAAGAAGTGTTCGACAGATTCAGAAATCCTTTTATCAAACATCATTTGGCGAGCATCGCTTTATATTTTGTTTCTAAATTTAAAGTGAGAGTCGTTCCAAGTTTATTAACCTATGTTGAAAGAAATAACAAACTTCCGTTGAACTTAACGTTCTCTATGGCAAGTTTAATCAGATTCTATCAGGGAAGTTTTGGTGAAAAATCTCTTCCTCTGAATGACGAAGAAGCTATCGTAAACAGATTCAGAGAAATCTGGAAAAACGAAGATTACGAAATAGTTTCCGAACAGGCATTAAGCGAAAAGCTGTTCTGGGATACCGACCTTACACAGGTAGAAGGTCTGAAAGCCGCAGTAGCTAAAGCATTGTACGAAATCGACCACAATGAAATGGAAACTGCTTACAAAAATTTTATTCAATTTTATTCTTAAACAATCATGCAGAAGAAAGTACTGAAAGTAAATCCCAAAGACAACGTTATTGTAGCGTTGATGGATTTGCCTGCCGGAGAATCGGTGCACTTAGACGGTACAGATTATACGATTCTTAAAGATATTAAAGCAAAACATAAATTCGCTGCCGTAGATTTTGAGGATGGCGACCATATTTTAATGTATGGCGTAATCGTTGGGAAAGCCAACCAATCGATCAGACAGGGCGAAGTGATTACCACCGAAAACGTAAAGCACAAGAGTGCAAAAGTGGTCGGCAAAACCGATACTTTGGGCTGGACTCCACCCAATGTTGACAAGTGGAAAGACCGTACGTTCATGGGCTACCACCGTGAAGACGGACAGGTAGGAACAGAAAACGTCTGGCTGTTTTTCCCGTTGGTATTCTGCGAAAACAAGAATATCGAAACACTGAAAGATATTTTCGAAAAAGAATTACTTCACGATAAAGCCAGCAAACACCAATTGTTACTTCGTTCTTTACTGAACGGCGGTGCAACCGCAGATGTTGCGGTGGAAGAGGAAGAACCGGATACGAGAGTCTTTAAAAATATCGACGTTAGATTCATCACGCACCAGGGCGGTTGTGGCGGAATCCGTCAGGATGCTGAAGCATTGGGAAGACTGTTTGCAGGATATGTCAACAACCCCAATGTTGCCGGAGCTACGGTTCTCAGCTTAGGGTGTCAGAATCTTCAGGTGCAGATTTTCATGGATTCACTGCATGCACTGGCTCCAGATAACAAAAAACCAATCGTCGTTTACGAACAGCAAAAATCGGGTACCATCGATGAAATGCTGACCGGCGTGATCAAAGATTCTTATGAAGGCATTAAGAAAGCCAACGAAATAGAGAGGAAACCTGCATCCATCACCAAACTGAATATTGGGTTGGAATGTGGCGGCTCAGACGGTTTTTCAGGAATTTCTGCCAACCCTGTTTTGGGCGAAGTTTCAGATATTATGGCGGCAGTCGGCGGAACAACCATGCTGGCCGAATTCCCTGAATTGTGTGGAGTAGAGCAGGAGTTGGTCAACCGTTGCATCAACGATGAAGACGGTGTAAAATTCCTGAAACTGATGAAAGATTTTGAAGCCTCTGTGGTTGCGGCAGGATCAGGATTTGATATGAATCCGTCTCCCGGAAACATCAAAGACGGTTTGATTACCGATGCCATGAAATCTGCAGGAGCCTCTAAAAAAGGAGGAGCCGCCCCAATCGTAGAAGTTCTTGATTTTACAGAATACGCCACAAAACCAGGTCTTAACCTATTGTGTACTCCCGGAAATGATGCCGAATGTACCACGGCTTTAGTTGGTTCTGGTGCAACAGTGGTGCTTTTCACCACAGGTCTTGGAACTCCGATGGGAAATCCTATTTCACCGGTTGTAAAGATTTCTTCCAACACGGTTTTGGCAGAAAAAATGTCAGATATTATTGATTTCAATGCAGGTACAGTAATCAGCGGAGAAAAAACAATTCCCGAAGCGGCAGACGAACTTCTGGAACTCATCATCAACGTAGCCAGCGGCGAAGTAAAAACCAAGGCTGACGTTTTGAATCAGAATGATTTCATTCCATGGAGACGAGGAGTCTCTCTGTAGTGGGTTAATTATATTAAATATTAGGGTTGAAAATGCTTCTTGCTTCGGTGGGGAGCATTTTCTTTTTTATTGATAGCGCGGATTTGCAATCCGTGCTTATTTAAACTTACAATAAGTAACTACAACATTTTGATAACGTTACATTGCGTGTAAAGTCACGGATTGCAAATCCGCGACATCGGACAAATTTTGGCACTGCCGAAATAGTTATGCTTGGTTCTATCTACTCTTCAATAATTTTTGATTTTATTTTCCAAATTTTGCCTAGTTCACTTAATAAACCGATATTTAGAATATTAAATTTTTCAAGGGGTCCATAATAATGTTCATTATTAATATTATTCAAACATTGATTTATTATGCACTGATTATTTAATGCTATTATTTCTAATGTATCTTTTTGTTTTATTTGTTTTGTGGGAATTAAAATTTTAGACTTGGTGTTTATTTTTTTTCTTTCTCTTTCCAATCCAACATATATTGATTTCTGTTTTTTAAATTCTAAATTTGAAGCAGCTGCAAAGTCATAGAATTGTTTGTCCAGACAATGATAATTTTGATTAATAAATGCAAAATGTTTACTTGTGTGAATGTATAGTAATTTGACCCATTTTTGTTCATCTTCCCTGATGTCGCGGATTTGCAATCCGTGACGACAACACACAACAGATCACCCCATAAAAACCACAAAAACATCTAAAGCATTGTCTAATTCTGCGTAATTTCTGGCACTGCTGAAATAGTAATGCTCAGGTTCTGCCACTATTTTCTGTTTTACGGGATTTTGGTGAATATAATTGATCTTTTATTTAATCCATTTATTTGAAAAAATTTCTTCAGCATGATAGCCATCTTGCCAAACTTTAAACTTTTGCTCTCTGGTTAAATGCTCACAGGATTTTTGAAAATATTGCAGCATCCATTCCTTTCTGCTTTCAGGTTCAGACTCTATGGTTTCGATTATTTTTTTTGAAGTAAATTTTTTAAAATCTCTCATGATTTCAGATACAGTGTATCTACCATCTGCCCGACAAAATAAATGAAGATGATTTGACATTAAGCAATATGCAAAAATGGAAAGGCCTTTCTGAGTTTGACAGTATTTTAAAGAATCTATGATTACCATTTTTTGCGATAATCTTGTAAATACATCAACCCAGCCTACCGTTGTAATCGTAATAAATTAAGCTTGATCAATATCTAAAGCTTTGTATTTTGTAGACATCTGTGTTTTTATTTAAAGGTACAAAATTTTATAATTGAATAAGTCACGGATTGTAAATCCGCGACATCAATATCCGCGACATCGGTGTCTTAATTTGTAACAGATGTTATTTGCTGTAGTTCTAATAGATGTTGTCTTCAAAAATTACTTTGACCTGTTAATCTCTTGACTTATTTTGCCATTAGTATCGTAGTAAATCCATCTGCCGATTTCTTTGTTATTTTGATATTGTCCACTAACTTTAAGTTTACTGTTTCTATAATATTCAGAATATTTTCCACATTTATTTTCAACTATTTCGCCTTCATTATCCACATCAACACAAATAAAATATCTTCTCTTAACCATTTTTATATTGTAATCATAAAATTCAAGTTCCTCTAAACAGTTACGGTAATTGTTACAATAAAGTACTCTTTTTATAATCTTATCATTAAAATCTCTAAAATCCAGATAGACCAATTTATTATTTTCATAGTATCTGTATTCCATACCATCATGGGACTTAAATTTGCCCCATCCAGTAAAGTCTTTACCTGTTTTTTCTACCACAACCCTAAAAAGATCATTATTTGCGTTATAATGTAATGATAAGAGGTTGTTCTCTATGGTATCCTTTTTCTGACTAAAAAAGAACATCGGGCACAATGTCATTATCAGTAAAAACTTCATACTTTATCTGATTATTTATTTAAATTAATAATTTAATCTTTATTAAGGTATTTAAAAGTATAAAATTTTATAATTGAAAAGTCACAGATTGCATATCCGCGACATCGTGCGTACTCGTCTTGAACTTGCGTAAGTTTTAGAATTTTTAGAGAGTATCAGTTATTTTTAGCCTTTCAGTTCCAAGTCTTGTCCCGAAGTTTCGGGATTGTTTCTTTTGTTTTAAGACAAAAGAAAATTAATAAAAGAAAAACTACTTTCTTTTCGAAGACTTCCTCACGCAAATCTGTGGCGCAAGCACTACCTTCTTCTCAATAGAAACACCTGAAGAACTATCTTTCACGTGATCTATAAAAACCTGTCCGGCCATATTTCCCATAAGCACCGGGGTTTGATCCATAGAACTCATCGGAAGCTCCATAAACTGAGTGAAAGGCTCATTGGAGAAACCGATTACGGCAACTTCCTGAGGAATTTTAATTTTTCGTTTTTTTAATTCCTGACAGGCGCCTAACGCCGCAAAATCACTGGCAGAAAATATTGCATCGGGAATTGATGGTCTGTCCCACAAAGTTTTTATCGCTTCAATTCCTGCATCAATAGAACTTCCTGTGGAGATGATATTTTCTTCTTTTACCTGAAATTTATGATCGATTAAGGCTTGTTTATATCCGTTCAGACGGTTTTGATAAATTTCCAGATTCAAATCTCCGGCAAAGTGACAAATGTTTTTATAGCCCTCATCAATCAGATGTTGTGTTGCCATATAACCACCACGGTAGTCATCAATGGTTACCGTACTGATTCCGGGGATGTCTTTTTTTCTGTCGAAAAATATAATGGGAGTATTGGTTGTATTTAAAATATGCTGAATGTGTTCCGTATCCACTGTGGTTCTGGAAACCGACATGAAAATCCCGTCTACCTGTGCATTGAGTAAAGTATTCAGGTGCTTTTTTTCAGTTAAAACATCTTCATGACTTTGGCAGATGATTACGTGATAGCCGTGAAGAGAAAGTTCCTCTTCAATTCCACGGATAACGGACGAGAAAAAGTTGGTATTGATATAAGGAACGATAATTCCTACGTTTTTGGTTTCCCCGCTTTTCAGAGCTTTGGCAAGATTATTCTGCTTATAGTTCATCTCTTTAGCAGTTTTAATCACCAAATCTTTTGTTGCCTGACTGATTCTCGGATTGTCATTCAATGCTCTGGAAACCGTTGCCACACTTACATTTAGCTTTCTGGAAATATCATAAATGGTGGCATTTTTCTTTGTCATAGGTATTCTGAACTAACGTTAAATTTCCTTCAATATTCCATTGTGGAATGCAGGTAAATTTAATCAAATTAACCGTATGTTAATGTGATAGTGATTAAATTTATCATTTAATTCATAAAATTATGAGTAATGAATAAGATTTTGTAGTGATCTGTCTTTTTGTATCGTAGTTTTACTACATGAAATCGTAGAATTACTACAATTTTCGAAATAATGATTAAAAAGTTTTAAAAATATTTTGGGTGTATTTATCTTTGAGTAAAGAAAAAAACATTTCACGAAAATTAACGATTAAAATTTATTTATTATGGCAGCAAATTCAAGAGGAATCTT
>NZ_LMAH01000008.1 GCF_001507335.1 Chryseobacterium sp. JAH | reverse complement strand
CTAAAGGCTCTTCTGCGCTACCGAATCTCTCTCGTTTTTCAGTGGGGCAAAAGTAGTACGTTTTCCCCTCTACTTCCAAATATATTTAACATTATGTTTAAATTTAATTCATATTCATCGGTAACTCGCTGAATTCATGTGAGAAAAATTTTGGCAATGTTGACTGATGGATACTGACTATAGAATGTAGGGCGATGGATGATCGATGATCGATGATTGTGTGGGAGATTGAGAAATTATCTATGGGATTGTAAAGCTTACAGTGCTGCTGCCCTAGCCCCGATAGAAACGGCATCCTTTTTTAGATTCCACAGGCAACGCAGAGACTATCTAAAAAAGATACAGTGCATAGCGGGTAAAAGCTCCTAGAGAAAAGAAAGCAAGAGTTGTTTTTAAAGAAATTTTAATGAAGCCGTAGAAAATTCGCTTCTAATTAAAGTATCGTTTGATGAGCATCTTATATATATAGTAGCCTAGAAGGCAACCGATAGTGTCAGCAACGATGTCTAAGGTTTCCATAGATCTGCCGAGACCCATTTCCTCTTGAAGGATTTCTGTAAGGAATGCATAGATAAGGATGATCTGAAAAAAGTAAGAGAACCTAATTCTTGGTAGAGCCGCCATAAACGAAAAACCAAGCATTGCAAATATTCCTAAGTGCAAAAATTTGTCGATGCCATTGAACATAAAGAAGTATTCATGGTTTTCTACTCCCGGACGCAGGAGCATATAAGTAAGAAATGCCCAATAAATGGGCAGTATCTTAATAAATATGTTTGAAATCTTATCCAATGATTGCCTGATATTCTTCAGCAGAAAGCAATTCTGACTGATCTGCACCGTCAGCAATCTCTAATTTGATAATCCATCCGTTTCCGTAAGGTTCAGTGTTTAGTAATTCCGGCTGATCTTCTAAAGCAGCGTTGAATTCAATCACTTTTCCTGAAATAGGTAAGAACAGATCTGAAACTGTTTTTACAGCTTCCACACTTCCGAAAACGTCTCCTCCATTGATGTCATCATCTACAGTATCTACATCTACGTAAACGATATCTCCCAACTCTCCCTGTGCAAAGTCTGTAATCCCAATCGTAGCGATGTTACCTTCGATCTTTACCCACTCGTGATCTTTAGTGTACTTTAATTCTGATGGTGTGTTCATTTTTATTTTTTATTTAATAGTGACAAATTTATTCAAAATAGAGATATGCTCAAAGAAAATAAATGATTATTTAATAAGCTTGAAGATTGGAGCCTGGAGAAGGAATTTTGCTTGCTCGGAAATGCATCTTGAATATTAATAAAGAGCATTGCTTATACAAGTGTCGCTACCTTGTTTATTATTTGTTTTAAAATATAACCGAACTGCTATATACAATAAAAAATCCCCTTCTACTGTGAGAAAGGGATTGTTTTGATTTCATCTTTATTATAGGCCTCCGGAATCACCAAAAGTAAAGGTTGCAGAAAGACCTGCTCTGATGGTTGATAATGGGAATGCCGTTGATATTTTATATTTTGAGGTCATCTGCTCGTAGAATACTCTTAAATTTAAGTTTTCTGAAACATTGTAATCAGCAGACAATTTAATGTTCATTAATTTCTGACCACCTGTCACCTGCGAATCATCTAATAAAATATTCATAATACTTGTACGGCTGTCTCTCAAAGATATATCTCCTCTGATGTTAAGATCACTTCCTTTTCCTCTTCCACCTCTCGTGTTGGTCATATTGCCTAATCTGAAGTTTCTTACGATATAGCCTAATCTGACAACATATTCTGTATTTGAATCTTCGGTCAAAGTATGGTTTACCAATCCTAACAATAAAGTTCTCATCCGGTTATACTGCAAACCAAATTGCATATTGTTTCTCATGGTAACGTCGATTCCTATAAGTGGTGCAAAAGCTTCTACATAACCTACCTGGGCAAAAGTATAAGGATTGATGTAATCGTCATTCACATCTCGTCCCGTACTTGCAGGATCTACTGTGGTGTTGAAATAATCGATACTTGACTGTATACCTGTTGCCGTATATGTTGCGTTGTAGCTGTGCAGAATATCAAACTTGGTGAATTGCCCACTGATCATCGGTATATTTTTTAAACCTGAATAGATGATTCTCCAGTTTGGAAGAGGCATGCCTGCTTTTTTCGGATTTCCGATTGACTTAGCTCCTTTTCCCTCAACTGCTGCACGGAATGCAGGAATTAAAACATAGGCATTTGTAATACTGTGACCATCCGTAAACCCATCTGTTCCTATTGTTCCACCTAACTGCTGGGAAATCATTCTTGCATTTTGTCTGATCGATTCGTATACTGCCTGTCCGTTTTGGAATGCCGTATTGGTTATGATCACTGAGTTTGAGTAGCTCACCATATCATTGGCAAAGGTTAAATTCGGATTAGAGAAACCATCAGTATCCCGGAAATTGAAACCGGTCTGTGAGAAGTTTCTGTTATACGTCTGCAAGACATTAAAATCAATTCTAAAATCATTCACCGGCATCATCTGTAAATTTGCACGGAGTTCCCTCGTCGACATTTTCACATAAGGATCAATCATAAATTCTGAATCACTCACCCAGCCATTTTCGATGACTGTACGTCTGATGTCTGCCTGAGATCCTAAAAGGAAACCAACTGTTGGCCCTCCTAAAGTCTGCCCATAACCATATCCGTTGGGTGCTGATAACAATCCCGGTAGAACTGTACCGTTGTTCTCAGAATAATTAACATCTAACTGTTTGAATGAAGTCAATACAAATGCTGCATTCTGCAAAATAGACAGCTTATTTTTAAACTTATAGCTTTTAAATTTATATCTTTTTTTATCCCAAGCCTGAGTGTAAGCATTATTTAAGGAATCCATTTCCTGCTTACGTTTCTGGAGTGTGGTTGACATTTTTTTGAAATACCCAAACTGACCAAAGAACTTAGGAATATCGGCTGTTGCCGTAGCCTGAATGATATTGGTATTTTGACCAATGGATCCTAAGCTTCCGTCCGGACTTGACAGTAAAGCAGTAGACCTAGCATTCCAGTTGTAAGTAAAGCCATATTGAAGTTCTGCATCAATAAAGTCTAAATATGGGATAAGCTGGAACGGGAGTTTATAGTTTAGCTGAACTCTGTGATTATACAAAACCGGTCTACCTGCTCTGAACATGTTCCCGAAAATGGAAGAATTATCCATTGTATTAACATCTACATTATCATTCAGCGTTCTTGTAAGAGAGTTGATTTCCAGTTTTAAAGATTTGGTAAAATTAAATCCTAAACCATACTGCCATCCGAAGTAGAAGTTTCTGTTTTTGATTGCCGCAAAGTCATCCCCTAAGTTTCCGCTTAAAATAGCATCAATATTTCTAAATTCAAGCTCGTTATAATTTCTGTCTAATTCTGTTCTGAAAGACAATCTTGTTGGAACCGGATTAAAATTAAACTCTTTGATCCATCTCAAATACTTCGTTGACTTGGCAGTATCGCTAATCATTTTGTTAAACGGTTTAATCACCCAAGGTTTGAAGGTATAGTTATAATCTAAGAATCCTCTTAAATATTGTCTGTAGTTTCTTTTGGTATAAATATCTCTGTAGAAATCATCATTATAAACCGCAGTTAGTGAAAGGTTTTCTACATCGTAGAATTTAGGTTTACTGTTTTCCTTTACTCTTTCCTTGTGCATATTCACAACACCTAAGCTTCTTTGCTGCGTGTAGGTTCTTGCTACTTTTTTCAGTTCTTCTTTATTATTGGCTTTGCTGAATTCTACATCGGTATCTAAAGGATTGTATTTCGGATCTTCGATTGTTTGTGAGTAAGAATAGTTCACCGGAATTTTCACTCCAGTTTTTTCAGGCAAGAATTTATCTACATTCACCTGGGTATTGACACTGAAGGCTGACTGTGTAGACTGATTTCTTTCTGCCGGTTTAGAATCTATATTTCCGAAACCTACCGAAGTATAAGAACCGCTTGCATTCACAACGGCAAAATCACCAAGGTTGAAATTTAAACTTGCATTTCCTGCATAACCTCCATCATTTTCAATTTCAGAGAGACGGATTTCGTTGACCCAGAGAATAACATTATTAGGACCACTCGGCGCTCTTGGATCACTTGTGTTTCGTACCCCAACCATGATGGTGGTAATGTTCCCCAATGAAGGTCTACCTTTTATAAATATTTTTTTGTTGGAGTCTCCAAACTGAGCATCAGCTCTTCTTTCTGTAATTGAAGTCGGAAAACTTTTATCTCTTCTTAATTTAGCATCTACAAAATCCTGAACATTAAGATCAACATCATTTTCCATAGGCCAAATTTCTAATGGAGCTGTTGCGGTATTTGCTGTAAACTTTACTGAAGCTTCGTACTCATAATAATTATCAGTCGCATCACTACCAAGACGGATAAAGAATTTTGTATCCGGATCATAATCTGATGTCCTTGGTGAATCTAAATTTTCACCATGTACAAAAAGCTTAAGTTTTTTGTATCTTCTCATATCAAGCGCTGTATTTTTAAATACACCTTTCGCTTCAGTTCTGATATTTTTAGCTTTCAGATAAAGTGAAGACTCATTCTGTCTTTGTGCACCGGCATTTCCACTTAAAACCTGTCTGTCAATTCCAGGAGGCAGTACATATGGTGGCTGATTCAGTGCGTTCTCTTCAATATTTACACTTCCCACTTCCAATTCACTGGACGTTACTCCACCTGTACCTTCTTGAGGTCCTGTTACCGTAGGACTTGCAATTAAATTAGGATATCTTCTCCAGTCTGATCTTACCAAATCTAAAGTACCGAATCTTAAAGTAGAAGCCTGCTCGAATCCTGTCATTAACAATCTTGCAAATCTTACATTATTAAGTACTGAAGGATCTTGATCTCCACCTAAAGATGTGTCTAAATCTGAAACAGGAATTCTGAATAAATACCACTTAACTTCGTCACTTTGTCCATTTTGGAAAGTGGCAGTGACAATTTTTTCATCAACAACATAATTACTGGTTCCAGATTCTAAACTTGTTTTATCTAAATTAACTACATATTCATTGTAGTTTTCACTTTGATCTAAGTTATAGTCTCTGTTGATATCTTCTGCATCCGGAGTTTGTGAAGCTACTTCCAAAGAGTTACTTTGAGAGTTACCTTCCGGGCCTCTGAAATATTTGTATCGCTGAACGATTGAAGCTGCCTGACTTCCTGTGAATTTTTCAGACATGTAGAAAACAAAATCATCAACTGCAGGGTCAGTAAGATTCAATACAGGGTTTACAAATGTACTCGTCGGGAATTTTAAACCTTCCTGATTTGAATTTAAACCATCATAACCTGCATCCTGAATCGTACGGTCTTCACCTTCACTCGAAAATGCATACAAAATAGGCGGCTGTTTTGGCTGAGTTCCCCAGTTTGAACTAGATGTAGATGAAGTTTGTGCCGGTGTTGGCAATCCGTTTTCATACTGCATCATTCCATCTTTCAAAATATCTTCACTTACGTTTCCTAACTGAAGTAAAAGTTTAGGGTTTGTTCCTAAATTGTTTCCGTCAGCATAGGGATCCATCATCCAGAATTCTACATACTCAATATTTGAATTGACAAAATTGGAAACCTGAATCGGTCTCATAATTCCTGCCCATCTTTGAAGTGGTGTTTCTGCATTAGGATTCACATTATAAGGTCCTTTCTCTGTCGGATAATAAGAAATATCAAAAGTGTTGGTAAACGTCTGTTCACCTGCCACAAAATCTCTGTTATTAAAAATCTCCGAAAGCTGAACTCTTCTTGAGGCATGGTTGGAAACCGACTGTGCAGTAATTCCTGCCGGAGCTTTTCCTCCTACTCCCCAGAATCTAGGGTCAATATTGTACCATGACAACAAACCTCTACCGTAACCGTTGGTTACATTATCGTTGGCTCCTGCTCCCGCAAAAATAGGATTCGTCTGGTTTTTTTCAGGTTTTGATGCTAAACTCCATGCTGCAGGTTCTTTTAATGAAATTTTTGAAGTAGTCTGTTCAAAATCATCAATGTACGACTGATCGTTTGTTCCTTTATTGATTCCCGGAAGTAAATAAGCTCCTTCCATTTTGAAATTTAAATTGGATGGTGCTTCCGTATTGATCCCAGGAATTTTATCCGTTAATCTTGTCAAGAAAGGCAGCTGATTGTTGTACATCATATTGATGCCCGCCATGGTGTTGTTAACAGCTTCCTGACCGTAGTTTACTTTTTGGGTCAACGGAGATTCAGAATAATTAATCACTGTTCCCCCAAAAATAAAGTTGTCGCTAACTCTTCTTTCAAGATTTAAACCTAAAAATCTTTTTCTCTGGGTATTAAAAGTTAGCTGATTCTCTAATGAGATATTAATTGCCTGTCCGGACTGTTTTACGTTTTCATTAATAATAGTTACCGTTCCCAGCATATAATCTACGGTATAGTCGACACCTTCTGTCAGCTGTACTCCATTTGCCGCAACTTTTACGGAACCCTGAGGAACATTCACCGCACCTAAAGAAATCCCCTGACCTTGCGATCCTTTGTAACGACCTTCCATCGTATATCGTTGGGCCAAATTGCTGGATGTTGCCACCTGCTTCTGCTGAGTATATAAATCTGTAAAGACATATTGAGGGTCATTACCTACTAAACCTGCCATGTAACTTCCGAAAGGCTCCACTTTGGTATAAATTAGTTTGCCTAATTCCGGGCGAATGGTGATTCCATTGACAAAATCGAAAACTCCATCACCTAAGGTACCTCCATTGTTTTGTAAATCACCGTTTACATTCAGACGATCCCAGTTTAATAATTTCAATAAATTGGTATTCTGAACCGGTGTATTTGGAAGGTAGTTTACTTTACCACCTGTTTTTGCATCTCTGTAATAAATATTTAAAATAAAACCATCCTGATCAACTTGGCCGGCATCCAATGCATAAATATTTTTCATCATCAATTTCCACATTGGTGATGTTGTTTTTACATTGGTATTTGGTTTCAGAACCTTAGTCACCAAAACCGGACTTTCCTCAGAAAACTCTCCAACTTTATAGACTTGGTTGGTTCCATTGACGGTATAAGAATAAGAAACTGCCAAAAGCTGATTCTCATTTAATCTCTGATTTAATGAAATATACCCTAACTGTGGATGAAAGGTAAACTCAGTGCTGGTAAGTCTTCTTGCCTTTCTGTTGAAGATAAACTGTTCTCCGTCTGCATATGCTTCTGTACCACCTGCAGCATTAGGAAGAACCTGCCCCACAATTGTATTATAGGCAGAATTCACATCCCGCAAGCCTGCGCCCAAACCTGTAACGGCAGAATAGATACCATTTTGCGAGTTATCCGGTAGGCCAGAGGCGCCGTCTCCCAAATCTCGCACACCTACGATGCTTTTTTGATATGCCAAATTTGAATTTCCCTGATCTAAAACCCACACCTCCATTCTGCTGATGTTGATTTTTGAATTAATCTGAGGATAATTCAGCAATGCATTATCATAATTATTAAGAAAATAATGGCCTATAAAATAATGCTGATTGTCTTCATAGTCAATTGCGTTTACTTTGAAAGTATTCATTACGCCACCGCCCTGTACAACGATATTTCTGGCTTCACCCTGCTGTTGAGAAAGGACAACCGTTCCGAAAGTTTTTCCCAATTGAAATTCGGTTTTCACCCCGAAAAGTGATTCCGAACCACGGATTAAACTTGTTGAAAGCGGCATATTTACATTACCAAATTCAACTCTTTTGATAATCTTGTCTTCACCTCCTGCGCTTGGCTTGTTCACATCCCCCAAACCTTTTGTCTGAAGATCTTTCCAAGTACCTTTTGCCTGCCAAACCAAATTCATTCTATTCTCGAATGCGAAACCGCTTTGTGTATCGTAATTGGCTTTTAACTGAAGGTTTTCACCAACTTTTCCAATTAAACCAAGCTGAATTCTCTGGTCGATATCAAAAGTGAAACTGGTTCTGTTTTGAGGTAAAATTAATGGGTTATCAATTTTCTGATACAAACCTGCAAAATCAAAAGAGGCATATCCTGAAGGAATAATTTCAATTTTATTGCTTCCGAAAATGCTCTCAAAAAGTCTGTTATTGATGGTAAGTGAAGGAATCAAACCTTTTCTCTGCGCTTCAGACGTATCTTTTCTGTAAAGTAAACTATACCTTTCAGATTTGTCTTTGTAATACAATCTCGCTTGCTGAGCCTCCATGAATTCTTTATAATCTTCCGGAGACATTGCGGTCGGCTGACCAACTACCGTATTGCCTATTTTAGGATATACATAGTACATCCCGGTTTTGATATCGTAGTAGCCTTCGTAATAAGTAGGATCAGTAACTTTATAATCCCTTTTTATTGAAAACGCTTCAGGATTTACCTGTCCAAATACATTTATCGATAAAAATAAAAATGACAGGAGCGAACATATCTTGAGAAACCTATTATTTTTCACCAAAAGTTAAATATTTTTTAATATTTGTTTTACCAATTCTTCAACAGAAATCTCCGGATCCTGTTTAATGATACGATCTGCAATCTTCTCACTCATTCTCTTAGAAATTCCTAAAACTTCTAATGCAGATAACGCTTCATCCTTGCTTTTATTATTTGCCAGCACAGAATTATTTTCTTCTATACTGCCGAATTTCTGCACCTTATCTTTCAAATCAACAATGATTCTTTCCGCTGTTTTTGTTCCCAAACCTTTTGCTTTCTGAATAACGGCACTGTTTTTGGAAAGTATAGCGGTAGCAATCTCAGAAAGACTTAAAGTTGACAGTAAAATTAATGCTGATACAGCTCCAACACCGTTAACACTTATTAAGAGATTAAACATTTCTTTTTCGGAACGGGTATTAAAACCGAACAGCAGATGTGCGTCTTCACGTATAATTTGTTGGATAAAGAGCATGGTCTCCTGATTCAAAGTCAGGGTTTGCGAAGTCATTAAACTGATGCCCACATAATACCCAATGCCATTGACATTGACTACCACATAAGTCGGTGTAAGCTCCTGAACAATTCCTTGTAAAGAAAATATCATCATTAATTTTTATAACTTCCAAATATAGTAATTTAAACTAAGTAATAAATTCATTTAACACAAGAATGATATTTAACTTTTTTTGTCATTGCAAAGACAATGATTTAACTAAAAAAACAAAAAACTCCAAAAATGGATTTGACTAAAATCGCAAATCCGCCATGAAAATAAATGCGGGCAGAATTTTTAGAATTCTGCCCGCATCGTATAAATTTTTTTTTGATAAGATTTCATCCTACCCTTTACCAAGTCGTTCCTTCGTAATTTTTTACTTTTTACTTTTCACTTCTCTTCTCTGCGCATCCAAAACGGCAACCGTTGCCAAATTAACAATCTCATCAACGCTTGAACGCATCTGTAAAACGTGAACGGGCTGTTTCAGTCCCATCAAAATTGGACCAATCACCTGTGCAACCTTCATCCCTCTGATTATTTTGTAGGATAAATTGGCAGATTCAAGATTCGGGAAAATGAATGTGTTTGCCGGAGTTGTTCCTAATTTTGAGAATGGGTAATCACTCAAATGATCTGCATTCATCGCAAAATCAGGTTGAATTTCTCCATCAACAATCATTTTCGGGAATTTCTCGTGGAGAATACTTACCGCTTTTGCCACTTTTTTCGACGTATCAGAAATCGCTGAAAAGTTTTCAAAACCAAGCATTGCAATTCTTGGTTCGATTGCAAAAGATTTCACTGTGTGTTCTGCCATTTTAGCAATATTCACCAAATCTTCAGCGGTAGGATTTTGATTGATCGAAGTATCTGCGAAGAAAATTGGTTTCTTTTCTGACAAGATCATCATCATAGCCGCCACTTTTTCAACACCTTTTTCTTTTTCAATCACTTCTAAAACAGGCCTTAAAGTGGAGACATAATTTTTAGAAAAACCAACAATCAAACCGTCTGTATCACCGTGCTTTAACATTAAAGGACCAAAATAATCTCTTTGGCGAACGTATCTTTTCGCTTTGTACTCATTCATCCCTTTTCTCTGACGAAGTTTCCAAAGTGTTTCTCTATATTTTTTTCTGTTTTCTTTTTGGTCATCATCACTAGGATCGATAATCGGCACATCAAGAGTGATTCCGAAACGCTCCATCTGTTCTTTGACGTATTTTTTATCTCCCAATAGGCTTGGGTAAGCAATTCCTTCTTCATAAAGAATTTGTGCAGCTTTCAAAACATTATATTCTTCAGCATTACCCAAAGTAATTCTCTTTGGATTTGCTTTTGCACGGTTTTGCATCATTCTCACCAATTTCTCATCTCTTCCCATTCTGTCGAGAAGCTGAGTTTCGTATTCGTCGAAATCTGCTATGGTCTTTCTTGCAACTCCACTGTCAATTGCTGCTTTTGCCACCGCACTTGACACTTTGGTAATTAATCTGTTGTCAAATGGTTTCGGAATAAAATATTCTCTTCCAAACTGTAAATTCTGAACATTGTAAGCCAAAATTACCGCTTCAGGCACTGGTTCTTTTGCTAAATTAGCAATAGCATGAACGGCTGCCAATTTCATTTCTTCATTAATTCCTTTTGCCTGAACATCTAAAGCACCACGGAAAATATAAGGAAAACCTAGAACATTATTTACTTGGTTAGGATAATCACTTCTTCCTGTCGCCATGATCACATCTTTTCTCGTAGCAAGTGCCAGATCGTAAGCGATCTCAGGATCAGGATTTGATAATGCAAAGACAATAGGATTTTCGCTCATACTGCTCAACATTTCAGGTGTCATTACATTTCCTTTAGACAAACCAATGAAAACATCTGAACCTTTTACAGCATCTTCTAATGTATCGATATCTGTCTGAGCAATAAAATCTATTTTTTCCGGAGTAAGGTTTTCCCTTTTATGATTAATGACTCCTTTACTATCGCACATCAATACATTCTCTCTCTTTAAACCTAAAGAAATGTACAGATTGGTACAAGCAACAGCTGCCGCTCCTGCTCCATTAACCACCATTTTTACTTCTTCAATATTTTTGTTGGCGATCTGAAGTGCATTGATCAATGCTGCTGCAGAAATAATTGCAGTTCCGTGCTGATCATCGTGCATTAATGGAATATCCAATTCCTCTTTTAGTCTCTGTTCGATATAAAAAGCTTCCGGAGCTTTGATGTCTTCAAGGTTGATTCCTCCGAACGTTGGAGCGATACCTTTTACAATCTGAATAAATTTATCTGGATCTTTTTCGTCGATTTCTATATCAAAAACATTGATGTCTGCAAAAATTTTAAACAGAAGCCCCTTACCTTCCATTACAGGCTTTGAAGCTTCGGCACCAATATCACCCAAACCAAGAACCGCTGTTCCGTTTGAGATTACTGCAACCAAATTCCCTTTTCCTGTATAATCATAAACGGTTTCAGGATGATGATGAATTTCCATACACGGTACAGCAACTCCCGGAGAATACGCCAAAGACAAATCTCTCTGTGAAGAGTGAGGCTTAGATGGTATAACTTCTATTTTTCCTTTGGGTTCTGCTTTATGATAATCTAGCGCGGCCTGATTGAAATTTTTTTCGTCGCGTTGAGTTTTATTCGACATAGAATTTTCTGTTTTTTATAGTATATATTTAATATGGTAGTTGACTAAACTTTCGATCGGTTTTTGTACAACTTGTCCCACATTCAATTGAAGTTCTGAAGCTACAGAACGTAGAATATTTTCGTAATAATAAGCAATCGATCCGATAAAATTAATCTCGGATTCTTTAGATTCTTCGTAGGGAAGCACCTGGTATTCGAAGAAATTTTTCATTTCTTCAGAAACCATTTGGATAAAATAAGGATGATCTTTTCTCTCTACCACAAATTTATTAAAATCTGCCAGAAAAGCGTTGGGTCTAGTACTGTGATACATATTTTTCAATGCCTCTTCAACCGTCAAATGATAGGTCTCTTCAAATTCAGCATGAAGATCCTGAGGTAATTTTTGCATAAAGAATCTGCGTACCAATTGTTTTCCAATAGCACTTCCGCTTCCCTCATCACCAATGAGAATACCCAGTGATGGAAGTTTTATCTTTAAATTTTCCCCGTCGAAATAGCACGAGTTCGAACCTGTGCCCATGATGCAAACGATTGCAGGTTTACCATTGTATGCGGCATAAGCGGCTGCGGCCAAATCTTCTCGCACAGTAATTTTAGCATTAATAAAAACTCTCCCCACCTCCTGTTCTACGGTATCGCAGTTTTGCTTCACGCCACAACCTGATCCATAGAAATAAATCTTGGTAATTGAATTTTTTACAGACGTTAAGCTTGTATTTTTTTCAATTTCGGGAACGATCAGTTCTCTGCTGATAAAATTGGGATTAAAACCAATGGTTTCGGTTTTTAGGAAAACATTTTTGAATTCATCTAAAATTACCCAGTCTGATTTTGTAGAACCACTATCAACAATAGCAATCATAATTCTTATTTTAAGAGTGCTAAATTATGAATTTATCTTTAAATAGCCTTTAAAAACAGATAGAGAAACCCTTGTAATGATTAAGCTCAGCTTTTGATTTCAGATTTATTTTGGTTAAACTGTATAAGCCAGTCTTCTATCTCTTTTTCCAGATAGGAAGTCTGCATCACCATAGCATTGATAAAGTCGTCAGGAATAGGTTCTCCCTCTTGATTTTCCAGATTCCAAAGTTCGTCTGACATATTTTCGTACTCTGAAAACACTCTTTTGAAACGTGTATTTTCTTTTTCTAAAGCTTCAATATTTTTTTGCTGAAGCTGAAATTTCCTGTATTTGTTTTGAGATTTCATACAAATAGTTTGATTATTTTAATGTGTAAAATTTGAGCAACCTGTCTCAATCAATTAGTACAAGATAGAAAAACCCTCAACAGAATGAGTTGAAAATGAATTTAGTATCAGGTATATAATGCTTCTTTCTGAAAATTAAATTTAGAAATTATTTTTACACGAAAAAAAAAATTAACAACTTTTTTCACTGTTTAACATATAGTTATAAATTTGCACATTACTAAAATACATGAGAGAACTATTACTACGCCACAAACAAGTCCTGTTTTTCATCATCGCCGGCGGACTGAGTGCCGTGGTAGAAATTGGGAGTTTTAAGATTTTCAGCTCTTATCTTCCCCAGATTTTTTCTCAGGAACAGAATTTTCATGGTGTACATTTCCCGTTCAGTAACATTTTCTCGACGAGTTGGGGAATTTTAACCAATTATTTCCTCAGTATCTGGTTTGTTTTCGAAAGAGGGAAGCATTCTAAAAAAAGAGAGTTCGTTTATTTTATGGGCGTTTCTTTTTTTTCTACACTATTAAGTTTATTTTTCTTCCAGATATTCTACAGTTTTATATTTAAAGACAATATTGATTTAATTTTTTATACCTTGAGTCCGGAAATGATCAGTAAAATAGCAGCTATTCTGTTGGTTTCTGTTCTGAATTATTCGGTGAAGAAAAAAGTAATTTTTAACGGTTGATTTGTGGTAAAGATTTTAAATTATCTCTGGAGATTTTGGTTAGTGGTTTTGGCATTTTTGCTAACAATCCTATTAGGTTTACCTGTATATCTGTTTTCTCTTAATAAAAAAACATATAAATACGCTTATATTTTCATCAGAATCTGGTGCTATGGAGTTTTCTACGGAATGGGTATGAGATACGAACTCATCAATTTGACCGATAAAAAAATCGATAAAAACACACAGTACGTTGTTATTTCCAATCACACTTCCATCATGGACATCATGCTTCCATGCATTTTGTTTCCAAATCATCCGCTTTGCTACGTTGGAAAAAAAGAACTGGTGAAAATTCCAATTTTCGGAACTATTTATAAAAGAATCTGCGTGATGGTTGATAGAAGCAGCCCCCGGAGCCGCGCTGATGTTTACCGCAGATGCGCAGAAAAAATGGAAGAAGGCAACAGTATTGTACTCTTCCCTGAAGGTGGTGTTCCCGATGACACTTCTATTGTTCTCGATCAATTTAAAGACGGCGCATTTACTTTATCTTCTAAGCATCATTCGCCAATCGCAATATTTACTTTCATAGGCTTGAAAGAAATGTTTCCGTTTGATCATTCTAAAGGTTTCCCTGGAAAAGTAAAGGTTTACTTCAACGATATCCTTGAACCAACAGATTTTCCGAAAGATTTAAAATTGTCTTCATTTGAGACAATAAAAAAAACGTTAACACAGCGCAGTTAATCAAAGAAAAAAATTATATTTGTTGTTAAGATTTTTTAAAAACAAATATGTCTAAAACAACTCAACCAACTAATTACCCCGCACTCTATACACTTATACTGGTGTTTTTTTTCTGGGGATTCATTGCGGCAGGGAACAGTATTTTCATTCCGTTCTGTAAAAACTATTTTTCACTCGACCAGTTTCAGTCACAGCTGATCGATTTCGCATTTTATACAGCCTATTTTCTCGGTGCATTATTCCTTTTTATTGCGAGTACTATAAAAGGTATTGACATTATTGGAAAATGGGGTTACAAAAAAAGTATTGTATATGGGCTTCTGCTCTCGGCCATTGGTGCTGCCATCATGATTATTGCGGTAAAAAGCAATGTATATTACGGAATGTTGATCGGTTTATTTGTCGTAGCATTAGGTTTTTCTATTCAGCAGACTGCTGCTAACCCTTTCGCCGTACTTTTAGGTGATCCTAAAACAGGAACTAGCCGACAGAATCTGGCTGGAGGTGTCAACTCTTTTGGTACTTCCATCGGTCCAATTATCGTAGGTCTTGCTCTTTTCGGAACAACAGCTACAGTGGATGATGACCAGATTAAGCATTTAGCTTTAGATAAAGTTATTTTACTATACACAGCAGTCGGAGCATTATTTTTAATTGCTGCCGGAATTTTTCATTTTTCTAAAAAGTTGCCAGCAGGAATTTCTACAGAGCCAATGGAGAAAGCAGGTAAGGCTAGAAAGAATTTGATTGCAATGACTGTCTTGGTCATCCTTTGTTTCATTCCTGTGTTTGCGAGTTATAATTCTGATGCTGCGAAGAAGATCGAGGTTATAAACACTGAGTTAGCGACTTTAGACAACAGTAAAAAAGCAGAAACTGATGCAGCTACAATCGAAACAATTCAAAAAAACATAGATACTAAAAAAGTAGAGTTACAAGAAGTAAAACACCCATTGGAAAAAACAAGAATGTACTATTTAGGTGGTGCCTTACTTGCGGTGGTTTTATGTTTGGTTTACGCCAATACAAGTTCTAAGAAAAATCCGGAAGGCTGGGGAGCTATGAAATATCCACAACTTGTTTTGGGGATGCTTGCGATCTTAGCTTATGTCGGGGTTGAAGTAGCCATTGGAAGTAATTTGGGTGAACTTTTAAGTCTACCCGAATTTGGAGGACATCAGTCTTCAGATTTGGCACCTTATATTTCTATGTATTGGGGAAGTTTGATGATCGGGAGATGGACAGGCGCCATCAGTGTTTTCAACCTTAACAAACAGCAGCAGATGATTGCGACGATTATTGTTCCGTTCATTGCATTCTTTGTAATTATTGGAATTAATATGATTGCGCAGAAAGACATGTCACATTTATATTATTATGCAATCTGCATCGTAATTCAAGTGATTTTGTTCTTAGCTAGTAAAAACAAGCCGGCATTAACTTTAATTATCTTTGGATTATTCGGAGTAACTGCAATGATTGTAGGTCTTCTAACCACAGGAAACATTGCGATTTACGCATTCCTTTCAGGAGGTTTGGCTTGTAGTATCATGTGGCCTTCGATTTTTACTTTGGCAATTACAGGATTAGGAAAATATACTGCTCAAGGTTCAGCATTTTTAGTAATGATGATTTTGGGTGGAGGAATTATTCCACCGCTTCAAGGTAAATTATCTGATATTATTGGAATTCACAGCTCGTATATCATACCAGTATTATGTTTCGCTTATATTACGGTTTTTGCTTATATGGCAAGAAAAGCTTTGAGTAATCAGGGAATTAATGTTGACGTTTTAGAATCTGAAGGTGCACATTAATCAATTAAAAATATATCAAAAAAAGAGATTTTGGGCAGCTATTTTAGTTGTCCAAATTCTTTTGTTCTATATTTTCTCAAAACTGAGAATAATGATTTCTGCGTTTGAAAGTTTTTTCGAGGTTCAGAGAAAGATTCATCAGATACTTTTCTCACGAGTTCCTTTTTCGTTTGGAGATCTATTGTACATTCTATTGGGAATTTCACTTTTTTATTTTATCACTAGGTGGTTTAGGAAAGAAACAAGAAGTGCCTCTTTTTTAAAGATTTTAATATTAGCAAATATTCTCTACTTTACCTATCAGATTTTTTGGGGAATGCTTTATTTCCAGAAGCCTATTATTACAAAACTTCCAGAGACTGAAATCACCCTAGAAAAGAGAAAAAACTTAGCTTTAAAATACTTGGAAAAATGCAAGCAGACAAGAATGATTGTAAAAGAAAATCAACAAGGGGTTTTCGTTGTTTCAGACATCAAGAATATTCAGTCGGAAATTTTGAATCGTCAGACAAAACTGCCGACATTTATCTCAGATAAAAAAGCAGAGCAGATCAATTCATTTAAACCTAGTATATTTAAAAATATCATGAGTTTTACAGGCATTTTGGGGTACTACAATCCTTTCACCGCAGAAGCTCAATATAACCCCGAATTACCATCTTCATATTTGCCTTTTACTTTGGCTCATGAAAGCGCACATCAGCTAGGTTTTGCCCGCGAACAGGAAGCTAATTTTATTGGATATTTAATTGGGGTCAATTCATCAAATTCTGAACTCAGATACAGCACGCAATATTTTACTTTAAAAAGTCTGTTGAACTCAATCGTTTACGACGATGAAAAATTTGTTGAATATATTATTAAAAATTATTCTGCTGGTATGAAACGGGACCGAGCGTACGAAAAGCAATTTGTTTTTCAGCATCAAGGATGGCTTAATGAGTTTTTTGGGTTTACAAATAATCTTTTTTTAAAGAGCAACCAGCAGGAAGGCTCTGTTACCTATTCTTATTTCATTGATCTTTTAGTGAGATACGAGAAGTAAAAAAAAAGAATCGTATCAGGCGATACGATTCTAAAAACACAAATGATGAAAAAAAATTTATTACCTTGACTTGTTCCCTCATTCAAGGCTCTGTAAAAGTACAATAATATTTGTTATTTCAAAACTTCAGTATCTACATTTATTTAATTTTAAGAAAAATTATAACTTTTTAAGTTTTCTATCGGTATGATCGTATTCGACTGATTTACTAATTGAAGGCCATTTTCATATTTGAAAAAACACCAAATTTAATTGAAATTTCTTACTAGATAAAACCTTTAAAGAAGTATTGCATTCAATGTTTAAATTTCAAAAATAAGAATCGATTTTGCTTTTTTTGAAAATCCATTTATTAGAGTGTAAACAATTTGTTATTGAGTATATCTGGCATAATAAACCACTCAAAAAAGTCTCAATATTCTAATTGAGCATCCCAAATGTATCTGTAAAAAGAAAACAGAGAAAATAGTCTTTCAAATTCATTCTTTAGATCATATCAGATTTTTTGAATAGTGTAAAGTTTTGTATTGATCAGAAAAAAAATTAAACCGAAATTCACAGTCAACCATGGACAAACTTTTTAGAACCTGATGAGAGAAGTTTGTAATGTCTGTTTCTCTTAGATTTAAAATTTTCTAATTTTAGAAAGAGAGTAATTAACTATACTCATTAAAAAAAACAAACCCCTATAAAATAGGGGTTTTATTGTAGCGAAGACGGGAATTGAACCCGTGACCTCAGGGTTATGAATCCTGCGCTCTAACCAACTGAGCTACCTCGCCGTTTTGGTGGTGCAAATATATAAAATATTTGACTTTTACCAAAATTATTTTGCATTTAAATATGTCAAAACATCACCTACATGGTCTGGCTTACTGATAATCTTGTTGTTAGCATCCAAAATAAAATAGCTAGGGGTGGCATGTACATTATAAGTTTCGGTATATGAACTGTTCCATCCTCTCAATTCAGAATCGTTGATCCATGGGAAAGCTGCAATTTTCTTGGTATAAGAATCTTTGTCAGAATCTAGAGACAGTGCGATAACCTGAATATTTTTAGCTTTAAGCTCATTGTATTTTTCCAAAAGTTTTGGAAGCTCAGTTTCGCAATGTGAGCATGTAGAAGACCAAAAAACAATCACTTTCTTTTCTGCTTTTACGTCTGCTATAGATTTAGCAGTTGTATTAACGGCCGATTGAAATTTATAGCTTGGAAATACAGCGCCAATTTCTACATTCGCATTTGATTTCAGGGTAGAAGCCAGACGATCAGTAATGGTACATTTAAGATTTTTTGCAAGCGATAAATACTTATTCTTAAACTCGGTCATTTCATAGACATCAAAAATATCTATTAATTCAGACAAAACAGTTTGGCCACGAGGAGTTTCTACCTTAAGCCTATCTAATAATTTATCTACAGACTGCGCAACATTAGTATTACCTCCATTGTTAAGATAAGCCACTAAAATAGGTCTTACCAGTGAAGATGATTCCAGCATATCATTTGATTTATCAAAAAAATCTACAACTTGATCCTGACTTACTTTTTTTGCAGCATCATTTGAAAGAAATTTAGTATAATTGGTGTTGTAATAAGCGACAAAAGGATGTTTAGCTTGGTCTATTGTACTATTTCCTGACAGCTTCCCCATCTCTGTAATGAGAGCCTTTCCAAACTCTGTATTATCCTTATAGTATTCTTTAATTTGAGCTAAAGCTGGTAAAATAAGTTCTTTTTTTTGAGAATACTCCTGAATGTTATTCATGAGTTCATTAGCTTCATCCAAGTAGATAACATTTGTGACTTTATTTCCTTGAGTTTCCAATTTAATATTCACATTTTTATTTTCAGAAATAAAGCTGATACTGTTATTGGTATTCGGAAAATAAACCTTCATCATCCCCGAATAGTTTTTTGGATATTTAAAAGCCCATGAATTGTTCTTATTTTGTTCTTTAGTAACAATAATATCTTTCGAACCACTGAGAGTGTATAAAATAGCTTCCTGCTCCTTAAAATCTGCCGGTGTCTGAATACTTACAGAAAACTGTGCTTGCAGAGAAAATGCCAATAACATTCCCGATAATATAAATATCTTTTTCATTATGTAAAAATAAAAAAACTCCCTGACTAATCAGAGAGTTTAAAATATTTTAATAAAATTTTTATATTTTTTTTGCTTTGTATTTCTTGGCAAAATACAAAATAAAAACTATCCCGATTATACCTAAAACATAGACATACATATCAATTGGTGAGGTTGGATTACAATTAAAACAAGGAGCTCCCGGACCATTTGATTGGGCATTTGCTACACTGAAAAATACTAAAAATAGAGTAAATAGTACTTTTTTTATAAGAAATCTCATCATTTTTCGAGGTTATTTAATTAGTATTTTAGTATTAACTATTGTTCCGTCGTTTCCTACAACTCTCACAACATATCCAGCTTTAATCCCTGAGTCTAATCTAATTACGAAATCTGAATCTGTTTTGATAGACTTTCCTGAAATTACAAGCTTACCACTTGTATCGAAAACTTCTACAGAAGCAGATTTCCATTCTGGATCAAATCTTACTATATAATTATTAATATTAGGATTAAATGTTACTAAAGTTCTAGATGCTGGTTTAACTTCATTAGTATTCAGAACAACATTCTGTGGAGTTCCATAGTATAAACCAAAATTAGAACTGTTTACAGGGATAACCGCTCCTTGTGTCGCTTGAACAGCTTGTCCGGTTCCTATCGTATAGTAAAATCCGGTTCCACCAGAAAGCATATGTGTTCCAGTAGGAATGAGGTTGGTATCGTCTCTAATCTCAAATTTCAGAGATGCTACATTCGAACCAAATACATTCATATCTATTCTTTTACCCAGATAATTTGTTTCATTAGCCTCATTGATGTATAATCTGTAAGTAGAAGCATAATTCTGATCAATTCCTCCTGCAGCAGTTTCCTCAAAAGTTTGAATGATTGACGAATTATTAGTCATCGCCTGAACTGAACTTAAACTTGGATTTGCAAAGTTCCCTGTACCAAAATGAGGAGCTACCACATAGTATGTTTCACCTATTTGATTTCCGTTGGCATCTAAAGCCAACACACCTAATTGCTTAATTGCGCTTGCATTCTTTGCCGCAGTTACACCATAGGATGTTCCCTCAGCCCTTGGAGTATTGCTGAATCTTCTCAAATTATCAAAATCCATTGTTTGGGCAGTATTGTCTCTAAGTTTTATCTTAAAGGTACTTAATGGATTTATAATTAAAGTATTAAAATTTCCTAATGGTTTATGGGAAACAGGGTCAAAATTCACAACTTGAGTCGATGCATAACCTGATCCAGTTCCTGCAGTTGGATTATAAACAACACTTTCAGGATTTGCAACGATACCCCAAATATTTGTCAATGCATTATTATCAGTAGTTGCACCGGGCTCAACCCATCCTATAAACGATAAATCTAAATTTGTTAAGTAAGGGTTTGAGAACTGATATGTATATTTACCAAACGTAGTAGATGTACTCCACGGTGTAGTGTTATCGAATGTATCAAAAATATAGGTATTATATTTCTCCTGATAAATATTAAGATTATTTCCTAAAGTACCGAAATTAACTGTTACCAAGTTAGGATTTAAACTCACTCTACCTCCATTTGATAGACCATCAGCAAATGGTGCACCTTTTAATGTATGTAAGAGTTCTGGGTTCATACCTAAGCCAGTTCCTACTGCATAATATGCAGTTCTGTCCGTAGGAACAGTTGGCGTATTTAAATTCACTGTAATGCCAGGAGTTGTTGCACTCGTAATGGGAGAAGTAGGGATAATTGAACCATCCCATCTCAGATTAGTATTACTCCATTTCAGAACTTCTCTGTTACTCCATCTGTTTTCGGTCAAACTACCACCCATTTCTGTACTCAGACTAGCAAATGTTTTACCATTAAACGGCATTCCGATCTGCTGATATACACCATGTTTAGTAACAGCATACTCTTTATCTACAGATCCTGTAATATTGTTCTGTGGAATACCTGTAATGTACAGCTGACCATACGTAGAGGTAACAGGTGTAGCGACTTGGTTTAATCTTACAATTACATTCGTGGGATTAGGAGTTCCAGCAGTAGCAAGTGTTCTTACGACGTCAGTAGAATTATTTCCTACTACCATCATATTTCCATGAAGATCAATCACTCCATTTCCTCTTGACTGCATACCTCCACCATTATAGACTAAGGTACCTTCACTTACGTACATTTTAGCTGTGTCATCTACATGAAGTAGAACGGTCTGCGCCTGAACAGAACCAACAATAGCTAAAAGTCCAACAGCTAATAAATTTTTTTTCATTGTATATTATTTTTTGTATTAATACAACCGTCACTTACAAAGATATAATTTTTTTTCAAAAAAAAACATTAAACTTATTTAGTAATCAAAATATTATCGTCTTTTAATATGATTTCCTCATCTTCACCAATTGAGAACATGTAGTCTTCTAATACTTTTTCAGTAGTTCCTCTTAGCCCTCTTGCACCCAATCCTTTTTCCATTGTTTCGTCTACAATTTTCTCAATTGCACTCTCGGTGAAGATCAATTTAGTACCATCCATCTTGAAAAGTTCTACAAATTGATTCGTTATTGAGTTTTTAGGTTCCGTCATGATTCTCACCATTGTTTCTTTCGTCAATTTCTCTAAATAAGTAATGATTGGAAACCTTCCGAGAAGCTCAGGAATCAATCCAAAAGTACGAAGATCAATTGCATTAATATTTGTCAACACATAATCATCTTCTCCCACTTTATTGATTTTTTCCGAGCTAAAACCAATTGCCTGCTTGTTCATTCTTCTTTCAATGATTTCCTTGATTCCATCAAAAGCGCCACCTGCGATGAAAAGAATGTTTTGTGTATTCACCTGAATATATTTCTGGTCAGGGTGTTTTCTTCCTCCTTGAGGTGGGACATTTACAATGCTTCCTTCTAAAAGTTTCAGCAAACCTTGCTGCACTCCTTCCCCTGATACATCTCTTGTAATGCTTGGGTTATCAGATTTTCTAGCAATCTTATCTATTTCATCAATAAAAACAATTCCTTTTTCTGCTTTTTCTACGTCGTAATCTGCTACCATCAGAAGTCGTGAAAGAATACTTTCAACATCTTCACCTACATATCCTGCTTCTGTCAAAATGGTTGCATCAACAATGCAGAAAGGAACATTGAGTTCTTTAGCAATCGTTTTCGCCAATAAAGTTTTACCTGTACCAGTCTCACCAATCATGATGATATTTGACTTCTCCAATTCGACCTCTCTGTTTTCGTCTTTAGCGTGAAGCAGTCTTTTATAATGATTGTAAACAGCAATTGACAACTGCTTTTTAGCCTGATCCTGACCAATCACATACTGATCAAGAAATTCTTTTATTTGTTTTGGTTTCTTAAGTTCTTCGATAGTTTCTGCAGGAGAATATCCTGTAGGAGAAACCGTATCTTTTACGATAGAATGTGCCTGCTCGATGCAGTTTTCGCATATAAATCCGTTCTGTCCCGAGATCAACATTTGCACTTCATTTCTTTTCTTGCCACAGAAAGAACATAGGTTTGCATTCATTTTATTTTAAATATAATTAAAGAAAATCGTAAAAAATTTCTTTTTTACGATTTTTCTCCTGTTTTGTTAAGAATTAATTATTGACTTTTGAATTTCTGTATATTCTTCTACAGACAATTTAAGCCGCTCGTTTTTAAAGTTCATATCCTCTATCTTATTAAGAGGAATCAGATGGATATGAGCATGCGGAACTTCAAGCCCCACCACGGCAACCCCTACTCTTATGCAAGGAATTGCATTTTTCACTTTTTTCGCCACTGTTTGGGCAAAACTCCAAAGGTTTTTATACTCTTCACTATCCAAATCAAAAATCAAATCGACTTCTTTTTTTGGAACAACCAAAGTATGGCCTTTCACAAGTGGCATTGCATCTAAAAAAGCAACAAAATCATCATTTTCTGCTATTTTATATGCAGTAATTTCGTCATTAATGATTTTTGTAAATATTGAGCTCATTTTAAATAAGAATTATAAATTTTGAGTTTTTAATCAAGTGTGATTTCCAATACTTCGAAAGATAATTTATTTCCGTTTGGCAACACGATTTCTGCTGTCTCGCCGATTACTTTTCCCAGTAAACCTTTTGCAATAGGTGTATTTACAGATATTTTACCGGTTTTCAGATCACTCTCGTTGTCTGGTACCAATTTAAAAACCTGTTCCTTTTTAGTATCATTATTCATCAACCTTACTGTCGTTAAAATAGAAACTTTTGAAGTATCAAGCTGAGTTTCATCAATCACTTTAGAAGTCGTAACAATATCTTTTAGTTTAGAAATTCTCATTTCCAACATTCCCTGTGCTTCTTTGGCTGCATCGTATTCTGCATTTTCAGACAAATCCCCCTTATCTCTTGCCTCTGCAATCTGTTGAGTGATTTTTGGTCTCTCTATCTTCTCCAATTGCTCAAGCTCGGCTTTCATTTTCTCTAATCCTTCCTTAGTTACATAGCTTGCCATAATTTTTTAAATTTAGTTTTAGTATAAAAAAATAATCCGACATTTGTCGGACAATGTTTTTGCGTGTTAATCGTTATTGTTTTACAAATATATAAAAATTTATATTGAAATGAAAAAAACTTTCTCAACCATATCATTTTTCATCTTATTGACTTTCAGTTTATTAAACATAAACTCATGTGGCAGCAACCAAGACACAGTAAGCTGTTTTCCTAACTCACCGATAAGTGCCAATCTCAATCTGAACCTCGCAACTTATAATAATTTAAACTACGTAGGGCAACCCGTTTACATCGATGAACAGCAATCCGGAACGCGTGGACTTATTGTAGTGAGAACACAAGATTCGCCTGCATCATTCAAAGTGTATGACCGCAACGCGCCACATCTTTGTCCTGACAACAATACAACTTTAGAAATAAAAGACAATATAAGCATCGTCTGTCCAAAAGACAATGCCACCTGGATATTACTTACCGGTCAACCGACAGCAATCTCATCAGTTCCACCAAAGACATATTTCTGGAATTATGATGCAGCAACAAAAAACCTTACATTATACAATTAGATGAAAGCCGTTATCCAAAGAGTTTCTGAAGCCAGTGTAAAAGTAAATGGAATTACTGTCGGGGAGATCAGCAAAGGTCTTATGTTACTAATCGGTATCGACGAACAAGACGAAAAAACTGACGCCGACTGGTTGATTCAGAAAATTTTACATCTCAGGATTTTTGGGGATGAAAATGAAAAACTCAATCTTTCGGTAAAAGATATTTCGGGAGAAATTCTCTGCATCAGTCAGTTTACCCTAATTGCAGATTACAAAAAAGGAAATCGCCCTTCATTTATCAAAGCTGCAAAGCCCGAAAAGGCAGTCCCACTTTTTGACTACTTTAAAGATGAAATCGTAAAATCAGGTTTGAAAATCGAAAGCGGAATCTTTGGCGCAGACATGAAAGTTTCATTAATAAATGACGGACCGGTAACTATTGTTATGGATTCAATTAGCAAAATTTAACATTCACAGCACTTTTTGGGGAAAATTTAGCTCAATCATTCGTTAATTGAACACATAAAAACATGACTACGGTCGTATTTCACACATTAGTTACAAAAAGTAATAATTGAATTATACGCTTCATAATTCACATTATGAGAAATAATCAATATAATAATCAGTTTTTCTTTGCACAATCGTTAAATTTGGTTAAATTTAAAAAAAAGACATAACTAAATTAACGATTATGAAAAATTACTACTCTATGCTTATTCTCCTTATGTTTGGATTAAGCATCAATGCACAAGTTGGAATCAATACTGATAATCCGAAATCTACCTTACACGTTCAAAAGAGAGCCGAGCTCACGTATGCAGATGGTATTTTGCCACCAAGAATTTCAGGTGATTCACTAAGATTGAAAGAAGCTGCTTACGGACCAGCACAAAATGGCGCTATAGTGTATGTAACATCTCCCGCAACCATCACAGGACCAAAAACAATAGCTGTTATTTCTAAAGGTCTCTATGTATACGATGCAGCCGCGCCGAATACTGGCCCTGGAACAGGTCTATGGAATGTATTACCTGAAGGACCTATAACCCCATCAACAAGTACTGGTGATGGCGCATATGCAGGTAGAGTAGCAGGAACTTTGTCATTACTTAATCTGGGAATTAACCTTCTTGGTAGTAATATTCAAACAATACCGTTACCAACTGCAACTGTAGCCCCAGACACAAATGTTGATATTGCTTCAGCACAGATAACAACGACTCCAACAGATTCATACTACACGATTCCTTCTACAGGTATTTATCAGGTAAATTATAGCTACCGAACAGGTCAAGGTATAAGACTAGAGCTTCTAGGAGCCAACAGACCTGGATTGATTATCACAAAAACAGCTACAGGAGCACTTCCTTCAACAGCAACACAAATTGATTACAGATATTTTGGAGGTCTTAATTTGCTAGCATTACCAACACTTCCAATTATTGGTGGGCTATCTTTAGCGAATATTGCATTAACACAAGGTCAGATCAGCCATATTTATCAATTCACTGCGGGAGACCGAGTAAGATTTGGAGTTATTTCTGGTGGATTAGCTGCCGGAGTATTATCTGACTCATCTGCAGAAATTTCTATCTACAAAGTTAAGTAAGTAATAATTTAATTTTAATAAAAACAAAAAAGCTTTCTCAAAATTTGAGAAAGCTTTTTTTATTACTGCCATTTAATTATCTAACAGGTACACTGCTAAAATTCAATGCTACTTTCAGATTCATATCAGATGTAGTCTGATTTTTCAGTTCATAAACTGTTCTTACAGTCACTCCTGTACTTTTCACCATTTCATCTAAAAATCCCGCATCATTTAAATCTAAATTTACACTTGAAGCTGTTGATGAGATATCGCTGCGTGAGGCCACAAGCTTTTCACTGCTACCGCTTGACGAGATGTAAATTTTAACAGATTTTAAAGCGCTAAGATTTCCTCCTGTCGGAGAAACTACTGATACTTTTGCATCTGCAATTCTCACATCTTTTATCTGCGCATTATTGTTTCCTCCAAACCATGTCTGAACGTTAGTTGCTGTCGCTGTTGACGAAATTTCTTTATTTGCCGGAACTCCGGTAGAAATCAAAACATTTGCCGTGTAAGGAAATGTATTCTGAATCACCGACTGAACCGTTCCGCAACTCACCATTATAGCTGATGCGGCTATTGCTATCGAAAATATATTTTTCATTTGATTAAATTTTACATTTCTATTTGCATAAATTATACCAAATCATTCTACACTCACAGAAAAACTTCCTGTGGTTTTCCCATCCGCCATATTGTTCTTACCGATAATCAACCAAACCTCTCCAGAACTGGGTACATCATAAGTGATTTCCCTCATAAATGGCCCATCCATTTTACCATCGGGAAGCTTAATCTGATTAAATCGGATATTGAAATCCTGCTGTTTGGCAACAATTTTAGCAGTAATTTTAGGTTTATTGAAATTTGCAATTTTCAGAATGAGCTTATCTTGTTTTTCTGTGAATTCTTCACCAATCGTAAACGGAAGGCGTTCCCCGTCTGCCAGTCTTACGATGACTCTGTCTTTTTCTTCCCTTGCAACACCTGTTCTCAAAACCTCTTTCGTTGCAGGAGCATTGTTGATTACAGAATCTCTCTCTCTTTTATCAACAGAATCTGCACTTGGCTTCGGTATTGGCTGTTCGGTTATAATAACTGAATCTCTATCTGCAGATTCCGAAACTTCAGCTTCCTTCTTACATGATAAAATCATTAATGGAATTATTAGCAATAAAACTGATTTTTTCATAGTATATTTATTTTGACTTAAAACTACCCTAATTAATCTGCTTTCAGATTCTAATGAAATAAGGTATCAATTATTTTTGAATAGTTTCATAATAAAGAATCTTTGAAAGAAAAGTTTCCGCTCTTTCTTTCTGAACCCTTCCCAAAACATCTTTTTTCAGCTGTGTGTTTCTTTTTTCTTCCGCATATTTCAGCAAGTATTTTTGACTGAAATTGATTGAAGTCAGGTGATAATTGACTGCAAAATCCTTTCTTTTCATATTTTGTGAAGTGATGATTCCGCCCCAATTGATGTAACTGCAAGCTAAAACTGTTCCATAAAAATACCAGATCATTACATTGAAAAGAAAGATATTTCTTTTTTTCATCTGAATTTTAATAAAAGTCATCACCAAACCAATCAATGACAAAATAAGAAATGCGCATACTCCCAAACGCTTGTACGTAAAACCGTAAGAAACGATGTATTCTATGTTTTTAAGCATCGTTGAGATGACCAAAACAGCATTCAGAATGATCCATATTTTAACTAAATTTTTCATCAAACCCGCTTTTGGATCGAAGTTGAAATTTGATTTAAAATAGAACATAATCACAAGAATCGCCATTACTATTGACATAATAACTGCCAAAACTCTTTCATGAGTTTCTTCGGAAAGTTGATTTGGAGTTTTTACCGTTTCATAAAACTGCTCATAATTGAACGTAATTATAAAAAATACCAGCAAAATATTTAAGGAGAAGAAAGAAATCACACCGCTCATCCTCTCAGAATTTAAGTCTAAGAAAGAATAAGTAGGCTTCTGAATTTTATCCTGATCTGTAAATCCATTTTCGAGTATATGATTTTGTTTATAGATTAGTTTCTCAACAGAGTAATTCCAAAAATTGAAAGCAATGAAAAAGCCTAAAACCGTAATGACTAATAATTGCCAAAAATTAATATCAAATTCATAATTGGTAAATACGTTTGCAAAACGCTCACTTGCAACAGAATAAATTCCGAAGAAAATAGAAATAAGAATCAATGGAATCAATATAAAAGCCATTGTTTTTTGCCAAAGTCCGGAAGTATTTGTTTTTGGAAGCCAGGAATCAAAACTGAAAAACCGACAGATAAACGTGAAACAGTTGACCACAAACACAGGTATCAGCAAAAGAATTTTCATTCTTCTGTGTTTTGAACGGTAAGAAAGAAGTAACAGTGAAATAACAACTGCTAAAAATGAAGGAAAATCTCCGTACCACGCAAAAGCTATACTTGAAAGTATGCTTGTCACCAGAAGAATAAGAAAAGTTTTGGTTCTGTTTTTTTCAAGTGTCTTGAAAAGCGTCAGCAAAGAATAACCAATTCCTAACATACCGAGATTAAGCCCTATATTTTCATTGTAAAATACAATGATGAACAATGCGGTTGCAATAAATATATAATGATGTGTTTTCATAGGTTTTAAAATTAAGTTTGAATTTGTCTGAAATTTAGATTAATAATAAACCGGTGTATCTTTGTGTTTCAGAAAATCTTTTATATTTTCAAAATTCTGCCAGAGAAGTTCTTCAAAATCAATATGATGGAAAGTTCTCATGTTTTGTCCTTTGCGGAAAGCCTTTAGATAAATTTTAAAATATTCTGGGAAAACAATTGTTCCCAAAGCCAGAACTCCCAAAAGATAAGCACTCCGTTTGCCGTTGCCAAATAGCAAATATTGCATTGCAATTTCATCCTGAACATTGGTGCTGCAGTCTGTGATTAGGTGATAGACATCGTGGTTTTCCATTTTGGGAATCATCCTGAAACCGTGATTGTGATAGAATTCTCCCAACGTTCTGCCCAAAGAATCTTCATTGAAACTCAGCAGTTGTTCTTCGCTGAACTGCCATTGTCTTTTTTTCTTTTTGAAATATTTCCTGTACTGCTTTTGTGAGTTTTCGTACATGAAAATGATAAAGTGGATGCGTAGTTTTTTCATAGTTTTTGATTTAGTAATAGTTTAAAAAATACGAGATTACAATGATCAAGGGAGCCAAAAATGGTATTGAAACTGAAATCCAAAAGCCTAGTTTAAAAAGTTTTTTTCGAAATTGTGAGGTATTGTCTTTATTATAAGTGAGGTCATATAAAACACCGAAAAAATAAAATAAGTTGGCAACCCCAATCATAAATAGATATCCTACTGCCTGAAATACAATAGTGAACAATGTTATTTCAAACTCATCATCGTATGGCATAATCAACCTAACACCTGAAATTACGTAAAGAATAAATGCTAGCATTCCTGATACAGCTAATCCTACGTTGTATTCAGTTCGTCTCTCCCTCCACCAGTCTTTTATTTGTGATTGTGTAAGATCTGACGTCTCTCTCATTATTATATAATTAAAAGTTTAGAAGTGATAATCCGATGTAGAAATAAAGAATTGCAATCGGGATATTGATACAGATTATTAATGATGCTTTCACACAGGTTTTGAGTTGAGACTTATTCAATAGACCAGAAATCAGTAAACAGAGAATAACAAATAAATTAATGGGTATCGCAAATTGTAAAAGCGTAAATCCAGAATTGGCAAAAGAATCATTTTTAGACATGATATATCCGAAAAGGCAGATATTTCCCAAAATAAATGATAGCCAAAAGAAAAATTTCCCGACGTTAAGAATATTTTTGTTTTTCATAATGATATTTTTAATCTTGAATTAAAGTAAAAACAGTAATCTCCGGCCTCACCATAAATCTTACCTGAAAAGAATGTCCTATTGCGCGGTTGATATAGAGCATTCTTCCGTCCTCCAAATCAATTTCTCCTGAAACATATTTTCTATTTTCTACAGGAAGTATTGGTGTAATCACTCCTGGAATCCTGCATTGTCCGCCATGCGTGTGACCACTCAGAATCCAGCCTTGATAACCATTCCATACATCTTCGTCGCAGACATCAGGATTGTGACAAAGCACAAGGTTAGCTTTTGATGAATCATAATCTTTCATCACTTTCATCGGATCGAAATTAGGTGACCATAAATCGTCGAAACCGATGATATTCAGCCCATATGATTCTACCTGTGCATTTTTAAGCACCTTAATTCCTGAATTTTCCAGAATGTCACAGATCCTTTCGGCGGAATCTAAATCTTTCCAGTTTGCTCCATAATCGTGATTTCCTAAAATTCCGAAAGTTTCCAGTTTCCCGTACACTGATGTTTCCATTACTTTTTTTAGACTTTCTAAGTCTTCCGAACTTCCGTGATTGACAAAATCTCCGGTGTAGACCACAAAATCAGGATTAAAGTTTTTAGCTTTCTGGAAAGATTCGATCAGAAAATTCCAGTCAAAACGGTCTCCAACATGCAGATCGGAAATCTGCATCAGAATCTTGCCTTCCAATTCTTTTGGCAAATTTTTAATCGGGAGTTTTCTTTCTACAAATTCTACCCAAAAAGGTTCAATTTGCCAAGAATACATCAACGGAAACGCTCCGACTGCAGAAAGCTGTACAAGTCTTTTGAGAAAATGTTTTCTTGTCATAAGTCTGATAAATTGAGTATATATTTTAGAGAAATTTAGCTACCAGCGAACGGCGTTCCGAACAAACCGACCGCCAGTTCCATCCAGACGAGTATTAAAATAAGTATTGTAACGATGGAAATGATGAGTTTTATCTTGAAAGAAAATTTTGAGCTTACAATCATATAAATGAAAGAAGCGGTTCCGAAGAGTAAAATCCCGGCGATCACAAAATCAGATCCTGACCAGTCCCAACCGTCTACGAATAGGTTTCCGATAAAAGCGGCGGCTAAAAGGAGTGAAGGAATGGCGAAAATGAAAGCTGTGTTTTGTTTTTGTGTTGTCATCATATTTAATTTTAATATTTAAAAGTACTTTGATTTTCAAAGCTAAAATTCAAAAATTTTTTATTTATCTCCCAATTAATTTTTCTAAAGCATCTAAATGTTCCGTAAAAGCTGTCCTTCCGGACTGTGTAACTCTATATGAAGTCTTAGGTTTTTTGCCTACAAACTCTTTTTTCACCTCAATATAATTGGCTTTTTCTAAGGCATTGCTATGACTTGCCATGTTTCCGTCTGTGATTTCCAGAAGGTTTTTCATTTCAGAAAAATCAACCCAGTCGTTGACCATAAGAACAGACATAATGCCCAATCTTACACGGCTTTCGAATTCTTTGTTGAGTTTTGAAATGTTAATCATTATTATTTACTTCAGTTTAATCATTGATTCTTTTATGTTCAAGTTTAGAGACCTTGTTATCTTCAAAATTTACGATCAGTAAATGATCAACAAAGCCGAAACCGTTACTCAGACCTCCATAATATTGCCAAAAATGGTTCTGTTGATCTCTGAATTCAGGATTTCCTAAAATTCTTTTGACTTCCAGAGAGTCTTTGGCTATTAACAACTTGCGGCTGATGAGATCGTCCATCATTTCATATTTTGATATTTTACCTTCCGCTTCTGTCGCCGTTTTCCATTCATCTTCATCGAAATCCCTGCTTTTTTCTCTGCTCATCATAAAGATGAGATAAGAGACAAATGCAAAATAAATTAAAGGAGAAAGAACTACAGCGATAATTCCACTTATCAAAAATTTCTTCTTTCTCTTTTTAAGTAATACGGCTGATATACTGAAAACAAAAACAGCAATAAAAAATATGTAGAAGGCTATCATTTACTTATACTTTTTATGCATAATCAAGCCATACACAATATGCAGCACACCGAAACCAACCGTCCATGCGACCAATCCCCATCCTAAAAACAGGAAGGAAAGTAATCCCAAAACAATCTGGCAATATCCTAAATATTTTATGTCTGTCAAAGTATATCTCTCGGCACTTACCAAAGCCAATCCGTAGAAAATCAAAGTTGCAGGTGCCACCAAAACGAATAAATGATGGTACAAAAGCACTAAACAAAACAAACCACCAGTTACCAAAGGGACTGCAAACGTCACCAAAAGTCTCCTTGTTGTGGCATCCCAAATTTTCAGTCCTTTCTTTTTGCTTTTATTGGCAGTAAAAATATATCCGCTTAATAAAGCAATAATGAGAATAACAGCTCCAATGATAACCAATTCGCTCACCAATGCTTTCCCGAAAATATTTCTGTCACCATCGAAATAATCAATCCCTTCTCTCTGAAAAACAAAGTAAACATAAATCGCTCCAATGATTGCTGCCAAACCGGCAACGACACCCGACAATCCGCTCAGTGAAATAAAACGTGACGATCGTTCCATCATGGTACGGATGTGTGATAAGTCTTCGTGATAGTTTTTTGATTCCATATAAAAGAACTTTGAATTACAAAGTTATATTATATTTTGAAATATCAAAACTTTTTTCGAAAAATTTATTCAAATTGTTAACTTTAGAAAAACATATACTATGGATAAAGAAACCTTGCGTTCAGAAATCTTCAGGCACTTAGACGGCGTGGTAACCGCTCCAGTCGTTGTTTCATTACTAAAAAAAGAAATCATTGCCTTCATCATCGAACGTAAAAATATTTCACTGAGTGAACTTTCAGACGAATTTAATGCTAATGATGGGTATTTAAATGTAGCAATCCGGACATTGGCCTCACAACGTTTTTTAGACTATAAGGTAGATAATGAAAAAGACCAAATATCTATATCAGCAAATAAAAACACTCAATTGCTTCAAAAATACAGTTTGCTTTATCTTAAAGTAATTCCGTTTCTGAAGCTTTCTACAGATATTAAAAATCAAATTAATCAAACTTCGTTCATCGAAGAATTCTCATTACTCAGCACAGCTGTTAAAGATAATTTTGGAATTCAACTATCTGATGTTGCCGATGAAAAAAACATTCAGGAGCAAATTTTAAAACATATTGAAGGTTGCATTATTGGTCCGGTCATCGTATATCTCGGAATGACTGGGATGTTTCATAAATATTTTATGGAAACGTCTTTTCAGGCTGCAGAATTTCATAAAAATTCTGAGAATTTTGAAGTAGTTTTAGATTTCCTGACTTTTTTGGGTTGGTTTAAAAAGACTGGTGATAATTACAAATTTACCGAAACCGGAATCTACTTCGCCAAAAGAGCTGCATCCTATGGTGTTACGGTATCTTACCTCCCTTTGCTGAATAAAATGGATGAACTCCTGTTTGGAAATGCTTCAAAAATTAGAGAAATCTCAGAAGGCGAAGATGAAATTCATGTGGACCGGGCAATGAATGTTTGGGGAAGCGGCGGCTCGCATTCCAATTATTTTAAAGTGGCCAACGATTTTATTATTCAGATTTTTAATCAGCCTATTCATTTGCAGCCAAAAGGTGTTCTCGATATGGGTTGCGGTAACGGAGCATTTATACAACATATTTTTGAAACCATCGAAAGATATACGCTGCGTGGAAAGATGCTTGAAGAATATCCTTTATTTTTAGTTGGTGCAGATTACAACCAGGCTGCATTGAAAGTCACCCGCGCTAACCTCATCAACAACGATATTTGGGCAAAAGTAATCTGGGGGGACATAGGAAATCCGAAACAGTTATCCGATGATTTAAAAGAAAATTACGAGATTGATCTTTCAGATTTACTGAATATCAGAACTTTTCTAGATCACAACAGAGTCTGGAAAGCTCCTGAAAATAGTCGACGCGAAAGAATCAGCACTTCCACCGGAGCATTTGCGCATCGCGGAAAAAGATTGCCCAATAGTTTAGTTGAAGAAAGCCTGAAAGAGCATCTTGAGCTATGGCTTCCGTATATCAGAAAAAACGGACTTCTTATTATTGAACTACATGCTTTAGATTCAAAACTGACGAGTGAAAACTTAGGAAAAACTCCTGCAACAGCGTATGAAGCTACGCATGGTTTTTCTGACCAGTATATTTTGGAAGTTGATGTCTTTAAGAAAATCTGTCTGGAAACCGGATTGAATATTGATAAGGAATTATTCCGGAAGTTTCCCAATTCTGATTTAGCAACGGTTTCTATCAATTTATTGAAGAGCTGATACCACTTAATTATACCAAATTACTTCTCGCTAATTTTGCCGATTAGGTATATCGATTCTTAATTAACAAAAAAACCATTCTGAGAGTCAGAATGGTTTTTGTGATTTGGTGTATTTATTTCAATTAGGAAGCTTAGTTCCAGAAATTTCAAATGGGAAGCTCACTCTCTGTCCGCCGTCGTCTAAATTCACCCATGTAGAGGATGCGACTACAAACTGTTGTGCATTGTTTACTTTGCCGGCATCATGAGGAAACTGTGGATAGAAATGAGTACCTGTAGACGTTTTTGAACCCCACTTAATCCAATATGTTCCGGCATTAAGATTAAGATCTGGTGACTGTATCTTCATTTTATATATTTTTCGGCTGGTATTATCCGTTTGTCCCTGTAAAATTCTATACCATTTTGTTTCTTCCGCAGAAACATATCGGTTCGTTGTTACATCACCGTACACTTTTACTGCACCTGCAACAGACGGGTCTGATGAATAAATTTCAAAGTAAAAATCGCTTACCGGGAATGTAGTTCCTGAGAAACTTGTTTGATATGCATAGAAATAAAAGTTCTGGATGTTCCACTTTTCACCTGCCGGAATCTGAAAATCATCTGTCAGCATACGGTCAGTCACTGTTCCATTAAGTCCCCAAGTGCTTTGAGGTCCTTTTACTTCGCTCCAAGTATATCCTGCAGGAACAGAAGTTCCAGCCGTAGAAGTAGCTCCTGTACTCATACCGTTAACATTACTAAAGCTGAAAACTTCTGGCTGTGGTGTCATTTCTTCGTCGTCATTCTTACAGCTTAAAACCAAAGTTGCAGCCGTCATAAGGCATAAAAAAAATCTTGCTTTCATAATAAAGAGTTTTATAAATTATTGATACAAAACTACTTTACATGAAAGCAAAACCTTAAAGGGAAAACACCCTTTTTGAAGGATGTATTTACCCTATTTTATTTTGTTCTTAATCTTTCTTTGATTGCTTCGATGTTTTTCTTGGCAGAATCTTCCAAAATTAGGCTTGCACTCATATGAATTCTTGCCGGCATCAATTCGTTAAAATATTCAGTTCCTTCCCATGAAACTTTCTTGATCAAAGCTAAAGCATCTTCGCTTCTAGATGCTAACGTAAGTAAAAACTTTTCAAGCTTTGAATCCATATCAGCAATGGTTTCTGACACTGAGTGATAAATATTATGCTGCTCTGCCCAATCTGCGGATCTGAAATCTGCATCAATTGCCATTGCCGAAAACTGGGATTTTCCGATTTTTCTTTCTACATAAGGACCAATAACAAAAGGACCGATCCCTAGATTGATCTCCGTAAGAGCCAATGCAGAATCTTTCGTTGCAAAACAGTAATCTGCTCCGCAAGCCAATCCTACACCTCCTCCGGTTGTTTTTCCCTGAACTCTTACCACGACGATTTTACCACAGTTTCTCATGGCATTTAAAACTTTTGCAAAGCCTCCAAAAAACTTTGTAGATGCATCAAGCTCTTCAATTGCCAACAATTCGTCAAAACTTGCTCCGGCGCAAAACGCTTTTTCGCCTTCACTTTTTACAAGAATAGCTTTCACTTCATTTTTAGCTCCTTCATCTAAAATTGTCTGAGCCAATTTTTCAAGAATCGCTCCGGGAAGAGCATTGCTTTTCTGTGTTCCGAATGTGATCTCGGCAATATTGTTTTTAATTTCTGAGGTTACAAAGTCGTTCATTTCTTTAAAATATAGTTTGATATTTACTAATTACAAAAATAGTTTAATCTAAATAAATATTGATACATTCAAAATGATTGTTCTTTATATTCCAATAATTTTTTTACCGTTTAAAACTTCTGTTTTTTGTTTACAGATTAAACTTTCGCCTCCCTGTGGAGTTATGTTTTATCGAGAAATATTCGCCTGCATTTTGCCGTAAAGCAGCAAACGCTTGAATGCGTAGATAGCAGGGAATTTTTTGAAATGAAGATTAATTCTCCTTTTATATTCTGAAATAAAATCCCCTTTTCGCTCTTCATCCAGTCTCTCCAAATACGGAATTAGCGATGAACCGGAAATGAACTGAAAAAGATTTTCTGAATCATCAGCAATAATGGGATAAACTTTCACGGAAATATTTAACTCTCTTAGCCCGCCATTGAACATAATCTGCGCATATTCATCTATACTTAAAACTGGTGAAACTCTGTTCCATCCCTCCAGATAAGTACAAAAAGGTTCTTCAGAGGCAAGTTTAAACAAAATTTGATTCAGAATATTTTCTGCCTGCACAGGCATTTGTATTGCAAGCTGCCCATTATTGGTGAGCATCGACAACAATGTGGGAAATAACGTGTGATGATCATCAGACCATTGCAATGCAGCATTGCTGAAAATTAAATCGAATTTTTCATCTGATTTACATAAATCTTCAACAGTTATTTTACTGAAATGAAGCCTGTCATTTTGAAACTGTTTGACATCAGCAAGCATTTCTGCAGAAGAATCGATGCCAAAAAAAACTGCATTTTCAAATTTTTCAGACAAAATATGCGTTTGTTCGCCGGTTCCACATCCGATGTCGATTGCTTTTTTCAAATGCTCTGATGAAATTAAGCTCATTAAATCGAAGAACGGCTGATAGCGAATGTTTTTAAACTGATTGTAAATTTCGGGACTCCAGGGCATCATTTAGATTTTAATCTTCTTTGACAATGGTCTTCTTTATATTTTTTGATAAAATTTCTTTATATCTCAATCGTTTGCTGACGCGTCATTCTACATCAAATTCTTCCTCTTTTTTTAAACCTTTAATAAAAGTTTCAAAATCTTTGGCTAAAAAAGTCTTTTTAAAACCGTTCTCAAGATCTACATGTACTATCTCCGGCTCACCATCTTTGCCGCAGTTTGTATAATCAAGAGCAACCATATCGTTTCCTGCGGAAGGACAGTCAGCAAAATACACACCGATAGCGGGATATCCTAACTCTTCAATCACAAACCGACTTCCTTTTTCTCCGCAAAGAGAATAAATCCTTTCTCTTCCAATACCCATAATACCGGTTATTGCTACATGGTCATCTGCCCAAGAATTGGCTTCAGCAGTAGGAAAAACAGATTTATTTGCCAATCCGCCGTTTTGTGTTTTCATCATCTGAATATAAGAGCCCGGAAGTTTATATCCCAATTCTTTCTGAACAGAATCGATCATTTCATTATCAGGAATATTCCCAATATAATCTCTTGCAGAATAACTGCACTCACTCCAAAAACCTTTAAAGTCGAAATCCTTGAAAAATTGTATTTCCATATATTTTTAATTAAAATGAAGCCGTATTAAGCTTCTCCAAATATCTGTATTTTATTTAACTAAATCAATTCAAATTATTTAAAATAATGTACAAAATTTTCTGGTTGCAAGTGTTCAGGATTTAAATTTGAAAAAAGATTTGAACCAAAATTAGTTACAATAGCAAGCATCAAAAAAATTTTATATTTAAATATACTAAAAATCCCTTTTAGCAAATAGCCAAAAGGGAGTATAAATTCCATCAATTATTTTAAATTAAATCAGTCCAAACTGCTCAAAATGATGCGTAAAATGTTTTCTTTGGAAAAGCTCCATCATCTCTTTATTCAAATGTCCGAATCTTGGATTGTAATGTTCCGCAAAAGGATTTTCTTTGAAATAAACCGTAAACTCTTTTAATGTTTCTACTAACTGAGTTTTAGCAGCATCAAGATTTTTATTTTTGTTTTGAGGAACTTCACCTTCTTTCCATAATGGATATTGCGCTCCCGGACGAATCTTCATATCGGTGTACAACCAGTCCTGAAGTTTTTCTAATTTTTCTTCCGGAATTTCGTCAAAATCTTCCGGCTTCAGATCGCCGAAACCGTTTCTTAAAACCTCTTCCAAATGTTCAACCATCAATTGCGGAGTGAAATTTCCAAAAACAGGCTGTGTATTTTCAGTTAGTGCATTCAGTTTTTTCTGAATATTCTGAACTTTAAAATCAATAAACGGAGAATGTTTTGCTACCAACGTTAAAATCGTCGCTACACAAACCACCTCATCTCTCTGGTTCACTACTTCAACCAACCATTTTACCACTCCTGAAGGAATATTTCTTCCTTTCACACCTCGGTTAATCTTTTCTTTTGCCGTTAAATAAACGGTAATCGTATCTCCGGCATAAACCGGTTTGAAGAATGAACAGTTTTCCAATCCGTAGTTGGCAATAACAGGACCTTTTTTGCCTGAGACAAACAATCCGGCTGCTGCAGAAAGGATAAAATATCCGTGAGCAACCGTTTTATCGAAAATCGTTCCTGATAAACTCGTTGCGTCTGTGTGTGCGTAGAAATGGTCCCATGAAACATTGGAGAAGTTAACAATATCTGCATCAGTAACTGTTCTTCCTGCTGTTTCAAGAGAATCTCCAACCTCAACTTCCTCAAAATATTTCTGGAAAGGATGTTTGTCTGAATACTTTTTCTCAGCACCTTGCTGATATACTTTCGTAATCGCCGTCAAAATATCCGGTGAACCCTGAATGGCTGTTTTCTGAAGGAAGAAATGAAGACCGTTCAGTCCACCCATTTCTTCACCGCCGCCTGCTCTTCCGGGACCACCATGCATCAAAGTTGGTAGCGGAGAACCGTGACCTGTACTTTCTTTCGCATTGTCTCTGTTTAACACGAAGATTCTTCCGTGCTGAGAAGCCATTTTCCATGAAGTTTCAGCTACGAATTTTTCATCGTGAGAAACAATGGATCCTACCAAACTTCCCTTTCCTCGTTTTGCCAACGCCGCAGCTTCTTCTGCATCTTTGTAAGGCATCAATGTAGAAACCGGACCGAAAGCTTCGACATCGTGAGAGATATTTTTAGTGAACGGAGAATCATTTAAAAACAATTTCGGAGACATAAATGCTCCGTTCTCGTAATCTGCAGCTACCAATTCGTGTTTTCCATCGTAGATTAGTTCGTTTTCAGTTTTCAGAATATCAACCTTTCTTAAGACCTCATCGTACTGCTGTTTTCCGACCAAAGAACCCATTCTCGTTTCTCGGCTTAATGGATTTCCGATTTTCGTCTGATCTAAAGCTTTAGACAAAGCATTCTGAACGTCTCCAATTAAGTTTTCAGGAACCAAAATTCTTCTGATTGCTGTACATTTCTGTCCGGCTTTAGTCGTCATTTCGGTACGAACTTCTTTGATGAATAAATCAAATTCGGGCGTTCCCGGTTTTGCATCCAATCCAAGAATCGAACAGTTTAAAGAATCTGCTTCCATGTTGAAACGGACAGCATTTCCTGAAACAGAAGGTAAAGATTTCAATTTTCTACCCGTTGTTGCAGAACCTGTAAACAATACAGAATCTCCATCCTGAACATAATCCAGAATATTTCCCGGCTCACCGCAAACCAATTGAAGCGCACCTTCAGGAAGAACGCCACTTTCAATCATATCCTGAAAAACAGCATTCGTTAAATAAGAACCGTAAGGAGACGGCTTCACAATACTTGGAACACCCGCCAATAAAGAAGTCGACAGTTTTTCCAACATACCCCAAACAGGAAAATTGTATGCATTGATTTGTACAGAAACTCCTTCACTCGGTGTCAAAATATGAGTTCCGAGAAAAGTTCCGTTGGCAGAAATTTTCTGAGTTTCACCATCTACCCAGAACGGTGTGTTCGGGAGCATTCTCTTGGCCAATCCTGAATACGTGAAAAATGTTCCAAAACCTCCTTCAATATCAACCCATGAATCTGCGTGCGTTGCCCCTGTTTTATAGGATAAATCGTAATATTTTTTCTTTCTTTCCAAAAGATACAGCGCAACCTTTTTTAACATTTCCCCACGATCATAGAACGTCATGGATGAAAGATTTTTATAGCCGACTGTTCTTCCGAAATCAAGAGCCTGTTTGAAATTCAGCCCTTCTGTATCTGAAACGGCAACCTGCTCTCCCGTCACGGCATTGTACAAAGGAATTCCGTTTCCGGTACCTTCTATCCATTCGCCGTGGATATAGTTTTTTAGTTTTTCCATAAAATATTTTATATTCTAGTTTATCAATATATGAACGTAACTGTATTACCAACAATTAAAAAAAAATCTGTGAGGTTGCTACATTTTCATACTTTTATATTATTTATTTTCACTTCGGTTCCTGATAAGGAAACAGCTTTACCAACCCTTCATACAAACTTCTGTGAAGAATAGTTGCATGATTGTCTGTTTCCATCATTTTATAGTCTACCGTCCAGTTTTTCTTGTTTGATTTTAAAAGAATATTGTAGAAATCTTCTGCATCTTTCACCATTACTTTATGCTCGCCTTTTCCGACAGAAACATAAACAAATTTCTTAGTGTCCCTAATTTTGGATAATAATAGCGGAGCCTGTTTTAGAAGACTTTCATCATCCCACCATAAACTCGGACTGATAATAAAATAGTTATTGAACATTTCAGGTTTTTTCAACAAAATTTCTGTTGCTAAAAGTCCACCCAGTGATTGCCCAAACAAGTAGGTATCGGTAGTTTTAAACTGACTTTCAATGTAAGGTTTTAATTCTTTTTCAAGAAAGCCAATAAACTTATCAGAATGTCCTGTTGTAGGATAATCTTTCTGCAAATCTTTTAAATCTGTATGAAAAGTGAAGTCTCTTTTTCTGTCAATATTCGCAATTCCGACTACAATCGTTTCAGGCATGGCATACATCTGATTAAAGAACTGCACCAATCCCGTGACGTGAATAAAATCTTCATTCATACATCCATCCAAAAGATAAATGATCGGATAAGGTTTTGTTTTATCAAAATTTTGAGGAAGATAGATGTTCAACGTTCTTTCTTCTTTTAAAATTTTGGACTTTATCGCTCTGATTTCTCCAATCACCAACGGTTTTACATTTCCAGTCTGGGCAAAAACCATGAATTGAAAAGTAAATAATATACTGATGAAAGTGAGAAGTTTTTTAAACATTTTAATCTTATATTTTAATCTTTAAACACTATTTGATTTTCTTACTGTTTTTAAAGAATTAATTCCATGATTTATTTCCGTGACCTAAAACAAAATTGATAAAAAAGAAAGTGAAGAACATGAGCATATAAAACATCCAATCTTCATTTTCACGTTTAAAAACCAGTCTTATTAAGTAAAAAAATATTAAACCTACCAATCCTAGAATTAAGGACTTTCTGAAGTTTCTCAGGGTGAAAATATCTTTCATGAATTTATTTTTATGAAGTCAATTATTTCACATCATCCCAAATACTGTAATCAACAACTTTCGTAGGAATCTGCTGAACATATTCTGTAAAAGGCTCACACAAGTGAATGGCATCTTTCCCTTCTCTTGCTAATTCCTGATACAATCTCGTTCCTTCGGTTTTCCACTTAATCATTTCATCAGAGACATCACGGATGATTCTTGCCGGACTGCCAACGATCAATTTTCTCGCATCACATCTGAAATTGGCAGGAACAAAAGCCAAAGCCCCGATGATACATTCGTCGCCAATAGCTGCTTTATCCATCACAACGGCATTCATTCCAACCAAACAATTCCTACCGATCTGTCCAGAATGAATAATTGCTCCGTGACCGATGTGTGCAGATTCTTCCAGAATGGTTTCAATCCCCGGAAAAACATGAAGTGTACAGTTTTCCTGAACATTCGCTCCGTCCTTCACAATAATTTTACCCCAGTCGCCACGGATCACCGCATTAGGACCTACATAAACTTCTTCACCGATTTCCACATTTCCAATGATCACCGCCTGCGGATGAACATAAGCGGATGGTTTTATAATGGGACGAATACCGTGATATGAGTAAATATTCATAATTTTAATTTGAAAATTGAGAATGAGTTAATTTGAAAATTATTTTTAACGCAAAGTTCACAAAGCTTTTTTGAAAATTTTCATGCATATTTTTCGTTCGCAAAGGCGTTTCACTCAGCAGAGTTTTAAACTTTAATTTAAATCAGCTAATTTGAAAATTGATAATATTCTGAATAGCATTTTCAAATTCTCAAATTAGCACATTTTCAAATTAAACCCGTTCAATCACCATTGCATAGCCTTGACCAACACCGATACAAAGCGTACACAACGCATATTTTTTATTTTGCTTTTGAAGTTCCAATGCTGCAGAACCTATAATTCTGGCTCCTGAAACTCCTAGCGGATGACCAATGGCAATTGCGCCTCCGTTCGGATTAACTCTTGAGTCATCATCTTTTAATCCTAAACTTCTTGTGACCGCTAAAGATTGAGCAGCAAATGCTTCGTTCAGTTCGATGACATCCATATCATCTAATGAAAGATTTAATCTTTTCAAAAGCTTCTGAGTCGCTTCAACTGGCCCGATTCCCATAATTCTTGGCTCAACACCGGCAACAGATGAACCTAAAATCTTAGCTTTTGGTTTTAAACTATATTTTTTTACCGCTTCTTCGCTTGCTAAAATTAAAGCTGCTGCACCGTCATTCATTCCGGAGGCGTTTCCAGCCGTCACTGTTCCACCTTCTTTTCTGAAAGCTGGACGAAGTTTCCCTAATCCTTCCATTGAAGAAGTCGGTTTGATGAACTCGTCCTTATCGAAAATTTTCGGATCACCTTTTCTTTGTGGAATTTCCACTTCTATAATTTCTTCTGCCAGTCTTCCGCTTTCCTGAGCTTTTGTCGCTTTCTGCTGAGACCAAAGGGCAAATTTATCCTGATCTTCACGGCTAATGTTGTGCATTTCTGCCAAATTTTCGGCGGTATCTCCCATTGCGTCAACTCCGTACATTTCTTTCATTTTGGGATTTACAAATCTCCATCCGAAAGTGGTATCAAACATCTGGCTGTCTCTCCCAAAAGCTGTACTTGGTTTTGACATCACATAAGGAGAACGCGTCATGTGCTCTACTCCACCTGCAATATAAATTTCACCTTCACCGGAAGCAATCGAACGGAAAGCATTGGCCACCGCTGACATTCCTGAAGCGCACAATCTGTTTACAGTTTCGCCTCCGATTTTGTAAGGAAGTCCAGCCAATAAAAGTCCCATTCTTGCTACGTTTCTGTTATCTTCACCTGCTTGGTTTGCGCATCCGAAAATAACGTCCTCAATTTCCTCAACAGGAACTTGAGGGTTTCTGGCAACAATTTCTTTTAAAACGATTGCCGCCAAATCATCGGCACGAACTTCTGATAAACCTCCACTCAATTTTGAAATGGGAGTTCTGATGTAATCTATGATATATACGTTGTTCATAATTTTAATTTAAAAATGTGTTAATTTGAGAATGAAATAAAGCTTTAAAAATAATTTTCAAATTGCCTCATTTCCAAATTTTCAAATCTATAATTCTGTTACTTTTTTTCCGATTTTATAAACTGTTCCCACAAATTTCGCTACCAACTCATCATTCTGATTGGTAATTCTAATGTCGTAAACAGCGGTTTTTCTGGTATCAGTTACCAAAGTGCTTTCAGCTCTAAAGACATCTCCTTCTCTTCCCGCTTTGGTAAAATTGATGATACAGTTCAGCGCAACAGCTGCATCTCCAGAATTATTGGACGAAAATGCCAATGCGGAGTCTGCAAAAGCAAACGTAACGCCTCCGTGAACTGTTTTAAGCCCATTGATCATATCTTTTTTGATGGGCATTTCCAGTAAACAATAATTTTCTTTGACTTCGATCATTTTGATATTCATCCATTGGGAAAAATAATCCTGATCAAACATATATTCTGCAACTTGTCTTGGATTCATAATTTTTAATTTGAGAATTAAATCAATTTGAGAATTTGAAAATTGAATAATGCGGAATCAATTTCAAATTTGCACATTTTCAAATTATCTAATTCAATTTACGCAACAAAGGGCTTTGCCTATACCTTTCTTCCTGATATTCATCGTGAAGATTTTGCAGCGTTTCAGAGATTTTGGCGTAACCAATTTCTTTTCCCCAGGCCAATAACCCTTTCGGATAATTTACTCCCTTTTGCATTGCCAATTCTAAATCTTCGTCATTTGCAACACCCAATCTTTTTGCTTCGACCGCTTCGTTAATCAGCATTGAAATAATTCTTAAAAATATTTGTTGATAAAGAGCTTCAGCTTTATGAGGTTCAGGTTTTGAACTTCCTTCAGCATAATCGTAGAAACCTTTTCCTGTTTTTCTGCCGTGAAGTTTGGCTTCAGACATTCTTTGTTGTAGAAGGGATGGTTTGTATTTTGGGTCGTAGAAATAATCTTTGTAAACCGTTGTGGTTACAGAGAAATTCACGTCAACACCGATGAGATCCATTAATTCAAAAGGTCCCATTTTAAAATTACCCAATCTTTTCATGGCATCATCCACCTGCTCTACCGTTGCGATGTTTTCTTCAACAATTCTCAATCCTTCTCCATAGTAAGGACGGGCAATTCTGTTGACAATAAATCCAGGAATATCTTTAGCCATCACAGGAACTTTACCCCAATCTTTCACGAGGTTGTACATTTTATCGGCTAAAGACTTCTCAGTAAGTAAAGACGGAATAATTTCAACCAAAGGCATTAAAGGAGCCGGATTGAAAAAGTGAATTCCGATGAAACGCTTCGGTATTTGCAGTTCTGCACCGAGAGATGTAATGGAAATGGATGATGTATTGGATGCGATCACACAGCTTTCAGAAACATGTTTCTCTAATTCTGTGAAGATCTTGGTTTTGATTTCTTTATTTTCGATGATGGCTTCGATGACGAGTTCGCAATCTTTGAAGTCCTTCAATTCTGTAGCGATGGAAATGTTAGCTAGAATTTCGACCATTTTTTCCGACGAAATCTTCTGTTTGTCAACCAATCTGGTCAATGTTTTTTCCAAACCTATGGTTGCCGTTTCTACTTGTTTTGCGTTGGCGTCATAGACCCAAACTTTGCATCCGTTCGTTGCAGCTACTTGTGCGATGCCAATTCCCATAGTTCCGGCACCGATAATTCCTACGTTCATATTTTAAATTTGAAAATTTGAAAATGAGCTAATTTGAAAATGATTTAAGTTTCGAACTCGAAATGATTTTTGAGAGAACTAACAGAATTTCTTTTAAATCAGAAATTAATTTTTCGCTGGGCGATTTTAGAAATTTAGATTTTAAACATAATAAAAGCCAATATTGTGTTTCATCAGCTTCTTTCGCAGCGATTTTTAATTTATGAATAAAATCTGCCTTACTTTCTGCATTTTGAGCTTCTCTCACATTTGCTCCAATCGAAGTTCCTGATTTAAAAATCTGATTTGCTAAAGGAAATCTTTTAGCCTCATATAAATCTTCCGAAAATTCAATGATGTTCAATGCAAAGTCGAAAGTCTTATTTACAATAATATTTTCTTTGTCATTTCTCATTCTCAAATTCTCAAATTAATTCATTTTCAAATTGATTACTTTCCTTTATATTCAGGTTTTCTTTTTTGTAAAAAGGCTTGTACTCCTTCTTTGAAATCTTCTGTTTCCGCAGCTTCCTGCTGTAGGTCTCCTTCTAATTCCAATTGCTCTTTCAACGTATTATTGTAAGAATTGGCGAAGGCTTTTTTTGTTAATTTTAAACCAACCGTCGGCATATTCGAAACTTTTTCTAAAATTTCCATTGATTTTGAATTAAATTCTTCTTCCGTGAAAACCTCAGCCACCAAACCATAAGATTTTGATTCTTCTGCTGACAATTTTTTTCCTGTAAATGCTAAATAATTCGCCAATTGTCTTCCTAATAATTTAGGTAAGAAATACGTTCCGCCTGTATCAGGAATTAATCCGATATTGGAGAATGCCTGCGCAAAATAAGCTTTATCAGTCGCTAAAACGAAGTCACAAATTAATGCCAACATGGCACCCGCTCCTACTGCAGGACCGTTGACCAAAGCAACGACAGGTTTTTTGCAACGGGTAATTTCCATAACCAGAGGATTGTAATAATCGGTTACAATTCTTCTGATAATATCGTTATCATGATGATCATTTCCTTGTACGAAAGCATCGTCCAGATTCTGACCAGAACAGAAAGCTCTTCCTCTACCAGAAATTGCCACACATCTTACTGTGGGATCATCGCTGCATTCTTTCACAAAATCTCTCAAATCTGCCAACGAAGGCTTGGTTAAAGCATTCATCGTGTCAGGCTGATTGAGGTAAGCGATTTTTAATTTTCCGCCAAAATGCGATTCAATATCAAGTTGTGTGTACATAGTATTAATTTTTTAATTTGAACATTAGTCAATTTGAAAATTCTGATTTCACTACTAATTTACTCATTTTCAAATTAGCAAATTTTCAAATTATTTAGTGGCATTTAAAATAATCAAATGGTTCTAAACAGTCCAGACATTGATACGAAGCCTTACACAAAGTAGACCCGAATCTGCTGATCTGTTTTGAATTCATCGAGCCGCAACGTGGACATTTTTTAGGTTTCCCGATGTGGTTTTCGTCGGCTCCTTTTTCGGGAGGTGTAATTCCGTAAACACGGAGTTTTTCTCTCGCTTCGTCTGTCAACCAGTCTGTCGTCCAGATCGGAAACATTTTGGTAACGACTGTAGCATCCCAACCGTTTTCCTTCATGATTTTGATAATATCTTCCTCAATGGTAAACATAGCGGGACAGGCAGAATAAGTGGGCGTAATCGTTACTTCACAAGAATTTTCGCTGGTAACCTTCGCCTCTCTTACAATGCCCAATTCCACGATATTGATCACCGGAATTTCCGGATCGGGGACTAATTCTAATATTTCTAAAGGATTTTTCATAATTAATTTGAAAATTTGAAAATTTGGGTAATTTGAAATTTAAAGCAGTCCGCCATTTTTCAAATTAGCACATTTTCAAATTAACTCATTGACATTTTTACCAAGTACAACCCGGATACGCTCTCTGCATATACTGCAATTCGCAAAGCATAAATCCGAAATATTCTGTGTGATATCCTGTTCTTGATTTTGGCTGCATAAAAGGATTTGCAGGATATTCTAAACCGAAATTTGCAAAATCTCTTTTTGTAATTGTAAGAAAATCTTCATACAAAGCATCAACATTCGGAGCGATGTTTAAAGCAATTAAATCATCTTCGCCTTCTGTTTTTGCAAATAAACCCTTGGTGTATTCCCAGATATTTTCGATGGATCTTTCAAGACGCATTTTGCTTTCTTCAGTTCCCTGTCCGAAAATTTTCATCCATGACGCAGCGTGCGTGTAGTGGTATCTTACTTCTTTCAGAGATTTCTGAGCGATAGCCGAAAGTTCCTCGTTCGTTGAATTCGACAAAGCTTCATACATCAACTTTTGATACACAGAGAAAACATACACTTTCAAAATGGTCTGAGCATAATCTTCGTTGGGAAGTTCTGTCCAGTGTGCATTTAAATATTCATGCTCATATCTCAGGAAAGCCAAATCATCTTCACTTTTTCCGTTGTCAATGACTCTCGAAGCATACACGTAAAAGTTGTTAGCTTGTCCAAGCTCATCCAAAGCAATGTTCGTCAAAGCAATATCTTCCTCCAGATAAGGACCTTCACCGCACCACGCAGACAAACGCTGTCCCATAATGAAACTGTCGTCTGCTAGTTTTAATAAATAATTATATAATGGATTCATTATTTTTTAATTTGAGAATTTGAAAATTAGTTAATTTGAAAATTGAGTAAGTGTCGTAAAATGAGAAGTAGAGAATAATTAACAGCGTTAAATTAATTTTCAAATTTTCAAATTACCACATTTTCAAATTATTAATCTACATATTTTTTACATCGTTTGGAATGTCGTAGAACGTCGGGTGACGGTACAATTTGTCATCAGCCGGATCAAAGAAAGCTTCTTTATCAATTCCTTCTGAAGTCACAATATATTTACTTGGAACTACCCAAACAGAAGTTCCTTCTTTTCTTCTTGTATAAACGTCTCTTGCATTCTGCAAAGCCATTTCTGCTGTTGGTGCCTGTACAATTCCAACGTGTTTGTGAGATAATCCCGGTTTAGTCTGAATAAACACTTCCCACATATCTAAATTTACCATAATTAATTTGAAAATTAGGTAATTTGAGAATTAGTCAATTTGAAAATTTATACACATGATGGCATTTTCAAATTAGCACATTTTCAAATTAGCACATTATTATTTTACTTCTTTTTGTTGTTTCTCCGCAAAAGCCTTCGCTGCTTCTTTTACCCAAAGATTTTCCTGCTGTGCTTTTACTTTGGTCTGCAGTCTTTTTTTGTTTGCAGGGCCGTTTCCTTTTAAGATTTCCATAAATTCCCCCCAAGGAAGTTCTCCAAAATCATAATGTTGTCTCTCCTCGTTCCATTTTAAATCCTTATCCGGAACCGTTAAGCCTAAAAACTCAGCCTGAGAAACGGTAACGTCGATAAATCTCTGACGAAGACTGTCATTACTTTCTCTTTTTACTCTGTAATTCATTGAGATTTTAGAGTTTGGCGAACTATCGTCATTCGGGCCAAACATCATTAGAGCCGGCCACCAGAAACGGTTTAACGAAGCCTGAGCCATTTCTTTCTGCTGTTTTGTACCACGGCAAAGCGCCATTAAAATCTCGTAACCCTGTCTTTGGTGGAAAGATTCTTCTTTACAGATTTTCACCATTGCTCGTGAGTAAGGACCATAAGAATTCCCCATCAACATCACCTGATTCATAATCGCTGCACCATCAACCAACCAACCGATGGCACCGATATCTGCCCAGCTTAACGTCGGATAATTAAAAATACTTGAGTATTTCGCTTTTCCTTCCAGCATATCTTCGTAGGTAGCATCTCTGTCGGCTCTGATGGTTCCGTTTCCTAAAGTTTCAGTGGCAGAATAGAGGTATAAACCGTGACCTGCTTCATCCTGAACTTTAGCCAAAAGCGCCATTTTTCTTCTCAGTGAAGGTGCTCTGGAAACCCAATTGGCTTCCGGCAACATCCCAACAATCTCAGAATGCGCGTGCTGTGAAATCTGACGAACCAATAATTTTCTGTAATCATCGGGCATTACATCTTTTGGTTCTACTTTATTTTCGTCGTGTACGTATTGTACGAATTTTTCTAAGTCCATAATTTTTTAATTTGAAAATTAATTAATTTGAAAATTTGAGAATTAGGCAATTTGAAAATTAAAACACGATAATGGCATTTTCAAATTATTAAACATCATAATTTAGCATCACCACATTCGTTGTAGGGTGACACTGGCAAGTCAGAACAAAACCTCTGGCTACTTCGTCTTCGGTAAGCGCGAAATTTTTCTCCATGAAAACTTCTCCTTCGAGAACTTCCGCCTTACACGTACAGCAAACTCCTCCTTTACAAGCAAAAGGTACAGGAAGATTGTCTTTCAATGCTTTATCTAAGATACTCTCTTTTTTTGAATTCAAATGGAACGAATATTCATCATCATCGATAATCACCGTCACCATACTTTCAATATTAGCGATTGCCTTGAATTCATCACTCATTTCCGCAGAATCTTCTTCGTCCGGAGCTGAGAAATATTCAAAAAGAACCTGAATCGCCGGAACTTTTTTGTCTTTCTTTAAATAATCAGAAATCCCTTTAATCATATCCGAAGGCCCACAAATAAAATAAGTAGCTTCCTTCACATCGATATCGGTATATCTTTCAAATAAATGATCCAGTTTTTCAGGAGAGATTCTTCCCTCAAAAATCGGGTCAGCGTGTTTTTCACGGCTTACCAGATAAACCACTTTCAACCTTCCGTTAAACTGCTCTACCAACTTATCGATCTCAGCTTTTTTCATCACATGATTCATGCTTCTGTTGCTGTAGAAAAGATAAGCGTTTGAATTAGGTTCCTGGTAAAGACTTTCCTTCAAATTAGAAAGAATCGGGCTGATTCCGCTTCCTGCAGCCAATCCAACGTAGGTTTTAGTGTTGGTCGGATGATATGAAGTATTGAAACCACCCATCGGAGGCATCACTTCAAGAACCTCATCCATGTGAAGATGCTCATTGAAATATCCCGAAACTTTTCCGCCTTCCAAAAGCTTAACCAAAACTTCAAGCGTGTTGCTTTTTTCGCTCGGCGCATTGCAGATAGAATAAGAACGGCGCTCTTCATTGCCGTTAACCATCAGTTTAAAATTCAGATACTGCCCCTGTTTGAATCTGAATTTATCTTTCAGTTCCTCAGGAATTTCCAACGCTACATTCACCGCATCGTTGGTATCTTTCTGAACCTTTACAGTTTTTAATTTATAAAATGAATTCATTTTGTCTTTAGTATTCTATTAATTTTTCCTCCTTCGCATTTTGGCAAGCTATCCTGAGCGTGAATTTTCACTTTCGTGGTAATGCCTACTCGTTTTTTTATTTCGTTTTCGATGCTTTTCCCAAAATTTCCTGCGAAAATAAGATATTCACCTGAATTTATATTTAAATTTTCCGCAGCCACCAATTCATCATCAATTTCCACATCAATATCGAGTGCCACACACATTTGTTCTTTCTCAATTGGAGTCAGGTAATAATTCGGAACCACGCCTTTCACATGAGAAAAAGCTTCCTCTATCTGACTTGGATACACATTTACACCTCTTACAATGAGCATATCATCGGCTCTGCCTAGGATTGGTTTCATTTTAACCATGGTTCTTTTGGCATTTTCGTCGTAGTACAAACTTGTAATATCGTTCGTCCAATAACGTAAAAGTGGCATCGCCTTTTTAGTTAATGTCGTAATCACCAAAACTCCTTCTTCACCATAAGGAAGCGGTTCTTTAGTAATCGGATCTAAAATTTCAGGGTAAAAATGATCTTCCCAAATGTAAGCGCCACCTTTTTCCTCAAAATCTTCCATTGAAACTCCTGGACCAATAATTTCACTCAGTCCATAAATATTGGTTGCATGCAAACCCAATCTCTCTTCGATATGATGCCTGATCAATTCCGTCCAAGGTTCCGAGCCCAGAACGGCATATTTTAAACTGATTTCATCAGCCGAGATTCCTCTTTTCGCAAATTCATCAGCGATAGTTAAAGCATAAGAAGGTGAACAACAGATAACTTCGGGCTTAAAATCAATGATTAAATCGACCTGTCTCGTGGTCATACCTCCCGAAATCGGAAGAACGCTCATTCCTAATTTTTCTGCTCCGTAATGAAGCCCAAGCCCGCCAGTGAAAATTCCGTAGCCATAAGCGTTATGCAATTGCATTCCCGGTTTTGCTCCTGCTGCATTCAATGATCTTGCTACCACTTCACTGAATAAATCAACATCTTCTTTTGTGTAGCCTACCACCGTTGGTTTTCCCGTTGTTCCGCTAGAGCAGTGGATTCTCTGCAATTCATTTTTCGGAACGGTAAATAATCCAAACGGATAATTGTCTCTTAAATCCTGTTTGTAAGTAATAGGAAGTTTAGAAATATCTTCAATTGTCCTTATTTCTTGTGGTGATATTCCTAATTCATCAAATTTTCTTTTATAAAAATCTGATTTCTCTCCAAGATATACAACCAAATTCTTCAATCTCTCGGACTGAAGAGTTCTTAACTGGCCAAGTTCTAAATATTCAACATCAAACTTCATTACTAACTAACATTTGTTAGGTGTAAATTTAAAAAAGATTTTCTACCTGACCAAATTTTAATGACTTTTGTCATATTTTGAATGATTCTAAATTGCTTTGAGTGAGATTAAGGTTTTAACCGAAGCAAACTTTAATGTTTCGTTGTCATTCTGAATTGAACGCAGTGAGCTTAAGAAGCTCGACTATATAGATTCTTTTAGTTTTCAATCAGTGTTGAGATTTCTACAGAAATGAATAATCTTATTATTTGTGATTCCCGAGAAGACCGAAAAGAATTTTATCTCTGATTTCCTCTTTGATATCTACAGAAGATTCTATATTTCTTTTGAACCAAAAATAAGAGTTGTTTAAAGTATGAAGAATAAATCTTGTTGTAAAGGTTGGCGACTTTAGCTCCCAATTTTCGGCCTGATAGATTTCAAGTAATAATTGCTCGACTTCCAATTGGTAGTTTTTTCTCATTTCAATAAACTCCGGAAGTCTTCCGTCTAAATGTTTCCATTCGTTTGAATAAATATGAGTCACATCACGGTTTTCAAGCACCACAGATAGATGCTTGTCGATAAAGAGGTTTAATTTTTCTTTTGGAGGAAGAGTTGTATTTTTAATTTCCTGAAGCTGCGCAAAGAATTCGTGAGCAATTCCAAAGCATATCCATTCTAAAATTTCTTCTTTTGAACGGATGTGCGCATATAAAGAAGCGGCTTTTATGTTGAGTTTCGTCGCCAAATCCCTTACCGAGCTGCCCATGTACCCCTTCTCTTTGAAAAGCTCTACCGCAACGTCTAATATTTTCTTTTGTTTTTCTTTAAGTTCCATGATGTGAGTGCAAAAGTAATTATTCTGTTTGGAATCTCAGTTCAACAGATTCAAAATAGTTTAAAGGTCAAAATGTACATCTCCCATTCAAAATAAAAACCATTTTTCGGAAAATTTGGCAACAAATCAAAATTCAACAATATACTATTCGGAAAATTTGTCTTGATAATTTATAAATTCAACAATAGAATAATTTTTGTGATAAGCTAACCGAATTAAATGATTAGATAAGATTGAGAACATCAGAAATTAGAACAATCAGCTTTGAAAATTAGCACTTATCAGACTCTTCTGGTCTGAAATCTGATGTTTAAAATCTTAAATTGACAACTTAAAATAAAGAATCAAAAATATACACAATATGAACTTAAATCAATACACCGTAAAATCTCAGGAAGCCATCCAGGCCGCTCAACAAGTGGCTATGGAATTTGGCAATCAGCAAATAGAACCTCAACATTTACTTGAAGGAATTTTTCAGGTGGATGAAAATATATCTCCTTTCTTACTAAAAAAATCTGAAGCAGACGCAAGTTTGGTAAGAGAGCGAAACCGCGAAAACCTTGCAAGACTTCCAAAAGTACAAGGCGGAAATATTTATCTTTCACAATCTGCCAACAAAGTTTTATTAGATGCGCCGAACATCGCAAAAAAAATGGGAGATGAATTTGTGACCATTGAACATCTTTGGCTTTCTCTGTTAGAAACCAAATCAGAAGTTTCGAAAACTTTGAAAGATATGGGTGTGACCAAAAGTCTTTTGGAAGGAGGAATTAAAGAATTAAGAAAAGGTAGTACTGCGTCATCTGCAAGCTCAGAAGAAACCTATCAATCCTTAAAAAAATATGCTAAAAACTTCAATGAATTAGCTGCAGAAGGAAAACTTGACCCAGTTATCGGGCGTGATGAAGAAATTAGAAGAGTTTTACAGATTCTTTCGAGAAGAACTAAAAACAATCCGATCTTAATTGGTGAACCGGGAGTTGGTAAAACCGCCATCGCAGAAGGAATTGCGCACAGAATTATCAGCGGGGATATTCCTGAAAACTTGCAGGATAAAACTCTGTACTCTTTGGATATGGGTGCTTTGATTGCTGGTGCTAAATACAAAGGTGAATTTGAAGAGCGTCTGAAATCTGTTGTGAATGAAGTGATCAAATCAGAGGGACAAATTATTCTTTTCATAGACGAGATCCACACTTTGGTAGGAGCTGGAGGCGGTGAAGGCGCCATGGATGCGGCAAATATTCTGAAACCGGCTTTGGCAAGAGGGGAATTGAGAGCTATTGGAGCAACCACTTTAAATGAATATCAAAAATATTTTGAAAAAGATAAAGCGTTAGAAAGACGTTTCCAGAAGGTAATGGTGGAAGAACCTGATACTGAATCTGCCATCTCTATCCTTCGTGGAATTAAAGATAAATACGAAGCGCACCATAAAGTAAGAATCAAAGATGAAGCGATTATTGCGGCGGTGGAAATGTCTCAACGATATATTTCAGACCGATTTTTACCGGATAAAGCGATTGATTTGATTGATGAGGCTTCGGCAAAACTGAGAATGGAAATCAATTCAAAACCTGAAGAATTGGATGTTCTCGACAGAAAACTGATGCAGATGGAAATTGAACTGGCAGCCATTTCAAGAGAAGGAAGCCAGACGAAAATCGACCATTTAAAAGAAGATATTTCGAAAATTTCAGAAGAAAGAAACGAAATCAATGCAAAATGGCTGAAAGAAAAACAGAAGTCGGAGGATTTAACTTCAATTAAAAAAGATATTGAATCTCTGAAACTTGAGGCGGAAAGAGCTTCCAGAGCAGGAGACTATGCTAAAGTTGCTGAAATTCAGTATGGAAAAATCAAGGAAAAAGAAGATGCTTTGCAGAAACTTGAACTGGAAATGCAAAACCATCAGAATGAATTGATTAAAGAAGAAGTTACGGCAGACAATATTTCAGAGGTGATTGGAAAATGGACGGGAATTCCTGTGACCAAGCTTCTTCAATCTGAAAGAGAAAAATTACTGCATCTTGAAACTGAACTGCATCACAGAGTTGTTGGTCAGGAAGAAGCGATTGAAGCAGTTGCAGATGCCATCAGAAGAAACAGAGCGGGGTTGAGCGACGAGAAAAAACCAATCGGAAGTTTCTTATTTTTAGGAACTACAGGAGTTGGTAAAACCGAGTTGGCAAAAGCTTTAGCTGAATTTCTCTTCGATGATGAAAACAATATGACGAGAATCGATATGAGTGAATATCAGGAGCGTCATTCGGTGTCGAGATTGGTTGGTGCGCCTCCTGGATATGTTGGGTATGATGAAGGTGGCCAATTAACAGAAGCTGTTAGAAGAAGACCTTATTCAGTCGTGCTTTTAGATGAGATAGAAAAAGCGCATCCGGATGTTTTCAACACCTTGTTGCAGGTTTTAGATGACGGTCGTTTGACGGATAATAAAGGTCGAGTTGTGAATTTCAAAAACTCGATTATCATTATGACTTCAAATCTCGGTTCACATCTCATTCAGGAGAATTTTGAAAATATTACAGAGGAAAATCAGGATGAAATTGTGGCTAAAACAAAAATCGAAGTTTTTGATTTATTAAAACAAACACTTCGTCCGGAATTCCTGAACAGAATTGATGAAACCGTGTTGTTTCAGCCTTTAAGAAAAAAAGAAATTGGAAAAATCGTTCAGTATCAGCTGAGAGGTTTCAACGATTTATTGCTGAAAAGAAACATTTTGATGACCGCAACACAGGATGCTTTAGATTATCTGACCAACAAAGGGTACGACCCGGTTTTCGGAGCACGACCTTTAAAAAGAGTCATTCAGCAGGAAGTTTTGAATAAATTATCCAAAGAAATCCTTGCAGGAACCGTAAACGATGGAGACAGAATCACCTTAGATTATTTTGAGGAAACAGGTTTGGTGTTCAGACCTACAGAAAAATAAGTAGTTTTTTTTCATATATAATTTTTTTTAATAACTGCAAACTAAAGTTTGCGGTTATTTTTTTTAAAAAACCCGGGAAAACACAGTACCTTTCATCGGGAAAAACACTAATTATATTACATTTTTTTCGGTAATTTGTGAAACTAATTTTAACAAACAATCATGGGAACAGAGCAAAATGACGATAACGGTAGACAAAACCAGTCTATTTCTCCAAGCACAATGCCTGCTGATTTTATTCAGGAATTGATTCATAATTACCGCAACAATCAATTAAGATTTATCAATGATAATTTAGGAATTGGTGATGCTCATTCGATTTGGTTTGATCTTGAAACCGTTAAAAATTTTGTTGCAGAAATCGAGAAACAAGCACGTTTGATTAGCCCTACATGTCCTGATAAAGATTTGGGAATTCGTTTCTATTACGCAGCTTATTCGGAAAACCCTACCGACCCTATTCCCGAAGATTATGCCAAAAAACATACATTGGTGATGATTCCAACGAAAAAAGAAGACGATGGTACCGGAACAATGCTAAATTTTGATTTTAACCCTTTTGAATCCGATTCAGAAAGAGATACAGAGACTGCGTTAGCAATAACAGCCAGACTGGGAAGAAATGCTATGGCACAAAACCACGGAGACTTAATTCCACCAGGATCTTCTACTGTAGAGTTTTACTAATACATATTGAATGACCGAGTTTCAAATTTTACTGCAAAACTGCATGAGAATTAGCGAAGGTATTGCCGCTTTGGCATCGATACTTTTATATAAAAAAATTAGACAAACGCATTACCGCTACTTTTCATTATTCCTGACTATTATTTTCTCCTGCGAACTGCTTGCAAAATATGGAATAGAATATATTTCATTTTCTAAAAATATAATGTACAATTACTTTGTCATTCCATTGGAATTCATTTTTTTCTTTTGGTTGTACGCTTATAAATCGCTTAATCAGAAAATAACATTCTGGATTTTCATCGCATTGTTTACATTGTCATATATCGTGACCCAGGTATATTTCGTCACAAACAAACAAATTTTCCCTTTCAATTATACCTTTGGTAGCTTACTTTTGATGATTTTGGTGATAATGGAATATTACAAACAGATTAACTCAGATAACATTCTTAATTTTGCTAAAAACAGGATGTTTTATATTAATCTCGGCGTAACTTTATTTTACATAGGCACACTCCCGTTTTGGGCGTTCTACTTCCAGTTATTCGAACATCCGGAAATATGGAATCTCTATTTTAATTATTTTTTGATTTCGGGGATTGCCATGTACCTTCTATTTGCAAGTTCATTTATATGGGGAAAACAGAGCTACTCTTAACGATTATACTATTCAATACTTTTTTTGCAATGTTTATTGTTGCAGTGATGATCTATATACGAAAATACAAGCAGAGAAAAGTAGAATATCTAAGTGAAATTAAGCTTAAAAATGAGGTTCACCAAAGAGAACTTTTAGCCACTCAGCTAGAGATTCAGCAGTCTACAATGCAGCAGATCGGGCGTGAACTTCATGATAATATCGGTCAAAAGCTCACTTTAGTCAGCCTTTATACTCAACAGATGCTCTACGAAAATAAAGTTACGGAAGTAAGTGAGAGAATTGATCAGGTTTCACAAATCATTAATCAGTCTTTGCAGGATTTGAGAGCGCTTTCGAAAACTCTTACAGATGACAACATTAATCAGAAAGAAATTATAACATTAATTGAGGAAGAGGTTGATCACATCAATGCCTTAAAGAAATGTGAAATTCATTTTGAACATCAAATGGATCATCTTGAGCTAGATTTTGTTCATAAAAATGTACTTCTCAGAATCACTCAGGAATTTATTCAAAACAGCATCAAACATTCTCAATGCAAAAACATTTTCATTAAATTAAAAACTACTGAAGAAAATCTATGGGAACTGAATGTCAAAGATGACGGAATCGGTTTCGATACGTCAAAAACGCTTTTTAACGGAATAGGGCTCACCAACATGAAAAACCGTGCAAAAATCATCGGGGCAGATTTCAATTTAGTAAGTGATATAAATTCCGGAACTCAACTTAATATCTCTTTTAAAAATCAGGCATGAAAAAAACAATAGTAATCGTTGATGATCATCTGCTTATCGCAAAAGCTTTGGAAGGAATTATTGATAATTTTGAAGATTTTCAGGTAATCTATGTTGCAGAAAACGGACAAGATCTGATTGAGAAATTCCAAAGCAATCATGAAATTCCTGATATCATTTTAATGGATATCAGTATGCCGATTATGGATGGATTTGAATGTGTACTCTGGCTCAAAAAAAACCATCCCGATATCAAGGTAATGGCCTTAAGTATGCAGGGCGATGACAAAAGTGTCATTAAAATGATAAAAAACGGTGCAAAAGGATACCTTCTGAAAAACACCCATCCGAGAGATCTCGAAGAAGCTCTTATCAGATTAAAAGATGATGGATTTTTCTATCCGGAATGGGCTTCAAAAATCATTTTTTCAAACATCAACAATGAAAATACCAGCGAAAAGTCTGTAAAGATTTCCGACAGAGAAAAAGAATTCCTTACCTATACAGTTACAGAATTAAGTTATAAAGAAATTGCCGAAAAAATGTGCTGCAGCCCTCGAACTGTAGAAAGTTACAGAGATCAGCTCTGTGAAAAATTAGAGTTGAAAACAAGAGTCGGATTGGCTGTTTTCGCTTTAAAAAATGGATTTGCAGAATCTTAGAACGATCTCTTTCCTCTGTATTTGAAAACACTCTCTATCTATTTATCCGTGAGGATTATTCAAAAAAAAAGAAGCTTAAAAGCTTCTTTTTTTGATTTTGATAAAAAAACATCAAGTTATTTTATATTCACTAGCTCTACATCGAAAATGATTGTAGAACCTGCAGGAATTGCAGCTCCCGCTCCTTGATCTCCATAGGCCAGATCTGAAGGGATGTAAAATCTGTACTTAGATCCTTTGCTCATGAGCTGGATTCCTTCCGTCCATCCTTTGATCACGCCTCCCAAATTAATATCCATTGGTGCGCCTCCATTTTTTTCGGTAGAATCGAACACAGTTCCATCCATCAATTTCCCGGTATATTTTACCTGTACAACATCCGATGCTTTTGGTTTTGTATTACCATCACCTTCCTGTAATACCTCGTACTGTAAACCTGAAGCTGTAGTTTTCACTTTAGGGTTGCTTTTGTTTTTCGCAAGAAAATCTAGACCTTTTTTCTTATTTACATCTGCCTGTGCCATTGCTGCAGATTGTTTTTTGTCATTCTGCTTCTGCATAAATTCTTGCATGAAAGTATTCATTTCTTCAGCGGGCATCAGCTTAGTTTTCCCTTCCATTTCTTCTTTGATAGCCTGAGCCAAAAGATCTGCATCTACCTTGAAGCCTTCTTGCTTCATATTTTGAGCAATGCTTAAACCTATATAATAAGATGCTTTTTGGTCATCTGTATATTTGCTATCTTCTTTTGCTTCACTTTTCTGAGTACATGAAATGCTAAATATTGCTATGCAAAATAATGCGATAGTCTGTCTTTTCATTTGATAATTTTATTATTGATTATTAACCGCTGCAAATCTATCATTTATTAGAGAAACTTTACTGCTTTGAAGAATTTTTCTATTGCAAATTTTTCAAATTATCCTCAGGTGTGTAATCCATAAAAAGTCCACCTTCTAAAAGTACAGACTTTACTTTCTTTTTTGTTGAAAGAGAAATCTCCGCATTTTTCTGATCCTTTTCCCAGATCTGAGGTGTATAATGAGTTTTTTCAACCGACCTATCTTCATAAGTCACAACGACATCAAAAGGAACCGCAAAACCACCTACATTATCAATTTTCAACATAAGCTTACCTTTTTGCTGACTTGCATTTTTGATTTTTAAATCAATATAATAATTAGTGTAAAACCAATTGTTGAAAAACCAGTTCAGATTTTTTCCCGATCCTGTATTCATCGAATAAAAATAATCCCACGGAATCGGATGTTTCCCATTCCAGTTATTCATGTAATGATGTAAAGCTTTTTTAAACAGATCGTCGCCTAGATAATCTTTTAATGCCAGATAAGAAAGAGATGATTTCACATAAGAATTATTGCCGTACCCTGCTCCGCTTACCTGAGTACTCATCGTAATAATCGGTTGATCCTGTTCTGCTGAAGCATCATTGATCCATCTTTTAACGCGGAAGTTTTTATAAAATTTTTCGGCGGCATCTTTTCCGTTCTCATCAATTCCAATTAAATATTCCAAAGTCGTTGCCCAGCCTTCATCCATAAAGGCATAGCGGGTTTCGTTAATTCCCATATAAAAGGGAAAATACGTATGCGCAATTTCATGATCCGCCGTCAGTCTTGCATCCTGCAAATCATCTGGAATACTTGTATCGTTGATCATCATTGGATATTCCATATCCGCATACCCCTGAATTGCTGTCATCACAGGATATGGATATTCTACACCCGGCCAGTTTTTTGAAAACCAATCCAGATTATACCGCATCCATTCTACATAATGTTCAAAATCTTTTGCACCGGCTTTATAACCGGCCTGAACACTTGCTCTTTTCGTTTTTAGCTGAACACTCGAACCATCCCAGACATAATGATTGCTCAAAGCAAAACAGAAATCTGTAATGTTATTAGCCTTGAATTTCCAGACATTCCATTTGTTATTCTTGGTGACTTTGCCTGATTTCATTTCTGCTTCACTGGCAATGTGAATGATTTCATCACTTGTAAGAGAAGATTTAAATCTGTTTACATATTCAGTCTGCAAAACCTCTTCAGGATTCAGAAATTCACCAGTCGACCAAACAACATAATTCTTCGGAGCAGAAATCGCAAAAGAATAATCATTAAAATCATTGTAAAACTCCTGTCGGTCGGAGTGAGGAAGCATATCCCAACCATTGTAATCATCATATACAGAAATTCTTGGGAAAGAATAAGCGACATAAAAAGTCTCAGGATCAATTTGTCCTTCACGTCCGCTTTGTACAGACAGTGGATATTCCCATTCAATTTTTACTTCAGCTTTTGATTTCGATTGTAAAGCTTTGTTTAGTTTTACTTTTTCCACCGTTCCCCAACTTTCGCTGTTGACATTGTACACAGAACCGTCAACGATGAAAGATTTAATTTTTAGACCAGATGAAAGAAAATCTTTTGACACCGAGCCAGATCGCGGAGATTCTGGTTTGTGCAGATTGTTGACAAATCGTATTGCCAATTCATTCAAATCATTCGGACTGTTGTTACTGTAAACAATCGTTTCTTTACCCGAAACAATCTTCGTTTTAGCATCTACTTTTACCTCAACATTATAAATTCCTTTATTCTGCCAGTAGTTTTTTCCCGGTGCTCCGGAAATATCGCGCGTTCCGTTTTCGTAAGCTTTTTTAATATTTCTCGGCATATACAGTTCCTGTGCGGAAATATGTACAGATAAAGCCATAGTGACCAATCCCAAAAGAAATCTATTCATATTAAATTTTTAAATAATGAATTTCAAAAATAGGGAAAATGTAATAAAGACTTTTGAAAGATTAAAAGGCGGTTAAATAAATTACCCTAATGAAATAGCTCTCAAATGTACAAACTGAGCTGGTGAAAATCTACATTCTTCCCTGTTCATCAGCTTTTTTAATTGCCTTAGCATTTTTCACGGATTGATTTCCAAAATTAAATTTCACAGAAACAGAAACACTTTGTGTATCCCGGTAATCGATGAAATAGTTATCCTGATTGGCATATTTGGTTTTCACCTTTTCACCTGATGTTCTAAAAATATCATTAAAAACGAGACTTGCCTCAAGCTTTTTGTCGAAAAACTTCTTGCTCATGACCAAGTATGCAGACGAAGAGCTTGAAATTCTAAATGTACCCTGAATGGATGGCGAGTTGTAACGATGTCCCAATTCTAATTTCCAGTCACTGTTTTTGTCTAAAGTGAAATTTGTGGAAATGTCAGAAACCCAGTTCCAGACCTTGTTTTTATACAAAATATCGTCAACGCCGATAAAATAATTTTCGTTGTGCTCAAGGTTTTCAGACAAACTCAGACTCCACCAGGATTTGATTTGAAAATTTTTATAGACACTTAATCCAAACGCCTGACCTTTTTCAATATTGGTAAAATTATAAATCAAATTGTTGGTGCTTGGCTCCTGATACGAGATTTCCATTGACGGGAAAATTTCTTTTCTGTAATACAAATCCAGATTCCATTCTTTCCAGGTGTAGGTAAAATTGAGGTTATGGATAATAGTCGCTTTCAATTTTGGGTCACCCTGAAAATAAGAGAACAAATTGTAATATGATTTCGCAGGATTGAGCCAAGAATAAGAAGGTCTGCTGATACGTTTTCCATAAGACAACCCGAACTGATGATCACTGGAGGTCGTGTATTGTACGTAGAGTGTAGGAAAGAATTTCCAATAATTGTTTTTATTCACTTCAAATGGCTCTGAAACCAATCCTTCCAGATCTGTTTTTTCTGCTCGCAATCCTGCTTTGAAATTCCATTTCCCGGGATTGTAGGCCAATGAAGTATAAAGTGCAAAATTGTGTTCTTTATAATCAAAAACGTTGCTTTTATCAGATCTGTATTGTAATTCTCCGTTTTCGTTATCCGCAAAATCGAGTTGGCTGTTGGTTTTTACAAAGCTGTATTTTCCACCGGATTCTACTTCCCACTTTTCATTTTTCCACTGATAATCTGCTTGTGTAGAATAGAGTTTAACATCACCTTTATTATTAGTTACAAAATTACTTTCCGTTGGAGACTGGTTCACAAAATCAAGATAAGTTAGGACATCCTGATATTTCTGTGCATTGTTTCCTGCAAAGTAATTCGTCCAGGTTAACTTACTTTTCTCATTTAATTTTCTGTCTGCCTGAATGCTTAGCGAATTATTGATAATTCTGGAATGATGATCATTGATGGTTGTATAATTGGATTCCACTTTATTTTGTATGTCATAAATCAAAGTCGGCACGGTGTAAGTTCCAAAGGATTTTGGACTAATAAATCCTGAATAATTTAAACTCACATTCGTCAAACTGTCGATCTCATATTCCAGATTAAGATTGACAGTATTCTGGCTCATGTTCTCATCCTTCCTATTCATTGTACTGATCCATCGGGTCTGATCCTCAACGTAATTTACGTAATCTGTACCTTCACGATAATAGGTTCCGCTTCCGAAATAGTAGCTTCCCATCACCGAAAGTTTATTTTTTTTATAATACTGAGAAAGTCCAGCTATTCCTTTTGCATACTGACTTTGAATATATTTTGAGCTCAGAACACCACGATATCCTTCAATTTTATTTTTCTTCATCACGATGTTGAGAACCGCACTTCCCGAAGCTTCGTATTTTGCAGGCGGATTGGTGATAACTTCTACAGACTTTACTTCATCACCCTGAGTATTTTCCAGTAAATTTTTCAGTTCATCACCTGTGAGCATCACTCTTTTATCATTAATGGTTACAATGATACTCTGACTACCTTTGATGGCCAAAACGTCGTTTCCGGCGGTGACTCCCGGAGTTTTTTTGAGGATTTCCCAGGCATTCAGTGACGAAATATTGCTGTTTTCTACATTAAATTCTAAACGGTCTATTTTTCTTTTCACCAAAGGTTTCTGTTTGGTCATCACCACTTCCTGAATTTCCTGAATATCCTTTCTGAGGATAATCTGTAAGCTTTCTTTTTGCTCATCCAAGTTCAGATTTTTTTCCAACTGAGCATATTCTAAATCTTTGATGATTAATTTTACATTGTTCTCGTTGATGCCTTCCAACACAAAATTTCCGTTTTCATTGGTGGTTACCGTTTTTAATAAAACATTCTGCGAATTGTAAACTTCTACAGAAACTAATGGCAGTTTTTCGTTTTGAATGTTTGTAATCGTGCCTTCGATCTTACTTTTTTGCGAAAACAAAAGGGCCGGAAAGAATAATGCAATGAGAAATTTATACATGAGGATTTTTTTAAAGTTTTAACAGTCAGAAAATTCTATTTCTTCTTGTACAAAAGTCTGCAATGCCCAAAAGAATTTAGGTTAATGGAAGGTTAATGAAGGGTTAATGTCTGTTGGGGAAAACATGAATACTTTATCTTTGTTTTAATGATTTCAAAAAGCAAAAATCTTATCGCTCTGTTTGCTACTTTATTCCTTCTTCTTTTGGGGATTCAGGGGTACTTTATGTACAAAACCTATCAGGTAAAAGAGCGTGAAATATACCGTACAGTACATAAAAGACTGACAGATTATACAGATCGCCTAGAAGACAAAGGTGGACTAAAAAGAGTACACGATGATACAGTACAAGCCATTTTGATCAGTTTTAAAAACAAGAAAATTACCCGTGATGAATTTCTGAATCTTTTCGATAAAAACAGGATTGCCACCGAAGAAGAGTTCAGCCAATACGTGGATGATCAGTTTAGAGATGAAGGCTTCGAAGTTGCCGTAAAAATTGAATACTCTTCTATTATTTTCAATCCCACAAAAACAAATCTTATTACAAAGCCTATCGTGATTTACGAAACTGAAAAAAAAGTAAAGAAAGCAGGGATTTTAAACACAGGAACCTGGGAAACCACTTCAAAATCGACCAATTCTGACAATAAAACAGTAACCAGAAATGACAGTTTCTCGGTAAAAAGCACAACGGGATACGAAATTTTAAATATAAAAACAGTCATCTTCAGAGAGCTAACTTTACTTTTTTTATGCTGTATTGCTTTGCTTACAAGTGTTTTAGTCTTATATATTTTCACCATTAAAAATCTGATTAAGCAAAGAAAACAGATTGAGGTTCTGCATACTGTAGTCGATAACATTTCACATGAGTTCAAAACACCGATTGCTACTTTAAAGATTGCTTCAAAGACTCTTAAAAAGAATCTTAGTCAAGAAATCCTACCGGTAATTGATCGACAGATTACTCGTCTCGAAAATCTGCTTGTTCAGATTCACAAAGAAGAAAACACAGAGGAAACAATTTTCATCCGACCTAAAGATTGGGACTTTTTCATTCAGGATCTGGCATTTACATATCCTGAGTATGAATTTAAACTTCAAAATAATGTTGAAAAGGAACTTCCTTTTGATAAAAACTTAATGGAAACCATCATTAAAAACCTCTGCGAAAACAGTGTAAAATATGGTGCTTCTGAAATCGACATCCATATCACTGACCAAGAAAAACATTTAGAAATAAACATTGCTGATAACGGAGAAGGAATTGCGAAGAACGAAGTAAAAAGTATTTTCGAAAAATTCTACAGAATACAATCCAATAACATTCACAACACGAAAGGTTTAGGATTAGGACTCTATTTTGTCCAGAAAATAGTTTCAAAATATCACGGGAAGATAGATGTAAAAAGTGAAATAAAAGTCGGAACACAATTTAAAATAAAATTGCCTTATGAATACTAAAATTCTTTTGGTAGAAGATGATTCTGACTTTGGGATGATTCTGAAACAATATCTGGAATTGGAAGATTTTGAGGTTGTTTGGTTTCAGAATCCGGAAGATGTTGTCACTATTTTAACTTCAGATTTCCCGTATCACATCGGTATTCTAGACATTATGATGCCGAAAATGGATGGCTTTTCTCTGGCGAAAATCATTTTAAAACAGAAACCACAGTTTCCACTTCTTTTTTTAACCGCTAAAAATCAAAAAATCGACCGACTAACAGGTCTGAAAATTGGTGCAGATGATTATTTGGCAAAGCCTTGTGATCCTGAAGAATTGATTTTAAGAATTAAGAATATTCTGAAAAGAACCACATCGAATAACCCAAACACTCAGCTGAAAATCGGAGACTATATTTTAGATTCAGACAAGCTGTTACTCATTCACCCCACAGGAAATATCCGTTTAACCATGCGTGAAAAAGATCTGTTAATTTATCTTTCACAGCACAATAATCAGATGATCAAGCGTAATGATATTCTTGATAATTTATGGGAAATTAATGATTATTTTACAGGACGAAGTCTTGATGTTTTCATCAGCAAACTTAGAAAATACTTGAATAATGACCCCACTATAAAAATTCTTTCAGTAAGAGGCATTGGCTTCGAAATCAATTTTCCTGAAAGATAAATTTTGTATAAAAAATTAGCTTCATCCGATTTGAACAAAGCTAATCATTTATTTAATTATTTTTAAAACTGCAAATCTGTCAAAACCGGAAAATGATCCGATGGATACAGCAGATTTTCTCGTCTGTCGTTAATGTGTCGGTGAGATTTTATTTTAAAACCTTTCACAAAAATATAATCGATTCTGTTTTTCGGAACTTCATTGACATTGAAACCTGTAAACGTTCCAACAGGACCATAATGTTTCTTTTCAGCATGGTAAAAAGTATCTTCCAAATTTTGAGATAGAATTTTCACAGGCTCCGAATCTTCGGTTAAATTAAAATCTCCCGTTAGAACCAAAGGAAAATTTTTAGGATTTAATTCTTTTGCTTTTATCAGGATCAACTCAGAAGATTTCACTCTTGCGATATTTCCGATATGATCAAAATGAATATTCATTGCTAGAAATTCTTTCTTAGACTTTTTATCTTTAAAAACAGCGTAAGTACAAATTCTGTTTAAAGCTGCGTCCCAACCTTTTGAAGGTTTTTCGGGAGTTTCAGAGAGCCAAAATGTTCCAGATTTCACAATTTGGAGTTTTTTGGTATCATAAAAGATTGCAGAAAACTCTCCTTTCTCTTTGCCATCATCTCTTCCAACACCCACATAATCGTAATTTTGCAAATCCATTTTTATATCTTTCATTTGCTCTGGAAGCGCTTCCTGAACACCAAAAAAATCAGGGTGATAATACGTTAATAAATCTGCAACATCCTTTTTCCTGTTCGGCCATGCATTTTCCTTATCGGAATCGACATTCAGTCTGATATTAAAGCTCATTACCTTGAGATCCTGAGAAAAACTTAGTGCAAAACACATCAGCAATACGATTGAAAATCTGAAATTCATAATATTTAATTTAGAATTAAAAAACAAAAATAAAACTTCTCTGCTACAGAAAAGCTTTATTATATTAATTATAGTGTTAAATTATCTTGATCTTCTTCGATGCTTTCGCAAAATTTTTCAAAGTCCTTTTCGGAAATTTTGTTATCACTTTGCAATTTTATAATTCCTATACTTTTATAATGATCCAAAAATTCAATTTTTTTTTCTTTAAGACTTCGTCTAAATTCCTCCACATTAATATCTTTTTTAAGAACAGCCAAGTAGATTTTCATTTTTAAATTATTTGAATTAAGCCGCTTCCGATATCTCTGTATTTCAAACCTTCAATGGGTTTTGCATTGGTTTCTATCAATTCCCAGATTTCTTTTGCGGTCTTATCAGGAAACTGCTCCATATATAAGGCTGCAAGTCCGGAAACATGAGGAGTTGCCATACTCGTTCCGCTTAAACCGAAATAATAGTTTTTGTTTTTTGCGTTTTTAGGATAGCTGCTAAAAACATCAACTCCCGGAGCACAGACGTTTATATTTCCGCCGGTTGACGGATTCAAACCACCATTTGAGAATTTCGCTACTCTCATTTGTCCGTCAATTGCTGCAACCGCCATAATTGAAATAGAATTTGCAGGCGCAGAAACTGGTTTCGGAATAGCAGGTCTACTGCTGTCGTTTCCTGCTGCTGCAATGATAAGACAGTTATTTTCAAGCGCTCTTATGCCTACAGTTTCAAAAAGTATGGAAGGTTTTTCGTTTAGCTGTACTGGAGCGGCAAGTGAAAGTGACAGCACTTTGAATTTTTTAGAAATTGCCCAATCGATAGCATCAACAACACTGCTGGTGGTTCCTGAACCTTTATTTGACAGAACTTTGGCGATTTTCAGATTGCAATCTTTGGCTATGCCATAACGTTTTCCTGTATCGGCTCTTAAATTTCCTGCAGAAATCCCTGCACAATGCGTTCCGTGCCCATTTGGATCTTTGTTCCATTCTTCTCCTTCGATGAATGATTTACCTTCAATGTCTCTTGATGCAAAATCGGGATGCGATAGATCCAACCCAGTATCTAAAATACAAAGGTCAATTGCTTTTCCTGTATATAATGCGTTTTCAATTCCTACAGCTTTCAGTCCCCATTCCATTTCCACAAAATTTTTGGGTGGAATAGGTTTATTGTTTAGGTATTGCTCGAGTTCATTAATTTTATCTGAAAATTCTGCGGATTTTTTCTTTAGTTCGCTGATAATTTTCCTTTCATCTGCAGGAAAAAACTCTCGTTCCTTTTCAAAATAAATGATAGGATTCGACTCGTCTATCATTGCTTTTTTAAGCTGATCTTCATCCATATTTTCAACAACGACCACTCCCAGATTTTTATACAAAACTCCATTATCACTATCAATAACTTCAAAAGACCGGTTATCCTTTGAAAGAAATTCTGAGGAAGTGATGCTTACCTGAAGTTCATTTTCCACTTTTTTAAGGGACTTTTTCTCCTGATTTCTAAGCAGGACGATATATCTTTCTTTTTCCATGGTTATTTAGTTTTATGATATTTTAGCGAATATTTTTTCGAGGATCAGATAAATATCTTCCGCCAATAGAGTAAGTCTCAGTTTTTTATTGATTCCCGCAATCGTAGTATTCTGCGGAAGCAACTGATTCCAAAATGTTTCAATTTTTGAAATTGTATGGAGTTCTTTAATTTTATCGTCATCTAAAATTCCGTTTTGATACATGGAAATGATCAACCCAGAAAGTAACTCTTCTGATTCCTCTAATTTTCTCCGTTCCTTAGACAATAGATCTATCAGAAATCCGTGAATATTTTCAATTCCGTTAAAAGAAAATCCAGAGACGAGATCTCTTTTTCCTACGTTCACTTTCTCCATCTTTACAGGATTAAAACCACGTTTTACGGTAGAAACTGTGCTCATAATTTTTAAAACTTCAGATTCGTACGTCGTATTTCCTTTCGCTTTAAAGTAATCGAAAAGATCATGAAGAAAACTTTCAAAATGAGCATCAAAATCAAAAGATTTAGATAAATACAACTCCTGCACTTTATTGAGTTTATCCAAATGAAACTCTAAAGTCTGCGTGCTATGATGTACAAGTTCCTGCATTACTCGAAAGTTATCTGTTCGACCTCGTTTCCGTCTTTATCTTTGTAGGAGAGCACCTTGATACCCTCGGCTTCCATCGTTACCTGCAAATTGATAAAAAGCTTGTCTTTATCTTCCGCAGAGTTTGTGTTCGGATCGATATAAATATTGTTGAGCTTAGAATTGACGAGTGTGTATTTACTCAGCAAAACATTAGAAAAAATATCTTTGAGCTCATTCAGTTCTTCATCCGTGCTTCCGTCCTGAGGTCTGAAAATTCCTGTATTTAAAATCTGTATTTTTGATTTCAGATCAATTTTTATGACCTCAGCTGAAGGTAGCTTTCCAAATTTCTGATCATTGGACTCCAATTTTTTAAACAGTGTTTTAAAATCATCATTTTGAATCTGTTTTTTTGTAATCTCAGAAATGTTGAGTTTTTTCTCTCTGTTAACCAAACGAATTCTCTCATTCACTTCTCCGATAAGCTGATCTTCGTTAAGTTTAAAATTATATTTAGAATCAGAATCTATATCGGTAATTTTCAGAGGAATGTCCATTTTTACACTTGGCAAAGCATATCTCGGCGCAGTAAAGAACTTCAGATACGGATGTTTTGCATATTCTTTGGCAATTGCGACAGCATTTTCGTCTGCTCTTTTACGAGCCTGAATTATCTCATTGTTGAGATAATCCAGGTAATCTGATAATTTGATCATGATCGTAAAATTTAGAAATTACTGAGCCAATATTCCTAAAACTTTTTCTAAGCCTGCAGGCATTTCATCATTGGTCGCTCTTACTTTTACGCCTAAAGAATATTCTTTTTCTACATTAATTCCTGTGCTCGAAGATCTTTTATAAGAAACATCTACACTCAGTTTCACAGGTCCCCATCCACCGGAGGCGCCCACTTTTAAACCAAATTCGTCACTTACATTTTTAGTATAGGTGGAATTTAATTTAACATTAAAATCAACCTCGCAAGACTCAATTCTAAAGCTCGGAACATTCAGCAAAGCGATAAAAGGAACAGAAAGTTCTACATCTGTAGGAATCATCGGTTCTTCGTCGGGAGTTTCTGTTTCGCTGATGTAATCAGGATTTGGCGCATTTTTTTTGTATTTAAAATCTGCCATTCTCAGTTTTTTCGCACTTGCCGGATCATTAGGATCAGAAAGCTCAAAACCAACTTCGTTGATAAAACTTACTGTGGCAATTGAAGCATTCGACTGAGCTTTTACACATGCATCCAAAGGTCCACCGATGATGGTTGCAAAATCTATACTGCCCAGTTCTGCGGCAAAATCTGCATTTGCTGCGTCTGAAGTTTTAAAAATTTCGTCATCAGCCGCCATTTTCAGGGAGATTAGTTTAAGCACTTCCGATGATGCATTGGAGAGCGACTTTTCCCATTTTTCGTCATAGCTGTTTTTGAATTGCTCAACGATTGAAAGAAGGTCTTTCAGGGAGAGGTTTTTGAGTTCAGAAATTTCTACCCCAGAAATTTTATCATACACACTTGGAGTAAGCACTTTTTCTACACCTGATAAAAGGTCAATCAGTTCACTCTTTGCTTTTTTGGTGTGGTTGGCTTCCAACACCGATTTTAATGTTTCCATTTGATTTGTTTTTTGGTTAATCATATTTTGTAGTACAAATCTATATCACTAATTATGAAAACATTACAGGAATTACACTAAAAACAAAAGGTGAAATCACCCTAAATAAAAAAGTAGATTCTCCGTCATGGAAAATCTACTTTTTTTATGATTATCAGGATATATATATTAAAATCCTAAAAGAGCTAAATCTGCTTTTATTCTTTGATAAATTTAAATTCTCTACCACCTTGAGTAAATGCGATCGTCTTTTTATCTTTACTGTAAACCATTGAAATCTGAGCCTGCTCGAAAGTAAAAGTACTGTTGCCAATATATTCCAAAGGAAATTCTTGCTGACCTGCAGCCTGACCAAACAGCTGATTATCTTTTTCTTTGAAGGTAAGTTTTAAATTAATTTCTTTGTTCCCATAAGTCCCCGTAAAATCTTTCACATTGATTTTCTCCAACATTTTGGCATCTGCAGAAGACCATGAGTTATTTTTAGGATTGACATCAGGAATTTCAGATTTAGGATCTAGTTTTACCTCAGCGATTTCTTTTGTAGAATTTAATTTGAATGTCCATTCTGTATTTCTTTTCCAAATTTCTACAGGTAATTTTGCAATTTGCTCAGTACCATCTTTAAATTTAACCTGAATCGTTGTCGGCATTGGCAATTGCCCTAAATTTTCAACAGTAATTTGCGCTCCGTTTTTGAAATCACCATTGATGTATTTTACATTTTTAACTGCCTGATCGATTTTCCATTTATTGATAAACCAACCTCTCCAGAACCAGTTTAATTCTTCTCCCGACACATTTTCCATGGTATGAAAGAAATCCCAAGGTGTTGGATGCTTGAATGCCCAACGGTCGATGTAAGTTCTGAAAGCTTTGTCAAATTTTTCGGGGCCTAAAATAGACTCTCTCAAAATTCCCAATCCCATTCCAGGTTTGTAATAGGCTAAAACTCCGATATTATTTTCTTTCATATTATCGGGGCCTACCATGATTGGTTCGAATTGATCACTCATCACATAAGTTCCCATTTGAGCGATATTCTTTTTAGAATAATATTCGCCCTTATTGAAAGCTTCGGTAGACAATTCGTTGATAAAAGTGTTGAAACCTTCATCCATCCATGCAAAAAGCCTTTCGTTGGAACCTACAATCATCGGGAACCAGTTGTGTCCAAACTCATGATCGGTTACTCCCCAAAGTTCTTCACCTTTAGAATCCATATGACAGAAGACGATTCCCGGATACTCCATTCCTCCTTCATTTCCGGCAACGTTGGTTGCCGCCGGATATGTATATTCGTACCATTTCCCCGAATAATGCTCGATAGCCGCCTTAGTATATTCCGTAGATCTTCCCCAAGCTTTTTCGCCTGCACTTTCTGCCGGATAAGCAGAGATGGCTAACGATTTTTTACCACTTGGAAGATTGATTTTGGCTGCATCTACAATAAACGCAGAAGAAGAAGCCCACGCAAAATCTCGGGTCTGACTGATTTTAAATTTCCATGTTTTCGTTCCTGAAGCGTTGTTTTTTCCAATCTCAGATTCCGGTCTTATCATAACAGTTCTGTCTGAATTTCTTGCCTGTGACCATCGACTGTTTTCTTCTTTTGAATACACTTCTTTTTCATTTAAAAGTTCACCGGAAGCAACAACGTAATGATTAGCCGGAACAGTAATATTTGCGGTAATATTTCCATATTCAAGATAGAACTCGGATGCTCCTAAATAAGGCATTGTATTCCAACCCAAAACATCATCATAAACGCACATTCTCGGATACCATTGTGCTATCGTAAAAATCTTACCGTTTTTGGTGTCCTGAACTCCCATTCTGTCTGAGCCGTATTGCGGAGACAAAAAGGTATACTCTATTTTAATTTTTGCAACACCTCCTTTTGCTTTTAATTCTTGCGGAAGGTCAATTTGCATTCTTGTATCAGTAATGGTATATTTTACATCTTTACCATCATATTTTACTGATTTAATTTTATATCCTCCATCAAAGGCTTCACCTTTTGCTCCGTTTCTGCTTCCTGAAAGCGGTACTAAAGCGTTTCCTCTAGAATCTTTTTCAAATAAATTCTGATCCAACTGCAACCAAAGAAAGCTCATTTTATCCGGGCTGTTGTTGGTATAAGTAATTTCAGCTGTTCCTGTGATTTCATTTTTAACATCATTCAGGATCACGTTGAGATGGTAATCTGCAGAATTCTGCCAATACGCATGTCCCGGTTGTCCGCTTGCTGAACGAGTTTCAGTACCTGTCTGAGAATAAAAGAATGGCTTGAACGCTTCTACATAATCATACTTCGGAGCTTCCTGAGCATAGACAGAATTTGCAAAAAGCATTACGGCTACCGTAGAAATAATGGCGGGAAATTTAAAATTCATTTAAAATATTTTTTGATTGGTAAAAAAAATCCTGAAATTGTTACAACTTCAGGAATCTAATTTAGTTTATTTTAATTAATTTGATTTCTTGGCTTTAATCATAGCTTCCAGTGCATCCCACATTTCCTGCGGAATATCTTCCAGCATATTAAATTCTCCTGCTCCCTGTAACCATTCTCCACCGTCAATGGTAACCACTTCACCATTCACAAAAGATGAAAAATCTGAAACAAGATAAGCGGCAAGATTGGCAAGCTCCTGATGTTCCCCTACTCTTTTAAGCGGATTTTTTTTGGCTAAGTCAAACTGGTCTTTCATATCTCCGGGAAGCAATCTGTCCCATGCTCCTTTCGTAGGAAACGGTCCCGGTGCAATCGCATTAAAACGAATGTTATATTTCCCCCATTCTACAGCCAAAGATCTCGTCATTGCCAAAACTCCTGCTTTTGCACAGGCAGACGGAACGACGTATGCAGAACCCGTCCACGCATAAGTGGTGACAATATTTAAAACCGTTCCCGGTGTTTTGGAATCAATCCAATGTTTTCCGATGGAAAGTGTACAGTTTTTCGTCCCTTTTAAAACAATATCTAAAATAGAATCAAAAGCCGAATGAGTGAGTCGTTCTGTTGGCGAAATGAAATTCCCTGCTGCGTTATTCAATAAAATATCAATTCTTCCAAATTCTTTCAGGGTTGCTTCTTTCATTGCTTCCACTTCATCCCAGTTTCTTACATCACAGGCAACACAAAGCACCCTTCCGCCAGTTTGGTCTTCCAGTTCTTTTGCAGTTCCATACAATTTTTCCAGATTTCTTGAAGTAATCACCACTTTTGCTCCCAACTCAAGAAAATATTTAGTCATCGCTTTTCCAAGGCCGCTTCCGCCGCCGGTTACAATGGCAACTTTACCTTTCAGAGCGTCTTCGCGCAACATGGGTTGAGTATATTGATTCATATATTTATTTTTTCTAAAAATAACAAATATTAAACGGATGAGGCTTAAAATTTCCTGATAAATAATGTTACAAATACTATTTATGCGAAAAAAAGGAAAATATAAAGACAAAAAACAGCCGATAATTAATTATCAGCTGTTCTTTTATATATTTAAATTTATCTACGAAGCCGTAACCGTTCCTTTGAAAGAAAGAGTCTTTGGAGTTTTACTGTCACTTGTAGTAACGTTTACAGTTTTCACAAAAGCACCTGGGCTTGCAGCATTATAGCTTGCCTCAACGAAACCTTTTTTACCTGGCATGATTGGCTCTTTTGAGTAATCTGCAGTTGTACATCCACATGATGGAGCCACATTCTCAACAATAATTGGTTTTGAAGAAGTATTGGTGAATTCAAATCTGATCAACTTTGGTTTTCCCTGAGGAATGTTTCCTACGTCAATAGATTCTGATTTCCATTTGATTGCTTCTGCAATTGCTTTAACTAAAGAAGTTCCTTCAACTGGGAATACATTAGCATAAAATGGTGAAAATGCCATAACCGCAAGTAATGCTGTAATTTTTAAATTTTTCATGAATATAATTTTAATGTTTAATAAAATTTAAAGAAACCCACTGTTTCCTTTTTGATAATTCAAAGATAAACCCGATTGACCTAACAATTTGTTAACCGCTATCAAACATTTGTTAACGAGTTGTTAATAATCGAAGATTAATAGATATTTTTGGATAATATTGTTCCTTTAAATGGAAATAAAGAAACTCAATATTATTATTACCCTTGGTCTGGTCGCTATTATAGGAATTCTGATAGCACAATTATTATGGACAAGACAGGCATATAATCTTGAGGACACAAAATTCAACCAAAAAGTTAATATTGCTTTGATGGAGGTCGTCGACAAAATGTCTGAAGGAAAAACCTCTTTTACAGAAAATCCGGTGCAGATTGTTGCCAATGATTATTATGTCGTCAACATTAATAACGAATTTCATCCCACTGTTCTTGAGCATTATCTGAAAACAGAATTCACGAGATTTCAGATCAACACAGATTATGTTTATGCTTTGTACAACTGTCACAGTGATCAGATGATCTACGGAAAATACATGAGCAGTCATCAGGAAGAACCAAGTGAAAAGGTGATTCAGTTTCCGAAACATAAAAATCTTACGTACTATTTCTCGATACGTTTTCCTGATAAAACAACTTATCTTATCAGCTCATTACGTTTTTGGTATCTGCTTACTTTTGCACTCATTATCATTTTACTGGTGTATGTTTATTCTATTTATACGATTATTCAACAGAAAAAATTCTCAGAACTACAGCGTGATTTCATCAATAATATGACCCATGAGTTCAAAACTCCCCTGTCATCAATTCTTTTGGCTACTGAATCGCTCAACAAGCAGGAAATCGTACAGCAGAATTCTAAACTTCAGACCTACACTTCCATTATTATTGATCAAAGTCATAAGCTGAACAATCACATTGAGAAGATACTGAATATTGCCAAAAATGATTCTGCAGGACTTTCACTAAAAACTGAAAAAATCATGCTTCTACCATTTATTGAGGAGATTGCAGAAAATATGCAGCACAAAAACGAAAGACTTCATATTGATATTGATATTGAACCGAATACTTCAGTAATGGCAGATCATTTTCACTTTACCAATATCATTTACAACATTTTAGACAATTCGGTCAAGTATTGCGAAACAAAACCCAACATTATTATTTCCTCCAAAAAAGATTCAAAAGGATTATATTTAAAGTTTAAAGACAACGGAATGGGAATTCCTGCCAAAAATATTCCTTATATTTTTGATAAATTTTACAGAGTCAATACCAATAAAAGTAACGAGATTAATGGTTTCGGATTAGGGCTCTTTTATGTAAAAAAAATCGTTCAGCAGCATCACTGGAAAATATCTGTCGAGAACAATAAAGATGCTGGAATTAGTACAACTCTGTTTTTCCCGTTTTAAATTTTAATAAGTGTAAGCAATGGAGAAATCTAAAATTTTATACGCAGAAGATGACAAAACCATCGCTTTCCTTATTCAGGACAGCCTGGAAGCGTATTATGAAATCGACCATTACGGAGACGGAAAATCAGCATTTGAAGCTTTCAACTGTAAAGATTTTGACATTTGTCTTTTAGACATCATGATGCCCGAAATGAACGGATTTGATCTTGCCGAAAAAATTCGCGAAAAAAATTTAGAAATTCCAATTATTTTTATTTCTGCCAAAGCTTTGAAAGAAGACAGAATCAAGGGCTTAAAAATAGGAGCAGATGATTATTTGGTAAAGCCTTTCAGTATCGAAGAACTGATTCTAAAAATCGAAGTTTTCCTTAAACGTTCGAAAAAAACAGAACCTTCATCCCCAAAATACACTATTGGAAAATATCATTTCGATCCTCAAAATTATACTTTACAGGATTCAGAAAATAAGATCACCCTTACTCAGAGAGAATCTGAACTGCTTTTTTATTTTATCCGTCATAAGAATACAGTTTTAAAAAGACAGGATATTCTGAAAGCAATCTGGGGAGATGATGATTATTTTATGGGGAGAAGTCTTGATGTTTTTATTTCAAGACTGCGAAAAGTTTTGGCGAACGAAGAAAACATCTTCATTGAAAATATTCACGGAATTGGCTTTCGATTTTCAGAAAATAATATTTCTTAGCTAAATCTACCTCATCTTTGTTTTACATATAAAAACATAGTGACATTGTTTAACATAATTAAAAAGGATTACTCTTCAAACATCTTGGTTTATCCTTGGAATATTTAATCACTTCATTTTAATTAATTTTATCATTCAAAATCTATCCTTCATGAAGAACCCTTCGATTTCAGCCTTTTTATTCCTTTTTTTATTTAGTTTAAATGGTAAAGCTCAACAATTTGAAAAATTAGTTCAGTATGTCAATCCGTTAATCGGAACCGAAAAAATGGGGCATACCTATCCCGGAGCGACTGCGCCTTTCGGAGCGATTCAGCTCAGCCCGGAAACAGATACTATTTCTTATGAACTGAATGAAAAGTACAATGGCGAAGTCTATAAATATTGCGCAGGTTACCGATACGAAGATAAAACGATTGTTGGCTTCAGCTCAACGCACTTCAGTGGAACTGGTCATTCTGATTTGGGAGATTTCTTGTTAATGCCAACTGTTGGAAAGTTACAGTTAAATCCTGGAACTTCTACAAATTCTGAAAGTGGCTACAGGAGCAGATTTTCCCATCAAAACGAAAAAGCAGAAGCCGGATATTATCAGGTAAAACTGGACGATCACAATATTCTAGCGGAATTGACAGCAACAACAAGAGTCGGAGTGCATCGATATACTTTTCCAAAATCTGATCAGGCACATATTATTTTAGATTTGATGGCTGGAATTTACAATTATGACGGGAAAAATATTTGGACTTACGTTCGTGTAGAAAATGGAAATACCATCACAGGTTATCGACAAACCAATGGTTGGGCAAGAACGAGAACGGTTTATTTTGCAATGAAATTCTCAAAACCATTCAAATCTTATGGTCAGAAAAGTTATGACGGGAAGCAGGTTTACAATGGATTCTGGAGAAAATTTGACCAAACTAAAAACTTCCCCGAGATTGCAGGAAAAAACCTAAAAATGTATTTTGATTTTGAAACCAGTGAAAACGAAGCAATTGAAGTTAAGCTTGCTATCTCACCGGTAAGTCAAGCCAATGCTTTAGAAAATCTAGAAACCGAAACCGAAAATTTATCCTTTGACCAAGTTAAAGCACAAACTCAGGAAATTTGGAATAAAGAATTAAATAAAATTGTTGTAAAAGGTTCTGAAACAGAAAAAACGAATTTTTACACCGCAATGTATCACACTTTTATTAGTCCGACAACGTATACCGATGTCAACGGAGAATATAAAGGTTTAGATCAAAACATTCACAAAGCGGAAGGCTTCACCAATTATACAACATTCTCGATTTGGGATACTTACCGTGCGTTACATCCTTTTTTCAATATCATTCAACCGAAACGAAATAACGATATGGTGAAATCGATGATGGCACATTACAATCAGTTTTCTATGAAAATGTTGCCGATCTGGTCGCATTATGCAAATGACAACTGGTGCATGAGCGGTTATCACAGCGTAAGTGTGGTTTCTGATGCAATCATAAAAGGAAATTATGACGGTGATAGTAAAGCAGCTTTGATGGCCTGTGTAGAAACAGCTAACAAAAGAGATTACGAGGGAATCGGTTTTTACGTTGATAAAGGATTTATTCCTGCAGAAAAAAGCGGAACTTCAGTTTCGAACACGTTGGAATATGCTTATGATGATTGGGCAATCGCTCAGTTGGCAAAACATTTGGGCGAAACACAAATTTACAATCAATTTATCAAACGTTCTGAAAACTGGAAAAATAATTTTGATAGTAGCATAGGATTTATGCGTCCTCGTTTGGCAGATGGAAGTTTTAAAAAAGATTTTAATGCGTTAAGCACTCACGGACAAGGCTTCATTGAAGGAAATTCTTGGAATTACAGTTTCTTCGTCCCTCAAAATCCAGATGAGTTACTGAAACTGATGGGTGGAAAGAAAAAATTTGCTTTAAAATTGGATGAATTATTCACGATGCATTTACCTGACGAGTTTTTTGCCGACACAGAAGACATTACAAGAGAGGGAATTATCGGCGGATATGTTCACGGAAATGAGCCGGCTCATCATGTTGCTTATTTTTACAACTGGGCTGGGCAACCTTGGAAAACACAGGCGCAGATTAGACGGATTTTAGAAATGCAATACAAAGCAACTCCCGATGGATTGGGCGGAAACGATGATGCCGGACAAATGAGTGCTTGGTATATTTTGAGTACGCTTGGTTTTTATCCCGTTGCTCCAGGTTCGGAAGATTATGCAATTGGAAGTCCAGCCATTGACCATGCAGTTTTAAACTTAGAAAACGGAAAAACGTTTGAAATAAAAGCCATTAATCAAAGTTCGAAAAATGTGTATGTTGATAAAATTCTTTTGAATGGAAAAGAAATAAAAAACTTTACTCTGAAACATTCTGATATTGTAAAGGGTGGAAAACTGAATTTTTATATGAGTGCTAAGGCTAGGAAATAATCAATATGACTGTATAAAACTCACCCTGATTCAGATAATTGCAGAAGATCAGTGTTTTTTTTAATTAAAGTCTCACCAAAAAATGCAATCCGTAATTTGCATACGACAATCGTGATTTTGAATACATCAACTTCTTAATTTGTCCTCACTTTTGTATTATTAAAATCAACAATATGAAATCGAATCAAGTAAAATTAGGAAGCCAAGGTCTCATTATTCCGAATATCGGTTTGGGATGTATGGGAATGACAGGTTTTGGCGACGCAGATATGTATGGCAAAACCGACGAAAAAGAAGCGATTGCTACCATTCACCGTTCTTTGGAATTGGGCGGAAACTTCCTCGACACAGCCGATCTGTACGGACCTTTCACTAATGAACAGCTTATTGCAAAAGCCATTAAAGGCAATCGTGACCAATATATTATTGCTACCAAATTCGGTTGGGAAATTGATGATAATGAGCAGGTAACCTGGAAAATCAATGGAACAAAAGATTACGTCAAAAAATCGATTGAACGTTCTTTGAAAAATCTAAAAACAGATTATATCGACCTTTATTATATGCACCGTCTCGACAAAAATACGCCTATTGAAGAGACTGTTGAAGCGATGAGCGAATTGGTAAGAGAAGGAAAAATAGGTTACATCGGCTTGTCTGAAGTTTCTTCTGAAACCGTTAAAAGAGCACACAACGTTCATCCCATCACCGCAGTTCAAAGTGAATTTTCTCTGTTTGAAAGAACGGTGGAAGAAAAAGGAGTTATCCAAACTTTGACTGAATTGGGAATCGGTTTTGTTGCGTATTCGCCACTGGGAAGAGGATTTTTATCAGGTAATATTAAAACTTTAAACGACTTGCCGGAAAGTGATTTCCGAAGAGGAATTCCGCGTTTTCAGGAACAGTTTTTCCATAAAAACATTGAACTGGTAGAAGCGATAGAAAATCTGGCAAAAGAGAAAGAAATCACTTCTTCCCAATTGGCTTTGGCTTGGATCATCAGCAAAGGAATTGTTCCGATTCCGGGCACGAAACGCAGAACCTATGTTGAACAAAACATCGAAGCGAGTAAAATTGTCTTAACCGAATCTGATTTACAAAAATTAGAAAGTATTGTACCTTTGGGAACAGACACTGGCGCACCTTACGACGAATTCAGCATGGGACTTTTGGATTATTAGTTTTTACCTGAATAAAATTATTTGTAGTCTGTCATTCTGACGAACGAAGAATCTCAGCTTTATTTTTAGAGATTCTTCATTCCATTCATTTCGTTCAGAATGACAAGCTGCTTTAAACGCAATACAATTACGTCGGGTCTTGAACGGGAGCTCTTTTTTGGAAAGAAGTTGAGCAATCGGAAGCCCTTCGATTAAGCTCATAAATTAAAGACCGATAAAGACTCCTCAAAAAATATCATTATCTTCAATATTCAGAATTAAAACTTATGAACACGATCAAATCTATTTCGGCTTTTCACAAATTACTGTCTCTTCCGGAACCGAAACATCCGTTGGTAAGCGTCATCAATCTTTCTGAAAGTATCTTTCTTGAAAGTGATGTATGGAAGGGTTTTGTGAGCAGATATTATTGTGTGGCTCTGAAGAGAAATGCAACCGGAAAAATAAGATACGGACAGCAGCACTATGACTACGACAAAGGTGTTTTGAGCTTTACCGCGCCTAATCAGGTTCAACATTTGGATTTGGCAACGATGGATTGTGACAGCAGTGGCTATCTGCTGATTTTTCACGAAGATTTTTTGCTGAAGCATGCGCTGGCCAACGAAATTTCGAGTTTTGGATTTTTTTCTTACGCAGTAAATGAAGCCCTGCATCTGTCTGAAGACGAAGAAAATAATCTGATTGAAATCCTCAATAAAATTGATAAAGAATGCCAGCATATCGACAAGCACACTCAGGAAATTATCCTGTCACAAATCGAATTGCTTCTGCAATATTCCAATCGGTTTTATGAGAGACAATTCATCACGAGGAAGAATAACAACCATCAGCTGCTGATAAAATTTGAAACGTATTTGAATGATTATTTCAATAATGAATCTTCCGAAAAAGGCCTTTTGACCGTGCATCAAATTGCTGAAGCTATGAACCTTTCGCCGAATTATCTAAGTGACCTTTTGAGAATACAAACCGGGCAAAATACACAGCAGCATATCCACGAAAAGCTCATTAGTAAAGCAAAAGAGAAACTTTCTACCACGGAATTATCGGTAAGTGAAATTGCTTACGAATTGGGATTTGAACATTCTCAGTCGTTCAGTACGTTATTTAAAAAGAAAACTAAGATGTCGCCGTTGGAATTTCGGCAGTCCTTTAATTAAAACAGATCTTGTTTAATATTATTTTTATGCGTTCTTCCCCAATCGGAAAGCGCCATAATCACATCTCTTAAAGTTTTACTGTAATCTGTTGAAATATATTCCACAACAACTGGAGTTTGCTCTGCGTGAACGATTCTTTTGACAAAACCATTTAATTCCAAATCTTTCAATTCGTTTGATAAGACCCTTGCTGATATTCCCGCAACAATTCTCTGAAGCTCATTGAATCGAATACTTCCATGTTCCTGCAAGGCAATAATTATTTTCAGCTTCCATTTTCCACCAATAACGTAGAGTGCATCTTCCACTGATGAAAGACTTTGAGAACAACGTTGTGAGGTAAAAGAACCTTCAGAGTCAACACACTTTTCCATAATTCTAATATTAACTAACCTAAAAGTTACTACTAACCTTTTGTTTACTACTAACTTTTCATAAGCAAATGTACATAATTTTGTCAAAGAATTTAAAATTTAAAATATGAAACAAATTTTGCACATCATCTCAAGTCCCAGAATAGAAGTATCTGCGAGCAGAAAATTAGGGAATTCTGTTCTTGAAAAAATTCAGGAAAAATATCCTGACAGCAATATAAAAGAACGTGACTTGACAAAAAACCTCGTTCCTCTAATGGAAGACGTACATATCAATTCATTTTTCACTCCGGCAGAAAGCCGTTCTCCAGAACAGGAAATCATCAATCAATATTCGGAAGGGTTAATTGCAGAATTACAGGAAGCTGACATTATAATTATTGAATCTCCGATGTACAACTTTTCAGTTCCGGCAACGCTTAGAGCTTACTTCGATTATACTTCTCGTGCAGGTTATACTTTTCAGTACAGCGAAAAGGGCCCTGAAGGTCTGCTGAAAAATAAGAAATTATACATTGCTTTTTCTTCGGGGAATATTTATTCCAAAGGTCCTTATCAGATGTATGATTTCAATGTACCCTACATCAAAGGAGTTTTCAGTTTTTATGGAGTTACGGATGTGAGCGTTTTTCACGCAGAAGGTTTATCCATTCCAGGAATTCAGGAAAATGCTTTGGAAAACGCTATTAAAAGCATTGTGATTGACTAATTTTTTTAGGTTATTGTTAGATAACAAAGCCTTTCCGAATAGGAAAGGCTTTTATTAATCAATATATATTAATCCTGAACTTCAAAAAGCAATCGCTCCCCAAATTTTTCTTCATTGATTTTTCCGTTATCATAAACTAGGTTTCCGTTAACAAAAGTGTGCGTTACTTTAGAATGGAAACTTGTTCCTTCCAGCGGACTCCAACCGCATTTGTAAAGAATATTTTCTTTTTCTACCGTCCAGTTTTCATTTAAATCAACCAAAACTAAATCGGCCTTATATCCTTCTCTCACAAAACCCCTTTTTTCAACTCTGAAAAGAATTGCTGGATTGTGAGCCATTTTTTCAACGATTTTTTCCAAAGAAATTTTTCCATTGATGTAATTTTCCAACATCACAACCAAAGAATGTTGAACCAAAGGAGCTCCTGACGGACATTTTGTGTAGACATTCTGTTTCTCTTCCCAAGTGTGAGGTGCATGATCTGTTGCAATCACATCAATTCTGTCATCTAAAAGCGCTTCCCAAAGCCCATCTTTATCATTTTGCGTTTTTACAGCAGGATTCCATTTGATCAATCCGCCTTTCGTATCGTAATCTTCATTCGTAAAAGTCAAATGATGCACACAAACTTCTGCCGTTATTTTTTTATCTTTTAATGGAATATCGTTGCTGAAAAGCTCCATTTCCTTTGCTGTTGACAGGTGAAAAACGTGAAGTCTAGCTCCTGTTTTCTTCGCTAGTTCAACGGCTTTAGATGAAGATTTATAACAAGCTTCCTCACTTCTGATCAGATGATGGAATTTGACAGGGATATCTTCACCATATTCATCCATATATTTTTGAGTATTGGCTTTAATGGTTGCTTCATCTTCACAATGAACGGCGATCAACATTTTTGTATTGCTGAAAATATTTTCAAGTGTTTCCGGATTGTCAACCAACATATTTCCAGTAGACGAGCCTAGAAACAATTTAATTCCTGGAACATTTCTCGGATTTGTTTTCAACACTTCTTCTAAATTATCATTCGTTCCCCCCATCATGAAACCATAATTGGCATAAGCTTTTTGAGCACCTATTTCATATTTATCAGCTAACAGTTCCTGGGTAACCGCATTTGGAACAGTATTGGGCTGATCGATGAAGCTTGTAATTCCACCAGCAATCGCAGCTTTTGATTCGGTTTCGATATCACCTTTATGAGTAAGGCCCGGATCACGGAAATGCACCTGATCATCAATTACTCCCGGCAAAAGATATTTTCCTGAACCATCGATAACCTGGTCTGCATCTTCAAAAATATTGGAATCTATTTTAGAAATCAGATCATTTTGAATAAGAATATCGCTTTCAATAATCTGTCCTTCGTTGACGATTTTTACATTTTTTATAAGAATTTTCATTTTTACTTTTTAGAAATATAGATTTGTATTGCACAAATTTAATATTTTCAGCAATGATTTTTAAGCTTAAGTCTGAAAATTGTGAATTCTAATATTTACATTTGCATTTTAAAAAAATTAATTTGTACAAGAAATTATTTGGGCAAACAGCGGTTTACGGGCTGAGTTCGGTTCTGGTAAGGATTTTTCCTTTCCTGATTGCACCCATTGTCACCAAAGCATTTGGACCATCAGCATCATCACCTTTTGTTGACTGGTATTCAATTGCAGGTGTCATTACCGTTTTTCTGACCCACGGAATGGAAACCTCTTTTTTCCGTTTTGCACAGGAAGGCGATATCGATAAAAAAACTCTGATTTCTACTTCTGCACTGAGCATTTTGGGAATTGGTTTTATTTATCTTATTTTAGGATATGTGTTCAGACAGGATCTTGCCAATGCATTTGAGACTCCCGATCAGGTCAATTATCTTGTTATTTTTCTTTTTATCCTTTCGTTTGATGCTTTTGCAACAATTCCGTCGGCGGTTTTAAGACTGGAAGGAAAACCTGTCACCTATATGCTTTCTAAAGTTATTGGATCATTGGTCTATTATTTCTTAGTCGTATTTTTTATTAAATGGTTTCCTCACTATCCAGATGGAATTTTAGGAGTTAAATATGATCCTGAGATTGGTGTGGGTTATGTATTTATTGCTAATTTAGTACAGAGTATCATCACTTTAGCCATCGTCGGAAAAGAATTTATCAATTTTAGCCTCCGAAAGTTTGATTTTAAACTTTGGAAAAGAATTATGAGTTACTCATGGCCTGTAATGATTGCAGGACTTGCAGGAATTATCAACCAGACTTTAGACCGGCAGTTTTTAAAATATTTACTTCCAAAAGAGGAAGCAAAACATCAGATTGGTGTTTATGGGGCTGTTTATAAAATTGCAACATTTATTACGGTTTTCCGCCAGGCATACCAATTGGGAATTGAGCCTTATTTTTTCTCAAGTTTTAAAGACAAAAGCAATCATAAAACCTATGCGGTTCTGATGGATGTTTTTGTGATTTGCAACTGCTTAATCTATATTGGGTTAATGGTCAACCTTCAATGGATTTCAGAAAAATATTTAAAAAATCCACTGTACTTTGAAGGAATAGAAATCATTCCCTTTGTAATGCTTGGAGCTCTGTTTTTAGGAATTTATCTGAACCTTTCTATTTGGTATAAATTATCTGACCAGACAAGAGTCGGACTCTATATCTCATTAATTGGGGCCGCTATTACGATATTCATCAACTTTACCTTTATACCTGAGTATGGATATTGGGCAAGTGCTTTTGCTGCATTAATTACGTACACAAGTATGATGGTAATCTCCTATATTTGGGGGAAAATACAATATCCTATTCATTATAACACAAAAAAGATCGCAGTCTATTTAGTATTGTCGATTGCTATATCAATGATTTCGTTTTACTGTTTCAGACACAATTATTTAATAGGAAACGGAATGTTTATCTTGTTCATCGCATTTCTTGTTTACAATGAAAGAACGATGATTAATAAAATTCTCAGAAAATCATAATTTAATTAAACTCTATAAATACATATGAAAATTATTGTTCCAATGGCTGGAAGAGGTTCCAGACTACGTCCACATACTTTAACCGTTCCAAAACCTTTGATTCCTATTGCCGGAAAACCTATCGTACAAAGATTGGTAGAAGACATAGCAAAAGTTGCCGGAGAAGAAATAGAAGAAGTAGCATTTATTATTGGAGATTTTGGTGATGAAGTTGAAAAATCTCTACTTCGTATCGCTGAAAGATTAGGCGCAAAAGGAAGTATCTATCATCAGGTAGAACCGCTTGGAACTGCTCATGCGATAAAATGCGCAGAAGAATCAATGCAGGGAAATGTAGTGGTTGCTTTTGCTGATACACTTTTCCGGGCAGATTTCATCTTAGATAAAGAATCCGACGGTGTTATCTGGGTAAAGAGCGTTGAAGACCCTTCTGCTTTCGGTGTTGTAAAATTAGACAATGACGGATTTATCACGGATTTTATCGAAAAACCGCAAACTTTCGTCTCAGATTTAGCAATTATAGGTATCTACTATTTCAACAGTGCGGAGAAATTGATGGATGAGATTAATTATATCATATCAAATGACATCAAAAATGGCGGAGAATATCAATTGACATTAGCGCTTGAAAACTTAAAAGCCAAAGGTGCAAAATTCAGTTCAGGACAGGTAAATGACTGGATGGATTGTGGAAACAAAAATGCAACAGTAGAAACTAACTATAAGATTCTTGCCTACGAAACTGAAGAAATGTCACATTTTGCCTCAACAGCAATCGTAGAAAATTCACTCATCATTCCACCATGTTTTATTGGCGAAAATGTAAAAATCCTGAATTCTAAAATTGGCCCTGGAGTCTCCGTAGGAAACAACACAGTGATTATCAATTCAAATATTGAAAACTCATTGATCCAGGAAAACACAAAGATCAACCATGGAAATCTGTCTAATTCAATGATCGGAAATTCTGCTCAATACTTTGGTGTTGCAAGAGAAATTTCTCTTGGAGACTACTCTGTTTTGGATTTCCTCAATAAAGATTAATTCAATTAAAAATAATCTGACCTCAAACCACACAAAATCTTTTGTGTGGTTTGGCGTTAATATTGTAAAGTATTTAAATAAAAGAATTTATGAAAAAGTGGATCTCGTTATTGCTCGTTACAATGGTTGTACTTTCGTGCAAAACCAAGAAAAATGCGATGCAAAACGCTTCTGAAAATGATAGCATTAAAATAGAAAATTCTGATTCTAAAGACCCGATTGATGCCGGAAAAAATATTTCAGACAGATTGACTTTTTATGAAAATATTTACATACATCCTGAGTTTAAGCAAATTAAAATCAACAGTAAAATTACTGCAGACAATATTAGAGTTAGCCCGCTGGATGCCACGATTTACATTGAGAATGATAAAAAAATCTGGTCTAATATTAACTTTCTTTTTTTTAACGCGGCAAGAGCAATTATAACGCCTGAAGGAATAAAAGCAGTTGACAAATACAACAAAAATTTTATAGATTCGGATTTTGAATATTTAAACAATCTCCTGAATATCAATTTCATTGATTACAAAACTTTAGAAAAACTTCTGTTAGGAAGAACATTCCTTTTGGTGAGCAATAGAAATTCTAGCATTACTAAAAACGAAGAGGGCTATGAGTTGTCATCGATTACTAACCAGAAAATTGTAACCAACGGCGTAGAGCGCGAATACAAACTCAATATGAGGTATTCTAATGATTACAATTTAATTTACGTAAAATTGCAAGATGTGAAATCCGATGATGCAGTAGAAATCGTATATGATCAGTGGGGAAGCTTTGAAAATAATCTCAGACTACCACAAAGTGTTAAAATAATTATAAAAGGGTCAAAAAGCAGTCAGATTTTACTGGAAAACACGAAATTTGGCTTCACTAAAATGGAAACACCTTATTCAGTTCCAGCCAATTATAAGAAAATTGAGATTAAATGATTAAAAAATTTAGCTTTTTAATAGGAATTTTGCTGTTCTCTTTACACTTTGGGCAAAAGAAAGAGCAGTTGCAGCAACAAAATGCCGAGCTTAAAAAACAAATTGCAAAAATAAATTCTGATTTAGCAAAAACAAGAAATGAGTCTAAACTCTCAATATCATATCTTACAAGCGTAAATCAAAAATTAGCCTTAAGAGAAAAGGTTTACAACAACACGCAGAAAGAAAAAAGATTTATTGAAGACGAAATTTACCTTCGTCAATTGGAAATCAATAGACAGAATCGTGAGTTAGCAGTTTTAAGAAAAAACTACGCTCAGGTTTTAGTTAATGCTTACAAAAATAAAGGGGTACAGAATAAAGTGACATTTATTCTTTCGTCAAAAGGTTTTGGCGAGGCGTTGAGAAGAGTACAATATTTAAAACAGTACTCCGACTATCAGGATAAAAAAGCTGCAGAAATCACCAACGCTGCAGTAGAATTAAAAAAATCTGTTGATAAAAAAAGGAGATCTGCTGCAGAAAAAGAAAACTTATTGGTTAACCAGCAGAAAGATCTTACCACCATCAATGCAGAAAGAGCTCAAAAAGAGCAATTAGTTAATGAGTTTAAGAAGAACGAGTCGAAACTAGCGGGAGAACTTAGACAAAAGCAGACCCAATCTAAAGCACTAGAAGGACAGATAAGATCAATCATCGCAGAAGAAATCCGTAGAGCAAAGGCGGAAGAAGAATCAAGAAAGAAAGCAGAAGCAGAGAAAATCCGTTTAGCAAAAATAGCTGCCGACAGAGAAAAAGCACGGATTGATGCAGAAAATAAAGCAAGGGCGGAAGCATTAGAAAGAGAAAGAAAAATAGCTGAAGCCGAAGCTAAAAAAGCGGCAGATTTTGCAGCAAAGAGAGCAGAAGATGAAAGAAAGAGAAATGAAGATGCAGCTAAAAGCGAAGCCAATGCCAAGGATGAAGCACGAAAAGTAGCCGCTAAAAAAGCATCAGACGAAGCGGCTTTAAAATCGAGAGAAGCAACCGCTAAATTAGCAGCAGCAAAAGCAGCCGAAGCAGCATTAGAAAAGAAGACATCTGACGATAAAAAAGCGGCAGAAACAAAAGCAATGACCAATTACGGCGTTTCCACATCAGCCGGAAACAGTTTTGCAGCAAATAAAGGAAGATTGGCAATGCCAGCATACGGTACGATTACGCATCGTTTTGGTAGACAGCCGCATCCTGTATTTAAGAATATTGTAGAGGAAAACAATGGAATAAAAATTTCCGTAGCAAAAGGAACCAATGCTAAGGCGGTGTTCCCGGGAGTGGTTTCTCAGGTAATGCCTGCTGCAGATGGTACGAAAACAGTTTTGATAAAGCATGGAGATTATTTCTCCATTTATTCAAATTTAAGCAGCAACACAGTTTCTAAAGGTCAGCAGGTTTCTGCTGGAACCACCGTTGGTACTGTTGCTCAGGATTTTGACGGTACCTTTACCTTAGATTTCCAGATTTGGAGAGGTGACACCCCGGTTGATCCAATGGGTTGGGTTTCAAATTAAAAATATTAACTTTGTAAAAATTTTTAGAAATGTACACACTTACAATACTGTCATTATCTTGGCAACACATATTGATCGTAGCGATCATCCTATTACTTCTTTTCGGAGGCAAAAAAATCCCCGAACTAATGAGAGGTATGGGATCTGGAATCAAAGAATTTAAAGATGCTGTAAAGGAAGAAGACAAACCGGCTCCAAAAACCGATAACCAATCTTCAACAACAAATAATACCAGCAACTAATTCTAAGAATAGTATGAGTTTTACCGAAACTGCATGGAAAGTCTTCAATACATCAATTGAAGACTACCATGTTTTAGATAATGTAGACAACCCAATTAATAACAAGTTCCCTGCAGACAGTTTGGAACGAATTTTGTATGCTAAAAATTGGATTGATACCGTTCAATGGCATTTTGAAGACATCATCAGAGATGAAAATATAGATCCCGTGGAAGCTCTCAAGCTGAAAAGAAGAATTGATGCTTCAAACCAGCAGAGAACAGATTTGGTTGAATATATAGACAGTTGGTTTTTAGAAAAGTATAAAAATATTACTCCAAAAGCTGATGCTAAAATAAATACTGAGACACCTGCTTGGGCAGTCGACAGATTATCTATACTAGCGCTCAAAGTTTACCACATGTCATTGGAAGCCAATAGAGAATCGGCTTCTGAAGAACATCGTTTAAATTGTCAGAAAAAGTTAGACGTACTTCTAGATCAGAAAAAAGATTTATCTACTTCGATTAGTCAGCTGCTTTCTGATATTGAAAACGGTGACGTTAAGATGAAAGTGTACAAACAGATGAAAATGTACAATGATGAAAGTCTTAACCCAATCCTTTATCAAAAGGAGCAAAAATGAAACGACTATATTTTTTCGGATTACTAATATTGGCTATTACGTCCTGCGCTACAGAAAAACCGAATGTTTCTCCTCTGTCCACTAGTTTTTACAGTGAAGCTAAAAAGACTGAGACCGAAACCAGAGCCAATAGCATTTCTATCAATATTAATGAAAATGTAAATGCTGCGGAAATCACAAATCTGATTTCTAGTTTTCCTAAATTTAAAAATCCCGAGGTAAACGAAGAAGTCAATATCTTGAAATATACGTTACAAAATTATTTGTATGCCATCGATTCAGATAATATTTCCGGAAAAAACAAGACACTTAAAAATCTAGAAAAATCTTACAAAAAAATTCAGAAGCTCAGAAAACATCTTAAAAAAGATGATAACGAGGTTCTTAACAGATATTTAGTAAGACTGAAAACCAATGTTACATTTATTGAAGACTCAATAAACAGTAAAAAATAACCAACAACTAAATGATTAAAATTCAGGCGGAAGCAAATGTTCCCACAGAACACGGGAACTTCCGAATGATCGCTTTTTCTGAAGAATCTACTGATTGGATGCCTCATATGGCAATTATTGCTGAAAATACAGATTTCTCAAAGCCGGTAAATGTTCGTTTTCATTCCGAATGTATAACAGGAGAAGTTTTTCACTCGCAAAAATGTGAATGCGGGCAGCAATTAGATGCCGCTATGAAATACATGCACGAACACGGCGGTATCATTATTTATCTGCGACAGGAAGGGAGAAATATAGGAATCATCAATAAACTTAAGGCTTATTCACTCCAGGAAAAAGGTTTCGACACTGTTGAAGCTAATTTAAAGTTGGGACTACCTGCTGATGACAGAAATTTTTCTGTGGCGATTGACATCTTAACTATTTTGGAGATAAAAAACATTAATCTTTTGACCAACAATCCTGAGAAGGTAAAATTTGTGGAAGAAAGTACAATTAATCTGAACTCAAGAATTCCGCTGCAGATTCCTGCAAATGATTCTAGCAGAGGGTATTTGCAGACAAAAAAAGATTATTTCGGACATCTTTTGGATGAGCAAGATTAAATCAATTTTATTTAGATAAAAAAGCAAAGCTCCGGAAATAATTCCAGAGCTTTTTAATTATAAAAAACTGAAAAGATATTCTTAGTTGACCTTCGTATTAATAACGTTTGAGTCATCAATATTGTAATATTTAATTACTGCATTATAATCGTTTTTATCAACAGTATTTGCATTTTTCCCTGCTTCTGCCGGTAGCAGTACAATTCTAAAAGTTTGGTTTGTTAAATACTGACCTACCTCTGCACTAGTAATCTGTGTAGACTGATTGAAATTAGCTTCTGTTCTAATTTGTACGTCATCAGTGGTAAAATCAAAATTGTAATCTAGTTCTCTACCTACTGGTAAATTCTGAACATCATTTAGATAATAAGTCTTAGGGATTAACTGCCAAACTGCGCCTGCACTCGTGTTTGAATTGATGTTTCTATATACTAAAACGGCATCTTTTGGCTGAAGAGCTAACCCTTGTTCAATTTGAAAACTATTACCAGAAGTAAAATTCCCAGTAACATCTCTCACTGTTAACACAATTTGTTCTGTTTGCACAACTTCATCATTATTATCACAGCTATATATAAATAAACTTGCAAAGGCTAAAGTTACAATTGGAAGAAATTTTCTCATTTTATTAAATTTAATATTATTAGTAACTAAGCCGAATCAAAACATATACCAAAAAACCAAAAAACTAAAAAACTTTGTTTATGCTGTTTTTTTTAATTGTATTTTTGTTCTTATTCAAAAATTATGAACAAAGTAGCATTTCAATTACTCTTCATTATACTTTTTATAAACTCAAAATTTTCTGCACAATATCTGCCGAAAAACATTTCTCAGCAAGATCAGAAAAAAGCTCAACAGTGGGTAGACAAAACTTATAACTCGCTTTCTCAAGACGAAAAATTAGGACAGCTCTTCATCGTTGCATTATACACCAACAAAGACGAAAATCATATCAATCAGGTAAGAAATATTGTCACCAATGATAAAATTGGTGGCCTAATTTTGATGCAGGATGACGCAGCAAGAGAAATCAACTTAGTGAATGAGTTTCAGCAGAAATCTAAAATTCCACTAATGATTGGGATGGATGCTGAATGGGGGTTATACCAAAGAATCGCAACCGCACATAAATTCCCATGGGCGATGACTTTGGGAGCTATTCAGGATAAGAATTTAATTTATCAGATGGCGGCAAAAATCGCTGAAGATTGCAAAAGAATGGGCATTAACTGGGATTTCGCTCCGGTTGTTGATGTTAACACCAACCCAAGTAATCCCATCATCGGAAACCGAAGCTTCGGTTCGGAGGTTTTTAATGTGACCCAATCTGCCCTCTCGTACTCCAATGGTCTACAGGATAATAATATTTTGGCAGCAATTAAACATTTCCCTGGACATGGTGATACCAATACCGATTCTCACCTTGATCTTCCGGTAGTGTCACATACTTTAGATAGATTAAATTCCATCGAATTGGCACCCTTCAAAGCTTTGATGAATAAAGGAATTGGCGGCGTAATGGTGGCACATCTCTATGTTCCAAGTTTAGAGTCAGGAAAAGGAATTCCCGCTTCAATATCAAAAAACATCATTACAGGTTTACTAAAAGAACAATTTGGATATAAAGGTTTAATCATTACAGATGCTTTAAACATGGGGGCTGTTGCTAATAAATATAAAGCCGGAGAACTTGATGCACTGGCGTTCAAAGCTGGCAACGACATCATGCTTTTCTCTCAAGGTGTTTCCGAAGGTAAAAAACTGATTCAAAAAGCAATTGAAAATGGTGAAATTTCACAATCAAGAGTAGAAGAAAGTGTAAAGAAAATTTTACTGACTAAATATTATTTGGGGTTAAACCAATACACCCCAAAGAATCCTGAAAATGTAAATAACGATATCAATAATGATTCTCACAAAACGTTGGTTCAGCATCTTTATGCCAATGCTTTAACCTTAATAAAAGACGAAAAAAAACTACTTCCCCTGAACTGTAAAAACACTTGTTATTACATTCCGTTGGAAGAAGCACCTTACCAGACTTTTGCAGACCAGCTGAATTTAAACTCAACAGTTGTCATAAAAAAAGCATCGGAGATTAATACGATTCCTGCAAACTCTACGGTTATTGTTGGTCTTCATAAAGATAATTCTACAGCATACAAACCATATAAAATATCGGCTGAATCAAAAAAGGTTTTGTCAGATTTAGCTAAAAATCAAAACGTAATTTTAAATATTTTCGGAAGTGCATATGCTTTAAAAGACATAGATTTATCGAAAGTTTCTACCGTGCTGGTATCTTACGAAAACAATGACGACTCGATGACAGCAACAGCAAATGCTATCAACGGAAAAACAAAAATATCCGGAAGACTTCCGGTTTTGGTGAATGACCAGCTGAAACCCGGAATGGGAATTACTTTGGAATCACCACAGTTTTCAAAATCATCAGAATTCACCACATCACAATATTAATAAATCAGTGGATGCCCTTACAGAGTTGCATCTGACAAATCAAAAAAAATAAACAAATGAAAATAGGCATACTTTGCTACCCAACATACGGCGGAAGCGGAATTGTGGCAACAGAACTCGGGATGTCTCTCGCCAATAAAGGCTATGAAGTACACTTCATCAGTTCGGCGCTTCCCGCAAGATTGGATATCACCAATCCAAATATTTTCTTTCATAAAGTAAATGTTCAGACTTATCCGCTTTTCCAGTATCAACCTTATGATATTGCGTTGAGCTCTATGATCTACCGTGTCGTCAATCTTTATAAACTAGACTTACTTCATGCTCATTATGCAATTCCTTACGCTTACGCTGCATTTACGGCAAAGCAAATGCTGAAAGAAGACAATAATGACATTCCTTTGGTAACAACACTTCATGGTACCGACATTACTTTGGTAGGGCAACATCCAAGTTACAAGCATGCGGTAGAATTCTCTATCAATCAATCAGATGCCATCACTTCTGTTTCTGAAAGTCTTAAAAAAGATACGCTACAGTTTTTTCATATCAAAAAAGAAATTCAGGTCATTACCAATTTCATCGACAATACTGAATTTGAAGACCTCAACGAATGCCAAAGAACTCAATTTGCCAGTGCTGATGAGAAAATTCTAATTCATGTTTCCAATTTAAGACCGGTAAAGCGTGTAGAGGAAGTGTTGCAGATTTTTAAAAGTGTCGAGAAAAAGGTAAAATCTAAATTGATCATCATCGGTGAAGGCCCTGACATGGAAAAGGTAAATTCTTTCTTAGAAGAAAATCCTGAATTGATTTCGAAAATACGTCTGTTGGGTAAAGTGAATGATTTATACAGAATTTTACGACTCTCAGACGTATTTTTACTCCCTTCTGAGCAGGAAAGCTTCGGTTTGGCAGCATTGGAAGCGATGGCCGCCAATACGCCAGTTATCAGTTCAAATGCAGGTGGAATTCCCGAAGTAAACATTCAGGGTGAAACAGGGTTTTTAGCAGAAATCGGTAACGTAGAGGCAATGAGCAATTACACAATTAAGCTTTTAAGCAACGAAGAATTATTAACTCAAATGAAAATCAATGCTAAAGAACAGGCAATTAGATTTGACCTGAAAAATATTCTTCCCATCTACGAAGATATGTACAAAAAGACGATTGAGAATTTTAGGAAGGAGCCGGCGAAGGCATAATACTTCATTAGAATTTAACTAAAAATCAGGGTGTTTGCTCTGATTTTTTTTTAGCTTAAACTTTATTAAAATCCTCACCAAAGTTTCTGGAATCAAAATATCTTGACGCATTTCTTTGTAAGCAAAATTTCAAATTCAAATTTTTCTTAAATTAGTGGTAACACAAAACACCACCGATGAACGAAAAATTATTACAATATCTTTGGAACTTCAAGGTATTTACCCATTTCAATTTTCACGATCTTAATGGAAATCCTATTGAGATATTAGATTTCGGGAAATGGAACAAAGATTCCGGGCCGGATTTTCTGATGGCGAAAATCAAGATCAACAGCGTCATTTTAGCTGGAAATATTGAACTTCATGTAAGATCTTCTGACTGGATTTTCCACCAGCATTCTAAAGATCCCAACTACGACAATATTATTCTGCATGTCGTTTTTCAGAATGATGCAGACATCGACGAACTCAACACGAAAAACATTCCAACCTTGGAATTGAGAAATCATATTGATGAAAATATCTTTGCGAAGTATGAAAAGCTGTTGAAAGAAAGTCAGTTTATTGCATGTGAAGATATTTTTAATCCCAATAAAATTCCGGTTCATTTTCATGAAGAAAGTTTATTGAAAAAGCTTGAAGAGAAATCTTCAGAAATTGAAAAAGACCTAGAGATTCATAAAAATAATTACGAAGCCGTTTTATTTCACAGCCTCGCCTACGCTTTCGGTTTGAAAGTGAATGCATATTTATTTAAACAAATTGCCGAAAGTATTGATTTTACCATCTTCAATAAAATCCGTCAGAACAAAACCCAATTAGAAGCTTTGCTCTTCGGAATTTCAGGCTGGCTTGAAAAACCCGAAGACGAACAAATGAAAATCTGGAAAAGAGAATTTGATTTTTTGAAAGCTAAATTTGATATTTCTGACTTGTTTATTCGTCCGAAATTTTTAAGATTACGGCCTCCTAATTTCCCCACGCTTCGTTTGTCGCAATTGGCTGACCTTTATCATCAGCACCAAAATCTATTTTCAAAAATCATTAATGCTGAAAATGCCGAGGCACTGATGCAAATCTTTATAAATGTTAAAGCTTCAGATTATTGGGATAATCATTTCAATTTTGGAAAGATTTCACCTATTAATCAACCCAAAGTTTTAACGAAAGACTTCATTGAATTACTTATTCTCAACAGTATTTTACCTTTAAAATATACCTATCACAAATACCATCATGAAGAAATCACAGATGAAATTCTGGCATTTTACAAAGAACTCTCTGCTGAGAAAAACTCTATTGTTGACGGATGGAAAAATTTAGGTTTAAAGATTAAAAGTGCATTGCATACCCAAAGTCTAATTTATCATTACAAAAATTACTGCACTCCAAAAAATTGCTTAAATTGCAGTATAGGATTTAAAATTTTAAAAGAAAATAATCATGTTTGATAATCTGCGCCATAAAATGGAAAGAGAATGGTTTGGTGTACTTACAAGAATGGGTGCAAAATTGGGAATCCCTGTGTCTAAGTTGCGGGTTTTCTTCATCTACTCTACTTTTGCGACTGCAGGGTTTTTCTTTTTAATATACCTTGGGCTGGCTTTTACGCTTTGGATCAAAGATATTTTCATCACCAGAAGACCCAGTGTTTTTGATTTATAACACTTAGCAGCTGGCAATCGGCTTTTTGCTGTTAGCTTTAAGCTAAGCAATCTAAAATCAAAGGTTAACAATCAAATCAGACAACTACTCATGGAATTTTTACAGATAACGTCACCTGACGACTACCGTGTTCAGCAGATTTATGACTCTTATGCCTCCAGTTTTCCTGAGGATGAAAGACGAGACTGGTATAAGTTCGTGCGTCTATTTGAATATCCGCAAGTGAAAGTGATTTCAGTTTTGAATGAATCTGAAAACATTGGTTATCTCGTACTTTGGGAACTGAAAAATCATGTTTTTGTGGAGCATTTTGAAGTTTTCGCTAAGTTTAGAAATCAAAAATTAGGTTCGCACATTACAGATTATTTGTTTAAAAATCATCCGAGAATTATTCTGGAGATTGAACCAGAACACTTGAACGAAGACTCTAAACGACGTTTTTCGTTTTACCAAAGAAATGGCTTTCATCTGATTGATGAGTTGTACATTCAGCCTAGTTATGGTGACGGTAAAAAGCGACTTCCCCTGTGGCTTTTATCTAATTATCATCCTGAAAATCTTGATGAAGTAAAAGATGAAATTTACGATGTAGTTTATCATTAGCAACTTGTAGCGAGATTGTTTTTTTTAATCCCCGCTTAGTTTATTCAGTTTAGAATATTCATTGAAAGCGCCTCTCAGCTCATATTCTATTTCCATCGCTTTAAAAGTTTTTCTAAATCTTTTGGAAAGACGATTCACGCGCTCGGCGTAGTAAAGAAAGTGGTCAATTCCCTCTTCATTCATACCGTATTTTGTAAGAAAACTCAAATCAACTTCATTTTTAACTCTCTTTAAAAAGTCTTGAGTTTCGTTGTATGTTGGCGCTGTAATTTGGGGAGCAGATGCCTTTTTCACCAACCTTACGGCTTCTGCGATAACTTTGATGGGATTAACATATCCTGCGTTGAAGTCATGACCTTGAAATGTTTTGGGAATCTCACTTTTAGGCAGCGGTGCAGGCATCGGAGCTTTCATGTATTCTTCCATCGAAGACTTTAGTTTGGCAACTTTTTTAGAATCATTGTAATGCTTATTGTCTCTCTCAAGATTTCCGGTCGGCCTGTATTCAATCTCAACCTCCGGAATTAATGTTTCAGCTCTCAGAAGAACGACATACATTGGTTTCTCATCAATCTCTTTCCTGATGATTTTATCTGTACGGTAATAACTTTCTTTCACAAAACGTAACTCGTCGTTTTCATCCGCTTCAATACTGAAGTTTCCGTACAGATCACTGGTTGATCTGATATTTTTAGTATAATTAAAAACTAAAACTGAAGGTAAACCAAGCTGTTGATCATCAGAAATTTTGCCGAAGACCTTTTGCTGTGCAAAATTTGGACTAGCAATAAGAGATAAAGCGACAATAAAAATTTTGATAAAAAGGTTTTTCAATTGTTGGAAGATTTTATGTGATCTGTTGTACTGTTCTTTAATCTGTCAACATAAATGGGGATCACTGTTTCGATACCCAACATTGCTTTAGACAGATTTCTCTCCTTAACCGCCGATGAGATGTCTGGTCTTAAAATAAAACTAAATTCTAAAAACTCTGAAATTCTTTCTGCCGGAATTTCAGATTCTACAAAATACTCGTCGTCAATTCTCTTGCGAATCCAGCTGATCTTATCTTGCACATCTTCATATCTGTACCGTCGTTTCTGCCTTCTCGCTTTTCCACTGATTAAATCATACACTGCCTGTACATTTACAGATCCGAAAGCTGCTGCTATGAGAACCTTTTTCAGTTCTGCCGGAGCTTCTCTGGGCTTTTCCGGAGGTTTGGGAAGACCTAAATTCTCCTGAAGTTTTGCAACCTTATCTTCTTTGGAAAGCCTTTTTGAATCTTTATTTATATCCCCTGTAAGATCCAGGATTACCACTTCTTTAATTTCTTCAGGAACTCTGATCAGCATAACATTTAAAGATGAATGATAATCAGAAACTCTTCTTTCAGCTCTTTCATATCCTATTTTTGAAAATCGGATTTCATCATGCACAGAAGCTTCAATTTCAAAATTTCCAGCAGCATCGCTGAATGTTTTTTTATCATTTGAAATATTGACCACCAAAACCTGAGTGATAACCATACTGTTTTCACTGATGGTCTTGCCTGAAATTTTCTGTTGGGAAAACAAACTGCTGAAGGAAAAAAAAGTAAGAATCAAAAAAAATATTTTAGAAAAATATGATTTCATGACCTTCTATTTTTTTGTTGGAGGAGCTTTATATGTGGAAATTCTCGTTAAAACCGCTCTCTGAAATCTCATCAAATCAGCATCGCTTACAAAACCGTATTTTAAAATACTTTTTCGCTCAAAACCACCTGCTAAAACATAGTAGATAAAGTGCTGAACCTGTGAATTCTCTATTTTTAAATCATTAAAATACTGATAACCCAAAGCTGTCACCAAATAATTCATCATATCAACATCATCCCATTTATTTTTCACTTTTCCGATCGCAAAACCTTGTCCTTTAGGCTGCACAAACTCGCCAGGCTTTGCAGCAAGAATTCTCGGGTCAGACTTTTGCTTAATGTAAACCGCTAAATCTTTCTTTAGTTTTTCGACTTTCCTTGGCGGATTTAAAGTTTTCGTATCAATTTTAAGATCTCCCGTCAGTGCTTTTTTTATTTCAACTTCATCAATAAGCTGCGCAAACCTTATCAACCTAACATTAATAGGTGAAGCTATATTTTCTTTGGTAACACTTGCATTGACTCTATCATAGCCAATTTTAATGAAACGCAGATTATCACCTTGTCTTCCGGCAATCATAAAATGCCCGTCACGATTGGTTGTCACCCGTTCATCTGTTCTGATATTGATGACAGTAACGTCAGACATTTCTATATTTTCTTCGGAAGTCACTTTCCCAAAAATAAATTCCTGGGCATTGATGCTGACAAAGAAAAATAAGGATAAAATAAAGAGTAATTTTAATTTCACAGATTATTGTTTTATAGAGCAAAACTAAAGTAATTTTTGTTGAATTTCAGAAGTTTAACCACCGTTAACGCTTTTAGTATTATTTTTTGAATTTTTCTTTTTGAAACTGTTAAAAACCAATCTTTAATTGTTAAAATTTCATTTATATTTTAATTAAATTGCAGTCTCAATCTCTTCAAGACATGAACAATTCTTACACGGTCATCAACGCTTCTGCGGGTTCCGGGAAAACCTATGCACTCGTGCAACGACTTCTGATGATTTGCCTGCGATATCCCAATCAGCAGCATTCTATCAGAAACATTCTGGCATTAACGTTCACCAACAAAGCCGCCAATGAGATGAAAGAAAGAATTTTGTCTTGGCTGGGAAATTTTACCGCTGACAGCTATGCAAACAACGCAGATTTAAAAAATATTCAGGTCGCTTTTGAAAGTGAAGGTCTAAAAATCACTATTGATGAACTTCATTTCAGATCAAAAAAACTATTGGATTATGTTCTTCATAACTATTCCACTTTAAATATCGGGACGATTGACCGTTTTAACTCACGCTTGGTTCGAAGCTTTTCTTATGAACTGGGGTTGGCTAAAAATTTTAATCTTGAGATTGATGCAGAACCTTTCCTAATCGAAGCTGTCGACAAGATGCTTGACCAGATTGGAGAAAACGACAGTATTTCAAATTCTTTCATGGATTATGTAGATTACAGTCTTGAAAACAATGAACGAATTAATTTAAATAAAAACCTTTACGATTCTGCAAAAGAATTCGTAAAAGACATTCATTACGAACACCTTAAAAACAACAAGAGCTTCGATGACAGCAAATACGAAGACATTAAAAATACGCTTCGAAAAGAAATTGTCACTAATAAAAAACGCTCACTAGAAATTGCAACCCAGTCGATTGAACTTTTTAAATCAAGAAATATTGATATTGAAGATTTCTCTCAAGGCAAAAATGGAATTGGGGGATTCTTCACGAAGATTTTAGATTTCTACAACAAAAGAAGACCTGGATTTCCTTTTCCTGCGAATGAAGAAAGTGCTTTAAATAATATTCAGAAAGGCGCTGCGACAAAATCAAAACATAAAGAATCAGAGATTTTTGAAATTCTCGAGCAGCTTTTGGAAAGCAGAATGCAGCTGATCCGCCTATTTATTGAAACCCAGAAAAAGGAAAAAATTCTATCCGCACTACTTCCATTAAAAGTTAATAAAGACATTCAGGATGAACTGAAAAAAATCGAAGATGAAAATGATTTGGTTCTTCTTTCAAAATTTAATATTCTGATCAATGAAAATCTGAAAAATGAACCGTCAGCATTTATATATGAAAAAGTAGGTTCTCAGTTTCAACACTATTTCTTTGATGAGTTTCAGGATACCTCGGAATTGCAGTGGCAGAATTTTATGCCGTTGAGGGATCACAGTGTTTCTACAGACAATACGTCATTTACGCTGGTGGGTGACCCAAAACAGAGTATTTATCGTTTCCGTGGTGGCGAGAGCAAACTAATGCTTGACATAATCAATAAAAAAGAAATTTCACCTAAACAAGCCGAATTATTGGTTCTAAAAGATAACTGGCGAAGTGCAAAAAACATCGTTCAGTTTAATAATGAACTTTACCAATTTCATTCAAAAGATTTGGAAGAGGAACATAAAAATATTTTCGGAGTTGATGCTGAGCAAAATTCAAAATCTAAAATTGATGGCAGAGTAAAAATTAATTTAATTGAAAACCTTACAAAAGAAGATTTCTACCATGACGTTTCCGAAAAGATGCAGAAAGACATCCAAGAATGTCTTGACAACGGTTTTTTGTTTTCCGACATAACGATTTTGTGCCGTGGAAACTTTGACATTTTCAGTTATTCTCAAAAATTGGGAAATCTTAAAGTTAGTTATCGTGGCGAAGAAACGAATATCAAAACGATTTCTGACAAAGGTCTGACCTTAGAATTATCGAATACTCTACAGGCCGTCATTCAGTTTCTGCGATGGGAAACCAATCCGAAAAACAAACCTCATCTGATTATGCTGATGTTTTATCTGAACCGTTTAGGCAGAATTACGATGGCGGATTTTAGTTTAGACATAAGAGAAATTCTGGCGATCGATTCTCACGAAGAAATTTTAGAATTTATTCAAAATAAATATGCTTTAAAATTGAAACAGGATAATTTTCCGAAATTTAATCTCTACAATTTTGTTGAATATTACATCAACGAATTTGCAGTCGAAAACAAGGAAACTGATTTCCTTCTCAACTTTTTGGAGATGCTTTTTAATTTCACTCAAAATGCAGGAGCAAGTACTAAAGAATTTTTAAAATATTGGGATGAAGAAGCATCAAAACACACTATCCAAGCTTCTGAAAACATTGATGCCATTCAGATTATGACTATTCATAAAGCAAAAGGTCTGGAATTTCCGGTGGTTTTTATTCCTTTAGAAAATAAAAATTCGGACAGCCAATTTAGTAATTGGTTTGATACCGATGGTGATGAAGCATTGAAGTCTGTGAATATAAATCAGTTTAACAAAAATCTTGAAGCTTACGATCCTGAGATTGAAAAGTTTAACAAAATTAATTCCTATAAAAATTTCGTAGACCGACTTTGCCTGCAATATGTTGCGACCACAAGACCCGTAGAACAGCTTTTCTTTTATCTTCAAAAAGCCAATAAAACATCAAATAATCTGGAGATTTTAGAATTTATTCAATCTAAAAATCCGGAAAATCTGGAGGAGTTTGATTTGTATGAAACGAAACCCGAAATGCTTGTAAAACACAGCATACACAAAAGTTTGTCTTACAAAACTAAAGAGATTGACAATCTGAATAACAAGCATGAAAAAATCACATCGATAAAAATCGCAACCCCCTCAAAAACCTATCAGGAACGTAATAAAAAAGTACGCACCGGAATTTTTGTGCACGAACTTTTATCAAAAATAAACATTGAAAAAGACATCGAAAAAGTCTTGGAATCTTACACTTTGGAAGGTCAGATTACTTTAGAGGAAAAAGAAGATATTCACTTGGCTTTAAAAGAAATCATCACAAAATATTCTGAATTTTTTGATGAAAAATGGGAGGTTATCAATGAAAAAGACATTATGATTTCCGAAAAGGGAATCAGCAGAATTTATCGTCCTGACCGTATTTTGAAAAATGAAGAAGGTTGTATTATAGTAGATTTTAAAACAGGACAAGAGTCTGAAAAGAATGAAAAGCAAATTGAAACGTATAAATCTGTGCTAGAGAGTTTGGGTATGACAGTTTTGAAAACGCAGCTGATTTATCTTTAACTTTTGTGACCATCATATAAAAAACTAATATCGGCGGGGCCTTTGGCCCCGCCGATATTAGTTTTTTATAAAGATTTTTTTGAATGATCAAACTATTCAAAATCGTAGTTCTACTACACTTTATCAATTTCTATTGAAATAATTTTTTAATTACAGGAAATAAAATTAATTTTAATACCACATCAATTACCAAAACACAAAATCAATGAAAAATATAACAAATGCAGATAAGATAGCTGAAAATCACATTGCAGGTGTGCAACGTCTTGTAAAACTAGACATTGTAATTGAGGGTAAAATTATCAAACATTTTAAACACTTTCGCCTTGTCCAAAGTGTAAGAAAACATCACAACTTCGAGCTTACTTTAGCTCATGATTCTTTAGATGGATTACAAAACCATAACCTGCAGGATGCACAAAAATTTTTAGGAAAACGTTTGACCGTAGTTTTTAAATACAAGGATGCGGAGAATGAAAGTCCCGAGCGAACTTTTGTCGGGGTTATTACAAAAGTTGCTTACAGTCAGGAAAACATGAGTCTGGGCAATGTAATCCTGAAAGGCTACAGCCCAACTATTTTGATGGATTCAGCACCTCACACGCAGAGTTTTGGAGGAGAACAGACCGTCAACACCTCAATCATTGCCGAGAGAATCATCCAAGAGACTATTAGCTCAGGAAAATTTGACTATAAAATAAATACCCAAAACAAAAGCTATATCAATTACAGTGCGCAATATAGAGAAACGCATTACAATTATTTGGCAAGGTTGGCTGAAGCTTATGGTGAACAATTTTACTATGACGGGGAAATACTATATTTTGGAAAACTGCCTTCTACAGAAAAACCATTACGCCTCATCTACGGAAGCAATGTAAACGATATCTGTGTAGAATTGAAGGCATTACACATAAAACCTGAATTTTTAGGGTACAACAGCAGCGATAATACAAAACTTCTAAGCAGTACAGCCAATATCAAACATTTGGGACAATTAGCTGACAAGGCATATCAAATTAATGCTGATATATACAAAACCAAATCGCTCAATCCATCTCCAATCAATGCAAATATGGCATTAGATATAGACGAATCACAAAAAAGTGCTGCGGGAAGTACAGCAGTAGAAGTCTTTACGGTATCCGGAGCTACAACAGTCCCTTTCCTACATCCGGGTTGTATTGCAGATATCGAAATGAGAAAGCCGGACAGCAATCAGACCTCTTATTTTACAAAATTAATGATTACAGAAGTTTCCCATGAAGTAAATACAAAAGGATTTTATGAAGGTTCATTTGAAGCTATTGCAGAAGGTACGGGTTTTATACCAAAGCCTGAATTTCAAATGGTCACTGCGGAACCGCAGATTGCCACCGTTATTTCCAATGTAGACCCTTTGAACCAAGGGAGAATACAGGTAAGATTTGACTGGCAACTGAATGATACCACACATTTTATACGAATGATGAGTCCTGATGCCGGAGGAACTGATATGATTACCCAGAACAGAGGTTTTGTGGCAATTCCGGAAGTTGGCGATCAGGTCATGGTAGGTTTTGAATATCATCATCCAGACTTCCCCTTTGCAATGGGAGGAATGTTTCATGGTGGTGTTGGTTTAGGCGGCGGAGTAAATAATCATATTAAATCTATACAAACCAGAAGTGGTAATAAAGTCATTTTTAATGACGCAGAAGGAAGTATTTTTATTGAAGATCCGAGCGGAAACACCTATCATATGGACGGAAAAGGGAATATTATCGTCAATGCTCCAAAAGATATGACTTTCACTGCTGGTAATAACATCAGAATGTCAGCAGGCAATGATATTACATCCATCGCAGGCAGCAATATTTTATCAACAGCCAACGTCAATATTGTTTCCAATGCGGGAGTAAATATGATAGATACCGCAGGAAGAGATCTAATGCAGACTGCAACAGGAAATATTCATGAATCTTCTGATATGAGATCTGAAATTGCTGAAAACGAGAGAAACATTCAATCTAAAAAAAGCGATTCGTATGCGGAGAAAGTCACCGTTGTGAGTACGAAGCAGAATATGATTTTACAAAGTGAAAAAACCGTAAAATCGCAAAGCGGAGAACAAGGAAATTCACACTAAAAATATTGACATGGCCATTTTAAAAAAAGCTAACAATATCAATATACAGGTAAGTAACAAATACACTAGTTTTTCTAAAGTTTCTCATGAAGAATCTGAAGAAGTAATTATTGAAGCAACCAAACAGAATCTCGAATTATCCAGCCAAAAGCGCACTTTAATGCAGGGGTTTGGGAAAGACGGCGCAGGTGATGAAGACTGTAAAGAAGGAGTAATCAAGGTAAGTTACAAATTGATAGGAAAAGCAAAAAGAGAACCCGGTTTCAAATATGATGGTAGTAAAGCAGAAGACATGTTTTTTGCAGATAGTCCTGCAGCTTCCGCATCGATCAAGAATGATCCTGTTTTTAAATTAAGTGATGCAACTTTAGGAAAATATTTAGACCAATTGATGGAATCATTATCGATTGGAGATATGGAGACCGTAGCTTTAGAGATGTCTGAAAGATTTAAAAATGGTACAGGCGGAACTTATAAAAGTGAAACTCTTAATAAGGAAATAGCAAACAATCCTGCATTTACAAAGTATCACAATGATTTTTTAAGCAAAATAAAAGATCAGCTAAAAAAAAACAGTTACGATTTAAATTCTGTTAGTCAAATGCCAATGGATCTGTTACATTTTTCTTCATTTTGGGATAAGGTTTCTGGTTTAGGGATCACTGTACATCAGGTCTGGAGCGTAAAATCTGAAATCTCAGATTACAGCTATAATAAATGCACAAAAATGTGGAATGGAAAACTGAAATATACATTTTATGATCATTTCGGTTTAGATTGGGATGATGTGGTAAAACATGGCGGCGACAGAATTCCTCAATATCATACAGGTGATTTTTTTAAAGCATGGTATATTTTGCAGCATTATAGAAGTGCAAAACCATTTATTACAGAAATGGAAAGAACGGTATACTTAGGAGGAAACTCCGATAGAGATTAATTTTGATTATGAAAAACCTAATTATTTTATTTACATTATTTGTGGCGTGTATCCAAAACAAGTCTGAAGACTTACAGTTAATTGCTTTATCTCCTAAAACTTATGAGTTTAAAGCTGGCGAAAATAAAAATAGAATCGACTATTTTTTTTCAGAAGGAAATTTTTCTTACAACAGTTCGGGGTACGAAAATTTAAGAAATAAAATTGATGAAAAGATAAAAGAGGTAAATGTAAAAGAATATCATTTGTATTCAGTTTACATTTATAAAGAAACCGGCGTCATCAATAAAGAGTATAAAAATGGAAGAGAGGGCTTAGATGGTCATAATCAAGATCTTCTTGCCTACTTAAGATACAGCGAAGGAAAAATGGATATATTTTATATCATAGACCAAGGAAATGTAATGTACGATAAACTTTCTGACAAGGAAGAGAGTTTTCAATTTGACCAATAACATATAAAATAAGACAACCATGGGTGCAGGTGTAATTTTTGATACAAAATCTCCTATTTCTAGAAAAGGAATAGAACCTACGCAGGTTAAGACAATAAAATTAATAACTGCTTTAGATAATGGTTCTGCAAATAACGGAACCGGAAAAGGTTTGCAAAAAGGCATGCTATATGGAAAAACATATACTTTTAAAGTAGAAAACTATACCAACGGAGACCCTAAAGATAAAAATGTCATCAAATGGAAATATAAGTATCACAGCCTTTCACAAAACAGATGGATTGAGCGTTATTCTACGAAAACGGGTGAAGAATATAGCATCTATTTAAATGAAAAAGATATCTGTGGCAGGACCCTGCACGTTGTAGCCTATATTAATGATGAAATGTCAGAAGGTTTTTTAAAAATTTGGTGTCATAACAGATTCAGATGGTTTGATAGAAAAAGATTTGAAGAAGAACTAAAAGAAAGAACAGATAGTAAAATGCCGTGGAAGATCAATCAAAGCGGAACTTCACTTTGCGGAATGGCTTGTATATTTTATTTATTTGCAAAAGAACAACCAGCAGGTTACACAAAATTTGCAAAAGATTTATTCAGAACAGGTGAAGCGCAATATAACACCTATTCTGTAAAACCAGCAACAGAAATCTTAGACAAAGCGATCAATACGAATGGATATCCAATGAATACAGGCCAAATGCCTTTGGTTGATTTTGTAACAATGGCAGGAACAAGAAATGCAGATAATCCTAAATATAAAGGTGGGGATGAAGAATTTCAAGCTATAAACTGGCCGCCGCTCGTTGTAGGATTGTGCGAAAAATTATTAGGATACAAAAATGTAGAATCCAAAGGTGTCTACAATCCCGTTAAACCTCTCGCTACAAGTATAATGGCAATGAAATCAAAAATTGAAGATATCAATAAGCAGTTAACAGACGGGTACAAGCTTATTTTAATGGTTGATTCAGATTTAATACAGAATGTATGGGATATCAAATCTATGGATTTGCATTGGATTGTGCTGGAATCGCCTATTAGATGGGACTATGAGCCTGGTTTCTTTACAAGTAAAAAAGATGAAGTCACGTTTAAAGTATATACTTGGGGAAGTAATACGGAATACCTGTCAGCACCAATTACTTGGACACATTTTATGATGAATTACAACGGCTATATCAAAGTGAAATAAATATCTATGAAAAATTATATCCTGCTATTTTTATGCATATCCTTTTTTATTGGATGCAAAGATGATAAAAAAGAAAAGACTAATGAAATGGAACAATGTTACAAAGATCCAGTCATAAAGTACAAGTACGATTCAATTAGTTTTTGGTTTGTTGAAAAGTATGAAAACATAAATCTAAAAGATGCTAAAATCACTCACATTCACAACGGCAAAACTGTTTTATTAAATTATAAAACCAAACAAAAGGACTCAAAAATCACCATTAAAAGTATAGAAAATTTAGTAACAAAAGATACGCTCAATATTTTTATCAGTAATAAAACCAATATAACAATTTCTAATTTTAAAAACGGACCTGCGTATGGTGGGAAGAATTTTCTTGGATGTGTTCTATCAGAATATACCGTAAATGGTGAAAACAGAGGAGATGCAATGCACGGGACGCTCACAATTTATTAATTTTTTTTCACTAAAAACAGCAAAATTATTTATTGTCTAATCAGCAACTTTTAATTAAAACTTTTCAATATCATAAGATGATAAATCCTCAATCTCCCCTGTATTTTCCAACCTCAACCTATTTTATTCAGGATAAATGTACTGTAAGGATAGGCGATGAAGAATATGAAACCACACTTTCTTACAATATTTATGTAGAAACAAATGAAGATAGAGATGAGGATTACGATGTGATGATCAACAGAACCAATCTTAAAGTAGACCAACAAAAAATAGAAACTAAATTCCTGGAAATTGCTAACCAATACATGGAAGCGCTTTTTCCTTTAAAATGCCAGATTGTAAATCATCGTCTCAAGGTAATTAATCTGAACGAAATCAGAATAAAGATTAAACAGGAAGATCAGAAGTTGAGTGATATTTACAGTGGCGAAGGTTTAGATCATATTCGCAGTCAATTTTTCGGTGCTACAGAAAATGATGAAAAATTATCAGAATTTATCAAGCAGCTTTATTTTATGAAAGTTCTAAATCTTGGAATGCAGAAATTTGAAAAAAAAGATGATTATTTCTTACAATGGAATATTCTTCCTATTAACATTTCAGAATGGAAAGGAAGCATACAATATAAAGAAAGAGAAAATCAGTTGATTTTCGAACCAAAAATTGATAATGCTCAGGACATGATGGATGAGGTGATTCTCTATGTTCACCACAACGATGTTGATGTTGATTTTAATGAAGAAAACTTACCCTTGTATGCAAATTTTAAACACAGAATCAGCTATACAGGCAAAACAGGAAGAATGGAAAATGCAGAAACAGAAGTATGCATAGATATTGAAAATAAATTTTATTACCAGCAAAATCTAACTCTACAAGCAAAATAATATGGCAGCACCAATCCCATATAAAGTTGAAAGCGGAGAAACGCTACAGGATATAGCCAAAAAATTGGGTATCAAAGACTGGATGCTGCTCAAAGAATACCACAATCAGAATGCAGGAGCCGGTCAGCAAACCTCAGATATTCCCTACTCAGGCTTTACGCTTTTGACTCCTTCAAAGGAATATATTTATGCAATGAATGATGAAGTTCCTCCACCCGACCCTGCGGAAGAACAAAAATCTGCAGAGCAAAAGCAAGAAGAGGAAAAAAAGAAGGAAGATGAAGAAAAAAAGCAAGAACAGTCTTCCAAAAGCGAGCACGACGGAAAATATTTTGTGGTGCATAATGCCAAATGTGTTTGTGATAAAGCGGTAAATCCCAAACAAACTGCAGATCTACAGGTTACCTCACATCAAATCATAGTATTAAACGATCATGCAGGTAAATTTGTTGCTACGGAAGATGATAAGACATTCATTCCTCCAGCGGCAACATTCGGACAATGCAAACTGAAACCTTCATCAGGAGGCTATCTTCCCTGCGCTCTTGCACCTGCGGCGAAATGGAGCAAAACCTATGAAAGTACAAAAGTTCAGGAAAAAAATACCCTGACAGAAATTTCAGAGCTGCAATGCATGGTTGGAGGAAAAATAACCATCGAAAAGCATGGGCAAACCGACTCTGTAAGCAATGCACACGCGGACAACACCAATCCGCTGGAACTTGCGGCTGTAAATCCGGCAATAAAACAGCCGAAGAAAAAAGAGGCGGCTCCTGAAATAGAAAGTGTAGAAATTATTGTAACACAAATAACGTAAAAGATTATGTCAGCGACGACTTTACGTCCCAATCAGGGATTTACAGCAAAAGCCACCGTAACCCGCGGTGACACACAACTTGTGTCGTGGATTATCTTTAGTGGTCATAATTCTGATGCTTCAAATATTCTAGAAATACATCCAAAAATAGGATTAGAATTAGATCACTCCTTTTCTGTGGAAGGAAAATTCCGTCTGGCGGCTTACCACAAAGAGATTCAGACCAAAGAAGATTACCAGTCAACAGCAGAGCTTAAGCATGTGGATGTTGAAGTGAAATACAATCAATTGGATGGGACCAAGCTAGTTCCAAAAAATCCCGCAAACTTTGTGAGCGGAGATATATTACGTAAAAATTTCCCTTGTGTATTTGAAGCTAAATTTCTCATTGATCCGGCAAGTTCTGATGAATTGAGCAGGCTGAAATTTTCGTTATCAGACGGGTCTCGAAATACGCTTCATGAAGGTTCACAAGCGGGAAGTATTTTCACATTTACCCCTCAGAATTCGAATGCAAAATATATTGTAACCGCAGAATATACTAATGAATTTGGAGCGGTTTCCACGCAAAGTTTTTCGGGAACATCCAAAGCATTATCAGTAAAAGACATTACCCATGGCGAACAGGTGGTAAGACCAGGAACGCCAATGAGTTTCAGCGTTACAAAAACACAGTTTAATTTTTCAGTTAAAAATGACAGTGATTTACCTGAAAATGGAAGCATAAAATGGAACCTCGACAAGGTTTTAATAGGAACGGGCAGAACAATCAATATCCCCGGAAGCCGGCTTATGCAGAAGAAAAAATACCACATAGAAGCTTTCGTAACATCTGCAATTGGAAAAACAACAGGAACGAATAACGATGGAATAAATAACGACTGGCACTTTGAAGTAAAAGACAATATTGTAGAAAAAATAAAAATAGTCAAAAGTCCTAAAATGGGTACTGCTGGCGAATTTGAAATTGAGGAAACAACCTTTAAAAACTACGACCCTGCCAAAGATGGGGCTATTTCCTGGAAAGTAACTGGTCCGGAAACAGGAACAGGTTCTGAAGCGAAATTTTCAAAATCATTTAACCTTCCGGGAGAATATACAATCTCCTGTAATCTGGGAGGAAGACCTTGCAAAGAGCCACTTAAAATAAAAATTATCGAACCCATGGTTACTGTAGACCAATGCAAATGGATTGATAAAGACAGTAGGAGCGGAAATATCATCAAACAGGCAGGACTTAATCAGGAAATCTCTGCGTTTGTTTCAGGAAATGGGCTTGATAACGAAGATATAACTTTGGATATCTATGATGATGATTCTACAGGAAATAATATCGTTTTTACCTATACATTTAAAACTACCGAGAAACACAAAACAGGATTTTACTTTCCGCTCACTATTACGCAGCAAATCGTTGATAAGATCAAAGAACATGGGTTTGCAGATCGTGGAGATCTTTATTTTAATTTAGTAAGAAACGGTGCAGAAACTCCCATTAAAAATGGAGACAAAAAATTGGGTGAATTCCTTAGAGTTACTTTAGAGCCTCAAATTATCAATGCGTATTTCTGTGATGCCAATGATACAGAACAGGTTTTCAGCAGTCCTCTGAATGGTGCTTTGTATTTTAAAATCTACGCGATCAATATGGTCGACAAGAAAGTTGAAATTAATTTTCTTACAGAATCAGATGCTTATTGGACCTGGGATGACGAATTAAAAATCGGGAAATGGGAAGATATAAAAGACAAATTCAAAGATGAGAAGATAAGAGATACTAAAACTGCTACTTTTGATAAAAAAGGAGAGATTCTGGTACCTGTTGATCTCTCCAAAATGGGAAAACCTAAAAACTTCATCCGCCTGAATGCAATGGTAAAAATCCTGAAGGATGAAGAAGCCACAGAAAAGCTGGAAGAAAAAGGTTTTTACATAAAGCATACTGATCTTGCCCTCGTTTTCCCTGGTGCTACACTGCCTACTATGGTAGAAAACAAGGGTGCTGTGAAAGTGGGAAGAGCTGAAATTGATGGAGGTGGAAATTGTGGAGGCAAATTCTGTATAAAACAAGGGAGTCCAAAAAGTGAACTTATCAGAGAAATCAACATTCGTCTCGCTGGTTTTGGAGGAAATGTACCAACAGATGAATTCACAGATAATACAGAAAAAATGGTAAAACAGTTCCAGAGAGATTATATGAAAGTTCCTGAAACAGGGAAAGTCTGTGGAAATGTTCTAAAAGCTATTGATGAGTATTGTAATAAATATGTTGAACAAATAAATGATTACAAATGTCCTTGTCAGAATCCAAATAATTCTGAAGAAAATGATAAAGCTCCAAAGGCTAAAAGATGTCCAGATGGCTGGGGAAAAGGCCTGTTTTCAGAACAATATTTAAAATCTAATATATCTGAAGCATACAGAAAATACGAATATCCAGGAATGCACCGTTCTACATTATGGGCAGTAAGTGCAATGAAATTCTATTTGGACTTTACAAAATCCATATATTCAAAGTTTGATGTAAATAGAGGCTATCGTTGTTGGGCAGATAATGATTTTCACAATAGAAAATCGACAAATCATTTCGGAAAAGCAGCAGACATCCGTTTCAATAAAAATGGAAAAAGAACAAAATTAGCAAGCGATGCGAATAAAATAAGAACGGATATTTTTAATAAATATCTAAATGCAAAATGGTGGGGAAACCCGAACTTGTTTACACTGGAGAAAGAATCTGATGGAGCAGTGACATATGTTCATGTAGATTGTAGAGATTTTGATTTAGAATATCATGATAATAAATATTTTACTAAAAATCAGGAAAACGTAATAGGTAAAAGCATTGTTGAATTGGCAAATGAACTAGGCTTTAAAGATATGTGCAGCTGCTCGGGAGGCTTTTCTTCCAACACGGGTTCTAAAACATCTGAAAATAATGAAAGAGTAGATCCGAAAACACTTAAATCAAGTAATAGTTTAATTGAATTTATTAAGGATTGGGAGAAATTTGAAAAGATGCCTTACAATGATAAAAAAGACTTTTGTACAATAGGCTATGGTCATTTGATAAAGAGAGACAAGTGTGAAAATATTACAATACCTAGTGAATTCAAATCAGGAATTACAAAAGAACAAGCAACAGAATTGTTTAAAGTAGACTTGCAAGAATTTGAGAAGGCGGTACAACGTGACGTAACAGTTAAGCTGTATCAGAAAGAATTTGATGCATTAGTGGATTTATTGTTTAACTGTGGAGCGTACTTTTTAAGCACTAATAAAGCGCCTAAGCTTTATAAAAATTTATTGGATGAAAAATATGAAGAAGCTGCAAAGGAGTTTCTTGATATAGAAAATACGACGAGAAGAAAGCAGAATTACGAAATGTTTATAAATGGAAATTATGATTCAACACATTAAAAAACTCCTACCTATTCTAATAATTATTTTTATTAGTTGTAAAAAAACAGAAACAGCAAAGCACTTTGAAATAAATCGCAAAACTAACATTGAAGATAGAAATATACCAAATAAATATGCATCCTATAAACTGTGGCAAAACTCATCAAAAAATACAAATAAAAAATTTCAAAACTTAAAAATTTATTTAAGCTCTGATTCCATTATGATTTTCGATTCAGAAAAAATGATTTGTTCAGGAGAAATAGTGCAGAAAAGGAATACTTTCTCTCAGTATTTTAAAAGCAGCAATACTGCTGAAAATATAAAAGAGCAACTAAATGAAGAATTTAAAATAACGGTTTCTGATGAGATTGAAGTAGTAATGAATTCTTATGGAGATATTTCTGGAAAGGGTTGTCAATTTCCCTTCAATGAATTATTTATAGTAGATAATCAATTGTTTTTTTATGACAAGGGCTATTATTGTTTTGAGAATAATGATGAAGAAGCACCTACTAACAAAAGGGGAACTATTTCATTCCCTTCCAAGTCGATAAAAAAAGATGATCTTTTAAGTAGACCTTCTAAATTTCCATTAATAAACAAACAAATTATAATTGATGATTCTTCTGCAACAAGCGTATATAAATTATCGGAAAACGTATATATAACATGGTTTGACGGCGATACTGAAAGATGGTATTTAGTAACTATTAATGATTCAAAAATAGTAAGCAAATTATTAATAGGAAAAAGTGAAACCGTAGAAACAGAAAGAGGCACAATTGATAATTATATCGATTTTACAATCGATAAAGATTATAAAATTAATTTGGAATATAGTACCGGTAAGAACACAGAATTGAAAAAAATAGAAAAAGAAGAAACATATTATGTTAATCCGAAAGACAATAAAATAGTAAAATTTAAATAAAAGTAAACAAAAATCAAATGTCAATTTGAAAAAATAAAATTTCTCTAAAGTCATTTAATCCTGGTAAACCTAAAAATTAATAACTTACATTCTGATGATTTTAATAGTTCAATAATAGAAGAAAAATGATTAAAAGAATAGCATATTGTTTATTTATAATTATGCTTACTTCATGTAAGCAATCTGGAGAAAATAAAGCGCAGTCAAAAGTAAGTGAACTTCCTTTGGGAGTTATTGAGCTTACTCAATACAACTTTCCTTTTGCCTGGAAGAACTTGAAAAATATTGATGATCAAAACCGCAGTTTTAATATCAGAAATATTTCAAAAAAAGGATATGATTCTATCTTTTATTTTATCCATAAAAATTCCACACAATATTATGATTCTTTAGTTACAAAAAGAAAACAAAAATTATCATTTATCCCAAAAATTAACGATACAATAAATAATAATCAATCTTATAAAATTGATTCAGCTTATTTTATTAAATCCTTTAATACAGGCAATATCACTGTAAAGCTATACAAAGATGGAAACAAGTATGCTACACTGGCTGGTGACGAAAATATTAAAATCGTAAATTATTTACTCTTAGCAAGTTTTGATAAAAATGAAAAACTAATTGACACGAGCATTATTTTCTATAATGTGCATGGTTTGTATGATTATAACTCTCGCTATTTTTTTATTGACAAATATTTGAATATTATAACAAAAGATTTTTATGTAGATGAAACTGACACATACTATAAAGGTGGTCATAAAACCCTAATTAACAAAGAAGGCAAGTTTATTACTTCTAAAAACATAAATTCTCAATCCAAAAATAATATTGGCTTGGAGACTATAGAAGTTATCAAAAGCAAATACATTAAACCTCCATTTAAAATTAATCAAGAATTAGTACTCGATTTCGATAATGATAATAAAAAAGATATATTGATTGCTTTAGAACCTATCGACAATAATATTGACTGCGGTAAAGAAAAAGGTAAGCAACCCTTATTAATCTTACAAAATAAAGAGCCTGGAAAATATCATGTGTATTATTTTGGTGACAATATTTTGCCTTCTATCTGTAGTTATGGGGATGCTGATGCGTATTTAGATTTTAGCTACGAAAAAGGATTAATACATTTTAAAAGCATTTCAAAAATTGACAATAATATAATTATGAATCGTGATTATTATTTTAACTCACAATTAAATCTAAATCATATTACTTTTTCTAAATCTATCATCGGGCAAGATAAAACAATCCAAAAAACATTTACTAGCAAGGACTTCGGAAATATTAGTATAAAAGATTTTCAATTTGAAAATTTTAAAGAATCTAAATTTGGATTGTAAGCAAGACTTTCAATAAAAAAGAAAACTTTCTTTTCTTAATACTCTTTGCAAAATGGGAAAACCTAAAAATTTCATCCGCCTGAATGGAATATTTTATATAGCGATAGCAATATATTAGTTCTCCCTCCTTTACTAAGCAATTGAAAGTATATTTAAATCTTTTAGTATAAATATGAAAACAATAATTACTGGCTGCCTCCTATTGATGTGTTTTTTAGGTTGCAAAAAAACGCCCACTCTTCAGACTAAAGAACTAAATAATTCGGTTGAAAAAAAAGAGAATTTTATAAAAAAACAGGACAAATTTATGTTTTCTGTTTTTGTATTAAATACAGATAATGATGGTAGACCTTCAAAATTAAAAATTGAAATTTTTAAGAATAATAAACCTAAACAAAATATAATTTTCGCACCAAATTTTTGGACATTTACTGAAGATTCTTTTAAAATTAATCAAATAAATTATTTTAATAATGGTGTAAAAATACAAGAAGGAATAGAAAATTATCATGACCTTATCATTGCGGATTTTAATTTTGATAATCTAGAAGATTTTGCAATTCTTGATGATTCTGGTGGTAATGGAGGTCCTGTTTATTCTTATTATTTTCAAGATAAAATGGGGAAATTTAATTTAAATAATAAATTTCCTTTAAATCAAGGACCCTTTCCAAAAAATATAAACAATACAAACCGTACTTTGACGATTAGCCTGCCTATTGGTTGTTGCAAAATAGAAACCACTATTTTTAACTTAAAGGAAAATGGTGAATGGGAAATGATTTCATCAAAGGAAGAAAATTTGAAATAAAAGCAAAAAACTTAATAGTATTCAATATTTTACTCTTTTTCTTTGTAGGATGTAGAACTTTCATCAAATAATATTGACTATTTGCAAACGATTGAAGAAAATTAAAGGAACTACGACAGATTGTGTAACTTCTGAATAATAAATAAAGCGCCCAATGAAATATCTATTATTAATTTGTTTTTTTGTTCTTTTTTCTGCCTCTTGTGAAAATTTAAAAAAAGAAAAAACAGCTAAAACTCCTATCACAAAACAAAAAACACATGTTCAAGGTTTAAATAAAGAAAATCCTTCTAAATGCAAAGTTCAAATCCAAAATCAAGATTTAGTATTAATATGCAATGGGAAAGAAACTATTTATAAATATTTAATTATCAATGAAATGTCTCTTTCAACCGAGCTTATACAAAATGATGATGGGTTTTCATTATTGTACGAATCAAACGCGTCTGCAACGAAAAGTAAAGAAAAATTTGATTTCATTTATTCCTTAAACGGATTAATTTTAATTTCTAAAGAAATCGTAAAATTTGGAAAAGATGGCTTGATTCTGAATAAATTGTTTGTTGATAATTATGATATGTCTCAAAAAACTTATGATGATTTACAGGCAATAGGAAATTCTTTAAAGGAAGAATTCAACAAAAAACCCATTGGTTTTGTATATAATTCAAAGAATATTCTTTTTGCCAAGATGACATATAAATCTTATCCTGAAGATTTATATGTTGATTATCCAAAACTTGGAAATGTAGATTTCAAAATCATTAATGTAGAATCTGCTAATAATCAAGCATTTTCTTTAGAAAAAATACAAGATAATAATTTTTCAAAATCATTACTAAAAGAAATTATCTCACAATATCCGGATAGAACGGTAGCATTTTTAAATTTAGCAGATGTTGATTGGGCATTAGCTAACAAAGAAGATGCTAAGAAAAACTATAATTTATATTTGTTTTTAATGAAAAAACAGAAGAAAGATTTAAGTAAAGTTCCTCAAAGAGTTTATGACAGGATTAAATAGGTTCAAATACGGATGAAGGAGGTTTACCTGAAAACGACAGCATAAAATGGAATATGGATAAAGTACTAAACAAAGTATATGTAAATCTTTTAGTATAAATATGAAAACAATAATTACTGGCTATCTCCTACTGATGTGTTTTTTAGGTTGCAAAAAAACGCCCACTCTTCAGACTAAAGAACTTAATAGTTCGGTTGAAAAAAGAGAAAATTTTATAAAAAAACAGGACAAATTTAAGTTTTCTGTTATTGTATTAAATACAGATAATGACGGCAGACCTTCAAAATTAAAAATTGAGGTTTTTAAGAATAATACGCCTTCGCAAAATATAATTTTCGAACCAAATTTTTGGATATTTACTGAAGAAAATTTTAAAATTAATCAAATAAATTATTTTAAAAATGGTTTAAAAATACAAGAAGGAATAGAAAATTACCATAATCTAATCATTGCGGATTTTAATTTTGATAATCTAGAAGATTTTGCAATCCTTTATGATTCTGGTGGTAATGGAGGTCCTGTTTATTCTTATTATTTTCAAGATAAGATGGGAAAATTTAATTTAAATGATAAATTTCCTTTAAATCAAGGTCCTTTTCCAAAAAATATAAACAATACAAACCATACTTTGACGATTAGCTTGCCTATTAGTTGTTGTAAAATAGAAACCACTATTTTTAACTTAAAGGAAAATGGCGAATGGGAAATGATTTCATCAAAGCAAGAAGATTTGAAATAAAAAATCTTTAAAAATGAAAAACAATATAAAATTTTTACTCTTTATTACTGTCTTTTCTATTTGGAGTTGCAAAAGAGAATCGCAACCACCTTAAATAATTCAGCTCAAAAAACCAGCTACAAAAAGAAAGACACTCTCAAAATAAAAGAAGAAAAACCTCAAGAAATTTCAATACAAGTAATAAAAAAAATTCCGAATTCGCTACAAAGTTTTGTAGGAAGTTGCGGAACAGAATCTGCAATAGTATACAACACCCGGAAAATTGAAATCCTAAACCAAAATATAATCGCAGTATACTTTGACACAGAACAGATCATACAGGAGGAAATAGAAAACAGCTCATCTGACTACTTACTATTCAAGTATAATGAGGATGGTAATCTATTGTTGGTAACAGATAAAACGGAAAAAAAAGATATTCTTGCAAATTTGCCATTTTCTCTGTCGGAAAGGATTCATGATTTTGGAAGCAGGATGTACGTCACTCTTCTTCACGAAAAAAGAATAAAAAACCCATAATTTTTGATTCTGTGAGTGCAAACAAAAAATACAGGTATCCCAAAATGGTATCGGCGGGGCCTTTGACCCCGCCGATCATCGTTTAATCCAAAGAAAATTAAGCCGTTGGATCCGCTACGAAAACTCTTTTTGCCAATTCCTGATCAAATAGATAAAGAGCCGACGGATTATCACAAACCATCTTAATTTTGGTTACATACTGAGAGGCACTAGCCTCTTCTTCTACCTGCTCGTTAATGAACCACTGAAGGAATGATGTAGTTGCAAAATCTCCTTCGTCATTAGCATTTTTAACAATATTGAAAATACTTTTCGTTACTTTCTTTTCGTGTTCAAGAGCTTTTTCAAAAATATCCACTGCATTTTCAAATACGTGTGGAGGTTTTGCAATTTCGCCAACGATAATCTCACCTCCCACGTCGTTCAGATAATCAAACATTTTATCTGCATGCATCAATTCTTCCTTACTTTGAACTCTGAAGTAATTGGCAATTCCGTCCAGGTCCTTCGCAGAAAACCATGCAGACATAGAAAGATAATACTGAGCAGCATATTGCTCGTGAGATATTTGTTCGTTAATTAACTGTGCAATTTTTTCGCTTACCATAATAAAAATTTATACTCAAAATTACGTATTTAAAGGCGAAATGAAAAGTTTTCCACCAAATTTAGATTTAGATTGAATACAAAAAGGATGGAATTACTTCCATCCTCCTAACATTAAAAAATCAAAATTATAAACTATCAGTTTATTTGGGATTGGGTCGCCGGCTTCAAACCATGTCTCATTTTTCTGTCACCTTTTACACCTTTTTCTTTCAACATTGCTCTTCTTTCTTCCATTTTAGCCTTTCTTCCAGCCTGCCATTTATCATACTGCTCCGGAGAAAGAATTTTTTTCATATCATTATCCATCTGCTTTCTTTTCGCTTTCATCGCCTCCATTTTTGCCTGTCTCTGCTCTTTACTTTTTTCAAAGTTATGCTTCATTTCAGATCTTCTCTTCTCGTGCAGATCTTTAATTTGGGCTATCTGGCTTTGGTTTAGGTTAAGTTCTTTCTGCATCTCGGCCATTCTCTCCTGTTCCCTTTGCTGCATCTTCTGCTTCATTTCCTCTCTGTTTATTTTTCTATATTGTGGAACATCTTGAGCCATTGCAAAACTTCCTAGTCCGATAAACGCTATTGCTAATACTAATTTTTTCATTTGCTTAAATTAATTAATTGGTTTGTTATATCTGTTTGATACACATTTAAAACGAAAGTTAAATGCCAAATCTATAATTATTGTTAATTTTTTACGTTAAAAACAAAATAATTGAGAAAAACAAAAAGAGACCAGGCAATAAACCTGATCTCCACACCACTCAAATATAATATATGAAATAACTATCTATTTTTTACTAAACTGTTTCTGAATCCACCAGAACCTCTTCCTTCATTTCTCTTGTTATCCTGTCTTGGCGAACTGTTTTGAATTCTAGGCCCTGCACTTTCACTTCTCTGTTGAGACCTGAAGCCTCCATTTCCTCTGGATCCATTATTTTCAGATCTTGGGGTAGAAGCTCTTGGCGTAACGACTTCAGATTTTCTGTTATTATTATTTCTGAATCCTCCTCCATTTTCATTGCCTCTCACTCCATTACTCCCATTGTTCCCTCGTACTCCACCATTATTAGCTCGGTCTCCATTGTCTGAATTTCTAAATCCTCCACGATTACCATTATTTCCTCTCACCGCATTGTTCTGATTTCTGAAACCTCCTGAATTATTATTGTTGTTATTTCTGAAACCTGAATTTCTAACCACGTTTAAAGTCGGATTATCGTTTCTTCTAAAGCTGCTTCTGTCAACTCTGTAAATATTGATATTTACATTTCTGTAACGAGGCATTACTCTGAATCTTGGCGTATAATATGTTCTTCTGTAATTCTGGAAATAAACAATCGGGCTTTGTCTGCGGTAATAATTGTTTTGGAAAACAACAAACACTCTTGGTCCTAAAATTCTTTCCATTGCATAAAACCTGTCATAATACCATCTGTCTGGATTATATCTGTAAAAGTTATTCCATGCAGAGAAACTTGAGTAAAGATTATTCAGAAATAATATCTGATCGATCTGCCAGCGGTTTAATCTGTTTTGCTGGAAAAACACATTCCAGTTGATGTTAACGATGCTATTTCTATAATCATTGTAATAACTTTGATAATAATCTTGAGGATAGTAATCCTGAGGATAATTGTAATAATAGTCATCAGGAAAATAATTTTCGTCATCCTGATCAGAGTAATATCCGTCATTATCTCCATATCCGTCATTAACGTATCCATCATTTGGATATTGCTGAGCAAACGACAAAGTCGATAAAGTCAAAGCAAATCCCAAAAGTATTTTTTTCATTTCTATAATCATTAATTGGTTAATATAGCAGAACTCTCATTCTTGTCTTTTGGATGTAAAGAAAAAAAAGAAGTTAAACCCTAAGGTAAAACTTCTTCCACAAATTAATTTAATCCATTGATAATCAATGATATTATTTTCACTAAATCCTTCCACTGTCTTTAACCCAATCTGAAATTTTTTGATTAAAGCTTGTGTTTTCCGTTAATTTTTCAACATTTAAATGCATTCTGTATCGCCAATAATGCGGAAACACTGCAGGATTATTAATTCGTTCATGATCTATACTGTCATTCGTAAGCTCCGCATCCGTAGCAAGAAATTCCTGAATAGGAAAAACAGCGAGCATCGCATCGTTGTACAAATGCTGTTTCATAATAATTTCTGCCAAATGAGGTTCCAAATTTTCTGTAACTCTTCCATACTGCATAAGCTGCTGATTAAAGTACTGCTGTGTAAGTTGTGAATCTTCCTTCCACCATTGACGCAGTGTTGAACTGTCGTGTGAAGAAGCTGTTACCACATTCAGATAAGCTGCATTTTTGGGATTATAAAAAGGAATTTGTTCTGACGGCATTCTCTGAACCTTGAGGGCAACGATTGCCAACTCATCCATCACTTCAGGCACACAATCGGGAACCATTCCTAAATCTTCTCCGCAAATCAGCATTTTTGTAGCGTTTAGAATGACAGGAAGCTTTTCCATGGCTTTTTCTTTCCAGAGGTAATCCTGCCTTTTAAAGAAATAATCGTGATACAGTTCATAGATTGCTTTCTTTTCCCAATCTGATAAATTTTGATACGATTCTGTTTTGAAAGCATTAAATCTTGGATGATAAACAGTCTGCCCGTCTCGCACTTCTGTTAAAAACAAAACATTTGCACAAAGAGCAATCAGTTGTTCTTCAATAGAACCGGCCGGTCTTTTCTTAAAATATTCTGAAAGTTTTCTTTGTGTATCAAATTCTTCCTTAAAAGAATAAGTACCGTTGTGATTATTATTTAAGAAATCTAATGCCTTATTACTCTGTTCACCGAAATATCTCCAAAGAATCAAATCAGTTATAAAAGGCTTGCAATACCTGTCAAAATTAAAAGGAATATGTCTAGCGTTGAATTCCTCCAAAACGATAGGAACAGCAGGATAAAAATATCCCAAAATTCCTTGTGTAGCAGAAATCGGCATTCTCCAGATTCTAAAAAATCCGAGGATATGATCGATTCTCATCGCGTCAAAATACTGCTCTAAAGCTTTGAACCTGTTTTTCCACCACTGGTAATCATCTGCCTTCATCGCTTCCCAATTGTAAGTTGGAAATTCCCAGTTCTGCCCAAGATCCGTAAACTGATCCGGCGGTGCACCTGCCTGGAAATCCATCCCAAATAATTCAGGTTCCGTCCATGCTTCTACAGAATGTCTGTAAATACCTATTGGCAAATCTCCCTTCAAAGAAACTCCTAAACTATGAATATAGTCGACCGCATCTTTCAACTGTTTACTTAGCTGAAACTGCACCCATGCATGAAGCATTGAACTATCGTAATCTTTACTTTTAGCAGAGAAAAAAGGAGCAATCTTCCCGGCAATGTATTTTTTATGGGTTTTCCATTCATTAAAATTGGGCGTTTTATATTTATCTCTTAAAACACAAAATGCAGAGTAAGGTAATAGCCACGTTTCATTGTCTTTAATGAATTTCTTAAAATTTCTGTCTTTATAAATCTTTTCCTTTTCAAGATTAAAAACTGCCTTCAGATACTTCCATTTGGCAGAAATCATCTTTTCGTAATCAATTAACTCCAGCGAATTCAATTCTGTTTTTTCATCTTCAAATTCATCAACTAAACCCTTCGGTAAATCGTAATCTAAATTTAATATCGAAATATATTGAGGATGCAAGGCATAAACTGAAACTGCAGCGTACGGATAAGAATCCGTCCAAGAATAATTGGCAGTTGTATCATTTATCGGCAGAATCTGAATAATTCCTAATGATGCTTCATTCGTCCAGTCTGCGAGTTTCTTTAAATCAGAAAACTCACCTACACCAAAACCATCCTCGCTTCGTAATGAGAAAACAGGAACTGCGACTCCAGCATCGTGGTACATTTGGTAAGACTTAAATTTAAAATAGTGGTCTGCAGAAATTTGCAAAACATCTTTCTGAAGATTTGGAGTAATGTGCCTGTTTTCTCCGCTTTCAACATCAATTAACTTACCAGCAGCCTTATCAAAAATAGCATATTTATACTGAATCAGAATATTTTCAGAGATTTCCACAGAGGTTTCCCAAATCCCAAAGTCAGTTTGGGTAAGAGGTATAGCTTTTCCGTAATCCCAGTTTCCTAAAGACTCAACGTTTCCGAGCAAAACTATCTCCCAGTTTGAATTATACAAAGGCGCTTCAATTCTGAATAAATGGCTGTGCTTTTTGAGTACAGATAATTTTTGGGGAGCAAACTGATTAAGTTTGTTATGAAATATTTTATTGTTGAGATAATTTTCGGGAAAATTCTTATTATTCCACTGATCGAAAACCAAAAACTCTTTATAATTATGTGGAAAATTAAGATGATGCGAAACAAATTCCTTTCTTAAAACTTTATTATGCTCGTCAACCAGCTGATAATGATATAAAATCGCTTTTGAAAAATAATCTACCTCACATTTCCAAGAACCGTCATCTGTATAAAACATGGAATGAATCTTAGACGGATGTCCACCCTCATCAATTGCCAACTGCAGGTTTTCTCCAGCATTTGTACGATAGTCAACGTTAAAATATAATTTCATCTACCTATTTTTTTGATAAAAATAAGGTTTTAAAATTGAAAAACAAACCGTTACAGTGTCAAATAATCATTAAAAAACCTTTCTTCAAAATTGAAAAAAGGCTGTTCTAATCATAAAAAAAATCATATTTATTCTGTCAAAAGAATTTTTTTACTTAGCAAGGTTTTACCCGATTCATCTGTAATATTTACAATGTATGAGCCGCTTATCAGATTTTTCAGATAGATCTGTTGGTTCAAAACGCCATCTTTTACAGACAATCTTTGCGTCATTGTGGTCTTTCCGGAAAGATCAAATACATTCAGCTTCAGATTATTTTTTAAATTTTTATCATTAACCTTCACATAGATAAAACCTTCGTCAACCTTTGTAGGGTATATATCAAGATTTACAAAAACACTTACAGAAGCTGCTCTGTCATTGACAAAATACTTACTTGCCAAATCGTAAATATGTAAATTGCTCTCTCCTGGAAGTTGCTTCGCTTCAAGATTATCCAGACTCACTTCATACATTGAGGCCCCTTTTGCACTTGCAATCGCTACGTTTCCTTTTGAATTTACCGCTGCTCCGTTTACAGAATAATTGTCAGGAAGACCCGATATTTTTCCAATAAATTTCGCTTTTAATTCTTTCGTTGTAACTTTAAAAACATTACCTGATGTTGCAAAAACGTAGAAATTATTCTCTCCATCGGCAATCATATCTCCGCCGAAACCACTCTCAATGGCCGTGAAAGAATTCTTTCCATTTGCTGTATCATCTTTGACAATTCCAAGATCATTCACAACATATTGATTGTTCTTTTTACTGATTTGAATAAATTGGGTACCCGAATTGTTGATGGCATACACATTACCATCGTAAGCTGTCGTCATTCTTGTGATATGTGAATTGATGTCACATGACGTTACCCGTGCAACAGTATTTTCAACCAAGGTAATTTCTTTTGTTTTCTGATTCAAAACATAAATATTGGATGAAAACATAGGCATATACACCAAATTATCACCAGATGAATCATAAGCCAAAGCTGCTAACGTCATTGACTGTGCGTGATTGTAGGAAGTTTTATCTTCAGTAACAGGAGTTTTTCTTGACTGCGAAATTACTTTTGCTTCGGAAGAAACCCCGAAAATACTTTGCCCGGAAGTTCCGTCAGCGTTCATCGTACGGAAATCATTGAACTCAATTCTTGGTGAATCTTTACCTGCAAGTGCAAAAAAATCCTGCTGTGCACTGATTGTGTTCCCAAGTAACAATAGCAGAATAGGGAATAAATGTTTTTTCATATGTAGTATTTTTGGTTTGTAAATGTTTTAGTCTTACTAAGTTAAACATTTTTCAAATTGTTTTTAAAAATTATTCCTAAAAAATTTCCCTACAATTTAACGCATAAAAAAACTCTCCCAAATTTTAAGGATCGAGCAGAGATTATAGTTGAAAATCTGCGAAATCTTTAAAATCCGAGAGAGATATTTTTTTTAAAACTTTCTTAGTTCAAAACGTAAGAAGTTCCGTCTCTACCATCTTTAAGCTCAATGCCTTCAGCCAAAAGTTTATCTCTGATCTGGTCTGAAAGTTCAAAGTTTTTAGATTTTCTAGCCTGATTTCTCAACTCAATTAAAACCTGTAATGTCTGATCCAGTTTTTCATTATTATTTTCTTCAATGGCCTGAAGACCCAAAACATCGAATATTAAAGCATTTAAAGTTGATTTTAAATCTGCTAAATCCTCTGTTGAAACCGTTTCTTTTTCATCTTTTAAAGCAAAAATAAATTTCACTGCTTCAAATAAATGAGCAATTAAAACCGGGGAGTTGAAATCATCCGTCAAAGCATCATATGCTTTGGTTTTCCATTCTTTAAGATTAAAACCGGATTCTTTTTGGTCATTTGGTGTGATTGAATTTAAAACTTTTACCGCTTCCATCAATCTTGTGAAACCTTTTTCACTTGCCAACATTGCATCATTAGAAATATCTAAAACACTTCTGTAATGCGCCTGCAGAAAGCAAAAACGCACTATTGTAGGATGAAAAGGTTTTTCGAAGAAATCGTTTTCACCTGAAACCAATTGTTTAGGTAAGATATAATTTCCAGTCGATTTGCTCATACGCTGAGAATTCATGGTCAGCATATTGGCGTGCATCCAGTAGTTCACTGGCTCTACATCATTGCAAGCTTTCCCTTGTGCAATTTCACACTCATGGTGTGGAAATTTCAAATCCATTCCACCTCCGTGGATATCGAATTTATCTCCTAAATATTTCGTGCTCATTGCAGTACATTCAAGATGCCATCCAGGGAAACCTTCACCCCAGGGAGAATTCCAACGCATAATGTGTGCCGGCGAAGCTTTTTTCCACAACGCAAAATCCTGTGGGTTTTTCTTTTCACCCTGACCGTCTAAATCTCTTGTATTGGCAAAAAGTTCTTCGATATTTCGTTTTGAAAGTTCACCGTAATTCAGGCCTCTCTTATTGTATTCTAAAACATCAAAATAAACTGAACCGTTGCTTTCGTAAGCAAAACCTTTTTCAATTAATTTTTGAGTCAATTCGATCTGTTCAACAATGTGACCGGTTGCCGTAGGCTCAATATTCGGAGGAAGCAGATTAAACATTTCCAGAACTTTATGAAAATCGACCGTGTATTTTTGAACGATTTCCATCGGTTCTAATTTTTCGAGACGGGTCTGCTTTACAAAACGGTCGTTGTTGACATCTCCATCGTCAGTAAGATGACCTGCATCAGTAATATTCCTTACGTATCTTACTTTATAGCCTAAATGCATTAAGCTTCGGTAGATAAAATCGAAAGAAAGGAAAGTACGCACATTTCCCAAATGCACATTGCTGTAAACCGTCGGTCCACAAACGTACATCCCGACGTTTCCTTCTAAAATTGGAGTAAATATTTCTTTTTCCGCCGTTAGCGAATTATATATTTTTAGTTGCATTTATTTTTTAATTAAAAGATTGAATGATTATAATATTTAAAAATTAGCTAAAACAAATTATGTCACAACAAATAATGGTTGTGATGAATATCTGATCTGAGACTTTTTTAAATTTTATCATTTCTAAATTTTTAATAATCAAGTTTTGCATGACTTCCCACATAATGAAGGAATTCCTGTCTGGTAATCGGATTGGTTCTAAAAATACCACTCAATTCGGCAGTAATTGTTGAACTTGCAGTGTCTTTAATTCCTCTGCAGTTTACGCAAAGGTGTTTTGCATCAATGATACACGCAACATTTTGAGTTCCTAAAGCATCTTTTAATGCATCTACAATCTGCATCGTCAACCTTTCCTGAACCTGCGGTCTTTTTGCGTAATAATCGACAATTCTATTGATCTTAGAAAGTCCGATTACATCACCGCTAGAAATATAGGCAACATGTGCTCTTCCGATGATTGGTAGAAAGTGGTGTTCACAGAAAGAATAAACCGTTATATCTTTTTCCACCAACATCTGGCGGTATTTGTATTTATTTGAAAATGTAGAAATTCCCGGTTTATTTTCAGGAAGAAGTCCTCCGAAAATTTCATTAACATACATTTTAGCAACACGTTTTGGTGAATCTTTCAAAGAATCATCAGTCATATCAAGACCTAACGTTTCCATGATTTCCCCAAAAAGCTGAGTAATTTTTTCTATTTTTTCCTGTGGTGATTTCTCAAAAGCATCTTCACGAATCGGCGTATGCTCTTTTCCAGTGAAAATATCATCATCGTTATCGGTAAAATCAACCATTTTTATTTATTTTGCAACAAAAATACGGATAAAATTAATTCTATATTTTAATTTAGCTCAAATTTAAATTACGTTTCACATCTTTATAGTCTTACAAGTTATGGTCATTGTTGAAGAAGTACTGAGTAGTGCACAAAAAAAAGAATTTCTGGAGTTTCCTGCCAGACTTTACAAGGATGACGTAGCGTATATTCGGCCTTTAGACAAAGATATTGAAACTGTTTTTGATGACAATAAAAACAAATGTTTTGCCAATGGTGAAAGCAAAAGGTTTTTGTTTAAAAATAAAGAAGGCAAAACTGTAGGAAAAGTTGCCGTTTTTGTTAACGAACAATACATCGAAAAACAGCCAACGGGAGGTATTGGTTTCTTCGATTGTATCAATGATCAGGAAACGGCCAATTTCATTTTTGACCACTGCAAAACCTGGCTTCAGGAAAAAGGAATGGAAGCAATGGACGGCTCAATAAATTTCGGAGAACGCGATAAATTTTGGGGCGTATTGATTGAAGGTTTTTCAGAACCTTTGTACGGAATGAATTATAACTTCCCATATTATCAGGCTCTTTTTGAGAATTACGGATTTGAAATTTACTACAATCAATTATGTTTCAGCAGAAAAGCGCATGCTCCTACTTCGAGAATTTTCAATCTCATGCACGCTAAGCATTCTAAAAATGAAAATTTTTCTTCAAAACGGGTCACAAAAAACAATATGGATAAATTTGCCGAAGATTTTTATACCATTTACAATAAATCATGGGAGAGCCACGGCGGCGGAAAACAAATGTCTCTGAATGACGTTAAAAGACTTTTCAACACGATGAAACCTGTAATGAACGAGCATATCGCATGGTTTGCCTACGAAAGTGGAAATCCTATTGCGATGTGGATCAATATCCCGGATCTCAATCAATGGTTTAAGTATTTGAATGGGAAATTTGGACTTGTCGACAAACTGAAATTTCTATATTATAAAACTTTTAAACATAATTCTAAGTTTGTTGGTTTAATTTTTGGAGTTCTTCCGGAGTGGCAAAATAAAGGCGTAGAAGGCTACCTCATCGTGGAAGCTGCCAATCATTTCCGTGTGGCGACAAAATTTGAGGATTTTGAAATGCAGTGGATTGGCGATTTCAACCCGAAAATGCTAGGCTTGGCAAAACATTTGGAGACAGAAGTGACAAGGAAACTGGCAACCTACCGATATTTATTTGACCGCACAAAAGAATTTGAGAAGCATCCTTCAATTTAAATTTAAAAAACCAAATCATGGAATCATTAATTTTTGTCATTATCCTATTTTTTATTTTTCTGCTATCAATCCCCGCAATTATTTTTCTGATTGCTTATCTAGCCGCACAAAGCAGAAAGAAAAAACAGAAAGTTCTTTTGGAGCAAATAGGTACTCCCGAATATCATGCTTTTGTTCGATATAATATGGGAAACACTCAAAATGAATTCTTTAAATTAAAAGCATTTCAGGGAAGCGGAATTATTTATGTAGAAGACAGAAAAATAATTTTCAGAGATACTTTAAATCAAAATCCTTATACATTCAATTTAGATGAATCTTCAATAAAATGGGAAGATATCAATCTTGTAAATGGTCTGTTGAAATGGTTTTCGGTAAGCGACGATACAAAAAAATACTTTTTTAATATCGACAGCGGAATGTTCATTTTTAATACCAATTCTTCGAAACCGACAACTAAAAGTGTTTTTGATCAATTGATTCAATATCAAATTGAATATAAACAATAAGGCTTTAGAAAAATTTCTAAAGCCTTATCTCTTCACTTTTACTAACTATTTAAAACAGCTCTCCAGCCACTTTTTTAATATTATCGCTTTTACCCATCGAGTAAAAATGCAGAACCGGAACGCCAAAATCAAGAAGTTCTTTACATTGGCTGATTGCCCATTCTACACCGATTTGTTTTACCGCTTCATTATTTTTTGCACTTTCTACGGCATTGATTAAATCTTCAGGTAAATCTATTTTAAAAACCTGAGGCAATAATTTCAAATGTTTTTTTGTCGCAATCGGTTTAATTCCTGGAATAATTGGAACAGTAATTCCCATTTCACGAGCTTTAGTAACAAATTCGATATATTTTTTATTATCAAAAAACATCTGCGTTACGATATAATCTGCACCAGCGTCTACTTTTTGTTTGAGCCATTTCAGATCATAGTTCATTGACGGGGCTTCCATGTGTTTTTCGGGATAGCCTGCCACACCAATGCAGAATTTGTTGTGATCATCACAAATTTGCTCATCATGAAGATATTTTCCTCTTCCCAAATTATTGATCTGGTTTACCAACTCCATTGCGCTTGCGTGACCGCCTGGAGTTGCTTCAAAATATTGATGACCCTTCATCGCATCGCCACGAAGTGCCATAATATTGTCGATTCCCAAATACATACAGTCTACCAATAGATATTCTGTTTCTTCTTTGGTAAATCCTCCGCAAAGTAAGTGTGGAACAGTGTCTACATTGTATTTATGCTGAATTGCGGCACAGATCCCTAAAGTTCCGGGACGCATTCTCGTGATACGACGTTCCATTAAACCATTTCCTTTGTCGATGTAGATGTATTCTTCTCTTGAAGTTGTAACGTCGATGAATGGAGGTTTAAATTCCATCAAAGGGTCTATATTTTTATACAAGTCTTCAATCCCGATTCCCTTTTGAGGTGGAACAACCTCTAAGGAAAATAAGGTTTTACCGTCAGCATTTTTTATATGGTCTGTGATTTTCATTATTTATTAATAGTAGTTTAGTTTTTGTATATCCAATCTGTAATTAAGGCTTCACAATTTTTATAATTATTAAGCGGAAAACTGATTTTAAATCGATACCTGAAATTGTTATAATTTTCGAAAAAATTTGCGCTTTCTAATACTTCAAAAGCAGATTTGATGTTCACTTTATATTTAATAATTTGATGACTCTTTAAAACTTTCATTTTATCCGGTTTAAAGCAATCTATATTTTTATTGGCAAGATCCATCTTTTCATAAGTGTTGGTTTTGTTATTGAATATTGCAAACTCAACCAATCGAATATTACAAAAATCTATTCTCCTTGGAATGTTAAAAGATTGAGCTCCAGTATTTGAAACCGACAATGTAAAGTATCCTGTGTTTTTTAAATTATCATTGTTAATTTTCAGAGAATAATCACAATTAATTTGTCCAAAGGCAATTGTCGAGATATAAATAAAGAAAAGTGATAGAATCTTCATGCAATTATTATTTTAAATTCCGTCTGCTAAATTCGGGTTCAGCCATTTTCTGGCTTCCTGTAAAGAAATTCCTTTCCTTTGTGAATATTCCTTCAGTTGATCTTCTGAAATTTTTCCTAAACCAAAATATTTGGCGTGAGGACTTCCAAAATAATATCCGGAAACGGCTGCTGTAGGGAACATTGCTAAACTTTCAGTAAGATAAACACCAATGTTTTCTTCCACTTTCAGTAAATCCCAGATTGCGTGTTTTTCCAAATGATCAGGACAAGCAGGATAACCTGGAGCAGGACGGATTCCTTTGTATTTTTCGGCAATTAAATCTTCGTTGCTTAAATTTTCCTGATTGGCATATCCCCAATATTCTGTACGTACTTTTTTATGTAAAAATTCTGCATAAGCTTCCGCGAAACGGTCGGCAATAGCTTTTACCATGATGGCGTTGTAATCGTCGTTGTCTTTCTCATACTGATCAGACAGTTCATCTGTACCGAAACCTGTGCATACGCAAAACGCGCCCATGTAATCGGTCTTTCCTGAACTTTTAGGTGCAATAAAATCACTTAGTGCGATATAATCTTTACCTTTTGATTTCTGAACCTGTTGTCTCAGCGTTAAAAACTTAACCTTTTCCTGATCATTTTCATCATAAATTAAAATATCATCTGTTTCGTTTGAATTGGCTTTGAAAATTCCAAATATCGCCTTTGCGACCAATAGTTTTTCATCAACAATTTTCTTCAGGATTTTCTGTCCGTCGGCAAATAATTCTTTCGCCTGCTCGCCTACAACCTCATCATCAAAAATGTTTGGATATTTCCCATGGAGATCCCAGCTTCTGAAAAACGGTGACCAGTCAATAAAAGGAATTAATTCTTCAAGATCCTGATTTTCAAAAACCTGAATTCCTAAATGATTTGGTGTGAAAATTTCTTCATTTTCCCAATCTATTTTAAATTTATCTTTTCGGGCATCTTCAATGGAAACATAGTTTTTATCAACCTGTCTGTTCAGGAATTTTTCTCTGAAATCTGAATAATCACTTTTCAGATCATCCACATACTCTTTATTTCGGTCTCCAAGCAACGAACTTACAACGTTTACCGCTCGGGAAGCGTCATTCACGTGAACGACAGCATTTTTATATTTTAAATCAATCTTTACAGCAGTGTGCGCTTTCGAAGTCGTTGCACCACCGATTAATAAAGGAAAATTTAAATTCTGTCTTTCAAGTTCTGAAGCGATGTAGACCATTTCGTCTAGACTTGGCGTGATCAATCCGCTCAAACCAATAACATCCACGTTGTGATCAATGGCTGCCTGAATAATTTTCTCGGCAGGAACCATTACGCCCAAATCGACAATATCATAATTATTACATCCCAACACTACACTCACAATATTTTTCCCGATATCGTGAACGTCGCCCTTTACAGTAGCCATCAAAATTTTTCCGTTGGGTTTCTGAGCCACATCTTTTTCTGCTTCTATAAATGGTTGCAGATAAGCGACCGCTCTTTTCATAACTCGGGCAGACTTTACCACCTGCGGAAGAAACATTTTTCCTGCACCAAATAAATCTCCGACAACGCCCATTCCCGTCATCAGATTAACTTCGATGACGTGAAGCGGTCTTTCAGACTGCAGCCTGGCTTCTTCCACATCTTCTTCGATAAAACGGTCAATACCTTTCACCAAAGAATGCGTGATTCTTTCCTGTAAAGGATACGTACGCCATTCGAGTTCTTCAACTTTTTCTTTTTTAACCGATTTATTTCGTTCAGAGTAATCTAAAAGTCTTTCTGTAGCATCTTCTCGTTTGTCTAGAATTACATCTTCTACAAGTGCAAGAAGTTCTTTATTAATCTGATCATAAACCTCCAGCAAAGCAGGATTTACAATTCCGATATTCATTCCGGCCTGGATGGCGTGATACAAGAAAACTGAGTGCATAGCTTCACGTACCGTATCGTTTCCACGGAAAGAAAAAGACACATTGGAAACTCCTCCACTTACCGAAGCATAAGGAAGATTTTGTCTTACCCAGCGTGTAGCCTCAATGAAATCGATTGCGTTACGACGATGTTCCTCCATTCCCGTTGCAACGGGAAATATATTTAAATCGAAAATAATATCTTCAGCCGGAAATTTAACTTCATTAACTAAAATGTCGTAAGATCGTTGGGTGATCTCCAGTCTTCTTTCGTAATTGTCGGCTTGCCCAACCTCATCGAAAGCCATTACAATTACGGCTGCACCATATCTCTTAATCGCTTTGGCGTGTTTTACAAACTCTTCTTTTCCTTCTTTTAAACTGATGGAATTCACCACACATTTCCCCTGAACGACCTGAAGACCAGCTTCCAAAATTTCCCATTTCGAGGAATCGACCATGATTGGGATTTTGGAAATATCAGGTTCAGAACCAATAAGGTTGAGGAATTTGACCATGGAAGCCTTTCCGTCGATCAAACCATCGTCAAAATTTACGTCAAGAATCTGAGCTCCACCATCCACCTGATCTCTTGCGATATCTAAGGCTTCTGAGAATTTCTCTTCTTTGATTAATCTTAAAAACTTTTTAGATCCGGCAACGTTGGTTCTTTCACCCACGTTGATAAAATTGGATTCCGGAGTAATAATCAGAGGTTCTAGCCCTGATAATCGTAAATATTTCATTGAATTATTCTTCTAAAATAAAATATGCGTTATTCGCATTTTGCTTCAGCAAATCGACATGTTTGCCCAAAGCGGTAAAAATCGGAAATCGTTTGTAGCCCAGATTATTTTCTTTGGCAAACTGCTCGATTTCCTCTGTGATTTCACTATAATACATGTAACTGTAATTTGGAAAAAGGTGATGCGCAACATGAAAGTTGAAATTTCCCAGAACATTTCTCACAAACCAGTTATTCTCTTGTAAATCATTGGTCACTTCCAGCTGATGACAAATCCAGCTGAACGGAAGCCCGTTTTTTTCATCTAATTTCGGAAAAGCATTATCCGGAAGAGGATGCAGCGGCAACAATACAAAAAGTGCAAATATGCTTGCAGCAATTACTTGTAAAAACCATGCTCCCAAAGCCAAGCCTAAAGAAATTTTCAAAAATAAAACAGGAACAGCAATCTGATAGAAAAAGTAAAAAAATTTAAAACTGATCATTTTAATTTTTTCTGAAGCAGGAATTTTGCCTTGGGTTTTCAAAATCACTCGTTCTTGATCAAAAAAATCTCTGAAATCTCTGATAAACATCCAGTTGAACAAATACAGCGGATACACCAGAAAGAAAAAGAGGTGTTGATATTTTTGAATTCCTTTCGCTTTAATCCATGGAACGATGAGCAACAGCCCGCTCTGCTCAATGTCTGTATCCCAGCCGTCAACATTCGGGTAAGCATGGTGCGCTGCGATGTGTCTTTTTTTCCAGATGTAAGAGTTTGCTCCCACTAAATCAAAAATCTGCAAAACTAGACTGTTGAGTTTTTTATTCTTAAAGATATTGTTGTGAGCCGCTTCGTGAATTAAGTTTAAATAAATTAAAACCAAAGAAATCCCCATCAAAACAAAACTCGAAATGTAAACCCACGGCCGATCTGCGTTGAAAAGAGCAAACAGATACAAACCAAAATACACCAAAGGCAAAATAATCGCTTTGATCTGAATGTAAACATCTCTGTTTTTGGGAAGTGCTTCTACTCGCTGGTTCACTCTTTTTCTTAATTCATTAAACAATTGGTTATCGTAGGGATCTTTGAGGTAAAATGGCTTTTCCATAAGATTGTCGGTTTAGATTTAAAAAAAGTTTTTCTTACTTGTTTCTAAATTTTCAACAATCAAAAATCATACAAAATTTTTCACCTTTCTAGGTTCATATTTATCAACCAATTCGGCAATTGCCTTGATATGTTCAGGCGTTGTACCACAGCAGCCGCCGATAATGTTTATTAATCCTTTTTCCACATACTCTCTGATCTGCGCTGCCATTTGGTCCGGAGATTCATCATACTGTCCGAAAGCATTCGGAAGACCTGCATTCGGATATGCTGAAACACAAAATTCTGAATTGTGAGCCAGTGTTTCTAAATACGGAGTCAGCTGATTGGCACCCAAAGCACAGTTAAATCCTACACTTAATAAATTTAAGTGTGAAACTGAGATTAAAAAAGCTTCAGCAGTTTGACCACTCAATGTTCTTCCTGAAGCATCTGTAATCGTTCCTGAAACCATGATTGGGATTTGAATTCCTCTTTCTTCCTGAATTTCATCGATGGCAAACAAAGCTGCTTTTGCATTCAGCGTATCAAAAATTGTTTCTACCAAAAGAATATCTGACCCTCCATCAAGCAAAGCTTCCGACTGCTGTTTGTACGCTAATCTCAATTCTTCAAACGTAATTGCACGGTAACCAGGATCATTCACATCTGGACTTAAACTTGCCGTTCTGTTAGTCGGTCCAATTGAGCCAGCAACAAATCTCGGCTTGTTGGGATTCTGAGCGATAAACTCGTCACAAACTTTTCTGGCAATCTTTGCGGATTCGTAGTTGAGTTCGTATACCAACTCTTCCATATGATAATCTGCCATTGCGATGGTTGTCCCGGAAAATGTATTGGTTTCCAGAATATCAGCTCCTGCTTCTAGGTATTTTCTGTGAACTTCTTCAATCGCATGAGGCTGCGTCAAAGAAAGCAGGTCGTTGTTTCCTTTTACAGGATGCTCCCAATCTTTGAAACGTTCTCCACGGTAATCTTCTTCTTCAAATTTATACCGCTGAAGCATAGTCCCCATGGCACCATCGAGAATTAAGATTCTCTCGGAAAGGGCTTTATATAGTTGTGCTGAATTTTTCATTATATTGAATATCACATGTTTTTAATAAGATTGTATTCTAATTTTTATTATTTAATCGTCCTTTTAGGACCTTGCTCTAAAGATAATTTTAAGATTTCTAAATCATCTTCATCCGTGAATCGAAGGATAGATCTTCAACATAGCCCCGATGGAAGTGGCATCCTTTTTTGTTTTCTCAAAACAAAAAAGATATAGCGGACAGCGGGAGAATCTTGTTTCGAAGCCTTCCTTTGTTGCTCCTAAAATATTTATCTCCTGTTAGAATGGCATTATCCCAAAGCCTGTTTCAAATCTGCAATAATATCATCCACATTTTCCAGACCTACCGAGCAGCGTACCAAACCTGCGGTGATTCCCACTTCATTTCTTTCTTTGTCAGACAGCTTGGAGTGTGTTGTAGATGCAGGATGCGTCACAATGCTTCGGGTATCACCCAGATTGGCAGACAACGAGCACATTTTTATTTTATCTAAAAATTTTCTACCACCTTCAATTCCACCTTTGATCTCGAAAGCCACTACATTTCCACCTAACTTCATTTGTTTTTTGGCAATCTCATAGCTCGGATGAGATTTTAAAAACGGATATTTTACTAATTCAACATTCGGATGATTTTCTAAAAATTCTGCGACCTTCAAAGCGTTTTCGCAATGTCTTTCTACACGGATTGCTAAAGTCTCTAAGCTTTTCGATAAAACCCAAGCGTTGAACGGTGACATTGCAGGACCCGTATTTCTGGCAAAAAGATAAATTTCTCTGATCAGATCTTCTTTACCAACTGCTACTCCGCCTAAAACGCGACCCTGCCCGTCCATCAGTTTAGTTGCCGAATGTACTACCAGATCAGCACCATATTTTATCGGCTGCTGAAGGTAAGGTGTGGCAAAACAGTTGTCTACGATGAAGATAAGATTGTGTTTTTTGGCAATCTGACCGAAATATTCTAAGTCTAAAATCTCAATTGCCGGATTTGTAGGTGTTTCCAAATACAAAATCTTCGTATTGGGTTGAATGTATTTTTCTACATTTTCAGAATCCTCAGCTTTAAAATACGTGGTTTCGATATTCCATTTGGGGAAATACTTTGTGAACAGGGTATGTGTAGAACCGAAAACTGATTGGCAACTCACGATGTGGTCACCCGCATTCAGTAAAGTTGCAAAAGTTGAATAAATTGCAGCCATTCCTGTTGCAAAAGCATAACCAGCTTCCGCACCTTCCATTTTCACGATTTTATCTGTAAATTCTGTGACATTAGGATTAGAAAACCGACTGTACAGATTTTTTGATTTTTCTTCAGCAAAACTCGCTCTCATATCTTCCGCATCTTCAAAAATAAAGCTTGAGGTAAGATACAAAGGCGTAGAATGCTCGTCAAACTGAGTTCTTTCGGTTTGGGTTCTTATTGCAAGGGTTTCAAAATTCTCGTTTTCCATTATTATATGATTTTGATTGATAAGATTCATCCTATCTATATTAAATCGTCACTTTTGGACTCTTTACGTTGACACTTTTTTTGCTCCAATTATTTTGTTTCACTCAGTCTTAGAATATCTCCAAAAACACCACGGGCAGTTACTTTTGCACCCGCACCGGCTCCCATAATAACAATAGGGTTTTCACCATAACTTTCGGTGTAGATTTCAAAAATTGAATCTGAACCTTTTAACTGACCCAAAGCTGAAGTTGCGGGAACAGAAATTAGTTTCACATCCAGCTCACCTTTTTCTTTCTGTAAATCACCATGCAAATCACCAACATATCTTAAAACGTGATTCGGCTCCTGATTTTTCTTGATTTGATTATACTCATCATCCAATTCTTCTAATCTCGAAAGGAATTCTTGTTTTGATACAGAAAGCAAAGCTTCAGGAACCAAATTCTGAATATTGATGTCCGTGAATTCATTTATTAAATCTAATTCTCTTGCCAAAATCAATAATTTTCTTGCAACATCATTCCCCGACAAATCTTCTCTCGGATCTGGCTCTGTAAAGCCTTTTTCTAAAGCTTCATTAACGATTGTTGAAAATTTATCGTCTCTTAAAGAAAAATTATTGAACACGTAGCTCAGTGTTCCAGAGAAAACGCCTTTAATTCTGGTAATATTCTCACCGGAGAGATGTAAGAGTTTTATGGTATCAATCAATGGCAAACCAGCACCTACATTGGTTTCGTATAAATAACGTTTGTTATTTTTGTTCAACGTATATCTTAGTTTACGGTATTCTTCAATCGGAAGAGTGTTGAAAATTTTGTTTGATGAGACCAAATCAAAACCATTTTCTGCCAGCGCCTGATAGTTTTTAACAAAATCAATGCTCGCGGTATTATCTACAACAATAAGGTTTTCAAGCTGGTTTTCTTTTGAGAAATTGATTAGCTCGTCAACGTTTGAAGATTTTTCGGCGGCAAAAACCTCATCACTCCATGTATTATCAAATCCTTTTTTGTTGAAGGCTATTTTTCTTGAATTAGCGACAGCAACAACTTTCAGATGGATATTTTTTCTTCTTTTAATTTCTTCGGAAGAATGTAAAACCTGCTCGATTAATGTTTTACCAACATTTCCGTGACCGATTATTGCCAAATGAACTGTTTTAGGTTTCTTGAAAATTTCCGATTCAATGATGTTTTTAGTTTTCTCATCCTGAGAAGATGTCACGACGATATTGATTTGTTTTTCACTAGAGTTCTGGTTTAAAAGCAGTGGAAAAACATTGTTCCTCGCCAGTTCGGAAAGAATTTTATTGAGATCATCTGCCACAAAACCAATGACAGAAACATTGTTAATACTATAAATTTGTGAAACTTTCCCTGATTTTCTTTCAGGTTCAAATTCTTCGATCAGACAAGTGACTGCTTTCTCAGAATCGTCTTCGTGAACAAGAATTGAAAGTCCGTTTTCCACAGCTTGCTGAGAGATCACTCCTACGCTTATTCTTGCGAATGTAAGTGCCTTAAAAACCCGTCCATCAATTCCGATTTCACCCAAGAAATCTTCACCTTCGAATTTAATAATTGATCTGTTTTTTAAAAATTTTATTTCGTTTGCATTAGCTTTCATCTACAAAATATTTTTTATGATATAATTTAACTGTTGATATTCCATTAAAAAGGCATCGTGCCCATGAATTGATTTGATCTCGTGATAGAAAACATCCTCTTTTTCAGCTTTCAGCCTGTTAAAACACATTCGGATTTCAGAAGCCGGAAAAAAAAGATCGGTATCTACAGAGATCATGTGCATTCGTGCTTTTATTTTACATAAATCTTTACCGTTTGCATTGATGTTCATCAGTAAATGGTTCATCAGCTGATAAGATTTTAAACTAAATCTTTCGGCTAGCGATTTTCCATGATAATTGAGCCAGTCTTCAGATTCTAATTGCTGTTTTTCCTGATTGAATTTATTTTGAAATCTGTCATTTAAAGATTGAGGTGTTCTGTAGCACAGCATTGCGTGAATTCGTGCTTTTTGTAGTGGTTCATCATCGCTGTTTAACAAAAATTGCTGAACGAGACATTGAGCGTGCAACCAATCATGAGTTTTAGAATCACATGCGATCGGAATAAAAATCTCTGCAAAATCTGGATTTTTAGCCAGCATTTCCCATCCGATTCCGCCTCCTAGAGAACCCCCAATAATAGCATATAACTTTTTAATATGTAAAGCTTCTAGACCTTTCAGAAAGACATTCGCCATGTCTGAAGGGGTGAAATCTGAATATTGATCGATAAAAAAATCATCAAAACCGTTTCCTGGAATATTGAAACATAGAACTGTATATTTATTGGTATCAATCACCTGACCTTCACCGATCAACTGCTTCCACCATCCTTTATCACCTGAAACATTTGAGTTTCCGGTTAAAGCATGATTGACCAAAATTATCGGAGCTGAAAACAAGTCTTTCCCAAAAAGCTGATAGCTTAATGAGATATTATATTCCTTTTGGGAATCGGTTTGGTACAAAAAATTAATATGTTGCAGTTCTGTTTTCAATTTTATATTATTAAAATAAATTTGAAAATGCCACGAGAAATGGCTGAAAAGAACTTCAGTAAGTTATCTGTCCAAAATAAAAAATTTTGGTAGAACGTAGCACCTTCTTTGCTTGCACAAAGGGTTGCTAAGGTTTCACAGGGTCTATCCCTCAACCTTTCTTGATAACATTTTCAATATGTAAATGAACGAGTTGTGCAAAGATAATACATTTCTCTGAAATATATAAATAAAAATTTTTTATCATTAAAAATCCTTTCAACAGAAAGCATTTTCGTAGCATGTTAAGAATTATTAAGCTTAAAAAAATTGGTTTTTTTTGGCAAAAAATCTACCTTAGCATTGAAAAATGATGTTATATGAGTGTTGAAAAGCAAAGACTAAAGGACAAAAACTGGTTAAACTGGGGGCCTTACGTCAGCAACAGACAGTGGGGAAATGTACGTGAAGACTACAGCCCAAACGGAGATGCGTGGCGCTTTGCCAATCACAACAATGCTGAGAGCTACGCATATCGCTGGGGCGAAGAAGGCATCGCCGGAATTTCTGATACTAAACAGCTTTTTTGCTTTGCACTCTCATTCTGGAATAAAAATGATGAAAGAATAAAAGAACGCTTTTTCGGGCTGAGTAATCCTCAGGGAAATCATGGTGAAGATATCAAAGAAATATTCTACTATTTAGACAATACTCCTACTCACAGCTATATGAAGCTTGTCTATAAATATCCTATCAATAAATTTCCTTACGAAGATCTTGTGGCCGAAAACGGCAGACGCAGCAAGAAAGAGCCAGAATATGAGATCATTGATACTGGAATTTTTGACAAGGATGAGTATTTCGATATTTTTATTGAATACTGCAAAGGAAATATTGATGACATTTTAGTTAAAGTAACTGTTTGCAACCGCAGCAATCAAGACGCACCCATCATTGTAATGCCTACAGCATGGTACAGAAATAACTGGAAGTGGGGCTATAATGAATACAAAGGTCAATTGGAAGATTCTCATGACGGCTGTATTACTATAAGCCACGATAGCGTCCCTTTAAAAAAATTCTATTCAAAAAATAAAAATGCGCAAAGGGTTTTCTGTGATAATGAAACCAACAACCCAAAACTTTACGACTGTCCGGAAGTTGAAAATGCATTCTACAAAGATGGAATCAACGATTTTGTAGTTCATCAGAAAAACACCATTAACCCTGCAAAAAAAGGTTCAAAGGCTTCATTCATCGTTGAAGCAGAAATAAAAGCCGGACAATGTGAGATTTTCGAATTCAGACTTGCTCCGAATGAAATGGAAGATGCGTTTTACGATTTTGACAATATATTTAATTCAAGAATTTCTGAAGCAAATGAATTCTATGAAGAAATTCAGCAAGACGTTCCCAACGAAGATGAAAGAAACGTTCAAAGACAGGCTTTTGCAGGATTACTTTGGAACAAACAATTTTATCATTATAATGTAGGAAAATGGCTTAAAGGTGACCCAAATCACGAAGCTCCAAGAGACTTTAATAATTATGTAAGAAATACAGAATGGGAACATCTTCACAATAAAGATATCATCTCGATGCCGGATAAATGGGAATACCCTTGGTATGCAACCTGGGATTTGGCATTCCACTGTGTTCCTTATGCGATCATTGACGGAGATTTTGCTAAAAATCAACTTCTTTTGCTTACCAAAGAATGGTATATGCATCCTAACGGACAAATGCCTGCTTATGAGTGGAATTTGAGTGATGTAAATCCGCCTGTGCACGCATGGTCTTGCTTCAGGGTTTTTAAAATTGATGAAAAGACCAATGGCAAACCAGATCTTTTATTTTTAGAAAAAGTTTTCCAAAAGCTTCTCCTCAACTTTACCTGGTGGGTGAACCGAAAGGATAAAAATGGTAAAAATATTTTCGGTGGCGGATTCTTAGGACTCGATAACATCGGAGCTTTTGACCGGAATATGGAACTGAAAGATGGTGAACATCTTGAGCAAGCCGACGGAACGAGCTGGATGGCGATGTATGCGCTCAACATGATGCGAATTGCAATGGAATTGGCCCAGTATTATCAGGTTTATGAAGATATGGCCATCAAATTCTTCGAACATTATCTGTACATCGCAGAAGCGATGGAAAATATGGGAGAAGATAAAGAAGGTCTTTGGAATGAGGAAGACGGATTCTTTTATGATGTGCTGCAACTAGGAAATGGAGAGAGTGTAACATTAAGACTGAGAAGTATTGTCGGATTGATTCCTTTATTTGCCGTGGAAATTATAGACCATCATCTTTTAGATAAAATGCCCAATTTCAAGGCAAGAATGGATTGGGTTTTGAAAAACAAACCTGAACTTGCCAACCTTGTGTCTCACTGGGATGAAGAGGGCAGCGGAAGAAAACATTTGATGAGTATTCTTCGTAAAACAAGGCTTAAAAAAGTGCTGACCAGAATGGTTGACGAAAAAGAATTTTTGAGCTCCTACGGAATTCGGGCTATGTCAAAAGTATATGAAGAAAATCCTTTTGTATTTACGGTTCACGGTAACAAGAATGTGGTTTATTATACTCCGGCAGAAAGTGACAGCCGAATGTTTGGAGGAAACAGCAACTGGAGAGGTCCGATTTGGTTTCCCATAAACTTTCTGATTGTAGAAAGTCTTCAAAGGTTCCATTTTTACTACGGAAACAGTCTGAAAGTCGAATTCCCAACAGGAAGTGGTAATCAGAAAAATCTTGACGAAGTGGCTTCTGATATCAGCAACAGACTTTGCTCTATATTCTTAAAAGATGAGAGTGGACAAAGAGCTTTCAACGGTGGAAATTATAAATTTAATTACGATCCGAACTTTAAGGATTACATTACCTTCTTTGAATATTTCCATGGAGACAATGGTCGAGGAGTTGGCGCATCACACCAAACAGGTTGGACGGCAACCGTTGCCAAACTGATGAAACCAAGATTGGCATAATTGAGCTGGAGCGTGGGAGAATTTGAGGCTTGCAGAGAATCTTTTTTTACTATCTCAAATCCTCCCACTCTATTGCTCTATCCCTCTACCTTCTGTCCGTTTACATAAACTTCATAACCAATTTCTACATTGGGTTCTAAAGTTTTTGAAACTGAGCAGTATTTTTCGAATGATAATTCGGATGCTTTTAAGGCTTTTTTAGGATCTATTGTTCCTTCTAAAAAGAATTTAACCTTAATTGCTTTAAAAGGTTTTGCATCTTCCACAGGAACTCTTTCTCCTTCTACTTCAGCTTTAAAATCTGTGATTTCCTGTCTTTGTTTTTTCAGAATTGAAACTACATCGATTCCGCTGCAACCTGCAACTGCCATTAACACACTTTCCATTGGTGATACTCCTTTTGCGCCGGGCTGAGAAGTATTATCTAATAGAATTGAATTACCTTGTGCATTGGTGCATTCAAATAAAAAATCGTCGTTGAGTCTGTTGAGTGTTATTTTCATTTTTTATTATATCTAAAGTTATTCATATATCAAACCTTCTGAATCCATTTGCTTTCTTTCTTCATCGGTCATGGTTTTTCGTAAAACTTTTACAGTGTAAGCACCCTTTACAATATTCTTGTCGTAATACATCCAATCTGAAAGGTTATCAGTATTTACAACCACTTCGTCTCCAAGCTTTACATCAAGGGTCTGAATTGGTTCATTCTGTACAATCCCGCTGTATTTTCCATCATGAAAGACAATATCACCGATCCAAATATGTTCACCATCGCCTTCTGGAACATCAAATCTCTGCTTCAAAGTGAAATTTGAAAAATCTGGATTTTTACTTAAAAGAGCTTGGTAAAAATCAGTTTTGAAAGTTTCCCTCGCTTTTTCAATGGCCATATTCATTTCATTATCCATACTTTCAACAAAAACAACATCAGGCTCACCCTCTCTCTGAACTAGGCCTCTTTCTTTTTTATTCTGGCAACATACTGTAGTGAAAGATAATACCGTTACAAATAATATTCTTTTCATCCTTCTAATTTTTATAAAATCCCTCTCGCTTTTATCTCGAGATATTTATTAATCACCTCCACATTCAGATTTTCGGGAAGCGTATACACAGAATAAATCCCATACTTTCTCAACTCCTGAATGATCAGTTTCTTCTCAAATTCAAATTTTTCGGCAATTACTTCATCATAAATTTCCTGCATACTTTCAGGATTTTTGTGAAGCAGAGTCTGCAACTCTGAATTTTTAAAGAAAACCACTACCAGCAAATGGTTTTTAGCAATCCCGCGAAGATATTTCATCTGACGGTTTAGCGCATCTAAGGTTTCAAAATTGGTAAAAAGCAAAACCAGACTTCTTTGGTTCAACGAATATTTTACATCCTGATACAACCTGTTGAAATCACTTTCAAAAAAATCTGTTTTAATATTATACAGCGATTCTGAAATTTTCCTCAACTGACCCGATTTATTATCGGCAGCCACTTTATTTTCAGTTTTTTTAGAAAAAGTCATCATTCCGGCGCGATCACCTTTTTTCAGAATAATATGCGACAAAGCCATCGTTGCGTTGATAGAGTAGTCTAAAAGACTCAATTCTTTGAATGGCATTTTCATGGTTCTCCCTTTATCAATCAGCATAAAAACACGCTGTGCTTTTTCATCCTGAAATTGATTGACCATTAATCTATTGGTTTTGGAAGTCGCTTTCCAGTTGATGGTTCTTACGTCATCTCCGGGAATATATTCTTTGATTTGCTCAAACTCCATGGTGTGTCCGAGCTTTCTTATTTTTTTGATTCCACCAAGTAAAAACTCGTTTTGCAATGCCATTAATTCATATTTTCTTAAATGAATAAATGACGGATAAGCCGGCAAAAATGCATCTCTTTGAAAAGTAAATCTTTTGGACATAAAACCTAAAGGTGAAGAAGCAAAAATATTTAAAGCACCGAAATTGTATTCTCCTCTTTCTTTCGGTTCAAGAATATATTGAAACAAAGCGTTTTTGCCAGGCTCAATCTGTTTTTCAATTAAAAAATCTCTCTTCTGAAACTGAAATGGGATTTCATCAATAACTTTAGTGTTAATTTTAAAACTGTAATTATTTTTAATATCAACTTTCACAGGATTTTCATCACCGTTGGATAATTTTTCAGGTAAAATTCGTTGTGCTAAGACCCCATCTTTTTCTCTGAACAGAAGCAAATAATCAACCATTGCTGCCAGAAAAACGAGTAACAACGTTATATGACCTACCATCATTAGACCCGGAAAGAAAAACGCAAAAACATACAGAATTCCCACTCCGATCAGTGTGAAGAAAAAACGATTGTTGATGTATAGGTTTTTCATTTTAAATTCTGTTGATAGCTTTCAGATAATCAAATTCTAAATTGGTTTTGTTCTTATCTCGGGATTTCAATTCCTTCTAAAATTTGTCGGATTGTTTCATCAGCAGTCAATCCTTCCATTTCTCTTTCAGGCGATACGATCACTCGGTGTCTCAAAACCGCATAACTTGCTTCCTTAATATCTTCTGGTGTGACAAAATCTCTTCCTCGCAAGGCTGCAAAGGCTTTTGAAGCCGTCAGTAATGCTAAACTTGCACGTGGAGATGCGCCTAAATATAAAAACTGATTTTCTCTAGTGTTGATGATGATCTTCGCAATGTATTCCATCAGCTGAGATTCAACTATGATTTCTTTTACCAGTTTTTGGTAATTACTCAATTGCTCTGCACTGATCACATGCTTTACAACATTTGTTTTATCTTCCTGTCTGCTTTCGTGCTGATTTTTGATGATGGCAATTTCCTGTTCAAGATTCGGATATCCAACATTTATTTTAAATAAAAATCTATCGAGCTGTGCTTCCGGAAGTCTATAGGTTCCTTCATGCTCAATTGGATTTTGTGTCGCCACCACTAAAAACGGAGCTTCCATTTCGTACTGCGTTCCGTCCATCGTAATCTGTCTCTCTTCCATCACCTCAAACAAGGCAGATTGTGTTTTAGCCGGAGAACGGTTGATCTCATCAATTAGAATAAAGTTTGAAAAAATCGGACCTTTTTTAAATTCAAATTCGGAATTTTTCACACTGAAAATCGAAGTACCCAAAATATCTGAAGGCATCAAATCGGGAGTAAACTGTATTCTGCTAAAGTCGACATCAATAGTTTTTGCCAAAAGTTTTGCCGTAATCGTTTTTGCAACACCCGGAACACCTTCAATCAAAACGTGACCGTTTGATAATAAAGCTGCCAAAAGATGCTCGATCATATCATGCTGACCAACAATCACTTTTGCAATTTCAGCTTTTACTTTTTCTAAACTGTTGCGAAGTTCTATCATGTCAATTCTTGATTCAAATCCGCTCTCTTTTTTGTCTAAATCAATAGAAATCTGGGGTTCTGTATTTTGGTTCTCTTGGTTTTCCATATTTTGTTTATGCTTTGTAATATTAAATAGGATTTCATCCTATTCTTCATTAAATCATCTTTTGCAACTCTTTTTTTTATCGTAAAATTTCATCTAAAATCTTATTCATTCTTGCCAAATCTTCCTTCATTACACTTGCATAAGGATCCTGGGCTTTTTTAATCAAAACAACGGCTTCATTAATGATTTCAATATTTTTTCCTGTTTTTAACTGAAGTTTTTTTGCAAATTCTTCGTTTAAATTTTGGGTATCAATTAAAAGATCAAGTCTTACTTTGTTGAGAAAATACTGTGCTTTCTTTGCCATCATATCATGGAAATCGCCTTCCTGCAAATATAAATTCCCAATACTCTTCACAAAATCGACCGAGGTATTTTTTAAGGGTTCGAAAATTGGAACGATACGCTGCTTTCTTTTAGCATTAAAAAAGATAAACAGAATCAAACCTCCCAATAATAGCCACCACGCATATTTTAAGGCGGGATTTGCTAAAATGAAACGCATAAAAAACCGTGATTCTTTAGTATTTGCCTCCACAAACCAAAGTGTTTCCCTATCATCCAAATAAGAAAAAACATCCTCTATGTATTTTGTATTTCCCGACTGTAAAAGATAATAATTAGTCAAAAAAAGTGGCTCACAATGAACATAGATATTACCATTCCCAAATTTTGCTTTGATGAAATTTGCCTGATCACTATTTTCTTCCTCAACTGTTTTTCCTAAAACCTGAACATTGGGTTTGATGAAAGAAAAACCACGTCCCGATGGAAACTTATCCAGTTTGATAAAATCGTTCTGATACTTTTTATCTGTCAGTTTCAAAACATTTTTGTATTCAAAGGAAATCTGAGAATCATAAAAACCTATGCTGTCTGAAATTGCTTTCGGCATTTTGCTAATGATCAACATTGCATCAGATCCTTTAGAGACTTCATCTAGAATTTTATTCCAGGATTCCACATCAATGTCACTTTCTATAACGACGATATTGTGTGGTTTCTTTTTATTCTTATTGTAATAGTCATAAGCAGTAACATCTATTTTCTTTAACTTATTTTTGAACAAAGCTTTAGATTCCTGATTAAAAACAAACAGTCCGAAAGGAGATTTCTCATTAACATCAAAATTTTTACGCCAATCTACAACCTCTTTTTTATTAACTTCAAGCAATGCCAAAATCACCATGATAATGATGAAAATTAATGCATATATTTTGAAAGTTTTATTCATACGTAGATTTTTATTGTTTTTTAAAAGTCATCCCGAATGGTAGGACATGCTGTAGAATCGTGAAATTTTTAATGTGGTTTATCTGCTAATCATGACGATTTCATTGTAAAAAAATTAATTAAGATTTGAAAGACTGATACTGTTCTTTAAATTTTGTATAACTCTGCTCATCGATACTGAACTCACCGTACCAGACATAATCGAAAATATAAGAAAGATCCGAAAATTCACTTCGTAAATTTGGAACTTTCAATTCTGCCACGTAATCTTTATTGGTCTTCTCCGGATTCCAAAGGATGAGTTTTTTGTCACTGAGTTTTTTCAGCACAAATAAAAACTGATAACGAACTGCCGAACGGTAGTCTTTTGTCCGCTCAAAAGTGGCAATACTTTCAGGGAAATTGATTTCGTGAATATTCTCATGAAGTTCTTCGTCGTTGATAATGACTTTTTTATTTCTTCTTCCGAAAATGAAATTCCCGTTTTTCCCGATGAGAAATTTAACGATGAAGTATAGTAGAAAACCAACCAAAGCAATCGCAAACACACGAATGACAAGCGTGGCGATTTGTGCTGAACTTTCTAAACTGGTATCACCAAAAATAGTCTGAATCAGTTTCAAAACTTTTCTCATCAGCTTATCCCAAAAAGATTCTCTGGGTTTTGAAGTCGAGTAATCAAACTCTTCACCTTTGTATCTTGACTTGATGTTTTCTTTAAAATTTTTCGGATAAAGACTATTTTCTGTTACCTGATTTTTAGCCAAAACAGAATCTGCAGGATACATGTTTTTGTAATGTCCCGTACTCAGTGTGTCTTCGTAAGATTCTTCATAATAATCGTCATAAACAGCCGTGCTGTCTACTTCCTGAGCATTTGAATGCCCAAAAGAAAATAGAAATAGTATGAAAAATAAGAATTTATTCATTGATCCCAATGGTATCTATTTCGGCCAGTTCTACCTGTTGATGAAGATCTGTTCTGCTGTCATAATACATCAATCCTGAGTTGACGTACAGTAAATTTGAAAGGAAAAACGATACCAGCATTGAAATTCCATAGACTACAAAAAACATAATTCCCATAGTTCCCGAGAAAGGATTTTGTTCAAAATTCCCATCCGGATTTGATGTAAAGAGTGATACGTAAAATATCATCATCGGAATTATCGTAAAAATTGTGGTAATCACATATAAGATAATTGAAATAATCAATGTTGCCCCCCAATATTTCCAATACGGAGATTTTTTGCGTCCATGAGCATAAGAAAACTGTGAGCGTATCGAATAACTTAAACTTTCAAAAAAACCTCTTTTACTGTTGAACAGATCGTACATCAAAAAATTAACTACGTTAAAAACTGTAGGAAAAACAAACAGAAGAATCGGCAATCCTATGATGATAAATACCAAAGCGTAAGAAAATCCGACTAAAATAATTGCGACCGGAGTGACGATAAAGATCATGCCCAGACACAAAATTCCTATTTTACCCGCATTTTTTCTGAAGTCGCTTAAGATATCATCCGTTCCGATCTTTTTTTCGCCTTGTGACAATCTTTTTAGGTAAAAAACCGGAAACAGATAATTTACAATCATTAAAATAACGAAAAGTAAAAATGTCAATATGCCTATAACGGCAAACATTCCAATATTATCTTCAAAATAGTTCTCCATGTAAGAGCTGTTCCCGCTCAAATTTGAACCAAAAAGCTGAGAAAACAATTCACGATAGCCGAATATGAACACTACAACCATCAGAATCAGTAAAAGACCATTCAGAAGAATATAGTTTTTGAAATAATTTTTGCCGTAAAATCTGAAAAACGCGAAACTGTCACTGATAAAAGTTCCGAAATCTCTTTTTTTATAAAACTGCATCTTTTGTGGTTGTAAGGTGATTGTTTAGTTTTTTGTTGACAATGAAAGGATAAACAAAATAGTAGAATCCTATAATGGTCAAGCATCCGAAGATGATTATTAAATTTAAAAACTCGGGCATTTTTAAGGCGTGTCTTGTTACGTAACCTTCGATAATTCCAGCACAAATAGTGAATGGAATAGTACTTAAAAATATTTTAAACGAATCTTTCAATCCGATTTTTAATGACTCAAATCTCGATAATGTTTTAGGGAAAAGAATGGATGTTCCAAGAATTAACCCGCACATCGCTTCCACAACCATTGCAAAGATCTCAAATACTCCGTGCAGCCAGATTCCTCTTGCGCTGTCTTTTAAAGCACCGTAATCGTAGAAAAAGTATTGAAATGAGCCTAACATTACAGAATTGGAAAGAAGAACGTATAACGAGCCAATTCCGCCAAAAATACCGTAGATGTATAATTTGGCTCCCACTCCGATATTGTTTAATGTAATTCCGATGGTACTTCCCCAAGTTGATCCGCTTTGATAAACTCCGACAGCATTTCCTTCCTTGATATTTTCGATGGTGGTATTTACATAACTTTCGCCCAAAATAATATTGGCAAAATCTTTATCATAAATCGCTGAAAGAACACCCATCGATGTAAAGAGAATAAAAAATACAAATGCATACAGCAAGTATCTTCTGTACTGATACACCAATAGCGGAACTTCCGTTTTGAAAAAATACAGCATTCTGTTTTCTTCTACCCTTTTGGTCTTATAAATTTTCTGAAATATCTGAGAAGAAAGATGGTTAAGATAAACCGTCGTATTACTTTTGGGATAATACGTTTGGGCAAAAGAAAGGTCATTAATCAGATTAATATACAGTGAAGACAGGTCATCAGGATTTTTTTTGATTTTCCCTTGAATAACCTGTTCGATTCCCAACCATTTTTCTTTATTTTGTTTAATAAAATAAACTTCTCTCATAATTGTAAGGCTAAAATAATAAAAATTATGTCTCAAATTGCGATTAATACCTCACAAAATGTAAATATTAACTTTAATATTTCAAGTATTGGAGAACGGTTTCTCGCTTTCATTATCGATAATGTGATTAAGATTGCTTACGGCATTCTCATTTTTTATCTTTTTTTCAGTGTCTTTGATTTGGGATATGTTTTAAATGGTCTTGATCAATGGTCAGTAGGCGCAGTTTACAGCATTCTTCTTTTTCCGACAGTTGTTTATCCTGTTGTTTTGGAAAGCTTAATGGAAGGCCAGACTTTAGGAAAAAAAGTAATGAAGATCCGTGTGGTGAAAATTGACGGTTATCAGGCAAGTTTCGGAGATTACCTGATTCGTTGGGTATTCCGTGTGATTGATGTCTCATTTCTGATCGTCGGTCTCATCACGATGATCGTCACAAGAAACAATCAACGTTTTGGAGATATTGCTGCAGGAACCGCTGTCATTTCTTTAAAAAACAATATTAATATCTCGCACACAATATTAGAAAATCTGCATACCGATTACGTCCCTACTTTCCCGCAGGTCATAGGCTTAAGTGATAATGATATGAGGATTATTAAAGATAATTATCTGAAAGCTTTAAAAATAGATGACCGACAGATCATAACCAAACTTTCAGACAAGATCAAAGGGATTTTAAAACTAGAAGTTGACCCCACAAAAATGACCGAAAGACAGTTTATAGGTATTGTCATCAAAGATTATAATTATTACACAGGGAAAGAATAATTTAAAGTGAGAAGTCAATTTTTGCTTCACATGTTGAATGATTAATTTGTACATCCAAAAATTGACAGTGAAGCCGAACTTTTACTATTCAATTTTAAGAACTCAATTGTTTTTTCGGTGCAGATTTTGTATCTAAAGTACTACATCAAACGTATGAACTGCCATCACCGGTCATAATTTACAAACATAGAAACGGCTGGAGATACATATGTTCTAATAAACCTATAGATATGAAATTCGAGAATAATAAATCAGGAAACGGCGGAGTCATTACTCTCAATAACGAAGTTAAGGAAGTGGGAAGATTAACCTACACGATATTTCCGGAAGACAGCAAGCTGATCATTTCATTTGTACTCGTTCATCCCGAATTTGAAGGTCGTGGAATGGGAAAATACTTAGTGGAAGAAGCTATTAAATTTTCCAGAGAAAATAAATGGAACGTTTATCCGCACTGTTCTTATGCCAGAGCTGTGATGAAAAGAATGAATGATGTGGAAGATATTCTTTTAGAACGTTAAAACTTCATTCAGAATAATATCCTCAATATCGTCAGGATAATTTACGTTAAAATGAATATCAGAATGCACCCAATTTCTAATCTCCGTCACATCCAAGATTTTAGAATTGGGAATTCCCATTTTGTCTAAAGCACAAGCGTTACATTCTTGTTCGTATTGATTGTGAATTGGGATTACAAACAATTTCTTATCCATGAAAAGTGCCTCTGCGGGGCCTTCGAAACCAGCATTGCACAGAATACCGTCGCAACTTTCAAAACATTCTAGAAAATGTGTTTCATCAATTGGAAAAATCTCTACGTTTTTGATCTGATTATGAATTTTGGTATATTTCGAAAAGACTTTCCATTCTACAGGGATCTGAGCCAAAACTTTGGTAATATTTTCGTCTGAAAAACTGGGTAGATAAACTACATAAAAGCCTTTTTTATCAGGATTTAAATTTCTGATCTTTCTTCTGATAACAGGTTTTTTGATCTGTGAATGATAATTGTCAAAATGAAAGCCAATTTTATCTTTACTCGGACAGTAATGTTCCAGAATAAGTTCGCCTAAAAAATCCTTTTGATCGGGTTTTGGAGTTTCTTTAAAACTCATCGAAGCCTGATGGCTTAGTTCAAGCATTTTCAAATTGCGAAGCTTACAAGCCCACGCTGTTAAAGGTTCATAATCGTTGATAATTAAATCATACTGATTCAATTTAATTTGACGAATAGTCTTGAGCGCTTCAAAAAAATTATTTTCCAGTACAATCTTTTTATAAGAAATTCCACCTGTTTTATTGTAAAGAAGAGAAACTCCACGATGTTTAAAATCTATAGGAAAATCTGTTTTCAACTGAGATTGATGTCCGCTGATCAATGTATCGACAGATGCATATTTTTTTAAAATAGGAATAATCTCCTGAGCTCTCGCAACGTGTCCGTTTCCTGTTCCTTGAAAGGCGTATAAAACTTTCATCCTAAATGTTTACAATTTTAGTGCAATGAAATCCTGAAATTAAGTGAATTGGGTGACAATTTTCAAAAGATCAGAATTGTTCATCTCCGAAATTTCTTCAGTTTCGTCGTCTTTCAATAAATGCTGATGTTCTTCATAGTGGAAGATTTTCCATTCACCTCCATTGTATTCTAACGCAGAAAGATTCTCAATCCAATCTCCTGAATTTAGATAAGTGCAGGACCCTTTTTTATTAGTTACTTCACGAATTTGTGGTTGGTGAATATGACCGCATATTACATAGTCGTATCCATTGTCGATGGCAAGTTCTGAAGCGGTTAATTCAAAATCACCGATATATTTCACTGCCTTTTTGACGTTATTTTTAATCTTTTTCGAAAATGAATATTTCTCTTTACCCATTTTATCTAAAAACCAATTGACAACATTATTAATGACAATTAACAAATCGTAGCCTTTTCCTCCCAACTTTGCGATCCATTTTGAATGCTGTACCGAAGCATCGAATACATCACCGTGAAAAATCCAGGTTTTCTTTTCATTTAAATTTAAGCAAAGTTTGTTGATCACTTTTAATTTACCCAATTCAAAATCGGTAAACTTTCTGAACATTTCATCGTGATTGCCTGTGATGTAGTAAACATCGGTAGTTTTTGTTGCAAATGAAATAATCTTCTTAATTACTTTTAAATGATTCTTAGGGAAGTAAGACTTTTTAAACTGCCAGATATCAATAATATCACCATTTAAAACCAATGTTTTCGGCTGGATAGAGTTTAAGTATCTCAGTAATTCTTTAGCCTTGCATCCATAAGTTCCTAAATGCACATCCGAAATGACAACCAATTCAACGTTTCTTTTCATTTGCAGATAATTATCTTTCAAAATGATCAAATGTGATCGCCATATCTTTCAGTATTTTAATTTACCAATGATGGCGAATTCACAATTGATTTTATGCAAAGAAACTAATTGAAAATGAATTGTATGTGAATGATATATTATTTTTATACCTATCGACTACCTGTAGACACAAAATAGCCACGAATGCACGAATATAATTCTTAATATTCCTTTGAATAATATTCAATGGATTCAAAAATTTCATATTTCGTGTATGCGTGGCGAATTTATATATCGCAAACGGACAGTCAGATTTTCTTTTACAATGAGTCTAACAACTCATCAGTAATTTCCATATTGTGATAGACGTTTTGTACATCGTCATCTTCCTCGAAACGGTCTAGCATCTTCATATTAGCTTTAAACTGTTCTGGCGTCACTTCTTTGATATTGTTTGGAATTCTTTGAAGTTCTGCACTTTTCACTTCAATTTTCAATTCATCTAATTTATGAGACAATGATCCGAAATCTTCGAATGCCGTTGTGATCATTACTTCTTCATCATCTTTTTCTACATCTTCTGCTCCACCATCAATCATTTCCATTTCAAAATCGTCCCAATCCATTTTAATTTGTGCCAAATCGATACTGAAGATCCCTTTTCTATCGAAGACAAAAGCCAACTCACCATTCTTTCCTAAGTTACCATCAAACTTGTTGAAAATCGCTCTTACGTTGGCAACAGTTCTTGTTGTATTATTGGTAGTACATTCCACAAAAAATGCAACACCACCTTGCCCATATCCTTCATAGTTTATTTCTTCATAGTTTTCTGCATCAGCACCACTTGCCTTCTTGATGGCTCTTTCTACGTTATCTTTCGGCATGTTGGCACCCTTTGCATTTTGGATACATCTTCTTAGTGCAGGATTGGCTTCGGCATCAGGACCACCAGCTTTCACCGCCAATGCGATATCTTTACCAATTTTAGAAAAAGTTTTGGCCATTTTATCCCAACGTGCCATTTTCGAAGCTTTTCTATATTCAAATGCTCTTCCCATTTTATATTTTAAATTTTCACAAAATTACTCAAAATCAACAACAAAAAAAATACCCCCAGAAAAATCTGGAGGTATTTATTATTTAGAAAAATTAATTATTTTTTCTTTTTCTTAGCTGGAGCTTTTTTCTTAGCTGGAGCTTTTTTCACTGGAGCATCTTCGTAATCTCTTTTCTTGATTGCGTTCCACTCAGCAGCATCTTCAACAGCAGTTACAACAACTTTTCTGTCTACTTGTCTTTCAGCGTCAGTAGCTTTTTCAGAAACTGTAGCTTTAGCTTCACCTACTCCGATTGATTTAAGAGCGTTAGCATCTACACCTCTAGCATCTAAAGCAGCAACTACAGCAGCAGCTCTTTCTCTAGATAATTTCAAGTTGTAAGCTTCAGCACCTTTAGCATCAGTTCTACCTTCTAATAAGTAGTTACCTCCATCTTTCTTAATCAAATCAGCAGCAGCATCTAAAGCACCTTTAGAATCAGCTTTGATTGTAGCTTTGTTGAAATCAAAGAATACGCTTCCGAAGCTTTGCTCTAATTCAATAGCAGTTTGCTTCTTAGGTTTAGGACATCCGTTGTATTCTGGAAGACCTGGAACAGTAGGACAAGCATCATCTTTGTCTAAGATACCATCGTTATCTGTATCTGGCCAAGGACAACCATTGTTTTCTGCAGGACCTGCAACTGTAGGACAAGCATCATCTTTATCGATTACACCGTCACCGTCAGTATCTGGCCAAGGACAACCGTTGTTTTCAACTGGACCAGCAACATCTGGACACTGATCGTCTTTATCTGGAACTCCATCTCCGTCAGTATCAGGACATCCTTGGAATTCTGGTAAACCTGGAGTATCTGGACATAAATCGTCTTTATCTAAGATACCATCCTTATCTCTATCTCTGTTTCCGAATCTAAAGTTCAAAGAAGCAGAAGCTTGCCAAAAGTTAGCATAGTTTGCTTTGTCACCTGGAGTTGAAACGTAATCTCCTTGTACACCTAAACCGAAGTTTTTAGTCAACCAGAAGTTTACACCAGCACCAGTAGATACTGTAAAGTGATTAGCTTTACCTGGCTCGTTACCATTTTCACCATTTCCAACAGATTCACCTCTCCAGTCTGTTCTTGGGAAAGTAAGAGATGTGTAGTCATGTCTAAGGTAGTTAGCACCTACTCTTAAATATGGATCAAACCAAGACTCTTCATTCCAGATAAGACCAGCTGCTTTAGCTTGGAAACCTAAACCTGTCATTAACATGAATTCTTTACCCATGTTGAATCTTTGGTTTTCTACGTTACCAACTGTAGTTTGCCAGTCAATTACCAAACCTTTACCGATGTTTCTTGCAACAGTTAGCTTAGATAATGGTGGAGTGATAGAGAAGTTGTCCACATTGAACATAGTCTTCGTCAAATTTGTAGCAGAAAACGTATTACTGAAGTTACCTGCCTGTGCCTTATGGTTCTCTGCGTGAGCACCAACCCCGATCATCCACGGATTGTTGGTAGTCTGAGCGAACACAGTAGAGGCAACAGTAAGCGCCAATGCTGAAATTCCTAATTTTAGATTTTTCATAGAATTAAATGATTAAATAATTGATATTGCAAAATAAATATAATTTTTCTTTATAAACAAAGTTTTCAGGATGATTTTTAACTTTTCTTTAATATTCTATCGAGGCTTCGTTTGCTTTCTCTGTCTTTTATTGCTTCTCTTTTATCAAAAAGCTTTTTCCCTCTTCCCAACGCTACCAAAACTTTCGCTTTTCCTCTGTCGTTGATATATAATTTCAAAGGTATAATCGTATTACCTGCATCTTTGAGTTTTTTTTCTAATTTTAACAGTTCTCTTTTGTGCAACAGCAACTTTCGTTCCCTTTTTGTTTTATGATTATAAAATGTTCCCAATTTATACTCATCAATCATCATATTGATGATATATAATTCTCCGTCAATAAACTGACAGAAGGCTTCTGTAATAGATGCTTTGGAAGACCGTAAAGATTTTATTTCTGTTCCGGTAAGCACCATTCCAGCCTCAAATTCTTCCATGATTTCGTATTCAAATCTTGCTCGTCTGTTAAATATATTAACTGTTTTTTCAATCTTCATATCTAAAATTTCATTACTGTAATATACAAAAATACCACACATTAAAAACTTGAGTATTACAATATTATAATTACCCGATTTCTTTTCGTAATTTTGCGCCAAATTTACAAACTATATGTTAACAGTATCTAACTTATCTTTACAATTTGGGAAAAGAGTCCTTTTTGACGAGGTAAACATCATGTTTACAAAAGGAAACTGCTACGGGATCATCGGAGCAAACGGGGCAGGAAAGTCTACATTCCTTAAAATACTAACAGGCAAGCAAGATCCAACCACAGGACATGTATCTCTGGAGCCAGGGAAAAGAATGTCGGTTTTGGAGCAGGATCACTTTGCATATGACCAATATACAGTTCTTGAAGCTGTACTTAGAGGAAATAAGAAATTATTCGAGATAAAAGAAGAGATGGACGCTTTATATGCTAAAGAAGACTTCTCTGATGAAGATGGGATTAAAGCAGGTGAACTTGGTGTTGTTTATGATGAAATGGGAGGATGGAACTCCGAATCTGATGCACAAACCATGCTTTCAAACGTGGGTATTAAAGATGATATGCACTGGCAGATGATGAGCGAACTGGAGAATAAGGACAAAGTAAAAGTTCTTTTGGCTCAGGCGCTTTTCGGAAATCCTGATGTATTGATTCTTGATGAACCTACGAATGACCTGGATATTGACACCATTGCTTGGTTAGAAGATTTCTTAGCAGATTATGAAAATACAGTAATTGTTGTATCTCACGACCGTCACTTCTTAGACACCGTTTGTACACACATTGGAGATTTAGATTATGCTAAGTTAAACCTTTACACAGGTAACTACTCTTTCTGGTACCAAGCTTCTCAGTTAGCTACAAGACAAAGAGCTCAGGCAAACAAAAAAGCGGAAGAGAAGAAGAAGGAACTTCAGGATTTCATCGCAAGATTTAGTTCAAACGTTGCGAAAGCTAAGCAGGCAACTGCAAGAAAGAAAATGATCGATAAATTAAACATCGATGATATTAAACCGTCTTCAAGAAGGTATCCGGCAATTATTTTCGAAATGGAAAGAGAAGTTGGAGATCAGATTTTAGATGTTAAAGGTTTAGAAAAAACAAAAGACGGAGAATTATTGTTCTCAAATATTGATTTAAATCTTAAAAAAGGAGATAAAGTTGCCATAATTTCTAAAAACTCTTTAGCGATTACAGAATTTTTTGAAATCTTAGCAGGAAATAATCAGGCTGACAAAGGAACTGTGGCTTGGGGTGTAACAACAAACCAATCTCATATGCCTTTGGATAATACCACTTTCTTCCAGGAAGACATCAACTTAGTAGACTGGTTGAGACAATTTACCAAAAATGATGAAGAGCGTCACGAAGAATTTATGAGAGGTTTCTTAGGAAGAATGTTATTCTCAGGTGATGAAGCATTAAAGTCTTGTAAGGTGCTTTCAGGAGGTGAAAAAATGAGATGTATGTTCAGCAGAATGATGCTTCAGAAAGCTAACGTATTACTACTAGATGAGCCTACGAACCACTTAGACCTTGAAAGTATTACAACGTTGAATAACTCACTGTCAAACTTCAAAGGAAATCTACTATTGTCTTCTCATGACCACGAAATGCTACAGACCGTTTGTAACAGAATTGTTGAGCTGACTCCAAAAGGAATCATCGACAGAGAAACTACTTATGACGAGTATCTTGCTGATAAAAAGATTAAAGAACTAAGAGAAAAAATGTATTCTTAATTAGAATCACATTAAAATATTGAGTCAGGGTAGATTTTTCTATCCTGATTTTTTTGTTTAAATATTCTATTTTTATATTCACATAAGCTCGAATTACTTTACTATTATAAAAATCGAAATAAGATGTTTTTTCCAGGAGCTCATTCCGGCTCTCCACTGTATCTTTTTTGCGCCTTTGCTTTGGCTGTGCACACAAAAAAGGATGTCGTTTCGATCCGGGCTAGTGAAGATTACCTTCTACACGATTTGTCTAGGTAATCATTGATTTTTTAATTACAATTTGTAACAATGTGAGCTCCGTACGAGAAACCTATAAGTATAAAACCTATCAGTAAATCAATTTTTAGATGGTAAACACATAGAGCTCTTGGGTAACATACCGTTTAAGGCATAACATCTTTTACAGATTCTGCCCTTACTAAGCAATGCCTACCAAATGGTTTAATAGGTTTAGTTGATTCAAAACTTTAGCAATCTTATCTCTTTAAACGTGATGATGGAAATCGCTAATCTCCTATAGCTACTCGGATCTAAAATCTATTGACTCAAAACCCATTTTCTGCATTCACTTGGCTCTTTGTTCTTTTACTTTCTAGTTTGTTTACCCGCTACTCTGTATGTTCATACAAAAGTTGAGCACAAAAAAAAGTCTCACACAAATAAATGTATGAGACTTT
>NZ_LMAH01000007.1 GCF_001507335.1 Chryseobacterium sp. JAH | reverse complement strand
AAAACTTTCCTAAGTGCCTTTTGGTTTGAAAAAGGACATGGTGAGGTCTTTGAGCAGTGACCAAAAGACACCGGAAAGCATTAATTAATAGGTATGAAAATTTGTCCCGTGTAAGCTTTAAAAGCCGCAATAGGTTGTACACCCTATTGTATCATGTCAAGATACTCTATGTGGTGAAGCGGGCTTAGATCTTTAAGTAGATATGGGTGAACTTCATTGAAAAAAGACGGCATGGGTACTCTACATTATCTGATTCGAGGCACTGGTATACCCATCCCAAGATAAGAGAGACCCACGCCTAGGTCGTGAGCCGCTTACTTATTATCTCAGGGATTTAAAAATTACCAGTTTTCGAACCGAGACTCTAAGCAATAGCTTCTAAATTTCTTTGAAGTATCGCAAAGTTACATTTCAGTAACTTATTTTACAAATATAAAAAAAATATCTTAATAGACACTTATAAGTATCCTAAAATTTAGATCTAAAGCAAGAATTTTACAATCAATGAAAGATGAGACTTTTAATATTGCTAAAAAAGCTCTGGGTTACAGGATTTTTGAATTAAGACAGAAAATTATTAATCCAGAAACAAAAAAACCCATTTCACAGGAGGAATTAGGATTAAGAACGGGTCTTGTAAAGAAAACAATTGGTGAATTAGAACGAGGAAATACAAACCCTGAATTCGAAACTTTACTTGTTATTTTCAGAGAACTTAATGTTACTATGCAAGAATTCTTCGATTTTAATATAGAAGAGTATGCAAAACTCGCCAAATTAAAAAAATCTTAATTTACTTTAGATTCTCCTGTTTTGATAAGGCTGAAAAATATTACTTTAATCTTTTAAATTTAAAAAGACAGTTTTAGTGACAATCTTATTCTGTTCCGCTTTATAAGTTACTTCGACATAGAATCCAAATAATTTATATAGTACAAAGTGTAAATCTGCAAGTGTTCTATCGCTACGATAGAGTGTCGTATTAGAAACAAAATCAATAAAAAATGAGATATGTAATATATCTCATTTTTGTATAATGTTCTGTAATTATTTATTTAACCAACTCTTTCAAATACTCTCCATAACCGCTTTTACCATATTTTGTAGCAGTTTCGAGGAGTTTTTCTTCATTGATGAATCCGTTCCTGAAAGCGATTTCTTCGATACATCCAATTTTGAAACCCTGTCTTTTTTCAATCACGCGTACAAATTCTGAAGCATCATTTAAAGAATCAAATGTTCCGGTATCAAGCCACGCAGTACCACGGTCTAAAACACCAACTTCAAGCTTACCTTTACTTAAATAAACGTTATTGATGTCCGTAATTTCCAATTCGCCTCTGGGGGAAGGTTTAATATTTTTAGCGATTTCTACCACTTCATTATCATAAAAATATAATCCGGGAACAGCATAATTTGATTTGGGTTGCGTAGGTTTCTCTTCAATAGAAACAGCCTTAAATTGATCGTCAAATTCTACCACGCCATATCTTTCCGGATCGGCAACGTGATAAGCGAAAACGACACCGCCATCAGGGTTGGTTTTGTTTTTTAATAAAGTTCCCATTTCTGAACCGTAGAAGATATTATCTCCCAAAACCAATGCAGCAGAATCGTTACCAATAAATTGATCACCCAAAATAAAAGCCTGTGCAAGACCGTCAGGACTTGGCTGAACTACATATTCGATATTACACCCTATCTGTGAACCGTCTCCTAAAAGTTTCACAAATCCGGCCTGATCATGAGGGGTTGTGATGATGAGGATGTCTTTAATTCCTGCCAACAACAATGTTGAAAGCGGGTAGTAAATCATCGGCTTGTCATAAACCGGCATCAGTTGCTTACTTACGGCAATTGTCAGTGGGAATAATCTTGTTCCTGAACCGCCTGCTAAAATAATTCCTTTCATAATGATTCTCTATTTAATGAGTAAGTGTTTTAGAAAAAACATCGAAAGAAGAAGCATCCTCATCTTTTTCCGAAATAATCATTTTATCTTTATGTATGCCCCAATCAATATCAAGTGTTTCGTCAGTTGGAGAGACTCCGTTCTCGGAAGATTTATCATAAACATTATCACACTTATAGAAAAAAACAGCATTTTCCGATATAACAGAAAAACCATGTAAAAATCCTCTCGGTATAAATAATTGTTTTTTATTTTCTGCAGAAAGTTCTACAGCAACATGCTGCCCAAAAGTAGATGAACCCGGACGTACATCAATAGCAACATCTATCACTGTTCCTTCAATCACTCGTACCAATTTTGCCTGAGCAAACTCACCTCCCTGCATGTGCAAACCTCGAACAACTCCGTATGATGAACTTGACTGATTGTCCTGAACAAATGTGGGTTTATATCCTAAAATGCTTTCCAACTTATTTTCATTATAAGATTCAAAAAAGTATCCTCTTGAGTCTTCAAAAATTGTTGGTTCCAAAATAAAACAGCCTTGTAGTTTTGTTTCTGTAGCTTTCATATTAATTATTATATTGTCCGTCGTAATATTTCTGATACTCTCCGCTAGTCACATTTTCCAGCCATTCTTTATTTTCTAGGAACCAATCGATTGTTTTTCCTAAACCTTGTTCAAATGTTACACTTGGTTTCCAACCCAAATCTTTATTCAGTTTTGAAGCATCAATTGCATAACGCTTGTCATGACCTGGTCTGTCTTTTACGTACGTAATCAGTTTTTCTGAATGACCTGCAGGATTTCCCAGCTTTTCATCCATCTGCTTAATTAATTCTTTCACCAAATCAATGTTCTGCCACTCGTTGAAACCTCCGATATTGTAGGTTTCTCCGGTTTTAGATTCATTGAAAATCTGGTAAATCGCTTTGGCGTGATCAATCACAAACAGCCAGTCTCTTGTATATTTTCCGTCACCGTAAATTGGCAGTGGTTTTTCATTAATAATATTAGAAATACAAAGCGGAATCAACTTCTCCGGAAAATGATTGGGGCCGTAATTATTGGAGCAGTTTGATAAAATAAACGGCATTCCATATGTGTTCCCGTAAGCTCTCACCAAATGGTCTGACGCTGCTTTACTTGCAGAATAAGGTGATTGCGGATCGTAAGGTGTAGTTTCTAAGAAAAATCCTGTTTCGCCAAGACTTCCATACACTTCGTCTGTAGAAACGTGGTAAAATAAGTTTTTTCTCGCCTCATTTGGAAATCTTCCGTGTGTGTGATCCGGGTTTAATGTCCAGAATTCAATACATAGATTCAAAAGATTGGCCGTTCCGTTGACGTTGGTGTTGATGAATGCGTTTGGATCTGTAATGCTTCGGTCAACGTGACTTTCTGCTGCCAAATGCACTACTGCATCCGGATTGTATTTTTCAAAGACCTTTCGTAATTCTTCAGGTTTAGTGATATCTGCTTTCTCGAAAACATAGTTAGGCTCGTTTTCGATATCTTTTAAATTCTCAAGATTCCCGGCATAAGTCAACGCATCAAGATTGATGATCTTAGAATCAGGATTATTTTTTACAAATTCTCTTACAACGTGCGAACCTATAAATCCCGCTCCGCCGGTGATGATGATGTTTTTCATATTTAATGTTTATTTAATTCTATCGCCTTGACCTTTTCCACCTACCGTCGAAAGTATGTACCTAAAATAATCAGCTATTGTTAAGTTAGTCAGCATTTCAGCGTCTTTTTCAGCTAAGAGAACGGGAGTTGACATATCAATTTCATTAATTTGAGCAAGACCTGTAATTCCCGGAACAGCATTATAAACCCCTCTCTTATCTCTTTCCTCAATCAATTCAACTTGGTTAAATAGATTAGGTCTTGGTCCTACCAAACTCATATCACCTAATAAAACATTAATAAGTTGTGGCAATTCGTCTAGCTTTGATCTACGAAGAAAGCTTCCGAATTTGGTAATCGTAATGTCTTTAGACAGGTGTGTAGCCACAGATTTAGTATTAACAGGCATTGTACGGAATTTCAAAAGCTTAAACGGCTTTTTATAGCGTCCTACTCTTTCCTGTACAAAAATCGGTGATCCTGTATCAAAAAATCCGATAATATACAATACTATCCCAACCGGCCACAAAAATAGAAGTCCAAAGAAAGAAAAAAGAAAATCAAATATACGTATCATATGCTTAGTTAAAATTAAGTTATTTAGTTTTAAAACTTTTTATGGTTTTTATCAATCCTTCTTCCGCAGACATAGGAAGTTTTTCAATTCCCAATGCAGATTTTATTTTCTGGTTGCTAACCACATAGGACTCGGTTAGCTTTTTCAATCTTTCTGAGTTTAAAGGTAAGTGTAACTTATCTCCAAAAACCGCAATTTTTTCAATCCAATTCTTAGAAATATTCCACAATCTAGCCTCTTTTCCCAGCGCTACGTTTACAGTTGAGATTAATTCATTTGTAGAAATTGCCTCGTCATCTGCAAAGTTATAGATTCCAGATGGCAAATCTTCTTGAACCATCATCTGATTAATTAAAAAATTTAGATTATCAATACTTAAAAAAGATCTTTTATTTTCAAATGCTGCCAAAGGCCAAGGCAGACCTTTCTCAACAATTTTATACAGAAGATTAAGATTTCCTTTATTACCAGGACCGTGAATCATGCATGGCCGAATGATGAAAAGTCTTTTATTTTCAGGTAATTCCTGTGATAGTAAATGCTTTTCAGCTTCTAATTTTGACTTTCCATAGGGTGTTTTAGGATTTGAATAATGATCTTCATTCAAAGTACCATCAATAGTATCCGCAGTCGCTTTTACAGAACTAAAATAAAAAAAATCTTTACTATTTGAATTTAAAAACTCTTCAAAAATCTTAATGGTTAAATCTCTGTTTATTTTAAAATATTCCTCTTCCGCTGAAGTATTTTCTGTATCATGGGCTTTCCCTGCAAGATGAATAATAACCCCACAATTTTTTTGAAAATTATTTTTCCATCCATCATTTCTCAAAGATATAGGTACAATTTCTAACCCTTTATTTTGAAAAAAGGCAGAAAGGTTTTTCCCGACGAATCCGGATGAACCGGTTATAAGTATTTTCATTTGATATTATAGGAATTGAATTCAGCTTGTAAAGTTTGATCAAATTTCTTTAATTTAATATTTGATAAATTAGAATTATAAAAGTAATATGAGGTTTTACTGTTTTTGTAATATGTCTTAAATAAACTAATAACCCAAACAAATATTTACACTTTTTAGCGTTTAAATATTCAAAAAACAATATACCATTTTGAGAATAACATCAATTTGGCCATCTATAATTACTTATATTAATTCCTAGTGAGTAGATTTGAATTGTTCAAAAACTAAAAAAATTCTAGTTTATTTATTATAGATCGTTATATTTTTTTTGAAATACACTGAGCTTGAATCGAGGTGTACAACTAATAAAAAATAAGCATTTGTTTCACAAAAATTGTTTCAATGTCTCTTTGTTGATTAAAGCTCTCTCCCTATCAGAGAACCATCCCCATTTATTAAAATATGTAATTGCTGAATTTATAAAGATTTTAAATAATTTTCTACTCTTATTTGCACCTGAATGATAACCGTGATATACAGATACTTTTGGGAAATAAATGGTTTTATAATGTCGATGAATTCTTCTAGACAAGTCCCAATCTTCAAAATACATAAAAAATTTATCATCATAGCAGCCCAATTCCTGTAGTACCCTCATTTTTATAATTGTAAAACAACCCGAAAGAATTGGCGCATTATAAATAAGATTCTCATCGATAAAGCGGAGCTCATAATTATTTATAAAACGTTTATATATTGTAGTAGGTTTTTTTAATTTTCGCATTAAAACACTATAGGGAGATGGAAGCAATTTGGGAAGATTTTGTATTGTACCATCTTCATTTAAAATACGAGGCATCATCATTCCTACATCAGGATTTTGTTGCATATATTCAATCATAGGGGAAATAATATCTTCATTAAAATAAGTATCCGGATTTACAACCAAATGATATTCTGAACCTATAAGAAGTGCTTCTTTTAAAGCTATATTATGTGCTGCTCCAAAACCAGGATTCGACGGATTAAAAATATAAATAATATTTTCACGTTCAAACTGCATCTTTAAAACATCTGTTGGAGAATTATCTATTAAATATAGAATTAGTGACTTATAATTATCAAATAAATTTTTTACTATTCTTTCTAATTCTTTTTTATCTGTATTATATAAAACTATGGATGCAGTAACTTTATTTATATATTTTTCCATTATCTATTAACATTTATCCATTGATCTAAATTAAAATCATATACTTTTATCACTTTAGCGGGTGAGCCAACCGCTATACAGTGCGCCGGAATATTTTTGCTTACTACACTCATTGCTCCGATAATTGAACCTTCTCCAATGGTCACTCCTTGTAAAACGCAAACAAACTCTCCCAACCATACATTTCTTTCAATTCTTACCGGATCACTATATATTTTTCGTGAATTCGGTGGTGTTGTTGGTGAATCGTGAAATTTTCCTTTATAGCTTCCATGATTATGATCTGAAATATAGACTTTACTTGCAATCAAGACATCGTCTCCAATATAAATACTTTCCACAGCAGCTATATGAACATCATCGTTTATTTGAACATTCTTTCCTATTCTAATAAGTGTTTTTTTATTTCCGGTTAGCGAAAAAGCATCAATTCTGCAATTATAACCTGTTGTGAAGTTATCGTCTACACTAATGAATTTCTTACCTCTTAATCTAAAAGGAAATCTTATTAATCTTGCATTTGAAAATATAAAATAAGTTCTAATTTTAAAAATTATTAACTGACAAATACTGATTAAACCATATTTTTCCAACATATTTATCTTATTTTAACAATTAATATTCTTCTAAAATACTTAATTAAAGAAAAAACAACCAAAACAATATATTCTAAAGAATTTATTATTTTTAATTGTAATGCATCTTTAATATTTTTAAGTTCTCCTAATTCCATTCCTTTTAAATTTCCAGAAAGACCTGAATGTCCGAAATGAGCTTTTCCTCCTCCTGTTATTACCAAACTTTCATTTAATAAATAACAATTGTGTTTTTGAGCAATTCGTATGAAATAATTCCCTTCTTCTGCAAACTTCTGCGATTCATCAAAATAACCAATACTATCTACGATTTTCTTTTTGAAAATAATTGTCGGAACAACAAACAAAAACTTTACCAATAATAATTTTGGAGAAATTCTTGTTAGATGACCTAACTTTTTCCAAAGAACCTTATTAAAATATTCTCCATTACGATTTGTTCCTAAAAATTCAATATGTGTGTTTTCTTTTAAAATCTTCACCTGTCTTTCCAACTTATTGGGCAACCACTCGTCATCTGAATCCAAAAGAGCAATCCACTCGGAAGAAGCATTCTCTATTCCTTTATTTCGAGCGCTCGAAACACCTCCATTAGACTTATTTATTAATTTAATTCTAATTTCCGTATTTGTACTAATAAATTCTTCTACTAGCATGTTAGAATTATCAGTACTTCCATCATTTACAACAATAATTTCTGAAGGTAAAAAAGTTTGAGAAAACACAGATTCTAAAGTTTTTAAAATCGACTTTTCTGAATTATACATCGGGATTACAACTGACACTGTTGTCATTAGATATCTTTTTAAAATTATTAAATTAACTTTCAAAAAAACTTTTCTTATGTTTTTACTGCTTTCGCCTTTATTATCTTATCTTTTAAATCAAGAAGCCAATTTTTATTCATACAAGGTTTTTCAACTAAAAGATAGAAAACACTAGATATTAATAATATAAAAATTATCAATATCAAAATATAAAAACCTACATTTAAAAATGAGTAGCCTGAAATTTGGTATTTAAACAATTGATTTCCAAACATACTAATAATTGCATAATGTAGTAAATAGATAGAATAACACATTCCTCCTATATTTGTAACTATTGGATTCCGTAGAAATTTAAATACATTATGAATCAGTACATAATAATAAAACAAGAAAATTAGCAAAACCTGAAGAAATTCCCACCCTAATGCTATAGAACTATTAAAGTCACTAGATTCAAAAAGCCAAATAGACACAAAAAGCAAAAGAGATATTATTTTGTCAAATTTTGTTTTTGGCAAAATATTTTTTTCCATCAAAAAAATATCTACAAGCAAAAAGCCTATTAAAAAATAATGAAGATAATTGAGAAGTGATAAGAAAGATAATCGACAATAATGATTAAAAACAATTAAAACAATTATTAAAGATATCATTGAAAGCCTCCTTATTGACACTTTTTTAATAGAAAAAAACAATGCAAGTAAGGGAGCTAAAATATAAAACTGAACTTCTATTTCTAAACTCCACGCAGATACATTAAGTAAGGGATATTCGCCAGGATAAAAGAAATTGTGTGTATATGACAAAGAGGCTAGTAGACTTTTAAAAGCCTCTGCAAACTCTAAATTTCGCACGACATATACTGAACCAATAAATAATAAAAACATAACTAAGATATAAGGAGGTTCCAATCTGGTTAGTCGCCTTGAAAAGTAAGATTTTATATTTATTGGATTGCCATTTATGATATAGAATTTTGCAAAAGGTAAACCTAAAATAAAACCACTAATAATGAAAAATAGAGGTACACCTAGTTTTCCATGTGAAGCAATTTTTTTTAATAAAAAATAGTCTGTATTATCATCATATAAATGATAATCTTTGTTTGTGATAAACAAAAAAAGATGAAAAATTACAACACTTAATATTGCAATAAAGCGTAAACCGTCAATTTCCGGTATAAAGTTTCCAGAAGAAGTAATTCTTTTGAAGTATGTATTTAAATTTTTGTTCATGTTATATAGTTATGTGTGAAAGTTCTCAATCATACTAAAATTTAATTACCAATTATTAGAAGTTATTTACAGTATACTTTCAACTTTCAAAAACCCTAAACAAAGATTCCAATTGATTTTGTTCTGTATATGTTTCACTTACTAAATTATAAGCGTTGCTAGAAATTTGTTCATATAACTCTTTATTATTAATTAATGCTTCAATATATTTCACATACTCTAAACTTGAATTGTGATGAGGCAAAAATCCAGTGAATCCATTTAAAATATAATCGGTTACTCCGCCCACTGCATTTGCAATAACAGGCTTTTTAAGAATCATTGCTTCCATTATTACGCGTGGTAATCCTTCTGTCTCAGATGGATGAATTAGTATATCTGCTGTATTAAAATACGAAATTACATTAGGCTTGTTTAGAACTATTTCCACGTAATTTTCTAAATTATCTCTCGCAATTATTTGTTTCACTTGATTATAAAAAATTTCCGATTCACCCCCTTTGTAAATTATTCCGACTAAAAGTAATTTAAAATCTACACCTCTTTCTTTTAAAATCTTAGCAGCTTCGAGCGAAACTAATTGTCCTTTATCTTTAAGAAAACCTCCGGCATGGAGGATTACTGTAGTGTTTGGCCCTTTGGATATTTTTGCTTTTTCTTTAGATATTTTAGTCTCATTAATGGCATTAGGAACCACATATAGATTTTCTAAAGAAGCAAACCCTCCGGCAAACAAGGCATTTTTTGTTGCCTGAGAAACACATAAATAATTGTCAATCCATTTTTTAAGCATTTTACTTTCAATCGTTGAGATTTGAGCAGGAATAAACCAACCTCTGGCAAAAAATAAAGTTTTGAAGTTCTTTGCAGGAAAAAACATTAAAGCTGAGAGCACTTTGAAATTATTAATTATAACAAAATCAGGTTCTAATCTTTTAATCCTTTTAATTGTTTCCTTTCGCATCTTCCACCAATGTGGTACAAATAAAAAATAATTGATCAACTTAAGAGGTAAAGATTTTGATGTATTAATAATATATGGTTTATCTCTTTGCTCAATTACTTCAAGACTAATATTTCTAATTTCAATATCTTCAACAAAGGCTTTGCATGAGCCATAAAAATCAAGCATTTTAACATTATGCTTTTCGGATAGCCTTTGAGCAAGTTCTACAGTACTGATTCTTGCACCACCATAGTCTTGAACTGCTTCTAAAAAAATAATATTCATAAGCTATTGGTTAGAATTAATTTTTTACCGCTTTTGAAAGAATCTGAAATTTCTTTCTTTTTTATAGAGGTTAATATATTTTCTTTGTTTTGTTTGTTAGCGATAACTACATCCCCCATTTTTAATGTGATTTTACTTTTTTTACCAGAGTTGGTGGCTATAGGAAATTTTGAATTATTTTTATAATTTAATCCTTTCATTATAATACTACCCGTTAATTTATTATCAAGTATTTTCTTATAACCTCGGTCAACATAAAATTCTAGAGCTATTCCTGAACCGTAATCCTTATGTTTATTGACGAGAATATTAATGTTTTTTTCGTTATCACCAATTAAATTATCAAAAACCATTAATAAACCTCTATTTGCATTGTTAAAAGTATATAGATTTTCTATAATAATATTGTCTAGTTCATCATTATTGGTATTCGGTTCAATATCTATACCTGCCTGTGGTTCTGTTCCATGGGTATTGGATACTATTGAGTTTTTTATTGTAATATTTTTTCCAGTTATAATAGATATTCCATTTCTTCTATTACTATTAATAAATGCATTATCTATGAGTATATTTTTGGACGTAATTTTATGCTGATTGCCTATGTAGATCCCATCGCCCCAACAATTGGAAATCTTTGGCGAAAATAAGTTGATGTTTTCACTATGTTTAATCCACACTCCCATTCCCCATTCACCCTTATTATCGAGATGTTCATTTCTATCACCTTCAATGTTAGCATTAAAAATATCTACGTTCTTTATACCATCAATAAGAAGAATATGGTAGGTATTTTGGTTATTTGGTAAAATTTTAAGTACGGTATTGCTCTGAAAAATAACCGTGGAATTACTTTTTAATTTAATTCCTTTAACATTTACAGCGATAGGGAAATTGGGAAGAAGTACAATACTATGATTATCAATCCCTTTTTGTATATAATCCGTATAGTCTATATCCCCTCTCTCAGAATGTCTTTTGGGTAAATATGCTGTAATATCCTTAGCGGAAGCATTAACCTGAAATTTCACTGTATTAGCAGCGCGTTGGGAAAGATATGTTTTTAAAACAATTTCTGGGATATTCTTATCCCCAAAATTTTGGGCGCTTCCATTGCTTATTATAAATAATAATAATAAAAGTTTTAACTTAAGTAATAGTTTATTCATTTTACTTTTCTTTATTAAAAGATTCCCACATCGAGTCAAAATATAATGTTTCTCTATCTTTATCTTCTACAGGATTAAATACTGAGTAATAAGGATAATACATATTATACTTATGAGAATCTTTTACCAAATGATCATAAGATATTAAATAATAAGATACTTTATAATAACAAATAATTGTAAGTGAAAGCATTACAAACCCGAATCTCTTAAAATTAAAGCGATAAATTCTATTTAAATTACTAAGAGTATTTGTAAAATATATAATCATAAATATTCCAAAATAATTCAGGAATCTTCCAAACCCTGCTATCAAAACAAAAATGGCAGCGATAAGAAAATAGGCAAATACTAAATTGTCAAACTTTCGATTAATATTTTTCTTATTAAGTTTTATCACATAAGCAGGTAAAATTATAAATAATAAAGTATTGAGAATTGTCCCATTAATATTTGCGGTCATTATCGAATATACATTAAATTTATTTGATAACGATTCTGTGAACAAGAAAGCTTGAATGGCTTCTGGTACAAAAATGAATATTCCTGATAACGCCAAAACAATGCATATAAGCAGAACAACACTTTTTGGTGTTAATTTGATCTTATTTAACAAAGGAAATACTAATAAAATAATTGAGGAATAATGAAATAGTATGGCTATAATATTAAGGACATAATATTTTTTTAATTTCTTTTTTTCCATTAAAGGATACATTAATAAAAAAATTGATACTGCAATTGATTCGCGTAAGATTTCCATATTAAAATACACAAAATACAAGAAAAAGTACAGTAGTAAAGCAAAGAATTTATATTCGCAGTATTTTTTGATAAATCTAAAAATAATGGTATTTACAAAAACGGCATGAATTATTTGAAATACCCAAAACTCATCAGTAAAGGTTTTGACTATAGATAATGAAATGGTGAATAAAGGCTCAAAAGTGTAATTAGAGTTAGAAAAATCGTTCACCAAACCTTTGAGGGTTGGAATACCTTTAAATACAGATTGATAAGCAATTGTATCACCTCCTACTTTCCACCGAAGCCCTGAAATAAGGATAAAAATAAAAAGCAAAAAATAGTAGATACTATTGTCTTTAATTTTAATTTTTCTAAAATCAAAAATCAATGTAAATACTGTTAAAAGTATCAAAATAACAATATATATCATTCTTGTTTATTTATGATCACGATAAAATTTCTATAAAACCTGTACAAGAGACCAGAGTAGAAGATTACACATAAAAAACCTATTGTACTTCTATAACCAAGATTAATATCAACATACATAATAGTTATGACTAAACTAAGTGCAGGAAATAGTAATAATATAAAAGTATAAGGATTAAAAGGAATATAATAAAGTTTATTCGAAACAATCCAAGATATAATCACTAGAAACAAATTGGTAATAATCATTGAAAAAATCACCCCTTCCAGTTCGTAAATCCTAATAAAAAAATAAAGTGAAAGCAAATTTACAATTAATGACAATGCAAATGTATAAGTCAAAAATTTGGTTTTTTCCATAATCCGCGGCCCTATATCTACCGTTTCTTTAATAATATATAATGAGAAAAAAAGTGTTAACCCACCTACATATTTATATGAACTATAAAAATCCTCTGTGGTTAATAATATTACTATTTCTTTAGAAAATAAACTCAGCAAACAAACAAACAAAAAAGTAACGCCGCAAATCAAAGGGAATACATTCGAAAAAATTATTTTATTATTCTCTTTCTTGAACTGAGTATATAAGAAAGGAGTCCAAGCCATTATAAACGCACTATTAACGAGCTGAATTGACGATGCGAGCTTCAGCGATACAGAATATATACCTATCGCCGCCAATGATAGATAACCTAGCATAAAAAATCTATTCGCATTCCCTAAAAGCACACTACCTATCCTGGCAGGAATTTGTGGTAACGAATATCTTATACTTTTCTTAGTAAATGTTTGTGATAATCGAAAGACAAAAAATCTACGTACAAAAAAGGTTACTAAAATCGTAGAAAAAAGAAGAGAAAAAACTTGAGCATAAAATACCCCCATCATTCCGATTTTGAATTTGATAACAAGCAAGTAAACAGATAATAAAGAAAACAAAACTTTAACAAGAATAACAAACAGAAATTTTGCATTCTCTTTTTCGAAACGTAAAACAATAAGACCAAGTATGCTTAAATTTGTAAGTAATAATTGAAAAGATAGTGTTCTTATCATCCACATATACTCTTTTGATTTAAAAAAATATAAAGACATAAAAGGAGCTGCTATGTATATTACAAGCCCCATAATTAAAGAAAAACAAATCACCCAAAAATAAATTGCAGAAACCAACAGCTTTTTTCTGACAATATTACTTTGATAATAATATCGTTGTAATGAAGTTTCGAATTGCAATAGCCCAAATATCGATAAGACCGCAAGAAAAGTACCAATCATATCAATAATACCATAATCTACGCTATTAAAGTAGCGGGTATATATTGGCAAGATGATAAACCCTATTAATTTCTCAATAGAAGTTGCCAGTCCAAAAGATAAAAAAGCTTTTAAAAAATCTTTCATCTTATGTAAATTTAATGACTTTTCCTGGCACTCCCACAACGATGGCATTATCTGGGATATCCTTCACAATCACAGAATTTGCCCCTATAATAACATTTTTTCCGATTTTTACATTAGATAAAATAGATACTCCCTGCCCAATCCAAGTATTATCCCCGATAACTATGCCTCCTTTTGAATCTAAAATTCTCTCAATTGGCTTTACCGAAATATCGCTAAAATCATGTTTCCCATGCGAATGATCTGAAATAAAAACATAACTCGCTATTAAAACATCATTTCCTATTTTAATACTATTAATGGCTGAAATCTGACAGTTAGGATTAATAGTAACATTATTTCCTATCTTGATTTCTGGATTAAAGCGAAATTTTTTATAAACGTTTATTGCTTGCAAACGAAGATTTTTACCACTTTGAAAATCTTTCCCAATTTCAATAAATTCCGTTCCCTCTACGCGAGATGGAAACTGAAATAACGCGTAACCATCAACTTTCTTGAGTCCTCGATTTAAAGAATACGAAAATAATCTATCAACTATAATTGATATTTTTTTGAAAAACCTATATCCGAAAACATATGATAAAGCTTTAAGGAAATTCATCTTAATATATTATTTTAAATAAAAATTATTTAACCAGTTGGAAACATCATATTTTTTGATGATTTCTGTATTTATATTCTCGTATTTCTTATTCATGAAATCTACAAGAGATTTGTTGTCATCAATACCTAAAATATAAATATTTGAAGAATGATAAAAATCATAATTCTTAATTTTTTTATCATTTGTAATAAGTTTCTTCTTGAAAAAAATTGCTTCAAGAGGTCGTAAGGTAAGGCCTGATTGTCCTGTTGGTTGAACATCAATCAATCCCTTTGTAGAAGATACAAATCTATTTAAATAGTCTTCATATGATATAGGAATAAACTGTTCAACATTACTTTCTCCTTCATCAGGAATAATATAAAAACTACTAACAAGCTTATTATCTGTAAAAATACATTTAATATCATTTAAATAATTCCTTCTTCCTTTATTATTTCCCAAGAAAAATCCATCATAAATCAATTGTTTTTTATCGAGCTCAATGTTGTCAAAATAAAACTGATTATTATAATGTAGGTTATACTTTTTACAATCATCAAAATCAAAAGACCACTTTTCACACAATCCTTCGGGTATTTTGTCTGGATGGATACATCTAAACACAGGATTCCAATACCATAAAATAATCCGAATTTTAGGATATTTTTTTTTTATATATATCAAATGATCAATACGGTTTTCGGCGAAAACAATAACTGTATTTATGTGTTCGAGCTTGTTTTTCCAATTTCCAAACCAGTAATTCCTTCCTATTGTAGTAAACTCAGAAAATTTTCTGAAAACTTTACCAACTTTATTAACTTTTTTAAAGCTATCACAAACGGAAACTCCTTTCTTTTTAAAATTTTGCCGAAAATACGTTATAGAATCATATAAGACAATAATTTTATTCTTATCATAATCATCCATAAAAATATTTATTTAGAGTCTATTACGTTTAGCATAATTTGTCACCGTCCCTTTCACGTCGTAAACAATTCCATTTTCACTTAAAATTTCAGTTAAATCTAAATTCTTAAATTCATTATGAGAAACTGCGAAAACAATAGCATCAAATTTTTCATCGGGAAGGTCGGTAAATGTCGTTAAACCATATTCATGCTTAACCTCTTCAGGATTTGCCCAAGGATCAAAAATCGTTACTTGAGTTTCGTATTCTTCCAGACTTTTCACAACGTCCACCACTTTTGTATTTCTTACATCTGGACAATTTTCTTTAAAAGTAAATCCAAGCATTAACACTTTGGAATTTTTAACTTTTAGATCATGTTTTAGCATGAGTTTAACAACTTCGCTCGCAACATATTGTCCCATTGAATCATTCATTCTTCGTCCTGCTAAAATTATTTCAGGATGATAGCCATATTCTTGGGCTTTTTGCGCTAAATAATAAGGATCAACGCCGATACAATGTCCTCCGACTAATCCTGGTTTGAATGGTAAAAAGTTCCATTTAGTTCCGGCTGCTTCCAAAACCGCATGAGTATCGATACCCAATAAATTAAAGATTTTAGCCAATTCGTTTACAAATGCAATATTGATATCACGCTGTGAGTTTTCAATAACTTTTGCTGCTTCTGCGACTCTGATAGTAGGTGCTAAATGTGTCCCTGCTGTTATGACAGAACTGTATAATGCATCAACTATTTTTCCAATTTCTTCTGTAGAACCTGAGGTTACCTTTAAAATTTTTTCTACAGTATGTTCTTTATCCCCAGGATTAATACGTTCGGGAGAATATCCTGCAAAAAAATCCAGATTAAACTTCATTCCAGAAACACTTTCCAACACTGGAATGCATTCTTCTTCTGTTGCACCGGGAAATACTGTAGATTCATAAATTACAATATCACCTTGTGATAGAACTTTACCTACAGTCTCTGAAGACCTATACAAGGGTGTTAAATCTGGTCGATTATGTTTATCTACTGGTGTTGGAACTGTGACCACATAGACATTGGCATCTTTAATGTCGTCTAAATTTGAAGAACAGAATAGCCCTATAGAATCGTGATCTTGTAATTCTGTTACATTAAAAGGATTTTCTTTTACGAGGACTGACTGTAAAACATTATTAGACACCTCTCGTGTATGATCAGTTCCCTGATTTAATTCTTCAATACGTTTTTTATTAATGTCAAAACCAATTACCGGATATTTGGTTGCAAATAGTCGGGCTAGAGGTAAACCTACATATCCTAAACCAATTACTGCAATTTTAAAATTTTTATTCATACACTATTGTCTTTAATTTCTTATAAAAATCATCTTTAATTTCTGAAGCTACTACTTTAGAGCCATAATAATTTAAATGACCCGCATCATAATACATTATGGTATCATTGTTAAAAGGAATATCTTTTATTACATCTTCATATTTTATATGTAATAAATAAACATTATTATTTTCTTTTAATAATTTAGTGATATAATGTGGCAAAGAATTTATTTTTATTGAATAATCATTGTCCTTATTATTGTCACGAATTATCCCTCTATTAACTTTAACAGGATTCTTATCTAAAATTGGAAAGTCAGAAAGTATTATTATTTTCTTTTCTTTTGGTACCTTATTTACAAAATATTTAAATGCCTCAGGCAATGAACTAATTGTATCAGACCATACTGAAGAAATAATAATAAATTTAGATTTTTTTATTGCATTTTCTGCTTTTTCTGTTAATTCTAAATAATTAGCATAGGAGCTATTACTTTTAAAATCCTTTCTGTTTATTCCTGGAATATTTGGATAAACATTATTTGTTACTGTTAGAAAATTAAATCTCTTATTCTTTCCTATTTCATCTAGAATCCCCTTATATACTAAAGCATGGCTATCGCCTATTAACAAAATAGAATCATTTGCTTTATCAATGTCACCAAAAAACTCTAGACCTGTAAAAGTTTCTGCATGCGATTTTATTCCAAATGTAGGTTTTGTGATATTATCTGAAAGATTATATAATTTTTCGTTAACCGGATTTGAATATTTAAATAAAACGAACAATAAAATTCCTAAAATACAACTATTAATAAAAAGGTTTCTCTTGGATAAATTTTTATATTTTTCTTCAATAAATTTATAGGAAGTTAATGATAAGACATATGTTAGTATTATAATGAAAATAGTTTCCTTAATATTAAATTGATATTCACTGTTATAATATCTTATGAATGCCATTATAGCCCAGTGCCATAAATAAATTGAGTAAGATATTTGACCTATATGAACTAAAATCTTATTAGTTAAAATTTTCGCATTTAAAAAACCATCCTTAAATATTAATAAAAACCCTGTTGCTAGACAAGGAACAAGCATCATCAAGCCTGGAAATTCTGAATTTTCCGAATAAACTACACTTGAAATTAAAATTAATATTAAACTTACTATTGTGATAAAACTTTTAATTTTCTCACTGAAGAAATTATTAATTTTAGTTTCTTTCATTCCAAATATTAATCCAATTAAAAATTCAGGAATTCTAGCGATTAATGAAAAATATATTATTTGTTTATTACCTAAGAAATGTATGTTATAATAAGAATACATAGTTAACATTATGATAATAAATAACGTTAGTTTAAACAGATATTCCTTTTTTACTATATATAGATAAATTGGTAATAGCAGATAAAATTGCATTTCAATTGATAGTGTCCATGTATGAAGGAATGGATTTTCACTGCTTTTTGCTCCGAAATAATTATCTTGAGTAGCCAAATATTGATTGGATCCAAAAATTGATGACCAAAACAAATTCATCCTCAACGAATTCATATCAATATTTAGATAAACTAAAGTACCTGTTGTTATAACAAATAATAGAAAAAATGCATAAACAGGAATCAACCTTTTAATTCTGCCAACATAGAAATCAATAAAATTAAATGTCGAGTGTTTAATTTTATACAATATTATACCAGATACGAGATATCCAGAAATCACAAAAAAGATATCTACTCCCACAAATCCTCCAGATAAATAACCCGAATTTAAGTGGAAAATAAATACTAATAGTACAGCAATCGCTCTTAGACCTTGAATATCGTATCTAAACTGCATTATTGTAAATTTTTCCAATACCACTTTACGGCTTCTTTTAAGCCTCTATCAATATCATGTGAAGGTTTATATTCCAACAATGTTTTCGCTTTATCAATAGATGCCAAAGAGTGCGGTATGTCCCCTACACGATTGGGACCGTGTATTACATTTACATCGGCTATCTTTTCATCAAATTTACTAAGGTGTTTTTTTAGATAACTTACAAGTTTGTTCAAGGTCGTCCGATCTCCTACAGCTGTATTGTATACAGTATTGACGGCATTTTGGTTGTTAGTAAGCATTGCTAATTCGTTCATCTGAATGACATTGTCAATATAAGTAAAGTCACGCGAATAATCCCCTGTCCCGTTAATGGTAAGAGGTTCATAGCTCATTAATTGTTTCACAAATAAAGGAATGACCGCAGCATAAGCTCCGTTAGGGTCTTGTCGGCGACCAAATACATTGAAATATCTCAGACCTATGCAAGATAAACCATAGGTTTTACTAAAAATATCTGCATACAATTCATTTACATATTTTGTAATTGCGTAAGGAGATAATGGTTTTCCAATTACTTCTTCCACTTTTGGTAAAGATTCTGAATCACCATAGGTAGAAGAAGATGCTGCATATACAAAACGCTTTACATTTGCATCCCTTGCAGCAATCAACATATTTAAAAAACCAGATACATTTACATCATTGCTGGTTATTGGATCTTTTATGGAACGAGGAACAGATCCTAAAGCTGCTTGGTGCAATATATAATCTACTCCCTCCACCGCTTTTTGACAGGTTGAAAAATCACGAATATCCCCTTCTATTAGCTGATAACACTGATTTGTAAGAAATGATTCTACATTGTGACGATGTCCCGTAGCAAAATTATCTAGACAAACAACATTATATCCTTTATTTAAAAAATATTCTGTAAGATTTGAACCTATAAATCCTGCACCGCCAGTAATTAAAATTTTATTCATTATTTATGATTTAAGCATTTTTCTCCACCATGATTTTTTAGAATCTACACCATAACCATATCCATATTTATAGCCGTATCCGTATCCACTGTTCATTTTACTAACATCGTTCAACACCAAACCTACATTTTTAATTTTCTTTTCTCTAATTTGCTTGTTGATAAAGCTGATCAATTCTTTTTCTGTATATCCTGATCTGGTCACATAAACCGTTACATCAGCAACATCTGAGAATAAGAAAGAATCTGTCACCAACATTAGTGGAGCTGTATCTAGAATAATATAATCGTATAAAGGTTTAAGACTTTCGATCAATTCATGATATCTTCCATTTGACAGCAATTCTGTAGGATTGGGTGTAATTGCACCCGAATAAATCACATCGCAAAATGGATTAAACGAAGTCGGATGTAGGATGTCAGATAGCTCCAGCTCGTCATCGTACATAAATTCTGAAAGACCAACTAAGCCTCTTCTACCCTCATTATATCTTTGTAATTGGGGATTACGAATATCGGAGCCGATAATCACCACTTTTTTTCGAGGAGTAGCCAATGTCAACGCCAAATTTACTGAAGTAAACGTTTTCCCTTCTCCCTTCACTGTAGAAGTCACAAAAACAACATGTCCCTTTTTGTTCTTAGGCAACATAAAATTTATATTGGTAATTAAAATTCTGAACGATTCTGCTAAAGGTGATAAATCATTAAGCTGTACAATTTCAGGCTCTCCTTTTTCCAAGGATGGAAGCTCTCCCAGAACAGCAGCACCACTAAGAAGATTTTCTAAGTCTTGCTTACTCTTAATTTTATTGTTGAATAGTTCTAAAAGATAAATGATAACAAAAGGAATTAACAATCCAACAAGAAGGGCTCCTAGATATATAATCATTTTTTTTGGAGAAACAGGAACAGGATTGGTCAAAGCATCATCCACAATTCTTGCTTTAGGAGCCGCAATAGCTAATGAAATTGCGGCTTCCTCGCGCTTTTGTAATAATAAAAGATATAGCTGCTCTTTAATATTCTGCTGTCTTTCAATACTTCTGAACAATTTTTCCTGTACAGGAATTTTCGATATTCTTCCAGATAATCTGTTTTGTTCGCTCAGAATTATACTTTTTGAAATTTGTAATGCAGATCTACTTTTCTGCAGACTTTGAATAACAGAACTTCTCATGCTGTTAATCTGACTGCTTATATTCTGAACAACAGGGTTTGCTATGGTTGAACTCTCGAGTAACCTGTTTCTATCAATCACCAACTGGTTATACGTGGCAATATTAGAAACAATTCCAGGATCTGAGAGTCCTACATTAAGTGGTAAAACCTGGTATGTTCCCTGTCGGGTTACCGAATTCAACAAACCATTTACCAATTCAAGCTGGGACTCATTTTCCAATTGCTTTTGGCGACCACTCATTACAGTTTGCAAAGACAATTCTGCTTCTGTCTGAATATCCGCAATATTATTTCGAAGCTTAAAGTCTTCCTTCTCTGTCTCTACTGTTCCAAGTTCTTTGCTGATCAGCCTAATTCTTTCATCAATAAAACTAGCTGTTTTCTGTGCCTCAGAATTTTTGTCTAGAATAGCTTCCCGGTTATAATTTACTGCCAATCCGTTGATAATATCCACTGCTTTTTCCGGAACCGGATCATTCATTGTTATTTTAAGAACCGTAGCTTCTTTCTGCACTAAACTTACATTGAGTTTAGTCAAATAATATCTGGCTCTGTCCATCCCAGACATAAACTGCAATCTAAACTCACTGCCTTCTTTGTTTCTAATATTTGTTTTATAGTCAACATTCTTCTGAAACATGATGACACCAAAAGGCATTGTTACAGATTTATTAAACTCGGTCTCTATATTGTTGTGAAAATCCTCCGATTTTACGACTATTTTATTTCCATTTACCTTAGCCAAAACTTCCTTTTTTGGATATTTGGCTTTTATGTTTTCACTTATTATTCTTACAAGAAAGGGAGATGTATCTTTATATAATTCTGTTTCTTTTATTTTTCCCTTAGAGTAAATATTGGTTTCCAATGCTTTCTCTTTTACTACAGAAAGCATCAATTTTTTAGATTTTAAGATTTCTATTTCATTATCGACAGAACTAGTCCCCATCCCGCCGATACCACTCAATTCTGATATTACAGACAATTCAGGCTGACCGGCAGAAGATTTCTTCACTTCTTTTATCAGTAAGGTTGACTCTGTATTGTATACAGGAATACTGTATCTTAAAAAGAACCATGCTATAATAACTGCTGCAATTGCACCTACAATAAACCAATACCAACGGTGAATGTAAGGTTTTAAAATTTCTCTGATATTTAGAGATTCTTCTTGAGTCTCTTCCTGTGTTTGGTTATAATCCACTATAAAAAATGATTATTGATAGTATTAATTTTTTGTAAGCGCCAGAACTCCTATGACCAATGAGGCAATTACAGATGCTACCGAAATGTACAAGCCTGTATTTGGATCTACTCTTGCTGATTTTTCTCTGTTTGCATTAGGCTGCACATAGACGATATCATTTTGCTTCAGATAATAATACGGTGAATTGATAAACTGAGCACTTGACAAATCTACCCTTCCTTTCGTAATTTGTCCGTCAATATTTCTAACAATCAACACATTGCTTCTCACCCCAAAAGGCGTTGAATCTCCAGCCAAACCTAATGCTCCCAATAATGTTGTCCCTCCATCAGGGATTACGTACGTTCCAGGTCTATTAACCTCGCCCAATACTGAAACCTTAAAGTTGACTAATTTTACATCCACTACAGGGCTCTTTACATACTGAGAAATTAAATCAATCAATTTAATTTTCATACTCTCAATATTTTCCTCTTTTGTACTCACCATTCCAATTTGCGGGAAAGTGATATTGCCGTCTGTATCTACAATATATGTGGGTCCAGAAACAGGTACTTGTTGCGGAAGGTTGTTAGAACTCGGTGAAGAATACTGAGTAATCGTGGCGCTTGACGAGTAATTTTGGTTGAATGGCTGTACAACGTCCATATCTTTAGCCGTTACCATGATAATTAATTGATCACCGGGCTGTAAAGTACTCCTGCTGTTTTTTATAGAATTATCTAACGCTATGTTTTCAATATCCGTCATATAATTGATCTCCTGCCTAGGTGTACAGGAGAATACGGCTAAAGACAGAACTCCGTATATGCAGTATTTTTTTAAATTCATTCTTAATAAATTTTTCACAAAAATAGGATTATTATTCTTCAAAATTTGTTCGTTTTATATTCTTTTTTAATTTAATTATAGGGGCTTTATTTAAGAGCCTGTTTACATTTCACCAAAATTAATTTCTTCCGACGGTTCCTTCGACAGGCTCAGGATGACAATTCATTTCGACAGACTCAGGATGACATTGACTCTATAGTATTCTGTACCTCTAAATTTACATTTTCTGATCCGTCTGACTGCTTTTTATCTAAGCTTTCATATTCAGAATTGTTGCTGATAAATTCAGGAACAATCTTTTTCAATAAAGTAACCACCTCCACTTTATCGCGTTTTACCGCCGATTTGATAATTTGGGCGAATAATTCCTCAATCTCTTCAAAAATCACCGTAGGATCTTTAGAGATCATGATTTTCTCATGATGTGTAGGAACTGTTTTGGCATCATTGCTCAACAATTCCTCATATAACTTCTCACCAGGACGCAATCCTATGAATTTAATTTTAATATCCAAATCAGGTGTGAAACCTGACAATTTAATCATTCTCTTCGCTAAATCTAAAATCTTGACAGGATCTCCCATATCAAACACATAGATCTCACCACCCCCTCCCATTGTTCCCGCCTGAAGAACCAGCTCACAAGCTTCCGGAATCGTCATGAAATATCTGATAATATCAGGATGGGTAATCGTAACAGGACCTCCTTTTTCTATCTGCTTTTTGAAATGAGGAATCACCGAACCATTGGATCCTAATACATTCCCAAAACGGGTCGTAATAAATTTCGTGATATTCCCTTCAGAATTCTGCAAGGACTGCACGAATAATTCAGCGGTTCTTTTTGAGGCTCCCATCACATTGGTAGGATTCACAGCCTTATCTGTAGAAACCATAACAAACCTGTTGACCTTATATTTTTTTGAAAGCAAAGCCACATTCCTTGTTCCCAAAACATTCACAAAAATAGCTTCATGTGGGTTTTCTTCAATTAAGGGAACATGCTTATACGCAGCAGCATGGTACACCATTGAAAACTGATAGATCTCAAATAATTTTTCTAATCTGTAAATATTGGAAATATCCGCAAGCACAAACTTGAATTTCTGTTCCGGAAATTTCTCTAGTAATTCCAGTTCCAATTCATACAACGGAGACTCTGCCTGATCTAAAACAACAATAAGAGAAGGGCTGAATTGTGCCACCTGCCTTACAATTTCACTTCCAATAGAACCCGCACCCCCCGTTACTAAAATATTTTTTTCAGCATGTCTGATAATAACATCTGTATTCTCAATTTTAATAGGTTTTCTGTTCAGTAAATCTTCAATCTGAAGCTGACGAATCCCCCCCACTAAATCAGAATCCCTCATCTTACTTACGGTAGGAGCCTTCAGTACTTTTAAACCATTATCTAATGCCAAGGTCATCCACTCTTCAAGCTCATGTTTTGACATGATCTCTTTAATAATCAATACCGCATCAAACTGGCTGATAATATTTGGGTTATGAAAAAAATAATCGATATTATAAATTTTATGTCCGAGCAACACCGCTTTATTAGAATCTGACCTTTTTGTAAGAAACCCAGCTAAACGATACGGGTAATTGGGATTATGAAGAATAGCTCTGGCCAAAGACACAGAAGCGTCTCCCACCCCAACAACCGCCACCTTGGTTTTTGAAGAAGACCCTTTATAATCGATTAAAAGATTAAAAACCTGCTTAATGAGCATTCTGAAAAAAAACATCATTGACACAGACACGAAAAAGTAAAGAAAAAGAGATGGATATAAATACAATGGCTTACCTGCAAAAATCTCAAATAAAAAGCTAATGAGAATCAACGTAAACAACGTACTTCCAGATGCAAGAATAATTTTAAAAAAATCAAAAAAAGTAGAATGCCTGATAATCCCCGCATAGGTCTTAAAAACAAACATAAACAGCAGATTAACCGCAATAAGAAACATTCTTTTTTCCCAACGATGAGCTGGAAAATTCACCTGTACATGGAGTTCTTCCAAAAAAACATACGACAAAAATATTGACATTAAAATAATGGAAATATCGATAATAATAACTATCCATCTAGGGATATATCTTAATTCTGTTAGTTTTAGAATATTATCCCCATTATAGAGAGCATTAAAAGCGTCACTAAGCTTTTTCATTCAACATTTTGGTGTTTTGTTATATTTGGCAAAGGTAATCATATTATTTTTATAAAAAAATGACTTATCACAGAGAATTATTATGTGTATACTATGATAACAAAATTTAATATTATCATCATGTAAATATATGCTTCTCAATAATTTACAATAATTAAAAAGTTACACTTTATTTACACATAATTCTCATTATGATAAAGATTATTGTAAAAATGAGTTTTCCTGAAAATTTTTGATTGCAAAAACTGCGCCGAAATCTTATTTTACTAAAAAAATCAGCTTTGCCTTAGAACTTAATAAAAAATTTCCCAGGCACCTCCTTCGACAGGCTTAGGATGACAGTTCGTTTGATGGGCTCAAGATGACAGCTTAAAAATGATGTACAATATAAAATGAGATAGTTAGCATAAACTGAATGAGAATTTCTAATGGCAGTTGTAAAGTTTTACCTTTCTTAAATAATTCTTGTGTTAATGATCAAGCACCTGCAAAATATTCTCATACTCAAAACCTCTGCCTAAAAGATATTTAATCGTTTTTGATTTTTTTTGATAATCTTTCAAACCCGTTAGTCTAGATTCATAATTTTCGTATAACCTTTGGATTGTTTTAATGTAATCATCTTCATCAATTTCGTCATAGCAACGGGTTATTAACTTTTCTGTAATGCCTTTCTGCTTCAGATGCATCTTGATTTTTGTTTTCCCCCAATGTTTGATATTAAATTTCCCACGAATGTAACTTCGGGTAAACCGTTCTTCATTCAGATAATTTTCTTTTAACAAATACAGAATAATTTCTTCCTTCGCCTCGGGAATCAACACAAATTCTCTCATTTTCTGCTCAACTTCAGCATGACAGCGATCCTGATATACGCAATAATTAACCAGTTTCTGTTTGGTTTCTTCAAAAGTGAAAAGTTTTTTTTCCGGCTGCATGGTTGATAGTTGATAGTTGATAGTTGATAGTTGATAGTTGATAGTTGATAGTTGATAGTTGATAGTTGATAGTTGATAGTTGATAGTTGATAGTTCAAAATTACAATTTGCAAAAAAGAGGTGCAAAATAATTTGCGCCTCTTTATTATCTATTTAAAGCAAAAACCTTTCTCACTGAACTTTTCTAAGTGCGAAAGATCCTGCCAAAAGCCTATTAATAGTTGAACAAAGCTTTGCCTTCCATCAATCCGTTTACTTTTTTTCTTACACCAGAAATTACTTCTTCGTTTTTGATATTATCAACCACTTCAGAAATTAACTCTGCGATTGTATTCATATCATTTTCTTTAAGACCTCTTGTGGTGATTGCTGCAGTTCCCAATCTGATCCCAGAAGTGGTAAACGGAGATTTATCATCAAAAGGAACCATATTTTTATTACAAGTAATATCCGCTTTTACCAAAGCTTTTTCAGTTTCTTTTCCGTTTACGCCCTTATTTCTAAGGTCAACCAGCATTAGGTGATTATCTGTTCCACCGCTTACAATGTCAAAACCTAACCCGACCATTGCTTTGGATAAAGCCTGAGCATTAGATTGCACCTGCTTAGCATACGTCAAGAACTGATCATCAATCGCTTCAGCAAATGCTACAGCTTTTGCACCGATAACGTGCTCCAGAGGACCACCCTGTATTCCCGGGAATACTGCTCCGTCTAAAACCTGACTCATCTGCTTGATTTCTCCTTTTGGAGTTTTGTGTCCATACGTATTTTCAAAATCTTTCCCCATCATGATCATTCCCCCTCTTGGACCTCTCAAAGTCTTGTGAGTTGTTGTTGTCACTACATGGCAATGTTCGAATGGATTATTTAAAAGACCTTTTGCTACCAAACCTGCAGGGTGTGCAATATCTGCCCAAAGTGTAGCGCCGATCTCGTCTGCAACTTCTCTGAATTTCGCATAATCTAAATCTCTTGAGTATGCTGAAAATCCTGCAATTAACATTTTGGGTCTTTCTCTCAATGCCACTTCTCTCATCTGATCATAATCAATCAAACCTGTCTCCTGCTGCACCCCGTAGGAAACTACATCATACTGAATTCCTGAGAAATTCACCGCAGAACCGTGAGTAAGGTGACCACCCATCGAAAGATCCATCCCCATGATTTTGTCTCCCGGTTTTAAAACTGCCAGATAAATTGCAGCATTTGCCTGAGAACCAGAATGTGGCTGAACATTTACATAGTCGACCCCGAAAAGCTGTTTTGCTCTTTCGATTGCCAACGTCTCAACCTCATCTACCACTTCACAACCTCCGTAATATCTTTTTCCGGGGTATCCTTCTGCATATTTATTAGTCAATACACTTCCCATGGCTTTCATTACGTTTTCAGAAACAAAGTTTTCTGAAGCAATCAGCTCTAATCCGTGGGATTGTCTTTCTCTTTCTTTTTCGATAAGGTCAAAAATAATGTCCATTTACTTTTAGATTTTTAGATTTTGAGTGTCAAAAATACGGAATTTCAGAGAATTATTCGTTATCAATCAACCCATTAATTTATAATTGATTAATCATTCAGCATTTAAAAGGTATTTCAAAGAAATTTGCTTCTCAATCACAGTAAGGGGAATTCTTAAAATTCGTTAAGATTGTGTTTTGTAGAGAATGAAGAATAAATTTTGACTAATTTTAAAAAGTTTCTTAAGAAAAATATATATTTGAACAAATCTTAAAAAGGAAAAAATAGTCTGAATTATGGGAAAGAAAAAATACAAAAAACAATTGCTCAATTCTTTAAAATCTCTTGGTAAATCTGAATATTTAATCCTAAAAAGCATGACCAATCTTATGATACAGCGTGAGTTGAAAAAAAATAACATCACGTTCAAAGATGGTGACACATTCAGTTTCAAGGATAATATTTTTGATTACAGCGAAGATAAAAACGTGAGAAAATTAGCCAAACTTCGCCGACAAATGTTGAAAACAATGAATAAATTGGTGGTGAAAAATAAATTTAAGGATAAAGAAATTAAGTTTTTGAGCTAGTTCTCAACTGAGTTTCGGTTAAAGAAAACTTAGGAAAATAATTTATCCGGTTTACGTATTTAATAAAAAAAGTCCCAGAATATCCGGGACTTTTGCTTTTCAAATTAAACTAAAAAAACTATTTCTTCGCTTTCTCCTTTAATTCTTCTTTATCTTTATCAGAAGGATTCCAGACTTTTACTTCGGCATTTTTGTCAATTCCTGATAGAATCTGAACATTGATACCGTCACTCGCTCCTAATTTTACAAAGACTTTTTTGAATTTCCCATCCTTCTGTTTTACCTCAACAAAAGACTTGTCTTTGCCACCGACTTTTTCGTACTGAATCAAAGATTCATCCAACAACAAAGCGTTTTTCTGAGAACTCATCACAATCTCTCCGTTTGCTGAAAATCCTGCTCTGATGTACTCATTGTTTGGATTATCAACATCACCTTCAACCGGGAATTTTATGGTTCCATTGGTATCTTTTCCTTTTGGAGCGATCATCGTCAGCCTTCCAGGGAAAGATTTATTCTGCAACGCTCCGATCACGATGTTCATATCCATTCCCTGCTTCAGTTTTCCGGCTTGCGCCTCATCAATTTCCCCTTGGAAAATCAATGAATTAAGATCCGCAATCGAACAGATAGTAGTTCCTGCGTTGAAAGAGTTGGCTTCAATCACCTGACTTCCCACTTTTACAGGGACTTCAAGAACGGTTCCTGAAGCTTTTGAACGAATCTGAGTCGTTGCCAGCCCCTGCAATTCAGGAGTTGCCCCTGTCTTTACAATCTGTAATCTTTTTTGCGCAGTCTGAAGCTGCTGATTGGCGTTTTTCAAACCCTGTTGTTGAGCAAACAACTGCTGCTGAGAATTTAAATATTCCTGTTTTGAAATCACTCCCTGACTAAACAGTTTTTGCTGCATAGCAAACTGTTTTTGCATATTTTCAACATTCATCTTTGCATTGCTGATCTGAAGCTGAGAATTCATCACTTCCTGCTGAGCATTGTTTACCTCAGCAATATTAGGAATGATTTTTACTGTAGCAATCAGCTGACCTGCTTCTACCCTATCTCCTTCATCAACCAAGATTTTATCGATAATGCCTGCAATATTGGGTTTGATTTCGATTTCTTCCTTAGGAACAATTTTCCCTGTTGCCATTACTTTATCATCCATATTCTGAACGGTAGGCTTTCTCGTTAAAAAGGTTACACTTTCCTTAGAATTTGATTTCACCAGATATCTGATTCCCATGATAAGGACGCCTGCGAAAATAATTCCGAGGACGATGTAGATCGCTTTCTTCCAGCTGAACTTCTTTTTCATATATAGTTTATTTTTTTTAATTTTTATTTAAATTGAATTGTGATTAACTACAATTTATAATTATATAATTAGGTTTCTCCCTTCCTTTGATTTCGCCCCTTGACTACGTCTAATTTTCGATTCAGGGTTTATGTTAATTTCTTTTTCAAATTACAGGGTTTCACCCTGTGTTTGTTTAGATCGTCCTTTCATGAATTATTATTTATTCGAAGAGACTTCGTAAAACGTCAGATCACACTTGGCTCTTTTTACTTTTATCTTATTCCTTCCTTTCGGTTTTTTTTACTTTTACCCTGACTCTTTAACAACCTACTCTGATCTCAACGCCTCTATCGGTCGTATTTTCACAGCTCTCTGCGCAGGAATCATTCCGATGATCAGGCCTAAGAAAACCATTACAGACATGGCTGAAAAAACGTTTCCGTAATTGACAGTTGGATTGTAGAATGGAAACTCGTCCTGACCTTGCGTTGCCAAATCCAATCCCATCAGCAAAAGTATTCCGAAAATAAACCCTAAAAGACCCGAGGACAGCGTAATTACTACGCTTTCAAGCAGAATCTGATTGCGGACTTCTGAAGGTTTAGCCCCTAGTGCTCTTCTGATTCCGATTTCTTTGGTTCTTTCCTTAACGGTAATCAGAAGGATATTTGAAATGGCAATTACTCCGGCAAGAATTGTTAAAGTTCCTACGATGATGGTTAAAAGCTGCATTCCGTCTAGAAATCCGGTTAATTTTTTAAATTCCTTTCCGAGGTTGAAACTTCCAAAAGCATTGGTATCTTCAGGGGAAACTTTGTTTTTATTTTTTAAAACGTCTTTAATTTTTACTTCCACTTCACTTACCTCAGCATCCGGCTTACTTACCACCGAAAAAACATCAATTTTATCCCCGTTATTGAATAATCTAGTAAAAGAAGAAAGCGGAATATAGACAGTTCGGTCATTTTCCATGGGGCCGCCTCTTTTCACCCTGAAAACCCCGATAACGTTAAAGAAAACCCCTTTTACATTAATGGATTTCCCAAGTGGATTTTCATTTTTCTTCGCGTCAAAAAAGTTTTTGTAAATCTCTTCTCCGATGACGGCTACATTTTTATTTTGAGATAAATCAGCATCATTTAAATATCTTCCGAAGATCAGTTTTTTCTCTGAAATTTTATTTCCGATGGGTGAATCTCCAGTCAGTGTGTAAGTAGCATATTTTCCGTTTCTTGACATCTGCTCGCCTGCAGTTCCGAAATTACCACGCGAATTTTGCGGGGAAATATAATCCACCTGCGATACTTTTCGTTGCAATAGATCAATATCTGAAAGATGCAGATCCATTTCTCTCCCTTTTGGAAAGCCGTCGTAAGGTATAGAAGTATTTTGTGCCCACAGAAAAATGGTATTGGTTGCAAATCCCGAAAAAAGTTTATCAAAACCATTTTCCATGCCCTTTGCAGCACCCAGAAGACTCACATAGAGAAACATTCCCCATCCTACGCCAATCATGGTAAGAAAGGTACGAAGCTTATTATTTCTCAAAGAATAATAAATTTCCTGCCATGTATCTTTACTAAATAGAATATTCACTTTTATTGAGTTATAAGTTATTAATTATGGGCTATGAGTCATTTATTTTCAAATTAACTCATTATCAAATTTTCAAATTAAATTATTCCGTTCTCAACGCTTCAATCGGTTTTATTTTTGAAGCTCTGTAGGCCGGAACAAATCCCGCAATCAAACCTGAAAGCACCAATGCTACAAAGGCCATTACAATTTCTGTAGTGCCGACACTCGGGTTTTTGATAAAGTATTCTTCAAGACTGTCACCGATAAGATGTAAGGTTAAAATACCTACCCCAACGCCTACAAGACCTGAAACTACGGTAATGACAACACTTTCCTGAACAATCAACCCTACAATACTTGAGGGTTTGGCTCCGATCGCTTTTCTTACTCCGATTTCTTTTGTTCGTTCTTTTACGATATAGACCATGATGTTGCTGATCCCGATAATTCCGGCAAGTAAAGTTCCGAGCCCAATAAAACCGACAATTGCAGTAAGAACCGCCATAAACACGAATGTATCGCTCATGTTTTGGGCATTGTTCCACACACGGATACCGTTCTCGTCATCAGGTGAAACGTTTTTTCTCGACTTGAGCTTTTCCTTCAGTTCATCTCCGTATTTGATTGCCTCATCGGGTGTCAATTTTTCGTCGTATGCAATAAAAGTTGTCGTCACCGTATCTGATCCTTTTTTCATCTGCTGAAGTGTTGAAATAGGAACAGAAATATGCCTTTCATCCCAGTCGCCACCGTCATCTGAAAAAACGCCGACCACCTTGAACATGGTACCATTGATGTCGATATCTTTTCCTACAGGGTTTCCGTTTTTAATTAAATCCCGTTGCACCATTCTACCAATTACCGCTACATTCTGTTTATTTTTCAAATCATTCGGCGAAAGATACCTTCCATCTAACAACTTCCTGTTTTCAATAAATTTTTCTTCCGTATCTGCCCCGTTGATCTGATAGTTACCACTTTCTTTTCCATATTTCACCAGCAGATTGGCTGTATATCTCGGACTTGCGTAACCTACTTTTTCTTTATCTGAATTAACAAGAAAATCGTAATCATCATTATTCATGGTTACCTCACGGTCAGATTGCAAACCTTTGTAAGCAATGGTTGTTTTGCCCGTCACAATCGTAATAAGATTCTGAGCATCTCTTGCAAAACCTTCTGTAAAAGCATTCTGTAAGCCCTTACCGATTCCGAAGAGAACAATAAAAATGAAAAGCCCCAGCGCCACGGTAAACCCTGAAAGCACCGTCCGCAATACATTACTGCGAATAGAACTGAATATTTCCTGCCAACGATCTAGGTCAAACATAATTTTATTTTTTTTACTTTGTAAAAAAAGTCAATTTGCTTCGCAGTGAATTTTGCTAGCAAGTCAATTATTTTCAATGTCAATTTTAATTTCTTTGAGTCAATTGTTAATTAAATTCTGCTAAACTCACTTGCAAAGCAAAATTCACCATTTACAATTCTCTATTTTAACATTCCACTCAAAAGAATGAATGTTGTGTTTAATTTATTTCCTGCTTTTTCTAAAATTAAATAAAACAAGATATTCAGATTCAACAATAATATCAAAATAAGAATCTAATTCTATCACAGAACCTCTTGCGATTTCAAAATATCTTTTTCTATCATTTTCAGATTTTCCTGAACAGCCTTCTGAAATATTTAAAACTACAGAAGTAGATGCTCTTCGTATTTGATCTGTTAAATTATACTTCTCCTCTATTGGAAGTTCTTTTAATATTTTATAGCATTCAAATCTTAATTCTCTTGCTGATTTATAAACATCAAGTTTATAGTGATTGAGATTTAAAAAAATCTTTTCTCTTTTTAAAATTCATTCGTGTTTACTTTAAAATTATGAAACTTGCATTCATATTAACTTGCGAAGCAAAATTGACCATTCACAATTACCTTTAAAGCACAATCTGCTTAATAAACTCATCGCTTTCAATGATTCCGTCTCGTAAAACGACATTTCTTTTGGTTTGAGCAGCAACATCAGGTTCGTGGGTAACGACGATGATGGTTTTTCCTTCGTTGTTGATGTCCTGAAGAAGCTTCATAATATCATGGGTCGTTTTAGAATCTAATGCCCCCGTCGGTTCATCAGCTAAAACCACTTTTGGATTTGTAATTAACGCTCTCGCAATAGCAACCCTTTGTTTTTGTCCTCCGGAAAGCTCATTCGGAAGATGCGTTGCCCATTGTGCCAAGCCTACCTTTTCGAGATATTCCATTGCCCTCTGGTTACGTTCTTTTCTCGGTACATTTTGGTAATACAAAGGTAATGCAACATTATCCAAAGCCGTTTTATACCCAATCAGGTTAAAAGACTGAAAAACAAAGCCAAGAAATTTCGAACGGTATTCCGCAGCTTTTATCTCATTCAGATGTTCAATCGGAATTCCATCGAGGTTGTAAACACCACTGTCTTTTTCATCCAGAATCCCGATAATATTCAACAAAGTTGATTTACCGGAGCCCGAACTTCCCATAATGGAGACAAATTCACCCTCTTCAATAGTAAGGTTAATACCTTTGAGAACGTGCAGTTTACTCTTGCCCGTATCGTATGATTTATGTAGATCCTGAATTACTAACATTAAGTGATTGCTGTTTTTATTTCCAATAAGTAGTATATATTTTGGTTTTGTTACAAGTTTGAAAAAAACTTTAAAAAAATTAATGTTTAATATATAATTTACTTAAAATCAAATTAATAAAACAAAGTGTTTAACTTCAATCGTCACAGAACTTAGATTTCCACAGGTTAAGTATCTCTAAACCAATATCAGAGCGAGTTCCATGTAAATGTGGAAAACTTTTACGGTTAAAAGTCAGCCAATTAGTCTTTACCCCTTTCCAAATCAGTTCTTTTTTTCGAACTTTGTGCTTCGCACGGTACGAGAGATGAATAATAATTTCCGTTTGTAAGTTTAAAAGACAACTTACAACGAATCAGAAAGTTATCCATTTTCCGGGTTTTATACACAGTGATCTATTTTTATAATTTTTAAGACATTACATTCAATATGGGAATTTTTGATAAAAGAGTAAGCTATAAGCCATTTGAGTATCCTGAAGTTCTTCAGTTTACAGAAGCGATCAACAAATCTTTCTGGGTACACTCAGAAGTTGATTTCACGGCAGACGTTCAGGATTTTCAGTCGCAGCTGGAGCCGCACGAAAAAAATGCGGTAAAAAATGCACTTTTGGCGATTGCTCAGATTGAAGTTTCGGTAAAGTCATTTTGGGGAAACCTTTATCATCACTTACCAAAACCTGAATTGAACGGTTTAGGATCTACCTTTGCTGAATGTGAATTCCGTCATTCTGAAGCCTATTCGCGTTTGCTGGAGGTTTTAGGATATAACGAGGAATTTACTCATGTTGTAGAAGTTCCTGCATTGAAGAAAAGAATTGATTTCTTATCCAACGTGCTGAAACATGCCAATTCTGCAACGCCGAAAGAGTACGTTTCTTCTTTGCTTCTGTTCAGTATTCTGATTGAGAACGTGTCTTTGTTCTCGCAGTTTGCGATTATTTTATCGTTCACAAGATTTAAAGGTTTCATGAAAAATGTTTCCAATATTATTGCGTGGACGTCTATTGATGAGCAGATTCATGCGAACGGCGGAATTTATCTGATCAATAAAATCCGTGAAGAGCAGCCGGATCTTTTAACTGATTCTGATATTGAAGATATTTACACTTTGGTAGACCAGTCGATCGAGCTTGAAGGAGAAATTCTTGACTGGATCTTTGAAATGGGCGAATTGGACAAATTCTCAAAACAAGATTTGATCAACTTTATGAAATACCGTGTTGACGAAAGTTTAACCAAAATCAACATGGAAAAACGTTACAATACTACAGCAGAACAATACAGTCCGATGAAATGGTTTGAAGAGGAAGTTTTCGCCAATTCTATGGATGATTTCTTCGCAAAAAGACCGGTGGATTATACGAAGCATGATAAGAGTATTACGGCGAATGATCTTTTCTAAATTATGAATTTCAAATTTTAGATTTTAGATTATTTGGGCACCTGAGAACTTCAAGGCTTTATTAAAATTTATGCTTTGTTGTCATTGCGAACAATGTGAAGCAATCTTTGAACTATTTGTAAATCACCATAACAAAAAGAGCTCCGTTCAAGTCGGGGAGCGAGCGAAGCGAGCGTCAAAACAGCTAGTATTAGAGATGTCATGCTGAGCCTATCGAAGCATCTGCAAAAAAAATGAGACTGCCTAGTTCCTCGCACTGAATAAAAGATAAAAATATGATTAATGTAATCGTAAGTTATACCGTAAAACCTGAATTTGTTTCTGAAAACAAAAGCAACATTCAGAAATTTTTGAATGATTTTAAAAATTTAGATCAGACAAAATTTGAGTATAAAGTTTTTGTAAAAGAAGATGGTGTTACGTTCGTTCATTTTTCAAATTATGAAAGCGAAGAAGTTCAGAATGAAGTTTTAAACATTCCGTCCTTCAAAGAATTTCAGAGATTAAGAGACGAGAGCGGACTTAATGATTCTCATAAAGTAGAATTTTTAAAGCCTGTTTGAAATAAATAAGGGCGCGAGCGAAGCGAGCGTCGAAACATATGTATTAGAGGCATGTCATTCTGAACGTAGCAAAGCGTAGTGAAGAATCTCTAAAAAGTAATTTGATATAAACATAATTGAGATTCCTCGTTCCTCGGAATGACAAACTGGAAAGCATCAATAGAAACGGGTTAAAGCCCGTTTTCAAAAAGATAAAATGTATTTGGCTTTAGCCAAAACTTAGAGAGATTGCTTCGTTCCTCGCAATGACGTGATTCAGAAGTAAAGAAAAACAAAACGTCGTCCTAGCCCTGATTGAGCGACATGTTTGAGCTTTTTTTCTTGACAAAAGAAAAAAGCGAGTAGCGAAAGCAGGTAGACCAATGAGGAGAAAGACAAAATTTTCTGCTCCTAAAAAAATAATAACACAATGTACCTTGTACATTTTACAATATAAAAAGATGGAAGAACAAAAAAGCGATATCTGGTGGCTCAACGAAGAATCTGAGCAAATGCTGAACAGAGGTTACCTTCTGAAGGGGGAAACTGTAGACGGTGCAATCGACAGAATCACGACTGCTGCGGCAAAAAAATTATACAAACCTGAACTGCAGCCGGCTTTCAAGGAGATGATCATGAAAGGATGGATCAGTTTTTCTTCTCCGGTGTGGGCGAATATGGGAACGCAGAGAGGTCTTCCAATCTCTTGTTTCAACGTGCATATTCCTGACAGCATTGAAGGAATTACCCACAAAATGGGTGAAGTCATCATGCAGACGAAAATCGGTGGCGGAACTTCAGGATATTTCGGGGAACTTCGTAACAGAGGAACTGCGGTAACCGATAACGGAAAATCTTCGGGAGCAGTTTCGTTTATGAAGCTGTTTGACACTTCTATGGATGTCGTTTCTCAGGGAGGTGTAAGAAGAGGTGCTTTTGCAGCGTATCTTGATGTTGACCACGGTGATATAGAAGAATTTTTATCAATTAAAGACATTGGAAGTCCGATTCAGAACCTGTTTACAGGAATTTGTGTGCCGGATTACTGGATGCAGGATATGATCGACGGTGATGCCGACAAGCGTAAAATCTGGGCGAGAGTTTTGGAAAGTCGTCAGCAAAAAGGTCTTCCGTACATTTTCTTTACTGATAATGTGAACAGAAACAAACCTCAGGTGTATAAAGACCTTGGATTAACCATTAATGCGAGTAATCTTTGTTCTGAAATTATGCTTCCGTCTACAAGACAAGAATCTTTCATCTGCTGTCTTTCTTCTATGAACTTAGAATTGTATGACGAGTGGAAAGATACCAACGCGGTACAATTGGCTATTTATTTCCTAGACGCTGTATTATCTGAATTTATAGAGAAAACTGAGGGGAATTATTACCTTCAGGGAGCAAGAGATTTCGCAATGCGTCACAGAGCGCTTGGTTTGGGAGTTTTGGGTTACCACTCTTATCTTCAGAAAAACATGATCCCTTTTGAGAGTTTTGAGGCGACGCAGTTTAATGCAAGAGCTTTCAAACACATCAGAGCTCAGGCGGATATTGCATCAAAAGAATTGGCAAACATTTACGGTGAACCGGAATTATTGAAAGGTTACGGAATGAGAAATACAACGGTAATGGCCATTGCTCCTACCACTTCAAGTTCAGCGATCTTGGGACAGACTTCTCCAGGAATCGAGCCATTTGCTTCAAATTATTACAAAGCTGGTTTGGCAAAAGGAAACTTCATGCGTAAGAATAAGTATCTTGCCAAATTGCTTGAGGAAAAAGGCCTTGACAACGAAGAAACATGGAGAACGATTATGTTGAACCACGGTTCTGTACAACACCTGAATGAACTGACTGACGAAGAAAAAGCAGTGTTCAAAACCTTCAAAGAAATCTCTCCGATGGAGATTATTTCTCAGGCTGCACAAAGACAGCAGTACATCGACCAGGCACAGTCTCTGAACCTACAGATTCCATCTACAATGCCAGTGAAGGATGTAAATTATCTTTACATTGAAGCTTGGAAAAAAGGTGTGAAAACTTTGTATTACCAAAGAAGTTCGTCTGTTTCTAAGGAAATGATGGTGAATTTTGTGAGCTGTTCGGCTTGTGAAGCTTAATAGAAGATACAAGTAAAAAGTAAAAAGAGCCATGTTTTTGGCTGTTAATATATGACCGCAGGATTTTTTCTGCGGTTTTTTTGTTTTCAGAAACAATAAAATTTAAGTATTTTTTATACATTTGAGCACGGTGAAAAAACTACTAACAGCCATAATTCTGCTTACTTTAAATCAAATTTTATTTTCACAGAAAATAGAGATTTACATTAATGATCATCTGGAAATCATTTCAAAAGAAGATTATAAAAAGCGTGGAGTAAATTACCGTCTTCAAAACATTGAAACTGATTCTGTTCTGTATAAAGTTCGTGTGGAGCATGAAGGCAAAGGAAAACTTACAACCACAGAATTCAGTGAATTAAAAAAATCACTTAGTGTTTCAGAAACTGATACAAAAAATATCGTAATTCATTACTATCAAGGCTTGGATGCGTGTAATCAGCATGCCGATAAAAATGAGTTTGTAATTGATGATATTAGGACATACAACAGAAAATTCAAAAAATCAAATTCTAATCTGTATTTTGTTTACAAAGAAACAAAAGGTTTAAAAAACAGGCTTGATATAACAACCTGGATAGATGATACTTCAGGTGCAATAGAAAATCTATTTTTTAAGATGGAATATCCCTGCGATTCTGCAGTTGTTATTTTTCCGGATGGAAATTATATTATCTTTAGAGGAGAACATAATTGGGAAAAAGTGTTTAATACTACAACAGAAAATTATACTATGTAGATATTAACTAAAACCACGGGAATTTGCCGTGGTTTTTATTTTTTTAAAAAAAAGTAAAATAAACTTTACATATTGTAAAATATTCTTTACATTTGTTTCAATAAAATTTTACAACATGAATAGATTACAACTTTTGCCAAACCGTTTTAAGATGATTGGATGGTTTATTTTTCTTCCTTCGCTAATTTTAGGATTGATTTCTCTTTCGGGAGTAATGAATTTTGAAATCTCTTTGCCTGTAATCTACAATTCCGGATTTTTTAATGATGAAGAACAAGGTTTTTTGAAGAATGCAGAAATTGATTTATTTCCGAATTTATTTGGTCTTTTAATTATCATCGGTGGAATTCTGGTGGGATTTTCCAAAGAAAAAATTGAGGATGAATATATTTCAAGTCTGCGTTTAAAATCCGTCTTCTGGAGTCTTATTGTCTCCTACTCTATCGTTTTTATTTTATTCGTTACCGTTTTCGGAAGCCTGTTTCTTACCGTCATAATTCTCATTATGTTTCTGCCTATGGTTTTGTATGTTTTCAGATTTAATTATTTACTGCTTAAAAAATGAAAAATACAATAAAAATTGAGAGAGCTTTAAAAAGTATTACTCAGGAAGATTTAGCGAAAACAATCAGCGTTTCGAGGCAAACCATCAATGCTATGGAAGCGGGAAAATACGTTCCGTCTACGGTTTTGGCTTTGAAGATTGCGAGATATTTCGGGAAGAAGGTGGATGATATTTTTGAGTTGGAGGATGGGGATTGAGTTTAAATTTTAGTAAATTAGTTTTATTTTAATTTGATGAAAAAACTCTTTATCGTTGTACTAATTTTTATAATACAGCTATCGTATTCTCAATCTAAAATTTATGCTTTCGTAGGTAAGAAGATTTCCGTCGAAAGAGTAAAATCTGAAAACAATTTCTATTTAAAATACAAAAATGTTTACAAGGTGGAACAGTCGTTTGATAAAGAGATTAAGTCAGACACTCTTGTTTTTAATTCTTACACGCACATGAATCAAATTCAATATTCTGTTTATGATTACGCTATAATCTACCTTGTCAAAAACGATATTGGTGAATTGGTTCATCGAAGAACTTATTACAAACCGATAATTTTAAAGAAAAATGGAGTGTGGTATGGCTTTGACAAGTCCGATAATAACAGTGATCAATACGAAATTGTGAACAATGAGCACCTTAATATCAGAAAAAATCTGGTGGTTGGAAAGACCGTTTTTCAAGAAAAAATAAAGAAAAAATGGCTTATTAATGCTTTTTATCCAAAACAATTCTTCTCACGAATCGGTAAAAATAAAATTGAGATTAAATATCTCAAATCAGCAGAAAAACTTTATCAATCTAATTAGATTTACTATTTTTAATAATCCAAAACTAATCAACAGTTATGAAATTCGGACAAGTAGAAGACCCGTCAAAAGTAGATTTCGCTTTACCTAAAGACCATTCGAGAACCAAAGAAATTTTAAAGCACAATAAAAAAGGGCTTGAAAATATCTCTATCGGTTGCGCAAAATGGAATAAAACAGATTTGAAAGGTTTCTACCCAAAGGGTACGAAAGACGAATTGGGATATTATTCGACACAGTTTAATTCGATTGAATTGAACGCAACTTTCTACGGAATGCCGACTTCAGAACAGGTTTTAACGTGGAAAGAAAAAACGCCGAAAGACTTTAAATTTTTCCCAAAAATTACCAATACCGTTTCCCACTTCAGAAGACTTTTGAATATTGATGATGTCGTCACTCAGTTTGCAACAGCCGTTTTAAATTTTGATGAAAAACTGGGAATGGTTTTTCTTCAGCTTCATGATAATTTCAAACCGAAAGATTACGAAAGACTGGAACAGTTTGTGACGAAATGGCCCAAAGAAGTGCCGTTAGCGATCGAACTCAGAAATACGGAATGGTTTACTGATGAAGAAATTTTAGATAAAACCTGCCAGCTTTTTGAAGATAACAATATTACAAACATTATCGTCGACACCGCCGGAAGAAGAGATATGCTTCATATGAGACTGACGACTCCTAACGCTTTTATCAGATACGTTGGAGCCAATCACGAAAGCGATTATGAACGATTGGATGACTGGTTGAAACATCTTACGAAATGGAAGAAAGAAGGTTTACATAATCTGTATTTTTTCGTTCATCAAAACCTTGAAAAAGCTTCACCGCTGCTTTCTTCTTATCTTATTAAAAATATGAATGATGAGTGGAAAACAGATATTCATATTCCGGTGATGGGACAGGAAAATATGCCGAGTTTGTTTTAAACAAAAACGTACTTGAAAAAATACACACTTCAATTTACGCTTACATTTCTGCTGTTTATTTTTGTAAATACTTCCTTTTACTGGGAAGGTAATTTGGGTTTAATGGCTTTTCCTGCTTTTTTAGTTTTATTCGTTGTTTACTTCATATTAGCGATTGAACTGATTAGACAGATTTACATTTCTTTCAGGGACAAATTTGCTAACAAAGCACGGAACATACTGTTAATTTGTATATCTCTCTGTCTCTTAATAACGACTATAAGACCTAATGGGATTATAGATTTTGACAGATTGGAAGGTGCAGACCGGATAGTCGCATCTGCAGAAGGTACAGCAAATTGTTCTTCAAGATTAAAATTAAAAGACAGCGAAAAATTTACTTTTGAAAGTATTTGTTTTGGAATTGAAAGATCAAAAGGTGAATATAAAATAATTAAGGATACCATTTACTTCACCAAAACAACAAGAAATTCATTCAATCCTGCGTTTGCAATTATTGATAAACAAGAAAGTGAAATCATTATTTACAATAATAAGAATGATAAAAATCCGATGCATTTATCAATCATACATCAATAATCAGAGTCCTTTCTTCCTCAACATCAGAGAAACATTTAAAAATATCAGGAGAAAGCACAAAGTAACCCAAATTCCTGTCTGCATATTTTCAAAATTGTATGTTTCGACATGCTTTTTTGCCTGTTCCGCAAGCTTTTCACTTTGAATAATGTAGTTTTGAACTTCAACAATCTGATCCATATTTTTATTCGGAACGGCGTGCTGGGAAAAGTATACCATATTTTTCTTTCCAAGATATCCTACAATCCAATATTGGTCAGATTTAGTCATTTTAAGATGTTCAATTCTGTAATATTCAGGACGAACATTTCCAATATGTTTTGTCTCAAAAGTCCCACTTTTATCAAGATTATTGACATTAATTACATAAAAATCAAGCGGCTGTGGAAGCTTATTAATCACCTGCAATGAAACAGAATTTCTCACAATACCAATCGAACTTTTTTTGATAAACCAATAAGTAAAAAGCGATATGGAAAATACCAACGTAAAAATCCGAAAAATTTTTGCCCATTTAGCAAACTCTCCGGTTTTCACTTTATAAAGGAAAAGCGAAAGAATCAGTGAAAAGAAAATGATAGAAATGATAAATCCCATACTGCAAAGATAATCAATAGAGATGTTTTACAGGAATGTTAATCAACATTCCACTCTTTATAAAATTGGTCGAGGAAATTCAGCATAAATGTATGTCTTTCTTCTGCTATTTTTTTCCCTTCTTCAGTATTCATTAAATTTTTGAGCAACAACAGTTTTTCGTAAAAATGATTAATTGTAGTTCCGTTTGATTTTTTATATTCTTCTTTTGACATATTCAACTGAGGTTTAAGCTCAGGATGATACATCAAATTATTTTTAAAACCTCCGAAATTGAATGTTCTTGCTATTCCAATCGCACCAATCGCATCAATACGATCCGCATCCTGTACAATTTTTAGTTCGATCGGCAGATCTTTCGGCGCCTCCTCTCTATTTTTGAACGAAATATTCTGAATAACAAACAACACCTGCTGAATAATTTCTTCGTTGGCATTCTGACCTTCAAGAAATTCTCTTGAGATTTTCAATGCTAAAGTCTCATCGCCATTATGAAACTTGGGATCAGCGATATCATGGAGCAATGCTGAAAGCTCTATCACTTCAATATTACAGTTTTCAGTTTGTGCTATTTTCTTTGAAAGTTTCCAAACTCTTTCGATGTGAAACCAATCGTGACCGGCTTCAGCACCTTCGAGTTTTTCTTTTACAAATTGTACCGTGTTTTGTATGATGTTATTCATTGTTTGATTTTAATTAAAAATTACCATAGAACCACCCCGTCAAAAATTCTTTGAATTTTTTGCCCCTTTCAAGGGAGGAAAATTTTAATGCTTAAATTCATTCAAAATAATTTTCCAAAGATTCTTATTGTAACTCCTGAAAAAATTGACATGTCCGATCTCTCCTTTTTCAGATTCTGAAGTTTTGATTAGTCTGTATGTAGGTTGTAGATTAGGGTACGTATCGTTTAACAAAGATTGTACTCCTTTTTCAGTTAACCAAACATCATCTGCAGCCTGAATCACAAAAACTTTTTGTTTTAAATCTTTTGAAAAATCCTCAGTTTGAAATAATAATTTATTGGTGGATTTCCGGTTCAAAATTAAGATTCTCCAGTCATAAGCGCAATTTTTTGGTAGACTTTCTCCGAGTCCGAACCAATGTGCTGGAAAATAACCGAATAGTTCTGTAAATAAAGGCTGAACAATTCCAAAACCCAACAAAGCTTCAATTTTTGTCCGCCATTTTAAATGTCCGATGAATGCATTTTGAGTTCCCACAAAGAAAAATTCATCAAATATTTCAGAATCTTTATTCATTCCTAGAATCAATGCACCAACTGAATGCCCTAGACAAAATTTCCGATAATCAGGAAAATTCACTTTTATAAATTGAGTTAAAGCTTTGTAATCATGGCTTCCCCAAATTCTCATAGAAGCTTTGAAATTTCTTATTTTTTGAGGCTTTGAAAGACCAATTCCACGATAATCATAAGTGATGACTGTAAAACCTTTTTCAGCTAAAAATTGAGCAAAAGAGAAGTAGATCTGCTGCTTTACTCCGGTTGCAGAATTGATTAGCAAAATTTTATGATTGCTTTTTTCAGGTTTAAAAAGATGTGCAACAATCTCAATCGTGTCATCGGTTTGGAGAATCAGATTTTCCATAGGATTAATATAAAATATCCACTGTAAAAGTGGATATTTTTATAATGAACTTCAATCGATTTTAAAATTTTCGATATGCGGTAAATAATTTACTTAAATAATTCTGAATACCTCGGAAGCGCTGTTTGAGCACCTTTTCCCAATGAAACTTTTGATGAAACTTCATTTCCGAACTTTACACATTCTTCAATTGTATTTTGATGACACAATGCGATGGCAAAACCAGATGTAAATGCGTCTCCCATTCCCATTTTGTAGACCATACTTTCGTTTTCATTCCTGAAGTATTTCATTTCTATTCCGTCAAAGTACACTGTAGAATTGGTTTCGTCTCTGATAAAAACTTTATTAAAATACTTCTTCAAAACTTTCTCTCTCTGGTCTTCTCCAAAAATAATTTCCAGTTCGCTGCTTTTAGCTACGATAAAATCAGTATTTTCAATGACTTCATTACTTAAAGGCCGACCGGGCGAAGCGTATAAGCCAACCATTTTACCATAGCTTTTGGCTTTTTTAATGGTGTGTTCAACTACATTCATGGGTATTTCCAACTGCAGGAGAACCATTTCTGAAGCATTAATATACCGATCTGCGTCATCAACGTTTTGGGTAGTAAGATACTTATTCGCAGCGGGAACCACCACAATTGCAGCATCACCATCTGCGCTTGTAACATATGCAGTACCCGTGGCATCTTTATCTGTTTCGCTAACAAAACCAACATTCACATTTTCTTCAACAAGATTTCTCATAATCTGCTGCCCAAGCGGATCCACGCCCACACAACCGATGAAATAAACGCTTGCTCCCAATCTCGCAGTTCCCACCGCCTGATTTGCACCTTTACCACCAAAATAATTATCACAGTGACTTGCCATGACCGTTTCATTACAACCCGGAATCTTATCTGTATAAAGAACCAAATCTAATGAGCAGCTGCCAACAACGACTATTTTGGGTTGTGTAGAAGTAAAATTCATATTGAGTACATTTAGCTTTCAGTAAATTTAAACAACTTACTGTTACAAAAAATAAAAATTTTAAATCTTGATTAAATTAATTAAAATCGAAACTGAAAGATTTTAATTCACAAGAATCTCAATAAATTCTGTTACAATTTTCACAGGTGCATTTGCTTTATCATAAGCAATATAACTAGCATAAAAACCTTCTCCATATCCTGTTTCAAAACCAAAAATAGTTCCAGGAAGTTCTTCTGAAGGCTTCAGAAATGCATATTGGTCAATAGCTCCATTTTCGTCAAAAAAATGTTCATGGAAAAACTCTTCGTAAATCCCCATGAAATCATCTCCTTTTCTACGATATAATTTTTGCTCCAGATCATTAAGGCTTTTCTGCGTTTCAACATCCATAAAACAGCCCATTCCACTTTCAACAGGATACCCGAAAACTTCACCTTCGGCTAAATCTTTGATGTTCTGACTTTCTGTTGTCGCTAATTTCCAAGATACAATATCAGCTTCGCTAAAAATAATTTCAGCATAAGCGACGCAATTGCTTTCTCTTTCTTTATGAAGTAAAACTGCAAAATCTCCTTTTGGGAAAACATCTGTAAAAGCCTGCATATCATTGGTAATCAAAGGATCGCACGCTACCAGTTTTCCGGTTGAAAGATATATTCTCCCAACGTCAAAACTTTCAAGCAGCGGACTTTCAACGAAGTTTTTTGAGAATAGTTTTTTTATGTTTTCTAGGTGTGTCATTTATTATCAGGCTAGGGTTTTAGATTAAGTCTAAATCTAAAACCTTATTTTAATGTTTTTAATTCAGTTTTTATTTTCAGCTTTTTCTGGCTCCAATAATTTATCCTTTCTATTTTATCAGGATATTCTTCAGGAGTACTATTTTGATAAAATTTAATAGAATCTTCATAATCTGAGAAAACTTTTTCCAAATAATCTTTGTAATCTATTTCATTCTGCGGAATATATCCAGTCCCGTCACATCCACAACTGAAAAAAGTTTTACCAATTCTATAAAGTCCTTTTATAATTTCCCATTCTTTTTTGGCAGATATTTTTGGAGCTTTAAAATCATGTCCCAAATTAGCCATCACATTAGAACATTCAGGGCATTTTACAGTTCTATTTTCAATTTCATCACTTAATTCTTTTAAGCTGATCTTTTCTTTTTTTGTGAATACTTGTCCAACTTTTCTGATAGACTTTCCGTTGAGTTCATGATATACTTTATCTTTCTTTATTCTTAACAAAATATCATCCACAGGAGTTTGTTTAAATGTTTTTCTACATCTAAAACAGACATAATGGAATTTATATGTTTTAAAAGCATATCTACACACCTTCTGAAATATAAAATATTAAAGTGTCTTCAATTTCTCTTCCAAAATCGCAATCTTATCTTGCGCATCTTTTTGTTTCTTGCGTTCCACTTCTACCACTTCAGGTTTTGCGTTGGCAACAAATTTTTCGTTGGAAAGCTTTTTATCAACAGAGATTAAAAATCCTTTCAGATACTTCACTTCTTCTTCTGTTTTCTTTTTTTCTTCTTCTAAATCTAATTTTTCACTTAAAGGAATTGAAACTTCAGTCGATCCTACCAAGAAGGTAAAGCTCGGTTTATCTGTTTTTTCACCAAAGTGAATTTCAGAAATGCTTGCTAATTTTTTAACTACCGCTTCGTTTTCAAAATTCTCAGCATTCGTATAAACTTCAACAGCTTCTCTCGGCGAAATTCCTTTTGTCTGACGGTAATTTCTTACTCCTGAAATAATCTCTTCTGCAGTTTCAAAGTTTTTAATGATCTCTTCATTAAATTCTTCTGCCATCTTCTGCTGAGCAATGACCAAAGCTTCTTCAGGTTTTCTTTCTGTAATCAACTGCCACAATTCTTCTGATAAGAAAGGCATAAACGGATGTAAAAGTTTCATCAATTCTTCAAAGAAGAGAATTGTCTGATCATATACTTCTTTAGAAATTCCTTCTCCATAATTTGGTTTAATTGCCTCAAGATACCATCCACAGAAATCATCTTTCACCAATTTTTGAATCAAATGCAGTGCATCAGAAATTCTGAATTTGTCAAATTGGTCATTAATTTCAGCGATTGATTTATTCAATTGATTATCAAACCATTCAATAGCCTGATGATCTGAAGCAATAAGCGGCTTATCCTCCTTATTCCAGTTTTGGGTCAAACGGAAAGCATTCCAGATCTTAGTCATGAAATTTCTTCCCTGAACCATTAAGTCTTCGTCAAACAACAAATCGTTTCCGGCAGCCGAACTCAATAAACTTCCTACACGTACTCCATCTGCACCATACTGAGAAATCAAATCTAGTGGATCTGGGGAATTCCCTAATTGCTTAGACATTTTTCTTCTCTGCTTATCTCGTACAATTCCTGTAAAATAAACATTTTTGAAAGGAACTTCACCTTTGAATTCCAATCCAGCCATAATCATTCTGGCAACCCAGAAAAAGATAATATCCGGACCGGTTACCAAATCTGAAGTAGGGTAATAATAGTTGATATCTTTGTTATCAGGATCAAGCAAACCATCGAAAACTGACATTGGCCACAACCATGAGGAGAACCAAGTATCTAAAGCGTCTTCATCTTGTTTTAGATTGTCAGTTGTTAGTTGATCGTTGCCTGTTTTCTGTTTTGCTAAAACTAATGCATCTTCAATATTTTCTGCAACTACGAAATCATTTTCTCCATCACCATAATAGAACGCAGGAATTTGCTGGCCCCACCAAAGCTGACGTGAAATATTCCAGTCGCGGATGTTATCCATCCAGTGTTTATAGGTATTTTTAAATTTTTCAGGATAGAATTTTACTTCGTCATCCATGACAACGTCCAAAGCAGGTTTTGCGATATCAGACATTTTTAGAAACCACTGAACCGAAACCTTAGGCTCAATCACGGCGCCAGTTCTTTCAGAAGTTCCTACTTTATTTACATAATCTTCTGCTTTCAGCAAAAGATCATTTTCTTCTAATTCTTTTGCAATTTGTTTTCTAACATCAAATCTGTTTTTTCCGGAGTAATGCAAACCGTGATCATTGAGATTTCCATCGTCATCCAAAGCATCAATCATTTGAAGGTTGTGCTTTTGTCCGATTTCGTAGTCATTGATATCGTGAGCAGGAGTAATCTTCAATGCTCCCGTTCCGAATTCAATATCAACATATTCATCTTCAATAATCGGAATCACTCTGTTGACAATCGGTACAATAACGTTTTTACCTTTCAAATGGGCATATCTTTCGTCATTCGGATTGATACAAACTGCGGTGTCTCCAAAAATCGTTTCAGGGCGTGTTGTAGCCACAGAAAGGAAATCTTCTGTCCCTTCTATCTTGTATTTAAGAAAATATAGTTTTCCATTTTGCTCTTTAAAGATTACCTCTTCATCAGAAATATTGGTTTTTGCCTCAGGATCCCAGTTCACCATTCTGTATCCTCTGTATATAAGACCTTTGTTGTAGAGCTCAACAAAAGATTTGATAACCTGCTGAGACATTTTATCCTCAAGAGTAAATCGGGTTCTGTCCCAATCACAAGAGCAACCTAATTTTTTCAGCTGCTCAAGAATAGTTCCTCCATATTTATCAGTCCAGTCCCATGCGTGTTTCAAAAATTCTTCACGAGTGATATCAGATTTATTGATTCCTTCAGACTTCAGTTTAGCAACAACTTTCGCTTCAGTAGCAATTGAAGCGTGATCTGTTCCAGGAACCCAACAGGCATTGAAGCCCTGCATTCTTGCACGACGTACCAAAACATCCTGAATGGTGTTATTCAACATATGACCCATGTGTAGAATTCCGGTGACGTTTGGCGGTGGAATCACTACCGTGTACGGAGGCTTCTCATTGGGTTCTGAATGGAAAAATTTGTTTTCCAGCCAGTAGTTGTACCATTTCTGTTCTGTTTCCTGTGGATTATATTTTTCTGAAATCTGCATAAATTCTGGTTTCTTTATCTTATAATCTGCAAAAATAGTTTAAAGTAAAAAAATGTAAGCATTAATTAAAATAATTTTTAACTTTGTTTCTCAAAATTTATCTAACAAACATATTAACATTCAAGTTAAAATTCAAGAATATGAAATCGCCAATGACGAAAAATCAATTAGTTAGACGATAACATATACCCTTAAAATTTAATAAATATCTACTTATGAAAACATTATTTGCAGGAATTGCATTATTCGGAACAATCGCTTTGGCATCTGCACAGACAATTACATTCGACAAAACCACTTTTGATTATGGTGTAATTAAACCAAATTCTGATGGTCACAGATTTTTCAACATAACCAATACTGGTGACAAGCCTTTGATTATTTCTAATGTGAAAGCATCTTGCGGATGTACAACTCCAGAATTCAATCAAGATCCTATCGCACCGGGAAAAACTGCCAAAATCAAAGTTGGGTATGCAACAGCTAACGCTGGACCTTTTAACAAAATGATTGAAGTATTTTCTAATGACCCAGTGAACAGCAGAAGTGTAATTTATATCAAAGGTGATGTAAATGCAAATGCTCCTGAACCAAAACCTTTGACTCCTGAAGAGTTGAAAGCGAAAGCAAAAGCTGATAAAAAAGGTGCAAAAGCTGCGAAAAAAGTAGCTGCAACAAACTAATATTATTTTTAAATAATACTGAACCGTCTCAAGAGAGGCGGTTTTTTTGTTATATTTATGTAATGTTTAAAATATTTAATTGAAATTTTCAACATTCAAAAATTAAAGCAACTCATTTTAACCAATTACAATATGTTAAATAATTTTTCAGATGACTTTCTGGTGAAAGGGAAGTTTTCAATAAAAAAGACTTCAACCGTATATCAAGGTACACTTACCAAAGATGAAGGAATTCAAATTTTAATTCAGGAGAAAGAAAAACTTCGTGAACTGCAAGAGAAACTTTATGCTGACGGAAGTAAATCTCTTTTAGTTGTAATTCAGGCAATGGATGCAGCAGGGAAAGACAGTTTAATAGAGCATGTTTTTGGAGGTGTAAATCCTCAGGGATGCAATGTTACAAGCTTTAAAACTCCCAGTTCCAAAGAATATGTTCACGACTTTCTGTGGAGACATTATTCAGCACTACCCCAAAAAGGGATGATCGGAATTTTCAACCGCTCGCATTATGAAAGTGTACTCGTTTGTAAAGTACATCCTGAATATAATTTGAGTGAGAAAACCTGGAACTCAGTAAAAGATTTCGATAAGGAATTTTGGAAAAACCGTTACGAAAGTATTAGAAATTTTGAAAAACATCTTTCTCAAAACGGAACAACCATTATTAAAATTTTCCTTCACGTTTCAAAAGACGAACAAAAGAAAAGACTTCTGGACCGCATCAACGAACAGGAAAAAAACTGGAAATTTTCAACAGGAGATCTTCCCGAAAGAGCTTTATTTGATGAATACATGAAATGCTACGAAACTGCTATTAACGAAACATCAAAAAATGAAGCCCCATGGTACGTCATTCCGGCAGATAACAAATGGTTTGCAAGATTATCTGCTTTACAGATTATTATTGATACGTTAGAAAAAATGGATTTACAGTTTCCGCAGCTTTCAAAAGAAGATCAAGCTGGTTTGGATGATGCTAAAAAGCAGCTAGAAAGCGAATAGAGATAGCAAGAAAAACAAGCTAAAGTTGCGGATAATTAAGTTAGAGTATCTATCATCCAGCTTTAAAAAATCACGAGAAAATCTATAAGCCGGATTTTGTATCCCGAACAAGTCGGGATGCCTGTTATTTATCTACGTTGTACATTGCTGCAAAACTTGAGCTGATTACCCCTCGGCTTTCAGGACGAGCTGCCCCTATTTTCATTGCTGAAAAGAACCGATATACTTATCATTGCACCGCAAAGAGTTTACCTGGTTTCACTACAGCCGAACTGTACCTGCTTTCTGTTGCACTTGTCCTATCCTCACGGATGACGGATGTTATCCGCTTTGCTGCTCTATGGTGTCCGGACTTTCCTACCCTTACCGAAGTAAGAATCAACAAGCCGATTTTCTCGTGACTGCAAAGATACGTGTTAATTTGAAAATTTGGCAATGAGATAATTTGAATATTTCTAAGAGGATGATAATTCTTCATATTGTTTACAAAAAAGGCTTTTGTTCATTCATTTTCAAATTATTAAATTTTCAAATTTTCAAATTATATCATATCTTCGTGCCAATTATACATCATTTTGATTTCTAAAGAGAAAGAATTTGCACAGCTTATAAAGGATAATCAAGGTTTGATTATCAAAGTGTCGCGGCTGTATACCAATTCTCTTGAGGATGAAGAAGATCTTTTTCAGGAAATTGTTCTGCAATTATGGCGAAGTTATGATTCATTTAAAGGAAACTCAAAAATATCTACCTGGATGTATCGTGTGGCTCTTAATACGGCAATCACTCTTTTCCGAAAGAAAAGTAAAAGCTTACCCACCAACGAACTAGACATCAACCATAGAGATTTCATAGAAGATGACGATGACAAACAACAGCAAATATCCTTGTTGTATACTGTGATAAAAACCCTTCCGAATGTAGAACGAGCAATTGTAATGATGTATTTAGATGATCTCCCTTATAAAGACATTGCCGAAAACCTTGGGATTACCGAAGTGAATGCACGTGTGAAAATGAACAGACTAAAGAAAGTCCTTAAAGAAAAAATGGAAAAAAATGCCTGAATTTGATTTAGATAGCTTTAAAAAAACCTGGCAGGAACAGCCTGTTCAGCCAAAATATGACAACGATGAAATTCTTCAGATGTTGAATAAAAAATCACGCAATTACGTGAAATATATATTATGGATTAGCATCATCGAGTTTTTATTATTTTCCGCTTTCGGATTATTTTATATTATACAAAACAAAGAATCAAATACTTTTCTTGCCTCTTTACAAAAATTAGGTGTTGAAAAAAATGAGCAACTACAAGATATTTTTAATAATATTTATTTAATTATAAAAGTCCTGACATTATTTGTCACTGGTTATTTTGTTGTAAAATTTTATGAGAATTACCGTAAAATAAAAATTGAAGAAGATTTAAAAGAATTTATTTCCCGAATCATAAGATTCAAAAAAACGGTTAATGCATTTATTTTAATAAATATTCTAATTGTTGTTGTTTTTACCTCTGCTCTCACCATTTTCGGTATGTATGCTATTCATAATCAAAATACCGCTCTCGCAGACTCTTCAATGATTGCTTTTACAGTAAGTTTTATTATCAGTACAGTTCTTTGTGTTCTGCTAATTTGGGTATACTACAGGCTTGTTTATGGAATTCTTATTAAAAGGCTCGATAAAAATCTGAATCAATTAAAAGAAATAGATTCTCAGGAAGATTAATTATTTCTAAAAAATATCAACATAAAAAAAGCATTTCAAATTTGAAATGCTTTTTTAGTTATAATTCTTTCCTTAGCCTTGCAACAGGAATATTGAGTTGCTCTCGGTATTTTGCGATTGTTCTTCGTGCAATGTTATAACCTTGCTCCTTTAAAATGACAACTAAAGCGTCATCTGTAAGCGGTTTTCTTTTATTTTCCTTGCCTATAACTTCCTGAAGATGCATTTTAATTTCTTTGGTTGAAACTTCCTCTCCATCATCATTCGTTAAACTGTCAGAAAACAAATCCTTTAAATAAAGAATTCCGTTCGGAGTATCTGCATATTTACTTTTTACAACTCTTGAAATAGTAGAAATATCAAAACCTGTGATATCCGCAATATCTTTTAGAATCATTGGTCTTAAGGACTTTTCATCACCTGTAATAAAATAATTATGCTGAAATTTCACAATTGCATTAATGGTTTGCAACAATGTATTCTGACGCTGGTTAATAGCATCAATATACCATTTTGCAGCATCTAATTTTTGTTTGATAAATAAAGCTGCCTGTTTGTGCTCAGACGACTTTTTATCATGTGAATACGTAGTTAAAATATCTTTATACTCTTCAGAAACTCTTAACGTTGGAGCATTCTTGCTGTTCAGCATAGGAATAACAACTCCATCTTTCACAGAAATAACAAAATCGGGAATGATTTCTTGATTTATTGTAATTGTTTGCGTGTCAAAATTACCACCAACTTTAGGAGAAAGTTTCGCAATTTCTTCTAATGCATCTTTTAAATCTTCTTCTTCAATATCATATTTTTGAATGATTTTGTTGTAATGCTTATTAGTCAAAGCATCAAATTGAAACCTTAGAATATTTGCAGCTAGCGAAACAGCTTTATCAGAACTTATCTTCTTCTCAATTTGTAACAGAAGACATTCTTGCAAACCTCTTGCTCCCACACCGGAAGGATCAAGCTTTTGAATGTAGTTTTCCAAAATATCTTCCACTTTTTCAATCGTTGTATAGATTCCCTGAGAGAATGCCAAATCATCAACAATAGATTTCACCTCACGTCTTAGATAACCGTCAGTATCAAGATTACCAATGATATATTCTGCAATCTTTAAATCTTCTTGGCTGATATTGATCAGATTAATTTGCTCCATCAAATAATCGTACAGCGACTGACCTTCAGTTAAAAGGCTCTCGTTGTCAAAATCTTCATCATCAGCCGAATAATTACTTGATGCTGTTTTATAATTAGGCTCATCATCATAAATATAGTCATTAACATCAAAATCTGTTTCAATGCTTTCTGTACCCTCAGTTTCGTATGAATCTTCCAAAGAAGAATATTCATCTTCTTTTGGTTCTTCTTTTATGACTTCTAAAGCAGGATTTTCCTCTAATTCTCTTTCCAATTCTTCTTCAAACTCTAGAGTGTGAAGTTGAATTAACTTCATCAGTTGGATTTGCTGAGGAGCAAGTTTCTGTCCTAATTTAAGTTGTAAATGTTGTTTTAGCATATCTACTGTGATTTAATATAACGTATTCTACGAATTTAGTAAATATTTTTTGATAAAAATAACTTTTAGCACGATTTTTGTACTACAGACCATATAATCAGAAAAGTCCTTTTTACAACTAGTAAAAATGGACTTTTTTTATGCCTTTTTCCGAAACTCCAATCCGATGCTAATTTTCAAATAAAGAATTTTAAACTAGTTTAGTTTTGAGGGCAAGACATTTTTTATCGATATGAAAATTTCACGAACTTGTATCTTGAATGACTCGACAATAATGATGTCTCTATGTTTCAAATTACAAGTTTTTCCAGAAGCTTATTCCGGCTCTCCACTGTATCTTTTTTGCGCCTTTGCTTTGGCTGTGCACACAAAAAAGGATGTCGTTGCGATCCGGGCTAGGGAAGATTACCGTCAACACAATTCGTCAAGATAATCATTGATTTTTTAATTACAATTTGTAACAATGTGAGCTCCGTACGAGAAACCTATCAGTATAAAACCTATCAGTAAATCAATTTTTAGATGGTAAACACATAGAGCTCTTGGGTAACATACCGTTTAAGCCATAACATCTTTTACAGATTCTGCCCTTTCTAAGCAATGCCTACAAAATGGTTTAATAGGTTTAGTTGATTCAAAACTTTAGCAATCTTATCTCTTTAAACGTGATGATGGAAATCGCTAATCTCCTATAGCTACTCGGATCTAAAATCTATTGACTCAAAACCCATTTTCTACAATCACTTGGCTCTTTGTTCTTTTACTTTTTTCTTTTATTTTCTAGTTTGTTTACCCGCTACTCTGTATGTTCATACAAAAGTTGAGCACAAAAAAAAGTCTCATACATTTATTTGTGTGAGACTTTTTTTTGTGCTCAACTTTTGTATGAACATACAGAGTAGCGGGTAAACAAACTAGAAAGTAAAAGAACAAAGAGCCAAGTGAATGCAGAAAATGGGTTTTGAGTCAATTAGCTGGAAGTTCTGTGCATCAATCTGATTTATAAAACAATGATCGGCAAACAGAATCATTTTAAATTGAGTTTGAAACAGATTTAATATAAGAAAGAATTCTAAAATTTCAGTAATGTTGAGTTAATAGATAACTACTGCTCTCCTACGGAGCTTCATCATATTTTAGATAAAATTTACTGTCTAAGTATGTTGCCTCAATGCTAATTGTATTCTACACAAGAGTATCAATAATGGATTTACAAAAGCTTTACTATGTAATAATTGAGTAAGATGAGATATCTTCCTTTATCGGTGTATGGTTTGGATGTTGAATTGCTACAGTCGACGCAGAAGAAATGGGCTTAATTTGGTCCAATAGTAAAAACTATTTGTGCATTATATGTAGTAGCGGGAAGTGTGACAGAAACTCCGTTTATTTGTAATTGCGTATTAATACCAGAGTAAGTTACACTGTTTCCAAGTCCTAAAACTCCCACAAAGTTTATAGTGAAAAATGCTGTGTCCACAGCTTGTGGTATTTCTATGTAAGTAGTTCCTCCATTGATTGTTGCACTACAAGCAATACAAAGTCCGCCTATCGTCGCAGATCCACCGCTTCTTCTCGCATACAGACGTAGAGAATTATTCCAGGAAATATTATTATAGCGCATACTCACTCTAGCGGCTCCACCCGCAAGTAGATTTAAAAATGATCCTGGCAATGTACCAGAAAGTATTATTAAATCAGTAGCACTTTGATAAGTTCCTGTATAATTACTGCCTGCCTCCGTAATAGTGGGTACAGTTACAGTCCAATTACTCCCACCTACAGTGATTGTTTGACCATTTAAAGAGTTAAGGGGAATGAGTATGGATATCAAAAATAAACATTTTGCTATGAGTGAATTTTTTAAACTATATAAATTTTTCGATTCCATTTTTCAATTTTATTCTGTGATGGTGTATGTGATAGTTATTGGCGAATTAATGACGGCAGATAGATTAGCGTAAGTAGTAGGTGAAACTGAAATAGTAAGCATGTGCCCATTACTGGCACCGGTTCCTGTGTAAGCGCCTCCGATTCCACTGATGATTGTTACTGGAGAAGTTGAAAGTGTAACCAGTCCGGAAGAAGTGCCCATTGTTCCACCACCAGCACCAGAAGCTGCAGCAGCTTGTATCTTAATTTGAACCCCAGGAATAACTTGGTTAACAGAAGCTGTAATTTTTCTGCTAAGTCCTCCGGGAGCAACTGCTGAAGTATAATTTACCCATTTAGTCGTATTGTTTACAGGATTTATTAGGGTATTTCCTGCTTCTGTAGGTGCGGTAAAGTTCAAAACAATATTTCCTGCAGGTTCAATATCCATTAAAGTTACAACAGGCAAAGTTACAGAAGCATTTTTACTTCCTGTAGTTTGAGAAAATAGGTTACAAGAAAATGCAAAAAAAACGAGTAATGATAATTTAGAATAATTCATCTTATTTTTTATTTTCGTTATAACTAACTTTAATGCTTTCCTTCTGATATTTTATTTCCGTTTGCTGTTTTATCACATGAATGGTAATGGTTTTTGATTCTGAGGGTTTAAGTTCCAAATTAAATTGGTCAATTGGTATTTTGTACCTTTTATCTAAACCATTTCTGTATACTTTTATTTTCCAGTTTCCGGGGCGTAGATAGGTAAAGTCGAAATTTTGTCCTATTACTGCTATTTTTTTTAAGATTTGATCACCATTTGTAGCTTCAATAATTAAATTTTCTTTTTTCTTTTTATCTTTTTTATTTCGTTGTTGAGCAAAAGTTACACTGTTTTCATGTTCAGAATACTCAACATTACCTTGAATATTTCCAGCGCTTGTTAATCCAAAATTAAAGATATTTTCATTCTTATCTAACACTAAAGAAGCCGGTAAATTAACATCCGCAATATCATTAAGTTCGGTTGTAGTTCTATCTATCTCTAAAACATAATCTCCTGGCGCTACATTTTTAAAAATATAATTTCCTCTTTTATCAGTTACTGATAGATGGTTTCCTAACAGCAACCGTACGCCATCTACTTTTTTTACACCCAGATTACTTATTGTTCCGAAAAGTGTGGTGTATTCCGCTGTTTTCTGAGTAGGTACATTCATTCTTAATGTGTAACGTAAGGAAAATATAAAATCTTTAGTCCCCATTTCTCCACGTTGTAAATTGTAACGAGCAGACAGATCAAAATCTTGATTTTTGAAAACTTGTTGATGAAAAAGTAATTCAAAAAGATTTCTGTCGGTATAATAATCTTCAGGTATGTAATTATTTTGATAAAACAAACTCAAACTCGTTTTGTCTGCAAAGCGCGTGAACACTCTTGCTCCATAATAGAATTGCTTTTGATTTTGTTGCTGATATCTGGAAGAAAGCGCATAGCTTCCGTAAAGATTAAATGAGGTTTTAAATTTTTCAAACCCGATGTTTGCGGTATAGAAACTAGAGTTTCCGGAAAAATTTGATAAAAAGTTAGTTGTTTTACCAAATTGACCTTCAAAATTGAGTTGGAAAATCCCAAGTTGCTGATCAATACTTACTTTGAAAAAATTTTCTTTGTAGTCAAATGCTTTAGCCATCATACGGTCTTCATATCTTTGAAAACCATTGTACAAAAAAATAGAGCCATTTGATAAATATCTGTATTGAATACCGTATTGAAAGTATTTTCTGTAAGGAGCTGCCAAAAAAAGAGTATCTCTCTGGAAATTTCTTGCATCCTGATTGTACATAGATATCAGATTTAGTTTATTTGAAACTTTCAGCTGTATATTCCCGTTAAATATATTCGTGTTATTAAAGTAGCCGGCATAATCTCTGCTTGCTCTTGTGTACATTACGTTTCCGGTGATTAGTTTAAAGTGTGCATTGGTCTGCAGCATAAAAGCTGTTCCATCTGTTTTATCTGTTTTGCTGTAAGAAGTTTCCCCAGAAACTGCAATATTTTTATTGATTTTAAATTTTCCGGCAATATAAGGCAAATGAGCATTTGAGTCTAATCTCACATTGCTGAAAGTGAAATTTGTCTGCTCTATTCTCGGTATTTTATAAAGATAGCCAAACGTAATTTCAGAATCTTTGGTGAATTTATATTTTGTATACATATTAAATTCATCTTTTATATCTCTGAAAAATCTTGGATGATTATAGAAGCCTCCAATTCTTATCTTTTGTATATCTACAAGAATTTCAGCTCCGCGGCCATATCTGGCATACTCTGTTAAGAAAGAAGATGAATAATTTTTGTCACCTAGATGAACGAATAATTTATCTCTTTTGTAACTGAAAAAATACTCTTCGTATTGTGTGAAAGAATTAAATTCCACAGGATTTTTAGTTATTGCATGAAACTCTACAAGATTTTTGTTTTCTTCATCCAAGCTGCCTTTTCCATAAATTTCTCCCTGGAAACCGTCTTTATATATCCCTCTATTTTGCATTCCTACAAATGAAATGGAAGCAGAAACTGGCATTCTGTGGAAAATATCTTCTTCGACAGGTTTTGTGGAAATAACCTTTACGCTGGTGTAAGCTATTATAATTTCGTCTAATTTATTTTTTGAAATAGCTGAAAGATTAATATTCTCAACCTCATTTTTTCCTAGATCAGGATTTGTGTTTTTTGTTACTGTTACCAGCTTTTCTTCACCTGGAGTCAAGGTTAAATCTTTACTTCCGTTTACAATGGCGTTTTTACTTTCTAAAATTATTTTTTCAGATATATTGCCATGATTTTTTAGTAGAAATGTTGATTTTATAGTTTCTCCGGCTTTTACAAACTCTTGAGAATTAATAGATATTAGCGTTAGTTTTCGATGTCCTAAAACTATAAATTCGTTTGTAATATTGGTTTCTTCTCCTGTATTTTTATTAAAAACTTTTAAAGTAATTTTATGTGCACCCTGAGGCGTTTCTGTTGCGATTTTTAACGGAACAATATAAATATCTTTATTATTAGGCAATATTGATAACTGTCCGTTTTTCAGAATAGGTGTTATGAAATCATTGGAGGTTTCGATGGAAATATCAAAAGTTGAAGTTTCTGAAGTCTTATTTTCTATAGTAAAAGAAATAGAAGATGATGTTCCCGGTTGTAAACTATCTTTTTTTTGAGAAAAAATAAGTACAGGGAAAAGAAAGAGAATATATGAAAACCATTTCTTAGTCATTTTTTATTTCTAGTTCTACATTGAGAGCGAAGGAGTTTTCGTCTTCATCGGTAGCTATGATGACGGCGTTGTATTTTTCAGGATTTATTTTGCTTATGTCGATATGAAAAGATTTTGAAGTTTGAGGAAGTAACCCCATTGGCTGACTGAAAAAAGTCCCTATTTTTTCACCATTTTTTTTGTAAATTTCTATCGTTGCGGTGGCTTTGCAATATAAATTTCCTCCGTTGGCAATCGCAATCTTCAGAATTTTTATTTTATCTTCTTTTTCAATTTTCAGTCCCTCAAATATCAAATCTGGTTTGGCTTTTTCAGCATCAAGATCTGTAATAATTTGAATTGCATACCTCACAATTGAAGTGATATTTACTCCTGTATTTTCGTTTTTTGGCTTTATGTTGTCTACAGGTTCTACTATTATTACACTCCAGTAACTTCCTGCATCAGAAATTTCTTGTGGAACTGTAATTTCATAGAGAATCTCGGTTTTCTGTTTTCCTTGTAAGCTGACGAGATTTGTATTGAGTTTAATCCAGTCAGCATTGCTTTTCGGGTTCGTTTTAGGAACCGAATACTGTATCAATCCGCTTGCCTGATAAGAAAAATCTTGGAAAAATAATTTTACGTCCTGTGGCTGAGAGCTTGTGTTTTCTATAGATATTCTCCCTTTATAAACTTGCCCGTTTTCTACCTTGTAGCTGTGCGAAAGGCCGTTTAAGATAACAATATTTGCCTTCACGCAACCAACTGAAAACAGCAGAATTATGAGATAGATTGTTCGACTTAGCATATACATGTAAAGTTTAGGTTAAATTTAAAGACAAAGAAAAACTTGGAGAAATTTAAATAGTAAATTTCTCCTTATTAGAAAGTGTTTTTCGTGTAAATTTAGTTGTCAGAAATTGTATATGTAACCGTCGTACCTGCATTTGTGACTGCTTCAAGATCGGCATATAGGGCAGTACCTGATGAACTTCCTGCGTCTAATGTATATGTTAGATTATGCCCGTTATTTGCACCATCTCCAGTGTAAGCACTTCCAATTCCTGATATAATTGTTTGATCTACGGCAGTCAGTGTAAGCTGTGCGGTAGGAGTTCCTAAGGTCCCGTCACCTGTTCCTGTTGCAGCACCGGCGGTTACTTTGATATCGATACCTGGAATTATGGCATCAACTTTTACTGATACAGTTCGAGTAGCATCTGCAACTGATTTAATGGATGAATAGTTCAGCCAAAGAGTATTGTTTGTGCCGGATGGTGTGATAGGAAGACCAGCTTCTGTAGGAGCTGTAAATCCTAAAGAAATATTTTTGCTTGCAGAAGGCTCAATGTCTACCAATGCTACTTCAGGAACTGTAATTGTAATGGTGTGATCGTCATTGGTGTCGTCACTTTGAGCTTTTAGATTTGCGGAGAATGCAAAAGCTGCCAAAGACATAGCTAAGGTTAAAGTAATTCTTTTCATGATATTGTTTTTACTATGGTGAAGTTAGTTAAATTTACAATATTATGACGTGATAATAATAAAAATATTCACTTTTATTTTATTATATCAATTCAATAATTAAAAAACGTTGCTTATATCGTAATTTTTAATGTTTATTATTTTTGTGGTATTTATAGAAAGTTGCCGTTTTTTTTAATGAGTTTTAAAGGAAAAATGAATTCTTATGTTTTTTTTCTCTTAAAACCGGCTTAAAATTCCCCAATGAATTTTAATGTCATTGAACTTGAAAGGATTCCCGAATTCATTACCGTTCGACAACTGGAAACTCATCAAACCAATCGGAATAAAGAAATTGAAGCCCAGACCAACACTGTACAATTTGGGCTTTACGTTAAGCGATTTGTTATTGAGCTGCCCATACTGTCCGAAGACATCGAAAAACGCCTGATTTCCAATGAGATAACGGTATTCTAAACCTCCGTAATAATAAAAATCGGCAGCGAGCGAACTTTCATTAAAACCCCGAAGTGAATTCCAGCCCCCAAAACGGTAGAGTTCATTGGCAGAGAAGTCAACCTTAGAATCCATCATTGCGCCTTCGGCTTTGATGTTAAGGAAATGATTTCCGTTGATGTGATAATTGTGTTCGCCAAAAAAGTAAAACTGATTTTGTGGAGCCGTGATATTATCTTTGGTATAAAGCGTCGTCAGATAATCGTATCCCGCGGTGATTTTTGTTTTGTAAAGAAATAAATCGATGTCTGTAGGTTCTACCATCTCAAACCATATTCCGATTCCTTTTTTGTTATAATCTTTTCCCTGAACGTAGAGTGAATCAATGATTGTGGAGCTTTCAAAAGTTCCTCTCAAACCTATTTTATTTCGGCTATTCATGTGATAGTATAAAGCTGGAAGTGCTTTTACATTGGCAAATGTAGAATCTTGTCTGAAGATATTTACTTTCATATTTAAACCAACATTAGATTTAAAAAGATAAGGGATATCTGCCTGAAGATCAAAGTTTTGACCTTTATCCGGGTTTCTCTGCCAATACAGATTCACGGTTTCAAAGCCATTGAACATGTTTCTGAAATTCACATTCAATGTTCCGTTCAAAGTAAATTTTTCAGTTTTATCATTTCCAAATCCTATCACTCCATCGAAACTGTTCGTCTTTTTCTTTTCCATAAAAAGATAAATCTGTGTAGAATCTTTGGTGAAAAGGGTTTGCGGTGGCCGTTCAAGACTTACAAAGGCATGACTTTGAAAGTTTTTGTTAATTGAAATCAGGTTTTTATCATCGTAGGTCTTCCCTTTGAATTCTTTTTCAAGATTTTTCATAAATCTTTTCGGAACTCTGGAGTAACCTTTTACTACAAAACCGTCAATTGTCCGTTTATCATTTTTATTGATGTCGAGTTCTACAATCGGATAGCCATCTTTTTGACCCTTATATTTAGATTTAATTCTGCTGAATGCAAAACCTTCATCAATGTATTTTTTATTAATGACTTTTTTTGTAGAATCTAAATTTTTAGTGAAAAAATCTTTCTCGATTTTATGTCGCTTTACAATAGAATCAGAAAGTGTAACAAATGTTTCGTTGAAGTTTTTTCCTTTGTCATAAATGATTTCAGTACTATCGCCTTTAATTTTCACATCTTTTAATTCAGTGAAAAAATAATTGCTTTGCGCCAACGAATCGAGAAATTTCACTGCAGAAACAGAATCTTTTACCTTTTTCTTGACTTTAGTTTCAGAATCAATCAGAAAATAGTGCTTCTTCTGCGCTTGTACAAAAACGCAAAACAGGACAAAAAATATGTTTAGAAATAACTTCAACTACTAGAAAATATAATTTTTGTTTTTCATTCCATAGGAATTTAAGCAATGGTTTTTGAAAAGAAGAGTTTAGATTCCTACGGAATGACAAAAATGCTGTTTTAATTTAAAAAAATAATATTTAAAACTTGTTTTAATAACTGAATCTAAGCCAGTTTATTATATTTCTTCATTAAATTCTCATAAGTTCCTTGCGGCAAAATCCATTTCAAAGGAACACCGATTTTTTGTCCGAATTTACCGAAATAATAATGAGCTTTCCACTTCTTTTTAGTTAAAAGTTGGTCAACATATTCTGCAACTTCCAAAGGCTCAGTTCCGTCACCTACATGAGAATTCATCAAAGCGTAAACTTTGTCAAACACAGTTGCGTACGGCTCAGAGACTTTCGTCTTGACTCTGTTTTCTGCAATATTGGTTTTAATATCGCCTAAATGAAGCGAACAAACATCAACATTCCAGGGGTAGACTTCATATCTCATGGCTTCGGTCACTTTGTCCAAAGCAGATTTTGAAGCCGAATAAAAACCACGGAAAGGCAGTCCCATCTCACTTCCGATACTCGAAACGTTGATGATTTTCCCGAATTTATTCTCACGCATTTTAGGTAAAACGGCACTCATCATTTGAACAGCACCAACCAAATTTAGATTAAATAATTGCAGAATATCTTCTTTCGTAGAATCTTCTACAGAACCTACCATTCCCATTCCGGCGTTATTGATCAGAACATCAATTCTTGTTTCTGTTTTTAAAACTTCAGCAATCGCATTCTGAACGGCGTTGTTATCTGTAATATCTGTCGGGATTGATTTAAAATAGGGACTCTCGGTAAATTTTCGGCTCAAACCGTACACGTTGTGACCATTCTTCCCGAAATATTCTGCTAACACGAAACCGATTCCTGAAGAAGTTCCTGTGATGATGATTGTTTGTGGCATTTAGTAATAGAAATATTTATTTGAATTAGGAATTTTGAATTTGTTTTCGCCAACCCTAAAACCGTTCATTTTTATAAGTGTGGTAAATTTATGAATAAACTCTTTATAATAATCTTTTGGCAGTTCTGTTTTTCCATCATCACAACTCGAATATCGTTCGTCAATAATCGCTTTCCCAGTGGAAAAGTTGACTTCATTTTTGAAATTGTAATCACAGGTGTCATCCAACTGATGAACTGCACCAATCAGATAAAAATCTCCGTTTTGAAACCGAAATGTATATTTTGAGGTGTCGGAATGTCTGGAATTCGTGAAAAATAGCTGAGAAATAATGATGCAGTTGTTTTTTATCTTTACATCAAGTTCATTATCTGTAGGGTAAAATCCGTACTTACTGTCGATTATTACCGATGAATTTTCTTTCCAGATTTTTAAATTTCTGCCGATATTTTTTAAAATGTAGAATTTTCGCTCAAAGCCTTCAGATTTTGTTTTGATGTCGGTATTGAAAACCATGACAGTTTCTTCCTTTCCATCTTTGTCTAAATCTCCTTTGACTTCCAAAATTTTTTCATAATCATTTGGGGTGATAAAATCTTTCAATTCTTGAGATTGGAAAATTTTGAAAAGTAAAATTGTGAAAAATAGAAAGATTCTTTTCATAAAAAATGATTAAAAACTCAATCCAATATCTTCTCTTTCAATCATTCCAGTTTCTTCCAGATTACAGATACAGCCCTTTACTGTTTTATAATTTCCATTGATGCGCGTTTCTTTTCCTTTGCTGTCTTTAATAATGATTCCTGCTGAGTGAACGTCACCTTCTGAATGATATGTTCTAAATAACAAATATTCATATACGTTATTTTTAAATGATAAATTATCTACTTCCATTCCTGCATTTTGTATTCCGCCACCTCTCCAATAAGAATTGTAATGAAATTTTTTCCAGCTTTCTTTCGTTCTCTCAGCAGGAAATTCCATTTCCACCTTGGTTTTAGTTCCAAAGCGGTATTGAATGTATATATTGGTTTTATCTTTTACCAAAGACATTTTCTTACCGTTTTTGGTTTCAAATGAATAAATTACTTCTTCATTCGGCAGAAGATATTGCGACCAAAAGGTAGCCGGAATTAAAAACGTTAAGATGAAGAGATACTTTTTCATATGAGTCTAATTTGCCAAAATGCTTGTTAAATCTTCCCAAAACATCGGATACGATTTTTCCACCACATTTTCATCCTCCATATTCAATTCTTTAATCAGACAAAACGGAGCGAAACTCATGGCCATTCTGTGATCCTGATAAGTTTTGACTGAAATATTTTCTTCCGCATCTTTAAAGCCTAAAGATTTTATCGTTAAATCTGTTATTTCAGTTGCTGTTCCCAGTTTTTTCAATTCATTGTATAAAGCTAATAACCTATCCGTTTCTTTTACTCTCAATGTTCCCAAACCTGAGATTTCAAAAGGAATTTTCAAAGCTGCCGCGGTTACGCAAAGCGTTTGTGCAATATCCGGGCAGTTATTCATATCCAAAACAATCTTTTCCGGGAATTGGAAATTTTCAATAGGTTGGAGAGTCAATTTATGCTCGCTTTCAGTGAAAATGGTTTTAATCCCAAAAAACTTTCCATAAATATCAGCAATCGCAGAATCTCCCTGAGTGGATTCTTTGTAAAAACTTTTCAAATGAATTGTTTTTCTTCCAATTGCAGCAAATGAATAGAAGTAGGATGCCGAACTCCAATCGCTTTCAACTTCATAATTGACAATTGGCAATTGACCATTCACATTAAAGTTTTCAATTTTGATGGTGTTTCCTTCAAAGCTATTTTGAATTCCGAATTTGGTCAGAATATCCAAAGTCATTTCAATGTAAGAACGTGAAGTAATTTCACCAATTAAATTGATTTCAAGACCGTTTTCTAATTTTCCGGCGATCAATAAAAGAGAAGTGATAAACTGACTTGAAATATTTGCCGGAACATCTACTTTCGATCGAGTGATTTTTTTTCCTGTAATTTTCAACGGCGGGAAACCTTCATTTTCTAAATATTCAATTTCAACTCCCAAATTCTTTAAAGCAGTAACCAGATTTTTAATCGGTCTTTCTTTCATTCTTCCTGAACCGGTAAGAATGGTCGTTTTCCCTTCCTGAATTGAGTAATAGGATGTCAGAAAACGCATCGCCGTTCCTGCATGGTGAATGTCAACGGTTTCAGATTCCGAAGACAGTGCTTTTTTTAATAATTGTGTATCCTGAGAATTGGATAAATTCCCGATTTTGATATTTGAATATAAACTTTCCAAAATCAACAAACGATTCGAAATACTTTTCGAACCGCTGATTTGTATGGTTTTATTTCCGATTAATTTTGATTTTTCTAACTTCATTGTTTAAAGATTTTGAGACTTCCGATGTCAGATTTCAGACTTTCAATTGTCTAATATCTGAAGTCTAGCATCTGAGATCTACTTCAATTTTTCATTATTCTGATGGCGGTCTCTGTCTCGATCAGTTTTCACTTTCATTTTTCTGTCAAAGGCTTCCTGCAGATTGGTTCCTGTTTGATTGGCTAAACATAGAGTTACGAATAAAACATCCGCTAATTCTTCACCTAAATCTTTGGTTTTGTCGCTTTCTTTCTCGCTTTGTTCACCGTATCTTCTGGCAATGATTCTAGCAACTTCGCCAACTTCTTCCGTCAGCATTGCCATATTCGTTAATTCATTAAAGTAACGGACGCCAATGGTTTTTATCCATTCATCCACTTGCTGTTGCAGATTTGTAATTTCCATTAAGATTTACGATTAATCTGTTGTTCCAATGTAGTTATTTTCGTGTTCAGCTTTTTTATCTCGTTTTCTCTTTCTTGCGTCTCTGATTGGCCCAATTTTTCAGTAAAATTCGCAATCCTTTTAAAAAACTTTCGAATAAATAGATATACTACGATGAGTAAAGCAAAAATGACTATTTTAAAAATATTAAAATCCATTTTCTAAAATTTTAAATTACTGATAAGCTCCCAAAGTGGGACTTGTAGTTCTTGTAGCTCCAACAATATCCGTAGGAACTGTTGCTGCTATCGATACTGAACCCTTATTTCTTGCCGGTGAATCTGCTTTTACACGAAGATTCATTTGTGCTGCAAAGTAATTGATAAATTTTGGGTCTTCATTTTTAATGCTTTGAATCACATTCATAGGGTTATTATCAAATGTAAATCCTGAGCCTGAAGCTCCTGCATATTTTATTGAAGAATTTTGAATCAGATACTGAAACTGCTGTCCCGGTGTCTGCTCAAAATTCACCGAATCATCTCTGTCTGAATAAACGATGCTGTTGAGAATGTTTAAATTCTGCAAAGCTCCCTGCTCGGTTTGTCCGCTCTCGTTTTTCCATTCATTCGTTGCAAAAATTCCCAACCGGTTAAGGGAACCCATCGTCGCAGAGTAATTGGCAATAGTAGCATGAGTATAGGTATGGTTTCCACCTTTGAAAATTCCGATTGCTGCTTCACCACAATTATTCATAACCAGATTACTTGCGTTCACCGTAGAAGCCACTGCATGAATTCCGTACTCCTGAAAAGTGTGGATAAAAGAATTTTTTATCGTAGCGGTGGACTGTTTTAGATCCAAACCTTTGGTTCCTCCAAAAAGTCTGGTGTGATTCATATTGAGAAGAGAACCGGCTTGCATTCTGATCGAATTCCAGTTTTTTGGAATGGTGTCATAATAGGAGTCATTTCTGTCCCCACGCATAATTACCTGTTCACTTTGAGTTCCGTTAATATTTAAAGAGGCACCCGCGGCAACTTTCATTCCGCTGTTTTTGTGAAAATATACTTTGGTTCCTGCCTGAATGTCTAAGGTCACATTTTGATCAACTGTAAGATCTCCATAGATGATTTTGGCTTTGGTATTGCTCCAAGTTGTATTGCTTGTCAAAACATTCGGGTTCGTTGGAGTCTGAATAAAAAACTCAGCATCCTGAACAACTGAGAATAAAGTAACATGCTGCTGACCAGCCGGACTGGTGAAAATGACACGGTCTTCTGCAATGGCTTCTGGACTGGTTGCCTGTGGTGCTATTTCGACAAAAATAAAAAGACTGTCTTTCTTTCTCAAAGGAACATTCGTAAATTCATGACCAGTTTTTCCGTCTACATTGATCTTATATAAAGAAGCAGCTCCTTTTTCAAGATTAATCTTTGGAATCATGATATCTTTGTCTTCATTATTATATACTTTCACAGCATAGGTTTCAGACCTTACCTGATGATAGACTGTATCACAAAATACGGTATCTCGCGAAAAACTCAGTTCCTGAGAAGGTGCATCGAAAGAAATCTCATCTTTATTGCAGGAAACTGCAAAAACAAGCATCCAAAAAGAACAAAACAGGAGTAATTTGAATTTCATCGAGAGTAAGTTTAATATAGATTTCAAATTTAACGAAAATACTTCAATTTTCATATGTTGCTCATTATTGTTTTTCGGTAGCGCGGCTGGCGCATCATTTACGAAGACGGTTTTAATTTATTAGTACGAGATAATTTAATATGTCTAAAAAATTATTGCTCAAGTATTTGTATATTATAAAAAATATTGTATTTTTGCAACCTAAAATTTAGCAGAGAAATACCATTACTATTTCGAAAGCAAAACTTTAATTTTTTTTAAAAATTGTATTATGAAAAAAGGAATTCACCCAGAAAATTATAGACTTGTTGTTTTCAAAGATATGAGTAACGACGAGGTATTTGTAGGAAAATCTACTGCTGACACAAAAGACACTATCGAGCACGAAGGTGTAGAGTACCCATTGATCAAAATGGAAATCTCTTCTAGCTCTCACCCTTTCTACACAGGAAAGACTAAATTAGTTGATACTGCAGGTAGAGTAGACAAGTTTATGAATAAATACAAAAAATTCTCTAAGTAATTTTTTGTTTTAAAAATATCTAAAGTCTTCCAAATTTTGGAAGACTTTTTTTGTGGCTAAATTTTTTAACAATTAAAATTTCCATAGCCAGAATTAATGTGAGGATTTGTATTTTTGCTTTGAGTAGAAATTAGATGTTAAAGCCTTGAACACATCAGGCTTTTAAACATCTGACATCTGACATCTAACCTCTAACATCAAAACAAATGCAACTCGTATTCTCCGATGCACAATACTGGGAAGATTTTCTTCCGCTTACTTTTACCCGTCCCGTTGCAGAAATGCGATGCGGAATTTTGACTTTCTCCGAAAGATGGCAGGAAATTTTAGATAATACCGAAATTTCTTTTTTTACTGAAAACTACCTTCAGGGAAAATTTAAAAATCCGGAAGATGTAGAAAGTCTTTTTTTGGTAACTAACTTTTTACCTACAGATACCATTATTCAGCAAATAAAAGATTTGGAATTGGGCGAAGCGTTGGTGTATGAAGATGAGCTCGTTGCTGCAAGAATTAATATGAAAGGCTTTTCTCTGAATCAAATCGAGAAAATGACCGATATCAAAGAGGAATTGATTTTCTTTAAAAAGCCTACAGATCTCTTTACTTATAATGACAAAGCGATAGATTTCGATTTTGAATTGTTAACACACGGAAAAACTTCCCAGGAATTATCTTCCACCAATGGATTTCTGGGTGATAAAAAAGATTTGTTTATCGAAGAAGGAGCTCAGGTAGAATTTTCGACAATCAATACCAAAACCGGAAAAATCTACATCGGTAAAAATGCTGAAGTTATGGAAGGCTGTAATCTTCGCGGTCCTATTGCGTTGTGTGAAGAATCTAAATTTAATTTAGGAGCAAAAATTTATGGAGCCACTACAGTTGGACCTCATTCTAAAGTTGGTGGTGAAGTAAATAACATTATAATTTTCGGATATTCCAATAAAGGTCATGACGGTTTTGTAGGGAATTCTGTGATTGGTGAATGGTGCAATCTGGGTGCAGATACCAATTCTTCTAATCTTAAAAATAATTATGCCAGCGTAAAGCTATGGAATTACAGAACCAAACATTTTGAAGATACAGGTCTGCAATTTGCAGGTTTGATTATGGGTGATCATTCTAAAACCGCCATTAATACTCAATTAAATACCGGAACAGTGATTGGTGTAGCTTCCAATATTTTCAGAGAAGGCTTTCCTCCGAATCTTATTGAAAGCTTTTCTTGGGGCGGATTTAAAGATGATGAAAGATTTAAATTAGATAAAGCCTACGAAGTTGCCGAGAAAGTGATGGCAAGAAGAAAACTGCCACTAACAGACGATGACAAGGCAATTTTAAAACATATTTTCGACGAATATTAACGCATGTAATACTGAAACTTCAAATTTTTTTGAAGTTTTTTTGTTTTATATGTAATAGATTTCAGTTTTTAGATGTCTTACTTATAGAAACAAACTTATGACCCAAGAGACTTTCAAGAATACGGTTTTCATTCTCAAAGATGAGATGTATCGTTTTGCGAAAAGATTTGTCATGAGCAGTGATGAGGCAGAAGATGTGGTGCAGGATTTAATGATCAAGTTTTGGCAGAAAAAAGATGAGCTAGAGCAGTTTGGTAATTTCAAATCTTATGCATTGAAATCTGTGAAAAATGAATGCCTCAACCGATTGAAACACCACGACGTGAAGTTGGGTTTTGCAGACCTGCAGCTTCATCGATCTGAACTCTACAGTATGGATGTAAATAATCTGAAGGAGCACATTGTTAGTTTTATCAATCAGCTTCCTGAGAAACAGAAAATGGTCATCCATTTGAAAGATATAGAAGAGTATGATGTGTCTGAAATTTCCACGATGCTGGAAATGGAAGAAAATGCAGTAAGAGTGAATCTTATGCGGGCAAGACAAAAAGTAAAAGAACAAATCTCACAACTGATGAGCTATGAACAAAGATCAATATCAGGATAAATATACAGAAGTCTTCAAAGGCTTAAAAGAGGAAAAAATGAACTGGGATTTTGAAGATTTTCTTCAGAAAGCAGATAATAGTGCCCACGACGGAGCCGACATTATTCCGGCCAGCAAATCCAATCCTTCATTTCCAAAGTGGTTTTGGATGGCTGCAAGCATAGTGTTGCTTTTCAGTGTCGGATTGTTTTTTAACTATCATCAAAATGAAGATGTACAAAATCAAGCTCAATTGGTTGCAAATGAAATTAAAAAGCAAAAAGCTGATTTTATTAAAGAAAACAGCGAGCATGAAACTCAGGTTGCAGTTCTTAACAGCGATTCGATTTCAGGAGAGAAAAGAGATTCCATATTCCAAGAGGCTTCTTTGGCTGAAGCAGATGTTTTAGATAAAATTCTTTCTAAAAAAAGCAGAATCAAAAAGGAAACAAAACCTAGATACGTCAGCAACACTGGAGTTCAAAGTGTAAAAGATTCCACAGGATATAAAGATTCTTATGTGATCGTGAATGGGAAAAGAATCGAAAATATGGAAGAGGCAATCAATGTTACCAAATATTCGTTTCAGGTGGTTGCCAACAATATGAGTCAGGCTTTGACACAGCCAAAAGTTATGGATAACGTAGAATACTAATAGAATAATCAATATAGATTACGCAACTGATCAGGCGTCTTGTAGTCAACTAAATTTTAATTAAAGTCATGAAAAAATTATATATCATATTTGCACTCGCTTTTTCACATTTTTTCAATGTGTATGGGCAAAAAGAAAAACTGGATCAGCTTTTTGATAAATACCAAGAAGTGGAAGGAGTAACTTCCATCAAAATTGCAAAACCTATGTTTGGGATGTTAAGCAATCTGAATATTGGGGATTCTGAGTTGGATCAGATAAAACCTTTACTTGCGAAAATCAACGGATTAAAAGTGTTGATTACCGAAAGTCCCGAGAACGGAAAATCTTTGGGTAATCTCAATCAACTTAATAAAGAAATTACTTCTTACCTTAAAAACATGAATTACAGCGAAATGATGTCTGTGAAAAATGGAGATAGTAAAGTGAAATTTCTTTCTTCCGAGGCAAAAAATGGGATTCTAGAAGATATTTTATTGAGAATTGACAGCGGAAACGGTGAGAATATTCTGGTCATGCTTGATGGAAAGCTTTCAATGGATGATGTTAATAAAATCATCAACTCAGGCGAAACAACAACTAATTCTTCAAGTACAGTGACGACAAGAAACAGTTTTAGTTCAGAGGAAAACTCTTCTTATTTAAATGGGGAAACCAGAAATGTAGGTGATTTTTTGGGAGTAGAAGTGAGTACTGGAGTAAATGTTGTTTTCAAACAAGAAAATGCAACAAATCTGAAGGTTTTTGCAGATTCAGATAAGCTTCAATATATTATAACAAAAGTTGAAAATGGCATTTTGAAAATTTACATCGATAACAAAGGTGCAAAAAAGATGAAATTTAAAAATTTAAGCGTTAATATTTCTTCGCCAAAAATGGATCATATCAAAACATCATCCGGTGCAAGTTTTTCAACAGTCAATAATCTGAATGGGACAAATATCAACATAGATGCGTCATCGGGCTCTTCGGTGAAAGGGAAATTTAATATTACTAAAATAAGTTATATTGAAGCGAGTTCAGGATCTAATGTAAAAGTTGATATCAACACTGGAAGTATTTCATTAAAAAGTTCAAGCGGCTCAAATGTTAATGTAGAAGGAAACGCCAATGAAGGAATGATTGATGTAAGCAGTGGTGCAGTAATAAAAGCTGAAAATCTACGCCTCGTGAATGGTATAGTAGAATCTACATCAGGAAGCAGCGCCTCAGTAAATGTTCAGGATAAAATGAGAGTGAAGGCATCTTCAGGAGGATCGGTAAGATATAAAGGAAACCCAAAAATTGATTCTGATGTCAGCAAAGTTTCTGGCGGAAGTCTCTCATCAATCAACTAAATATTAAAGCCATGAAAATTTTTAAAACAATCTTCACAATTACCGCAGTCTTAGTTCTAATGCAATCGTGTGTTGTTTCTGAAAAACCAAATATGGAATTTTTCTCAAATGCAGATTATGACTATCAGGGAGCAAGATTTGTGAGTTTTAATGTTCCGTTATTTTTGGCGAAGCCTTATATAAAGAAAGCACTAAAAGAGGATGGTGAAAGTGAAGCGGTGTATGATCTTGTAAAGAAAGTGTCAAAAATAAAAATAATGACCGTAGAAAACGGAAACACAGCACTCATGAGAGATCATGCTAGCTATTTGACAAATCACAATTACCAAGATTGGGCAACCATAAAACATGACGGTGATAATGTCAACATCAGAGTAAAACAAATTGGAGAAACCATCAAGAATATGCTTATCACGGTTAAATCAGATAAAGAAATGGTATTCGTAGATGTAAGGGGCAGCTTTACCACTGACGATATTTCAAAAATGATCAGCTACGCTTCAGATAAATAATTTCATATTAACTTATTTTTATATTGTGGAAGTCGCATTCGTAAAGATTGCGACTTTTTTAATATATATAATTGATTATTAAGTTTTATTTAAACTATTAAAAAGGATTTTCATATCTCGCTAAAAAGCCTTAATTTTGCAAGAAAGTAAAGATGTCTATTCATAACAAAATTGTAGAGACAGCCATCACTTTCGATGACGTTCTTCTCGTACCTTCTTATTCAGAAGTTTTACCTAATCAGGTTTCTTTAAAATCAAGACTTACCGATAAAATCACGCTTAATGTTCCTATAGTTTCTGCTGCGATGGATACTGTAACAGAAGGCGAGCTGGCTATTGCATTGGCGAGAGTTGGTGGTTTAGGTTTCATACACAAGAACATGACGATTGCTGAGCAGGCTGCACAGGTAAACCGTGTAAAACGTTCAGAAAACGGAATGATTTCTGATCCTGTGACTCTTACAAAAGATCATACTTTGGCTCAGGCTAAAGAAACAATGGCTAAATATAAAATTTCTGGTCTTCCTGTGGTAGATCCGGATAATGTTTTAATCGGAATTATCACCAACAGAGACGTAAAGTATCAGGAAAACCTGGATATGAAAGTGGAAGAGATCATGACAAAAGATCATCTGATTACTTCTGACAAAAGCACAAATCTGGAAAAAGCCAAAGAAATTCTGCTTAAAAATAGAGTTGAAAAACTTCCTATTGTAGATAAAGAATATAAGCTTGTTGGTTTAATTACCATTAAAGATATTGATAACCAGTTAGAGTATCCAAATGCTAATAAAGACGAAAATGGTCGCTTGATCGTTGGCGCTGGAGTTGGAGTTGGTGAAGATACAATGGACAGAATCGCTGCTTTGGTGAAAGCTGGGGTAGATATTATTGCCATTGATTCTGCACATGGTCATTCTAAAGGTGTTTTAGATAAAATTTCAGAAATCAGAAAAGCATATCCAGATTTAGATCTTGTAGGTGGGAATATTGTGACAGCTGAAGCTGCAAAAGATCTCATCAAAGCTGGAGCAAACGTACTTAAAGTAGGAGTTGGTCCTGGATCTATCTGTACTACAAGAGTTGTTGCAGGGGTAGGAGTTCCTCAGTTGTCAGCAATTTATAATGTTTACGAATATGCTAAATCTAAAAATGTTACTGTAATTGCAGATGGGGGAGTTAAACTTTCAGGTGATATTGTGAAAGCAATAGCCAGTGGTGCAGGAGCCGTAATGGTAGGGTCGCTTTTAGCTGGAACCGACGAATCTCCAGGCGAAGAAATCATTTATCAGGGAAGAAAATTCAAAGCTTATCAGGGAATGGGAAGTCTATCAGCTATGAAAAGAGGTGGTAAAGAAAGATATTTCCAAAGTGAAGCTAAAAAATTCGTACCGGAAGGTATTGAAGGTAGGGTTCCGCACAAAGGGAAGTTAGAAGATGTGATTTTCCAGTTGACAGGAGGGCTTAGAGCAGGTATGGGATATTGTGGAGCAAAAGATGTTGAGGCTTTGCAGAAAGACACTAAAATGGTCATGATTACAGGGAGTGGATTGAAAGAATCTCATCCACATGATGTTATTATTACTTCAGAAGCTCCCAATTATTCTTTATAAGATATAATAGGAAGCAATTAATATAAAACTCACAGAATTTCTGTGGGTTTTTTTTATTTCGTTAAAAATGAAATTTTTAAGTCGACAGTAAAGAAGAAAGAGATTCTTCAGTTCCGTGGTCGTCTTCCTACTTTCACTGTTGTTGAATAATGATGGCGTTCTGTTTACTCCGTCTTAATAATCTTCTTTGATTTTATTCTAATAGCACTTGCTGCATCAGCGGAGGCATCTGCGAAACAGGGGGATTCTGGTAAATAATAATCAGATTTTCTAGAATTTAAAATGTAATGTTTGAATTTAGAAATAAAAAAGCCTTTCAGTAAAAACTGAAAAGCCTGTAGTGAAATTATTTTTTTAAGTTTTCTTTAAAATCATCGATCCGGAAATCGGTGAGAAAGTTTCCTTTTTCGATTTTTTCTTTTGAATATAATCTGAAATCATTTTCAGTTTTTTCTAAGAGATAATCGTAGGGTCCGACCTGAGAAATCAACTTCACCAAAACCGGAGAAATTTCAAGACATATAAAAAGACCCATTATAAATGCAGCTGCCGTGGCAATAATTGCTGAATTCTTTCCTAGTTCATCCAAAGCCTGCAGTCTGGCCGCAAAACCATTAAATTTATCCTCAATCGTTTCAGTTGATTTTCTTTCAGTTTCCAAATTAGTATAGACTTTAGAAATTTCTTTGTCTAAATATTCCAATCTCGGAGCTGCCTGTTTCTGGTAGTTTTCGAGGTCAACTCTGCGTTGTTCTTTAAGTTCCTGCTTACGCTTTGCATTGGGACCGAAACCTTCTTTACCACTTGTCAAACCAGATTGTTTACCTAAAATTTCCTTCTCTAATTCTACAGCTGCAGAATCGTAAGATTTTTGATATTGGGCAATTTTATCTGCGATTTGTTTTTTCTCTGTGTCGAAGGGGCCGCTTTGCTGAAGAATTCTTCCGTTCATCTCGCCTTGCAGCTGTTTTTTGTTTCGCTGAATAATTGTATTTAGCTGCTTATTTACTTCCTTTTCGAAAATTTTCAGTTCTAAAGGTTTAGAAATGATAATTCCTAAAAATGTTGCTAAGATCAATCTCGGGATCGACATTAGAATCTGATTCCCCCAGGTTCCCGTTTTTTTAATGGATGAAACGATGTAACGGTCAAGATTAAAGATCATCAATCCCCACAAAATTGCGAATCCCACCGAAATCCATATATCATCGAATATTGTATACATGGCGTAGCCAGCTGAAAGTGTAGCAAAAACTGCAGTAAATAAAACAATTCCACCAATTCCGGAAAATTTATTCCATTCGCTTGGCGTCTTTCTCAGGATGTGAATATTCCCTCCTGAACAGATCATCAGAAATTTCTGAAACCAATTAATCTGATGATTGTTCTGATTTATAGTTTGTTGAATGTTTTTCATTATTGAAAATTTATACAAAATTAGTATTAAAAACTATACCAATGTTACAAATAGTAATATGTTTTACCAAGTATAATAAAAAAGTTGTTCAAAAGGGTAAATTTTAAACCATATGTTATTAATTACTGTTAAATATTAATTTTTTATTAATTTTTTTCAAATTTAATAATGGAGAATTAATAAAAAAATGATAGGTTTGCAGGCAAATATTTAAAAATATAGTAAAAATGAAAAGAATAAGTACCGTTTTAGTGCTGATGTTTTTTATTAATTCATTTTCGCAGGACATACATAAAGACTGTGGTTTTGATATCTTAATGAAAAGAAATGACGAAAAACATCCTGATTTAAAAAGTAAAAGAATAGAGGCTGATCAAAAATTTTATGATAATAAGCAGTCACTTCTCACAAAATCGGGAGCTACAACATCTTGGAACGGACTTTATACTGGACAGATTTACGAAATTCCAGTTGTAATACACGTAATAGAATCTCAAGCTGCAGCAAACAGTAATCTTACTCTTACAGACCTTGAAATTAAAAACTGGATTGAAAGAGCCAACAGCATGTACGCTACAACTTTTGGGAACGGTTTTTATCCTGAGGGAACCGGACCTACAGGAGGAGCTGTAATGCCTTTCAAACTTGTACTGGCAAAAAGATCACCAAGCTGTATGCCAACTACTGGAATTATAAGATATAACGGAAGTACAATCCCTCAGTACGATACTGCAGGGGTGAAAATGTCTGGTAACAATGGTGCAAGTGATTATGCTATCAAAAGTCAGCTTGCTCCGCACTGGCCAGAAAGCTCCTATTTTAATATTTATATTGTGATCGGTTTCGATGGACAACAGCAATTGTCTTATGGTTTAATGGGGTATGCAATGTTCCCGGATACTTATGATTACAGCTATGAGAGCTTCATGAAAGTAGCGACAATAAAAAATACAAATGATACAACTCTTACACACGAGCTTGGTCATGCTTTTGGTTTGTATCATACTTTTCAGGGGGTTGCCTATACCAATCAAACCAGCTGTCCTGTAAATAATAACTGCGCTACAGATGGTGACAGAGTTTGTGATACATCTCCTTCAAGAAGTATGTATGGCGTTGCTGTTCCAAATAATACAGCAATAGATCCTTGTACCACTCAGAATTATGATGGGACACAGTATAACATTATGAATTATACAAGTGCTGAGAAAAAGTTTACTGATGGCCAACGTGACAGAGCAGTATTGATGATGATGGAATACAGAAAAAACCTTCTTAATTCATTAGGTGCTAAAGATCCTGCTACTGTTATTCCATCACCAGTTTCTGTGGTGGGTGCACAATGTAATCCATCAGGAATCGTGAATGCTACCAATAATAATTTTGCAATTGGACCTTACAGAGTAGTTTTTGGAAGTATCAGCAGTCTTACAAACGGTTATGATTCTGATGAAGCCAATCCTATTTACTATGCAGATTATGCGAACGCAACTTGTATAAGACCTGCATATGCTACCGAAATTCCATCTACAACAGCAACCCCATTAAAGGTTACATTCATGAATGGCTTTAGTCAGTCAGATAAATTTAGAGTAAAAGTATGGATTGATTATAACAATAACGGATCTTTTGAAGATGTAGAATTGGTGACGAATACTTTAACGGGTATTATGACTTCAGGTGCAGCAAGTACTCTTACGTTTAATGTAACTCCACCGGCAACTTCTGTGAAAAATACATATCTTAGAATGAGAATCGGTGTTGATGCTGCTACATTAAATTCAGCTGTTCTACCAGAATTTACAGCATGTTCTCAATTGCAATATGGACAGATTGAAGATTATGCAGTGAAAGTATTAGGAGCACTATCAACTTCGGATATTAAAAATCAAGAAGAAGCTAAGATGCTATATATCAAAACAGAGAGTAAACTTCAGCTCTTTGGAGATCGCAATGCTAAGTTTGGTGATTACCAAATCTATGATATGAGCGGAAAGCTGATACAGCGAGGAAATTCAAAAACAAATGAAGTCCAAATTAATCAGCCATTAGCTAAAGGCACATACATTATCAGTTATTCGGATGGTGATCAAAAAGAGTCAAAAAAATTCCTTAATAATTAAACTCAAGAAGCCCTTTTTTTAAGGGCTTCTTTTTTTATAATCTAAAGTAGCAATATGAAAAAACTTTTTAGTATATTATTTTTTATTCTTCTCATTATAAGCTGTCAATCACAGAAAATTATAGGCAATAAAGTAGAAGGAGAGAGTCCTAATTTTTTTATGGGATCCTGGAATTTTGTACAGAAAAAATATAAAGAAGGAAATGATATAAAAACTTTTCCTCTTCGTGAATGCATGAAAAAGTATGAGCTGATTTTTAAAAAGGAAAATCAAAAAATATTAATGACCAAAACGTTTGCGACAGGTAAAGACTGTGAAATTATGAGCCAATCTGATGACTTTTCTGTTATGATTAATGAAAGTGCTTTTTCCTATACAGAATATGATTTAAAAAAAATAGAACACTATAAAATCTATTCAAATAGTAAATTTTCAATTATATATAATGATATTATTGATGGAAAAGTAACCGAAATTGAAGATATTTATCAAAGAAAATAATTTATTTCAACCGATCAGGATTCTGTTTCAGAAAACTTTCCCAGCCTGTATACGATTTGGTGTCAGCAATAGTTCCGGAATTGAAGTGATGGCACACGGCCACAGCAAGACCATCTGAAGCATCCAGATATTTGGTAGGGAATTCTTTTAAGTTTAAAAGATTTTTCAACATTCCTGCAACCTGTTCTTTGCTGGCGTTTCCGTTTCCTGTGATGGCCATTTTTATTTTTTTTGGAGAATATTCAGTAATCGGGATATTTCTGTGCAGACTTGCGGCCATCGCAACACCTTGAGCACGCCCCAATTTCAACATAGATTGTACATTTTTTCCAAAGAATGGAGCTTCCAACGCCACTTCATCAGGATGAAATTCGTCGATAAGTGCGAGCGTTTTGTCGAAAATATATTTCAGTTTCGTTTCGTGATTAGGATATTTCTTCAAAATAAGTTCGTGAATAGAAATCATTTCCATTTTTCCCTTCTTAACCGAAATCAGACCAAAGCCCATAATTGCAGTTCCCGGGTCAATGCCTAAAATTATTTTCTCTGTTGGAATCATCGGGTCAAAGATAGAACATTCTTCATTTTTAATTAAATATTTCAATGACATATCCATACTTTTTATAAATTAGTAAAAAAAACTAATATGGGTAAACTTTTTAATTTATTGACGGTCAGTGTGTTGTTTTTCTTTGGTTGCTCTCATCTGCAAAGCCAATCGCAGAAGGTAGATAAAGCCACTGTACAAAGTGAGAATCAAATTGGGTATCTTTTTTTTAAGGTTATCAAAGATCAATCAGGAGTTGAGAAAATATCTTTGACGGAAAAGAAAATAGTTCAGGGAAAGATGAAATCGATTCCTGTTTTTGTGGAAAGTGAGATGAAAAGCGGTGATTTCTTAATCACCTTATGTGATAAGAAAGGAAGAGAAATAATGAAACAACATGTTGAAGATCCTTTAAATCCCGAATTGGAAGTTTTTGGTGATGAAATGGCAAGACACAGATTGAAACTTAATGAAACTGAGTTTAGCATTAGATTTCCTTATTCTTCAGAGATAGAATCTGTGAAAATAGAAAAAATCACCAATTCTAAAAAGAAATTACTTTTCACCCAAAACTTGTAATCATGAAAAAATATTTACTCATTCTATTGACAGGAAGCACGTTTTGTTTTTCGCAAACATTTGAGACAGTACCATTGTTGCAAAGTGGGACAAATGATAAACGAATTAATATAGCGGTATTAGGAGATGGTTTTACCTCTGTCCAGCTTCCGGCTTTCGTGACCTCGGCACAAAGCACAGTCGATTACCTTTTTACCAAAAGTCCTTACACCGAATATAAAAATTATTTTAATGCATATGCGGTAAAGGTTATTTCTGCAGAATCTGGAGTGAAGCATCCAGGAACTGCCACCGATGTTACAGAACCTATAATACCAGTCTCCAATCCTAATAATTATTTAGGTTCAACCTTTGATATTGGTGTTCACCGATGCATGTATAGCAATACTACAAACAAAGTAGCCCAGGTTTTGGCAGCAAATGTACCGGATTATGATATCACTTACGTTCTGGGAAACTCTACTGAGTACGGTGGATGTGGCGGAACCTACGCATTTGCATCAGTAGCTGCAGCTTCCAATGAAATCGTAGTACATGAGTTGGGGCATTCTTTTGGAAATTTGGCCGACGAATATTGGTTTTCCGGTACCGGAGAATCTCCTAATAAAACTCAGAATTCAAATCCCGCCACGATAAAATGGAAAAATTGGGTAGGTTTAAATTCGGTAGGTGTCTTTCCTCATACAGAAAGCCCGACTTGGTTTAGGCCCCATCAAAGTTGTGAGATGAGGTATCTTAATCAGCAGTTTTGCTCGGTCTGTAAAGAAAGAATTATTGAAAAAATTCATTCACTGGTTTCTCCGGTAGATTCTTATACTCCTGCAAATGCAAGTGCAGTGAATGCAAATACGAATGTGACTTTTACTGTCAACGAAATCCTTCCTATTCCTAATACACTGGTCAATACATGGACTTTAAACGGAACCGCTCTAACTGCAACCACGAATACTTTGACAATTACTCCTGCTCAGCTTAATAACGGAAACAATACCTTGCTTTTTTCAGTGACAGATAATACAGCCTTAGTAAAAACAGACAATCACGGTACTGTACATTTTACTAATGTGTCATGGACATTGAATAAAAGCAGTTTGGGTACCTCCGAAATAAAAGCGGAAGAAAGAAGATTCAGCATTTATCCTAATCCGGCAAACACTGAATTTTTTATCAGAGGAAAATCAGATTTTTCTAAAGATTTACAAATTAATTTATTTGATGCATCAGGAAGAATAATTCCTGTGAAATTTGAGATGAAAGATGTTGCGACAGTATACGTAGACATCCGCCATCTTCCTGCGGGGGTGTATACAATGGTTGCAACTGAAAGTAAAAGTTTAATTATTTCTCAGAAAATTATCAAAAAGTAGCACTGTTTACTATTATTTAAATCAAAACCGACTTTTTCCAGGTCGGTTTTTTATTTTCTCGAGAGGTCTTTTTCTGCAATTGGTACCCATTTGAGGTCGTGTCGCAGAAGTGTAATTTTCTCAACGATAAATTTAGTTTTAAATTCTTTTTTATGGTAAACTTCCCATGCTTTCAAATAATTTTCCCAGGTCAAATTTCTGTAACCTACTGTGATGTGAGGATTGAACGAATAATTTTTAAAACTAAATATTTCTTTTACCCTTAGATGTAAATCTTTTAGATGTTGATTTTCTTCAGGATTCACATACAAGACTGGGTTTTTAGGATTCGGAAAACTTCCAAAACCGTTTAATTTAATTTCAAAAGGTGAAATAGCTGTGTCTATTTTTTGAAAAGCTTCATAAATATCACTTTCGAATTCTAATTCTCTTTCGAATGGCGGAAATAAAGTAATGTGTGCATCATTTTTTAATGCTTTAGAATTATTAAAGTTTAAAGCTAAATCTTCTTTATAGATCTTCACCTCATTAATAATTTCCTGAGGTGGATAAATGGCTATGAAATACATTTTTTTCATATCGTAAAAATAAGTTTTTAAAAATGATTCAATAAAACTTTATACATAAGAAAATTATACATAGATTTGTTATGTATAAAATTAACCATTGAAAAAAAACAGTCTCTATAAAGGAACCCTGCAAAACATCATTTTGAAATTGCTTTCAAAAGAGGTGAAAATGTATGGTTATCAAATGACGCAACGTGCAAAAGAGCTTACAGAGGGCGAGCTGGAAATGACTGAAGGAGCACTGTATCCTTTGCTGCACAAATTGGAAGGTGACGGTTTGATTACTTCTGAAATTCAAAAAATAAACGGAAGAGACAGGAAATATTACCTTTTAACTGAAAAAGGAAAAAAACAACAGGCGGCACAGGAAGCCGAAATGAAAACGTATCTTTTTAATCTCAATACCATTTTCAATATATGATAACCAATAATCAAGAAAACGAAATAAAAGCTTTTCTTCAGAAAAGAAATTTAAGTACAGTTATTTCTAATGAAATTTATGACCATTTTGTTGTTCAGATCTCAGAATTCATGAAAAGTAATCTGAGTTTTCAGGAAGCATTTCTCAAAACAAAACTAACATGGCAGCCTGAGCTGGAAATGGTAAAGGCAGACATTTTTTCATTCAAAAAGATCGCGAGAATTGAGAAAACAGTTTTGCAGTCGAGATTCAGAAATATTGTCATTTCGTCAACAGTTTTTACATTAATTGGGTTTGCGGTATTATCGTTTTTTACAGATTATTTTTATCTGCTACAGATGAGTTTGGTAATCATTCTGTTTGCTTTTCTGTTGTATAATTTTATTTTTAAAAAAATGAAATTCAGAGAATATTGTGAGCTGAGTTTTCATCCTCTGATTGTAAGAAACATGATTGTAGGATCTATGGTATTTATTGGAGTTAACTATTTTACTCAAAGTATGAATTTATGGGAAATGGGAATCAATAAAGTGTTTTTGATTTTCGCAATTGCGGTACAGATCCAATTGTTGTTTTTCAGAAGTAAAAAAGTAAATGTCTTAATCTAAATAATTAAAATGATCACTTCAGCAGAAGAAAAGCAAGTAGACGATTATCTGATCTTGAATAAACTTCCTCTTGATATTTTACTGGAAGTTCGCGATCATATGATTGCACAGATTTCTGACCTTCAGCTTCGCGAAAATTTGGATTTTGAACAGTCATTTTTCAAAACTAAAATAGCCTGGGAACCTGAGTTTAAAATGACAAAATATGCTCTTTTTTATTCTGAAGAAATTCCTCTGATTTTCAAGAAAATTGCAAAAGCTAAATATGTGAATATTCTTAGAAAAGCATTGTCTGTTGCGTTAATTTCTTTCATAATTAATTTATTCTTCATTTGTCTTTCTTCAAATGAAGAAACTTTCAAACTGTTATTTAAAATTCAAAATGCATTTTTTATTGTCGTGCCCATTTTCTTGCTCATAAGCAATTATAAAATTTGGAAATATACCAAAGGTGATTTTAAATATAGGGGAAAAATACTTTACTCAACGTACCAGCGAAACTTGGGATTGGTAATCTTTAATATTTCAACTATGAGTCAGAGTCTTACAAGTAACAGAAAAGGAGATACATATTTGTTTTTAAAAGAAGGAGATATTGATATTGCTCCCTTTGTAATCATGTTAATTATTCCTTTTCTGTTACAAACTTCAGTAGTTTTTGGAATCATTAACTTCCTGGAACATAAAAAGACTTTAAATAAGATTCAAAACTTCATCAAAGTTTCAGACGACAGTTAATTTGTTAGGAGAATATTCTCCATCATATCCGTAAAATTTTTGATTTCACGATGAGGTTTAAATGTATGACTTTTTCCTTTTTTTTCATCGGCAATGTTGGATAAAATAATCACCGAAGTTTTGGTCTCAGGATAATAGATATTGAGTGATGGTGAACCTTTCACATAGCCGCTATGGAAATAAGACGCTGGGCTTCCTGCATTCAACATAATTCCATAGCCGTAATCCATTTTTCCGAAAATAGGATGTTGTCTCTCGGCACTTTTGGTTAAAAATTTCTTTAAAGTTTCCGGTTGTACTATTTTTCCCAAGTAAAGCGATTTGTTCCACAAGTGCAAATCATCAATTGTTGATAGAATTCCTCCCGCAGGAATTCCTATTTCTTTGTTGCCTAATCGTTTGGGCATGTTGGCAATCTTTTCAAAATTTTTCTCATTTCCTAAGTAGGCTCCTGCGAAATTATCTCCTTCGAACAGATTCCCAGTCGAAGAGTTTTTCATCCCGACTTTTTTAAATAGATCCATCACATTTTGATCATACGATTTACCGGAAACTTTCTCGATGATTTTTCCTAAAGCATTAAAACCGTCATTGGAATAGTTAAACCCTGAGCCACTTCTAAATAATAGTTTTTCTCCAAAATTATTTAATCCCGAAGTGTGATTCAAAAGTTGATGAATGGTGATGTTCTCGTAATCTTTGCGTTGAAATTCTTTTACATATTTTGAAGCCTGATCCTCCAACTTCAATTTCCCTTCTTCAATTTTTAATAAAATTAAAACTGCGGTAAACTGTTTGCTGACTGATCCTATGGCAAAAATGGTCTGGTTGTCAATGGCTTTTTTATTTTTAAAATCAGAAAAACCGTTATTTTTTCTGCAAACTAGCATTGAATCTTTAAAAACTGCAACACTGCCATTAAACTTATATTTTGAAAATACAGAATCAAGGTGAAGAGTGTAAAGCTTTTTCTGATAAACTGCCACCGCAGAATCGGAAATCACTTTTTTGTCAACTGGTTTAGTTGCTTCAGGTTTCTGACAGGAAAGTAAAATTGAAAAAGCAGCTGCTACCGTTATAGAAAATTTCATGATTCGCTTATGATTTCTCTAAAATACTAAAAAAAATAGATTAATCAAAAGAGGTGGCCGGGATCAATTAAGACTGTAAAGCGGATTTATTTCGGTTTAATAAAAACAATATAAATGTCAGTAATTGATTCTTTTGTAGTGAAAAAATTTACAAACTCTCCAGGAATATAGTGCACATCATAGCGACTAGGAAACATTGAATAGCTTTTGTTAAACGTTTTTCCATCTAATTTTTTTCCATCTATTATAACAAAAGATTTTTCTGTCGCCATTGGTGGGCCAAAATACACTTCGCCCATCATGCTATCAAGCCTGTTGTATTCTACTTTGATCAATTGTTTTTTACCCAATTTTTCAATTGGAAATATCACAAGTTTACGATCATAGACGTAGTTGTGAGGGGTGAATTCTAAAAGACTTTCGGCTTTCAGAATGTCTTTTGGGATTTCAAGTTCATAAAATCCGTTCTCATCGGATGTTGTTTTGTAAACCTTTGTTGCTGTGATGAAACTTCTATCAGTTACCACTGCCTGCTTTTTATCGGAAGAAATCACCTGCCCTGAAAGTAAAAAATTGCCGTTATCTGTGCTACTCTCACTGTTTGCTGGTGTTTTTTTAAAATTGATAGCATGAAATGCATCAGGTTTCACATTTTGTATCTTTTGAGAAGGATAGGTGTGAATGAATGATGCTGTTAAAGCAAAGCCTGCTACTACTTTTGTAAAAGAAGAGTTTCTTAATTTTTGTAAATGAGCTGAGATTTCGAAGTCTATTGTCTTGCCCAAATTTTCTTTAATAAAGAGTCCGCAAATCTTGTCTTCAGTACTCTCTGTCAGAATATTTGAGATTTCATGATACGTCATGTTTGAAAAATCTGTGACTTTTTTTGAGCACAGGTTGCAAAATTTTCCGTCTGGAATGTTCTGCATTTTTTCTGGTGATTCACTGCAAGGTTTGTCGATTCGAATATAAGATTTCATCGTTTTAGTTTTTTAAACGAACGAAAAATGCAAGAAATTATTTCTCAATCAAGTCACAAAACCAAAAGATATATTCTCCGTTTTCATCATTCTCTGACGATTTTGGGTTTGGATATGTTTTCATTACCGTTTCTCCAATTACGAACGCAATTGGATTTTTAAAAATCGGACCGTCAAAAGTAAAAGTATGAAATTCTCCATTTTCCCCACAAGGATCAACGTTTTCGGGTAAATCATTGATGAAGTCCTTATCAATAATTCTACCTGCAAAACTTTTATCAAGATACGTTTCGTTCACGCAGGTTACAATGGTTTTAAAGCCAAGATCCAGAAATTCATGGATGAGGTCAGCTGTATTTTGTTTCCAAAGTGGGAAAACAGCTTTCATTCCGATGGATTGTAATTGATTTTCACGATATTTTCGTAAATCTTCAAGAAAGATATCTCCAAAAATAGAATGGGTAACGCCTTGAGATTGTATTTCACTCATTGTTTTGCTCATGATTTCCTGATATTCTTCCATCGATGGTTCTTTCGGAATCTCCATTTTCATTAAAGGGAAACCTAAACTTGCAGCCTGCATTTCTAAAAGCGAAACATGAACTCCGTGCATCGAGATTCTTTGAAAATCTTTATTAATGCTCGTCAGCAGAGAAGTGATTTCAAATTGATTTTCTTTAATGATTTTGTAAAGTGCTAATGCAGAGTCTTTTCCGCTGCTCCAGTTGAAAGTTGCTTTGGGTTTCATCGGTAGTATAAATTGCTGACCATTATAACTATTTGCTTTAATATCTTTTACTATGAATTTCTTTTACTGGAATAAATCCACCATTTAAATAATCAATTTTCTGCTCAAAAGGGTAGGCGGGGTTTGAAGAAATCAGTGCTCCCATTACGCCGAAAAACATACCGATTGTGACGCTTCCCATATTTACTCCTGTCGATCTTATTTTTCCGACAAAATAATAGTCATTGTCTTTCTTTTCTGCTTTGGTAAAAAGATTTTCGATAGGAAGATAGATGTAAGGTTCGCCCTTGTAAATAATTGCGTAAACATCATCTTTTTTGATCTCCTTTTCTTTGCCGTCAACCGTTTCAAAAATCCTGTGTATTTTTGGCTGATTTCCGTAAAATTTAACGTTAGTAATTTCCTGTTGAGGTTGCTGGTTTTTCAACGAGGTGTAATCTTTGTAAACGCCATTTTTTAATTCGTTCGAATTAAATAAAGTGATTGACTGCTTATCAATATCGTCAAAGCTTTTAAGATCTTCGAAAGTATAATGATTTGTTACTTCTGCTTTTTTAGTTGCATTTTTCACAATAAAGTCGCCAAGCATTTCACTTCCTTTCCTTAAGGTTTCTTTGGTGACGTCAGCAGCTTTGTGATCAATTACAGTATCTGTTTTATCAATCAGAGAATACGTTCCGTCATCATTTTTCACAAAAAGAAAAGCCTGAAAATAGCAATATCCATGCTCGCTGAATGCGGATGTAACTTCTGCAAAGGAGAGCTGTTTTAGATATAAAACCAAAGTTCCGTCCTCTGCGTTTTCATCACTGATGCTGTTTAAAATACTTTGAAATTGGTTGGATAAATTGGTGGTAGGAACAACTCTTGCTTTAGCATTTAAGCCTCCCTGCTGAACGATTCCCAGTGAAGTCGTGTCTATTCTGGCATCAATTAGTTTGATGGTTTTATAGTAGCTTTTATCTCCTTTTTTGGAAGGAAGAGTGATGGTGAATTCTTCAGTTCTCTTCTGAGCAAAAGCAATTGAAGTGACGCAGACTCCAACTAAAAATAAGATTTTTGTAAAGCTGTTTTTCATAAGGTTAAATATAATGAATTACTAACGATAAATTTAATCATTAGTTTGTGAAATTAGAAAAACCTCAAAGGATTTTCTTCAAGGCTTTCAAAATTATTCAAAATTCAAAGTCGCTTATTTAGGTTCAGACATTTCTGCCTCAAACTGCACCATTGCAGCTTTTGTACTGCCTTTATCCGTGCCTTTTTGCCATTCTTTTTCAGCTTTTACTTTATCACCCAAACTGTAGTAATAGCTTCCTAAAACGGTGTGACCTTCGACTTCACCCATGGTGATGATTTTCTGCCCCAATTTGATGATTTCAGGATTCTGTTTTGGCTTTTTTGTTTTGCTGGCTAGAACAGCACTTATTCCGCCGAGATCTTCCATTACCATTAAACCCAATTTTTCCATACAGGCTTTTGCAAGTCCTCTGCCGCATAAATCGTCAATGTTTTTGGTGTAGTTTGCCATGGCACTTTCATCAAATAGTTTTTCCAGATCATTGCTCTTAGCTCTGGTTTTTCGGTAATATTCGTAAAGAAGCTGCGCATTTTTTTTAGCTAAAGCATCGTCTTTTCTGTTGTTTTCTGCAATGCTGTCTTTTTTCAAGTCCCATTTTGTATTTTTCACCCAACTTGAATTACCGCTTAAATGGGTTTTAGAAATTTTAAATATAAAAATATCCTTATCCGGAAAAACTACGACAGAATCGCCTTTTACAAAATAATCACCTTTCCCATATCCTGCAATATCAACTTTTCCGTTACCGTCAAAAGCAAAATAAGAGTATAAAGATTCTTTGGAATTGGTCACAAAATAACCTTGAAGATTATTGTCAGCCTCTTGAGCATTCAAAAGCGTGCTGGAAATTATTCCTATCAATAGAAAAATGTATTTTGTCATTTGGAAATTTTACGAGAGTAAAAGTAAGAAAAAACCTCAAAGAAATTTCCTTGAGGTTTGATTTATATTGTTGAAAACATTTAGTATTCAAAATTGCCCGTCCGGCTACGGAACTACATATTCCTTCTGTACTTACCACCCACTTCAAACAAAGCATTGGTAATCTGACCAAGCGAACAGTATTTCACGGCATCCATCATCACATTGAATAAGTTTTGCTGGTTGATGGCAGCGTGTTGTAGAATTTTCAAGGCAGCTTCAGATTTGTCTTCATTAGATTTTTGGAAATTATGAAGCGTTTCAATCTGTACCTGCTTTTCTTCCTCGGTAGAACGAATCACTTCTCCCGGACGAACCGTTGGCGAACCATCTTTTCCTAGGAAGGTATTAACTCCGATGATTGGATATTCTCCGGTATGTTTCAGCCATTCGTAATGCATCGATTCTTCCTGGATTTTTGAACGTTGATACATTGTTTCCATTGCACCGAGAACACCGCCTCTTTCTGTAATTCTGTCGAATTCTGCATAAACAGCTTCTTCCACCAAATCTGTCATTTCTTCAATAATAAATGAACCTTGAAGAGGATTTTCGTTTTTCGCCAATCCTAATTCTTTATTAATGATCAACTGAATTGCCATCGCTCTTCTTACAGACTGTTCAGTCGGAGTTGTAATCGCCTCGTCATAAGCATTCGTATGAAGTGAATTACAGTTATCGTAAATTGCGTAAAGTGCTTGTAAAGTCGTTCTGATATCATTGAAATCAATTTCCTGCGCGTGAAGTGAACGTCCTGAAGTTTGAATGTGGTATTTCAACATCTGGCTTCTTTCGTCTGCGCCGTATTTCAGTTTCATTGCTTTAGCCCAGATTCTTCTTGCTACACGACCGATTACTGAATATTCAGGGTCGATTCCGTTAGAGAAGAAGAATGATAAGTTGGGTGCAAAATCATTGATGTCCATTCCTCTCGACAGATAATATTCCACATAAGTGAAACCATTTGCCAAGGTAAATGCCAACTGAGAAACCGGATTTGCCCCAGCTTCTGCAATGTGATATCCTGAAATAGAAACCGAGTAGAAATTTCTTACTTTTTCTGTGATAAAATATTCCTGAACGTCACCCATCAATCTTAGGGCAAATTCAGTAGAGAAAATACAGGTGTTCTGAGCCTGATCTTCTTTTAAAATATCAGCCTGAACAGTTCCACGAACGGTCGCAATGGTTTTCGCTTTAATTTCAGCATAAGCTTCCGCAGGAATTACTTCGTCTCCGGTTAAACCTAATAATTTTAAGCCTAAACCATTGTTTGAAGGTGGTAATTCGCCGTTATATTTTGGTCTTTCCAAACCTTTGTCGTCGAATTTTGCTTTTAAAGCTTTTTCAACATTTGCTTCTAATTGATGTTCAGCGATATACTTTTCAACATTCTGGTCGATGGCAGCATTCATGAAGAAAGCCAACAACATCGGCGCTGGTCCGTTGATAGTCATCGAGACAGAAGTCATTGCATTCACCAAATCAAACCCGGAATACAGTTTTTTCGCATCATCTAATGTTGCGATAGAAACTCCCGCATTTCCGATTTTACCATAAATATCCGGTGGTAGAGCTGGATCCTGTCCGTACAAAGTCACGGAGTCGAAAGCTGTTGACAAACGTTTTGCGTCCATTTCCGCAGAAACGTAGTGGAATCTTCTGTTGGTTCTTTCCGGCCCGCCTTCTCCAGCAAACATTCTTGTCGGATCTTCTCCTGTTCTTTTGAAAGGATAAATTCCCGCGGTGTAAGGAAATCCTCCCGGAAGATTTTCCTGACCTTTCCATTTAATCAAATCTCCCCAATCGGTATATTTTGGTAAAGATATTTTTGGAATTTTTAAATGAGATAAAGATTCTGTTGAGGTTTCTACCTTGATTTCTTTTCCACGAACAAAATAAGAATAAAACTCAGCTTTGAAAGCCTGTTTCGTATCGTCCCAATTATTTAAGAAATCGATATTTTCCTGTTGAAGGTCTTTTTCGGCTTTTTGATATTCGGCATCCAAAGTTTCATTAGAAAGGAAACTTTTCACACCCTCAATGTGATACATTTTTCTTGCTAATTCAGCCTGTTTTTCAACATTGGCGTCGTACTGTCTGTTGTTTTCAACGATTTCAGAAAGATAACGAACTCGCTTTGGAGGAATTATCGTAATGTCTTCTGAAACTTCCTGTTCAACGAAACCTTTTAAATTTAAGTCAGCATATTTAGCATTAACTTTTTCTATTAATCTATTGTATAAATCTGTTGTTCCGTGATCATTAAACTGAGAAGCTTTTGTCGCATAAACCGGCATGTCATCCAGCGGACTTTCCCACAATAAATGGTTTCTCTGGAACTGTTTTCTTACCGCTTGAAGTGCATCCAGAGCACCACGTTTGTCAGATTTATTTAAAGCAACCAAGTCTGCGTAATCCAACATATCGATTTTTTCCAACTGTGTTGAAGCTCCGTATTCAGGCGTCATTACGTACATTGAAACATCGGCAAAATCTGAAACTTCCGAACCGGATTGTCCGATACCCGAAGTTTCCAGAATAATTACATCAGGATGAGCCAGTTTCAACACATTTAATGCGGAATGAATGAACGGAGAAACAGAAACGTTGTTTTCTCTCGTCGCCATCGAACGCATATAAACTCTAGGATCGTTGATCGCATTCATACGAATTCTGTCTCCCAGTAGTGCACCTCCAGTTTTCTTTTTCGAAGGGTCAATAGAAATAATGGCAATTTTTTTATCTGTATTGGAACGTAAGAAACGTCTTACCAATTCGTCTGTCAAAGAAGATTTTCCGGCTCCACCAGTTCCTGTAATCCCGATGATTGGAATATTTAAATCTTTTGATTTTTCGTCAATGGCTTTTACCAGATCCGGTTTTTCTTCTGAGAAGTTCTCAACGGCAGAAATTATTTTAGCAATGCTGGTCGAGTTTTCAAAACTGATTGAGTCTAAGTCGCTTGCCTCGACATCTTTTCCTGTTGCGAAGTCTGACCTTTTCACCAAATCGTCGATCATTCCCTGCAATCCAAGTTCACGGCCGTCATCCGGAGAATAAATTCTGTCGATGCCGTAAGACATAATGTCTTCGATTTCTTCAGGAAGAATTACTCCGCCTCCGCCTCCGAAAATTTTGATCTGCGGAGAATTTTTCTCTCTTAAAAGGTCATAGATGTATTTAAAATATTCATTGTGACCGCCTTGATATGAAGTTAATGCAATCGCGTTAGCATCTTCCTGAATCGCTGTGTTTACAACCTCTTCAGCAGATTTGTCGTGACCAAGGTGAATGACTTCGCATCCTGTTCCCTGAATGACACGGCGCATGATATTAATCGCAGCATCATGACCGTCGAATAACGATGCAGCTGTCACAATTCTTACTTTATTTGTTGGAGTATATTTTTGGGTTTCCATATTGATTGTAGAAAATTTCTAAGTTTCCAAATATAACAATTTAATAAAAACTTATTTTAATTATTCAAGGTGTTGATTTTTAAATATTTAAATAAAATTTTAGAAATGAAAGTTTCCTGTTTTGACTTTTGTAATTGCAACATTAAATTAATTAGGTAATTTAACCATGACAGTTTCTACTCAAAATAAAATTCGTTATTTTTGCATCTTATTAAAATGGTATGCAGAAAGCTCTGATGTATTTCGCTTTGGGAACGGTTCTCAGTTTTGTGATCAATTATTTTTTCATCAGCAGTGAAAATGTTACTCTTGATATTTTTTATGCAATTGCTTTCGGCTTAGCTTGGGGATTGTCTTATTATTTGGATACTCCGAAATTTACATTAATTCAGAAATTGCTCAGTTCTTTTGCTGCAATGGGGCTTCTGGTTTTAGTGGGTTCGTTGATCTTTAATCTAGAATTGGCGATTCCTGCCATTCTTAAATTTTCTACAGTTTTTGTGGCGTATTATTTAATTGCAAGTTTCAGGGCTAATAAGTCTTTACGTAATTAATCTTACAACAAAATTCTTCTTTGGAAGCGGTCTTTAAATATTTAAATCGGATCATATATATAGATGTAGATTTATTAAGTTTAAATATGTTTTCACATTCTAAAAATAATTTGTACCTTTGCACACCCTTATGGGGAAAATTATGTTTAATCTTTAACTAAAACGTGTGAATACATTAAGTTACAAAACTGTTTCAGCGAACAAAGCTACTGCAAATAAAGAATGGGTTGTAGTAGACGCTGAAGGACAACCGTTAGGAAGACTAGCTTCTAAGGTTGCAAAGATTTTGAGAGGTAAGCACAAAGCAAACTTTACACCTCACGTAGACTGTGGTGATAATGTTATTGTTTTGAATGCTGGGAAAGTTACCCTTTCCGGAACCAAGTGGGAAGACAAGACTTATATTTGGCATACAGGTTATCCTGGAGGTCAAAAGTCTATGACGGCTACTGAACTTCTAAAGAAAGATTCTTTAAAAGTATTGGAAAAATCTGTAAAAGGTATGCTTCCAAAAACTAAATTAGGATCTGCTTTGTTCAAAAACCTTTATTTATATGAAGGAACTGAGCACAAGCATGAAGCTCAACAGCCTAAAACACTTAATATTAACGAATTTAAATAATTAATATGTCTATAGTTCACAAAATCGGAAGAAGAAAGACTTCTGTAGCAAGAGTTTATGTAAAACCAGGTTCTGGTGTGATTACAGTAAACGGTAAAGATGCTGCAACTTATTTCTCTACAGACGTAATGGTTTATAAATTAAATCAGCCGTTTATCCTTTCTGAAACTGCAGGTCAGTATGACGTTACCGTAAATGTTTTCGGTGGTGGTAATACAGGTCAGGCAGAAGCTATCAGATTAGGTATTTCTAGAGCGCTTTGCGAAATCAATGCTGAATACAGATTGTTGTTGAAGCCTGCAGGTTTACTTACAAGAGATGCAAGAATGGTAGAAAGAAAGAAACCAGGTCAGAAAAAAGCAAGAAAGAGATTCCAGTTCTCAAAACGTTAAAAAAGCGTATGGCTATTGGCTTATGGCGGATAGCTTTAGAAAAATTTTTAAAAAATTATTTTTTAACCCAAGCTGGGAAGCCAGTTGCCAAAAGCAATCAGCCAACAGCAACTTTGCCCGTTACGTTTAGCATCCAAACACTTCTCCCATCTAAAGAAGTTGTTGATTGTTTAAGAAACGGAAAGTAAACTAACAAAAACAGAAAACATGGCAAAAGCAAATGTAAAAGACCTTCTAGAGGCTGGTGTACACTTCGGTCACATGACTAGAAAGTGGAATCCAAATATGGCTCCATACATTTTTATGGAGAAAAATGGTATTCACATTGTAGACTTACATAAAACAGCTGTTAAATTGGATGAAGCGTGCAGCGCTTTAGAAAAATTAACTTCTGCAGGTAAAAAAGTTCTTTTCGTAGCTACCAAAAAGCAAGCGAAAGAAGTAGTTGCTAAGCACGCTGCTGAACTTAATATGCCTTATATTACAGAAAGATGGCCGGGAGGTATGTTAACGAATTTCGTTACAATCAGAAAAGCTGTAAAGAAAATGAACTCTATCGACAAAATGAAAAAAGACGGTACGTTCGAAACTTTATCTAAAAAAGAAAGATTACAAGTTGACAGACAAAGAGCTAACTTAGAGAAAAACTTAGGTTCTATCTCTGACATGGTGCGTCTTCCTTCTGCAATCTTCGTTGTAGATATCATGAGAGAACACATCGCTGTAACTGAAGCTAAGAAATTAGGTATCCCAGTTTTCGGTATTGTTGATACTAACTCTGACCCAAGAAAAGTAGACTTCGTTATCCCAGGAAACGATGATGCTTCTAAATCTATCGATATGATCTTAAACGTAGTTTCAGATTCTATTAAAGAAGGTCAGTCTCAGAGAAAAGCTGATAAAGAAAAATCTAAAGAAGAAGGAGAAGTAGTATCTGCTGATAAAGATGCAGATTTCGACGCTGCTGCTGAATAATTGAAGATTTATCTTTGAAATAAAGAAAATCCGCTAAACAAGTTTAGCGGATTTTTTTTTGTATTTTTTTTAGTTTGAAATTTTGACAGAATAAGAGCTTGTAATGAATTTTGTCTTCTGATAGAGTGCATTACAAAGCATTCCGGATAAATTATAATTCTGATTTTTAGGAACCATTACAGCGCCTATTTTATGAGCGCCAATTGGAATTTTTTTGAAATAATTATTTCCACTTATCGTTAAAACCATATTGCATGAAGAGCTGTTTTCCACATTGATTGAGGTTTTGGCGTTTTGCGAAGAGCCGTTCAGCAAATCATTTAAAACATCTGTGGTTTCAGGTTTATAAGTTTTTACTAATGCCTGATATTCTCTTTCAGTTTGTGCGGCAACACTCGTTTTTGTTCCTTTGTTTGAAATTACAGGAGCCGTAGTGGTCTTTTTTACAGGTTGTTTCGTACTCTTGTTACTTCCGCAATTTGTTAACAATAAAGTCATCAGAACAGTAAAAGGAAAGATTTTCTTCATGGAAATATTTTCTCGCAGTAAATTAAAATTTTATTTTTTATAAACTTATTCATAAAAAAGACTGTAAAAATACAGTCATAAAGTTTAGTTCTATTGAGGGTTTAGTTAATTCTGAATTTTATATACGTTATAGTTTTCCCTTTCGCTGAAAAAAGTTCCTCGTAATAGGTTTTAATATCTCTTAAATGGGGTGTTCCCGGGTCGTACTCCGCTGCTCCGTAAATGTCATGATGAGCGCTAATGATTTCGTAACCGGCTCCCTGAAGATATCCTAAAGTATATCCATGCAAAAACTCTGAATCTGTTTTAAGATGAATAATTCCTCCCGGCTTCAAGAATTTTTTGTATCTGTCAAGAAAATCAGGATGAGTAAGCCTGTGTTTTGTTCGTCTGTACTTGATCTGTGGATCGGGAAATGTAATCCAGATTTCATCTACTTCATTTTCTGTAAAAAAATGGTCTACCAACTCGATTTGTGAACGGATGAATGCCACATTTTTCATGTCATTTTCCACTGCTTCTTTAGCTCCAAACCAAAATCTGGCACCTTTAATGTCGATTCCTATGAAATTTTTATAAGTAAATGTTTTAGCCAGTCCTACCGTGTATTCTCCTTTACCACAACCTAATTCGAGAACAATAGGTTGCTCGTTTTTGAAGAAATCTTTTCTCCATTTCCCTTTAAGTTCAAAGTTGCTGATGGCTTCATCTCTTGTCGGTTGAATGACATTTGGTAATATCTTGTTCTCTGCGAATCTTGCTAGTTTGTTTTTGCCCATGTCTAAATATGAAATCTGGCAAAATTAGCAAAAATAACATAGATATGTTGATATTTAACGCTAAAAGATAGAAAGGAAATAAGAGTTACTGAGACTATTTTTTTGAAGAACTTCCAAGTGCTACCATCAAAGGTTTGTGTATGGTTTTCTGAGAAGCGTACTGAGCGCCGCAAACAATACTTGTCAAAAGATAGTCGCCTTTCTGTATGACAAGGGAATTATCACCGCCCGCAGGAACAGGAAGTCGGTATTTTGTATTTCCGACACCTTCAATTCTTACGATAATATTACAGTCTGATTTATTTTCAATCATGATAATGCATTCTTTTGCATTGGGGTCATTATCAAATAGAGAGTTTAATATTTTAACGGTTTTATTTTTATGTTCCATCGGATTGTCTGCCATCAGCATATTGAATTCTGATGCTTCTGTATCGGCAATTGCGGTGGTTGTTTTTGCTACATTCGGTGATGCTACATAAACATTTTTAGGTGAACTCGGTGTGTAAACAACAGCAGATTGGCCTACCTGTAATTCTCGTTGATATTTTGCAATCTGTTTCTGTTTGATAATCGCATTCATCTCATCAAAAGTAATCTTTGTAGATGATTTTCTCTTCAACATAGCAAGCCAGTCTTGCATTTGTCTGACCTTAGAATCGTTCGGAGGAGCGTTCTTTATGTATTCTTTCATAAGATCCATCACTTTTGGCTTCAAAACCGATCTGCGCGGATCATCTTCGTGAGCATCTCTCAGGAAAGCATTGATTTCGTATATGTTTTTACTCCTCAGAATATTGCTGTAATCTTTTCCCTTTTTTTGGGCAGATAAACAGGTAAACATCAGCGTACTAAAGATTAAAAGTAACTTTTTCATTAATAATAAATTAAGGCATTGAAGTTCTTTCTTTTCTTCAAATATGTTTTAGATTCTATCGTGAACTATGATTAGTTTTAATCAGCGATAAAATTAAACATATTTTAATGATTGAAAAAAAAAGATCGTTAATTTTTAAGTGATAGATTATGGTTCTATTCAGAAAATATTACTTTAAAATATCTTGCAAGTGTGAGTTTCTAAGCCTTCTCTGATAAATGGGAAGGTATTTTTCAATAGGAAGTTTCACAGCTTCAAAATTTCCGGTCTGTACATAAACTTCAACGTTTTCTGAGGTGTAAACAAACTGGAGGAAATTATCTATAAGGTTTTCTGGAATTTTAAATCTTGTAAAGTAGTCTTTACCCAGATAATTTTTAATCTGGGTCACAGAATTGTTCATTCTTTCATAGGCTACATATCGCTGCTTTTTCTTTCTCTCACCCGACAAAATATCAAAGATGCTTTCGAGACTGAATGTAAGACCACCATCTCTGAAACCGGCAACAGGCAGTTCGGGAGATGTACCGTCACCTTTTGGCTCAGGGAGACCGATTACTTTTTTCAGTGCATATGCTTTATCTTCTTTCCGTAAAGAATTGACATCATATCTCAAATTTCCTGTCGGCCGGAATCTGTTGATAACGACTTCCTGGATATCATGGTAAGCTACTTTTAATTCTATTAAATTACGGTTGTTGAAACTTTGAGGCTCGAGCTTTATATCTTTTCTTTCGGTAATAATAGATGTAAAACGGATAATGTCTCCAGGATTGCCCTGAATCGTAAAGTCTCCGTTGTAATTGGTAAGTACTGTTTTGTATGTCGTAAGATTGGTCACATAGACCTGATTAAGATACAACACAGAATTGTCTCTTAAAAAAACCTGACCCGAAAAAATCTGTGCATTAATTTTGCTTAAAAAAATCAATAACAAAAGGGTAATAACATTCTTCATATAATGTGCAAAATTACAGAAGAAAAATAGTATTATTTGATACTACTGAGTTTTAAACAGGTTAAAGTTATATTAAACTTTTATTGAAACTGTTAATGAATGTTATAAACAGAGTGCTAAGCTTACAAACTCAGAATTATTTATCCCAAAGACTGTCATTTCTGTTTTTTACCAAAAGCCAACTGCTGTATTTTACCGTAGTTGTATTTCCAAACTCTGTCCAAGAAATGAAATACCAATAGGTAGCTGTAGATACAGGTCTTCCTTTCATTTTCCCGTCCCAAGTAAAGTTATTTGAAGGTGTCCCTCTAAATAATTCAGCTCCGTAGCGATCAAAGATTCTGAATTCAAGATTGTCTTTGCTCATTAATGCCGAATAATCAATGTCGTCATTATGGCCATCTCCGTTTGGTGTTATGGTATTGATTAGATCAATGAGTACAAAAGTTTTTTCTACTACATCACATTTTTGAGAATCTCTCACATAAATTTTGTGATTGCCTTGCTGCACATTGTAAAAAACATTTGAACTTTGCCAGGTATTGTTATCTAATGAATATTCGTAAGGTGGTGTTCCGCCTGTAACGCCTATGGTTACGGTACTACCATTGATGTCGATAGAGGTTATGACCGGTAAAACGGATTCAGAGACATTCACAAACTGTTTATAAACACAACCGTCAAAAGTAAGTTCTACCCAATAATTTCCTGCACCGACATTTGTTATTGATGGAGTAGTAGCTCCAGTATTCCAAAGGTATGCTGTAAATCCGGAGCCTGCATCTAGCGTTGTTTTTGTCTTCGGACAAATAAGCTGATCAACTAAAATGTCGGATTTTTTTGGGATTTTCAGTGTAATTCTTAACGTTCCAACATTCGGACAGAAACCATTTTTTTCAAATCGAATATAATAAGTTTGTGTACCCGTAAGTGTTACTGTACCACTGATTGGTGCCGTGTCATTCTGTGCATCAGCCAAAGTTCCGTGATAACTTACAGTCACCAATGGGTCTGCTGTGAATTGTGATATAAATTGCGAAAGATTCACCACTTTGCTTCCATCCAAATCGTCATCACAGAAAGTGGTCAGCAGAGAAGTAGTTAATAATGGTAATCTTGTTCCTACTGTAAAGTTGATAGGCTGAATGACGGGTGCGCATCCGTTTGGAGATTCTACACGAATGTAAATCGTAGTGTTTACTGTGTAACTCCAGTTATTTGGAAGTGTATTATTGTTTCCAAGGTTTGCATCAGCTAATAGAGCATAATATCTCACATTAGTAAAATAGGCAGGATTATTTAGAATTAATAGAGTAATATCAGATAAAACAACGTTCACCGTCCCATCAAGATTTTCGTCACATTGATTTCCAAAAGTTCCTGGTGTAACTACTGCTAAAGGAAATAAATTTAGTGTAATCTCCGCGATATTTTTACAGCCTGTCGTATTTTTTACAACAACATACACGATCGTTCCAGAAGCTGCAGGATAATTTGTCGGAGCACTGATGAGTCCGAGAGCATTTTCTGTCTGTGCGGCCAGTAAACTTGTGTAATATGTTTGGGTAACTGGTGTATTATTAGTGACATTCGCTGTGGTTAAATTAAATGTTCCTGTGCCGTTTATGTTACAAACTGTCAAAGTTGCATTGTTAACCGTTACCGGTTGAATGTTGAGTGTAACGGTTACCGATTCACAATCCGGAAAGTTGGGATCGTTACCACAGAAGGTATAGGTGAAGGTATCTGTTCCACCTGCTGCAGGGTTGGTTACTGTGTAAGTGATCACGCCGTTTGTGGTGTTGATAACTGCTGTTCCTAACGTTGGGGCGGTTGTAACCGCGACCGTTGAGGCTACAGGTGTCTGCGTAGACGTGGTAAATGTAGGGGTCAATATTTTGTTATCGCAGATATTAAAACTTGCAGTGGTCTCTTTGAGGCAATTTAAAACTTTGTAAGGGAGCGTGACAAGTGGTGCACAGCTGCCCATCGTTACAGAACAGGTGTAATTTCCTGATTGTATGGGTGTGTAGGAGGGAGAGGTTGCGCCAGAAATGAGAACGCCGTTTCTGTACCATTGATAAGTTTCGTAGATAATTGGATCAACTGTTAAAACGATTCCGGGCACGCAGTCTCCTCCCGATTTTAAAATTACCGGTTGCGTTGAAAATCCGGCGAAGAAACCTCCATATCCTACTGCATCACTACCGGCTGTAATCCCAGCAGTAATGGCTTTCGTAGAAACAACAGTAATTGTTCCGACAGTATTGGGAATTCCGTAGGTTACCCATGCATTTAAACCGGTCATATCAAAAGGTCCTGTAGTGGCAGGAGGGGTGACACCGTTGACGGTTACCGTTGCACCACGTTCTGTAACTAAATTTAATTTTGTAGGAACATTAAGTATTCCGGATGGATTTGCATTAGAATGAACAAAATTTTCGTTAATAAATCCAATTTCATTAATCTGTTTAGGAAGATAGCAAGTCAAAGCCGGGATAAAATTGAATCCACCAGTCGCAATTTCGGTTCCACTTACAGAATCTCCGGCCAAAAGCTGATAAACGTATGCGTTTTTGGTGGTCCTAATATACATATTATAGTGGCTCGTACCCTGCAATTGATATTTGGTATCGGGAACTACGTAATATTGTCCGGTGTTTAGTGTGATAATCGGTAATCCTTCATTATTTAGGTAAACCTGAGTATTATCCTGAGTTGCAATAACCAAAGCACCTTCCATGTTGCTCCCGATGCTTCCGTTTCCTTTTACCAACGCAAACTGGGTTCCCAATTGCTCAACAGGAACAGATTGATCCATCAAAATATCTGAACTCGTTGGTGCATTCCCGGAATATTGACCATTGAAATTTCCATTGGTGATGTTGACGGGCTTATCCGCCGTAATTTTAGTGCCAATAAATCCATCAAAATTCCCCGCAACATTTCCGATGCCGTCAATGATATATGATTGTCCTTTATTCAAAATAAAAGTCATGGTGGGATTCGTTAATCCTGTAGTTCCATTTGAAAACTGCACAGTTGGTTTATAACCGGACACTGTGACCGTTGTGTTGTCTTCTGTTGCCAGAATACTGGTCATGAAATTAAGAATACCATTGCTTACCGTTATCGGAGCGTTGGCAACAAAGAAGTTTTTTCCGGTAGAGGGGATTCCTTTTGAGGTAATGATTTCTGCGTGATTGAAAACTGAAAACCTCAAATTGGCATAAAAAGGAAAATCGGCTTTCACGTAGAGGCCTTTTGTACCCGGAGTGAAGAGATCAGTTTGTAAAGTTGTAATGATATAACTTCTTAAAACATCAAATTTCTGGGGATTGTTTTTGCTTATCGTTACAGTTCCTATTACCACATTATTGTTATAAATAGTTACATTAAACGGTGTTGTACGGTTTGTTGAAAGATATAATTTTTGGTAAGGATTAGGATTTCCTGTTCTGTCTATCATTGGTGCAAACCAATGCTCTCTATCCAGTTGTGCGAAAGAAATAGAGAATACGTAAAAAATAAGAAAAAAAGATAAAATTTTCTTCATTCTGTATTAGATTTTATCACAAATTTAATAATAATATGCGTTGAATCATTTAAAAATAAATAAAAAAAACCACGATTAAAAGTCGTGGTTTTTTTGTTATTCTGGAAATACTTTTCTTATTCTCTGTTTTTCACTAAAATCCATCCTGAGAATTTGATTGGAGTCTTGTTTTTTGATTCGTTCCAGCTGATGCTAAACCAATAATTACCGGTAGAAACTTTTTTGGTTTTATTAATGGCTCCGTCCCATTTGTAACCAGCGTCTTTGTTTCCTTCGAAGATTTTCACACCGTATCGGTCAAAAATCCCCAACACTAAATTAGGTTTGTTTGCTAAAGCAGAATAATCAAGTACATCATTTACGCCGTCACCGTTTGGAGTGATTACATTAACAATATTCGGAACGGTTATGGTCACTTCTAGTGGTGTACAATCGAAACTGTCTTTTACATAAACAGTTACATCACCTCTCGTAAGGTCAGTAAAGACATTAGAATCCTGCCAGTTAATATTGTCTATAGAATACCTGTAAGGTGCTGTTCCGCCAACAACAGATATGGTAATATCATTGGTCGTAACTTCAATATTCGAAATCACAGGTTGTTGAGTGGGGTACACTTTTACCGTCTGTCTGGTAGTACAGTCTCCTGTTTTCAGGTCTACCCAGTAAGTTCCAACAGTTACATTCGTAATGGTCTGCGTTGTTGCGCCTGTACTCCAAGCATATGCATCAAACCCAGGTCCTGCATCAAGTGTAGTTTTATCCTCAATACAGATTTCTTTATCAATCAAAACGGTAGATTGTACTGGAGGCAAAACAACTAATGTGATTACGGCAACCCTATAACAACCGTTGGCATTGCTTACTCTGACATAGACTACACCGTTCGGTGCAATATAGTTAGCCGGAGTTAAGATTTCATTAGTCTGGTTATTTGCATCTGTTAATGAAGGATAATATTTTTTTGTAACACCAAGCTGAGTAGTAACGATGGCAGTAGTAAGATTAAATAATCCTGTTGCAATATTGTTTTCAAGGAAACAGGTTCTTAAAGTTGCATCATTTACAATTGGACTCTCGGAGATTGTAAGTGTTAATGTAATTTGTTCACAATCTACGAATTCAGGATCATTTCCACAGAATTTGTATGTAATTGTATCCGTACCTGCAAAACCAAAGTTAGGAACGTACCCGATAACACCTGTCGTAGCATTTACTATTGCCGTACCATTCGTTGGCGGCGTTATAATCTGAACCGTGCTGGGAACAAATGACTGTGTAGACGAAGTGAATGCAGGAACAATATTTAAATAACCTTCACAAACTGTTTTTGCTGCAGTTGTGGTCTGAAGGCATGTAAATACTTTGTATTCTGGAGTAATTGCGGGAGGACATGATCCTACCGTAATTCTCACGGTATAGTTTCCAGACTGTGTTGGTGTGTATGAATAACTGTTCGCTCCGGTGATGGCTATGCCGTTTCTGTACCATTGGTAAGTATCATATCCATCATCCACTTCCAAAACAAGACCTGGGATACAGTCTCCAGTTTGCTTCGCAATAAGAGGAATAGAAGAGAAACCTGCAAAGTATCCACCGTATCCTGAAGTGCTGTATCCACCATTAAGACCTGCTGTAACTGCTTTGTTAGACTGTATAGATAAATTACCCGTAACACCTTCCAGTGCATAAGTGACCCAGTTGGTATTTCCTGTTACAGGATATGGTCCTTGAGCTGCAGTTGGTGGCGTAGCAGGGCCTCCGTTAGTGCTGACCGTGACAGTAGCTCCGGCTTCAGTTAAGATGTTTAATTTAATAATTGTGCCAGTAGGTACTGTGCTGGCTCCAGCGGTACCTGTAGGCATTTCGTTGATTTTTCCGATCTCATCAATCTTTCGGGGTAAGAAACAGTTTAACGGAGGTATGTAATTGAACCCACATGTTGCATTGCTTCCCCCGACAGATACTAATTGATATAGATATACATTTTTGCTGGTACTGATAAACATGTTGCTGTGAGTACCTCCTTGTAAAATGTAATCACTTCCCGAAATTCTGTACCACTGTCCTGCACCTAAAGTTGCTGCTGGAGTAGCGGCACCATTGATAAATACCTGCGTGTTATTTTCTGTCGCTACTACGATTCCGCCCTCAATATCTGAAGCATTGGGAGATCGAGATTTTACCATGGCGAAGGTGTTTCCTAATCTTTCCAAAGGAACAGACTGGTCAAGAATTATATCTGCTCCTGAACTTGATCCTGTACCAAAATTACCGGTAACATTTCCATTTGTTAAGGTAATTGGTTTATCGGCGACAATTCTAGCACCAATAAAGCTTTGCATATTGGAAGCAGGGCTTCCTGATCCTGCAAAAACAAAAGACTGCCCTTTATTAAGGGTAAAAGTATGGGTGTTTGTAGGAGGAGTAGCACCAATAAAAGCTATCGGCAAAGTGTTGCTCCAGGTTGCAGTTACTGTTGTGTTATTTTCAGTCGCCAGTACTCCCGCTGTAAAACTGTTTCCGGTACTTGTAAAAGGTGAAGGAGTAGCGGCAACATAAAATTCCTTACCAATTCCCGCCTTGCCTTTACTGGTAAGAATTTCGGCATGCTGAGTACTGTTGACCATCCTAAGAGTACAGTAAAATGGTTTTTGGCCATTCAGGTACAGTCCTTTATTGATTACAGTAAAAGCTTCGCCGGCAGTTGTAGCTGAAATGTTTGCATTGGATACCACATATGTCTGGGGACTTCCTTTACTGATTGTTACAGTTCCCAGAACAATGTTGTTGCTGGATACCGTTACTGCAAAAGGTGTCACTGAATCTGTAGAAAGATATAATGCTTGGGCTGTATTGGCTGTAGATGCATAAAAAGGTGCTATCCAGTGCTCTGTATCTCTTTGAGCAGAAACATTGAAGCCCGTAATCATTAATAGTAAAATGAGTAGAAATTGTTTCATAAGCGTGGAATTAGGATTTCACAAAAATAATGTAAAAAATGATATGTTTTCAGAAAATTATTAAAATATTTTTATTAATGTGACGCAAAAAAGCCACAACTCTTTGTTGTGGCTTCTTTTTTTAGAAAAATTAATTTATTATTCTCTATGTTTTACCAATATCCAACCGGTATATTTTATAGGAGTTTTCTGTACATTAGGTTCAGTCCAGTTAATGTGGTACCAGTAAGTTCCAGTAAGAATTCCTTTACCTGCAAATTTTCCGTCCCACTTGTAATTGTTTGATTTGTCACCGGTAAATAGTTTATTACCGTATCTGTCATAGATTACGAACGTTAGGTTCCCTTTGTAAGCCAATTCACTGTAATCTAAGATATCATTCACATTATCTCCGTTTGGAGTAATTGCATTAACCAAGTTTGGTACTGTCAATTCAACAGAAATAGGTGTACAATCCAAAGCATCTTTCACGTAAAACGTATGCTGACCTCTTGATAGATTAGTAAATACGTTTGAATCCTGCCAGTTTGTAGGTACATCAACCGCATATTTGTAAGGTGCAGTTCCTGCTTCTACGTTTACAGTCGCAGTGTTATTAGAAATATCTATAGATGTAATTACAGGTTCGTTTGCTTTTTTAACGCTTACTGCCTGTTTTATAAAACATCCTTCATTTTCAAGAATTACCCAGTAGCTGCCAACAGGTACTCCCTGAATCGTCTGTGTAGTTGCTCCGGTGTTCCATAAGTAAGACTGGAAGCCTGCTCCTGCATCTAGAGTCGTTCTGTCATCAATACAGATAAATTTATCTGCTAATACTGTTGATCTCTTAGGAGGTGTTACCTTCAGATTAATTTTAGCAATTGCGTAGCATTGGTTTGAGTTAAATACTCTAGCATAAACAGCGCCGTTACCTGAGATATAAACCGTAGGAATAGGACTCATAATTTCATTAGTTCCATTGCTGGCGTCTGTAAATGTTGGGTAATATTTTTTCGTTACCGGAGATTCGTTCGTTATAACTGCTGATGTTAAATCAAACTGACCTTTAGTTTCATTATTTTCAATAAAACATACGGTTAATGTTGCCTCGTTCACCACTGGAGTAGGGAAGAAGTCAAGGGTAATTTTTGCATTTCCAACGCAGCCTTCTGATGTTGTTACTCTTACATAGACAAAACCTGCTCCTGAGAAGTAATTTGTTGGGTTGCTGATTTGATTTGTATTAGCATTAAGATCAGCTAATGTAGGATAGAATTTTTTAGTAGTCGGTACAGAATTGTCTGTTACGTTAGCTGTCGTAAGATCAAAAAATCCTTTCCCTGCATACTGGCATGCCTTAATCGTTCTGTCTGTAAGTACAAACGGTACCAAATTTAAGTTTAAAGTAACCTGTTCGCAATCTGCGAATTCGGGAGTATTACCACAGAATTTATAGATGATGACATCTGGCCCAAGATATCCCGGCTGAGGAATGTACGTAATAACTCCTGTCGAAGGATTTATGGTTGCAGTACCATGAGTAGGTTGAGTGATAATGGTAACTGTACTTCCTAATGGTGCCTGAGTAGAATTGGTAAATGTAGGCGTGATTACTTTGGTTCCACAAATGTAAATGGTTTGTGTGGTTTGCTGTAAACAAGTAAAAACTTTATAAATTGGTGTTGTCACTGGAGGGCAAGTACCCATCGTTACTTTAACGGTGTAATTGCCTCCAACTGCTGGTGTATATGTATATGATGTAGCTCCGGGGATAGGATTGCCATTCAAATTCCACTGGTACGTTTCATAACCGTCATCCACTTCCAAAACAATTCCAGGAACGCAGTCTCCTGTTTGCTTAGCAATTACAGGAATTGAAGAGAATCCAGCGAAATAACCACCGTATCCGGCAGTACTATATCCACCATTAATTCCGGCAGTTACTGCTTTATTAGAGAGTATTGTTACATTTCCTGTAATGTCTTCAATAGCGTAAGTTACCCAAGCTGAGTTACCGGTAAGCGGATACGGACCCTGAGCTGGTGTAGGAGGTGTAGCAGGTCCTCCATTGCTGCTGTATGTAACTACAGCACCAGCTTCAGTTATTATATTTAGTTTTAAAGTAATGGCAGAGGTAATGTTTGGCATTTCGTTTATCTTACCAATCTCATCAATTTTTCTTGGTAAAAAACAGTTCAATGGCGGGATGTAGTTAAAACCACAAGTTGCTTCTTGATTATTTACTGAAACCAACTGATATAAGTATACATTTTTAGAAGTACTAACGAGCATGTTATAATGGGCATTAGTTCCTTGCAACTGATAAGCATCTCCAGAAATTCTGTACCATTGACCTTGGTTAATAGTTGCTACTGGTGTTGTCGCTCCATTTAAGAATATTTGGGTATTGTTTTCAGTTGCTATTACAATGCCTCCTTCCAGATCTGATGTTGAAGATTTGGTTCTTACCATTGCAAATGTACTTCCCAATCTTTCTACAGGCACAGATTGATCTAATATTGCATCTGATCCTGATGGCGCATTGGCGAAATTTCCGTTAACGTTTCCGTTGGTAAGTGTGATAGGTTTATCGGAAACAATTTTGGCCCCCATAAAAGGTGCTGTTGTTGAAGTATTACCTGCAAAAATAAAAGATTGTCCTTTATTTAAGGTGAAAGTGGTTGTACTTCCTGCAGGACTTCCTGCAAAAAAGTTAACTGTTCCATTCCATGTTGCTGTAACTACAGTATTATTTTCTGTTGCTAAAACTCCTGCAGTAAAGTTATTAAATGTTGAAGAAGACGGGGTATTAGCTACATAAAATTCTTTTCCAAGGCCTGCTTTTCCTTTACTCGTTACAATTTCTCCATGTGCAAATTGTGCCATTCTGAGTGTACAGTAAAATGGTTTAGCGCCCTGCAGATAAAGCCCCTTAGTAATAACATTAAAAACATCAGCCGTGGTATTAGATGAGATAGCGGTGTCCGGAATATCGAAAGTTGCCGGATTATTTTTGCTAATCGTGATAGTACCGCCAGCAAGTAATGCGTTATTACTGTAGATGTTGACAGTGAATGGGGTTGTTGAATCGGTAGATAAGTATACTTTAGTTGTATAGCCTGACATAGTTGCATAATACGGAGCAATCCAATGTTCTGTGTCTCTCTGTGCAAATAGAGAGTTGAACGAAAGAAAAACTAATACTAAGCCGAGTAGAAATCTTTTCATAAATTATGGAATTAGGATTTGTACAAAATTAATATAATATTTAATATATTGTTAATAAATGCTAAAGAAATTTTAATATTTATTCTCTATTCTTAATTAAGAGCCAGCCAGAATGCGAAACTGGTAATTTTGTGTCAGGCTCTGTCCAGTTCAAAATATACCAATATGTTCCTGTTGATAGTGTTCTTCCACCTGCTTTTCCGTCCCAGATATAATTTTTGTCAGAAGATTTGTATATAGCTGCTCCATAGCGATCTACAACTTCTATTGTTACATTTTGCTTTACTCTGAGATCAGAATAGTTCAAAACGTCATTGTGACCGTCTCCATTGGGTGTAATTGCGTTCACAAGATTGAGAATAAGGAATTCTTTTATTATGGGTCGGCAACCGTCTGCTCCCAAAACATATACTGTATGTGGACCTCTTGTAAGTCCGCTGAAAGTATTTGATGACTGATAATCAATTCCGTTTAGAGAATATTGATAAGTAGGTGTACCTCCCGTTACATAGACTACAGCATTAGAAGCAGTGACCTGAATGCTTGTAATCACAGGTGACTGCGCCGTAGTAACAGTTACCTGTTGTCTGTAAACACAGCCGTTAAAACCTAAATCAACAAAATAAATTCCTTCACCAACAGTAATAGAAGGAGTTGTTGCTCCTGTACTCCATAAATAAGAGGTGAATCCTGCGCCGGCGTTTAAGGTAGCCTTTTCACCCGAGCAAACAAGCTGATCTCTTAATGTGTCTGATTTTTTTCCGGATTTTAAAGTGACGGTTAAAGTTCCTGTATTGGGACAAGCATTATTGCTGGTAAATCTTATGAAATAAGTTCCTGTAGTGGTAATAACTTGCTGTGGTGCAATTGCATTGGTTCCTGCCTGAGCATTAGTTAAAGTAGAATGAAAGGTTAAGGTAACAGTAGGATCTGCTGTAAACTGATTTTTGTAATCGTTAAGATTTACAGTTTCTGAACCGTTAAGATCACCATCACAAACCTGCGTGCTTACTGTATTTGTGATTAGAGAAATTTTGTTTCCAATGGTAAAGTTGATCTGTCCGAAAGCGGTTGGGCAACTGCTATTTCCATCTACTCGCACATAAACAGTGGTGTTGGCAGTATACGTCAAGTTTGCAGGTAAGGTATTGTTGTTTCCTGCATTGGCGTCGGTTTGATTTAAATAATATCTGACAGTAAAACCTGCTGAGTTTGTTACAATCAGAGGAGTTATCGTGCTGAAATTGACATTGATGGTTCCGTCAAGATTGTCATCGCAAATATTTGCATTAAAACCATTGGTGTTGATATTCGGAACTGCATTGACTTTTATGGTCAGATTTCCTATATTGAAACACAGCGTGCTGGTGGTAAATCTTAAATAATAAATAACTGATGTGCCATTATTGATATTCTGTGTCGCTGAAATCGAATTTGCTCCTGTTTGTGCATCTGCCAAAGTGCCATGAAAAGTCACTGTAGCTGCAGGATCTAATGTGAAAATATTGGTAAAGTTATTTAAATTCACAGTTTCAGAACCATTATTGTCTGTGTCGCAAATTTCTGATAAATGAGTTGGTGTGATTAAAGGAACTTTATTTTTAATTTTAAAATCAATTTGCCCGAAAGCCGGAGGGCATCCGTTTGTACTTTCAACTCTTACATATACCATGGTGTTTGACGTATAGCTCCAATTCATGGGTAGTGTGTTGTTGTTTCCGGCAGTGGCATCAGCTTGATTTAAATAATATTTTACGGTAAAACTAGCTGAATTAACAACGATTTGAGGAGTGACAACGACAAAATTGATGTTGATTATTCCGTCACTGTCATCATCACAAAGGTCAGCATTATAAGTGTTTGTATTGATATTAGGAGCGTTATTGACCGTTAAAGTGATTTGTGCAGTTTTTGAACATCCGAATGATGAAGTTACTTTAACATACACTGTTCCTCCATTTGAGATGTAAGCCGCCGGAGTAGAGATTTGCGCCGTTAAAGCAGCATCAGAAAAATAAGTAGAAACTGTCCCAGAGTCAGGAGTTACTACAGCTGTGGTTAAATCAAAACTTCCGTTGGTTCCGGTGTTTGTACACGTTGATAGTGAAATATTGTTTACCTGAAGAACATCAATATTGATAATGACTTTAAAATATTCGAAATCAGCAGGAGTTCCATTTCCTTCGATATAATAGGTAAAGGTATCTGTTGCATCATTAGTTAAACCAGGATTTGGCGTGTACGTAATCTGGCCATTTGCGGAATTTACTGTTGCAGTTCCTGAGGATGGCTGTACAACTACGTTTGTATTGGCGACTGAAATAGCCTGCGTAGAATTTGTAAATAGTGGTGTTGTAGTTTTTGTATTACAAGATCCTATACTATATGTTGTTGTTGAGATGGGAGGACACAATGTGTAATTGTAAATATTGGTAAGTTTAGACTCGCAGTTGTTCTTTGTAATAAGACAGGTGTAATTTCCAGCACCGTAAGTTTCAGGATTTATAGAATAAGTGGTTGCTCCTGGAATAGGATTTCCATTAAGATACCATTGGTAGGCGTCGTAAGTATTGTCAACCTGAAGAATAATTCCGTTGAGGCAATCTCCGGTTTTTGAGATTACGGGAACCGATGAAAAGCCGGCGAAATATCCACCATAGCCTACGGCACCACTTCCGCCTGTAATACCTGCAGTTACAGACTTGGTCGAATTTACCGTCACATTTCCTGTCATATTGGGAACAGAGTATGTTACCCAATTCGTATTTCCTGTAACAGGATAGGGGCCGTTTCCTGTTGCAATAGGGCTTCCGTTCAGTGTAACGGTAGCTCCGGTTTGGGTGATGATGTTCAGTTTCGTATTGTAAGTCTGAGATCCTATGCTGTTGATAAAACCTATTTCATCTACCTTATTGGGTAAAAAACAGCTTAGGGGAGGTATGTAATTAAAGCCTCCTGTCGCATAAATAGTTCCTGTTGCCACACCAGCCAGAAGTTGGTAAACGTACATGTTTTTTGTGGAAGAAATTCCCATGTTGAAATTATTATTCCCCTGGTTAATATAGGAATTTCCAGAGATCATATAATATTGCCCTGCATTTAGGTTTATTCCTGAAGGCACTCCATTTACACTAAAGGTAGTATTGTCTTCCGTAGCAATCACTAAAATTGTTTCCATACCGGAAGTTGCTGGACCATTCCCTTTTACCACAACAAAATCTTTACCTAGTCGGTCGACAGGTACTGCCTGATCCATCAGAATGTCATTGTTGGTGAAGTTTTGATTGGTGTATATTGCATTAAAATTACCGTTGGTTACTGAAATGGGTTTTGTTGCAACGAGTTTAGCTCCTACTAGACCATCAAAATTAGCACTGCCATCAATGCTTAATGCATCCAAGATGTAAGACTGTCCTTTATTTAATGTAAAAGTTTTTGTTGGAGATGACGTTCCGTCTGCGAAAACAACAGCAGGATTATAGCCTGAGACCACTACCGTTGTATTGTCTTCAGTTGCGGTAACTCCTATTGTGGAATTAATGTAATATTCTCCGGCAGTGAGTGGAGCCATTGCTGCGTAGAAAGTAGTTCCTAAGCCTGCTAAACCTTTTGATGTTATAATTTCAGCATGATTGGTCACAGAAAATCTGTAATTGGCAAAGAATTTTTTAGAACCTTTCACAAACATTCCCATCGGAACGGGTGTCAGAAGATCGCTTTGGTTGGTTGCCAATAAAAAAGATTGCGGTATGCTTACCTGTCCAGGATTTCCTTTGCTAATTGTTATTGTATTGTAAAGGGTGTTGTTATTGTAAATCTGTACAGAAAATGGAGTTGTCTCGTTTGTAGAAAGATATAGAAAACTCTGAAGAGCTGAGGTTCCGGCTCGGGCTGAGATAGGTGCAAACCAGTGATCAGTATCCAATTGAGCATTTACTAATAAACAAAGAAATGTGCAAATACTTAGTAAAAATTTTTTCATGCTAGACTTAAAAGGGCTTCAAATTTAAGTATTAATAATCAATATATTATATTGTTTTTTTAACATATTTTTAGAATTTAAAAAAATGAAGATCTTTTAAAGTAAGCCGTGTGATTCTTTACAATTCGTAATTTGATCTAAATGAAAAAATCCCGCTGAATTTTTCAGCGGGATTATATATCTATTAGAAGATTTATTAAGCTAAGCTAACTCTGATAAATCCTGTAACTTTCAAGTCTCCATTTACAGATTTCACGTAATCAGCAACAGAAATAGAACTGTCTTTGATGAAATCTTGGTGTACCAAAGTATTGTCTTTGTAGAATCTCTGCATTTTTCCTTTCAAGATATTCTCGATAATGTTTGCAGGCTTACCTTCTTCAGTAAGTTTGTGTCTTTCGATTTCCAACTCTTTATCGATAGTTTCCTGAGAAACTTTAGTCTCGTCAAGAGCGATTGGGTTCATTGCAGCAGCCTGCATAGAAACAGCTTTAGCAGCTTCGTCAGCACCGTCTACTTTTGCAGAAAGTGAAGTGATTGCAGCGATCTTGTTTCCAGCGTGGATGTAAGCTCCCAAGAAAGGACCTGTAATTCTTTCGAATGCACCGATCTCGATTTTCTCACCGATTACTCCAGTTTGCTCGATTAATTTTTCAGCAACAGTCATTCCGTGGAAATCAGTAGCCAATAATTCTTCTTTAGTAGCAGCAAAAATAGCCATTTCAGCAATTTCGTAAGCTAGCTCGATGAACGCTTCGTTTTTAGCAACAAAGTCAGTTTCGCAGTTTAAAGAAATGATAGTACCTAAAGTGTTATCTTCATTTACTCTTGCGATTACTGCACCTTCAGAAGAATCTCTGTCAGCTCTGTTAGCAGCTACTTTTTGTCCTTTTTTTCTAAGGATATCTACTGCTTTTTCGAAGTCTCCTTCTGCTTCAACTAAAGCTTTCTTGCAGTCCATCATACCTGCACCTGTTTGGTTTCTCAATTTTGCTACGTCTGCAGCAGCTGGTGAATAAGACATAATATTTATTATTTTTTTATTTAAAATTATGATTAACTTTAATAGTTTATTTTAAAGATGTGCAAAGATAATGATTTTAATGATAAACTAAAAAATGACTTTTCACGTTATAGTATTATTTAATGAAATTTTAAAGTTTTTATTACATGAAGAAATTATTTCTAATCTTATTCCTCGCCATATTCTGTCTGGGCTTTTCTCAAAAGAAGAAAAAAGGAAAAGCTAAAGTAGTCGCCGAGAAAGAAACGGTCATTATTTACACAGAAACAGAAGCCGAAACCTCTAGTGAACCCAGAATTATCGCTGGTTTTCTAAAACAGAATCCCGGTCATGCAAGAACAGATTTTTTTAAGAAAAGACTGATCACTATCATTATGGCAGACAATTCACCTGAAGCAAAGCCAACTATTAAGCCTCTTAGTAAAGATAAAATTGAAAAAATTGTAAGCAATAACGAGCTTAATAAAGGCAAAGAGGTAACTATCAATAGATCACCAGAAAGCAATGTGAGTTTTGCAAGTGTAGGAACTGCCAGCAAAAAATCTGAACCAAGCGAAAAAAATAAGAAAACAGCAGCAATGCTTACGCATATTTTTAACGATGACCCGAGTGACAAAGAAGCGTATATCAATATTAAGAATAAATCAAATTGTAGACTTATTGTGAAAATAAGCGGAAAAAAATACTATAATCTCGATGTTCCTGCAAAAGGGCAGAACTTTGTTTTGATTGATAAAGGCGACTATGTTTTAACAACGATGGTATGTGATGCAAAATATTCTTCATTAAAGAAGATTACAAAAGATATTGAAATACAGCTTGATGTAGCTGATTAATTTAAATTAAATCAAAATAAAAAAAGGTAGCTTAGAATTTCTTAGCTACCTTTTTTTATTTTTATCCTTTAAATTGCCCCATCGCAATAAATTTGTCTTGTCTTTGGGTTTCCAGTTCTTTACCTGTGAATTTTGAGAATGCTTTGATGTTTTGCAAAATCGAAGCCTTTAAATTTAGGTAAGTAGTTTCCGGATCATAATGAGCTCCACCAAGGGGTTCTTCTATGATTCCGTCGATGAACTTTTCTCTTAAAGCATCTTTCGGAGTCAGATTCAATGCGTTGGCCGCATCTTCTTTGTGATCCCAGTTTCTCCATAGTATTGAAGAACAGCTTTCAGGTGCGATTACGGTGTACCAAGTGTTTTCAAGCATATACACTTTGTTTCCAACACCAATTCCTAAAGCTCCGCCACTCGCTCCTTCACCAATGATGTACGTGAAAATAGGAGTTTTAAGCATGGTCATTTCAAAAATATTTCTTGCAATGGCTTCACCCTGACCTCTCTCTTCGGCTTCCAATCCTGGATAAGCTCCCGGTGTGTCAACTAAAGTGATTACAGGAATTTTGAACTTTTCAGCAAGCTTCATAAGCCTCAAGGCCTTTCTGTAACCCTCAGGATTCGGCATTCCGAATCTTCTGTGTTGTCTTTCTTTGGTTGTTCTCCCTTTCTGGGTGCCGATAATCATCACTTTTTGACCGTCTAAAGTCGCTAATCCTCCAATCATCGCAGGGTCATCTGCAAAGTTTCTGTCACCGTGAAGTTCTAAGAAGCTTCCTTTATCTACCATACCATTGATATAATCAATAGTATAAGGGCGATCCGGATGACGCGATAACTGTACTCTTTGCCAAGGGGTAAGATTTCCATAGATTTCTTTTTTCTTATCTATAATCTTATCCTCGATCTGACTGCATGCTAATTTTACATCAACACCACTTTCTTCTCCTACCAATGAACAGGTTTGGTACTGATCCATCAGTTCTTTTATAGGAAGTTCGAAACTTAAATATTCCATTCTTGAAGTAAATTAAATCTTTCAAATGTATGAAAAATTATGAAAATTTATTTAAAATTATTTATAGCATTGCTTATTCGTGCGATACTTTCTTCTTTTCCAACGAGTTCCAAAATGTCAGGAACATCTGGGCCTTTTAATTCTCCTACTAAAGCTAAACGCAATGGCATCATTACTTTCCCCATTCCAAGACCTTTGCTTTCTGAAAAGTCATGAAGGTTTTGTTTAATTTTTTCTGAAGTGAAATCGTTCATTGAATTTAAACTTTCAGAAAATTCATTTAAAAGATTTGATGTTTCGTCATTCCAAGCTTTCTTAGACGCTTTCTCATCATAAGAAGTTGGGGCTTCAAAAAAGAATTTTCCGTTTTCGTAAATATCTTTCGGGAAAGTAGCTCTCTCCTTCATCAAATGAATAATTTTCAATAATTTTTCATCTTCGATATTTAAATCTACGTCAGAATTTTTTAGAATTTCAAGTAATTCGTCGTCAGATTTTAGCTGTATATACTGATGGTTAAACCATTCTGCTTTTTCTTTACTGAATCTTGCGCCGGCTTTATGTACTTTATGAAGATCAAATTCTTTAATCATTTCCTCCAATGGTAAAATTTCTTTATCATCTGCAGGAGACCAGCCTAGAAGAGCAACCATATTCATGAAAGCTTCCGGCAAATAACCACTTTCTCTGTATCCTTTAGAAATATTTCCTGTTGCAGGATCTGTAAAATTTAAAGGAAATACAGGGAAACCGAATTTGTCACCGTCTCTCTTGCTTAGTTTTCCTTTTCCTTCAGGTTTTAAAATCAAAGAAAGATGGGCAAACTCAGGAGCTTCCCAACCCATTGCTTCATACAATAAAATATGCAACCCTAAAGAAGGCAGCCATTCTTCACCACGAATAACGTGAGAGATTTGCATTTCATGGTCATCGATGATATTGGCGAAATGATAAGTAGGCATTCCGTCATTTTTTACCAACACTTTGTCGTCTAGCGTGTTAGTATTCACTGCGGTATTCCCTCGGATGATGTCTACCAATCCCAAAGTTCTGTCGACAGGCATTTTAAATCGTACAACGTACGGTGTTTTTTCATCCAACAATTTTTGAACTTCCTCTTCAGAAAGTGAAAGACTGTTTCTTAAACGGTTTCGGGTTTTATTATCATAAGAGAAAACATCACCTTTAGCTTCGTATTCTGCACGGATGGTATCCAATTCAGCAGCGGTGTCAAATGCGATGTAAGCGTAATCTGTTTTTAAGATTTTTTCGGTGTACCTATCGTAGATATCTCTTCTTTCAGATTGTCTGTATGGAGCGTATTTTCCTCCTTTTTTTGGACTTTCATCAGGGATGATTCCACACCATTCCAAAGCTTCTTCAATATATTCTTCAGCTCCTTCTACATATCTTGCGGTATCGGTATCTTCAATTCTCAGTATAAATTCTCCACCCTGATTTTTAGCAAAAAGATAATCATACAATGCAGTTCTTACACCTCCCAAATGCAATGGCCCTGTAGGACTTGGTGCAAAACGGACTCTTACTTTCCCCATTTTAAATAAAATTTTGGTGCAAATTTACTTAAAATTAAATGTTTTAATGATGTTTAATGTTTTCTATGTTGGGATTTTTAATCTTAATATTTACATTTGTACAAATTTTGAATCCAAAAAATATGTTAGAAATTGGCGAAAGACCTTGGGGGAAATATTACGTACTGGCAGACGAACCCAATTATAAACTGAAAAGAATTGAAGTAAATCCGGGACAAAAACTGTCATACCAATACCACCACAAAAGACAGGAACAATGGACGATTATCGAAGGTGATGCCACTATTGTTTTGGATGACAAAGAAATAAAACTTTCTTATGGAGAAAGTATTTTCATTCCTTTGGGAGCCAAACACAGAATCATGAATTTATCTGAAAAGCCTGTTGTTTTCATTGAAGTACAGACAGGTACATACTTTGGAGAAGATGATATCGTGAGATTGGATGATGAATATGATAGAAGCTGATTGATATATTATAAAAGTTAATAATTAACGCACCTTATATCTTTGAATATAAACCATCTAAGATACCCTTCAGATAGGCTTTTGCTAAAGAAAAATCTTTTCTTTTAAAAGATTCTTTAGCAAGCCTCCATCGTTCTTTTTTAACAAACCGGGTATTTCCATCATAAAGTCTGCAGAGCCAAAAACGATTCCTTGTCATATAATATTCATAGAAACTACCCTTGTCACTATATGTATTGAAAGCAGAAACAGAAGTGTTGACGGATAATTTCCAATTGGTTTTTCTTTTAATTCTTAGACACCACTCCGATTCTTCATAGTACATAAAGAACTTTTCGTTCATTAATCCTACTTCATCTAAAAGTTCTTTTCTAAACATCAATACACTGCCGTCTACGTAATCAATTTTATCGTTATAAGTTGGCATTTGTACCTCAAAATGACTTGTGTTGAAATTGGTGTGTCCGCCCATAAATCCTTTCTCTGGATATAGTAACCCGCCATCTGAATAAATTGTATTGCTATTGTTTCGGTAACATATTCGAGGACCAATAACACCAATTTCAGGTTTGTGTTCCAGGTCTTTGTATAAAATTTCGATGGTAGCAAGATCAAGATCAATATCAGGATTTAGAAGTAGGAAATATTTTTTCTTGTCCGCAATCGCTTGCTTGATCGCTAAATTATTGCCGTATGCATATCCTCCATTTTTTTCGCTAATAATATAATTAACTTTTTTTTGGATAGCAAAATTCATGATTTTATCTTTATCTCGAGAATCATTATCAACAATATAAATGGATGTTTCAGGGCAGTTTTGCTCTAATAATTTGTTGACTTCTCTTGATGTATCATCAAAAGAGTTGTAATTTAAAATTATAATTGCTAAATCTTTCATGGTAATTTAGAAGCAGTTTATGAGTGATTGGTTTTTTTTAAAATCAATGAAGAATCAAGTGTCTTTTCCCATAATTCGATTGATTTTTTTTCTGAAAAATTATTCTTGAAAAAATGCATGGCTTCCTGTTTTTGTTTCTCGTAATCTGATGAATTGTTTAAAAGATTTGTGATAATATCTGCAAATATCTTTTCATCATCAGAAGTCCGACAACCATTTTGGGTCTTTTGTGTAAAACCGTCTGTTGCTTTCTCTGTACCTACAACAGGTAGACCAAAAGAGAGCGCTTCAACGACTTTAATTTTTATGCCGGTACCTCTCAACATCGGACAGATGGCTATCTTGCTTTGATGATAGTAACTTTCCAAATTTTCAGCAAAAACATATTTTTCAATATTATCTTTTTCAGGAATATGGCTGCATACTCTTCCAATAATACATATTTTAATTTCGCTAGGCAGATAAGGCAGAACTTTGTCGATAAACCAATTGATAGCTTCGATATTAAAAGGATTGTCTGAGCCCACAAATAAGAGGTCATATTTTTTTTCTGAATCTTTATCTTTGAAATTTTCCGGAAAACTTGGGGGAATATTAATAACTTTCTCTCCAAGGAAATTTTTGAAAAGAGAATATTCAGCATCTGAAATAGTAATCACTCTATCATAAAAAGACAGGTTTTTAATCTCCTCACCAAATCTCGAACCCAAGAGGTCAATGTTTTTATGGTTGTAAAATTCATTCAACGTCATCCAATCGTGTGTGTCAATAATAATTTTTGCGCCGTTTAGTTCTGTATCTCTAACCAGATCAGTCCAAAATTCATAGTTAATGATAACATAGTCATATTTTTTCTTCTGAAAAATTAAATTGAATTGGTCCTGCAAATATTTTGTAAGGAGTGTATTGCTTTTATTTTTTTTTGCAAATTTTTTCAAAGCTTTGTACTTCCAGTAAATGAAATTGAGTTTGTTTTTTGGAGGCTTAGTTTTTAAAATAAAAACTTCATCGATAATATTTTTATCAATCGTCTCCTCAGAATCTCCGAAGCTAATATAGTAATCCTCCACTCCTGCCAAATCTATATTCAGGCCCAATGATTTCAATTGTTTTAGATTTGTGTATGCACGAGAAACATTTCCGGCGCGTTTTGCAAATGGGTTTTCAGGAAAGAAAAAAAGCAAATTCTTATTTGAGAATTTCATTAATGATAAATTGTTTTTAATGGGTAAGCTAGATTAATTGGCTCTTAAAATAGAATGAATAATCTCTGTAAATATACCAATATCAAATAAATTATCTGTTTTACTGTGCATTTTTGTTCATCCTAATTTACAATAAATGCTTAATTTCGTTCTCTTAATGCTGAGGCTAAATAATAAATTGAAAAATGGGAATTAAAAGATTTTTTAAAAATAAAATTAAGGATTACAATTTTATCCGAAATAAAAGAAAACTTTCGGTAAATCACTTTGATTTAGATTTTTTTAAAAGTCGTCCGTTTAACTTCACCAGTGATTCTGATCCGCTAATTTCCATAATTATTATAGTTGATCAAAAGGTAAAAGATACGCTCAACTGTCTGTATACAATAGCGCAAGGTGATGAGGAGGTTTCTAAAGAAATTATTCTTGTCAATAAAAATCCATCAGAAGATCTTTCAGTTTATTTAAAAAATGCTAAAGGATTGACAATCATCAATGCTAGTTTGGATCTAATTAAAGATGTAAATAAAGCGATCACACTTGCTGCTGGAAAATATATTTGTCTTCTTGATCAGGAAACTGAGGTGCAGAAGAATTTTCTTTCGAGCCTCTTAGAGGTTTTTAAAGCTAAAGAAAATGTAGGTGCTGTCGGTTCCAAAATAGTAGATAAAGACAGCAACATTGATCATGCAGGATATCGTATTTCGAAAGATTCTCAATTTGTTCCTGTAGGAAAAAGATTTTCAATCGATACTCCAGAATTTAACTTTTTGAGAAAAGTTGATTTTTGTGTAGGTAGTTTATTATTCAGCAGGTTGGATAAAAATGGGGAAATTAATCTGCTTGATGAGAAACTATCAGATGTACATTCTGCACAAGCTGATTTTTGCCTGAGAGTCAAGTTGGAAAGAGATTTAGATGTTTTTTATCAGCCCTTTTCTGAAGTTGTACGTTTGGGAGATAGTGACTATAGTGAAATTTTTTCGGGTGAAGATCAAGTGCGATTGACTGAGAAATATATTTCCAATTATAAAAATATTGGAATTTCAAAAAATCTAGAAATTTATATTGGCAATAACTTTAAAAAACCGAGTTTTCTTTTTTTAGAAGAGAATATGCCTAAACCAGATCAGGATTCAGGATCGAGACGATTTTTTGAAATCTTGAAAATTCTTCAGAGAAATAACCATCACTTGATTTTAGCTGTTAAACATTATGATGAAAGTACAGATCGCATATATGTTGATTTTTTCAGGGGATTTGGAGTGCAGGTCTGTGTGGATTATGTGAGTTCTCAGAACAAAATCAAAAAAGTCGCAGATCAGGTCATAGAAGCAATCAAAACAGTACATGTCATCTGGATTTTCAGGCCTTTAGGGTTTGATTATTGGTATGACCTGATCAGAGATAAAGTAGAGGGTAAAAAAATTGTTTATGATATGGTTGACCTTCATTATCTGAGAATGGAAAGGGAAAATAGTTTCATCGAGGTTTCTAAAAACCGTGAAAAGGAGATCGCCCTTTTTAAAGACAAAGAATACGCCGGGATGCATAGAGCTGATGCGGTAATTTCCATCAGTGATGAAGAAAAAAAGATTGTTTCTGCCAATGGAATAGAATACAATAAAATCTTTACGGTAAGTAATATTCATAAACCTGTGGAATCAGCAACTGTAAGTTTTTCAGACCGGAAAGGGTTGCTTTTTATCGGAGGGTACAATCATTTGCCAAACATCGATGCGGTAAAGTTTTTGTTTAATGAAATAATGCCGAAAGTTTGGGAAAAAGATCCATCAATACAAATATTTATCGTAGGTCCCGATTTCCCGGAAGATTTAAAATTAAAATATCATTCAGATCGGTTTGTAATACTTGGTTTTCAGGAAAGCGTTGATTTTTGGTTTGAAAATTCCAGAGTTTTTGTTGCTCCCCTTCGTTATGGTGCAGGGGTAAAAGGAAAGATTGGCCAGGCTTTAGAATATAAACTGCCTGTGATTACCACTTCAATTGGTGCTGAAGGAATGGGATTGGAAGATCAGAAAACCGCATTGATTTCAGATGAAAATTCTGAAAGTTTTGCACATAAAATTCTTGAGCTTTATCATAATGAAAATCTTTGGAAGAATCTTCATTTAAACAGTACGTTACCATTGTCTAAATTTTCAATAGAAGCTCAGGAGGAAAATATAAAAAAAATGCTTAATTATTTTTATGATGAACGCTTGTAAATTTTAGCATACTTTTTGGGCTTAAAAAGTTGATAGATCAGCTTTCTGTACCATTCATTATAATATTTTGCTTTGTATTTTTTATTCTCTCTAATCAGGCTCATGATCGTGTGAAAATCAAGCCCGTTTTGTTTATAAAAATTATAGTGTTTTTTATAGATTTCAAAAAAATTATCAGACAATCTGGAACTGTTGTCAATACTGGTATTGGTGAGGGAATCAGTTGTATTTCTTATTCGGTAAAAAAACAAGAACTCATCGATTTTATATACAGTAATTCCTTTTGCAATAAGCGAAATCCAAAAATCCCAGTCTTCATAATAATTTAACTGAGTATCGAAACCACCCACCTTTTCAAAATCTTCTCTATAGATGAGTGCTGTAATCGGAATACAGTTTTCAATTAAAAAATCAACTGTATTAAACGGTGTCAACAGCCATTCTTTGTTCGTTTTTTCGAAAAACTTTCCTTTGGTATAGCAAACCCTCACCTCAGTTTTGCTCTGAAGGATATGAATGGTTTTCTCTAAAAAAGTTTTTTCGATAAGATCATCACAGTCCAGGAAAAGAATATATTTTCCGGTTGCGTATTTTGCACCGTGATTTCGGGCAGAAGATTGACCGGAATTGCTCTGATGTATAATTTTTAAATTGTAAAACCTTGTATTTTCCTCAATAGAGTTTAAAACTGTTTTGTCCGAGCCGTCATTGACGATAATGATTTCGAAATTCTGATAGCTTTGCGAGTAAACGCTTTCCAAAGTTTCAAAGATGTAGTCTTCACCTTTGTAATAAGGAATTATGATTGAGATTTTTTCATTCATATTTTAAGAAATAAGAGTTTCAAACCAGGTTTTAAAACTGTATTTATTTTTAATGGAAGGGTCAATTTTATGATAAGGAATTTCTATGAAATTTTTAAGCTGATCATCCTGATCCTCATTGATGATAAAGATATTTTCTTTTTTATAAAAATCGTAATTTTTTATATCAGAATTGTCGGTAATGATTTTTTTTTCGTACTTCAGTGCTTCGAAAAACCTGAAGGATAGGCCGTTATGTTCTCTAAGTTTAAGATCCAGCAACGCTTTAGATTCTACTACATTTTTTATGTTGGTTTCATAAGAAACAAACTGATTGATAAAATTTACAGAACCTTCGGCAGCCCTTTTCTCCCAGGTAAATAAAAGTATTTTCTGCGTCAGCTGATTTCGCGTAAAAGTTTCTGCGATTTTTTTTAAAGTTGAAAACCTTTCTTTTACATAAGTTCCTAAATAATAAATGTCATTTTTGAGCTCTGCGAGAACTTCATTTTTGTCGAAATCAAAAAAGAAATTGGTTAGAAAAAAAATATTCTTTTCTTCATCAACATCTTCTTTATCAAAAACATAAAATTGATCAAAAAAGACTATCTTAGAATAAATTTCAGGAGTTCTACTGAGACCGTCCCAATGATTTCCAACGAGTTTTTTAGTTTTAGTCTTTATAATTTGTAGAAAATTTTCTGAAAAAAAATCTGTATTCATCACGATAATAACGTCATGTTGAGACAGATTTTGAGCTTTCTGTATCAGTGTATTTTCAATAAATTCCATACGTAGATTTTCTTTAAATCTCTTATCTTTTAGAAATACTTTTCTGAATAAATTATTTAATTTTTGTAAGATATTTTTATATCTAAATTTTTCCTCAGAGTAAAAAATGAAATTTACATCATTATAACCCAAATAATCCAGATTTTTTTTCATCAAATCAGGGATTTCGGCATAGTTATGCATGATGACAAGAACTCTTTTCATATTCAGTAGAGATATTTAAAAAAGAGAAAAAACAGCATATTCTCAGATTTCACTTTCTTTTCAAGATTTATTTTTTCTTCTCTCACAGATTGTAAAACTCTTTCTACATTTTTGTCGCTGTTGTTTCGAACGTAATTTTCAAATTTATTGATCTTGTCCCTTATCGACCTAAAGCGCATTTTAACGTCTCTGAAATTTTTCAAAGGGCGCTGTAAATCATACTTGCGAATAATTTCCTGTTTCCCGGCTTCATCCTTTGTGAAAAAGATACCGCCAACTTGCTGATTTGTATGGTAGCGGTAACTAAAAAGTTTTTCATTAATAAAAGCAAATTCATCATTTTCGGCCGCAACAATGGCAATCCACTCATCATGATGAAAGCTTTCGATGTCCGGAAATGGTAGGGTTTGTTGCGCAAAAGACTTTTTAACAGCCATTGCAGCCCCAGTTGCATAATTTCCTAATAAAGTAAATATTTTAAAATGATTGATTTTGTTTTGTTGTTCTAGAAACTGCGGAGCATCCCAAACAGTGTAATGGTCAAGTTTTAAATGATTATCATCAATCACAAAGCCATTTGAACAAATCACCTGTAATTTTTCATTATTCTGAAAGTGTTGAATGTAAACTTCCACCTTATTTCTCTCCCAGACATCATCTTGATCGCTTAGAAAAATAATTTCACCTGTGCATAGTGAAATTGCCTTCTCAAAGTTTTTTACACTTCTCAAATTTTTTTCGTTGATGTGTATTTTAAAAGTATCTGGAAATTTAGCAGAATATTCTGATAAAATACGTTGTGTCTGATCGGTAGAGCGATCATCACAAACAATGATTTCATCTACATTTACAGTCTGATCAATGATTGAATCAAGCTGTTGTTTCAGAAACTTTTCACCGTTATACGTGCAGAGGGCTACAGAGATTTTCATACTATTTCAGTTTAAAAACAGTTGTTACCCAATGATCTAAAGTGTATTTGTCATAAATCTCTTCAGAAAGTTTTTTATAAGGCTTTTCAAAAAAAGATTTTTCAATATTGCTGAAATCTTTGTTTAAAATCAAAATATTTTCCGGGTCAAAAAAATCATAGTTTCTGATGTTTTGGTTATCCGTAATAATCTTTTTTTCAAGTGCCATCGCTTCAAATATACGGAAGCTAAGTCCGGTCTGATTAGCACGCATCAAATCTAAAATCACTTTTGTGTTTTTATATAATGTGGGTAACGACTGCTGAGGTATGTTTTTTCTTCTGAATTTAAATATATTAATGTGTTTTTTGTCAAAAATCTGGGTGAGCTGATTTTTCCAGCTTTTCTTTCCGGCGATGATGACTTCAAATTTTAATTTTAAAAGTTGAATGCGTTCCACTAAAATACTGAGACTTGTCAATCTGTTTTTATCGTAAGAAGTGATGTAGAAGAGGTCTAAATTAGGATTTTGGTTTTCTGACGGAGAATAGTTCAGGTAATTGTAATTCGTGATTTTCTCAAAACCATAATTTTTCACGTCTTCATGATCAAAAGAGAAAACGGTGTCAAAATAGTGGAGGATATGTTCTGCTGGGTTTCTAGCCATGCTGTCATATAAATAAGCGATATTCCGGTCTGTAGATTTTCGGATTTCTTCGTGTACTATTTCTTCTATAGACTCAGGATTAATCACCAAAATCTGATCTTGTTTTCCTATTTTTCTCAGTGATTCTATGATGAAATTCTGCCTTTTTTCGTGCTTTAAATTTTTCCCTAAAAAAACTTTGCTCATCGCGTTCTTAATCCTCGCTCCAAAATTTTTGTGGGTGAAAGCTCCAATATTGATATGGTAGGCTTCTATACCTTTTTCTTTCAGTTCTCTGACGATATGCTCATCATAATGCCAAAAATCAAAACTGATTAAACAAATTTTCATATAACAAAAGTAAAGATTTTAAACTTAAATTTCTAATTTTGGGCAAAAGCCCCGTGATTAATGAAAAAGAATATCCTCATCGATGTAGAACGCTTAAAATATCCCAGATCAGGGATTGCCAATGTATGTGTCTCTCTAATTAGGGGATTAGACGAAAAATTATGCCATTTTAACTATACCTTGTACGGTCCGAAAAAAAATATTCCTGCTACAAAATCAAAATTTGCAGTGATTGATTGGAAATTTTGGCAGAAAAAAATACAGGTTAATAGCTCATCTTTTTCATTGATCCATGTGACGCATCAGCTTTCTGATTATTTCCATATTACGAAAGGCAGACAGAAAAAAGTAGTTACATTGCATGATCTCAATTTTTTACATGATAACAGTTCAGAAAGTAAAATAAATAAAAGTAAAAAACTCGTTCAGAAAAACATTGGAAACGCCGACGCTATTGTTTGTATCTCAGAATTTGTAAAAAGAGATTTTTTAAAGAATAGACATCTTTTCAGTTTAAAATCTGATGTAAACATTGAAGTTATTTACAATGGATTGGTTTTTCCTGAAGACAAAAAATTCACCTCCACACAAAATTATGAGTTTATCAACAGTAAATTTATTCTGAATATTGGTGTTCTTTTTCCAAAGAAGAATCAGGAGGTTTTATTGGATCTAATTTCAGAAAATGACCGCGAACTGGTTTTAATTACGTCATCGGCAAAATCAGAATACAAAGAAAAATTTATGACGAAAATTAAAAATTTAGGACTAGAAAGACGTGTACATATTTTGGAGAATATTGAAAATAATGAGAAATATTTTCTATTGCAAAATTGCGAATCTTACTGTCATCCGTCATTTGCAGAAGGCTTTGGTATTCCACCGGTTGAGGCCATGTATTTTGGGAAACCTGTTTTCTTAAGTAAACTGACCAGCCTTCCGGAAATTGGTGGTGATCTGGCTTTTTATTTTGATGATTTTTCTGCGAAGTCTATGAGTGTAGTTTATGAAAAAGGTATTGAAGATTTCAATTCGGATGCTGAAAATTATTCGAAAAAATTAAAAAGCCGAGCAGAAGAATTTGATTACAAAAATATGGCTGCGTCTTATGAGAAGTTATATGAACGTTTTTTGGTTTAAAGTTTCGTTTTACCAAAGATCAGCTTCCATTTGAAAGCCTTCAAAGTGTCACCATATTTGATGTCAATCCGGCTGACTTCAAATTTGTTTTTAAAAGGATAAGGATTGATTTTATTTCCAATTCTCATGGCAGAGGTAATTCCAATTCTTTCTAGCATCAGGAAAAATTCCTTTTTCTTGTGTTTTTCTTTTGGAAATTTCCCGTAAGGATAGGCAAGCACTTTTGTAAATCTGATTTGGTTTTGCTCTAAAATCTGGATGTTTTTCAACAGATCTTCTTCGGCTTCTTTAAGAGATAACTCAGAAAAGTTACGGTGGGAGTGACTGTGCAAGGCGATTTCTACTAAATCAGAATTCAGACTTTTAATCTCGTCAAAATTCATATAAACTCTACTTTCTCCATCTGTAAGATTCTGAATAAATTCTGTAGGAATAAAAATGGTCGCTTTTAATTGATGTTTTTCAAGCAACGGCATCAGATATTCGAAGTTATTGTGATAGCCATCGTCGAAGGTCAGAATAATTTTATTGTCCAAAAATTTGCTGGCTTCTAAATCTTTAAAGAAAACTGTCTGAAAATTATTCTTGATGTACTTAAGTTGCTCATCTAAATTTTCAGAAGTGACAACTAAATCATTTTTAAAACTGATTTTTTCGGGTAACACCTGATGGTACATCAGAATTCTGACCCTGCCTTTGTTAGAAAAACCGAGAATTCTTTTGATAAAGCTTAGCATTCTTTATGACCGAATTTATGAATTTCGTGAAGTTTCTTATATTTTAAAAAGGTATAAAATGCTGCTGTTGTCGCCGCATAATATCCTACGAGACCATCCAGAAAACCCAATCTCAAAAAATAAGATTTAATAAACTGATACAAAGGTTTGAATATAATTTTCAAAACGCTTGATTTTTTCCCGTTTTTGTACATTTTCTCAGCCATCATAGAAGTGTATTTGTTAGATTTTTCGATGTGGTGATAAATGTCTTTGTAAGTATAGTGGTTAATTTTCCCGGCTAGTTTACCTTTTTTTTCTGAGCTTATAAATTCTTCGTGCACAATATCTTCAGAATATTTCCCAAAACCTTTTCTGAAAAGTCTCTCTCGTTTGATATTTCCCCAACCACCATACTTCAGGGTTTCCCCCAGAAATATATTGTTAAATTCGATGTCGTACACATTAAACTCAGGCTGATCTTCAGAGATTATTTTTCTGATCGATTTTTTAGCTTCATCATCTAAAACTTCATCAGAATCAAGAAATAAAATCCATTCAGACTGGCATTGTTCGATGGCAAAATTTTTCTGTTTTCCAAAACCTAAAAATCTTTGCGTAATAAATTTTACATTAGGAAATTGAGCGCATATCTCTTCGGTACAGTCTTTAGAAAAACTGTCGACAATGATAATTTCATCGGCTAAATCGTGAATGGCATTCAACGTTTTTCCGATAATTCTGTCCTCATTAAAGGTGATAATTGCTACAGAAAGCTTCATAAATTATGACTTACTGCTGCAAAAATACAGTTTATTTTTAGAAATGGAGGGGTCTTGAAAAATAATCGCTATGCATATTCTTCCTTCAAAAACTCATAGGTTTTAAATGAGCTTAAAGCGCTTAAATAGGATAGCGTGAAACCTTTTCTCCCATCTAGAATTCCTAGTTTAAGAAAGTACATTTTAAAGAAATTAAAGCAGCACTTTGACAGTTGCTTGAAAAGCTGATAAGGAATCTGTCTCTCATAAAGGTCGCGGGCTTTCAGCTTTGAATAATGAATCACTTTTTTGTAATATGCATCATAAGAATCAAATGAAAAATGTAGAAGGTAATTTTGAAGTGTTCCGGGGTTTCCTACATTGCTTAAGCCTTCATGCACACGTTTGCTCTCGTCATAATGCGCTACTTCTCTTTTAAAAAGCCGAATGTTTTTGTCATTCTGAGTTCCGGAAAAATTGACCTGCTGCCCCATAAAAAAGAATTTTCTTTTGAAAAAATAAGCCTTTCTTGTGACTGGTTTTTTGATTTCGCTTAGAATTTCAGCTTTCAGTTCGGGGGTTACTCTTTCATCTGCATCTAAAAATAAAATCCATTCATTTTTCGCATACGAGATGCATTTGTTTCTCTGTTGGGTAAAATCCTCAAATTTGTTTTGATAAATTTTTACTGCCGGAAATTTGGTTTTAATAATTTCAAGAGTTTTGTCTGTGCTAAAAGAATCTAACACAATAATTTCATCAGCAAATTCAACTGATTGTAGAGCGTCTTCAATGTTTTTTTCCTCATTAAATACTATCAGCAGTGCGCTTATCGTCGGTTCCTTCATAACTTCCTTCATTGTTAAGGTAGTTAGATAAATGCCCGAGCTAAAAGTTAAACAGTCGTTTGTTGGATTTTGTGGGTGAAAAAATAACACCCTGATTTAGAGTGTTATTAATTTTTTATTTTATCTGTATTATTTCTTGTATTCCAAAACTGTTTTCTCAATAATCTTCACACAATCCAACAATTGTTCTTCCGTAATTACCAATGGAGGTGCCAATCTGATGATATTTCCGTGAGTTGGTTTTGCTAGAAGACCGTTTTCTTTTAACTGTAAACAAAGATTCCATGCTGTTGAACTTTCGGGAGTGTCGTTGATTAAAATAGCGTTTAATAATCCTTTTCCTCTCACTTTCGTAATGAGCTCAGATTTTTCGATTACTTTTTCAATTTCAGCTCTGAATAATTGACCTAATTCTTCAGCTCTTTCTGATAAATTTTCATCAGCAACAACGTCTAAAGCAGCAATCGCAACTGCACAGGCGATAGGGTTTCCTCCAAAAGTAGAACCGTGCTGTCCAGGTTTAATCACATTCATTATTTCATCATTCGCCAAGACTGCAGAAACAGGATACATTCCTCCAGAAAGGGCTTTTCCTAAAATTAAAATATCAGGCTGTACGTTCTCGTGATGACATGCAATTAATTTTCCTGTTCTTGCAATGCCGGTCTGAACTTCATCTGCAATAAACAAAACATTGTGTTTTTTACAAAGTTCTGAAGCATTTTTAAGGAAGTTATCATCCGGAACATAAACTCCAGCTTCTCCCTGAATAGGCTCAACTAAGAATGCTGCAATATTTTGGGCATCATTTTTTAAAACTTCTTCTAAAGCTGCAAGGTCATTGTATGGAATTTTTACAAATCCCGGTGTAAATGGACCGTAATTTTTATTAGCATCAGGATCGTTTGAGAAAGATACAATGGTTGTCGTTCTACCGTGGAAGTTATTTTCACAAACAACAATTTTTGCTGCGTTTTCTGAAATCCCTTTAACTTCATAACTCCATTTTCTAGCTAATTTCACTGCAGTTTCCACGGCTTCAGCGCCCGAATTCATCGGTAAAACTTTATCAAAACCAAAAAGAGTAGTGATTTTTTTCTCGTATTCTCCCAAACCTGAGTTGTAAAATGCTCTTGAAGTTAAAGCCAATTTTTTAGCCTGATTAACCAAAGCTTCTACAATTTTAGGGTGCGAATGTCCTTGATTTACAGCTGAGTAAGCTGAAAGGAAATCATAGTATTTTTTACCTTCAACATCCCACACAAACACGCCTTCACCTTTGTCTAACACCACAGGAAGTGGATGATAATTGTGCGCGCCATGTTTTTCTTCAAGTTCGATAAAATATTGTGAATTTTTAGTTTGTTCTGCTGTTGACATATTCTTTTTGCTTTTTTACAAATTTAAGGATTTATTTCTAAGCAGATAAATTGAATCAGATGATCATCACTTGCATCAAAAACTTTTTCACGTCAATTAAAAAATTGGTTTTTCTAAATTTCCAAACACATCGGTAGAATGAGAACAGTCTAAATAAATGTTGCAATTGGGCATTTTTTCTTTTAAAATAAAAGCTTTCTCCTCCAGATTGTCTTCTGTTTCTTCTGACGAAACAAAAACTTCTTTGAGATTTTTATTGTTTAGACTTTCGTATAAATCTGTCAGAGTGATTGCTGTATTGGTGAGATTTAATTTTTCTAAATCTTGCATTTGATTGAAATATAGAATGCAGGATTTTGTGAGGTAGCGGTTTTTTCTTAGCAATAGATTTTTCAGTTCTTTAAAACCGGCCATGTACTGTACAGCTTTGTCGGTTATCAGGGAATCTTTAAGGTAAATTTCATTGATACTTTCAACCCTCAAACTCAAGTAATAAAAAAAATCATCATCATAATCTGAATCGGCGGATTTTAAAATTCCCCAATGCAGAGGAATTTCGTTAACCTTTTCAATCCGATAATTTCTTTGCCAGAATTTTTTTTCTTCTTTAGAGAGTCTCATTTGGTTTCTGGATTATAGAGCAGTCAATTGGCTACGGTTAAATCTTTTCATTTCTATTAATTCTTAAAAACTTTGTAAGCTTTTATAAGGGGAACGGATTTAATTTAAAACAGTTGGTAGTTAAAAAATCTTTGTTCACTTTGAGTTACTATAAGCATTATAATTGATGACTGATATTCAAGTTCTATTTTTATCAATTTCAAAAAATCAGTCATACCAATATTCGGAAACAATTGGAAATCCAGCGTTTTTAAAAGCTGCTAAAATAGATCTTCGAAAACCGAGATTTCCCGCTGTATGAATGTCTGTGAAAAAATTTGTATCTATAGATGTTTCTTCCTTTATTTTTTTTCCGTCTTCATTATATTCTACAGCATTATATTCTACAGTATTTTCGCGTGTAATAAATAGCACATTCACATCTTTTACAATATTGATAATATCACTCAGATTCACCTTTTTACTTACAATCGTGTAGCTTTTTTCACCTGGATGAATTGTTTTTATTGCAACGTCTAAAATATTCTTTTCAGTAATAGTGTAGGGTTTTTCTATCGTCACTATTTCTCCAGACGTATTTTCAGTTCCTTTTTTGCATTGATCAGTCAAAAATCTATTAAGAATCTTAACGATTTCTTTCTTAGATTTGGACTTTACTGTTTGCGTTTGCATCTTGTTTTGCGAAAAAACTACTCCCGGCAAACCGAAGAGTAGAATTACAAATAATATTATTTTCATTTTTTTAATCTTGAAATTCGCCATAGCCAAGGAAGCCAATTTTATCTTCCTCATCGGCGTAAGTTACAAAGGAAAGTTTTTGTCCGCTCTTTGACCATTGTTTTTTTGTGAATTTTTTTCCTTCAATCTCCATCTCATGCTCTTTAGATGTAAAGCCGGCATCTTTTAGATCCATTTCAATAAATACATTATTCATTGCTCCTGCATAAAGCATGGTGACGCCAAACATCGCACCTTTTGGTGTGTATTCTACATGAACCATGTTAAATTGTGAAGTGAAGCTGTAAGCATCACCATACGAACCTTCGGCCTTTTCTATCTCACCGGCTTTATAGCCTTTCTGTTCCATAAATGAGGATAGATTCTTTTTTGTAGAATTGTAGTAGACATCCTGAACAAGCATCAGTTTATCACGTTCGAATTTTGTCTGGCCAAAGAGGAAATTGGCAAAGAGACAGAACAATAGTAATTGGAAATTTTTCATAGGTTAGTTTTTTTAATATTAATAATACGAAACTCTTATCGAGATTTATTAGAAAGGAACAGTTTGAATTAATAGTTGTTTTTAACAAGCATCACTTATCCCTTGATGGAATTAAATGCTTCGATTACTTTTTGAGCTTTGTTTTTGCTCATTTTCAACTTATGCATATAGTATCCATGCCAGATCGTTAAAATTCCATCATCATAGTCAATCGTTGAATCTTTAATCCTAAACCAAAATAATTCCTTGCCGCTTTTGTTTTTAAAAACAAACAATTCGGTGTCATCGAGCGCTGCAGAATCAATTTTTTGATATCCCATTTCACCTACCACAGGATAGTAATATTCTTGCCCGGTAAGATTTCTCATAATACTTTTGGTTGCTTGCTCTTGGGTGTTTTTTTGTGCGTTTGCAGTGATAAAGGCAAATAATAAAAAGCATAGTGTAATTAAATTTTTCATGTTTTCTATTGTTAGTTTTATCAAAGGTATTAATGCGGTGAAAAATCTACAATACCCCAAAAGGGTTATTTTAGGTGACTGATTCAGCCAAGAAAAATATTTTTTCATATCAAATAAAAAAGCCGTCTCAAACATGAAACGGCTTACAAATCTATTTTAAAATAATCTTAGTGATTATCATATTTTTTATCCATTACAAAACTCTCCATGAATTTTGTCGTGTAGTTTCCAGAAAGATAAGCTTCATCTTCCATCAACTGTCTGTGGAAAGGAATGGTCGTTTTCACACCTTCAACGTAGAATTCCTCTAATGCACGTTTCATTTTTGCAATTGCTTCCTCACGGGTTTGTGCCGTCGTGATCAGTTTTGCAATCATTGAATCGTAGTTAGAAGGGATTGTATATCCAGAATAAACGTGAGTATCAACTCTGATTCCGTGCCCGCCAGGAATGTTTAATCCTGTGATTTTCCCTGGTGAAGGTCTGAAATCAGCATAAGGATCCTCAGCATTGATTCTGCATTCGATTGAATGCAATTTCGGATAGTGGTTGATTCCTGAAATAGGAGTTCCCGCTGCCAAAAGAATCTGCTCTCTGATTAAGTCATAATCAATTACCTGCTCTGTAATTGGGTGCTCCACCTGAATTCTCGTATTCATTTCCATGAAGTAGAAATTTCTATGCTTATCCACAAGGAATTCAATCGTTCCTACACCTTCATAACCTATGAATTCTGCTGCTTTTACAGCAGCTTCACCCATTTTCTCACGAAGTTCGTCAGTCATGAATGGAGAAGGCGTTTCTTCAGTTAGTTTTTGGTTTCTTCTTTGTACAGAACAGTCTCTTTCAGAAAGGTGACAAGCTTTACCAAATTGGTCACCTGCAACCTGAATCTCGATATGTCTTGGCTCTTCAATCAGTTTTTCCATGTACATACCTCCGTTTCCGAAGGCTGCAACAGCTTCCTGAATAGCAGATTCCCAATGTTCTTTAAGGTCTTCAGCTTTCCAAACTGCTCTCATTCCTTTACCACCACCTCCGGCAGTAGCTTTGATCATAACAGGATAACCAGTTTCTTCAGCTGTTTTTACAGCATGCTCGTAAGATTCAATCAAGCCGTCAGAACCAGGTACACAAGGTACGTTAGCCGCTTTCATGGTAGCTTTCGCATTCGCTTTATCTCCCATTCTCTCGATTTGCTCAGGGCTGGCGCCAATAAATTTGATACCGTTTTTCTGGCAGATTCTTGAGAAGTTTGCGTTTTCAGATAAGAAACCATACCCAGGGTGAATTGCGTCTGCATTGGTGATTTCTGCTGCCGCAATAATATTTGGGATTCTCAGATAAGAATCTTTGCTCATTGGCGGGCCGATACATACGGCTTCGTCAGCAAATCTTACGTGAAGACTGTCTTTGTCTGCCGTAGAGTATACCGCAACAGTTTTGATTCCCATTTCTTTACAAGTACGTAGAATACGCATTGCAATTTCGCCACGATTGGCAATTAATATTTTTTTGAACATCTTTCCGAAATTTTAAATTATAAATTTTGAATTTTAAATTATTTTAAATGAAAAGTTTTCATCTAAAATTTATAATCTTTAATATAAAATTCCTTAAGATGGATCTACTAAGAATAATGGCTGATCGTATTCTACTGGAGTAGCATCGTCCACTAAAATTTTAACGATTTTACCGCTTACTTCAGATTCGATCTGGTTGAATAACTTCATTGCTTCGATTACACAAACTACTTTTCCGTTTGATACTTCATCACCTACGTTGATGAAAACATCTTTATCAGGAGAAGGTTTTCTATAGAAAGTTCCGATCATTGGAGATTTAATCGTTACATATTTACTATCGTCAGACGCCGCTTCAGTTTTTTCTGGAGATGCAGAAACAGCAGCAGAAGCATGACCTGGAGCTGCTTGCTGAGGAGCCTGCTGATACATTGCTGGCTGAGCAACATAGCTTACTTCATTCCCGCCAAGTGGTGTTTTAATAGTAATTTCGAAATCTTTAGTCTTGTATTTTACTTCTGAAACCTCAGCTTTAGATACAAACTTGATAAGATTTTGTATGTCTTTAATGTCCATAAAATTGATATTTGATTTGTCATCAAAGATACCAAAAAAAGACAAAAATCAACAAAAAACCACTCATTTTTATTAAAATTGAGTGGTTTTTGTATTAAATAGAGGTTTTTAAGGTAAAAAGCTCTTAGTTTTCTTCTGTAGTAGTTTCTACTGTTTTTTCCAATACTACCTTTCCTCTGTAGTATAATTTCCCTTCATGCCAGTGTGCTCTGTGGTATAAATGCATTTCTCCTGTAGTTGCATCTTTTGCCAATTGAGGAACTACTGCTTTGTAATGAGTTCTTCTCTTATCTCTTCTTGTAGACGACTGTCTTCTCTTTGGATGTGCCATTTTGTAATAACTTTTTTAATTTGATGAGCGATGAGATCTTTCATCATCTCATCATATTATTATTATTTTTAATTTTTATCTTTTAATTTCTTCAAAGCTTCCCATCTCGGGTCAACTTCTTCTTCTTTCTCCTCAATTTCTTTCGGACTGAATTTTTCAAGAATTGCCAAATCTTCATCACTGATATTCGGTGATATTTTCTTCATAGGTATTGATAGCGCCACATTTTCATAAATTAAATGCGCTACATTGAAGGCATGATCGCTTGTCGGAATTGTAATCACATCTTCCTCACTATCATCATATTCTTCTCCGAATTTTACTAAAATATCGATTTGGTTTTCAATAGCGTGGTCAAAATCTTCGTTTGTGATATCACAAACCAACTCTACTGTGCCATCTACTTTTACTTCAAATTCTAAAAATGTAGTGTGTTTATTTAAAAATACTTCTACTGCAATTTTAGGATTTGTAAATTCCTGTTCAGTGTCGAATAATTGAAAGAACTCTTTATCTATCTCAAACCTGAACTCGTGCTTACCGATTTTCAGTCCGGAAAAGCTTATATCGTAGTTTCTTAACTTGTCCATAAAATGAGTGTGCAAAAATATGCATTTATTTTAATATTACAAATAAAATATGTAACAAAATTAATTTTAATTGAATCAGCGTTTTACATTTCACTTTCTACAGGAAGATCTTCGTCTATTCCATTGTCTGAAGGCATTCTTCTTGGTTGAAGTCTATTGGCCATCATTTCTTTATAATCACTTCTGTTTTTAAAAATCTTAATCGCCATAAAAATTGCTTCCATAAAGCTCTGTTCATCAGCAATGTTTTTCCCTGCAATATCATAAGCAACGCCATGATCCGGTGAAGTTCTGATAAATGGAAGTCCTGCAGTATAATTGACACCTTCCTCGTAAGCTAAAGTTTTGAACGGAGCTAATCCTTGATCGTGGTACATCGCTAAAACGGCATCGAAACTTTGGTATTTGCTTGGCTGGAAGAAACTGTCAGCCGGGAAAGGACCAAAAGCTAAAATTCCCTGATCTGAAAGTTCTTTAATAGCGGGTGAGATGATTTCAATCTCTTCATTTCCGATAACTCCGCCATCTCCGGAGTGTGGATTTAAACCTAAAACCGCAATTTTCGGTTTAGATATAGAAAAATCTTCAATCAGAGTTTGGTTTAAAGCCTTGATCTGTTTCTTGATTTTTTCTTTTGAAATGTTTTCTGCAACCTGAGAAATTGGAATGTGATGCGTAGAAACGGCCACTTTTAAACCGTCTGTTACCAAAAACATCAATCCTTTTTTGTTGAATTTTTCTTCAAAGTAACCTGTGTGCCCAGCATGTTTAAACCCCATCTTCATCATTTCATCCTTATTGATTGGCGCGGTAACCAAAACATCAATTTCTCCTTTCATTAAAGCTTCGGTTGCCGCTTCCAGAGAGTCGATTGCCATTTTGGTAGATTCTTCTGATGGTTTGCCCAATTCTACATTAGAATTATCTTTCACCAAATTAAGCATATTCAGCTTTCCGTTTTGAGCCTGTGAAGTTTCTGTGATATAATTGAAATTTAAATTGAGCTTAAAAATATTCTTCTGGTAAGTGAATAATTTTCCCGAGCCGAAAATAATTGGGGTGAAAAAGTCTGTGATGGTTTTGTCTTTCAGAGATTTCATGATGATTTCAGGGCCGATGCCGTTGAAGTCACCAATTGAAATTCCTACTCGTACTTTATGGTTTTTTGGGCTCATTTTGATTATCTTTGAAGATTATAATTTTACAAATTTAGCAAAAAATAATATGTTCACAGGAATTATTGAAGCAGTAGGAGTTATTGAAAAAATTGAAGAAATCGGCAGCAACATTAATTTTACTTTAAGTTGCCCGTTTACTCATGAATTAAAGATAGATCAGAGTCTTGCTCATAATGGCTGTTGCCTTACGGTGGTTGAAATTACCGAGAGTCAATACGTTGTTACTGCGATCAATGAAACTTTAGAAAAAACCAATTTAGGAAAGTGGGAAGTAGGAAGTGTGGTGAATCTTGAGCGTTGCATGATGATGAATGGAAGGCTAGACGGACACATTGTTCAGGGGCATGTAGACCAGACCGGTGAAATAATTGGCATCGAGAACAAAGATGGCAGCTATTTTGTTACTGTACAGTATAGTTCAGAAGGAGGTTTTGTAACAGTTCCGCAAGGTTCAATCACTGTAAATGGAATAAGTCTTACCGTTGCCAAAAGTGGTGATTTTCAATTTTCTGTTGCTATCATCCCATACACGTGGGAATTTACCAATATGAAAAATGTTAAAAACGGGGATAAAGTTAACCTTGAATTTGATATTGTTGGTAAATACATTGCTAAATTAATTAACAATCAGAATGTCGTTTAATAAATATAAAGGATATAGTTTAAGAAACCGGGTTTTTTTTGGTTTCCTACTCGTATGTCTTTTGAGTATTGCCGCTTCGTCATTAGTCCCTTACTTTGTTTTGAGAAACAATTCTCTGCAGCAGAGTAGGATTGATATGCAGGAGAAAACCAACGCAGTAATGAGGTTTTTAGATTATGCAGTCAGCCAATCGACAGTGCATACAGAAGATCTTCCTGTTGTTTTAAAAAATAAGATTTTCGAAATTGCCGATGTCAATCAACATGATATAATTATTTACGATCTTAAAGGAAATTATCTGCTATCCAACAGAGATGGGAAATTGGTTGATAAGAAAAAGATTCCCATAAAAATTGTCAATAAATTACTTTCTACAGAAGCAAGATATGATTTTCGGGAAGTTGATGAGTCGAAAGATTCGGTCTTTACCTCTTCTTATTTGTTGTTAAAAAACAATATGTTGGAACCGGTTGGGATTATTTATATTCCTTTATATCACGATGAGTCAGCTTATCTTGATGTGCTTCATAAGTATGTATTGTACATTTTGATTGTCGATATTTTACTGATTGTTTTCAGTATTTGGTTGAGTTGGGTGACTTCAAATAATCTTGCTAAAAATATCACCAAATTTTCTGATATGATAACCAGGATTACGCTTTTTGAAAATGATATGCGGCCTATAAAATATTATAAAAATGATGAACTGAATGCTTTGGCAAGAGCCTATAACAGGATGATTCTTCAAATACAGGATCAAAAAGAAAGGCTTCGTTTTAAAGCGTCTGAAGAAGCATGGCGCGAAATGGCAAAGCAGGTTGCTCATGAGGTGAAAAACCCTCTTACACCGATGAAGCTAACTATTCAGAATTTTGAAAGAAAATTTGACCCGCAGGATCCTAACGTTAACGAAAAAGTAAAGCAATTGAGTAAAACAATGGTTGATCAGATCGATTTGATTGCAACCGTGGCCTCAGCCTTCTCTGAGTTTGCAAAACTACCCGAAAAAAATAATGAAATCATCAATCTGAATACTGAAATTGAAGATATTCTAAGAGTTTTCAACGATGATCTGATTTTTGTACATTCTAATAAGAGTAATATTATGATTAATATGGATAGGATTTATCTTTCCAGAATCATTACCAATCTTGTAACGAATGCACAGCAGGCGCAAAGTGACGAGAGAAATCTTTTGGTGAATGTCGATCTTGAGCAACACCAAAGAAAAGTGATTATTTCAGTTCAGGATAATGGGGTAGGGATTGCCGAAAATATGTTTGAAAGAATTTTTGAACCTAATTTCACCTCTAAAAACAGTGGTATGGGCTTAGGTTTATCAATGGTCAGAAAGATGGTTGAAGACTACAAAGGTCAGATTACCGTAAAATCTGAATTAGGGAAAGGCTCTACATTTATCATAACATTACCTACGAATCTTTAGTGAAACCTTTTAAGTTTAAACAGTTTGAAATTCATCAATCCAGCGCTGTTTTCCGTGTGGGAACTGATGGCGTTCTATTGGGTGTTTTGGCAAACGTTAGTCAAGCAAATAATGTTTTAGAAGTAGGAACGGGAACTGGCTTGATTTCGTTGATGCTTGCTCAGAGGAATTCTGGAGCTTATTTTTTAGGCGTGGAAATCAATGAAGAAGCTGTACATCTTACTAGGCTGAATTTTGAAAATTCTCCATTCAATGTAAGATTAAAAAATATTCTTCAGGATTTTAAAGCTTTTGAAACTGCTGAAAAATTTGATTTAATTGTGTCAAATCCTCCTTATTTTGAGGAAAATCCGTCTTCTAAAGATATAATCGCAAGGCAAACTATTGAGTTGAATTTTGGGGAGCTGATTTCAAAATCAGCTAAATTACTTTCAGAAAATGGTATTTTCTCCGTGATTATACCTTATGATGTGGAAAGTGTTTTTATTGGAATTGCGCAACAAAATCAATTGTTTCTTAATCGGAAAATCAATATTTACGGAATTCAAAATTCGAAAATAAAAAGATTGGTTTTGGAATTTTCTTTACAACAGAATGTTCTGGAAGAGTGTGATTTTGTTATAGAAAAAAGTCCGAGAAAATACTCGGACCAATATCTTGAATTCACTAAAGAATTTCATGTTTTTAAAGGATAGTTTATTCGAATAATTCTGCAGTGTCAAGCACAGAAACTTTACCGTCTTCACATCTGATGGCTTCTCCCGGGAAGTTCTGAATCATGTGGTAATCGTGTGTTGCCATTACTACGGCAGCTCCGTTTTCAGCGGCAACCTGTTTTAGTAAAGTCATGATTTCATTAGAAGTTTCAGGATCTAAATTTCCTGTCGGTTCGTCAGCTAAGATTAAATCAGGATGATTCAATAACGCTCTTGCGATCGCAATACGCTGTTGTTCGCCTCCTGAAAGCTCATGCGGCATCTTGTGTTTCTTGCCTTTCATATTCACGCTTGAAAGTACTTCATTGATGCGCTCATCCATTTTAGCTTTGTCTTTCCATCCGGTAGCTTCCAAAACGAATTTTAGGTTCTTTTCAACGGTTCTGTCTGAAAGCAACTGGAAATCCTGAAAAACGATTCCTAGTTTTCTTCTCAAATTCGGAACTTCTGATGCTTTTAGTTTTGCCAAATCAAAACCTACCACTTCACCATGCCCTGCCACTAAAGGGATGTGTCCGTATAATGTTTTCAAAAGTGAGCTTTTTCCTGAACCTGTTTTCCCGATAAGATAGCAGAATCTACCTTTCTTGATGTTTAAATTTACATCAGTAAGCACGGTGAAATTTTTTTGAGTTATTTTTGCGTGCTGTAGATTGATGATGTTGTCTCCGGATATATTTGTATGTGGCATAAATTCGATTTTTAGAGGCTTTTTCTAAACTATTTTTTCAGATTTTAAAAATAGAAAAAAGAAGCTTTATAAACCTAAAATTTAGGAAAATTTAACAACAAAAAATGCTTGAAAAAAAACTTATTTTCAAGCATGATTTGTATATTGTAAGTTAAGAATTATCTCTTAGCTCTTGCAGAACTAACTGTAAGGCTTTTTCTGCCTTTAGCTCTTCTCGCTGCCAAAACTCTTCTTCCGTTTGGCGTAGACATTCTCTCTCTGAAACCGTGTTTGTTTCTTTTCTTTCTTTCTGATGGCTGGAACGTTCTTTTACTCATTACTATATATTTTAGTCGTAATTATCTATTAATTTTCAGGTTGCAAATATATGTATATTTTTATTAAGTGCAAATATAATCTTAAATTATTTTAATGAAATATAATGTTGCTTAGATGCAATCTTAAGAGAGGTATTGATACTTTTTAAAGATTCATCCGCCTAAAAACTTTATCTTTGGAAACTCAAATTAAAGAAGATGTTTACACCTGCCGAACTTTTAGAAATCAATCAACTGCTTATTCCCACGAATAAAATCGTAATTCTTACCCATTACAATCCTGATGGTGATGCTATTGGTTCAAGTTTAGGCCTAAAACATTATTTAAGCGCAAAAGGAATTGAAGCGGAAGTGGTAACTCCTAACGATTTTCCGAAGTTTCTGAAATGGATGCCTGATGCAAAGAAAAACATCATCGGAGAATACAAAAGAAAATTAGCTTTCGATCTGATTAATGATGCAGATGTGATTTTTTGTTTAGATTTTAATTCTCCTGCAAGAATCGGACTTTTGGGAGATTGGCTAATGAGAGCAAAGGCAAAGAAAATCTTAATAGATCACCACCAGCAGCCTGAAGATTTCGATTTTGTGTATTCGGATACCATTATCCCTGCAACCTGTCAGATGATTTATCATTTTATCGAGGCAATGGATGATGAAAATTTAGTCAATAAAGAAATTGCAGAATGTCTCTATACCGGAATTATGACAGATACCGGTGGCTTCCGTTTCCGATCTACTAGTGCAGATACTCATAGAATTGTTGCGAATTTAATCGAAAAAGGAGCTGATCCTTCTGTGATTACTTCAAATACATGGGATACCAATACGGTGTCTCGTTTACATCTACTGGCGCTTGTTTTAGGTAGAATTGAAGTCGTGAATGACGGTAGAGTTGCTGTTTTATCACTAACCAGAAAAGAACTGCAGGAATACGGCTTCCAGAAAGGTGACACAGAAGGGTTTGTGAATTACGGACTAAGTATTGTAGGTGTGAAAATGTCTGCTTTCTTCATGGAAGATCTTTACGAAGATTTTATTAAAATTTCTTTCAGAAGTAAAGATGATGTAGACGTTAATCAATTCTCAAGAAAATATTTCAGCGGTGGCGGCCATATCAATGCTGCCGGTGGAAAATCTATGGAGTCTTTGCCTGATACGATTGAGACTTTTAAAAAGAGGTTAATTGATGAGAATTTGTAGGTAGTATGAACTCATCATTAATAAGTTAGAACTTAGATCTTACTATATCCTTTTTCTTCAAGTTCTTTACATGTATAGTCATATACCTCGGAAAACATATCGTCCAGAAATTTTTTATTAAATAAACTGAATTTGGTCATTTTCGGAGGGTCTAAAAATATATCGCAGGATTTGGCTTTAGAATACACCGATTTAGCTATAGCCAGGTGTAAAATACGGTCAAACTCTTTCATTAAACTCATGTTTGCAAGACTGTCATAGCTAATAGAATTAACATGTGAGCCAATCAGGAAATCACATTTGTCAATAATTGGTTCGATCGGAAGATTATCTAAAACTCCGCCATCTACATACACTTTTTCGCCCATTCTTACTGGAGGTAGTACAAAAGGAACGCTCGATGATGCCAAAAGGGGACCGAATAATTCTCCTTCTGAGAAGAAATCAACAATCCCATGTGTCATTTCAGTTGCGGCGACATAAACGGGTATTTTCAAAACTTTGAAATCATCTTCCGGAAAATAGTCCATTAATAATTTCAGAATAAATTTAGAACTGAAAATTCCGTTCTTGGATAGTTTTAAATAGGAGCGGGAGAAAAAAGTTGTTTTCTTCACGATTTCCATCATCTCGTCAGGAGAAGTTCCGATAGAGTAGAAGGCAGCAATGATGGAGCCAGCACTTGTTCCTGAAATAATTTGTGGTTTCAGGTCGTATTCTTCCAAGGCTTTGAGGACGGCAATATGGGCGATCCCACGCATTCCGCCGCCTGATAAAGTGAGGCCGATAATTGGTTTCTTTTTTTTGAAAGAGAATAATCCCATTGAGAATTTTAAGCTGTACTAAATTAATTGAAATTTACAGAAATATTATGGTTCGCTACACTCAGAATCTATTTTTATAAACAAAGCATCAAATTCTTTATTCATTTTTTCATCATATTGAGTCTTTCAATATATTCATTGACGCAATTTCCCCAGCCAAAGGTGATTAAATCTATAATAGCATAATCTTTCCGGCTGGATGAATTGAGGTGATCCTCAAACTCATTGATAATCCTTTGTGGGTTGCCATTCCTTTTACTCATTTCTTCACGAAGTTTTCGCCATTCAGCAATCATTTCGTCATCATTAGCATTCAAGCTTTTTTCAAAATTTCTGCAGTTCCCTGTAAATTTATTATTGATTAAAATTGAAGGATCTGAATAAGCTGCAATTTGAAGTTTTTTCTTTTCATACTCCTGTTGTAAAGATTTGTATTGCAAATTTTTTATGTTTTGCCAATACGGAACATTCACAATTTTCAAATTTTCAATAATTTTTTTATTTGCAACAAAATCTTTATCAAGCTTATTTAAAATCAGGGTTTTGTTATTTCGTACCTTTTCCAAATCTTCCAAATCAAAAACCGAGGGCGTGTCCAATTGAACTCCTCCCATTTGAAACCATAGTTTGTACGTTCCCTCAATCTCTGTACGAGAATATTTCGTAGCATCAAATTGACCTTTACTATCGCAAAGTTCTGTTACAAATTCAAAAACTTCGGGCCGTGTTGGTTTTGTAAGTAAGGAATCTTGTGTTGGTTTTTCAGAAATGATGTCTGCATTTTTTTTAATTTCATTAGAGACGATCTGCTCTTTTTTGCAGCCGATTAGTGAACAGAAGAGCACAAAAAATATCCAAATTCGCATAAATTATTTGTTTACAGAAGAAATTTTTTCGGAAGATGATGAAGCAATTCTGTATTGATAATTTCTGCACAGATGCTCGGTTTTTCCCAATGGCCATTATGCCCGCAATCGACGATGTAAGATTTGATATTGGTTCTGTCAGGAAGATTATTAATGGTTCTGTCAGTTTTTACTGCATTGTCATGTTTTCCGGCAATAACTAAAATTTTAGCTTCCAGGTTTTCAAGGATATGCTTTTTGTCTGTTCGTGAAACCATACCTTTAACGCAAGCTAAAGCGCCAAGATTATTGGTGGAAAGCGCTGTTTCTAAAGCTGTTTCTATTTTTCCTTCCAAAACATCTCTTTCGTTTTGATTAAATAAATTAGGAATTCCTGCTCTCGCATAATGCGGAAATGCATCTTTGATGATTCTGTAACTCTTTATACGTTGCTCTTTTTTCTCCTCGTCATCTGCGAAATAGGTTGAAAAAAATAAGGTTAAACTTTTCAGATTTTCTGGAAATTTTTCAGCGAATGCTAAAGAGGTATAGCCGCCCATAGAGTGACCGAGAAGATGAATTTTATCTAACTTTTCGTAATCAACCACCTTCTTTACTTCTTCAGCCATCAGCTCCATAGTATGGACTTCCTCTAAAATATCAGATTTTCCATGACCTGGAAGATCGATTTTTAACAATGTGAAGTCTTTCGAAAGATGAGTTTCCATATCACTCCAAATACTGAGGTTTTCCATGAAACCATGAAGCAGTACCAAAGTTTCTTTTCCGTTTCCTTTTTTTTCGAAATTGAGCATAGTTTAGATTTAAAAATGAATGTCAATATAATCAACAAAACCCGAGCCATTGATCATATCCTGGAGTCTGTAAGTTTTTCCCCCGTCTTTAGACATAAAAGTTTTGGTGCCTTTTCTGGTGTATGATTTTCCGTTATCATTATCAGAAATACTTTGAGTGATTTCTCCTGTGAAATTCATGTGTTTAGCCGTAACAACCTGTACAAATCCCTTTAAATTAACAGAATTTTCACCCGACTTTATGTTTCCCGACACATTGTAATTATCTCTTTCACCTTCAATTTTTGTGAAGTTCACCGAGCCTGAATATTTTGGTGAACTGTCGTTCTGATAAACAAACTTGTGGCTTCCGCTGAAATCTTTGAAGCGGTTTTTGCTGTTTAAAGCTTTTATGCTGTCATTGATTTTTGTTCGCTCAGCGTTGATAGAATCTACAGTACTTATGCTCTCTGTTTTTGGGTTGTTTTTTTTAGCACAAGAGAACGCTAGCATTCCTGCGATGGCTAAGATTAAATTTTTTTTCATCAATCAGCAATATTACACTCAAAATTAAATAAAAAAAGAGCATTATAAAAATGCTCTTCAGTTTATTTTGTTATGTTGTCGTAAACTTTCTTTTCCCAGGGTTTGATGTCGCTTATTCCGTATCGTTCTTTTTTGGAGATTGAAATGTTATCCATCATGTCGACAAAGTTTTTATAATTTGAATCATCCGTCGGTTTTACAATAATGGTGAAAATTTCTTTTTTTGGAGCATTCTCGTAAGCGGTAGAAATGATCTTTGAAACATTTACTCCACTATAATCAGTTTCTTTTAAACCGGCTTCTGTAAGGTCGTTGGAATTGCTTTGATGGTAAAAAATGCGGTTGTTTTCTCCAATGATGAAAGTGATTTGATTTTTATCTCCAATCACATTTTTTGGCTCAGTCACTGGATCTTTTGCCGGCAATCCCAAATCCATCACATTAGGTTTGGTGAAGTTGGTGGTAAACATAAAGAAGGTAATTAATAAAAATCCCAAATCCACCATTGGAGTCATGTCAACTCTGATAGGATTTTTCTTTGGTCTTACTCCCTTTTTTTCTTGTACAATTATTTCAGCCATAATAGTGTTTTTTTAATGTTGAACAAATTATAAGAATTACTGTGTTTCTAATTCACTTAATTTGATTCGATGCAAAGTTTATGCCTGTTTTGTGGATTTTGTTATAATTTTTTTATTTTAGTAAGGTTTAATATAAGAAATACCTTGTAACATTTTTATTATCGCAAACTTTTGTGATATTTTATTGTTTTTTATTTATTTGTTGATGATCAATTTTTCAGAATAAACGTCTTCTGTACTGTCAATCTGAAGAACATATATTCCGTTTGCAAATGTTGAGGTATCAATTGAAATATTTGACTGAGAATACTTTCTACTGAAAATCTTTCTTCCGACAACGTCAAAAATAGTCACGGTACTCTCTTTTGGAAGATGATTGATATGAACAAAATCTTTTGCAGGATTGGGATATATTTTTATTTTTTCTGGAGTATTGATCTCTGTGGTTCCTAATTCTTTAGAGCCTCGAAGCTTTAAAATCCAAAAATCAGATTGCCCGTGGTTTCCGGTAACATCTCCACTGTCTGGATTTGATAGTGAATATCCTGCTGCAACCAATCCGCCATCTGTAGTTGAAATAATACTGTTTGCCGTTTAAGCACCATTTCCTCCGTATGATTTTTGCCAAAGTAAATTGCCGGAAGTATCTAATTTTACGATCCAAAACTGTGTTGAAGCAACAGGTTCAGACTCAAGAATTCCGGTGTTTGAAGAGACATATCCTGCAGCGATATAGTTTCCGTCTGGTGTTTGTTTTACCGAATAAGCTTGGTCGTACGTCAAGGTTCCAAGGGTTTTTTGCCACTGTAGATTGCCTAATGCATCCAGCTTAAGAATCCAAAAATCTCCTTGTCCGTTATTGAATGTTATATTTCCGTCGGTAGAGTTGGTACTACCTGCCACAATATAACCATTGTCTGAAGTTTGGGCTATTGAATAAGCGAGATCTTCTATCGAACCTCCAAATCGTTTTTCCCAGATAATATTACCTGTGTTTCCTAATTTTACAATCCAGAAATCTCTTACTCCCAAGGCGGTGCTGGAGATGTTTCCGTTGTTTGCAGAATTAGTTTCTCCAGCTACGATATACCCTCCATCAGTGGTTTGCTGAACCTCATACGCTCTTTCTTCGCTGGTGCCGCCGAGAGCTTTTTGCCATTGAAGGTTTCCTGAAGAATCTAATTTCAACACCCAATAATCGTTTGAGTATGAACCGTGGTTTCCGCTAATATCACCGTTGTTTGAAGCTGAATGTCCTGCTACTACATATCCTCCGTCAGCAGTTTGTTTTACAGAAGATGCAACATCCTGAAATGTGCCGCCATAGGTTTTTTGCCATTCTATATTCCCCAGTGCATTCAGTTTTACAATCCAGTAATCTGCGTGTCCTTTGTTTAAGGTAATATGACCATCGGTTGAGGTGGATGATCCTGCAATCACATATCCTCCATCTGCGGTGTTGCAGATCGAGTTTGCCTGATCATCGCCAGATCCGCCAAGAGATTTTTGCCATTGAAGAGTTCCTGAAGCGTTCATTTTTACGATCCAGAAATCATTATTTCCCTGATTTATCGTAGCATCTCCATCAGAAGATTTTGAATGCCCCACAGTAATATATCCTCCGTCGGGTGTTTCTATAATAGATTTAGGTATTTCAGTATTTGACCCACCAAATGATTTTTGCCACTCAATATTTGGAATGGAAGATTGGGAGTATGAGCAAATTCCATAATGAACAAAGAGAAGTAATAAAATAAATTTATATTTCATAGGATTGTAATGTATATTATTGATTATCAAATATAATTAAATTTAATAAATATAAAAAAAGAGGCATAAATATCAATAAAAAACTCATGCCTTTCGACATGAGTTATGTTTAATTTTAAAAATTGTTTACTTATTGTTCTTGAAATAATCAACTCCGCACTCTAAGAATTTTTTAAAATCTTCTTTCGGCATATATCCTGAAACAGGTGTATTAATGACTTTTCCATCCGGAGTTATTAAAACATAGTGCGGTTGAGAATTATTATTAAAATTCACCTGCTGGAACAAGCTCCATCGGTCACCGATTGTTTTTACTCTTTTTACCTGTCCTTCACCCAAATCAATTTTAGTTTTTTGGTCTTCTGGAAGTTCTTCTTTGTCATCTACATAAAGAGAAGCAAGTACAATATCGTTTTGAAGAATCGGCAAAATATCGGGTTCGCTCCAGACGAATTCCTCCATTTTTCTACAGTTCTCACACCCATATCCTGTGAAGTCAATCAAAATTGGTTTGTTTTCTTTTTTAGCTAATTCAATTGCGTTAAAGAAATCATGTTCGGGTTTCATCCCTAAAATTCCGTCTTTTTCATCATGGAAATAACTTACATTCAACGGAGGTAAAATTCCGCTTAATAACTGCATTTTTGGTCTTTCTGCAGGAATTAGTCCCTGAATCAGGTAAATCACAAAACCAATTCCTAAAGCTCCCAGTATCTTTCTCGTGATAGAAATTTTTGGTTTTTTATCATCGTGAGGAAATCTTATTAATCCAAATAAATATAAAGCTAAACCAATCCCGATAACGATCCAGATCACAATGAAAAGTTCTCTTTTGATTAAAAATGTTTTCGATACTAAGTCTGCTTTTGATAGGAATTTTAAAGCCAATGCCAGTTCGATAAACCCTAGAACTACTTTCACAGTGTTCATCCAACCTCCAGATTTAGGAAGACTTTGTAAGGCCTGTGGGAATAATGCTAAAAGTCCAAATATAATTGCCCAAGCCAAACCAAAACCTGTTAAAGCTAGGGTTAAAAGTGTAGGAATGTGAGACGAACCGGATAATGATCCTCCCAATAAGCTTCCCAAAATAGGACCTGTACAAGAGAAGGAAACTATTACTAAAGTCAGTGCCATAAAGAAAATTCCAATAATTCCTCCAGCTTCTTCTGCTTTTGAAGATTTGTTGGCTATGGAACTTGGTAGCGAAATGTCGTAATATCCAAAAAAGCTTCCCGCAAAAAAGATAAATACAATAAAGAATACGATATTCAGCCAGACACTTGTAGATATTTCATTGAAAATATTTCCTGCAATTCCGTCAATCAAATGGAAAGGTAGACTTAATAATACAAAGATCATTAAGATGAAAAAACCATACATTAGGGCATCTCTTTTTCCTTTTGCTTTGTTTTTGCTTCCTTTGGTAAAGAATGAAACCGTCAAAGGAATCATTGGGAAAACGCATGGGGTGAGCAAGGCAATCAATCCGCCGATGAAACCTAATAATAAATAGGTCCAGTAGTTTTCAGATGCCTGTACAGATGCGGTTCCGCAGTCCGTCAAAGGCTTTTTAAAATCTATTGAAGCTATTTTTAACTGTTTAGGATCAAGTTTTGAAGTCTCGGTTACGGTAATTTCTCCTTTAGCGGGATTTGCTACAACAGTCTCTGTAGTTTTTACTGAATCTTTAACTTCATCAGTTGGTGCAACAACTTCTTCTGTAGCTCCTTTTGGTGCAACTTTTTGGGTGAATTCTAAAGTATTTGGCGCAAGACAAACTCTGTCATCACAAGTCTGATAGGTAATTTCAGCAACAACTTCTCCTGGTTTGGTTCCGTCTTTTAATTTAAATTTCTGCTTAAAACCTGCGGAATTGGAATAATAAATAATCGTTCCACCGAAAGCTTCGGAAAACTCTTCGTGTTTCTTTCCGACTTCCTGAAATTTACCAATCAGTTCTATGTTTTTTCCTGATACAACATATTCAGTAGGAATTCCTGTATCTTCAGGAATGTCTCGTGAATAGATGTGCCAGCCACTTTCCAAAGTCGCGTTCAGAACGGCTTCGTATTGATTATTGCCAAGCTCGTTGACCGTGAATTTAAATTTTACAGGATTTTTGATTTGTGCATTAATTCCTGTGAATAAGAACAGGAGAATGAGTAAAAACCAGTTTTTGAATTTCATTTTACTTTTCATTAAAAATTGTGAGAATACTTTGTGTTCTCTCATCTTTTGCGTATCTTTTGTCTTGTCTGAAAGGAATAATGCCCAAAACAGCATTGTTTCCGTCTGTCAGAAGCCAGATTTTTTGCTTGGCTAAAATAGACAATTTTTCGTCTTTAAAAAATTTCGAAACTTTCTTTTTTCCCGAAAACCCCATGGGATAAAAAACGTCTCCTTCCTCTTTTCTTCGGAGCTTTAGTGGAAGCGCAAGTTTTCCTGCGTCAAAATCCCATCGGAAAGTTGTATTGATTTCTTCGATAGTAGAAATTGTGTCTAAAATATTAATCTCAACAAGACTTTGATTTAAATCAAAATCATTGGTTAAAACGATGTCTTCTAGAATTTCTTTTTTGTGACCTAATTGGGTTAAAATCAATTCGTTTCGATTGGTGATCGCTTGAAAGTCTTTTGAGAAAAATGAGCTTCCGGTTTCAGATGTGAAGATTTTTTTTACTTCTTCTGGCTTTTCAAAACCATATTTTTTTAAAATTTCAAATTTTACATAGTCGCTCTCGAGATTGAGCTTTTCTTTATCTAAAATTTTATTTTCATGATTTGAAATAGTATTTCTTTTTTCTATTTCCCCGATCTGTTGTTGTACAAAATCTTTGGTTTGATTTAAGTAAGACAAAGATTTTTTAAAGTTCTCAAGAAAATGATCATTCGTTTCCAAAAGTTTCGGAACTAATTCGTTTCTGATTTTATTTCGTAAATAATCACTTTTTTTGTTTGAAAGATCTTCCCGATATTTAACTTGATATTTTTCCGCAAAATCATAAATTTCCTCTTTAGAAAATGGTAAAAGCGGACGAAGAATTTTATGGGAATTTGCAGGAATGCCAGTAAGGCCTTTGATTCCGGAAGCTTTAGATAGATTAATAACGAACGTTTCAAGCTGATCATTCAGATGATGTGCAGTTACTAAAAAATCTAAATCTTCTTTTTCCTGAATTTGTTTAAAAAAATTATAACGAAGTTCTCTTGCCCAAAGCTGAATAGAATTTTTCGGCTTGTTATCTTGTTCGGAAACTTCATATAAATGAAATTTAATCTCGTTCGCAAAACAAAAATTCTCAACCACTTTTTGGTCAGCATCAGAATCTTCTCCACGAAGCATATAATTCACATGTGCAATTTGAAAATTCAAACCTAAAGCGTTGAAAATAAATGCTAAAGCCATGGAGTCTGCACCTCCGCTAACTGCTAAAAGATAGCGTCTTTTGTTTGGAAATGGAATGAGATTTTCGAGTTGTTTTTCGAAGGTTGATTGATCCAGCATGAGGCTCAGAATTTCTTTTGTACAAAGATAAACCATATAATTAAAATGAATTTTCCTAAATTTGAATCGTCTAAAAAAAGATTATTTATGAAGATTTTAAAAATTTTAGCAGTTTCTGCAATGGCGTTGGGTGCAACATCTTGTGTAAGTAAAAAGCAGTATGACGCATTGAGTGGTAACTACAAACAATGTATTGAAAATATCGGCGAAAGACAGAGAGAAATTCAGGATCTGAAAGGTCAGAATTCTACTTTGACCGCAGAAAATAACCTGTTGAAAAGTCAGCACGATGCGCTGAAATCATCTTTGGATGCATGTCTTTCCAATACAGGAAAAAGTTCTGCAAACATTGATAAATTGGTAGGAGAGATCAATTCTTCAAACATGTATATCAAGCAGCTTATTTCATCTAATGCGAAAAATGACAGCTTAAATTTAGCTTTGTCAAACAAGTTGAAAAGATCGTTGGATAACGTAACTGACGATGATGTTCAGGTGAAAGTCCTGAAGGGAGTTGTTATGATTTCGCTTTCTGATAAAATGTTATATAAAGTAGGTGATTACAATGTGCTTCCTGCAGCTCAGGAAGTTCTTGGGAAAGTAGCTAAGGTAATCAATGATTACGACAAATATTCTGTATTGATCGAGGGTAATACCGATAATTCTCCGTTAAGTTCAGCAAATTTACCTAGAGATAACTGGGATCTTTCTGCACTAAGAGGAACTTCAATTGCAAAAGTATTGCAAAGCCAGTTTGGTGTTGACCCTGCAAGAATTACAGCAGGTGGTCGTTCAGAGTACAATCCTAAAGCAACAAACATGAGTGTTTCGGGAAGAGCAGAAAACAGAAGGACAGAAATCATCATTATGCCTAAGCTTGATGAATTTATGAAACTGATGGATATTGCTCCTAAGAAGTAATCCATAGAACGAAAAAAAAGAGTCCCGATAACATATTATCGGGACTCTTTTTTTTAAACTACATCTTCTTTTTTGAGTTTTAAGAAGATAAATTGAAAAAGGGAACTGCGTTCTCTTTTGTTACCTGAGGGATCAGTTTTTTTCATCAACTTGGTTTTTACCTCTGTTTCGAATGTTTTTTTTCTCATCATCATGTCAATTGGGACAAAGCTATCACTAAAAACCATTACAAGACATCCGTATTTTTACGGTATTTTCAAATAATTTGATTTTTACACTTCCTTGAAATTGTTTATAATTAAGTAAATTTGAATCGCTAAAAAATTATAATATGAGCTTTTTTGAAGAAAAAAATGCTGAGATGGACAGGTATCTTGAAAATCACGCTTCCCCTGAACCTGAAATTCTCCGGAAGTTGAGGAGAGAAACGTTTCAAAAAACAACACAGCCTCACATGATTTCCGGTTACCAGCAGGGAAGGCTTCTAACTATTATTTCAAAGATTTTACGTCCGAAAAATATTTTAGAAATTGGAACTTTCACCGGTTATGCAACGCTTTGTATGGCAGAAGGTTTGTCAAAAGAGGGGAAGTTGACGACTTTGGATGTAAATGAAGATTTAGCATATCTCCCAAAAAAATATTTTGCAGAAAGTGAATTTTCAAATCAGATTAATTTTCAAATTCAGGATGCAAAAGAATTTTTAAAGGAAACTGATGAGGTTTTTGATCTCGTTTTTATTGATGCGGATAAAGAAAATTATGCAGAATATTTTAGACTTATTAAGCCAAAAACAAAATCAGGTTCTGTGGTCATTTTTGATAACGTGCTTTGGTATGGAAAAGTTTTAGAAGATAATCCGAAACAGAAATCAACAAAGGTTATCAAAGAGCTTAATGATTTGGCCGCGAAAGATGAAGATTTTGAAAATCTTATTTTACCTTTGCGTGACGGAGTAAATCTTCTTAGAAAGAAATAATTAAAAGATTTAAATATTAAATAATTACAAGATTCGTATCTCTAGTTTTTTAATTTTTAAATCATCCAATCTTTTAATATAAATAAATGGATAAAGGAATTTGTGTTGTGACGGTAGCGCCGGTGCGTGCAGAAAATTCTGACAAAGCAGAAATTGTTACAGAAATATTGTTTGGAGAAAGTGCAGATATTTTGGAAGTAAATAAAAACTGGACCAAAATAAAAATGCACTACGATGGATATGAAGGCTGGATGGATACCAAACAGATCAAGCACGTCACAGAAGAACATTTAGCAAACAGAAAAGTAACATTGATTACGGAAGACTTTTCTTCGGTGATGACCAATGATGGCCGGACTCTACTGTCTATGGGTTCTGAAGTAGAATATCCTGCAGTTGCTTCCCGAAGAAGTCATGATTTGCGTGAGAGTATTGCCCTTACGGCGAAAGAATTTCGAAATGTACCTTACCTGTGGGGTGGGAAAAGTTTTTTTGCAGTAGACTGTTCTGGCTTTGTACAGTTGGTCTACAAAATTCATAATGTAAAGCTTCCAAGGGATACTTATCAGCAGGCAGAAGTTGGAGAGGTTTTAAGTTTCGTGGAAGAAAGTCAGCCGGGAGATCTTGCTTTTTTTGAAAATTCTGAAGGAAAAATTATCCATGTGGGAATTATGCTCGAAAATCAAAAGATCATTCACGCTTCCGGAAAGGTGAGGATTGACACACTAGATTCTACAGGGATTTTTAATAAAGAAATGAATAAGCACACGCATAAATTGAGGGTGATTAAAAATGTTTTATAAATTCAAATAGCTATTCAATGGGTGATGCATTATTTATCTTATTTGATTTTCTCAATCTCGGATTGGTTATTTTTCTTTGGTGGTTTACCCTGAAAAATTATAAATCTTTACCGCAAGTTATTCCCACTCATTTTGATGTTGAAGGCAAAGCCGACAATTTTGGAAATAAAAAATGGTACTTCTTTACGCCAATTTTAAGTGTAGTTTTTTATATAGGTATCCTCTTTTTAATACGTTCTCCGGAATCTGCCAATTATCCTGTTGAGATTACAGATGCTAATCGTGACGTTCAGTTTTTTATCATGAATTTCTTTATAAGATGGTTGTTCGTTTTGGTTGTCCTCATTTTCCTGAACAGTCAAGACTTTACCTTCAGATATGCTCTTGATGATGAAGCAAAAGCGAGAGTTCCTTTTTCAACCATCTTGTTGTCCATCATTGGAAGCCTAATTGCTGTCTTTATTGTCAGCGCTCAGTTTAAATAATTTTCAAATGTCATTTATATATAATTTTTTCATCCAACTTCTCATTTTCGGAATGAAAGTTTTTTCGTTATTTAATGATAAAACTAAAAAAGGAGTTGAAGGACGGAAAGAGTCTTATGGCCGTGTGAAATCTTCCATCTCAACTTCAGATAAAGTTATTTGGATGCATGCTGCAAGTTTAGGCGAGTACGAGCAGGGTCTTCCGGTTTTAGAAAAGCTTAAAGGTCAGTTTCCGGCTCATAAAGTCTTGGTGACTTTTTTTTCGCCTTCCGGTTATGAAAATGTGATAAAAAAGAAAAATATTGCTGATGTCATCTGTTACCTACCTTTCGATACGAAGAAAAAAGTAAAAGAATTTATTTCTCACCTAAACATTGAACTATTTTTTACGGTGAAGTATGACTACTGGTACAATCTGCTTCAGGAACTGAAAAATAATCAGGTCAAAACATTTGTGATTTCCGCTTTATTCTATGAAAATCAATCATTTTTTACTTCATATGGGAAATGGTTTGTAAAGCAGCTGAGCAAAAATGTTGATTGGTTTTTTCACCAAACAAAACATTCATATCTTTTGGCTAAAAGTATAGGTCTTCAGAATTCTTCGGTGACTGGTGATACAAGATTTGACCGTGTAAAGCACTTGAAAACCCGTGACAATCATGTTGATTTCATCAAAGAATTTATCGGGGGTAAAAAAACAGTTGTCTTCGGAAGTTCGTGGCAGGCTGAAGAGAAATTGGCAAAAATGATTTCCGAAAAAAATCAAAATGTAAAATTAATCATCGCTCCCCATGATTTAAAAAGGGTAGAGTATTTAAAGGAAATTTTTGCCAACGCAGTTCTCTATAGCAGTTTGAAAAACTCCCCGACTCTCAAAATTTCCGACTCTCAAACTCTAATTATCGATAGTATTGGTTTGCTTTCAAAACTGTATTCTAATGCAGATATTGCAGTTGTAGGGGGTGGTTTTCATGATTCTGGCCTGCATAATATTCTGGAAGCGGCAACATTTGAAGTTCCTGTAGTTTTTGGAAATCATTACAATAAAAATCCGGAAGCGGATAATTTAATTGCTGCTGAAGGCGGAAAATCCTTTGAGCGTGAAAATGAAGCTGCAGAATTTGTTCTTTATCTTTTAAATAATAATGAAGAGCTGGAAATGATGTCGGCAAATGCCGGAAAATTTGTTGCTGAGCAGCCGAATTCATCAGAATTAATTCTCAAGAAAATTGTATCACTTTAGGAATCCCTGACTTTTAATGTCTTTTACTATTAAGTCTAAATGATCAGGAATTTTTTCCACAGTCAGCCAATTAAAATCAAAACTGTTATTAATGCAAAGTTTTTCAAAATATCTGTTCTCATGAATTTTTGATTCTATACTTTCTAGTACGTCTTTGAGTTCCATCCAGTAATCTTCATCCAGTTTTTTGATTGAAATAATAGCTTTCAGGAGTTTATTAATAAGGTAAATGTAGAGCTTATAAATATTATCAAACCTTTGATGATTAAGCTTATCGTTGCTTTCTAAAATTTTATCGACCAAAAAAAGCTGCAGATAAATGTCTCCAAATTTATCAGTTGTAATTTTTACATGCTCAGTAATTTCAGCGCTCATCTTTCTGATGAGAACCAAAAAATATTTAGGATTTCCTATATACTTTTCAGTCAAAAGAGTTTTTTCTTCAATCTGTTCTTCCATTTGGGCTCTCTTCTGATCGGTTGTTTCAGTGTCAATGAGTTCAAAATAAAGTTTTTTAGATAAAAGTTTATCTTTTTTCAACAAACGGAAAATCAGACGGTCTTTTTCAATTGATGAAAAATTACTCAGCGCAGCTTTGAATTCTTTTGAATATTCCATTAATTAAATATTTTTGAGTATTTTAAAAAACCGTTGAATGCCCAATTGGCAGTGTAATACAAAGATTTTAATGTTGAAAAATTCATGAAATCTTTGTAGACTAAATATTGGTCTTTCACGATAGTCTGTTTTTTTCGAGAAACGCTTGTTGCATGCATTCTATATTTTGCCATAGTCTTTGGAAGCGGTTTCCCAATAGGTATTTTCTTCAGCAAATTCAACCACATGACATGATCTTCGCGTTTGCTGTCTTCAGGAAAATATTCTATTCCCACCCTTTTAGAATCGTACATCGACGAAAGGAGAGAAAGGCGGCAAGTCTTCAGTAAGTTATTAAAATTAACATCTTTATCTGCCTGGAAATCTTCAATTTTCGGAATTAAATTTTCGTCACATCTTGCATAGTTTGAGTAGGCGATTTCTGCATTTTCTTGCTTCATAAAATTGATCATTTCTTCCAGAAAATTAGATTCCCAGAAGTCATCAGCATCAAGAAAAGTAATGAATCTTCCTGTTGCGTTTTTAAGAGAGATATTTCGTGCATGGCCGGCACCTCCATTTTTTTCTGCAATCGTTAGTTTTATTCTTGGATCGTTTAGTTTCCGGATGATCTCTACCGAATTGTCTGAGGATCTATCATCTGTAATCAGCCATTCCCAATCCTTAAAATTCTGACTCTGTACAGATGCAATCGTTTCTTCCAGAAATTTTGAAGAATTGTAGCAGGGAGTGATGATAGAAACTTCAGGCATTCAGTATTTTTTACAAATATAAGGGTTTGAAAATGGTCTTTAAAAGTACGATTTTCAATAAAATACAAATTATGATTCCAAAATTCAAAAAAAATAGTGGAATTTTAATAAAAAATCATAATTTTATACCTTGAAAAATTTGATATATGAAGAAATTAGCATTATTATTTGCAGGTTTATCATTAATGGTAGCTACTACCGCATGTAACGATGACGAAGAGACTGTACAAGAGTTTCCTATTGTAGGAACATGGAAGCCGGTTGCCGAAGTAAGAACTGAAGTGGATCTTAACGGTGTAGGTGTTTCTGATGAAATTGTATACACTTCTTGTCAGCAAGAATCAACATGGGTGTTTAATGAAAATAATTCTGGAAAAAGAACAAATAAAGACGAAGCAGGTTCGCCTTTGACTTGCTCAACGATTTCTGTACGTAACTTCAACTATACTTATAACAAAACCGAAAAGAATTTCGAAATAAAATACCAGGGAACTGTGGTTACAGAGAAAGGAAAGATTGTTGATCTAAATGCTGAAACCATGAATCTTAAAATTGAAGATGATACAGACCCGGATTTGTACAAAGCTACAACGTATACTTTTAAAAGAGTCGCTCAATAGTTTACAAAAATCTTTATTGTTTATTAATATAACTCCAGTTTTGCTGGAGTTTTTTTGTGCGAAGGATAAGCCTCAAAGAACTGTAAATTCTGTTTTTTAAAGTAATATTTTGTATGATATTTTATTTTTACTCATCTAAATAGCTGTTTTCAATAAGCTGAAGTGTTATTAGGTATTTTGATGTTTTTCAAATAAAATAATAATGTGGTAAAATAATGTATTATTCGTTGTTAATTATTTATTATTTTTACTAAACATTAATACAATTCACATGTCTAGTTTAACACCAAAAACAACAGTTTTAGGCTCGTTGAATGCCTATCATCTCCTGCGTAGAACGACGTATAATATTACGAAGGCAAGAATTAATGAATATGCTTTAAAAACTCCCGCTCAGGCTCTTGCGGAATTGTTTGTTTTTGATAACCCCGTTCCGGCAAGTCCTCTCAATGATAATGGGGAAACCATTGTTCCGACGTTTGTCGCTCCGACGATTACAGATACTTTAAGTACCAGTAATTCAGTAATGTATGATAATTATTGGTGGATGTATCAGGCATTGAAAAGTCCGTCTGCACAATATAAAATTGTCTATTGGCTACATTTGCTGTTTGTAACTGATAATGATGCGAGTTTTTTTACCAATTTTGATTACAAAGAGCTTTTAAGGTTTCATGCTAATGGAAGTTTAAAAGATTTAGCAGTGCGGATAACACTCAATCCAAGAATGCTGACTTACCTGAATAACAATGTAAATCAGAAAAACAGTCCGAACCAGAATTACGCCCGGGAGTTTTTAGAATTGTTTACCATTCTGAAAGGCCCACAAATCGGAACAGGAAATTATACAAATTATACAGAAGCTGATGTACAGCAGGCGGCTAAAGTACTTACGGGCTTTACGCTAACATCGGCGGTTCAGCTAAATAAAACGGCAAGAATTAATAACGTAGATCCTGTGACAAAAATTCCTCAGGGCTTCATCAATGTCAGTACACATGATTTAACCAATAAAACTTTCAGCCCTGCATTCAATGCTACAATTAATGGAGGGACAACTGTTGATAACATTCAGATAGAATTTCAGAATTTTATCAATATGATTTTTAATCAGACAGAGACGGCAAAAGCCTATTGCAGAAGAATGTATAGATATTTCGTAGGACGGACGATTACTGCGGATATCGAAGATAATATTATTGTTCCTCTGGCAGCTCAGTTGAAGAATAATAATTATCAAATTTTGCCGGTTATACAAACATTGCTCTCCAGTAAACACTTTTATGACGAAGAAGACAGCATCTATGCCGATCAAACCATAGGCGCACTGGTGAAAAGTCCTTTGGAGCTTTATTTTAATATGTTTACGCTCTTGAATCTTTCAATGCCCGCTTATTCGGTAAATCCGAAAGCATTGCACGGTTACTTGTCTATATTTGCAAATTATTCTCAGAATACTGGGATGCCGGTTTTTAGACCGCAGACTGTGAACGGTTACGCTGCATATTCAAGCAGTCCGAACTATGATAAAAACTGGATCACTACATCGTCTCTCAGAATCAGATACAATAATTCTATTGATATTTTGATTAATGGAAACACGCAAAACGGTTTTTTATTTAAATTGAATCTTCCGACTTTTGTGAAAGACAGTGGTTATTTTCAAAATCCGGGAAATGCGGATGTTTTAGTCTCTAATTTTTGTGAACTTTTATTTGTAGATATCCCTCCGACAGACAGACTGAATTATTTTAAGACAATATTTTTAAACGGATTAAGTCTCACAAACTGGCTTAACGAATGGAATAATTACGTTAATACAGGCACGGCCACTAACGTAAAAATTCCAATTGATCGATTGGTAAAAGCACTTATAAAATCACCAGAATTTCAAATAATGTAATCATGGACAGAAGAAAGTTTTTACAGATGGCTTCTTTGGCGGGAGTAGGAACGCCTTTTTTGCTCAATGGGATGCCTACCAGATTTTTAAATCAGTTTTTAGATTTCAATGTAAGTTGTGATGCAGTGAATGAAAGGGTTTTGGTGATTTTACGGATGGCCGGAGCTAATGATGGATTGAATACGGTAATTCCCGTTAGTCAGTATGATACATATGCAAATCTTCGTCCCAATATCAAAATAGCCAATACAGGGACAGGGGCGTATATAAATTTAGACAGTACGGTTGCTTCTACCAAGCAAGTGGGGCTACACCCTTCTATGACTGGCTTTAAATCACTTTATGACTCAGGGAAATTAACCTTAATGAATGGGGTAGGGTATCCTAATCCTAATTACTCACATTTCAGATCTGAAAATCTCATGTTTGCGGGGAAAGACGGTTCGAATAATCAGGATCTTCTGGATGGTATTTTTGGAAGGTATTTGGGTGGACTTTATCCCGGGCTTGCGGGAAATCCTACCACCCAAAGTCCCGATCCTCTTGCAATTCAGCTGGGAAACCTGAATCCTTGTCTTTTTTATGAACATACGTTAGAAAAAAATATAGAATATAATCTTACAGGTTTTCAAACTACACTTTTTAATTCGCTGATTGTGCCGACAAGTTCTCAGTATAATGATCTTTTAAATTATATCAAAGGTGTTGCCACAAGTATGGATAGCTATTACAACCGTGTGATGCAGGTTTTTAATGCCGGAAATAATTCCACAGTCACCTACCCGAATTCAAGTTTGGGGAAACAGCTGAAAGTGGTAGCGAGATTAATAAAGGGAGGGAGTAAAACTAAAATTTTCCAAGTAAATTTAGGAGGTTTTGATACGCATGTGAATCAAATTCAGTCGGGAAGTACCCAACTAGGGAATCACGCCAATCTATTGGGTGATATTTCGAATTCGATAGCGGCTTTTCAAACGGACATAGAAGCTCTGGGAATAGGTAATAAAATATTGACGGTTTCTTTCAGTGAATTTGGAAGACAGGTAAGAGAAAACGCCAGTTTAGGAACGGATCATGGAGATTTGGCTCCGTTTTTCATTGTTGGAAGTAATATTGCCGGAGGTATTATGGGAGATCATCCGCTCTTCACCAATGCCACAAGTTATTACTACAATCAGAGTCAGAGAAGATACGATTACAGGCAGATTTTCGCTTCTTTGATGCAGGACTGGCTTGGCGCAGATTCCGGACTGATCGCTTCTGCTGAGCTTCAAAGTTTTGTTACTCCAGGTACTAAGGTTGATTTGGTGAAAACTACGAGTGTGGCTTCTGCGGTTTGTACCGCTTTAGGGACAGGAGAAGCGACATCTATTAAGGATGTGAGGATATATCCAAATCCTGCTAAAGATTACATCAATATAGAAATTCCGGGTTTTAGTAAAAATGCTGAGGTTAGTCTATTCGATGTATCCGGCAGGAAAGTTCATTCGGAATCTCAATTATTTTCAAATGGAAAGATAAGTATTTTTGTAGGAAAACTTGCAGACGGAAATTATATATTAAATATAAACCACGACGGAAAAATATATTCTTCCAAGGTAATAATTGCAAAATAATCTGAATTAAATCTCACAATTCTTTTTTAAGTTAAATTTACTTACACACTGTCATTTTAGTCCAGATTTTTTTTATAAAAAACACTAAATTTGTGAAATCATATAATATATAATTAAAAGAATGTTTTACGACCATCAGCAGATAGAAAAAAAGTGGCAGAAATATTGGGAAGACAACCAAACCTACAAGACTTCCGATTCAACAGATAAACCAAAATTTTACGTGCTCGATATGTTTCCGTATCCATCGGGAGCAGGACTTCACGTGGGGCATCCGCTGGGGTATATTGCGTCAGACATTTATGCAAGATATAAAAGACATCAGGGTTTTAATGTGCTACATCCTGTCGGTTACGATAGTTTCGGACTTCCTGCTGAGCAGTATGCAATTCAGACTGGGCAGCATCCTGCAATCACCACTGAGCAAAACATTACGAGATACGAGGAGCAGTTAAGAAAAATAGGTTTTTCATTCGATTGGAGCAGAGAAGTAAGAACTTCCGACCCCTCTTATTATAAATGGACGCAGTGGATTTTTATTGAATTGTTCCATTCATGGTATAATAAAGATAGAGACACGGCAGAATCAATTGAAACTTTGATTAAACATTTTGAAGAAAAAGGAACAGAAGGATTAAATGCCAACCAAAACGATGAATTAAATTTCACAGCAGATGAATGGAAAACTGCATCTGAAATTGATAAAGAAGATATCTTATTAAATTACCGTTTGTCTTACAGAGCTGAAACCACCGTAAACTGGTGCCCTGCATTAGGAACTGTTTTAGCTAATGATGAGGTAAAAGACGGAAAATCTGAAAGAGGAGGTTTTCCGGTTTTTCAAAAGAAAATGATGCAATGGAGTATGAGGATTTCTGCTTACTCTGAAAGATTGCTACAAGGATTAAAAACTCTTGACTGGCCACAACCCTTAAAAGATTCTCAGGAATACTGGATCGGAAAATCTCAGGGAGCTCAGGTTAAGTTTAATGTTGAAGGTCATGACGAAATCGTTGAGGTCTTCACAACAAGACCTGATACAATTTTTGGAGCAACCTTTATGGTATTGGCTCCGGAAAATCCTTTAGTGGAAAATGTTACAACTGCAGAACAAAAAGTTGAAGTAGATACATATATAGAAGAAACTTCTAAGAAAACCGAACGTGATAGAATGGCTGACGTGAAAAACGTGAGTGGCGCTTTCACGGGAAGTTATGCGGTGAATCCGTTTAGTGGAAAAAAGATGCCGATCTATATTTCAGATTATGTATTAATGGGCTACGGAACTGGAGCTGTAATGGCTGTTCCTGCACATGATGAGCGTGATCATAGATTTGCAAAGAAATTTAATTTAGAAATTATAAAAGTTGTAGAAACTGAAGAAGACGTTCAGGAACAATCTTTTGATTCTAAAGATTCTGTCTGTGTAAATTCAGATTTTTTAAACAGCTTACCTTATAATGATGCAAAATCAAAAATAATTGCTGAAATAGAAAACAAGGGAATTGGTCACGGAACAACAAACTACAGACAGCGTGATGCGATTTTTTCAAGACAGCGTTATTGGGGCGAGCCGGTTCCTATATATTATAAGGAAGGAATGCCTTACACATTGCCAAATTCTGCTTTGCCTCTGGAACTTCCTGAAGTTGAAAAATATTTACCGACAGAAGATGGTGATCCACCATTGGGGAATTCTAAAACTTTTGCATGGGATGAAGCCAATCAGAAAGTGGTGGCTACAGATTTAATTGATGACAAAACTGTATTTCCATTAGAATTATCTACAATGCCGGGTTGGGCGGGAAGCTCTTGGTATTTCCTTAGATATATGGATCCGAATAACGATGAGGTTTTTGCTAAAAAAGAACTCTCGGATTATTGGGGACAAGTCGATTTATATATAGGAGGTAGCGAACATGCAACCGGACACTTATTGTATTCGCGTTTCTGGAATATGTTCTTAAAAGACAGAGGATATATTAATCAAGATGAGCCTTTCCAAAAGTTGATTAATCAGGGGATGATTTTGGGGATGAGTGCTTTTGTATATAGAATTGAAGGAACCAATCAATATGTTTCTAAAAATTTAGCAAAAGAATATAAAACTCAAGCAATTCATGTTGATGTTTCTTTATTGAAAGGAACAACTGACGAATTAGACACAGAAGTATTTAAATCTTGGAGACCGGATTATGCTGATGCGGAATTTATTTTGGAAGACGGAAAATACATCACAGGTCGTGAAGTAGAAAAAATGTCCAAATCAAAATATAATGTGGTAAATCCTGACGATATCTGTGAAGAATACGGAGCAGACGGTTTAAGATTGTATGAAATGTTCTTAGGTCCGTTAGAGCAATCCAAGCCTTGGAATACACAAGGTTTAAGTGGAGTTTACGGTTTCCTGAAAAAATTCTGGAATTTGTATTTCAACGGAGATACTTTTGAAGTTTCTGAAGAAGAACCTACAAAAGATGAATATAAAGTACTTCATACCTTAATAAAGAAGGTGGTTTATGATATTGAAAATTTTTCTTTCAATACATCAGTTTCTTCATTTATGATTGCTGTCAATGAGTTACAGAAATTAAAATGCAATAAACGCAATATTTTAGAACCTTTAGCCGTTATAATTTCCCCTTACGCCCCACATATTTGTGAAGAGGTATGGTATTTGCTTGGTCACAGCAAGTCGATTGAATTTGAAAAGTTCCCAGAACTTAACGAAGAGTACCTAATTGAAGATGAAATTAATTATCCTGTAAGCGTAAATGGTAAGATGAAGTTCAAAATTTCACTCTCTGCACAACTTTCTGCAAAGGAAGTGGAAGATTTAGTGCTTCAAAATGACAAAATGATGGAAATTTTGGAAGGAAAAATACCCAAAAAGATTATTGTAGTGCCACATCGTATTGTTAACATAGTAATTTAAAGGAAAATTAACATTGGTAATTTCAAGAATTTTTACGCGTAAAATTTTTGATTTTTTAATGTAATTATAAAAAGTGATAAAAATCATTAAAAAAATTACATATAATTGCAATATCGAAATCGGTGCATTTTTTTTTGATTAAAAAAAGGCGAAATGTTTATTTAAGACTATTGCATTTTAAGTAATTTTGCCTTTATTTTACAACTTTAAAATTTTTAAACAATATAATTTAGTTAAATATGGAAATGAATGTTTCAAAAAATGATGAGCAAGTAGTTGCTAAAAAAGCAGGGGGTCTTAATCCAGCTGTAATTATTCCTATTCTATTAGTTATAGGAATTTGTATTTATTTATTTGTTCTTGGTAGCCCAGGAAACTTTAAAGATGCAGACAAACTAGGAAGTGGTTCTGTTGCTTTTTCAAGTGTTGAAGGAAAAGACATTCACCCAGAGTCGTTTTTAGGAATTATCTACAAAGGAGGGGTTATTGTACCGATCTTGATTACTTTCATGATCACTGTAATCGTTTTCTCTTTCGAAAGATACTTTATTCTTAGCAAAGCAGCTGGAAAAGGTAACTTAGATAATTTCGTAGTAAAAGTAAGAAGCTTACTAAACCAAAACAGAGTAGATGAAGCTTTAGAAGAGTGTGACAGACAAGAAGGTTCTGTAGGTAACGTAGTAAAAGAAGGTCTTACTACTTACAAGGCTCTTTCTAATGACACTACACTAAACAAGGAGCAGAAAATGGTTGCTTTGAACAAAGCTATCGAAGAAGCTACTACTCTTGAAATGCCAATGCTTGAGAAAAACATGATGATTCTTTCTACTCTAGGTACAGTTGCAACTTTGATCGCACTACTTGGAACGGTAATCGGGATGATCAAGGCGTTCTTCGCATTAGGTTCTGGAGGTGGTACTCCTGATGCTGCTGCACTTTCTACAGGTATCTCTGAAGCATTGATCAACACGGCTTTAGGTATTGGTACTTCTGCAATTGCGATTATGCTTTACAACTTCTTTACATCTAAAATTGACGGATTGACTTACAAGATCGACGAGATCGCTATGAGCATCCAGCAATCTTTCGCAGAATTCAACTAAGAATTTTGTAGCAAGATATTTGCATTGTAAAAAGAAGTTTAATTAAAAATAAATAAAATAATGGCGAGAGTCAAACCAAAAAGACATGGGGTAGTTACGGATATGACGGCAATGTGTGACGTTGCATTCCTACTACTTACGTTCTTTATATTGACCACTCAGTTTAAGAAACCTGACGTGGAGCAGATTAAGCCGCCATCTTCGATCTCAGAAAAATTACTTCCTGATGCTAGTTTAATGACTATCAACGCTACACCAGATGGAAAATTTTATTTCCAGCCGGTAGATAACGGTTCAGAAAGAGTACAGCTTTTAGATAAAATGGGACAAAAGTACGGGGTTACTTTTGATAACAAACAAAAAGTTGCATTTCAAAGAGTTCAGGCAATTGGGGTTCCTATGAACCAGCTGAAAAGCTATTTGGATTTGCCAGAAGATGCGCAGAAGAATTTTAAGAGTCCTACTGGGATTCCTATGGATAGTACTAATAAACAATTAGTTGACTGGGTAGAGCAAAGTTTAAGCGTTAATCCTGATTACAAATTAGCAATCAAGGGTGATGTTACAACTGGGTATCCTAAAGTTAAAAGTTTATTTGAGGGTTTAAGAGATATTGATTTTCTTAAATTTTGGTTGATAACGTCACAAGAAGGTAAACCTAATGAATAATATCATTTAGAAATGGCAGAAGTACAAGTACAGGAAAAAGGCGCCAAGGGCGGCAAGGTACGTTCCAAGAAACAGAATACCAGAGTCGATATGACTCCGATGGTGGACTTGGGTTTTCTATTGATTACCTTCTTTATGTTCACAACCACATTCTCTAAACCGAATGTTATGGATTTGGGTCTCCCGGCAAAACCGAAAAAAGATACTCCAAAACCACCTCCAACAGAAATTAAGCTTTCGAACTCAATTTCTTTATTATTAGGTAAAGACAATAAGATCTTTTGGCATCAGCAAGATAATACATCTTTAACTGACCAAAATCTTAATGAAACTAGTTTTGATAGAGAAGGGATAAGAAAGATCATTGAGCAAGCAAAAAACAGTGCAGCTGATAGAACTAAATTTACAGTGATTATCAAACCGACTGACGATGCAGTGTATAAGAACTTTGTAGACATTCTTGATGAAATGGCTATTACCAAAAGTGAGCAGTACGGTGTTACTGACTTGAAACCTTGGGAAAAGGCTATTTATGATAGAAAGGTGGGGAATTCAGCTGGTGCTGCTCCTGCAACAAAGTAATTTAACCATTAAATTTAGATTACAATGGCAGATGAAAATGCTTACAGTCAAAATCTTTCACTAGATGAGATTGTATTTGAAAATAGAAATAAAAGTTATGGTGCATATGATATCAGAACTCAGTATCCTAGGTTGCTGACAAAGTCTTTTATTATCGGGACATCATTATTCTTAGTCGCTGCTTTATCTCCTTTTATTTACCTTACTATTAAAAATATGAATGCTGCTGATGAAGTTCAGGTGCAAGCAGATTTAGTAGAAATTTTACAGGAAGATAAAATTATAGAAGAGCCTAAAGAAGAAGAACCACCTCCACCACCACCTCCAAAAGAGGAAGAAAAGATTGAAGTAATCCAAAACGTAGTTCCGGAACCGGTGAAAGCTCCTAAAATTGAGACTCCACCACCACCAATTTCTAAGCAGCTAGAAACAACTACAGGTCTTCAAAATCAGGAAGGGGTGAAAGCTCCTGCATATACTCCACCGCCACCACCACCATCTACAGGTAATAAAGCTTCTACAGCTGAAGTTAAACCTCAGGTAAGTGATACTCAGGTATATAGTGAGGTAGAGCAAACGGCAGAATTCCCAGGAGGAATCAACGCGTTTAGAAACAAAGTTTCTGGTAACTTCGACGGTTCAGCGATGAATGGTGATGAAGGTACTGTAAAAGCTGAAGTAACTTTTGTTGTAGAAAGAGACGGATCAATTACAGACGTAAAAGCAAATGGTAAAAATGCAGATTTTAATTCTGAAGCTGTTAGAACAATTAAGTCAATTAAAAATAAGTGGACTCCTGCAAAAATTAATGGTCAATCTGTTCGTTACAGATTCAGGTTACCATTAACGATGAATTTTGAAGGATAATATTTATCTTAAATACTATTAAAAAAGAGAAGCAATTGCTTCTCTTTTTATTTTTTTTAATACTTTTGTTATATGATGTTCAATTGGTTATCCTTAGTCACAGGATTGTTTTATATAGTTCTCGGAATTGTAATTATTGTTTACAAATTCTTCTTTACTCTTTTGGAGCCCGCTGTGGCATATCCACTTGGAGCTGTTGTGATGCTTTATGGTTTCTTCAGGATTTGGAGAGCTGTTTCTAAAATTAGAAATACCGGTGATCATGAATAATCTGAAACTACTAGTATTTTTGTTATTTGCTTTTACACTAAGTTGTTCCAAGAAGGAAGATACATCTCCATCTTATCATAAAGGCGAAATGACGATTTTAACCGATGAATCTTTTAAAAGTGTTACAGAAGCATTAGCAGATGGATATATGATTAATTATCCGGAAACTAAAATTAAAGTAGTTACAAAAAAAGAGGATTTAGGTTTCTTGGATCTTCTGAATGATAAAGCAAGAATTGTTGTGATGTCTAAGGAACTTTCTGTTGAGGAGATTAGGGCATACGAAAAACAGGCAGATTTAAAGTTTTTACCTGCGAAATTTGCAGCGGATGCTGTCGTTTTTGTAGTTCCTAAAAATTCACCGAAAATGAGCATTACAATGGAGGAAATTGTACAAGGAATGCAGTCGGAGGAGAAGAGGTTTATATATGATGGTGCCAACTCAAGTAATCTGAACTTTGTCGCACAGACACTGAAAAAACTTCCTAAAGATTTGAAATATTCTATTATTCCCGGAAGTACAAATGTCATTGAGGAACTTAATAAATATCCTGATAAAATAGGTGTGGTGGGTCTTAATACGATCAGCAGACCATATGATAAAAATGCTGAAAAGCTCAGAGATCTTATCAAAATATTACCAGTAGAATCAAAAGGGGAGCTATACTCTCCAGATTTTGAAGGTCTTCGCGAAATGAAGTATCCCTTTACAAGAGTTTTATATTTCTTATCTAATGAAGGAAATTTTAACATTGCAAGTGGATTTATAAGATACTCGTGTACACAGTTAGGCCAGATAATCGTTCAAAAAGAAGGATTACAGCCCTACAATATTTACAGACGGGAAGTTCAGATGCGTTAAATAATATTAAATTAATCTGATTGCCAATTTAATTCATTTATTTTGGTCTGAAAATTGTGTGTAATTTATAGTTCAATTTAGAAAATATATAATGAAAGATATAATGATTATGAATGTAAAGAAGATTGCTTTTGGAGCAGCAGTTGTATTTTTTAGCAATTTTACGATTGCACAAACATTACAGGATGGTATCAACAGCATCGATAGTGATAAATTTGCTCAGGCGAAAAATAATTTCACTCAGATGATTGCTAAAGAACCAAAAGCGGAAAATTATTTCTATTTAGGAAATACGTATTTGAGACAGGCTGAGCCAGATTTTGCTCAGGCTACTGAAAGTTTTAACAAAGGTCTTGCTGCAGACGGCAAAAGTTATTTAAATAAACTTGGTTTGGCTACGGTTAAACTGGGTAAAGGTGATAAAAGCGCTATCGCTGAGATTCAAAAAGTAGTTACAGATTCAAGAGAAAAAGATGCTGAAGTTCTTTTTAGAGCTGCTGAAGCATTGACTTTATTTGAAAAAAACAACTCTCCGGATTTAGCTATTCAATTCTTAAATAAAGCAATTGAAAGAGCTGCTAAGAAAGAGGTTCCTGCAAACTATTACTATACTTTAGGTGATGCTTACAGATTGAAGAGAATTCCTGGAGACGCAATGTCAGCGTATGATAAAGCGTTGCCTTTAGCGAAAAATAAAGCTTCTGTTTATACAAGAATCGGAACACTTTGGATGGCAGCACAACAATGGCAACAAGCTAAAACTAGTATTGAGAAAGCAATTGCTACAGATGCAACCTATGCTCCTGCTTATAAGGCTTTAGCTGCTTACAACATCAAATACCAAGAAAATGCAAAAGCAACTCAGGATTTGATCAACTATACAAAATATGCTGATGAAGATCCGTATACTCAGCTAGAGATTGCTAAATTGTATTTCACTAATGAAGATTATGCGAACTCGAAAGTAATTTTAGATAAGATTTTTGATAAAATTAGTGATCCAATTAAATTTAAGTTGAGAGCTTATGTAAACTATGCAGATGGACAATACCCTGAAGCAAAACAAAATATTGAAACTTTCGTTTCTCAGGCTGAGAAATCAAGAGTACAACCAGCAGATCAAGGTTTGCAGGGGTTGATCGCTGCCGGTTTAGCTAAAACTGAAAAGGATGCGGCTAAGAAAGCGGCATTGACAGCTGAATCTCAGCAAAAAATAGCGATTGCAAAAGCAGCTAAAGACGAAACAATGAAGTGGGATATGGAATTGGCTAAGATTTTAGGAGGAGGAGCTTCTCAGTCTTCTGTAGATGCAGGTCCGACAAATCCTCAAATCGAGGCTTTGAAAAAACAAGTTGCAGCAAATGCTCAGGATTCTGATGCGCTTTACAAATTGGCTACTGCTTACCAGGATGTTAAAAACTGGAATGGCGCAATTCTAACTTGGCAGAAAATGAGTGCAATTCTACCTGATTGGGCTCCTGCATATTACAGTTTAGGATATGCTTATCAGCAGGCTACCAATAATGATGCGGCAAAGATTGCTTACGAAAAATATATTGCTACGGTGAAACCGGCAGAGGTTGAGGCTAACAAGCAAACATTGGCTTATGCCTACTTTGCAGTTGCTTACTTATCTAAAGATTCTGATGCTGCAAAAGCAAAAGATTATGTGGCAAAATCATTACAGTTAGATCCAACTTATCAGGATGCTGTAAAGTTAAATACAGAAATCAACAAATAATTTTTAAATTATAATTATTATAACTTCCCATTCATTGCGATTGGGAAGTTTTTATTTTAAGTCTTATATTTGAAAATGAAACGCTTGTAACTTAAAATTCTAAAATATGAAAAATTATTTGCGTTCTAGTTTACATATTAAAAATAAAAAGAACAGATGAAGACAGATATTCTAGCCTTTGGTGCCCATCCAGACGATGTGGAGTTAGGTTGTGGAGGAACAATTGCTAAATTAATTTCGGAGGGAAAAAGCTGTGTTATTATTGATCTGACGAAAGGAGAATTAGGAACTCGTGGAACTGATGAGACCAGAAAGCAGGAAGCTGCAGAATCTGCGAAAATCTTAGGAGTTGTTGCAAGAGAAAACTTAGGTATGAAAGATGGTTTTCTTACGAACTCTGAAGAATATCAATTGAAAATCGTGAAAATGGTCCGCAAATACCGTCCGGAAATCGTTTTAGCCAATGCAATTGATGATAGACATCCTGATCATGCAAAAGCGGCAAAACTAGTGTCGGATGCGTGCTTTTTAGCTGGTTTAAGAAAGATAGAAACAATTGTGGACGGAGAAAGTCAGGAAGTCTGGAGGCCAAAGCAGATTTTCCACTATATTCAGTGGAAAGATATTAAAGCGGAATTTGTCATTGATATATCAGAACACCTTGATAAAAAACTGGAAGCATGTATGGCTTTTAAAACACAGTTCTATGATCCTAAATCTACAGAGCCGGAAACTCCAATCACTTCAAAAGACTTTTATGAAAGCTTGACTTACCGTGCGCAGGATTTAGGAAGGTTATCGGGAGTTACTTATGCTGAGGGATTTACGACAGAGAAGCTTATTGCGATGAAAAATTTTGATGGAATTGTTTTGTAGTTAAAAAATCTTTCCTATATTTGCACCACCAAAAACGGTGATTGTAGCTCAGTTGGTTAGAGCGCCGGATTGTGGTTCCGGAGGTCGGGGGTTCGAGACCCCTCATTCACCCCACGCAAAACACATTTTCGAAAGAAAATGTGTTTTTTTTATGTAAAAAAAAGCATCTAAGAAAGATGCTTGTATTTTTATATATTTGGTTTGTTGGGGGTATTAAACTTCGTCGTCAGATTCAATTGTATATGTTCTGCTTTTGAAATCTTTATCATGTTTTTCAGATATCACATCTTCACCTTTTTCATTAATGATAAAGTCTGTTGAATCATTAAACATCTCCTGGAAACTTTTAAAATCTTCTTTATAAAGGTAAATTTTATGCTTTTCAAATGTAGCCTCTCCATTCTCTCCGAAATTCTTTTTGCTTTCGGTAATTGTAAGATAATAATCTCCTGCTTTCGTCTCGCGCACATCAAAGAAATATGTTCTTCTTCCTGCTTTTAACACCTTCGTGAAAATTTCATTCTCATGGCGTTCCTTGTATTCACTCATTATTAGATATTTTTTAATCTTGTTAAGAACAAATATAAAATATTTCTTTTAATCACAAAATTTTTTTTATGATTTATTTAACAATTCAAAAAGAAACGGCTATGCAGTTACAGAATTGGTAATTTCTGTAAGATTAATGATTTTATCTGCCCGTTGGGCGCTAGACTCTCTGTGCGTGATGATTATAGAAGTTGCGTTGTGAATTTTAGTATCAATATTTTCCAGAATATTCTGTTCGGTTTCGGTATCTAGAGCAGACAGTGAATCATCAAAAATAATGATATTTGGATCTTTTATTAAGGCTCTGGCAATACAAATTCTCTGTTTCTGACCTCCCGAAAGCATGACCCCGCGCTCTCCAACCATGGTTTTGTAACCTTCTTTAAATTCTATAATATTTTTGTGAACATCTGCAATTTTAGAGTATTCAACGACTTTTTCATGAGTAGGATTGTCAATGGAAAAACCAATATTATGTTCGATTGAATCTGAAAATAAATAACTTTCCTGCGGAATATAACCGATGAAATCTCTATAGTTATTAAGATTGTGGTCTTTCAGATTTTTGCCATCAATTAATATTTGTCCTTCGGTAGGATCAATCAGTCTGCACAAAAGCAAAGCAATTGTAGATTTCCCGCTTCCGGTTTTACCCATTATAGCTAATGACTGTCCTGCATTTATTTTAAAACTTAAGTTGTCTAAAGCTTTAATTCCTGTATTTGGGTAAACGTAAGATACATTTCTGAATTCTATATCACCTTTGATTGTATATTTTTCATTATTTGTATTGACAACTTCTGATTTTTTATCTAAAAATTCGTTAATTCTCTGCATTGATGCTTCTGCTCTCTGATTGACGGAAGTAACCCATCCTACCATTGAGAAAGGCCAAATAAGAATATTGATATACATAAAAAAGTCTGCAATTTTACCCACTGTTAATTCGCCGGCAATATATTTTTGTCCGCCAATCAAAATAATCGCGACATTTAATAATCCAATGACAAATAAAATAATGGTAAAAAAATAAGCCTCAGTTTTTGCCAAGTCTAAAGCTTTATCCTGATAATCGGTAACTTTTGAGCTGTAATTTTTCTTAATGTAATTTTCTTTGGCGAAAAATTTCACAACACGAATTCCTGAAAAGCTGTCCTGTACAAAAGTAGATATTGCAGATTGGCTCTTCTGCATAATCTTAGATTTTTTATTGATAATCGAGCTTACTTTAAAAATGATGTAGGACAGAATAGGCAGTGGAAATAACGTCCACACTGTCATTGATACATCAGTTTTTAACATGTAAATGCACGTGATTGTCAATAAAATAAGCAGGTTCACTACATACATGACGCCTGGGCCTAGATACATTCTTACCGCAACAACGTCTTCACTCAGTCGATTCATTAAATCTCCGGTTGTTGTTGTTTTATAATCGGTTAAAGATAGTTCCTGATAATGTCTGTAAATCTTATTTTTCAGCTCGTATTCGATTCTTCGTGAAGCGACAATGATGGTCTGTCTCATCATAAAAGTGAAAAATCCGGTCAGAAGTGAGCAGCCTACAATAATTGCTACATAAATTAAGACCTGTCTGTTAAAGCCCAAACTCCCGTTTTTTGTAAGTTCATCGACAGATTTTCCTACAAATTGCACTTTGTAAATGTTGAAGAAGTTGCTGGCAATGATGAAGAGTAACCCCCAAAACAATAATATTTTGTGTTTCCAAAAGTAAGGGTTCAGAGTTTTTAAAGCTTTCATAAACTTTTGCAAATTTACGAAAAAGAGTAAGACTACGAATTTCATAAATTTTAAATTTTGTATCTTTGCACCCATAAAAAGCTCTTTGAATGTTAGGAAGAAGACAAATCCGTGAAAAAGTAGTAGAAAGTGTGTATTCTTACTACCAAAATCCAATAAAGTTTGATGTTTTAGAAAAAAACATGTTTTATGGGATAGAGAAAATCTATAATCTCTACATCCTAGAACTCAATTTTTTGGTTTCTCTGAAAAATTTAGCAGAAAACCAAATGGAAATTGGTAAGAATAAATACTTGAAAACTGATTCTGAAATCAACCCGAACCAAAAATTTATTAATAATCAAGTTTTAATAAAATTGGAAGAAAACCCTGAAAGACTTTTCTTTTCTGGGCAGCATACTGACTTGAAGTGGGATCTTCATGATGATTTCTTGGTAAGGACATTTCAAAGAATGACTTCCGGGAAGCGTTATCAGGATTTTATGAAAGAAGATGGATATTCTTTTGATGATGATCAAAAATTTATCGGAAAATTATTTTTGAGATATGTTGCAGAGAATGAAGATTTTCATGAATATGTGGGTGACAGAGAGCTGACTTGGACAGATGATATTCACATTGCGAATTCAATGGTTCAAAAGACAATTGGTTTTATCAAAGAGAACGAAGACAGCAGAACTTTAATCAAAATGATTAAAGATGAAGAAGATAAAAGCTTCGCAAGTAAACTGTTGAGAGATACGCTTAACAATTGGGAAGGTAATGAGAAAAAACTGTCTGAGCGTTTAGAAAACTGGGATTTGGAAAGGATAGCATTAATGGATAAGGTAATTCTGACAACGGCTATTTCGGAGCTAGATAATTTTCCTTTTACACCATCAAGAGTTATTATTAATGAATATATTGAGATTGCAAAAGTATTTGCTACTGACCGATCAAATATATTCATCAACGGGATTTTAGATAAATATTGTAAAGATTTAAACAGAATATAAATAAATAGAAAATGAAAAAGTCGTTATCAATTATCGCTTTGTCTATCATAGGCTTTGGTTTAGTTTCTTGTAAAAAAGAAGAAAACAAAGAGCTTCAGAATTCAGAAACAATTGCACCAGATTCTTTGAGTACTTCAGCTCCTGCAGATTCTTTATCTGCTGTGACTCCAGCTCCTGTAACAGGAGAAGCTGCTGCACCAGTTGCTTCAAATCAACCTTTAACAACAGTAGCTTTGTCTGAAAGCAATTTCGATTTTGGAAATATCAAAAAAGGGGATAAAGTAAATCACGTGTATGAAGTGACCAATACCGGTAAAAATCCTTTGGTTATTTCTGAAGTGAAGCCAGGATGTGGATGTACTGCTCCTGAATTTACAAAAGAACCAATTTTACCTGGTAAAAAAGGAAAAATTACTTTGAGCTTTGACTCATCTAGTTTTGATGGTGCTGTTCAGAAATATGCAGACGTTTTTGCAAATGTTGAAAAAGCTCCTATTAAACTAACATTCAATGCTAACATTCAACCTAAATAATATGTTGACAATATTTTTGCAAGCAGCACCAGCGGGAGGATCTTCTCCGATGATGCTTATCATGATGGGGGTAATGTTCGTTGGGTTTTATTTCCTGATGATCAGACCTCAGATGAAAAAACAGAAGCAGGAGAAAAAATTTCAGGAAGAATTGAAAGTGGGAAGCAGAGTAGTGCTTACTTCTGGTCTTCACGGAAGAATTTCTCAGATTCAGGAAGACGGTATTGTGATTGAAACATTGTCTGGAAAATTGAAGTTTGAAAAAGCAGCAATTTCAAGAGAGTTTACAGCAGCAAGATTCGGTGATAAAGCTACAGCAACTGCTGAGAAGAAAGAAGTTATCGATACTGAAAAGAAATAATTTCAGTTTTAAATAATATTACGAATCGGCGCGGTGACCAAAGGTCACCGCGCCGATTCCTTTTTTTAGCCTGTGAAGAATCCAAAATTCTGAAAATCAAATTTTTGGTCATTCGTGCAAAGCATTTGTCAACTTTAGGTTAAACTACACAATCATTTGCCAAACTGATCTTTAAAAAATATCTTTGTCCAATGAATCAAAATACAGCCAAAACCGTTTTGATCCTTGGTGCCAATTCCGATGTTGCCAAACAATGTATTTTACAATATGTTGCAAAAGGTTTTGTAATCTTTGCAGCTTCCAGAAGTATGGATTCTCTGAACGATTTTGTAGCTAAAAATGGTTTGTCAGAGAAAGTATCTGTTTCATACTTTGATGCTGCAGATTTTGATTCCCATCAGAAATTTTATGATGAACTTTCCATAAAGCCTCATATCGTCGTTTACTCCGCAGGATTTCTTGTGGAAAACGTTTATGCCTTAAAAGATTTTAAAGGCACTCATCAAATGATGCAGGTCAATTACATGGGTGGTGTTTCTATTTTGAATATTGTAGCGATGGATCAATCCAATAAAAATTTAGAAAGAATCATCGGACTGTCTTCACTTTCAGGTGTTCGTGGAAGGAAAAGTAATTTTGTTTACGGAAGTACAAAAGCTGCGTTTACGACCTACCTGGCAGGTTTAAGACAGGAATTGGCTCAACGGAATATTACAGTGAACGTTTTGGTCATTGGATACATCAATACAAAGATCAATGTGGATTTAGAACTGAATAAAAATCTTCTGATGGAACCTGATTACGTCGCAAAACACATTGTTGATGCAGGAAATTCTTTTACAATCGTTCCCAATTTTAAGTGGAAACTGATTTATTTTATTTTAAAAATATTACCGGAAAGTTTGGTGGCGAAGTTGCCGTAGTATTTAATAAGCATCCTTAACCCAAAAAAAGTCTGCTTCTTTTTTACTTGTTTTCAGCTTTTTCAAGGTTGATGTAAATTTTTCTATTTGTTTTGAGTTCAAATGATTATGTTTTTTATAAAAAATTGCTAATCTTTGGATTTCTGAATCGTAGAATTTATTTTGATCATTAATATCAATGTAGCCAAATTCATTATAATAAATATCCATTTCATTCATAAATTGATTGAGCCTTTTATCAAGTTCATTAGAAAGATAAACTTCCTCGATAATAAATTTACAATAATATGGTGCTGTTTTTTTATCTTTTGGAGAGGGTTTGTCGTTGATATATGCTTCAATATAATCGTTGTTATAGTACAACTTGTGGGGTGGATTTATAGTTTCAATCAAATCTAAGAAATTGACTGTAGCTTCACCATGCTTATCAACTAGAACTGCTTTTACGACGATGTTATTTTTTGGTAAATCTTCAAGATTAATCCCGAGCTGCGTTGTAAATAAAAGACTGTTCATTTCTGAGTAATCATAGTTATCATCCATTTGCATACAATAAATCATGAATTTATTCTCGTTTTTATTTTCTTTGAATGAGCCTTTGTACGCAATACAGTTTTTAAAAGAACCAACATTGTAAAGATTAAGATCTTTTTTTAGGGTTACTTCCAAGAAATTATCGGCTAATGTACTTCCATTTTGATGTAGATATTTGTTGTTCATCAAATATCCATTAAGAATATTTTTTTTGTATTGCCAAGTAAAATTCTTAACATAAGTAGTTTCCCAATTTTCACCGTATCCAATTATTAGATTACCTGCTCCCGATGTGCTACCATAAACGTTAAAATTATTGTCTTCTTTTATTGAGTAACTGAGTACTTTATCGTACAATAATTGTTTGATTTGAGCGTTGAAGAATATCTGTGCAAATAGAAATACAATTAAGAATGATTTACTTTTCATATTAAGTGTTTTTTCAAAAGTATTGTTTTACTCAATACCCTGCAACAATTCCAGCGCCTTCATCATATCAATCCCCTTTCCTAAAACAGGTTTAAACAAATCTCCCTTCACTTTAATTCTTTCCAGAGCATTTTCAATATTGAAATCCGTTGGTTTTAAATCTTTCTTCAGTTCGTCCCATTCAATCGGCATCGAAACTGCCGCACCTTCTTTGGGTCTGAGGCTGTAAACGCTGGCTAAAGTTTGTCCCTGTCGGTTTTGAAGATAGTCGAGGTAGATTTTTTTGTCATCTCTTTTTTGCAGACTTCGTTCCAGGGTTGTAATTTTCGGAAGCTTTTCATGAACCTGCTGCATCAGGATCAGCGCAAAATCTTTCACCTGATCATAATCGTAACCACAACCCATCGGAATGTAGATATGAATTCCTGTGCTTCCTGAAGTTTTGCAGTAGCCTTTTATTTTAATTAAATCTAAAATTTCCTTGACTTGCTGAGCCGTTTCAATTACATGATCAAAAGTGTTTTTCTTCGACGGATCAAGATCCAAAACCAGATAATCGGGGTGTTCGAGATCGGGAAGGGAAGAATTCCACGGATTGAAATCGATACAGCCCAAATTATTGAGATAAGCTAAAGTTGCTTTATCGTTGCAGATGGCGTAATCTATGTATTTGTCGGTGGACTCGGAATGTACTTTGGTTGTTTTAATCCAGTCCGGAAAAGAATCTCCTGCATCTTTCTGGTAAAATCCGGAATGATCGATTCCACTCGGAAAACGGTTTAGTGAAAGCGGCCGGTTTTTCAGATGCGGTAAAATGTAATCTGCTACCGACTGATAATAATCCACCACGTCGCCTTTGCTGATTTTGTCTTTTGGAAAATAGATTTTGTCCTGATTGGTCAGTTTTATTTTGTGACGGTTTAGCGTAATTTCATTGTCTTTTTCACTGGCATCTTCTGTGTTTTCGGATGATTTTTTAGTCTTCATAGTTTTGGATTTTGAAGTTTTGTGAGCAGGTTTCTTAACTGAATTATTGATTTCTTTTGCCTCTTTATCTTCACGGATCGCTACAAATACAGGATGTCTGAACATTCCGTCTTTTGTGATTTCTGAGAATTTAATTTCACAGACCAACTCAGGTTTGGTCCATGTTACAGGCATATTGGTTTTCGGAACCGTCTCAAATGGTGACGATTTTACCACCAGTTTTTTCAGCCGCTCATGAATCTGATTGAGCAACTCATTGTTAAAACCTGATCCTGTATGTCCGGAATAGATCAGTTTCCCGTCGATATATTTTCCTAAAATCAGAGCGCCAAAACCCTGTCTGGAACCTTTTGGTTCTGTGAAACCGCAGATAATTGCTTCTTCAGTATTGGTGAATTTTATTTTGAGCCAGTCGGTGCTTCGGGAGCTTTCGGTATAGACGCTATCGGCTTTCTTGGCAATCATGCCTTCCAGCTGCATTTTTTTCATTTGATTAAAAAACTCAATTCCTTTTTCAGGAACATGGTCGCAGAATTTGATCAGATCAGTTTCAGTTAAAGCATCTTTTAAAAGCTCTTTGCGCTGAATTAAGGGAAGTTCTTCGGTAGAATGACCATTCAGCCACAAAAGGTCAAAAACCTGATACGTCAAAGCCAAATCGGGATTGTCGCCAATCTGCTGCAATAGCTGAAAGCTTGGTTTTCCGTTTTCGTCGTAAGCAACAATTTCACCATCCAAAATCATGTGATGTTTCTGCTGACTAAAATCTTCGGTAATAGAATTGAATTTAGATAAAAATGAAATTCCATTTCTGGAATAAAATAACGGCTGTTTTTTGCTTAGATCGGCTACTGCACGGTAACCGTCCCATTTAATTTCAAAAATCCAGTCTTCGTCGTCGAATGCTTCTTCAGAAGATTTTGCGAGCATTGGTTTGATGAATTTTTCTAATTTCTTCTCATCCACCAAAGAATTGAACCGTTGAAATTTAGGTTTGGTTTCGGAAGTTATGACTTCTTTTTGCTGTTTTTTAGGCTTTTTTTTTCCTCGATAAATTTTGAAACTAATGATTTCGGCGAAAGATTTTCTTCAGCATCATATTCATCTTCAGCAAATTTGTCTTTATGTTTAATGAGAAGCCATGAATTGTTTTCGGCATTTTTCATTTTGACCAAAGCAAATTCTCCTTTCAGTTTTTTGCCGTGTAAAATAAATTTCAGCGAACCGCTTTTTAGCTCTTTCAAAAGTTCTTTTTCTTCAGAAAGTTTGCTTGTATCATCCAGAGGTTCGTAGGTTCCGCTGTCCCATATTTCCACCTGTCCGGCGCCATAATTTCCTTCAGGAATATTACCTTCAAAATCTTTGTAATCGTACGGATGATCTTCCACCATCATCGCCAGCCGTTTGTCATCCGGATTTAATGATGGCCCTTTCGGAACTGCCCAGCTTTTCAGAACACCTTCCATTTCCAAACGGAAATCATAATGCAGTCGTGAGGCTGCATGTCTTTGGATCACAAAAATTAGCTTGTCATCACTTTTTTTTGTTTTTCCTTTGGGTTCGGTGGTTTTATCGAACTTTCGTTTATCGTTGTAATCTTTAAGAGCCATGATCAGGAAGCGTTTTTAGATTTTGGAGTTTGCAAGCTGGCCTTCAGTTGTGCCATTAAATCGATCACTTTGCCCTGTTTCGCAGGTTCAGATTTTTTCAGTTTAACAGATTTACCTTTGGCTTTTTTCTTAATGATTTTAAGTAATTCTTCGGAATAAGTATTTTTATAAAAAGTAGGATCAAAAGGCTCGGAGAGTTGCTCGATCAGATTCTTTGCCATCTTTAGCTCTGCTGGTTTCGGTGCTTTTTTAGCAGGAATTTTCAGTTGTTTATAATCCCGGATTTCCTGATCAAATCTCAATCGGTTTAATACCAGAACATCATCATTATAAGGACGGATCATCCCGATCGCCTCAGTGTCGCGTAGAACAAACGTTCCGATACCGACCATTTTAGTTTGCTGCAAAGCTTTGATTAAAAGTCTGTAGGCATTTTCACCATTCTTTTGAGGTTCCAGAAAATAAGGAGTTTCAAAATAAACAGAATCGACTTCCGCTTCTTTCACAAAGTGTTCGATGCCGAGTATTTTCGTCTTTTCAGGACTTGCGGCTTCGTAATCTTCATCTTCCAGAACAACGTATTTATCGTCTATAAGAAAACCTTTTACAATGTTTGCCCATTTGACTTCCTTACCCGTTTTTTCGTTGACTCTTTTAAATTTAATATTAGAAAAATCAGATTTATCCAGCATATCAAGATCCAGTTTGCTGGTTTCCGTTGCAGAATAAATCTTCACAGGAATATTGACTAAGCCAAAACCAATGGCACCGTTCCAAATTGCTTTCATTGTTTTTCTTTTTAGTAAAACTTGCAATGATTGTGCCGTGGGAAATTATTTATTTAAATGTTAGATTTAAGTTTTTAATTTAAAATTATTGAAATTTATTCATAAATCGAGCTGCCTTTCAAAAGGTCAGCAAATACTTTCCAATCAATTTTTTCTAAGTCAATATCCTGATTTGTGTTTTCGTAATATCCATCAATGTCTTCAACATAACGAGACATAGCTTCCAGATAATCTTCAATGGTTTTATTTTCCCACTTTTCTTTATTTTCGATGAAATCTGTTTTGAGATTTTCCATGAAGTGAATGAATTCTTGTTTGGTCATTATTTATTATTGAGATGTAATACTGTCAGATTTAATGAAATCAAATGCAGAGGTTCTTATATCTCCAATTGTAGCGTCAATACTGTATTTTTTTGAAATGATGATATATCTGTTTTTCTCATAACAGTGTCTGAAGACTTCTATTGGGATGTTTTCTCCACTTTCAAAGTTAATAAACCCACTATAATTTTCGCACCTAAAACGTCCTTCGGTAGATTCAAAGTTTCTGAAAACGGACTTCATGTCATCTTGACTAAAAAATGTGTTGTCTAACTCTGTTGAAATAATTTTATTTTCGTTTAAAGCTTTTCTAAAATCTTGCTTTATCAATTCTTTTGATCCGAGAAAACAAGTGGTGCTTATTGTAATAAAAATTCCAGCAATATATTTTAGTTTGCCCATTTTATCTAAAATCTCTTCTTGTCTATTTGAAGGATAGTATGTAGATTTTTTTATTAATAACAAAATCAGACTTATAACTCCGATTATTGCAGAAATATATCCAAATGTCGTAAGTGTTGAAATCAATATTTTCATAATAAAAAAGCGGAGAAAAAATCTCCGCTTCTAATTTATGCTTTTAAATTCAATTTCAGTTCCAGTTCGTCGAGTTGTTCATCAGCAATCGCTGCCGGCGCATCGATCATTACATCTCGTCCTGAATTATTCTTAGGGAAAGCGATGTAATCTCTTATCACTTCGTTTCCGTCAAGAATCGCTACCAAACGGTCAAATCCGAAAGCTAAACCACCGTGAGGAGGTGCTCCGTATTTGAAGGCATTCATTAAGAATCCGAACTGAGCTTCTGCTTCTTCTTTAGTAAATCCTAACAAATCAAACATTCTTGACTGTAAATCTCTGTCGAAAATTCTGATAGAACCTCCACCAATTTCATTTCCGTTCAACACCATATCGTAAGCGTTGGCTCTTGCTTTTCCCGGATCAGTTTCCAATAAATGGATATCTTCAGGTTTTGGAGAGGTGAAAGGGTGGTGCATTGCGTGGTAACGTCCGCTTTCTTCATCAAATTCCAATAACGGGAAATCAACAACCCAAAGTGGTGCGAAAACATCTCCTTTTCTTAATCCCAAACGGTTTCCAAGTTCCATTCTTAATGCGGAAAGCTGAGTTCTTACTTTGTGCTCGTTCCCTGAAAGGATCAACATTAAATCGCCTTCTTTCGCTCCGAATTTCTCGATGATTTTTGCCAAATCTTCTTCGTTGTAGAATTTATTAACAGAAGAAGTTTTCACCCCATCATTCTGGAATTTTGCCCACACCATTCCCGAAGCTCCAATTTGTGGTCTTTTTACCCAGTCAACAAGCTCATCGATTTGTTTTCTTGTGTAATCTGCGCAACCTTCTACATTGATTCCGACAACCAATTCTGCGTCATCGAATATTTTAAAGTCTTTTCCTTTTACTAATTCGTTCAGTTCTACGAATTCCATTCCGAAACGGATATCCGGTTTGTCGTTTCCGTATTTCTGCATCGCATCCGCGAACGTCATTCTTGGGAACGCTCCGAATTCCTGACCTGTAATGTCTTTGATCAACGTTTTCGTCATTCCTTCAAAAACATTCATCACATCTTCCTGATCTACGAAAGCCATTTCGCAATCGATTTGGGTAAATTCCGGCTGTCTGTCGGCTCTCAAATCTTCATCACGGAAACATTTTACAATTTGGAAATATTTATCCATTCCACCAACCATCAACAGTTGTTTGAAAGTTTGTGGAGACTGTGGTAATGCGTAAAACTGTCCAGGATTCATTCTGCTTGGTACAACGAAATCTCTCGCTCCTTCCGGAGTAGATTTGATTAAAACCGGAGTTTCAACTTCGATAAATCCTTCGTCTGAAAGATAATTTCTAACCTTTTGCGCCATTTTGTGACGGAAAATCAATTTATCTCTTACCGGAGCTCTTCTGATATCCAGATAACGATATTTCATTCTTAATTCTTCACCACCATCTGTTTCATCTTCAATCGTGAAAGGTGGAAGTTGAGATTCATTAAGAACTTCTAATTTTTCAACTAAAATTTCAATTTCTCCTGTTGGAATATTGGGGTTTTTGCTGACTCTTTCAATAACCTTCCCTGTAACCTGAATCACAAATTCACGTCCTAATTTTTTGGCATTTTCCATCAATTCCGCTGAAGAACGATCCTGATCAAAAACTAACTGAGTAATTCCGTAACGGTCCCGAAGATCTATCCAAATCATAAATCCTTTATCACGAATGGTCTGTACCCATCCTGAAAGTGTAACTTCTTCATTAAGATTTTTCAGAGACAATTCTCCGTTGGTGTGCGATCGAAACATACTAATTTGTTTAAAGTTTTGAATGTGTAGTTTAAAGTTTTGAGTATCAGACCTAAAACGATGAACTGGAAATTTTGGAATTTCCGTGTGCAAAGATAAGATTTTTGAAGGGTTCGGGAATAAAAAAAACTCCCCAAACTGTAAAAGTTGAGAAGTTGTTATATTAAATTCCATTAACTACTTTCTGAATTTAGAAATATATTTTGTTTTCTTATCTGTCACTGCCTGAAAAGTATAAATCCCTGTATGTAACGAAGAAATATCAAATGTGTTACTGTTGCCAGATTTTAGAACAATTTGTCCTGCAGCATTATAAATCTTCAAGTGGGAGATTTTTTCTTTGTTTAAGAATAAAAGAATATTGTCTTTCACGACAAAATTTGCGTTGTTATGAATTGAAGAATCTGCCACAGATAAGTTTCCACCATAAACCACGTTATCCATAATAGTTTGAGAATTGTTACTTGGTGAAATAAACTTAAAAACGAGATATTGCTTAGTAGAATTGGGAACAATGTAGGAGATAGTAATTGGTGTTGTTGTCTGCACTGTAACTGGTACTCCGATAGATGTAAAGGTTGAAACATCTGAGGGATTGCTTACCAAGCCCACTTCTACAGTTGTTGCAGTACTAAACTGCGATGAAAGATGCACTTCAAAACTTAAGGTTTTAGTGCCGTCTGGAGCAACAATTTGGGGTGTGAAAAGATATTGAGGAATATTGACTGAAGAACAGCAAAGAGCACTTAAGCCATTTGCTTGTATAAATTGATTTCCCGTCGTATTAGAATAACCGATAGTGATTGCAGAGCTATGCACTGTAGCGATTGTCCAGCCATTGTGAGGAAATGGCAATATTTGATTAAAAGAACTGAAATTTTCGTTGATTGTAGGAAGTTGTGCGCTTCCTAAAGAAAAAAGACTAGTTACGATGAGTATTAGTATTTTGTGCATGGTAAAAGTTTGGGGAGTTAACAATTATATAAAAAAAATACTTTAAGAGGTAAGTGTCAAATTTATTGGTGTTTTTTGGAAGAACATCAGTTCCGTCCAGACCTGTGATTCGTGGAGTAATAAAGTATAAGGATTGTTAAACTGCTTATAAAAACTGATCCTTCATACAAGATATTTACTATAAGTTCATAGTCTTCACATGACAAAAAAAACCTTCTTCAGCGATCATCTAAAGAAGGTTTAATTATTTTTTAGTTTCTAAATTTTTTATTTAAGAATATTTGTAAGATTTGTCTTTTCATATTTTATAGCAAAGTCTTTTGCCGTTTCCCCATTTGTATTTTTAAGAGTTTTATCTGCTCCTTTTACCAATAAAGATTGAGCCATTTCTGTTTTTCCATATCTTGCAGCTACCATCAATGGTGATTGATTGTTACAAATTCTGTTGATATCTGTAGTATTGCCTAGTAAGAAATTGAAAATATTTTTTCTTTCGTACTTTACACTTAAAGCCAGTAGGTCATACGAATTTTCTTTGATAGCAAAACATTTATTGAAATCATCTTTCTTAAACACTTTTTTAAATTCCTGAAGATTATCCGTCTGGAAGATTCTCATCTGATCTTTAGAAATTTCTTGTGCAAATAACACGTTTGCGAAAATTGAGATGGCAAGAAGTAGTGTAACCGATATAACCTTTTTCATAGATTTTATTTTTGTCATTTAGTATACAAATCTAATACATTTTTTGATATATTTTACGAAATAAATGTCGATTTGATTATACATTACAATTTTTCAAGCAAATGAATTAAAATTAATAAGATTTATTTGTATATTCTAATAGATCTCCAGGTTGGCAATCTAAAATTTTACAGATCGATTCTAAAGTAGAAAGTTTTATAGCTTTCGCTTTTCCGGTTTTTAAGATGGAAAGATTGGCCTGTGTGATTCCTATTTTCTCTGCAAGTTCCTGCGACTGCATTTTTCTTTTCGCTAACATGACGTCTACGTTGATGATGATTGGCATAAGTTATATGGTTAAATCGTTTTCTGATTGAAGCTGAAATCCTCTTTTGAAAAAGACCGTAATAAAATGTAAAATAATCCCCAAAAATAAGAATGCAAATGAGGTCATGAACATTCCACTTTCAATTCCTGATCGGAAAATAAAAATCCATATCAGAAAGTAAAGAGGTGCATACAGTAAATTAATTACAGAAAAGGTTTTTAGATGCTTGATAATTGTTTCATTAAATAACTCTTGTTGGCTTAAATCCTCAAATGTTTTATATCCATAAAAGAAAAACAGGCAGAAGAAGATACTTTGAAACGTGTGAAAAACAAACCTATTCAATGTGAAAAAACCAGTCATCATCTGTTGATTTGAATAAGGATATTTAAATCTGAAGAATAAATACTTTCCTTTTTCGTATGATGCATAGTCTATTTCATCATTTACATAAAAAGTTTCTGAGAAAATGTGGTGTGAAGTTGTCCAGTTATAATATCCAATACCAAATCCAAATGATTGATAAATGAAATGAAGAAAAAAGAAAATAAATAATGCCAAGAATAAATAACTGATGATTGTAGATACTGATTGTTTTCCTAAAAGTTTCATTTTTTTACTATTTTGTTATTGCAAATATATAATTAATTATTGTTTTACGATAAAAAATTATAAAAATTATTTTCTTTCTAATTGAATTTGTTGAAATCGTATTTTTAAGGCGATTAATTTTATAATGAAAAAATATTTAAATTTTCTAAAAAAGGCATTCAGCGAAGAAGAAACAGATTATACCAAAATTAGTATCAAAAGTGCTGTGCTTTTGCTGGCAATACCGATGATGTTGGAAATGGCCATGGAATCTGTCTTTGCTTTGGTTGATCTCTACTTTGTAGGTCATTTGAAAGAAAGCGGTTTTGCGATTCAAACGGTTGGCCTTACAGAATCTGTACTGACGATTATTTATTCAATAGCCATCGGAATGAGTATGGCGGCGGCGGCGGTTGTAGCTAGAAGAATTGGGGAGAAAAATCCCGAACAAGCTTCCAGAAGTGCAGCACAGGTAATCTCAGTTTCATTTATTGTAACTTTCGTTCTGAGTGTGTTGGGAGTAGTTTATGCTGAAGAAATTCTAATCTTGATGGGTTCAAAACCTGACGCTGCAGCATACGGAAAAGATTTTACCAGAATTATGATGGGAAGCAGCGTGATTATTATGCTGTTGTTTTTAATTAACGGAATTTTCAGAGGTGCAGGAAATGCTGCCATCGCCATGAAAAGTTTGTGGATTGCTAATATTGCCAATATTATTCTCTGTCCCATTTTGATAAGAGGCTTAGGCCCGATTCCTGCAATGGGTTTAACGGGAGCTGCGGTTGCAACAACCATCGGGAGAAGTACAGGGGTTCTTTATCAGCTGTATCATATTTTTATTGCTGACTCTCTGGTAAGAATAAAAACAAATTATTTTAAACCTGATTTTAAATTAATAACGTCTATTGTGAGCATCGCTATGCCCGGAATCTTTCAGTTTGTCATCGCATCATGCAGCTGGATTTTTCTTGCGCAGCTGGTCGCAACGACAGGTGGAGAAGATGCTTCAGCAGGATATCAAACAGCCCTGCGCCTGATGATGTTCTTTATGCTTCCTGCTTGGGGATTGAGTAATGCAGCATCTACGTTAGTCGGACAGAACATGGGTGCCGGTGAAATGATCCGTGCCGAAGAATCTGTGATGAAGACAATCAAGTACAATGTCATTTTTATGCTTACTGTAAGCCTCATATTTTTTCTTCTTGGAGATTTTCTTGTCGGTTTTTTTACAGAACAAATTGAAATAAAGAATTATGCGAAAAATGCACTACATATTATGAGTGTGGGGTTTGTATTTTACGGAATAGGAATGGTGACCGTTAATGCCTTCAACGGAGCAGGTGATACTTGGACGCCGACGTGGCTGAATTTTTTCGGGTTTTGGATGTTTCAGATTCCCTTGGCTTATGTGCTTTCAAAATATTTTGAACTGGGACCGAAAGGTGTTTTTATTGCAATTCCGGTTGCCGAAACATTCATCACAATTGTTGCTTTTATTTTATTTAAAAAAGGGAAATGGAAACGCGTGCAAGTGTAACTTATTTATTGTGAAATATTTAACGCTGTGATCTTTTGACTTCTTAGTATTAATCTCTAACTTCGTGGTCAATCAAAATTTATAGTTATGGGAAAAGGAGATAGAAAGTCGAGAAAAGGTAAAATCATTCTAGGAAGCCACGGAAAGAAAAGACCGAGAAAAGCTTCAAAACCTTATCCTGCTGACAAAGCAAAAGACTAAAAAGAAAAATGACCGAAGACTAATCTTCGGTCATTTTTTTATTTTAAGAGGAAGTTTATTTTCCGAAAAGACCACCAAGAAGGTCTCCCAATCCACCTTGCTGCTGCTTTTGCTGTTGATCACCACCCAATACACTTCCTAAAATATCATTCAGGGGATTTCCAGAAGATTGTGATGTTGCGCCACCTAAAACGCTTCCCAAAATATCATTTAAAGGACTTGATTCTTGTTGTTGGGCCTGGCTTTGAGCACTTCCCAAAATTCCTCCTAAAAGATCGCCAAGACCTCCTGCACCAACGTTACTCTGCTGCTTTTCTTTACCGATGTACCCCATAATTACAGGAGCAAGCATTGCTAAAATGGGCCCGATTTTATCGATTGAAATTCCTGTATTTTGTGACAACTGGTTTTCTACTGTATTTTTCTGATTTCCAAAAACGTGAGAAAGAATGGAGCCACCTTCATCCTGTCTGTTGTCAAGCTGAGACGTGTCATCTAGAATACTACCATCGTGATCTTTATCCAATGCATTATTGAGAGCTTCTGCCTCTTTTGCATCGTGAGATTTATTTCTTAGGTAAGAGATTACAACCGGAGTGGCTACTGCCAGCAGTGCAATAATTTGGTTCTTGCTGATTCCGAATTTGTTCTCCGCCTGTTCTGCTACCTGATTTCCTGTGCTTCCTGTCAAAAGGTCAATTAGATTCATTTTTATGTTTGTTTAATTGTTAGCTTACCAAAGTTATCAAAAAAAATCTACCACAAATTATTATGGTAGATTTTTTATTTAATTCTAAAATGAATCTGTATCTATTTGATATTGAGCGTTAATTTTTAAATATCGGAACATTGGAACAAGCTTCGCCAAACATTAGAGATTTCACAACGGGTTTCAGCTGTTCAACCAATTCAATGTATGCATTTTCAGGAATTTCTTTATCAGAACAACCTTTCACCAGAACTCTCTTTCCTTTCAGCTCATCAAAATCATGGGTTTGAATTGCATTATGCATCAAAATGACTTCCAAATCTTCTCGGCTCCCGAAAATCACCTTTTTGGTAACATCTGTTATTTTTGCAGTGATCAGGAAATACGCCCAAAGAGGAACGATTGCATCTGCAGAATTGTAGATGTAAACATAGCTGTCTGCATATTCATCACAATTAATGGCTGCCACTTTTTCGCGAAAATCTTTTTCCTTTAAAATCATTTCCATGTAAAGAAAGTCTTTCAAATCAATCCCTTTTCTAACACCTTTTGGAACAAGATCGGTAATATCAAAATTCACCAATCCGCTGGATGCAACTTTATTTTTTATTTCAAATTCTTCTGACATTTTTTTATGATTATCTTTGAACAAATTTACAAATTAACATTCAATAAGATTTAATTTGTTCTCTATTCTTATCATAGAAACCTCCCATCAAGAAAGTTGATGACTAGAGATGAGGTTCTGGGTGAAAAAAATAAATTTCAGCAGAAATGAAATATTACATTATCGCAGGTGAAGCTTCAGGAGATTTGCACGGAAGCAATTTAATGAAATCCTTAAAACAGAAAGATCCCGCCGCAGAATTCAGATTCTGGGGAGGCGATTTGATGGAAAAACAAGGCGGGACCTTAGTAAAGCACTACCGTGATTTGGCGTTCATGGGTTTTCTTGAAGTGGCAATGAATTTAAAAACGATTTTAAATAATATTAAATTCTGCAAAACTGACATTAAGAACAACAGACCTGATGTTTTGATTTTGGTAGATTATCCTGGTTTTAATTTGCGAATTGCAAAATTTGCAAAAGAACTCGGGATTAAAGTGGTCTACTATATTTCTCCTCAACTTTGGGCCTGGAAAGAAGGAAGAGTAGAGATTATCAAAAAGTATGTTGATGAAATGATGGTCATTCTCCCTTTTGAAGAAGATTTCTATCATAAACATAGCGTGAAATCACATTTTGTTGGTCATCCTTTGCTTGATGCGATTTCTACATTGCGAGATATTGATGTACAGGAGTTTAAAACAGAAAATAATCTAGGCGAAAAAGAAATCATTGCTCTTCTTCCTGGATCGAGAAAACAGGAAGTCGAAAAGATGCTGGAGATTATGCTTTCGGTAAGGCCTTATTTTAAAAATTATCAGTTTGTTATTGCAGGAGCACCAAGTCTTGAGAAAGATTTTTATCAGAATTACGTGGATGAAAATGTACATTTTGTTTCGAATAAAACATATGACCTTCTAAGATGTTCGAAAGCAGCTTTGGTTACTTCAGGAACTGCCACTTTGGAAACTGCATTGTTGAATGTTCCGGAAGTGGTCTGTTACCGTGGAAGCAAAATTTCTTACGCCATTGCAAAAAGATTGGTAAAGCACATCAAATACATTTCGCTTGTGAATTTGATTATGGATAAAGAAGTGGTCAAAGAATTGATTCAGAATGAATTAAATACGCAGAATCTTGTTTCTGAATTGACATCAATCCTCGAAGGTGAGAAAAGAAATCTCATGCTGGAAGAATATGAGATTTTGCGCAGTAAGCTAGGTGGGAAGGGAGCAAGCGATAATGCTGCAGATATTATTCTTAAAATTATCTAGACTTTTGACGGATGATTTTCATTTTTTTAGTACTTTAGTTGTACAAAATGATGAAAATTGAACCGACAGCCTTTGCTGATATTAGTTTGCTGCTTTATTCTTGGGATTTTATTTCAGGAATATTTTGATTTTAAAGGAGTTTTCATTTTTACGGTGACTGTTTTCTCTTTATTAATTCCTGTTTTTACCTTCTTCAAATCATTTCTCATTTCTAAATTCAATCCTGTAGGACTTGGAATATTTTTTTTCGGATTGGGACTGTTTCTGCATTATATAAATTTTCCAAAAGCTCCCGAGTTTTCATTTAAAGCTAATGAAACTGTTGTATTTAAAATTTCTAAAAAATTAAATTCAACAGAAAAAAATAAAAAATACGAAGCAACTGTACAAATTGGAAAAGAAACTTTCAATTCGATTGTGTTGATTCCTAAAGAAAGTAAAGAGCTTAATTTTAAGCACTATTACAAAGCAAAAGCATATATAAGCCAGCCTCGGTCTCCCCAGTATAATTTCCAGTTTGATTATTCTAAATATCTTCAGCGAAAAAATATTTTCTATCAATGCTATATTTATGGTGAAGTAGATTCTGCAACAAGAGATGACTTGTCTGTTGGTGAAAAAATCCATCAGAAAAGATTGGAAGTTTTAACAAAAATAAGTCAATCTGAAATGTCACCAAAAAGCGAGGAATTTCTAAAGGGAATTATTCTGGCAGACCGAACGGAAATTGATGCTGAAACTTTGCAGGATTTCAACCGGTCGGGGTTGGTGCATTTTCTGGCCATTTCTGGAACACACGTAGTCGTTATTTTTGGAATGCTCTATTTTATTCTGATGAAAATATTGCCTTTGATATTTAGAAAATATGTAATCATTTTAAGTTTAGCTTTCATTTGGATTTTTGCTTTGTTTATAGGTTTTGGGAGTTCGGTACTTCGTTCATGTGTTATGCTTACCGTTTATTTTATATATGTTTTACTCGAGCGAAAACCAGATATACTGCATTCTTTGGCATTGTCTGCTTTTTTTATTTTGCTTATTGATACGCAGCAGTTTTTTGATGTCGGATTCCAGCTGAGTTTTGTAGCAGTTTTAGGAATTTTTTGGCTCAATCAACCTATTTTAAAATATTTACCAGAGCAGGACAATTACTTGAAGAAGATTGTTTTCAACACGGTTTCGATTTCCATTTCTGCCCAATTGGCAACCTTGCCTTTGGTTCTGTGTTATTTTCATCAGTTTTCATTCATCTCCATTGTGGCTAATTTTTTCATAGTTCCTTTTTCAGAAATAATTATTATTTTTTCGTTTCTAATGACGGGTCTGATGGCTTTCGGACTTAGTTTTGAAATCATCAGCAGTGTTTACGATTTTGTCATCGATATATTATTAACCATCATTCATTGGTTGGCTGACTTTGATTCTTTGTTTTTCGAGAACATTTCAATGGATTGGCTGGAAGTAGGGCTGTCGTTTGTAGTTCTTTATTTTTTGAGATTTTTGATTGTTAAATTTACTTTCAGAAATGTCGCTAACTTTTCTTTGGCATTTTTAATGTTTTTTATTTTTCGAATTTTCTTTAACATTTATGAAAATGAACGAGAAGAAATTTTGGTTCATCAGTATAAAAAAGGTGCCGTTTTTTCCGTGAAAAAAGGAAATTTAGCATTTTTTTGGATAGAGAATAAACACGATGAACGGGAAATTCAACGGTACATTATCAATCCCTACAGAGCTTCGCGAAGATTAAGAAAAATTGAAATTGAAAATCTTCCACCGAATTCACATCAGGTGGTTTTTAACAGTAAAATATATAATTTAAAATAAGATAGCTTTTTTTAAATTATTCTGCATTAATAATGTTTTTCATTGTTATTTAGAAAGATTACAAACTGTCTAATAGTGAGATTTCTCAGTTTTTAGTATTGTTAACATTTCCTAATTTTGTGGAAAATCAAATTTAAACTCAATATGGCAGGTTTAACAAGTTCTTCAATAGGAAGGAAATATGCGATGGCACTTTCAGCGATGTTTTTGCTGATCTTTTTGTTGATGCATTTATCCACCAACATGACATCTGTTTTCAGTGAAGATGTTTTCAATTCAGCTTCTCATTTTATGGGTTACAATCCGGCAGTTCAGTTCCTGATGCAACCTATTCTGATGTTTGCTGTAGTATTCCATTTTGCAATGGGATTTATCTTAGAAATAAGAAATAACAAGGCACGTCCTATTAAATATGCCGACAACAAAGGTTCTGCTAATTCTACATGGATGTCTAGAAATATGATTATTTCAGGTGCTGTGATTTTAGCTTTTCTTGCTTTGCATTTTTATGATTTCTGGTTTCCGGAGATGAACTTCAAATACATTGAAGGAAATGTTCCGAATGAAACAAGATATTGGGAAGAGCTTCACCATAAATTCCATGATCTTTGGAGAGTGGTTCTTTATGTAGTTGCTTTCGGATTGCTTGGTTTGCACTTAGCACACGGATTTCAATCTTCTTTCCAGTCAGTGGGAGCAAGGCACCCAAAATATACACCTGTAATTAAAGCATTCGGAAACTGGTATTCAATCCTTATTCCGCTTGGTTTTATTTTCATCGCAGTTTTTCATTACGTAACTCAATAATTTCAATATACTAATATGAGTAAATTAGATTCTAGAATTCCAGCTGGTCCACTTAAGGATAAATGGAAAAATCATAAAGACCATATGAACCTTGTTGCGCCTAACAACCGTGATAAAATTGATGTTATTGTTGTAGGTACAGGTTTAGCAGGAGGTTCTGCAGCTGCTACTTTAGCTGAGCAGGGATATAATGTAAAAGCATTTTGTTATCAGGATTCACCAAGAAGAGCGCACTCTATTGCGGCTCAGGGTGGTATCAATGCCGCTAAAAATTATCAAGGTGATGGTGACTCTACATACAGATTGTTTTATGACACTATTAAAGGTGGAGATTATAGAGCAAGAGAGGCAAACGTTTACAGATTAGCTGAAGTTTCAGCAAATATTATCGATCAATGTGTTTCTCAGGGAGTTCCTTTCGGTAGAGATTACGGCGGACAATTAGATAACCGTTCATTTGGTGGGGTTCAGGTTAAAAGAACTTTCTACGCAAAAGGACAAACTGGTCAGCAGTTATTATTAGGTGCATATTCTTCATTAAGCCGTCAAATCGGAAAAGGAAGAGTGAAAATGTACAACCGTCACGAAATGCTTGAACTGGTAATCGTAGACGGAAAAGCAAGAGGAATTATCGCAAGAAACCTGGTGACAGGTGAAATCGAAAGACACTCAGCTCACGCAGTAGTTATTGCTTCGGGTGGTTACGGAAATGTATATTTCCTTTCGACCAACGCAATGGGCTCAAACGTTTCTGCAGCTTGGAAAATTCATAAAAAAGGAGCGTACTTCGCAAACCCTTGTTATGTGCAAATTCACCCGACTTGTATTCCGGTTCACGGAACGCAGCAGTCTAAACTGACTTTGATGTCTGAATCATTAAGAAACTCAGGAAGAATCTGGGTTCCTAAGAAAATTGAAGATTCAGTTGCCATCAGAGAAGGTAAACTGAGACCTGAGAATATTAAAGAAGAAGATAGAGATTACTATTTAGAAAGAAGATATCCTGCATTCGGAAACCTAGTTCCTCGTGACGTTGCGTCTAGAGCGGGTAAAGAAAGATGTGATGCTGGTTTCGGAATCGAAAATAATGAAACTAAAGAAGGTGTTTACTTAGATTTCTCTACAGAAATCATTAAAAAAGGTAAAGAAGCTGCTATTGAAAAGCATATTCACAATCCTACAGATCAGCAAATTTATGACCTTGGAAAAGCTTGGATTGAAGAGAAGTATGGTAACTTATTCGTAATGTATGAAAAGATTACAGCAGACGATCCTTACAAAACTCCAATGAAGATTTATCCTGCAGTACACTATACTATGGGTGGTGTTTGGGTTGATTATAACTTACAGTCAACAATCCCTGGATGTTTCGTTATTGGGGAAGCAAATTTCTCAGATCACGGAGCAAACAGATTGGGAGCTTCTGCATTGATGCAAGGTTTAGCAGATGGATATTTTGTTCTTCCTTATACTATTGCAGATTATCTTTCTGCAGACATTAGAACAGGAACAATCCCTACGAATTCTGTTGAATTTGAACAGGCTGAAAAAGAAATTAAAGACAAAGTAAACTTCTTTGTTAACAATAAAGGAACACATTCGGTAGATCATTTCCATAAACAATTAGGACACATTATGTGGAATAAAGTTGGAATGGGAAGAACTCCTGAAGGCTTGAGAGAAGCAATTGCAGAAATTGATCAGGTGAAAAAAGATTTCTGGCAAAACGTGAAAGTGATGGGTGAAGCTGAAGGAATGAACACAGAGCTTGAAAAAGCCTTCAGAGTAGCAGACTTTATCGAGTTAGGACAATTGATGGCGATCGATGCTTTACACAGAAACGAATCTTGTGGTGGGCATTTCAGAGAAGATCATGCGACTCCAGAAGGTGAGGCAGAAAGAGATGACGTCAACTTCAAATATGTAGGAGCTTGGGAATATCAGGGGGATGATATCAAACAGGAAGTTCTGCACAAAGAAGATCTGATCTACGACAACATCGAAGTTAAAGCAAGAAGTTATAAATAATCTCCAACCTATAAATATAAAATTATGAGTGCAAAAAAAGGCCTTCATCTTACGCTGAAAATTTGGAGACAAAAAAATACAAAGACTAAAGGTCAGTTTGAGACCTATAAAATATCAGATGTTTCTACAGATTCTTCATTCTTGGAGATGTTGGATATTCTGAACGAGAACTTAATCAACGAAGGAAAAGAACCAATTGCTTTCGACCACGACTGTCGTGAAGGAATTTGCGGTATGTGTTCTCTTTATATCAATGGTAGAGCTCACGGTCCGGATACGGGAATTACAACCTGTCAGCTTCACATGAGAATGTTCAAAGACGGTGAAACCATCGTTATTGAACCTTGGAGAAGTGCAGCGTTCCCTGTGATCAAAGATTTGATGGTAGACAGAAGCGCATTCGACAGAGTAATGGCCGCAGGTGGATTTATCTCGGTAAACACTTCAGGGAATACTTTAGATGCTAACGCAATTCCTATTCCTAAAGAAGATGCAGACAAAGCAATGGATGCTGCGGCTTGTATCGGTTGTGGAGCTTGTGTTGCTTCTTGTAAAAACGGTTCAGCAATGTTGTTTGTCGGAGCTAAAGTTTCTCAGTATGCACTTTTACCTCAAGGTAGAGTAGAAGCGAAACGTAGAGTTTTAAACATGGTGAAAGCTATGGATGAAGAAGGATTCGGTAACTGTTCAAACACAGGAGCTTGTGAAGTAGAATGCCCTAAAGGGATTTCTCTTGAAAATATCGCAAGAATGAACAGAGAGTACATGGTTGCTATGGCAGACAGAGGATAATCTGTTTTAAAAATATAATAAAAATTTCGTCTTCTTTATTGAAGGCGAAATTTTTAGTTAAATGTTTCATAAAATCAGTTATTAAATAGCAGGAAGTTTATTGAAAAACTTATTTTTGCTTAATTATTAAAATCAAAATGAAATCGGAGATTCAGTCATTCAAAAAAAATAATATCACAATAATGATTAAAAAATATCTTTTGTTGTTTGTCATTGCTGTATTTGCAATGTCTTGTTCAAAAAAAGTTGAAGTAAAAGGAAAAATCGCAGGAAGCTCTCCGTTAGAGAGAGTAGAATTTGTTGAAGCTTCTGGTGTTGCTACTTTGCCACTCATAAACCTGGGCTTAGATAAAGACGGAAATTTTGCAGGAACTTTTGAAGCTCCTAAAAATGGAATGTACGTGATTAACTATGCAGGAAAGCAAAATTTAATCTTCCTTAAAGGAGGTCAAACTGTAAACATTTCAGGAAGTGCAGCAACATTCCCGAACGAATATGTAGTGACAGGTGATGCTAAAAATGATAACGATTTCTTCCAGGCAAGCCAGAAATTTCTTTCTACCTATGGACAAGGCTTAAATATCCAGGAAATAATGTCTGGTGATGAAGCTAAATATGTGAAAGGAATGCAAAAGATTGAAGCCGATATCAACAGAAATATCGATGAGAATGTAAAAAAATTCAATCCTGGGAAAGAAGTTGTTGAATGGAAAAAAACTGATGCAAAAGTTGCTATTCTTAACCTTATGGTTAATTATGAAATGAATAAAAAGCAAACATCTGGAAATCCCTCTTTCAAGCTAGGAAAAGTGTTTACAGATTATGAGAATAAATTAAAAGAAAACAATGACGAAATGGTGAAAACAAGCCCTTTCTACAGACAGTATCTTTTAACGAAAATGAGCCCAGACTTCCAGAAATTTGCTGAAGCAAAAAGCAAAGGGAAAACAGATATTAGCACTTCAGAATTGTTTAATGACTTTTTGAAATCTCAAAAGGAAGTTTCTCAAATCACTAAAGATTATTTGTTGGCATTTGTAATGGCTCAGTCTGATATTCATCCTCAGACTCCGGCTAAGACCACAGATAAAATCAAAAAAATCATTGAAGAAGACATTAAAGACGCTGGAATTAAAGCTGATATCAAAAAAATGCAGTTTACAATCAACGGATTTAAAATCGGTGATGACGCTCCAGAAGCTTCATTAGTAAAAGCGGACGGTTCAGCATACAAATTGAGCGATAATAAAGGAAAACCTTATGTGTTAGTTTTCTATGCATCTTGGAATCCTTACATCTCAGAAGGTACAGTACCTGTATTGAAAGAAGTTGTGAATTTCTATAAATCTAAAATGAATTTTGTTTTCGTAAACCTAGATGATACAAAAGATCAGTTTACAAAAACAAGCAATGCAATGATGAAAGGAATTCAGGGAACTAATGTTTACGCTGATGGTGGTCTTAGTTCTGATATTGCTAAGAAATATGGCGTTTACGGATTTAAATTACCAAACTTTATCGTTGTAGATAAAAACGGTAAAATTGCAAGCAGATCTTTTGTTAACTTAGGTGATCAGGAACTGATCACAATCTTAGACAAACAGACAGGTCTTTCTGCACCACAAGTGGCGCCACAACAGCAAATGATGCCACAAATGATGGATCCGTCTGCACAGCAACCAGCACCACAAGCTCAGGAAGCTCCTCAGCAACCGGCTCAGACAAAATAATAAAACTTATACAATAGAAAAAAACCTTGTCTTCGGATAAGGTTTTTTTTATTGTATTTTTGCAAAGTGAAACCGAAAGGTGAATCGTAATATAGAAAAAAAATAGAAATTTTGCGGAGATAAAAATAGAAGGTTAGCTCCGTAGTGATAGAAATTGTTATGAGAAAGAAGAAAGATGTCATTCTTGAAAATATAAAATTGTTTGCCGCAGGTGCAAAAGGTGTTGCCATAGGAAAAACTGAAGAAGGGAAAACCGTTTTGGTTTCCGGAGCGATACCTGGAGACGTGGTAAATGCGCGTGTGAAAAAGTCGAAGTCAAAATATTTTGAGGCTGAAGTAAAAGAAATTGTCGAGAAATCACCATTCAGAGTGGAGCCTAAATGTATTCATTTTGGAACATGTGGAGGTTGTAAATGGCAGAACATGAGCTACGACAAGCAACTGGATTTTAAGCAAGAAGAAGTTTACAATAATATTAAAAGAATCGGCGGAATCGATGATTTCGAGACAGTTCCTATTTTGGGTGCGGAAGAACAATACTTCTACAGAAACAAAATGGAATTTTCTTTTTCTAATGCAAGGTGGCTGACTCAATACGAAATCAGTTCAGAAGAAAACTTTGGCAGCAGAGATGCACTAGGTTTCCATATTCCCGGCATGTGGAGCAAAATTTTAGATCTGAAAGAGTGTTTTCTTCAAGAAGATCCATCAAACGCTATCCGTTTAGCCGTAAGGAATTTCGGAGTGGAGAATGGCCTAGACTTTTTTGATGTTAAGGAGCAGAAGGGTTTTCTGAGAACATTGATGATGAGACAGAACTCAAAAGGCGAATGGATGGTCTTGTTTCAATTGTACAGAGAAGAAAAGGCAAACCGTACAAAACTTTTCGATTATTTATTAGAAAATTTCCCACAGATCAAAACTTTGGTGTATGCCATTAATCCTAAACAGAACGATTCTATTTACGATTTGAACGTGAGTACGTATTTCGGGGAAGGGTTTTTAATGGAAGAAATGGATGGTCTTAAATTCAAAATAGGTCCCAAATCTTTCTTTCAAACCAATTATAAACAAGCTTTAGAATTATACAGAAAAACACTTGAATTTGCTGACTTAAAAGGTGATGAAGTAGTGTACGATTTATATACCGGAACCGGAACAATTGCGCAATATGTTGCCAGAAATGCAAAACATGTAATTGGAATTGAATCTGTACAGGAGGCAATTGATGCAGCAATTGAACATGCTGAACTAAACGGTTTGACGAATACCACGTTCTATTGTGGAGATATGAAAAACGTATTCAATGATGAGTTTTTAGAGAATCATCCAAAAGCTGATGTGTTGATTACCGATCCGCCAAGAGATGGAATGCATCAAAAGGTAGTAGAGCAAATTCTGAAATTGGCGCCAGAGAAAGTGGTTTATGTAAGCTGTAACTCTGCAACCCAGGCGAGAGATTTAGCCTTAATGAAAGATCATTATACTTTGGTCAAAATTTTACCGGTAGATATGTTTCCTCAAACACATCACGTGGAAAATATTGCATTATTGGTAAAGAAATAATTATTTTTAAATTTGAATAGACAAATCAGATATTGATATGATAAAAAACTGTAAAGCATTCTTGTTATTAACAGCTTTGGTTTTCAGCCAGCAAAATTTATTTTCTCAGGAAAAGCCTAAAGATTCTGTTGCGGCAAAAACCGATACTGCAAAGGTGAAAAAAGACGATAAAAAGAAAAGTCTGATCAAACCTTTTAAAGAAATCATTACCGATAAAGCGATATCTGATCAAGGTGTTTTTACAGTTCATAAAATAGACGACAAATATTATTTTGAAATTCCGGATTCTATGCTGAAAAAGGAATTTCTATTGGTGACAAGACTTACCAAAGCTGCTGCAGGAATGCGTTCTGGAACTTCAGGGTACGCAGGAGATCAAATCGGTCAACAGGTAGTCGCTTTTGAAAAAGGTCCGAAAGATAAAATATTGTTGCGTTCAATTTCTCACGTTGATTATGCGAAAGATTCTACATCGCAGATGTATAACTCTGTGACAAGAAATAATGTACAGTCTATCATTAAATCGTTTGACGTAAAAGCGTACGGCGTTAAGAAAAATTCTTCTGTGATCGAAGTAACAGATGTCTTGAATACAGATAATGAACTGACTTCCTTTTCGGTCTGGTCTAAAGACAATTACAGAGTTGGCGTTTTTCAGAAAGATATGTCATTTGTGAATTTTGTGAAATCTTTCCCGACGAATATTGAAATCAATACTACTAAAACGTTTGCAAGAACTTTAGGAACTCCTGTGGCTCCAGCTATTCCGGGAAGACCTGCCCCAAAAGTAAGTGGAAATTATACAGTGGAGATCAATTCTTCTTTTGTTCTTCTGCCGGAAAACAAAATGCAGTCAAGATATTTTGACCCGAGAGTAGGATATTTTACCGTAGGATACACAGATTTCGATCTTGATCCCCAAGGTGTAAAAAAGATTTCTCTGGTTAAAAGATGGCGTCTTGAACCAAAACCTCAGGATTTGGATAAATACAATAAAGGAGAATTGGTAGAGCCTGCAAAACCAATTGTATTCTACATCGATCCTGCAACACCGAAAAAGTGGGTTCCTTATTTAGTACAGGGTGTTAATGATTGGCAGAAAGCTTTTGAAAAAGCAGGTTTCAAAAATGCTATAATTGCAAAAGTTCCGGATCCTAAAGTAGATACAGAATGGAGTCTTGAGGATGCGCGATTTTCAGCGATTGTCTACAAACCTTCGGATGTACCGAATGCTTCAGGACCGTCAATTGCCGATCCGAGAACCGGAGAGATTCTTGAAAGTCATATCAACTGGTATCACAATGTAATGTCACTGCTGAGAAATTGGTATTTCGTACAGGCTTCACCGAACGATGCAAGGGCGAGAAAAATGGAATTCGATGAAAAACTAATGGGTGAATTGATCCGTTTTGTTTCTTCTCATGAAGTGGGGCATACGCTAGGATTAAGACATAATTATGGATCAAGTTCAACAGTTCCTGTTGCAAAATTAAGAGATAAAAAATGGTTGGAAAAGAACGGTCACACGCCCTCGATTATGGATTATGCGAGATTTAATTATGTTGCACAGCCGGAAGATAGTATTGGCGAGTCCGGAATTTTCCCAAGAATTGGTGATTATGATGATTGGGCTATTGAGTGGGGATACAAAAGATTCAATCAGTATAAAACTCCTGATGCAGAAAAAGAATATCTTAATAAGTGGGTGATTAAAAATCTTAAAAATGAAAGGTTGTGGTTCGGCACAGAATCCAATCCTCTAGACCCAAGATCACAAAGTGAGCAGGTAGGTGACAATGCCATGACTGCAAGTACCTACGGGATCAAAAATCTAAAGAGAATTGTTGATAATTTAGAAGAATGGACGAAAACTCCAAACGAAGATTACGCAAATCTCGACATGATGTACGATCAGGTGACTACTCAGTTTAGGAGATATTTAGGTCACGTTTCAAAATACATCGGTGGACAGATGGAAACTCCTAAAATGACAGAACAGTCGGGTTCAGTTTATGAAGCGGTTGCCAAAAAAGATCAGAAAGAAGCAATGAAGTTTTTAGAGGAAAATGTTTTCACAACACCGCAATGGCTGCTCAAGAAAGATATTTTTGAAAAGACGGGAAAAACTCCAGTAAAAACAGTTGAGGAGATTCAGAACGGAGTTTTGGGGAGAGTTTTAAGCCCTATGGTTCTTGGGAATATGTATCAGATGGAAGCTGTAGAGCCTAATGGATATTCTGTGATTGAACTGCTTTCAGATTTAAATGCTTCAATACTTACGAAAGAGAATGTAGATATTTACAGGAGAAATCTTCAGCGAAATTATATTGATTCACTAATAAAACTCGTTGATAATAAAGCTTCTGACAAATCAGATGTTTCTGCATTGGTTAGAGGAAATTTAAATTATATTAAAAAAGAACTTTCCGTACAGTCATCGTCCGATTTGGTAAATAAATACCATTATGAAGATTTGGTTTTCCGTATTGAAAAGGCTTTAGATCCAAAATAATTGACAATGAAAAGATTAGTATTATTCCTTATATTATCTGTCATGATGATTTCCTGTGGTGGAGACGACGATATATGCGAAAGCGGTGAAGGTACTCCGAGAATGAAGATCATGTTTAAAAATGCAGATAAAATTACGACTCTGGATTCTTTAAAGGTGTATGTAGATTATGGGGTAAGAACGGTTGATCTTGGATGGAGCCGAAATACAGATTCTATCTTGATACCTCTTCGTGTTGACGACTCGCCTTACACTGATTTCTTTATAAAAACTGCTGCAAAGGGTGATTCATCAAAAGTACGTGTGAGTTACACTACAAAATCAATTTATGTCTCACCAGGCTGTGGGGCAAAACTGAATTATCAAAATGTGAGCGGGCAATTATTAAAAGCAACTCCTGTCATAAAAGTAGAATCCGGACAAAACTTTATTGAAAATGAAGACAAAACTAATCTTTACCTCGTTTTTTAGTCTTTTAGGACTGCTTGTTTCTGCACAGGAAAAACAAGAGACAGAAAAAGAAAAATGGAAATACGAACCCAACTTCATGGTTGGGGTGGATGTTTTGAATACGGGTGTCTCCTTCTTTTCAGACAGGCAGCTTTTTCAGGGGTTTATCTCATCCAAAATAAAAGGAAGTATCCACGGGATTGTAGAAGCCGGATTTGAAAAAAACATCTATCAGAAAAACGGATATGATGCTACCGCCAACGGACCATTCTTTAAAGTCGGCGGTTTTTATATGCTGGCCAAAGATCCTGAAAATGAATTCAACGGTTTCTATGGCGGTGCAAAAATCGGAGGATCATTTTACAAGCAAGAATATTTTTCTATACCAATCCGCGGTTTTGGAGGAAGCAACTCTTCTGTTTCTATGCCTGCATCTTCACAGTCATCTTTTTGGCTGGAGGGAGCTATTGGTGGCAGAGTTCAGCTTTTTGAATCTAACTTTTTCATCGATGTCAATATGCAACCCAGGTATTTGATGGTAACATCAAAGCAGGACGAAGTTGTTCCCATGATTGTTCCGGGTTTTGGCAGAAGTTCATCCAAGTTTAATATGGGTTTTGCCTGGAATATTGCGTATAAGTTTTAAATTTACTTAGTATTCTTAGATTTTTGTAAGATTGTCCCACTAGGATCTTTAAGAGCATTGTAAAGTGCTTTCAACTTTTCATTTGGTATTCCAGCGTCGAAACTTGCAGAATGATAAGTTTTCCCATCAATATAGATTACAATATCACTTGATAAAGCAGCATCGGAAAAACGTCCTGTTGTAGGTGATTCCAAATTTTCAATTGTTGTTAAATTTAGCAAATTAACCTCCGTACATATTTTATCCCATTCTGAAACAGGCATTGCTAGGGTGGAGCTGCTGCCGTTTAATGTAGTGGTTTTTTCTTTTTTGGTAAAAGTGTATAATCTGTTGACTCCTCTTGATTGCTCGGTGAGTTCTATTTTTTCAATTTTAGCTGCTAGATTTTTTGTACCAACAGATGATGCAGGGTCAGCACTGTTTTTTTTGGGTAAATTACAAGAAGTAAATATCATTGTCAAAAAAGATAAGAGTACAGAAGTTAAAATTTTCATTTTTAATTATTTATAAGATATGTTAAATTACGATTAATTTTTCAAAGATTATCTTAAAAGAAATATATTTGCAAATATAAATAAATAAGAAAATGCATAAATTTATTAGTTTTAAATTTCTTTTTTTATTATCGATGATTCTTGCTGGTGGAATGAGTGCCCAGATTACAGAAAAAGTTAATAAGAAAAATGGAAATTTTGAAAGAAAATCTGCAGAGGAAAAATCTCATTCTCATGGATTTGATAGATGTTCTACAGATGAGTATGAAAAATATCTTCAGGCTAAATTTCCAAAAAGATTGTCAGTACAGGAATACGAGGCGTGGTTAGCACCTTTAGTTGAACAAGCAATAGCAAATAAATCTCAAAATGGTAACATAATTACTATTCCGGTAGTAGTACACGTCATCCACAGTGGACAAAATGTGGGAGCTGCCCCGAATATTACAGATAATCAGGTTATATCACAAATTACTGTAATGAATAATGATTTCAGAAGAATGGCAGGTACACCTGGTTTTAACAGTAATGTTGTGGGTGCAGATACTATGATTCAATTTGCCTTGGCTAAAGTAGACCCTAATGGAAATCCTACAAATGGAATTGATAGAGTAAATCTTTGTCAGGATAACTGGAGTCAGGATGATATTGATGATTATGTAAAGCCTCAGACAATTTGGGATCCTACTCAATATATGAATATGTGGAGCGTGAATTTCGCAGATGCAAGTCTTCTTGGTTATGCACAGTTTCCTTCAAATTCAGGTTTAGGGGGGCTAAATGCAAATGGAGGTATAGCAAATACTGATGGGGTCGTTGCAAATTTTGCGACCTTTGGAAGCAGTACATATAATGACGGTACTTTTATGCTGTCTGCTCCATATGATAAAGGGAGAACGATGACTCATGAAGTTGGTCACTTCTTGGGTTTAAGACATATTTGGGGAGATACCACTTCATGTGTGGTTAATGCTACAGATAGTAATAATGATTATTGTATTGATACACCCGCAGCGGCTGGACCAAATTATAATTGTGTAACCATCGATTCTTGTCCCGCAAGTCCCGGTAGTGATATGATAGAGAATTACATGGACTATACGACAGATATTTGTATGAATATCTTTACAATTAATCAAGCAGCAAGAATTACGGCAGTAATGAATAACTCTCCTAGAAGAAGTACACTTAAAACTTCTACTAAAGATATTGCGTTACCCTTATTTGCAAATGATGCAGAGGTCAAAATTGATGGTGGATGTTTAATAGGAGTTTGTGGCGGAGGAGTTCTACGTCTAAATCTTTACAACAGAGGAACGGCTAATCTTACATCAGCTACTATTTCGTATACTTTTAGTGGTGGTTCTGCACAAACTTATTCTTGGACGGGAAATTTAGCACAAGATAAATTCAGTGTTATCAGTATTCCTGTTCCTGCGAGTGTTGCTACCTCATCCGTTACTACCACAATTACAACTGTAAATGGAGGTGTGGATCAGAGGGCTTCTAATAATGTTTCAACGGGTATCTACAACCAGCCTGCAATACCTGATTACTTCAATACTTCTACTGTTGCATTTTCTTTGCAGAGAGATTATTATGGTTCTGAAACAAAGTGGACTTTAAAAAACAGTGTGGGACAAGTCTTATATAGTGGTGGTCCTTATCCTGATTCTACTACACCAGTATTGCCTGCAATAATAAATCAAACATGGACATTACCACTTGGTTGTTATACTTTCACAATATCTGATGCTTATGGGGACGGTCTTAATAGTAGTATAGGGGCTTATGTAAATCTGGCAACAAGCTCAGGACAAGTTATTTATAACGAAAGTGATGGTATTGGAAGCTATGGTACAAAATCTTTTACAACTCAGATTCTTGCTACAAACGAAGCCATAAAAGAAACATTTAGTATTTATCCAAACCCTGCAACCGATGTTTTAAACATCACTAAAGTTTCAGATAAAGCTAAATTCGAAATTCATAATGCAGTTGGGCAATTGGCTAAGTCTGGTATTATCACCAATAATCAAGTAAGAGTTGCTGAATTAGTAAAAGGAACGTATATTATTACGATAAAAGATAAAAATATCTCAGAAAGTATTAAGTTTATTAAAAAATAGATAATCATTTTAATTGAAAAACGCCCTAAACTTTAGTTTTTAGGGCGTTTTTTTATTTAAATATTAACCAACTATTTTAATTAAAAATATAGTTTGAATTTAGCCGATAATAGAATGAAAAACCAGTAAAAACTGAAGATTTATTGTTAAAATTTCAATTAAGTAAAAGTTTTAGAACTGATATTTATGAAAAAAAAATTTATTAACTTATATTTGTCAAAAATAAAATAAATTTATAATGAAGAATTTTACTATGTCGAAAGTAATTTTAATTCTGTTTATCTCTTTGACTAACATGATGTTTGCTCAAAGATTAGTAGATGATAAATTAGGTTTTGGTAAAGCTTATACAAATAGTGAGCTTAAGAGTTTGGATGGAACAATACGTTGTGCTTCTACTTCTTACGAGAAATTTTTACAGGATACTGATCCCAATAGAATGACTGATGCTCAGTTTGAAGCTTGGATCAAACCTCTTATCGAAAATGCAAAACAGAACAAATCTACGAGTGGAGGTATTGTTACAATTCCAGTAGTGGTACACGTTATTCACTCAGGTGAACCTTATGGTACCGGCGCAAACATTTCGGATGAGCAGGTTCAGTCTCAGATTACAGTTATGAATCAGGACTTCCGTAGGATGGCAGGAACCCCAGGTCATAATACGAGTGCAGTAGGAGCAGATATAATGATACAATTTGCATTGGCCAAAGCTGATGTTAATGGAAATCCTACGAATGGTATAGACAGGGTTAATTTATGCTACCCAGACTGGTCAACAGCTAATATTAATGGCTATGTAAAACCATTAACTATTTGGGCTCCTACGCAATATATGAATATGTGGAGTGTTAAGTTTTCTGATAATTCGTTGTTAGGGTATGCACAATTTCCCTCTAACTCTACGATACCTATGCCAGCTGGAGGGTCTGCTACTACAGATGGAGTAGTTGCAAATTATACAACTTTTGGAAGTACAGCTTATGGCGCTTTTCCTATGAATGCACCATATGACAAAGGAAGAACTATGACTCATGAAGTGGGACACTTTTTGGGATTAAGACATATCTGGGGCGATGGTAGTTGTGCTACTGATTACTGCGCAGATACACCAACTGCACATACTGCAAATTATGTATGTAATAAAACTATAGTAAGTTGTGACAATCCATCAGTTTTTGAAATGGTAGAAAACTACATGGATTATACGAATGATACTTGCATGAATATTTTCACTCAAAATCAGAAAGATAGAATAACAACTGTAATGAATAACTCTCCAAGAAGAGTTGAGTTGAAAACATCTACTAAAGATTTGCCAATTCCATTATTCGCTAATGATGCAGAAATAAAATTTGAAAACATATGCTCGCTTGATAATCTTTGTACCGGATATGTAGTGAAAATTATTCTTACAAATAGAGGTACTTCAGCTCTTACATCTGCGGTTATACCTTATACAATAAACGGAACTCCTTATTCATATAACTGGTCTGGTAACTTAGCACAAGATAAGTATGCTGTTGTATCATTGCCAATTCCTGCAACTGCATCAAACGGACCATTGACTGTTAATCTTACATCTGTAAATGGTGTGGCAGATCAGAGAGCTTCTAATAATGCGCTGACCGGAACTTTCACTAATCCTGGTATAGCTGCAAACCCAGGAACTAATTTTGTGTTTAACTTGCAATTAGATTATTGGGGAAGTGAGGTAAGTTGGAATCTGAAAAACGGTGCAGGTGCAATTGTCTACAGTAGTACTCCATATACGGATGTTCCTAATCCTACAACTTCTACTCCTCTTCCTGCGTTAATTACGCAAAACTGGGTGTTAAATACTAATGATTGCTATACATTTACTATTAATGATGTGTATGGTGATGGTATTTATGATAACGGAGGATTTTACAATATTAAAACAGCTGCAGGAGTTGATGTAATTGTAGGTTCTACATATTCGAAACAACAAACTAGAGCTGTGAAAGTTGGCATACTAGGAACTAATGATTTAACTAAAGATACATTTGCAGTTTATCCAAACCCAGCAACTGATATCCTAAATATCACAAAAGTTTCTAACAAAGCTAAGTTTGAAATTCATAATGCGGTTGGTCAAATTGTCAAAGCAGGTGAGATTAGCAATAATCAAGTGAGAGTTGCTGAATTGGTAAAAGGAAATTATATTATTACAATAAAAGATAAAAATATCTCAGAAAGTGTTAAGTTTATTAAAAAATAATCATATACCTTAAATACTACCAAATCCTCAGGTTTTCCTGAGGATTTTTTTTATAATGTAATCAGATGTGTGTTTTTAATGTTGTTGCAATAAAAAAAATGAGTAATTATATCTTCAAATAATAAAAATTGTTTAGATTTGTAGTTAATCTAAAATAATTGACGCCTATGACGAAATCGTTTACTTCTTTAATCCCATTTCTGATAACAGAAAATGAAATTCTTAATGAGAGAGGATGTCTCAAAACCATTACATTAATACACTAATTAATTAACTTATGTATAATTCTTGTATTCTAATCTATTTAAACAATTAATAAGATGAAGAAAATTTTACTTATTCTCACCTTTATGTTGGCTTTTGTTTCCAACATATCAGGTCAGACTGGGCAGATTGGAACGGGTACGGCATCAAATGGGGTGCTTCCGATAAATTCCTGTTACGGGTATAACTACTCACAGCAGATTTATACTGCCGCAGAGGTTACAGCTGCTATTGGCACGAGTACTCAAATTACTAAAATCAGGTTTTTTGTCAGTGCAACTGCAGCTACTCAGGGAAACTATAATCAATGGGTAGTATACCTAGGTAACACAGCCCAAAATGATTTTGCAACCACAACAAGCTGGGTGCCTGCTGCAAACATGACTCAGGTATATTCCGGTACTTTGCCGACCATGACTGATGGTACTTGGGTAGAGTTACCTTTAGCGACTCCTTTTCTATGGGATGGCGTAAGTAATCTTGTTGTCGCTGTAGATGAAAACTCTCCGAATTGGTCTTGTACGCAAAACTGGGGAAGCTACACGGCAGGAACAAACAGAGGAATGATGTACAGAAATGACAGTACAAACCCAGACCCTGCTGCTCCTCCTACTGCATTTACAAGACAGAGTGCTATTCCTCAATTGCAATTGGTAGCGTTTAACCCTTCCCCTTGTACTGTTGCAGCACCTACTGGTGTAACTGTAGGAAACTTGACGGCTACAACAGCTACTGTTTCTTGGAGTGCTAACTCAAATGCAACATATGTAGTGAGATATAGATTGCTTCCTGGTGGAGCTTATACAACTGTAAACATACCTGCGCTTACAAATAGCTACACAATTCCGGGTCTTAGTGAAACTACACAGTACGAAGTTGAAGTAGCAACAGTTTGTGGTGGAGTTACAGGTGCATATTCTACACCGGTTGCTTTCACGACCCCAGCGCTTTCTTATTGTACAGCAACATCCACGAGTATCAATGATGGGTATATTTCTAATGTTACAGCAAATGCGACCAACTCATATGTAATGAGTAACAACTCTGCCGGTGCATTCTATACGAATTTTGGTTTAGATCCTACCAAGCTGATTACTTTTGTTAGAAATTCTACTAATAATACGGTATCGGTTACTAAAACTTTTTCAGGCAGCTTCCAGTACTCTTTCGGTACGGGTGTTTGGATTGATTTTAACAGAAATGGAGTTTTTGAAACTACTGAACAGGTTCTGAACTCTCCAAGTAATACAACATCACCGGTAGTAAGTGCAGGATTTACCATACCTGCAGGTGCATACAACGGTAATCTTGCAACCCGTATGAGAGTGGTATTGAGAGAATCTGCATCTCCTACTGCATGTGGAAGTTTCACATGGGGAGAAGTTGAAGATTATGATGTTAAGTTTGTAGATTTACAACCTTGTACTACTGCTCCTCCTACTAATATTTCTGTTTCCAATTTAACGATTAGTTCTGCCACTGTATCATGGGTGGCTACATCGGGTGCTACATATATTATCAGATACAGAACAGGTACAGGTGCCTGGACGACGGTTACATTACCAACTACGACTCCACCAACGAGTATCTATAATATACTGAATTTAACTGAATCTACTCCTTATGAAGTACAGGTTGCTACAATTTGTGGTGGTGTTACAGGTGCATTTTCACCAAGTGTCAACTTTTCAACTCCATCGCTAAGTTATTGTACAGCTGTAGCTACAAGTGCTGATGAATATATTTCTAATGTTACGGTAACTCCTATTGGTTTACCAGCTATGGTAAGCACTTCGCCAATGGCAACAGCAGCACCATATTATTCAGACTACACTGCAGATCCTACAAGATTAGTTACTCTAATCAGAGGGACAGTTAATAATAATGTTTCTATTACAAAATCTTGGCCACCTGGCGGGTTTCAATACAGTGCGGCTGCAGGTGTTTGGATTGACTTTAACAGAAATGGTGTTTTTGAAACTAGTGAAAGAATTTTGACTGGAGCAAGTAATACCACTGCATTGGTTACGGCTAATTTCAATATGCCTACTGCGGCAGGTACCATTTACACGGGTAATTTAAATACAAGAATGAGGGTTATCCTTCGTGAATCTACAGATCCTTCACCTTGTGGTAGCTTTAGTTATGGTGAGGTAGAAGATTATGCTGTTAAATTTATTGATCTGCAGCCTTGTACTACTGCTCCTCCTACCAACATTACGGTGACTAACATGACCGCTACGACTGCGTATGTTTCTTGGTTGCCGACTGCAAATGCAACATATGTAATTAGATATAGATTGAATCCTTCAGGTCCTTGGTTACCAACAGCAGCTGGACAGACTTTACCAGCGGGAACACCAACAGGACAAAGTTTCTACACCATAACAAACCTTACTGAACAGACTACTTATCAGGTACAGGTTGCTACAATCTGTGGAGGTGTTACCGGAGCATTTAGTGCTTCAGTGAATTTCACTACACCACCGTTGACATATTGTCCGATGGTAGGTACAGGTACGAATGATTACATTTCAAATGTAAAAGTAACACCTGTGAACTTCCCTGTGATGGATAATACATCTTTACAGACGAATTATATCAGTTATACTACACCTGCGACGCTGATCAACTTAGAAGTAGGTTCTTCAGGAAACCAAATTTCAGTTGGAAAAGCTTGGGTAGGTACTACTTATGCTGATGCAGTAGATGTATATATTGATTATAACAGAGATGGAATTTTCGCAACAAGCGAAAGAATTATGAATTCTGCTTCAAGTACAACTACTCCTGTAACGGCAACATTTAATGTTCCGCAAGCTGGACCACTAGTGTATTCAGGACCATTAACTACTACGATGAGAGTTATCCTTAATAGAAATGGTGCTCCGGTAATGTGTGTGAATCCTGCAAACGGTGAAGTAGAAGATTATGCGGTGAAATTAAGACCATGTAGTAACGCTACTCCAACAAATGTAACGGTTGCTGCAATAACGCATACATCAGCGACAGTTAACTGGACTTCAGCACTAAATAATAATGCATTTATACTAGAATACAGAGCTGTTACGAATCCTGCTTCTGCATGGATTCCTGTTAATGCTTCTGTTTTGGCAGGAAACCCTCCTGTACAGCTTTCTGGTTTAACACCTGCTACAACGTATGAAGTAAGAATTGCAGCAGTTTGTGGAAGCGGTGGTGCAGGTGCTTATACTCCTATAAAACTTTTCACTACAAGATGTGATCCTACTCCTCCGAACGTAACGGTTACGAATATCACTTCAACTACAGCAGTTGTTACTTGGAACCCTATTGTTCCTAGCGCAACATATTTAGTAAGATACAGAGTAGTTGGTACTGCAACTTGGATCTCTGTTACTGTTCCTGCTCCGCCAGCGAACTCTGTGACATTAACGGGATTAAACTCTTATGTGACTTATGAAGTACAGGTAGCTAATCAGTGTGTGGGTGAAACAACTCCTAACCCATGGTCTAATCCTCAAGTATTTACTACAGTAAGAATTTGTGAAATACCACCTCCAGGATTGACGATTACTACATTGACACCAACAAGTGCAGAAGTAGTTTGGGATGCCTTCACAGGTGCAGGAGCTACAGGTAGCTATATCTTGAGATATAGAAAAGTAGGTATTCCTAGCTGGACGACTGTAACGGTTAATACAAACACGTATACCATCACTGGATTGTTAGAATTGACGAAATATGAAATGCAGGTAGCAAATGTTTGTTCGGGAACACCTGGTAACTTTACGCCTCCTTATTATTTCACAACGCCTACAGTGATTTACTGTCAGATGACTTCAGCTAACTCTGCAACAGAATATATTTCTAAGGTTACAGCTAAGCCGACAGGTAAACCGGAAATGACTAATGTTACGCCAGCATCAAATTATTCTGATTTTACAGGTATTCCATTGAATTATATTGAAATGATTCAAGGATCTACAGGTAACCAGATTATTGTTGATAAAACATTAACTAATGGAGCAACAGCAGGTGTGGCAATTTGGATTGATTTCAACAGAAACGGATACTTCGATATTAACGAAAGAATCCTTGCTGACGGACCAAATACCAACACTACAGCAACTGCAACATTCAACGTTCCTGCTGACGCATTTGTAAGCATGACAGACTACAAATATGTAGTAATGAGAGTTGCAATGCAGAAAGATGGAATTCCTGTAAATTGTACCAACTTCGCAAATGGTGAAGTAGAAGATTATACAGTAAGAATCTCTAAGCAGCCTGTTGCAAATACAGTAAACCAAACGGATATCTTAATTTATCCGAATCCAGTAAGCACAGTGTTAAATGTAAAAAATATCAGCAAAAAAGCTAATTATAAAATTTACAGTGCTGCAGGACAATTGGTATCAAGCGGATTGATCTTAAACAACAAGATTGACGTGAGCAGATTAATTAACGGATTATATGTAATCGACATAGAAGACGTTAAGGGAACTATACAGAAGAAATTTATCAAAGAATAATAATAACTTCTAAACAATAGAATAAGCTCTCAGAAATGAGAGCTTATTTTTTTTCATGATACAGATGCAGATTGAAACAAAAAACTCGCTGATTAATATTCAGCGAGTTTTTTTATACTTGTAAGATTTTATTCAATCTCAAAGATTATTTTTTCGGTCTGTTCACGGAGATCATCCAAATTGGTATTATTGTAAATAATATAATCTGCTTGCTTTATTTTGTCCTTTTCCGGCATTTGATTATTCATTATTGTTTCGACTTCGCGGTAGGTTTTTCCGTCTCGATCCATCACCCTTTTGAGTCTTATATTATCTTCAGCTGTTACCAATAGAGATTTATAGCATTGAAGATTAAGTTTTAACTCAAACAATAATGCCGTTTCTTTAAAAACAAGATATTTGGTTTGCCTCGAGACCCATTCTTCGAAATCTAACCGTACTGCAGGATGAATAATTCCATTCAACTGATGCAGCAGCTCATCATCATTAAAAACTTTACCGGCAACAAATTTTCTGTCATACAGACCATTTTCGCCATAAGCATCAGAGCCCAGGAGTTCTTGAATCTTACTCTTAACAGTTTCGTTGTCATTGACAATGGTTTTGGCTCTGTCATCAGAATAATACACTGGGAAGCCGCAGTTTTCGATAAACTGCGCTACCGTTGTTTTTCCTGAACCAATGCCACCGGTAAGACCTATTATTTTCGAGGCAGAATCAGGTTCTGCTTTTTGAGTTTCTGTCAATAATTCCTCCATAATTAATATCCGAAAACTTCATTAAAACTAAATGTTTCATCCAAACGCACACCCTTTTCAGTCATTTTCAGGCTGGCCAATTCGTTATGAGCATCATGCTCAAAGAATAATAAATAGTCATTATCCACACATTGTTTCAAAAACTTAGCTTTCTCTTCAATGGTCAAAAGTGGTCTTGTGTCGTAACCCATTACATACACTTGTGGAATATGTCCTGCAGTAGGAATTAAATCAGCTGCAAAAACAATTGTTTTTTCCTGGTATTGTACAACAGGAAGCATCTGCTTTTCGGTATGTCCATCTACAAAGATCACATCCATTTTAAGATCTGGGGCAAAACCATAATTTCCGTTAGCAGGCAATGGAATGAAACCCAGCTGGCCGCTTTCCTGAATAGGAAAAATGTTTTCCTTCAAAAAACTCGCCTTTTCTCGTGCATTGGGCTCGGTTGCCCACTGCCAATGGTTTTCATTCGTCCAGAACTGCGCATTCTTGAATGCAGGTCTGTAACCTGATCGGTCGTCATTCCATTCAATAGCGCCACCACAATGATCAAAATGAAGGTGTGTAAGAAAAACGTCGGTAATGTCTTCTTTCACAAAACCATATTTCTTTAAATTTTTATCTAAACTATCATCGCCCCAAAGAGAGTAATGGCCGAAGAATTTGTCATCCTGCTTGTTGCCGAGACCGCAGTCTACCAAAATCAGTTTTTTTCCGTCTTCAATTAATAGAGATCGGGTTCCTAATTCAATTAAGTTTCTTTCGTCTGCCGGATTGGTTTTTTCCCACAGACTTTTCGGGACGACTCCAAACATCGCTCCGCCGTCGAGCTTGAATTTTCCGCATTGGATAGGATATAGTTTCATATAATTTTGTTTTTAGAGTATTGTATTTTCAAACTTAAGAAGATTGTATGAAATCTGAAGTATCTAAGTTTATTTAAAATTAAAAAAGTTCTCCCGGATTTCTTGGTATTGCAATATTCAAATGACGATAAGCTTTTTCCGTTACTTCACGTCCTCTTGGCGTTCTGATGATAAACCCTTCCTGAATTAAAAACGGCTCGTAAACTTCTTCTAAGGTTTCAGGGTTTTCTGCAATGGATGTCGCCAGAGCTGAAATTCCGACAGGTTTTCCTTTGAAATTTTCAATCATCACGCGCATGATTTTATTATCCATTTCGTCTAAACCGAATTCGTCAACATTTAATGAATTCAAAGCATATGTTGTAATATTAATTTCAATTTCTCCGTTACCTTTAATTTCTGCAAAATCACGAACCCTTCTCAATAAAGCGTTTGCAATTCTTGGTGTGCCACGACTTCTTCTGGCAATTTCAATGGCTGCATCCTCATAAATAGTCACACCCAAAACTCGTGCACTTCGGATAATAATTGTTGAAAGGAGTTCAATTGAATAATATTCCAATCTGCTCTGGATCCCGAATCTCGCCAACATCGGCTTAGTCAACATGCCGCTTCGGGTTGTTGCACCAACTAATGTAAAAGGATTTAAACTGATCTGTACACTTCTCGCATTCGGGCCGGTTTCAAGCATGATGTCAATCTTATAATCTTCCATGGCAGAATAAAGATATTCTTCCACAATCGGTGAGAGTCTGTGAATTTCATCAATAAAAAGAACATCATTTTCCTCTAAATTGGTAAGCAATCCTGCAAGACTTCCGGGTTTATCCAGGACAGGACCAGAAGTGATTTTACAATTGACTCCCAATTCATTGGCGATAATATTGGATAAAGTAGTTTTTCCCAAACCTGGCGGACCGTGAAGAAGAACATGATCCAGCGCACCGCCACGATTCTTTGCGGCAGCAACAAAAACTTCAAGATTTTCTAGTGTTTTTCTTTGTCCGGCAAAATCTTTAAAGCTCTGCGGACGAATTTTTTCTTCCTGTACGAGTTCGTCATCGGAATAATTTTCCTTATCAGGATGTAAAAAATCTGGCATTAATTCATTTCATTTACCTCAAAGATAACAAATTTAGGTTTAGGCTGAGACTGAGATTGAGGAAAATTTGAGGCTGAGTTCTAAGGTTGTGCAACGGTTACAGTTCTGTAGAGACATGATTTAGGAAATTGATATATTTTGAGTAATTTTGAGAGAGAAAATTTCAGCGTTGCGGTTTCGGCCACAACCTCAAACTTAACCGTAATTTAATGAAATTAATTGGACCTTTCACGCAGGTGGTTACACTTGCCAATCTTTCCTTAAGAGGAAAACTTTCAGACGAACAACTAGAAGTTATTGTTGATGGAGGAATTTTAGTGGATAATCACAAAATTCTAAAAGTAGGAAAATTTGAAACCTTAAAATCAGAAAATCAGAATATAGAAATTGAAATAATTGAAGGTAAACAAATCGTTCTCCCTGCTTTTGTAGATTCTCACACTCATATTTGTTTTGGAGGAAACCGTGCCAATGATTTTGCCATGCGAAATGCCGGGAAAACCTATCTTGAAATTGCAGAAAGCGGTGGCGGAATCTGGAGTTCTGTGCAACATACCAGAAATGCTTCTGAAGAAGAATTATTAAAAACTTTGTTAGAGAGAATTAATATTTTGATTTCTTTAGGAATCACAACCATTGAAGTGAAAAGCGGTTACGGTCTTGATGCAGAAAACGAATTAAAAATGCTTCGAATCATTAAAAAAGCGCAATCTCAGACAAAGGCAACATTAGTTTCTACCTGTCTCTCTGCACACCTGAAGCCCAGAGATTTTGAGGGAGATAATAAAGCCTATTTAGAGTATGTCTTAGATGAAATTTTACCAAAAGTAAAAGAAGAAAAATTGGCTAATAGGGTTGATATTTTTATTGAAAAGTCAGCATTTCAACCTGAAGAAAGTAAAGAGTTTTTACTTAAAACTAAGGACTTAGGTTTTGAAATTACGGTTCATGCCGACCAATTTACGCCGGGCAGCTCGAGGATTGCTGTTGAAGTAGGTGCACAATCAGCCGATCATTTAGAGGCGACTATTGATGAAGATATTGAGTTTTTAGCACAGTCAGATACTGTTGCAACAGCTTTGCCTGGCGCAAGTTTAGGTTTGGGTGAAAAGTTGACCCCGGCACGAAAATTATTGGATGCGGGCGCAATTTTGGCAATAGCCAGTGATTGGAATCCTGGTTCGGCCCCAATGGGAAATTTAATTACTCAGGCATCAATTTTAGCAACGTATGAAAAGCTAACAACTGCTGAAGTTTTGGCTGGAATGACTTTCCGTTCAGCATTTGCACTTGGTCTGGAAGACAGGGGGAGGCTGGAAAAAGATTTGAAAGCAGATTTTGTAACTTATAAAACGGATAATTTCCAAAACATATTATACAAGCAGGGAAGTCTGAAGGCTGAGAATGTTTTTATTGATGGATCAAAAATAATATAAGATGGGATTGTTTGATAAAGTTTTCGGTAAAAAAGATAAATATGGAGATCGGGAACTTCTGACCTATCAGGATTTCTGGAATTGGTTTTTAACGAAAGAGAATGAATTTTATCAAGTTGTAAAAGATCATATAGATATTGAGAAAGATTTTTTTAATATTATCTCCCCAAAACTTCACAACATCAATGAAGGTTTTTCTTTTCTTACAGGGATGTGCGATGATTCTACAGTAGAATTGATCATTACTGCAGAAGGAGAAATTAAAAATATTGTTTTTGTTGAAGAACTTATCGGGGCTGCTCCAAAATTAAAAAACTGGAAATTTACAGCTTTAAAATCCGAAATGAATCTTGAAAGTGGAATAAAGATGGAAGGTTATGAGTTTACCACTGACAATATTTTTTTCTATGCCAATGAAATAGAAGGTTATCCGGACGAGATTGATATCACTTTTGTATATGAAGGCCTGACTGAAGAAAATAGAAATTCTGTAGTCAATGGAGTTTGTATCTTTTTGGATAATTTTTTAGGTGAGCTCAATTTTGCAACACAGATTGATACATTTAATGTTATCGGTGAAAAAAAAGCCAATCAAGAAGTAATCCCTGTGACTAAGCTTAAAGATTTCTTGCTGTGGCGGGAAAGAGAATTTACCGAAAAATATAAAAACATAAAAAATTACGATAAGGATGAGAAATTTTCAATTTTTGAAGCAAGGTTGCAAAATGGTCTGCCACTCATTGCTGCGATAAATACTTCACTCTTAGAATATGATTCTAAAGCTTCTTATCCATGGGTTTCAGTACTGAAAATACAATACGATGGAAAAAGTAACAATGGACTGCCTGAAAAACGTGACTACGAACGATTAACCGAAATAGAAGAAAAGCTGATTGAAGAACTTAAGAGTGAGAACGGACATTTGTACATTGGCAGAGAAAATGCAGATAATGTAAAAGAAACGTATTTTGCAAGCAAAGATTTCAGAGAGCCATCTAAAGTTTTTTCAAGAATAATACACAGTCATCCAGAATATAAAATGTCAGTAGAAATTTACAAAGACAAATACTGGCAAAGTTTCGAACGCTATAATATCAATCAAAATAAATAAAAATTATGATCTGGCAAGGAAGATTAGATGGAGAAGAACCATTGTTTCACAGACTTTTTCAGCGTGTGCAGGAAGCAGAAAATCATGATCTTATTATAACTAATGATTTCGTTTTACATGGTTTTGCTGTAGATGAAGGCGTTAAAAGAAATAAAGGGAGAGTAGGAGCGAAAGACGCACCAGACATTATCAGAAAAAACATGGCCAATTTCCCAGTGATCTTGCCGGATTTTTCGATGCTTGATTTTGGAAATGTCACTTGCGAAGACGGAGAGTTAGAAAAAGCTCAAAATGCCCTTGCAGAAAATGTTGCTCAGGTTTTGGCTAAAGGAGCAAAATCTCTGGTATTGGGTGGTGGTCATGAAGTCACTTTTGCCCATTATTCTGGCATTAGAAATGCTTTTCCGGATAAAAAAGTTGGAATCATCAATATCGATGCTCATTTTGACAACCGTAAACCGGAAGAAGGAATCGGTGCAAGCTCGGGAACAGGATTTTGGCAGCTTGCACAGGAAGAAAATAACCATACGCTGCATATTGGGATTCAACGAAATTCAAATACCTTAAAACTATTCGATACAGCGCATCAACTCGGAATGAAGTACATCTTAGCAGACGAACTGTTTTTTGAAAATCTTCCTTCAGTGTATGAGCGAATAACAGAATTGATAGACTCGGTTGATGTTCTTTATTTGACGATCTGTATGGATGTCTTCAATGCCTCAATCGCGCCTGGAGTTTCTGCCGCTGCTTATAACGGTTTGTTTACAGATGCAGCTTTTATGCATTTCTATAAACATATTCTGAAGAGTGAAAAGCTCATTGCACTGGATGTTGCAGAAGTTAATCCTCAATATGATATTCAGGAGAGAACAGCGAGGTTAGCAGCGAGCTTGGTGAATGAATGGCTGATGATCTAAATGACTAATTAAGTCAATAGAGATTATCATTTTTTTAATATAACGAAGGAACATATTTTGTTGCCTTACTCATGCTTTATCCAAAAGCAGAAAATTCATTTTTGAATTTTTTAAATGAAATTACAACATGGAACAATTAATCGAAAGTAAACTCATTAAGGCAGATAAAGCTTTTACAGAGTGGAAAAAAGTGTCTTTTGCAGAAAGACAAAAACTCATTGCAAAAGCTGCAGAATTATTTAAAGCAAAAGCAGAAGAATTTGGCACCATCATTACCAAAGAAATGAATAAACCCATTTCACAGGCTATTTCAGAAGTAGAAAAATGTGCGTTGATGATGAATTATTATGCGGAAGCCGCCGACGTTTTACAACCCGAAAAAATAGAATCTGAATATAAAATTTCTGAAATTCATTACGTTCCGAAAGGTGTTATTCTTGGTGTCATGCCCTGGAATTTTCCTTTCTGGCAGGTTTTAAGATTTGCAACGCCTGCAATTTTAGCAGGCAATACAGTGGTTCTGAAGCACGCTTCAATCTGTTTCGGAAGCGGAAATACAATTGAAAAAATATTTGCTGAGGCAGGCTTTCCAGAAGGTGTTTTTCAAAATCTAGAAGTTGGACACAAAGAAGTGAAAGAAATTCTTGAACATCCGACTGTAAAAGGAGTAAGCCTTACCGGAAGCGAAAAAGCAGGGGCTGAAGTGGCATCAATTGCCGGACAGAAAATCAAGAAATCTTTGCTTGAATTGGGAGGAAGTGATGCTTTTATTGTTTTGGATGATGCAGATTTAGACGAGGCAGCAAAAGTAGGTGCTTTGGCAAGACTTCAAAACTGTGGACAGACGTGTGTTGCGGCAAAAAGATTTATCATTCAGAAAGACGTTGAATATGACTTCTTACCAAAATTTATTGAAGAATACAAAGAATACGTCCCTGCAGACCCTATGAATAAAGAGACTAAATTGGGAGGAATGGCAAGACCGGATTTGGCAGATGATTTAGAAAAGCAATATCAAAAAGCTTTGGATAATGGTGCAGAAGCTATTATTCCTTTGGAAAGAATTTCTGATAACGAATTCAAGCCGGGATTAATCAGTGTGAAAAAAGGAAATCCTATTTTACAGGAAGAATTATTTGGACCTTTAGGAATGTTGATGATTGCTGAGAATGATGATGAAGCGCTTGAAATGGCAAATGATATTCCTTTTGGACTTTCAAATTCAGTCTGGACTAAAAATACAGAGCGTAAGCAATTTTTCATTGATGGATTAGAATCCGGAACGGTAAATATCAACAGAATGACCAGTTCTGACCCACGTTTCCCATTTGGGGGAACAAAGACCTCAGGATATGGAACAGAGCTTTCATTATTGGCTTTAAAAGAGTTTGTTACGGCGAAGACTATTTTAGGGAAATAATTCTTTAATTTAATTCCTGACTTTTAGATTTAATTAGCTATTTTTCAGTAATATTTAAATTAATATATGAAAAAATTTGTTATTCTAGTTGGAATTATCATTGCACAGAATGCCTTCTCTCAAGAAGAAAAGTGTGGGTTGAAAAAATCTGACTTCAATATTTATAAAGTAGGTACTGAGGATTTAAAGTGTTTAGCAAAAAACTCAGATAAAAGAAATACGATTTTTTTCACTTTTGCCAGCTGGTGCCAGCCTTGTCTTTACCACCTGCCGAATTTTAAGAAGATTGAAAAATTTTACAACGTCGACTCGTATGTTCTTCTTATGGATAATGAAGGAAGTGAAAGAATAAAAAGTGCAGTAGATTATGTACTTAAAGATTATCCCGAGGCGAAGATTGTTATTTTAAAAGATAGAGAAAAGAAAAACGGTAGAAAATATAAAGATTTTGTAAAAGAAATCACGCCGAGTCAATATGAGGTTATTACGGATATGTCGAAGTATATCGTTTTAAATAATTCCGGAGAAGTGCAATTGGTAACCAATTGGAAAGATAATAAAGAATACCCTCAATGGAAGGATGATACTTCTACAATCAAAAGAATTGTTTTGCCATTACTGGAAAAGAAATAACAAAAAACTCCCGAGAATTCTCGGGAGTTTTTGCTTTATGTCATTAGGATTAAATCGTTGTTAATCTCAAAGTATTTGTTTTTCCGCCTTCGTAAGATGGTGTTGCATTGATGTTGATGACAAAATCTCCAGTCTCAATATAACCGTGATTATGGGTCAACATATTCACCTGAATAATTGTTTCATCAGTAGATTTGTTCATATCATAATGGTAAGCACGAACTCCCCAAAGTAAATTCAGCATCGTGATTACTCTCCTGTTTGAGCTGTAAACAATAATGTGAGAATTCGGTCTGTGAGCAGAAATCTGAAACGCTGTATAACCTGAATTTGTTAGAGTAACGATCGCAGAAACATTCGTGCTCTTAGCAATTCTTACTGCTGCAAGACAAACTCTGTTCGTAATAAATCTTTCGTCGATACAGTTGAAGTCCTTTTCGATTGGTTCATTTTTATGTTGGTAAAAATTCGTCTTCTCAATATTCTGAACAATTTTCGCCATATTTTCAACTACCTGAATAGGATATCTTCCCACAGAAGTCTCCCCTGAAAGCATTACCGCATCGGCACCATCAAGTACTGAGTTGGCAACGTCATTTACTTCAGCCCTTGTCGGAGTTAAGCTGTTGATCATCGTTTCCATCATTTGAGTAGCGATAATTACCGGTTTAGAATAGAATCTTGCTTTCTCAACCAATGTTTTCTGAATCGCAGGAACTTCCTCCATAGGAACTTCTACACCAAGATCTCCACGAGCCACCATAATTGCATCACACTCCAAGAGAATCTGATCAATATTTTTCACTCCTTCCGGCTTTTCAATTTTTGCAATGATCGGTGTTTTCAATTTACCTTTTGGATGCTTGGACATCAATTCTTTCAAATCGATGATATCTTGTGCATGACGTACAAATGATAGCGCAATCCAGTCAACCTCCATGTCAAGCATGAAATTGGCGTCCAAAATGTCTTTTTCTGTCAGTGCAGGAAGCGAAACATTGGTGTTTGGAAGATTAACTCCTTTTTTAGAGCTCAAGGGTCCACCTTGAATTGTTTTAGCTCTTACCGTATCTATTTTGTTGGTTTCAAGTACTTCTAAAACCAATTTACCATCATCAATCAAAATTCTTTCCCCAACATTTACATCTTGAGGAAATTGTTGATACGTCATGTAAACTTTTGTAGAATCTCCTTCAATCTTTTCATTTGTAAATGTTAAAACATCACCTGGATTAAGATATGAACCTTCTTTTACAACACCAACTCTCAATTTTGGTCCCTGTAAATCGGCTAGAATACCAACGGAAAACCCGTATTCTTTATTAAGTTCTCTGATGCTTTGAATATTGGTACGAACCAAGTCGTAATCTGCGTGTGAAAAATTTATTCTAAATACGTCAACACCAGCTTTCATCAATCCTAACATTACTTCCTTTGAAGAGGAAGCGGGTCCAAGCGTTGCGATAATTTTTGTCTTCTTTAAATACTTATTCATAATACTGTATTATTTGATATAGTTCTTCTTCAGAACTCAGATTGTAATCTTGAATTGGAAACACAAGATTTTCAGGCAGCAAAATTACGGAAAAATCAGTGAATTGTTCCGGACTGTGCAGAATATATTCTACTTCTACCTGATTATTTAATAAAAATTTAATGTTTTCTTCTTCTGAGAAGAGCTCAGTTTGTAACTTTTTTAGTTTACTTTCTGAAGATTTGTTTGAAATAAAAGTGAAGCAAGTCTTTGTAAACTTGTGATATGCTTCGAATCTCGGAAAATAATAATCGTAGTAAACACCGTGAAATACAAGATCTTTAATTCTGGAAAATGTAAGATCATTACTTTGATTTATTTTAAAAAAAAACTCGTGATCGGGTATATTTTTAGCTAATCTTACCAATCCTATGGTAATATCTTCAAATTCTATATCGCCAAGATCATACAGTTTTTGGATTTCCAAGTATATTTTCTTTTTTATTTAAAATATAAAATGCTCTCTGTGCCGCTTTTTCTTCAGCTTTCTTTTTTGAAGTTTCGGTAGCATTGGCAATTTTTTCATCACCTAACCACACGTGACACCGGAAAACAATACTCTTGTTCACCTGAATTTCTTCACAAGTTTCGTACTTGATGTTGAGCTTTTTCTTTTGACTCCATTCCAGCAGAAGACCTTTGTAGCTCACAATTTTATTTTCAAGCTTGTTGATTTCTGAAGGCGTAAGAAGTCTTTCCAGTACGATTTTTTTGCATGTATCGTATTGAAAGTCAAGGTAAACAGCTCCCACTAGTGCTTCGAAGAGATTTCCTGAGATATTTTCTCCTAAAGCAGCAGAATTGTTATTTTTTTGTAAAAGATCGGTAAGTTTTAAATCTTCTCCTAATTTATTCAGATTCTTCCTATTTACAATTTTAGATTTCATCTGTGTCATATATCCTTCGTTACCCTTAGGATAAGTGCTGAACAAATGACATGAAACAATTGTACCCAAAACAGAATCTCCCAAAAACTCAAGTCTTTCGTAGTTACTGTCTTGATTTTTAGAAGAATTTTTAATAGAAAAAGCTTCGCGGTAAAAGTTAATATTCTGAACAGGTAAGCCTAAAATTTTATTAAGCTCAATACTCAGGAAATAATCTCTTTCCGTTAATACTTTTTTTCTTTGTTTGAGAAGGAATTTAGAAAAGTATTTCTGTAACTCCATTCAGTAATAATTAGATTTTCTTGAATAGAACGCAAGCGTTGTGCCCACCAAACCCGAAAGTGTTACTCATAGCTACTTTCACATCTTTTTTAACCGCTTTATTGAATGTGAAATTTAATCGGCTATCGATTTTTTCATCATCTGTAAAATGATTGATAGTAGGAGGAACAATACCGTGAATAATAGTTCCCAAAGCAGCAATAGCTTCAATAACTCCGGCAGCACCCAAAAGGTGACCTGTCATTGATTTTGTAGAATTAATCTGAATGTCGTAAGCGTGCTCACCAAATAATTTTGATATTGCGCTAGATTCTGCGAAATCTCCTAATGGAGTAGAGGTACCATGCATGTTGATATGGTCTACTTCATCAGCAGTTAATCCGGCATCTTCCAAGCAATTTTTCATTACTAAGTAAGCTCCTAAACCTTCAGGATGTGGTGCTGTCATATGATGTGCATCTGCACTCATACCACCACCCAATAATTCTGCATATATTGTTGCACCGCGCTTTACAGCGTGTTCATATTCTTCAAGAATGATTGCTCCTGCACCTTCACCCAATACAAAACCATCTCTGTCTTTGTCAAAAGGTCTTGAAGCAGTAAGAGGATCATCATTTCTTGTCGAAAGTGCCATCATTGCATTGAAACCGCCAACGCCACTTGCTGTAACGGCAGCTTCTGAGCCTCCGCAAACAATAACGTCTGCCTTTCCAAGCTGGATCAGCATTTTGGAATCAATCAATGCGTTTGCAGATGATGCACAAGCAGAAACAGTAGTATAATTGGGACCGTGGAAACCATACTCTATAGAGATATGTCCCGGTGTAATGTCCGCAATCATTTTTGGAATAAAAAATGGATTAAATCTTGGAATGTCAGTGTTTGCCCATCCTAAAACCTCAGTTTCAAAAGTTTCTAAGCCACCAATTCCAGATCCCCAGATAACTCCGACTCTGTGTTTATCTACATTGTCTTCCATAATCCTTGAATGAGCAACTGCCTCTCGGGCAGCTACCATACCAAGTTGAGTGTTACGATCCATTTTTTTGGCGTCTTTCTTATCGAAATGATCCAATGGGTCGAAGTTTTTCACCTCACAAGCAAATCTTGTTTTGAAGTTTGTGGCATCAAAAAGAGTAATCGGAGCGGCTCCGCTCTCACCTTTTAACAGGCTTTCCCAGTATTCATTCGCATTATTACCGATGGGTGTTAAGGCGCCAAAACCGGTTACAACTACTCTTTTTAATTCCATAAACTTTCTAAATTTTCTTTGTTGAAGAATATTATTTATTTACTACTTCTTCAATATAAGCAATAGCGTGCCCTACAGTAGTAATTTTTTCTGCTTGGTCATCAGGGATTTGAATGTTAAATTCTTTTTCAAATTCCATGATTAACTCAACGGTATCAAGTGAGTCAGCTCCTAAATCATTTGTGAAGCTAGCCTCTGGAGTTACCTCTGTTTCTTCAACGTCAAGCTTATCAGCGATGATAGCTTTTACTCTTGATGCAATGTCTGACATAGTAAATTATTTTTTTTAATTGTTAGATTGTGCAAATATATAAAATTCTTTACGATAAAACATTTTTTTAGTCTTTTTTGTCGACCAATACCGCTTATTTTATTGTCTCAGGCTTTAGTATTTTAGTTTTCAGTGTTTTATATTTTAAATTAAATCGGATTGTGGGTTTTGATATTTTATTTTTTAATTATCAAAACTTTTTAGTTTAAATTTTTATTAAAATATACATGAAAACTGGATTTTTAAAGTCTAATGAATTGTCTAAATTAATATTTTGCTTTTATTGTTTGTTAGGTTTCTCTTTTAATTTCTACTGAATGTTCAAGGCCTTCAAAATTCTGTGAAAAATTTCGTTGTTTTCGTAGACACCAGTGAATGTATCAGATTTCGGGCCATACGAGAAAACGGGGATTAAGGTTGCTGAATGATCATCAGTGGTAAAATCTCCTTCAACTGTTTGAGACTGCAGGTCTCCGTGAGGAATGCTGAAACCACCAGTCTCGTGATCTGCAGTGATCACAATCAATGTTCCAGGGTTTTCGTCGGCAAACTGTACTGCTCTTGTGATGGCTCTGTCAAAATCTATTCCTTCAGTGATTATGGTTCCGGTATTGTTGCTGTGGCCACCGCTGTCAATCTGTGCGGCCTCAATCATCATAAAGAAAGGTTTCTTTTTCGAATGTAAGAAATGCAATCCGTTTTCTACCAGTTCGGAAAGTAAATTTCCGCGGCCTTTCAAAACCGAAGGTACACCATGGTCAGAAATATAATAAGCTAAACGGTCAGCTTTGCTCTTTGAGATATCTTGTGGTGTTTCAGAAATTGTAAACTTTGGGAGTGGGAAGACTTTTGATTTTCCTCCTGCAGCGAAGAATGTCAGTTTGCTTTTTATTAAATCTTCGGCTATTTCTTTTTCCATTCCCCGGTCTTTTTGGTGGGCGTAGAATGCGGAAGGTGTTGCGCCGACGATTTCATCTGTGGTGATAATTCCTGTATTGAATCCTTTTTTCGATAAAATTTCACTAATATTTTGGATGGTTTTTCCATCAGGATCTACCCCGATAAATCTGTTTTTTGTCTTTTTTCCTGTTGCAAAAGCTGACGCTCCGGCTGCAGAATCTGTTGAGAAATTATCTGTGGAAGACGTTTTAATTAAACCGATATTTTTCAGTTGAGTTAAAGTCAGCTGACCTTTATTCGCTAAAACTGACGAAGAGATTTGCGATAATCCGTTTCCGTCACCAATCAGTAAGATTACATTTTTGACAGGGATATTTTTATTTTCATAAAGGAATTTCGGAGTGTAAACTTCTGAGAATAAATTGTTTTTAAATGTTCGCGAGGGTAAAGTGGAAATGTATTCAACGCAATCTTTCGGTTTATCGGTATTGATGTAATCCACACCATTGTTGGTGAAGAATTCCCATGAAGTTTTAGAATCAGGAATTGCCCAAAACCGAATGGGCTTCTTAAAAGCTTTAGCTTCTTTAATGATCTTTGTTAGTTTGGGAAGGTCTGCTTCTGTCAATCCGCCTTTTCCGTTCCAATTTGAATACTGTTTGAAATTTAAACTTAGCAAAGCTACTTTCTCCCATTGTTCAGGCGTGAGATTTATTACTTTCTGGTAATCAAATCTTATGAAATCAGGATAGGAAGTGAAGTCTTCAGGTTTAGGTTGATTTCCGGAAATAACAAAACTGAATGTTTTCTGATTGCTGAGTTTAGGATGCTTTTGGATTTCAGAAACGATTTTTTGAAGTGTAGTCTTTGCATCGGTTTTAATATCAATCAGAATCTGAACAGGTTGATCTGAATTTAATTTAAGGTCAATAACTTGTTCGATGGGTTTTAAGTACAGGTTTTCAAAAGTTCTTTCTTTTGAAATATTTTTTTGATCATGGGCGACAAATAGTTCGTTGTTTTCAAGAAAAACATCGGCTTCAATAGATTGTGCGCCGGCTCCCAAAGCGTACCAGAACGGAATTTTCTGTTCGTAATCATTGTGAGAGTGGGCTTTCGGGGTCTGTGCCGAAATTTTTAGTCCTAGTAAAAGTAGACAGAACAGACTTATGTTGTATGTAAACGACATTATATTTGAATTTTTAGTTTGATTATTTAATGTGAACTCCTGATTCTTTCAACGCTTCCACAAGTTTATGATAGATAGTGTTGTTCGGATAGACTCCGGAGAAGAGTTCCTGGTTTTTCCCCATCGCAAAAACAGGAACCAGAGCCGCAGTGTGCTGATTGTCAATAAAATTAATCTGTACTTTGCCTTTAATATTCTTTTCTTTTCCTGTCGAATCTTTTTCCATGAATTTTCCGATGCTTGCACCGCCGGTTTCGTGATCTGCTGTAACGACCAAGAGTGTGTTTGGGTTTTCTTTGATAAACTTCATGACCACACCAATCGTTTTGTCGAAATCAAGAACTTCTTTTACCATCATCTCACCATCCTTCGCGTGGCCACCCCAATCGATGAATGAACCTTCCACCATTAGAAAGAAAGGTTTTTTATTTTTTGATAAATAATCTAAAGCAGTCTGTGTAGCTTCCGGAAGAAAATCACCTCTTCCCTGAACTTTATTGGGAAGCTCGTCCTGTGCCAAGAGATAAAAGTTGTTTTTATTTTGAATGGGTTTTGAAAGTTTAACGGTATCTATATTATAATTGAGTTTTTTAAATTCATTCAGAAGATTTTTGCCGTCTTTTCTTTTGTTAAAAAATTTCAGACCACCGCCAGCTAAGAAATTCACGTTGGCCTTTACCAAATCAAGCGCAATGTCTTCATGAAGGTCTCTGTCTTTTACATGTGCATAATACGAAGCAGGTGTTGCGTGAGTAATGCTGGTTAAACTTACTAATCCGGTCTGGTAATTTTTTTTCTGAAGCTGTTCAAGTATAGTTGGAAGTGCTATGGAGTCTTTATTGACACCGATTGCTCGCTTGTAGGTTTTCTCACCTGTTGATAAAGCGGTTGCTCCGGCGGCAGAATCTGTAACCCAGTCGCTGGTAGAAGAAGTCTCTGAAAGTCCTACAATTTTAAATTTTTGAAAGTTGGGTTCTGAATTTCCAAAATAGAACGCTGAAGTGACCTGAGAAACACCCATGCCGTCACCAATCATAAAAATAATATTAAGAGGTTTCTGGGTCTGTGCTTTAATTATTGTTGTAAAAAGAAGCAAAGTAAACAGTATAGCTTTATTAGCTTTAGCAAATGTGGAATAAAATTTCATAATGATTGAATTTTTGATAATTTTAATTAATGTGAAATTAGGGGGCAAAATTACTCATAAATAGATTCGGGAAAGAGGATTTGAAAATGAGAAACCTAATGTTAACGGGTAGTGTGTTGATTAAAAGTTTATTATAAAATATGTTCGGGTAAAAGTTGATATAAATTTAATTTTTAGCAGTAAAATTCACATTGCATTAACTTATTTATATTCATTTGTTAAAGCTTAATTAACATATTCTGGCCTTCGACGATCCTAATTTTGCACAAAAAAAGAATGAAACGTATTTATCTCGTGCCGACTGTTTTGATGAGTTGTGTCAGTTTAACATTTGCGCAAAAAAAAGAATCCGATACTATCAACGATGAGAGCAAATTGAAAGATATTGAAGAGGTGGTAATGGTGGGATACGGAAGTCAGAAAAGATCTGATGTTACCGGATCTGTAGGATCTGTAAAAAGTGAAGATTTCAATAAAGGGATGGTTGCGAATGTGGGTCAGTTACTTCAGGGAAAAATTGCCGGAGTAAATGTTACCAATATAAGTGGTGAACCCGGGGCTAACCAAAATATTATCATCAGAGGAGTTGGGAGTTTACGTTCAGGTACTACACCGCTTTACGTAATCGACGGTTTTGTAATTGATAACAGTACCACCGGACCCGCTAATAACCCGATGAACTTCATTAATCCTGATGATATAGAATCGATGGATATTTTAAAAGATGCTTCTGCAGCTGCAATCTATGGAGCAAGAGGAGCAAATGGAGTTATTATTATCACCACTAAAAAAGGGAAAAAAGGAAGAACTCAGATGAATCTTTCTTCCAACCTTACGATTTCCAATCTTGCCAAAAAAATGAATGTTTTTGGTGCAGACGAATTCAGAAGACAGGTTGTTGCTGCCGGAGGAAAATTAGACGATATGGGAGGAAACACTGATTGGCAGGATGAATTAACAAGAACAGGTGTTTCTAAAAATGTGAATTTTTCAGCATCAGGAGCAACAGATACTTCAAATTATTATGCAACTTTAGGATATGAAGATCAGGAAGGAATTCTGTATAACAGTAATCTGAAAAGATATTCCGGACGTGTAAATGTTTCACAAAAAGCATTTGACGGAAGAGTTAATATTGATTTTAACTTAAACGGAACAAGAACTGAAAATAACAGACCCAATGCGACAGATGTAGTTTCTACGATGCTTACCTGGAATCCTACATATCCGGCTTATACCAATGGTTCGCCAACAACGGTGTTCAATAATGGTGCTTTCAATCCGCTGATTCGTCGTGAAATTTATAAAGATTATACTACAAACAACAGGATTTTAGCCAACATTTCTCCTTCGGTAGAAATTATTAAGGGGTTGACTTATAAGGTGAATTTAGGAATTGATTATTCTACAGCAGAAAGAGTAATTCAGAATATTCCGAATGCGATTCCTTTGGAAATCGGAACTTTAAACCTAAGCAATTACTCAAACAACAACACGCTTTTAGAGAATACTTTAACCTATAGATTTAAAATCAGCGACCATGATTTTAATGTAATGGCCGGACATTCTTATCAGAAATTAATGTTGACATCGAGAGGTTGGTATTATCAGAATTTCCCACTCAACGGAATCGAGCCGCAATATCAGATTCCTGCAGCAGGAGCGGCCAACCAGACCACAACGATCGTTGCCAACAAAAATGAATTGCAGTCTTGGTTTGGAAGGTTAAATTATGATTTTCAGGATAAATATCTCTTAACTGCTACCTTAAGAGCAGACGGATCTTCTAAATTCGGAGCCAATAACACGTATGGCTTTTTCCCTTCTGTTGCTGCAGGATGGAATATTTCTAAAGAAAGCTTCATGGAAAACATAAGCACAATCAATAATTTGAAATTGAGAGCAAGCTGGGGTAAAACAGGAAATCAGGAAATCCCGGGTAAAGTAACAAAACGAAGTTATCAGGCTGATTCCAACGGAACTGCACAGGCAACTTACCCTCTGAACGACAGCGGAAATTATCCCGTAGGAGTTTATCTGGTAAGAGCTGACAATCCTGATCTTCAATGGGAGGTAACCACCCAAACCAATGTTGGATTAGACTTTGGAATTTTAAATAACAGATTAACGGGTACTGTTGATTTCTTCAATAAAATTTCTGATAATGTTATTTCAGTAATAAATACTGTAGATCCTGTAGAACCGGCTGCGACGATGTGGAAGAATATCTCAAATATGAAGATCAAAAATACAGGTTTAGAACTTACGCTGAATTATAATAGTGATACAAGCAAAGCTTTCACTTACAGCGTTGGCGGAAACATGTCATTCATTAAAAACAAAGTAACAGATTCTCCCTACAAAGTAATTTCTACGGGTGAAGCTCAAGGTCCGGGAACAACTAATGCGGTAATCAACGGATATGTCAATAATGAGCCAATCGGAACATTTTACGTAAGAGAATTTTTAGGGATCAATGCCAATGGTACAAACATTTTCAGAGATGTAGACGGAGACGGTATCATCACAGATAACGACAGGGTAGCGGCTGGAAGTGCATTACCGGATTTCACGTACAACATCAATCTGAAAGCAGCTTACAAAAATTTTGATTTAGGGCTAAATTTCAATGGAGTAGCAGGGAATATGATTTATAACAACACTGCATCTACTTTATTTTCAAGAGGGAGACTGGGAATTTCTCAGAATACTACAGATGCTGCAACTCAGTTTCCTAATGAAAGCTTAAACAACACCAATGCAATCTCTACAAGATATCTGGAAAAAGGAGATTTCTTAAGATTAAACAACGCTACTTTAGGGTATAATTTAAATCCTCGATTTCTGGGAATTGGTGAGCATATCAGAAACATCAGATTCTCGGTAACAGCTCAGAATCTGTTTATCATCACCAAATATTCAGGTTTTGATCCGGAGATCAATACGGGGCTTTCTCAGGGAGGAATTCAGTCGTTCGGGATTGATTACGCAACGTATCCTAAAGCAAGGAGCTTTGTTTTTGGTGTAAACGTAGCATTTTAATTATTTAAAAAAAGAAAAAATGAAAAATAAATTTTTAATCTCAATATTGAGCTTAAGTACTCTCGTTGCAGTAGGATGTACAAATCTGGATGAACAGGTAATCGATGAATCATTGGAGGCAATAACTGCTACACCTGTAGAATCTTTTATTGCTGCTGCCTACGGTCCGCTTCCCGATGCATTTACCCATACCAAAAATTATGGACTTCAGTTAATCAGTTCAGATCAGGCGATTCTTCCGCCAAGAGGAAGTGGAAACGATTGGTATGACGGAGGGAAATATATCGAGCTTCACCAACATACAACCACAACCACGAATGTTGTGGTACAGCAGACTTGGGATGCCATGAGATTGATGATTTCGAGAACGGTGACGGCCATTGAGAAACTTCAGCCATTAGCGGCAACAGATGCAAATGCGGCAAGAGGAGTTGCTGAAATGCGTGCTTTGAGAGCTTATTATAATATGTTGATGCTTGATTATTGGGGGATTGCATTTAAAAAAGATAACAGCGGTCAAAATTCGGAGATCTTAAGAAAACAGGAAGCAATTACTTATATCGAAAGTGAATTTCTTGCAGTAGTAAATGTTCTTGACAATTCAAAAGGTCCGGGAAGAATGTCTCAGGCTTCGGTGAATGGTTTCCTGGCGCAACTTTACCTTAATGCAGGAGTTTACCGAAATCCTTACGGAACGCCGGTTTTTTCGGCAACCGATATGGATAAAGTGATAGAATACACGAATAAGGTTATTACTTCAGGTTCATTTACACTGTCTCCCGAATACTTTGCGATTTTTGATGATAACAACCACTCCAATAAAGAATTGGTTTTTGCAATTGATCAGCGTCAGGATCTTAATACTTCGCACAACAGATTAGGGTATTGGTCTTTATCTGGGAGTCAATATCCATTGGCAGCGTTCCCGAAAGCCAACGGAACAGACGGACCAGCCATCACTTCTGATTTTTATAACACCTGGGTTCAGGCGTACGGAAGTACAGATCCTGCTCAGGCGGATGCCAGATTTTATAAAGAAAACTTTACAGTGCCACAGAATTTGCAGAATTTAACGGGAGTTACTCCTGCGAATGATTCAAATCATTATTTCCTTGTGAATGGTTCTACATATGAAATCAACAGGGGGATTCAGAGAGGAGTTCAATGGGGACTGAGAAATGCTTCAAACGGACAGCCATTTAAAATTGATGAGATAACCGGACAATACAAAATCTACCCGATTATTGAGCAGAGAAATGGTTTTGTAAACTATGTAAATCACACTCTGGATATTGATCTTGAAAATCCGAATAACAAAGATTATACGGATGGTTACAGAGTTTCAAAATACCAGTTCAGCAGAACGTCTGACACAGGAAGAAACAGAGGGAATGCTGATATTGTCCTGCTGCGTTTAGCAGATATTTACCTGATGAGAGCAGAAGCTCAGCTGAGAAAAGGAAATGCAGGAGCGGCTTTACAGGATGTTAATCTGGTAAGAGCTTCAAGAACGGCACGTCCGAGCGTAACTCCGCCGGCCTTAACTTCAATTAATCTTGATTTGCTGTACCGTGAAAGAGGATTTGAATTTTACTGGGAATATTCCAGAAGAACAGATATGATCAGATTCGGGCATTACGAGGATGTTTACACATCCAAAACCAATTCCGATCCTAGAAAAAGATTATTCCCGATTCCTCAGTCTGCGATTGATGGTGCATCAAGTGTTCCTGGCTACCTGGTGCAGAATGAAGGATACTAGAATATATTTTAATTTTTTACTTTTTTACTTTCAAAAGAAAATACCAACAGGATCTGTTGGTATTTTTTTCTTTAATAGTTTTAGTTTTTAATCAAGCGGTTTTCTGCCGCTGATAATGTTGTAAAGTACTACGATAATAGCAATTACTAATAATACATGTACTAGTGAACTTGTACCAATTCCCGGTACGACATTCAGCATACCTAATAGCCATACGATAATACAAATGACTGCGACTAACCATAGTAAACTTCTCATAATAATTTTTTTTTGGGTGTTATATTTTAGTATTAGCATATACTGTGCCTTTTTTAAGATGAGGTGAAAGTTGTGGTATGTGTGAATGAAAAAAGAGTGTAGGAAATTGAATTCTTTTTAGCCGTAAACAAGAACCTTTTGCCGGGTAGACAATCTTTTGGCATTAGCTCAGCAAAAAATTGAAACGCACTATCCGTTATCTTTCTCCATTAACTATTCTCTTTTCTTAGCCTGTCGTTGAGGTAAAAAAAGAACCCACGCCGTTGTATATACTCAGTATTTAGTGAGTGTTCATGACCTCACCCTGCGGGTGTACAGGCACCCTCGTTATTTTTATGAGTTATCCGATGATCAATTCGATACCGGCTTTTTCAGCTTATATTTTATTTTGGTCTGCAACTAATAATAACTCCAGTTGCGAAGCACAAATTCCTGTTCTTTGGCAATTCCTATTTTTATTTTTCGCAATAACATCACTCCTGCTATATAGTTTCTAAGTATGAAAAAGGGATAGAAATAGAAACTTGGGGAAAGAATAGGTCTGTTAATTGGGAGTGAAATCAAAATTAAAGGATAAGTAATGTTAAATGTTAAAAGTTTCTGTTCATAAACCGACATTGTGTACAATCTCAAGAAACCATGATATAAATATTTTTTGTGAAAACCTAAGAAAAATTATACGCAAACGGTAATTATTTTACAACAGCTTTATAATAGAAATAACAGCAATTTAAATAGGCCCTCAACACTTTCTAAGTGTTGGGGGTTTTCTATTTAAACCTAATTAATAATCCTGTAGTTATTTTACTACATGAACTTCCATTTTCTACTACAAAGAAACTTTTATCGCTGCCGTAGATTTGTAGTGTTCAAAAGAGAACAATTAAATAAGAAATAAAATAAAAGATTAATATCATGACAAAACAATTCGCAATCGCAGCCTTAACTATCGGAGCCATCATATTAGGAACTAACAATGTTCAAGCTCAAAATACTACCGCAACCACAACAGTAAACATTACCCTGAAAGATGTAATCTCTATAGACAGCGGAAGTACTGCCATCGGTAATACAGTTGACTTTAACTATGCGACTGCGGCAGATTACAACTCTGATCAAACGATTACTAAAGCCAACTCTTTGAAAATTACTTCAACGAAGAACTTTAA
>NZ_LMAH01000006.1 GCF_001507335.1 Chryseobacterium sp. JAH | reverse complement strand
GCAACCACAACGGTAAACATTACCCTGAAAGATGTAATCTCTATAGACAGCGGAAGTACTGCCATCGGTAATACAGTTGACTTTAACTATGCGACTGCGGCAGATTACAACTCTGATCAAACGATTACTAAAGCCAACTCTTTGAAAATTACTTCAACGAAGAACTTTAATGTTAAAGTAAAAGCAGGAGGTGGAAGTTTTGTCAATGGAACGAACTTAATCCCAGTCAATGTTTTGACAATCAAGGCTGCTGCGGCTGCCGGAAGCATGGGAGGAACAAAAACACCTGTTGTTTTATCTGAAACTGATCAAACTTTAGTATCAAATGCTCCGCTTGGAAGCGCATTAACGTTGAATCTGGACTACACTATTCCAGCGTCGAAATCATCATCTTCTGATATCTTAGGTAAACCGGCCGGAACGTATACGCAAACAGTAACGTATACTGCAACAGCTTTATAAATAAATATTTTTCATATTAATATTTTGTGATTTGGTGTTTCGAAGGCTTCCTATAGGAGGCCTTTGATTTTGTATGTAATGATGCTGAGATAGAGAAAATTCAAAATCCGAAAATAAGTATCTATCAGCTATATGGTAGAATGTTTTTGGACATTTAAATCTGATTCATACATCGCACCAAGGATTCAGTAAATTGATGAAGCCGTTTATATCTTTTTTAAGCAGGGAGCAAACATCCAGCTTAAACCTTATCTTCTGAAGTTTTCGAGTCTTGATCAAAAAGCTACAAATAACCTGAACCCCATCAGATAATTAACAAGATTACTATTTAGTTGAGGGAGATATTAGTTATTAATTGAAATCAAACAGATAATAACTGTTGAAATGATGGATGACAAAAAAACCATTCACCGGTCCGGCGAATGGCATATCGTGATAATTGGTTGCTGTTATTCGCTCCAGGGAGAATGTAATATACAATCACAGAAATTTTTTCTTTTGAAATTAGGGATCATAAAAGCACATACATCAGCTTTAATATTTCCAAATGTGGTATCTGTCTTATGCTCAAATCCGCTGAAAAATGTTGGAATTATTTTCTTTTTAAAATCAGTCCGTGGGAATGCTGCAACAATTTCCTCCCTATTTTCCTGACTTAGATGCTCATAATCTTCTCCCATTACATCTAATCCTACTCCGGAATACATCAAGGCCACTTCATTTTCTTTATGTTCAGCGATACCTATAGTAGTATGTAATGCGATAGTATCCCATACCAATTGAAGCTTTTCTTTTTGAACTCCGTGACTTTTTAAGAAGTTTCTTGCTGCATTGGCGCTATCCACTTCGAAACGCAAATCTTCACTGCTGTAGTGCGGAACAAGACCTAAATCATGAAATGCAGAAGCGACGTATAAAAGTTCGGTATCATGCTGTAAATTTTTACGCTTAGCATTCAGAGACGAAAATAAGAATACACGCATTGAATGGTTGTAGATGAATTCTGTTCCATGTTCCAGCAAAAGCTCAGTGGCCTGTTTTGCTATTGCACTGTCTGGAATAGCGATGCCTGCAATCTGTTTTAAATTATATAATGACATATGTAATTGTTTTTTACAAAAGTAATTGGCTTTCGTATCTCAGTAAATGCGAATAAATACTTTTGTAATGTCAAAAACCACACTATTTCCCCAGGTTAAGATATTGGTTTCGATACTCAAGCGGAGAGATTTTCACATATTTTTTAAAAAAATGGCTAAACTCTTCAGGTGTATTAAAATTAAGGTTGTACGCTATTTCTTTGACAGGGCTGGATCCAAACTGTAAAGACCGCTTTGCTTCTGATAATAATTGTCCGTTTATAATTTCTTTGGCATTTAGACCGCTGCATCTTTTGCAAAGTTCACTAAGTCTTCGAGCGGTCAAATTCAATTTTTCAGCGTACTTGTTTACGGAATGGCAAACATGAAATTCTGCACTGATCAGATCCATAAAACTACGGTATGCCATATAATCCTGGCTGTTGAAGGCAGCTTCATCTGTCATTTTGACATTGGCCAATTTAATCATAATAATTTTAAGGTAAGCTGCGAGGGCATCCATCTTATTTATATAATCATCGGATAAATACTCTTTTAAAAGAATATTGAGCAGAGATGAAAATTCATTGAGTTCCGATTCATTGAGCTCTAAAAGTTGGTTGGCTGATATATTATTAAATAGTACGGCTTTGCAATTGCTGGCGCTTTTAGGCGTTTTTTCCCAAAAGCAATCTCCAAAAACCAAATTATACCCGGAATACGTCGAAGATTTTTCAAATTGTAGAATTTGTCCTTTTGCGATCAAAAACACATTTTTCTGATTTAATCTGTAAAAGGTACCATCTACAATCATATTTCCTGATCCATCTTCTATTAAGATTATTCGGTTAAAAATTAGTCTCTTTGGATGAAGAGTTTCAGAGGTTAGATTTTCTACCCTTTTTATAGTAAAGGAATTTTCGATTTCAAGTTCTGTTAAAATTTGTTTTTTTAGATTCAATAGGTAATTATTTACTATCTACAAAAGTATAATTTTCTGTAGCAGATTTTTATTGATGTTTTCTATAGTACATGACAATCTAACAAGATCGTTGTAAAAATATTTTTAAAAAAAACGAACAAAACGTTATTTGTTTTATTATCCGAATGGCAGTATGCTCGAGGTGTATTTTAAGCATAGCAAATAAAAAGGAATCGAATGATCTTGAAAAATGATAATTGTTTGATGAAGCTGTGGGTGTTTTTTAACTATAATCAGGTATCATCTAAATAGTATCAAAAAAATAAAAACCCTGTAAATTCTAATTTACAGGGTTTTAAGTGGAGTTGGAGGGATTCGAACCCTCGTCCAAACAAGCAATACATAAGATTTCTACATGCTTATTTTACTGTTGATTTTCGTGCCTAAGCAGAGAGCAAACACCCAACTTAAACCTTAGCTTCTGAAGTTTTCGAGTCCTGGTCAAAGCTCCCAAAACCTTATTTCTGCATTACTATATCTCAGAATCAAACGCCGCAGAACAGAGCATTTGTGAGACATCTTGCTTCCTTACTATCTTCGGGAAAGCGCTTGAAATCTTACTTTATTCGGATTAAGCTGCAAGAGCGAACTCTTCGTTGCCAGTTAAAAGTTTGTAGCAAGGGATTAAAGAGATCGCACTACGGTTCTCTGCATGCTTACTTACCCATTGGTCTTGCTGTCGAAACCAGTCAACCCCATGTTTTTGTAGAGACAAAGATACAATATTTTGTTTAAATTCAATCATATTAAAAATGGGTTTGCATGAATTTTAGAATTATTATCAATTTTACTGGTGAAAAATTTGCTAATCAAGAAAAAAGTTATATTTTTGCAATCCAAAATGAGATGTAAATTATGTTAATAATACCTGTAAAGGATGGTGAATCCATCGATAGAGCACTAAAAAAATACAAGAGAAAATTTGATAAAACTGGTACAGTTCGTCAATTAAGATCTAGACAAGCTTTTATTAAGCCTTCTGTAACTCTTAGACAATCTAGGCTGAAAGCAGCTTATAAGCAAAGAGGATTAAGCAAGGAAGAACAAGCTTAAGAAATTTTCTTAAACACATACTAAATCACTTCTTAAATAGTTATATTTGAGGAGTGATTTTTGTTTTATATATACATTATGCGAGAGAAGTTTTTAGACTATCTACAGCTCGAAAGGAGGTATTCACCTCATACAGTCACAAGCTACCGCAAAGATCTTGATGATTTTTATTCCTTTTATCTTAAAACTGAAGGCTCCGATAATATTGTCAAAGCCGATAAGAAAATAATCAGAAATTTTATAGTTGAACTCAGTGAGCATGATATCTCAAAGAGAAGTATCAATCGCAAGCTTTCTTCGCTCCGAAGTTTTTACCTGTTCCTTCTGAGGTTGGGTGAAATTGAAGTATCTCCCGTAGAAACTGTTTCCTCTCTTAAGTTTTATGCGGAGAAGCAGATTCCTATGTCGAAAGAGGAAATGCAAACGCTTCAGGATAATGTTTTCATCAGTGTTGATAACATCCTGGAAAAGTGTATTGTTGAGGTTTTGTACCAGACAGGAATCAGAAAGGCTGAGCTTTGTGGCTTAATATTTGAAAGTGTAAACTTAGAAGGCGAACAGCTTAAGATTCTGGGTAAAGGAAATAAGCAGCGATATGTTCCGATTTCTCCGGACCTATCCAATCTGCTTAAGACGTATCTGACGATCAGAAAACCTCAGGAAGATTTTAAACAATATTTCTTTGTCAACAAAAAGGGAAAGAAACTGAGTGAAAAATTTGTTTATGTAGTCGTTAATAAGTACCTTAGTCTTGTTACTTCGAAGCAAAAAAGAAGTCCGCATATCCTAAGACATAGCTTTGCTACACATGTTTTAGATAATGGGGCAGAGATATCTAAAGTAAAAGAAATATTAGGGCATTCTAGTCTTGCAAGCACTCAGGTGTACACGAATGCTAATATAGAACAGTTGAAAAAAGTGTTTAATCAAGCTCATCCAAGAGCTGTTAAAAAAGAAGAATTATGAAGATTTCAGTACAAGCAATCGGCTTAACTCCACACGAACCGCTAGAGTCACACGTTGACAAAAAAGTAAGCAAGCTTAATACGTTTTATGACAAGCTTCAGGAATGCAAAGTGTTCTTAAAAGTAGAAAATAACTCAGACAAAGCCAATAAGACGACTGAGCTTATTTTGGTTGTTCCGGGTGATGATATCGTCGTAAAAAAGACAAGTACAAGTTTTGAAGAAAGTTTAGACCAATGTGTAGACGCAGCTAAGAAACTGTTAATCAAGAAAAAAGAATTAGCATAGAAAATTAATTAAAAAAAGTTTCTAAAAAAGTTTGAGATTTCAAAAAATCTGTTCTATATTTGCACTCGCAAAAAGGAACAATCGTTTTTTGAAATCTTTTTTAATTTTTGCCTCCGTAGCTCAGCTGGCTAGAGCAGCTGATTTGTAATCAGCAGGTCGTGGGTTCGAGTCCCTCTGGAGGCTCAATTAATATAAAATATCTGGGGAGATTCCAGAGTGGCTAAATGGGACTGACTGTAACTCAGTTGCTTCGGCTTCGCAGGTTCGAATCCTGCTCTCCCCACATTTTATATTAAAAAAAGTCTTGCAGGTTTAAAAGGTTTTTCCTAGATTTGCAAACCGTTACCAATGATTTTGGAAACAAAATTGCGGAAGTAGCTCAGTTGGTAGAGCGTCAGCCTTCCAAGCTGAATGTCGCGAGTTCGACCCTCGTCTTCCGCTCAATTCACACCGCATCAGGCGTGATTTTTTTTAACTGCTGATGCAGCACAGAGTAGATTTCTCTGATAGCTTTCAGTTTTTATTAAATTGCCTCCATAGCTCAGTTGGCTAGAGCAGCTGATTTGTAATCAGCAGGTCGTGGGTTCGAGTCCCTCTGGAGGCTCAATTTAATATAAAATATCTGGGGAGATTCCAGAGTGGCTAAATGGGACTGACTGTAACTCAGTTGCTTCGGCTTCGCAGGTTCGAATCCTGCTCTCCCCACATTTTATATTAGAAAAAAAACTTGCAAAGTATATAGGGTTTCCCTAGATTTGCACAGCGTTTACCAATAGTTTTGGAAACAAAATTGCGGAAGTAGCTCAGTTGGTAGAGCGTCAGCCTTCCAAGCTGAATGTCGCGAGTTCGACCCTCGTCTTCCGCTCAAAAAAAATCACTCTTTTACAGCGTGATTTTTTTCTTTTAATGCCGACTTAGCTCAGCGGTAGAGTGCTTCCTTGGTAAGGAAGAGGTCACGGGTTCAAGTCCCGTAGTTGGCTCATTTTTCATCCCGATTTCTTCGGGATTTTTTTTGCCTAAAATTTCTTGCCCTGAATTTTTAATTTTGAAAAGCTTAAGTAAATTATTTATCAGCTTTGGTTGTATAACTTTGTAACTTCAATAAGTGAATACCTTTGTAGGTCTTAAAATAAAGGGTTCTTTATTCAAAAATCTTTGTTTTACGTTGCGTTCAGAAATGCAAGGGTAGACAAAGCAGAATAAAATTGCACTGAATAAGAGAAAAACAAAGGCAGTTCGTGTAGCAAAGAAATAAAAATTTTGATTTTCAGTCAATTAAATCACTCTTTCTCAATGTACAAATGGTATTTCTTGTAAATTTTGAAAGATAAATTTTGGAGATTCAAAAAAACGTATTATATTTGCACCACCAAAAACAACGATACAATCGGAGTTAATGGAGAGATGGCAGAGTGGTCGATTGCGATAGTCTTGAAAACTATTGACTGTAACAGGTCCGGGGGTTCGAATCCCTCTCTCTCCGCAAACGGGAAACCAATAATTAAAGCCTCAGATAGAAATATCTGAGGCTTTTTCGTTGTTGTTGATAGAAATAGTCTTTGCTATTATATCGTTTTAAAAAGTTTAATATTATTTTAATGAATCATAATTAAAGAACCAAAACATTCAAACCATCAGCTTTCACCGGACTATTTACTTTAACATTTCATGTATTGAAGACCATTCTCTGCTCCTGCAATTCTCAACCTCTTTATTTTTTTCGTTAAATTCGTGGTAAATATATCTTTGATGAATATTCTTCTTTTGGAAGACGATCTCATTCTCTCGGCAGAATTGAGTAAGTTTTTAGAGTCAAACCGTTTTACCACCGACCGAATTTACGACGGAGAAACCTTTCTCCGTCAGATAAAAAACAATTCTTATGATCTGTATCTTTTGGATATTAATGTTCCGAAGATTAACGGACTGGATGTTTGCCAGACGATAAGATCTTTTGATAAAAATACGCCGATCATTATCATCTCTGCTTACGGCGATCTGTCTGATAAGAAAGATGCTTTCACAAGATTGGCTGACGATTATTTGGTTAAACCTTTTCAGTTTGAAGAATTACTGTTGCGGATGAATTCGTTGCTGAGAAGAAAAGTGCCTACGGATACTGCAGACCAGGATATTATAAGAATTGATGATTTGATCATCAACAAAACAGAACAGAAAGTTTTCAGAGCCGGAAACGAAATCGCTTTGACCTTAAAAGAATTTCAGCTGTTGGTTTATCTGGCAGAAGCGCAGGGGAGAACCGTTTCAAAACAGCAGATTACCGAAAACGTTTGGGAACATAATTTTAATACGAATACCAATACCGTTGAAGTTTATATCAATTTTTTGAGAAAGAAACTAGATAAAGATTTTAAAGTTAAATTGATTCACACGCGTTCTGGTTTCGGATATTACTTAAATCCTTTGTAGATGTCTTTAAAAAGGAAAATTGCGCTCACGCTCAGCATTTGGTTTTCATTACTTTTCGGTATTGTTCTGATTATTATTTACGTTTCCTTTAATGATTTCAGAAAAGAGGAATTTAAGGAAAGGTTTGTCCGTCGACTGGATTTTACCACCAACTTTATTTCAAAGTCTAAAAATTTTGAGGAAGAGGCACCCATTTTTTTTAATGAAAACTCTGACAATGTTTTACTGAATGAAACAATTTTGATTTTTAATGCTAAAAAGGAACTCATCTACAGCACGATTAAAGACAGAAAAGTTACGTGGGATAATGAACTATTAAAGGAAGTCGATAATAAAAAAGCGGTTCACAAGCAGGATACATTTCCTGAAGTTTATGCCGCTCTGAAAAATATCAACGGCGAAAACTACTACATCATTACCAGCGCATTCGATACCAACGGACAGTCGAAGCTGGATTATCTTAAATATCTTTTGATTACCGCTTTCATCACCTGCACACTTCTGATTGGTTTTTTCAGCTATTATTTTATGGGGAAATTTTTGCGGCCACTCGAAGATCTGAACAAAGAAATTTCTGAAGTAACGGCGCACAAACTGACTACACAAATTCAGGTTGAGCAGTCTAATGACGAAATCAGCATTCTGGCGAAGTCTTTTAATACGATGATTGTTCGTTTGAATGATGTTTTCCAGTCGCAAAAAGACTTTACGGCAAGTGCATCGCACGAAATACGTACTCCAATTACCAGAATGGCTTTCCAGCTTGAAAATTTAATCAAACTGGAGCAACATTCTCCTGAAACACTTTCTGCTTTGAAACAAATGCTGAAAGATGTATACCAACTTTCAGATTTAACAAACTCTCTTTTGCTGCTTACAAAATTCGACAAAGAAAATATTCAGACGATCTATGAAGAAGTACGAATTGATGAAGTGATTTTTGAATCTTTCGAGCGTGTTCAAAAAAGTTTCCCGAATCTCACCATGGACTTTCTGATTTCGGAAAATACTTCCGATCAATCTTTTCTTACCATAAAAGGTGTTCAGCCACTGCTCAATATTGTATTTATTAATTTGTTTAAAAATGCTGCGGTCTATTCGGACGATTCTGAAGCAAAAGTTTTAATCACAGAAACCGAATCACAGCTGATCGTAGATGTTGTGTCTGCCGGAAGCACGATTTCACTAGAAGAACAGCCCAAATTGTTTGACGCATTCATGCGTGGCCATAATTCTCAAAATATCACGGGCTCAGGCCTCGGTCTCCGAATTGCAAAAAGAATCCTGGAATACCACAATGCGAAAATCAAATACAACTCACCTGAGGAACACACCAATAAGTTTACGGTTACTTTTAATAAATAGGTTTTTAATATAATAATAAGATAAGAACAAAAAGTTCGTCTGCCCACAATAAATTGTTTTATCTGGCCAAATGAAACGGCTTTGTATATCTTGAAGTTGACCATAGATTTAAAAAATCTTTTCCCGCTTTGCGTTTACAATTTTTTTCTAAACATTTTCCAAATAGTAAGAAAATTTCTTTTTCAAAATATTGTTAAGTATCTAGGTTTAGGAAAAAATCTTACAGTTCCTCTTGTTATGATTCAAAAAGCAGTTCAAATTCAAATTTAATTTTTTTTTAAGTCTCCTTTAAGGTCGTTTTAATCGAGCAACCGCACTTTTGTCATCAAAATTGAGAGAATGAACAAAATTGCAGGACTGTTTGTTGTTATATCTTCGATAATGACGGCGCAACAGCAAATGTCGCTTTTGGATTGCGAAAATGCCTTTCAGCAAAATAATCTTCAGCTTCTTGCCGAGCAGTACAACATCAACATTGCTGATGCGGATATTCTGCAGGCTAAAATCTGGGAACTTCCACAGATAAGCGGGTACATCAACGCTTACAATCCCGAAGACAGAAAGGTTTTAGATGCCGGAAAAGCCAAAGGTTTTGAGGTGACGCAGCTGATTTACATGGGAGGAAAGAAGAAAAATGAAGTCGCTTTTGCAAAATCCAATAAAGATTTGGCGCAGCTCCAATTTACTCAGTTGCTTGTGGAACTGAGAACGCAGCTTCACACCAATTACTACAATCTTTATTACGAAAAGCTAAAGCTTGAGAATACCAATAAGCAATTGGGTTATATGAATGATCTTTTGAAGGCGTATAAAGTACAGTCTGCAAAAGGAAATGTTTCGTTAAAAGATGAAGTGAGATTACAGAGCATGGTCATTCAGTTGAATAATGACAAACTGGCAATTACTAAAGATATTTTGGAATTTGAACAAAATTTAAAAGTTCTTACCGGAATTACAGAGAATATAGAGCCTCAGATTTCAGATGAAGAAGCAAAAGAAATTCTTGCTGCACAGCCTTTCGGTGATGAATCTGATTTAAAAAGAAAAGCCATTGAGAATAACGCAGATTATTTGTTTAATCTAAAACTGATTGATAATTCTAAGCTCTATGCACAATGGCAGAAATCTCTCAATGTTCCGGATTTGAATGTAGGAGCGGAGTACGATCAAAACTCGGGAACTTTCAGAAACGAGATCAATTTAAAAGTTGGAATTCCCATTCCGCTTTGGAAAGTAAATAAAGGAAATGTGCAGAAAGCCAATTATACCATTGAGCAAAACCGGAGAAATGCCGAATTCCAGAAATTGAATTTAGAGACTAAAGTACAGGTAGCTTTCCAAATATGGAAAAATCAGTACGAACAGTTGCTGGAAATTAAATCTACCGACCTCGATAATCTAGACTTAGTCTACAACGGAATTCTGAAAAACTTCAGAAACGGAAACGTCAATCTCATCGATTTTACAGATTTCATGGAAAGTTACCGCCAAACTTCTCTCCAGATTTATGATATGAAAAACGAGCTGATACAGTCTGCAGAACAGCTCAATCAATTGGTACAGGTGAAAATCTTTTATTAACTATAAACTTTTGTTGTTTTTGCTGAGAACGTGTCAGCGAACTTAAAACAGCACGAAAAAAAAATCTTTACGCTCTTTGCGTTTAAAATAATAATCTAAATGAAAAAATTGATAATCCCTTTTGTTATTTCGCTTTTTTTAACATCTTGTTCTAAACGAGAAGCACCGAAAGATGATGCACCCAAAGGTTTTGAACTGAGCAATACCATGCTCGAATCGATCACCACAGAAAAAGTTGAATTTAAAAGCATAGAAGATACCTACAGTTTTTACGGAAAAATATCTGCAGACAGAAACTCTTACATCGACGTTTATCCTTTGGTTGGCGGAAATGTAATGAGTGTCAACGTTGAACTTGGAGATTATGTGAGAAAAGGACAGGTGCTCGCCACCATAAGAAGTACAGAATTAGCCGATGTTCAGAAAGATGTGAGTGATGCTAAAACAGATTTATTGGTTGCGCAGAATAATCTTCGCGTTGCCAAAGAAATGTATGAAGGAAAACTAAATACGGAAAGAGATGTTTTGGAAGCTAAAAGTCAGGTGCAGAAAGCCCAGGATCAAATGCAAAGATCGTCTGCAGTAAGTACCGTTTATAATGTGAAAAAAGGAAATATCTACAGTGTTCTCGCTCCAATCAACGGATACATCGTTCACAAAGACATCAACAAAGACATGCAGCTGAGAAGTGACCGAAGCGAAAATATTTTTGATGTGGCCAATACCACAAAAGTTTGGGCCATCATGAATGTCAATGAATCTGATATTGATAAAATAAGTCTGGGAATGGCGGCGCAGGTTTCCACATTATCTTATCCGGATAAATTTTTTGACGGAAAAATTGATAAAATCTTTAAAATCATAGACCCGCAAACAAATGCGATGCAGGCAAGAGTGGTTTTGGATAATGCCAACGGATTGTTGATTCCTGAAAGTAAAGCGACCATCAGGGTTTCAAAATCTGAGAATGCGTCAGCACTTTCAGTTCCGTCAAAGGCAGTAATTTTTGATGATGACAGAAGTTTTGTGGTTGTTTTTAAATCAAGAACCGATGTTAAAGTAAAAGAAATTAAAGTTCTGAAACAGCTCGGTGACGTGACTTACATTTCAGAAGGTCTTGCAGAAGGAGAAAATGTCATCACCAATAATCAGTTGCTAATTTACCGTTCACTGAAAAACTAAGATGAAAATTAAACATTTAGGAAAATCAAAGATTTTCCTAAATGTGCTCTGTTAAGCAAAATAAAATATAATTCGCTAATGTGACTTATGTGTTTAAAATCATTTCAACGAGTTTCTTAGTTAAAGTTTTTCCAATTAAATATTTAGGTATCAGTCTTCTATCTGAAATCTATCATCTAATATCTATTCAGCATGAATAAATTTATTAAAAATATCATTTCGTTTTCACTCAAAAATAAAGCCTTCACCTTTATTTGGGTAGCGGTTTTGGCCGTTGCGGGCTTTATCAGTTTCAAAAACATGCCCATTGAAGCTTTCCCCGATGTCACCAACACCCAAATCGTGATCATCACCCAATGGAATGGCCGAAGTGCAGAAGAAGTGGAACGTTTTGTCACGACACCCATTGAGCTGGCAATGAGTCCTGTTCAGAAGAAAACAAGTGTGAGAAGTACCACGATGTTCGGACTATCTATTGTTAAAATTCTCTTCGATGATGGAGTAGACGATATGTTTGCCAGAAATCAGGTCAACAATCAGCTGCGAAATGTGAGTCTTCCGGATGAGGTTGACCCCGAAGTGCAGCCACCTTACGGCCCGACCGGAGAAATTTTCAGATATACATTGGAAAGTAAAACCAAAGATTCCCGAGAATTACTGACTTTACAAAACTGGGTGATCGACCGTGCGCTGAGAGGCGTTCCAGGTGTGGCTGATATCAACGTTTTCGGTGGTCAGGATAAGGTTTTTGAGCTGAGCATTGACCCGAGAGCTTTGGATAAATACAATCTTACGCCTTCTCAGGTTTTTGAAGCCGTAACAAAAAGCAATCTGAATGTGGGTGGAGATGTGATTGAGAAAAACGGACAAGCCTACGTTGTGCGAGGAATCGGTTTGGTACAATCTAATGAAGATATCGGAAATATTACCATTCAAAATGAGAGCGGAAATCCGGTTTTGGTAAAAAATGTAGCGGAAGTGCATGAAAGTTCTTTGCCGAGAGTGGGGCAGGCGGGTTTAAATAAACAGGATGATACCGTAGAAGGAATTGTAGTGATGCGAAAGGGAGAAAATCCGCGTGAGGTTTTGGTAGGAGTAAAGGCTAAAATTAATGAGCTCAACGAGAAAATCCTTCCGAAAGATGTAAAAATGGTCACGTTCTACGACCGTGATAACCTGATGGACTTTACTACAGAAACCGTAATGCACAACTTATTGGAAGGAATTATCCTGGTCACGGTCATTGTTTTGATTTTCATGGCAGACTGGCGTACGACGTTGATTGTCTCCATCATCATTCCTTTATCCCTGCTGTTTGCGTTCTTATGTTTAAAAATGGCAGGCATGAGTGCGAATCTACTTTCACTGGGAGCTGTAGATTTTGGGATTATCATCGATGGTGCGGTCGTCATGGTCGAAGGAATTTTCGTGATGCTCGACCATAAAGCCAAGAAATACGGTCCGGAGAAATTTAACAAAATGGCCAAAGCAGGCTGGATCAAACAGACCGGTACAGGTTTAGGAAAGGCGATTTTCTTTTCAAAATTAATTATCATCACATCATTAATTCCAATATTCTCATTTCAGAAAGTGGAAGGGAAAATGTTTTCACCACTGGCATTCACGCTGGGTTTTGCATTAATTGGCGCACTGATTTTTACATTGACGTTGGTTCCCGTGCTTACCCATTTGCTTTTAAATAAAAATGTACGGGAGAAAAATAATCCGTTTGTAAATTTCTGGGACAGGATAGTGATGAAAGGTTTCAGTTTTACATTTAAACACAAAAAACTCAGTTTGATTGTTGCTTTATCTTTCATGGCAGTCACATTATTCTCAGGAAAATTTTTAGGAACAGAATTTTTACCCCAATTAAATGAAGGATCATTGTGGATTACTGCAGAAATGCCGATGAGCTCATCTCTAAAAGAATCGTTGAAGACCGCCGATATTCTGAAGAAAGATATCATGAGCGTTCCGGAAGTCACTGATGTTTTGGCGCAAACCGGACGAAGCAATGACGGAACAGACCCTAACGGTTTCGGATTTGTGCAGTTTGCGGTGAATCTTCAGCCAAAAGATGAGTGGAAAAGAAAAATCAATTATGAAGACCTCGTAGAGGAAATTGATAAAAAGCTCAGGAATTATCAGGGTATTACTTTTAATTATTCTCAGCCGATCTCGGATAATGTGGCAGAAGCCGTTGCAGGTTTTAAAGCTGAAAACGGAATTAAAATTTACGGTGATAATTTACAGACGCTCGACAGACTGGCGGATGAGGTTTTAAAATCAATAAAAGATGTAGAAGGTGTGAAAGATGCCGGAATCATTAAAAATATCGGTCAGCCTGAAGTAAGTGTGGTTTTAGACAGAGATAAAATGGCAGCGTACGGTGTGATGCCGGATGATGCACAGTCCGTTTTGGAAATGGCTTTCGGTGGAAAAACGGCTTCTGAAATGTTTGACGGAGAAAGAAAATTTCCAATCAGGCTCCGTTATTCTGAAGAGTACAGAAAAGACGAAAAAGATATTGCTTCACTAATGGTTCCTACGCAGGACGGTGCTAAAATTCCTTTAAAAGAGATCAGTACGATTGTAAAAGACAACGGTGCAGCATTTATTTATAGAGATGATATTAAAAGATATATTGGAATTAAATTCTCCATACGTGACCGTGATTTGGGGGGAACAATTGGCGATGCACAGAAAGAAGTCGCCAAAATTAAAATTCCTGAAGGATATTCTGTAGGCTGGACGGGTCAGTTTGAAAACCAACAAAGGGCTTCAAAAAGATTGGCACAGGTTGTTCCGATCAGTATTTTGGGAATTTTCTTCCTCTTATTTATCCTTTTCGGAAATATGAAAGATTCGCTTTTGGTGTTGGCGAACGTTCCTTTCGCTTTAATCGGCGGAATTATTGCATTGCATGTAACCAACATGAATTTCGGTATTTCTGCAGGAGTAGGAATGATCGCTCTTCTGGGGATCTGTATTCAAAACGGAGTGATTCTCATCACAGAATTTCATCAGAATATTAAAGAAGGTTCGAAAATAGATGACGCTATTTTTAATGGGGTGAAATCCAGAACACGCCCAGTAATTATGACCGCGTTAATGGCTTCCATCGGGCTTTTACCAGCGGCGCTTTCTACGGGAATCGGTTCAGAATCACAAAAACCTTTAGCGATTGTTATTATTGGCGGTCTGATTACCGCAACCTTTTTAACCTTGTTAATATTCCCGATTATCTTTTGGATATTTAATAAAACCAGGAAGGCAGAAGCTTTATAGATAATTTGGTGTAAGTTTAAATTAAAAAAGATTCTTTCATTTATCCCTATATAATTGAAGCCCGAGATAGAATAATCTACCTCGGGCTTCTTTATGAAAATCAAGTCTTTTTTTAGAATCCTAAGCCTACCGTAAAACCTTTCACAGGATTAGGGTAAGTACCTAAGGAAGCTGTAGCTCCATTTGTAGTGTTGACGGTGAATATTTTTGTTTCTGCACCGATAGTAGCCAATAAGTACGCTTTTTGGCTTGTGCTTCCGATGTCGAATCCGTTTGCACCCGAAATATTGATTCCTAATGCACCTCTTTCTACCAAAATACCTCCGTTTGGTGGATTTTGTAGGTAAAGTTTATCAGTGTTATGGTCGATTACAAAAAGTTCGGTGGCAGTTGTTCCGGCAAAATTATTGGTATATGCTGCTGCACCTACAGCTGGAGTTCCCGGGCTAAGTACAGTATCTACAGCGGTAACACCACCAGTAACAGGATCTAATCTTAAATTCTGTCCGGTATTGCTCACCACTCTTATTTTATCAACCGTCGGATTGAAATCAAATCCAAACTCAGTTCCTACAAGAGGAGTAGGTAATGTACCGGTGCCTACTTGTGTTGCTGCGCCGTTACCCAAATTAATTGTATAAATTCTGCTTGAACTTCCTAAAGCATATAATTGTCCGTTTAACGGTCTGAAATCAATACCAAGAATTCCTTCACCGCTTTGTAATCCTGTAATTGCTTTGGTAACAGGAGTTGCAGGATTGTTTGGGTCGAATATCTGCAACGCATTGGCATTGTCGATTGCATAGGCTACAGGATTTGTAGGAATTGCAATGTCGATGATTTTTTGTGGAAGCGTCCCTATGCTTGAAGCTTTTCCGGTAGCCAAGTCTACATTGTATAATGCATTTTGAGATCCGCTGGTTACGGCCATCAATGCTACAGTATTTTCAGGATTGATGTCGAAAGCAGCCTGACCTGTGAATGTAAATCCTAAGCTTCCTACTTCCACTAAAGTTCCGTTGTTTGGCGGATCTTGTTTAAATAATTTTCCAGATGTCAGGTCAAGATCATATAAAGTAGTTGTCGTAGCGCCGGATTTACTGTTGGTATAAGCAATCCCGGCAATTGCTGCTGTAGTTGCAATACTTGTATCAGTGAATGCTGTAACTCCATTCTCAGGATTGATTCGAAGGTTTTGCCCTGTATTGGTCACTAACCTGATACGGTCAACGGTAGGATTAAAATCAATTGAAGCAATTGTTCCTGAAACAGCAGGAGTAAAAGCTGTAGTGCTTACTACTCTTGAAGTTGCAGTAGCCGTATTGATGATGTACAGTTTACTGGAATTTGAAACCGCATACAACTCACCTGTAGCGGGTCTGAAATCAATACTTAATAGTTTGTCTCCGGTTGAAAGTCCTGTAATAGGTTTTATAGAAGTCATCACATTGCTGTTTTTAGCATTAAAAGCTAAAAGATCATTGTTGGTGCTTAAACCGTATACCATCACATCGGGACCTACCGTAGGTATTTCGGGCATACTTGTGTTTTCATCATCGTCACAAGATAATACGGTGACAAAAGCTAATGTAGCCAGACAAAAGTTGAATAGTTTTTTCATAAAATTTATTTTAATTTAATAGGTTCAGATAAATATACGAGAGAAAAATGATATTGGATTTAGAAAGTGTTTTTTTTAATTCATTTTTTTGTTATAAATTTGCAGTTCCATAATACAAAAAATAGCGGTTTGCAGTTTTTGGATTTGAATAGTAAAGTTTTTTTAACAAAAAGATTTTAGTATTCAAAAATTCATTATATTTGCACACCGAAAATTTGAATAAACAATAAAATAAATAATTTAAATCATGGCAAAGGAAACGTTTAATCGTAACAAACCACACTTGAACATTGGTACTATTGGTCACGTTGACCATGGTAAAACTACACTTACTGCAGCAATCTCTGCTGTATTGGCTAGTAAAGGTCTTGCTGAGAAAAAAGATTTCTCTTCTATTGACTCTGCTCCAGAAGAAAAAGAAAGAGGTATTACTATCAATACTGCTCACATCGAATACGAAACTGAAAAAAGACATTATGCTCACGTTGACTGTCCAGGTCACGCGGATTATGTAAAGAACATGGTAACTGGTGCTGCTCAGATGGACGGTGCTATCGTTGTATGTGCTGCTACAGATGGACCAATGCCTCAAACTAGAGAGCACATCCTTCTTTGTCGTCAGGTAAACGTACCTAGAATCGTTGTTTTCATGAACAAAGTTGACATGGTAGATGATGCTGAGTTGTTAGAGCTAGTTGAAATGGAATTAAGAGACTTATTGTCTACTTACGAATTCGACGGAGATAACTCTCCAGTAATTCAAGGTTCTGCTCTTGGAGCTCTTACAGCTGCTACTGCTGAAGGAGGTGCTAAGACTGATGACCAATGGTTCAAATCTGTTGAGCAATTAATGGATGCTGTTGACGAATGGATCGAGCAACCACCAAGAGATACTGATAAGCCTTTCTTGATGCCAATCGAAGACGTATTCTCTATTACAGGTAGAGGTACTGTTGCAACTGGTAGAATCGAAGCTGGTATTATCAACACAGGAGATCCTGTAGATATCATCGGTATGGGTGAAGAAAAATTAACTTCTACTATTACAGGAGTTGAGATGTTCAGAAAAATCCTAGATAGAGGAGAAGCTGGAGATAACGTAGGTCTATTGTTGAGAGGTATTGAAAAAACTGACATCAAGAGAGGTATGGTTATCGCTAAGAAAGATTCTGTGAAGCCTCACAAGAAATTCAAAGCTTCAGTTTATATCCTTTCTAAAGAAGAAGGTGGACGTCACACTCCATTCCACAACAAATACCGTCCTCAGTTCTACGTAAGAACTACTGACGTTACAGGTGAAATCTTCTTACCAGAAGGTGTAGAAATGGTAATGCCTGGTGATAACTTAGAGATCACTGTAGAATTGTTACAGCCAATCGCTCTTAACGTAGGTCTTAGATTTGCGATCAGAGAAGGAGGTAGAACAGTTGGTTCAGGTCAGGTTACTGAAATCTTAGACTAATCATCTTAATATAATTAAAGTTCCGTAAGGAAACTTACGGAACTTTTAATCTACGGGCATCGTCCAATGGTAGGATACCGGTCTCCAACACCGTTGATCAGGGTTCGAATCCTTGTGCCCGTGCAAAAAGAAAATAATGAGCTTAGTAGAATTTTTAAAAGGTTCTTATCACGAATTTAGACATAAAGTAGAGTGGCCGAAGTGGTCAGACTTACAGTCTTCAACTATTGTAGTTACTGTAGCCACTGTTATTTTGGCATTATTCACCTTTGGGGTTGATGAATTGTTCTCAAAATCAATCAGCAACATCATCGGAATATTAATCAATACCTTCAACTAATAAAGTATTTTCCCATAATGAGCGAATTGAAATGGTATGTGCTGAAAGCAATCAGCGGACAGGAAAATAAAGTGAAAAACTATATTGAGACAGAAATCAAACGTTTAGGATTTGAGCAGTATGTTACTCAAGTAGTGATTCCTATGGAAAAGGTTATTCAGCTTAGAAATGGGAAGAAAGTGCCAAAAGAAAGACCATACTATCCTGGTTATCTGATGGTGGAAGCAGAGTTGATGGGAGAGATTCCTCACGTTATCAAAAATATTCCAGGTGTAATTTCTTTCTTAAGTTTAACTAAAGGTGGAGATCCTGTACCGATGAGAAAATCTGAGGTTAACAGAATGTTGGGAAGAATGGATGAACTTTCAGAGTTTGCTTCTGATGCAGAAATTCCGTTCATCGTTGGTGAAAACGTAAAAGTAATCGATGGACCATTCAATGGTTTCAATGGTACTGTAGAGAAAATCTTAGAAGACAAGAAGAAAGTAGAGGTTTCTGTTTTGATCTTCGGAAGAAAGACTCCAATGGAACTAAGCTTTATGCAGGTAGAAAAAGTATAATACTTTTCAGATATAAAAAAATACCGTTCAGAAATGAGCGGTATTTTTTTTGTGTAATATTTAAATTTAAAGGGGAAGCGTACTGACCGGAGTGATATTCTGAATATTAGAGGGATCAATATTAAACTGATGTACAGTAGTAGTGGTAAAAGCAAACAAATGATTCCCGTCAATAATCAGATCTCTTGCGGGAATATTGGCAATCGTTTTAGCTACCGTTACATTCTGGGGATTCGAAATATTGAAAATTACAATATCATCTCGATCACAAATAAACAGATAATTTCCACTCAGAGCGAGCCCTTTTGGTTCTAAAAGGTTTCGTTCAGATACCAGTAATGGATTTTGAATGTTTGCAATATTATAGATTAAAAGCTTATTGTTGTCTGCTGCATTGCAGGTTGTGTTAGAATGTAATGTAACATAAGCATGAGTAGAATTTGCAACGACAGGATCGCAGGCAGTAAAATGTAATGCCTTTGAAACAAACGCGGGTGTTTCTGGGTTTTGTGAAATGTTATATATAAACATTCCGTTTCGGGAACCGATAAACAAGTAATTGTCCATTGAAAATAATGTTTCAATATTAAAACCTACATCTACAGTCTTAACTTTCACAGGATTCGCAGGATCTATTAGGCTGAATACATTCAAGTTTGCTTGATCAACCACATACATATAATTGTTTTTCAGAATAAATGTTGCGGTAGAGCCTTCTTTTCCGTCCGTAGACAGAGATTCAGTTGCATCGCTGCTGTCACTGCAACTGACTAGAATAGCGAAACATAAAAGAGTAATATATTTTTTCATGGTTTTATTTTTGTTTCCAGTCGATTACTATTTTGTCATTTTCTGCAGGAGCTTCAAATCCGTCGGGTGATTTCAGTGCCGGGAAAACATTTTCTATCCTTTTTAAAACCTGTACTTCATTGGTTGCGGTATTAATTTTTAAAGCAACTAGATCTCTGGCCTGATTAATATAAAAGATGTCATTTCTTATGGCGACGTCGCTGGAGCCCAGTGCTTTCAGATATTTTACTTTTTGGGGGTTGGAAGGATCAGAATTGTTGATGATATGAAAGCCGTCTCGTCTGTCGTTAACGAAGATGAATTGATCTTTTACATAAATTTTTTCATTCTTCACTGTTGTTTTCGGAACCTGAAGGCTGATATTGTTTAGTTCTGAACGGGTGACAATGACCGGTTGATATGCGGTTTGAGGTTCAAATGGTGGGTCATCACCTCCATTCCACGGCCAGCATGAAGAAAGTGTTACACAGGAAAGTAATATCAAAGTAGATTTTACATGTTTCATACTAAATTGTTTTTTTAAAATTAATCAATTATTTTACAGACTGATATTAAATTTTACGATTTAATTCTGAAATTTAATGAGTTAAGTGTTTGCTAATTAAAATATATTTCATAATTTTGCAGTCCGAAAAGTAGGTTTACTTTATGTGAGTGCGGTAACCTGCTGAATAATAAATGCTTCCAAACTCATTAATTATTCAATTTTTAAAAAACAAACAATGGCTAAAAAAGTCTTTAAAATGGTTAAGCTCCAAGTAAAAGGAGGAGCAGCAAACCCATCTCCACCAGTAGGTCCGGCATTAGGTTCTGCAGGTGTGAACATTATGGAGTTTTGTAAACAATTTAACGGAAGAACTCAGGATAAGCCAGGTCAAGTTTTACCTGTAGTAATTACAGTGTACGAAGACAAATCTTTTGAATTCGTTATTAAAACTCCACCTGCAGCAATTCAGTTAATGGATGCAGCTAAAATCAAAGGAGGATCCGGTGAACCAAACAGAAACAAAGTAGGTGCTGTATCTTGGGCGCAAGTTCAAAAGATCGCTGAAGATAAGATGACAGATCTTAACTGTTTTACTTTGGACTCTGCTCTTTCTATGGTTGCAGGTACTGCTAGATCTATGGGATTAAGAGTAACAGGAACTAAACCAACTAACGCTTAAAACTAAGAGAAATGGCAAAATTAACTAAAAAGCAAAAGGAAGCTTTAAGCAAAGTAGAGAAAGGAAGAATTTATAACCTTGAAGAAGGTGCTGCTCTTGTAAAAGAAGTAAACACTGCAAAGTTTGATGCTTCTGTTGATATCGCGGTAAGATTAGGTGTTGATCCTAGAAAAGCTAACCAAATGGTAAGAGGTGTAGTATCTCTTCCTCACGGTACTGGTAAAGACGTTAAAGTTTTGGCTTTAGTAACTCCAGACAAAGAAGCTGAAGCGAAAGCAGCTGGTGCAGACTATGTAGGTCTTGATGAATATTTACAAAAAATAAAAGATGGTTGGACAGATGTTGACGTTATCGTTACTATGCCAGCTGTTATGGGTAAATTAGGACCATTGGGTAGAGTATTAGGACCAAGAGGTTTGATGCCTAACCCTAAATCAGGTACTGTAACTATGGAAATTGGTAAAGCAGTAACTGAAGTTAAAGCTGGTAAAATTGACTTCAAAGTAGATAAATACGGTATTATCCACGCTGGTATTGGTAAAGTATCTTTCGATGCTGCTAAAATCAAGGAGAATGCTCAGGAATTAATCTCTACTTTAATCAAAATGAAACCAACTGCTGCTAAAGGTACTTATGTGAAGAGCATTTATTTGTCTTCTACAATGAGCCCAGGTATCGCAATTGATAGTAAATCTGTTAACTAATTATAATCCTTAAGACAATGACAAAAGACCAAAAAGTTGTAGCGATACAAGAGATCAAAGACTTGCTTCAGGATGCTAAAGTAGTTTATGTAGCAGATCTAGACGGTTTGAATGCTGCTAAATCTTCTGATTTCAGAAGACAGGCTTTCAAACAAAATATCAAAGTAAAAGTTGTAAAAAATACACTTTTGCAAAAAGCAATGGAACAGATTGAAGGAGTAGATTACTCTGAAATGTTCGAAACTTTCAAAGGAAACTCTGCATTAATGATTGCTGATACAGCTAACGCTCCAGCAAAATTAATCAAAGACTTTAGAAAAAAAGAAGAGAAGCCGGCTTTAAAATCAGCTTTCGTGCAAGAAACTTTCTATGTTGGTGACAACAACCTTGATGCATTAGTAAGCATTAAGTCTAGAGAAGAAATGATCGGTGAAATCATCGGATTACTTCAGTCTCCAATTCAAAGAGTTGTTTCTGCTCTTCAAAACAAATCTGAAACTACAGAAGCTACAGCTGAAGAAGCAGCTCCTGCAGTAGAAGAAACTCCTGCTGAGGCAGCTCCAGAAGCTCCTGCTGCAGAAAGCACTGACGAAACGCCAGCTGCTGAATAATTACTCTCAAAAAATTAAATAAATAATCAACAAAAACATTACAACAATGTCAGATTTAAAAAATTTAGCTGAAACGCTAGTAAACTTAACAGTAAAAGACGTAAATGAATTAGCTACTATCCTTAAGGATGAGTACGGAATCGAGCCAGCTGCTGCTGCAGTTGTTATGGCTGGTCCAGGTGCAGGTGAAGCTGCTGAAGAGAAAACAGAATTCGATGTAATTCTTAAGTCTGCAGGTGCTTCTAAATTAGCAATCGTTAAATTGGTAAAAGATTTAACTGGTGCTGGTCTTAAAGAAGCTAAAGATATCGTAGATGGAGCTCCTGCTGCAATCAAAACTGGTATCTCTAAAGACGAAGCTGAAGCTCTTAAGAAGCAATTAGAAGAAGCTGGTGCTGAAGTAGAATTGAAATAATTCATTTCACTCTTAAAAATAGGAAGCCTGAGCAATTTGCTCAGGCTTTTTTTTGGTTTGAGTATTTTTATAAGGCAGTAGCTGAAAAAAGAGGATTAGATTATATATGGTAGTAAGATTGATTGGTTTTATGCATGAAAAGTCAAACAAGAAAATTAATACCTTATTCTTATCATTATTGAATTTCTATATTTCTACTTCATAACTTGTAAGTGCTCTTGATAAAAGGAGCGGTGTAGTCCTTTTAGACGACTTAGCTGTTAATAATTAGATGGTATTAATCGGATAACCTCTTCAAAACGAAGTGGTTGTTTTTTGTCAGGATAAAATTTTGTTGTATATTTGCAGTCACTTTTGGCGCTAAAATTATACATATTACTGTAAAACATTATTAATCAACTCTTTCACTTAATTTGAAAGGGATTTCGTGTTTATGGAATTTTGCGTTTTTTCGTCTGAAGTAAAAATTTAAAAATATTTTGCATTACGCTGTGAAAAGATATACCAGCGTTGCAGTTAGAATTAGAGTGTAGAATAAACAATTAAGAACAAAGACCACTTCTGATAGCGCCAAACATCAAATGTCTTTTATCTTGCCTGTTTAATCTTTTAGTCTTTTTCTGATATTTTTTGTATAAATCAAAATATTTTTTAACCCTTTCTTAAAAGTTTTATGAGTAAAACAACAGCAGTTACTAAAGGAAATGAGAGAATTAATTTCTCTACAGCGAAAGGAAAAATCATTACTCCGGATTTCTTAGATATCCAATTAGAGTCATTTAAAGATTTTTTCCAGCTGGATACACTTCCGGAAGACAGAAGGAAAGAAGGTTTGCACAAGACCTTCCAGGAAAACTTTCCAATTACCGATTCTAGAAACCAATTCGTTTTGGAATTTTTAGATTATTTGGTAGATTCTCCACGTTATTCGATTGACGAATGTGTGGAAAGAGGTTTAACGTATTCAGTTCCTCTAAAAGCCAGACTAAAATTGTATTGTACTGACCCTGAACATGAAGATTTTCAGACCGTTGTACAGGATGTTTATTTAGGTCCGGTTCCTTATATGACTCCGTCTGGTTCATTTATTATTAATGGAGCAGAGCGTGTTATCGTAACTCAGTTACACAGATCTCCGGGTGTATTCTTCGGGCAGACTTACCACGCTAACGGAACAAAATTGTACTATTCAAGAATTATTCCTTTTAAAGGATCTTGGATGGAATTTACAACCGATATCAACAGCGTAATGTACGCGTATATCGACCGTAAGAAAAAATTACCTTTAACTACATTATTAAGAGCGATCGGTTTCGAATCTGATAAAGACATTCTTCAGATCTTTGACCTTGCAGAAGAAGTGAAAGTTTCTAAAGCTGCACTTAAAAAAGTAGAAGGTAGAACTTTGGCTGCGAGAGTATTGAACACTTGGTTCGAAGATTTCGTAGACGAAGACACTGGAGAGGTTGTTTCTATCGAAAGAAACGAAATCATCCTAGACAGAGAAACAATTCTTGAAAAAGAACATTTAGATCTTATTTTGGATGCTGGTGTGAAGTCTATCCTGATTCACAAAGAAAATTCAAACGAATTCTCTATCATCCAGAATACTTTACAAAAAGACCCTACCAACTCTGAAAAAGAAGCGGTAGAATATATTTACCGTCAGTTAAGAAATGCAGATCCACCCGATGAGGAAACTGCAAGAGGAATTATCGAGAAATTATTCTTCTCTGAGCAAAGATATTCTCTTGGTGAAGTAGGACGTTACAGACTAAACAAAAAGTTAGGTCTTAATATCCCAACTACTACTGAGGTTCTTACGAAAGAAGATATCATTGCGATTGTAAGACACTTAATTGAATTGGTAAACTCTAAGGCTGAGGTTGATGATATTGACCACTTATCAAACAGAAGAATTAAAACTGTTGGTGAGCAATTAGCAGGACAGTTTGGTGTAGGTCTTTCTAGAATTGCAAGAACAATTAAGGAAAGAATGAACGTTAGAGATAACGAAATCTTTACTCCGCTTGATCTTGTTAATGCGAAAACTTTAACATCAGTCATTAACTCATTCTTTGGTACCAACCAGCTTTCTCAGTTCATGGACCAAACCAACCCTCTATCAGAAATCACGCACAAGCGTAGACTTTCTGCCCTAGGACCTGGTGGTTTATCAAGAGAAAGAGCAGGTTTCGAGGTACGTGACGTTCACCATACTCACTATGGCCGTATCTGTCCGATCGAAACTCCTGAGGGACCAAACATTGGTTTGATCTCTTCTTTAGGTATCTATGCTAAAATCAATACTTTAGGTTTCATCGAAACTCCATATAGAAAAGTAGACTCAGGTACTGTAGATTTACATGCTGATCCTATTTATCTAAATGCTGAAGACGAAGAAGATAAAGTAATTGCTCAGGCAAACGTTGAATTAGATGATAACGGAGCGTTCTTAACAGACAGAATTATTGCCAGATTAGATGGTGATTATCCTGTAGTTGAGCCTTCTCAAGTTAATTTGATTGACGTTGCACCTAACCAGATTTCTGGTATTTCAGCTTCATTAATTCCATTCTTGGAGCATGATGATGCGAACCGTGCGTTGATGGGATCAAACATGATGCGTCAGGCAGTTCCTTTGTTGAAGCCACAGGCTCCAATCGTAGGTACAGGTCTGGAACAACAAGTTGCAAAAGATTCAAGAATCTTGATCAATGCTGAAGGTAGAGGTACTGTAGAATATGTAGATGCCGATCAGATTACGATTAAATATGAAAGAAGCGATGACGAAGATTTAGTATCATTCGAATCTGCTACAAAAACATATAAACTGACTAAGTTCAGAAAAACTAACCAGAGTACTACTATTACCCTAAGACCAAACGTAAGAGTAGGTGAGACGGTAGAAAAAGGACAGGTTCTTTGCGACGGTTATGCAACCGAAAACGGAGAATTGGCTCTTGGTAGAAACTTGGTAGTGGCCTTCATGCCTTGGAAAGGATACAACTTTGAGGATGCAATTGTAATCAACGAAAAAGTTGTACGTGAAGACTGGTTTACTTCAATCCACGTGGATGAGTATTCTCTAGAAGTTCGTGATACCAAATTGGGTATGGAAGAACTTACAGCAGATATTCCTAACGTATCTGAAGAAGCTACAAAAGATCTTGATGAGAATGGAATGATCAGAATCGGTGCTGAAGTGAAGCCTGGTGATATCATGATTGGTAAGATTACTCCAAAAGGTGAATCTGACCCGACTCCTGAAGAGAAACTTCTTAGAGCAATCTTTGGTGACAAAGCAGGTGATGTGAAAGATGCTTCATTGAAAGCAGATTCTTCATTAAGAGGTGTTGTAATCAACAAGAAATTGTTCTCTAGAAACATTAAAGACAAAAAGAAAAGAACTGAAGAAAAACTTAAACTTGAAGAGATTGAAAACACTTACAAGGCTAAGTTTGACGAGTTGAGAAATACTTTAATCGAAAAATTAAACACACTGGTTAGCGGTAAAACTTCTCAGGGAGTTACCAATGACTTAGATGAGGAAATTATCGGTAAAGGAATGAAATTCACTCATAAATTATTGACTTCAGTTGAAGATTACGTTAACGTTAGCGGTGCTGATTGGACTGTTGACAACGATAAGAATGAATTGATCAAACAATTGATTCACAACTATAAAATCAAATTCAATGATATTCAAGGAGTTAAAAACCGTGAGAAATTCGCAATTTCTATCGGAGATGAGCTTCCTGCAGGGATCATGAAGTTGGCTAAAGTATATATCGCTAAAAAACGTAAGCTAAACGTTGGAGATAAAATGGCGGGTCGTCACGGTAACAAAGGGATCGTTTCGAGAATCGTTCGTGAGGAAGATATGCCATTCTTGGAAGACGGAACACCGGTAGATATCGTATTGAATCCACTAGGGGTACCTTCTCGTATGAACATCGGACAGATTTATGAAACAGTTCTTGGATGGGCTGGTCAGAAATTGGGTATGACGTTCGCTACGCCAATCTTTGATGGGGCAACTCTTGATCAGATTACAGAGTACACTGAAAAAGCTGGAGTTCCTAAATTCGGTCACACTCACCTTTATGATGGTGGTACCGGAGAAAGATTTACACAGGCTGCAACGGTAGGTATTATCTATATGTTGAAACTTGGGCACATGGTAGATGACAAGATGCACGCACGTTCTATCGGACCTTACTCATTGATTACTCAGCAGCCATTAGGAGGTAAAGCTCAGTTTGGTGGACAGAGATTCGGAGAGATGGAGGTTTGGGCTCTTGAAGCATTTGGAGCATCAAACATCCTAAGAGAAATCTTGACTGTGAAGTCGGATGACGTGATTGGTAGAGCAAAAACTTATGAAGCGATTGCGAAAGGAGAAGCAATGCCTGAACCAGGTATTCCGGAATCTTTCAACGTATTACTTCACGAGTTACAAGGTCTTGGATTAGACGTAAGACTAGAGGAATAATTTTAAATTTTAAATTATAAATGTTGAATGGCAACATTCAAAAATTAATCTAAAATCTAAAATCTAAAATTTAAAATCTAACAAATGTCAAATAAAAATAAATCAAGTAGATTTAATAAAATAACCATCGGTTTAGCTTCTCCTGAGTCCATTTTACAGGACTCTAGAGGGGAGGTTCTAAAACCGGAAACCATTAACTACAGAACGCACAAACCTGAAAGAGACGGTTTGTTCTGTGAAAAAATCTTCGGTCCTATCAAAGATTACGAATGTGCTTGTGGTAAATACAAGAGAATTCGTTACAAAGGGATCGTTTGTGACCGTTGTGGTGTAGAGGTTACGGAGAAAAAAGTACGTAGAGAAAGAATCGGACACATTGGTTTGGTTGTTCCTATTGCGCACATTTGGTATTTCCGTTCTTTACCGAACAAAATCGGTTACCTTTTGGGTATTCCTTCTAAGAAATTAGATATGATCATCTATTATGAGAGATATGTTGTTATTCAGCAGGGTATCGCTAAGAAATTGGATGGTTCTGATTTTGATGATAAAGAATTCCTTACAGAAGAAGAATACCTTGACATCATGGAAACTCTTCCTGTAGAGAATCAATATCTTGATGACGCAGATCCGAACAAATTCATCGCCAAAATGGGTGCTGAAGCGGTTGAGGAATTGCTGAAGAGAATTGATCTTGATGCTTTGTCTTTCGATTTGAGACACAAAGCTCACAACGAAGGTTCTAAGCAAAGAAGAACGGAAGCTCTAAAAAGATTGAACGTGGTAGAAGCATTGAGAGGTGCTAACACTAGAATGATCAACAGACCGGAGTGGATGATTATGCGTGTGCTTCCTGTAATACCACCAGAATTGAGACCATTGGTTCCATTGGATGGAGGACGTTTCGCGACTTCTGACCTTAATGACCTTTACAGAAGAGTAATTATCAGAAACAACCGTTTGAAGAGATTATTGGAGATCAAAGCTCCTGAAGTAATCTTGAGAAACGAGAAGCGTATGCTTCAGGAATCTGTGGATTCATTATTTGATAATACAAGAAAATCTTCTGCAGTAAAATCTGAATCAAACAGACCATTGAAATCACTTTCAGATTCATTGAAAGGTAAGCAAGGTCGTTTCCGTCAGAACTTACTAGGGAAAAGGGTAGATTACTCTGCGCGTTCGGTAATTGTTGTAGGTCCAAACTTGCAGCTTCACGAATGTGGTATTCCTAAAGATATGGCAGCTGAGCTTTACAAACCGTTTATCATCAGAAAACTGATCGAAAGAGGAATTGTAAAAACAGTAAAATCTGCTAAAAGAATTATCGACAGAAAAGAACCTGTAGTATATGATATCTTAGAAGGTGTAATGAAAGGTCACCCTGTTTTACTAAACAGAGCACCTACTTTGCACAGACTGGGTATTCAGGCTTTCCAGCCTAAGATGATCGAAGGTAAGGCAATCCAATTACACCCATTGGTAACGACAGCATTCAACGCCGATTTTGATGGTGACCAGATGGCGGTACACTTACCGTTAGGTCCAGAAGCAATTTTGGAAGCTCAGTTATTGATGTTAGGTTCTCAGAATATCTTGAACCCTGCAAATGGTTCTCCAATTACAGTACCATCTCAGGACATGGTTCTTGGTCTATATTTCATGACCAAAGAATTAAGCTCTACAGATGAGAAAAAAGTATTGGGAGAAGGTCTTGCATTCTATTCTCCGGAAGAAGCGGAAATCGCTTATGCGGAAGGTAGAGTTTCATTGAACGCTAAAGTAAGATGTAGACTACCGGTAAAAGAAGAAGGTGTAATCACAACTAAATTGATTGAAACTTCTGTTGGTAGAATCTTATTCAACCAGATCGTTCCTAAGCAATCAGGATATATTAATGAGCTTCTTACCAAGAAATCATTAAGAAATGTTATTGGTAAAGTACTTGCTGATACAGACTTCCCTACCACTGTGAAGTTCTTGGATGCAATGAAAGACTTAGGATATGCAAATGCATTCAAAGGAGGTCTGTCGTTCTCATTAGGTGACATTGTTGTACCTGTTGAGAAAAAGAAAATGATCGCTACATCTATTGAAACTGTAGACGAAATTAGAGCCAACTATAACATGGGTCTAATCACAGATACAGAAAGATATAATCAGGTAATTGACGTTTGGACAAACACCAACGCTGGATTAACTGAAATGATCATGAGCAGAATGAAAGTTGACCAAGGTGGATTCAATTCTGTATATATGATGCTTGATTCTGGTGCGAGGGGTTCTAAGGAACAGATCCGTCAGTTATCAGGGATGAGAGGTTTGATGGCAAAACCGCAGAAAGCTGGTTCTACCGGTGCGGAAATTATCGAAAACCCGATTCTTGCAAACTTTAAGGAAGGCCTTTCGATCTTAGAATACTTTATCTCTACTCACGGTGCCCGTAAGGGTCTTGCGGATACCGCTCTTAAGACTGCCGATGCAGGTTACTTAACGAGAAGGTTAGTAGACGTTGCGCAGGATGTTATCGTAACAGAAGCAGATTGTGGAACTCTAAGAGGTACAGAAGTTACTGCACTGAAGAAAAATGACGAGATCGTTGAAAGAATTTCTGAAAGAATCTTAGGTAGAGTATCTCTTCATAATATTTACGATCCTGAAACCGACGAATTGGTTGCTATCGCTGATCAGATTATTGATGAGGCTTTGGCTAAAAGAGTGGAGGAAATGGGGCTTGAATCTTTAGAAGTACGTTCACCGCTTACTTGTGAAACCAAAAAAGGAATTTGTGCTAAATGTTATGGTAGAAACCTGGCAACTGGTAAGAAAATCCACATGGGTGAAGCAGTAGGTGTAATTGCGGCACAGTCTATTGGGGAACCGGGAACTCAGTTAACATTGAGAACTTTCCACCAAGGGGGTGTATCTACCAACGTATCAGAAAATCCATCAATCGCTGCGAGAAGAGACGGTATCGTTGAATTGGATGAGGTAAGAACAATTACTTCTGAAGACGAAAACGGAAACACTGCTGAAGTAGTGGTATCTCGTACGACAGAATTTAGATTGGTTGCTGATAACGAATCTAGAACTCCGTTGATGATTGCTAACGTACCTTACGGTTCTCAATTATTGGTTAAATCTGGAGATAAAGTGAAAAAAGGTGATCTTATTGCAAAATGGGATCCATACAACGCGGTAATTATTGCAGAAAACGCCGGTAAGGTTGAGTACGAAGATATTATCCAAGGTATTTCATTCCAGTTGGAGATTGACGAACAGACAGGATTTGAGGAGAAAGTAATCTCTGAATCTAGAAATAAGAAAGCTGTACCTACATTGAAGGTAGTAGATTCTAAAGGTGTTGAACAGAAAGGTTACAACTTACCGGTAGGAGCCCACTTAATGGTTAACGACGGTGAAAAAATTAAGGCTGGTAAAGTCTTAATCAAGATTCCAAGAAAATCTGCTAAGTCAGGGGATATTACTGGAGGTCTTCCGAGAGTTACAGAATTATTTGAAGCAAGAAACCCTTCAAACCCGGCGGTTGTTACAGAAATCGATGGGGTAGTTTCTTATGGTAAAATTAAGAGAGGTAACCGAGAATTGATCGTTGAAGCTAAAACTGGTGAGAGAAAAATTTATTTAGTTAAATTATCAAACCAGATCTTGGTACAGGAGAATGACTTCGTAAGAGCTGGTTCGCCACTTTCTGACGGTTCAGTTACTCCAGATGATATCTTGAAGATCAAAGGACCAACTGCGGTTCAGGAATATTTAGTAAATGAAATTCAGGAAGTTTACCGTCTACAAGGGGTGAAAATTGATGATAAGCATTTCGAAATTATCGTAAGACAGATGATGACGAAAGTATCTATCGTTGACGGAGGTGATACTCAGTTCCTTGAAGCAGCTTTAGAGCACAAAATGGATTTCTTAGAAGAAAACAACAGAGTGTTTGGTCTTAAAGTAGTTACTGAAGCTGGTGATTCTAAAGAATTTAAACCAGGTCAGATGATTACTGCGAGAGAATTGAGAGACGAAAACTCTAAGTTGAAGCGTGAAGACTTGAAATTGGTAGAAGTAAGAGACGCACTTCCTGCAACAGCTACACCTGTATTGCAAGGGATTACAAGAGCAGCTCTACAGACTAAATCTTTCATGTCTGCAGCGTCATTCCAGGAGACAACTAAAGTTCTTAACGAAGCAGCAGTAGCTGGTAAAGTAGATAGCTTAAACGGTCTTAAAGAAAATGTAATTGTAGGACACAGAATTCCTGCAGGTACAGGTCTTAAAGAATACCAGAATGTAATCGTAGGTTCTAAAAAAGAATTCGAAGATTTAAATTAATTCAAAATTTAATGTTCAAGGTTCAAAGATTTAATTTATTTTTGAGCCTTGAATTATTTAAACATAAAACTTAAACAAAAATAATGGACAACCAAAACCAAAACAACGATCCAAACAACATCAACATTCAATTGAACGAAATGGTAGCTTCAGGGGTTTATTGTAACCTTGCTTTAGTAAACCATTCTCCATCAGAGTTTGTAGTAGATTTCATCCAGCTTATGCCAGGTGTACAACAAGCGAACGTGCGTTCAAGAGTAATTCTTGCTCCACTTCACGCGAAAAGAGTTCTTACAGCTCTTCAGCAAAACATCACAAACTATGAGCAGCAGTTTGGAGAAATCAAAGAAGTTGAGCCTTTCGTATTAGGTGGAAACAACGTACAAGCGTAAGATTTTCTCAAAAATATATTAAGAATGCCCCAGCGAAAGTTGGGGCATTTCTTTTTGTCATACTATTTATATTATTATTTTCTCATTTGGTGTATTCCATAATTAAGAATGGGTCAAAATAAGCTTTTATACAGTATATTTATAATTAAGAACAGTTCAAATTTATATCTTTGTTACGTTAAAATATTATAACGTGTACGATGAATTTTGATTTTATTTTTAATAAATTCGGCTTTTTAGGTGATGATTTCTTAAAAGAGATCAATAAACATGCTATTGTCAACACGGTAAAAGCGAAAACTGAAGTAATCAGAGAAGGACAAAAAAATAAATTTGTGCCATTTCTAATCAAAGGTTCAATACGGGTATTTACATTAAATGATGGTCGAGAACTTATCTACTACTATGTCAGAGAAAATGATAGCTGTCTGATGACATTTTCCTCTATCTTCTCAGATCACATAAGCCGCATTTATGCAGTTGCAGAAGAAGATTCGGAGGTTTTACTTATACCTGTTTCCGTAATGCATGATTGGTTGATTCAGTTTCCTGCAATAAACAGATTGTTTTATCAGGAGTACGATAAACGTTTTTCAGATGTTATGAATATGGTCAACGAAGCTGTATTTCATAAACTGGATAAGAGAATTCTCAGTTATATCAAACATCAGATTGACTTAAAAGGTGACCACCCCATCAAATTAACCCACCGCGAAATTGCTACCAATCTTGGTACATCAAGAGAGGTCGTAAGCCGTGTTTTGAAAAAAATAGAAAATGAAGGTGAAATTTTACAAAGCAAGGAAGGTATAAGAATTCCCGAAAATAAAAATGTTAGTCATATCTAATAAAATGTTTTATAAACTTATATACTTTCCATTGATAAAAACAATTCCATCGGTGACTTTTGTCACACACTTTTAAAAGCATTACTCTCTAAGTTTGTTATATAATTTTAATTAAAATTTATATGACAAAAACTCTATTATTTTTGTCGATGTTTACCTCAATTCTTGCCTTTTCTCAGGAAGATTTGCTGAAAGATATTGACACTCTCACAACAACAGAAAACAACCCGCCGGCATTCAAGGCATTACAGATCGTCACGGGGCAGTCTACAAAGCTGACTGCAAAGAAAGAATGGTACATTGTTGTCGCACACAGGTTTGGTGATGTAAGCACCGGATTTAAAAATTTTTTCGGGCTCGATGATGCTTCTACAAAATTAGGGGTAATCTATGGAGTGACCGACGGATTATCATTAAGCCTTTCAAGGGAAACCAACATGAAAACGTTTGAGTTTGGAGCCAAATATAAGCTTCTGAAACAAAACGAAGATTTTCCGGTAGAAATTGTAGGGTACAATGTAATGGCTATGAATACTGATTTAGATAAGGATAACTATCCGAATCTTCAGTTTGGCGACAGGCTTTCTTATCTAACTCAGGCGCTCATTTCACGACGATTCAGCGATGGTTTTTCTCTGCAGTTAAGTCCGTCTTATGTGCACAAAAATCTTTATGATCCTGCTATTCAAAACAGCGATCAGTTTTTGGCAGGATTGGGAGCCCGCTACAAAATCTCTAAAAGGATTTCGATTAATGCAGAATACTTTGTGAATTTTGATAATCACAGTTTCTACAAAAATCCACTCTCATTGGGAATGGATATCGAAACAGGAGGGCATGTATTCCAGCTGTTATTCAGTAATTCTCAACTCAATTCCGATATCGGATATCTTACGAATGCAACAGGAAAATGGGATAAAGGACAGATTTTTTTTGGGTTTAATCTTTACAGAGTATTTTAAAATGAAAAAAATAATTTACATATCGGGTCTTATTCTTTTCATTTCGTCATGCGAAAGCAGAACTTATGAAGAGATTTCAGACAAGACACCTATTGCACAAACTGTACGGTACGAAACAGATATTAAACCGATTATTAATGCCAATTGTATATCATGTCATTCTGCGGGAGGACCAGCGTCGTTCCAACCGTGGACGAATTATAGTCAGGTAAAGAATAATATAGACAATATTTTAGACAGAATACAAAGGCCTGCCGGGGATCCTCAAAAAATGCCGCAGGGAGGATCATTATCTGCTAGCCAGATTAATACTTTCATCAAATGGAAAGCAGACGGTCTTGTAGAAAATTAAATTTAAAAAAAATGAAAAAATTAACAATAATAATGTTTTCAATATTGTTTGGAAACATGGCGTTAGCTCAAAAGTACAGTTCCAAAACAGGAAAAGTAACATTTGAAGCTTCTGTTCCTTTATTTGAAGATGTATTTGCACAGGACAACAACAATACGGTGATTCTCAATTCTGATACTGGCGAAATTGCTTCGGTTTCAGCGGTGAAGAATTTTCATTTTAAGGTTAAACTGATGGAAGAACACTTTAATGAAAGCTATGCCGAAACTGCAAAATATCCTAAGACGACATTCAAGGGAAAAATTCAGGGTTTCGATAAAACGAAACTCAGTGCTAATCCGCAAAAGTATACCATTCAGGGAACATTGAATTTTCATGGTGTAGATAAGGCAGTATCTTCTATTGCAACCATTTCCATGAAAGACGGGAAAATCTATATGGAGGGAGGTTTTGTAGCAAGACCGGCAGATTTTCGGGTCACCATTCCGAAAATGGTCATGAAGAAAGTGGCTGAAAATGTAAATGTAGAATACAATTATACCCTTGTAAAACAATGAGAAAGATAATTTTAATGACGATATGTGTACTTGGTTTTTCTTTACTATCAGCCCAGGGAAAAGCAAAATCTGTTTTTGATATTGCAAGAAGCGGAACTGTCGCTGAAATGAAAGAAGCGATGAAAAAAAATCCCAATGTCATCAATGAGACCAATGAAAGAGGTTTTTCAACTCTGATTTTAGCTTGTTACCGCGGAAATAAAGAAGTCGCTGAGTTTCTCATTGATCATGTGAAAGATGTGAATTATAAAAGTAATGAAGGAACTGCCTTGGCAGGTCTTTCTATACAATATAATAAAGATCTCGTAGAACATTTACTCAAGAAAAATGCCGATCCAAATATTGCAGATGCTACAGGAACAACACCATTATTGTGGGCGGTAAAATCAGGAAACAAAGAATTAGTGGAAATATTATTGAAATATAAAGCTGATAAAACCCAAAAAGATTCGATGGGAATGACTCCTTTTGAATATGCATTAAAAACAGACAATAAAGAAATCATCAACCTCTTAAAAAATTAAAATATGAAAAAATTATTACTTATTTCAAGCTTAGCTCTGGCAACAACGGTCAGCGCACAGTTTAGTACAGGTACAGTAATTCTTGGGTCAACCGGAATGACTGTAAAGATTGATACAACACCAACTTTAGCTACGATTACACTTACAGGAAGTGATAACGCATACTTAGGAATAGGTTTTGGAAATGTGGGCGAAGGTATGGTAAGCGGAAAAGATGGATTCGTTTATAACTCTACGCCCAGCAGAGATTATACATTTGTAGGAGTGGGATCTTCTCCTACTCCAGATGCTGCACAAGATTGGACTGAGACTTCAAATGTAATAGCTTCCGGTATAAGAACAGTGGTAGCAACAAGATCACTGGCTGGTGGAGCTGGTGATACTGCGATTACAAATAGCGCAGGGACAATTAATATTTTCTTTGCTAAAGGACCGGGCCCTGCTCTTTCAAGTGGATATCATGGAGGAACAAACAGAGGGTATGTAACTTTAACAAAAACCGCATCATTAGCAACGCAAGATCTATTGGCAGAAAGTAAGAATGTAGTTATTTACCCGAATCCTGCAAAAGAAACGGTAAGTTTTAAAAATGCTGATAAAATAAAATCTATTGACATCTACGAATCTACAGGAAGAAAAGTAAGATCGGTAAAATTAGAAGGTGACAACATTAATGTTGCTGATCTGAAATCCGGAAGTTATTATTTTGAAATGACTTTACATGATGGAAGTTTATCTTTTGAAAAATTAATTAAAGAATAATTGAAAGCCACTGAAAGTGGCTTTTTTTAGTTTTAATATCATGATAAAAGTATTTCATTAAAGAGATCTTAATGTTTTTTTAACTTCTAAAACTTTCATTAATATGCTATAGAAGCTAAATTTGCCAAAAATTTCAGATGAAGTTGAAAATTCAATTTTTATTCTTGTTCATTTCAATAATCGGTTTTGCACAAACACCAATCATTGATACTGCTCAGATTATTAGTCCCAATCGATTTAACAGCGAAGAGGCCAAGTTAAAACCTTACGTCATCATGATTTCTGCAGACGGTTTCCGATATGATTACGCTAAGAAATACAATGCCCAAAATCTTTTAAAATATTCTGGTGAAGGTGTTCAGGCAAAAGCCATGACTCCAAGTTATCCGAGTATTACTTTTCCCAATCATTGGAGTCTCATGACCGGATTATATCCTTCTCATCATGGCTTGGTGGATAATTTCTTTTACGATTATAAAACCAAGAAAAGCTATGCCATGAGTAAAAAGGAAAATGCAGAAGATGGTAGTTGGTATGGTGGCATTCCTCTATGGACATTGGCCGAAAAACAAGGTTTAATAACTGCTTCGTTACAATGGGTAGGTTCTGCAAGTGATGCCGGAGGAAAAAGACCGACATATTATTATCCGTATCATGAGAAATTTAAACCTTCAGACAAAGTAGATAAAGTCATTAACTGGCTCAAGCTTCCTGAAGATAAAAGACCACATTTTATTTCGATGTATTTTCCTGAAGTGGATGGAGCGGGACATCATTTTGGTCCTGAATCCAAGGAAACTGAAGCGGCAGTTCAGTTGATTGATGAAGCGGTTGGAAATCTGGTTCAGAAAGTAAATGATTTAGGTTTGAAAAATGTCAGCATTATTTTTGTTTCTGATCATGGAATGATTCAGGTTGACGGTGGAAATCCTCTGGAGATTCCTGAAATATTATTCAATAAAGACCGGTTTGATTTTTATAACTCTCAGACTTTGGTAAGGGTATATGTTAAAAACCCTGATGAGGTTAAATCTGTATATAAACAGTTGAAAGCAACTAAAACTGATGATTATGAAGTGTATTTGGATAAAAAGCTTCCGAAATATTTGCACTTTTCGACGAGAGATGACCGCTATCATAGGATAGGGCAAATTCTTTTGATCCCAAGAGCTCCGAAAGTTTTTTTGGAGAAAAATCAAAAAACTTCGGTTGGAAAACATGGTTATGATCCGAACTTAGTTCCTGAAATGAAAGCAACATTTTACGCATGGGGGCCGGGATTTGAAAATAACCTGATCATAGACGAGTTTGAAAACGTAAATGTTTATCCGATTGTTGCCCAAATTTTAAATTTGAAATTGGAAAATAGAATTGACGGAAAACTAAAAGTATTAAAACAAACATTAAAAAAATAATGAAAAGTCCCAACGCGACGACCTAAAATTAGTGTAGGATAAAATCGTATTAGAGCATAGGAATAGATTCGGCGGGCCAGAGGCCCGCCGAATCTATTTTCAAACATTATGAATTAAAGTGATGAGCAAACTCCTTAGCAAACTCCTCTAATTTTGTCTCACCATCAATTGGTGAACCATATTTGATGAAATCTTCTTGTACAACACCGTTTCTGATGCCACGTCCCATTTCTTCATAGAGTTTGGCCATTTCTTCAGGAAGCCCTGCTTGAGAAATTCCTTCAAAAGTCTGCTCATCAGTAAATTCTATCCAAGGCAAAGCAGGCTTTCCGATTGCGGAGCCAAATACTTTTGCAAAATCTCCCGCTTCACGATTATCGCTTACCGCATAGCGGATTTTTTGATCAGATGAGGTTTTTACCAATTCTTGAGCAGCTGCTTTTGCAATATCTTTTGGATGAACCAAAGGAACTTTAACCTCCGCAGAATAATTAGCTCCAATAATTCCTGCATTTTTAATCACGGGAATATCATTGAAAAAATTAATATAAAAATAGCCCGCTCTCAGAAAAGTAGAAGATACATTTTCGAGATCACCATATATTTTTTCGATGTGATGAAGACTGGCAATCGGTCCGTTTTCTGTTGGTGAATCTGCACCTACACTGCTCAGCATCACCAAACGTTTGACTCCGGTTTTCGCAACAGCTTCTGCATATTTTTTGCCGACATTCACTGTCTTTTCTATGATATCTGTTGCATCGATCATGGGTGGAGTCATGAGGAAAACCGAATCAACACCTTTAAAAGTTTCTTTTAAAAATTCGATATCTGTAACGGAACCGATTGCTGCTTTTGCACCCAAAGATTCAATTTCTGATTTTTTGTTCTCGTTACTGCTGATAACGGTAATGTCATGGCCTTCAGCAATCAATTGTTGAGCTAATGGTTTTGCAACGTTCCCTAGGGAACCTGTGATAATGATTTTCATAAGTGAATATTTTATAATTTTATGTTGTTATTTCTGAGAACAAAGTTATATTTGTACTTACTTTTATACAAGTACTTACCCTAAAGTATGTATCGCTATGACCGCAATCAAAGAAAATTCTACTATTCAGGAAAACAGAAAACATTTGCTGGATCAATGTCCGGTAATGTATGTGATGGAAAAAATAGCAGGCTTCTGGAAGCCAATTATTTTATTTCAGCTTTCAAATGGTGAGAAAAGGTACAGCGAACTGAAAAGAGCAATCCCGACTGTTACAGAAAAAATGTTGATCCAACACCTAAAACAATTAGAAAGTGACGGACTCATCATCAGAACTGCGAAACCTGTAGTTCCACCACATGTTACCTATAAATTAAGTGATGCCGGAAACAGACTTGCTCCCGTGATCGATGCAATGGCAGATTGGGCGTATCAGGATATGGAGCAGAAATATCAGTAGTTTTTAATATGAAGTGAAATCTTAATAACAGTCAAACATCTAGAAATAAAAACGGTGCGACTTCGTTTTTACTAATTTAAACGCATATTCACACAAATTTATCTCCAAAAAAAATACCCTTCAAAATGAAGAGTATTTTGGATATTATTTAAATAAAATCTAAGACAAAGATTTCATATCAATCACAAAACGATATCTCACATCGCTTTTCAGCATTCTTTCATACGCCTCGTTGATTTCCTGCATTTTGATTATTTCGATTTCAGAGACAATATTGTGTTCTCCGCAGAAATCAAGCATTTCTTGTGTTTCAGCGATTCCTCCGATCACCGACCCTGCAACAGATCGACGTCCCATAATCATAGGAGGAGTGAAAAGAGCTTCTTCCATTTTGCCAATGAAGCCCACTAATACTAAAGTCCCACTGATATTTAATGTAGCAACATAGGGATTTACATCATGATCATAAGGAACAGTATCGATAATCACATCAAACTTTCCGGTGACCGATTTCATTTGCTCTTCATCTGTAGAAATCACTACGTGATCTGCACCCAATTTTTTTGCGTCTTCAGTTTTTCCCGGAGTTCTTGAGAATAAAGTGACTTCAGCACCCAGGCCTTTTGCAAGTTTAATCGCCATGTGTCCCAAACCTCCCAAACCTACAACGGCAACTTTAGAGTTTTCACCGACGTTCCAGTGTCTTAAAGGCGACCATGTGGTGATTCCTGCGCAGAGAAGGGGTGCCACTGCAGCTAAATCTAAGTTTTCAGGAATTTTCAAAACATGATCTGCATCTACAACCACTTTTTCGGAGTAACCACCGAAAGTATGGCCTCCCAAATGAGAATCTTTCCCATTATAAGTTCCTACAAAGCCAGTTTGGCAGTACTGTTCAAGATCTTGTTTACAACTTTCACAAGTTCCGCAAGAATCTACAATACATCCTACTCCGGCAAGATCGCCTACTTTGAATTTTGAAACTTCGCTTCCTACTTTCGTAATTCTTCCCACAATTTCGTGTCCGGGAACTGCTGGATATTTTGTTCCGCCCCAATCATTTCTTGCGGTGTGAAGATCTGAATGGCAAACTCCACAGTAGAGAATTTCTATTTCCACATCGTTAGGTGTTGCTTCTCTTCTTTCGATCGTCATTTCTTTTAAATCGGCTTCTTTAGATTCCGTACCGTAAGCTTTTACTGAGTATGTGTCCATCTTTTAATTTTAAATTATTCTGTTCTATGCAAAAATCGTGACTTTTTAAGAAATATCGCTTATACAGATTACAGAAAGATATACCCGTTTTACAGATGTTTTCTTTTTTTTTTGTCTGAATAAAGTAAAAAGAGAATGTCACTCGTCTTTCCAATACAATGAAAAATAAGTTGAATCCTTTGTTTTTTAGGGGAAACAGTATTAATTTTATTTGAATTTCAATACGCTGAGGGAAAAAGTGCAAGCTGGGCCTTTTCTGAAAGATAAAGATTAATTTAAACTAACATATATTTTTTGAAACATGAAATTTCAGGAAAATACTGGTACCTATTTCTTCAAGACTTCTTTCGGGAAAGTTTTAGGCATCAAAGAAAACGGAATCATCAAAGCGAAAAGCATCCGTTATGCCTATTCTGAAAGATTTAAAAAACCGATTCCGGTACAGCCTTTCGCTGATGAAATTATATTCCCAGAGAAAACACCGGTCTGCCCTCAGAATATTAGTCAACTTTTAGAAAAAATAATTGGCAAAACCAATCTCGATGATTTCGAAGTTGAGGAATCTGTGCAATATCTTTCTATTTACCGACCTGAAAAATTTAGTGAAAATGAAAAGATTCCGGTTATCGTTTGGATTCATGGTGGTTCCTATGAAATCGGCTGTGGAGATCTATCGACCGCCGATCCTTCAGATTGGGTGAAAGAGCAGAATGTCATCATCGCTACCGTTTCATACCGACTGGGAATTTTTGGTTTTTTGGGAGGCACAGAGAAAAGACCAGCCAACTTAGGTTTGTTTGATATTATCGAAGCTTTGAAATGGGTTAAAAATTATATTTCAGATTTTGGTGGTGATGCTGAAAATATTGCATTATTCGGGCAGTCGTCTGGCGGAGATGCAATTGCTCATCTGATGGTTTCTGAAGGTGTTGAAAATTTATTTAAAAGAGTAATTATTCATAGTGCGCCATTGGGATTGCGGCAGAACCGTCAGAAAATGTCTGCAGAGTTCTTGAAAAATACTATGGATTTCACCGCTGAAACTGACCTTTTTAAAATTATTGAAACCGCTAAAAAAAAACCTCCAGCATTTTTAAAATATGGTTTAAAAGCAGCGATGCCTTTCGGTACTCAATATGGTTTCCCACCATTATGCAGTGAAAATGAAGTAGAAGAGAAGTGGAAGGGGAACGCAGAAAATATTGATGTGTTGATTGGAATCAACGATGAGGAGACTGCTCTTTACCTCCGTACCTCCGAGATGATGAATAAGTATCTACCAAAACGCTTAGTTGATAGAGTTATTCGATCTACGACAGAAATTATTTATGGAAAACCTGCGAGAGATTTTGCAGAAAACTATGCAGCAGCTGGTGGTAATATTTATCTGTTCAGAATTCATCCAAGAATTATCGGTAATCATTTTATGGGAGCTCATGCGATTGATCTGCCTTTCATTTTCGGAAATGAATCGGCTTGGAAAAACGCAGGAATTTTAAATAATATTCCGTGGAAATATATCGATGAAAATGGAAGAAAACTGCGTTCACTTTGGACTGAATTTGCCTATAAGGGAAAGATTTCCGATCAATCTGAAAGACCGGAAATCTTGGAACTCCGAAAAGTTTAGCTTTATAAAAAATTATTCAGCTATCCAGACACTCACATTTCCTGCAGGAACAGGGAAATCTGCCCAGCCGTCTTCCCGTATTTCTATCTTTTCTTCAGATCGTCCTAAAAGGTCGTAGAAGGTTTTGCCTATATATTTTTCACCCATTTCCATAGGTTTTTGGTAAGCGTCTTTATTGCTTAATACAACAGCACAACCAGAATGCTCTTCATCACCTTCACGGGTCCAGCCTAAACAGTTAGCGTCTTCAAAATAGTCTTTTTGCACACCATAAGCGTTTTCTTTTCTTGCTTTTAAAAGTTGTTCGATACCGTCTACTTTGTCTAAGAATATTTCCTGCTCATTGCCCTCCCTGTCTTTGTCTTTGTAAGTGGCTCCATACAAATCTGGATAAAAAACACATGGATATCCATTTTCCCTCAATAAAATTAAAGCATAGGCGAGTGGCTTGAACCAGGTCTCAACGGGAGCTTCTAAATCCTGTAAAGGCTGCGTGTCATGATTATCTACGATACTTACAGAATGCATTGGATCTACTGCAGTGAGTGTTTCATCAAAAATTCTACGCAAATCGTAAGAACCACCTTCATTGGATGCCGTATGAAAATTATTATGAAGCGAACTGTCAAATAAGCTCATGCAGCCTTCAGTCGCTTCAATATATTTTTGGAGTAAATTCAGTTGTCCTGGAGCCCAGTATTCACCAACAGCAAATATATTTTTACCAGAATTGGAGCGGAGCATAGTCAGCCATTCTTTATAAAAATCAAATGAAATATGCTTTAAAGCATCCAGTCTTACGCCGTCAAAATCGGTTTCGTCAAAATACCATTTTGCCCAGTTATTGAGCTCTTCGCGTACGTGAGGATTGCGGTGTTCAACGTCATTAAACATGAGGTAATCATAATTTCCTTTTTCGTCGTCAATCATTTCTTCCCAGTCATTTCCGTATTCAGACTGAATTTTATAGATGTGAGACTCCTTTCCTTCAGCATAATCTACCCCGCTGAAGCAGGTGAAATTCCATTCAAAATCTGAATATTTTGTTCCTCTTCCAGGAAAAGTAAATTTAGTATACGACTGAATATCTGAAAATTCTGAAATGATTTTTTCACGGTTGTTTTCGTCAACTTTTGCCGCTTTAAAGGTTTCGAGCTCATCACCTCCCGCTTTATGGCCTAAAACAATGTCAACAATAACCTGAATTTTTTCTTTTTTCAGAGCTTTTATTGAATTGATGTAATCTTCTTTGGTTCCGTATTTGGTGGGAGTGCTGTTTTTCTGATCAAACTCTCCTAGATCGTAAAGGTCATAAGCATCGTAGCCTACGGAGAAACCGCCGTTTGTGCCTTTGTAAGCGGGTGGAAACCAAACTGATGTGATTCCTAATTCTGATAAGTATTTTGCCTCTTTTTCGGCTTGTTTCCACAGTACACCGTCCCCGTCACTGTACCAGTGGAAAAATTGAATCATTGTCTGGTTCATAGTTTATTGTATTTGGTAGTATCAATTTAATGAAAATTATTGGCTAATCTTCGAACTCTTCAAACTGAATTTTAAGCTGAACAGAAATCTGCTTTTTTTCTTCTGTATTGAGATGAGATAACGAGAGACCCAATAATCGTACCGCTTTATCATAAGGACGGAGTTCCCAAAGCTTTTTTGATGTCGTAAAATACTGCTCTGGAGAATTGAAGTATTCTTCTTTGGTAATACTTCTGGTGAATAATGAAAAATCTTTATACTTAATTTTCAACGTTAGCGAGCGTCCCATGATATTGTTTTTCTGAAGACGCTGGTGAAGTTCTTCGCTCAGGCTGGTCAGTTTTTCATCAATTTGCTGCTCATCTGAAAGATCTTCCAGAAAAGTTCTTTCCACAGCAACGCTTTTCTGAATACGGTGAGGTTTCACTTCGGAATGATGAATTCCCCGAACTACATTGTAATAATATCCACCCGATTTCCCGAATAATCGCGTAAGGTCTTCCAGTGTTCTTTTCTTTAAATCTTTTCCTTTAAAAATTCCGAATGTAAACATTTTGTTGGCAGTCACTTTACCGACTCCGTAGAATTTTTCCACAGGAAGTTCTTCTAAAAATGATTCCATTTTATCGGGATGAATGGTTTTCTGTCCGTTGGGTTTGTTGATGTCTGAAGCTACTTTGGCCAAGAATTTATTGATTGCAATTCCCGCTGATGCTGTCAATCCTGTTTGCTCAAATATTTTCTGACGAATCTCTTTGGCAATCTGATTGGCAGATTTTATTCCTTTTTTGTTTTCGGTAACATCGAGATACGCTTCATCTAAAGAAAGTGGTTCTACAAGATCAGTGTACTCATAAAATATTTCCCTGATTTTTTTTGAAATTTCTTTGTAACGCGCAAACCTGGGTGGTACAAAAATAAGATGCGGACACTTTTCTTTAGCAGTTTTACTAGGCATTGCAGAGCGAACTCCGAATTTTCTCGCTTCATAACTTGCTGCCGAAACTACACCACGATGCCCGCCGCCTACAGCAATTGCTTTCCCTTTTAATTCAGGATTGTCATGCTGCTCCACGGAAGCATAAAATGCATCCATATCAACATGAATTATTTTACGGAGCGGAAACGGAGAATCCATATCACAAAGATATGGATTCTGTTATTCCTGTTTAAGGTTTAAGTTGATGACTGGCTTTTTTTAGTCTAAATCTTATCTTCAGTTTAGTTCAAAAGCTTGTCAATAGTAGCTTGGATCTCAGGATCATCAGGAGTGATTGCGTAGTATTTTGCGATTTTAGATTTTTGATCGATCACTATATATCTAGGAATCCAGTTGAGTTCAATGTAATTATTGAAATCGTTTTTCCAGCCTGTTGAAAACCAGTAGTTTTCTTTTTCTTTCATTTCAAATTTCTCAAGACTTCTGTCAAAACCTTCTTTTGAACGGTCGAGCGAAAAGAAAACAAAATCTACATTTGGATTATTTTTTTCGAGTTCAATAGCTTTTGGAAAGGCTTTTAGGCAATCTCTGCACCAACCTGCCCAGAAATCGATCACCACAACTTTCCCTTTGTGCTGGTTCAGGATTTCCTGAACAGTGATATCTTTTCCCTCTTCATTTTGTAATTTTTGATTCAGAGCTTCTTTAGAAAACTCAGTTTTCGAAACATCAGGTGTTTTTTGCGAACATCCTAAAGTGAAAATACTTAACATCAAAAATGTCAAAAGCTGTTTCATATGCAAATTTTTTACAAATCTAAACAATGCAACGTAATTTTACTTTGGAATCGTACGAATAAATAAAATTTTAGAGATTGAAAGTTTCTATTTCAATAAAAAATCCGCAGCATTTGCTGCGGATTTTTTTATTTTTTATTGGTATAATCTAAAATCATCTGATTGAATTTTTCTTTTTCATCAATAATCACATTAATAGGCCAGTAATAGACCAAATCACGGAGATAATCGAACGTTTTGAGACGAACGTAATCTTTTTCTGTAGTTAAAATCAGTTTGTATTCGCCTAGTTTTTTGTATTCTGCGATAATATTTTTAATATCATCATCTGAAAAATTATGATGATCTCTGAATTTCAGATGCTTTACCTTCTGAGAAAATTTAGCCAGATGATTAAGAAGAGGTTTCGGGTTGGCAATTCCTGTGATCAAAAGAATGTCATAATAATTCAGATTATTATCAGGAAGCATCTTATCTCTAGCATACACATTTTCATCATATCCAATCGATGAAAAAAACACTTTTTGTTTGTATGAGGGTTTGATTCTCGAGATGTAATACTGTTTCGTTTCTTCTGTCAGTTCATCAGGACATTTGCTGACCATAATGATATCAGCGCGATGCGATCCGGCTCTCGATTCACGCAAATCTCCGGCTGGGAGAAGGTAGTCTTTAAAATAGGGATCGTTAAAATCGGTCATCAAAATATTAAATCCGGCTTTGATGGCTCGGTGTTGCATTGCATCATCTAAAATCAAGACATCAAGATCCATGTCATCAATGACTTTTCTTGCTCCGGGAACACGTTCTTCTGAAACGGCAATTACAAAACGATTCTTAAAACGTTCGAATAACTGCATTGCTTCGTCACCAACGGTTTTGTAATTGCTGTCGTAGTTTGTAACATCATAACCTTTTGTCAGTCTTCCGTAACCTCTCGATAGAACACCGGTTCTGTAGTATTTTGAAAGGAAAGTAGCCAGATACATCACCATGGGAGACTTTCCGCTTCCACCCACAGAAAGATTCCCAACATTAATAATCGGGGTTTTAAATTTCGTAGATTTAAAAATTCCCAGATCATACATACTGTTTCGGATGCCCGTAACCATATGATAACCCAAGGAAAAAGGATAGAGATACCATCTTTTCATACGTTGGCAAAATTAAGAATTTTATAGACGATTTTATAGTATATATCTATGATTTATCAACATTAATTTTAGAAAATCAATTCTTTATTGTTGTTGAATGATTTTACTAATATTCGTTCTCTTATTTTTTTTTGTCTCTTTTAAAAAGATTTAGAAAAATGTGCCATTAAGGAGTTTTGATTAATTTGCATTCAGAAATTTCAATTATTTGATAATGGGAAAGACTTAGCTGCGATGAACTAATCATCTTTCTGTACAAGTTTTAGAAATTTTACAAATTATCTAAAAAAGTTTAATTTGAGTTTTCAGTCTTGATTTTTTGGTACTTTTGCATCAAAACAAAAATACAAAGTAAGCAAAAGCACTAAAGGTAATTTGTAGGAAAACTTTTGATAGCTGAGGTTTATTTTAACAAAATCTACAATCTAACATCTATTTTACTTTGAGGTATTTTATAGAATTTTCATACAACGGTAAAAATTATTTTGGTTATCAGATACAGCCGAAAGATATTTCTGTGCAACAGGAACTTGAAAAAGCACTTTCTACCATTTTAAGAGAGGATATTAAAACGACAGGTGCTGGAAGAACCGACACAGGAGTTCATGCTAAAAAAATGTTTGCCCATTTTGAAACCGAGCAGACTCTCAGTGATCAGCTTTGTCATAAAATGAACAGTTTTTTACCTGCTGATATATCGATTAAAAGAATTTTCCCTGTCAAAAATGACTTTCATGCGAGATTTGATGCAAGTTTCAGAACGTATGAGTATTATATTTCTTTAGAGAAAAATCCCTTTACACAAGATTCGGCGTGGCAGCTCTGGAGGAGAAATATAAATGTTGATAAAATGAACGAAGCTTGCAAAATTCTTTTTGAATATGAAGATTTTACAAGTTTTGCGAAACTGCACACTGACAACAAAACCAATCTCTGCAAAATGTACAGAGCGGAGTGGGAGCAGAATGGAAGCGAATTGAAATTTACTGTTTCAGCCAACCGCTTTTTGCGAAATATGGTGAGAGCAATTGTAGGAACAATGGTTGACGTTGGTTCGGGTAAAATAGAACCTGATGATGTAAGAAAGGTTATAGAAAATAAAAACAGAAACTCAGCAGGAACCTCTGCACCAGCCCACGGTCTTTTTCTAGTGGATGTAGGATATGATTTTTCATAAAACTAATTTAAAAACTAATAATTATGATGTCAATTTTTATTTTAATCGGAGCATATAGATATTATGCCGGTTTAGCAGAAAGATTTGGAAAAACAAAATGGCCGTTTGGTCTTTTGGCAATTGCAATTTATTTTGGATTCCAGATTACCTTTTTGATTTGTTACGGAATCTATGAAGCATTTACCGATACTTTGAGTGATAACAATTATACAGGTTTTTCAATAATCAACATCATCAGTTGGCTTTTCGCAATTGCCGGCGTTTATGTAGTTTACCATATTCTTGAGAAAAAGTTTAAGAAAGAAAGCCTTAGAAAACCTTCTTTGGAAATAGAAGAAATTGGAATTAAGGAATAAAAAAACGGATAAACCATGACTGAAATTGAAAAATTAGCGTTTGCTCTGAACCAGTTTGCAGGTCTTACAGAAGAAGATTTTAAATTGTCTTTAGATTTATGGGAACCCAAAATGTATAAAAAAGGAGACTATTATAATCTTCGGGCAACGGTTTGTACATATTTCGGGTTTATTGTTGACGGAGTCTTCCGTTCTTATGCAATTGATGAAAAAACAGGGGAAGAGAAGAATGTTTTTCTGTATTCCGCCAATGGATTTGTGGTTTCTTTCAAAAGTTTTATCAATCAGATTCCTTGTGATTACCATACTCAGGCTTTGACTGATTCAACTATTATCTATATTCGTTACACAGATCTTATCTCGCTTTATCAGCTGTCTCATCAGTGGGAAAAATTCGGAAGACTTTTGGCCCAGGAAGCTTTTAATGTGACCATGAGCAGAATTGAAGGCTTCATTTTAAAATCTCCCGAAGAGCGGTATTTAGATCTGATAAAACAGCATCCCGATATTTTTAATAATGTTCCTTTGTATCATATTTCTTCTTATTTGGGAATTCAGGGACCATCTTTAAGCAGAATCAGAAAAAGAATTTCCGGGAAATAAACTGAACTTTTTTAATATCTCACTGATTTAGCAGATGTAATACTTTGCCAAAATCTTTGTGATCTATGCTACTTTTACACCTTCGCACACTTTGCGTTAAAAATAATATTCAAATAAAATTTAAACTACTGTTACGATTTTAACCAAGGTTAAAATTATTCTCAGTTTATCTGCGCAACTTTGTCTCATAATTTAAAACAATATTTATTATGAAAACAAAAACTATCGTATTGATTCACGGATTATTTGTAAACAATACAAGCTGGAAAAATTGGAAAACTTATTTTGAAGCACAAGGTTACACGGTACATACTCCGGCAAATCCCGGACATGATGGAAATCCAATTGATTTAAAGAAAAATATTCCTTCAGAACTGAAAAATGTTGGTTTTGATGACACGGTAGAAAATTTGGTAACATTCATCAATACGCTTCCTGAGAAACCAATTGTAATCGGTCATTCATTCGGCGGATTGATGGTTCAGAAACTTATTGATATGGGAAAAGCGGTTGCGGGTGTGAGTATCGATGGTGCACCACCAAAAAATGTAATGGCTCCTTTTTCTACTGTGAAAATTGTTTGGCCTGTAGTGAATTTCTTCAGAGGAAACTCAGCATATTTAGGATCAAAAGAATGGTATCACAAAGCTTTTTTTAATAATTATTCTAAAGCTGAAAGTGATACGTTGTACGAAACCGTTGCCACTCCCGAAAGCAGAAAATTGGCAAGAGATCCGCTTTTCAAATCTTCAGCAAAATTAGATTTAAATAAACCTCATGAACCGTTATTGTTTATCGCAGGCTCAAACGACCATATTTTCCCTGCAGAATTTTCAAGAAAAATAGCCAATGCGTACAAAGATGAAAAAAGTATTGTAGACTTTAAAGAATTTGAAGGAAGAAGTCATTTTATTGCCGGTGAAAAAGGTTGGGAAGAAGTTGCGGGATATGTTTTAAACTGGTTAGAAAAACTACAATAATTTATTCTGTAAATAACAGGGATCAGAAACTTTCTATGACTATTTGATGGAGTTGTAAAGGCTGTAAAATTTTAAAGTCTTATTTTTGCAGAGAATTTTTTAAAATTAATTCTTTACGTCAATTTCGATCATGAAAAAACAAGATACCTGGGCAATAGTAAAGAGACTTTTCTTCATTGGTATGAAGTTTCGTTCGTGGTTTATTTTTACCCTAATTATTTCCATTATACTGTCCATAGTTTCCACGTACAGACCTTATCTTACCATGCAAATCGTAGATAATGATATTACGAAACTGAAAGATAAGGCCTTGATGATGAAGCATATTTATGTTTTGGTAGGGTTGGTTTTTGCAGAGACGATTTTAAATTTCTTTTTGGTTTATTTTTCTAATTATATTTCTCAGAATGTCATCAGAGATATTCGCGAAAGACTTTACAATAAGCTGATTTATTTTAAAACCGCTTTCTTTGATAAAACCCCAATTGGTCAGTTGGTCACTCGTGCAGTGGGGGATGTAGAAACCATTGCTACCGTTTATACAGATGGTTTCTTAATGGTTTTTGGAGATGTTTTGAGAATTATTTTCGTACTCTTCATGATGTTTCAGGTGGATGTGCATCTGAGTTATATCTCGTTGGCGATCTTACCTCTAATGGTCGTGATTACAAGGTTTTTCCAGAAAAGGCTGAAAAAAGCTTTTGGTGATGAAAGAAACTGGACTTCCAACCAAAACTCTTTTGTGCAGGAAAGATTAGCCGGCATGCCTATTATTCAGGTGTTTAACAGGCAAAAAGCTGAATTTCAAAAGTTTGACGATATTAATATTACCCTAAAGAGTGCTTTGCTGAGAACGGTTTTTATCTTCTCGCTCTTTTTTCCTGTAGTTGAATTAATTTCTTCACTTTTTATCGGTTTTGTTTTGTTTTATGGAGGTTACATTACCATCAGCGCAGGTGTCGTGATTGCTTTTATTCAGTTTATTTCAATGCTGATTCGACCTTTGAGGCAGATTGCAGACCGTTTCAATAATATTCAACGTGGAATTGTAGGTGCGGAAAGAGTTTTAGGGATTATGGATGAAGATTATGCAATGCCAAACAACGGAAAGGTTTCTAAAGACCATTTTCACGGAAAAATAGAATTCAAAGATGTACGTTTCGCATACGATGATAAGCAGGAAGTTTTAAAAGGAATTGATTTTAAAGTCAATCCTGGAGAAACGGTAGCTATTGTAGGAGCCACCGGAGCTGGGAAATCAACGATTATTAGTTTGATCACGAGATTATATGACATTAATTCCGGAGAAATTTTTATTGATGACGTTGAATTGAAAGATTACGAGCTGTATAATCTGAGAAGTCATATCGGTGTTGTTCTGCAGGATGTTTTCCTGTTCCATGGAAGTATTTTTGAGAATCTTGCGTTTGGAGATGACAGTGTGACTTTAGAGAAAATAAAAGCCGGCGCAAAAGAAATTGAAGTGGATGATTTTATCGAAAGTCTTCCCGGTGGTTATGAATATGTAGTAAGCGAAAGAGGTTCGTCTATTTCATTAGGTCAAAGACAGTTATTATCTTTCTTAAGAGCCTATTTGTCTGACCCGAAAATTTTGATTTTAGATGAAGCAACTTCCTCTATTGATCATGAAAGTGAAAAACTAATCCAGAAAGCGACAGAAAAAATCACCAAAAACAGAACTTCAATCATTATTGCCCACAGACTTTCAACTATAGAGAAAGCCGACAAAATCATTGTTATGGAGCATGGTAAGATCGTTGAAGAAGGAAAGCATCTTGAACTTCTGGATAAGAATGGCTATTATTCAACCTTGTACAAAGCGCAGCTGAGACACGAAATTGAAGTTGAGGAAAAGATTTAATTTAAATTATATACCGTAAGGAATAAATCCTAGATCTTTTCTCCATGTATCTCCATGTTTTTCTGTGAGAGTTTTAGCAACGAGTTGATTGTTTTCTCTGGCTTTCTGAGATTGGAATTGGCTGATCACACAATTCTGATAAATGACCGCAATACCATATTTTTTTCTGAATTCATCATGATTTCTTGACATGATTCCAAACTGCATGAAATGAGGAGCATTTTCGTTTGGTAAAATTCTTTCATTCTTGGTTGTATTTGTTTTAACATTATCAGATTTATTCTGTGCGGCTTTTTGTGCAAAAATAGAACCTGAAATTGTAAGTGAAATCAAAACGAGAAGGGTATTAAATGTTTTCATGGTTTAAAATGTATTTGCTTATTTGATTGCAGATTGTTTTAAGAGTTAAATTTAAAAATCACTTTTAATAGATATTTCTTAAGAACAGAATAAATTTAAACTTGAAAATTTATTCAATATCATATTCTTTTTCCAGAATCTTTTTAAATTCTTCTTTGGTGACACCTTGCTTGGAAGAAAAATCCATATCAATTAAATATTCATCCACGTAATATTTTTCTTCACCATAAATCTGATCGAGAATGTCCTGAAGAAACAACTGTTCCGCATCAATTTTGTACACTTTATTATCTCTACTATCTATTGAGATTGACTGAATTTCATTTTGATTGAAAAGTATTTTCTCATCGATTTCTAAGCTGTAGTTTTTAGAATGATCTTTGATAGGACAGCTCATCAAAAGTACAATTGACGGAATAATTAAAGCAGCAATCAAATTCCATAAAGCATGATAAATGAATCCATAATAAAAATTGATTCTCACCCGAATGTAGCTCAGTACAAATCCGCCGGAAAGCTGGCTTAAAATTATTAAAGGCAATAAGAGATAAAAACTTAAAGAGTCATTATAATAATTGCTGGCGTGTACAAGACCAAATGCAATACTCATTGTGTATACCAGATAAGGAAAATATCGATCCCATTTTTCTCGGTCGATCCATTTACTGAAAATTGAATTATATCTTAAAATAGACCTGAACATGATTTCTTCTACAAAGGGAACTATCAAAACCATTAGTGCGATGATAGCATATATTGTATTGAATTTGTAATCTAAACTTGGTGATTTTATCGTTATGAATTCGTCAATCAGATAATTAAGAGGTGTAACAATGATTAAAGTAAAGAGTAATTCTAAAATTAAAAGTTTAAAAATTAAAGAAAACTTATTTTTAGTAGAAAGATGAATCTGTTGATCGTTGGGTTTCTTTAAAAAATTAAAAAAGTCATTAAGAATCGACTTTGTGTTTGCGTTATACATGCTTATTCTTTTCCTAATTATTAGTGCTTGGAATTATGGTTTTGTTACAACGAAAAATGCCTGTAGCATTAAGTTTGTTAACATTTAGTTCATATTGAATTCACTTTTAATTAATAACTATACAGTTAGGTATAGTTATTGTTATTTTGATTAAATGTAAAAATTATCGAAAACCCTATGGTTATTTCAAAGTAAATTACTAAATTTATTAAAAATTTAACCATCTGTTGAAATTAATAGGGGTTAGTTTGATAATTGTTGATGATTTTTTAACTTAAACCAAAATATAAAGATGAATAATATCCAAGACGAATTTCAAGTCTTAAGAGAAGAACTCAAGAAATTGAACATTGATGTTGAAAAAGTGGTAAAAGTAGGAAATGGAAGTATGGATTTCCATGAAGTCTTTTACAGATCCCCACGTTATGATGATGTGAGAACAGTTTACGTACAACGCCATACTCTTGACCATCTTATTGAAAAATTTAAAGATGCTTACAAATAAAAAAAATACCGTTCATACTTTATGAACGGTATTTTTTATTTCAAGATGCATTAAAATCTGTATCCCAATGAGAATCCGCTTCTAAAACCTGCCCACGGTCCATCTACCTTTATTTTTGCACCATTTGAATTGGTTTCTACAGTATAATTTACAAAGGGAATATCTAAATTTTCAATCTCCCTTTTTAGCTCAGCCTGCATCTCTGGAGTGAGAAAAATATCGCTCATTAAACTGAAGTCTCCTTTCCCTGAGCCATAGTGTGCCCCGGCAATCCAAAAGTCTAACACAAAACTATGCTGCTTGTTGAGGAAAAACTGTGCACCAACCATGAGTCCGCCGCTGTTTCCTTTTGCATCTCCCAAACCTTTCATTGGAATGGGTAAGGTCGTTCCAAAAGCACTGTAATCATAAGTGTAGTCAAACGTATTGGTGGAAACTTTTGAGTAACGATAGTAGGGAGCGAAGTAAAATCCCTTTCCATAGCCTTCACCGATATAAAATCTAGGCTCTATGGTCAAGTTGGTTGCTTTGATTTTAAGATTCTGAAAATCTTTTTCATCTTCTTCGCTTAAAAAAGCATTCATAAATGGAACTTTCCCTTCTGCTACAGTTCCGAATCCTATATTTATGGCGAACCATCTGTTGATTGATCTCTCATAAGAAAGATTAATGTTTCGGAACGCATAACCAGTAATATTGGTTTTAATGATATTCATTTTATCCTCAGGAACTGTGTGTACATTAGGAGGCATTTCTTGTGCGTTAATTCCTGAAATGAGGATACAGGAAAGGAGTAATAGTATTTTTTTCATGGTGTTATATTTTGTGGTGTAAATAAGCTAGAAATGTTGTTTAAATAGATGAAATTTAAGTCAACACTACATTACAATTGTATTAATCAAAAACCGTTCTAAAAACTTAAAACGGCTCAAAATATTTTGAAATACTTAATGATATTTACTTTTTTATGAATTATAACCTGTCAGATTGAGTTTTATTTTCATAAAATCTAATGAAGTGCTGTAGGAGGTACTCTGCTATTTATATTTTCATGATTTAAATATGATGTTTTGATCAGATTGCCATCTAAGCTAGAGAAGTTAGTTTTAGATATTTAAAATGAGAAGCTAATGAATGGTTACTTACTTTACTTATGAGAATTTAAAGATTTCATATTATGTGATTCAACTAAATTTTGCGAATATTTTTATACCAATTCAAAAGAGAATATGCTTACATCATCATTCGCTTTTTCTCAAAATTTTCTCCATTGATTTTCCTTTGGCCAGTTCATCGATCAATTTATCAAGATACCGGATGTTTCGCATCAGTTCATTTTCAATATCTTCCACACGATAACCACAGATTACTCCTTTAATCAACGAAACGTTGGGGTTGAGTTTTGGAGCTTCATCGAAGAAAGTCTGAAAATCAGTTCTTTTTTCCAACAGTTCCTGAAGACTTTTTTCATCATATCCTGTAAGCCAGAAAATGATTTCGTGTACTTCCTCTTTTGTGCGTCCTTTCTTTTCTGCTTTTGTGATGTAGTGGGGATAAACACTGACAAATGATGTGGTGAAAATTCTTGTATTTTGCATTGTTTTGGAGTTTTTATGTATTTAAAGTTCCCTTTCAATGGGTAAGATGATAGTTCCTGATAAGTTAACTTTCTGGAGTTGTAGTAGGTTTACATGTTTTCCTTTCGGTCAGGATTTCCTGTACCTGTTACTATCAATGGGATTAAGCTGTTTTCCAGATAATGTGTCCAACCTTTTGAGCACCCTTCAAAACATTGAAATTCTGGGACCAATCCTACATGTGTAACCTCTAATTTGGTTTTGCCATCCTGTTCTGTAATTTCAAAAATGACCTTGGTGCCGTTCCATTCATCTTGCTTTTCTACGAAGGATAATCTGCTGTCTAAAGTCAACCATACAACCTTTTTGTTTAGAAAAACTTCCACTACTCTGTGCTTAGAATAATGGATGTCACCATGTATGTAAGTAAATTCGTCGTTGAGGTTTTCTGAATCTCCTTCTGCTGCTTCAGACCACCAACCACGTACGTTAGTAATTGCTTTAAAAACCTCGTTTGGCGTTTGATCCACTAAAAAAGAAATGTTGAAATTTTTATTTTCCATTAAAAGGTATTTTATTAGTTTTTACAGAAATTTTTTGGGAAAAATTTTCTTCAGAATGATTTTCTAATGATTTGAGTTCATTATTACTTAGTCAAAAAGTATCTTCCTCTTTACGCAAGCTCAATTTTATAATTAAATACTTCTAAAATGGTCCGATTTCATGCATTCTCTATTTCACGTACTGAAAGCCTTATCTGACTTGTTACATTTTTCATACCTATTAAAAGATCTCATCTCTTGCTTTGTGTATAGACAATATCTTGATGAAATACTATTGCGATACTCTGGGGTGAAAACTTGCTGTGAGCAGGAGGCAGTGTACAAAAATAAGTAAGGATTTCATACCAAATGTATCTCTAAATTAATCTTCAATCGCTTCAATGCCTTGCTCTTTCAGCTTTTCCAAATGATCTTTCATCATTTTAAGCTGTTCAGGGGAATGACCTTCCCAATCTGTAACTTCTCCAACGACTTTGAAAGCATATTGCGAACGGTAGGATTTTGTAGGATTTCCCGGAAACTTTTTATCTGTTACGTTAGGATCGTCTTCTATTTTCCCTGTCGGTTCTACGATGTAGATTCTTTCTTTCCCGTCTCCGAAAGCCAATTCTGCGCCCCAAGTTGCCGCATCCAAAGTGGCGGAAAGATAAATGTACTTTGATTTTCTTTTTGTTCCGTAATTTGATACAAAGCCTACTTCGATGAGGTCACCAGTTTTTAAATCTGCTTTTGTACCGTGGTAGTAGATTGGGATTTGTTCTGCGCTCATTGTTTTAATTCATTTAAATAATTATCATACTTTGTAAGAATCTTTAGTAAAAATAACAAAAAAACCGTTCTGTAAAAACAAAACGGTTGGTACTCTAACTAGGAGAATTTTTCTACACGCCGACGCTCTTCAAGATTGTTCATCAGTGATAGTACTTCTTTTTTAACTAAAAAATATTTTCTGTGAAGAAGATAAGGTAAAGTATTGATTGCGTTCATCAGCAGTCGCAGATTGGCTTCAAAATATTCTTCATTACGGAAATAGATGTGCTCTTTCTCAATGTAATCTTTCAAATCTTTTATATCTTTCTCACTCAATTCGGAGGTGAGGTGTAGATTTTGAAGATGAAATCTCATTTCCTGTTTTAATTGGTCTTCCAAAGATTTAAGCGTTATAAAATTATGTCTGATCTGCTCAAAAGGAGTTCGGGCACTGATAAAAGCAGTAGCATTTACGAGATCAATGTACAGCTTGTATTTTTCTTCATAAAGCTTATCGTAATCTGAAAATGATTGATAAAGACTCACAAATTCTGATTTCCTATTTTGGATGTCAGCTGTTTTCAGAAAGTAATTGTAAATATCAGAATCATTTTTTATGATTTGATCTTTTATTTCTACAATTGACTGATCAATTTTCGGAATCAGTTTTTTGGCTTCAGCAGCTTTATATTTTTTTCCGTCGTAGTCGAATGTTTTTAAAATAAATTCTTTATTGGCAACCGCTTCGATGGTTTTTTTATCACTTTCCAAAGCGATTAAAGTGTATACAAGTTCTACTTTTTCATTGTCGTAAAGGTTTTCAAACTGAATATTTTCAGACAGAACGTTCTCCTGAATTTCAGGATTTGGATTTTTGTTATCGTAGTAGTTATTAAAAATTTTATCAAAAGAATCTCTCTGATACTGTGTTTCAAATTCAGATTTAAAAGTTTCGAATTCTAAATCTTTTCTTCCACGTTCGTATTTTATGTTGGAGAAAAGTTTGGCTGTCAGTTTTTCTTCTGTTTTTGCGAAATCTTTAAATAGATCTTTTGCAGGTTGATTGTCGACTTCTTTTGTAATATTAAGCTGTCTTAGTTTTGCTACGCGGTCTTCTGTGGAAGGATGCGATGCCCATTGATTTTCTATATTCAGTTTTGATTTGTTGAACAAGCCTGACTCTGTAAGTTTCACATGTGGAAGATCGTATTTCATTTCTAGTTCGTTTTGCTCGGCAAGAAAATTCATCACAAAAAACTGTTCTCTGTAGATATTTCTACTCGATTGGTTTTTTGAAATTCTCGCTTCATAAAAATTAAGCACATTATGATAAGAATTATTGGCCAGTTCTAGTCTCAAAAGCGATTCTTCCAAAGAAATCGATCCTGCAATATTGGCGGCAACCTCGTCTGCATGAAATTCCATTTCTCTGGAAAGTGCCATGTGACGTATATTGACGTAAGAATACATCTTCGCAAGCACCCATTGTATTTTTGAAGTAAAGAAAATGGCCAGCGATGCAAAAATTGAAAAATAGCCGCTGAAACTAGCGAACTTTTCAACAGAATTTCGATATGATTCATCATCATTGACCAAATTAAAAATAATCTGATTCACATTATAGACATAGCTTCCCACCTTCATGGAACGCTGCGAGAAATGCCCGAATTCGTGAGAAAGTATCGCTTTCAGTTCCTGTTTTGTTGTAGTGTTGATAAGACCGACTCCGATTGTTAGATTTTTCTGAATGGGAAAAAACATACTCCAAAAACTTGAATCATAGAATACACTTGCGTTGACATCGTTTGACAGGTATACTTTTTTCGGGAAGTTGGTTTCGGCTTCTTTTACGATGTCATCAATCATTTTAAAAAGTTCAGGTTCGTCTGATCTCTTGATTTCGGTTAGATCACTTCTGTCGTTGATGTGCTTTTTAAATAAAAATTTAATGATAAAAAAGAACACAAAAATTCCTGTTCCTGCTAAACCTGCACCAACCATTAAAGTCAGAAACATAGGCTTTGCTGCAATGAGCCAGATTCCGCCACCGATACACGCTAAAGCCAAAGCGATGGTGAAAATAAAAATAAGAATGTAGACAAAAACAAAAGTGACAATAGAAGAAACCGCTGCCTTGGTCTTTTTTCTAAAATCCTGTGAAATCTGAATGTGCATGGTTATATTTTTTACAATAATACATACATCTTGGTAATCGGGCAAGAAAATCCTGAATGGTAGAGTTAAATTGCTTTGATTTTAAAATTGAATTAACTTCAGTCAGCCATTCAAATATTTGAGTATTAAATTAACCTTGTCAAGGTTTAAAATCTTGACAAGGTTAATATTTACTCAGCAGCCACCTGTGCGGGGAACACGTTTAAAAATAACTTTGCTGTCTCTTTCTAAAGATCCGCAGGAAATAATTGGAAATTCATACTTTGGCGCATGCGATACGTAACGGCTTTTGATCATTATTTTGTCATTTACCTTAAGACTTCGCAATTGCGCAAGCTGAGATTCTGTTGCATCAAATGTTACAATATAATCGTCACCATTAATTCTGACCATCACTCCTAAACCTAATCTTGAGCCCGGCGGAAGGGTAAGAGAGGTTATGACTGCCTCCATGTTGGTGTACTCGGTAATGTGCTTCCAGATTTTAGCTTCAGCGGCATACACTTTTTTACCTCGGGAAGACGCTTCCCATTGTTTGAACTTAATACCGGCAGGAGTAGCCTCCCATTTTTTCATTGCAGCTGTCTTTTCAGCAGCGGATAATTGCTTTTGGGTATGCTTCTTATTAACTTCATTCTTTATTTCGCGATTGGCGAATACGAGTCCACTCACCACAATCAGTGGTAACATCATTACATAAATTACTTTTTTCATAATTTTTTAAATTAAATTTAGATTCTTTTAATAACTCAAATCTGATTAGACATACTATGATTTTTTATATGCTGTCAAAGTTGATTAAGCGAAAATACTTTGATATTTATCTGATTTTGGGATTTAGATTGTAAATAAAATTGTAAACTTTGTAAATAATAACTTGACAATATGCATCTTAGTCAAAATCTCTTCTCAGGAAAGCGCAAATACCTTTTTATGTGTATGTTGCTCTCATTGATCTTTGTCATCTGTGCGGGTTTCAGTACAAAGGATAAGGACGACTTTGAGTTTGCCAAAAGGGAAGTGTTACTTCGCAGAATAGGACATGAGTTACTTTTACAATCGGGTGATCGTTCATCAAGAGTGCCTCCGGTAAAGAAAATTTCGGAAAATGAATATGAGATCAGTTTTGAGAATGAGCTAAGTTTCCAACCTGACTCGCTGGTAAATCTTACGAAGCGGGTGTTGGCAAAAGATCCTCTCGCAAGCGATTATATTGTGAATGTTCTCAACTGTGGTAACTCCAGTGTAGCGTATGGATATTCGATATCAAAGAATAAAAAAGATGATATCGTTGCCTGTATAGGAAGGAAACAACCGAAGGCATGTTACTTACTTAACATCAAATTCAAACCATCAGGGATCAGCACAGCAAAAAGCGCCTATCTCGTGAGTGGCTTTTCATTTTTAGCTTTTATCGGTTTTATTTTTTTTAGATATAAATCTACAAAGCAACGAAAAGTTGTACCCGAAACTCAGCAAAGTGATTTGTTCACATTAGGCTCCGTATCGTTTGACGCAAAAAACAGGAAACTCATCATCAACGACCTCACAACAGACCTCACCACAACCGAAAGCCGTGTATTGCTTATTTTCGCATCATCTCCCAACGAAATCATTGAGAGAAGCCGACTGCAAAAGGAAATCTGGGAAGATGACGGTGTCATTGTTGGTCGAAGTCTCGATATGTTTATCTCAAAACTCAGAAAGAAACTGGAAATCGATCCGAATATTAAGATTGTTGTGATCCGTGGGAAAGGGTACAGGCTTGAAGTTGGGGTTTAGCAAAATTTTTAACTTTAAATTTATCTTACAGAATGTTACTATTGATAAAGTATAAAACCCTGAAACGGTTAATTTTTGATGAATAAGAGTGTTGATTTAACATAATTGAGTGGCATTAAAGTGGCACTATCAAGCCTTTAAAGTGCCTTTATCTATAATACAACTACGCAGTAAGAAGAAACTTTATTTTTGTGTCAGTTGTTCCAGTTTTACCATCATGTCATCTTTTTCTTTCAGCATTCTTTCGTACAAAGCAATTTTTTCTTCGTGCAGTTGAAGCACCTTATCAACCGGATGAAATGATGGATTATAATTTATTCCGTTGAGAATGGCTCCATTGTCAAAAGTATTGGCAATAATATTAATTGCCTGCTCCTCATCCATATTTTGAATCGCTTCTACGGGAATTTTTAAAATCTGAGATATTCTTTCTACAACATCCTCTTCCACTATTTCTTTTTGTTCAAGAAGTAAAATTTTCTTTTGATTCCAATCTTCTCCTAAATCAAAAGCTAAAGATACCTACTTAATACCTAACATTTCACGGAAACGCTTTATATTTCTACCCTGATGTGCTTTTTTGTTTTGCATATTTGTGAATTACAGAAGCAAATATAATTAAAAGTGAGAGAATAAAAAATTGAGTAGTTCACAACTATTTAATGTTTTTATAACTACCAGTTTTGCTTCATGTGAAATTGATTGACTTGATAAGGAAATATAGTATTCAAATTAATTGCTGTTATTTTTACTGCTCATCATGAAACCATCTCTGTGGGCATTCGTATAAACTTTGATCTAAATCTTCATTAGATTATTTAGCCGAAAGTGCTTCTTCGCTGATATCTGCAACCTGAATACTTTTAATAGCTGATTTGGTTGAGGATGCTGTACTTCCGCCGATGATGTATAATTTATCATTATATATTTCGGCAGCAGCATGTCGTCTGGGAATCATATTGGATGATAACTTATGCAACTTATTGGTCTCTGTATCAAAATAGGCCAGAAAACTCTGATTATTATAACCGCCTGCAATAAAAATCTTATTACCGGACACCGCTAATGAATGCCCCGATATTGCAGCAGGCATCGTATATTGATCAGTCCAAAGATTTTTTTTGAGATCATACACATTGACCAGGCGGGATGACGTACCGTTAAAACCACCAATGACATAAAGCTTATCATTCACAATTTTGCCCCTTGCTTCTCTGGCAGTGGGCATATCCGGTAGTGGATGCCATGTGTCTGAAGCAATGTCATAATATTGGAATCTGTTAGAAAATACAGTAGTTGCGGCATTGTTTAGCCCACTTCCGCCGAACGTGTATATTTTTCCGTTATAGATGGCAGAACCTGCATTTCCTGTGTAGGCACGGTTAACAGCTCCTTTCGTTTTTTGATGAGTTTCAAGGTCTATAATTTCAAGATGGCTGTTTCCCCAACCGTTAAAAATATAAATTTTATTACCGTAAGTCTCCGAATTGGCAAATCTTTTAGGAACCAGACTGGAGTTGATTGTACTCCAGCGGTTATCTTTAATGCTGTATTTCTCAATAATAGTAGCATGACCATCCGCATCTTTATAACCATTGCTCACATAAATATTGTCATCTACAATGGCACTGTTTATCGCTCCTCTGCGAATAGACATATCCGCAAGATGTTTAAAATTTAGGGTTTGCGCATTGGCTAAACATAAACCGAAAATTGAGAGCAGAAATAATTTTGTTTTCAATGGTGTTGAGGTTTGGTTTAATTGATTTTCTGTGCAAAAAATTATGTTTTAAATATAGGGAAAAGTCACGGATTGGAAATCCGCGACATCTGATTTTTATTTGTCGCATTTGTTGTCATAAATACTTGGGTTCAATATTTTGTCTAAGTCGTCAATTTTGAGTAAGTCTTCAATTGTCTGTTGAATACAATCTCTTGTCAATTCCTTTACGAATAAGTCGGGAGGCTTTTGATAAAGTCCGTGTAAATTTTGTCCTGTTTTTTTGTCTTCGTCAACTGCGGTTTGTAAAAACTTGTATGTCCAAACATTCAGTCCGTAATGTCGTCCGTCATCCAAGTCAACTTGGATATTGCAAAACTCATTTTCAATGTCCCAATTATTCGGGTCAACCTCTTCAAATTCTAGCCACAATTTAAATTTCTTCTCCATTGTCTGTTTTCCAGTTAAAATTTAATGCTCCACATTTAGGACAACTTATATACTCTTCGTCAAGTTGGTCAAATTTACAGCGGTTACATTGTCCGTAAATTTTGTTAATGTGAGTTACAATATATTTTGCATCCTTGTGGCTAAGTTTTAAATTGTCAATTAAATAATTAGTAGTATGAAGAGGTGATTGAATTGTAAACTCTATTAACTTGCTCTTTTCTGAAATAGCAAAATCTGGAATATCAATTCCTTCTTTTGGTAAACAATTTTTACATTTTACAATCATTCTAAGCGTCGTTTCTAAAATTGGCTATAACGGTTCGGGGCTTTGCGATGGTGGGGCAATCGAAGCACAAATCTTCAATTCTGCACAAAAGTTGAACCGAAGAACTACCGTTGAACTTTACGGTTTCGCCCCACTATTGCAAAACCCTTGTTGGCAGTAGGTTTTCTATTCGTTTGCTGTCCCTTTTCTTGCTGACTGTACATTGTCTGGTAAATTAGCTTTAACTATTTTCAGAGCTTCTTCTGCATTTCCTTCGCCAAGATATTCACATTTATTTTTTGTCACTACAAATTGAGTTTCTAATTTATTAATGTCTTGCACTGAACTACTTTTTTTCCCTTGAATTGGGGCGAAGTTCTCAAATAGTTTTGGCGTTACATTTGGTAAATTGTCTGTGTCATAAGGATAACCTGTACACCTGCTAAAACACAACGTATACAAACTTGTGAATGGAAACAATTTATTCAAAACATTGTCCTTGATTGCAAGTTTAACAAAATCGTTAATTTCTGATCTGTCTTGGTCTTGCAAAATTAAATTCCAAGTATATTCAACTTCATTCTTGTTGTCAAACGCAAATGCTTTGTCGCTTTGTGATACAAAAGAGAATTTGTCTGCCAACTGTTTTGTTGTAACGTCGTTGCAAAGCCAAAAATCTAATACTTGTGCAAGTTCTGAAATATTTTTAGCTTGTCCGTGTGCAAGACAAACTCCTTCTTTCCAAAAGTCAGGCAGATAAATTTTTTTTTCTGCACCAATGTATACCTGTGAAAATTTTTGTTCATTTTCAATTCTTGCATATGTCAATGGAATTTTGCCCAACTCACTGTCTTGTGAAACTCTCAAAGTTGAATTGAGTTTTTCAAATTCAATATTTATTGCCTTTTGAAGTCCACCAACTTTGTCCAACTCAGGATACATTGTCTGAGTAGGTGTTTTTGATTTAAAGATTTTAAAAAGTTTGTCTAACATTTTTAATTGTCGTATGGTGTCGCACTAAACTTACTGCCAACACCCGAATTTACGCATTGCGCTAATATAAAACATATATAATTGCGCTAATGATGTGTTGATTTTTGTTATCTGTTTGTAAATGAGTGAATTATTTTGTTTATATTTGGGATAAACGCATAAGACCTTCAGGATGAAAAATAAATATGTAGAAGATTTCGCTACGATATTGCATCTTCAACGATATGCAAAAAGCAGTATTAAAACCTATACCTCCCATTTATCTTATTTTTTGAAACTTTCTACCAAGTATCAACCTGAAGATATTACACAAAAACAGTTGGAAGAATTTATTATTTGGCTCGTTGAAAAAAAGAAAGTAGGATTATCTTATCAAAAAGCAATGATCGCTACAATCGTGAAGTTTTATCATGAAACTTTTCAGAGAACAGTTAATCTAAAACATCTTTATCCTCAAAGAAGTGAAAATAAATTACCAAAATTTTTAACTAAAATGGAGGTGAAAAAGATTTTAGATTCTAATTCCAACATAAAACATAAGGCAATTCTTACAACCATATATGCATGTGGTCTCAGACTGGGTGAGATATTGGAACTTAAAATGTCTGATATCAAAACAGATCAGAATATTTTGTTAATCCGATAGTCAAAGGAAGTAAGGATAGAGTGGTGATGCTCTCCCAAAAACTTATTGAGCTGCTGAGGCAGTATTACAAAATCTATAACCCAAAAAAATATTTATTTGAAGGTTCTGAAAATGAGAAGTACTCTCAGCGTAGTGTTCAACAAATTATGAAGTCATCGTTGAAAAAATCGGGTTATACTCCAACGGTTATCTTTAATGCTGTATTTCTCAATAATAGTAGCATGACCATCCGCATCTTTATACCCATTGCTCACATAGATATTGTCACCTGCAATGGTACTGGTTACCGCTCCTCTGCGAACAGACATATCCGCAAGATGTTTAAAATTTAGGTAAACATAAACCGAAAAATGAAAGGAGTAATAATTTTGTTTTCAATGGCGTTGAGGTTTGGTTTAAATGATTTTCTGTGCAAAAAATTATGTTTTAAATATAGGGAAAAGTCACGGATTGGAAATCTGCGACATCGGGGATTTAACATAATTGAGTGGCATTAAGTGGCACTATCCTGCCTTTAAAGTGCCTTTATCTATACTACAACTACGAAGTAATAAGTAACCTTATTTTTGTATTAGTTGCTCCAGTTTCGCCATCATGTCATCTTTTTCTTTCAGCATTCTTTCGTACAATTCCATTTTCTCTTTATGAAGTTCTAAAACTTGATCTAATGGATTAAAAACAGGGTTAATATTTGCGGTGTATGCAAAAGCATTTGAATCATGAAATGTATTGGCAATTATATTGACAGCTTGTTCTTCGTCCAAGTTTTCAATCGCTTCTACAGGGATTTTTAAAATTTCAGAAATTCTTTCTAAAATATCTACTTCAACAGTTTCTTTCTGTTCTAAAAGAGAAATTTTCTTTTGATTCCAATCTTCTCCTAAATCAAAAGCCAGTGCTTCCTGCTTAATGCCTAACATTTCACGGAAACGCTTTATATTTCTGCCCTGATGTGCTTTTTTGTTTTGCATATTTGTGAATTATAGAAGCAAATATAATTAAAAGTAAGGGAATAAAAAATGCTGTTATATTATTCTCAATACGAGATCATTTTTAGTGTTTGAAATTATTCCTCAACAAGTGTAGCCTTCAATGTTTTCAGGGACTTTTATTTTCTCATTTTTTAACTCAGTAACACTTTCGTCCAAAGCTTTTTTCGGAAATCGGATTTTAAAAATAGGAAAAAGTCACGGATTATAAATTCTCGACATCGGGAATAATTTTGTTTTCAATGGCGTTGAGGTTTGGTTGAATTGATTTTCCGTGTAGAAAAATATGGTATAAATATAGGGAAAAGTCACGGATTGGAAATCTGCAAAATCTGAAGTTAATGCTTTTGATGTAAATCTCTTTTAAAATATTTAACATGATTATTTTTATCATTTATTAATTCTATTAAGGGTTTAATAGCATCTTTTGAAAAAACTATTTTTTTCTTATCTTTTATTGTGTCAGTATTTTCTATCCAAATATAATTTGAAAATTTTTCATTAATAGTATTATCAGCAGGGTTCTCAATATGAAAATTATCAGTGTTTGTCCATCCAAGTTCTTTAAATGCTAGCTTTAAAAGTGTGTTTGAAAAATTATATTTTGCATCTTTTTTTTCATAAAAAAACCGCCCAGAAAAATCTGAACGGTTTTAAATTTATATTGTCTCAGCGACACACTGTTACATCATTCCTGGCATTCCACCACCCATTGGCATAGCAGGTTCTGCGCTCTTAATTTCAGTGATGACACACTCAGTTGTTAATAGCATTCCAGAAACTGAAGCTGCGTTTTCAAGGGCAACTCTTGTTACTTTCGTAGGGTCGATGATTCCTGCTTCAAGCATGTTTACATACTCGTCAGTTTTAGCGTTGTATCCGAAGTCTCCGCTGCCTTCAGCAACTTTAGCTACGATTACAGAACCTTCACCTCCTGCGTTAGCAACGATTTGTCTTAATGGCTCTTCGATCGCTCTTTTCACGATTCTGATACCAGTAGTTTCATCAGCATTGATTCCTTCAAGGTTAGCCAAAGCAGAGATTGCTCTTACAAAAGCAACACCACCACCTGCAACGATACCTTCTTCAACCGCTGCTCTCGTAGCGTTCAATGCATCGTCAACTCTGTCTTTTTTCTCTTTCATTTCAACTTCAGAAGCTGCACCTACGTATAGTACTGCAACACCACCAGCTAATTTAGCCAATCTCTCCTGTAGTTTTTCTCTGTCGTAGTCAGAAGTAGTAGTTTCCATCTGAGCTTTGATCTGGTTTACTCTACCTTTGATCTTGCTTTCTTCACCCCCACCGTTTACGATTGTTGTGTTGTCTTTGTCGATAGATACTTTTTCAGCAGTTCCCAACATATCAAGAGATACATTTTCCATTGTGAAACCTTGCTCTTCAGAAATTACCTGACCACCAGTTAAGATAGCGATATCTTCCAACATTGCTTTTCTTCTGTCACCGAATCCCGGAGCTTTTACCGCAGCAATTTTAAGAGAACCTCTTAGTTTGTTTACTACCAAAGTTGCCAAAGCTTCACCTTCAACTTCCTCAGAAATAATCAATAAAGATTTTCCGCTTTGTGCAATGGGCTCAAGAACTGGAAGCAATTCTTTCATGGAAGAGATTTTTTTCTCAACTAAAAGAATGTATGGGTTTTCCAATTCAACTGTCATTTTCTCAGGGTTCGTCACGAAATATGGAGACTGGTAACCTCTGTCAAACTGCATACCTTCTACAACATCTACTGTTGTATCGATACCTTTAGCTTCTTCTACAGTGATTACACCTTCTTTACCTACTTTTCCGAAAGCTTCAGCGATCAGAGATCCGATTGTTTCGTCGTTGTTTGCAGAAACTGAAGCTACCTGCTTCACCATTTCTGTAGAATCACCAACCTGCTTAGACTGCTCTTTCAGGTTAGCAACAACAGCAGTAACTGCTTTGTCAATTCCTCTTTTCAAGTCCATTGGGTTTGCACCAGCAGCTACGTTTTTAAGACCTTCTCTTACGATAGCCTGTGCCAAAACAGTAGCGGTAGTAGTACCGTCTCCTGCTATATCATTGGTTTTGGAAGCAACTTCTTTTACCATTTGCGCTCCCATGTTTTCTACTCTGTCTTCAAGTTCGATTTCTTTTGCTACAGAAACACCATCTTTAGTAACGTGAGGTGCACCGAAAGATTTTTCGATTACTACGTTTCTACCTTTTGGTCCTAAAGTTACTTTTACTGCATTAGCCAATGCATCAACTCCTCTTTTTAGAGCGTCTCTTGACTCGATATCGAATTTTATTTCTTTTGCCATTTTGATTAGATATTAGATGTTAGATGTCAGAAGTTAGACATGTAACAAGTGTTTTAATTTGAATTTAATTTGAATAGTCTGAGATCTGATGTCCTGTGTCTGGAATCTTATCCAATTACACCCAATAAATCTCCTTCTTTTACGATTAAGAAATCTTTTCCGTCTAATTTTAATTCAGAACCTGAATATTTTCCATAAAGAACTTTGTCACCTACTTTTACAGTGGTAGGCTCGTCTACTTTACCAGGACCTACTGCTACTACTGTACCTTCTTGTGGTTTTTCTTTTGCAGTGTCTGGGATAATAATACCTGAAGCTGTTTTAGTTTCTGCAGCGATAGGCTCGATAAGCACTCTGTCTGCTAGGGGTTTAAAGTTTACTGACATAATATGTTTAATTTTTAATTATTTCTGTGATGTAATTCTCTAAATCTGTGCCAACGGTCTTGAAGTGGATTTTTGGCAGATTTTTTCTGAAGATGTGAAATTTTGGCAGAAAAAAAGTTCGCCGATTGCTCGTGAACTTTTAGAATTTAATTACAAGACCTGTCGTAATCTTTTATAGGATAAAAAAAATCGCCAAATTCATTTTTTTTACTTTTGAATAATAGCGATTTTGTAAGTTTTAATGATAAGTATTTTATTTTTTACCTGCCTGCATCGGATTCACCTTTCCTGTTCCGCCACCTCTTACAGGTCCGTCTTGTTTCTGTTTGAATACTTGAAATTTGGAAGTCTCAGAAGAGCTGCCGTCGTTGCTCCATAAATTATTTGACGTGTCAATATCTGCCGTTTCTTTCAGCGGATCAAGCTGAATTGATTTTAGCTTCTTATCGAAATAATAAGTCTTGGAAACTTTCTGTTCGTTTTGTCTCCAGATCTGAGCAGAAGATTTGTCTTTTAGTTTCGTTCCGTCTTCGAATGTGAATTCAAGAATAATAGGCATTACCAAACCTCCTTTGTTACTGAAGTCAATCTGGTATGCTGTAATGTTTTTGAATTTTTCTTTATCCTTGCTGTCTAAGTTTGCAGTACCATCAAATTTATAAGTGTATTCTTTATTGGCATCCACTTTTTCCTGCCCTCTGTCATATCTGTAATAAAAATCCTGAAGATCTTTATCTTTTTCAACTTCAAAAGCGATGCTTTTGTCTTCTCTGTTTCTGATTTTAGAAATGTCTTCAAACTCGTTTTGCAGAGGTTTTTCAATTTTATATTTCGTTTCCGTAGCCTGTTTTGGACTTGCTTCAAAATCTGGAGAAGCAATTGTAACTTTAACAATTGCGATATCTACAGGATCGGTTCCGTAAAACCAACCTCTCCAAAACCAATCTAAATCTTCACCGCTTGCATCTTCCATGGTTCTGAATAGATCTGCAGGTTCTGGATGTTTAAATGCCCATCTTTTAGAATATGTTTTAAATGCTTTGTCGAAAAGTTCTCTTCCCATAATCGTCTCACGAAGAATATTTAATCCTGTCGCTGGTTTAGAATAGGCATTTGGACCAAACTGAATAATGTTTTCAGAGTTGCTCATAATTGGCTCCAGCTGATCTTTCGGAAGCTTCATGTAATCAACGATCGTCCAAGCCGGGCCACGTTTTGAAGGGAATTTATTGTCCCATTTTTCTTCCGTTAAATATTCTGTGAAAGTATTTAAACCTTCATCCATCCAGCTCCACTGTCTTTCGTCAGAATTAATGATCATTGGAAAGAAATTGTGACCAACCTCGTGAATGACAACGCCTATCATTCCATTTTTAGTTCCTTCAGAATAGGTTCCGTCTTTTTCGGTTCTTCCAAAATTGAAGCAGATCATCGGATATTCCATTCCGTTTGCCGCCTCTACAGATTGTGCAACCGGATAAGGATAAGGAATTGTAAATTCTGAGTATGTTTTTATCGTATGAGCAACCGCTTTGGTTGAGTATTTTTTATACAGAGCATAAGCTTCTTTTGGATAGAAACTCATTGCCATTACTTTGTTGTTGTTTTCCGGAATCGTAACTCCCATTCCGTCCCAAACGAATTTTCTTGAAGCCGCCCAAGCAAAGTCTCTTACATCTTTAGCCTCAAAAACCCAGGTTTTTCTCTGTTTTGAATGATTTTTTTCTGCTTTTTTAGCTTCATCTAAAGTAACGATTTCTAAAGGCTCGTTTGAGGTCTGCGATTTATTGTATCTTGATAATTGTTCAGGAGTTAAAACCTGATCGTAATTTTTACATTCTCCGGTTCCGCCGATAATGTAGTCTGCAGGAACATTCATAGAAACCTTGTAATTTCCGAAAACTAAGGCAAATTCGCCTCTTCCCGTAAACTGATGATTTTGCCAACCGTGGAAATCACTGTAAACGCACATTCTCGGAAACCACTGGGTAATTGTATACACATCATTTCCGTCTTCGGCGAAGTTTTCATAACCGCCACGACCGCCCATTTTCATTCTGTTGGGAATGTTATAGTTCCAGTCGATTTTAAAAACAAATTTTTCTCCTTTTTTCAAGACTTTTGGCAAGTCGATACGCATCATCGTTTTGTTGACAGTATATTTCAGCGGTGTTCCGGAAATGTCTGTTACTTTTTCTAAATTCACACCGTATCCGTTATCTTTTGAAGGAAGATCTGTAGTTTTGAGCTGCTGATCGGTAGTAGATTTCGGAAGAGTAGAAGAGTATGCGAAATCTGCTTTTTTAACTGTTGATTGTTGATTTTCGTCCAGTTGAAGCCAGATGTAATCTAATTCGTCAGGCGAATTGTTGTAATAAGTTACCGTTTCAGAACCTTTCAGATTTCTTTTGTCTTCATCAAGATAAGCTGCAATGTCGTAATCGGCTCTGTTTTGCCAATATGCATGCCCTGGAGATCCTGAAGCTGTTCGGTAGACATTGGGTGTAGGAAGAATAGTTCCTAACTGTTCAAATTTATTTCCGTGGTTACTTCCCGGATTGTTTTGAATATTTTGGGCTGATAAACCCATATATATAAATACCGAAAGTGCAGTTACTTTTAGTTTCATAAGAAGATATTTTATTTTAATGGTCAAATGAAATCGCTTTACTTTTCAGTACCATATTTTCAGGTATGACGATTTCAGATGAGAAAAACTTAAGAATTATCAAATATAATAATAAGTAGCTAAAAACTTAAAAATGTTTCAAGCCTAAAAAGGAATTCTTTCTAATGTCATTTTTAACGCTAATGCAAAAACACCTGATGATATAAAAAGAACCCAGTCTTTTTTGTTGATTTTGAATAGATTAAGTAAAATAAATAGAGCCACAAGTATGGCAAGAACAATAACAATTTGTCCTATTTCCAAGCCTATATTAAAACCTAAAAGAGGTATGGCAATGCTCTGGCTTTTGGCAATCATTACTCTTGCGGTATTCGCAAAGCCAAGCCCGTGAATCAATCCGAAAAATAAGGCTAAATAATAGTTTGTTTTATCCTGTGTCTGTTTTTTATTTTTCATTACAATATTTCCCAAAGCGGTCAGTACAATAGTGAGCGGAATTAAAAATTCAACCCAATCTGAAGGAAGTCTAACGATGTCTAGAATACTTAAAGCCAAAGTAACCGAATGGCCTATTGTAAATGCAGTGATAAGAATTAAGATTTTTTTCCATTCTTTAAACGTGTACATTGCAATCAATGCCAAAACGAAAAGCTGATGGTCAAGCGCATCCAACGAAATAATGTGTTCCCAACCGAGTTTCAAATAAAATAAAAAGTCTTGCATTGTGGTATGAATATTAGGTTTACGAAAATAATGATTAATTTCGGAACAGAATTTAAAGATCAACGAAGAATAAATATTTACACATGAAAAGGTTTTTTGTTTTTTTACTGCCGCTTTTATTATTACTTTCTTTTACCGGAGAAAAACACCCTTACCATGTTGGTTCGGTAGAAATCAATTATAATTCAAAGTCAAAAACATTTGAAATTACAGGACGATTTTTTCTAGATGATTTAGAAAATGGTTTGGGAGAAAAATACGGAAAATCTTTTCATTTTAATGATGAAAAATTTAAAACACAGATTAATACAGCATTAAAAAATTATTGTGAAGAATACCTTAAATTAAAGGTTGATAACCGGTTTTTGAAAGTGACTTATGTAGGTTATGAAGAGGATTCTGAGTCTGTAAATGTGTATCTAGAATCTGAAACAGTAAGCAGTCCTAAAAAAGTAGAGGCCGCTGTGAGTTTTTTGTATAATTTATTCGATGATCAGATTAATCTGGTGCACATCATCGTCAACGGAAACCGTAAAAGTGAAAAGTTGAGTTATCCGAACAGGTATTTGTTTCAGCAGTTTTAAAATTTACTTTTGAAGTTGGAGTAATGCGTTTTCTGCCTTTGCGTGGGCCAAGAGATCGGGAAAAAAATCGTCATAGCATTTTTGCAAAATATCTTTATTGTCTAAGAATGCTTCATACACAGGGATGTTTTCATTTAAATATTTGGCCTTATTCAAAACATTTCTCATACTGAATTTGATATTCTGATCATGACGATAATTGTACAGCCAATTATCCTGCTCCATTCTCGTGAGCATATATTTGAAATTGTCTGGTAGAAACTCGTAGTTCTCGTGGAGGACACGGTAGACTTTAAGTGAATGGTCTTTCCAGCCCCTTAAGGAATTTAACTGCAAATCATTAGCGACAAAATAATCCATAGAAACATCTACAAACGCTCCTGCATAAAGCCTTACAAGCGGACTGAAAACCTTTTTTGCTTCATGAATTGCTGGATGAGAATCGGTAAATGTATCCACTGCTCTGTGCAGGGTGATGCCATCCCGGATGTCTTTTGGGAAAGAATACCGATCTCTGTTTGGGATAAAATCTTCGAGAAACTGCCCGACAATTTGTCCGTCATTGAAAGCTAGAAAAGAATGGGCGAGAAAGTTCATAAACGAAGATAGAAATTTTTAACTAAAGTTTCTACTGATTAAATATTTTATCGGCAAGTATTTCCAACAGAATCGTCCCAATCGTATAATTTGTAATAGAGATTTTATAAGAATTTAATGTACTTGTAATCTTTATTATTTCAAATTCTACACTATAATCTCCATTTGAATAAGTAATGTATTTTTTGTCATCTGATTTTTTATATTTTTTATCGATCAGATAAGTTTTAAACTGTTTAAATTCCTCCAAACTTGTTGTGGTATATTGAAGTTGATAATTATAAAAAATACCTCGTTTACCATATTTATAAATGTTAAAAAATAATAGACTGCTCGGTGCACCATTTAACCTATTTGCAAGTCTAAATGTATAAGAAGTTTCATTTCCGTTCGATGAAACATCTTTTCTGAAAAGCTCGTAGCCTTTAGTTTTTAAATTAATGACCAGTTCATCATAAGATAATTCAAAAGTGTTTGTTAAATCTTCAAAGGATAGTTTTTGTGCAAGAATGAGCTGTGAATTAACAAATAACAAAACGATTAGAATGTATTTTTTCATCGTTATTTAATGATAAATTTTTTGCTTCCCACCAAAGAATTTTTATCAGTATAAATGCTCAGGAAATATTCTCCTGAAGGTAAACCACTGAGGCTTATACTTTTTTTATCGGATGTTAAAACAATTTGACCTAAAGGATTGGTGATTTTAAAGGTATACTTTTCGTCATTTTTAATCCAGATATTGATTTCATCTTTTGCGGGATTAGGAAAAATCGTAAAATCTTTTACATCATTATTTTTAATTTCAAAAGTTCCCAAATTTGAAGTAGGCATAAACTGTGAGACAACACATGCAAAACGTGCGAAACCATACGCTTCGTTAGAAGGATCGGGATTTCCGATTGCAATACCTGTTGGTTCCGAATTGTAATTAACAACTGGGTTTGCCCATCGGTTAGCTTTCGGACAATTGATGCCATTATCAGAACATTGGTTATTATAAGCCATCATTGTACGCCATCTTTGGGATGTTGTGCTTGATGTCCCTAAAGTAACTGCAGTTTGATTGACATAGCCGTGCTGATTACTGCATGGCGTTGTGCCGGTATCTACATACCAATCATGTCTCAGTCCCATATTATGTCCCATTTCGTGGGATAATGTATAGTTTGAAACCGCACAATTCAATAATGATACGGTAAATGCTGCGGTGTTCGAATAATTTGTAGGATTAGTATTGAGATATCCCAATCCACAGGTATTTGTAGGAGTAGAGGTAATCAATCCACATAGATCAGCACCGTAAGTTGTTCTTAAGGTATGCACGTCATCCATAAAACCATCAGTTGTTGACGCTAATCTACTGAGGTCTGTACTGATGTTGCCTGTTTCTGTATAGGATATTTCGCCAGAGTAGACTAAATTAATCGTGATATTGGGTATCCCTGAGTTGATCAGTGACGTATTGAAATTGGTGATGGCTGTGGCAATAAAAGAATTGCTTTGGGCAACGCCTCCCCAGGCTATTCTTGCTGCTGAAGTGTAGACAACTAAAACATCAATCGTTGTCGCAGGGCAAACCGCCGTAGCTTGTAAACAAATATTAGCGTTTACCTTCTGGTTGATTGCTGATTCATTTAGAATAAAATCGTTTTTAGAATCCTGAGCAATCATTTTCGAGTCACTAACCATGGAAACTGCAAAAATAGTATTCGTTGTCTGATGAAAAATAATTTTTTCTCCGGAATTTGAAGAGTACATTCCGGTAATAATATTTCCTGATTTTGAAAAAACCAATTCTGATTCTGGCTCGTTTGCAACAGCGTAAACAGAAGATTCAGATTGATTGCTGTAAAAAAACGATTTTGTGAACTGAGCGTTAATAACCTTGTTGTTAGGTAAAACGAATTCTATATCAGATTTTAGATCAAATGCTGACTGCTGGAAATATTCTGTAGAGAGGTAAGTTGATGCAAGATGAGTGCTTACTTTTTCTTGATTATTGAGCAATTCATCATTAATCATGTTTTGAAAAATCTTATTTTGAGCTGTAAACAGGGCAGCGCAAAAGATGAGAAGACAGGTTATTTGAGTTTTCATACTTAGGTTGGTGAAGGTTATTGAAAAACAAATATATACAATAACCTTTAAAATTTAAGATTTTCCTAAGACTAAAATAATCGCTCATGAAAATCCTCAACCTTGCTTACTTCCTCAATTTTAATTCCGAATTTTTTCTTTGGAAGTTTATTTAAATTTGAAATGAAAATCTTTTCGTAACCCAATTTTTCAGCCTCTGTAATACGCTGTTCCGCCTGTGCAATCGGACGGATTTCTCCGCTCAGACCAATTTCCCCTGCAAAACAAAAATGCTCAGAAATAGCAATGTCTTCATTTGATGAAAGAATAGAAGCGACAACTGCTAAATCCAAAGCTGGATCATCAGTCTTAATTCCGCCGGTAATATTTAGGAAAACATCTTTTGCACCTAGCTGGAAGCCAGCTCTTTTTTCTAAAACTGCCAGCAGCATATTCAATCTTTTTGAATCAAAACCGGTACAGCTTCTCTGTGGAGTTCCGTAAACTGCCGTACTGACCAAAGCCTGAATTTCCAGAAGCATTGGTCGGTTTCCTTCTAAAGTTACCGCCACAGAATTTCCTGAAAGTTCTTCAAATTTTTTGGTAATTAAAATCTCCGATGGATTTTTTATTTCCTTTAATCCTTGGGAAACCATTTCGTAAATTCCGATTTCTGCGGTGGATCCGAAACGGTTTTTATTGGCTCTCAATAGTCTGAATAGATGATTTCTGTCCCCATCAAAATTTAAAACCACATCAACCATGTGCTCCAAAACTTTTGGTCCTGCAATTTGTCCGTCTTTGGTAATGTGACCCACTAAGAAAACAGGAACATTATAGTCTTTAGCATATTTAATGATTTCATTGGAACATTCACGTATTTGCGAGACTGTTCCTGGCGAACTTTCAATCAGTTGAGACTGCAAAGTCTGAATGGAATCTATAATAACAAAATCAGGCTCGAGTTTCTTAGCTTCATGAAGAATTTTTTCCAAAGAAGTCTCGGTGTATAGAAAGCAGTTCGGATTTTTCACATCAGCCAATCGGTCGGCTCTCATTTTAATCTGAGAGGCACTTTCTTCCCCAGAAACATAGAAGATTTTTTTCTTCATTTTCAAGGCAAGTTGCAGGAGAAGGGTAGATTTCCCAATTCCGGGTTCACCACCAATTAAAGTAACCGAACCCAAAACAATTCCGCCTCCCAAAACTCGGTTGAGTTCATCGGAAGGAGTTTTGATTCGGGGTTCTTCAATCGCTTCAACTTCAATGATATTGATGACGCTTTGTTTGGTTTTTGAAGGAGATAAACTTTTTTGAGGAGTTTTTTCTACAATTTCTTCTACCAAAGTATTCCATTCCCCGCAGTTTTTACACTGTCCCATCCATTGTGAGTACTGCGATCCGCAGTTTTGACAGAAATATGCTGTTCTCAGTTTTGCCATACTGCGAATTTGAAGATTTTTTTTGAAATTTTCTTTCGAATTTTTGCTTAATTTACAGTTATGAGAAATATTTTTTTGAGTTTGGTGATTTTTGTAGTCATGTCGCTTTTGCATTCTCAGTTTACGGAATGGGCTGTGAAATTTTTAGGTTTACCTGGTGGAGATTTTGGAATGTATTCTTATTTTATTCTTATTTTTTGTTCGGTAATAACAGCGATAGGCTTGGTTACAGTGATTATTTTCAGAAAAAATTATCGATCGATATTGAGAATTGCGATTTTATTTGAAGTCATTTACTTGCTTTTCTTAATAATTTCAGGAAATAATCCATTCTTGTATTTTTCAAATTCTACAAATGAAAATCTTTTGATGATCATGATGTATGGAATTTCAGGAGTAGTATTTCTTTTGATGTTCTTTGTTCATTTATTGTACTTAAAAATAATTTCATCCAGAAACAAGAACTTATCATAGGTCAATGATTCTTAATGAAGCTGTGTTTACATTTGCAGTATAAATAATTAAGAAATGAAAAAAATAATATTAAGTTTTGTGTTCGCTTTAGTAAGCATGATCACTTACGCACAATCTACTTGGACGGTTGATCCAATGCATTCGTCTGTGAATTTTAGTATCAAGCATATGGGAATCAGCTTTGTGCAAGGTAGATTTGATCAATTTGATGGAACGGTCTCAAGCCCGGGAGCTAGTTTAGATAATGCTCAATTTAAATTTTCAGTACAAACTCAATCTATCAATACAGGGGTTGAGCCAAGAGATAAGCATTTAAGAAGTGCAGATTTCTTTGATGCTGAAAAATTCCCGGCTATGGAGTTTGAAAGTACATCTTTAGTAAAAGGAAAAAACAATACTTATACTTTGAAAGGTAAACTGACTGTAAAAGACATTACCAAAGACGTTAGCATTCCGGTAACTTTCGGCGGAGTGACAAAAAACCAACAGGGGAAAGATGTTGCAGGTTTGCAGGCAAAATTTACAGTTAACCGCTTAGATTACAACATTAAATATGATCCGACAGGAGCAGGTGTTGCTAAAGATGTTGAGGTCGTGTTGTTTTTTGAATTAGTGAAATAATAATTTTCATATATATAATTTGGTTTAGGTGAAGGTTTCTCAGTTTTGGGAAACCTTTTCTGTTATGTTGGGTTGACGTGTATAACCGCAATCACCTACTTTGGTGACGATTTTTTTTTATTTCATATCAATTATTGCAATTTAAAAGCACAACAAAATTGCTTTGCTTTTGTTTTTCCCCTAACTTTGCACAAACCTAATCTAATGAGTAAAAAGAATACAAAGTACATCTTTGTGACAGGAGGTGTAACTTCATCTTTGGGAAAGGGAATCGTTTCTGCTTCTCTGGGACTATTGTTAAAATCACGCGGATTTAATGTAACGATCCAAAAACTTGATCCTTACATCAATATCGACCCGGGAACGCTGAACCCTTATGAACACGGAGAATGCTATGTAACTGAAGATGGTGCTGAAACGGATCTGGATTTAGGACATTACGAGCGTTACCTTGATGCTCCGACTTCTCAAAACAACAACGTTACCACAGGGAAAATCTACCAGACTGTTATCGAAAAAGAAAGAAAAGGAGATTTCCTTGGAAAAACAGTTCAGGTAATTCCTCATATTACCAACGAAATCAAACGAAGAATAAAAATTCTTTCTAAGCAGAACTACGATATCATCATTACTGAGATCGGTGGAACTGTAGGTGATATTGAATCGTTACCTTACATAGAAACTGTTCGTCAGTTGAAATGGGAATTGGGTGAGAAAAATTCTATGGTGATTCACCTTACTTTATTACCTTACCTGGCCTCTAGTGGGGAGCTGAAGACAAAACCTTCTCAGCATTCTGTCCGTCAGCTGATGGAAAGCGGAATTATGGCGGATGTTTTAGTTTGCAGAACCGAACATAAAATTCCAAAAGATCAGAGAGCAAAACTGGCTCAGTTCTGTAACGTTTCTTTGGATAACGTCATTGAGTGTAAAGATTTGGAAACGATTTACGAAGTTCCAATGTATCTACAAAAACAAAACTTTGACGATGTAGTTCTGAAAGGACTGGATCTTAAAAGTGATAAAGAAGCGGATTTAAAAGACTGGAAAACTTTCGTTAAAAAATTCCAGAATCCAAAGAGAACGGTAGAGATTGCTCTGGTTGGGAAATATATTTCGCTTCAGGATTCTTATATTTCAATTGCAGAGGCTTTCAAACATGCAGGTGCAGATATTGAAACGGAAGTAAAGATCAGATGGGTTTACAGTGGTGATTTAACCAAAGAAAATATTAAAGAAACTTTAGCAGGAGTATGTGGTATCTTGATTGCTCCAGGTTTTGGAGACAGGGGTATTGAAGGGAAAATCCTTACTGCTCAGTATGCCAGAGAAAACAAAGTTCCGATGTTGGGGATTTGTTTGGGTATGCAGATTATGACTGTAGAATTTGCTAGAAATGTTTTAGGATACACTAAAGCCAACTCAATGGAATTTGATACGTCTACAGAATATCCTGTAATTTCATTAATGGAAGAGCAAAAAAATGTAGTAGACAAAGGAGGTACGATGCGTCTTGGAGCTTGGAAATGTGCTTTGAAAAATGGTTCCAAATTAAATGAAATTTACGGAAGTAAAAATATTTCTGAAAGACACCGTCACCGTTATGAATTCAACAGTGAGTACATTCAGGAATTTGAGAAAAACGGCTTCCTGGCAACAGGTACAAACCCTGAAACTGGATTGGTTGAAGCTTTAGAAATGCCAGATCACCCTTTCTATGTAGGAGTACAGTATCACCCGGAATACAAAAGTACGGTTGCTACACCGCATCCTTTATTCCGAGCTTTTATCAAAGCATGTGAAAAACAGATAAAGTAATTTAAAAATTACGAACGTCATATATAATATCTTAACTCAGGTTGATTTTTGTCAGTCTGAGTTTATTATATAGTAACATATTATAGTATAGAGTTTTGATAAAAAAACAGTATTTTTGTCGACTCAAAAAGTATGGTATTGCTGTACTTATTCAAATTTAAAAATTTTAATTAAAATAAAATGCAACAGAACAACGGACTCGATAAAAGTCAGATTATTAGTTTTGCAGTTTTATGTTTGGTACTCTTCGGATTTATGTTTTATTTTCAAAATAAACAGCAGGAAGAAGACGCAGTAAAAGCTCAGCAACAGAAAACTGAACAGGCAAAGAACCCTGTAAAACCTACTCAGGCAGCTAATATCAATCCCAATGTAACTCCGAATTCAATTCAAACTGCAAATCTTACGAACAAAGAATTGAAGCTTGAATTTTCAAGTTTAGGAGGCCAGGTTTCAAAAGTGGAACTTTTGGAATACAAAGCGTACGATCGTAAGACGGATACAGCAGATCTTCCGCTTAACCTGATTACTAAAAATAATTCAAACTACGGTTTTCAATTTAAAGATAAAACCGGAAAAACAATCAATACTAAAGATTTAGTTTTCTCGCCAACTGTTTCAGGAAATGCAGTGACGATGACTGCTAATTATAATGGAGCGGTGATTCAGTTTGTCTATACTTTACTAGATAAATACAGAGTTGATTTCAAAGTAAGAACGCAGGGGCTTGCAAAAATTACTTCTGATAATAAAGCAGATTTTATTTGGGACTACCAAGTGAGAAATCTGGAAAAAGGAAGAGCTCAGGAACAGTCTCATTCTGAATTTTCTTATGCGTTTAATAATTATGAAGATTATGATTATGACGGAAGAACGGATATGACTGAGGATAAAGAAACTCTTAACTGGATTGGTGTAAAACAACAGTTTTTCTCTTCTGTAATTGAAGCTAAAAATGGTTTCACGCAAAGTAAAGGAAATCAGGAAGCTTTTGAAGAGGGTGAATATCTGAAAAAACTGAATTACGAAGGTTTTGTTCAGATGACAGGAAGTGAACTGAATCAGGATTTTACCTGGTACTTCATGCCATTAGATTTACCATTACTTAAATCTTACGATAAAAACTTTGACGAAATTTTGCCTTTAGGATGGTCATTTATTGGAGGGATGAACCGTTACTTCTTCATGCCAATGTACAATCTTATTGCATCTTGGGGAATCACAGCAGGTTGGGTAATTTTCTTAATGACCATCATTGTTAAATTGATTTTGTCGCCAATTATGTATAAGCAACATAAACTGAGTGCGATGATGAAAGTAATACGTCCGGAGATCGACGAAGCTACTGCAAAATTCAAGGATGCGGATCCGATGAAAAAGCAACAGGCAACTATGGAGATCTACCGAAAGGCGGGAGTAAACCAAATGGCTGGATGTCTACCCGCTTTGGTGCAAATTCCTATTTTCTATGCATTATTCAGGTTTTTCCCGAACTTTATCGATTTGAGAGGGCAGGGATTCTGGTTTGCAAAAGATTTAACAGCTTATGATGATTTAATTAAATTGCCATTTAAAATTCCATTCTTAGGAGACCATTTAAGTGTATTCGCAATTGCGTGTACCATTGTTATCTTAATTTATACGGTAATGACTTCAGGAAATATGCAGCAGCCTCAGCAAGAAGGTATGCCGAATATGAAAGTATTGATGTATATCTTCCCAATAACATTCTTGTTCTTCCTGAACACTTCAGCATCTGGTTTATCTTGGTATTATTTCGTATCGAATGCGATTAATATTTTGATCATTTTAGTCATCAAATATGTAATATTGGATGAGAAGAAAATTCACGCACAGATTCAGGCTAATAAAGAGAAGCCGAAAGCGGAAGGCAAGTTCCAGAAACGAATGAGAGAGATGATGGAAAAGGCTCAGGAACAGCAGAAAACGCAAGAGCAGACAAGAGGTAAAAAGAAATAACTTACAATAACGGAAAAGAGAAGCAATTTATTGCTTCTCTTTTTTATTTGGAATCAGTTTAAATTTTAAATGTTAAAACTTTTAATATAATAATTCACAGAGTGTATTAATTAATCATATTTTAATCTAAAAGATTGCCGGTGGTATTTCGTTATACCATACTTTATTAGGGCTTCCTGGTGTTTTTTTGTTGCATAACCAAAGTTGGTATTCCATCCGTATTCTGGGTGTTCTTCATGTAGTTTTATCATCAAATTGTCACGATAATTTTTTGCTAAAATTGAAGCCGCTGCAATAGATAAAATTTTTGAGTCTCCTTTAATAATACATTGATGAGGGATGTAATTATAAGGGTGGAATTTGTTTCCATCGACCAAAATGAGTTCGGGACGTATTGTTAATTTGTCTAAAGCTTGATGCATGGCATGGATACTGGCGTTCAGGATGTTATGCTCATCAATGAAAGTTGGGGGCAGTTCTGCAATTGCATAACTTTTTACATTGTCTTTAATGTAAAAATCGAGCTCCATTCTTGTTTTGAAATTTAATTTTTTTGAATCATTTACTAAATTTTGTTCGAAACTTTCGTCAAGAATCACAGCCGCAGCAACCACCGGCCCGCTTAAACATCCCCTTCCTACCTCGTCACATCCAGCTTCTATATAAAAATCTGACCATTTCTTTAATAATTCCATAAATTTTAACATTTTCAAATTAAAAAGTTACAAAAGTATAAGCTTGTTATCCATAACATTATAATTTTTTCGCAGTTTCTATGTTTGTTATTTAAAGTTTACAGATTTATTCACGCAAAATTAATATTAAAATGAAGAAATTAACAGCTGGTGTACTGATAATAGTACTATCTTCTTCTCTTGTTGTTGTAAACGCGCAAGATACGAAGAAAGATACTTTAAAGACACAAGAAATCGAAGGGGTAGTGGTAACTGCACTTGGTATTAAAAGAGAGAAAAAAGCTCTGGGATATGCTTCTCAAGAGATTAAAGGTGATTTGATATCTGATGCAGGGCAAACTAATGCCGTAAGTGCATTGTCTGGTAATGTCGCCGGGGTTCAGGTTACAGCTCCATCTTCTATGGGAGGCTCAACAAGAATTACAATGAGAGGAATAAGCTCGGTAACAGGAGAAAACCGTCCTTTAATTATTGTTGATGGAGTTCCTTTAGATAATTCGAACGTAAATAGTATTGATACACAAAGAGGAGCTGGAGGTAGAGATTATGGTGATGCTTCATTTGATATCAATCCAGATGATATTGAAACTGTAACAGTTCTTAAAGGAGGACCTGCGGCAGCCCTATATGGTTCTCGTGCTGGAAATGGGGCAATTGTTTATACCACAAAATCGGCTAAAAAAGGTAGAACCGAAATTCAGTTTAATACAGGCGTCGCATTTGAAACGATCTACATAAGACCTAAACTCCAAAGCATGTATGGAGGTGGGCTAGAGTCTTCACTGCCAAAAGCAGATATTAATGGACAAACGTATAATATTACTGATTTTGGCACCGATGAAAGCTGGGGACCAAAATATGATCCCAATTTATTTTATTTAGGATGGAATTCTTTTGATCCGGAATTTTCAAATGAATATATGAAATTAAAACAATGGGTAGCTCCTAAAAATGATGTTGATGACTTTTTTAGAGTAGGAACAACTTATACAAATAATTTCTCTGTATCAAAATCATTTGAAAATACGAATGTAAGGTTATCTTATACGAATACGAAAATTAATGGTATAGTCCCTAATTCTGAAATTAAGAAAGATAATTTAAGTTTAAATGTTGCGTCTACTTTATCTGATAGATTAAAAGCTGAGGGTGTTTTTAATTATGTAAGAACTCAAGGTTTTAATAGACCAGAGCAAGGGTATGGTGATAATTCTGTTGCACAAAAATTTTATCAATGGGGTCAAAGACAGTTAGACTTTGAAGAATTGAAAAAATATAAATTGGCAAATGGTATGCAGAGGTCATGGAACAGAACGTCATGGGATGATGGAACACCCAATTTCTCTGATAACCCATATTGGACAATTTATGAAAATACTTCTGCCGACGAGAGAAATCGCTTTTTTGGTAATGTAGGTCTAACTTATAATTTTTCTAAAAAAGTTTTTGCAGTTGGTAAAGTGTATGGAGATGTTTATTCTCAAAATATAAGTTCGCAAGTCGCTGTAGGATCTGCTGCTTTATCTGAGTATAATCTTCAAAAAAGAAATAACTCTGAGTTTAATTATGAGGGAAGAGTTCACTATAATGATAATTTTGGTGATTTTAGCCTGAATACATTTGCTGGATTTAATATTATGAATAGGAAATGGGATGCTTTAAGTGGTAACTCAGTTGGTGGGTTGGTTATACCAGGTCTTTATAATTTGTCTAACAGTAGAGAGTCTGCTCTTGCTACAAATGCATCTTTTCATACAGGAGTTAAAAGTTTATTTGGATCGGTTTCGTTAGGTTATAAGAATTTCTTATTCATAGAAGGAACGGGAAGAAATGATTGGTTTTCAATGATTAATAATGACCAGTTTTATCCATCTGTTACGGGAAGTTTTGTGTTTTCGCAAGTATTAAAAACAAATTGGCTATCATTTGGAAAAGTCAGAGCCGGTTGGTCTCAAATTGCTGGTTATTCTGCTACTCCATATATTAGAGGTACTTACGCTTCAATAGATACTCCTTTTGCTGGATCACCAATGTACTCAATGCCTGCAACAAATGGAGAGCCTGCAATTAAACCAGAGATGAAAACCACAAAGGAAATTGGTTTGGAGGCAAGTTTTTTTAAAAATAGAGTTGGTTTTGATGTAACCTTATATGATGTGAAAACTAACGATTTAATTATTCCTTTACCACTTGATCCTGGTACAGGTTATGGCTTTAAACAAATCAATGCCGGGGAAATGACGAATAAAGGTATTGAAGCAATGGTAAATGTCTCACCTGTGAGAACAGATAATTTTTCATGGGATATAACTTGGAATTTTACAAAAAATAAGAATAAATTAGTTGAATTACAAGGTAATCTTGAAAATTATATTCTTACGAATGCTCCATTTAGAGCTCAATTGGCAGCTCAAGTAGGTTATTCTTATGGTGTGATTTTAGGAACTGATTTTGTTTATGATGCAAATGGAAATAAAGTAGTTGGCGAAAATGGTTTCTATAAAGCATCTGAAATTAAACCATTAGGATCTATATTGCCTGAATATAATATGGGATTCAGAAACTCATTCAAGTATAAAAACTTAGGATTGTCTTTCTTGATTGATGTTCAACAAGGGGGTAAATATTTCTCAACTACTCATATGTGGGGAATGTACTCAGGAATGTTAGAAGAGTCGGCTCTAGGAGGAAATAGAGAGGCAGGGGTAACTTTAGCTGGAGTTAAAGAAGATGGTACAACAAATGATATTTTATTAGACGCTGCAACATGGGGTAGCTCGTATTATAATACTGTTGATGCACAAAACGTTTTTGACGCAAGCTACATTAAGTTAAGAGATATTACACTATCATACGATTTTCCTAAAGATGCTTTAGGAGGTATTCTTCAAGGGTTTAGAGTTTCAGCATTTGCAAGAAATCTATTCGCTTGGAATTTAGATTTTAAAGGAGTAGATCCTGAAAATACATCGTATGGTTCGGGGAATTTACAAGGGTTAGAAGGAGGATCTCTTCCGTCTACAAGAATGTATGGTGTTAACTTAAACTTTAAATTTTAATTAAAATGAAAAAAATAATTTCAATATTAACAATTTCAGGATTTTTTCTTATTACAAATAGCTGCTCAGATAAATTTGAAGAAATTGACGTAAATCCTAATTCAACTGAAAATCCATTGCCTACAGGATTATTTAATAATGCTAATAAAGAATATATGGATTTTACTAGAGATGGTTGGGTCTCTGGAAGAATGATGCTTCCTTGGGTGCAGTATTCTGCTCAAAGACAATATACTGAAGAAGACAGATATCAGTATAGGCTAACTACTGATGATCAACTTTGGAGGAGATCATATTATGTAGCAAATGATTATAAAAAAATTATATCTCTTAACACAGATCCCGCTACAGCTGCACAGATGTCAAATTATGGTTCTAATAAAAACCAGATTGCAGCTTCAAGAATTATGTTGTCATATGTATTTCTCAACTTGGTAGATTCTTTTGGTGACATTCCGTATTGGTCATATGGAAACCAAGATCCCGATTTTCAGGCTTTAGACGTTGATAAATATATTCAGCCTAAGTTTGCTAGTCAACAAAAAATCTATGCAGATATAATGAAGGAGCTTAAGGAAGCTTCTGAGATGATTGAGTTAGACAAAAATATTTTGACAGAAGGTGATCAATTGTTTGGCGGTGATCCTGAAAAAATGAAAAAATTTGCCAATTCTCTTAGGTTAAGAGTAGCAACAAGAGTTAAAGGAGTTATTCCCACTGCGACTGCTCATATTACCGATGCTATTGCATCTGGAGTTATGACTTCAAATGATGATACTGTGGGTTTAACTTATGAAAATAACTTAGTCAATCCTTCTCCTTTTTTCTTGACATATCAATCTAGATCAGATTTTGCTATTTCTAAAACATTTGTACAATTACTAAAAGGTGAAACAGGTGGTTTCACAGAAGATCCAAGACTATTTAAGTACGCTTCACCAGTTTCTGTCAAAATTGGAAATATAAGAGGACAGACTATGACAGAAGCTACAAGTGCAAGTCAAATTAGCGGTATGCCTTATGGTGTGCCAAGTACTTTAGCTCCAAGTCAAGCAGGGGTATCTAGCTTCTTTGGTGCAAGTGTATTAAAACCGGCATACACTGAGGTATTTATGGAATATGCTGAAGTGGAATTCTTACTTGCAGAAGCGAATGGATGGTCTCAAGCTAATTATATAAATGGTGTAGAAGCTTCTATGGAAAGATGGGGAATTACGCAAGCTAAAATAGATGCTTTTGTAGGAGCTTTACCAGCAGCTAACAAGCAGAATGTCTTAACTCAAAAATATATTGCTTTATTTATGCAGCCTAGTGAAGCTTGGGCCGAATACAGAAGAACTGGCTATCCTAATACACTACTATTACCTGGCCAAACAGCAAATTTAAATGTTCCTTCTGCAACTGGTCAAACTAGTTATACTTTTACATCTTTAATTGCAGGATTAACTGATGTTCCAAATAGAATATTTTATCCAACGCAAGTACAAACCTTAAATACAGCAAATTATCAAGCTGCATCTACTTCAATAGGCGGTGATAAAATGAGTACAAAGCTAATTTGGGATACTAATTAAGTATTAAACAATTTTTTAATATTTAACATTCATAAAAAGCCGCCTTTGGGCGGTTTTTTTATTGACATATATCTTTGTTTTTAAATTTGAATATTTAAGCCTTTAATATATTATAGAAAAAAAACTGCTAGAGGTTATTTTTAGTGTCTGTTGTTTATAAGCTATGCAACTTGAAATTCAAAAGCATAGATCTAGATTTGAATGTGATTTTACACTCTTTTCTTTCGTTAGGCAATAAAGAAAGATCCTTAAATTATCGCTGTTGACTTGGATCATGTATTATATAGTGAACTCAATTGCCAGAGAGTTTTAATGTCATTAAAGGATTACATACGAAGTTAAAAAAAATTCTGGGAAATTAATTTAAAGTGGTACTAATTGGTTTTAACATAGCTCCCGATTATCAATAAGAGAGGATGAAATTTTGTAATCGTAAAATATGTAATAATTATTTTTGATACCATTAGTTTTCGCAATCAGCATCTTACTAGTCGATTTTAGAGATTTTAACCAAATTTTGGTTAAAGTTTTTATTACTAATTACTGATATTGTACAATATAAGCAATTAAGCATCGTCTACCGCTGTAATCTCACTATGCTTCGGTGTAAAATAATGGTTGTTTTTTTATTAAATTCATAAAACTGTTGAGTTTTGATGTTAAAAACACTTGTATATTAAATATTTTTAACAAAACGTTTGGTTATTTTAAGAAAGTTTTACATATTTGCAATAATAAAAAATAATCAATTTAAATATGAAGAAATTAACTACAAGTGTTCTTTTAGTTGTTGTCACTTCTTCTTTTGCTTTAGTAAATGCACAAGAAATAAAGAAAGACACCATTCTTAGAGAGCAGTCTATTGGAGAGGTTGTTATCACTGGTGCCTTAGGTCTTACAAAGAAAGCAGATGCGCAAACTGCTGCTGTACAAGTTGTTAGTAGTGATCAAATTACTGCTGCTTCTAACCCTAATGCGGTATTAGCTCTTCAGGGTAAAGTTTCTGGGGTAACTATTACAAATACTAACAGTAGTGTAACAGGGACTCCTAAGATTCAGATCAGAGGTATGAGATCTCTTACAGGTAACAATAATGCTTTAGTAGTTATTGATAATGTAATTTCCTCAGCTGCTGCATTGAATCAGTTAGCGCCAGAGTTAATTGAATCAATGAATATACTTAAAGGTTCTCAGGCTGCAGCTCTTTATGGATCTGACGGTGTAAATGGTGTTGTTTTGGTTAATACCAAAAAAGGATCAAAAGGAAGACTTAAAGTTACGTACAATGGCTCAATGGATTTTGAATCTGTATTGAATACACCTGAAAGACAAAGAAATTACGGACAGGGATGGTATGCAGGGAAAATTAATGTTGAAAATGGATCTTGGGGAGCACCTTTCAGTGGGCCACTTGGTGGTCAGATGGTACCTTACGGTATTCCATTGGCGGATGTTAACAATGACGGCGTAATTGAGGTTAATATTGATGACAATACACCTACTCCCGATGAAGCGTCTTCAATCATGTCAACTTATGCTCCTAACGGAAAAAATAACGTGAAGGATTTCTTCCAGGTTGGTACGGTTACACAAAATGGTGTTACTGCTAATATTGGTGATGAAAATAGTTATTTATTAATGTCAGTAGACCATTTACAGAGAGAATTTGTAGTCGCTGATGATAAACTGAAAAGACTTTCTGCCTTCTTAAAAGCAGGAACTAAATTTGGTAAATGGAGCTTTGATGCAATCGTGAACTATACTCGTCAGACGACTAATACGACAGACAGTGGCCTTTATGAAGATTTATTACAATCTTCTGTTGATATTCCAATTACTGCATATAAGGATTATCCGGATAATGGTTATGCATGGAATATTTACTATCAAAACCCTTATTGGGCGATTAAGCACCAAAGATATAACACAACTACTGATCGATTAAATTTAGTGGGTAGTGTAGGATATAAAATCAATAAAAATATTGATGTATTATACAGATCAAATCTTCAGTATATTGGTGCATTCAATAATCAGTGGAATGATGGATGGTCTAGTGCAATCAATACGACTCCTGCAGCGATAGCTTCTTCTTATTTTCAATCAACTTCAAGTCAAAATAGATATTATGGTGATTTATTAGTGAATTTCAATTATGATCTTACTGATGATATCAACATGAAATTGAATGTTGGGCATAACTTCCAAAATTTCGCTTATACGACAACAAGTGCGGGTGGTAGTGGTCTTATTATTCCTGGATTGTACCAGGTGTGGAACTTGGCTAACCCTTCAAACCCTTATGGTTTAGATAATCAAAGAGGGTCTTATAATTCTCATGCCGTGTTTGCCAACTTAGATTTAGGATATAAAGATTTCTTATATTTAACAGCTACAGGAAGAAATGAGTGGAATTCTGTTCTATCAACAAGCGAGCAAAGTTATTTCTTCCCTTCAGTTGGTGCGAGTTTTATCCCTACGAAAGCATTTAATTTTGGGGGTGAGGCTCTAAGTTATATGAAAATTTATGGGAACATCAGTGGTACTGCAAACTCATCTTCAGTAGGTGCATACAGTATCAGAAATTATTTTGGATTAGGTACTGGTTTCCCTTTTACAGCAAATGGTGGTTTAAGTTTTGTTAACCCTACAGGTCAAACTTCTGGTAATATCCGTGCTGAGAAAGTTTCCAAAAAAGAAGTAGGTTTATCATTAGGATTCTGGAACAACAGAGTTTTGTTGAACGGAGCGGTTTATCAGGATGATACAACAGATATGATTACTGATACCAACACGTCAATTGCTTCAGGTATTTCTATACTTAGAACAAATATTGGAAAATTAAGAAACAGAGGTATTGATGCAGATATCACTGTTACACCTTTAAAGAGTGATAATTTCAGATGGGATATTGGAGCTAACTTAACTACTTATAGTATGGATGTTTTGGAAATAGCTCCTGATACCGACAGAGTAGCAATTGGTGGTTCTTCTTTAGTGGGAGTATACGCAGTTAAAGGTATGAAAGGTCTTCAGTTAATGGGAACTGATTTTGTACGTGATGATCAGGGTAGAATTATTGTAGACAGAACTACTGGAAGACCTACCGTTACGTCAACTTTACAGAATTTAGGTTCAACTAATCCTAGATATCTTTGGGGATTCAATACGAGCATAAATTATAAAGGATTTAAGCTTACTGCTACGGCAGACTGGAGAGTTGGTGGAAAAATGACAACTGAAATTCTTCAGAATATGGCATTTAATGGTACACTACCAGAAAGTGGAAACTTTGATAGAGAGGCTGGATTTATTATGCCAAATTCTTCATATCTGCTAAATGGTCAGTATGTTGCTAATACAGAAGTTTCTTACCAATATCCAGGTGCGACAGGTAATGCTTTATATGATGGTGTAGAATACTACTATCAAAATCAATTTAATACTGTAGGATCTAACCACGTTTTTTCAGGTTCTTATTTTAAACTGAGAGAGGTTGCTTTATCTTACACCTTCTCTGCTGATATGTTAAGAAACAGCGGACTTACTGGGATCACTCTTGGAGTTCATGCTAGAAATCCATTTGTAAAATACTCAGATTCAAACAGAAATTTTGCAGATCCTGAAACTTCAACAGGTACAGGTAATGCACAGGGATATGCTGGTGTTACACAATATCCTTCAATAAAATCTTATGGATTTAGTGTAAATGTTAATTTTTAATAAGTAAAAAATGAAAAAAATATTTTTATATTCATCGATAGTTTTAACAGCTTTCGTATCCTCTTGTAGAGAGATAGATGACAATATTTCACCGAATAACGTCGATCCTTCTGAAATTTCTCCGAGACAGACTCTAACGGCTGCACAAAACCTTGTTATGACCGCGCAAGCAGGAACTTTGAACTCTCTTTCAAATGTTTGGACCAATACTTGGGCTGGTAACTATTATTATTTTGGAAATCCTCTTACAAGAGAATATTCTTTAGATATTAGTAATACTTTCGGTGCAGGAATCTGGACGAGCAGTTATACTGCTGCCAACAACTTACAGGGAATTATTGATAAGGGAGCCGGATTGCCATTGCATTCTGCGATTGCAAGAATCTTAAAAGCTTACCAATTACAGTATGTAGTAGATTTCTATGGTGATGCACCTTATTCTGAAGCTTTCAAAGGCCAAAGTAATCTTACTCCAAGATATGACGATGATGCGGCTATCTATAGATCTTTGGTAGAAGAAATCAATAAAGCGATTGCTGACATTAATGCAACCACTCAAAACGGTGATAACGTAGTTACTCCACAGGAAGATGTAATTTTTGGAGGAGATATGGATAACTGGGAAAAGTTTGCTAAAAATGTGAAGCTTAAGATTCTTTTGAGACAGTCTAAAGTAACGGATCCTGCTGTTAGAGCTTTTGTTGACGCTCAGCTTCAGACCTTGGCTACTGGAAATACTGCAGATTTTTATCTTGGTGATGTAATAATCAACCCTGGCTATAGCAATAAAAATTCTGCAACGCCTAATCCATTATTTAGTAATTATGGTGCTGTTAATTTTCAAGGATCAGCTTTGAATACAAATGGATGGAGATTATATAAGGCTGCTCAATATTATGCGAATTCTGTAAATGGAACATTATATGGTTCAGCAACAGGAGATTATCGTGGTAGTCAAATGTTCAGAAGAGCTACAAGCAGTGCTTCTCCAGCACCACAAGCGCCTTCTAGTGTAGTTGGAATCAAGCAAGGTGGTGCAAAACCTGCGGGAAGTACAGAATGGCAGTATTCATTTCTAGGATGGAAATTTATTGGAACAACATTCAATGAAAAACTTCCTGTTGCTACTCCTCCGTCTCCAAACCCAGATCAAGGGAATCAGGCAATTTATGCAATGATTTTTCAGGGTGATACTTCTGGTGGAGCATATATAGCTGAAGTAGGTGCTGCAATGGATGGTTACTTAGCGTTGGGTTCTGAAAATAAATTATTGCTAGCAGAGGCAGCAACTTTATATCCAAGTATATTTACATTCAGTGCTCAGTCAGCATACAATTCAGCAGTGGCAGATTCATTTGATTTTTATGGTCTACTTCCTGCTAGAGCAACTAATTATCTTGCAGCATTAAATAATACTACTGTGGGTTGGGCAGGAGCACCTAACAAGATTGCAGCGATTCAGTACCAAAGATTCGCATCTTTAGCTAATTTGAGACAAGTTGAAACGTACATCAACTTCCTTAAAACTGGTTATCCTGCAATTCCAAATGCTGAGAATGCAATCTACCCAAACAAACCTTATAGATTGATTTATCCTATCTCAGAATACACTGGTAACTCAGCAAATGTACCAAACGTGTCGCAGGCACAGGTATTTGTGAAAAACCAGTTCACTCCTTTCTGGAACCAAAACTAATCTAAACTTAGATTAATTATATTGAAAACCGCCTTCGGGCGGTTTTTTTATTTCCGTATATTTGTACTTCAAATAATAATAATGAATATTAAAGATATCATAGAACAGAAACTGGCAGAGGTAATCCTTAACGTCTATCAGTTGAAAGATATACAGATCGAAATTCAGGAAAATAAGACGGAATATGAAGGCGATTTTACCATCGTTACATTTCCGTTGGTGAAGCAATTGAAGAAAAATCCTGAAAGCATCGGGGTTGAGTTGGGACAGGCTTTAACCGAACAAACTGACTTGCTTGAAAGTTTCAACGTAATAAAAGGTTTTTTAAATGTAAAGGTTAAAAATCAATTTTTTGTTGATCAGTTTAAAACGGTTTCCGACCAGTTTTCAAACATCGAAAAGAGAAACGAAACCGTAATGGTGGAATATTCTTCTCCCAATACTAATAAGCCACTTCATTTAGGGCATGTGAGAAATAATTTATTAGGTTTCTCCGTGGCTCAGATTTTAATGGAAGCTGGTTACGATGTTATTAAAAGTCAGATTATCAATGACAGAGGAATTCATATCTGTAAGTCTATGTTGGCTTGGGAGAAATTTGGTAAAGGAGAAACCCCGGAAACCGATCATGTAAAAGGTGATAAGTTTGTAGGAAATTACTACGTTAAATTTGATCAGGAATACAAAAAAGAAGTTTCCGAATTAGTTGAACAAGGTGTTTCCGAAGAGCAGGCTAAAAAAGATGCTCCGTTAATGAAAGAAGCTCAGCAAATGCTTTTGGATTGGGAAAATGGCGACGAAAAAGTAAGAAATCTATGGAACGAAATGAACTCCTGGGTTTACAAAGGTTTCGCAGAAACGTATAAAAGGTTGGGAGTAGATTTCGATCAGGTTCAATACGAAAGCAATACCTATATTTTAGGAAAAGATCTTATTCAGGAAGGCTTGGAAAAAGGTGTTCTATATCAGAAAGAAGATGGTTCGGTTTGGTGTGATTTGACGGATGAAGGTTTGGATCAGAAACTTTTGCTTCGTTCAGACGGAACTTCTGTGTATATGACTCAGGATTTGGGAACAGCAGTGGAGCGTTTTAAAGAAAATAATCTTCAGAAATTAATTTATACCGTAGGAAACGAACAGGATTACCATTTTCAAGTTTTGTTTAAAGTCTTAAAGAAATTAGGCTATGAATGGGCAGATCAGTTGTATCACTTATCATATGGAATGGTTGAACTTCCGAATGGGAAAATGAAGTCGCGTGAAGGAACTGTAGTTGACGCAGATGAGTTGATGCAGGACATGTTTGATATAGCTAAATCTAAATCTGAAGAGTTAGGGAAACTTGAAAATTTCACCGAAGTTGAAAAAAATATCAATTATGAGAGTGTTGGAATCGGTGCTTTAAAGTATTTCATGTTGAAGGTTGATCCAAAGAAAAAAATGCTGTTCAATCCTGAGGAAAGTATAGATTTTAACGGAAATACAGGGCCGTTTATTCAGTACACCTATGCCCGTATTCAATCTTTGTTAGCAAAAGCGAGTTTTGTGGTAAAAGAGACTGATGCTATTGAGTTAAGCCAGTCTGAAAAAGAATTAATTATGCAGCTCTCCAATTATAAAGCAGTTGTTGCAAGAGCGGCAGAAAGCCTAAGTCCAGCTTTGGTAGCTAATTATTTATATGATCTGGTAAAATCTTACAACTCATTTTATCAGAATAATCCAATTTTGATTCAGGAGGATGAAAATATCAAGCAGTATCGATTAAATCTTTCAGATCTTACTGCCAAAACAATACAAAAATCATTGAGATTACTGGGAATAGAAACCGTAAACAGGATGTAAAACAAAATCCTCTTAGAAATTTCTAAGAGGATTTTTTATGTTTAAACCTGCGGTCTTTCATTTTTGAGCAGACTTTCTTTATACAGTTTTGCACTGCTCCATTTTGCGTGTTTTGAAGGGACAATTCTGTATCCTTTCCTAATAGTATACACTTTTGTAAATTCAGCTCCGAAGAAAACAAGCATACAAGAGTAGTTAATCCACATCATAATCAAAATCACCGTTCCTGCAGTTCCGAAAGCTGAAGTAGGTTTGAATTGTCCGAAATACAGGCTCAATAAAAATTTACCTAAAGTAAATAGTCCAGCAGTCAGTAAAGCGCCTTTCCAAACCGATTTCCAACTGATTTCTACATCGGGAAGTACTTTAAACATTAAGGCAAAAAGCACGACAACAATTCCGAAACCGATCGCGAAATTGACGAGTTCTACTAAAACATAGGTTTCTAGTCCAAAATAATTGGTAATAAAATTATTGAAAAGACTGATCAATGAAGATAAAACCATCGTAATCATCAGTAGAAATCCTAAAATAAGAATCATTCCTAAAGAATTGGCTCTGTCTAAAAGAAATTTAACTAAGGCTTTTTTTGGAGCAGCTTCTACATCCCAAAGGTTGTTTAAAGATTTTTGCAACTGGAAAAATAGAGTAGTCGAACCATACACCAGCGATCCAATTCCTATAATTTTCATGAAAATATTTTCTTTATCAATCAACGCTCCAGCAATCATGTCCTGGATACTTTTTGCAACATCCTGGCCCATCAGTCCACTAATTTGACTGCTGATTTGTCCGCGAATGGCTTCCTCACCGAAGAAATAACCGGCTATCCAAATAATAATAATTAATAAACCGGGTATTGAGAAAATAGCGTAATAGGCCAAACTCGCAGAATCATTGGAAGCTGATGAGTTATTCCATTCTGTAAAGGTTTCTTTGAAGGTTTCCCAGAAAATTTTTAATTCTTTTAGCATAAATTGGAATATTAATAAGTGTGATTGGTAGATGATAATTATCCTTAAAAGAATAAAAGATATTTTTTGTATTAACGCAAAGACTATTCCTTAAAGGGATTTTTTATAAAATTTATTCAATAAATTTATTTGGAATCGTATGAAACAGAAAACGGGCTAAAGCCCGTTCCCATTGATTATAATTTTCAGTATGTATTGATTGAAATATGATAAAAGTAAAGCCAATCGCCATCAGAAACCTAGAACGGATATCCAATCGCAATATTTAAAATTAAATTATCTCTCCTCCAGCTTCCTTCACCAAATTTCACTCTGTCTAAAACCCATCGGTCGCCTTTTTCGTAATAAGGAACTCTCAATGGCATTGCCAGGTCGAGTCTTAAAATTAATATTGAAAAGTCTAATCTCAATCCGACCCCTGCTCCAACTGCAACCTCACTTAAAAATTCTTTTGAGAATTTCCCGCCAGGTCTTATGTTTTCTCCTGCTTCATTGAATTCATCGTTGATTAACCAGATATTTCCGGCATCCACAAATGCTGCAACATTTAAAAATTTATATAAATTGGCTCTGTATTCTGCATTCATCTCCAATTTTATGTCACCTGCCTGATCAAAAACTGCTCTGGTATTATTGGCATCTCTTGGATCGAAACTTCCAGGGCCTAAAGTTCTTGCTCTGAAAGCTCTGATGCTGTTACTTCCGCCCACAAAAAACTGTCTTGAAAAAGGGATGTATTTCGAATTTCCGTAAGGAAGGGCAACTCCGGCAATAAGTCTTGTTGCCAGTGATGTTTTCTCAGTAAATTTATGGTAAAAACGGACATCGTTTTCAATTTTTGCGTACTGGCTGAAAGGAACTCCAAAAATATTTTTCTGTTTTCCTTCTTTCTCGTTTGCTCCCGTAATAAGACCTGTAATATTCCCAGCCAGATCAAGCATTCCTTTGTAATAGAATGTGTTTTTTTGCGGAAGCATCGTGGTAGAATAGGTGTAGGAGTATGTTGGTCCGAAAATAAGTTGTTGATCGGTAATTCTTTGAAGATACGGATTGTTCTCTTTAAGTGCCAAAAATTTCGGTGTTTCATTTGCAGGGTCGATGTATGAAATATCAATCACATTAAGTTCGTGCTCTTTTCTTACATTTTCTTTCCACTGATATCCAAACGTTGCATTGAATGTGTTCAAAGTGTATAAAGTCGTTCGGTTTTGAAACTCATATCCCAGTTTAATATTGGTTCTCGGAACGAAGGCACTCGAAGAATTAAATCTAAATGGCGCCACGATTCTCGGAATCGAAAGCTGTGCATTGGCTCCCGCTCTGAAAATGTTTTCAGCCTCCGCAGGACCACCAATCTGTACATCAAATGCACCATAAACAGATGCTTTGAACTGTTCTGCTCCACGGAAAAAGTTTCTCTGAGTCCAGTTTAAATTCAGTTCGCTACCTGCGTAATTAGCAGAGTTGGTTCTTCCCAAAGCTTCAAGGCGTAATGAATGAAGTTCTCTCGGTGTTAAAACATAATAGGCATCAAACTTATGATTTAAGGAATCTGAAACCACAAATTCATTTTTTACAAATTTAAAAACACCCAAACTGATCAGTCGGTTAAGCGATAAATTGTGATCTTTTCGGTTGTAAATATCTCCCTTGTCAAAATACAGGGCACGGTCAAACATTCTCGGCTTGAACTTCTTTTTAGGATCTACGACATAAATATCATTGTACTCGTAGCCTTTCAAAGAATCGGGATTCATTGGAATATTATACAGTCCTTTTTTTGCGTCACGGAGATTATAATTTGGGAAAACCACCACTTTATCAATGGTAAACTGCTCGGTCGCGAGTTTCGGAGTGTTGTCTTTTAACTTGACAATCATCTCCACTTGATGATTTTTGCTGACGGTACTGTCTGCCTGGACGATAATATTGTCTGGATTGAAGTAATAAAAACCTTTGTCTTTCAAGCTATCATCAATTCTCTGTCTTTCAGCTTTTATAACATCCAGATCGAAGGGATTTCCGGCTTTCAGTAATGTTTTTTCTTTTAAAATCTGAATTTCGCTATTGATCAGACTTGAATCTGTCGGGAATTTTACATTGCTGATTAAATATCTTCCACCGGGATTCAACGTATAAATAACCTGTGCTTTCTTATTTTTTGAAACAGTATCGTACTTCGCTTTAGCATTAAAATAGCCCTTGTTCTCGGAATAATTAACGATAATGTCTTTATTAAATTCACGGTCAACGTCGCCAAGCAAAACGGGTTCTTCCCCGAATTTATATTTCAGCCAGTATCTTAAACCTTTTTCCTTTTTGGGTTCTTTGGTGGCATTGTAAGCGTAAAGTTTTGGTCTTAAACCTAAAAACGAGGAGTTAGGTTTCGGAGTAAGATTTTCTTTTAAAGCGGATTCCAGCTCAGATTTTTCCTTCTTGGTCAGCGAATCACTTTCTACTTTTACTTTTGCTCCTGTGTAGAGAAGCTGACCGTCTTTTAGAAATTTGGTGTTGCTGCAGGAAACTATTGTCGCAGTCATTCCTGAAACCAAAAAATATTTACAGTATATATTGAGTTTGTTTTTCATTTGTAGATACTATTTGAATTCTACGACCTCTTTGTTTTTATTTCTTTTATTCTGATTCTGAACGCCTTCCCGGTTACGGTTATTTCTCGATTTTCTGAAAATATCTCTGAATTTATCATAATCTAACGTAATCACAAAACCAAGTCCGGTTTCCACGATCTGTCCCTGAAGGGCAACCTGATATTCGTTTTTGCGGTAAGCTCGCAGCGTATATCTTCCGTCTCTTGAAAGGGCGTAATCTATCTGTACATCTCCGGCAATATTGGTCGTATTTTCATCCGGTCTCGCTTCACCTTCAACACCAAAATTACTTCCTACAGAAACTTTCAGTCGGTCGTTCAGTAATTTTTTGCTTAAACCAACGTTCAGGTCAGTTCTTGTATTTTGTGTTCCGGTAGAGTAATCTTCCGTTGATTCCAAATCAAAATTCAGGTCAACACCTTTGATCAAATCTCCGGCTAAATTATTCAGTTGCTGAGAAAGAATTTTGCTCACACTCTGTCTCGCCATCGTCTCCGCAGAAACCCCTGAGTTGCTCTCGAAAGGATTTTCGCCGATAAATCTGTTCAATAAAAGTAATGCAAAAACCTGCTTGTTCATCTCATTCGGATCCTGTCTCAACTGAGCCAATTTTCCATCGATCGTTTGGGTTACTTCAGAAGAAACGGCATTATTCTTTTCATCTGTCGTAATATCAAATGAAATTTCAGGTTTCATTAGTTCCCCTTTCAAAATCAGCAAGGTATTGAATGGAATCCTCTGTTTATATTGGTTCAGATTTGCCTGATCTACCTGTTGTTCCACCAAATCGATCGGTGCCGTCTGCGTTTTGTAAATTGCTGTAATATCGAGATTGGCCGTCGTTGGTTCGCCGGTCCATGTAATCGTACTCCCTTTTTGGATGTCAAATTTCCTTTTCAAGACGCTTACCGACATTTCATAACTTCCTTTTTCAACCTGATAAACGCCCACCAAAGTAACCTTTCCTGATGGATCAATACCACCCGTCAGATCAGCTTCACCCTGAAGTTTAACAAAATCTCCGGCCGCCTTGTCAATCACAATCGACATTTTTGCTTCTTTACTCAGCTCAATATTAACGTTAACATCCAAACCTTTTATCGGGCTTTCAGCTTTTACAGAATCTGCAGTAATAGTTTTATTTAAAGCAATCTGATCCTGATCTATAAATTCTACGATTCCGTCTCTTTCCTGTAAAGATGGGCTTGATTGTGGAAGTACAAATGTGAAATCTGTTGTTTCTGAAACCGCCAGTCTTCCGTCAACTTTTGGTAAGTCTAAATTTCCTCTCACTTTCAGAGCTGCATCAATCGCTAAAATTCCATACATCATCGCATCGTTGGATTTCTCTGAATTCACCACTTTGAAATCTTTCGCATCCAAATCAAGATTGAAAGCAAAATCTCTGTACGTCTGTGTAAGAACCTGTCCGTCGATATTTAAAGAATTTCCATCTTTATCTTTGATTTTAAAGTCGTCAAACTCAATGCCCTGGTTGGTAAATCCAATTTTATCGTTGATTCCTCTGAAATCACTTCCTGTCTGAGCAATCATCAATCCAACATTATTCATTTTCACATCGCCCAAAATCTTCGGTGCAGTCGTGGTTCCGGTAATTTTTAAATCTCCCGAAAGATAACCTTCAGTATTTGTAATCGCGTTTGCCGTAAAACCCTGTAATGTTTTCATCTGAAGCTGATTCATATTTAAATTCAAATCAAAACTGCTGGAAGAAGTATTGTAATTACCTAAGATTTTCACATCATTATTGTTTCCAGAAAGCGCAATATCAGCATTCAAAAGGTTTGCAGACTGGTTATTGACTTTAATATCTAAATTTCCGACCGGACTTCCGAATACAAACATATCTGTCACATCAATGTCTGAGGTGAAGGTCATATTTTTGGTTAAATCTCTCAGCTGAGCGGTTCCGTTAATGGTTCCTTTGGCTAAAAGTGAATCTTTTTTAATGATTTCCGTGATTGTTTCGATTTTAAAATCTTTTAAAGAAACATTCAGCGGACTGCTTGGAGAACTGCTTTCAGACTGTAATGAAATTTCTGCTCCCGAATTGGATAGGGTGAAATTATCCGCAACAATTCCCTGACTGAAAATGGAAATTTTATTGTTTTCAGCAACTGTCCAATCCATATAATTCAGTTTTAAACCGTTTGGATTTAAGGAAATTTCAGTGATGTCGTTCATCGATTTCGCATTTCCGGCAATCAGGAACTGCGTTTCATCTTTATCATCTTTCGTCGTGATGTTATAATTGATCACATTTTCAGCAACATCACCGTTGATATTGACTTTTTTCAGAGCAAAACTTTCGCTGGCCAATGACGCCACACTCAAATCATATTGTAATGCCTGATTTTCGTTGGTGATTTTTAAGCTTGTATTTTCTAAAGTATTGGTTCCATATAAAACCTGCGGAATCTGCGCATCCAAAAGGATTTGCTGAGAATCGGCACTGTAATTTCCGTTGATGTTGATGGTCTCAAAACTTTTCAGTTCGGGAACAAATTTTCTGATCAGATCATCATTTTTAATTTTAGCATTAAAAGTGAAAAACTGTCCGGCATCAACTTTCTGTGCGGTAGACGGTTTTTGAAACTGATAATACTGATTGATGGTCTGCGTTAATGCTCCAAAGATCTGCGTCAGTTTGTATTTTCCGTTCAGTTCAATATCAGCAATCTGAGAATTGAATTTTATTTGCGTAGAATCTACCGTAGAAACTGCCAGTAAATTCACTTCCTGAATTGGATAAACTTCCTTCGTATCAGAGATAGCGAAATCTTTTAAATTTAAGTATCCATTCAGATCATCCGGATCCAAAGTTTTAAAATCACCATCGATCGCTCCTGCAATAATCATTGGTGAGCTGTAGAATCCGAGTTTGTTTAAATCTAATTTGTTGATATTTCCATTCACCTTCACCGACGGATTATCGTTGAAAACTCCCGAAGCCGCAAGATGTAAATTGGCATTTGGATCTTTTGAGTTCAGATCAATATCATAAACGCCACGGTTAATTTTTCCTTTCAGATTCATATTCTGATAGGTGTAACCGTTGTAGGTCGCCGATCTCACATCGCCTGATAAAACCGCAGACATCGTTTTCGGATCAAAACCTTGTCCTTTCGCATTGATTTGCGCAGTGATGCTTTCCAAATCTTTATTCTGAATCAGTTTCCCAATCTGCAGACCTTGTAGATTGGCTTTTACATCAAAAGTTTCTCTGTTTTTTCTGCGTAAATCGGCTTTGGCAATTATTGCTGCGTTTCCTAAAGTGGAAGTCAGACGTAAGTTGGTATTCACCAATTGAGTAGTCCCTTTTGCCGTCCCACGAATTGTGAAGAAAGATGGTAAAGTGATATTATTTGGAATCGTATTTTTCGGAACTAAATTATAGATTGTTTTTGATGAAGAAGATAATTCCGCAACGTTGAGATCATAGTACAGCTGAGCCGGATTCATCGCATTTTTAATTTTCCCGGAAACCAAAATTTTCAGCTGATCCAAACCTGAAACTTTCAGATTCTGAATCGCAAGATCGTTTACTGTTCCTCTGATAAATGCATTGATATTTAAAGTTGCATTTGGATATTTGTTGAATGGCGCTGTATTTCTTAAAGTTGGAACCAAATTTAAAATATCAGAAAAACCAATTTTGGAATCACGGATATCGGCTGAAATTTGCACTGCTCCCAAATTAGAAGATAACTGCTCAATTGAGTTATAATTTAAAACAACTTCATCTCTTAAAATCGTTTTCGGAGTCTGGAAGTAAAGGTTTTTCAGGTACGCCTGTTTTTCACCATAAACAAAATCTGTGTTGAATTTCTGTACATTTAAGCCTCGTGCTTCCTGAATTTCCGCTGATTTAACAGAGCCTGCAAAACCGTTGTTTTCCATTTTGAAATTACGGACATCTAGATTTAATTTGGCAAAATTAAGATGATTAAAATCCATTCCTGATCGGGTAGGAGCGACAGCAGTATTGTTGTACGCTACTTTCACATCATCCAAAAGTAGTTTTCCTAAAATCACTTTCATCGCTTTTTCCTTTGCGGAAACTTTAGAAACTTCAGGTTGAGCATCCTTTTTTTGATTGGCATTTTCTGTTGGCAGAAATAAATTAGCGTTGATGTTTGCCTGTCTCAGATACACATTTCCAACATTGTAATCATTATTTTCAAGGTCGATGCTGTTTACTTTCGTGCTTAATTCTTTAAACAAAACCTTTGCAAAGGTCTTGGAATTATCATCGCCGTAATCGATGTTGAAATTGGTTAGTTTGATTCCGTTCAAACCCAGTTTCATCGGCTTTTTCTGATTCAGAGAATCTACTTTTTCTTCAACATTTTTGGCCACCTCTTCTACCAGATCCTGTTTCAGTTTTAGTTTTAAACCATCAAGATTGATGTCGTTAACGGCATAATTGTTATTCTGAAGATCAAAAGTTTTTACTCTTGTATCAAATGAATTAAAGTAAACCTTGATATCGTTTCGGGACTGCTGATCATTAAACGTAATCCCAATATCTTTTAATTTAATTTTATCTAATGAAATAATGAATGGCTTCGAAGGCTTTTGTTCCTGTTCTTTATCAGAAGTTGCAAACGCATCAATAATATAATCAAAATTGAATTTTCCTTTAGGATCTCTCACGACATTGGCACGCACGCCTTCTAGGTCTACAGAAGTAATATCCGCTTTAGAGCTCATCAGTTGCCACATATCTAAACCAGCATCAAACTTTCGGACTGCTAAAAGAGTGTCTATATTCTGACCTTTTAGATAAAGATTTTCCATCACCAAACTGTTTGGAAAACCTATATAGACTCTGTCGAGACTTACTTTCGTTTTGATTTTTTTTTCTAAATAAACGATAAGTTTACCTTTTACATAATTTTGCACTGCGGGAAGCCGTAAACTTAGCACCAGAAGGATAAGCAATACGAATATAGAGATGATTGTAATAACAATACCTCTGATGATTTTTCTTTTGTTGAATTTCAGTTTCAAAATTTTCTGATTTATACCAATTGACAATATTTTGGGTGGCAAAATGGTGATTTTTACCGCTGTTTAATTTTTTAGGTATCGTTTTATATTTTGAAAATCTGAAGCTTAATGAGTGTTAGCATGGTGAATTCGTTTGTGATAGCTTATTAACAATAGCTTTGTTTGATTTTTACGAGCAATATGTTTGCCAACCGTTCCTTTTTGTGTGAATTTTTGTTAAATGTGGTAGGTAGTCACAACAAAAACCTGCTCTATAAGAACAGGTTTTATGTGAAGTATGCCCCTATTGAATTTAAATATTAGAGAATATTTAAAAGTGAATAGGTTTCAGATGTTAGTGAATGGACAATAGGAACATACGTCTGATGGAGTTTACTTCATAGATTGATATATTTAATGAGTTATTCTTTCCAATTTGCGACCTCACCTTGTGGAGCGGCACCACCGGAAGCTTCCGTAATTGGTTCTTTTTCTTGGTTGATGTGATAAATATAAGCTGCTACTTTCTCTGCATCCCTACCTGTAATCGTACCTTCTTTGATGAATGGACGCATGGTTGGATTATTGGGTGAGCCGTTCTCAAGCATCCAGAAAACATTTTTGAAAAGGCTTTTTTCTTTGATATTGATCCAATGCTTATCGGTAAGATTGGGGCCAATTCCTCCTTTCCCCGAATCTGAATGACATGACACACAATTAGTTTTAAAGATCTGTTCACCTTCTGCAATATTATCTGCACTATATTGAGCGGTTTCAAGATTGATGGGTGGTGCCGTTTTTTCATATTCTACAATTGATGCGAGCATGGTTTTGGTTTCTTTGTCATACTCCGCATCAGGATGGGCATAATCTGTAAAAGTGAAGGCAATCATGTAAACAGCACAGAAAATAATTCCGAAGTAAAAAAGACCAATCCACCATTTGGGTAAAGAATTGTCGAGTTCAGTAATTCCGTCGAAACCGTGATCAATCAGAATATCTTTTTCTTCAGATTGAGATTGCTTTTTAAAAGCCGAATTCCAAAGCTTCTGAAAATAGGGTGTTGATTGATTGTTTAAAAATTCTTTTTTCTCTTCATCAGAGAGTCTGTTAAAGTTTTCGTTTTCCACCAAATCTCCTATGGAATTCATGATGAAAAGCAGGATGATCACAATTAAAAGCAGTGCCCAGAAAAATGGAGAAGTAATGTAACCAGAATCTGATGCGAACATTTCGAATGCCATAAAGGTCAATCCTAATGTTACTGCGATGTAGATGGATATGGGGGTTCTCGTTTTCATTTTAATAAAAATTTTTACGATTCATTATTGTACACTTGCCGTTTTGATATCGGTTGTTTTAATGTCGGTTCCCAGCCTCTGTAGGTATGCAATCATGGCTATAATTTCTCTTTGCTCAAGCGGAATGAATGCATTTTTTTTCGACGCTTTTTCTTTTTCCATTTGATCTTTTACATCAGTTGCTTCAGAATAAATTCTTTTGACAATTGCTGCAGATTGATTGTTGGCCCATTGATCCGCAGAATCAATTTCCGCTTTGGTGTAGGGAATGTCAAAAGTATTTTTCATTAACTTGATCTTGTCTACCATTTGTGAGCGATCCAATTTATTGGTAATAAGCCATGGAAAACGCGGCATGATAGAGCCTGCTGATGTAATCCTTGGATTGTACATGTGTTTGAAGTGCCATGAATCGGGATTTCTGTTGCCTTCCCGCTGTAAATCGGGACCGGTTCTTTTTGAACCCCAAAGGAATGGTCTGTCATAAACGAACTCTCCGGCTTTAGAATACTGTCCGTTTTTGCCATCAAATCTCATTACTTCATCTCTGAAAGGTCTGATCATTTGAGAATGACAAGAGTTGCAACCTTCGCGGATGTAAAGGTCTCTTCCTTCAAGTTCCAAAGGCGAATATGGCTTGACAGCAGATATTTGAGGTAGATTACTTTTCACGGTGAGTGTAGGAATGATTTCTACCAACCCACCAATGGCAATGGCAACAAATGCTAAGATAGATAATAGGTGAGGAGTTCTTTCAAGCCAAAGGTGTACGCCTTCGCCTTCTTTTCTTGCACTTCCAACATTGGCCAGAGCTGGTGCTTCAGCAGGAGTATCTTTTTGAAATGATCCGGCTTTAATGGTTTTAAAAACATTCACGACCATTAAAACAGCTCCGCCCAGATAAAATAATCCGCCTAAGAATCTTAATTTAAAGTAGGGAATAATGGCAGTGACAGTATCGAGCCAGTTTTTCCATAGTAAAGTTCCGTCCGGATTAAACTGTTTCCACATTAAACCTTGTGTAAATCCTGCAATGTACATAGGAACGGCGTAGAAAATAATTCCTAAAGTTCCGAGCCAAAAATGCCAGTTGGCGAGTTTTTTAGACCAAAGCTCAGTTCTCCACATGATCGGTACCAAGTAGTAAACGACTCCGAATGCCATGAAACCATTCCATCCTAATGCTCCTAAATGTACGTGACCGATAACCCAATCTGTGTAGTGACCGATTTTATTTAAAGATTTAGTTGCTAAAAGCGGTCCTTCGAAAGTGGCCATTCCGTAACAGGTAATTGCTACTACGAAAAATTTAAGAATAGGATTTTCTCTTACTTTATCCCAGGCACCTCTTAAAGTTAAAAGTCCATTGAGCATTCCGCCCCAAGATGGTGCAATCAGCATAATAGAGAAACCGGTTCCTACCGCTTGTGCCCAAGCTGGTAAAGCTGTGTATTGTAAATGGTGCGGTCCTGCCCAAAGATAAACGAAAATCAGAGACCAGAAATGGATGATGGATAATTTATAGGAAAAGACAGGTCTGTTCGCTGCTTTTGGCATGAAATAATACATTAATCCTAAAACCGGCGTAGTTAATACAAATGCAACTGCATTGTGGCCGTACCACCATTGTACCAATGCGTCTTTTACTCCAGCGTAGGCAGAATACGATTTCCAGCCTGTAAAAGATAAAGGAACTTCAAGATTGTTGAAAATATGAAGCATGGCAACTGCAATCCAGGTGGCAATGTAAAACCAGATGGCAACATATAAATGGCGTACTCTTCTTTTGGCAATCGTTCCAAACATATTGATTCCGAAAATCACCCAAGAGAAAGTGATTAAAATATCAATCGGCCATTCGTGTTCTGCATATTCTTTCGAACTGTTGATCCCCATTAAGAATGTAATGACTACTGCAATAATCATGATTTGCCAAGACCAAAAATGGATCCATGAAAGTGTATCGCTATACATTCTGGTTTTCAGAAGTCTCTGCATGCTGTAGTAAGCTCCGCAAAAGAACGAATTGCAGACAAATGCAAAAATAACGGCACTTGTATGAAGCATTCTGATTCTTCCAAACCCCAAAGCGCCTTGCGAATTGATTAATCCCTGAATGTTTCCACTTCGTAAACTCTGAATAGTCGTGTCATCTGTTCCGAATAAAAATTCGGGTAATTCCGGATAAAACAGCATCAGAGCTGCGGTTAATCCTAAGATAAAACCAATAATTCCGAATGCCACGGTTGCATAAAGGAATGCCCTGACAATATTGTTGTCATAGTGAAATTTCTGCGTCTCCATAATTCCAGTTGTTGTACAGAATGATTCTATTTCGAAGAATACCTCTTCAGTAAAGGATTTTCTGAGGTCGAAATGAATATCATGTTAATTGTCTAATGTTTTGTCAAAGGTATTGAGTAACTTTGGTAGAGACTATTAGCTCAGCTTCTAAAATATACTGAAAACTACTAAAGTAAAAGAAATGAAACCTTGCGGGCAAAGCATTAGAAAAATAAGAAGAGATCGAGATTTTACTCAGGAATATATGGCTTTTGAGATGGGTATTTCTCAAAAAGCATATTCTGATATTGAAAATTCTAAAGTGAAAATCAATCTGGAAATCCTGACAAAAATTTCTGATATACTAGGAATTAAGCCGTCAGATGTTTGCAGCATTTCAGAAAAATGTTCGGGTGATGAGTATAAAGAGAAATTCACTGATTTGCTAGAGTATATCAAGAAAAATAATATTCCAGTGCCAGAACAGTTTAAATAAGCCCGAAAATAAAGGCATAAAAAAACCACCCTTTTTCAAGGATGGTTTGTAGACCCACAGGGATTCGAACCCCAACTGATGGTACCAAAAACCAGAGTGCTACCGTTACACCATGGGTCTCTTTATTTTAGTGGTGCAAATGTATCTATTTTTTCTTTACTAACAAAAAAATATTGAAGAAATTTGCAATTTTTATCAAACCTAATAGAAAACAAAAACCATCCTTGAAAAGGATGGTTTGTAGACCCACAGGGATTCGAACCCCAACTGATGGTACCAAAAACCAGAGTGCTACCGTTACACCATGGGTCTGTTTGTTTTAGTGATGCAAATTTAAAGCTTTTTTCTTTATTTGCAAATCATTTTTTAATTTTTCTTTAATTTTACAGTAGAATTCAATCGAAGGAAATATGCTGCTCAACTTCAATAATCTCGAAATTAATAATTTACATCCACAAACAGAATCTGAAAAAAAAGTATTTTTTTTTCTTAAAGAGTGGCTTTCAGATTCTCTTACAGTAAAAGTGCAGACTTCAGGTTCTACAGGAACCCCGAAAATATTTGAAATCGAGAAAAAGAAAATGCTGAATTCCGCAAAAATGACTTGCAATTTTTTAGGTTTAAATGAAAATAATGACGCTCTGATATGTCTACCCGTTGAATATATCTCAGGAAAAATGATGGTAGTTCGCGCTTTTGAAAGAAAATTGAATCTTATTACTGCCGAACCGTCACTAAAACCTTTAGAAAATTTAAACACTGAAATTGACTTTTGTGCAATGACGCCTTTGCAGGTTGAAAACTCATTAGATAAAATTCATTTCATCAAAAACTTAATTATTGGTGGCGCTGCAGTTTCGGAATCTTTAAAAACGAAAATTATGCAGACATTTCAACACTCCACGCTTCCAATGAAAATCTACGAGACCTATGGAATGTCTGAAACGCTTTCTCATATTGCACTTAAAGAGATTTACCCAATTCAGGATAATTACTTTACGATTTTTGAGGGTGTTTCTATTTCTTCAGACGAAAGAGGTTGCCTCAAAATCTTTGCCCCTAATTTGAATAATGAACAATTACAGACCAATGATCTAGTTGAAATTAAAAGCAATAATCTGTTTAGATTTTTGGGAAGAATAGATAACGTTATCAATTCGGCTGGGGCAAAAATATTTCCTGAACAGCTGGAGGCTTTGGTAAAGAAAGAAATTCCCAATGAAGCTGTTTTTATGGGAGTAAAAGATGAAAGTTTGGGACAGAAATTGATTGCAGTAATTGAGGGTGAAAAATCGAACGATTTAATTAAAAGAATAGATGAAATTCAGTTTGAAAAAAGTTTTCACAAGCCAAAAGAAATTATCTTTGTTGATGACATTCCACGAACCCCAAACGGAAAAGTGAATAGAACTGAGCTTAGAAAAAGATTCCATGAAAAATAAATTGAAGATCCCAATCATGTTAATTCTTTTTGTTTTAATGGTTTTTCAGCTACAAAAATGGGGAGAGCAGGAGTATAAAAAAGATTCTCTGGAACTGAAAAATGATTTTGTATTAAAAGGAATTGTAGACTCTTTTCAGATTTCCAACAATCATTGTTTTGCCGTAATTTACCTTAGCCATTTTGAGTCAAATTTTAATTATTTTAATCCAAAAAAAAATAAAAAGTATTTTCCTTACGCTATAAGTAACAAAGGTGCTGAAGTCTATACTGCGGTGTGTGCAGGACAAATTGATTCTGGTGATTCCATAATTATTGATTCAAATAAAAGAACTGTATTTTTTAGAACAAAAATATTAGGAAATCATGAAGGGGAGATCAATTTTGCACAAGGAGATATTGGATACATCAAAGACAAATCAAAATTGTTTCCAGAAAACTTTTTAAAAGAATGAAAGATTTTACCAAAGAACTGAATTTTAAAACTTCCCGCAGCAGTGGAGCAGGAGGTCAAAACGTAAATAAAGTGGAAACCGCTGTTACTGTTACGTGGAAAGTTTCAGATTCTGAATTTTTCAATGAAAGACAGAAAGATTTAATCTCGGAAAAACTGAAAAACAGAATCAATCTGGAAGGATTTTTATTTCTGACAGTTTCCGAAAGTCGAACGCAGCTTCAAAACAAGAAAATTGCGATTGACAAAATTTTAGAGTTGGTAGATAAGGCTTTAATTATTCCAAAATTCAGGGCAAAAACAAAACCGACGAGATCTTCAGTGGAGAAAAGAATTGAACAGAAAAAACAACATTCCAGTAAAAAAGAAAACAGACGTTTTAAATTTTAATTCTCTCCATTTAGAAAAATAGTATTTTGCGGAAAATTAATCATCATGTTTAAAAAACTTTTATTCTCGGGAGTACTCGTAATCCCTTTTTTATTTAATGCGCAGGAAAATACGTCAGTACCACAATCCAGAGTTGCAGTCATTCCGTCAGTAGGTTACGCATGGCGTTTGGCTAAAATTCCTACCGGAGTTGCAAATGAAACCAAAGATTATATCAGAGGTCTTAAAAGCGGAGTTGATGTGAGCTTAGGAAGCTACTATCTTCTTAAAGGGAATGGTGCAATAGGTCTTAAATACTCAGGTTATTTTGCGTCAAGCGATGGAAGAATTACAGTGCAGGATCAAAATGGTCAGATCGTTTCAGGCTCAGTAACTACAAAAGACAATATCAGTTTTTTTGGACCCTCTTATATGTTTTCTAATTTTAAGGAAGATACAAAACATAAATTGTACTATGATATCTCTTTAGGTGTCATTACTTATGTGACTAAAACAGGAAATGTAACAGGAAAAGGATCTAATATTGGAGCAGATATTAATTTTGCTTATCAATATGCGGTCTCAAATAATATCTTCATCGGACCAAAGATTGGATTGACAGGCGGAACATTAAGCAAAATGAAATATAACGGGACAACAGTCAACTTTGGAGAAGATCAAAAAGAAGGTTTGACAAGACTTTCTTTGAGTGCATCTGCAACTTTCCATTTTTAAATTTTATCTTTGTAAAAAAATAAATAATGAGCAAACCGATTACTGAGTTCATAGAAAAATATTACCTGCACTTCAATGCAGCGGCTTTGGTAGACGCATCTCAAGGATACGTTGCGCACCTGAAAGAAGGCGGAAAAATGATGATTACTTTGGCTGGAGCAATGTCTACCGCTGAATTAGGAAAGATTTTGGCTGAAATGATCCGTCAGGATAAAGTTGATTTTATCTCTTGTACAGGAGCAAACCTTGAAGAAGATTTGATGAATTTAGTGGCGCATTCTCACTACGAAAGAGTTCCTCATTACAGAGATTTGACTGCTCAGGATGAGTGGGATCTTTTGGAAAGAGGCTTAAACAGAGTGACAGATACTTGTATTCCTGAGGAAGAAGCTTTCCGAAGATTACAGAAGCATATTGTAGAAATTTGGAAAGATGCTGAAGCTAAAGGTGAAAGATACTTCCCGCACGAATTCATGTACAAAATGATTCTTTCGGGAGTATTGGAACAGTATTACGAAATCCCGAGAGAAAATTCTTGGATGATTGCCGCAGCTGAGAAAAACTTGCCGATTGTTGTTCCGGGATGGGAAGATTCTACCATGGGTAATATTTTCGCTTCTTACTGTATCAAAAGTGAATTGACAGCTACAACGATGAAATCCGGTATCGAATACATGACGTATTTGGCAGATTGGTATACGAAAAATTCGGCAGGAAAAGGCGTTGGTTTCTTCCAGATTGGTGGAGGTATCGCAGGAGATTTCCCGATTTGTGTGGTTCCTATGTTATATCAGGATATGGAAATGCATGACATTCCATTCTGGTCATATTTCTGTCAGATTTCAGATTCAACGACTTCTTACGGTTCTTATTCCGGAGCAGTTCCGAACGAGAAAATTACTTGGGGAAAACTGGACATCACTACACCGAAATTTATCGTTGAAAGTGATGCAACCATCTGTGCACCGTTGATGTTCTCTTATATTTTAGAAAATTAATAGAGTAAAAAGATGTAAGTCTCAAACTTGAAATTATAGAAACCGTTCCCAATTTTGGAGCGGTTTTTTTTTTACCACGAATGTGCAACACTATGTTGTCTATTAGATTCATATTTTAGTAGGGCGTGTCCCTCTCCTGGGCAAACCCAAAGCTCGGGTCGGTTTTCGACCGCGCCCTCCATATCCCTCACGCAAACTTGTCAATCCAAAGAATTGGTCAACACAAAATAGCGATAGGCCAAAATTCCTTTCTGTACTTTAGTGAGCTTTGACGGATCTTTATCACTTAATTTCGGTAGCACGGCTTTATTGATTTTATTGAGCAATCTGAAAATGGACTTTTTCATAACTTCTAGATTTATATAAGGTTATTCAAAAATTATGCAGTTTTGGATAATGCTGGCAGCTATGTGTTGGATGCTGGAAGTATATGATGGGGTTAGATAAAAAAAATGTCCTCAATGAATGAAGACAATTTTTTGTACTGCTTAAAGCCAAAAGCCATAGGCCAGTTAAGAATTTCCGTACATATTAGATTCTCCACCATCGATGGCGATAACCTGCCCAGAAACATAACCGTTTTCATCACTTAAAAGATAAGCGACCAAATTTCCAACATCTTTAGGGTCACCTAATCTTCTGGTAGGATTTCTTGATGCATATTCTTTTTCAGCCGCTTTTGGATCAGCAGGATTCACCTGATTGAATGCTTCAGCAACCATTGGTGTTAAAATCGCACCCGGAGCAATGGCGTTGGTCAGAATATTATCTTTTCCATATTCCAAAGCTGCATTTTTGGTCATTCCCGCTACAGCATGCTTAGTTGCAACATAAGCGGTTTGGTTAAGAACTCCTCTAATTCCGCCTACAGATGCTACATTGACGATTCTTCCCCCGCCGTTTTTCTTTAATTCAGGAATTACATATTTCATTCCGTAAAAAACTCCTAAAAGATTGATGTCAATTACTTTTTTGAAAACTTCGATATCATAATCAATCAGTGGAGCCTGTTTGCCTTCAATTCCTGCATTGTTGTATAGTCCGTCGACCTTGCCGAACTCTTTCACCGTTTGGTCGACGTAGTTTTTTACATTTTCTTCTACTGAAACATCCGCTGTAACCGTTAAGAATTTACTTTCCGGATATTTTGAATGTAGATCTGCTTTTGCTTTCTCTAAAGCTTCTCCATTGAAATCTACTAATGTAAGATCAGCACCTTTTGCTGCTAAGGCATCTGCAGCGGCCAATCCTAATCCCATTGCAGCACCGGTTACGATCACTGCTTTTCCTTTAAAATTTGACATATTGTTTGTTATTGTATTCAATGCTTCAATTTACAACAATGATGCCTTTGTAGTGTTGATGTATGATAATATTTTGTTAAACTTAAAGACTCATCTTAATTTCTTACATTTGAAAAGATATTCAAATTGGCATTATGAACGAAATTTTCAAGCAGCAAGTCTGGGAAATTACCAAACTGGTTCCGAAAGGAAGAGTAACGAGTTACGGAGCGATTGCCAAAGCAGTTGGTTTCCCTAATCACTCCCGCCACGTTGGAAAAGCAATGGGTGGTTGTCCGAAAGATGTACCGGCGCATCGTGTTATTTCTAGCTCAGGAACTTTATCAGTCCCTGAATTTCAGGAAAAGCTTGAGGTGGAAGGAGTGGAAGTTGAAAATTTCAGAATAAAAAATTTTAAAAAACTATTTTGGAATCCTTTGGAAGAATTGTGAAAAAGGAAGTCTGGGGTATTAAGAACTTACTAGAAATATTCAGTACAAAAAAAGTAACGGTCTGGTAGGGAAAAATAACCATTCATTATGTATGTTTTCAGCAACATGCTCTAACCATTAATGGCACCCAAATTTATATGTTCGAATCATCTTTGCGCTCTCACATTGCAATGTATTTGACGAGAAATAATAAAGATATCGTTTGCAGATATTGTGAGCTCAATTTATAGCTGTTGCAGAAATGCTAGCTTCTGTTTATTTGAGAGTTTAAATGAAAAACGGGCTAAGGTTTTCAAAGCGATTGAAAATCTGATCAAGTAAATGGTCTTAGGGTATAAAAGAGTATCGGCGGCACCGCAGGTGCCGCTGATACTCTTAAATTAAGAAAAATATTATTTCCCAATTTCCTGTTCGATTTTCAAAAGCATTTGTTTTCCATTTTCATTCTCATGATTTAGTTCAACCGATTTTTTATACATTACAATTGCCTCTTCTCTTTTCCCACATTGATGCAAGGCTTCGCCATAACTGTCAAAAATATTCCAACTATTTGGAAAAATTAAACTTGCAGAGTTGAATACTTCCAAAGTATTGTCACATTTTTGAAGTCTAAGAAATTGATAACCTAATCTGTTGAAGTCACTTTCAGAAGCCTCATAATTGCTCGGCTTTTTCAAATATCCTTGAATTAGTTCATTTGCTTTTTCCTTGTTTCCCTTTTCAATTAAACTCCCATAAATTCTCGAGAGATTTTGAACCGGAATTGTGTAAGGCGCATTATTAATTAAATTTAAAATAGCATTAGAAATAGGAAAAATGGAGCTTGCGGAATTAGAAAGTAAAATTACAGTTTGATTTTTTGTCAGATTATGTAACAAAATGCTCGTCAGTCCGGTAATCAAACCGTCGTGAAAAACGATTTTCCCGTCGCTTTCATCAATATACATTCCCCAACCTAAACCATAACTAATTTCTTTTCCATTAATCGCGTAAGAAACAGTTTTTCCATCATTGAGTTTTGTCGCGGTCAAAGCTTCTTCGAATTCATTCTTCCCTAAAATTTGATAATTGAATAATACCTTTTGATATTTTTGTAAATCTAAAGCAGTACTTACAATCCCACCATTTCCATAAAAATTACTTTTTTCAGCAATTAAGAAAGTTTCTTTTAAGGTTTTCGTATTAGCCAATTCCGATGAATAAAAGTTCGGATAAGCATATAGTTCTACTTGATTTGGACTTTTAATTTTTCTGTTTACAGGAACAAATGAATTTTTCATTTTTGCAGGTTTGAAGATTTTTTTCTCCAAATATTTTGCATAACTGATTCCGGAAACTTTTTCGATAATTAAAGCCGCTAGGCAAAAATTCACATTATTGTATTCCCATTTGCTTCCCGGCAAAAAAGAAAGTGGTGTTTTGAAACGGATAAAAGTCGGAATAATATCTTGATTCGAAATGATTTTTTCGGGTTGTTCTTTGATAATCGTATCAAACAAATTGTATTCCTGTGCCAATCCAGAAGTATTATTGAGTAGCTGTTTGATGCTGATATTGGGGTAAGGAAAATCGGTCAGATATTTTTGAACAGGCTCATTGATTTTCAGTTTTCCATTGTGTTGAAGTTGCAAAATTGCTGTTGATGTAAATGTTTTTGTGATGGATGCAATCGGAAATTGAGAATTATCATTCAGACTCTCATTTTTTTCAATATTGGTAAATCCATAGTTTTTAGAAAATGAGGTTTTATCTGATTTTGAAATCAAAACACTTCCGTTAAAAAGTTTCTTTTCAGAAAGTATAGAGAACAAAGCATTTAATTCTTGTCCGGAAATTATGTTTGTACAGAAAGCAGTTATTAGTAGTAAAAAAACTCTGTTTTTCATTTTGATTTATTTTTTTGTGGACAAAATTTGATTGATTTTTGAAAGCATTTTCTTAGCATTATCATTTTTCTGATTTAATTCCAAAGATTTTAAATAATGTTTATTTGCGATTTCATATTTTTCGGCGATGAAATAAGCTTCGCCCAAGCTATCAAAAGCGTCTCCCGAGTTTGGATTATCTTTCACATTGAGTTCGAAAACTTTTATTGCGTCATCCGGCCTGTCATTTCCAATTAATATATAGCCTGTCAAATTCAGTGTTTTTTGAAAATTCCATTCCGGATTTTTCCTCTTTAACGTTTGATAGTTCTGTTCCGCATTTTGATTATCCACTTTAAGAAATTCAGAAATGATTGATTCCTCTGAAAGCAGATATTGGTCAATAAGATTTTTGTCAACCAAACCTGCAATATGATTGATAATTTGGTCCTGAACCGGAGCATATCTGTAGCCATTTGACAAAACGATGATAGACAAATTGCGGTCTTGAAAAACCCTGTATGCACTCACATTCCCACCAGAAAATCCGTAAGAATAGTGATTGTTTACTTTCGTAATGTCCCAACCGTAAGCAAAACGGTCTTTTTTATTATTAAAATCAAAGGTTTTCCACATTGATTTTTTGGTTTCGGAATCTAGAAAAATATTATTGTTTAAATTAATGCTCCAATTAAGAAAAGTTGGTAAGGTAATGTTGACTCCATTTCCGGAATGTGCTCTTAATCCATCGTTTTCCGATGTTTTTTCGTAGCGTTTTGTTTTTGTGTTGTAGAAATTTTTCACCACTCTGTTGGATATATTTTCTGACGAGTTGGATGAAAATAATATTTTATCTTTTGAATGAGAAAATTGATTTTCAAGAATATAATTCTCAAATGATTCTCCCGTTATTTTTTCGATCATCATTGTTAACAGCCAATAATTTGTTTGGTTGTAACTGAATTGATTTCCCGTTTCAAACTCCATTTTTTCCTTAGACAATCTTTCTATTTTCTCTTGATCAGTCGCCGCTACCGAAATATCTTTATATCGAATAATATTCGGAATTCCCGATGAATGCGAAAGAAGATTTTTAATTTTCACGTCCTGCCATTCTTTCGGAAGATTTTCAAGATATTTTGAAATTGTATCATCTAATGATAATTGACCTTTTTCGATGAGCTGAAAAACACTGACAGTAGAAATCAATTTTGAGGTAGAATAGATTCTGAAAAGCGAGTTTTGATTGATTGGATGATTTCCTTCCAAATTCTCTTTTCCGTAATAAACTTCGAAGATTATTTTTCCATCTTTTACAACTCCCACGGCCAAACCAGGAATTTCATTTGCCTTAATTGTTTGTTGTAAATAATTATCGATTGTTTGTTTTAATTCAATCTTTGGACTCTCCTTTTTTTGACTAAAAACAACAATGGATGAAAGCATAAAAAATGCAGACAGAAAATTTTTCATAATCGATTTTGATTGTATAATTTGATGCAAAAATGCGTCAGAAAGCTTGAATACACGACCGATTAAAAAAAGTCGAACTGATTTTTCAGTAATTTCAAAATTAAAATGAACTTTTCCTAAATTCCGTAGGCGTTTTTCCAGTATGTTTTTTAAATGAAGTGCTGAATGAAGATTTTGAATTGAAACCTACCTGATAGAGAATTTCCAGAATAGTCAAATTTTTTTGTGAGGAATCTTTCAATATTTCCTTGGCTTTTTCGATTCGATATTCATTAATGAAATCAAAAAAATGTTTGTTCATATACAGATTAATCAAAGCCGATAAATCTTTGACCGGCATTTTCACCTGCTCTGCCAAATCCTGAATCGTGAGAGACGAATCCAGATAAGGTTCGTTTGAAATCATAAAATCTTTTAAAGATTGTATCTGTCTATTTTTTTCGTCATCAATTATAGGGGAATATTTTTGTTTCGGAACAACTTCTGTAATAGGTCTAAGATGCGAATTCACTCCTCTGAAAAATTCAGGATTGTTTAGTGCAATAAATAAATACCAGCAAGTACAAAATAAAAATGAAAACCCATCAAGAGTAACAATCCAGGCTCGAATCTCTCCAAAACCAATGGTAGCAGTAACGAGCCATCTTAGAAGCACTAAGAAATGTAGGAGATAATATAGAATTGTTATTTTATAAAGTGCATTTATAGAAATATTCGGGTTCGTATAATTTTCAAGATAAACAGTTCTGGACTTTCTAATGACAAGAAATGAAGCAATAAAATAAACTTGAAATAGCAACTCGAAAAGAAATTGAAAAAAATGGGTAACAGGCATTTGATTCATACTTTCTATAAAATGCAATTTTATAGCAGTAGTCTCAAAATAGATACCCGACATCGAATTTAGATTGTAAGCTATAAATGGAATTGCGTGGAGTAAATGTTTCGGTTTTAATCGGAAATTAGAATAGCAGACCGATAGTGTGTAGAGATAAAACGAGGCGGGAACCAAATAGACTATACTCCAACGAAAAACCTCTAGGTTGATGAGATTTTCAGGAATATGATGTATCAAATATTTACTAGCATCTACGGCATTTGCAATAAGAAAAAAAGCGAAAATTCGGTTTCCTAATTTATGTTTCGTTTTCACGGTCAGCAAAAACACGGCAAGAAATAGAATGACGAAAATTCCAATACAAGCAGTGATTTCTAAAAAGCTGAACTTATCCATGTTTTATTAAGCAAAACCAAATGTACTATTTCTATGACTAATTTTTCATAAAAAAGCTCGGAACGACTTAATCGTTCCGAGCTTCAATATCAATTAGCTGAATTTACTTCTCCAGTTGCTTGTAACTTCTCTGGATAAAATCTGTCAACTCTTTTCCTTTCAACAAATTCTGAGATAGTTTCGCCAGATCCAAAGCATATTTAATCTGTGAACTTTTCTCCTCAATATTTTCATTTGCCAGAATTTTAGTTGCAAATTCACTGTTAGAATTCACTACGAGATTATACATTTCAGGGAAACCGCCCATTCCGAACATTCCGCCACCACCGGTTGCCTGCATATCTTTCATTCTACGCATAAATTCGGGCTGAGTAATTGTAAACGGAGCATCGTTACTGTCTAAATCTTCCAATTGAACCGTGAATTTCTTGTCATTAATTGACTCTTCAACGTTTTTCTTTAACGTTTCCTTTTCAGTTTCATTCAGTTTAGAAATAGCCGGTTCGTCTTTTTTAATCAAATTATTGATGTGGTCTGCATCCACTCTTGCAAAAGAAATTTTCTCTTTTGAACTTTCTAATTTCTGAATTAAATGCGGAACAATTGGCGAATCTAAAAGAATCACCTCGTATCCTTTGTCTTTTGCAGACTGGATGTAAGAGTGCTGTTCATCGGCATTGGTAGCGTAAAGAATTACCAAATTTCCGTCTTTGTCTGTTTGATTTGGTTTGATTTTTTCCTCTAATTCGTTCCAAAGGAAATATTTTCCGTCGGTTGTTGGGTACAATGCAAATTTGTCAGATTTTTCAAAGAACTTGTCTTCCGAAATCATTCCGTATTCGATAACGATTTTGATGTCATTCCATTTTTTATCATAGTCGTCACGGTTTTCATTGATTAAAGAAACCATTTTGTCGGCTACTTTTTTGGTAATGTAAGAAGAAATCTTCTTTACCGCACCGTCTGCCTGCAAATAAGAACGAGATACATTCAAAGGGATATCCGGAGAATCAATCACTCCTCTCAACAACATCAGAAAGTCGGGAACAATTCCTTTCACTTCATCCGTTACGTAAACCTGATTTTGGTATAATTGAATTTTATCTTTTTCGATATTTAAATTATTTGCCAGTTTCGGGAAGAATAAAACTCCAGTAAGATTGAAAGGATAATCAACATTTAAATGAATATTGAATAAAGGCTCCTCAAACTGCATTGGGTACAATTCGTGGTAGAACGATTTGTAATCTTCATCTTTCAATTCGCTTGGAGCTTTCGTCCAAGCTGGAGTCGGATTGTTGACGATATTATCAACCTCAACAGTTTCTGCAACGGCATCTTCCGCAGCGCCTTCCGGTAAAGGTAGTGTCTCGGTTTTTGTTCCAAATTTAATCGGAACAGGCATGAATTTGTTGTATTTCATCAACAACTCACGGATTTTGCTCTCTTCCAAAAATTCTGTAGAATCTTCAGCGATATGAAGAATGATTTCCGTTCCTCTGTCAGTTTTGTCAGTAGTTTCTTCTAAACTAAATTCAGGGCTTCCGTCGCAGATCCAACGAACTGCAGGATTTTCTTCACGATAAGATTTAGTGAGAATTTCAACTTTTTCGGCCACCATAAACGCAGAGTAGAAACCTAAACCGAAATGTCCGATAATCCCTGAATCTTTAGCAGAATCTTTATATTTGTCTAGGAATTCTTCTGCTCCTGAAAATGCTACCTGATTGATGTATTTTTCAACTTCTTCGGCAGTCATTCCCAAGCCTTGGTCGATGATGTGTAGTTTTTTGTTTTCCTTATCAATTCTAACCTCGATTTTCGGATTTCCGTAATCAACTTTGGCTTCACCGATGTTAGTCAAGTGTTTTAATTTCAATGTAGCATCGGTTGCGTTTGAAATTAATTCTCTTAAAAATATTTCGTGATCGCTGTACAAAAACTTTTTAATCAACGGAAAGATATTTTCCACCGAAACATTGATATTTCCTTTTGTCATTTTTTTGAATTTTTAAATTTGAATATAAAATCTCAAAAGAAGTACCATTGAAAGGAAAGTGACAGATTGGCATTTTTATCTTGAAATAGGTATGTCTTTCGTCTAAAAACAAAAAAAGACAGCCTTTCAGCTGTCTTTACTATTTGAATCAAAATAAATTATTTTTTGTTATTGATGATTTCTTCTTTCACTTTGTTTTCAAGTTCTTCAGCCAATTCAGGATTGTCTTTCAACAAATCTCTTACCCCATCACGACCCTGACCTAATTTGGTTTCACCATAGCTGAACCAAGAGCCGCTTTTCTTTACAATTCCCATATCAACTGCAGTATCTAAGATTTCTCCAGTTTTAGAAACTCCTTCACCGTACATAATGTCAAATTCTGCCATTTTGAAAGGTGGAGCTACTTTGTTTTTCACAATTTTTACTTTCACACGGCTACCAACTGCCTCATCACCATTTTTGATCGGCGCACTCGCTTTTCTGATGTCTACTCTTACTGAAGCGTAGAACTTCAAAGCGTTACCACCAGTCGTTGTTTCAGGGTTTCCGAACATCACTCCGATTTTTTCTCTCAACTGGTTGATGAAAATTACCGTACATTTTGTTCTTGAAATTGTAGCAGTTAATTTTCTCAAAGCCTGTGACATCAATCTTGCGTGAAGCCCCATTTTAGAATCTCCCATTTCTCCTTCAATCTCCGCTTTTGGAGTTAAGGCTGCCACAGAGTCAATTACGACGATGTCGATTGCACCTGAGCGGATCAAGTTATCAGCAATTTCTAAAGCCTGCTCCCCGTTGTCCGGCTGGGAAATAATCAGGTTTTCAAGATCGATTCCTAATTTTCCGGCATAGCCTCTGTCGAATGCGTGTTCGGCATCAATAAATGCTGCAATACCCCCTGCTTTTTGAGCTTCAGCAATTGCATGTAAAGTTAATGTTGTTTTACCTGAAGATTCAGGTCCGTAGATTTCAATGATTCTTCCTCTTGGATATCCGCCAACGCCCAAAGCGATGTCTAATCCTAAAGATCCGGAAGGGATAACTTCGATGGTAGTGTCAATTGCGCTATCTCCCAACGTCATTACAGTTCCTTTTCCGTATGTTTTATCTAGTTTGTCAAGCACCAATGCAAGTGCTTTTTTCTTATCATCTATGTTGCTCATATCGTATTAAAATAATTTATCAAAATTACATAATTTTAATTTCAAAAGCTAATAATATTTGTTTTTGGAATTTGTTTTTAACGTTAAAAGGTGATAAAATTTTAGTTTAAATTAAAGATTAAATGAAGAAAGTGTATTCACGGATTTCTTATCATGGGGATTCTCCTCTTTTGGATGGATGCATTCATCTCGAGCTTGAAGACAGTGTGATTTATAGCCCCGATTGAATGGTATGTTTGAGCTCTTTAGTTATTTTGGGCGGCGGCAAAGCCGCCGCCCAAAATAACTAAAAGCGAGTAATGAAAGCGGGATTAAGCTCCAGATAATGAGTAATATGTAATTGGTAAGAAGTAATTAATGGCGAAAATTTGAGTTCTCAGTAATTTTCAAATAATCTTCAAGAACTTTCATTTGATCTTTATTTCCTTTTTTAATTCTCGCTTCACGACTCACGGTGGAATCATACATTTTATTGATGATTTTTTTTGTCAGCGGAAAAGCCTTTTTGAAAGGAACATCGGGAATCTGAAGTCTTTTGCAGACCTCATCACCCAGCAAAAACCAGGTGCAACAGATGTGTAAATACCGTAGATTCTTTCTTTGAAACTGATATTTTAAAATAGGATTCTCGAGTGATTCATTTAACAGCGAATGCGCAAGTAGAACAGAATCTTTATCAGAAGATGGCTGTACAGAAGTCCATAGGTAAAAGTATTCTGTAGCCTGCTTTTTATCATTGGGTAAAAGCTGTTCTGGAATCCCTAAAAGGTAACCGACATATTTCCAGAGATGAAAATGACCTTTTTCTTCCTCTTCTGAAATGGTATTACCTAATTTGTGAAGACTGTGCATGAAAACAAGACTGAAACCTATATAGGTTGCCATCATATCCCAGGAATTAATCGGTTCGCCCCAATTTTCAGTATCCCATTTTTTGTCATGCTTTTTAATAGAAAGTCTTGCGTAAGAATGAATGAGTCTTGTTTTAATAGCAAACTCATAACCTTTTTTATGAATGCTTAAGGCGTCATACCTTGTAACATTAACCCAGAAATCAAGTGTTTCCGAAAGTCTTTTTACTGCACCTTTCTTTAAAGCTTCAGTCACGACTAAAGGTTTATTGAGATAAGCATAGTCATAGCCGCCAATAAGACAGTAATCGCGCAGAGAAATCAAAGAATCGAGATTGCACCTCATACAAAGTTCTGCACCTTTTCTAATTAAATTAAAATCAAGCCAATCTGGAATGGCCTGCGTTTGTTTAAAAAGATTAAGTACACTTTGGGGAACTGCATCAATTTCTGAAACTCCTTTTCGGATATACTTTTCTATTTCTCTTGATGCTTCGCTGTATTTTTTTGTAAAATAAACTTGTTTCACTACCTCATCACCTATTTCGTCTACATGATAAAAGTATTCCGAAAATTTGTCAAAGTCTCTAAAACTCACCTCAGCACCCGAAAAATCAATCAGCTGTTTTCCGTTTCCTTTCGTCCAAAAATGTTTGAAATGTTCTGAATCTTTAAATCTTGGTTGTAAAACTTTCCTTTCCATCTGATGTTAAAAGTACAAGTTTTAAGCCGAAAAATTTAGTATTTATAATTCTAAAATTATGATTTTTATACATAAAAACCTGCCGTAAATTGACGGCAGGTTTTATTTTAGATATATAATCAATCGAATTATTTTGTAATAATTAATTTTTCATTATAAATTTTTCCATTCTTCAGCTGTATGGTGATAACATAATTTCCGGTTTGAAATGCGTCTGTTCTGATTTTGGTGTTGCCATTTACTTCACCATATTTCACCAATTTTCCAGACATATCATACATCGAATACTTTCCGGAATCTGACTGATTTGACATTCTGATATTCACTTCATCTTTTGCAGGATTTGGGAATATGGAGAAGATATCTTTATCGATTTCAGAAGTAGAAAGGAAACTTGTCACTGAGAAAAAAGAAGGATTCAGTGCAAAATAGATATTTCCAATGGCTTTTACCATAATTCTTGCCGATGAAATATTTTCGTTAGGTAGATTAACGATAGCAGAACCATTATTCGGAACACTTGCTGCCAAAACAGTATTGAAAGTTAATCCGTTATCTTTTGAAAGTAATATGGTAACATTCTGCGTATTGATTGCTCCTGTATTTGTTCCTGCAACATTCCAGTTTACATTGATTGGGATTGCAGCGCTGTAAGAGATGTTTGTGGGCTGGGAAGTTACAGTAAACGGTCCATCATTGGTCACATTAACGATCACTGCGTCATTCGCCGATTGATTGCCTGTAACTTTATTATCATTGACTAAAAGTGAAAAGTTCAATGTTCTTGCAACGCTTGGTGTTACTTCCCATTTTGGAACTAAATTATTAGCCAAAACCGATGTCATAACCGGGAAATATCTCATAGGAGAAAGAGAAGGAAGTTGGGAACGATAAGTCGGGCCGACTGTTGCTGTAGCTACAGGAGGCTGTGTATTATTTGTATTGTCATACTGTTCCCATAAATAGGTGAGAGGATCATTATTAGGATCTGTTCCGGTTCCAGTTAAAACAAAGGCGGTACCTTTGGGAATTGTAAAATCTGTTCCTGCATCTGCGATTGGAACTCCATTATTATTTGATGTTTTCACAGAGCAGTCTGTTGCTCTTTTTATCACAACATTCATTTCTACAACACTTGCTGCGTGAAAGTATGGGCTACTCAGATTTTGTACATTGAGTGTTGAGCCACAGATTCCGGCATAAGCCATAATGGTAGAGCCGCTTCCTGGTTCATAAGCTGTTGCGTTATTTTCGTTGCCATTGCAGTTTCTGAAGGTATGATTTGCACCAAACTGATGACCGATTTCATGAGCTACGTAATCCACGTCAAAAGGATCTCCGATTGGCGCACCAGATCCGGTAACGCCTCTTGCTTTGTTATTACTGATACACACAACGCCTAGTCCGGCCAAACCACCACTGTTGGTTCCAAATACGTGCCCAATATCATAGTTTGCTGATCCGATTATAGTAGTTGTATTGTTTTGGTTTTGAGTAATCATTGTACCAGGTGTTCCATTGGTATATGGGTCATTAACTGCATCTGTATAAATCAGTAGATTATTATTAGCTACCATCACCATAGTTACAGAAATTGTTTTTTCGTAAATCCCGTTTACTCTGTTCATAGTTGTTACCATCGCTGCCATTGCTAAAGGAACAGTACCTCCGTGAAAAGTTGTGTATTCTCCGGTGGCAGATAGGGCAAGTCTGTAGGTTCTTAAAAAACCGTCGGATACCAACGGCGCTTTTGCGGAAGTATGTAAATTGGTATTTTTATCCAATATATCTTCAACATTACATTCAAAAAGTCTGTCAGTTTTCGGCAAATCTTTTCTTTTGTATAGAATGTATGATGAATTATTCTTTGTGTAGCTGTCGAGATAACTCACATCCCAACCGTCAAAATACATAACACTGATGCCGGTTTCTGGTGTCACACTGAAACGAATAGTGTTTAGTGGTTTTCCTGCTTCCCAGCCTATATAGGTTCTTATTTCCGGGAATTTTGCTTGTAATTCGGGTTCCATTACAGAAGCTTCCTGCACAATATAGTTTCTTACATTCCCATCAGCATCGGGGAATTTGATAACCAGATTTTCGTCACCTGAAAAACGTTTTGGCGCAATTTTCAAATCAATCTTTATTCTCTCTAAATCCAATTGGTATAAAGAAAAAACCTTGGGAGTCGTCCATCTTGGTCTAAGTTCGTTAGAAGTGTTCCGAGTGAGTTTTGTCCAGTAATTTTGCTGCCCAAAGCTTAAAATTGCAAATAGCAGCAGGGAGGAAGCAAGTACTTTTGTTTTCATGATGTTGATTTTAAATATTGTGTAACCACTTTCTTAACCGATATCTTTTTTAATATTTTTAAAAGAATATTGGGTGAGGTGCGGCTGGTTTGTGAAAAATTTGGATTGTTGAAAGCTTTTACTTTTATATAAAGTGTTCCGTTATCTATAGTCATTTTTTCTACTGAGACATCATTGGAGTTTCTCAAGGCAGGTTTGATGATGATAAATGTATCTTCATCTGTTATTGCAGGAATTGGTGCGAGTCGTCTTCCTCCGTTTTTTTTATGAATGGTCGAGTAGATTTGATCCATTTTATCTTGAGTATCAATGACAAGGAAATTCTTTTCAGTTAACGAATATGGATAATGGTAATTATCTTCAAACTGAATTTCTGCTTTTTGAGAAAAAGTATTATGATCGGCACTCTGAGATTGACAATTAAGAAATAAAAACAGATAAACGTAGAGGTGTATTTTCATTTTAAAGCTTAACTGTTATAAAGTTAAAACTTTTTAACTGAATGTATTGAATATTTGTGAAAAATATTTGTGCGAATATAAACTTTTAGGAAGAGGTGTTTTGTATAGATGTAACTACTATTTCTAAAATTTTGGCGCATAAAAAAACCGTTTCAAAAAATGAAACGGTTTTTATTTATATAAAATTTCAGACTAAGCTAAAACTTCTTTTACTTTGTTTGCAGCTTCTTCTAAAGTAATTGCAGAGTGTACCGGAAGACCAGACTCGTCAATTAATCTTTTGGCCTCTACAGCGTTAGTTCCCTGTAATCTTACAATTAATGGAACAGGCAGGCTTCCCATAGCGTGGTAAGCATCTACAACACCTTGTGCAACTCTGTCACATCTTACGATACCTCCGAAGATGTTGATCAAGATTGCTTTTACATTCTGATCTCTCAAGATGATTTCAAAAGCAGTCTGTACTCTCGCAGCATCAGCAGTACCACCAACGTCAAGGAAGTTAGCAGGGTTACCACCAGATAATTTGATGATGTCCATAGTAGCCATTGCAAGACCAGCTCCGTTTACCATACAAGCAACGTTACCATCCAATTTTACGAAGTTAAGACCAGCTTCACCAGCTTCAACATCTAAAGGATCTTCTTCTCTTGTATCTCTTAATTCAGCTAAGTCTTTGTGACGGAACAATGAGTTACCATCTAAAGTTACTTTAGCATCTACAGCGATAATTTTGTTGTCAGAAGTTTTCAAAACCGGGTTGATTTCGAATAAAGAAGCATCAATTCCTACATACGCATTGTATAAAGAAGTGATGAATTTTGTAAATTCTTTGAACGCATTTCCTTCAAGACCTAGGTTGAAAGCAATTTTTCTAGCCTGGAAACCTTGAAGACCCAAAGTAGGATCGATCAATTCGTTGTGGATTAAATGAGGTGTTACTTCAGCAACGTGCTCAATGTCCATACCACCTTCAGTAGAATATACGATTGTATTTTTACCTTCAGCTCTGTCTAAAAGAATAGAAACATAAAATTCTTTAGTTTCAGATTCTCCAGGATAATATACATCCTCTGCTACCAATACAGAATTCACCAATTTACCTTCAGCAGAAGTCTGAGGTGTGATTAGTTGCATTCCGATGATGTTTTGAGCGTTTTCTTTCAATTTATCCATGTTCGGAGAAAACTTTACACCGCCACCTTTACCACGACCACCTGCGTGAATTTGCGCTTTTACAACCCAAGCCTGAGCTCCGGTTTCAGCAGTAAGTTTTTCAGCAGCAGCTACAGCTTCGTCTACGTTATTAGCTACGAAACCACGTTGTATTGCTACTCCGTACTTTGATAAAATCTCTTTTGATTGATACTCGTGAAGATTCATATTATTTTTATTATTATATTTTAATTTTTAAAGGTTGACAAATTTAATAAAAAGACACGGAAGTTCAAGATTATTAGCGCAAAAATTAAAACTCTATTCGTCTTTTTAAATATTCTTATGATGAAATCTCAAACTATAACATAGTTTTTTATAAAAAATGAGTGTAAACCCAATGCTTTTAACTTGGTTTTTTTAAACCACTATGAAGATAGATTTTCAACAACCGTTCTATTTAAAGCAAAGTTCAACTTCATTATTTTCAACTTCTCAGTAAGACTTAATAGTTTTAAATTATTCTTCAGACAATTTCTCAGATTGTGAACCGATAAACGGTATTTTAGGAGCCAGAAAATAACCTGTTAAGCTGGCAAAAAGTATTGGAACGAAATACGTAAAACCGGTTAGAGTTCCCAAAATAATTGTTGTACTCATAGGCGTTCTCGTGACGCATGCATTGATTGCAGCCATACAGCTAACAATCGCTAGGGTAGTATCAACCGCCGGAAATAAATGATGGATGATTAATCCTAAAGTTGTTCCCACAAAAAACAAGGGAATAATGAAACCACCTCTCCATCCTGAAGTTACAGTGATGGCAATAGCTAAAATTTTGAAAATCAAAATAATGATTAAAAAATTCAACGTGTAGTTTCCATTAATCAGTTCATTCACCTCATGATGCCCAAAATATCTTGTCAAAGGAAAATAGAATGCGATAATTCCCAATAAAATTCCACCTACCAACGTTTTGATGTAGATTGGAAATTTTCTGTACTCGAAAGCTTTTTTGAAAAATTTAACCACAAAAATAAAAATCCAGCCAAACAAAGTTCCTACAATTCCAAAAGCGGTTGCATATGCAAAATCGTAAACTCCTGTATAGTGATAGGCTTTCAGATCCCATGTCGCTCCGATTCCTAAATGAATGATCAGGGCAAACATCAGATAACTGAAACAGCTCGCCACCAATGCCGGAATAATGGCTTTGTAATATTCTACAGCGTGTTTGTGATGCAGAATTTCCAGAGAAAACAAACTTCCGCCTAGCGGTGCACCGAAAAGTGCAGTAAAACCTGAAGCCATTCCGGCAATACTTAATGAACGAAGTTCTTCACCTTTCAATCTGAAAAGTTTTCCTAAATAGGTTCCTGTAGAACCTGTCACCTGAACCAGCGGTGCTTCCGGACCCAAACTTCCACCTGATGCCACACAGAAAAGAGATGACAAAATCATGGAAGGGTTATTCTTCGGTTCCAGTTTACCTTTATTGAATCGGATGTTGTTGACGATCAAATAAATTTCTCCCGGATCACCAATGAAATGGATTACCAAACCAGCTAGCAAACCACAAATTGCCATCGTTGGAATGACCATCCAACCGTGAAATTGATGTAAAAATTCCGTGAAATGTTCAAGAACAATCCAATATAGTCCGGCAATAATTCCACCTACCAGACCTGTAATGGCCCACATAAAAAAGGTACGGCTGAATACAAACGGATTGAATCTGATTGGTTGATCTAAAAGATTAAATGTCCGTAGTAAGCGACGTCTTCTATTGATTTTCATTTTAACTTATTTTAAAATTACAATCATCATTTGTTGAAGTTTTTAGGCGTTTTCTGAGAAAATGTTTGCTAGAAAACTAGGAGGTGCTTCTACACGAGCTCAGCATGACATGCTAATACTATTTTGCTGACGATTGGCGTGGCAGTCTGAGCTTGTCGAAGACTTTACAGTAATTAAATTCTATTCTTTACAAAATAAAAAATCAGCATCAGCCAGCTCAAAATCATAAATAGTCCACCAAGCGGAGTGATCGGGCCTAGAAACTTAAGGTTTAAACCAAAATGTTCCTGTAAACTCAATCCATAAATACTGAAAGAGAACAGCATTGTGCCCAAAATCATCAAAATGGAGATCCATTTTTGAGATGAGGTATCAAATTTTAAAATGTAACCTACAATCAGTAAAAAGAATGCAGCGTACATCTGATATCTTACTCCTGTTTCAAAACTTTCAAGTCTTTCTACAGATAATATTTTTTTTAAAGCGTGAGCTCCAAATGCTCCCAAAATAACGGATAACATACCGTAAGCGGCACCGAAGACTAAAGTAATTGTTTTCATTTTATAATTCTTCTAATTTCTAGTTTTAAATATTTTTTTGTTTTAAAATCCTGCCAGGTTCCAACGATTTTATTTCCCTGTACCTCAGCTTCAACCAAAGCTTTGAAAATCCATTGATTCGTTTCTTCGCTGTAATAAGCGTTTTCTATGATGGAAATGTGATTACCTTTCAGTTTTCCGTCCCACTGAATGAGTTTTTTATTTTTGTCGTACCAGTATTTTGCAGAAAAAGAACCATCTTCATACACTTTATTGATCAAAACCGTGATTGGATATTTTCCATCAATTTTTCCTTGATACAATTTATTATCCAAGCTGGTTTTATCAATTTTTCCTGAGCCAGACAATAAATTTTTGGCGTAAGAGCTCCAGTGTTTTTCTAATGCTGTGTAAGAAAATTCGACAGCATGACTACCGAGTTCATCCAATGCTCTCATCGCGTGATTTGAACATCTTCCGGCGATAAATCTTATTGTGTCTTTTGCAAAAGAATATTCAATTCCCTCTAAAGTAAAATCAGTAAAACAATCTTCATACATCGAAATTTGCTCTGAAACTTCGTCCGAAGGGTTTTTCTCCGACTTTAGCTGAACAAGAAAATCATTGACCGTTTTTTTGACGTTTTTCTGAATTAAATTTTCAATTGTTTTGACCGATTGAGGTTGAAATAAATCTTTAGCATTGATGAAATTTCCTGTTCTTAAATCAAAATTTTTCCAGATTGAAAATCCTTCAGGATATGCACCGGAAGCTTCTCCGTCTATCGCTATACTCAGAATGTTTTTTGGCGTTTCAAGTTTTTCCCAGCTGTAAAAGTACACAAAGTTAGAGTACGAGGTCTTTCCCGTAGACACTAGTTTCGATGCACTTATTTCTGAGCCGGGAATATATTCAAGCTGATCGACCTGCAGAAACGTATTGATCTTATTTTCGACTAAAGGTTTCTCTGGATAAGAAATCTTAGGAAAATTGAAATCTTCAGTCTTCGGTGGTAGATCAGTGATCTTTACAGTTTTTTGCTGCGAAAAACAAAGACCGGAAATCAGAAGGAAAATTAGTGTGCCTTTTTTCATCAGGTAGATTTAAGATACTTTAAAATGATTGTGCCAATCAGGGTTAAAGCTCCCAGAATGATAAAAAATTTGGAGTATTTTCTCGATCTCTGAAACTCTGGATTTTTAGTGTTTTTTAAAAATAATCCAAAAAAAATAAAGGCAACTGACCCAATTATTTGTAACATTATTGCGCTCTTAATCTGTTAAACTCATCAATTACTTCATGATGGGTTACTGTTTTATCTTTAAAGTATGTCACGAAATGTTGCTTTTCTGCTTCCGTCGCTCCCATTTGATTTAAGATATTAAACAAATGCATTTTCATGTGACCTTTCTGAATGCCTGTTGTTACCAAAGATCTCAACGCTCCAAAATTCTGAGCCAATCCAGAAACTGCCAAAATGCTCATTAATTCCTGAGCGGATGGTTTTCCAAGTAAGGCCAGAGAGAATTTTACCAAAGGATGAAGATTGGTTAAACCTCCCACAACACCCACTGAAATTGGAAGATCGATCCAAAATCTGAAAATCCCGTTATCAATCGTGCAATGAGTTAGTGATGAGTATTTTCCGTCTCTCGCTGCGTAGGCGTGAGCACAAGCTTCGGTCGCTCTGAAATCGTTTCCGGTGGCAATGACAACTGCATCTACGCCGTTCATAATTCCTTTATTGTGCGTTGTTGCACGGAAAGGTTCAATTTCAGCAATTGTAACTGCCTGTTTGAATTTTCTTGCAAATTCTTCGTTTGAAATTCCGCTGTCGTCTTTTAAGTCCTCGATTTTACAAGAAACTTCCGCTCTCACAATACAATCAGGAGTGAAATTTGAAAGAATGTTCATCACCACCTGCAAAGAATCTTTTTCTTCCTTTGTGAAATCCTCTTCCAAAGAGATCTCTTCTTTTAAAGTCTTACCAAACTGTTCAAGGCAAGAATTGATGAAATTGGCACCCATAGAATCTACAGTGTCAAAACTTGCTTTCAGCTGATAATAATTAGGCATTTCAGCAGTTTTGTCAACGAGTTTTATTTCTAGAATTCCGCCGCCACGATTTCTCATGTTTGCTGTGATGCTTTCTGTGGCTTCAAACAACTTTTTCTTTAATTTAAAATTAAAAAAATGCTGAAGTTTGTGAGATTCTACTTCTATGATGAAATGAGTATGACCTAATTTTTTAGTATTAATAATGGTAGTTTTAAAACCTCCTTTATCAATCCAAAATTTGGCTGCTTTGGAAGCGGCTGCTACAACTGAACTTTCTTCAACGGCCATCGGTAAAGCCAATAATTTTCCGTCGATCAGGAAGTTTGGGGCTATTCCGTAAGGCATATAGAAATTGGAAATCGTATTCTCAGAAAACTCATCGTGAAGTTTCTGAAGTTCTGTATTTTCGTTCCAATATTGGTTGAGTATATTCTGATAATCTTTGTTTCCTTCGAGATATTCATTGACAAGCCAGTCAATTTTTCCCTGCTTGGTCAGTTTAGAAAAACCTTCTACCGGTTGATGATTCATAGAGTGCGTTATTTTTTAGTATAGAAAGTGGAATCGGCTGTTTACGATTTCACGCATAAATTAATGATGGTAAATATAGTAAATTTGTTTGTGCCTATTGTTGATAAGTTAGTTGAAAAAAGAGTGACATTTCTCAATTTTGGACATAGTTTTGTAAAGTAAAACGTCTATTTATAATAAATTCTAACCACAATACATGAATTTTGACCGCCTTAAAGAAAAATTAGAAATCCTTGCTGACGCTGCGAAGTATGATGTTTCATGTTCGTCTAGCGGAGGTTCGAGGAAGAATAAGAAAGGTGCTTTGGGAGACAGTTCTGCGAGCGGGATTTGTCATACCTACACCGAAGACGGTCGATGTGTTTCTCTGCTTAAAGTTCTTTTGACCAATCACTGCATTTATGATTGTGCATATTGCGTTTCCCGAAGTTCGAATGATATCAAAAGAGCCGCTTTCACAGTGGAAGAAGTAGTTGATTTGACGATTAATTTTTACCGAAGAAATTATATTGAGGGCTTATTTTTAAGTTCAGGAATTTTCAAAAATGCTGACACCACAATGGAGCGTTTGGTGCGTGTGGCAAAAAAACTTCGTCTCGAAGAAAATTTCAACGGATATATTCATTTGAAATCAATTCCCGGCGCAAGTGATATTCTGATGCAGGAAGCTGCATTGTATGCAGATCGATTGTCAATTAATATTGAAATTCCTACTGAAAGCGGACTGAAGTTATTAGCTCCGGAGAAAAACCGACAGGATATGCTCAATCCGATGAAATATATCCAGAGCGGAATTACCCAGTATAAAGAAGAAAAGAAAATTTTCAGAAAAGTTCCGAAGTTTGCTCCTGCCGGGCAATCTACGCAGATGATTGTTGGCGCAACCAATGAAAATGATTTGCAGATCATCAAAGTTGCCGATCATTTTTATAAAAATTACAATCTGAAAAGAGTTTATTATTCGGGATATGTTCCGGTTTTGGAAGATAACAGATTACCTGCTTTAACGACGGCAGTTCCGATGCTTCGGGAAAACCGTTTGTATCAGTCGGATTGGCTGATGCGTTTTTATGGTTTTAAAGCCGATGAAATCTTAGACCCAAATATGCCTTTTCTTGATTTGGAAGTTGATCCTAAATTAAGTTGGGCTTTACGGCATTTGGATCAGTTCCCGATTAATCTTCAGAATGCTGATTATCAGATGATCTTAAGAATTCCGGGAATTGGAGTGAAAACAGCAAAGAAAATTGTGTCGGCGAGACGTTTTCAGGTTTTAACGATTGATCATTTGAAAAAATTGGGAGCTGCGGTCAATCGTGCTAAATATTTTATTGATTTTAATGCAGGAAATGTTTTTCTGAGACATTTAACTGATTTGAATTTGAAAAAATTATTGATTGGAGGAAGTACTTCAAAATTTCAGGATCAGTTTTCGCAGCAATTGACACTTTTTTAATTGTTCAAACACAAATTGCACGAATGTTTTTACGAATTTCATAAATCTATATTCAAAAATAAATAGTCTATTTTGGGCAAGATTTGAAACAACTTTCAAATTATCACATTTTCAAATTTTCAAACTAAAAAAATGACCACCCTCATCTACGACGGCAGCTTTGACGGACTTTTTACTGCAATATTCGAAGTGTTCGAGTATAAGTATGATGATGTAGAAATTATAGGCAGAGAAAGATTTCATCAGGAAAATATCTTCGCTGAAATTCATGAAGTGATCACGCAGGAAGCGAAATCTGAAAGAGTTTTAAAAAAATTAGAAGAAAATATAGGGAAGTCGGGCATTCATGAGCTGGTGAAAGTTTTTTTGTCAGAAGAACCTGATTTAGAAAAGATCGTTTTGTCTGCAGTAAGACAATCGATACAATATCCGAAAGAAAATATTCTCCAAAATTATGCAGATCAGGATATTTTGAGAATTGCTAAAATTTCAAAATCTGTGAGTCGCGAAAGACATCGGATGACAGCTTTCGTTCGGTTTGAAAAAATGCAGGATGAGGTTTTCTTTGCCAAAATAGATCCGGATTTTAATGTTTTACCTTTGATCAGAAAGCACTTTAAAGACCGTTATCAGGATCAGAAATGGATGATTTACGATCTCAGAAGAAACTACGGAATTCTTTATGATTTGGAAACCTGTGATTTCTTTTATCCTGAAGAAAAATTAGATTTAAAAAAATATCAAGAGAAGTTTCATGATGAAGAAAATCAATATCAAAAACTTTGGCAGCGATACTTTTTTAAAACCAATATTGTAGAAAGGAAAAATTTAAAACTGCATATTCAGCATGTTCCGAAGAGATATTGGAAATATTTAACGGAGAAGCATTAGAGTTACTCTATAGATTGCAAAGATTTTCACGTATTTTCTCTAAAATGGTGAAAACATTCCAGCCACGGATGAGATAAATTCACATCACTTTTTTAGAAATTCAAACTGCGACCATATCGGAATTTTATTACTTTCCCACTCCAGCTGGCTCTTTTTACTTTTGCCTTGGCTCTTTTAAATTTGCAGGATACTAAAGGATGAAAAGTATTATAAAGATACTGCCGTTATCTGAACTTGTTTTTGTAAATTTGTGTTTGAAATTTTTTACTAAATGAAAGAGAGTGCTGTAAAAAAAATTGCAGTTCTTACTTCGGGTGGTGACTCTCCGGGGATGAACGCAGCATTAAGAGCGGTCGTAAGAACTGCCAATTATTACAATATCGAATGTTACGGAGTGAGAGAAGGCTACAACGGTCTTATTCATGATGATTTCCTGAAAATGGGACCTCGTTCTGTAAAAAATATAATCAACCAAGGTGGAACTATTCTAAAATCTGCCAGATCCAAAGAATTCAGAACTAAAGAAGGTCGTCAAAAAGCCTATGACAATTGTGTGAAATACGGAATTGACGGTTTGGTTTGTATAGGAGGTGACGGAACGTTCACTGGGGCAAAGATTTTCAATGAAGAATTTGGAGTCCGTGTAATTGGTGTGCCGGGAACGATTGATAACGACATCTTTGGGACGGACAATACCATTGGTTTCGACACAGCCTTAAATACAGCAATGGATGCGATTGATAAAATCCGTGATACAGCGACTTCTCACAACAGAGTTTTTTTTGTTGAAGTAATGGGTCGCGATGCAGGTTTTATTGCGCTGAACAGCGGATTGGCAACTGGTGCTTTGGATATTCTGATTCCTGAGAAAAAAGACAGCATGGATGAATTGTTTACCAATTTCAGAAATGCAGAAAAAACAGGAAAATCTTCAAGCATCGTCGTGGTTGCAGAAGGCGAGAAACTGGCAAACATCTACGAATTGGCAGAGCAGACTCAGAAAGAATTTCCTGAATACGATATTCGTGTGGCTATTTTAGGTCATATTCAAAGAGGTGGTTCACCGAGCTGTGCAGACAGGGTTTTAGCGAGTAGATTGGGCTTCGGAGCTGTAACCGGATTAATGGTAGGAGAAAATAATGTGATGGCAGGAATGCGTTCAAACGAAATTGTTTACACGCCGATCGAAGATGCCATTAAAAAACACAACGAAATCAATAAAGATCTGTTGCTGATTTCAGAAATTTTAGCAATCTAATATTTTATATAATTAAATAAATCAAAACAATTATGTCAACAATTAAAGTAGGTATTAACGGGTTTGGTAGAATCGGTCGTCTTGTTTTCAGAGCAATGACTGAAAGAGACAACATCGAAGTCGTTGGTATCAATGACCTTATTAATGCAGAATACATGGCTTACATGTTAAAGTATGATTCTGTACACGGTATTTTCCCGGGAGAAGTTTCTGTAGAAGGTAATGACCTTGTAGTAAACGGTAAAAAAATCAGAGTTACTGCAGAAAGAGATCCAAACAACTTGAAGTGGAACGAAATCGGTGCTGATTACATCGTAGAATCTACCGGTTTATTTTTAGATAAAGAAAGTGCTGCTGCACACATCAACGCTGGTGCAAAAAAGGTTATTCTTTCTGCTCCATCTAAAGATGATACGCCAATGTTTGTAATGGGTGTAAACCACACTGAGCTTACAGATGATGTTAAAATCTTATCAAATGCTTCTTGTACTACAAACTGTTTAGCTCCTTTGGCTAAAGTTATCCACGATAATTTCGGAATTGTAGAAGGTTTGATGACAACTGTACACGCTACAACTGCAACTCAGAAAACGGTTGACGGTCCTTCAGTGAAAGATTGGAGAGGTGGTAGAGCTGCTCTTAACAATATTATTCCTTCTTCTACAGGTGCTGCAAAAGCAGTAGGGAAAGTAATTCCCTCATTGAACGGAAAATTGACTGGTATGTCTTTCAGAGTACCAACGGTTGACGTTTCTGTAGTTGATTTAACAGTAAGATTAGAAAAAGGTGCTTCTTACGAAGAAATCTGTGCTGTAATCAAAGCTGCTTCTGAAGGTGAATTGAAAGGTATTCTTGGATATACTGAAGATGCTGTAGTTTCTCAGGATTTCATTGGAGACAAGAGAACTTCAATCTTCGATAAAGACGCTGGTATTATGCTTTCTCCTAACTTTGTGAAGCTTGTTTCTTGGTATGACAACGAAATGGGTTACTCAAACAAATTAGTTGATATGTTGATCCACGCTTCTTCTTTAACTAAATAATAAGCAGTCAGCTATAAATGAAAAAACCTTCCAAATCTGGAAGGTTTTTTGTTGTTAGGAATTTACTATAACGTTAAAACTTGTTGAAAACTTTTGTTACATGTCCCTGCATTTGAATTGCATGCATAATTCCTTTATAATAATCAGAAGAATTTACTCCAGTTCTCAAGATTATAAAATCAGTTTCTTTCGGAATTTCTTTTACACTGATATTTAAGGTATAAGTTCCTTTTGTAATCATTTCGGTAAGAGAATCTTGACCTTGTATAAATGTTCTTTCACCATTTATTGATGTGGCATATACATATGATCTTACAATACCATTATCTTGCCCGTTTAGAATTCCCCAACTATTAAAAGCACTATTTTTTGTTTTAATCAACATAAGCCAGAACATATCTGTTTTTGCAATTTCATTTTCGATTTTGATTTTAATTTTTGCGGTGTAAACTTCATTTTTACTATTGTATTCATATTTTAGTTTAGAAAGATCAGCGTATTGGCTATTCAGCTCGCCATCTAGTAGATCGCCGGTGAAAATATAAAGTTTCGGAGCTTCATAATTAACCTCTGTTTGAGAATATGCATTGAGTGAAAATCCAAGAAGTGTTGCCAAAATTATTTTTTTCATGGTATTAAATTTTAGCTAAAGTTCGCATTATTCTCAATCTTAAAAAATAACCCTTTAGTAGTATTTTTCAATAGAAATTAGAATTTTATGAACAGAGATTTTTTCTAAAATACATGATATATGAAAAAAACCTCCCGATTCGGAAGGTTTTTCTGTTTTATCTAAACTGAAAATCACTTATTCAAGATTCTCTTTCGGAAGTTCTGGTGCCGGAGTATTGGTGATATTAATGCTTGTCGGAGTTACTAGTGGAATTCCCTGCTCATCGAGGCTGCTTTTTATCTTCATTAAAATATCACTTTTTACGTGTCCTAAATTTTCTCCGACTTTCATCCAGAATTTCACCTGTAAATTGAAAACTCCCTGTTTTAAGCTTGTGAAAATCACTTCTACTTTATCCTGTTTATCAATGTATTCCTGACTGAGAATTACATGATTGATGCTTTCCTGTGCTTTCACAATATCTTCATCCGCAGGAATTTCAAAATCTAAAATAATTCTTCTCTGAGGCGATGCCGTGATGTTATAAAATGGGGCATTGAAAATAACCTGATTTGGGATGTAAGCTTTCTTTCCATCGTCTGTAATCAGTTTTGTAGTTAAAAAACCAATATCCTGCACCGTTCCTGAATGATTTCCGATGGTTATGTAGTCTCCAACTTTAAAGGCTTTGTCAATTCCAATCAACATTCCCGAAAAGATACTTGAAACCAAATCTTTTAAAGCAACCCCGGCAATAACCCCTGCAACCCCCAAACTTCCGATAAACTTCCAGAGAAAACCACTGAAGCCCATGATTTCAAGAGCGATGAAAGTTCCCATCAGGATGATGATAAATCTGAAAACATTGATTACCGTAATGACAGATCCTTCATTTTTACTTTTAGGAAAAAGTTTGTGCATTATTTTTACCGCAAGTTTACTGAGGTATTTGCTTGTCATTAAGAAGAAGGTGAAAACAAGAATTCCTACAACCAGCTTTGGGGTGAGCTTAGCAAAGGTGATATACCAATTTTGTAAAACTTTATAAACGGTATCTACATAGCTTAATCCATATTCCATAAAAAAAAATTTTTTCAAAATTATAAATAAATTCCTTAGCAAAAATTTTGCCAGTCATAAAAAGTCTATTAAATTTGTAGACTAATAAAAACAAAATAGTATGTCGATCAAACTAGGAGATACCGCACCCAACTTTCAGGCAGATTCTACTGCAGGAAATATAGATTTTTACGAATATCTTGGAGATTCTTGGGGTATTTTATTTTCCCATCCTGCAGATTATACTCCGGTTTGTACTACTGAATTGGGGTACACGGCAAAACTGAAATCAGATTTTGAGAAAAGAGATACCAAAGTAATTGCCCTTAGCGTTGATGGAGTAGAAGATCACAAAAACTGGATCAAAGATATCAACGAAACTCAAAATACAGATGTGCAGTTTCCCATCATTGCAGACAAAGACAGAAAAGTCTCTGAGGTATATGATTTTATCCATCCTAATGCTTCACTTACAGCGACGGTTCGCTCTTTATTAATTATTGATCCGGCTAAAAAAGTAAGATTGATCATCACTTATCCGGCTTCAACGGGCAGAAACTTCAATGAAATTATGAGGGTTTTAGACTCATTACAGTTGGTAGATTCTCATAAAATTGCAACGCCTGCAAATTGGGAGATTGGTGATGATGTTATTGTTCCTCCTTCGATTACAACCGAAGATGCGAAAAATATTTTCCCTCTAGGGGTGAAAGAAATTAAACCGTATCTCCGTTATACTCCTCAACCCAATCAATAAAATAGGCTTAGATTTTTTATTTATTATATATAGTTTAGTTTTAATTTGAAAAAGCGGCTCGAAAATTTTTTCGAGCCGCTTTTGTATGTTGTATGAAACAGGTATTATTTCAAATCGTTAGCAACAGCTTTTGCTTTGGAGGTCGGTAAATAGATACTGAAACCTACGTTAAAGCTGATTTGAGATGTCAATCCTTCATTTCCAAAACCTGTAACGCCATTGTATTTTACTAAACCTTCAACACCGATGTTTGGAGTAATGAAGTAAGAATAACCAGGACCTACACCGAAGTCTAAACCTGTTGTAGAAATACCGTTTTCAACATTAAAACCACCAACACCTAAGTTACCTTCAAGGAAAAATCTACCGTGATTTAATAGGTTATCAATCCCTTTTTCGCCTGGTGAAACATAATAACGACCTAAAGCTCCAACACCGTAGTCAAACTGTGTTGATGCTCCTGCACCCGGCTTAGAGAATCCTAAAGTAACATAACCTCCTAATGCAACGTTATCTTTAATAAAATATGCTGCTCTAGGTTGAAGTTTGATGTCGTATCCTGCTCCGGTATTTAGTCCAAAGTTGCTTGATAATAAGCTACTACCCACCATCCAGTTTCCTTCTTGTATTTGTGCATTTGCTGTAGCTGTCAATCCTGCAACAGCTAATATTCCTGTAAAAATTAGCTTTTTCATAATTTTAATAAGTTTATGTTAATTATTTGATATGGTGTTAAATTCAATAAATGTGCCACAACACTTCTAAATGCTTATTTTTAGGAATATTTTGAATGAAATGATGGTGAGTAAATAATAAAAAATTAACTAAAATTAGTATAAATCTTTAATCTATATAAATAGTAAAATAATCGATACTACCAGACCTGCAATCGCAAATTTTACTCCTCGTTTAAAAGGTTTGCTTCTTGTGTTAAACATCCAGAAACTAGAGATCACAAAGAAGAACAGGCAGATTCCGAAAAATGCGTTTAGGGGTGATAGTGTGTCTGCTGATTTTGCTTTGTGAAGTTTAGTCATTTTGTCTATTACGAAAGGCATTTCTTTCTTAGAATATTTTGCTTGTCCTGTCAATAAATTGTATGTTCCGTCTTTGAATAATAGGATATTGTTTTCCGTCTTTGTTATTTCAAGATTCTTCATTTTAAGCTCTTTTCCAAGTTCTTTCTCAGAAAGATTTTTGGCGATTACTTTATTGTACATTTTTTCCTTTTTCAGGAAATCGGTGTCTCTGTAAATCAAAAGGACTCCACTCACAGCATATATTGCCATAATTCCCGCCATAAAAAAGCCTAAATAGCGGTGAGTGATTCTCATGAAACTTCTTGTATCTTTGATTTTATCCATAAGTTTTTTGTTTTTAAATTTCAAAATGGAAGCTGCAAAAATGCAGCTTCCACTTAGAAGAAAGAAATTATTGGTATTATAAAATCTTAAAGTTTATATGTTAATGTGAAATAATAGTTTCTTGGTGTGATGGGGTTCACGGAGTAGTTTTCGTGTACGTTGTAGTTTTCGGTATCAAATAGATTGCCTACTCTTCCTTGTATTGAGAATTTGTTCCACTCGTAGCCTACAGAAAGTGCAACTGTGGTATAATCTTTAATTTCAAAACTTCTGCTTACTCCGTTTCTTGCCACTAAACTAGTAGCACTTCCTGTTTTGGTGTCATTCCATCCCGCTAATCGGTCACCAATATAGTATGCAGATGCTCCAATTTTTAATCCTTTTACTCCTTGAGTGAATGTGTAGAAAATTGATGCATTAGCTGTAGTTGCTGGTGTTCTTACTAATCTTTGGTTTTCTACATATCCTACTTTTTCTGGAGTGTCTAGATACACAGAATTGTTATAAGAAATACCTGCGATTATAGATAAGTTAGCCATAGGATTTCCTGTGATGTCTAGTTCTACACCACGACTTCTCATTTTACCTACAAATTCTCTTAGGTTTCTTGGGTCTGTAGAAGCTGCATTAGTTGCCGGATCAATAAATGCAGAATAGTAATCTCTGTATAAAATTTGGTATACAGAAAGATTGACAGCAACTGCATTACCCCAAATATTTTTCTTTGCTCCCACTTCATATTGGTCTACAAGAGAAGGCCTCAGTGACTCGAATGTGAAAGCATCTACTCCTGTGTTTGCTGCAAATGAATTGGTGTAGGTTGCAAAAACTGAGAGGTTATCGTTTGGTACGTAGATTAATCCCAGTTTTGGAGATATTGCCATATCTGAAGTTTCAGAATTTGGTACTACACTTTTGCTTTGTGCCACTGTTCCTGTAGGGAATGTAGTTTTTAATGAAGGCATATTCTCAATGTATGACCAGCGAATACCTGCCAAAACTTTGAATTCTTTAGTTAAACTTACCAAATCCTGCGCATAAGCTCCAACTCTTCTTGTTGTGGTTCTGGTGTTGGTATTTAATGTAGATTCTGGCATTGCTAAACTTCCATTATCCCACGTACTTGGATCATCTAAAAATAATATATTTTTTGGCGCGTTGATTAAGTTATAAGCATAAGCGTCAGATTGAGAATAATCTGCATCTGCTCCTACAAGAACTTTGTGGTTGATTGTTCCTGTATTAAATTCTCCATTTATATTTACCTGTGCAGAACCATAGTTTTGCTCATTGTAAGTTTTGTTGAATGGTGTTGTCCAAGATAATCGGTTAGAGGTTGGTGCTGCGTATGTCCAGCTTGTTCTTTCTGTTGAAAAATAATCTTTTGTGTAATTTTGGTATGAAGCAATAGCATTAAGTGTCCATTTATTGCTCAATTGATGATTAAATGTAACAGTAGTTGAAGCTTGCTGTACATTTTGATATTGCCAGTCTGTTCCTAAAAACACATGTTTATCAATTCCTGTATTTAATGCATAGCTTTTGTCTTTGTTTTCTATAGCCCCAATTCCAAAATCTGGAGTGAAATCATTTTTAAGATAATCTGCTTCAACAATCAACTGAGATTTGCTCCCCAAATTGAATAAAAATGAAGGATTGAAATAAAATTTTTCTGATTTTACCACATCTCTGAAACTTTCAGCGTTTTCGTAAGCTCCATTTACTCTAAAAGCGATATTTTTAGATAAAGGACCATAAACGTCTATAGTTGGTTTGTAAGAATTCCAGCTTCCTGCGTTCATTGCAACACTTCCTCCAAAATCAAACTTTGGTTTTTTAGTAATCATATTGATGACTCCTCCTGCAGCTGTATTTCCATATAGCATCGCATTAGCGCCTTTCAGAACTTCTACTCTTTCTAAGCCGCTTACTTCTGGGAAAACTCCGCTATTGATTCTTCCTCCGTTTTTAAAAATATTGTCATTTCCTAAAATGAAACCACGACCTCCGAAACTGTCTTGAGAGTTTCCTCTTGAAGAAGTTACATACATTCCGTTTACATTCTGAAGAACGTCGCTCAACTGTTTTGCTTGCTGCTGCTCAATGATTTCGTGAGTAACAATCGCAATGGGTTGAGGAGTTTCCATTACCGTAAGATTTGATTTGGTAGATAATGGAGTTGCTTTGTTTGGATTTCCTGTTTTGTGCAGATTTACATCTTCAATAGTTTGTATTCTGATGGTGTCAGATTCAGAATTTTTCATCTGTGCGCTTACAGATGTTACTACCGCGATAAGACCTAAGGAGATAATCCTTCTTTTCATAGTTTAGATTTTTGGAATAGAATTATGATTTCGCAAAAGTAAATTATTTACTTATTACTATTTAGAATTATTAAAAATAAATCGGTGATTTTTGTCATGTGGTATCACATTTGAGAATTTATTGGTCATTAAATGTATTCAGTTAAACGTTTTTTATAAATATATTTGTTTAAAATTTTTAAATATGCAATTGGTAAAAGTGGGTCTTTGCGCCTTTGGAATGAGCGGGAAAGTTTTTCATGCTCCGTTTTTGAAAGAACATCCGGGATTTTTTATGTCTGCAATTGTGGAAAGATCAAAAGACGAATCAAAAGAGAAATATCCCGATGCTGTAATTTGTCGTTCGGTTCAAGAGATGCTTCAGAATGCTGATATTGATGTGGTCGTGGTCAATACACCTGTGCAGACTCATTTTGAGTACAGCAAGATGGCGTTGGAGGCCGGTAAAAATGTTATTGTTGAAAAACCTTTTACCGTCAACATTGCAGAAGCGGAAGAGTTGGTGAAACTGGCTGAATCAAAAAATCTTTTTTTAAGTGTCTATCAGAACAGAAGATTTGATCGTGATTATCTTCAGGTACAAAAAGTGATTTCTGAAGGAAAACTAGGAAATATCAAAGAAGTTGAAATCCGGTTTGACAGATTCAGAACTGAACCAAGTGCAAAAGAACATAAAGAAAATCCTGAATTAAGTGGTTCCGGATCTGTTCATGATTTAGGTTCACATCTTGTCGATCAGGCAACGCAGTTTTTTGGTTTTCCTGAAAAGCTTTTTGCAGATGTGTTTTCCATGAAAGGAGAGGAGTTTGCCAATGATTATTTTGAAATTTTGCTTTATTATAAAGACACAGTACGAGTAAGATTAAAATCTTCAGTTTTCACCAAAGAGGAACATTTTGCCTATAAAATTCACGGTGACAAAGGAAGTTTTCTACAAGAAAGAACAGATGATCAGGAAAATGAATTGGTAGCGGGAGTAATTCCAGCCTATGGTGAAGACTGGTTACAACCCCTTAAAGAATCTGATGGAATTCTTAATTTTCTCGATGAAAATTCAGAGTCAAAAAGGATTTTAACCACAAGCCAACCCGGAAATTACATGAATTATTATCAGCAAATCTATGAGCACATTGTTTTCGGATATGCTTTGCCATCTTTGGGAAATGAAGTTATTCAGAATATGAAGATCATCGAAGCTGCATTGGAAAGCTCTAAAAAAGGAAAGGTTTTAGATTTACATTAAACAAAGAAAATCATGAAAAAAAGAAGTTCAAGTTTTACAGTGATCGGTCTTTTGTTCGTCATTATTGGCATTACCCTAATGGATGACAACAGATTTTTAAGATATGGTTTCCTTCTCTTAGGAATGGCGTTTCTTTCTTACAGTATTTTTTCAATGATCAAAAAAAGTTAGATATCGAATATCTAACTTTTTTTAATCATTAATTTAAGTTCAAATTATTAGGCTGCATTATTCAAAAAAATCCAAAACAGCTTTATTGAATTTTTCTGAAATCTTAGAAGGAGCTTCATGGTCAGTCCCTTTAAAAATCAGTATTTTGCTATTTGGAATTTTATCGGCTATTAATTTTGTGTGTTTTTCCGGCATTACATCATGTTCTCCAGCCATTACTAATGTCGGCGCCTTTATTTTCTTTAAAGAGTCAGGATTGATGTTAGGCTCTGTAAGCAGCAGAATCTTAAGACGGTAGTTCATATCGTTTTCAGAGACTCCGTTTTTCTTCATTTCTTTTACCTGTTCATTCAGGATTTTATTGATGTCAGGAAAAACTGAAGTCTCATTATTGTAGAGTACAGTTCCCATGATTGCCATTTTTTTTACTTTATCGGGATGTTCCATTCCTAAAATAACGGCAATATTTCCTCCATCGCTCCATCCTAAAATATTGACGTTTTTAAGATTCATTTTATCTAAAAAAGTATTCACATCATCTGCCATAAGCTCATAAGTCAGTTTCTTATTATCCGAAGTTGACCTTCCCTGACCACGACTGTCTAAGCCAATGACCATATATTTTTTACTCAGAGCATCAATTTGTCGATCAAAACTAGCCATCGATGCATTGTTTCCATGAATCAGTAAAAGTGGTTCTCCTTGACCATAAACTTCATAGTAAAGTTTAACGCCATTTACATCCATGAACTTTCCTGCTTTTTTGTTATTTCCAATAGTTGATGTTGTATTAACGTTAGAATTATCAACGAACAGCGATTTTTTTCCTGAAAAATATTTGTCATTCGTAAGAGATAATTTTGTATCCTTATCAATGTTTTGTGATTGCCAGGGTGCCAATGAAATATCTTCAAAACCAGCATTTCTTAAAGGAATTTCTATTTTATTCTTTCCATCCTGTATAAATAATTTAAAATCATCAACATGATAACTTCCAGATCCGGCGACAGTGATTCCTACAGCTATATATTTTGCTTTTTTATCTATCTTTCCGTTCAGCTGATAAGAGCTCCATTCTCCTTGTTTGTAATATGCTCCGGCATCATCATTATATATTGTGTTTTTTATTCCTGTACCTTTTTCATCAAGAAAAAGTGCAGATAAAACAACCCATGAATTATTTTTAATTTCGTCATTATAAAAGATTTTTCCTTCAAGAAAGAAGTTCTTTCCCTGATGTTTTTCAATTTCAACGGGCTGGCAGACCATGAAGTATTGTCCGTAAATTTTTGAACAAATCATAAATGTGAGAAAGAAAAATAGTTTAAAGCTAATGTTCATCATTAAGATTGTAATTTATAAATAAATATTTGTAGATTAATTAGTTATATTATTCCCAAAAATAGGAATAATATTTAAACTGAAAAACTTTTAGTTACATTACCTTTGCATAAACTGAAAATAATCTCATCCAGATTTTGATCAAAAAAAACTGCTCATCTCTGAACAGCTTTTTTATATTTAAATTTTCTAGTCCTGAAGCTCCAGCCATCTCATCTCGTGGTTTTCAAGCTTTTCAGAAAGGCTTTCTAGTTCAGCAGAAAGTTTTGAGATCTTCTCGTAATCGGCTTCATTATTCAGTTGCTCCAAAATCGCTGACCTTTTTGCTTCAAATTCAGGAATTTCCTTTTCAATCGTTTCCAGTTCGCGTTGTTCTTTAAAAGATAATTTCTTTTTTGGAACTTGAATTTTTGAAACTTCTGCAACAACTGGTTTTTCAATCACTTTCTCAACTACAGTTTTTGTTTTCTTATCTTCATTCTTTTGGTTTCCATCTTCCAGCTTTTTATTTTCTCTGTATTCTGAAAAGTTTCCGATAAAATCTTTTATTTTTCCTTCGCCTTCGAACGCTAAGATGTGGTCAACAATTCTATCCATGAAATATCTATCGTGAGAAACGATAATCAAACTTCCCTGAAAATTTAAAAGGAAATTTTCCAAAACCGTCAAAGTCGGAAGGTCAAGGTCATTTGTAGGTTCATCAAAAATCAAAAAGTTTGGATTTTGATAGAGGATATACATCAAATGTAATCTTCGTTTTTCACCACCTGAAAGTTTAGAAATAGGAGAATACTGCGTTTGGTCATCAAATAAGAATAATCTCAAAAATTGTGATGCGGTAATCGTTCTTCCGTTGGCCAACGGAAAGTTTTCTGAAATATCTTTAATGAAATCAATTACTCTTTCTTCCTCTTTATACTTTAGCCCTTTCTGAGAAAAGTATCCGAATTTGATGGTTTCTCCGGTTTCAATTTCCCCGGAATCTTTCGGTTCAAAACCCTGAATGATATTCAGTAAAGTAGATTTTCCTGCACCATTTTTCCCGACGATTCCTACTTTCTCACCACGTTGAAATGAATAACTGAAATCTTTCAGCAATAACTTATCACCATAGCTTTTAGAAATATCCTTAAGTTCCAGAATTTTGTTCCCTAATCTTTTCATTTCAAAATCAAGCTCCAAAGATTCTTTTCGGGTATCTGTTTTTGCTATTTTTTCAGTTTCGTAAAAATCATCCTGTCTGGATTTTGATTTTGTAGTTCTTGCTTTCGGCTGTCTTCGCATCCACTCCAACTCCTTTCTGTAAAGGTTATTGGCTTTGTCGATGGTTGCATTCATGTTATCTTCACGAATCATCTTGTTTTCGAGATAAGTTGCGTATGCACCATTGTGGAAATATAAATTTTGGTCTTCCATCTCCCAAATAATTCCGCAGACAGCATCTAGGAAGTATCGATCGTGTGTTACCAAAAGAAGGGTGATTTTCGCTTTATTTAAGTAACTTTCCAGCCACTCTACCATTTCCACATCGAGGTGGTTGGTAGGTTCATCCATAATCAAAAGGGTATGACGGTGCTCGGCTCTTGTCTCGGTTAAAAGTTTCGCCAAAGCAACACGTTTGATCTGTCCACCGGAAAGCATTCCCATTTTAGCGGTCAGATCAGTGATTTTAAGCTGTGAAAGAATCTGGCTCATCTCATTTTCCAAGTCCCAGGCTTTGTGAATTTCCATTTCCGCAAGAGCTGTTTCCATCTCATCCGGATTTCCCGAAAGCAAAGCATGATGGTATTTTTTTAAAGCTAAAATCGGAGCCGAATCTAAAGTCATCATAAATTCCTCAATCGTCAGATCAGATTCAAAATCAATTTCCTGATCAAACAAAACCACCTGAATATCTTTATTAATGATTATCGAGCCGCTATCTGCGATTTCTTTACCCATCAAAATTTTCAACAAAGTTGATTTTCCACTCCCATTTTTGGCAACAATAGCAATTTTGTCGCCCTCATTGATATTGAAAGAAATATTTTTAAAAAGGGTTTTGATCCCGTAAGATTTTGTAAGATTCTCAGCCGCAACGTAATTCATTGATATCCAAATTTTGTGGTGCAAAAATACAAAATATTAGAGCTTTAAAGCTTAATATATCATCGTAAACTTTTTTAATGTAGATTTGAGAAACTAAACTATATTTTAAAACTATGATACAAATTAATTTTCTGGCAATACTTTTTGCCGCTTTAATCCCTCTGATCATGGGATTTGTCTGGTATAACCCAAAAGTTTTTGGTAAGGCATGGATGAGAGAATCCGGCTTGACGGAAGAGAAAATGAAAGGTGCAAACATGGGAATGGTATTTATTGTTTCAATCATTTTATCTGTTCTTATTGGATTTTTTCTGCAGATGGTAACCATTCATCAGTTTGGCGCTATGGGAATGATTGGTGGCGATGAAAATTTGGCAAAACCTTCGTATGCCGCATTTATGCATGATTACGGAACCGCTTTCAGGTCATTTGGTCATGGTGCTTTGCATTCTTTTATGACTGGAGTTTTCTTTGTGTTTCCTTTGATCGCGGTCAACGCAATGTTTGAGAGAAAATCGTGGAAATATATTTTTATTAATACGGGGTATTGGACGATTACCATTACCGTAATGGGCGGTATTATATGCGGTTGGTATGCGATTGATGGATTTAATCTTGTGACACCAAAATAAGAATTTGAAATCTAAAATATAGGCTACATTTGTAGCCTTTTTTATGTCTTATACTTTTAAAAAATACAGAGCTTCATCAGAAATTCCTGAAAATTGGAATCATGTGATCGGACAGCATAACATTATGCTGTCGCAGGAATACTTTAAGACTTTAGAAACTTCATGTCCCGAAAATATGAAGTGTTTTTACATTGGTTTTTTTAATGATAATGAATTAATTGGTGGAGCATTACTTCAATACCTAAATTTTATCGGGCATAAAACGTTTCAGAAAAACGAAACTTTCTGTAATGTGAAAAATCTTGTTGCGAGGAGATTCAGTAAAAATGTGATGATTTTGGGAAATAACATGCTGACCGGGCAAAACGGATTTTATTTCGATGTTTCAAAAATTACCATTGAAAAAGTCATACCGCTTCTGGACGAAGCAGTTCATGAAATGCAAAGACAAGAAGGGAAGACCTCGCTAATTATTTACAAAGATTATCAAGAAAGTTTTATTAAATATTTTCAAGGCAAAAATCATCAATCATTTTATAAGTTTTCTGTGCAGCCGAATATGATTTTAAGATTGCAAAAAAACTGGCTGACTTTTGATAATTACCTGAATGCATTTTCTACAAAATACCGAACCAGAGCCAAATCTGCAAAGAAAAAAATTGTTGGTATTGAAAAATTTGAAATGAATCTTCACGACATAAAGATTCATCAGAAACAAATGAATATACTGTACCAAAATGTCGCAGAAAATGCCCCTTTCAATACATTTTTTCTTAGTGAAAATCATTTTGAAAGCATGAAAGAATCTCTAAAAGAAAATTTCAAAGTTTTTGGGTATTATTTAAATGAAAATTTGATTGGTTTCTATACCTTAATTCTCAATCATCGTGATATTGATACATATTTTCTAGGTTACGACAGAGAGTTGCAAAAAGAGAAACAAATTTATCTGAATATGCTTCTAGATATGGTAGCATTTGGAATCAACGAAAAATTTAATCGAATTATTTTCGGCAGAACCGCTCTTGAAATCAAATCAACAATCGGTGCGGAGCCTGTAGAAATTTTTGGACTTATTAAGCATAATAATTTGCTCATCAATAGATTTATTCAAAATATTTTTAAGTCTGTAAATCCCACAGTTGAATGGATTCAGAGAAAGCCTTTTAAGTGATTTAACAAGTGGGGTTCACTTTGTTGTGATTATTTAACTATAGCTTCTTTTAATTTAATAAGATTTTAAGAATGTTTTCATCTTAAATTAATGATTTTTGCATCAAACTTTTATTATGAAGAAACTCAATATTCTTATTCTGTTGTTTACAGCATTGTTTTCAAGTGCTCAGGTAATTTCAGGAACTGTTTTGTCTAAAGAAGAAAATACTCCGATTGCCTATGTGAAACTAGGTGTTGAAAAAGAAAGTGTGGGTATCATCAGTGACGAGAAAGGAAATTTTTCAATTGATCTTTCTAAAATAAATCCTTCTGCTAAAGTGAGGATCGATGTTGCGGGGTACGAAAGCTACACAGAAACAGTTCAGGATTTCGTAAAACAAAATGACAGGAAGATTTATCTAAAGGAAAAATTCAAAAATATTCAGGAAGTAAAAATCACACCAAAAAAACTCGTTGATAAAAATTGGGGAGTGAATACGAAAACGAAAAGTGTGATGTATTCTGTAAACCCGTCACTCGGAAAAGGAGATTTCCTGGGTGAAACCGCTTTAGAATTTAAAACCAGTAAAAAATCAAAGATTAAAAATATTAACCTGAATATCGCGAATATTACCGCAGACCGACCGATAATCATGCGTTATACCATCTATAAGGAAAAGCATGGTTTGCCCGGAGAGAGTATTTTGGATGAGGAAATTACAGTGGAGCTCACAAAAGATAAAATTGTAGATGACAGCTTTACTTTAGATGTCAATGAAAAAAATATATGGGTTCAGGGTAAATTTTTTGTAGGAATTCAGTTTTTGAAAGAGTTTGAAGGGAAACTTAACATCAGTGCTGCGCTTTTCAGAACAGGTTATCTGAGAAAATTTTATGGCGACTGGGAAAAAATGACCATTGCTGCACCGGCAATTAATATCGATGTGAAGGTCGATAAAAATGGGAAAAATGAAATTCAGGAAGAGAATAGTAATGATGGCAATTTGTCAAATCTTTTTTATGATGTAAGCAAATATCAAATGGAAGCCGAACAGTCGATTTATGGGAAAAATACATCTGCAGGCAAAGTTCTAAAACTAAAAGATGCAGATTTGTATTATGAAATCTATGGAGAAGGCGAGCCTTTGCTTTTACTCCACGGAAATTCAGGAAGTATCAGAGATTTTTATCAGCAGATTCCGGAACTTTCAAAACAGTTTAAAGTGATTGCTGTTGATACAAGAGCTCAGGGGAAAAGCATAGATAAAACGCAAAAGGATTTTAATTATAAAATTTTTGCAGATGATATGAAAGCTTTAATTGACGATTTAGGTTTGAAAAAAGTAAGTGTAGCTGGTTGGAGTGATGGTGGAAATACAGGACTTGAGTTTGCGTTGAAATATCCGGAAAATTTAAATAAATTAATGATCATCGGAGCAAACGCTTCAGTAGAAGGTGTGGACGACGAATTAATAAGCAAGTTCAGACTAAGCCTTAAAGCGATGCAGTATGAAAATAAATCAGAAAAATTCAACGAAATGAGGTTGCTGAAACTGATGTTGACAGAACCCAATATTTCAAAGAAGGATTTAAATAAAATTATCGCTGAAGTTATGGTGATTGCGGGAGAAAAAGATGTAATCAAACCTGAACATTCTGAACTGCTGGCAAAGCAAATTCCCAACGCCAAACTTGAAATTTATAAAGATGAAACACATATGATTCCGTTTGAAAATGCGGATCAGCTGAATAAAGATCTAATTGATTTTCTGAAAAATTAATTTAATCTAAAGTCAACCTTTTCAAAGACCAGACTCCGCCATTATAAATATTAAGATCAACTTTAGTGTTGATTCCGTAAACGATTCCCTTTTCACTAAACTGCCAAAAATCCCATTGATCATCAGGTGATGGAGTAGGGACATCGTTATAATTGGCCAGCCAGAGTGGGTAATCATCAAATTCACCTTTCAGAAAATCTTTGTAGTAATGATAATACGTGTAGATAATGGGTTTTTCACCATAGGTTTCTTCAATGATTTTGCACCAGATTTTAAGATCCTCGATTAGTTTTTTGTTTGATTTTCTTCTCGGAATTTTTTCAATATCTAAAATTGGCGGAAGATCACCGCTTTCCAGTTTTACGTTTTTAATAAAGTTATTTGCTTGAATTACAGGGTCTTCGTCAGCTCTGTAAAAATGATATGCACCGCGAATAAGTTTATTTTTCTGTGCCTGATGCCAAAATTCGTCAAAATGTTTGTCGGCATTGCGGTTTCCCATCGTTGCACGCATGATCACAAATTCCAACGGAATAGTTTTATTTCCGATGCTCAGACTGTCCCATTTGATATCTTCCCGATTCTGATAATGTGAAATATCAAAACCGTACGTTTTATCAAGATTATTGCTGAGAATTTTCTGGATTCTTATAGTTTCTTTTTCGTTGTTGTGAAGCTTTTTATGAGTGAATTTGTTAAAATATAAAGCATAATAGTAACTTATTGACTGCTTGAGATATAATCCCGTTCCTAACAACGCAATAATCAATATTCCCAAAAGGATTTTTCGTCGGAAAAAATAGTTCTTCCGACGGCTTCTATGCACTCTTTTGGCAGTTTTTTTGGTATACTTCTTAGGGCTCATAAAGTTTTGCAAAACTAACTTTTTAAGCCATAAAATACTACATAAAATTCAAGTAATTGAAAAAATAGGTAATGCTTTTTTTACAAAAGAAGATGCAGTAGAAATTGTTGTCAAGTGAAGGAATCTTTTGTCTCTTTTGAGTTTTAAATAGCTTTTACTAATAAATAAAATAAGTAAATTTGTATACTATGGAAACACGCGAAAAGATCATCATCATCGGAGGAGGTTTTGCGGGGCTGCAGCTAGCGAAAACGTTAAACAATAAAAATAAAAAAGTTATTGTTCTGGATAAGGTAAACCACCACATGTTTCAGCCGCTTTTTTATCAGGTTGCGTGTGGAAGGATAGAGCCTTCCAATATTTCATTTCCATTTCGTAAGATTTTTCAGGAATCCAGAAATACACAGTTTCGTCTTACGGATGTTAAAGAAATTATTCCTTCTCAAAATAAAGTCATCACCGACGGAGCCGAATTCACTTATGATAAACTGATTATTGCCACGGGTTGCAAAACCAATTTCTTTGGGAATAAAGATTTGGAGAGCAAAGCTTTCGGAATGAAAAATACCCAGGAAGCCATCGGAATCAGAAATCATGTTTTGATGACTTTCGAAAAATTAATTCTTGAAAAAAGCCGCAGCGACGACGGAAACTGGAATATTGTTATCGTAGGAAGCGGACCGACCGGAGTAGAATTAGCAGGAGCTTTTTCAGAAATGAAAAAAGATATTCTTCCTCGCGATTATCCTTACATGAATTTTGATAACCTAAAAATCATTTTGGTAAGTTCTACAGAAAAACCTTTAGCGGTGATGAGCCCCGAGGCACAAGAAAAATCTGAGAAATACCTGAAAGATCTTGGCGTTGAATTTATGAGCGGAGAAATTGTTACCGATTACGATGGTGACAAGGTCTATATGAAAAGCGGAAAAGAAATTCCATCCAACAATGTGATTTGGGCAGCCGGAGTTGTAGGGAACGTGATTGATGGTTTTCCGACAGAAAAGCTTATCAGAAACAGATATATTGTAGACCGTTTTAATAAAATTAAAGGATATGATAATATTTACGCAGTAGGTGATATCGCTTATATGGAAACTCCGAAATATCCGCAGGGACATCCTCAGGTCGCTAATGTTGCCATCAATCAGGCGAAAAATTTAGGGAAAAACTTTCTGAAGAAAAATGCTGGTGAATGGACGGAATATGAATACCAAGACCAGGGTTCATTAGCTACCATAGGAAAGCACAGAGCGGTTGTCGATTTGCCTTTTATAAAATTTCAGGGATTTTTAGCCTGGTATTTTTGGATGTTTTTACATTTAATGCTTATTTTGAGCGTTCGAAATAAACTGGCCATATTTTTTAACTGGATGTGGAGTTACTTTAACAAAGACTCTTCCTTACGCCTGATTATTTCGCCGAGTAAAAAAAATAACACGCAACAATGAGAATTGATATAATAAGCGTACTTCCAGAATTGATGGAAAGTCCGTTCAGAACTTCTATTTTGAAGAGAGCAGTTGATAAGGGTTTGGTAGAAGTGCATTTCCATCAGTTGAGAGACTGGTCCATCAACAAACATAGACAGATTGATGATGAGCCATACGGAGGCGGTGCAGGTATGGTCATGATGATTGAACCGCTGGATAAATGTATTTCTGAACTGAAATCTCAACGGGATTATGATGAAATTATCTACCTAACACCCGATGGTGAAACTTTAAATCAGAAAATTTCCAATTCTCTTTCTATAAAAAAGAATCTGATTTTCCTTTGTGGACATTACAAAGGGATTGATCAGAGAGTTCGTGATCTTCATATTACTAAAGAAATTTCAATTGGAGATTTTGTATTGACGGGTGGCGAGTTAGCTGCTTGTGTTTTGGCAGATTCTATTATACGTCTTGTTCCAGGAGTTTTGAATGATGAGCAGAGTGCATTGACTGATAGTTTTCAGGATGATCTTTTATCACCACCAATTTATACCAGACCAGAATCATACAAAGGGTTAGTTGTTCCAAAAATTCTTTTGAGTGGAAACTTTGCTAAAATTGAAGAATGGAGACATGATGAAGCAGTAAGAATTACACAGGAAAAGCGTCCGGATTTACTGCGTTAGTAGGGTGATTTTTTGTCCGTAAAATGAATGTGCAACCGTTTTCAAACGGTATTTTTTGTTGCTTACTGTAATTTTCAATGTAGATTTTCGTGAATGTATTGCCAATTTGGTTGAAATTTTGATGAATATAATTTCACAAACTTACGATTATGGTAAATTATCTGCCTTTTAGGTGGAAATTTAATTATGGAAAGTGCTTTAATACTAAAAAAAACAATAAATTTACATTCTGAAATTAAAATATCAAACTTGTCAATAGAAAAACTTGTAGATGGAATTGTTTGCTTTTTATAATGTAGAAAATTTATTTTTGCCAGATCCCCAACCCATTCATAGGTTAGATCCTAGCAAATCAGGATTGAGAAACTGGGATGAAAGAAAATACAGAGACAAGCTATTCAAAATTTCTCACGTCTTTCAATTGATGAAAGAAGAAACGGGTATTTTGCCTTGCATGATTGGACTTTCTGAAATTTCCGGAAGAAAGGTTTTGGAAGATCTTGTGGAAATGAGTCCTTTTAATTCACAATACGGAATCATACATTACAACTCAATGGATGAAAGAAAGGTAGATGTCGCCTTGCTTTACGATAAATCAAAAATTGAAGTCGTTGATTCTGAAGCGATAACATTCTTTTTTGAAATTTCAGATAATAATCCGGAAAACTATGATACTACACGAGATGTATTGTTTTCAAAGGTAAAATACAAGGATGAAATCATTAATGTTTTTGTTGCCCATCTACCTTCGAAACGTGAGAAAGATATCAATCAACCCAAACGCGAATATATTCTCAGTGAGATAAGAAACAGAATTCTTAAGATCGTCAATGTGGAAAAGGAAAATGTAATCTTATGCGGTGATTTTAATGAAAATCCTGATGATGAGAATTTGGTGAGAGTTCTTTTTGATGATAGTCAGCAGAAAGTTTTAGAAAATCCTTTTCAAGATCTTTACTCCACTAAGAATTATTCAGCCTTTCATTATAAATCGGGTCTTCTTTTTGACCAGATTATGCTGTCACGATCTTTTTTCGATAACAATCAGTCACTGTCATTTTATGATGCCAAGATTTTTAAACCGGAAAAGCTGCGAAGCAGAAATAAAATGTTTAATGAAAGACCTTTCAGAACCTATGCGGGAACCCGCTATCTGGGTGGTTACAGTGATCATTTCCCTGTATTTGTAGTATTAAAGAAATAAATGATAATATAAAAGTAATAATCAACGATGAAAAACTCAACCAGTACAAGCTATCACTTAGACCCTTTAGATAAAGAAATTATCTATATGCTGATGGATAAAGCCAAAAGCTCTTTAGCCTATATTTCAAAGCAGGTAGGAATATCAACTACTGCCGTACATCAAAGAATCAAAAAACTGGAACACGCAGGTGTTATAGAAAATTCTATATCATTTCTAAATCCCAGAAAAATAGGATATAAAGTGGTTTCATATATCGGAATGTTCCTCGACCAGCCAAGTCATTATCCTGATGTTGTAAAATCACTGAAAGAAGTCAACGAGGTGGTAGAAGCACATTATACCACAGGAAATTACACCATTTTTTTAAAAGTTTTATGCATAGACAATGACCATTTGATGCAGATCTTAAATAAACTTCAGAAAATGAAAGGTGTTACCAGAACGGAAACTTTTATATCGTTGGAGCAGGGTATCAACAGACAACTCAAAGTATAATGACAATGAATATTGCTCAATATTTAGATTCAACGTATTTAAAAACTCCTTCACAATCTGGTATTTCTGAAAAAGAAACTTTAATCATAGTTAGACAACTTGCGCAAGAAGCTATTGATAATGGCATTTTTGCAGTGATGATTCGGCCTGTGTATGTCGCTGAGATTAGAAAGTATATTCAGGAAAGAAATTCACCAGTTGTTTTAGGAACGGTGATTGGCTTTCATGAAGGAACATATTCTTTAAAAGAAAAATTGGCAGAAGCTTCAAAAGCAGTTGAAGAAGGTGCTGACGAACTCGATTTTGTGATTAATTATTCTGAATATCTGAAAGGAAATTTGGAGTACGTAAAAGAGGAGTTTCTAAAATGCACTCAATTATGTATTCAAAACCAAAAAGTTGCGAAATGGATTATTGAAACTGCAGCTTTAACAGATAATCAAATTGGTGATTTAACGAAGCATATCTCAGAATGGGCAGAAGAAAATTTTGCTGAAAATGATTTATCTAAAATATTCGTAAAATCTTCTACAGGGTTTTACGAAACAAAAGAAGGAAAGCCAAATGGAGCCACATTTGAAGGCATAAAAATTATGCTCGAAAATGCTGGAAAACTTCCGGTAAAAGCAGCAGGTGGAGTAAGAACTCCCGAAGATGCCGAAAAGATGATCAACCTTGGTGTCAAACGGATAGGAACTTCTTCGGCGCTAGCTTTAATTAAAAAGAAATCTTCTTCTGAATCTTATTAAAATAAAACAAACCCGTCAGATTTTGATGGGTTTGCTGTTTTAGAGAAATTCTGAAAAATTTATTTTAGTTCGTAGATCGACTCTCAACTTAATTTTATCTTCAGTTCTTGATAGATGTAAATGGTTTAATTTCACTTAACCTATTAAACCTGTGCCTGATATTCCTCGTAGAATCCCTGCGTTTCTTTAATCACTTCATCCATTTCCTCTAAAGAATAAACTTCCAAAAACTTTCTTCTGAAATCTTTAAAATGAGGAATCCCTCTGAAATAATTGCTGTAATGCTGTCTCATTTCGATTAATCCTAACTTCTCACCTTTCCATTCTGCACTCCATTCTGCGTGTTGGCGAACCGCTAAAAGTCGGTCTGAAATCGTAGGTGCATCAAGACATTCTCCGGTTGCAAAGAAATGTTTGATTTCATTAAAAATCCATGGATAACCAATGGCTGCACGACCGATCATAATTCCGTCACACGCATATTTATTTTTATATTCCAAAGCTTTTTCTGGCGAATCGATGTCACCGTTTCCAAAAATAGGAATTTCAATATTTGGGTTTTGCTTGATTCTTGAGATGTGCTCCCAGTCGGCTTCACCTTTGTACATTTGTCCGCGGGTTCTTGCGTGAATGGTCAACGCCTTAATTCCAGTTTCCTGAAGACGTTCGGCCACTTCATCAATATTGATAGAATTACTGTCCCATCCCAAACGGGTTTTTACGGTCACAGGAAGGCTTGTCGAACTCACCACAGCTTTCGTGAGACGAACCATCATATCAACATCTTTCAAAACTCCGGCGCCGGCACCTTTGCAAACCACTTTTTTTACCGGACAACCAAAATTGATGTCCACCAGATCAGGGTTTACGGTCTCCACAATTCTTGCAGACATTGCCATTGCTTCCTCGTCACCTCCAAAAATTTGAATTCCTACAGGTCTCTCATAATCGAAAATATCCAGCTTCTTTCTGCTCTTCATCGCATCACGAATCAAGCCTTCAGAAGAGATAAATTCTGAGTACATCATATCTGCACCATGCAATTTACACAGTCGTCTGTATGGCGGATCACTCACATCTTCCATTGGTGCAAGCAAAAGCGGAAATTCCGGCAGTTCTATGTTGCCTATTTTTATCATGCTGCAAATTTACGAAATTCTAAACTTTCAGCATTTTGAAATTATCTATTGCTGTTATCGTTACGAAATCAACCTAAAATTCTCCACTTTTTTTCCTTCCAAATGTTTTTCCCAGCGTTCTAAAACGGGTTGTTCCAGTTTAAATTCACGGTATTCATCAGGAGACATAATCGGTATTCCGCTGATGATGGGGTATACTCTTTTACAGTCGTCACAGATGAGTAAACCTTCCATAATGTTTTCAGTTTCATCCTGTGAAATGATCGTTAAATTTAAATCTGATTTGTCAAACGGACAACATAATTTTTCTATGGTTTTTATTCTCATTGTTTTACTTTTTAATTTTTTGTTGATATTCTTTAATGGCCTGTGACGGATTTCCTGCACTCATAATTCCTGAGACAATAGCGATTCCATCATAATTCAAATCGCCTAAATTTTCAATTGTATTTAAATCAATTCCTCCGGCAAGAAAAATTTTTCCATTGAAAATACTTTTTGCTTTCTGAATAGTTTCAAAGCTGACCAGTTCACAGCTGTTCGCCGTTTTTGACGGAAACATCGAGCAGAAAGAAATGTAATCGAACTGATGTTTTTCCGCATACTCAATAGTTGCCAAGTCATTGTTGCAGGTAATTCCTACAAGGAAATCACGGCTGATTTCTTTTTTGATATGATTGAAGTTTTCAGGAATTTCATCGAAATGAACTCCGTCCAGAGGAATTTGTTTTAAAATTTCCCAGCGGTTATTGATGAGTAAAGGAATGTTGTGTAAAGAAGTTTTTGCAGAAATTTTTGAAACCAGCTCCTCAATTTTTTCATTTTCTTTAAAATGGTCCCAAATCTGAATCGCCGATATTTTTTCGTTTAAAATTACATTTAATTTAGCTAAAAGAATCTCTTCATCCATCGAAGGATCAATGATCAAGTAAATTCCGGATTGGATGGTTTCCTTTTTCATTATTTCCAGCCGTTTTTATAAGCATTAAAAAAAGCTTTCCAGTAAGGATCTTCTTCAAAATAAATTATATCATTTGCTTTTTCATTTTCAATTAATTTAATTCCCGAAGATTTTTCTGTAATTGTTCCCACTTCTGTGCAGGGAATATGATTCGCTTCCAATCTCGAAATAATTTCCGAAGCTTTCTCTTTTTTACAGGTGATAATCATCGAACCCGCACCAATACAATATCTCGGATCTAGCGAAAACAGATGACAGACCGCAGACTGAACTTCGCCGATTGGAAGTTTGTCATTAAAAATTTTAGCACCATTATCTGATGCAACCGCCAATTCGTAAATAGCTCCCAAAACGCCACCTTCTGTCACATCGTGCATTGCTGTTACACCTGAGTTTTCAATCTGTGCCGCAGTCAAAGCATCTCTCAAAGATGAGGTTTCATAAAACGAAGCTGAGGCAGAATAGTAAAACTCTTTACCCATTTTATTTCTCACCGTTTCCGGAAAACTCATCGCAAGAATTGCAGCAGATGAAAGTGCACTGGTTTTAGTCACTAAAATTACATCACCAACGTCTGCATATTTTGAAACAAGAATTTCTTCTTTCGGAGCAATGGTTATAAAAGTTCCGCCGCCCGCAATAGTAGAATTCTGTCCTTCGATAAAGCCTGTATGTCCGCCGGTAATGCTCACGCCAATGTCTTTACAGAATTGATGAATGTAATTCCAATAGATTTCAAAATCATTTTTAGAAAGTTGAGCAGGAAGATTCAAAACAAACTGCCCGAACATCGGGGCGAAACCCGTTGTCGCCATATCGTTCGCCATAAGATGTACCGACAGCCAAGCAGATTCCTCCAAACCTAAAGAAGGAATCAAAGACAGTGGATCACTCGTCAAAGCCATCGCTTTTCCGCCATGAAGATCAACTACTGAAACGTCGACGCCAAACTCAGGACCGACACGGACTTCATCACGTTTTTTTCCGCAACGGTTTTTAAGGAAATCTTCAAATTGAGCATGATTTATTTTACCTAATGTCTCACTCATTCCACATCATTTAGTTGAATGTAAAGTCCAAAGAAATCACCTACAGGAATATTCCATTGTTGAACGGGAAACCATTTCGGAAGTCCGGTGCAAGTCCATTCTATTGTATACTTTCTACCAACCAGAGCTTTTTCGATAATCTCAGTCAGCATTTTTGGAGTATAAAAAGTTGCGGTTACATAAAAAGGATTCTTTCCAAACAACTGCTGCACGCGTCGTCGGGCAACCTTTGGCGAATTTCTGTTCATCATTCCCATTGCGATTCCATACTTGGCTACACGGGCTGATTCTCTGATAACTTTTACGGGATCTTTATAATATTCAAATGTTGTGATGAATGCCAATGAATCGAAAGTGTGATCTTTGAAAGGCATAAAGTGTGAGTCTGCCATCACCAGATCACCTTCAAACAAATGAACCGCCTGTGATAACATTAATGGCGAAATATCTCCGCCTGTTGCTTCAATTCCTATATTTTTCCACCAGCGTGTAAATCGGGTAGTGCCACAACCGAATTCTAACAATGTTTTTACTCGTTGATCACTGGAAACAAGCTGCTCCATTACTTTTTTCTGCCAGATTTCGGCACGTTTGTATCGGCCTTCGTACCACAATTCGTAGGTGTCGGTATGTTCGCGATTGAAAAACCATTCAGGTCTTCCTTGCCAGTTTTTGTCTTGGTGAGGGATAAGTTCTCCGGAATACTTTGTTACTTCCATTTTATTTTATGTTGATTTATTCAGTTCAGACCACAGATAAGCATGTGAACGAATAAAGCATAAAATGAAAATATTTTAAGCAGACATCCCTACGTTGGCATTATCCAAATCAGGTCATCGGGTATGATCTCAGCCCTGCGGCACCCCGTGTATTTATTACTAAACAAATATAAGGAAAAAGTGGGAAGGTAAAAATAAAAAGAGCCAAGTAAAAAGTAAAAGTTCGTGATCTTATAGAAAGTGTTGGTATTTATATTTTGTCGGTTCAATATGAATAGCCGTGGGTGGGACCCATGTACAATAAGAAGGGGATGTATATTTGTCGGAATTTTACAGAACCATGAAGTGCTTCAATTTAAAAACCCATTGAAAAACAGATCAAATCTTACTTTCAACCGTAATCTTCATCTACATTTTAAAAACTCGCTTTCACCTGCATACTTCCAATATGAATCGTACGGTCGCCCGAGTTTCTTCCTTCATAATTGAGATTTAACTGTAAGAAAGAATTGATAGCCTGCTGTACGAAAACACTCCAAACCTGGTTTTTCCCAGGTTTTAAGCCATCAAGCATTTGGTTTCCTACGATGCTGAAGTTGTTTCCGGTAAAATCATTGTTAATGAAAGAGAAGTTTCCTCTGATGGAAGTTTTCTTACGCTCCCACTGAATCGTTCCGGTGATGTCAAAAGCTTTCAGAAGTTCTTCACCGTCCACCCTTTTCTTTTCGCGGTAAGCGGATGAAAATTCAGCCTGTATGGCGTCTGTAAATTTATAAGTCGCTTTTGGTTTTGTCTCGAAATTATTTAGTCGATAATCTCTCGTAGCAAAAAGCTGAGAAGAATTTTGCAAATCATGAACTGAGTTTTCCCAGTCGACTCTGAATTCTTTATTAAACCAATATCCAAGATTCACGAAATGTGAGGTCTGATTTCTTTCTTCATTGCTGAAATTGGCATTGATGAGGTTGTCATTGGCGATGAAACGGTAGTTTCCGTTCCAGCCTGATTTTTCGGTTGGATTAAATTGAACGGAAGCCAAAATATTCTGATTCTTAAGAATCTGATCGTCACTTTTCTCGAAAGGATTTAGAACTAAAACTTTATCTCTTTTGAAATATGAGTTTTGTGAATTTAATGAAACATTAAAATTCCAGCGTTTTAAAAATTTATTTTCAGAGTTGAAAACTATCGCAGGATTAACGAATAATGCTAACTGCAGTTTGTTTTTATTGGAAGGAATGTACCGAACTGAATTGGTGTAAATCCTGATATACTGTGCCAAATCGGAATATTCTGCAATTTCAAATTCATCCAGCTGTTGAATGCCGTCGCCGTTGTAGTCAGTCCATTTATAAATACCCTGCCCGTCGGTCACTTTGATGTATTGAAATTCACGCTGTGCTTCCTGCCCGTTTCCTAGCTCATAGAACGCCTGCAATCGCATTCCGTTTTTAAACAACTGTTGATTGTACAAGAGGTTTCCAACCACAAAATCTTTATTTTGATTCATGTCTACATCTTCATTTTTGTAAAAGAATTTTCTATAATGAATGAGTGCATTCAAGGTAGTTTTCTCTGTCTTGATCAGCTGGCTTTCTGCCATGAAACCTAAAATTCTGTTCATGTTCTGAAGTCGGTTTTCACGCACCGAGTCATTATCTCTGACATACATTTTAGCCAATAGTTTTGTTCGGGTACTGTCACCGATTTTCTTTTGTACAAAAAGTTCTTTCCAGCTGAAACTGGTAACATCCATCAGTTGAGTTGCATTAAATTTCTTTTCGTTATGCTCCATGCTTCCGCCCAGTGCCCAGCTGCCTTTTTGCCCGGTGTATTCTGACGAGGCACCGCCACGTATGAATTTAGTATCCTGCAATGTTGCATTGGTATCAAGGTAAGATAAGTTTCCTTTGGTCAGGAATTTTCCTTTGATCCAGCTGAAGTCTAAATCGTTTTTAATTCCTTTATAAGAATCTTGTTCATCAAGATAGTTAACACGGTAATTTAAAGCTGATTTGTTATTCCATTTATTAAGGAAGTTAAAGATAAATCTGTTTTGCGTTTTACCGCTGAATTCCTGTGCTAAGTTGAAGTCTCGTGAGAATTCTACGTCATTAATACGATCTAGGATATGAAACTGTTTGTCGATGTATTGATATTCAAAGCTTGGGGTTCCTTTCCAGCTGTTTTTTGTAAATGTTTTGTTCCCATAAATTCTTGCGGCGTAACCTAAATTCTGATCAGAATCTTTTGAAGAAAATAAATTTAGGTCATAATTGCTTAAAGAAACATCTGCACCTACCTTTCCGTCTTTCAGTAAATATTCTGAATTCATCGTGTAGACCTGTGCTTTTTGCGGCGAAGGCAGTTTTCTTACAGCTCTGTAATCTCCTAAATTAGGACCTACGTACTCAAAAACACGTCCATTATTGGTGGTTTGTGTCAATTTGTAATCTCCTAAATTGGCTCCGAAATAGGTGAATGAAACCTGATATAAAGTTTGACTGGCATCCGTTGAAAACTGATAGTGATTTCCATTGCTATCCTGCACAATACTGTAGAGAATTTTATTAACATCATATTCTGCAACCACGCCGGAAGGAGCATACATCATGTTGGGATCGTTTCCTGCGTCTGCCAAAATCTGCTCGTCTTCTTTAGATAAATTTAAAGCTAACGGTGCATTTTTATTGTCGTTTTCCATGAACCAGTTTAATCCGATTCTGAATTTCTCACGCTGATGCTGAAGTTTTCCTGTAAATAGATATCGCGAATAGTTTCGGTTGGTGTAATTAAATGAAATGGTAATAAAATTCTGCTGGAAAATAGGACGAAAACTGGTGAAGGTAACCTCTCCTGTATTGTAGTTGATTACATAATCCTGATTTTCGCCACGTTTCATCAGAATACCATCAATAAAAACCTGCTCCGATCCTGAAATCAAAGTAATAAACTGTTCACCATTCTTCCCAGTCAGACGGTAAGGTCCCTGATTTCCTTCCACACCCTGAAAACGGATTCTGTGAAATTCACTTCGAGCCACACCCAAAGAAACATCAACAAAAGTTTTGTTTTCGGTCCCGAACTGTGTCTGAAACTGAAGTCCCATGCTTCGACGCTGATATTTGGCAAAATAATTCTTATCATCAACAAGATCAAGATGCCCCGCTCTCAGAATAGATTTATCCTTAATATTAAGCTGCATGTAAATCTTGTCAAATTCTTCCAGCGTCTGCGTGTATCCATCTGCTTGAATGGGTAAATTGTGATCTGAGATACTAGCTAACACCGTGACGTCTTTTGATAATCTTCCCGAGATTTGCAAATCCATTGAACTCTGCACGGATTGTCCCTGATTGTTACCGAAAGTAATTCCACGGATGATCGAACCTTTAGAATTTAATTCGCCCAAGAAACGCTTTTTATCATTTCGTGCTAATACGGCTTCGTCAACAATAATTCTGTTACTTGTCTTTACAAAATCCATTGTGTCCTTTGCGAATATATCCTGTTCAAGCCTTGCAGCAAGAATACTGTCTTTCTTGATGCTATCCTGGGGGATGTTGGGATTTTTCCACGAAAAAATTTGAGCATTATTCAGAGATAAGCCCATTATAAAAAGGAGAAAAATCAGAACAGAATTCCGCAATTTTTTGAAAATAAATGGTAAAAATAACTAAAAAATGTGAATGGTTGTGGATTTAGAATGATTAACAATAACTTCATCTGAATATTGTATCTGATATAAAATTTATCGTCATTTTACTCTTTAAATTATGAGTAATCTAAAATATAAATTCAGGTTAAATTTTTGCAGTTTTTCGAAGAGTTGATGACGATACTTTTACAGTAACTTATTTTGTTGATCAGGTAATCTGCTGTTATATATTTAGTTATAGTTTTTTTAATTTTCTTTTGTGATGTAAAGTGGTCTTATTTTTGTTTTTTTTGGTGAATTAATCACTCACAAAAATATTATCATGAAAAAGATTTTTACTTTTATCGGAGTCATTTCGGTAGCAGCATTTTCTAATGCTCAGATTGTCATCAATGAGATATATGGAGGGGGCGGAAATTCAGGGGCGACGTTGAAAAATGATTTTATAGAACTGAAAAATATAGGATCTTCTGTAGCGTCTCTTAATGGTGCAACCATTCAGTATGCTCCTGCGACTGGTGCTTTCACTCAGTATCACACATTGCCCAATATTACCTTGAATCCTGGACAGGCCTATCTTATTCAGGAAGCAACTGGAGGAGGTGGAACAGTTGATTTACCCAGTCCCAATTTTATTGCAACCACAATAATTAATTTCAACGGGACACCAAATCCATCTCTAGGAATAGGTATTGCCATGACATCAGGAAAGATTGTTCTTGCCAGTAATACAACGCAGGTTACAGGTCCTACTGCATCCAATGTGATAGATTTTGTAGGCTACGGGACAGTGGATCAGTTTGAAGGTGCAGGTGCAGCTCCGTCACCCACAACACTTACGTCTATTACAAGGATTTCTGGCGATACCAACAATAATGTAGTTGATTTCATGATTGCCACCGCCTCACCCGGAACGGGAACGCTTGCCGTTGCTGATGTCAATTTGCAATCTGTTGCATTTAATTTTATTAAAAATTCATTTGTTACAGATAATGAAATCATCTTTAGCCGAAACGTGCGAAATGTAAAAATATACAATAGCTTAGGTGCAGTAGTGAAAATGTCTTCTCAAAAAGATAGCACTGCAATGGATATATCTGATTTAGCGAGCGGCAATTATATCGTAACAGGAACTGTAAACAATCAGCAGGTTTCTCAGAAAATTTTAAAAGATTAAGAAATGGTTTTGTGTATGAACAGCTGCCTGGTGCAGCTGTTTTATTTTAATACCATCCTCTTCTTGCAGCATTGATGATGGTGCTTAAATTCAAAATCAAAGTGTATCTGATGCGTTTTCCATAATCTTTAAAACCAGGCTCGAATCCTAATGAAGACTGTACCGGAAAATAGATCTCAAGAAAATCAGGAATTACTCTCACTTTTACACCGCTGTCCCAGATAAATTGAGTAGGATTATTTTTATTCTTATACAATCCTGCATCCGCATAAATATGGAAAATTTTCCAAACGCTGGTGTCAACATTGAGTGAGGTGATAAACTGGTTAACTGTTCCAGGAATGAATGACTTAAAACCGCCGTCAGCCAATATAAACTGCTGAGATAAAATCCCGCCCGTCGCACTTTGACCCAAAAGGTTGTAGGAAAAAGAGTAATCAGAAACTCTGGAAATACCGTAGTCAAATGTATTGTTTCGGGTTTCGTTTCTTGCAAAATATCCGGCAAATAATCTTAAACTTAACTTCTGTCTTGGTGCGAATTCCCACCTGTAAAAGGCTTCTCCGGTGATTTTGTTAAAATCATGCATCGCCTGAGTGCTGATGCTGAAGCTCTTCTCGTGAATCATTTGATTATCTGCATAGCCATATCCCAATGCCCACAGATTGTATTTGTCGTAGTCGCGGTTAGCGATCATCTTTGGATTCAGATCTCTTTGAAAATAATTATAAGAAAAACTGGCGCCCCTGCTCACAGTACTTCTCGGATTTTTTCTGAAACTTATATTTGAATATAAAGATGCTTTTCTGTAAGCTAAATCGTAGTCATAATGAAAATAAGACCCAGATATCCCAAAAGTCAGACTTTGGATAATGCTTTCAGCAGGAAGGAAAGAGTAGGCAACTGCGCCTGAACCAGTTATTTTTCCGGTTCCGGTACTGAAAGATGGCGTGATGGAATATAAAAATTTCTGATCAAACAGTGATTGGTTTTTAAAATTAATTCCGATTAAAAACTTATCGTAGGTATTGGTAAATTTGATTCTTGGATTTAGATAAATTTCATTGAATTCGGGATTAGGAATATCTTTGATGAGTTTAAACTTAATTTTCTTGGAATTTGAAAATAAACCTTTTGTATACAAAAAGTTATCTCTGTAATTAGCCTCAGGGAAAATATAGTCATCATTCAGAGTGATCTTATAGATGTTTTCTCCAGGAATATTGACGGTTTTGAACTTCTGATTTTCCTCAGTTTCTATCCAGTAAGATTTTCTCTCACCATTGCGGGTTTGTGTTTCTAATTTTACAGGAATGGCATCTGATGTATTCTTTGCAATCCTGATTTCAAGAGAATCATTTTTAACTTTAAAGTTTTTCAGTCTAAAATTAACCCTTTTTTTGTGTTTTAAAAACTCCGTCAGATAATCTGTTTTCGGTTCTTTTTCAGACAGCTGCTTCAAAAAATCTTCAGGATTAACCTGCTGGTCTCTGTTTTCTTCAATGTATTTTTTTACCAATTCATTGAAGTTTGCTTCACCCATCTTATTGGCAGAAAAACTGAAGAGACTTCCGGTTTCGAAACTGCTGATCGCCATATCGTTGAAATTGCTAAGTGCTCCGAATGGCTCATCGATTTTCTGATCAAGATTCTGAGACATGATGTACTGATAGGCCAAACCATAACGGTCAAGCAGTTTTACATCCGAAGCATGGAACCATTTCAAAGGTTTAATTCCTATAATGCTGGTTTCAGGAAGATTGCCCAAAAGTTTGGTTTCACCGTAGAATTTTTTTAGATACTGAATTTCCAGATAAGATTTCAGTCCGTTTTTGAACCAGTGATGATCCTGTTTATCGGTGATTACACTCTCATCTAAAATTTTCTTGGTAATAATTCCGAAATAATCGAGGTCAACTTTTTCAGCATCAGTGAAGAGTTTAAATTTAAATTTCCAAAAACTGATATCATTGTTCCCGAAAAAATCTTCCTTAGCTCTGAATTTATCTGAAATGAAAAGTCTGTCAGGGATAAAACCAATTTTTTCTCTGATAAACTTCAAATGCAACGGTAGGAAAAATTCTAAATTGCGAATTTCCTGTGGACTGATATTATATCCGAACTTTATTTCGGTATGAATGTTATCTGAATTGACGTGGATTGTGGGAAATTTATTTTGCGAAATAATAAATTCAGGATCAGAATCTGAGTATCCATTAAAAGTATTTGTGGCAGTTTGCTGAAGATTACCTTCCATGAAATAATTCACTGGAATGTCAAACTTAAATTTCCAATGCGTGTTAAAATTCACCGATTCTTCGATGTCATGGTAATTTCTTTTAGAAATATTGTCCGGATCAAAATGATCCGGAACAATAAAGAAATATTTTAAAGCAATATTGGTATCTGAAGTTCCGTATCCTGTAAATTTTTTATCAGGAAGCTGAATCTGATATTGCAACTGTAATTTAATACTTTCACCGGCCTGTAAAGGCTGGTTCATAACAAAAAATAAATTTTCTTCAGAAACATTACTGGAAGAGACGTGCTGGCCCCTTTCGCTGCTGATTGTGAAGTCTGAGATTTCACCTAATGCTTCAGGTTTTGCAAAATGGAGACTGCTATTTCGGTCTTCCAGTTTTCGGTAGACCAAAGAAGTTCCTCTTTTGTTGTACGCTGCTGCCCAATTGAGAAGTTTGATGCTGTCTAAAGGTTTTGCAGAATGATTATGATAAATAATTTCCTGCTTTACCTCAAGTATTTTATTGCCCTGGGAAAGCTTTGCATCTACAAAGATGCTGTCTTTTTGTGCAGAAACCTGCACAACTCCCCAAAACAGAATAAAACAAATACTAAACTTTTTCAATTTGATGATAAAGCATCAAATATAACTTATTTTAAGTATAATATAGATGATTTAACTACTGAATTGCTTTTTTTTCTAAAGAATTCAAATAAGCTTTCCAACCTTCGTTTTTGTATGTTTTAGCGGCTTCTGCAGGATCTTCAGATTTGTAAATTCCTCTACCCACGATAATGAAATCTGTATGAAGGGTTTTGAACACATGATCCGGCGTATTGTACTGCTGACCTTTTCCGTCACCGGAATCTGCTAAATTTACACCTGGCGTGAATAAAAGCATCTCGTCTGGAAGTACATTTTGAGAAACCCCACCAATAACGTTCGGGTGAGATTGTGCAACTTTTAGAGCTTCTTCTCTGTAGCTATTGGTCGTTAATGTTCCCTTTGAAGACATTCCGATGATAGCAACAACACCCACGTTTTTGAAGCAGTCTAAAGATTCAAAACCTCCGATTACCTGAGAAGTAACGAAATCTGCCCATTCTGTAATTTTGAAAACTCCGCTGGTAAACTGAAGTTCTTGCGTATTCCCAATGTCTGCAAATTTTCTGTCCTCCATCAATAAAAACTTATGCTTTACTGCTAATTCCTTCAAAGGAACAATTGTATTTTGATAATCAAAATCAGAAATAATATCGATGTGAGTTTTTAAAGCAATAATGTTTGGGCCTACTTTTTCTGCCAATTCCAGCAGTTCTTGAGTAGTAGTAACATCGGCAGAAGCAATTAAGTTTGATTCTTTTGCCAAAGCGGTTTCCAATAATTTTTTTGAAACAGAATGCTGTGCAGATTCAAATTTTTCCTGATAAGAAAGTCTCACTTTCTCTTCAAACTGAATGTGATTTCCTGCCAGAAAATCCTGAATTCTTTTTACTTCATCATCAGAAAGTTCACCTTCTTCCTGAAGAATCGAACAGACTTCTGAAATATTGAAAAGCGTGTGAACTCTGTATCCTTTGCTTTCAAGAAGCTGTTTCCCGCCTTGTTCTCTGTCTAAGACAACCACGATATCAGCAACTTTAAGGTCTTCCTGCTCAACTTCGGCTATAGTTTCTATCAAAGATTTTCCTGAGGTGATCACGTCTTCTACCAAAAGACAGTTTTGTCCTTTCTGGTAAATGCCCTCAATTAATTTTTTTGTGCCGTAGTTTTTAGCCTCTTTTCTCTTAATAATTAATGGAATGTAGCTTTCAAGAGACATCGCAGTCGCCATTGGAAGTGCAGCGTAAGGAACTCCGCAGATCAGATCGAAATTATCAAGAGGAAGCATTTCCAATAAATAATTTGCTAAATTTTTCAAAATTTTAGGATCTGAAGCCAAAGGTCTTAAATCTACATAAAACGGACTTTCAATTCCACTTTTCAATGTAAATCTTCCGAATTTGATGATGCCCAGCTTATAGCACTCTAAAAAGAATTCTTTTTTACTTTCCATTATTTTTTATTAGATGGTACAAATTTAATGATTTGAAGTGATGCCCGAAAATTTATCATCAATTTCTCATTGAAAATGATTCGCTATTAATGTCGAGAAATTGTTTTTATCTTTAATCGTAAATTATCTTGTCTGAATTTTTTATAAAACACTGATGTTAGAAAAGTTTATTAATTTCAAAATAGAATTCAAATTACTGCTGCTTCTTATTATTGTATTTATTTTTACAACAATTATAGGAACCGTTTCGCATGAATGCGGTCACTTTATTGGCGCAAAAATAATCGGATTTAATGCCAAGGTTCATTATGGTTACACAAGCATCATCTATGATGGTGATTTAAGAGGGAAAGATCAATTTGATCGATTTGTTTTTACTTTAGGCGGGCCAGTTCAGACAATGTTCACGGGAACTGCAGGTTTGATGTTGTTATTTGTGTTTAAGAAGAGTAATCCTGTTTCCTCAATAAATCTAAAACAATGGTTTTTTATTTTCTTATCTCTTTTTTGGTTAAGACAAACGGCTAATTTCGCAACATGGATTATTGGATATCTTGTAAACGATAAATTATCATTGCGTGGTGATGAAATTAAACTAGCTCAATATTTACAATTGCCTTTGTGGTCAATTATTTTACCAACTGCTTTAGTTGGTTGTATTGTCGCTATCATTGTCATATTTAAATTTGTGCCACTGCATCAAAGATTTACATTCGTTGTTGCCGGACTGATCGGAGGATTTTCCGGATATATTCTTTGGCTGGAAATTTTCGGTAAAATGATTATGCCGTGATAGGGTTTCGCAAAAAAACCATTCGTAGAAGAATGGTTTTGATTTTATTTTATGATTTCAGCGTCAATAATTTTAGAGCCTTCGGTGCTGTACTTTCTTTCAGCTTCCCAAAGCAGAAATTTGTCGACTTCTTTGATGAGTTTAGGTATTGCTAAGGATAAAACAGCCAAATCATCTAAAACTCCTGCGACAATGATGAAATCAGGAATGATATCTATAGGAGAGAGTACATAAAGTAAACCTATCAAAGGTAAAATTAGATTCATAGATTTTACAGGATATTCTCCTTTCCTCCACATATTGACCATTCTGAATATGTCCGGAATTTTTTTCATAAAGCCTTTATGGCTGATGGCTTCCTTAGCTAAATTAAGTTTTGAATATTTCATTTTGTGTTTGTTTTTAAAATAATTTCAATACTGTATATTTCGCAAATTCTGTACCAAGTAATTATAAATTTAAGTTAAAACTTATTTGATGATATTGTCTATAAACTGGTGAATGGACTCTGAATCCCAGTCTGTTGCTGCATCTTCTTTGATCAGGATTCTTCCGTTTTCGTCAAGTAGAAATGTTGTAGGGAAAACTTTTGGAAGAATTTTTTCAGAGATAGGACTTTGTGCAATATATACAGGAACGGTATAATTGTTTTCCTTAAGAAATTTTCGCACAGCAGGCTCTTGGTCTTCCATAGCGATTAAAACAAAATCTACCTGATCTTTTCTTCTTTCATAAAGTCTTTGAATAGAAGGCCATTCTTTCCTGCAAGGCGGACACCAAGTTCCCCAAAAATTTAGAAAAACAGGTTTGTTTCTGAAGTTTTTCATATTGGTACTCGGAACATTGATTCCCTGAAGATCTATGTCGTAGTCATCTGCTTCAATGTGTACAGCCTTTTCTATCGTAGCCACCGGGAAAAACATATCTTTCAGAGAGTTTCTGATATCCGGGACAAGAAATACTGCTCCCAAAACGACGAGTACAATGACGTATATGATTAATCTTTTCATAATAATTCTAAAATTTCCTGAATTGAGTCTTTTCCTCTGTTTCTTGAGTAATAAACCTGAAGATCATTATAAAAGAGTTCTTTGGGATACTCTTCAGGATTTGCTTTATATTTCAGTAATAAATCATAACCAAACTTTGGTCTTGGTCCCCAAGAATTTTTAACATTAAAATCTTTGTCTAAAATAATAACTTTCGGGATAGACTGTGTGCCGTTGGTCTGAAATTGATCAATAAGGCTGCTGTCGCTGTCTCTCAGGAAAATTTTAACTTCATTCTGACCTTCGAAAAACTTTACCAAAGCAGGAACGGTTGCACTCGCATCACCACACCATGCTTCAGAAATGATCAGAATTTTTCCGTCGAAGTTTTTCGTTTTCAGCTCATTGATCTGTTCCTCATCGATCACAAACTTTTTCACTGTCCTGTCCATTCTCTGGATGCCGAGTTCGTAATAAGGTTTGTATTCAAGATCTTTGGTGTTATCAGGGTTGTTCAGTCGCTGATGGGCAATTTGAAGATACTCGTCGAAGTTTATGGCTTTGTCCCAGTAATTTTGCATTACTAAAATATTTATATTTAAAATTGATGTAAATTTCTTGTTTTATTGATCAGAAAAAGGTCGGCCAACACAAATGCCGCCAAGCTTTCCACTACGGGTACCGCTCTTGGAACCACGCACGGGTCATGTCTCCCTTTTCCTTCTACCGTAACGGCATTTCCGTCTTTATCAACGCTGTCTTGAGGTCTTAAAATAGTTGCTACCGGTTTGAAAGCTACTCTAAAATAAATATCCATTCCGTTTGAAATTCCCCCTTGGATTCCCCCGGAAAGGTTTGATTTGGTAGTGAAATCGGTGTTGAATGCATCATTGTGCTCACTTCCGGTCATTTTTGCACCGCAGAAACCGCTGCCGTATTCAAAACCTTTACAGGCGTTGATGTTGAGCATTGCTTTTGCTAGTTCTGCCTGTAATTTAGAAAAAACAGGTTCGCCAATTCCAACTGGAACGTTTTTGATAACGCAGGTAATGGTTCCGCCAATCGTGTTGCCTTCTTTTTTAATTTCTTTAATTTTAGAAATCATTTTTTGGGCAGTTTCTGCATCTGGACAACGCACTTCATTGCTTTCTGTTTTAGAGAAATCTAAAGCCTGATAAGGTTTTTTACAAAAAATCTCACCCACAGATGAAACGTAAGCATTGATTTCAATATCTGCTAAAAGCTGTTTTGCTAAAGCTCCTGCTACCACCCAATTGATGGTTTCGCGGGCCGAAGATTTTCCGCCACCACGATAATCTCTGATCCCGAATTTCTGATCGTAGGTAAAATCTGCGTGACTCGGGCGGTATGACTGAGCAATGTGATCGTAATCTTTCGACTTCTGATTTTCATTTTCAATCATAAAACCAATCGGAGTTCCGGTGGTTTTTCCTTCAAAAATTCCTGAGAGAAATTTTACAGTATCACTTTCTTTTCTCTGTGTAACGATAGCCGACTGACCAGGTTTTCTCCGGTCTAATTCGTGCTGGATTTTTTCTAAATCAACTTCCAGACCTGCCGGAAAATTATTGATGATTCCGCCGTAGGCCAAACCGTGACTTTCACCAAAAGTCGTAAGGCTGAGCAGATTCCCTAAAGTATTGAACATAGTACAAAATTACCGAATTTTATTTAGATACTAAAGTCTTTGAATTGATACTATTTATAAGAGTTTTTGATTTTCTCTGTGACGTTTTTGATCTGTTTTTGTTCGGTAGAATTCATTTTTTTTGAAACAAAACCTTTTTGAGGATTATTTTTATCAATCATTTGAGGGAAAACCCCCGCTTTTTGATAATCGAAAACAAAACTTTCAGAAATCGCCGGAATGGGGGTGTCAAAATTGAAAGGGTATTTCTCTGAGACATTAAACTTTAGATTTCCGGTTTCAAATGAATTGTACCTTTTGTATTGATATATGGAGGGTTTGTAAAGTTGTTTTAATTCAAACTGCCCCATCATGGATGACATTCTGTAACTGGGAATTAATGTTGAAACTACTGATGGAAATGAAATAAAAGCGATGAAGATAATGCTTAAAATAGAGTAGATGATAATTGATTTTTTTTCATTAAAATATGTAAAGGTCATCATGAAAATTACGACGAAAAATACATCAATAAAAAATCTATACTGTGCTGAAAATATTAAAACTAAAATGCTTTTTACAATTAATGAGATACAAATGAAGGTAATGATTTTATTTTTTTTAAGGAAAGTGAAAATGGTGAAAACGGCTAAACTTATAATAAATAAAATATTAATGAAAGATTTGATGCCATCTAAAAAAAGCCAGTTTTTAACGTAGTCTAATACCGAAAATTGCTGAATCTGCAAGTAAGAATATTGATTGTCGAAGGTTTTAAGAACGGCATATTCAGATGAGGATTTTAGTAATTCAGCACTCGGCTTCCAGCTAAACCCAAAATCGATAACTGAAACAGGGAAAACAGGATATCCAAAAGTCCAGATATTTTTAAAGCAAAATAAAAAGAGAATGATAATACCCGGGATTAAGGTCTTCCAATGTGACTTAATGATGAACAGCGAAGATAGAAAACTGAGAATGGGCAACCATATCATCGTTGGCTTTAGGGAAAAGACAAATACTGAAAAAGCGAACAACGCAACGGTATTTTTGTTGTGTGCTACCATTTCATGGAGCAGTATTAAAGAGAATACAATCACCGGAAGATCCGGACTTGGAGACTGGGAAAACAGTAGTAAAATAGGAAGGAAACATAATTGAATCCAGTTTTTTTTCTCAATGATATAAAGCAAATAAACAATCAGTAATACCGCATTGATTCTTAAAAAAGGATCAGTGAAATTAGAAAATCCCGCCTGAAAAATATGCCAAATCGACATTTGTCCAAGAACCAAATCGAGATTCGAGATGCCTTTTACCAAACCATATTCTTTCAGCCATTGAATGCTTGGTACGTAATATCCGAAGTGATCTAAAATATAAGGATAAAACGAACTGCAGTAGAGTATCATGGCTATGCTGGCCAACATCAGAAATTTCCTTTTTGCAGGCACCTGATATAATTCTTTGTATAATCTTTCTTTAAAAAAGTAGAATAAGCCAAGCACTAGAGTAGTGACTTCAATAATCAGGTTAAGTGGAAGAAAAAATGCAATTACTGTCCAACTAATGCTAATTCCAAAAATTCCATATATTATTTTGCCTGAAACGCCAGTAAATAATTGATTTTTTGTGATATTTTCAAGGAATTTCCCCCAGCCCAAAAAGGTAGGGATGATGATGACTGAAGTGATAAGAATAAACAGCATAAAAAAGATTGCCTAAAAATAAGCAATCTTTTAATATATTTTTATATGATTTTATTTATTGTGGTTGTACACGACCACTTTTTCTATCTTGTGCTCTACCTAATGTATAACCAGTTGCACCACCAATAATACCACCTACTACAGCACCACCACCACGGTTTTTCTTGTTAACAATAGCTCCCAATGCAGCACCACTGACTACCCCAATGGCAGTACCTTTGGCAGCTTCACTAATTCCTTTTTTCTTGGCTGTTGTTCCTTGTGAAGAACTTCCGCTATTGCTTGCTACACTATTATTAGATGACGAATTATTATCTCTGTACACTGTTCTGGTTTCTCTAATTACCTGAGGTCTGGCTGCTGCCGCGGCAGCTTTTTCTTTCTGAACTTCAGCAATGCTGTCGGTTCTTTTTTGAGCTTCGTATGCGAATCTCTCTTTTTCGATAGCCAATTTCTGTTTTTCTATCTCAAGTTGTCTTGCCTGAAATTCTATTTTTTGTTGTTCGAGCGTCTTTTCTGCAACTTGATCATCTTTCTTACAGGCTGTCAGTGTAATCACCGACACCAGTCCTGCCAATAAAATATTTTTCATAACTCAAATTTTTAAATTGATAAAGCTTTACAGCTTAGTAATGTGGTATGTTCAATTATGAAGCCAAGTTTTAGTTAATGAAATGTTAAAATTTGATAATTCAGTACTGCAGGGTCGTAAGGCGCATTATAAATAGTAAATTTGAATTCCTAATTTAAACATATTATATGCTTACTACATATCGCAACATAGCTCTTACTGAAGGTGTTTCATATCTTATTTTACTTTTCGTTGCAATGCCACTGAAGTATGTATTTGATATTCCGGAGCCGGTAAAATATTTTGGCTGGATACATGGAGTTTTATTTCTTGTATTCATGGTGGTTTTAATTATAGCGACTTTTCAGTATAAATGGAGCTTGAAAAGAGTTTTTATTTACCTTGTTGGATCAGTGTTACCTTTTATTCCTTTTATTTTGGATAAAAAATTAAAAAAAGAGTACAAGAGAAACCTGTAATTCAGTCAAAACAAACCATTGTGTCTGTGCTTTCTGATAAAGCATCACCAAAAGTGATAAAAAAAACCCTAAACTCTGAATGATCAGTAGAATAGGGTTTTTGTGAGGTACCTAGCGGATTCGAACCGCTGTAGATGGTGTTGCAGACCACTGCCTAGCCGCTCGGCCAAAGTACCATTTTTAAGTGGTGCAAATATAGAAGTTTTTATTATTCAAACAAAGTTTTTAAGCGATTTCTTTCTTTCCCAAATTTTCAATATCGCTTTTTGCCTGTTTTTCAGCCTGATAATTTTTGATGGAGATTACTCTTGTATCGCTCCAACTGTCATGCCATCCATTCTCGCCTAGAAAGGATAGACCGTCAAATGGTACCAATCTGCAAATGTTTCTTATCAAATAATCTTTTTAGTGTTGGTTCTGTTCCGTCGGTCATGATGACTTTTGATCCTATCACAAACTTCCCTATGCTTCTTCCTTTCGTAAAATATTCCAGTAGGAAAATATAAACAAAAAAGATAATGTTTGTCATAACAATATCTGCCAGTCTACTAATTCCTTTAAGTTGGTCGAAGAATTTTGTAAAATAGTAAATCCCCAGAAGTCCATCAATAAAGCCTCCAATGATAGCAAAAGCAAAAAAGAACATATTGAAAACGACTCTGTCAATCACAATGCTTCCCAATCTTGCCCATTTTGTAGCTCTGTGCCTGTCGATTATTTTTAAATATTTTCTCATGGTTACTATTGGTTAGTTTTTATAATAAGTTTAAAATCCTTTCAGCGTAAATCTCAAATTCGCATTGGTGTCAATTACAGCAGTAATTCCGGAATCATTCAGTAGAATTTGTTTTGGCTTCAGATTAGATACTCTACCAGTCATTTTCAGACCTTTGTAATATTCTTTGTTAAAAGCTTCTTCAATGCTTTTTCGAGATGTAGTTTCCAATTCAGCGGTAGGAATTCCGTATTCGTCCTCAATCATTTTTACGATTTTTCCTTTGAAAAGAGAAGTGGCTAATTTTTGAAGAATGTTGGCTGTTTTAAGCTTAAATTTTGTGTCTGAAAGTACTATTTTTCTTTTGGTTTCGTCGTAAACAGGAATGCCGGAAATAAAAGCGGTTCCTTTCACATAACCTTCTGTATCTGCTTCTATCATAATACGGTTTGCCTCACCGTATACTTTGATATCTGTAATTTTCACCTTAGAATCTCTTATGTCAAATTCTTTATTGAGAAACGTTTTCTTGGCGATATTCGTGGCTTCAGAAAACGGAATATTTGCAGTGGTCTGCATTAGAAACTGGTCTGCCAAAAGTGGAATAAAATTAAAATTCATCACTGCTTTTGCTGGTTGCGAAGCTTCGGGTTTTGTTCCGGTGTAGGTTTCAGAGAAAATATCGATGCCGATATTGGTGTTAATCTGATTTCCGTAGAATTTAAGCGGAGTAATGTTGACGTTGATAGGTGTGATTTTCAGCCAGGTATTATATTCCTCCGAAATATTGAAAGGTTGAGAAAAAGCATTCCAGGCTAAAACTGCGTACTGTTGGAAATTCAATTGCGAAGCCATTTGCTGATCAATGGTTTTGCAAAAATTATATTGTTGTTCTTTTAAACTTTTTTCAACTAGAGAGGTGATGGGAATTTCAATTTTACCAAAATCTAAGACAGGTTTTTTTACCCATTTGAAACCCATAGGTTGTGTGAAAGTGCTTACCGTCCAATTATTTTTAAAACTTAAAGCGGTTTTAAAATACATCACCGTTTCAAAAGTTGTTTCCTGGTAGGTGTATACTCCCAAAGTTCCAATTCCCTTTTCTGCCCAAATTTTCAATGGAACTTCAATCAAAATATTCTGATTGGCATCTCCAACGAGTCGTATCGGTCGGGTTTTCCAAACTTTTACTTTGAATTGGTCATTATCATTGTCTGTGTAAGAATCATCCTGAAAAATCAAATCTTTTACCGAAGCATTGATCATTTTGCTGATTTCCGACAGCGGAAGAGTCACCGGCATCGTAATGCTCGATTTTATTTTCGGAAAATTATAAATGGCATCGCCAGAAGTATTGCTCTGCCCCAAAATACCAATAGATAGCAATAGAAATAAAATGTTGAATATCTTCACTGTGTTTTGATTTTAAAACTGAAAATTACTCATTTTCTGTAATTCTGCCTAACAAAAAACTTTTTTCAAGTTCAATGCTTGCACCTTTCATTTCACCCTTCATTGGCGGACTGGTTTTGGTAATTCTCAATTTAATGTAAGAGATCTGATTGAATTTCTCTCTGATTTTCGTGATAATTCTTCCTGCAACGTGCTCAAGCAATTTAGATTTAACCTTCATTTCATCATGAATAATCTGATTGATTTCTGCATAGCTTATTGTATCATTCAAATCATCAGAAACCGCAGCATCCCACAAATCGGTATGAATTTCTGCATTTAAAATATAGTATGTCCCAATAATGTTTTCTTCGGGAAGGACGCCATGGTAAGCGTAGATTTTTACGTCTTCTAAAAATATTTTGCTCATGTTTTTTTAATTTAAACGGTCTTTGTCAATCGAATTGAGATTTACCTGATTTATAACGTTGTTTTTATTGGCTAACAATAATATTTTAGCAGCAAACTCACCTTGAATTCGATTTTCATTTACATCTACTAAAAGTTCTTCTAACGTAATTTTATAAAGATTTGCTGGAAATTCATTCAGGAAGTTGACGACTTCTGATAATGCCTCATCGATTTTATTTTCATCAACAAGACAAAAATACTTTAGTTGAGATGCAAATTCATTTGATTTATTTTTGCTTGAAACCAGTTCTGCATAATAAAAAGATTGTCTGAAATCATTCAGGCAATAGTAACTGTAGGATATAGATATATATTGATGTTCTTCTAATTTAGGACTAATATTTTGTAATGGCAAAAGTAGTTGTATGGCATCATTATATCGTCCTTCATCATGAAGTTTTCTGGCTTGAATTATTATTTCCTTTGGGGACATCAAATTATTATATTTTCGATCTAAAAAAAGCGAGTAAAAACCCGCTTTGAAATTTATTTAATGCTTTTCGAAAGATCGAGCATTGCCTCAATAGGCTTCAGCGCTCTCAGTCGAAGCTCTTCTTCAATGATAATCTCAGGAAGTTCATATTTCATACACAAGTACAGTTTTTCCATTGTGTTTCTCTTCATGTAAAAACATTCCGAGCAGTTACAGCTTTCATCAAAAACCAACGCAGGAATCAGTTCTTTGTGTGGTGCACGTTTTCTCATTTCGTGAAGAATTCCTTCCTCAGTTGCGATAATGAATTTCTGACAGTCGTCTTTTTCAACAAAATTCAACAAAGCAGAAGTCGAACCGATGAAGTGAGCCAGTTTTAAAACCGCTTCTTCACTTTCCGGGTGTGCAATCATTTTTGCGTCAGGATTATCTGCCAACTGCTGGGCAATTCTTTCCATTGAGAAAGCTTCGTGTACGATACAGCTCCCGTCCCAAAGAATCATATCACGACCGGTTTTTTTAGATAAATATCTTCCTAAATTCTTATCCGGAGCGAAAATAATCGGTCGGTCGGTCGGTAGAGCTTCAATCACCGTTTCAGCGTTTGAACTAGTTACGATGATGTCGCTTTCTGCCTTTGTTTCTACATTACAGTTGATGTAGGTTGCAATCAAAGCATTTGGATGTTGCTCACGCATTTTTCTCAAACCTTCTCCTGAACAGCCGTCTGCCAAAGAACATCCTGCCATTGTATCGGGAAGAACAACTTTTTTAGTCGGGTTCAGAATTTTTGCAGCTTCTGCCATGAAATGTACTCCGCAGAATACAATCATGTCGGCATCGGTGTCTTTTGCCTGTCTTGCCAATTGAAGAGAATCTCCCAGGAAATCAGCAATATCCTGAATTTCTCCCGGTTGATAATAATGCGCAAGAATAACGGCATTTTTTTCTTCTTTCAGTTGGAGAATGGCTTTTACCAAATCTTCTCCCTGAGGAATAGCGATATCTTTTAGATCTAAAAATCCTTTTACTGGAAGTGTAGATTTAGCTTTTTCTAATGTTTCGGTGCTCATGTCGACCTGTGTTTTTGTTTTATCAAAATTAAAAGTAATAAATAAGAAGTTAGTTGTGATTAAATTTGATTTTTCCACGAATCAAACTTCCATCCTTCCGCTTCTAACTTTTACTTTCCAATAAAACTTTTTATTAAACTTTCTATTTCTATTTTTGCTTGATTCAAATCGCTGTTAATCACGATTTCGTCAAATTCTATGGCGTAAGTAAGCTCTTCTTCAGCTTTTTCTACGCGGGTTCTGATGGTTTCGGCATCATCGGTATTTCTTGTGATCAATCTCCGTTCCAATTCGGCAATCGAAGGCGGTTCTATGAAAATCGACAATGCTTTTTCTCCAAAATATTTTTTTAATGAAATTCCGCCTTTTACGTCTACATCAAAAATAACAACTTTTCCCTGATTCCAAATCTTTTCGACCTCAGATTTTAGAGTTCCGTAATATTTATCGGTATACACTTCTTCAAATTCCACAAAAGCTTCTTCAGCAATTTTCTGTCTGAATTCGTCAGGCGAGATAAAGTGATAATCAACCGCGTGAATTTCACTTCCTCTTGGTTGTCTCGTTGTGCATGATATAGAGAATTCCAGTTCCGGAATAGCTTCCAGAGAATGTTTTACCAGTGTTGTCTTACCGCTTCCCGACGGCGCTGAAAATATGATAACCTTATTCATAATGATAAGAGATAAATTATAATTGATTTTTATTCAACTTTTTACTTCTAACTTGGCTCTTTTACCTGGTTACAAAACGTTTAACGTTTGCTCTTTAATCTTTTCCAAATCATCTTTCATCATCACGACTAATTTTTGAATTTCTGCGTGATTGGCTTTTGAACCTAAAGTATTGATTTCTCTTCCGATTTCCTGAGAAATAAAACCAAGTTTCTTTCCGTTGAAATCTTCGTTTTCCATTACTTCAGAATAGTATTTCAAATGCTGGGAAAGTCGTACTTTTTCTTCCTGAATGTCTAGCTTTTCAGTAAAATAAGCCATTTCCTGATAGAACCTTGTTTCGTCAACATTTTCAAATTCCTTTAAGGTTTTCATGTAACGTTCTTTCACAGCATCAATTCTCACCTGCTCGTAAGGAACAACTTCTGTCAGAGATTTATCAATATTTTTGATGTTTCTTTCCAATTCTTCGTGAAGAATATTTCCTTCCGTTTTTCTAAATTCCTGGAATTTATCGACTGCGTTATTTACGATTTTAGCTAACGCTTCCCATTCACCTTCAGTCAATTCGTCTGGTCTTGAAGTGATCGCGTCAGGAAGTCTAACGGCCATTTTCAGATATTCAAAATCCGGTCCATCAGAAGCGATATTTTTAAGCTCATTTATGTAAGAATCGATCAAACTTCTGTTGATTTTTACATCATTCGTTTCTTCAAGATTCTCAATATTGATGTAGCAATCTACCTTTCCACGGATGATTCTATCGTTTAGAATTTTTCTTACTTCAAATTCTTTTTCTTTATAACGCAAAGGAATTTTGATATTTAAATCAAAGCTCTTGCTGTTCAGCGATTTAATATCGATCGAAATTTTTTTTCCTTCAAAAACACCTTCGGCTCTACCGAAGCCGGTCATTGATAAAATCATAGTTTTTTATTGTTGTACAAAGATAAACATTTAATTTAGCAGATTTAATATTGATTTGAAATTTGCAGTTTGAGATTTGAGATTCATTTCACAAATTATTCATCAGGCATCAGATATCTATCATCAAACATCCATCATTCCATGAAAACCCTGATTTCAGTTGTAGGTACCACCGGAATTGGCAAAACAAAACTTGCTATTGAGCTTGCTAAGCATTTTGATACAGAAATTATTTCCTGTGATTCCCGACAGTTTTTTAGAGAAATGAAAATCGGAACTGCTGCACCTTCGGAAGATGAACTTTCGCTGGCAAAACATCATTTTATTGGTCAGCTTTCGGTAAGAGATTATTATTCTATCGGTCAGTTTGAGCATGATTCTTTGGAATTACTGGATCGGCTTTTCGAAAAATATGATATTGTCATTATGGTTGGCGGAAGCATGATGTATGAAAAAGCGGTGATCGAAGGTTTGAACGATTTGCCTGAAGCCAACGAAGAAAATCAGGAAAAACTGGAAGCGATCTGGAAAAATGAGGGAATCGAAAAACTTCAGGAGATGCTGAAAGATTTAGATCCTGAATATTACCAAAATGTAGATATTCATAATCAGAGACGGTTGCTTCGGGCGATTGATGTCATTTGGCAAACCGGAAGAACATATTCTGAAAATATTTCTCATGACAAAAATCCGAGAAATTTCAAAACGATAAGAATTGGCATTGAGGCGCCACGGGAAACGATTTATGAAAGAATCAATCTGCGTGTCGATAAAATGATGGAAAACGGTTTGCTCAATGAGGCTAAAAATCTGGATGAGCTAAGAAAATCTCACGAAGGAAGAAATTTGGCATCGCTAAATACTGTTGGTTATTCGGAGCTTTTTAAATATTTTGACGGAGAATGGGATCTTGATTTCGCGGTTTCTGAGATTAAGAAAAACTCCAGAAGGTTTGCAAAACGCCAACTGACCTGGTATAGAAAGGAAGAGAATATTCATTATATAAAAGCGGGATATTCGGAGGAAGATTTTAATGGTTTGATTGAATATATTGATTCTAAAGCTTCAATCTGATTCTTTATCGCAAAGATTTATCTAAAAAATGTATGATCTTTAAGGTGCAAAAAGTGGCGACAAAGTCGCCTAAGGGAGTTGCTTCATCAGAATTAATTTCTTGATTCCAATCTTTGCTCCTTAATAATATTCATACTAAAAATAAAACTTTGCGTTTAAATTAACGCACACTTTGTCATTCCGAAGGAATCTCAAAAACGCAATTACAGAACTCTACAAATCTAGTCTAGATTCCACGCTTCACTTCAGAACTTCGTTCGTAGACCTTCAGTCTATGCTTTGAATGACAATTCAGATGCTAAAAATGTTTTTGCTTAAAAACAAAAAAATGCGATCCCGAAAGACCGCACTTCAAACAATATAATTAATTTACTACTTCCATCCGCCACCTAAAGCTCTGTACAAATCGACAATACTGCTCAATCTTTGTCTTTTTACGGACGCAAGATTAAGTTCAGCCTGCAAAGAGTTTCCCTGAGCGGTAATTACTTCTAAGTAATTGGCCATTCCTCCTTTATAAAGCATTTCGGCACTTTTGATTCCGTTTTTTAAGGTTGTCACCTGTTCGCTGGCTTTTTGTTCCTGAACTTTCAGGCTTTCATTAGAAACCAATGCGTCAGAAACTTCACCTACAGCATTTAATACAGACTGACGGAACGCCAAAACATTTTTCTCTCTCTGAATTTTAGCAACATTTAAATCTGTTTTCAACTGTCTTTTCTGGAAAATAGGCTGAGTCAATCCTCCTAAAACAGAACCGAACAATGATGCAGGAATTGAAAACCAATTATCAATTTTAAATGAATTCACGCCACCTGTTGCGGTAATTTTCAATGAAGGATACATATTTGCCTGAGCAATTCCTACGATTGAATTTGATTCCAACAAAACCAATTCCTGCTGGCGAACATCCGGACGACGACTCACCATCGCTGCTGGAAGTCCCGCAGAAATGTCTTGTGGTAAAGATGTATCGGACATTTCAATGGTTCTGTTGACTTTATTCGGATTTTCACCGACCAAAATACTCAGGGCATTTTCCTGAATTGCAATATTTTGTTCTAATTGAGTGATCAAAAGTTCTGTTGATTGCTTTTGGGCAGTCGCCTGTTGAACTCCCAATGAGGTCGTGTCGCCGCTTTGCCACAATTTTTCAGTAAGGGAAAGCGTGTTGGTGCTTAAATCTAAATTTGATTTTGCAATCTGTAATTGTTTATCAAGCATCAATAAATTGTAATAACCCTGAGCAATCGCAGCAACTACTTGTGTCTGAATTGCTTTTGTCGCTTCATAAGTCTGCAGATACTGCATTTTTGAAACTTCCTGCTGGTTTTTTATTTTGCCCCAAATGTCTGCTTCCCAAGATAAGTTGAATGCTGCATTATAATCTTCAACGTGACTCTGACCTAAAAATAAATTTAAGCTTTGCCCATTCATGCTGTTCTTAGAAGGCTTTGAAATCTGTGCAGAAACTCCGAAACCAACATCAGGATACTGAAGATATTTTGCCTGTTTCAGTTTTTCCTGTGAAGAAGCGACTTGTTTTAAGGCAATCTGTAAATCGTAATTGTTTTTAATTCCTTTTTCAATTAAACCTTGTAAAATAGGATCGTTGAAAAACTGTTTCCACTGAAGGTTGGCAACACTTGCTGTGTCGGCGGTTGCGGTGTATTTGAATGTTTCGGGAAGTTCGGGTTTCGTTTCCTGATAGGCCAGTTTCGGCACACAGGAAACGGCACCTAATGCAATCCCAAAAGCGATGATTATATTTTTTACTCTTTTCATAAGGCTATATATTTAAATTGATCACAAAACTTTGAGTGATAAGCAAAGTTGTCTTTAGTAGGAGAAAATATTCTGCTTGTTTTAGAAAATCTTAAAAATTAAATTTGAAGAAAAAATTTTGTGCGAATTTCAGATCTCAAAGTTTTGTTAATCATTTATTATTAATGTACTGTTGCTAAAAGTTCTTCCTCCAGTTTTTGTCTTTGAAGTCTTTTATTTTTTCTGCTTGGCATTTTTTCATGTAAATACTGGAAAATCACATACATCACCGGAATGATGAAAATCCCGAAGACAACCCCCGTAAACATTCCACCAACGGTACTGATTCCGATAGAGTGATTTCCTTTTGCTGCTGCACCTTGAGTCCAAACTAATGGTAACATACCAATGATGAAAGCAAATGAAGTCATTAAAATTGGTCTCAAACGTAATCTCGAAGCCTGAAGAGCAGATTCAATCAATGTCTTTCCTGCTTTTCTTCTTTGAACGGCAAATTCCACAATCAGAATCGCATTTTTCGCCAACAATCCGACGAGCATGATTAATCCAACTTGCACGTAAATATTGTTATCAATTCCTGCCAATCCTGTGAAAGCAAATACTCCGAATATACCTGTTGGTATGGTTAAAATAACCGCAAAAGGAAGAATGTAACTTTCATACTGAGCTGCCAATAAGAAGTACACAAACAAGATACTTAGCATAAATACAAAAGCAGTCTGTCCACCGGTTTTGATTTCTTCACGGGTGATTCCTGTCCATTCGTAACCATATCCACGAGGAAGTGATTTTTGGGCAACTTCTTCTACTGCTTTAATGGCGTCTCCGGTACTGTAACCAGGTTTTGGAGTTCCGTTAATAGTTACGGCGTTGAATAAGTTGTTTCTTGAAACCGTTTCTGGTCCAAAAGTTCTTTTTAAAGTCACTAGAGTCTTTACAGGAACCATTTCGCCGGTTTTATTTTTAACATAAATTCCTTCCATAGAATTCGCATCAGTTCTGTAAGGAATATCTGCCTGAGCCATTACTCTGTAATATTTTCCGAATCTGTTGAAGTCTGAAACGAAACTACTTCCGTAATAAATCTGCATCGTCTGCATCAATTCGGTTACAGAAACTCCTAACTGATTGGCTTTATCTGTATCTACATCAATTGTATATTGAGGATTTCCTGCTGCGTACGTTGTAAATGCAAAAGCAATTTCAGGACGCTTCATCAATTCACCGATAAACGTCTGAGTTGTGGTTCCCAATTGCTCAAACGAACCGTTGGTTTTATCCTGCAACATAAATTCAAACCCTGAAACGTTACCAAAACCTTGTACGGTAGGGAAGTTGAAGAAAAATGCGTTGGCATCTTTTACTTGGGCAACTTTCCCTGTTAAGGCAGCTGCTATCTGATCGGGATCTTTCACTTCGCCACGGTCTTCATAATCTTTCAGTTTAATAAAGCCTGCAGCATACGGAGAAGCGTTAGAATTACTGATAAAGTTCATTCCATCGGCTACCCAAAGATGGTTTTTGGCTTTTTCACCGTTGATGATTTTATCAATCTGTTCAGTGGCTCTGTGCGTTCTGTCTAATGAACTTCCAGGAGGCGTATTCACTGCGTATAAAACAAATCCCTGATCTTCTGTTGGAATAAATCCTGTTGGAGCTTTATTAATCAAGAAAACACTTGCTGCTGTGATCAACGCTAAACCTGTAACGGCAACCCATTTATTTTTAATTAAAAACTTAAGGCTGTAAATGTATTTTCTGGTCATGTTGTTGAAGCTCTTGTTGAAAGCGTTGAAAAACTTCGCTCCAAAACCTTTTTTCTGACCATGTTCACCATATTCTCCCTGAGGATCATTTAATAATAAAGCACATAAAGCCGGACTCAAAGTCAATGCATTAACCGCTGAAATCATAATCGCAATCACCAAAGTAAAGGCAAACTGTCTGTAGAAAACTCCCGCAGGACCCTGCATAAAACCAACCGGAATAAACACCGCACACATTACTAAAGTAATAGAGATAATTGCTCCCGAAATTTCACTCATTGAGTTCGTAGTTGCCTGTTCGACTGGCATTCCTGTCTGCTCCATTTTTGAATGGACGGCTTCCACAACGACAATCGCATCATCCACTACAATTCCAATTGCGAGTACCAAGGCAAACAATGTCAACATATTGATACTGAAGCCAAACATCTGAAGGAAAAAGAATGTACCGATAATTGCTACCGGAACGGCAATCGCTGGAATTAATGTAGATCTGAAATCCTGAAGGAAAATATACACTACAATAAATACCAAGATAAATGCAATGATCAAGGTTTCCACAACCTGATGAATCGAGGCATCCAAAAAGTCTTTTGAATTGTACATAATGATTGGCTCAACTCCCTTAGGTAGGGTAGTTTTCATTTGCTCAACCTGCTTTTCAATATCAGTTAAAATTTCGTTGGCGTTAGAACCTGCAGTCTGTAAAATGGCAAATCCTGCTACAGGCTTACCGTCCATTCTGTTGGCTGCGGTGTATGTATAAGAACCAAATTCTACTCTTGCAACATCTTTTAATCTTAAAAACGAACCGTCACTGTTTGATTTGATGGCGATGTTTTCGTAGTCTGCATTTTTATTTAACTTACCTTTATATTTTAAGATATATTCGTAAGTTTCCTTGCTTCCCTGTCCCAGACGACCAGGAGCAGCTTCTAAGTTGTGATCTTTTACTGCTGCTAAAACTTCCTGTGGAGAAAGATTATTAGCCGCCAAACGGTCTGGTTTCAGCCAAAGTCTCATCGAATAATCTCTCGTTCCGAAAACCTGCGCCTGAGCAACTCCCGGAATACGCTGTATCTGCGGAATTACGTTGATTTTCAAATAATTCTGTAAGAAAAGTTCGTCATATTGTTTTGGATCATCACTTGACAATCCCATAAACATAATCATACTGTTCTGAACTTTCTGCGTCGAAATTCCAGCCTGTACAACCTCCTGCGGAAGCTGACTCATTGCTTTTGAAACACGGTTCTGAACATTGACCGCTGCATTATCCGGATCAGAACCTTGCTTGAAAAATACACTCAGAGTCATGGATCCGTCGTTACTTGAGTTAGACGTCATGTACGTCATATTCTCAACACCGTTCACGGCTTCTTCAATAGGAACAGCCACGGAACGGGCAACAACTTCTGCATTCGCTCCCGGATAAAATGCCGTCACCTGAACGCTCGGCGGTGCGATATCGGGAAACAGCGTAATCGGAAGGTTGAAAACCGACATCGCTCCCAACAGCAACAATATTATGGAGATAACCGTAGAAAGTACCGGTCTATCTATGAATTTTTTTAACATAAGAAGTTTATTTTTTAATGTTGTTTAAACGCTTTTCTGACTTTTGTATTAAAAGTTTAACGCTTTTTACAAAGGTCTCGCTCTTAAAAGACTGTCAGAAGAAATCGCTTTCGGCTGAATGGTAACCCCATCTTTCAACGCTCCGATTCCTGTGTAAACGATTTTGTCACCTGCAGCAACTCCTTCAGAAATAAAGTAATAGCTTTCTGTTTTTCCTGAGATCGTTACAGGTTTTGAGGTTACTTTTTTATCTTTCCCGACTACATAAACGTAGACTTTATCCTGTATTTCAAAGGTTGATTCCTGAGGAATAACCAACGTGTTGACAAATAACTGTGGCATACGAACTCTACCTGTATTTCCTGTTCTCAAAGCTCCGTTTGCATTAGGGAATACTGCGCGAACGCTGATTGCACCTGTGGTTTTATCAAACTGTCCGTCTACAATGCTCATTTTACCTTTTTCAGGATAAGTGGTATTATCTGCGATAACCAAATCTACCATCGGCATGTTTTTCAGTTTCTCGTTTAAGGTCGCTCCCGGATATTTTTTCTGGAAACCAATGAAATCCAATTCACTTAAAGAGAAGTAAGCATAAATTTCACTGATGTCTGATAACATGGTCAACGGATTGGCATCTGTTCTTGAAATTAAACTTCCCTTTTTGTAAGGAATTCTTCCAATGTAACCACTAACTGGTGCTGTGATAGTTGTAAATCCTACGTTGATTCTAGCTCCGCCAACTGAAGCTTTTGCCTGTGATCCTGCTGCAACGGCTGCGGCATAATTGGCTTTTGCAGTTCTCAGTTGTACATCAGAAACTACCTTTGCAGCAACTAACGGCTGAAGTCTGTCAACCTCAACTTTAGCTTTCTGAATATTGGCATTGGCAACCTGTAAATTAGCGTTAGCCATGTTCATCTGCTCTCCGTAAGCTCTGGAATCAATTTTAAATAATGCTTGTCCGGCTCTTACATAAGCACCTTCTTCTACATATATTCTATCTAAATATCCGTCAACCTGCGATCTGATTTCCACATTGTTTTTTCCTTCCAATGCGGTAGGGAATTCTTGGTAAATAGTTGCGGGTGACGTAGTAACGGTAAATACGGGTAATTCTGGAGCGGGTGGAGCAGCATTAGTGCCTTCTGCCGCTTTTGTGCAACTTTGTAAAAAAATGATACTCGATATAAGTACGATTAATTTTGTTTTTGCGGTTGTTTTCATTGTAAGTTTTATTTTTTAATGAAGTGTTAGATTGAGTAATGTTGTATTATATTAAATTTGCGTTATTATTTCTAACAGTGTTAATAAACAAGAAAAAAAATAACAGAATTTGTGTGAAGATTATTTTGATGTTTTCATAATTGCGGTATTAAGTTTGTTTTATAAATATCATTGTTGTTACAGTGTTTTTTTTATTAACAGTGTTAATGATAAGGAAATAGAATCGCAAGGATTAGAGTAAAGAAATTATGTTTCATTGTATAAGATATTTATTTTTTATTTTAAATAAGAAAAGAGTAAACTATTTCGTGTTAAGTTTCCTAACGGTGTTAATTTTTGGTTCAAAAAAAATTTACAAAGATTTAATAAAGGCCGAAACTGTTTCGTCTAATGTTGTTTTATTCATTGTTGAAGGAATATCATCATTTCTCATCATCATAATCGAAATCAATCCGTGAACTGCAGAGAACAAAGCGTGAGAAGAGTGACATGCATTATCTGGGTTTGAACCTTTCTTCTTAATAATTTCAAAAGTACAGTCGTAAATCATATCCTGAAAAGAAGAAAACTCTTCTTTCATTAAACCTTTTCCGCTACACTGCATTCCCAAACCAAACATCAATTGGTAATACTCTTTATTTTTAAAGGCAAAATTCCAATAAGCATCTACAATTGCGATCAACTGATCCTCCGGACTTTCATGTTTTTTTTGAGCTTTTAGTAAATCTATTTGCAGACAATGAAAACCATTGATAGAGATTTCGTATAAAATAGCTTCTTTGTTTTCAAAGTGATCGTACACAACTGGGGCACTATATTCTATAGCATCAGCGATTTTACGAATTGAAAGTGAAGCCCAACCGTCAGTTTTAGCCAAAGTAAATGCAGCCTGCAAAATATTTGCACGGATAGATTCTTTTTCTCTTTGACGACGTTCATGTAATCCCATGATTTTATTTTACTAACAGTGTTAGCAAAACTACAAACATTTATGCATACTAACCAAATAATTTTTTAAATTTAATTTATGACAAAGAAGTTGAATAACTTTGATAATTAGCGGACTGCTGATAGAATGGGTATTGAGGTACACTATTATTTAATTATTGTAAAAATTAATAGATTAAATAGTCTAACTCAATTAATTATTGTTTTTAGTAACTACTAAAAGAAATCTTTATCTTTGTATGCAAATAAAGAAGATATGAATACTCCCTCAAATATGTTGGCATTAGGTACCAAAGCGCCGTTTTTTGAACTTCCGAATCCTTCAAAAAGCAATGAAGTTCAGTCATTAGATGATTTAAAAGGTGAAAAAGGTACTTTGGTGTTTTTTATATGCAACCACTGTCCGTTTGTGCTTCACGTCATCGATAAACTGACAGAATTATATGAAGATTATAATGAGGCGGGGATCGAATTTATCGCCATCAGTTCAAATGATGTAGAGAAATATCCTGCAGATTCTCCGGAAAAAATGATTGAATTTCAGATTGAAAGAAAATTTGATTTTCCATATTTGTATGACGAAAGCCAGGCGATTGCAAAAGCGTATGACGCAGCTTGTACTCCTGATTTCTTTTTCTTTGACGATAAATTAGATTTAATTTACAGAGGCCAGATGGATGATTCGAGACCGGGAAATCATAAAGAAGTGACCGGTGAAGATTTGATTATCGCTTTTGAAAATCTTTTAATTGGTGAACCACAGGAAGAAATTCAACGTCCAAGCATGGGTTGTAATATTAAATGGAAATAAATATTTTAATTCATAATAAAACAAAAACCGTCAGATTATTCTGGCGGTTTTTGTTTTTAGGTGTATTATTATAATTTGAAAGTTTTATACGTTCGGATTAGGAAAAGATAACTTGTGCAAAGTGAAAAACTAGGCTATATCTTAGTTTTTTTCATTGTATTTTTTAAATTTTCTAATTCATGTAGCTCGTATTTTTGCCTACCAGATAAGTTTATTTCTTTTAAATTATTAGGAAATAACTCTGGACTCAGATCTATTAGGTCTGTATCACTAAGTCCTAAAATTCTTAAGTTTTGCATTTGACTCAATGTTGTAGGTAATTTATTCAGTTTGCAGTTTTCAATACGCAGCGTTTTTAAATTGTGTAATTGACATATTGAATCAGGAATTGAACTTATTTTATTTCCTCTAATCATTAAATATTTTAATGACTTTATATTAGTTGTCCATTGAGGAAAGGTTTGGAATGGAAGATTTAGAAGTGAAATTTTTTTTAATTTTTTTAAGTTGGCTATTTCTTCAGGAAGTTCAAAATCATCCAAATCATAAATGATTGGATCAGCTTGAATCTCTAATACTTTTAGGTTTACTAATTTTGAAAAGATAGCACCTTCATGCTTTAGATTGTGTTTTATAAATATTAGACTTAGTTTTTTGCAATTCTTTGGATTTTGAATTGCATCATTTAATAATGAAAATTTAGTTTTTTTGAAGAGATACATCTTTCGTGATATTTCGTTCGTCTTTTTATCTCAAAAAAGGATTGTACTGTTTCTCAAAACCAATCGTCGTAGGATTTCCATGCCCTGAAAAAACCTGTGTTTCTTCATTCAATGCAAAAAGCTTTGTTTTAATTCCTTCAATCAATTGCTCATAATTTCCTTTGTATAAATCGGTTCTTCCGATGCTTCCTTCAAATAAAACATCACCTGAAATTATGAATTTCTGAGTTTCATTATGATAAACAACACTGCCCGGAGAATGTCCAGGAACATGATAAATTTTAAATTTTTCTCCATCGAAATCCATCTCATGACCTTCATTTATATATTCGGTTTCAACTTTTACCGCAGGGATTTGAAAACCAAACCTTGCTCCGCTTGCCTGAAGCATATCTAAAACTTCCTGATCTTCCTGATGCATCGTCACAGGAACTTTAAATGTGTCAGAAGCCCACTGTAAACCCAAAACATGGTCAATATGAGCATGTGTCAAGAGTATTTTCTGGATTTTTAAATCATTTTCAGAGATGAAATTTGAAATTGCCTGCGTTTCCTGTTCATTCATATTTCCAGGGTCAATCAACCATGCATTTTTATTTTCATTAAAAAGAACATAAGTATTTTCACTCGCAAAATTGAACACGAAGGCCTGTATTTGAAACATATTCTGAATATTTTTTTATCAAAAATACGATATTCTTTAGAGATTCGTTATCTTCGTCATAATGAAAACGTTGCAGATATTTTTACTCAGTTTAGGTTCTTTAGCTTTCGGGCAGAACATTCAAAGTGTACAGCTATTTAATCCTCAGACGAACGACGAAACGCCGGTGATCAGTATGAATCAGCAGTTGGTTTTAAGTTTTGATGATTTGACCAATTCAAGTACTATCTACAGGTACACCATTAGGCATTACGACAGAAACTGGCAGGACGATAATCTTTTCTTCACTGAAATTGCAACGGGAAGTATGAATGCCTTGCTTGATCAGTTTGAATATTCTTTCAACACACTACAGCCATACACTCATTATAAACTGAGTTTTCCAAATGATAAAATCAGACCTAAGATTTCTGGAAATTTTGAAATCATTGTTTATAAAGACTCTGCTGACAAACCACTTTTTACCAAAAGATTTTCTTTAGTGGAAGATCAGGCAAATTTAGCTCTAAATATTTCAAGAATTGCGGACGCAAGAAATCCCAACGTTAACCAAAGGGTAGAAGTGCAGGCGACTTCTAAAGGTGGTGATTTGTCTTCAAATGTCAATTCTATGACGCTGAATGTGATGCAGAATAACAATCAGAATATGACCATCAAAAATCTTAAACCAAGCTCTACTTTGGGAAGTCAGATTTTGTTTCAGCAGATGAGTATAGTATTTCCAGGGAATAATGAATTTTATTATTTTGATAATAAGAATATGAACATGCCGGCAGACATGGTACAAGAAACGGGTTTGAAAGACGGTATCAATCATACTTATCTTCATCCTGTTTGGGCATATCCCTTAAACTATCAATATCAGCCAGACGTCAATGGTGCTTTTTATTACCGAAGAAATGATTTAGGATTGGAAAGAAATGCAGAGCGAGAAGCAGATTATTCTTGGGTGCATTTTTCTCTAGATTCTGATTCTATGGAAAAAGAGCTTTATATTTTGGGAGGATTTAATGATTTTAAAGCCAGCAAAGAATCACAGATGATATATGACGCAGCGAAGAAACAGTATGTCGCAAAAATTTTCCTGAAACAAGGTTTCTACAACTACATTCTTGCAACGAAAGAAGCTGATGGTTCATTGAATTTGGGAGAGATCAACGGGAATTTCTGGCAGACAGAAAATCTGTATCAGGCATTTTTATACTACAAGCCATTTGGAAGAAATTATGACGGATTGTTGGGGTATGGGGAATTCAGAACGCCTGTAAAATAATTCTTAGAAATCAACTAACTAAAAAAATAGATATCGAAGTATACTTTGATTCAGAGGAGCGAAATGTTTTAGTAAAGATATGTTATTAGAATTCTATCTCCGTAGACAGCGACATATTTGTTATTAATGTCTATTAATCTATTTTTTTTTAACATAAAAAACCTTACAAATTTTCCATTTGTAAGGTTGCTGTTTTAAGGTGTACAAGACCTTTACAGATAAAATCAAACTATATAATAATGTCAAAAAAAGTCGTCAATTAAATATCTTTTTTTAATTCTTAAAAATGGCAGTGATAAAAAGGCTATCGTTGTCTTCAAATAAATAATGAATATCAACTGGGAATTTTTCGGTTTTATATACCTGAATTTCCTTACTTTTTATATCTAATTTCTCGTATTTACTCAAAATAGTATTGATGGATTTTTTTAAATCATCCAAAAAGTACTTGTCTTTATTGTGTTCCTCGGCATTAAAAACCCTCATCAGCATTCGGATGTCATTCTTTGCAATTGATGACAATAAAACTTTCATTACGCACAGCTTTTTTCAAGTTCTGTTATGCTTTCAAAGAAATCAAGTTTAGTCTTATTGTTTTCAGAGTGAAACTGAATTCTGTTAAAAACTTCATCCAACTGAAATTGCGGAACATTAGATTTTGGAATCGTATCTAAATTGTCAACGATTTTAATGAACGCTTCTGCAAGTTCCGGAGTGAAACTTTCAATTTTTCTTTTTAGAATTTCTATACTTGAGTCCATTATTTCTAAATTTTTAAATCGGCCCTATCTTTTGATAGAGTAAAAGTATGAAAAAATATTAAATAAACAAACTAACCCCTATTAAATTTATTAAAAATTTGAATAATTGTATTTTTATTTTAATAATGAGGTGTTTTTTAAGGGGGTGAGTGAGAAAAAACAAAAAAAGACATTTGATTGCTCAAATGTCCTATGTATTTTTAAAATTTAAAATTTAAACAAAATAAAACTCATTGAGTTTTTCTTCGCAGAGTGTTTTTACCACGTCAATCCAGCGGTCCTCATCATTTAAACAAGGAATATAATGGAAATTTTCTCCGCCACCATGCTCAAACTGATGTTTTCCTTCAACCGAAATCTCTTCTAAGGTTTCTAGGCAGTCGGAAACAAAAGCCGGACAAACAATCGCAAGGTTCTTAATTCCTTTTTTGCCGATGGTTTCCAAAGTCTCATCAGTATAAGGTTCCATCCATTTGTCTTTTCCTAACCTTGATTGGAAAGTAACCATCACTTTCTCTTTTGGTAAGCCTAATTTTTTAATTACAGAATTGGTCACGTCAAAACACTGATGACGGTAACAAAACTGATGGCTCGGATTGTTCTCACGCGAACAGCAATCGTTCAGATTACAGGTATTCGTAGGATCTGTCTTATATATATGTCTCTCCGGAACTCCATGGTAAGAAAACTGTAATGCATCAAAATTTTCAGGAAGTTTTTCTCTGATGCTTTCTGCAAGGCAGTCTATGTAAATTTCTCTGTTATAAAAAGGTTGAATATAATTGATTTTAATTCCCGGAAATTTCTTTTTTCTTACTTCCTCTGCTTTTTCGATTACAGTTTCAGTCGTACTCATTGCATATTGCGGGTACAATGGAAATAAAACAATTTCCGTCACGCCCTGGTCAACCAATTTCTGAATTCCTGCTTCAATGCTTGGTTGAGCGTATCTCATGCCGATTTCTACCGGAACATCCACCAATTTCTGAAGTTTTTTCTGGATTTTCTGCGTAATGACGATCAAGGGCGAACCTTCATCTGTCCAGACTGTTTTATAGGCTTCGGCCGATTTTGCGGGTCTTGTATTAAGAATTATTCCCTGAACCAAAAGTGCACGAAAAAACCATCGGTAATCAATCACTTTTTCATCCATCAAAAATTCATCAAGATATTCTCGTACATCAGGTACAGATGTTGATCTTGGTGAACCGAGATTGACTAATAATATTCCTTTCATTATATATAGGTAATAAGAAATGGGTAATGAGTAATTTTACTCATTGCTTATGTTTTTATCCGTTTACTGCTTCTACGTGTTGTACTAAATCGGGAACAAATTGTTTTAAAATGTTTTCGATTCCACCTTTTAAAGTGGCAGTAGAACTTGGGCATCCTGAACAGGCTCCCTGTAAAAGCATTTTTGCAGTCTTGTTGGCTTCATCATATTCTATCAATGAAATTTTTCCACCGTCATTTTCTACTGCAGGAGCAACGTATTCATTCAATATATCAGAAATTTTCTGCTCGTTGTCTGTATATTCTCTGTTGATGATGTTCTCTACCGGACTTTCGTGTTTCTGTGCAACCACGTTCGAAATCTCCCCACCACTTTGAAGATACTCAGCGATAAAACCGCGAACAGCCATCATTACCTGATGCCATTCCACAGAATTATCTCTGGTTACTGCAACAAAATTGTCTGAAATGAAAACTTCTTTTGCGAAATCGAAATCTTTAAAAATCGCCTGAGCCAAAGGAACTCCATCCGATGTTTCTCTTGATTTTACCTCCACAAAACCTTCCATCAGTACTTTGCTCGAAACAAACTTCATTACATTGGGATTCGGTGTCATTTCTGCATAAATCTGAACCATTTCCTTTTTCTTCTGAAGATAAATTCTTGGGTTTGCTAGAAGTTCGTCCTCAATTACATTTTTCAGGTTTTCAGCAATATGTTCCCATTCTACGGTATCTTGTTTTGCAACCGCAACAAAATTAGCAGTAATGAAAATTCTTTCCACAAAAGGATAATTGAATACTTCCTGTGCTAAAGGAATTTCTGATATATCTGAATTTCTGTCCAACTCTAAAGACCCGGGAATCAAATTGTAATCAGCTACAAATTTCATCACTTTTGGGTTTTCTGTTGGCTCTATAACAATAGTATGCATTTTTTCTTTAAATTTGAGATACAAAAATACGGATTTAGAACTTAGAAGACCGAGCTTGGGAGTTAGATTTTTGCTATCACTGTAATTTAGAATTTGTGATTAACTATTTAAATTTTCAAACTGGCTTATCAATAAATTTTCAAATTAATATAAATGGCACTTGTAAAAGAACTTTTAGGAAAAGCACCGCAGATCGGAGAAAATACTTTTTTGGCAGAAACAGCAACGATTATTGGGGATGTTGTGATGGGAAGAGATTGCAGTATTTGGTACAACGCAGTGATAAGAGGTGATGTGAATTACATCAAAATGGGAGATAAGGTCAATGTTCAGGATAATGCCATGTTGCATTGCACGTATGAGAAATTCCCTTTGGAAATAGGAAATAACGTTTCTATTGGTCATAATGCCATCGTTCACGGATGCCGAATTAAAGATAATGTTTTGATCGGAATGGGATCTATCGTCATGGATGATTGTTTGGTTGAAGAGAATTCCATCGTTGGCGCAGGTTCTGTAGTAACACAGGGAACGCATATCAAATCTGGTGAAGTGTGGGGCGGCGTTCCTGCAAGAAAAATAAAAGATATTTCCTCAGCATTATTGGAAGGCGAAGTGAATAGAATTGCCGATAATTATGTGAAATATTCTTCTTGGTATAAAGAATAAAATGAAATTATTCGATAGAAACTGGCTTGGCTCGTTTTAATATAAAGAGTAAGTCTGTGGCTTTAGCCAAAACCTATTTTTAATCATGCAAAAATATAAAAGCTCTGAACTAAATTTTAGTCAGAGCTTCTTTTATAATTAAAATTACTTGATTAAGGATAAATCAAAACTGCTTTTTCAGCTTGGCATTTCACGCCGCTAGGCTCGGCAGGCATCATACAGTCTGAGGTAATGCTGTATTTTTTATTAAATTCAGACATCTTCTGTGTGTATTCTTCAATTTTAGGAAGTATCGTCGCATCACTTTTTTTAGGATAAGCGATGTAGGAAACAGGGCCACCACAAGCTTTTGTTCCAATAGGAGAGAATGCCCAATCTGCAGCATTGGTACATTTTTCTTTAGCAACCATTGCTTCTATTGAAGCTTTTAATTTATCAAGTTGTGCTTCATCATACTTCTGAGAACTCTCATCAGCTGGTCTTTCCGAAATATCTTTTGGCATATCTGCAGGATCATTGCTTTGTGCAGATTTGCACGAAAGCATGGTGAGAATTGCAAATAAAACAACTGCAGGAATTTTTAGCATTAAGTTTTTCATAATTACTTTTTTTAGTGGTCATCAAATTTCGTTCCTTACTTTCATTTTTTGTAATTTTGCAGCGATGAATAATCATTTTTTTGACTTAATAGAACATACCAACCGAAGTGTTTTTCTTACCGGAAAAGCAGGAACGGGAAAGACAACATTCCTTAACGAATTTGTAAAAAAAACACGGAAAAAACACATCGTCGTAGCGCCTACAGGGATTGCTGCAATCAATGCAGGTGGAGTAACTATTCATTCGATGTTTGGATTGCCTTTGCGTACTTTTTTGCCGACAACAGACAGGGTTGATGGAAGTTTAGGAAATAATATTGCAGATCTTCAACAACATTTTAAATACAGAAAAGACAAACTCAAGCTTTTGCGAGAGGTTGAAGTTCTGATTATTGATGAAGTCTCGATGCTGCGCGCCGATGTTTTGGATATGATGGATTTTTCACTTCGTTTTATCCGACGAAATAATCAGCGTTTTGGAGGTATTCAGATGTTATTCATCGGAGATTTGTATCAGCTTCCGCCTGTGGTGAGAGATGAGCATATTTTAAAAATGTTTTACCAGTCTCCTTTCTTTTTTGATAGTCTTGCGATCAAAGATATCCCATTATTAACCATTGAACTGACCAAAGTGTACCGTCAAACTGATGAGGAATTTCTTGAAATTCTCAACGCAATCCGTGACGGCGATGTTGCCAATATTGATTTTGAACATTTAAATGAAAGATTTAATCCAGGTTTTAATGCGGGTGAAGATTCTTACATTTATCTCTGTTCGCACAACAAATTGGCAGACGATATCAATCAGCAAAAGTTGGCAGAGATAAAAGTTTCTCCTTCTACATTTGAAGCAAAACTTTTTGGTGAGTTTAAAGAAAACCAATATCCAAACGAGCAGTTCTTAGAGTTGAAAATTGGCGCTCAGGTTATGTTTATCAGAAATGATATCTCAGGAGAGAAGAAATATTTTAACGGAAAATTGGGTGAAATTTCAGCTTTAGATGAAAAAGAAATTAAAGTTGTTCTTGAAGGCAGTGAGCGAGAGATTACCGTAAAAAGAGAAGTCTGGGAACAGAAAAAATATTCTTTAGACGGAGAAAAAAATATTAAAGAAGAAGTTTTAGGAAGTTTCGAGCAGTTTCCAATAAAATTAGCTTGGGCGGTCACGATTCATAAAAGTCAGGGTTTGACGTTTGATAAAGTGATTATTGATGCGGGAAAAAGTTTCACTGCAGGTCAGGTGTATGTTGCTTTATCGCGTTGCCGAACTTTGGAAGGTATTGTTTTAAAATCTAAAATCACTCCTGAAGTTATTTTTAAAGACAACAGAATTCTGCAGTTTCAAGGCGCAACTTTTGCCAATGACAATGTGGAAGAAATTCTGAACAGAGAAAAATATGATTACAGCATCAGAAAAGTGCTTCGTTCTGTAGATTCTCAATGGCTTTTAAGAGAAGTGGAGTTGTGGAATAATCTTTCGATTACCACCAAAAGCATCGATCATGCGAAATCTAAGCAGTTGTATCTTCAACTGAAACGTGACGTTGTTAATTTGGGTAAGATTTTTGAAAAATTAGAACGGATTATTTTCCAGAAAGTAAACAATTTCATTAACCAAACTGAGGAATGGAGCGAGATTGAAAGTAAGACCAAAGGTGCTGTTAATTTCTTTTTCAGTGAAGTGAAGGATAAAGTTTTCAGTCCGCTGAAAGAATTTTATTCCGAAATAAAAGGAGTGAAAGGTCTGAAAAATTATAATGAAGAATTGAGAAGCTGGCTGGAAGATATTGAAGAATATCTGAATGGTCTGAAAACCGCTCATCTTCTGGAAACGAAACTTTTAGACGAAAAAAACGACAAAGAAGTCAGCATGAAGATTGCGAAAGTTCCGTCTCAGGTTCTGACTTTCCAATTGTTTGAACAGGGAAAAACCATTTCAGAAATCGCTTTGGAAAGAGGTTTGGTCAAAGAAACGGTTTTGGGGCATTTGGCAAGATTTGCCGAGCAGGGTTTGCTTGATTTGTCGAGAGTAATCACTTCAGATAAAATTAAAACATTCGAAAAAGCTTTTAAAACTGATCCGAAAGAAACTTTAAACGAATGGAAAACGGCATTGCCTAATGATTTTGATTTTAATGAAATCAGGATTTTGATAAATCATTTTAATTTTTTGAAAGAGAAAGGGAGGTCTTAATTTAGGTAAACTTTATTATGGTGTCTCCAGTAATAATTGCTCAACCTCTTATTAGATTGATTTTTTGATATTTAATATAGTGCTTACCCTGATTTTTAAATAACTTTTTAATTATTTTACCTATTATTTGTTAGAGTATCTCTTCAATAAGTTCATCAAAATCTTTAATAGAATTATTTAAATCATATTTTTCAAAGTTGTTTTGATTTCTTAATAGTTTGATTTGACCTATTTCAAGATCGGAACGACATATTTCATACACATCAAATTTATGCTCGGAGTTTTGCTTAATATCTTTGTAGTTTGATGGATGTGCTGCAATTTTATTTCTGAGGATTATAAGTTCATTTTTAACTAATCTTTATGAAAATGTTTTTTTTTGTCTTGAAGTTTGAAGACATCCATTAAATTTTCTATTGCAAATCTTTGTATTCTTCTATTATTGATTTCATTATAATTTTAGATTTTGAATTAAATAAATATCTAATAGTTTTTTCATGAACTATACAATCCACCCTATCAATTACAAAAAGTAACCAATGCGATTTATTAACTTTAAATTTGTATTTCATTTTCCTAAAAGAAAAATGTATACATATGAAAAACTTTGAAATATCTGTTTTAGACCTTGCTCCCGTAAAGCAAGGAAAAAGCATTAATGATACTTTTCAGGACAGTTTGTCTTTGGCAAACTTTGCTGAAGATTTAAACTATAAAAGATTCTGGCTTGCCGAACATCACAATATGGAAAGCATTGCCAGTTCGGCAACTTCGGTTCTGATAGGGTTTATTGCCAACGGAACAAAAAAAATCCGAGTCGGTTCAGGTGGAATTATGCTTCCCAATCACAGTTCATTGGTGATTGCCGAACAATTCGGAACCCTGGAATCACTTTTCCCCGGAAGAATAGATTTAGGTTTGGGACGAGCTCCCGGAACCGATGGTTTAACGGCTCAGGCTTTGGGAAGAAATCCCGCCATTATCAATGAACAGTTCCCCAGACAGATTTTAGAATTACAGCGATATTTTTCTGAAGAAAACTCAAACGCATTGGTGCGTGCGATTCCAGGTGAAGGTTTAGATATTCCAATGTATATTTTAGGTTCAAGTACTGACAGTGCTTGGTTGGCCGCTGAATTGGGTCTTCCGTATGCTTTTGCAGGACATTTCGCTCCGGAACAGATGGAAATGGCTTTTAAAATTTACAGAGAACATTTTGAGCCTTCACAATATTTAGACAAACCCTACATTATCGCCTGTGTGAATGGAGTAGCCGCAGAAACTTCTGAAGAAGCGCATTTGCTTTCTACGACATTGTTTCAGGCATTTACCAATATCATCAGAAATGACAGAAAACCTTTTCCTGCGCCGGTGGAGGATATGGATGCCATTTGGTCGGCAATGGAAAAATCGATGGTTTTGCAGAAACTGAAATTCAGTTTCATCGGTAATCAAGAGGAGATCACTGAGCAGCTTAAAGCCTTTCACGAAAGATATCAGGTGGATGAATTAATGATCAATTCTCATATCTATGATCATCAAAAAAGATTAGAATCTTACAGGATTATTAAAAGAGCTGCAGACTCTTTATTCAATGCGTAACAAACCATCCATATTAATTGTTGATGCTTATTTTTATGAGTATCTTTGCGAAAATTAAAGTAAAAATGTCTGATTTTAAATTAAATACTATTCCAGAGGCTATTGAAGACCTTAAAAATGGTAAAATAATCATAGTAGTGGACGATGAAGACAGAGAAAATGAAGGAGATTTTCTTTGTGCTGCCGAATTGACGACTCCAGAACTTATCAATTTTATGGCGTATCACGGAAGGGGGCTAATTTGTATGCCGCTTCCTGAAAAAAGGTGCGACGAACTTGGTTTGGATATCATGGTAAGCAGAAGCAGTGATCCTAAAGAGACTGCATTTACTGTATCTGTCGATCTTTTGGGTGACGGTACTTCTACCGGAATTTCTGCAGGTGACAGAGCGAAAACAATCTTGGCTTTGATGGATGAAAAGGCTAAGCCTACTGACTTTATGCGTCCGGGTCATATTTTCCCGTTGCGTGCTAAAAAAGGTGGAGTTTTGAAAAGAGCAGGACATACTGAAGCTGCTGTCGATTTAACTTGTTTGGCAGGTTTAAAAGAGGGTGGTGTGATCTGTGAAATCATGAACGAAGACGGAAGTATGTCTCGTTTGCCGGAACTGTATGCTTTCGCACAGAAACATGATATGAAAATCGTTTCCATCGAAGATTTGATTCATTATCAGCTTAAAAAGGGAAATTTAATTGAAAGAATTGAAGAAAGAGAAGTGAAAACTGCTTATGGTGAGTTTGATTTCTTAGCTTTCAGAGAAACTTCTAACGATCAGATTCACTTTGCTTTAACGAAAGGATCTTGGACGGTTGACGAACCTGTGTTGGTGAGAGTACAGTCTTCTGATTCTTATTTTGATGTTTTAACCAGATTAAACAATGGTGAAAAGCCTCAATTGGAAAAAGTAACCGGCATGATCAATGAAGCTGGAAAAGGAGCGATTATTTTTATTAATAACGTGTCCAATTCTGAAAATACATTGAGAAAGCTACAGCAGTTCTTGAATTATCAGGATGGTCAGCAAAAACACCCGACTGCATCTTTCAATTACCGTGATTACGGTATCGGAACTCAGATATTAAAGAATTTAGGAATTAATAAATTTAAAGTAATCACTCAGAATCCTAACGTAAAACCACAAGTTGGTGGTTATGATGTTGAGGTAACGGAGATGGTGCAGCTGTAAAGTGAAATTTTAATTATGAATTCACTTTATTGTCAATTTTTGATATTGTTAGAATTCTCTTGTGAAGCAAAATTTGCGATTCACAGTTCAAAATAAAAAATGGCTTGATAAAATCAAGCCATTTTTATTTCGTCGAAATTTCTAAATCCGTTGAGGAAATCTTTCACATTCATTCTTTTCTTTCCTTCTAATTGTAGTTCCAGAGGAAAATAAATTCCGTCTTTTGTGTAAATTTTAAATTCGTTTTTTGAAATATCTAAAGTTCCGGAAGTTTTTCCATGATTTACAACTTCAAATTTTCCACCGTAAATTTTCAGGCCTTTATGTTCTTCCCCGATTTTCAAAGTAGTGAAAGCTGCGGGATAAGGTGACATTCCTAAAATAAACTGATGAACTTCTTTTGAATTTTTACTAAAGTCAATTCTGGTATCTTCTTTAAAGATTTTAAAGGCGTTTTTTGGATATTCAACCTGGGGTTGAGGTTTTTCTGTGATTGAATTTTCAGATAAGCCATCAAGCGTTTTTACGATTAATTTTGCGCCCATTTCCATAAGTCTGTCGTGAAGACTTCCAGCATTTTCATCGGGTAAAATTTCGATTTCTTCTTGTAAAAGAATGTTTCCTTCATCAATTTTTTCATTGATGAAAAATGTAGTGGCTCCGGTTTTTTCTTCACCATTGATCACTGCATAATTGATGGGTGCAGCTCCACGATAATCAGGAAGCAAAGAAGCATGAAGATTGAAAGTTCCCAGTTCAGGCATTTCAAACAAGATTTTCGGCATCATCCGGAACGCAACGACAACGAAAACGTCAGCATTTAAACTTTTTATTTCTTCTAAAAACTCTGGGTTTCTTAATTTTTCGGGCTGTAAGATGTGTAGATTATTTTCAGCGGCAAATACCTTTACAGCTGATTGATTGATTTTCTGTCCGCGTCCACTCGCTTTGTCAGCAACGGTCACAACGCCTACTACCTCGTGATTTGACTGATGGATAGCTTCTAAAGCTGTCTTTGCAAACTCGGGTGTACCAAAAAAAACGACTTTCAATGATTTCATGATGCAAAGATAAAGGTCTTTGATTTATTTAAAAAATAAAAGATTAAAAATGGAAAGTCTTTAGGATTGCTTATTTCAGCGCGTACGTTCGAAAGTTCAGCATTTTTACTTTTCCTGAATCAAGAAGAAAGATGAGACTTTCTAAAATATCTTCTTTTGCATGAAAATTTAACTGAATCGAAAGTTCTTCAATGGTTGCCGGTTTTTCAGCTAGTAGATTGACAATTTCCGAAGACATATTTTTTCCAAAAATAGATTTTTTATTTTTTTCACAAACTGTACACTGTCCACAGTTTTTTGAATTTTTTTCACCAAAGTAAGCAAGAATCAATTTCATTTTACAGTAGGTAGAATCTTCGATGTAGAATTTCATTTCTTCCCACTTTTGAATTTTATTTTTTTGAATCTGTTCAAACAGTTTCCAATACATACTATTTGTCACCCTTTCATCTCTTGGTTTGAGAAATTTTACACTTGCCAAAGCACCGTCGATGTATTCAAGATAATTTTTCTGTTGTAGTTCTTTTAATCTTTCTTTGATTAAATGAATGCTTACTCCGATTTTATCGCTGACTTTTTGCTCACTGAACATTACTTTGTGTGTCGTAATGCCTGAGACGGTGCGTAAAAGAAGCTCAACAAAATAGGCATCTTTCTGAGGAATCTGATCAATTTCGTCAGCTTTTATTGAAAGTTCCAAAGATGACAAACTTTTATTGCTGTTATAATAAATGATTTCCTGAGTATGTAGAAAATTTAAGACGTTTTTAATTTTAGCAGTTGAAAGTTTGGTGAAGTTTTGAATTCCGGAAATATTTAATTGAAAAACCTTTTCGGGAAGTTCAAATTCAGCTACCTGAAATTTAGAATATAAATAGGAGATAATCTTCAAAAATTCAGCTTTATTTGGAATTTGATTTCTAAGAATCTGATCAAAATTTAGAATTTCCTGCTGATCCCAAAGCATGAACGCAAAACTTTTCTTTCCGTCTCTTCCGGCACGACCAATTTCCTGATAATAATTTTCAATCGACTGAGAAGGGGAGAAGTGGATAACGAAACGAACGTTGTCTTTATCGATACCCATCCCGAATGCGTTGGTAGAAATTAATACATTCTCATCACTGTTGTTCCAGAAATTCTGTCTTTCGTTTTTTTCTTTCGTTGTTAATCCTGCATGGTAGTAATCTACGTTGCTTATCTTATTTCTATGAAGATATTCTGTGAGCAACTCTGCATCTTTTCTTGTTCGTACATAGATGATTCCGGATTCTTTTGCATATTTCAAAATGTTAAAAATCCTCTGATATTTGTCGGAAACTTCCTCGAAAAAAATTTTGATATTGCTTCGCTTAAAACTTTTTTGGAAGACATTAGGCTTTTTTAATTCAAGCTTGTTTTTAATTTCCTCTAAAACTTTTGGCGTAGCTGTAGCGGTTAACGCAAGACAAGTAATTTCAGGATTATTTTTTCTGAAATCTTTTATGTTTTGATAACTCGGCCTGAAATCTTGTCCCCATTCTGAAATACAGTGCGCTTCATCGACTGCAATAAATGAAAGTTGAATTTCCTCCATCTGCTGAATAAACTGAAAATTGGTCAGCCTTTCCGGTGAAACGTAGAGTAGTTTTGTTAAACCATCTTTACAGCGGTTGTAAATAACTTCCGCATCGAAATCATCGAGTTCTGAGGATAAATACTCCGCTTCAATTCCTCTAAATTTCAGCTGATTGACCTGATCTTTCATTAATGCTAACAGAGGAGAAATAACCAAGCAAACACCCTCTCTTAACAAAGCCGGGAGTTGATAACAAAGAGATTTCCCCGCACCGGTTGGTAAAAGTACCAAAGTATCATTTCCCGTGATGACAGAATCGATGATATCGCCCTGAGAATCTCTAAAGGTATCATAGCCCCAAAAATGTTTAAGGGTTTTATTTTTCAGTTCCTGGAAATCGTGAGAAGAAATCATCCTGTAAAAATATAGAAACTAATTTAACAAAAAAAGTCACGCAATGCGTGACTTTTAAAATATATAAGAAGTTTATTATTTAGCTTCGAAATAAACTCTTCTGTTTGCTCTGTTTTTCCACTCAGGACATTTAGTAGCTGGGTCACACTCAGGATATTTAAGGTCTTTTTCACCTCTACCTACTGCGTTGATTTTAGAAGAATCTACACCATTTTTAATCAAATAGTTTTTCACACTGTTTGCTCTTCTTTCAGATAATTTTTGATTATACGCATCAGAAGCTCTTGTATCAGTTGCTCCAATTACAGTATAAGCACCGTTCGAAGAATTGATATAGCTAACAGCATTATTAAGAATAGGTGTGTTTGAAGGTAAGATTCTGTCAGAATTTAAGTCAAACTCAATTCCTTCCATAGTTCTTTCAGTCTCAACTACAGGACCTGTTGGTGTAGTAGGAGTAAGCGGACAACCGTCATTTTCTACGGGTCCAGGTACCGTTACACACTTGTCGTAAAGATCAATTACACCATCTAGATCTGCATCAAGAGCAACACCAGCACCATCAACTCTTGCACCGGCAGGAGTATCAAGCTGTCTGTCCCAATCGTCACAAACACCGTCGTTATCAGTATCTCCTTTCTTACAAACTTCGATATCTTGGTTTTTATCAGCTAAAACATCTAGTTTATAGTAAATTTCCTGCAATGGATCGTGCCACATCAAGTGTGATTCGTGTTTTCCTAGTTTCAAAGATAGACCTACTGTAGCATTGAAGAAGTTGTCAGAAACCTGATCTTCTCTTTTGTTGATTGTGCTGTATTGTGCACCACCACCGTCAAATTGATCATCAGTAGTTACAACATACATCAATCTAGTCTCTAGATCTATTCTTCTGTTTACTTTAAATTTAAGTCCAGCACCGGCTTGACCAAAGAATGAATCAAATTTAAAAGGCTTAACCTCAGTCATTAATCTCTGACCTGCAGCATCTTTTAAATAAGCTCTATATGCTAATGTTCCTACACCTGCGTATCCGTGCAGTGCCCATCTGAATGTAGATTTATTATCAACTCTCCTTAGAAGATTTGAAAAGTTAATATCTCCCAATACAGAGATTGCATCATATTGGGTTCTAGCTCCTTCTTGTCCGTTTACAGCAGGATCTTTAGTGTTGAAATATCCCTGTCTGGTCTCACCTCTATCATATTGAAGATTGATCCCAAATGCATGTGTAATTGCTTTATCAACACTTACGTAAGCAGAATAACCAAAAAGATTTTTTCCGTTACCGTTTTTTATTGATGTCAAATCTGCTGACTGCATTAAAGGGACACCTGCTCCAAAAGATATAGCCCAATCGTTAAATCTTTTAGATTTTTGTGTAAACGGGGATATATTCGCAGAGCCTGATGAGAATGTATTTGGATATCCTTCATTTGAAACTACCGCTATTGAATCCTGTGCAAACCCTGCAGTTGGAACTGCTAAAGCCAATGCAACAATTGCTAAACTTAATTTCATAGTGTATTTTTTTATTTAGTTATTAAATGTTTGTTTTTTTTGATAATCTGATTACTTTGGGCAACCATTATTATCGGTAGATCCAGCTACTGTAACGCACTTATCATATAAGTCAATTACACCGTCAAGATCCATATCTAAAGCTATTCCAGAACCATCTACTCTTGCCCCGGAAGGTGTGTTCAATTCTCTGTCCCAGTCATCACAAACACCATCGTTGTCATTGTCACCTTTTTCACATACCACAAACTCAGCTGCGGTGTTTTCTAGTACATGGCTTCTATAGTATATTTCCTGTAAAGGATCGTGCCAAGATAGATGTGTTTGATGTTTCCCTAATTTAAATGATAATCCAAGATTAAATGCCATCATCGCGTCTGAGTATGAGTCATTTATCAGGTTGTAATTTATTCTGTCTCCGGCTGGCGTATCAAGAGATCTGCCTTCACCGCCACCGTCAAATTCTTCATCGAAGCTATTAATATACATTACCCTTGCTTCAACATCAATCAATTTTGATACATTATATTTCAAACCAAGACCTGCCTGCATAAAGAATGATTCTATGCCAAGTTTCTGATCGTTCATAATAGGGATTCTTGGTGGGTTCGTACTCCATCTAGAAGCATCAGCGTCTATTAATTCTGTTTTAAAACCCATCAAACCTCCACCTAAATAACCATGAAGAGCCCATCTAAAAGGTGATTTGTTATCAACCCTTCTCAAAAGATTTGAAAAATTCACATCTCCTAAAAGGGAAACCTGATGGAATTTAGTCCACGCATTGGCAATTCCGGCAGCAGGGTTGGTCGGAAGTTGAGCTTGTTGCTTGGTTTCACCCATTTGGTATTGTAAACTCAAACCAAAAGTGTGTGTAATTTGCTTGTCTACACTTGCATAAGCATTCCAACCCCAATTGATTTTGTCTTCGTGAAATGAAGTTACATCAGCAAAAGTCATAAAAGCAGGACCTCCACCAATTGATATAGACCAATCATTGAATTTTCTTGCTTTATTGTCAAATTTTTGAATATTTGCAGAACCAGAAGAGAACGTATTGGGGTACTGGTCTGAAGTACTAACTGCTATACTGTCTTGAGCATAAGTAGCTATAGGTAATGTCACCAATAATAGTAAACCTAATTTCATACAATGTTTTTTATTATGATTAAATAAAATCTTTTAATAATATTCTGGAGAATTCCCTTTCGAAAAGATGTTTTTTATGAGGGATTTCTAATCTTTTGGAAGTGAATTTCAACCCATTAAACGTAATGATATCTATATCTATAATTCTATCTGTATAACCACCTGATACTATTGAATCATTAACTCTACCCATGTCAATTTCAATTTTCTTTATGTAATTAAGTAACTGAATAGGCGAAAAATGAGTAAACATTATTGTTGCAATATTACAAAAATTATTGGAACTTACAAATTCTACTGCCTCAGATGTTAAATATTCACTGTTTTTTAATAGATCTCCTGCTTCCTTTAGTTTATTTAATGCAGTATTAATATTATTTTTTTTATCACCAATGTTACTTCCAAGTAACAAAACGACCTTATGCTGCGACATATTGAAAAATGATTATTTTATGAAGAGTTTCTTTAAAAATGTTTTGGCAAATATAGTAGCAATTGTGGTACTGTGTGCGGTGTTTTTCTTCTTTTTTATCATCATGATAGTTTTTGGGTCAATGAGTGATGAGAAATCTGTGAGTGTAAAAAAGAATTCTGTTTTAACGATTAATCTGAATACCGATATCATCGACAGTCCCACAGAGGATCAGCAAAGTATCTTCAGTGTAAACAAGAAAAATACAAGCATTTTGATATATGATGTTTTAGAAGCGGTAAGAAAAGCGAAAGCAGATGATAATATCAAAGGAATTAGTATTGAGGTTGACAATCTTAATGCAGGAATTACACAGATTGATGATTTGAGGTCTGCAATTGAGGATTTTAAGAAAAGTGGAAAATTTGTCTATGCTTATGGTAATACTGTTTCTCAATCTTCTTACTATTTAGGATCTGTTGCTGACCGTTACTATCTGAATCCTTCTGGCGGTATTGAGTTGAAAGGTCTTTCAACAGAAGTTACTTTCTTTAAAGATTTTGCGGAAAAATACGGAATAGGTATTGAAGTAATCCGTCACGGAAAATTTAAATCTGCGGTTGAACCGTTTTTAAGAAACGATATTTCACCTGAAAATAAGGAGCAATTAAGTACGCTTCTTAATGATATCTGGAATAATACATCTTCTAAAATTGCTGCGTCTAGAAAGATGGATGTGAATCAGTTCAGAACTGTAGTAGACAGTTTATACGGAATGATTCCTGATTTAAGTGTGCAATATAAATTGACCGACAAGCTGATTCAAAAAAGTGAGTATGATCAGATGATCAGAACAAAGTTGAGTTTGAAGGGAGATGATAAATTAAATAAAATTTCTCTAACAAAATATATAGACTCTTTCTCTGATGATGATAAATCAGGAGAAAAAGTGGCGGTACTTTATGCTTCCGGTTCTATTAATAGCGGTGATGGGTACAGTGATATTTATTCTGAGAAATACATTAAATATATTAAAGATCTTCAGGATGATAAAAAAGTAAAAGCTGTGGTATTGAGAATTAATTCTCCAGGAGGAAGCGCAAATGCTTCGGATGAGATTTTGTTCGAACTTCAACAGTTAAAAAAGAAAAAGCCCTTGGTTGTTTCTTTCGGTGATTATGCGGCATCCGGTGGTTATTATATTGCCATGGCTGCAGATAAAATCTACTCTGAACCCAATACACTTACAGGGTCTATAGGTGTTTTTGGAGTTCTACCTTATTTCAAAGATTTGGCCAACAAAAACGGCGTGCGTTCTGATATTGTTGCTACCAATGCCAATGCAGCGTATTATTCTTCATTAAACGGATTGACACCTTATGGAGTAAATTTAATGACCAGAAGTGTTGAGGGAACTTATAAAAGATTTGTACACTTTGTAACGCAAAACAGGAAAAAATCTTTTGAAGATATCGATGCTGTCGGTGGTGGTAGAGTGTGGAGTGGCACTCGTGCAAAGCAGATCGGTTTAGTAGATGAACTAGGAAGTTTGGAAGATGCCGTAAAATTTGCAGCACAGAAAGCAAATTTAAAAAAATATAATGTTTCTTCATATCCAAAGAAAATGACAGCTTTTGAGCAGATATTTTCAGATTTAAATGAAGATGATATCTCTGCAAGAGTGATCAAAAATAAAATTGGTAAAGCAAACTATGAAATTTTAGAGCAGATTACAGATAAGAAACTGAAGTCTGAGGTTAAAATGGAAATGCCTTATCAAATTAAAATCAACTAAATTATATTGTTCATAAAAAATCCGGATTTGAAATTTCAAATCCGGATTTTTATTTTGTTATAGTTTGTTATTTCTTACTTACCATCCTATAAATTGCAAGTAGAAGAACTGAACCTCCAATTGCTACAAGGAAACTTGAAAGGTTGAATCCTGTAACATCCACTCCGAATATCATAGATCCTATCCATCCTCCAAGCATACTTCCCAATATACCAATGATGATTGTTATCACCCAACCTCCTGGGTCATTTCCAGGATGAAGTGCTTTTGCGATTGCGCCTGCGATAAGGCCGAAAATGATCCATGTTAAAATCCCCATAGTTTAAATTTTTTAATGTTAATTAATTTGGTTTATTTTTCAAGAAATAAAGATGAGTTATCTCTTCTTGAAGAATGAATCTACAAACTCTGTACCATTAAATAATTGTAAGTCCTGCATCTTCTCGCCAACACCGATGTATTTCACGGGAATCTGAAACTGATCAGAAATTCCGATGACCACACCGCCTTTTGCGGTTCCGTCTAATTTTGTAACTGCCAAAGCGTTAACTTCAGTCGCAGCAGTGAATTGTTTTGCCTGTTCAAATGCGTTTTGCCCTGTTGAGCCATCCAATACCAATAAAATCTCGTGCGGAGCATCAGGAATTACTTTCTGCATTACTCTTTTAATCTTAGAAAGCTCATTCATCAAATTAATTTTATTGTGAAGTCTTCCTGCTGTATCTATGATTACTACATCGGCATTTTGAGCGACGGCACTTTGTACAGTGTCAAAAGCAACCGAAGCTGGGTCAGAGCCCATTTCCTGCTTCACAATTGTTACTCCGGCTCTTTCGCTCCAAATCGTCAGCTGATCTACAGCAGCAGCACGGAAAGTATCTCCTGCGCCCAGAATTACTTTTTTTCCATCAGCTTTAAATTGATGAGCTAATTTTCCGATTGTGGTTGTTTTTCCTACACCGTTTACTCCTACGACCATGATGACATAAGGTTTTTTTGAAGTGTCGATGTTTCCAGTGTTTGCCTGTGGGTTTTCTAATAACAGACCTGAGATTTCCTCGCGAAGAATGCGGTCCAGTTCGCTCGTGTTGACGTACTTATCTCTCGCGATACGTTCTTCTATTCTCTGGATGATTTTGATGGTGGTAGACGCGCCTACATCGGAAGCGATAAGTATTTCTTCAAGATCATCAAGAACCTCGTCATCTACTTTGCTTTTGCCGACTACGGCTTTTGTCATTTTTTCAAAGAACCCCTGATTCGATTTTTCCAAACCTTTATCTAAAGTTTCTTTTTCTTCTTTTTTAAAAATATTTTTAAACCAACTCATCTTAGAATTTTCATTTTTATAAGCTTACTTTGTCTTGTACATACAAAGATAGCAAAAAAACTACCCAAAATATGAGTAGTTTCTGTATTGTAAATAAAGTAACAGATTATTTTTTCAAATAAGCGTCAACTTCGTCTGCATTCATTACTTTTTCTTCGAAAACGTAAGCTTCTGATTTAGAAGACTTCACCATTTTCACAACTTTAGTCATTTTTTTTGACTGTCCGCTTTGTAGGGTTGCTACTACTTTCTTTGCCATGGTAAATTATATTTATAAATTACTTGATTTCTTTGTGAAGGGTAGATTTCTTAAGAACCGGATTGTATTTTTTCAATTCCAATCTCTCTGTAGTGTTCTTTTTATTTTTTGTAGAAATGTATCTAGACATTCCTGGCATACCACTTTCTTTGTGCTCTGTACATTCAAGAATTACTTGAACTCTGTTTCCTTTTTTTGCCATGATTTAGTTCTTTTTAATCAATCCTTCTCTGATGCCTCTTTCGATAGCTTCTTCGATTCCAATCTTGTTAATGATTCTCAATCCATGAGCTGAAACTTTTAAAGTAACGTGCTTATCTTGCTCTGGAAGGTAAAATTTCTTCTCCAATAAGTTAATTTCAAAACGACGCTTCGTTTTGTTATTAGCGTGGGAAACGTTGTTACCAACCATTGCACGCTTTCCTGTTATCTGGCAAATTCTTGACATATCTCGATGTTCTTATTTGTATAATATTTGAGGTTGCAAAATAACGAATAATTTTTTAGACAGACAAGTTTTATGTAAAACTTTTATAATAAATATTTGTCTTTTATTTTTATCCTGAACCGATTTTAAATTAATATTACTTTAATACAGCGGTATTTAGCTGTTTCAAACTATTGTGTTTAAAAAAATATCGTAGAAAATATTTTTTCAATTAGGCTTTCTTTTTCTGCCATTTATCCTGAAATTTTTTAATTAAAAAATAAAACAGCAGAAAGCCTAAAGAAAATATTGAAAATCTGGTTAGAAGATCTCCTGCTTTTACGTAAAAAGTTTCTTGATCATAAAGATTTACTTTTGCAAACAGAGCGGTTTGATCGCCGTAAAAAGTATCTTCTAAAATTTCGCCCTTAGCATTGATGTGAGCAGAAATTCCGCTGTTGGCAGATCTAGCAATTTCTCTTCTTGTTTCAATGGCTCTCAGTCGTGCATAAGATAAAAGTTGCTTGTGTCCTTCTGTAACGCCCCACCAAGAATCATTTGTGACGATTGCCAGGAAATTAGCTCCTTTTTTAACGTATTCGGTAACGAATTCTCCATAAATACTTTCATAACAAATGATTGGTGCTATTTTTCCTTTGTTGAATGGATTTGAAAAAGCCACACGTTCTTTGTCTGTTCCTAAAGATGCTACAGTTCCGCCTAAATTGATCATAGCGTCACCCAAAAGCGGCTTAAAAACGCTCATGTAAGGGAATATTTCAACACCTGGAACCAATTTGCCCTTGTGATAAACCTCTACTTTCTGATTGGGAATAATTTGTACCGCAGAATTATAACTTTCAACCCATAATTGGGGATTGATCTGATAGGCTTCTTTGGGTACATTTTCTCCAGGTTTATAAAGACGGTGAGATGAGATTCCTGTTGTAAAAACAGAGCCTGGATGTTTTGTTAAAAATCCTTTTACATCATTCAAAAGTCCGCTTTTTTCAAATGCTGTTTCTGAAATAGAGCCTCTTCCGGGAATTGCGGTTTCAGGGGCTATATAATAGTCTATTTTACCTTTGGTGTTTTCTTCAGCAAGTACCAAAAGTTCTTTAACGATGGTAGCGCTGTCTTTGGAATATTTTTCCGCATAGGGGTCAAGTGCTGGTTGTAGCATCAGAACATTAACCTGGCCGATTGGTTTCTCATCAAAGTTATTAAATTTAACCAAAGAAATAATTATCGGAAGAATGATCAGTAAAGCAATAATCGATGAATTTCTGATGAGATCTTTTCTTTTTCTTCCTGCTTCAAAAACTCTGATGGTATAAAATATCAAGACATTAATCAGTAAAATCCAAAAACTTCCTCCGGTGGAACCTAAAGTATCATACCATTGAATAAACTGTGGGTAATCTGAAAAAACATTTCCTAAGTTCAGCCAAGGCCATGTAAATTCCCAGTTCAAATGAAATTTCTCAAAACTCATCCAGATCGCAACGAAAAAAGCGAGTCCCCAATAGCTTCCCTGTGCATTTTTGTACCAGTGATAACATTGAAATACCAGTGAATATAAAAATGAATTGACTAGTACAGGAAAAACAACCGCAAGTATAGAATGACTGCCGTCTGGGTTTTTTGAACCATACAGCCAACCAGTTGTCACGATATTCCAAATAATAAAGCAGAGGTAGGAAAGTCCGAAAACGACCCAGCTTTTTCTATTGAAATTAGAAAATTTGGAAACACCATGTTCCATCATTAAAAGCGGAACAAGTGCAAAAAAAATAAAAAACGGAATTCCGTACGTGGGCCACGAAATGGACAAAAGCATCGCTGAAATGAGCGTAAGTAAAACGTATTTCATTAAATTATTTTAACACACAAATTTAATGCTTTTGAAATGAATAACTTTGCAAATGATGTTAAAGAAATTTTATAAATTCATCATTTGGCCATACACGATTTTTCTGCTCTATCTGATGTTTTTCGGAATGGGAAGATTTCGATATGATGACAATATTGTAAGGATAAAGCCGGTTGTTTCGACTGTCTGGTTTATTCAGGATACAATAAGTTGGTTTGATATCATTAAAATTGTTATCGGAAATATAGTGATGTTTGTTCCTTTCGGGTTTTTAGGGTGGTTTTTTCCTCAGTTAAAAGATCTTAAAAGTTTGATCATAGCTTTTGTTTCTGCAGTTGTGATTGTAGAAGCGCTTCAGTATTTTTCAAGATTGGGAGTTTTTGATGTAGATGATATCATTCTCAATACTTTTGGTGTTTATTTAGGTTGGCAAATCTGTCGATTTATTGAATTGCGTTTAAAAATTTTAGTTATGTAAACGAAAATTTAATTTTCCTGTAAATCTCTACCCATTCAGTTCCTTGGCTCTTTTTTCTGCATTTAAAATTCCTTTTTGCAGGATTTCCTTGAAATTATTGTCTTCAAAAGTTTTCAAAGCAGCTTCGGTTGTTCCGCCTTTGGAAGCAACATCTTTGATGAGTTCTTCAAGATTTTTATCGGAATTGTTAATCAGGTGATAGGCTCCAAGCATGGTTTGTTTTACGAAAAGTTTAGAGAGGTTTTCGTCAATTCCCATTTGAGTTCCTGCCTTTATCATGGCGTCAACGATGTAATAGAAATAGGCTGGTCCGCTTCCCGATAATGCGGTAACACCGTCGAGTAAATCTTCGTTTTCTAAATAAACTGATCGTCCGGTGCTGTTTAAAAGACGCTCAATATTCATCAATTCATTGAAAGCAATTCCTTCTGCCGAAGTGTAACCGGTAATTCCCATTCCTAAAAGAGTAGGTGAATTTGGCATTGCTCTTACTACCGATTGATGATTGAGTAGTTTCTGGATTTTAGCAATCTTGATTCCTGCCATGATCGAAAGAATCATTTGGCTTTCATTTAGTTTAAATGTGAAATTCTGTGCAACATGCTGAAAGTCCTGAGGTTTTACGGCAATGATAATTAGATCTGCGTCTAATTCTCTAACATTATTAAAAATCGAAATTTTAGATTTCGGAAACTCTTCAGATATTTTTTGAACCTTAGCTTCATTTCTTGTGATCAGCTGAAGGTTTTCGGGTGTTATCAGCTCGTATTTCAGAAACGATTTTGAGAAAGATAATCCCATGTTTCCGGCTCCGATGATGGCGATTTTCATTTGTGTGTTATTTTTCACTGCTAAAATCTCTAATTTTTAAAATTCACAGGCTATGAATCAATAAAAATAGTGATTTTTTTTGCAATTGAAATGTGAACTTTATATTTAAATCATATTCACCTCCCTCTCTAATTCAATCCCGAATTTCTCCTTGACAGACTCAATAATCATCGTCGAGAAATCAAAGATTTCCTTCCCTGTTGCGTTTCCTGTTGCGTTGATGATCACTAAAGATTGTAATTGATGAGAAGCTACGTTTCTTATTTGCTTGCCTTTCCAGCCGCATTGTTCGATCAGCCAACCGGCAGGAACTTTCACAAAGTTACCGTTTGGGTAACCTTGAATGTTTTCAAATTTGTGTTTTAAATCTTCAAATTGAGCCAAAGGAATCGTTGGGTTCTTAAAAAAACTTCCTGCATTTCCAATGACTTTCGGATCTGGTAATTTGCTTTGGCGAATATTGATTACAGCTTTAGAAACGTCCTGGATGCTAGGATTTTGAATTCCTAAATTTTCCAGTTCTGTTTTGATTGCTCCGTATTCAGTTTTGATGAAATGATTTTTTGTTGTCAACTTAAAACTAACTTCCAGAATCACGTATTTTCCTTTTCCCTCTTGTTTGAAAATAGAATCTCTGTAGCCGAATCTGCATTTTTCAAGATCAAATTCTTCAACTTTAAGCGTTTCAAGATTTAAAACTCTGCAGCTTACGAAAACATCTTTTATTTCTGTTCCGTAAGCTCCGATATTCTGCATCGGTGAAGTTCCTACATTTCCGGGGATTAGTGATAAGTTCTCTAATCCGCCATAGTTTTTATTTAAACAAAACATCACGAATTCATGCCAGTTTTCGCCAGCTTTTGCGGTTACTAAGACTTCATTATCACTAATTGTTTCTTCTGAAATTCCTTTTAAATGAAGCTGAATTACCAAACCTTCAAAATCTTTTGTGAACAAAACATTGCTTCCGCCTCCCAGAAAAAGGAGTGGGAGCCCTTCGGCAAACTTATAATGAGAAGTTGTAGAGTCAGATAGCTTGAGGGTTTCAATTAATTCTTCTACAGAATTTACTTCTGTGAAATATCTGGCCTTTGTATCTACACCGAAAGTATTATAAGCTTTTAAAGAAAAATTTTCTTGCATTGAAAAAGGATTGTTTTGAATTGTTTTTTTTAGCTGAAATGAGAAATAAAATCTATTGATATTTTTTAGGAATTATATTTCCAATTTTTATTTTAAATTCCTCAAATTGCCGGTAATGTTTGTCGTTGTAAGAATTGACGAAGACGTGAGATTTCTTTGTAGTTTTGATTTGAAAAGTTTCATCCATTCCGTCGAGATGCTGAATGCTGGGTGAACTTTCAATTAAACTTAAATCTTTGATCTTGAAAGAAAAACTTAAGTTTTTCCAAATTGTAGGGCTGATCGCCTGGTGCCATTCACTGTGTTTTTGATTGACTGTCATTCCTCGCTCAACATGAATGGAGTCTTGAGTGATTTTGATATTATTGTAGCTTCCTAATTGTCCGCCAACATTTGATAATGCAATGAATGTGATTTCCTCTGGATTTGTTGAGGAGTTTTTGTTGTCGGCACTTTTTTCACTACAGCAAAAAAAAATCAACAGTAAAAACGCAGAAAAGAGTATTCTCAAACTAGCTGTTTTTACTGTTGACATGATATTTAAATTGTATTAATAACGTGCATCTGAATTGTAATTTTCTAGCGCAGCTTGTAATATTGCGACGCTTTTTCTTAAATCCTGCTCTTTCAGAACGTATGCGATTCTCACCTGTTTTTTTCCTAATTCAGGATTGCTGTAGAAACCTCCGGCTGGCGCAACCATGATGGTTTCATTATTTAAAGAATATTTTTCTAATAACCACTGTGCAAATACCTCTGTATCATCCACAGGAAGTTCTGCAACACAATAAAATGCGCCTTTAGGTTTCGGGCAAATTACACCTGGTATAGCGTTTAATAGATCTACCAAAACATTTCTTCTGTGCGTGTATTCTTCTCTTACCGCTCTGATGTAGGCTCCGTCATTTTGATGAGCGGCAGTTGCTGCGATTTGTCCTAAAAGTACAGGGCTTAGTCTTGCCTGTGCGAAAAGCATTGCCGCATCATGAATTTTTTTAGAACGTGTAATTAAGCATCCGATTCTTACGCCACACATGGAATAACGCTTAGATTCTGAATCAATGATGATACAGTTTTCTGCCAATTCAGGAAAAGCTAGCATTGAGATTTGCTGTTTTCCGTCATAAACATATTCTCTGTAAACTTCGTCAGAAATGATAACGATATCGTATTTTAAAGCAATGTCTGACAATTGCTGTAGCTCTTCTCTTGTATAAAGATATCCTGTAGGATTTCCCGGGTTACAAATGACGATTGCTCTTGTTTTTGCAGTGATTTTTTTCTCGAATTCTTCAATCGGAGGTAATGCAAACCCTGTGTCAATTGTAGAAGGTACAGCGACAACATTTACATTGAAGGTACTTGTGAAACCATTGTAGTTTGCGTAATAAGGCTCAGGGATAATTACTTCGTCACCGTCGTCACATAATGTAGAAATTGCAAAATTTAAAGCTTCTGATCCTCCATTGGTTACGATGAAATTGTCAGGAGTTAAATCTGTAAAATCTAAGGAGTGATAATATTCAGTCAATGCTTTTCTATACTCAATATTTCCTTCAGATAAAGCGTATTCTAATACTTTTAAATCAATATTTTTTAAAGCATTAAGAGCTGTTTCCGGAGTTTCGATGTCAGGTTGACCAATATTTAAGTGGTAAACTTTTGTCCCTCTTTGTTTTGCTTGAAGAGCGTATGGGACGAGTTTTCTTACCGGTGAAGGTGGCATCTGTTGTGCTCTGTTTGAGATATTCGGCATTATTTAAAATTTGTATGCGCAAAAATAAGATTAAATTTTTAATAAGTAAAATACTATTTGGTGAAGAGATGTTTTGTATTGTATTGGATTTTATGTAAAATTTTATTATAAATATTGACTTTGTTTTATTGTTATTTGACTTTTAGTTTTATTTTGTTAAAAATTTGAATGTTAAAAAAATGTATTTTTTGTGTTAATGTTTAAAAAAATAATATTGAAAATTTATTTTTAAATGTTTTTGATTGATTTTTTACTATTTTTGCATATCTTAATTTAGTAATATGAAAATAAATCGATTTTTTAGAATCGCCAGTCTGTCGTTGGTGTTTTCTTCCTCGGCTATTTTGGGCCAGAACTACCAAACAATGCCAATTTCATCAGGATATAATGCTGATGTAATTGCAAACGGAGTGGGTCCTTCAACGGTTTCGACCTCTATAGATGTGGATGGTGTTGATTTTGCATTTGTCGCTACAGATTTCCAGCTGACTTCAACAAGTACACCTATAACCTATGGTATTCCTGTGAATGGAACTATTGTGTCAGCAGTTGCCTCTACACCAGGTCTTAGTTATCAACTGGGAAGCCTAAGCGCTAATAATTCGCTAAGACTAGCAACTATCGGTCAAAGCGGAACATTCACTTTTAGTACTCCGCAACCGGCATTCAAGCTGTATATGTTGTCTACAAGCGGTAGTGGTACTTCAAATGTTGATGTAACGGTTACCTTTACTGATAATACTACGCAGGTGTTTGCTAATCAGGCCTTATTAGATTGGTATGGTGGTGTTAATTTTGCCATACAAGGTATTGGAAGGATTACAAGATCAACAGGAGTCTTGGAGCCAAATACCACTAACCCTAGACTTTATCAGAGTTTATTAACAATAGATGCTGCCAATTACGCAAAACCTATCCAAAGCATTACCGTGACGAAAGTTGGAACTTCAACTGGGGTTTCAAATATTTTTGCTTTTTCAGCAGACGTTTATTCTACGTGTGCAGCTCCTACTTTACAGCCTGTAGGAACTTTGACTCCTAATTCCGCTCAAGTTTCATGGACTGTTCCTGCCGGTACCACTGCTTCGACCTATGATATCTATTATAGTACGACAAATACAGCACCTACATCAGCTACAGCGCCTACTATTCCGGGGTTCAACGGAACCTCTACAACACTTGGCTCTCTTTTAGCAAACACTACTTATTATTATTGGGTAAGATCAAATTGTAGTGGTTCAATCAGTCAAAGTGTATGGTCTTTTTCGGGAACATTTAAAACACTTTGTGGTCCTGTGACTTCTATGGCGGAGAATTTTGATTCTTACACTACGGGAAGTATAGTTCCTGATTGTTGGGTAAGAAATGCTGGTACTGGAAGTATGACGATTTCTGCTACCAGTCCTGCTTCTGGCACAAGAAATATTTATCAATATGTTGTCTCAACTGGTACTGCAAGTACTGTAGTATTACCTCAGTTTTCTAATATTAACGCTGGAACGCATTGGTTGAGACTCAAGGCGAAGGTGAGTCCAGCAACAGGTGCTTTAAAGGTGGGATATGTTACCAACCCTACTGATCCATCTACATTTGTTTTGTTACAGACTTTAAACTTAACCAATACTACGTACACGAATTCTGAATATACAGTTATTGTTCCTAACACCGTTCCTGCAACCGCAAGATTAGCAGTTCAAAATACAGCAGATGGTAAGTCTTATTATTGGGATGATGTTTATTGGGAACAAATACCAGCATGTTTTGTACCAACAATTGTTACATCAGCAAATATAGCTTCATTTTCTGCTACAATAGGATGGACAGCTCCATCACCAGTTCCTACAAACGGATATGAAGTGTATTATAGCACATCAAATGTAGATCCTACAGCAAGTACCGTGTTAAATTCTACGAATTCTACAACATCCACAACAACATCTGCTCCAATAAGTGGATTGACTTCAAATACTACTTATTATGTTTGGGTACGTTCTGTGTGTTCTTCAACTGATAAGAGTCTTTGGACATCTGTAATTTCGTTTAAGACATTGTGTGCTTCTGTTGTTCCTGTGTATACAAATGATTTTAGTACTGTTCCTGGTAGCTGTTGGGAAAATGCACTTTCTGGAGGCACACTTGCTTCGGGTCCTACAGGAACTAGTGCGTATTGGGTCGCAGATGGCTTCTTAAATAATGGCACTACAGGAGCTATTAGAATGGAGCTTTATAGTAATACTAGGATTGGATGGCTAAAAACTGTTCCTTTTAATCTTTCTGGAGGTACGTACAAAGTTAAATTTGATTACGGTGTAACAAGTTTTAGTGGTACTGCGGCTTCAGCGATGGGATCTGATGATGTCGTACAATTCTTGATTTCTAATGATGGAGGTACTACTTGGATTGTACTTCAGACTTGGGATGTTAATAATACACCTTCTAACTCACTGAATGCTTACTCATTGAATTTACCAACGTATACAAACCCGAATACAGTCTTTGCTTTCTATGGTAATGAAGGGACTGTAAATGATACACCGGATTATAATTTCTATGTAGATAATTTTACTGTTGAACAGGCGAATCTTAGTACTTCAGACTTGGAAACTAAGAAAAAAATATCCATCCATCCAAATCCTTTCAAAGACGTTATTTATATTTCAGAAACAAAAGATATTAAGTCTGTAATGATCTACGATGTTGCAGGACGTATTGTGAAATTAGTTGATGATGCTTCCCAAGAAATTCATGTAAGTGAATTGAAAGAAGGGATGTATTTAGTAAAAGTTAACTTTAAGGATGGAACTCAGTCTGTCTCTAAAGCTATTAAGAAATAAACTATTTTTTTTGAATTATTTTTAGGGCAGCCGTACGAAAGTATGGCTGCTTTTTTATGTGCTACAATTTTTGTTAATTTGAAATCTAAATTTAAAGTCATGCAAATTCCAGCAATTTCAGTAGAAGATTATGTTTCTCAAATTCCTGAAGATAGACAGGAGGTTTTCAAAAAGCTTTTAAATACAATCAATGATCATTTACCAAAAGGTTTTTCCAAAGGTATAAGCAGCGGAATGGTTGGCTGGGCCGTGCCTTTAGAAACTTATCCTGCAGGCTATCACTGTACGCCTGGTACTCCACTTCCTTTTATGGCATTAGCGTCCCAAAAGAATTTCATTGCGCTGTATCATATGGGTATTTATGCAAAACCTGAACTTTTGGATTGGTTTGTGGCAGAATTTCCAAAACATTCTAAAAGAAAGCTGGACATGGGAAAATCCTGCATCCGTTTCAAGAAAATGGACGAAATTCCTTTTGAATTACTCGCTGAGCTGAGTGAAAAAATGACTGTAGACGAATGGATCAATATTTATGAAACCAATTTTAAAAAATAAATTTTTACTAAGATTTATTTCCCTTGCAATTCTGTTTTTCTTTCTGAGTTGTAGAAATTCGCAAACTTCAGGTCTTAAAAATGGAGATTTACTTTTTGTAACCGCCAAAGAAAGCGGACTGTCGGGCGCAATTAATAGTGTGACTCAAAAACAAAAAAGTGCATCGTTCGATCATATCGGAATTCTGCAAAAAGATAAAAATAGACTTTTCGTGCTACACGCTGCGCCTAAAGGTGGTTCCCAAAAACAGGATCTAGATGAGTTTTTAAAAGATCAGGCTAAAGACGGACAAAAAGTAGTGGTATACAGATTAAAACCAGAGTTTCAAAACACAATTTCTGGCGCAATCAGGAAAGCAAATTCTATGTTGGGGAAACCTTACAATTTCAATTATATTTTAGATGAGAACTCTTATTACTGTTCAGATTATATTGAAAGGTCATTTAGGGGAGATCATATTTTTAAGCTGGAACCTATGACTTTTATCGACCCAAAAACAGGTAAAACAAATACTTTTTGGGAAGAATTTTATGCGAAAAAAAATCTCAAAGTTCCTGAAGGAGAGCCAGGCTGTAATCCCAATGGGTTGGCAGCGTCTGATAAAATACAACGAATTAAAGAACTATAAATAGGAGAGAAGTCACAGAGCTTCTCTTTTTTTATGTTAAAATTAAAAAAACACTACCCTACTAATTTGGTAGACTAATATTTTTTTATACTTTTGTCAGGAATTAATTATTAAATATTCGAAAATGTAATTCAGAAAGTATTGTTTAATTAAAAAATGTTTAGTTATGATTGCGCCAAATTTGCAGGCTTTGCCAAAGAATGTACACCTTATCAAAAAAGATTTGATCATCGAAGTAGAACTGAATGGGAAAATGAAGTTTGACCATCTTTTGAATGCAATCTACCAACAAATGGGGATCTGCTATAGAGTACTGAGCGCAAATGTTGAGTATATGAACGGAGCAAATTTTGGTTCATTTCAGTTACACGTCAATGCAACAACAGAAGAATCTCAGGAGCTTGAATTTTTCCTGAATAAAAATAAACTTTTGAATACAACGGTCGATTATACCTGCAGAAAGTATTCATAAAGCTGTAAGTCCATATAGTTTGAGGGGCGTTCAATTTATTGAGCGCTTTTTTTATTCAATTCTCGGAGAAAAACGTTATTTTTAAATTAAAATAAATTACAAATTATGATTGCACTTATTATTGTCGGAGTTCTTGTATTGATTGTCCTGTACGGTGTTTCTATTTACAACCGTCTTGTAAAACTGAAAAATCTCGTTCAGGAAGCGTGGAGCAGTATTGATGTGATGCTTAAAAAACGTCATGATCTGATTCCAAATTTGGTTGAAACGGTAAAAGGCTACGCAACTCATGAGAGAGAAACTTTAGAAAATGTTACCAAAGCAAGAAATTTGGCAGTAGGAGCCGATTCTGTGGAAGGTAAAGAAGCAGCAGAGAAAAATCTGAATCAGGCAATGGTCAATTTATTTGCTGTAGCCGAGCAATATCCAGATTTGAAAGCGAATGCCAACTTCCAGCAACTGCAGGCAGAATTGAGTGCCATTGAAAACGATATCGAAAAATCAAGAAGATATTACAACGGAACGGCTAGAGAAAACAATACATTGGTAGAATCTTTCCCTAGCAACGTTGTTGCCAATATGTACAAATTTGAAAAGGCCAAATTCTTTGAGTTAGATAATATTGCAGACAGAGAAGTTCCGACTGTGAAATTTTAAGAAATGAAATCGCTTTGATTGGTTTGAAAAATCAATACCAATGAATAAAGGCAATATCATACGACCCACCAAATAATAAAATCGATGTATGAAAAATTTCTTACAGTTACTTTTCCTTTTATTCTTTAGTTTAAATTTTGCTCAGGAAGAACCTTTGCGGGTAGATCAACTCTCTGTCATCGACGGAAGAGAGAGAATTATGAATTTTCACGCCGATATTGTTGTGAATAAAAATTCAGGCATTACTGTCACTGAAAATATAAAAGTTCACAGTCTGGGGGATCAGATCAAGAGAGGGATCTTCCGATCACTTCCGCTGACAAGAAATATTAATAATACAACTCAGAAAGTACAGTACAACATTATTTCTGTAAAGAAAAACGGCGTTAATGAAGATTATCATGAAGAATATGAAGATGGTTTTCTGAAAATTTACTTCGGAAACAAAGATATTATTCTCGAGCCGGGCGATTATGACTACGAAATAAAATATACCACAGAAAAACAAATAGGTTTTTTTGAAAAGTATGACGAGTTGTATTGGAACGTCAACGGAAATTTCTGGGATTTTCCCGTTGATCAGATTTCTGCGACAGTCAATCTTCCACAAGGTGCAGGGATTATACAAAATTCTTGTTACACAGGAAGCCAGGGAAGCACAGCTCAAAATTGTACAGTAAAAGTACTTTCGGAACATTCCATCGAATGGAATGCTGCAAATCTGGGTTCTGAAGAAGGTTTAACGATCGCAGTGGGTTTCAAAAAAGGGGTAATGATTCCGCCGCCACCACCCACTTTTCTGGAAAGATTCGGGATTTTAATTGCCGGAATTATTGTGTTTTTTGGTTTAGTCGTTTATTATATTTCAACTTGGAGAAAATATGGAGTTGATCCAGAAAAACCTATTATTTATCCACAATTCAATTCGCCGGATGATCTTTCGCCGGCATCTTTGGGTTTCATCAACAGTGAAAGTTTTAAAAATAAATATCTTACAGCAGCTTTGGTTAATTTAGCTGTTAAAGGCTATATTCAGATTATTGAAACTGAAGATCCAGGCGTTTTAGGTTTATTTAAATCCAAAAAATTTACGGTAAAAAAACTTAAAGAGGCAGATCAAAAATTACCTGTAGAGGAAATTAATTTGATGAACAATCTTTTCACAACGGTAGACACTGTGGAATTTGATGGGCAATATAATTCAAGAATAGAACAGACTGTTAAAAGTTTTCAATCTTCTCTCACCTATCAGTATAACAAATTATTGAATGAAGGAAATAATACCAACAAATTATATCTGCCATTGATTTTAATGACTGTTGTTTACGGTCTCGGATTGATTTTAAGTTTTAAAATGTTTCCTGAATTTGAGAAGATTATTGTCGGCGGATTTTTATACGTTATTCTGTTGGTTTGTTTTTTAATCACAGGATATCTTTTCAAAGTGTTCCCGGTTTTATTTAAAATATTCCTGATTATTCCGACCGTTATTCTGATTGTTTTGGGAGCACTGATGTTCAATCATAATGAATTTACCATTGATAATAATTTTAATATCTGTTACATCTTTATTGTCTTAGGATTTACATCATTAATAATTTATCAGTTTCTGATCAGAAGACCTTCAGAAGAAAAACTGAAAAAGAAATCCCTGATTGATGGCTTTAAAATGTACATGGGAGCGGCAGAAAATGAACAGCTGAAGTTTCATAATCCACCTACAATGACCCCTGAATCTTTCGAGAAATTTTTACCTTTTGCAATGGTTTTGGGAGTTGATGAAATTTGGGGAAAGAAATTTGATGCCCTGCTGACGAAAATGTCTACCGAATATCAAAGCAACTGGTATGTTGGCTCATCAATGAATCATTTTGCCATGGCAAGTGTTCTTAATTCCAGCCTGACGCAATCGATACAGTCATCGGCTACACAACCATCAAGTTCGGGAAGCAGTTCCGGTTCAGGATCTGGCGGCGGCGGGTTTTCCGGCGGTGGCGGCGGTGGCGGTGGCGGTGGCGGCTGGTAAAATTTTTATTTATGAAAAAAGGTATTCAAATATTTCTTCTATTTTTCTGTTTTCTCGCTTTTGGGCAGGAAGCTATTGTTCAAGTGCCTTCAGTCACAGAAGGAGTTACTGTAGATAATAGGATTGAAGATGGTGAAAGAATTGTTTCTTTTCATTCTGATATAAATATCGTAGAAAACGCTGATGTTACGGTTACAGAAACCATCAAAGTGTATGCTCGTGGTTATGAAATCAGGCGGGGAATTTTCCGTGCATTGCCAACTATTAGAAATATCAATGATGGAAAGAAAAAGATTACGTACAAAATAATTACTGTAGAAAAAGATGGTACAAAAGAGCCTTATCACATCGAAAGGCAAAATGGTGTTTTTAATATTTATATTGGCGATAAAGATTACCAGCTGAGTGAGGGTTTTTACACCTACAAAATTGTTTATCGAACGCAGGATCAGATTGGTCATTTCAAAGGGTATGATGAGTTTTACTGGAATGTGAACGGCACAGATTGGTCTTTTCCGGTAGAACAAATTAGTGCCACGATTCATCTACCAAAGAATGCAGATATTCTTCAACAATCCTGCTACACAGGCGTTCATGGAAGCAAAGATAAAAACTGCACCAACGATAAATTATCTCCAACACAGATTGTTTTTAAGGCTAAGGATTTAAATGCGCACGAAAATCTTACCGTTGCTGTTGGCTTCAAAGCTGGAGTTTTAAAAGAGCCTTCCGGTTTATCTAAATGGATTAGCAGAAACTGGCAAAGTTTACCATTGTTTTTAGCAGGAATTTACCTTTTGTTTTTCTATTATAATAATTGGAAGAAGTACGGAAAAGATCCTGAAAAACCAATTGTCATTCCACAGTTTAATGCGCCAAATGATCTCTCGCCTGCATCCTTAGGGTATATTGATAAAGGTCAATTTGATGCTAATTTGGTGACCGCAAATCTCGTTGATCTATCTGTAAAAGGTTTTGTTGACATTGATGAGGTGAAAGATATTAAGGAAACTTATTTGTCTAAATTATTCACATTAAAAAAAAATTAATAAAAGCGAAAGTGCTTTGCAGGGTGATCAAAAGCTACTTTTAAAAAAGTTTTTTGGAAAAGAAGAAAAGGTTTCCGTTAATGGTACTTACAATTCAAAACTCAAAAATGCGGTTGAAGATTTTGAAAAATTTATCTCCAAAGAGAATAAGATTTTTGTTGAGAAAAACTCAAATAGTAAATTAATTTACAAAGCTTTAAAGATTATTCTTGCGAGTTTTTTTCTTACACTTGTTATTAATTCTTTGATCACTCAAGAATTTACAGTCCTTGGGGTTGGAATTGCGTTAGGGATCTTTGGTGGTGTTTTTGCGGCGATTTTAGTAGCGATCTGGAGTGATAAAAACAAATGGGCAGTATTGGTAGTCTTATTTTTTGCATCAACAATTATGATGCCTATGTTTTTTTTAGCATTTATAGGTTCTGACGATATTTCTTCATTTGATTCTAATTGCTTTAAATTTTTAATTTTCGCAATTATTTCTCTATTTGTATTCAGGTACTTTATTAATCAGCCAAGTGTTGAAAAGGTAAAAATGAAATCTGAAATTGAAGGTTTCAAAATGTACCTTGGTGCAGCTGAAGAAAATCAATTAAAGTTTCATAATCCTCCTGAAATGACTTCCGATGTGTATGAGAAGTTTCTTCCTTACGCCATTGTTTTCGGGGTTGAAGGAATTTGGGGCAAACGATTTAGGGATAAATTACAGGAAACAATTGATGCAGCCGAACCTTATAGGGAAATTCAAAACCCTTTCAATTATGGTTTTGCCAATTCGTTTACCACGACATTGAAAGGAACAACCATTGCTCCTGTGAGTAGCTTTTCTTATTCTTCTTCATCTTCTTCATCATCACGATCTTCAAGCAGTTCTTCCTACTCAGGAGGTTCCGGCTCCAGCGGTTCGTCTGGTGGAGGATCTTCCGGCGGTGGTGGTGGCGGAGGTGGCTGGTAGCAACTTCATTGAAATTAACTTAAATAAAAACAAAAGCGTTCAGAAATATTACTTCTGAACGCTTTTTATATTTTAATGGAAAACTGTTTCGGAATTAAATACTAAATAAAAACTTCCATCTTCAAGCATCCCACTTCCATCTTTTTTAATTAAATTCTCACAATGTCCGCTCCAATCGCTTTCAGTCTTCCATCGATATTTTCATATCCTCGGTCGATTTGCTCAATGTTGTGAATAATCGATTTTCCTTCTGCAGAAAGAGCTGCGATTAAAAGTGCATTTCCGGCTCTGATGTCTGGTGAAACCATCGTTGTTCCACGGAGTGGTGATTCCTGATTCAAACCGATTACGGTTGCTCTGTGCGGGTCGCACAAGATAATTTGCGCTCCCATATCAATCAGTTTATCTACGAAAAATAATCTTGATTCAAACATTTTTTGATGTACCAAAATACTTCCTTTCGCCTGTGTAGCCACTACCAAAATGATTGATAACAAATCTGGTGTGAATCCTGGCCAAGGCGCATCGGAAATCGTAAGGATAGATCCGTCGATAAACTTCTGAATTTTATAATGTTCCTGAGATGGGATGTAGATGTCATCACCGCTTTGCTCAAGCTCGATTCCCAATTTTCTGAATGTATTTGGAATAACGCCAAGCTGGTTCCAGTTAACATTTTTAATGGTGATTTCAGATTTTGTCATGGCTGCAAGACCAATCCAAGAACCGATTTCTACCATGTCCGGAAGCATTGTGTGTTCTGTTCCGTTCAAGTGAGTAACTCCTTCAATCGTCAATAAATTCGAACCAATTCCAGAAATGTTGGCTCCCATTCTGTTCAGCATTTTGCAAAGCTGTTGAAGATAAGGTTCACATGCTGCGTTGTAAATTCTTGTTTTTCCTTTTGCTAAAGCTGCTGCCATCACAATATTGGCAGTTCCTGTTACAGAAGCTTCTTCAAGAAGAATGAATTTTCCGTTCAGTTCTTTAGCTTTTAATGAATAGAAATATTCTTCCTCATCATAATGAAATTCGGCACCCAATTCTACCAATCCCTGGAAGTGCGTGTCGAGCCTTCTTCTTCCGATTTTGTCACCACCCGGGGTTGGCATATATGCTTCACCGTAGCGAGCCAGCATAGGTCCCATCAACATAATTGAGCCTCTCAGTCTAGCTCCGTCTTTTTTAAATTCATCAGATTTAATGTAATCAAAATTGACGCTGTCTGCTTTGAAAGTAAAATCTCCATGACCGTTTTTATTCACTTTAACTCCAAAATCACCTAAAATCTCAATCAATCTGTTGACATCATGAATATCCGGAATGTTTTTTATTCTTACTTCCTCATCCGTTAACAAAACCGCGCATAAGATTTGGAGAGCTTCATTTTTTGCCCCTTGTGGAGTAATTTCACCTTGCAGTCTTTTTCCTCCTCTTATTTGAAATGTCCCACTCATTATCTTCTATTCTTATTATTGTTGTTATTTGTGAATCTTCTTTTGTTAATATTGTTGTTAGTATTGCTTTGATTTCTGTTATTATTGTTCTTGTTCAGATTGTTCCGGTTTGCGGTTGCGTAATAGATCTTACTTTTTTCAAGAGATTCAATATTGGTTAAATCAAGCCTGTTGGATGATAGTTCTTTCAGATGACGGAAAATCACATCATCGGTCACATGTTCTTTGTTGTAAACATTATAAGATTTCTTCATGTTGTTGGCAATCACTTCAATCAGAGCTTCTTTTTCATCTCCTGGTTCAAGTTCAATTGCTTTTTCTATCAGTTGAAGAATACTTTTTCCATAAAATTTAAAGTCACCCTGAAGTTTGGGGTATTCCATTCTTTTTGGTTTTTCCTCAAGTTCTTCTTTTGTTGGGAAAGGGTATACCGGATCAATGTCGAGATCATGTTTAGCCAAAATATATAGATGATCCCAAAGTTTATGTTTGTAATTGTCTTCGTCTCGTAGTTGCGGGTTTCTCTGACCCATAAAATCAATGATTGCCATTGCCATTTCGTTTCTTCCTTCTTTTGTAGGAAGCTCTTTGCAACGCTCAACCAACTGTTGTATGATTCTGCCGTATTCCGGCATATTAAGCTGAGTTCTTTGGGTGTTATATTCCATAATGTGCAAATATATGGATTAATAAAAAAAACCGTCAGAAAAACTTAAATGTTTGTCATAATTTAATTAAAAATTATAGCTTTTCCTTATTTTGTCAAATACCAAAATTCAAACCAATTAAACTTCAATAAATTTCTTTTTCTGATGCTGGTCGGGCAGAAAGCATTTCTGTGCAGAAAGTTTCATTCTGTTTTCAGAGATTTTGTCATAAATTTTATCACTTAAAAATGTAGGCATCAGTTTTCCGACAACAGACAGCTTGTAAATTCCGCCCAACAAATCTGCAATTTTTAAAACTGCTCGTGATTTAATTAAATAATAAGAGTTGGGTTTCCACAAATACATGGTATTAAACTGTTTAGTCTCAAGACCTCTTTCGGAAAGAAATTTTTGTCCAAATTCTGATTGTAGTGAAGCAAACATGAACTGGTCATTTCTGTCTCTTTCCAAAATCCATTGTACCCAAAAGTTGCAGACGCCACATTCGCCGTCAAAAAATACAATATGTTTATCCTTCCATCTTTCTTCCATGATCTAATTACTTTATTGCATTTTTTATTTGCGTGTCTTCTATTTGTTTTTTGAAATAGGTAATGAGTTCTTTTCTTTGCTGATCAGTCAACTTGGCGTTCTGGTGACCGATGTAGTAAGACTCTAATGGCATTTCTCTCTTTTCGATCATCTCAATACATTCTTCCATTTTATGAATCTGTCTTTTGGGCTCGTACATCGCAAAGATAGAGAAGTTTAAATGCTGTCGCCCTTCATTGATATGGTTTTTCAGAAACCAGGATGATGGTGCGATGCTCGAATACCAAGGATACTTCGTTTCGTTTGAATGACAGTCGTAACACGAAGTTCTAATCATATTAGCTGTGTTTTCAGGAGTATCTTTAATTCTTAAAAAATCCATTCCTTCATTCACGGGTGGATTTGTTTTGTCAATCGGAAAAAACTGAATGATAACAAACGCAACCAAAAAAATAATAAGTATTTTCTTCATAAAGCTCAATTTTAAAAAGATAATTAAGTAAATCACATCTCGTGCCTAAGGTTTAAATTTAGAAAAAAATATCGAGTATTTATTTGTTAATTAGCTATTTAGAATAAATGAATTTAAATATTAAATATTAAAACCTTATCTTTGCAAAAAAATTGGGCTCCAATAGTTGGAGTAACCCATTGATAATCTGATCCTGAGTTCATCTCAAGGGTTATTAAACATTTTTTATGTCAAATATTGTTGCAATCGTTGGGCGTCCCAACGTAGGAAAATCCACACTTTTTAACCGTTTGCTTGAAAGAAGAGAAGCTATTGTAGATTCTACTTCGGGTGTTACCAGAGACCGTCATTACGGAAAATCTGACTGGAGTGGTGTAGACTTTACTGTTATCGATACAGGTGGTTATGAAGTAAACAGTGAAGACGTTTTTCAGGAAGAAATTTCAAAACAGGTTCAGCTGGCTATTGATGAGGCAACGTCAATTATTTTTATGATGAACGTTGAAGAAGGTCTTACAGATACCGACTACGAGATTCACGAAATGTTGAGGAGATCAAACAAGCCGGTTTATCATGTAATTAATAAGGTAGACTCTTCAAAAGAAGAATTGGCCGCTACAGAATTTTATCAGTTAGGAATTGAAAAATACTATACGTTGTCATCTGCAACAGGTTCAGGAACGGGAGAAATTCTTGATGCTGTAATTAATGACTTCCCGACTACAGATTATAAAGACCCTTTTGAAGGTCTTCCAAAAATTACTATTGCAGGTCGTCCTAACGTAGGGAAATCTACTTTGACAAATGCTTTGCTTGATGCTGAAAGAAACATCGTAACGGATGTTGCAGGTACTACACGAGACAGTATTCAGACACTTTATAATAAATTCGGACATGAATTTGTGTTGGTGGATACTGCCGGAATGCGTCGTAAATCTAAAGTAAATGAAGATTTAGAATTCTATTCTGTAATGAGATCCATTCGTTCCATCGAGTTTTCTGATGTTGTGATTATTATGGTTGATGCAACTTTAGGTTGGGAATCTCAGGATATGAATATTTTCGGTCTGGCTCAGAAAAACAGAAAAGGGATCGTCATCGTTGTGAACAAATGGGATTTGATTGAAGATAAAACAACCAATACCGTCAGAGATTTCGAACAGTCTATCAAAGAGAAAATCGGGCAGTTCAGTGATATTCCAATTCTTTTTGTTTCTGCTTTAACGAAACAGAGAATCCTGAAAGCTGTAGAAATGGCCATGGTAGTTTACGAAGACCGTAAGAAAAAAATCAAAACTTCAAAATTGAATGAAGTAATGCTTCCTATCTTCGAACGTACTCCGCCGCCAGCAAACAAGGGTAAATTTATTAAAATTAAATATTGTGTACAGTTGCCGACACCGTCGCCACAATTTGTATTCTTCTGTAATCTACCACAGTATGTAAAAGAAGCATATAAAAGATTTACAGAAAATCAGCTGAGAAAAGAATTTGGTTTCACCGGAGTTCCGATTGAAGTGTATTTCAGACAGAAATAATCGTATTCACTGCGATTTAAAATCATAAAAATAAATCCCTTTCAGAAAATTTCTGAAAGGGATTTATTTTATATTTCATAGTTTTGTTATAAGAATAATTAAAATTATGACGGTAGAGCTTTCTGAAACTTTTTCCCTAGTTAATTCATGGATTAACGAGCTTCGAAACGTAGAAATTCAGCATGACCGAATGAGATTCCGCAGAAATATGGAGCGCATCGGAGAAATTGCTGCTTTTGAAATCTCTAGAGATTTAGAAATAAAGGAAATAGAAATTCAAACGCCTTTAGATACAATAAAAGTTCAGGAGATTGCCGTTCAGCCAGTTATTACGACGATTTTAAGAGCCGGAGTTCCTTTATTTGAAGGAATTTTAAATTACTTCGACAAGGCTGATTGTGGTTTTGTAGCAGCCTACAGAAAGCATGATGCCAACGATTATTTTTCCATTAAACAGGATTATCTAACCTGCCCTAATATCGATGGAAGACCATTGATCGTTGCGGATCCAATGTTGGCAACTGGCGCATCTCTGATCGAAGCTATCAAAGATTTATTGACTAATGGAACGCCTTCCCAACTGCATATCGTTGTGGCAATCGCATCAAAACAAGGTGTTGAAACGATTGAAAAAGCATATCCACAGGCTAAAATCTGGGTGGGAGCTATTGATGAAAATTTAACGGCAAAAGGTTACATCACTCCAGGTTTGGGAGACGCAGGAGATTTGAGCTATGGTGAAAAATTACAGAGATAATTAAGGCAGATCCCAGAAATCTTGCATCAGATTGAGTAATAAGTCTGGTTGCGCTTTTTCGAGAGGATGCTTTGTGTTGGGAAGTACGGCCAATTTTCCTTTTGTAAGTTTTCTGTAAACTGCAGTGCTCTCTTCAATAGTAACCATATGATCCTGATCTCCGACCATAATCTGAACCGGAATTTCTATATTCTTTAAAATTTCATCATGTAACGGCGGATTTTTACCCAAAGAAATCATCATTTCGGCAATCGCAGGAAGTAATTTTTTCCAATTTGAACCATGTTGCGATTCTAATAATTCGGCATATTTTGGAATTTTTTCTAAAATAATCTCAGGATTAAGCATTTTACTTTCTTTGAATGCCTGTTCTTCTGTCCAGTCAAATTTGGTTCCCAATGTCATTACTGACTTTACTTTTCCGGGATTTTCCAAAGCATAACAAAGTGCAATATAGCCACCCATGCTGTGCCCGAAAATACAGAAATCATTTAAATTTTTCTCTTCAATAAATTCACTTAATTCCTGAATGTATGTTTCAATCGTAATTCCGTTTGGTGGCAGCTCTGTGTTTCCGTGTCCAGAAAATAATGGAGTATAAACATTGAAAGATTGTGAAAGCGCATTTAGATAAGGATTAAATAGATCACTGTGACCCAATGCACCATGTAGTAAAATAAGGTTTCTCATATAATTAGTTTATGGAAAATTAGCAAAAATATTTTAATCTAAACTATTCATCCATCGCCATTACCAGGACGCTCACTTTGTTATTTCCTTCTTTCAAAATTTCCCAAGCAATTGTTGCCAAAGTATTTCCGGTAGTAAAAACATCGTCAATCAGTAAAACATGGTGGTTAGAAATCTTTTTTTTCAATGAAAAGGTATTTTGAGTATCTAGACGGTGTTTTTTATCTTTCAACGCTTGAGCTTTTGAGTAATGATTTCTCTTCAGCAAATGATGCTCAAACGGAATTCCATAAAATTCAGACAGTGTTTTTGTAAACAGGTGCAATTGATTATAACCTCTTTCCTTTTCTTTCTTCGGATGAAGTGGCACACTTATCAGTATATCAGGTTTTTCGTTTTTAAAGCTTAATCTTTCTGTCACCCAATCCGCAAGAATTTTTCCTGTTTTTTCCCGACTTCTGTATTTTAATTGATGAATGATTTTTCTGCTGAGATTTTCCTGTTCAAACTGCATCAAAGCATATGCATGCTCAATAGGAAAGAGCAATTTACATTTTTCTTTTAAGCTGTTTTCGGATGAATAGTCAAAATGGGTGAAATGGATCTGTTCAAAACAGATATTACAGACAATTAAATTTCCATCTATGATTCTGTTGCAGTGAATACATCGGTTTGGAAAGAATAAATCTAAAATCATCAGTGTGTGTTTGAAGATAAAATTAATAAAAATTTCCATAAAGAAGCCGGTCGACTGAAATTCCAATTTTCTAATCAAATTCTCTATCTTTGCACCATGATACGTATTACAAAAATTTTTACATTCGAGACTGCTCATGTTTTATACAATTATGATGGGAAATGTAAAAATATGCACGGACATTCTTATAAACTTTTCGTTACCGTAAAGGGAAAACCAATCAATGATCTTGAAAATCCTAAAAACGGAATGGTCGTAGATTTTGGAGATATTAAAGCTATTGTAAAAGCTGAAATTGTTGATGTTTGGGATCATTCTGTGTTGATCAACGGTGTTTCTCCGCACAGAGAGATGGGTGAAGAATTGGAAAATAAAGGTCAGAAAGTGATTTACTGTAATTTTCAGCCAACCTGTGAAAACATGTTGTACGCCATCGCTGCAAAAATAAAATCAAAACTTCCTGCAGATGTTTCTTTAGCTTACTTAAAGCTACATGAAACAGAAAACTCTTACGGAGAATGGTTTGCAGAAGATAATCAATAATTTTTCTGAATTTAATATAGAAAAGTGCTAAAGACAACCATTAATCTAGAACCCGGAAAAAAAGTATATTTTGCTTCAGATCAGCATTTTGGTGCGCCGGATGTGAAGCAGAGCAAAGTTCGTGAGGAAAAATTTATTAGTTGGATGAATGAGATCAAAGAAGATGCTCAGGTTTTGTTTTTGATGGGTGATCTGTTTGATTTTTGGCATGAATGGAAACATGTAATTCCTAAAGGATATGTGCGTGTTCTCGGGAAAATTGCCGAGTTGAAAGACAGCGGGATTCACGTTTATTTTTTTGTGGGAAATCACGATCTTTGGATGAAAGATTATCTGGAAGAAGAGATTGGCTGTACCGTTTTTTACAAAAAGCAATATTTTGAAATTGCAGGAAAACAGTTTCTACTTGCTCACGGTGACGGTTTGGGGCCTGGTGATAAAGGGTATAAAAGAATGAAAAAAGTCTTTACCAATCCTGTGGCGCAGTGGTTTTTCAAATGGCTGCATCCCGATATTGCGATGAAGATTGCATTGTATATGTCTCAGAAGAATAAAATGATTTCCGGAGATGAAGACAAAGCGTTTTTGGGGGAGGATAAGGAGTTTCTGATCATTTACTCGAAAGAAAAACTGAAAACTGAAAAGATTGACTACTTTATCTATGGTCATCGTCATTTGCCGATGGTTTTAGATTTAAATCAAAATTCAAAATACATCAATCTGGGTGACTGGATTTCTTATTTCACATTCGGAGTTTTTCAATATGATTTTGAATTGAAAACTTTTGAGCAGAAATAAAAAATTACCTCCAAAGAGGTAATTCCTGAATAACAGTTTCTAAAGCTGTTATTTCTAATCCATATTCCGCAGAGTGAGTTGCAAGAACCTGACCAAATTTTAGTTTTACATATTAAATTAACATTAAAATCGGTATCAGGTTTCCTAAATGATTCAGAATGAATCAATAAGGCGTTAAAATTATTCTTAATTAAATTGAAAAGTATATTTGAAATAAAGACCGAACAAGAATTTCTGGATGTGGCGCTGACTACTTTTCGGTATCAATACAGAAACATTGAAATCTACAAAAAATTTGTTGATTATCTCAATATCGACGTAGAAGCGGTAAAGTCTATCGAAAAAATTCCATTTCTGCCAATTGAGATGTTTAAAAATCATCAGATTTTAGACAAAAGTATTTCCACGGATTTGTATTTTCAGAGTTCGGGAACTACGCAAATGAATTTGTCTAAACATTATATCGCTAACGAAAATATCTATCAGGAAAGTATCTATAAAAGTTTCGAACAGTTTATTGGCATCCCTGAAGACTTTATCTTTTTAGGATTGCTTCCAAGTTATCTTGAAAAGCAGAATTCATCATTAATTTACATGGTTGATTATCTGATGAAAAAATCAGACAAGGCTGAAAATGGATATTTTCTGTACAATCATGAAGAGTTGTTCAAGCTTCTCAATGAAGTAAATGATAAAAAAGTCATTCTTTTCGGAGTTTCTTTTGCGCTTTTAGATTTTCTTGATTATTGTGGTTCAAGCTCCTTAGTATTTCAAAATTCCAGCAATCTGATTGTTATAGAAACTGGCGGGATGAAAGGCCGTAAAGAAGAAATGACCAAAGATGAATTGCTTAAAATTCTTCAGGATGGTTTTAAAACTGAAAAAATATATTCAGAATATTCAATGACCGAACTGCTTTCACAGGCATATTCTTTAGGTGGAAATACGTATGAATGTCCCGAATGGATGCGGGTTTTGGTGAGAAATGTGGAAGATCCTCTCAGTTATGAAACTGCGGGAAAAACCGGAGCAATCAATATTATTGACTTGGCAAATATTCATTCCTGTTCGTTTATTGCTACGCAGGATTTGGGTAAATTGTTACCGGAGAATGACAAGAAATTTCAGGTCCTGGGAAGAATTGACCACTCTGATATTCGGGGTTGTAGTCTGTTGGTGAGTTAGTGGGTTTAAGAGTTATAGAGAGATGATTCTTTGCAGAGTTAATCACCTTTGCGAAAGAAGAATATATGCAATTATATAAAAGATCTTAGTGAACTTTGTATTAAAACTAAAAAAAGTGTTAAAGATTGAAGAGTTAGTTCATGCTTACATTCATGCAAATTGCGATTTTGAAAAAGAAATTGTATTGAGCAATCACTTCCATTCAGATTGGGAGGCTGATATGCTGATTATAGATTCTGAAGGTTTCAGCCATGAAATTGAAATTAAACTTTCGAAAAGTGATTTTAAAAATGATTTTAAAAAGTCATACATTAATACCAAAACCGGAGAAAAATTTCTGAAACATGACAAGATATGTTGTGGAGATTACGTCTGCAATGCGTTCAGTTTTTTACTGCCAATGGGAATGGTTGAGCATTCTCAAATTCCTGAACATTGTGGAATTATTGAATTTTACCATAACGCCGACAATTGGAATACTGAATTCTATTTGATCCGCGAGCCCAAAAAAGTACATGAAGATTCTTACTGGAACCTGAATGACAAAGATCTTTTTATCAGAAAAATGGCTTTAAATTTATTGCAGAGAAAATTAGAAATCAAAGGAAAGCATGAAGAACTTATATTCAAAAATCCTTTCGAAATAAAGAAGTTAAAATAGTAAATCCTGCCGTAAGACAGGATTTGTTTTTTTATATCTTATGAAATTATTTTGTCTGTTCTGGTCTTTCCATTAATAAATTGTAAGTAAAAGCCGCTGCAATGCCTCCCAGTACTGGTGCGACTACAAAAAGCCATAATTGTGAAAGGGCAGCACCCTGAGCGAAAATCGCCGGGCCTATACTTCTTGCCGGATTTACGGAAACTCCGGTTATTTTGATTCCGACAATATGAATCAAAACTAGTGAGAAACCAATGGCTAGACCTGCAAAACCACCGTTGATGTTTTTTGTGGATGTTGAACCTAAGATGACCATTAGGAAAATGAATGTAAATATAAATTCAGCGACAAAAGCTGCGGTCACGTTGTATGCATCAAGATATCCCGTTCCCCAACCGTTTGAGCCTAGAGCCCATTCTTTCATTTCTGCCCCAGGATGGTTAATGAAAATCACGTAAAGAATTCCTGCGCCGATAATGGCTCCAATGATTTGGGCGATAATGTATCGTATCGCTTCATCCATTTTCATTCTTCCCGCTGCGACCATTGCTATGGAAATTGCAGGATTAATGTGACACCCTGAAATGTGCCCAATTGCATAGGCCATCGCAATCACGCTCAGTCCAAAGGCAAAAGAAATTCCCAGAAATCCTACTCCTGTAGTGCCATCTGCGCCTGCAATCACTGCGCTTCCGCAGCCCATGAGAACAAGTACCATTGTGCCAAGCATCTCGGCAACAAATTTTGAAGTTTTTGAAATCATCTTTTTATGTATTTTAAATTGTGTATGTAAAATTACGAAAATTAATTATTCAAAATTATTTGAAATTACATACATATAATATTGTTATTTGTGATTATTGCTGATTATTTTGTTGGTAAATTAACTGTAATTATGACTTTTTATTTATTCTCAAAAAGTTTAGTCTTCTCATTAAATTAATATCTTTGTCAACAACAAAATCTGCTATTTTCACGTTTAAATCGTCAAAGTAATTCGTATGAGGAAATTTCTGTATATCATTCCATTGGCATTTCATCAGCTTGTATACAGTCAGGCATCAAAGAAAAAACTTCCCTGCTATGATCTTACACAAGTTTTAAAAGTGGAACCGACTTTTCTGTACAAACCACATTTAGATGCTTCCAGAAGTTTTAATGTCAGTATTCTAAAAAATACATCGCAAGTTCAGAAGTACATCAATAAAGGGAAATTTCATACAGTTAAGAAAACGGGAAAAGGATACCGTGTTCAAAAATTAGATTACAGCAGAGCATGTCTGGTTTTAAAAGCGAAAACAATTTTAGAAAAAATAGGATCCAGATTCAGTAAAGAAAACAAAGGAAACACATTTACCGTTTCATCAATCACCCGAACGTTGGAAGATCAGTGCAGATTAAGAAAAGTTAATGCCAATGCATCATTGGGGATCAGTTCGCATAATTATGGAAATTCATTTGATATTTCTTATGTGAGATTTAATAATAAGCTTAAAACAAATCCAAAACTCGAGGTTGCTTTAGAAAAAGTTTTAAAATATTATGTTGCTGCCGGTCGTATTTATTACATCAAAGAAAGGCAACAAAGCTGTTTTCACATCACCGTTAGGAATTATTAAATTTAAAGTCCTTTATTTTGCGTATTTTTGCACCCGAAAAATATTCAGTACACATTATTCATCATTAATTACTCATAAAGATGCTTTCGGTTCAAGGTTTAGGCTTACATCATTCGGGAAACTACTTGTTTCAAAACGTGAATTTCACCATTAAAAAGGATGATAAAATTGGTTTGGTTGGTAAAAATGGAGCAGGGAAATCTACGCTTCTGAAAATGCTTTCCGGCGAAATTACTTTCTATGAAGGAAATATCGTTCCTGAAGGAAATATTACCATTGGATTCCTGAAACAGGATCTTGATTTTGTGAAAGGGAGAACCGTTTGGAATGAAACCATGCAGGCTTTTGAGCAAATCAATGCTTGGAAAGAAGAACTCGAAGAAATCAATCATCAATTGACTGTAAGAACTGATTACGAAAGTGATGCTTATACCGATCTGATCAACAGAATGACCGATCTGAATGACCTTTTGATGCATCATGACGCCTATAATCTTGAAGGTGATATTGAAAAAGTTCTATTCGGATTAGGATTTAAAGCAGATGATTTCCAAAAAATCACTGATGAATTTTCCGGAGGTTGGAGAATGAGAATTGAATTGGCAAAATTGCTTCTCCAAAAGAATGATCTGATGCTTCTCGATGAGCCTACCAACCACTTGGATATGGAGTCAATCATTTGGTTAGAAAACTTCCTGAAAGATTATCCCGGAGGAATTCTTTTGGTAAGTCACGATAAACAGTTTATGACAGCGGTTTGTAACAGGACTTTTGATGTCAATAACAGAAAAGTAGACGATTACAAAGCCAATTATTCTAAATATTTGGTGATGCGTGAAGACCGCCGTGAAAAACTGATTCAGGCTAAAAAGAATCAGGATGCGGAAATCAAGCAGATGGAAGATAACATCAACAAATTCCGCGCAAGTGCGACCAAAGCTTCTTTTGCACAGTCTTTGATTAAAAAATTAGATAAAATAGAGCGTATCGAGGTTGATAACGAAGACGTTTCTAAATTCAATATCCGTTTCGTACAGTCTCAAGTTCCTGGGAAAGTTATTTTCGAAGCTGAAAATCTTGGGAAAGCTTACGGTCAGAAACAAATCTTTGACGATGTAGACTTTATCGTTCAGAGAGGCGACAGAATTGCTCTTCTTGGACAGAACGGACAGGGGAAAACAACTTTAGCGAAAATTCTTTCGGGAGATATTAAAGATTATTCAGGAAACTGGAACTTAGGTCACAATGTCAATATTGGTTATTTTGCTCAAAACCAGGAAGAAGTTTTAACTCCAAACAAAACTGTTCAGGAAGAGGCAGAAGATGCAGCAACCGAAGAGACAAGACCAAGGGTAAGAGATTTGTTGGGATCTTTCCTTTTTCAGGGTGAAGCGGTCAACAAAAAGACGAAAGTACTTTCCGGAGGTGAAAGAAACCGTCTGGCACTTTGTAAATTATTATTACGTCCGTTCAATACTTTGATTATGGATGAGCCTACGAATCACCTGGATATTCAGTCTAAGGAGATCATTAAATTGGCTCTACAGAAGTTTGAAGGTACGTTAATTGTAATTTCTCACGATAGAGAATTTTTACAGGGACTTTGCGATAAGATTTACGAATTCCGTGATGGACATATGAAAGAATTCTTAGGAGATATCAACGAATATCTTGAGTTCAGACAGAAAGAAAGCATCCGTGAAATTTCTGCTGAAAAAGCAAAGCTTCATAGTGATGATGTTAAGGTGAAAGTTGAGGTTAAATCTGAACCTAAAGCTGATGTTCCAACCACAACCATTGTAAGCAAAGAGCAGAAAAGTATTCAGAATAAACTGAAGAAAGTAGAAGAGAAAATTTCTGAACTGGAAACTGTAATCGAAAACTTCGAAGCATCTTTCACCAAAGAAAATCCTTCTGAAGAAACTTTAGAAAAATACAATAAAACCAAAGAAGAGCTTGATCTTGCATTGCAGGAATGGGAGCATTTGGGAACGCAGTTAGACTAATTTTTAACGAAATATAAATCATAAGGATGGGTTTTTGGCTCATCCTTTTTTTGTGAAAACAGAGTTCTGCATTTCTAAAGCGTATCAATTAGTAAAAGCGTCATCTTTGTAGAAAGATATTTGGTCATTATTTTTGAACTCGGTATGAAATGCACTTCATTATAAAAAGATAATCATCATTAAATAACCACAATTTAATCTTTAATTAAAATCCTTTAAAATATTATTCCTATTTTTGCCAAATGATTTTCAAGGAAAGCAGACAACTAAAAAGCTTTATCTCCAAACTGATGTTTGGGATTTACTTTTTTGCTTTGTTTTCTTCAAGCTTTCACAGTCATGATTCCGCTGATGTTTTTATAGGTTTTAATCTAAAAAAATCAGAGAACAACATATCAAAATCTGAAACTAAAGAAAAAGCCGGCGACTGTTTGGCTTGTCATTTCTTGGCAACTGGAAATACTTTAATTCCTGAAGAATTTAGCTTTGCTTTTGAAAGTTACACACATGAGGTTGAGCAAATTATTGCTGTTCAGGAAAGAATTTGGTCTCAGACAAAATTCACTTTTCAACTTCGTGGTCCACCCACAATTTCTTAATCACCGATTTACTTACCGGATTTTTTTTAATTTAAATTTTAGAATTTAATAATTTAAATGCTTGATGTATTTAAATGGATGTATTCATTGCTTTTGAACCATTAAAGAAATTAAGTTCTATTAAGATAAAATCAAATAGATTTTTGTTTAGCATTATTAAAAGTGAAGCTCAGCTTAACTATTTTAAACTTCTTAATAAAGAATCTTCATGGTTGAATTAACACTGATCATTCATCATTTTCTAAAAGTAAAATCATTCAAAAATTGAATGCTTACTGATTTAATTTAAGCCAAAATCCAATCAATTTTTTTTAACGAACAATACTTAACGGTTGTTGCAAATCATCAGGAATGTTGATTTGAGTCTGTCTGCTAAAGCTAATAGTTAACAACCTAAGTAAAAGCAAGCTATTTACAATGAAACTGATTTATAGTGTATTGCTGATCCTTTGTGGGTTGGTATTTACAAATGCACAGAAAACTTTCACTGTTCAGGGGACAGTTCAGGATTTTCACGATAAAACCATGCTCGAAAATGCTGTGGTAAAATTGGGAGATTTCACTGCCAAAACAGATAAAAGCGGAAAGTTTTCTTTCAATAAAATTCCTTCAGGGAATTACAAACTCATTGCAAAGCATCCTGATTGTAATGATTATACTGAAAATGTAGGAGTTACACATGATGTGCACTTAGCCATTACTTTAGAACACCACATTGGTGATATAGAAGCGGTTACGGTGCACGGAAATCACAAAACCAAAGGTTCAGTGATTATGCAGACACTGTCTCACTCTGATATTGAAAGAAATTCAACTGAAAATTTGGGTAATCTTTTATCAAAAATATCTGGAATTACGGCACTTAAAACAGGAAACAATATTGCAAAACCTGTGATTCACGGTTTGTACGGAAGCCGAATTGCAATTGTGAATAATGGTGTGAAGATGGCGGAACAGGAGTGGGGTGTAGAGCATGCTCCCAATGTGGATGTGAATGACTTTGAGCACATCGATGTCGTGAAAGGTGCAGCTGCATTAAAATATGGAAGCGATGCCGTGGGTGGAGCAGTGGTTTTGGAGCCTGCTGTTTTACCTAAAAGAGATACCATCATGGGAAGTGTCAAGCTTTCGGGTATTTCTAACGGTAGAGGTGGGGAGATGGCAGCGAATGTCGCTAAAACATGGCAAAACCAATGGTTTGTAAAAACTGGTGGAAGTTATAAGAAGGTGGGAGATTTATACATTCCACATCACACGTTGCAGAATACAGGAGCGGAGGTGAATTCTTTTAATTTCTCTTTTGGAAATCACGGGTTCATGCAGGGTTTCGACGTGTCATACAGCGGAATCAATCAGGAGTTTGGGATTTTTAAGGGCGCGCATATTGGAAATAATTTAGATTTTAGAAATGTCTTCAAGTTTGGACAGCCTTATTACCTTGATAATTTCAGTTATGATATTGTGAACCCGAAACAGGAAGTTGAGCATCATATTGCAAAGCTGGCTGCTTACAAGCGTTTTGAAAACTTTGGAAAACTAAGCTTTCAATACAGTTTCCAGTTGAATCGCCGTAAGGAATTTGATATCAGGAGAGGCGAGCTTAATGAACTTCCTTCCATGGATTTAAGATTGATTACACATTCTGCAAGTCTTACTCATCTTCTGGAAAGAGGAAACTGGAGTTTAGAAAGTGGTCTTTCGGCAGGTTTTCAGGATAATTATCCGAACCCTTCAACCAAAGCAAGACGTCTAATTCCTGATTATTACAGATATGATGCAGGAGCTTTTTCTGTATTTAAATATAAATTCAGTTCAAAGCTCAATGCAGAAGCCGGCGCGAGATATGATTTCAGTAGATATGATGCTTACAAATATTATGATGCCACAGACTGGGATGATAAATTTGCCAGTCTTTTTCCTCAGTTTTTTGTACAGGAATTTGACAGTAGAATTTTGACGCGCCCTATCTTAGACTATCATAATTTTTCTGCCAATTTGGGATTCAATTATAAACCGAATGCTGCTTTTGAATTTAAATTAAACTTCGCAAGAGCAGACAGAACCCCGAATCCGGCGGAGCTTTTCTCCGATGGGCTTCATCATTCTGCTGCCATTATTGAAGAGGGAGATTTGTCTATTCAGAAAGAGACAGTATATAATGCAAATCTTTCGATGATAGGAAAGTTCAATATCTTAAAGGGATTACATATTGAGGTTAATCCTTATTATATGATTTCAGATAGTTTTATCAATCAAATTCCTACTGGTATTGAATCTTCAAACAGAGGTGTTTTTCAGGTTTGGAGCTATCAGCAGATTAAAGCGAGGATTTTTGGAATTGATGCCGATGCCGAACTTAATATTCTGGATAATCTAAAATGGAATACGAGTTTTAGTGCATTGAAAGGGGATGATCTCACCCATGACGAACCTTTGATCTTAATGATGCCGGCTAATCTGAGAAATGCGGTTGAGTTTAAATTGAATGCTCCCAAAAACTTCTACGTACGCTTGGAGAACGAAAGTGTATTCAGTCAGAAACGTTTCCCTATCAGAAATCAAAATCTTGATTTTATTGAAAATGGAACTACTTTCAATGAAGAACTTGACCTAAGTACTCCTCCTTCAGCATATACATTATTCAATGCATCTGTAGGTGCAGACCTATTTAAAAATCTGAATCTTAATTTCAGAATCAATAACATTTTTAATACAGAGTATCGTGAGTATCTTAACAGACTGAGATATTTTATGCCGGAATCCGGACGAAACTTTATCGTTACTCTCAAATACAAATTCTAATTATTAATACTTAAAATTAAATTTAAAATGAAAAAATTATTCAACATAACCCTATTACTTTTAGCTACAGTTTTTATCTTATCATGTAGAAACGGAGATGATGATATTCCTGAAGATATCCATGATCATGATGAAATAGGTAAAGTGGTATTGACACTAACCAATAAAGCTGATGCAGCAGATGTACAGACGGTTAATGTGATCGGAGGGGTAGCAGATGAGCATCTTCACCTGCATCAGGGCGATACGTATATTGCGGTACTTGATTTCCAAATCAAGCATGACGACCACTATCATTCTTCTGATGAGATTGAGGAAGAAAAAGACCACCATTTTATTGTATTTAACCCTGCTGATGCAGACATCACTTTGATCAGAGCTGCAAACGATATTGTAAGAACTGACGGTCAAAAGTTAGGTTTGAAAACAGAATGGAAGATTAATTCGACACAACCAACAGGTAAAATGAATATTAAATTAATTCATGGCCCTACATCAGTTAACCAGAATTATCCTTCTGCATCTAATCAGTTAGGACAGACGGTTGGAGGAGAAACAGATGTTGACATTACGGTTGACGCACATTAAAAGTTTTTTAAAACTAGATTTTTAATATTACACAAAGACACTATTCTATAGTGTCTTTTTTATTTTAACGTATTATAACAAAAGGAATGGCTTGTTTTAATAAAAAATTCATATTTTTGCAACCTAAAATTTTAATCAATAATGAAGGTTACCGCAAAAAACCATGATGATGTAAGTGCATTGCTTACAGTAACATTGGAGAAATCTGACTACAAAGAAAAAGTAGAAAAGCAATTGATTAATTATGCTAAAAACGCACAGGTTCCTGGTTTCAGAAAAGGAAAAGTGCCTTTGAGTATGGTTAGAAAGCAATATGAAGCAGGGATTGCATTCGAAGAGATCAACAAACAAGTTTCTGATGCTTTGAATAACTATATCAACGAAAACAAATTAAGACTAGTAGGTCAGCCAGTACCTCAGCCGGTGAATGATTTCAACCATAATGCTGAGAAATTGGAAGTTGCTTTCGAAGTAGGTTACGAACCAGAATTTACTATAGATTTGGCTAAATATGAAGCTCCTCACTACAAAGTGGAAGCTTCTGATAAAGAAATCAGCAAAAGCATCGAGAACATGCAGAAGCGTTTTGCAGAGCAAGTTCCTCAAGACAAAATCACTAAAGATTCTTACATCAACTTAGAGATTTCTCAGGTTGTAGAAGAAGATGCTGAAGGTGAGCACCACCACCATCCAAAAAATGCTACCATTACTGCTGAAAACAAAGATGCTTTCAAATTGGTAAAAGGTCTTAAAATGGATGAGTCTGTGAAGGTTTCTAAAGAAACTTTGGCTGCTGACGAAAACTTGGCTAAAGAATTAGGATTCACTAAAGAAGAGGCTGAGCACTTACACCACGCTGAAGTTGAAGTTAAAGTTAAAGATTTCTACAGTCTAAACTTAGCAGAACTTAACGAAGAATTATTCGATAAAGTTTACGGCGAAGGAAACATCAAAACAGAGGAAGAGCTTAAAGACAAAGTAAAAACTGAGTTAGATGAATACTTCCAGCAGAATGCAGACGTACACTTTGTAAACAAAGTATTGGAGCAGGTTTCTGAAAAAGAGGAAGTAAAACTTCCTGAGTCTTTCTTGACGAAGTGGTTGGTATTCTCAAACCAGAACATCCAGTCTGAAGAGCAGGCAAAAGAAATTCTTGAAGCTGAGAAAACTCAATTGAAATATCAGATCATTGAAGGTAAGTTGATGTCTGATAACAATATCCAGTTAGATTATGCTGACGTTTTAGCTCAGGCTGAGCAGTTGGTAAGAAACCAGTTGGCTATCTACGGAATTCACCACTTAGGAGACGAAGAAGTTCAGAAATATGCTGCTGAAATGTTGAAAGACCAAGAGCAGGTAAGACAAATTTCTTCTGAGGTTGCAATGGCTAAGTTGAAAGACGTAATTCTTGAAAAAGCTACTAAAAAAGAAACTGCAATTTCGCACGACGAGTTCTTAGAAGAGTTGAAGAAGTAATTTACTTTTTACCTATAAAATTAAACCCACCTATATGGTGGGTTTCTTCGTTATAGTATGATTTTGTGAAAATACAGCATTAGATTTTTACAATAATTTGTATTTTTATTATTATTAAAATTTTTGATTATGATAATAAATTTACCATTTTTATACAAATTTAAGAAGGGAAATCATTATTTTAAAGCTTATTTTATCCTTTCTCCATTGAGGGCTGCCTTCTTAGTATTCCTCTTGACGGCAAATATGTATGCGCAGAATTCTGTAGTTATTCCCAACAGTACAATAAACTCATCTGTCATTGTTCCGTTCTCAAATACTGCAACGACATACCAATCCATTATTGATGATTCTCAACTTGCTTCGCTGTCGGGCAAATATATCAATTCCATATCATTTAGGTTGCCAACCTCATTGTCTTCGTCCTGGCCTTCTACTAATATTGCGTATCCAAACTTCCAGGTATTTTTAAGTAATGGAGTAGATCCAGCTAACAGACAACTTAATTTTGCATTAAATGTTGTAGGGACGCAGACTCTTGTAAGGTCTGGGAGCTTGATTATTCCTGCAGGTTCTTTTACTGTGGGGAGTACGCCCAATGCATTCAGCTATGATATCGTTTTTGATACCCCTTACTTATATAATAACGGGAATAATCTGGTTGTGGAAATACGTCATACAGGAAACGGCGTAAGTACACAGACTTCTGTAGATTCTGTACATCAAAGCGCACCAGGCCAAGGTACATTATTCACCGCTTGTTATCAGACTGCGAGTTTGGTTTCGCCCTGTAATTTTGGATATATCAAAATAAATGCTCAGGATGAATTAGGGGTGCAATCTGTTGTAATTATTAATGATTTCTCTGTCTATCCCAATCCGGCAAAAGATTTTATTTATCTAAAATCTGCGGGAGATATTAAAAAAATTACCATTTTAAATATTGTAGGTCAGCAAATAATGTCACTCAGCAACTCTTTAGAAGAACCCAAAATTGATATTTCTTATCTTGAAAAAGGAGTTTACATTATTCAGATGATGACCAAAGCAGGGGCATTTTCTTCTTCAAAATTTATTAAAGAATGATTTTGAAAAAAGTCTTTTAGAATGATTTTTTTAAATTAAAAATTCGAAGTCAAGCATGATTTTTTTTAAATTAAAAATTCGAAGTCTCAGTAATAAATAAAATCGTGAATAATGGAAGTCTTTGTGCTTCTCTTTTCTAATGAAGAAAGGATATAAATTTCCGATTTTGATGGAATTGGAAGAATAAGACGTATCGGCAATAATCTATTGCTTCTGTATTACCTACTTAAATAGCATCTTACGACTAGTTTATCAAAACTGTGGAAGTCTATAATATTGACATAATATCTGGTTTTTTTATTTATAAAACAAAAAACCCAGCCGAAGCTGGGTAAAAACTAATAACCATGAAAACTCAATTAAACATGAGAATCGATTCTATTAGAAGCAATAACCATACCTAAGAGTGTTAATGAATACTTAATAAACGTTATTTGTTTGTTAAAATAAATATTTATTTCTTAGGCACGGTAGATTTTGACGTTGATATTTTTTTTGACAGAAATATGTAGCTTGGTGTATGTCCTTTTATGCATAAAATACGCCTAAATACTAAAAAATCCATTATCAGACAGACCGTCCCTGCACACTAGCAACAGGTTTCAGGGAGCTCTGAAAAGCAGTTGATTCTAGTAAAATGCATTCGGTAATTCCGAAAGACTTATCTTTTGAATATGCTACAGTAATCAACCAGCTGAAGGCATTAACCGATCAGTATAATCTACTTATTACCAACCAAGGAACTACAGAATCGTCGGAAGAAAAGAAATCGCCTATGTGACGAAGCCACTTCCTAAGTTGTTTTTTTTGTGATCACTGCGTTTCTCTGTACAACGACAATTCACCTCCTTTGGCGGGAAGAGTCTTTCTAAGAAAGAGTTTGAAAAGTATAAAAACACCATTGAAAACGGAAGCGTTTTGAACCCAGATACTGAGTTAATACCTCTTTACCATTCAAAAGTCTTATATTTACATCACTAAAATTTAATTGTATTATGAAAAAAATAATCGTTCCGTTTTTCTGTGCTGTATTGTTTTCTACATCAGCAGTGGCTCAAAAAACATCAACAGCACCCGCAAAAAAGGCGGCTGCAAATGTGCAGATCACTCCAAAACAAGTTGTTGATAATTATCTCATTGCTCTTGGAGGAAAGGAGAAGCTAGCGGATATAAAAACGACCATCACAGACAATACTATTTCTGTACAGGGAATGGAGGTGTCTATGACCACGAAAAAAATGGGGAATAAATTCAAATCTGTACAAACAGTAATGGGAAAAAATATGACTCAGCTTTTTGATGGTGAAAAAGGTTATTTTGAGCAGATGGGTACCAAAATGGATATTCCTGCAGACAAGATTCCAGATCTTAAAAAAGGAAAAACAGTAGATGCTTTAGGATATGATGCAGCTTCCTTTAAAACAGCTACAGTAGAGAAATTGGATAATAAAGATTACAATGTTCTGACTTCAGATAAAGGTACTTTTTACTTCGACGCAGCAACAGGCTTGCTGTACAAATCTAATGCGGCAGAAGGTGTGGCTGTTATCAAAAGCTATATGACGGTCGACGGGATCAAATTTCCTGAATTGATTGAAGCTGAAGGAGGAGGTCAGAAAGTAACCATTAAAACGAATAAAGTTACTTTGAACTCAGGAGTTAGTGACGCAGATTTTAAATAAAAAATAAATCTTACAAAACAAAACAGCCGCAGAAAATTTTCTGCGGCTGTTTTGTTTTTTTGCGTTGAAACTGAGAAAGAAATTCTGTAGATGACAACTTATTTTAAGTGAAACTTAAAATTGCAAAACTCTCCAATTTGGTTAACTTCCATATTCCTTTTTCCATTCTTCAGCAACTTCGCTTAAAGTTGTGTAAAAATCTTCGCCATATTTTCTCGTAAGAGGTGTTTTCAGGAACTTATACACCGGAACCTGCAATTCTTTGCCCAAAGTACATGCGTCATTGCAAATAGGCCATTCATGGTAGTTTAAGGCAGAGAAGGACGAGTACTCCGTAACCCTGATCGGATACAGATGGCAGGAAATGGGTTTTTGCCAGTCAATAGCGCCATCTTCATACGCTTTTTCGATGCCACATTTCGTAATTCCTCGTTCGTCGAATGTAACGTAGGCGCACTCTGCATCTTCAATCATTGGTGTCACATACATTCCGTCTGTTGGATCAGTTGTCCATGTTCCCTGTTCTTCCAGTGCTTTGATTCCGTCGGCAGTAAGATAAGGTTTCACTTTATCAAAAATATTATCTAAAATTACCAGTTCATCTTTATCTAACGGAGCCCCTACATCGCCCTCCACACAACAAGCACCTTTACATTTGGTAAGGTTGCAAACAAATTCTTCAGAGAAAATATCTTCAGAAATTAATTTATCGTCTATTTGAATCATAATCTTTTTTTTTTAAAATAAATTGAAATGAGTACCTGCCTTAAAGCCAACCAGGCTCACAATAATCAGCCAAAGACTCAGTTCCTGCATCCATAACTTAGGTAAAAATCTCAGCATTCTGCTTAAGATAATTGTTGTAGGAAATGCCAGAAGAAGTAAATATTCATAATTGGTGTTCATATACATCACAATAGTCACTATTTGTGCGAATGAGAAAACAAGAAGGAAGGTGTATTTGTATCGGCTTACCGGGCTTTTTTTATTATAATGGCTAAAATGGTCGTAGATTGCATAAATCAGCATCAATACTAAAGGAATCAGTGGAATCAGCTCTATATAATCTGTGATAAATCTCATTTTTCCAAACGGCAGATAATCCATATTCCAATCGTTGAATCTGATAAAAAACATCAGCGAAAAGTAGCTTAGCGCAATTAAAGACATTCCTAAAACGAATCTGAAAATATTGAGACTTATCCGTTCGGAAGTAACGATCAGATGGATCAATACAAAGAAGATCATCGGCCATGTTGTTGGCAGGAAGATAAAATTTAAAGCTAAAATAGATCCTACCAAGACATAAGATTTTTTCCTGAGATCTTCATCAGTACTTGTAAGAAGAAGCAGAAGGAAAGAATTGGTGAGCAATGCAACGGCAATTCCGATGTCTAATTTACCGGGATATAGTCCCAAAACAAAAAATGTGTAGAGAAATAAAGGCAGATGCGTCTGATAATTCAGTGCAATTGCGTTGAAACAGAAATAACCCAATGAGATTCCAATAAATGTAATGATAGCTATTGTTGCTTCATAAGTGTTGAAATTCAAACTGTTAATTATAATAACTACTAAAAGAAGAAAACCAATGTAGACAGGAATTGAAAAAATATTGCTTTCTTTTGAAAGTAATCTAAACATTTTTTATAAATTTGTGCAAAGTTAATTTAAAAAAGGAAAATAATGACGTCTTTCTTTCTATTCTTAAGTGATGTTTTCAAATGGTCTTTTGGTTTTTTCACAACCTTTGGAAACGTACTCAACTGGATTTTATTCTTTGTTTGTTGCGTACTATTTACATATTGGTGCTATGTCTTGGTGGTGACGCTTGGAGGAGACAAAGACAAAGAGTATTATTCTCCGACTGAGGGTAAAAACCCTTACTATGATCCTAAGATCTACAAAAAAGAAGGTTAATTAATTGGTTATATAGTAAAAGACCGATCAAAGTTTTATTTGATCGGTCTTTTTATGCTTTATGTTAAACTAGTCATGTATCGGCAAAACCAGAACAGGTACTTTAGAGCTTTTTGTAATGCCTTTGGTTAAGCTGCCAACAAAGACATCATAAATTCCGCTTCTGCCGTGAGAACCCATCACGATGAAATCTGCATTTTTGGTATCAGCATATTCCAAAATAATATCTTTTGCAACTCCTTGTTTCAAAAGATGCTCGCAATCTATATTGTGAGCCAGAACTTTTTGGTTAATTTTATTAAGCAGTACAAGCTCTTCTCTAATTTCGTTTTCTTCTATTTCAGGGAAATACTGGTATCCCATATCACCGATGGCAAAACCAATGTCTGTAGGTGCAACATGGATGATATTGAGCTTTCCATTTACTTTCTTTGCAAATTCTATGGCTCCGTCTACTAGCTGATCTGTTTTTTCGCCAAAATCCACTGGCAGTACTATATTGATCATATATTTATTTTTTTGATTTGTCTTTTAAAGATATGAAAAAATATATAAAAAGGCTGTTAAAAACTTATAATATTCGAATATCCAGCGCTTTTTCCTCTTCCAGGTAAGCTTCAAGAATATCATTTTCCGAGACTTTCCCAACGCCTTCAGGAGTTCCGGTAAAGATTAAATCTCCAACTCGTAAAGTGAAATACTGTGAAACAAAGGCGATGATGTCATCAATTTTGAACATCATATCTTTTGAATTTCCATGCTGTACTTCCTGTTTATTTTTTAACAATGAAAACTGCAGGTTTTCAAGATCATAATTTTCTTTTTTGAAGAAGCTTCCCACCACCGCAGAACCGTCGAAACCTTTGGCCAGTTCCCAGGGCAAACCTTTAGATTTTAAATCACTTTGCAGATCTCTTGCGGTAAAATCTATTCCTAAACCGATTTCTTCGTAATGTTTGCTGGCCGTTTCTTTCTGAATATACTTTCCGCCTTTTGAAATTTTTACCACAATCTCCAGTTCGTAATGAACATCATTAGAAAATTCGGGAATGTAGAAATCATTTCCTTTTAAAACCGCCGTGTCAGGCTTCATAAAAATGACAGGTTTGTCGGGAATTGCATTGCCTAATTCTTTAGCATGCTCGCTGTAATTTCTTCCTATGCAGATTATTTTCATAATTATTTATTTAATTTACAATTCCTTTAAAATACCCTTCGCCTTCTTCGAAATATTTTTCAGGACCATATCTTTTCTGAACTTTCAGTTTTGTATATCCAAAAATGCTGTCTCCTTTTTTATAAGAATCTTTATCAAGAATTACTTTGCTGTCAAGGATTTTATAATATTCTTCGTTAATAAAATCAAAGGGTCTTGGGCTATCTGTGTAATGATTAGTCGAAATTGTGTATCGGTTATTAATAATTTCTACAGTATAGCCTCTACCGCTAAATCCATCTCCTGTATTTAGTTTTATCTCGAGAGAAATGGGAGTCTTATGAGTATTATATCTGTACGATTCGGTGGAAAGACTGTCGATTTTTAACCGAAAGTTATTGGTTTTAATTTCTTCACTGTCCCCTCCGTCAATATATTGTTGTTTTTGATGATTAAAATCTTTGAAAAATGTCTTTTTACTCAGATGGCTGTCAATGTCAACTTTATGCCAAAAGAAAAAATACTTTCCTAGGATAAAGATGATTCCGATAATTAGCGCAACAAGTAAGAATTTTCCTATTCTTTTCCTGATCATAAAAAATTATTCATGAGTAAATTCATTTTCACAATAATAACACACAAATTTGTGGCTGGAAATTAAAGAAATTCCGAAGAAGCTTGTAGAACTGTCATCTCTGTAAATATGATTTGAGCCACATTTTGGACAGACGAAATCAAACTTCGGATCAGAAACGGTATGTTCAACTTCCAGAGAGAACTTATTGTTTTCGTGATAATCTGACAGAATCTTTTCGGCGTTCTCGAAATCATTTTCAAAAACCTGCAGTTGAATTCCGCCTAAAGCCTGTGACAACAGCCAGTCTGACTGAATGGTCTGCTCGTTGGCAATGAAACTCTGAATGTCGTTTTCAGCTAAGATCTGTTTATCTTTGTTGGCTTCGAGAGCGGTTTCGTAAAATTTGAACTTAACTAAATCATTCATAATTTAAAATTTACTTGACAGTTGAATTTTGGTGAAGACTTTCTTCGTGTACAGCGGGAAATCAGCATTCTGAAGCCATCCGTAATACCCAAGGTCTTTTTTGAAAACATCTTTCACACCCTGACCTTTATATTTTCCGAAGTTAAAAATTTCGGTATTTTTATCATTAAATCCGATAAAACCTGCCAGATCAGCATTCTTATTATGGAAACTGAATTCACTTAAGGCATTAATCTCTTTCGGAACATCATCATATTTACCAACCTGAGCATCCAAAACTTCGAAAGTCGCCAAAACATCAGCTTCCGCCGAGTGGGCATTTTCTAAAGTTTTCCCACAGTAAAACTGATAGGCTGCACCCAGATTTCTGGGTTCCATTTTATGGTAAATCGTCTGTGCATCGACTAATTTGAATTTACTCAAATCAAAATCGAAATCTGCACGGAGCAATTCTTCCGCCAATAACGGTACATCAAATCGGTTAGAATTAAATCCACCCAAATCTGCGCCAGAAATCATTTCTACCACTTTAGAAGCAATTTCTTTAAAAGTTGGCGCATCTTTTACATCTTCGTCATAGATTCCGTGTACTTCGCTAGACTGCAGAGGAATTGGCATTTCAGGATTTACACGCCATGTTTTGCTTTCTCTTGAAGAATCAGGATTTACTTTTAAAATACAGATTTCAACGATTCGGTCTTTCCCGACGTTGATTCCGGTTGTTTCAAGATCGAAGATACAAAGAGGTTTATGGAGTTTTAAGTTCATTTTAAATTGCTTTTAGCTGCTGGCGATTGGCTACTTGCGTTCTCGCCTATGTTTATTTTATACTTTGAAATGTGTTAATTTGAAGATGGGAAAACTTCCCCTTCTCTACTTTAATTGCTTTTGAAAAATAAGTGAAATGAAGATGTAATAGAGAATTACTAAAGGAATTCCGACAGTTTTAAATATAATTAAAATAAGAATTACGCCAATCAATAAAGAGATTTTTGGATAGTTATCCTCCAACTTCATAGACTTAAATTTCATGGCGATCATTTTGATTGGAGAAATTAAAAGCCAAGAACTGAGAATTGTAATTATTAACCAAAAGCCTGCAGTAAAAGTAAAAGTATCTCTTACTGATGGAAAACCATTTGATGGCTGAATAACATTATTGTTTTGTAAAATATAATAAATTCCAAAAATCAGAATCGTATTACTCGGCGTATTCAGACCTTTAAAATAATACTTTTGATCTTCATCCAAATTGAAAATCGCCAATCTCAAACACGAAAAAAGAGTAATCAAAAATCCAAAATATTTGATTTCGAAAGGAAGATGCATACCTAAAAGCTCATTTCCGAATGGTTCAAGCATTTTAAACATTGCCAAACCGGGAATCAATCCGAAACTTACCATGTCTGCCAATGAATCAAGCTGAGTTCCCAAATTAGAATTGGCTTTTAAAGCTCTCGCCACAAAACCGTCGAAAAAGTCGAGTACCAAAGACAAAATGATACAGATGGCGGTCGTCTGATAATCGCCATTAAGTATATGCACAGCTCCGACGCAGCCTGAAAATAAATTCCCAAGCGTAATGGCATTTGCCAGATTGTTTTTAATGAAATTCATGAGAGCAAAATTACATTTTTTAAAAATTTTAACCTTAATTAATATGAACTAAAAATTACAATACTGTGAATTTAACTTAAATTTGCATCTTGAAAATCGCTGTGAAAATAAACTGTTTCGTAGCCTAAGATTACATTTTGACCTTAAAAACATGATAGTATAAATGAAATTTTTTAAAGAATTTAGAAAACAAGAAGTCCTGATTTTATGTTACAGGATTTTTTTGGCTTTTGTTTTTTATCAGTTTGCCAGACTTTTGTTCTGGTTTTTCAACAAAGATTTGATAAAAATAGACAGTGTTTCGGATTACCTGAGTCTCGCTTTTCATGGGATTGCATTTGATACCACTGCAATTTTGTATGTCAATTCATTATTTATTTTTTTAAGTTTAATTCCGATTGTCATCAATACCAAAAAAGGATATCAGAAAGTTCTTTTCTGGCTTTATTTTATCACGAACGGCTTGGCTTACGTGATGAATTTCGGGGATTTTATTTATTATAAATTTTCTCAGACGAGATTGACTTCTGCTGCTTTTCAGGTGGCAAAGCATGAAACCAATATTTTAAAAGTTTTTACAGTTTCCACCAAAGAACATCCTTTTGTGATTTTTTGGTTCATAGCTCTGATGGCACTGTGGGTTTTCCTATATAAAAGATTTAAAATTCAGGAAAGAAAACCTGCGAAACTGATTCCTTACTTTATTCTCTCTATAGTCACAATTTGTATTTCTGCCGTTCTGATTGTCGGTGGAATTCGTGGAGATTTCAAACATAGTACAAGACCAATTAATCTGGTTGATGCAAATAAATTTGTGAAAACGCCGCTTCAGGGAAATGTTGTTTTGAACAGTACATTCTCGTTTTTCAGAACGTTGGGGACCAATAATTTCAAGGAAGTTCATTTTGTGGATGAAAAATTTATCGACGACAATATTCAGCCGTACAAAATCTATAAGAGAGAGGGTCAGGATAAACCCAATATCGTTATTTTTATTGTTGAATCTTTTGGTAGAGAATATTCGGGAGCGTTCAATAAAGAAAAAAACATCAAAGATTATGTTTCTTACACTCCTTTTATTGACAGTCTTGCAAATGAAAGCTTGATATTCCCGAATACTTTTGCGAATGGCAGGCAGTCGATTCACGGAATGAGCAGTATTCTGGCAGGAATTCCAAGCCTGACGGATGCTTTTACAAGTTCACCATATTCGAACCAGAAAATTCAGTCGATTGTATCGGTTTGTAATGAAATGGGTTACGATACTTCATTTTATCATGGAGCACCGAATGGTTCAATGGGATTCTTAGGCTTCGGAAATATTCTAGGATTTAAACATTATTACGGGAAGGACGAATATAATCACAACGAAGATTTTGATGGGATGTGGGCGATCTGGGACGAACCGTTCCTTCAATATTTTGCTAAAAACGTAGGGAAAATGACACCTTTCATGGCAACGGTTTTTACCGCTTCATCGCATCATCCTTTTAAAATCCCTGCGAAATACAATGGGAAATTTAAAAAAGGGAAAATAGAGATGCATGAGCCAATGCAGTATACTGATTATGCGATTAAAAAATATTTTGAAACGGCTAAAAAGCAGTCTTGGTTTAATAATACGATATTCGTTTTTACAGGAGATCATCCTAACCAGATTTATTATCCTGAGTACGAAAAGGCAATGAATCGTTTTGCTGTTCCGTTGGTTTTTTATTCTCCAAATCCGAAATTTAATTTAAGAGGCATCAATAATGAAGTCGCACAACAAATCGATATTTATCCGACTTTGACAGATTTAATAGGGTATAATAAAAAAATAAGAAGCTGGGGAAGGAGTTTAATGAATACAAAAGCATACCCTCCTCTGATCGTGAACTCTGATGGTACGTCTGAGCAGTTTATTATTGGAAATTATATTTACCGGTTTGATGGAAAAGAAATCACAGGAATCTATGATAAAAACGATTTGGGATTTGAAAATAATTTAAATGACAAAGTAAAAAGTCAGGAAACCGAAAAAGGAAAACTGATTGCAAAAGCTTGGTATCAGGATTATATGAGTAGGGTAATGAATAGGAAATTGGATTGATTTTTTAAGACTGTTTAGTTTTTTAAATCGGTCTGCTTATTATTATATATGTGTTGGATAATAAAAATTGTTGCATGTTTAAAATTTATTTCTATTTTTAACTATTGAACAAATTAGTTATCTATCAATAAAATTAAACTTATATAATATGAAAAAATTATTAGCAACATTCGTACTTTCTTTATTCAGTGTCATGTCATTTGCGCAAATTGAGGGAAAATGGAAAACCATTGATGATGAAACAGGAAAACCAAAATCAATTGTTGAAATTTTCAAGAAAAGTGATGGTAAATATTATGGCAAAATAGTTCAACTGTTAATAAAGCCTGAAAACAATAACTGTGTAAAATGTAAAGATGACCGTAAAAATAAACCTTTAATTGGTTTAGAAATCATCAGAGGACTTGCAAAAGATGGTAATGAGTTTGGAGGTGGAACGATTACGAATCCAAAAGACGGTAAAAGTTATAAGACCGAGATTGTGAGAGATGGCAATACACTTAAAGTGAAAGCTCTTATCATGGGAATTGCAATGAAAACTCAAACTTGGCACAAAGTGAACTAATCAGTTTAAAATAATATTAAATTATAAGGCAACTCAGCAATGAGTTGTCTTTTTTATGATGTAAATAATAAATAATTACTATTTTTGTACTCTAAATTTTTCAAATAAATATGGCAGAATATACTTTTCGTGAAGTGATTGCGCAGGCAATGAGCGAGGAAATGCGTAAAGACGAATCCATTTTTCTAATGGGAGAAGAAGTTGCAGATTACAACGGTGCATACAAAGCTTCTAAAGGAATGTTGGACGAGTTTGGTGCTAAACGTGTAATCGATACACCTATTGCAGAGCTTGGTTTTACAGGTATCGCTGTGGGTGCTGCAATGAATGGTAACAGACCAATTGTAGAATATATGACGTTCAACTTTGCCCTTGTTGGGATCGATCAGATCATAAACAACGCAGCAAAAATCCGTCAGATGAGTGGTGGTCAGTGGAACTGTCCTATTGTTTTCCGTGGTCCTACAGCTTCTGCGGGTCAGTTGGGAGCAACGCACTCTCAGGCTTTTGAAAACTGGTATGCAAACATTCCTGGTCTTAAAGTAGTAGTTCCTTCGAATCCTTATGATGCGAAAGGGTTGTTGAAAACTGCAATTCAGGATAACGATCCTGTAATTTTCATGGAATCTGAGCAGATGTACGGAGACAAAATGGAAATTCCTGAAGAAGAATATTACTTACCAATAGGAAAAGCTGATATCAAAAAAGAAGGTACTGATGTAACTTTGGTTTCTTTCGGAAAAATCATGAAATTAGCGATTCAGGCAGCTGAAGACTTAGCTAAAGAAGGTATTTCTGTTGAGGTAATCGACTTAAGAACAGTTCGTCCTTTAGATTTCGATACGGTTTTAGCTTCAGTGAAGAAAACAAACAGATTGGTTATTTTAGAAGAAGCTTGGCCGTTCGGTTCAGTATCTTCAGAGATTACTTATATGGTTCAGCAAAAAGCATTTGATTATTTGGATGCTCCAATTAAGAGAATTACGACTCCGGATGCTCCTGCACCTTATTCAGCAGCATTATTTGCAGATTGGTTCCCGAAACTTGAAAAAGTAAAAGAGGAGATCAAAAAAGCAATGTACGTTAAATCATAGAAAAAAACTTCCGAAAGGAAGTTTTTTCATTTATACAATGTATCACTATTTGAGCTGAGGGTCATAAATTTAGTATACATTTGCGCTTTCAAAATAATTAGCTGACATGGCAGAAGTTACAGAAGGAGGTCATCATATTGATCTTAAAAAACTTTCATTTGTGGGAGTTCTTGTTTCACTCGGAATTGTATTCGGTGATATTGGTACCTCACCGCTTTACGTAATGAAAGCGATTGTGAATGCAAGCAAAGATTCTACAATGGCTTTCGATGCCTATATTGAGGGAGCAATCTCTTGTATTATCTGGACGTTGACTCTACAGACAACGATAAAGTATGTGATCATTGCTTTAAGAGCAGATAACAAAGGTGAAGGTGGAATTTTGGCTCTTTACTCATTAGTTAAGAAACTCAAGAAAAAATGGTTGTATGTCGTCGCTATTATTGGAGCATCCACTCTGGTTGCAGACAGTGTGATCACGCCATCTCTTACCGTGATGTCAGCGATTGAAGGTCTTAAAATATACAATCCCGAAACTCCGGTTGTTGTCATTACAATTTTTATCTTATTTATCGTTTTTGTTGTTCAGCAATTTGGTACGGCATCTATTGGTAAACTTTTCGGACCGATTATGGTGACCTGGTTTCTTGCTTTAGGAATTTTCGGATCTGTACATATTGTAGATCATATCGAAATTTTAAAAGCATTCAATCCTGTTTACGCTTACAATCTGATCACCCATTCACCAAGTGCAATCGTTATTATGGGAGCTGTTTTCCTTTGTACGACGGGAGCTGAGGCATTGTATTCAGATTTAGGACACTGTGGTGCGAAAAACATTAGAGTAAGCTGGATTTTTGTTAAATTGATGCTGATTCTGAATTATTTAGGTCAGGGAGCTTGGCTTTTAACCAATTATAAACAAGTATTTACAGGAGTTAATCCGTTCTTCGGAATTATGCCAGAATGGGCAGTTTTACCGGGAGTAATCTTAGCGACGTTAGCAGCTATTATTGCAAGTCAGGCGGTAATTACAGGTTCATTTACTATGTTTTCCGAGGCGATGTCAATTTCATTTTGGCCAAACCAACATATCGAATACCCTTCAGGGATTAAAGGACAGATGTACATTCCAAGAATTAATTGGGGCTTGATGGCTCTGTGTTTTGGAGTGGTTATTTTCTTTAAAGAGTCCGGTAAAATGGAAGCTGCATACGGTTTGACCATCACCATCACCATGTTGATGACGACTATTTTACTAATTTATTGGTTAAGCAGAAGCAGAGTCAACAGGTTCTTCATCATTGGTTTTGGTTTAATCTATATCTTCTTAGAGTCAGGGTTTTTCTATGCAAATGTCATCAAATTCATGGATGGAGGTTGGTTAACCATGGTATTGGGAGGATTCATTGCAATCTGTATGTACGCATGGTACAACGGTAGAATGATTAAGGCTAACTTTATTAATTTTGTTAAAATTGATAAGTATGTTTCTATCATTAAAGATATGAAACTGGATGAAACCATTCCTAAATACTGTACCAATCTTGCTTACCTGAGCCGTGCCAAGAGAAATGACGAGATTGAGGCAAAAATTATCTATTCGATTATCAAAAAGCAGCCTAAGAGAGCTGATCACTATTTCATTCTTAGTATCATCAATCAGGAAGATCCTTATACCTTTAAATATAGTGTTGATGAGATTTTACCGGGAACGATTTACAAAGTTAATTTCCTTCTAGGATTTAAAGTAGATCGCAGAATCAATGATTATTTCAATATGGTTCTGAAGGATCTGATGGCAGAGGGTACAATTCCTTCAAGAAGCAGCCATCCTTCTTTGAGGGCACACAATATTCCTCCAGATCTGAAGTATGTGATTATTGATAACACCTATATCAATGATATTCTTTTAACAGTAAAACAGAAAATAACCCTTAGTTTGTACAACTTTGTAAAGTACATTGGAAGCGATGATTTTAAAGCTTGGGGAGTTACGATGCACAATGTAGAAGTGGAATCGGCACCTTTGACTGAAGAGACAATTTCTGCAAACAGGATTGAACAATCTAATTATACACGTTATAATTTTTAGAAAATCAGAGGTATACTCTCTCAGGTGGTATATTGTATTTAAATAAAAATCGATAAATTTGTAGTATAAATTTTTTGATGGATACTTTACAAAAAGAAAAAAATATTACTTTAATAAAAGATGTTTTAAGAAATTACCTTTTAGAGAAAGGCTTTCGTAACACACCTGAGCGATACACTATTTTAGAGGAAATCTATAATATGGATCATCACTTCAATGTAGATGATCTGTATCTTTTGATGATGCAGAAGAAATATCATGTTTCTAAAGCAACGATCTACAACACCATAGAGATCTTTTTGGATGCAGGATTAATCCGTAAGCATCAGTTTGGTGAAAAAACCCTCACTTCATCATCTTATGAGAAATCATATTTTGATAAACAGCATGATCATCTGGTGATTTACAAAAAAGGTTCAGATAAAGAAATTGAAGAGATTATTGAGTTTTGCGACCCTAGAATTCAAGGGATTAAAGAGGCAATTGAAGAAGCTTTTGGCGTAAAAATTGATTCTCATTCGCTGTATTTTTATGGCACCAAGAATGACTAATCAATGAGAATATTCTTTTTTCTATTCCTCTTACTTTCTACTTTTACGTTTGCTCAGGATAAACCAAAACCTGCGCAGAGAGATCCGTTTTTACAGAATCCTGTGAAAAATCAGCCCCAGAAATCGAATCTTAATAATAAGGTGAAAATCATCAATGCTGATGAAATTAAAAAAGACACCAAATATGACGGAAACAGATATTTGGTTGGGAATGTACAGATAGAGCATCAAGGTTCTATCCTTACTGCTGATTTGGTCGTGATGTATGATGAAGAAAACTTTGTGAAGGCAGTTGGCAATACAAAACTTCAGAATACTGACGGCTCAGTTATCACCGCGTCAGAAATGGAATACGACGGAAACACACAAAAAGGAGTTGCTAGAAAAAATGTGGTACTGAATGATCCTAAAGGTACGGTGATAAAAACAGAAACCCTTTATTATGACAGAGGTTCAAATCTGGCATATTACAATACAGGAGGAACCATCAATGATGGTAAAAGTACGACCTATTCAAAATCAGCTACGTATAATCTGACCAACCGAACAATCAATTTAACAGACAATGTAAGAATTGAGGATAAAGATTATATTTTAGATGGAATTAATGTCGTGCAGAATCAAAATACAAACATTGTTGATATCAACGGACCTACCACGATTACCAACAGAAAAAATCCTAAGAACAGAATCTTTACCGAGAAAGGAACCCATAATTTGAATACCAAAGAATCTTTCTTGACTAAAAATTCAAGGATTTATTACAATGACAAAATTCTTACAGGAGATGCGATGTATTATAATCAGCTCAGTGGTTTTGGTACGGCCACGGGAAATGTGACCTTAGATGATCCGTTAGAAAAAAGATATCTAAAAGGCGGTTATGGAGAAATTTTTGAAAAGAAAGATTCGGCGATGATGACCAAAGGTCCTTATGCCGTAAAGATCCTTGAGAAAGATTCTATATATTTCGCTGCTGAAAAAATACTATCCTATCAGAAATTAGATTCAACGAACGTTAAGAAAAGTTATTTAAGGGCATTCAAAAAGGCAAGGATTTATAAGTCTAATGCACAGGGAAGAGCAGACTCTATAGCTTTTAACGAAACCGACGGTGTAATGCATATGTATAAAGATCCGATTTTGTGGAGCGGAGAGAAGCAGGTGACGGGAGATAAAGTCGAGCTCTATTCAAATACGGAGACTGAAAATATAGATTCTATAAAGGTCATTGGAAATGGTTTCGCCATCAGCAAAGCAGATTCTCTGAATATGAAAGACGAGTTTAACCAGGTAAAAGGTAAGCTCATGGCGGTTTATTATGAAGGTAAAAATATTAAAGACATCAAAGTAATAGGAAATGCCCAGGCGATTACTTATGATGATGATTTTAATGAAAAGACTAAAAAGAACGAAAGATTAGGAATCACGCTTTCTTCGTGTGGGATCATTGGTGCATTCTTCGAACAGCAGGAACTGCAGATTATTTCCTGCAGTATAGGAGCTCTGTCTTCTACCTATCCTATGAGTAAGATTGGTCCTGATAAAAAGAAGTTTCCCGACTTCAACTGGAATACCAAAGACCGGATCAGGAAATGGCAGGATATCCTTGTTGACTCTCCTAATTATGAGGAGATAAAGTACGAATCGGGAGATGAACTCTTTAATCAGGCACAGGAAATCATAGATAAGCAGAAAGCTGCGGAAGAAGCTAAGAAACCTAAAAGAGTTAGAAAATAATATTAAAAAGATCAGTTTGAAACTGGTCTTTTTTTATTACCTACACTTTACTTTGAGAATATTTTAAATAAGCACCCACTCTGTCTCTCCATAGGAATCTAAATAAATTGGTTTTTAAGACTGTCGAGATTCCTGTGGAATGACAAAAGCGGTGTTTTCCAATATATTTATAATCATTAAATTTCTGTGTTTGGTAGATCTTCTTTAGCTTTGCCTAAATTTCATCCATAGAAATGCAAAAAGATTTTTTTAAATATCAGGCACAAACGACGCAGTTTGCTGCAGGTTTTGAAGTAGAAAAAGCAGAGGGAAGCTATATTTTTGGTAAAGACGGAAGAAAATATCTTGACTTTGTAGCAGGAGTTTCAGCCAATACACTGGGGCATTCTCATCCCAAAATTGTCAGTGCGATTAAAGAGCAGGCAGACAAATATCTTCACGTTATGGTTTACGGGGAATACGCTCAGGAAAAACCGGTAGAATTATGCAGATTACTGGCAGAAGCTACACCTGATCCTTTAGAAATTACGTATTTAGTGAACAGTGGTGCAGAAGCTATTGACGGAAGTCTAAAATTAGCCAAAAGATATACAGGAAGAGAAGAGATTGTTTCGTTCAAAAATTCCTACCACGGAAATACGCATGGAGCCTTAAGTGTTTCCGGAAACGAGTTTCATAAAAGAGAATTCCGTCCGCTATTGCCTATGGTCTCTTTTATTGAATTTAATAATGAAAATGACTTCGGAAAAATCACAAAAAAAACAGCCTGTGTCATCCTGGAAACCATTCAGGGAGCGGCTGGTTTTTTAGTTCCGAACGGCGATTATTTGGTTAAACTAAAGAAGAGATGCGAAGAAGTGGGCGCTCTTTTAATTTTAGATGAAATTCAGCCGGGCTTCGGAAGAACGGGTAAACTGTTCTCTTTTGAACATTTCGGGATTGTACCTGATATTTTGGTTATGGGAAAAGGAATGGGTGGCGGAGTTCCTGTAGGAGCCTTTATGAGTTCAAAAAAAATTATGGAAACATTATCTCATTCACCAAAACTAGGTCACATCACCACTTTTGGAGGTAATCCTTTGATCGCTGCTGCTTCTCATGCTACTTTGAAAGAAGTGTTGGAAAGCGGATTGATGAATGAAGTGGCAGAAAAAGAGGAGTTGTTCAGAAAACTTTTAGTACACCCGAAAATCAAAAATATCAACGGTAAAGGTCTAATGTTGGCAGTCAATCTGGGAACACCAGATTTTACATTGGATGTAGCTAAAAGATGTATGGAGAAAGGTCTTATTGTTTTCTGGCAGCTGTACAGAAACGAGTACCTTAGAATTTCACCACCGCTTACGATTTCCAAAGAAGAAATCGAAAAAGGTTGTCGCATTATCCTTGAAGTTTTAAATGAAGACTAAGGTAGATTCGTTGTCACTGGGTGATTACTTTTTTTCCTATTCGGATTTTTTTTCTTTATTTATCTGAAGTAATGGAGTAATGGAAAAAGTTTCTTTTTCGTTATAATAAACTGAAAACTGCTTGAATAAGGTGGTTTTTTGCTAAATATCGTAGAATTAAAAACAAAAATTGGGACGGAAAAATTTAAATTTATTTTTCTGATAAATATCATTCATAATGCGTAAAAATCTATTTAGTTTTTTGTGTAATAAAAAAATTAATTTATATATTGCGTGACGTTAAAAATAAGTTATATGGCGAAACATAAAGTCCATTACGAATTCCCAATGCATTGTCTTTCAGAGATTTTGTATGAATATTTGGCTAGTGCTGAGGGATTATCCGAATGGTTTGCAGATGATGTTATAGAGAAAGGTGACGATTTCTATTTTAGTTGGGGTGGAGGTTCTGAAGAAAAAGCGACTTTGATCAGGTACAAGCCTGAAGGTTTCGTGCGTTTCCGATGGGAAGAAGATGAAGGTACCAAAAACTTTTTTGAAATGACCATTACGATTGATGATATTACAGAAGATTTGGCTCTCAATATTACAGATTTTTGTGAGGAAGGTGACGAGGAAGAAAATGCTTTGTACTGGGAAAATTTAATTGAAAATCTTAGAATAAAATTAGGTGCAGCTTAATCCGTAAGCGGTACTGACTTAATGGTAAAACTGATGAACGATTTATCGTTCATTATTTTTTTATAAACAATCATATTTTGCAAAATACATATTTTACTTCAGAGGAGCTCGAGCTTAAAAACAGAGCATTTCTTTTGGGAGATGCTGTGAAAGTTTCATTTTTTATAAGAGAATCCAGACTTATTATGGATGAAGAGTGCTACTTCTTCCTGATGGCTTCTATGCGGAAAATGAGGATGAATATTCCTTTAACCTACACACTGGAGTTTTTTCAGAATCTTTTTACCGAGAAAGTAATTCAGGAAGGAGGCGTAGCAAACGGAATCATTAACTTCCTTGTGTACAGAAATTCTGATGGAGTTACTTTATCAAAATCTACCATTTCCTATTTCTTTGAGGTTGACGAAATGAGGGATGTGCTGAATGTGCATCAAAGATCTTTAGAATTAGATTTAATTAAAGAGATCAACGTTAATAATAATCTTTTGAGCAACATAAGAGTGCACTGCCCCGAAAATATTTATGCAGGAATTTACGCTCAGGAAAATGATCTTGATGATGTGATTCTTTTAAATCCAAATAAAAGAATTGCCCGCTCTACTTCAGGAAATCTTTTGTTCTTGGAGGGTGATATCATCAAAGTTCCTAAGCATTCAGAAGGGGCGTACATTTCGCCGTTGTTGGAGAATTTCGTGACTTATTTGCATAAAAATAATCTTGCTGATATTCAGGAGCATGAAATTATCGCTTTTGAATCTCAAAAGGCTGAAGAAATATTAATGATTTCAGATGAGAAAGGAATTTTCTCAGTAGGGAAAATTAGAAATAAGACATTTGAAAACTCACGTTTCACCGCATTGGTGGAAGGTTGGAAGAATAGCTTTTCAAACTAATTGACAAACCCGGTAAACAACAATAACGTCCTTTACCGGGTTTTATTCTGATATAGAATCAGAAAAGTGTTTTTTCCACTTTATTTTTCGTTGATAATCTCGATGAATTTTTGGGCAACTTCTTTTTGTCCAGTTTCACTCGTTAGATAATCTCTGTCTTCTGTATTATTAATAAACCCTAATTCTACAAGTACGGCAGGAGATTTTGATTCTCTTAAAATATGTAGATTTTTTTCTTCAATACTACATTCTCCGAATTTTTTTGAAATTTTTGCAGCTAAAGATTTTGATGCATCCGTGTTTTGTGTGAAAATCTCATGTCCTTTCAGTGCTGATTCAAGTGCAGGACTTCTGTTGATGTGAAGAGATATCACCATTTCCGGATTCAGCTTATTAATCAAAGCTGTTCTGTTGGCTAATGTTGAATAGGTGTCAGAATCCCTTGTCAGAATAATTTCATAATCGTCCTGAGTTTTATTGGCTTGTTTTATTTTGGAAGCAATAGCAAGAACAATTTGCTTTTCAGAAACTCCTTCATAGCTTGCTCCCATATCATTTCCTCCATGCCCTGCATCAATCACTATGATTTTCTTACCTATGGGGCTGAAAGATAAAAATGCAGCGGCAAAAATCGGAACAATAAGTAAATTTTTTACATTCATAATTTGGGATTTTTTGTTTTTCAAAGAACGTGAAAACTATGTTAAAAATTACGTAAGGAATACTTAAAATTTGTTAAATATAAATCGCTTCTTTGTGAAGTAATGGTTAATTTAACGAAATGTCTTCCGGTGAGTTGGCCCACAGCAGGTATTCTCCACCTAAATTTTGCATGATCGATTTCCAGAGACTTTGGTCATTTGGCAGAGTATAATCAAGATTGTAAACATCCACTACGGTCCACATTTTGCGTTTTACCTCACTGTCTAGCTGCAGAGCTCCCCATCCTGAATATCCTGAGAAAATTTTCACGTTTTCAATGCTTATTTCGGTGCTCAGAACTGAATTTATTATTTTTTCTACATCTTCGGTAAGATAGAATTCTTGATTGATTTCTGTGTCTGTTTCAACTTCTTTATTCCCTTTAATAATAAAGAATACTTTTTCATTTTCTACTGGGCCACCGTCATAGACTTCTATTTTAAAGTCGAAGAAGTTTCTGAATCTGCTGCTCATTTTAGAATTTTTCTTATTTAGGATCAGACCAAAAGCACCATTTTCATTATGTTCAATAATGAGTACTACCGATCTGGAAAAAATATCTCCCGAAATATCAGGGGTGGAAATTAATATTTTACCTTTGTACGAGTAATTCATACTCAAATTTAATAAAAATTATTTATGGAAAACCTGCATGACAAGAGAAAAGTCTACGAAAAATCTCAACTTATTGAAAGTGAGATTAAAGAGAATCCGATAGAGCAGTTTAGGGATTGGTTTTTGGCTGCGTCAGAAAATCCTACGGTTTACGAGGCAAATGCAATGGCGGTTTCTACTCTGGAGGATGACGGCTGCCCCCGAACAAGAATGGTTTTATTGAAAGAATATACGTATGAAGGTTTCATTTTTTATACCAATTACGACAGCAGAAAAGGAAAAGCGATTGCAAAAAATCATAAAGCATGTCTTCATTTTTTTTGGCCGGGTTTAGAAAGACAGATCATTATCAAAGCAGATTTAGAAAAAATTGCTGAAAACCTGAGTGACGGATATTTTCATTCAAGACCAAAAGGTAGTCAGTTAGGAGCTGCTGTTTCACCGCAGAGCGAAGTGATTCCCAATAGAGATTTTCTAGAAACTAAATTAAAGGAACTGGAAGTGCAATTTGAGCATAGAGAAGTTCCAAGACCTGAAAATTGGGGTGGTTATATTGCAAAACCTTATGAGATTGAATTTTGGCAGGGAAGACCCAATAGATTACATGACAGAATTATTTACACACTAGACGATATTGACTGGGGAATTTCACGATTGGCGCCATAAATCGTTGTGTAAATACAGCATTTACATTAATAAGTAGTTGAGATGATAGACTAATTCTCGACGCAACAAAAAAACCTCATCAGCAGATGAGGTTTGCATTTTTATATTCAGGATGATTATTTTTTCTTAACACCTGAAACAGCAGTTGCCAAATCAGCACCAGCCTTAAATTTAGCTACTTTCTTAGCCGCAATTTTGATCGGTTTTTTAGTTGCAGGGTTGATACCTTGTCTTGCAGCTCTCTCAGATACGGAGAATGTACCGAATCCTACTAGAGACACTTTTCCGTCTTTAGACTTCAAAGTAGTTGAAACATTAGAAATGAAAGATTCTAGAGCAGCTTTTGCTGCAACCTTAGTAATTCCTGCATCTTTTGCAATTGCGTCGATTAATTCAGACTTGTTCATAATTTTTTATATTAAAAGTTAGTTAGTAATTGTAGCAAATATAAAACAATTTTCAAATTGTGCAAATTTTTTATAAAAACTTGTGGATATTTTTTATTTTACCCATGAAATTATCAAAATATCATAATTCACATTTTCACGTAAAATCTACGTTTCAGGATGCTAAAATCATGCCAACTGCTTATGTATATTGGCTTTCTGTAAATTTTAGTATTAATTTTTATATTTATTAAATCCTAAATTACATGATTAGTTTTGATTGTTTTCATGATTTTCTTGTAAAATATGTAACTGGAAACAAATTTTATTGGTTTCTTGTAAATCAAATGCCTGTTTTTGTGGTAGTTCTAAAATTTGTTTAACCACCATTTTATTAAATATTATTAATAAATTTGCAGTATGTTAATAGAAGTATTTAAATCTAAGATTCACAGGGTAAGAGTTACGGCTTCAGACCTTAATTATATAGGGAGTATTACCATTGATGAAGATCTTATCGATGCTGCCGGTCTGGTAGTAGGAGAAAGAGTTTATATCGTTAATGTTAATAATGGAGAGCGTTTTGATACCTACGTGATCAAAGGAAAAAGAAAATCGGGTGAGGTTTGTCTGAACGGTCCTGCTGCAAGAAAAGTACAGCGTGATGATATCATCATCATCATTGCGTATGCGCAGATGACTCCTGAAGAAGCAAGAGATTTTCAGCCGAAAATTGTTTTCCCGGACGAGAAAACCAACCTTCTTACCTAATTCATGGAAAAAAAACCAACCAATCCTTTAAAATCAATCCTTACGATTGTGATTTCGCTTGCATTTGCAGGTTTTTTTCTTTGGCTCGCACTGAAAGGTTTTGAGTTTGAAAAGGTGCAGAAATCTTTGGCAAAAGCCAATTATCTTTGGGTAGTGTTTGCCGCTGTATTTGGTGTTTTGGCATATTGGTTCAGAGCAGTTCGCTGGAATCTTTTGCTGGAACCTATGGGACACCGTATTTCAACTTCCAATGCATTCTGGACGATCTCTTTTGGATATTTAATGAATTTAACTATTCCCAGAAGTGGAGAAGTTGCTCGTGCGACAGCATTATACGGCGTAGAAAAAGTGCCTGTTGACAAATCTTTCGGAACCATTATTCTTGAAAGGGTAGTGGATTTGGTTTGTATGATGGGGTTTTTAGGATTGACATTGATCTTTAAATATGACGCAATTTTATCTTTCTACGAAAATTCTGGAATTAAACTTCCACAAAATTTAATAATTGGGGCTTTTGTTTTGATGATCGGAGGAATTATATTTTTGATATTCAGAAAAAAATTAGCGAAGGTTTCTTTTTTAGAAAAAATAGTTAGTTTCATAGATGGGATTTTTTTAGGATTAGCGTCAATATTTAAATTAAAACAAAAAGTAAAATTCATCCTTTACACTGTAGGAATCTGGATTTGCTATTACATGGCTGCTTATCTTGTCTGCTTTGCATTACCTGAAACTTCGGATTTTACAATCGCAGACGGATTTTTCATTATTGTTGTCGGTACTTTAGGAATGATAGTTCCTGCAAGTGGCGGAATCGGAGCTTTTAATCTGGCGATGAAATACGGTTTTATGGCACTGTTTATCTCGATGGGAAAAAGTGCTGAGTTTGGTGGTGAAATGGGACTTACTTATTCTTTTATTTCTCTTCCTCTGCAAATTGTCATTATGCTGACCACAGGATTATTATCTATTCCAATGCTTGCGAAAGCAAGAAACAGACTGGAAGCTGAGACAGAAATAAAATCTGTTTAGCCTTTAAAATTTTAAATAAATATATTGCCTGATCTTCCTGATTAGGTTTTTTAATGTTTTTTTAATCTGAATATTTGTAAAATTGGTAAATCAAAACTATCTTAGGCATAAAGAACAGAATTATGGCAATCAACTTACAGAAAGGACAGAGAATTGATATAGGACTCACAAAAATGACAATCGGGCTTGGCTGGGATCCCAATGAAGGAACAGGCTATGATTTTGATCTTGATGCTTCTGCAATCATGATTGATGCTCAGAGAAAATTGGTAAGTGAAGAATATTTTGTTTTTTACAATAATCTCACATCTCCCGATGATGCTCTGACGCACACAGGTGATGATCCAAGTGGCAAGAACAGTGATGGCGATGATGATGAAGCAATCATGATCGATCTTGCTAAAGTAGATCATAGAGTTGAAGAAATTCTTTTTGTGGTGACGATTGAAGATTTTGAACGGAGAAGACAGAATTTTGGTCAGGTAAGAAACTCTTACATCAGAATTGTCGATCAGAATAACAATCAGGAAATTGCAAAGTATGAATTGGACGAAGATTTTTCTATAGAAACAGGAATTGAATTCGGAAGACTGTACAAGAAAAACGGCAGCTGGAAATTTGAAGCTTCAGGAATCGGTTACAGAGCTGATTTGGGTTTCTTCTTAGAAAAATATTATAACGGACAGATCATTAAATAAGAAAAAGTAAGCGAACAGCCTCCTTTTTTAATGATTGAATTCCATATGAAATGAATACTGGTCTTCACTTATTATTTTAAATCCTAAGCTTAGGTATAATCGCTTTGCCTGATTGGTTTTTAAAACGCTGAGTCGAACGGTTTTTTGAGAAGATGCAGCTTTACTAAGTATACCTTTCAGAATACTTTTACCAATTCCTTTTCCCTGTAATGCAGGATGAATCTGGAGCTGAAGAATTTCTATATCTTTTTCATTTATGGATAATTTCAACAGTCCGATGGGTTGATTTTCTACGATAATAAGATGAGCATTTTCGAACCTGTAAAGTATTCTTTTTATGGTGGATTCTTCATCGGTCGGAAGATGAGAACTGACGTAATGTTCAGTCATTGTTTGCATTCTTAAGTCGAATAAGAAATCAATGTCTTCTTCTGTGGCTTTTCTATATGCTAGTTCCAAGGGTTGTTTTTATTTAAATTTTTTTTTAAAGCGTTACTTAAAATGATTTTATTTTTCCAAAATCTGCTCCCAATCTCTCCTCAGCATAGCATATTGAAACTCACTTCCCCATTTTCCTTTGAAAAAAATATTTTCGATAAAATGACCTTCCCTTTTAAAACCACAGTTTTCTAAAAGTTTAATTGAACTCTCGTTTTCAGCGTCAACAATCTCTACAACCCGATGGAAATCTTCCAAACTGAAAAGAAATTTTAAAATTGCATTCATTGTTTCTTTAGCAAAACCTTTTTTCTGCTCGGTATGAGAAAGCGTGATACCGATTTCAGCAATGCGGTTGTCATGTTCATCAAGTTTTATGGCGCAGTCGCCAATAAGTTTCTTAGTGTCTATATTTTCAATCGCATATTGTACCCACTCGCCGGGCTTTCCAAACATTCTGTCTTTCTGAGATTCAATAAAATTCTCTGCCTGTTCGAAGGTCATCACATCAAAACTTTGATATTTTGTCACTTCAGAATTTGAGCGATAAAAATGAAAGTCTTCTACATCTGAAGACTTTAAATTTCTAATCACTAATCTTTCAGTTTTTAACTGTAGTTTTTCCATAATGAAAAAAGTATTATTTTGTAGTACATTATTTAATCAGTTTTAAATTTTTATTATACAAACCAATCAGAATGCTGTTTCCATTTTTATCAATTTTCACACCACCATATGCTGCTTTATCAAATTTTTCAGCCTGTCCTTCTTCGAAAAAATAGGATTCTGCGCCGATATTAATATTCCAGCTATCGGGAGCATTGTATTGTATCAAATATTCACCAGAATTTAGAGGAGTAACTTCTTTTTGGTATCTTACTTTTTCGGCGACACCTTGCTTGTTTAATTTAACAATACAATACCCACGCTTAGAAATTTTTTTGGTATCTATATTTTCAGAAATATCATATCTTAAAGTCATGTAATCTCCCTGCATGAGAGAACGAGGATCTACAGGTGCCAATTTTAGCAAAACCAATTGTCCATCTTTTAATAATTCTTCTTTTTTGAAAACTGACCAGTTAAAATAAGCTAGAAGAAGAGTCAGATTCAATAAAATGATAAGCCATTTATACTTTTTCATTAGATGATAGTTTTTTGCGTGTAAATGAATAAATAGCCAGAAAAAGAATTCCTGAAGAAAATAAAATAATTGATTTGGTCAGCAAAGTGAATTGCAGGTTGTAATAAAACATCGAAATAAAGTAAATAAATGCAATAATTCCCAAGCCGAATCCTGTTTTATAATTGACCATGAAACTTAGTAAAATAATCAATATCGCACCAGATATCGCAGGAGAATATGCCGTTGGAACAAGCAAAACTGCTGTGGCAACGAATGTCAGCGTTTTATGTGGTGTCGTTGTTATATTTAAGATTTTAAAAAGACGAAATACGACCAACAAAATCGCCAAAATAATCACTGCTGAAGAAATAATAAAATAGGCGTAAGAAAATGAAGATAAGTTAGCTTCATTTATACATATAAAAGTTGCCAGAAATGCAAAAACGAATGCTGACCGAAGCGGTTCGTAGAGTTTTGAAATGATGTTTTTTAGATTAATCATTTTTGCTTCATTCAGGAAGAGGAAGGTGATGAAGACTGCTACCAGGGCGGTATAAATGTACATCCATGAAGTCAGATCATTAAATATTAATAGTGCAACAATACATCCGTTAAACATAAGAATGGATACGAATGCAAAAATATAATTCTGAACTATTAATAAGGAGCAAAGCGCAATTAACATGAATATAACGCAGAGTGTATTTTCATCAGGAATAGAATCTGTAAGACCAATTCCCAACAGCACGAAACCAATGAGGTAAAAAGTGACACTCATGGTATCAATGATGATTTTCTCAGTTGCCTTATTTAATAAAATGGAGCTAGCAATGCACAAGACTCCAAAAATTATTAGGCCCTGAGTTGATTCAAAAAGTTCTGCAAGAAATAGAAATCCTACAAAAGCACACCCAGACATTAAACCTCCAAATACAGATAAGATTTTTACAGCCAGAGACTGATGGTCTTCTTTCCTTTGATATGCTTTAAATATATTTTCTTTTTCATATAAAAGTTCTTTGCTGCTTTTCTTCTGAAGGTGGGAGAGTATTTCTTCGATATTTTCTTTATTTCTCATTTTTCCATTTCTTTTGAAAGTTTATTAAATTCCAAATAACCAAAGTAATACTAACTATTGTGAAGAGGCTGACCAACAGAAAACTAGCTTCATTATCTGATATCTCGAAAATCAGAGCGGAAATAATAATGATTAAACTTAAAGGAATGACCGCCAAATAAAATCCGTTCTTCTTTTTCAAAGAATGCCAGATTCCCAAACCAAAAACAATGAGTGAGAAAAGTACCAAGAACGGAAAATCAGGGTCATATTCATCTGAAATTCCAATCACAATACCCATCGTTGCAAAACTGACGGCTGCAAAGGAAACAATATTTAAAAACCATCTTGGTGCATAAATGTCTTTCTTTGATTCTGAAATGAAAATTCCGGTAATCGCAGCCGATGAATTTAACAAAAATAGAAACAGGCATATAAAAATTGGCGACCAATCTTTGGCAACTTGTTCAGTGTAAAGTAAAAATGTGGTGTTAATCAGCAATAGAAATAGCAACCACAACGGTGCAAAATCTGAAACAATGACCCATAAGGCGATAAATATTGTCCAGCCCAAAAAGAAGTCATAAGCGTTGGCTCCTGTTTGATAGATCTGTCCGTAGACTGCAAACAATGCACCCACCAAAACCGCACTGCCGGTGAGGATAATATTTTTTGTGGACTTGCTTGTTTTTGCAAACAAAACGAAAGAGGTTGTCGCAATAACCAACAATTCCGTAAGACCAATTTTTGCAAATTTGTTAAGGTCTGCCCAATTGTAAGCGAAGAAAAAGATAATTCCGGAAACGGTAAACCCAATTCCCAAAGTAATAAAAAACAGGCGAAGAAACTTTTGCCAATTGTATCTGTTATTGTAGATGTTTTCTGTAAGAATTTGAGCAATTCCCTCTTCATCCATGTCGCTGTGCCGACTGATGATGTGAATGTCTTCCCGTTGGATGTCTTTCATTTACATTTGGTTTTTAGTTTAATTTAAAGTTATGGTCTGTAATAATTGATTTTGTTTGGTGTAATTTCTATTTAAAGGAATGCTGTCTGAAATTTATCAATGCCAGAAAGTCTATTTTGTACGGCCACAATTCGGTATGTCTGCTACCTGGATTCAGAGGGGTGACTGAGGTTTTTTCAAATTCTTCTTTGTTCCATATTTTTATTTCAGCATCAAACTGCAGCGGAAAGCTGTAATTGTTTCTAGATAACATTACGGTTTGGAAATCTTTATCATCTTTACCTTCCTTGTAATATCCAATTCCAAAAATAACTTCGACAGTTTCTTTTTCAGGATTTTTTTCAAACAATTTTTCTGTTTCAAAAATTTTAAATTGCTCAGTAAATTCCGAATACTTAATTACTTTATAATCAAAAGAATTTTGAGAATTTTTCACTAGTTTCAATGTTAATTTTGAACCTAGTTTGAAAGCCATTCCGTTAGCAATTGTGTCATTTGGAGTCTGAGAATAGAGTTTGTTTGTCAAGAGCAGACAAGAAAAAAATATCAGTGAATAATAAAAGAATTTCATAAAATTAAAAATAAGGTTACATGGTTTTAAATCAATAAATCTTGCGGTTATTTATTGATTGTTTTAAATTCAAAAGGTAGATTGACGATGTCAACAACAGTGATTCCCTGCTTGTTTTTTGAAGGCTCCCACGGTGTGTTTTTTGTAATTTTTTCTGCAGATTTTTTCACTTCATCGTTGAATGCAGAATGGCTTCCGTAGGTAGAGATATTCAGAACATTTCCTTTCGGATCAATTTTTAAGATTATTTTTGTTTTCAGAATTTTATCAGAGCTGATAAAATCTGATTCTTTCAAATTTTTTCTGACGTTTGCAAGAAATAATCTGTTACCGCCAGGATATTGTGCAGGAAAATCGCTAATGGGTGGAGGAGGAACCGAAAGATCTTGTGGCTGACTCGAATCGTGTTTTTCTCTTGCAGTTTTTTCTACTTTGTTTTTTTGAGAAAACACTATTTCAAAAATACAGATGCTGCAAAGGATTATAAATTTTTTCATTTGGTTTTTATCATCAGATTGAGAATAAAGGTATATAATTTATTCTGAATGTTTAAAATTAGTTTTAAAAGCAAAAAAGCAGTTCTATCTCAATAATAAAACTGCTTTTTAAATTATACTCAATGTTAGCTGTTCAACCTTTGAATTTTTTCACGGTGAAATTTATTGAAAAATAGAGCAGAGTGGTTACTGTAAAAATTATTCCAGCCATTGCAAAATATTCTGTGAATCGCATTGTCATGCTTGGTTCTTTCATATCACTGTCCATCAGAAACAGATACATCAGTGCCGACAAGAATATCAACACCTGCATCGATTAGATCTTTACATTATTGAAATTGTTTTCCATATGGCCAGATGGAAACGTATTGAAACAAGAACATGTCGTCATTTTCCAGTCTTCATTTAATTGTATCCCACGTGCGAATCTTTAGCTATATGACAAGCCGAATTTCCTATGATTGATGAGTTAAGTACTAAACAAGGTGCTACGAAAATTCCTTTTTCTGCAATTGATTTTATAAGTTAAGGAGTCCAGTCAGGTCTGTCAACAAGTAAATGAGCCAATCCATCTACACCTACTTCCACAGCTGTTTTTGCTGCTTCGGCAGTTAAAAATGGGCAATCGCTATTTTTCCTAATCTGTGAGCTTCATCTACTGCTGCTTTCAATACTTCAGGTTGTATCATTAGCAAACCTGGGGCATTCATAACTGTTCCATCCTCAATCATTACAGGTAATCGAATTCATAAATTCAAAATAAAAATGTGTCGAAACTTTTGTGGTTAAAAATAAAAACTCCAGAAAGAATAAACTATCTGGAGTTGTGTATGTCTTTTTTTGATATTACCCAAATGCTCTCTTCAGCAGGCTTTCCACTTGCGGTTCGCTTCCTCTGAAACTCTTATACAGTTCCATCGGATCTTTGGTTCCGCCAGAAGAAAGAAGGATTTTATATTTTGCGGCAATTTCAGGATTAAAAATTCCATTTTCCTTAAAATATTGAAATGCATCAGCATCCAAAACTTCCGCCCACTTGTAAGAATAATATCCAGCAGAATATCCTCCCTGGAAAATATGTGAAAAGCTCGGGCTCATCGCAGTTTCAGGGTTTGACGGATAAAGTTGAGTTGCTTTGGTGTAATTATCTTCAAACTCCTTTACGCTCAAATTCTCCAACTCACTAACCTTGGTATGATAGCTCATGTCCAAAATTCCGAAACCAAGCTGTCTCATGGTCTGATAACCTTCCATGAAACTTTTTGACTGTTCGATTTTTTCAATCTTCTCATCAGGTAAAACTTCGCCGGTTTTGTAATGTTTGGCAAACGTTTTCAAAAAGCCAGGTTCGTAGCAGAAATTCTCTAGGAATTGTGATGGTAATTCCACAAAATCCCATTTTACAGAAGTTCCCGATAAATTCGGGTATTGTGTATTCGCCAACATGCCGTGGAGTGCATGACCAAACTCGTGGAATAACGTGGTCACCTCTTGAAAAGTTAATAAACTCGGAGTATCTTTCGTCGGCTTACTGAAATTACATACTATAGAAATGTGCGGACGTGAATTTTCACCATCTTTCTGATACTGATTTTTATAACTTGTCATCCAGGCACCAGCTCTTTTGCCTTTTCTCGGGAAATAGTCGACGTATAGTAAAGATTTGTATTCACCATTTTCCTTTACTTCATACACTTTTACATCTTCATGATATTTCGGAACATCATTTCTTTCCACAAAAGTCAATCCGAAAAGTTGTTCAGATAATCCAAAAACTGCTTCCTGAACCTGCTCCAGCGGAAAATAAGGTTTCAATTCTTCATCATTCAGGTCATATTTTGCTTTACGAAGTTTTTCTGCGTAATAGGCGTGGTCGTAACCTTGTATTTCATCGATTCCGTCTGCTTTTGCTAAAGATTTTAATTCTTCAATTTCTTTTTCTGCGAAAGGTCTTGCTTTCACTAAAAGTTCGTTCAGAAAATCAATAACCTTCGTGGGCGATTTGGCCATTCTCTCCTCCAAAACATAATCTGCGTAATTTGTATAGCCTAATAATTCAGCTTTTTGTTGTTTTAAATTCAGCAATTCTTTGATGAGGTTTTGATTGTCAAATTCGCCACCATCAAAAGATTTTTTACCGTTTGCCAAAGCCAGCTCCTTTCTAAGATTACGATTTTCAGCATATGTCATAAATGGAATGTAGCTAGGATATTGTAACGTTACAACCCAGCCTTCCAAATTTCTTTCTTTTGCTTCTTCTGCATATTGCTCAATAATTGCTTCAGGAATTCCGGTAAGATCTTCTTTGCTGTCGATATGTTTAAAATACGCATTGGTTGAGGCTAACACATTCTGACCAAATTTTAGGGATTTTAAAGATAAATCCATACTGATTTTCTTTAATTTTTCTTTGTTCTCTTCATTCAAAAGTGCGCCGCTTCTTACAAAGCCTTTGTAGGTTTCATTCAAAAGCATTTGCTGTTCTTCATTCAGATTGTATTTCTCTTTTTCATCATAAACTTTTTTAATTCTGTTAAACAGATCTTCGTTCTGAGAAATTTTTGATGAATATTCAGTTAAAATGGGTGAAACTTCCTGTGCGATTTGTTGCAGTTTATCACTCGTCTCGGCTGAATTTAAATTAAAAAATATATTAGAGGCTCTGTCAAGTTGTTCTCCTGAAAAGGCTAAGGCTTCGATTGTATTTTCAAAAGTAGGCTCTTCAGAATTGTTAACGATGGCGTCGATTTCCGCTTCAGATTGCTGAATTAATTCTTTAAAAGCAGGAAGATAATCTTCATTTTTAATCTGTTCGAATGGTGATGATTGATATGGCGTGTTGAATTTTTCTGTTAAAATACTCATTGAACTATTTTTAATATTGTAAATTTAATTAATTTGAACAGATTCTGATGGCTCAAAAACAATGCCTTCGTGTCAAGATATGACAAAAATACTTAATGTTGATTTTCTTGTCATAAGAAAAGATAAAGTTTCTGCTGAAAGTGTAATTTTGATTTCAGATTTAAATAAAAACCAAAACGATGTCTCAAAATAAGAAAACTGTCCAAAAATACATGGATTCTTTCCAGAAAACCGATCACGAAAAAATCCTGAGCTGCCTTACCGAAGATGTCATCTGGGAAATGCCCGGCGTTTATCTGCATCACGGAAAAGAAGAATTCGACAAAGAAATAGAAAATGAAAATTTTACCGGAAAACCACAAATCACAGTTTTCAGGATGACGGAAGAAAATAATATAGTGATTGCTGAAGGCAATGTGGTCGCAAGTTTTAAAAACGGTGACATCCTGAATGCCGATTTCTGCGATGTTTTCGAAATGCAAGACGGATTGATTAAAAAATTAGTGTCTTACCTAATGCAGAAAAAATAAGTGGTTTTTAAAAATTAGGCTTTGCCTTTGGTTTTAAAATCAACTGTCTTATTTAACTTGAAATTTATCAGATAAAAACTTTAAATACCTACATATGAAAACAATTTTTAAAATTATCGGTGTTCTAATCTTACTCATGATCTTTTACAGCATCGTTGCGATGTTGGCTTTCAGTAAACATTATCATGTTGAAAAATCAGTGGTCATTAATGCTTCTAAAGAGAAAGTGTGGCCACATATAAGTTCTACAAGAGCTTTTAATGTTTGGAACCCTTTTGCTAAAGCCGATAAGAACATTGTCATTACTTATAAAGGAAATCCAGGAGAAGTTGGAGACAGCTATCACTGGAAAGGAAATGATGAGGTCGGAGAGGGTGAACAAGAGGTGGTTGCGATAGTTCCGTATCAAAAAGTAACAAGTAAATTACATTTTATAAAACCTTGGGAGGGTGATGCAAGTGCAGATTTTATCATGTCTTCAGAAGGAAATTCAACAAAACTAACGTGGTCAATGGATAATGAATTGACTACTCCAATGAAAATAATGAAACCCTTTATGGATATGCAGATGGGTAAAATGTTTGATCAGGGGTTTGCTGATTTAAAGAGGCTCGCTGAAAAATAAAACTAAAAAACTTCGAGAGACTACAGATTTTTTCTTTGAAGATATCGTAATGAGATACGTTAAAATTATAATTTTTAGTTAAACTTTTAGAGTGACATAACATAAGATATATCTTTGAACAAAATAGTAAATAATGAGGAAAAAATATCTTTTGTTGATGGCAGCTTTTCTGTCCTTTTTGTTTGCATCATGTGCATTGAAATCCGGAAAAGTGATCAATAACAATTACCAGAAAAATTATATGGAAGGCAGTCAAAGTGATATTGATAGAAATGTTCAGCAACTTGAAAAAAGAAGAGAAGCCGATGAGAGAAAAATTGATGTTTCTGATTACGAGCAGAATAAGCCAAAATAAAAATCAAAAAACCGTTTCTTTGTAGAAGCGGTTTTTTGATTTCATTATTTAAAAAAATATTATCTTTATCTAAAGATTACGATACATGGAGAAGATAGTATTTGAGAAAAATAACATAAGAAATTATGTGAAAACCGTGATTTCAGAAAAAATAGATAAACTAAAAAATTTTATAGAATTTACTTTAGAAGCTAGCCGAGATATTAAAAAAACTCCGAAGTACGACAGTATGCGCGAAGAAATGCAGGAAGAAATTTACCAAATGCAAAGACAGCTCGCAGCGTTACATGATTTAAGAACAAGTATGGCAAGAGTTTTACCGGCTTCCACAGAAAAGGTACAGCTAGGATCATTAGTAATTACCAATAAAGCAAGATTTTATATTTCAGTTTCGTTGGGCGAATTCTTTTTTGAAGGCGGCCGTTTCTACGCCATATCGCCAGAAAGCCCGATGGCTAAGAAAATGATGGGTATGCAGTCTGGAAGCTCATTTACTTTGAATAATATTCATCAGGAGATTATTGAGGTTCTTTAATGGAATTATTAGTTTTGAATTATGAATGATGAGATTTCAGTCTGTCATTTATGATTGATAAAGCTACATTTTAGTACCAAAAACTATCAACCATACCTGTTTCCCCACCAACTTTTTCCGTATTTTTGTCTTCATGAATAAAGCAGAAGTTTTAAAAGAAATCATAGAGCAGAGAAGAAGTATTTTTCCAAAAGATTATGCTGACAGAGAAATTTCACCTGAAATCATCGAAGAAATCCTGCATTCGGCGACATTAGCTCCGAATCATAAAAGAACAAAACCTTGGCGTTTTAAGATTTTCAAAGGCGAAGAAAAAGCAAAATTAGCTCTCGAAATGCAGGAGATCTATAAATCTACACAGGCTCCACAAGTTTTTTTAGAGAAAAAATATAATGACATCGGTTTTAAAATCAATAAAGCAGATGTCATCGTTTCAATCGTTGTCAATTTCAGCGGAATGGTGCCTGAATGGGAAGAAATCGCTGCTGTTTCTATGGCGGTTCAAAATATGTATCTCACTTGCACTGCAAATGGAGTGGGCTGCTACTGGAGTTCGCCAAAAATTGTAGACTATTTAAAAGAGTCTTTGACCATCGAAGAAAACCAGAAATGTCTGGGGCTTTTCTATATGGGAAATGTTGATTAATGTAGTTGTTTTTAATCAAAATTTGTAAACGAAGCTTTGATTTAGCCCTGATGGAAACGGCATCCTTTTCTGTTTTTTGTAGAGGCCTAAGCAAGAGGAAAACAAAAAAGATATAGTGGACAGCAGGTTCTCGGCTCCTAATAAACATTTTAAATGAAGTGCAAAATGAGAATGATCCCAAACATCTAACTTCCTGCACCCGACTTCCAACAAAAATTTTCAGAATTGAAAATTTTTACTATCTTTGCACACTTAAATATTTAATCGGGACGAGTTCCCTTAAAATTCATACATTATGTCAGTAAAAATCAGATTACAAAGACACGGATCAAAAGGGAGACCTTTTTTCCACATCGTGGTTGCAGATGCTAGAGCTAGAAGAGATGGTAGATTCATCGAGAAACTAGGTACTTACAACCCAATTACTAACCCTGCGACTATCGATTTGAACGTTGACGCTGCTGTAAAGTGGTTAAACAACGGTGCTCAACCTACTGATACTGCAAGAGCAATTCTTTCTTATAAAGGTGTACTTTACAAAAAACATTTACAAGGTGGTGTTGCTAAAGGTGCTTTTGATGAGGCTGAAGCTGAAAAGAGATTTGCTGCTTGGGTAGAATCTAAAGAACAAAAAGTACTAGGTAAAGTAGAAGGTTTATCTAAAGCTCAGGCTGACGCTAAGAAAGCTGCTTTAGATGCTGAAGTGAAAGTAAACGAAGCTAGAGTTGCTGCGGCTGCTCAGGCAGAAGCTGATGCTAAAGCTGCTGAAGAGGCTGCTAACGCACCTGCTGAAGAAGTTACTGAAGCTACAGAAGAGCCAACTGCTGAAGCAGAAGGAACTGAGGAAACTCAGGCTTAGTTCTTCTAAAAAAATACAAAACAAAGGCACGATTTTTTCGTGTCTTTGTTGTTTTAAAAAAAATCAACTTTTTTCAGTACCCTAGTGAAGCCTGTTGATTTTGACCTTTTCGAACTGTTTTGTTAGGTTTTTTACTCCTTTTAGGATTTAATTGATTTAGGGAATTTTTGTTAATTTTGACATTATGAAAAAAGAAGACTGCTATTTATTAGGAAAAATCACCCGCAGACATGGTCTTGCAGGAAACGTAATTCTTAAATTAGATACAGACCAACCAGAGCTTTACAAAAAACTAGATTCCATTTTTGTGGAAATTAATGGCTTGTTGGTTCCTTTTTTCGTTGAAAAAACTTCTTGGAGCAAACTTGATGCTCTGAATATTGCATTTAGAAACTCTTCAGAAGCTTTGGTAGATCAGTCTTTGAATAAAGATGTTTATCTTCCGCTGACGAGTCTTCCAAAATTGACAGGAAATCAATTTTACTATCATGAAGTAATCGGCTACGAAATTCTTGATCAGGATGATAATAATTGTGGAGTGATTCGATCTATAAATGATCAGACCGCACAGAATTATTTTGTGACCAATCTGGAAGGGAAAGAAGTTGTAATTCCGTTGATTAAAGACTGGATTATTGAAGTGAACCGTGACGAGAGATTGATCAAAATGCAGGTTCCTGAAGGTTTGCTTGATGTTTTCTTGATTCCTTCGAAGAAGGATGAGTAATACAAATAGTTAGCAAAAAATTATATTAGGACATCTGTTCTTTCAAATTTTTTATTTATCTATTATTCATAAACCGCTGGTAACAAATAATCTTGTACCATTTTATCGACTTGTGAGTGTGAATATGGTTTATTGTAAGCTTTTGCAGTGATGACCATAACGAAAGGTAGTTCTGTGAAAATGATAATTTTGTTCCCGCCATTTCCGCTAGATTGATAAGATTCAAAACTTTTATCGGCTATTTTATATACTTTTCTCCAAAACAAGTATCCGTACCCTTCAAAATCTTTATTGTCGGAAAAATAATTGGTAAAAGATTTTTTAATCCATGCTTTGTCTAAAATAGTTTTACCATTCCAAACACCGTTATTTTTATATAACTGTCCGAATTTTGCAAAATCCAGAGCACTCATTCTTAGTCCTCCGGCTAGCGATATTTTGTGTTGAGGTGTATATTGCCATTTGTAATTTTTTATTCCAAGAGGTTGAAATAATTTTTGATCTGCATACTTTTCCAGTCCATTTTTAATAAGTTTATCTAAAATATCTCCGGTTAAAACGACTCCGGTTGTAAAGTAAGACCATTTTTCGCCGATTTTATTGTCAGTCAAAGGTAAATCTAATGCGAATTTTATCCAATTATCGGTTGGGTACATATTTTCTTCATTTCCGGGCGAATCTTCATCTTCATCATTTCCATCAAAACCTGAACTCATCGTCAGCAAACTTTTTATTGTGATATTCTCTTTTTCGGGAGAATAATTTTTGAATGTTTTTAAATCATAAAATTCGCTGATTTTTTGATCTTCATTTTTTAAATATCCATCTTTCAAAGCAATTTCCATTAAAGCAGAAGCGAAAGATTTCCCTACAGAACGTGTGTCATTAAGGCTGTCTCTTTCATAATGATTAAAATATTCTTCCAAAAGAAGCTTGTCATTTTTGATCACAACGATACCCGTAATATCTTTGAATCTGTTTTCTGCAATTTTTTGATTTAAATCTTTTATTTTTTCGATATTAAATTTTTCATTCGAAACTTTCCAGCCACTATTGGGCTTTATTTTTTGAACGACAATTTGATTTTCAGGAATATTCTTTTTAGGAATCACCAGATTTATATTGCCTTTTGCGATTACTTTTCCTGTTTTTAAAGTTGCAGTTTTTAAATAAGGTCTTATTTCGATACTTAAATTATGGCTTCCGGTTTCTAAAGCATCGATCCCGCCATTTACTAAATAAAATCGCATCCACAAAAATCTTCCCCAGGAATCTTCATTTTTTGAACTAATGAAAGGAATTCCGAAAGTTGTTTTTAAAGTTTTACTTTCTTTTGTTCCTGCTCCTGATTTGAGATTTTCTACATAAATTAATTTTCTGTCAACATAAAAAGAAAACTGATAATTCCCTTTTTTTAATAACTCATCAGCGGTTAAAGAAGGATCAAGCTGGTGTAAATAATTAATCAAAGAATTATCTTGAAAAATACGGATAGCAAGATCTTTATCTTCTTGAAAAATCATCGTTGAAAGGAAATCTGATTCTTTTAAATTTTCTTCAGAAACTGCTTTGTCAATGAAAATAATTGTATTCAAATGATCTTTTTGAATAGCATTTTCAATTTTTTCCGGATTGATAATATTCTGAGACTGTACAAAAGAAAAATTAAAGAGTAAAAAAAGAATAAATATTGGGCTTGATTTCATTTTAAATTTTATATGACAAAAATAAAAAGCTTAGTTTTAAAAAAATAGAACAGAATTAACATGTTTACTTTTTCAAAATTTTCCGGTAGTTTAATGGAGTTATTCCTATATTTTCTTTAAAACTGCGGATGAAATGACTTTGATCTGCAAAACCACAGTCTAACGCAATTTCTGTTAACGATTTTTCGTTGGCTGTAAGAAAAGATAGAGATTGATTAATCTTTAGTTTTCTGATATAATCTCCCAGATTGCAATTGAAATATTTGTGAAAGTCCCTACTCAGATGAATTGGATGAATGTCTAACGTTTGAGAAAGCTCTGTTAAGCTGAATTTTTCCGTATAGCTTTCGTGCAACAACTCATCAATTTGCTTAACCCAAACTGGTTTCTTTTCTACCTTAGACTTATGAGTAGATAATTGACTGAAAATAGTGAGCAAAAGCTGATGTGTAGAGATTTCAGAAGAGCTGTCATCTATTTTACTTTCTTTAAAGATTTTATACATTAAAAGTTTTACTTCGGGATTCTTTATATTAAAGGTTCCTTCGAGTTGGTTTTTTGAAATATTCAGATTTTCAAACCATTTTCGGGGTATTTCGATGTGGAAACCTCGTGTAAAACCATCGGGTTTTATATTATAATGCGGATCTTCCCATTGATGATAAAGTAAAGTTCCGGCAGAGCATTCATAAATTTCTTTTTTATTTCCTTCAACCACATTTCCCTGAATGAGAAAAGTGAAATAAGCATTCTCGTGGTAATGCCAGTCGACATAAGAATGAGTGTATTCTGTATCTGTGATAATCAGGCCATCGAAGTGCAGCGTTTTGTTGGTTTGACCAAAAAACTCACCCTTATAAAGTGTGTTCATTTTAATTTTTGTTGTAAGTTTTCAATCTGGTCATACATTTTATTAAAAAACATTTTCCGCTCTCTGTTACCTGAACTATTCAGCGATTTCGAATTTTTTATTTCGTGTTCAAAATAAATCAAAGTGTCGTTGCAAGTATTCTCATCATTCGTCATCATGTATCCAAACATGTTAAATGGAATAAAAAACGAAGATTGATATTCATTTTTAAACAAAATATTATTGCTTAGAATGACCAGATCGTTGACATAAAAATTGAAATTAGGATTATGCTGGATTTTATATTCGATATTTTGCAGAACACTTCTCACTTCCTCCAAAATAAGCACGATGTCTTTATATTTCAAAAGTCCCATTTCTGAGTAAAAAGAAACCTGCATCAGAATACTCATAATCGTGGTGTCATTCCAGACTTCGGTTACATTCTGGCTTTCGTACAAATCTTTCAGCATTTCGTTTTTCGGAGAATGATAAGGAAGATTAAAATCTTCGAATGGTCCTAGAAATTTATCTTCATTTAAAAGGTTCATCCAGACATAAAATTTGAAGCGTGACAATATTGTATTTGAAATCGTATAAAAAAAAGGAATATCCTTCGCCGAATAATACACTTTCGACTGATTGATACTCTGGAAAACATTCAAAATTTGCAACGAACTTTCAAAAAAATACAATAGATCTTCCTGAGTTTTTACGGGTTTTGTTCTTTTTACCACCAATTGGTTTTCCGTTCCCAAGAATTGATCAATAGAAATCTGATAATATTTTGCCAATTCTACAGCTTCTTCAAAACTGAATTTTGCCTTCATCGAAGTTCTTCGGTGTGCCGCATCATAACTAATATTGAGAATATTGGCAATCTCATCGATCAAAGATTTGTCTCCGATTTTCTTTCTGATTTGTTTGAGTAGAATTTCCTGATTCATGATATTTGCGATTTTCACAAATGTAGAGATTTATTTTAATTTTTTTTCGCATTCAGGTAAGGTTGTTCTGTGGGTAGCTTTGAGTTATAATTTAAAACTCGCTATTATGAAAACGAAATTATTTTTAATAATTGCTGCCTGCTTCAATAGTTTTCTGTTTTGTCAGGACAGTTTGAAAGTGAATCATCAAGAAGTAAGATGGGTTGCAATCACACCTTTAAATAACAAAATTAGTAAGGTCAACGGGTTGGCATTCGGATTAGGTTTGGATTCTAAATATCTTTTTAAAGAAGAAACTGCTTTAAACTTGCAGAAGGTGAACGGACTTAATTTGGAAATCAACCCTTTAGGGATTTTGTTCTGGCTTTTTTATGATCCGGCAAAAACTGCAAATGTAGAAACTGTTCAGGTTAATGGACTCAATATTTCTCCCGCAGGTTATTTCAGAGGGATTAGCCACAACGGATTCAGTATTTCTCTTTACAATTATGGTCATACGATGAATGGTGTCATGGGTTCGTTGGCCAATTTTGATATTGAAAAAGGCAATGGCGTTTTTGTTTCAATCTTAGGCGTTTCGTCTAAAGAAATGAAGGGTGTCAGTTTTTCTGCTTTTAATAATACAGAAATTCTCAGAGGTGTTCAGATAGGTATTGTTAATGAAAATATTGATGGCAAAGGTTTGCAGGTCGGTTTGGTGAATAAATCGAATAAAATGAAAGGTCTCCAGATTGGCTTCTGGAACAAAAACGGAAAAAGAACACTACCACTAATCAACTTTTAAGTCATGAGAGCTTTTGCAATACTCCTGTTTTTGTGCGTCAATCTCTCTGCGCAAAACGTCAACGCTGAAAAAAGTAAGAGATCGTTAATCGAAGTCGGATCATTTCTGAACTTTAACAAATTTAAAGCAAAACAAAATGCAGGTGTGTACGCTGGTTACTGGTACAGATTTCCCGCGGATGAATCTAAAACTCATTTAGAATTGGGAACAAATTTCGGTTACAGTAAAAGTCTTTATGAATTTAATTATGGAAAAAACGGACTGTTTTATCCTATTCGCTCAGAAGAATTTATTTGGAATCTGGGAGCCAGAATGGTCAAGAGATACGAATTAAGAAACAATAAAATAGAATGGGTTTCAGAATTCAGCCTACAGACGTTGTTTTTTAATGATGGAGATATACCGAAAGACGATTCTCAGGAAAAATCTGATAATGATAATACAATCTATATAGATACTCACAGTGCTAGTTTTTCAACTTTAAAAATTGGTCAGGGAATTCGTTTTTGGAAAAATAATGTGGGAATTGGTGTTCAGGCTTCTTATCTGCCGTATAGACTGTGGTATAAGCAAACTGCGCCAGAAGGATTTAATGCTTTTTCAGCCGAAGCAAGCTTGATTTTTAAATTTTAAATAATATCAAAAAATTTTAAACATGAAAACAATACCATATTTATTAATAGCAATTCGCTTCCTCTTTGCGCCGCTCATTTTTTCGTTAGCGTATTTAAATGGCGAAAAATCAGGAGTTTTAATATTAACCTTGATGTTCGTAGGTCTACTCACAGATATTTTCGACGGTATCATTGCCCGAAAAGTAGGAGTTTCATCAGAAAAACTACGACGACTCGACAGCCAGATCGATTTAGTTTTTTGGCTTTCATTGGGATTTGCAGCCTATTTCATCAATCCAGAAGTGATACAAAACCATTGGCAAAGTATTGCGCTTATCTTTATCATGGAAGCTTTGTGCTATATAATAAGTATCATTAAATTTAAAAAAGAAACATGTACTCATGCTTGGCTTTCAAAAATATGGGGGATAAGTTTATTGATTGCTTTTACTTATTTAATTGGATTTCAACAAGCTGGCTGGGCTTTTCATTTAACGATCATTTTAGGAATTATTTCTCATATTGATGTTATCCTGATTATTTTAATTCTTCCCATGTGGCAATACGACGTCCCGAGTTTTTACCATGCCTGGAATATCAGAAAAGGAAAACCGAGAAAAAAGAGTACGCTTTTTAATTAATTCAGATATTTCACTGAAAAACTCATCTTAATTTAAATCCTAAATCATAACAAGCAAAAGTTCCCTCGTTTTTTGTAAATTTGCAAACATTAATTTTTATACAAAAATTTATCAATCAACAAATGAAAAAGCAGACGATTAAAGAAGTCCTACAAGACTACAAGAAAGTATTACATCATGACATTACAGTTTACGGTTGGGTAAGAGCCTTCCGTTCAAATCGCTTTATTGCGTTAAATGATGGTTCTACGATTAATAATTTGCAAATTGTTGTTGATTTTGAAAATTTCGACGCAGAAATTATCAGTAAAATAAGCACAGCTTCTTCACTGAAAGTTGTTGGTGAAGTGGTGGAAAGCCAGGGAGCAGGACAAACTGTAGAAATTATCGCTAAAAAAATTATCATTTTAGGAGATAACTTTACAGAAGAAAGAGATAAAACTATTCTTCAGCCAAAAAAACATTCCTTAGAAGTGTTGAGAGAGCAGGCGCATTTGAGATTCAGAACCAATTTATTCGGGGCCGTTTTCAGAGTACGTCATGCAGTGAGTTTTGCAATTCACTCTTTCTTTAACCAAAACCAGTTTTTCTACATCAATACACCGATTGTAACTGGAGCAGATGCAGAAGGAGCGGGGGAAATGTTTGGCGTTACCAACTTTGATTTGAACAATATTCCAAGAGACGAGCAAGGTGATATCGATTTTGCACAGGATTTCTTTGGGAAAAAAACCAACTTAACGGTTTCCGGACAGCTTGAAGGCGAAACTGCAGCAATGGGATTGGGAAGAATTTATACTTTCGGCCCGACTTTCCGTGCAGAAAATTCAAACACAACACGTCACTTAGCAGAATTCTGGATGATTGAGCCTGAAGTTGCCTTCAACAATCTTGAAGATAACATCGACTTGGCGGAAGATTTCTTGAAATATGTGATTCAATATGTTTTAGATAACTGTAAAGATGATCTTGAGTTCTTAGACAAACGTTTTGAAGAAGAGCAAAAATCAAAACCGGAAAAAGACAGAGCGAAAGAAGGACTGATCGAAAAATTGGAGAATGTTATTGCAAAGCGTTTCAAGCGTGTAAGCTATACTGAAGCAATTGAGATTTTAATGAACTCAAAAGAGAACAAAAAAGGGAAATTCCAATATCCGGTTGAAAACTGGGGAACAGACCTTCAGTCTGAGCACGAAAGATTCTTGGTAGAGAAGCACTTCGAGTGTCCGGTTGTTCTTTTCGATTATCCAAAAGAGATCAAAGCATTCTATATGAAGCTGAACGACGATAACAAAACCGTTGCTGCAATGGATGTACTTTTCCCTGGAATTGGTGAAATCATCGGTGGATCAGAGAGAGAAGCAAGATTAGACGTTCTGAAAACCAAAATGGCAGAAATGCATGTAGACGAGCATGAGCTTTGGTGGTATATGGATACCAGAAGATTCGGTTCGGTTCCTCATGCAGGTTTCGGGCTAGGTTTAGAAAGATTGGTTCTCTTCGTAACAGGTATGACCAACATTCGAGACGTCATCCCTTTCCCAAGAACTCCAAAGAACGCCGAATTTTAATCTGCATCATATATATATATATATATATATAATACCTCTGAAATTTTCAGAGGTATTTTTTTTGAAATCTAGATGTGTTTTGTAATAGATTATTTTAATTACACTGAATTTCCACTCCAACTCTAAAATACTTTTACCCAAATCAGGAGCTTATTCCAGCTTTCTCTACTCGCTTTTTTGCGCCTTCGCTGATTCTTAGACGCAAAAAGAGCTCAAACATGCCGTTCAATCTGGGCTAGGGTAGTAGTTGGTGATCATTATTCGCCAAAAGGATACTATTCAATTGCCTAGGTTTAATCTACAAGCTTCATTATATAGATAAATATCAATAATCTTTTGTCTTACTCTTTTGCAAACACTACACTCGTTGCTGCTGTTTCTCCGTAAAAACGTAATATTTGCAGTGTTTTCGAGGTACATAATCGGTATTTTGTTTAGTGAATTTTCAAATGACACCTCAATAAAATTACATTTTTACTCAATATTAAAATAATATGAGCATTGTGGATAACTCTATTCTATTATTCAATGCCTATCAGACCAGTATTTTACTTTAATATTTTTCCACAATCAAAATAATTGATTATTAAATATTTGCTTCGTGTAAGTACGTGTCCTATCTTTGCCCCACTGAAAAACGAGAGAGATTCGGTAGCGCAGAAGAGCCTTTAGTTAGGCATAAACGAAAAAGCTTTTATAG
>NZ_LMAH01000005.1 GCF_001507335.1 Chryseobacterium sp. JAH | reverse complement strand
CTAAAGGCTCTTCTGCGCTACCGAATCTCTCTCGTTTTTCAGTGGGGCAAAAGTAGTACGTTTTCCCCTCTACTTCCAAATATATTTAACATTATGTTTAAATTTAATTCATATTCATCGGTAACTCGCTGAATTCATGTGAGAAAAATTTTGGCAATGTTGACTGATGGATACTGACTATAGGATGTAGGGCGATGGATGATCGTGTGGGAGTGCCGCTACCCCAGCCCCGATAGAAACGGCATCCTTTTTTAGATTCCACAGGCAACGCAGAGCCAATCTAAAAAAGATACAGTGCATAGCGGGTAAAAGCTCCTAGAGAAAAATTGTCAATAATTAATAACTGTAAATTACAGTTAAATCAAAACAAGTGCTTTTAAATGCTTCTATATATATGAATAAAAAAACGGATAATGTTTTCGATTATCCGTTTATATGAAGAGAAAAAAATTATTTTTCGCCGCCGCTGTTTTTTTCAACATCGGTTTTTGTGTTTTCTTTTACTTTCTGGTTCCCGAAGCGTTTTACGAATGTTAAGGAGAAACCGTACCAGTCAGATTTGGTAGAGTTTCTAAAACTCCCAATCTGACTGTATGTCGTTGAATCAAAATTGGGCCTGCCAAAGATGTTCATGAGCTGAAGGCTGAACTCCATCTGTGTTTTTGGAAAAATTTTTGTTGCTGAAATATTATGAAAAACATTGGTGGTGTTGGCATAAGAATTTCCATTATTCTGATTAGATACCTCAACCCATGCGCTTAGATTGATGTTCTTATTAAATAAATTGGTATACGATACATTGGTAGATCCAGCCCAATAGCTCAAGTAGTTTGCTGCTCCCTCAATGCGATTTCTCGTATTGAAATCACTATTATCGAGATAATTCCATCCAAAACCAAAATTCACGTTCAATTTATTTTTTAGAAAAGACTGGTTCGTGTTTGCGAACAAGTAATACTTATGTACTTTACCTACAAAATTTGTTTCTTGGGAAATTATTTTATCCCCTTCGGTTAAATACGCTGTCCAATAATCCTGATTGGTATACATATATCTGGCAGAAAGAAAATACTTCTTTAAAAAACCAAACTTCATATACAGCCTGTCGCTCGGATTTGGGAGAAGATCCATATTCCCGCGGGTATAAAACCCATCGTTTGTGGGCTGCATAAAAGGATTGAATTCGGAATACCACGGTCTCCAAAGATTTCTGTTATAGGTCAGACTTAAATCATATTTATCTGAAAAGGAATATTTAACCAAAATATTGGGCAGAAATGCTCCATAAGAATCTTTTCTCGAGGCTCCGGCAATATCCTGACGGATTTTATAATCAATATGCTCATATCGAATTCCTACTCTGGTTTCTAACTTTTTAAAAAATGTTTTAGAATAGTTGACATAGAGAGAATTGATATTGTCTTCATAATGGAATATATCTTTTGTGCTGAGATCTTCCGGCTGATTTCCATAAAGATCATTGGGAATTACATTATTATTAAAATCCATCTTCCCTCCTACTTCAAGATTTCCTCCCTCCTTCCCAAATGGATGTATGTAATCAATCTTAAGGTAATAATTTCGATTTTCTATATCAGACAGAACTCCGATTTCGTTAACAGAAATCCCGTCAGTGCTTGAAACAGTATTTTTAATGAAATAATTATTATCTGATTGTCCATCATAGTTTGTCCCAAGATTAATATCTAGAATTCTGTTTTTCTCTTTATCGTAATATTTGTAAAAAACATTCGTTCCCAAAGTTCGGTTCAATGTTGAAGAGCTTTGATTCTGATCGTAAGACTGGTCGAAAACACCGTTAATTTGGCGAAAGCCTTCTGCTTCTGAAGAATTACTCCGTTTACCTTGGTACATTTCTAGAATCACGCCCATTGTGTTTTTATCATTAATTTCGAATTCTGATGTAGAGGAAAGTGAAGGGTTTTTACCTTTATAAACAATGTACGTACGACCATCTGTTACAATATTATTTTCATAAACCGTATTCAAAAATGAATTTCTCTGAACAAAAGTATTGTCACTGTAACTTCCTATCAGAGTCTGTGTAAACTTCTTTTTATGATAGTTTAAATTTAAATTGGTGTACTGGGAATTTTGTGTATTCTGTCTGTTGTTGAATGTGACACTTCCTTTCATCCCTTCATCATCACGTTTTTTCAAAACGATGTTAATTACAGAACCAGTAGCTTCATATCTTGCAGAGGGACTCGTGATCACCTCAATTTTCATTAAATTATCAGCCGGGATGGTCTGCAGATATTCTTTCAGTTCTTTTCCTGTAAAAACAGATTTCCTGTCGTTGATATATACCGTTACAGATTCTCCTTCTGCTTTCAGAGCGTCATAATTATCTACACTCAGGAGAGGTGTCATTCTCAAAACATCCCAGGTTGTATTTCCTGCAAGAATAGAAGAATTTGCCACATTAAAAACCGTACGGTCTACTTTTGATTCTACGGTTGGCTTTTTATAGGTTAAAGTGACGGCTTCAATTTCTTTTTCTTTGGATTTTAAAGTATCTTTTTTTGTCTGAGCAAAACCGAGAGTTCCTATTAATAATATGATTGGTGCTAAAATGGTTTTCATTTAAAACTAAGTTTTTCTACCAATAAGACACCAATAGGGGAATATTTGTTACATTTATTAAGTGTTAAATTAAGTTAATTTAAAAACACATAGCCAACTTATTAGATATCAAGCGAATAAGACTTTATACCAATTTAGTAAAACACTTATCACCGCCTGAAAGCCAAAAAATTTTAACCTAATTAAAAAAAAGACAAATAAATTTTAAAGCTTATTTATTTTTCTTTCCTTCCTTCATTCTTCCATTTTTGAATCTTTCGCTAGCCGTCTGATAATATGAATTAGTTTCTGAAACTAAAGAATGATTCATGGAAGGAGCTTCGGATAGTGATTGATCTTTTCCTGAAACACTAAACTGTTTTACTCTTTTTCTGTCATCTATTTGCGTGAAGACATTTCTTTTCAACATTCCTAATGTTCGATAGTTTCCCAGAAAAGCTCGTTCCTCTCCTGGTTTGGTTTGATTTATATCCTTCCCATACAAACTGGTGTTGTAACTCCACCCCAAATATCCGAATAGTGTCGGCATCAAATCTATCTGTGAAGTGAGGCGGTAGATTTTCTCTACTTTTTGATGAGGAAGATTGTAAATAATGGCTGGAATATGATGTTTGGCAATGTTTATTTCCCACTTGCCTGCGCTACTTGCACAGTGATCAGCAACAATTACAAAAACGGTATTTTTAAACCAAGGTTTCACTTTTGCTTCTTCAATGAATTTTCCTAATGCATAATCAGTATATTTCACGGCACCGTTTCTATCACCTTGGGGAAGGTTTATTTTTCCTTTCGGGAAAGTGTAAGGTTTATGATTGGAAGTTGTCATTACAAACTGAAAAAAAGGCTTGTTTTCTTTTGCACTTTTATCAGCATACTTTATAGACTGTCTGTAGAGGTCCTCATCACAAATTCCCCACGCATTTTCAAAGGTAACTTCTTTATCTTTAATTTGAAATCTTTCGGTTTTAATGTCGTCTGACAAAGGATTTCCTCGGTCTCTGTCGACAATATCAAAACCCTGACCTCCAAAAAAGTTATTCATATTATCAAAATAGCCGTCGCCTCCATAAATAAAATACGGCTGATAATTTTTTGCTCTTACAATCGTTGAAACCGAAAATAAATTCTGATTATTAGGTCTTCTCACGATACTGTTCCCCGGTGTTGGTGGCACAGATAAAGTAAGTGCTTCCATTCCTCTGACGGTTCTGGTTCCGGTGGCATATAAATTGGTAAAAAAGATGCTTTCGTCAGCAAGTTTGTCGTAATTGGGTGTGATATTATCCTTGTTTCCAAATGCTTTTAAAAATTCTCCACTGAAGCTTTCTATCGTGATCAGTATAATATTGGGTTTCTGTTCATGAATGCTTTGTGTAATTCTGGAAATATCATCGTATTTATTTGTAATAAATTTCTGATTTTGCTGTAAGAGATTATTTCTCAAAACCGAATATGCATCTTTATCACATATTTTAGGGTAAAATGTTTCATAATCTAATTCGTTTGACTGATATGCTGAAACAAAAGAGAACGCCCCATTTTTCCCCAGTTCATTCACCACAAGATTATTGCTAAAATCTGCCTGCTTGTTTTTCATTACAAGTCCCAAGACTGAACCTAAAATCACAACAGGAACTGCAAAAACAAAACGATGGCGAAGAGAACTTTTACCTGCAAAGGTATTTTTGAAAATACTAAGCTTTTTAAATACAATAAAAGTAAACACGATTAATCCTAATAAAACAACTGCCACCAATGGTAGAGGATAAGACTGGTTGATATTTTCAAAAACTTCATAGGTATAAATGAGATAATCGACTGCAATAAAATTGAATCTCACGCCAAATTCGTCCCAGAAAGGAATTTCTGCCAAAAGACTGAAGTAAATAATGATAAAAAGTAAAGCTAAATGAGAGTAAGTAAAACATTGGTCAAAAAAAGAACCAATCCATCTTTTTGGAAAAATCAGAAGATAAGTAGCATACAAAACCAAAAATAATAAGCCCATGGTGAGATCAAACATAAATCCTGTGAAAAACGCTCTCAGGATATCAAGTACATTACCATCTATGTCTTTTGCAGACCAGACCAACAGTAGGATTCTTATTACCAACGAAAAAAGAATGTATAAACTTAAAACACTGAATAATGCAGAAAACCTCCCACCAAAGATCTTCTTAACCAATCTTGCATAACCTTTTTTTGAATTCATATTTACCCGTTAAAAACGTGTAAAGAAACAATCCAATTTAGAAGAAATTTTGAACTTTAAAAACGAACAGAAAAAATGTGATGCTGTTTTTCAAATTGATAACTAATGCTCCAGTTTTGGAATTTGCAAATTTCACTGATAATTGCTAAACCCAGACCACTTCCTTTGCTGCCTTGAGAAAGTTTAGAAAATCTTTTAAACAGTAATTCGGCATCAAGAGACTCAGTCCCAGAATTCGTAATTTCAAAAACACAATCTGTAAGTCGTATAGAAATAAAACCCTTTGTTAAGGTATGACGAATCGCATTCAGTATCAGGTTATTGATGAGCACTTCCGTCAGGCCGCTGTTTCCATTTACTTGAACGTCAGACATTATGTTTTTTTTGACAGAAATATTTTTGTGCTCAAAATGTTCCTGCAAAAGTTCCAGACTTTGATGAAGTAATCCTGTAAACAAAAAAGTCTCAGAACTATCAAATTGGCTATTATCAATTTTTGCAAGAAGTAAAAGGTTTTTATTTATCCTTGAACTTCTAGACAATGCTCTGTTCATTTCTTCAGTGATCTCGTACTGTTTTTCTGTAAGATCCTCATTTTGTAAAAGAATATCAAGCTTATTTTTCAGAATCGCCAAAGGCGTTTGTAATTCATGGGAAGCATTTTCTGTAAACTCTTTCTGTGTTTTGTAAACTGAAATATTTTGTTCTATTAATTTGCTTAATGAACTATTTAATTCATCAAATTCTTTAATATCCGTTTCATTGAATTCAATTTTGGTCTGCTGGTTAAGACTAAATGTTTTGAGTTTATCTAACGTTTGATTGAATGGCTTCCAAACTGATTTAGATAACTTTCTATTTAAAATTAACAAACCCGCTACAATCAAAAGAAAGAGCATTACACTAGTTGCAGATATGAAGAAAATAGTTTCCTGAGATTCTTCAATATTTGTTTCTATGCGAAACCTGAAAGGCTTTTCGTTAAGGTAAATGATTGTGGAAAGCGCTCTAAATCTGTCTATTTTTTCAAAATCAAGAAACTTGTGAGGTCTTTCTATAATGAAAACACTGTCTTGATAATTATCTTTTTTTTTCAGACTTTGAATAGTTGTACTTGGCTGCATCTCATTCCAAAATCGTATCGTTTCTAGAAGTTTATGGTCTTCTAAATTCAAACTGTTGAGATGAGATGCTGTTTTTTCTGCCACAATCTCGTTATGCTCATCTAGCTCGTGCTTCCATATTGCGTCCACGACCAAATAGTACACTGGAACACTGATGGCCAGAATAATAAGGACATAAATAATGAAGGGCTTTGTAATTTTGCTGAGTAGGGGCTGCAAGATGGATACTAATTATTTTATGTACATATTTTAGATAAATTTAAAGATATTTCCTCAATTAAATAGTAATAGCCAGTCTTTTAATAAATCATTACTATTGTGAAACCCATTTATAACCCGTTCCGTAAATGGTTTTCAGATCATGGTCGCAACCTGCATCATACAGTTTTTTCTTGAGATTTTTGACGTGGGCGTAGACAAAGTCATGATTGTCAAGCATATCTGCAAAATCTCCTGAAAGATGCTCTGCCAATGTACTTTTTGAAATCACTTTATTTTTGTTTCCGATGAAATAGAGAAGCAAATCCAATTCTTTTTTGGTAAGGGCAATTACCTGATTTTTGACCGAAACAGTTTTAGCCAGAAGATCGATTTCCAATTCGTTCTGTTTGACAATATTGGAATTGCTGAACTGTTTTCTCCGGATGATAGAGTAAATCCGTGCCATCAGTTCAGACAGATGAAAAGGCTTGGTCAAATAGTCATCTGCGCCCAGCTGAAGTCCTTTAACCTTATCTTCCAGCGCATTTTTTGCCGACACAATGATGACTCCATCCTGCTTATTCTGTTTTTTCAGTTCTTCCAGAATCTTAAGACCATTTCCATCCGGCAGCATAATATCCAACAGAATACAATCGTAATGAAATAGTTCTATCTTGTTCATAGCTTCACTGTAGGTAAGGGCAAACTCACACAGATAGTTTTCTTCAGAAAGGTATTCTGCAATACTTTTTGCCAGTTCGGTTTCGTCTTCTATAATCAGGATTTTCATCAGATTCTTTTTAGGAATGTAAAATATCAATTTTACAATGCAAATTTAAACATACGATTTCGAAGAAATTTTGAATTGATTATCAACAAGTCTTACAATAAACGATCAAAGGCAAGTAAAAGTTTTTTCCTTGGGCTAAAAAAATACATTCTTAGTGAACTATAAATATTTCAAAATTTATTTTCTCTGAATTTAAAAAAAAGACAATTATTTAATAATCGCAGGGTCGCGTATCTTCAGTATCCCGAGCAATCGGAATTCCGTCAGGATCGAGGATCATGGCTTCCTGAATATTTGTTTTGTAAAGTGTAGCTCCACTGGCAATGAGTTTATAGCCGTTTTCATATTCTGTAAAATAACCACTCGGATAGGCAGAATATCCATTTGGTAAAACAACTTTTATCTCATGCTGAAATCCCCAGGCAATTACTTTTTGGTTGAGGATGTAGGTTTGAAATGCTTGGTCAAAGATCATTTTTTTGTCTTTTAAATTATTTTATTAAGTTTTAATCAGCTCGGTTTTCATCCTGATGATTTTGAGGTTTCCACATTTTTAAGAATTTAAATTTTTTGGAGTATTCTATTCTCGGGCAGAATGCCAGACAAACTTCCCGGCCATCTAGGGCAGATTCTGTTAAAAGAATAAAATCATCTTCATCTTTAAGTTTTTCAAATTCATTTTCTTGGGTAACACAAACAACTTTTTTAAATATTCCATTGATCCATCTTATCATATTATCATTGGTCTCAAATTTTTTGTAACAAGCCAAGGAAGCATGAGCGGTGATCACAGGAACCAATTTATCAGGAACGTTATCTTTTACGATAATATACATTTTCATATAATCACTGTTAAATTCAATTTATTCTTTGACTCCTTATTTTTTCTGAATCTCCTCTGCTTTTTCTTTTGCTTTTTTTGCCGCTTTCACTTTTTCTGGATCAGGTTGATCGCATCTCAAACGATCATGTATTGCTTTGTCACGTTTTATTTTTCTGTCGAGTTCCTCATCCGGTTCAAAATCCAGTTTATAAAGTTGTCCGTCATTTTTTGAGATCAGCCAAATTGTTTTTTGATCTACAATCAGCTGATGCGGTCGCCATTTGTTTAAATAAACATTCCGCACTACCTTTTCTTTTTTAATATCGAAATGAATTAGATGATTTTGATGAACAAACCAGAGTTGCTTGTTATCAGTATCTAAAATTGTACTGAGTGCATCATTTTCATATTCTTCAGTTGGAACAACGGTTTCTAGATCAACCTGAAGTTTTTTATTTCCATTTTTACCGATTACAGTCAAATATTTTTCACTCAGTAAAAAAGTATAGTCTTTATTGATTTCTGTTTTAAAATCTGTATTTGAAAGCTGGTGTTTCTTTAAAAATTCTTTTGTGATTTCTTTTCCGTTGTGAGTAAGGAATTCATATTTTTTTGCAGATACTTTTTCGTCGTCAACGTACGTATGAACTTTCGATTTTGATGCAAGCAAATTCCCTTTATAATCCATTTCAATCCAATAATCATCTTCTGCCTTTACTATGATTTTATTATTTAAATAGACGGGTTGAAAATCAATTCCGTGCCCGATATTCCTGCTCCATAACGGTTTATTTTCCTGTAGATCATAAGCTACAAACTTACCGCCGTCTGAAAGTGCAGTAACATACATGATCGTATTGATAAAATACGGTTTTGAATGTAACGACTCTAAATCTAACCGCCTGATAATTTCGCCGGTATTGATATCATACTGTGCCACACGTCTTATCTGTCCATCATAATAACCATAAAGAAATGAATCATTAAAAAAATGCGGTTTTGTATCTGATCTCCAACCAACTTCCTTTTCCCATACAGGCTTTAAATTTTCTTTATTGATACAGTAGATGGTGTAATTACCGGCGCTGTAGATTATTTTATTACCAGCAAGAATTATGGAACCTCTAACAGATTCGCCTGGCTGATAGCCAACAGGAAATTCAGATGAATACATCTCGGTCTGTGCAAAAAGTGATGCAGCCAGAAAAATGAGGGCATATTTAAAAGGAAATAAATAATTCATTTGCAAATATCATCACCAATAATGGATCATGACAATTCAAAATTACATAAATAAGATGATACGAAAAATCCCCCAAAAGGAGTACTTTATGCAAATGAAATAATATTATTTAAAATTAATTGCAGTATTTAAGAAACTCAAATATAACATAAAAAGAAATCCCCGAACTTCTTCGGGGATAAAAACTAATAACCATGAAAACTCAATTAAACATGAGTGCTATACTGCATTGAAAAATTGTGCCAAAAGAGATTTCTTATCGGTTTTTAACATTATTTAATAGTACATATTTTAGTTAAAATCATAAGTACATTGAAAATTAAAGTATAACGATTTTAGAAAAATCATTGATATTTCATTATTCATTCGGATCCTTTCAGCATCAAACAATTCTTTTGATTAAAATGTTGATTGTTATTGAAAATCCCCTTCTAAAAATGCCTTCAGAATCAATATATAATACTCTAAAGATTATATTCTATAGACATTATATTTCACGTCAATAATACTACATACTGACATGAAAAAAATTTATGCTATTTTGAAATCTATCCATCATTGTAAACGTGTATATTTGCGAAAATAATTTATATTAAAAGATACAGAGATATCAAGATGCAGAATTATGACTTTCCCAAACTAATCCCAATGACCAGCTTTGTTATAGATTACTATTCTCACGAGGGATATGCAGATCTGCAGACTTTACAACTCATGAAAAACTATGCTAATTTTCTCAAGCAACCGTTAGCATTATGGATGTTCGTACCTACCGATTCTAAGGGTGAACTTTTAAAAGAACCTGAAGACTATGACTTTTGGAGAAATGTAGATTCAAAAGCTAAAAAAGATCTCACCATATCAGAATCCAGTAAAATCGTACAATTTAAAGCCTATGAAAAGGCTAGAAAAAAAATTCTTTTTGAAGGTTTTAAGGTGGGCTACAATGGCTATTCTGTTGTAAGAATTGTTGCATCGTATGATGATTCAATTGAGCTGTCTTTCAAGAAAGACAACTTCAACAACCAAATGATAGACGATGTAGAATCTCTTACGAAATACAACGAAATTTATCTGAGTGCACTATCCTTAAAATCTATCGGAATAAACCCGTAGCTTAATTAACGGTTGATACCATTTAAAAAGTACGTGTAGAATTTCCGGCATATTTTCTAGAAACATGTTGAGAATGGAAATTATAATACGTATGATAAAGATCTTTGAAGTAAAGATCAGACTCAATTTCAGGTATCTCAAAGGTAGATTGATTGTGTTCAGTCTTAGAATGAAGTGAACGATGAGAGGTTTGCAACGTTTTTTTTGCTTTAACGCAGTGACAATATTTTTGATCTTGAGTTATGTGATCTGCAAAATCTAAGATTCTCACTTCAACATCCTCCAGTTGCGTTTTTTTTTCAAAAGTTTTGTGATCTAAAGTAAACCATGGTTCGCCATGATAGAAAAAGTGATCAATAACATCGGGATGATTCAGGTGTTTTTTTTCAGCGGGTGTTGCTGAGCAGTATCCGTTACAATTTGAGCAAAAAGCAACATTAATAGAAATCGACATCATAATTTTTTGTTTTTGGATTGTACCTTTACATATCAGAATGCATGCCATTAAAGCCTTACTTATAGAGAAAAGTTGAACATTTTTCCTTTTAAATCAAGCTCTACTTTATTTGCCTAAAAAATTATTAGAATATTAATGGCAAAAGTAAACTGGTTTACAGTTACAGTTAATTTTTGATGGAATAATCTTTGTCTGAATACCTATCTATTAAATAAAGTATCTTATGAAAATTGCTACATATAATGTTAACGGTGTCAACGGCCGGTTGCCTGTTTTATTGAAATGGCTGAAAGAAGCAAAACCTGATATCGTCTGTCTGCAGGAATTAAAATGTCCTCAAGAAAAATTTCCAGTTGATGAAATTAGCAAAGCCGGATATCATGCAATCTGGAAAGGCCAGAAAAGATGGAATGGTGTGGCAATACTCTCAAAAAATCATGAGATAACAGAAGTTCAAAACTCACTGCCTGGAAATCCTGAAGATCTTCAAAGCCGTTACATTGAGGCTATTATTGACCAAATGGTGATATGCTGCCTCTATCTTCCCAACGGAAATCCTTATCCGGGAGAAAAATTTGACTATAAACTGTCTTGGATTAGACGTTTTAAAAGAAGAAGCAATCAATTGATAAAGATGGAACTTCCTGCACTATTAATTGGAGATTTTAATATTATCCCGACTGAAAAAGATACTTATAAACCGGAGAAATTAGTAAATGATGCTCTCTTCAGGGTAGAAGTACGAAAAGCATTTAAAGAACTGGAGAAACAAGGATGGCTTGATTCCATCCGAAAAATATATCCTGATGAAACAATTTATACATTTTGGGATTATCTCTATAAGGCTTATGATAGAGATGCGGGAATGCGTCTTGATCATATTTTGGTCAGTCCATACTTGGCAGACCTCGTTGTGAATGCGGGTGTTGACAAATATGTACGCAGCTGGGATAAAACAAGTGATCATGTACCTGTGTGGGTTGAACTGAAAAATAAGTAACTACAACTCTTTCGATTCTTTTCTTAAAATTAAAAAAGTCATGCAGATGCATGACTTCTTAAGTTTTTGAATATATATAAAAGCGATTATTTAGCTTCGAAATACACTCTTCTGTTTGCTCTGTTTTTCCATTCTGGACACTTTGAAGCAGGATCACATTCAGGATATTTCAAGTCTTTCTTACCTCTACCTAATGCATCAAGTTTAGTAGCCTCTACTCCGTTTTTAATCAGGTAATTTTTCACACTGCTTGCTCTCTTTTCAGATAAAGTCTGATTATACTTTTCAGAACCTGTAGTATCAGTAGTTCCAATTACTGTGTAAGAACCATTAGAAGAGTTGATATAATTAACAGCATTATTCAAAATTGGTGTATTTGAAGGTAAAATTCTGTCAGAATTTAAATCAAATTCAATTCCGTCTAATTTTGTCTCAGATTCTGTTACAGTTCCTGAATTTGTAGTTGTTGTAGGGCATCCGTTATTTTCTACAGGTCCAGCAACAGTTACGCATTTATCATAAAGATCAATAACACCGTCCATATCAACATCTAATGCTACACCAGAACCGTCAACTCTAGCACCTGCAGGAGTATCAAGCTGTCTGTCCCAGTCATCGCAAACACCGTCATTGTCAGCATCTCCTTTTTTACAAACTTCAACATCCTGATTCTTTTCAGCCAAAACATCTAGTTTATAGTAAATTTCTTGTAAAGGGTCATGCCACATCAAGTGAGAATCATGCTTACCTAATTTCACTGAAAGACCAAGTGTTGCATTAAAAAAGTTGTCAGAAACCTGATCTTCTCTCATGTTGATTGCACTGTAAGGTGCTCCGCCACCGTCAAATTGGTCATCTGTAGTTACCACATACATTACTCTTCCTTCAAGGTCAAGTCTGTTGTTGATCTTATACTTAAGACCTGCTCCCGCTTGTCCGAAGAAATCCAAGGTTTTAAAAGGTTTGATTTCCGTCATTAATCTCTGCCCTGTCTCATCTTTCAAATAGGCTCTGTATGCTATAGTACCAAAACCAGCGTAACCATGTAATGCCCATCTGTAAGGTGATTTATTGTCTACACGTCTCATCAGATTAGAAAAATTAATATCTCCTAAAATTGAGATTGCATCGTACTGCGTTCTTGCACCCTGTTGCCCGTTTGCCGCTGCATTAGCAGGCGCTGCATCTTTTGTGTTGAAATAACCTTGTCTCGTTTCTCCACGGTCATATTGCAGATTAAGTCCAAAAGCATGTGTAATCGCTTTATCAACACTAACGTACGCTGAATAACCAATAAGATTTTTTCCGTTTCCGTTTTTTATTGATGTTAAATCAGCAGATTGCATCAACGGTACACCAGCACCGAATGACACTGCCCAGTCATTAAATCTTTTAGAAGATTGTGTAAACTTGCTTACATTGGCAGAACCCGAACTAAAAGTGTTAGGATATTCTCCTGTTGACACTACTTGTAAACTGTCTTGAGCAAATGTCGTCAAAGGCAACGATAATGCTAATGAAAAAATTGCTAAACTTAATTTCATATTATATTATTATAAATTATTATTTTTTGTTAAAACGTAAATCAATATAAGATGACTTACTATATATCTAAAGAACCCATCTAAGACTGCCTTCCGCAGGCTATATCCCGTAGGTTTACATTGACTCGCAATTTCTGTACCAAAAAAGAAAGAAGAAAAACCCAAAAAAGATTTGACAAGAATAAACTAAGTAAAATAAAAGCTTCAAAAGTTCATGCAGAAATCCATAACTACCTAAAAATTAGAAACTTTTAAGAAGAATAAAACCAGCATTGAAGTTTAGTAAAAAATTAAAAATTTTTATATTAATTAAAATTAATATGGAATGAGTTTAAACAACATTTGCACTATTCTGTGAAAAATATAAAATAAACTCCCGAAGCTGTGCTGATTTTACGCAGTTGTTTGCCAATCCACCTAATTGGTTTTTCTAGACTTAAAGACTACACTCTACGTATTTTTAAAACTTGTACGCTTTTTCTTTCGGCTTCTATTATGGGTAAAAAAAAGCTGCTTCTTTCGAAACAGCTTTCTTTAACGATATGTATATCGATTATGCAAGTCTTACGTTAACTGCATTTAATCCTTTTTCGCTTTTTTCTACGTCAAAAACTACTTTATCATTCTCACGAATCATTTTAGTGTTTAATCCTGAAGAATGTACAAAAATGTCTTGTCCTCCTTCTGCTGGAGAGATAAATCCGAAACCTTTTGTTTCGTTAAAAAATTTTACTGTGCCTTGTTGCATTGTATTGGTATTAAAAATTGTTTTATTATTATAAGGTCTAATTCTAGATTAAACGTGGTTTAGTCAATATTTCGTTGGTTATGATACCGCTGAATAAGCCGTACTTTTCTTGATTTCTATTACTTTATCAGATATTTTATCAACAAACTTTCTGACGTCATTTGATATTACTGATGAATAAATTATGTTTTGTCTTTTAAGAGGAAGTTTTGTAAGAAGTTTTGTAATCTCAACCTCATTTTTTTCCAGTAAAATTTCAATATCATCTACAATCAAAACTTCTATTTTTGCCAAACTGATGTGCCTCTGATCATCCAATTCAATCAGTTTTTCAGGTGTGGCAATCAGGACATCCAATCTTCTTCTTAATGATGACAGCTGTGTTCCGTTTGAAATACCTTCGTATACTGAGAGTTGCGACAACGGCAGATATTTGGTATACAACTTAAAGTTTTCTTCTATCTCCAGTGCCGTCTCTTTGGTAGGAGTCAAAACTAGTACCCTTGTATCATTGTGATCCGGATTATTCTTTTTCAGCGCCTGTATAATCGGCATTGTAAAAGAAGTCATCCTTTCGGTTCCCCGACTAATTTGGCAGAGTATATCTTTACCATCCAGGATCTGCGGAATGATTTGGGTCTGCAGTTCTGTAGGCATCGGACATCCTGCTTCCGTGGCAGCTCGAATGATGGGATTGATTAAGTTTAGATTCTTAAAACTCATAGTATTTGTTTGCCGAGTGACGGCTTTCTTCATCAAAATTGACTGAGAAACTTTATTAGGTGATCTGGTGAGATCGTTTTTTATAGAAATTTAATATTCTCTATTTATTATTTGTATGAAATTATAATACATCATAATCATCCGAAGGATAATAAAAATAATGCTCTATTGTTTCTTTAGCCGATCCACAAAGCTTAGCAAGCTTATCTAAAGGCTCATTATGAGCAAAAAAACCATCCGGAACCTCTATCAGAAATTCTGAAAGAACCTCTATATTCATAAAACGCATCATCATAAAATCGTTGAGCGAACTGAGTTTGTAATCCTCATTAAATGAAGGCTTGTTCCAGCTGACAGCATCATTGTATTTAAAAAGATGAATGGTCTTCATAGCAGTTAATTTAAAATATATACACTTCAGAATTACTTCTGAAATTTTATTCAAGATGCTATGATGATCAAAAATCTGTTTTTACACAAATGATTTTATCTACAACAGCTCCTGTCACTTTGCTCTAGGGAATTATTATTTTTGAACTCAATAAAGAAAAAAAGAAATTTTCTCAGAAGAACTTTTTTAAAATTCTTAGCATCGAGATTAATGCAAACGTATAACTCTTATATTTCAAAATACTTTCTACGAAACCGCTTTTTTAACTACAAGACAGTCTTCAGGTATTTATTTCACATTACAAAGGTGAACAAAAATCCTGCGAGAGATTTACATAAAAAAATATTCAATTTACATAAATCACATATTTTATAAATCTTCTAGGTTCATTTTCCTTTTTAATTTAAGCTGTTTATAGAAAGAAGGAGCCAAACCTGTGATTTTTTTAAACTGATATGAGAGATGCCCCACACTGCTGTAGTTGAGTTTATAAGCAATTTCTGTAAGATTCAATTCGTTGTAAAGCAGAAGTTCTTTTACTTTTTCTATTTTATTTAAAATAATAAAATGCTGGATGGTATACCCGTTAACTTCAGAGAAAACATTTGAAAGGTAGGTGTAATCATATTCTAATTTCTCACTTAAGTATTCAGAATAATTTTCTTTTGGTTGTTCATCGGCAGTATGAACCATTTCTGTGATTGCATTTCTTATCTTTTCAATTAAAATACTTTTTTTATCATCTAACAGCTCCAGGCCTAGGTGCAGCAATCTTTGCCTTAAAATATCTAGCTTTTCATCACTTATCACTTCCAGAATATCTACTGTTCCCAACTGAACAAGTGCATGAGAGAAACCCAATTTTTCAATTTCTTCCTTCACCATCATCTTGCACCGCAGACTGACCATGTATTTGATGTAAATCCTCATACCTTCTCTTAATGACGGCAATCTGAAAAAATTTATTATATAATTAAAAAGACGACCATATATGAAAAGGTAAGGTACACAATAAATATGAAAATTTGTCTATAAACTTTCAAACTTCAATTATGAACTTGCAAGGAGTTCTTAACGTAAATATAATGCTCATCACATATTTCCAACTGAAAATAATAAATCAAATATTTAGACATAATCAGTATGGTTACTTTAACTCATACTATCTCTGTAACTTGTTTGCTTAAGTGGTGACTGTATTTTAATGATAAAGCCGTGCATTTCAAACCATGATAACTCTTACGGGCATCACAAAGCAAACTTGTAAGACTGATTCCTTCAGCTTTATCAGAAATCAGTGATGTTTACAAAGTGCTCAGAACAATCGTAATTGGCAGAACAAATTAATGTCTAAATTTTTTAAAATTTAAACAAAAAAATCTCCGCAGAAAATTCTGCAGAGAAAATATTATATTGAAAGAATGTTTTGTTTAAACCAAAGACATCCAATTGCTGTTTTCTGAATAATCATCCAAAGGTTTCAGATCCTGATGATGATTCATCGATGCTATCAGAGCAACGATTTCCTGTCTAGTCATTTCTACAGAGTTATCAACCAGTTTTTGGTTAAATCCTGCGTTGCTCAATTCCAGAAGATCATTTACCGTGATGATTCTTGCCACCACTTTACCAAGATCGATCATTTTTCTCTGTGAAATTGCAGTATTGATGGTAAAATCTAAGTTTTGAGTATATAATTTCGCAGCGTTTTCACTTAAGACATTCTGCTGAAGATATTGGCCTACATTTTCAAATTTCTTTTTCTTCATATCTTTCAAAATTCCTTCTGAAATCTGTGTGTACAGCATTTCATTAGAACCTTCAAAGATTTGGAACGGTCGACTGTCCATAATTCCTCTACCTCCGATGTGACTCATTCTGTAACCTTTTCCTCCTGAAAGCTGAACCAAAATCTGTGCAGCTTCCTGCATCATATCTGTAACTAAAGCTTTCATAGAATTGGCATGAACACCTTCTGAGGAAAGGTTATGATCAATTCCGCTGATTTTAGAACTTTTTGCACACATTGCCGAGCATAATGTGAAAAACGATTCTAATCTTGCCAGCTGATATTGTACCTGATCAAGTGCATAAAGATTAGAATTCCCAACAATTCTGGTTCTTGTATGTTCCAAAGCTTCATCAAGCATTCTTTTCAAAAAGCCCATTCCCATCCCCGGGAACTGAAATCTGCTTCTGTGAAGAATATCAAGCATCATTTTAAGACCTGTCGATTCAGGAATCAGTTTATTTGCCTGTGGAACTGTAATATCAATTTTATTAAGGCCGTAAGGAATCATGTATAATCCCGGATTATCATAATATTCTAAAACCTCGATATTTTGCTGTGGCTGATGAGTATCTGCAATGAAGAAGTCTACATCTCTGGAAAGATTTCCTTCTGCATTGGCACTTCTTGAGGTAATTAGCCAATAATTAGCCAAACCTGTTAATCCCTGCCAGTGTTTTGTACCTTTTAGTTCATAAGAATCTCCTTTCAATACATTTTGGGTCTTCATATTCAAAGCATCACTTCCAAAATCAGGTTCTGTGATCATCAGACCACCCATCGCACCATAATCTAAGAAATGCTTAAAGATATTTTCTTTCACAGCTTCATTTCCGTATTTTGCCAATGGCTCAAGGAAAAGTGCAATATTGATCCCAAATGTTAAAGATAATGGCAGAGATTCATAAGATGCAGCAGATAAAATCCCCAGACATTCTTTCACTTTCAATCCACGCCCCCCAAATTCTGACGGCACAGCAACAGATAATGGTTTAAGATTCATGATTTCTTTCCAGACACTTGGCGGTAAACCTCTTGACTGGCTTAGCTGGTCGATATTTTCTCTCTGAAAAAGATGGTGGAGTGAAGTTTTAAAATGATCAAGAAATTCAGGATAAGATTCCCCGGATAACTTGCTTGAAGATTCAGTCATAAAAAATTAAAATATGTGCTGTATGCCATTGATACAACGGGATTACTACATGAAGCGAATGGCACAATTTAAAATCTAAATCAGTAGCTTCATAAAATCTGCGACCAAGATACAAATTTTCAATCAGCTTATAATCCTAAAGCATGAAAATTGATGTATTATTAACGTAATATTATGATTGTTATTTAAAACATGTCATTAGATCAATTTTTATCGCCAATTTCTAAGATTAAAATTTATTACTTAGAACGATTCTTTATAAAGAAGACGAAATTGGTAATTTAACATGCTTATTGCTTTTTCCGAAATATAACAAAGCACACCAGTAAGGTAAGATTTACCAGTACTGCAAAAGCATTTGACAAAATAATCGGTAGTTCATTTTGAAGAATCCCATACCAAACCCATAAAGAAAGTCCGCAGATGAGAATCGAAATCATCACCCATGAAAGATCTTCAACATTTTTCTCCTTAATAACCTTAATCAGCTGCGGAATCATAGATACAGATGTGAGCACTCCTGCGACGATACCTAAAATGTTTACATCCATAAATTAAATAATAGTTTATTAAACGACAAGCGGCTATGATTATAGTCAAAGCCGCTTATTTTATTTTTATCAGACTAGTGATGTCTTTTTCCTCTCTGATGATAGTCTACATTCTGAGGTTTTGCCTGATAGTTTTTAGAGGCTTTATCAGAATGGAGGTGATTAAAAGGATTTGCAGAATGGGGTTCGCTGTCAAATTCTAAATGATCGAAATGGACGACTTTACCGTTTCTATATGCTTTCCCTTCTGAATTCCGGTAAATTTGATTTTCCTGATAAGTAGTTCCATCAGGTGCTGTGAAAATTTTTGTTTGTTTGCTCAGTTTCTTTCTTCTCTGATTCAGAAGAATTGCCGTTCCTCCTGCGATCAATGCTAAGGCTATTTTTACTTTATTATTCATGTGATTTATTTAGTATTAGCTAAACAAAACACTTGCCATTACAGACAATTAGAAAATATTCTTTTTTTTAAGTATTTAAGGCTTCTTTGGTCTTAAAATTGAATAATAAGATTCACATAAAAATCACTAAAATAATACATTATGGCAACTAAAACAGCAACAGCTAAAAAAACAGCTGCACCGAAAAAAACGACAGCTGCAAAAAAAACAGTATCGAAATCTTCTTCTAAAGAGCCCGCAAAAAAAGATGCAGCTTCAGATCTGAGAGATTTCTTTGAAGATGCTCTGAAAGACATTTATTGGGCTGAGAAAGCTTTAACAAAAGCACTTCCGAAAATGGAGAAAAATGCAACCCATCCTGATTTGAAAAAAGCGATTTCTTCCCATTTAGCTGAAACTGAAGTTCACGTAATGAGACTGGAAGAATGTTTTAAGTCTTTAGGATTAAAACCGGAAGCTAAAAAATGTGACGCCATGCAGGGATTATTAGATGAAGGTAAAGGAATCATGGAAGAAACAAAAGTAGGAGCAATCCGTGATGTAGGAATTATTGCTGCTTCACAAAAAGTAGAACATTATGAGATTGCAACTTACGGAAGTCTTGCAGCGTATGCTAAAGTCTTAAATGAAAAAAAGTGTCTCAGCAACTTTTTAGCTACTTTGAAAGAAGAAAAAAACTGCGACAAACTATTGTCAACTATTGCAGATACCGCTTTAAACAGCAAGGCAAAGTAAGATAGATCACGCACAAAAAAAATCCTCAATGTAATGCACATTGAGGATTTTTTTTTCTAAACCTTACGCATTACCGTCGATCAGTTGTTTAAAATTAAAAGATTATTGAGTTCACTTTTGAAGCAACCGAGAATAAATTCTGCATAGTACAGTTGCGCATTCAGAGCCTGAGTTTTAGGATGAAGTTCCAGTTTTTTAGAAACAATAATTTCGCCTTTATAGGCAATTGAATAGTGTGTATAAACGCTATATGTAGATTGTCTTACCGGAGTACAATATCCTGTTGTCGCAATCGACCAGTCGCTTTCAAATAATTTCGCAATATTTAAAGCCATGGTTTCTACTATTTCTTCAGAAACGCAGTCGCAGTTTTCAGCTTCTTTCTTGTCCACTTGCAACAATCTAACTTTTTCAGGTAAAGAGTAAGCTGTCATTCCACCTTTGTAAAACATGGAAGCGTTTGGCATTTGTGAAAATGCAAGCTGAAGCATTCCTGAGGTTACGCTTTCGGCGATGGCAACGGTTTCGCCAGTTGTTATCATAGATTCACTGATATAGTCCAGTATCTTTTTTTGAAATTCCATAATAGTAAAATTTTAGTCTGATTAAATTTTAGCAGTTACAAAAAGTATTATTTCCAGGGATCTAATACAACCTTTACGCAGCCATCTTCTTTTTTATCGAAGATTTCATATCCTTTTGAAACCTCATCCAATGAAAGTCTGTGGGTGATAATATCATCCAGTTTCACTTGTCCGGTTTCAACATATTTCATCAGCTTGTCAATGATCGCGTGTACCGGTGACTGACCAGCTTTTAAAGTAATTCCCTTATCAAACATTTGTCCGACTCTGAAATTATCATAATTCATGGGATAAACTCCGAGAATAGAGACAAATCCACCTCGTTTCACACCGCTCATACAGGCGTCTAAAACTTTTATCGAACCTTTTTCAAAATTCACCACAGCTTTCGCTTTATCCAATAAATTTCTCTCAGGCTCAAAACCAACTGCATCGATGCAGACGTCGGCACCTCTGCCATCAGTCATATCTCTGATTTGCTCCACAGTTTGTTCTGCATCTTTCCATAAAATTGTTTCACAACCCGTCAGTTTTTTTATCTGATCTAATCTGTATTGAAGGGTGTCGATTACAATTACTTTTTTAGCATTATGAAGGATTGCGCTCTTGGCGGCCATAGAACCCACAGGGCCTGCACCGAAAATCGCAACCGTTTCGCCGCCTTTCAAATCAGCCCACATGACCCCAGTATAACCTGTTGGAAAAATATCAGTTAAAAATAATGCCTGATCATCCGTGAGACTATCTGAAACTTTTCTCGGTCCGAAGTTGGCGTAAGGCACCCTAACATATTGTGCCTGCCCGCCATTATAACCACCGTAAAGATCAGTATAGCCAAACATTCCGGCGCCTTTTTCAGTCAAAATTCCGCCTTCAGGACCATAATGATCCGGATTTGAATTTTCACAGGCTCCCGGAAGATCATGGTTACAGAAATAACACCCTCCGCAGGCGATAGGAAAAGGCACCACTACTCTGTCTCCAATCTTTAAGTGAGTAATATTTTTTCCCACATCTTCAATAATTCCCATAAACTCATGACCCATCACCATGGGACGGGCCTGAGGTATACCTCCAGAATACATATGGAGGTCACTTCCACAGATTGCGGTGGAAGTGACTTTTAAAATAATATCGTTCTGATGTTCAATTTTAGGATCGTCTATTGTATCGCAAGTAATCTTGCCCGGTGCGTGAAAAACAGCTGCTTTCATAAATAAAATTTGATATTGGTGTTGTTACATTTAAGGTGAAGTTATGCCATCGAGTTACGCTCTTTCTCAAGATCCCAAACCCTGTGATTAGCAATCGCCTTAATAAATTTCTGATCAGAATCTTCGCCTCCGTTTGTGATAATCGCTGGGTCTTCATGACTTTTGGCACTCACTCGTGTTGCGTTGTAAATTTCGTCAGTATCTTTTCCGAAATAGATTGCTTTACAGTGTTTATAAGCTTCGTTGATGAATTCTGTAACAATCGGTTTTCTTTCAGGATGCATTAATTCCTTGGAAGATTTTTCTCCTGAACAGATATATAAAGCATCAAAACTTACACTTGCAACACTTGTAATTGAATGTTTCGGTTCAAACTTAGTTCCATCATCTGCTTTCACAGGGGCAACACTTGGAGCGATGATTTGAACAACGGCACCGTCACTTTCCAGTTTATTTTTTAAAGTTTTTACAGCCTGAGTATTTACTCCATCTGCCATTATGAAACCTATAACACGACTTTCTATAGTATCTTTTACGGTATTTTTCATGCTTAAAGCTTCAGAACTTTTAGTTTCCGGTTCTCTTTCTTCACTCTGCAAACTTGCGGGGTCAGCATCCGCAGGAATACTTTGATTAGGCATATCCAATTTTTTTACTTTAACTCCCACTTTTTTAGCAACATTAGCAGCCAATTCAGCATCAATGAAAGCCAATTGCCCCACTACTCTTTCTCTGATTTCGGGAATGGTCACTTTAGACAATTCAAATATCAGCGCATCCTGAAGATGATTTTTTTCCGGTTCAGACTGGCTGTTTAGAAACATTTTTGCCTGAGAGTAATGATCAACAAAACTGTCGCTTCTCGCTCTGATCTTATGTCCGTCTACTCTTTCATTATTTGAGCTAAATCCACCATCTTTCATCATCGCCTGAAAAGGACAGCCGCCGCCGATAGAATTTGGCTCGTAACTTACCTTTCCTTTCACAATTTGCTGTCTCATGTGGCCATCACGCTGATTGTTGTGAACAGTATTGATGGATCTGTTGATTGGAATTTCATGAAAATTAGGTGATCCTAACCTTGAAAGCTGCGTATCTGTATAAGAAAACAATCTTCCCTGTAACAGTGGATCATTAGAAAAATCTATTCCGGGCACCAGATGTCCTGGGTGGAAAGCCACCTGTTCTGTTTCTGCAAAAAAGTTGTCCGGATTTCTATTTAAAGTCAAAGTTCCGACAAGCTGAACCGGCACCAATTCTTCAGGCACCACCTTTGTAGGATCGAGAAGATCAAAATCAAAATCGTGCTCGTTTTCTTCAGGAATAATCTGTACGCCAAAATCCCACTCAGGGAAAGCGCCATTTTCAATAGATTCCCAAAGATCTCTTCTGTGAAAATCAGGATCTGTCCCTGAGATTTTCTGCGCTTCACTCCAAGCCACTGAGTGTACGCCCAACTTTGGTTTAAAATGAAATTTAACGAAATGTACAGCTCCTTCACTGTTAATAAATTTAAACGAATGAACGCCAAATCCTTCCATCATTCTGTAACTTCTTGGGATTGCGCGATCACTCATCGCCCACATAATCATGTGCATACTTTCCGGCATTAATGAGATAAAATCCCAAAAAGTATCATGAGCTGAAGCTGCCTGCGGAATTGCATTGTCTGGTTCAGGCTTTACTGCGTGTACCAAGTCTGGAAACTTCATTGCGTCCTGAATGAAAAATACCGGGATATTGTTTCCTACCAAGTCATAATTTCCTTCTTCAGTGTAAAATTTTACGGCAAAACCTCTTACATCTCTCGCCAAATCTGTACTTCCCGCGCTTCCTGCAACAGTAGAAAATCTAACAAAAACGGGAGTTTCTTTATCAACGTCACTTAAAAATTTTGCTTTCGTATATTTTGCCAGACTTTTATTCAGTTTGAAAACTCCATGAGCGCCAGAACCTCTTGCGTGTACAATTCTCTCAGGAATTCTTTCATGGTCAAAATGTGTAATTTTTTCTCTCAGAATAAAATCTTCAAGTAAGGTTGCACCTCTTTGATCGGTTTTAAGAGAATCTTGATTATTGTTTACTTTTAATCCTTGATTGCTCGTAAGTTTTGCATCCTGATTGTCGGTTGTGTGATCTTGAAGCTGATCCAGCTTTTCGTTTGTTTTAAAGTCTTTATTGTCCATATTATTTATAGTTTAGTTGAATTGATTTTTTATGTTATTTTTTTATAAATTCTTCTGCAAAATCCTGCCACTGTACTTTACTGCCTCCGAAAATTCCACCGTTGGCTACAAAAAAATTTCTGCATGAATTTAAAAATCCTATGCTTTTTACATTTGGAATTTCATTTCTTCCGTGTATACTGAGCTGTACAGTCTTGCCTTTTTTCGCCAAAATAAAATTGTTGGTTGCATCTTCTGTGTAAAAATGAGCAATCTGGTCATTCATAGTTTCAGCACATGAATGAGGTTTCATCTGTAAGAGAAGAACTTTCATTCCTGTATCCTCAATAGAATCCAGCTTATTGATCACAACCCAATCAAATCCTTTACCTGTCTGATTTTTAGGAGCTGGCATTTTTATTTTAACCAAATCATTCATTTCCGCGAATGCTAATTTTTCCTGTTCCTTATTATGTAGATAGAAATCTGTAGGATTTTTACCAGCGTTAACTTTCCAGTCATTAATCTGCAAAAGTTTTCTTGAGAGCGATCTGAATTTATCAAAAGCTTCAGCCTCAGAATGAAAGGTTTGAAAAGCTGCTGCATTATTTGCAGAGCCAATGGTGTTGACAGGCAGCAGGTGCTGAACATCTATTTTATAATTCATAACTCAAAAATTATTGGGATCATTTACCAATGTCCATTTGCAGCTCAAATAGTTTATCTGAGTTTTTATAAATTATTCCCTGAATTTTTTAATATCATCATCTACTAATTCAAGATGAAATATTATGAAGGTTATATCTGATAAATTAAACCAAGCGAAAAATTCAGAGAAAAATAACAACGTACTCTGGGAGTTTAGCAAAAACAGCGCAGTCGGCGATTGCAAATGATGTGAGTTGCTTTCAATATTAGAATTTTGTTTTTGTATGAAAATATCTTCTTATTGATGCCGTAGCTTTATTTGCAGATGATGTTTACGAATTCGAGTGATGAGCGCTTTCATATCTTCTATTTTGGTGGTATATCAAATGTACTGACTAAAACTATCTATGTTTTATGACTTGAATCACAAACATATTATTATTTAGTAATCAAATAATTAGCACCAAAACCAATCTCTTATTGCAGGAGATTTGGATATGGAGATGTTGCTCAACTTTAGAATAAAACAGCTGATCGCTTTACGCTTTTTCTGCTCACTTTTTCTGCTCAATATTTTCAAACTTATTGTATGAATCTTTCAAATGATGAAGCTGATCCTGAACTTTTCTTGAACTTTCTGTGCAGAGTTCACCGCTATCCAAAGCATTCTGATACGCTTTAATTGCCGCGTCTTCACCAAAAAGTACGTTTTCCAGCGTTGCCTCATCTTTGTTTCCGGAGAAAGAATTTTTAACGTCAATCCACGCTCGGTGGATTGCCCCTGCAGTAGTGGTATTATTTTCCGGCAACCCTCCTCGTTCGGTTATTAATCCTACGAGCTCAGATTTCATCTCCTGAGAAGTAGAAACCATGTTATCATAATCAGCCTTCAATCCGGAATATGTATCCCAAACTTTTTTTTCGATCTTTGAAAATCCTTCAATTCTGTCGTTTGTAATTTGCAGCAGATCATTAAGAACTGCTATTGTTTTTTCTTTACTCATTATATAATATTTTTGATTGGTGTACTATTCACTTGGCAATATCTGTGCCCAGAATTAATGGCGAATATTTATTTCAGATTATTTAACATAATAATGTTTTAGGCATAAAATTTGGAATACTGTCGGCAAGAATTAATTTACCAACACCACAACATATTAATACTGAAAAAAAATCCCTAAACTTTTTAGCTTGGGGATTTTTTGATTAATGAAAATTTCAGCATTAGTAGTATGAAAACATATTTTATTATTAACTTAGATTAGTACAAAAGCAAAGAGTATGGCACACAAAGAATTTAAAAAAGAAGATTTTATAAAAACAGACGAGGGCAATTTCCAATTAGAGTATACAAAATCTGAAATCGGTGAAGGCAGCAATCTCATAGTAGAAGAAAAAAATACTGACGGCACCTATTCTGTAATTCAGATCCCTATTAAAAGGCACAATGAAAGCATTTTTATTGTAGTAGATCAGCCTATTGAAGGAAGAATTATTCTGGATTAATAAAAATCCCCATTCTAAAATAAAATGGGGATTGTTTTTTGTAGAGGCCTAAAGTATAGGAGTTTTATCTTTTATAAGGTAGGTTTCATATAAATCTTTCCGCCTGTCATTGAGAATTTGAACTGAACCGTGATAGTGAAGATCTTTTAACAAATTGAGATCTACATCTACAATAAGCGTCATCTCAGTATTTGGAGTTGCCTCACCTTTCACTGCATTAGAAGGAAAAGCAAAATCTGAAGGTGTAAATACGGCAGCCTGACCAAACTGAATATCCATATTATTAACACCCGGTAAGTTTCCTACGCAGCCCGCAATGGCTACATAACATTCATTTTCGATTGCTCGTGCTGCTGCACAGTGGCGCACTCTCATATAAGCATTCTGAGTATCAGTAAGGTAAGGAACGAAAAGTATTTTCATGCCCTGATCAGCTAAAAGCCTGGGCAATTCCGGAAATTCTACATCGTAACAGATTACCAAACCAATTTTACCACAGTCGGTATCGAAAACTTTGATTTCGCTACCGCCTTTCATCCCATAATATTTTCTTTCGTTCGGGGTGATATGAATTTTTCTGTACTCATCAATACGGCCATCACGATGCAAAAGATAGCTTACATTATACAAATCGTTATTTTCAAAAACCGGCATACTTCCTGAAATAATATTCACATTATAACTAATTGCCAAATCAGAAATTTTTGCTTTAATCTCATCTGTAATTTTTGCCAACTCAATCATACTGTCACGCTCTGACAGATTATTGAACGGAGCGAGTAAAGGTGTGTTAAACAATTCCGGAAACAGCACAAAATCTGATTTATAATCACCCATTACATTCACAAAAAACTCAACCTGCTCATAAAATGCATTAATGTCTTTAAAATGCCTCATCTGCCATTGCACAAGTCCTAGACGGATTGTGCTGTCCTGCATCGTATTCGGTTTTTTACTGTAATAGATATTATTCCACTGCAGCAGCACAGCATTCTCGCGAGAAGCCTCATCTTCCGGAAGATATTTTTTCAGAACCCTGATCGGTAAAAAATTATTGGATAACTGGAAAGAAAGCACAGGATCGTAAATTTCTTTGTCTCTTACTCTTCTGATGTATTCTCGGGGAGAAATCTCATGACTGTATTTATGATAATCTGGAATTCTTCCCCCTAAAATAATTGATTTTAAATTTAACTGTTCACACAATTCTTTTCGTGCATCATATAACCTTCTTCCCAATCTTAATTCGCGATACACGGGATCCACAAAAATCTCAATTCCGTACAAAACATTTCCAGTGGTAGAATGGGTATTAAATGTATAATTTCCGGTAATATCACTGTAAGTATGTTCATCATCAAACTCTTCATAGTTGACCACAATGGATAGTGCAACAGCAGCGATTTTACCGTCTACCGTTATACAAATCTGACCAGCTTCAAAAATTTTTGTAAGTTTCAGAATACTTTTCTTAGACCAAACATATTCAGACATTTTGGGATAAGCTCTGCGCATGGCAGAAACCAGCTCATCATAATCATCAATATTTAGTGTACGTGTATCAATCTGCATAAATTTATTTTTACTAAAGTTAAGTAAAATAATAGAAAGGTCAATATACAGGCTGATTTTAGGAGAGAGTATAGATATATTTTAAGTGAAAAAAAGTTGAATTTCCTATTCTGTAGTAAATTGTAAAATGGATTAGAATCAAAAAAAGTTGTAAAATAAAAAGAAATAAATACTATTTCAATATATTGACAATCAAATATTTACAATAAAATATTTCTGTTAAAATTTATAAATCGTTACGTAAACATTTATAAATGCATCCAGTAATGCTTTGCGAGTGATTTTTAAAGTATATACTTTAGTCTTATAATTATTCAGGGAGATAATAAGAATCGAGTTCTCCTTTTAGAAATAATTTAAACATTTATCCTTATCACATTAAATATATTGTTTCATCACTTAGTTTCTATTAGTAGTATGCCAGGATTCTTCAACCCTGGCATCTACTTTTATATGATTTTGTAATAAAACCTAACATTAGATTTCGCCAGCTTCTATCTCCTTAATTCTTTTTTTAATAAAATCGACCGGACGAATTCCGTTTATTTCCAGAAATATATTAGAAAAGCTCTGCCTGTTGCTGAAACCCGATGCAGACGCAATGTGCTCTATAGAATATTTTCGCCACTCTCTGTCATGATATATTTTCTGTGTTGCATAATTTATTCTCAACACATTTATATAAACACTAAAATTTGTGCCTTTATATTCATTAATTACCTGCGATAAATACGAAGTATTGGTTTTAAAATTTTCGGCAAGTTTTTTCAGGGTAAGACCTTTTTCAAGAAATTTTTCATTGGCTTCAAAATTACTGATGTCTTTCAGTAACTTTTCAACGATATTTTGATCAAGCTTTACATTTTTATTAAGATCAAATTTTAAAGGTTCATTTTCAGGATCTGGAAACTTCTCATCCTCTATCTTCACCAATAATTCATTGTACTTCTTCTGAATTTGCTTCTGTTTCCTTGTTCTATAGAACATCATACAGCCAAGGAGAATAATTACGATTGTAGAAATGACTAACAACACAGTACCGAATGAGTTGGTCTTTTCAAGATTTTCTTTAACTTCCAGCAACTGCTTCGTCTCATAGTCTTTGTAAATACGTGTTGAGAGATATTTAAAATCAGAAGAAATCACGCTATCAACCTTTAACAGCTGATTAGTATAGTACAGCTCCTTTTCCGGATTCTTCTTTTTTTTGTAATAATTGATCAGCTCTTCATAATTACTTCTCAGTTCCGGTAAAATAAAATGATGTTTTTTAAAAATAGAATCAACCTTTTTATAATTTGTGATGCCTAATTCAGGTTTTCCCAAATCAGTATAGCTTTTTCCCTTATAAAAATACACATAAGATGCCCATGTGAAATCATTAACTTTTAGAAGACCTGGTAACGATTGATCAAAATCCTTAATCGCATCTGGGTATTTTTTCTCCGAAAATTCAGAAACTCCTAAGCTTTTTTTGAAATAGCTGTATTCTAAACTGAAATCCTTTGTCTTGGGTATAGCAGCACCAAAAATCGTTAGAACTTTCTTAGCCTCATCAAATTTCCCCATCGCCTGATAACATATAATGACCTGATGTAAAGAATTCAGATAGCCTTTTGTATTATTATAGATTAAATTCTCATGAAGATCAGCTTTTATTTTACTTTCAAAAAAAGCAATACACTTTTGAAAAATTTCTAAAGCTTCATCATAATAGCCCAAATAGCTTTTAATAACCCCAATATGATAGAGGTTTTGATATTTTAGGAATTCATTTTTCGAATCCTTCAGATATTCGTATGCTGTTAAATATTCATTTAATGCAAGTTGAAATTTTCTGTAAGTAAAATAATATACCGCTCCCTTACTTAAATAGGCATCACCTACCAAATCTCTATTACCAGACTGTTTTGCAGCAACAATAGCGCTGTCAGAGTATTTTACTTTTTGATCTTTCGAAAATAAAATTGCATCTTTATATGCCTGGAATAATTCCGAATAATTCTTTTCTGATCTGGCACGACTTATATATTGATTAACATAAACAAATGCGCGCTGGTCATTTTCTTCATACCCCCAATACTTTTTTCGATACCCAGCATAATAATCCTGTGAAAGTAAAAATGATACAAAGAAACAACAGCATAAAGTCAGCAGCTTTTTGATCAATTGGTGTCTTTTCTTAAAAATCATAGTCAAAAATAAGCAAATAAATCAATTACTACAATGGTGAATTATAAATAACAAACTATTGCAATTAAACAAACATTCAGCTATCAATCAAACAATTACCGAACCAATACCCTGTAAAAATTTATAAATTATTACTACATATTGATAAATCATCTTCTATATAGTTGCATAGTGAACATCACATCAATACCTTTGTTAAAACTGATCATAACATTTTAAATCACAACATGATACATAAGAACATTTTTATCATAATTATGCTAATGGGCGTTGGGGTGATATCCTGCCGTGAGGATGATGTATTGAGCAGTGACAAAGAAGAGATTTTCGACAAAAATACAGCTAAAAGAGAACATCATGGTTCATCTAATCGTGATTCTTCAGATGTAGAGGTAGAGCCAAATAATTCCCCAAAAATCGGAACTCAATGGAAAAAAAGTGACAGCCTAGGTATTTCTGGTGACACATTAGAACCACCGAAGAAGCATCCCCACGGGAAAAAAGACACGATAATTGTTCCTGATCCCAGCGACCCTCCTAAAAGTGGTACTCACTGGAAAATAAGCAATTAGTAATATTACACCAACATTCATCTATAATTAAAAAGCAGAGCTCTATTTAGCTCTGCTTTTTTGTACTAACAAGAATTTAATATGCTTTAAATAACAATTCTTTATGGTTTGAATGCTGATTTTTCTCAACTCGCGCGAATTTAAATTTAATGAATATAATACGCTGATAATACAATACATCTCTTATTTTCTCCTCAGATCTGTTACTATCTCTTTTTCGGCTGTTTTAGCTTTGGCTTCCTGAGCCGCCTTTTCCTTCTTCTGCTGACGTCTACTTTTTTTCTCTGCACGTTTTTCTTCACGAATGACTTTGTTATATTTTCTATTGTAAAGTGCATCAATAATCCCTTGACCTGTTTTACTGAAGATTTTAACTTGTGGTTTGTCATGAGTTCCAGTGACTACAATAGGGAATCCTATGATTCCCCCTGGGAGAATACCAACTCTGATTCTTAAATCAAGCAAACCATTAAAACTTGTTGTACCACTAATTGTGGGCCTTAGAATAGAAACTTTAAAAGTAAATTTATCAGCATGGATTAGATTATTCTTGATATGTGTTTCTATATTCACTCCTTTCATATCCGGATTATCAAACGCTTTTGCACCGATGTTACTTCCTACAGCTGAAAGCATTTTTAAATTTCTCACCTCAACATCTCTCAGGTTAACCACTCCCCCACCTTCTAATGATGGATAAATAGGCATCATATTTTCATCAAAATCACCTTTCAACTTGTAATCTATAGAGACAATTCCTTTGACATTTTTTGCTGCAGTAGCCATCTCCCTCACCATGTCGATTTCTTTATACGCTTTCTGAACATTAAAATCTAAAACATTCAAAGCAACATCGAAATTAGCCGTCAATGGAGATTCATCCTGATATCGGGCATCAATTTTCATGCGGCTGCCAATAATATCAAAGGAAGTTTCTTTCAGGTTAACTTCCCCTTTATTCACTGATGCCATACCTCGCAGATTATTTAAGTCCAAACCTTTAAATTCAACCCTTTTAGCATTCACCCCTAAAGAAACATCGAGATTTTTAGGAATGATAACCACACCGCTGCTTTTTGGATTTTCTACTTTTGCATATTCTACTTCTATAGATTGATCGGTATTATCTCCGTTTTTAAGTGCCATAAATTCGTCGATGAGAATATATCCCGAGTTAAGAACAAACTTGCCGTGAAGTGTACCCTTTCTTTCAATAAAATAGTTAATTGTATTGATAAGATGTCCATTCAAGGCAAAATCTGATTTCCCGTAAGTGGCAAAAAATTTTCTGAACCACATTTTTTCATTTTCAAATTCGAAATTACCTTCTTTTATGTAAAATGATTTCGGAAGATATTCTGTCGTGGCTTTTATATTTTTTAAAATTAAATTCCCTCTGTTATCCAGTTTGCTGTACTGTCCTGAAGATGCGTAGCTTTGACGTCCGTTCAAAGCAAGATCAGCCATAATCAGACCACTAATATCCAGGCCTTTTTTTGCAAAAACTTTATAGATTCTTCCTACATTGAGAACGCCTTTTGCCTTTACTTTATACAAAAGATCTTCAAAGTTTTGCAGATCTGCATTCACGAAAACCGGATTTCCTTCAAAATCAAATTTAAAAGGATCAAGTTTTACTCCAAGACTTTTGAAAGTTCCGTCCGTATTGGTAATATGAGCCGCAATATTAATATTCTGAATCGGATTTGGATAATATTTTGTTTGTAGCCAACCGTTTTTCAAATTTAAATAGCCATTGGTTTTCGGGAATAATTTTTTCTCCAAACTGAAAAGTCCATTGGCTTTTATTTTGGTATCGAGTAAACCTCTAATGTCTATATTTTTTAATCCTAAAGCATTATCCAGAGTCTGAAGATTCACAGCACCCTTGATGTCAGCTTTGACCATCATCTCCTTCAAACCTTTGGTTTGCACAACTGCCCTAAAATTATTATTCCGTCCTAAATCAAAGTTTAATTTCTTTAAATCTATACCCAATTGATCGGTATTCAGGTCAGGTAAGTCAACATTTAAATCCATATTCAGATTATTCATCGGCACCGGAGCATTTCCACTAGAGATAAAACCATTTTGAACCAACAATCTTGCTTTCAATCGAGGTTTGAGATTTTTGGCTTCACTGAATTTCCCTTTCAGATTAAAAAACAAATCGCTGTTTCCTTCGATCTTGGTATCTTTCACCCAATCCAAATACTGCGGTGGCAAAACAGAAAGCATATCCCGAATGGTAGTTTTCTCAGATGCTGCTTTTATATCTAAATCATATCCATCTTTTAAAATACTAAGGAAACCTGTGAACTTTAGAGGAAGTTCATTGATTCTCAACTCATTTTTTCGAAGGACAAAAGTCAGTGCATTGGTATTGATTCTAGTAATCAAATCTGCATGCAGCGTTTTCTGCTTCGCATACCATATTCTATCTAGGCTGAAATCTAATGAATTAATATCCAAATCGGTTTCCAGATCAAAAACATCCTGACTCAATCCACCTTTTCCGGTGTAATTTAAACCTTTCGCATCGACTAGCACACGAGCAGCATGATCATTATATTTGATATTAATATTTCTGAATTTTATTAAATCCAGCTTAATAGAAGCCCCTTTCTCGGTAGTATCCTTTGGTTTGTTAGAAGGTTTTGAAACATAAACATTGTAGTTGGCTTCGCCTTTTGTATTCACAAAAACATTGGCAAAAGCATCCGTAACATAGATTTCATCAATCTTCACTTCACCATCAAAAATCAGATTTTTAAGGTTAATTCCTGCTGCAACTTCCCTTGCTGCAAGTAAGGTGTCTTTTTGAAATGGTTTTGAACCTTTTAATAATAGATCATCCACCGACACTGTAAGTGATGGAAAATGTCTAAAAAATGTGAGATGAGTTTTTTTATAATCAAGCTCACCCGCAAGATGTTTATTGGCAAATATTTTTACCTGCTTAGAAATCGTACCTGGAAATAATAGCGGAATGATAAACATTAAAAACAGAATAGATGCGAGTGAAATTCCGATCCATTTTAATATTTTCAAAATTATTTTTGTAAACTTTTTCATATGAATAATTTTGACCTTAACTAAAGTAAGCGTGAATAAATATGACTTATCTAAAATCAAGCCATTGAAGAATGATGAATTTATAAAGGGAATTATGTGTACAGAAGACCTGAATTCACATAAATTTTCTTACTTTCGTTTTAAGCTAAAAAAGCTATTTCTCAACAATGAAAATCAAACCCAATTTCATCGCTCTTCTCACCTATTTGCCTGCGAAAGACGGTGTGAAAATAGCTCCTGTGTCTTCAGGATACAGATCTTTAATAAAATTCCCATTTGATTTGGAATTTTACATCGGAGCTCAAACGTTTTCCGGGGATGATCTGGTATTTCCGGGTGACACCGCAACTGCAGAAATAGCTTTGCTGAAAAGCGAATATATCACCGGAAAAATTTATGAAGGATTAGATTTTGATTTTTTTGAAGGAGAAAATCTGATTGGTCACGGCGTAGTCACCAAAACAATCAATCCTGATGAAGTTGATGATTTTGAAGATTAATTACAGCCCATCAATCTAACCTGGAATAGTAAACCAAAAAATGCTTCCTTCACCTATTTTGCTTTCTGCACCAATTTCGCCGCCATGTCTTCGGATGATTTCAGCACAAATGTACAGCCCCAAGCCAAGCCCTGTATACGCTTTTCCGGAGTGATCTACACGGAAATAACGGTCAAATAGATTTGGCAGAATCTTCTCATCAATACCCTCACCAAAATCCTGTACCGAAACTTTCACACAGTTTTCCTGCAATTCAGTTTTAATGATAATCTCTGTAGAGTGCGGCGCGTATTTCACTGCATTGTTTACAAAATTGATGATTACCTGATCGATTCTATGCTCATCCCCATATACTTCAAGATTTTTTTCTCCCTGAAGAATCAGATGATATTTACCTTCCATTCTGATATGGTTACAACTCATGGCTAGCATATCATGCAGATTAAACTTTGTCTTCTCAAGTTTCAGCTGATCTTCACTCAGCCTGCTCATATTTAAAAGCTCATCAACTAAAACCATCATTTTTTCTACACTTTTACCAGACTGCTCGATCAATCTGACATGCATGTCAGAAAACGGTTTATTTTTCATTCTGTCTAAGAGCTGTAATGATGCTTTCAGTGAAGTAATGGGCGTTTTCAGTTCGTGACTTGCTATGCTCAGGAAATCGTCTTTACGCTGTTCAAAGAGTTTTTGATCGGTAATGTCGGCGGTCATACCTACCATTCGGTCTGCATTTCCGTGTTCGTCATATCTCGGTCTGCCGTGAGCCTGAATCCAGTGCAAAGATCCGTCGCGCCATTTTACCGGATATTCAGTTTTATAAATGCTGTTATTTTTAATCGCTTCCTGCACGAGACCTTTCACTCTCTCACGATGGTCAGGAAATATTGCTTCAAACAAATCTGAGTAAGCAAAATCTTCATCGGGAGAAAAACCGTAATTTCTTTTAAACTGATCTGTACTTTGCATTTTTCCTGTTGCCAGATGAACCTCAGTAGAACCAAGACTGCTGGCGTCTAAAGCAATCTGTAACCGTGTATTAATCTCATTGACTGATTCTCTGGATTTTACCTGATCAGTTACATCGGTAGCTACAATGAGGATAGTATCCATCTTTCCATCAGTTCCAGGAATGGGCTGGTAGACGAAATTCAGATATCGATCTGTAAGTACTCCATTAATTTTTAATTGAGACTTCAGTTCCTGACCATAAAAGGGTTTCCCTGAATGATAAACTTCTTTAAGGATACCTAAAAAAGGTTGGCCTTCAAGCTCAGGAAGTGCAAAATGAAGAGGTAGTCCCAAAACTGAGCGGTCTTTACCCCAAATTTCCAACACAGCGTCATTAACAACGGCAACCTGGAAATTTTCTCCTTTTAAAGAAGCCATTGCAACAGGAGAATGCTCTATCAATGATCGGAAGCGGTTTTCACTTTCATACAGAATTTTATTCAGCTCCTGCATTTGATTTTTAAACTGTATCAGCTCATAATTTGCAGTCTGCAGTTTATCATTACTTGAAACGAGCTGATCATTGGTGGCAAGATATTCTTCATTCAAAGCTGCTAAATCTTTAGAGAGTCTCGCCTCTGTATTCGATTTTTCATTTACAAGATTTGTGGCCTCCATTCTTTCAGAGACTTCAAATGCTGTATGTAGAATAAATGCCGTTTTCCCATGCTCATCTAAGATAGGTTTATATTCGAAATCAAAATAGAAGCTTTTGGCTACACCATCTTTTTCGAGAATTGCAGGATAATCTTTGGCTAAATACGTTTCACCAGAATTATAAACATTTTTTAAGATATCGAAAAACGGCTGCCCCAGAAGCTCAGGGAGTGCTTGATCAAAAGATTTCCCGACAATACTCTTGTCTTTATTCCAAAATTTCAGCATTGCATTATTAACACTGATAATTTTGATATCAGCACCTGTATAAACAGCAGTTGCATTAGGTGATTGGAAGAGTATTGAAAGCAGTTGCTCTGGTTGAATATAGTCTGGAGCGTTCATTAAGCGGAAAATATAAACAAATATAGTGGATTAAGTTGGTAGTTGTGAAATATCTGAATCATGAAATGTGATTTTTATTAAAAATAAACGTTCATGTAGTTTCAATAAATTAAAATATACCTATACTATATCATTCCAATCCTTTTTTGTAGGTTTTCAAGGCTCTTTCTCTTGCATCTTTATGCGCAACAATTGGCTGGATGTCATAATCTTTCGGCAGCCATTGGCGGATGTATTTTAAGTCTTTATCAAATTTCTGTGTTTGAGCTTCCGGGCTAAAAACTCTGAAATATGGTGCTGCGTCGCAACCACAACCAGCTGCCCATTGCCAGTTTCCATTATTGGATGACAGCTCGTAATCTAAAAGTTTCTGTGCAAAATAAGCCTCTCCCCATCGCCAGTCGATCAACAGATGTTTGGTAAGAAAACTTGCCGTTATCATTCTCACTCGGTTATGCATAAATCCGGTCTCATTGAGCTGTCTCATTCCCGCATCTACAATAGGATAGCCGGTTTTTCCTTCGCACCATCTTGTAAATTCGTTCTCGTCATTTCGCCATTGAATATTTTCATATTTCTTCTTGAAGCAACCTTTAATAACATAAGGAAAATGATATAGGATCTGCATAAAAAACTCCCGCCAAATGAGTTCACTTAGCCAGACTTCATTATGATTCACTGCAAATTTCACACAATCTCTCACCGAGATGGTTCCAAAACGAAGTGCAATTCCTAAATGCGTTGTATGATCCAATGCGGGAAAATCTCTGTATGTATCATAAGAATCAATTAACTTTTTTTCTAGAATGGGTTTCTTATATTCAAAATCTGTTTTTTCAAAACCAATTTGTTTTAAACTGATGATACTTTCATTTTTTACATGAACAAAATTTGAAAAATCGCTGTCGTATCCTACGATTTTAACGGAATTGAAATTCAGCTTCCATTTTTTTGAGTAAGGAGTAAAAACAGTATACGGTAAATTGTCATCCTTTAGAACATCATTTTTTTCGAAAATAACCTGATCCTTAAAATCGGAAAATTTAATTTCTTTTTTACAGAGAAACTCTCTGATTTCTTCATCCCTTTTGATCGCCTGCGGTTCGTAATCGCGGTTACAGAAAACAGTATCTACATCAAATTCTTCTACCAATTTCTCGAAAACCTCAATCGGAGTTCCATAAAATGTTTTGAGTGTTGTTTTGTATTTTTTCAGTTCATTGTTAATATCCGTCAACGCCTGATGAATATAGTCTACTCGTTTATCTGATTTATCATGAAGCTGATCCAAAATTTCTTGATCAAAAATAAATAGCGGCAATACTTTACAGTCGGATTTTAATGCATGAAAAAGTGCCGTATTGTCTTCAAGTCTGAGATCTCTTCGGAACCAAAAAATATTAATTTTACTCATAAGAATTTGAAAATAAAAAACAAGGGCTAAAATACAAATCCCACACCACGATCCCGTAAGTACCGAAGCGGTTTCTAATCGTCTGAGAGAATATCATTCAAAATTTAAAAACATCGAAGAATACAAAAAGAATTCTTAATTTAAAGCCTTTTAAAACAAAATACATAAACACCTGAAAACCAAAGCCTTTTAAATATCCTATGCTCAGAATTTAAAATAATTTTATAATAATCTTATGAAATGGGCAATAAGACAGGGAATTATCATAATTTTGAATAGTACTCCGTAAAAAAAGCTTTCAGTGGGTATGTATTAAAGATATCTATGATGAATATAAGAATTAAAGGTTCCGGCAGCTATACCCCAGAGAATGTGATGAGAAATGCCGATTTTAAAGATCATGTATTTTTGAATGAAGATGGTTTAGCAATCAAATTTCCAGAGTCTATTATTGGAAAATTTAAAGATATTACAGGAATTGAAGAACGCAGATATGCTGATTCTCAGCACGTCACATCAGACCTTGCCTATTTTGCAGCAGAAAAGGCAATAGAAGATGCAGATATTGATCGAGAGTCTATTGATTATATTATAGTTGCACATAATTACGGTGATATTGAAAAAGGAAAAATTCAGTCAGACACAGTACCAAGTATTGCAACCCGCGTAAAAAATAAACTTCGTATACAAAACCCTAGCTGTGTAGCTTATGATCTTTTGTTTGGCTGTCCGGGATGGAATGAGGCAATGATTCATGCAAGTTCATTTGTAAAAGCAGGAATTGCAAAACGATGTCTGGTAATAGGAGCAGAAACTTTATCCAGAGTTACAGATCCTTATGACCGTGATTCTATGATCTATGCTGATGGTGCAGGTGCAGTGATTGTGGAGGCCACAGACCAGAACAATGGGATCCTTTCTCATGAAAGCGCCACCTACGCTTACGACGAAGCCAATTTTTTGTTTTTCGGAACTTCTTATAAGCAGGAGGATGAATCAGATATTCGTTACATTAAAATGAAAGGACGAAAGATTTATGAATTTGCTTTGACAAAAGTGCCACTCGCTATGAAATCTTGTTTAGAAAAAGCAGGAATTGATATTAAAGATTTAAAGAAAATCTTAATTCACCAGGCGAACGAAAAAATGGATGAAGCAATTATCGACAGGTTCTACAGCCTTTATGACATGACTGCACCAGTGGATATTATGCCAATGTCTATTCATAAATTTGGAAACAGCAGTGTAGCAACGATACCTACCTTATACGATCTGATTATGAAAGGTGAGATGGAGGAACACTCTTTCGCAGAAGGTGATATTATTCTTTTTGCATCAGTGGGAGCAGGTATGAACATCAATGCATTTACTTATAAAGTATAGTAGTTCAAAATTGAACAAAACAAATAATATTCGCCGTCAGAAATTTCTGACGGCGATTTTTTTATACTTATTTTCTGCTCCTTATATACAAGCTTGCCGTAATCATCAAAAAAAGAACTCCCACAACAAATCCTCCGAGAACATCAGTAAACCAGTGTGCACCTAAGTAAATACGTGAAATAGCTCCAAGCACAATCATCCCGAGACAAACCAAACTAATAATCGCCTTGATCGACAGTTTTAAAACTCTTGAATATAAAGCAATTACCATCAATGAGCCAAAAAATGTAGTATAAAACAAGACATGACCACTCGGAAAGCTCTGATAATGTGTTTCCTGTACAACTCTTACAAAATCTACACTAGGTCGCGGTCGGTCGATCATCATTTTTAAAACGTAACTGACACCACCAGACAGAAGGCATGATAAAGTAAACAAAGCCTCGTTGATGTATTTGAATAGTAAGAAAACAAGAGAAAACAGAATCACCATAACTGCAGCAACATAAACAGTGCCCAGCCAACTAAAACCTTTCATCAGGCTGTCTAAAATTTCATTTTGGTCCTCCTGTATCTCCTGAGAAACCATGATATCCCATGACGGAGTAAAATGAATTACGTAGACACTAAGAAGTAAAAAGACGATTACAAAAAACAGTGAAAAACATAGAAACAAAGTTTTTTTCCTTTCTGTGAAATAAGTTGAGAAATTATCTATAAAATTATCCTTTCTTCTATCCATGTTTTATATTAAAATTAAATTACTATTTGGGTTGCAAATTTGATGCAAATATTTTTTAGATCGACGAAGACTAGAATTATTTCTAATTACATTGAATTAATATATTGAGAAATTTATTTCCAATGTAACTGCTTATTTTAATCTCTTTAAAACAATTAGAAAAAAATAATATATCGATTATTCTCTCAAACCTACTCCCCGGATTTATGGATTATTTACTATTTTAAATTGAGAAATTATAATGCTGGAAAGTATTTGATGAGATGCAACTCATTGCTCGCTATTCAAATCAAATTCTTTGCTTGATAAAACTCCAAAGCTCTTCACTGTTCCGTTTTTGAGCCAGCATTTCAACAATAATTTTTGAAGTTTCACTATTCGGATTTTCTTTTACAAAACGTCTGAATTCTTTTACATTTTCAGGAAAAAAAATGCCCTTCTCATTCGTCTGCGTATTATCATATCCTGCAAGATATGCGTAACGGTAGTCCTTCAGTTCATCTTTTATTTTTTTCGCTAATTTTGAATTGGGAAAACTTTTCAAAAACTTTTCTCGAACCTCCACTCTAAGGGCAACATCGCGCCATGGGATAATAATTCCGGCGTCGGCAGCAAAAAGAAACTTATCCTCTTCTGAAATGATCTCGAGATACTGCTGATAATCTGCAGTAAGTCTGCCAGTGAATAGTTTTAAATAATAATCGGGAAACATTCTGAGTTCTGTCATTCCTTCTCCGATTTCCCAAAATTCAATTCCTGTTTTTTCGTATCTATCAATTATTTTTTTGACATCATCCGGAAACTTTTGTGTTAATATCTGTGCTCAAGCAAAACCATCTGTTTTAGAGCTAAAAGCAAAACTGCAGAATCATTTTCCTTTTTTAGATTTTCATAAATTTCACCAGCATTTTCAGGTGATGAATTTTTCAAATGAGAAGAAATTTCTATTTTCCGATTTTGAAGATGCTTCAGAATTTCATTTTCTGTTTTTAAAGAATCTAAAAAAACAGGAGGTTGAATCATTGAATTTTCAGTGACCTCTTCCTGAGGTTTTCGTTTGGCCACAGTTTGATTCTTCTCATTTTTACACGAAATAATGAAAAGGAGAATTATTAAAACAATATAGTGATTTTTAATCATGACGAATTAAATTTTATTGAATGTTATATTTTTTTATTCACTTCTTTATGAATAAGAAGTATAAATATAAAAAAAACTCCGATTAAAAATCGGAGTTCATATATTTGATTAAGCTAAAAAAATACTACAATATTTTTGAAACTTCATTACAAAGCCATTCCAACAATTCTAAATCTTCTTTCGTAAAAGGATCAATCGTATGAGAATCGATGTCAATCTGACCGATGTTTTCACCGTTTTTGAAAATAGGAACTACAATCTCTGCTTTAGTATCAATTGAGCAGCTCAGATAGTTATCCTGTAAATGAACATCAGGAACGATAAACGTTTCGTTGGAAACTGCAACCTGCCCGCAAATACCTTTTCCATAAGGAATGATGATATGGTCAGTTTCTGCACCTACATAAGGCCCCAATTTCAACTCGTTTTTATCTCCGTTTTTGAAATAAAATCCCGTCCAGTTAAAGTAAGAAATTTCCTGATCTAAAAGATGACAAACTTTCTCAAGTTTCTCTTCAGTGTTATGTTTTGGACTTTCAAGAATAGACGAAAGTCTTTTTTTTAATTCAGACATTTTAAATTTGTTTTAAGAAAATTGTTTTAGAGAAAGCTCTTGTTTATAACCGAACATTCCTCTTTCTTTTATCATTTCAGCAACGCCTTCCGGCACCTGATTTTCCCAACCGCTAACATTGCAAGCTATTTTTCTCAGTATTTCTCTAGAATAAATTTCCAAAAACTCCGGATCGTAGTTTTTAATATCCACAATACGATTGTTAAGTTTGAAATATTTATATAATTCTTTCAGACTTTCTTCCACTTTAAGATTATCAGAATCAAGCAATTCGTGAGTTTCAGGATCTTTGTAAGGGTAAAGGTAAACTCTCATTCCGTTTCTGAAAAACTTACCGAATGCTTCCAGAATTCCGCCCGAAAGATCTTTGTAATATTTTTCATCAAATACCATCAGCATATTATTCACACCCATGGCTACACCAATATCTCCATTTGTGTAGTGAGAGAAATAGTCGATCAGTCTGTAATACTCTGAGAAGTTTGAGATGATAACGGTATATCCTAATTTTCCGAGAACGTCTACTCTATCCAAGAAATCGCGTTCATCAATATCTCCGTCTGCACGCAGATTAGAGATGGTAATTTCAATCAGAACTTCTGTTTCCTCCTGCGTACAGATGGCATCTTTCAGGAACATATCCATACCGTTGCGCAGCATATCAATATTCACTCTCGTTACAGGTCTAAAACTTCCTCTTACAGCGAAAATATTTTTTTTGTACAAAACATCTGCCGGAAGCATATTATTCCCTTGAGAATTAAAAATCACAGCATCGGTCATATTGTTTTTCACGAGCTGCAAAGACATCAGTCTGTTATCAACATAAGCGAAAGCGGGACCGCTGAAATCAATCATATCTATCTCCAGATTATCGGTAGCCACATCATCATAAAGTGATTCTATCAAACGTCTTGGATTATCAAAATATGTAAATGCTCCGAAGATAAGATTTACCCCCAAATTCCCAAGAGTCTCCTGCTGCAAAGTAGCATCGTTCTCTTTGAATTTTACGTGAATAACCACTTCATTATAATCTTCATTTTCTTTTACCTGAAAACGAATTCCTACCCATCCGTGACCTTTTACGGTTTTATCAAAATTGATAGTGGTTACTGTATTGGCGTAGGAAAAAAACTTTCTGTTTGGGCTGTTTTCTCTTGAAATTCTTTCTTCGATTAATGAAACTTCATAGCGAAGCATTTTTCGAAGTCTGTTCTGAGTTACATACCTGTTTTTAACTTCTTTTCCGTAGATGGCGTCACTAAAATCTTTGTCATACGCTGACATTGCCTTAGCAATCGTACCTGAAGCTCCCCCTGCTCTAAAAAAGTGTCGTACAGTTTCCTGCCCTGCTCCAATTTCTGCGAAAGTACCATAAATAGTAGGATCTAGATTAATTGTTAATGCTTTTTGTTTAGGAGTTAGTTTCTGATACATTAGGACATTAAATTTTTCGTAAATTTACCAAAATTAAACCAACCTCAAAACAAATGAAGTTGAAATTTTTAGGAACCGGAACTTCTCAGGGCGTTCCCGTTATTGGTTGCAACTGCGAGGTATGCACCTCAAAAAATCCAAAGGACAACCGTTTCAGATCATCTGCAATGGTAACAACCGATGAAAATAAAAAAATCCTCATCGACTGCGGCCCCGACTTTAGGCAGCAAATGCTGATCAACAGAGAAAACCATATCGACCTTGCGCTTTTAACCCATGAACATAATGATCACGTTATAGGTCTTGATGACATGCGTCCGTTAATTTTCAAAAGCGGTAAAAATATGCCGCTTTACTGTAGTGAAAGAGTAGGAAATGAGGTTAAAAACCGTTTTCCATATGCATTTGCTGATGATAGATATCCGGGAGCCCCTGCGTTTGATTTGCATAGCATTGAAAACAATTCTTTTGAAGTCTTAGATATTGAAATAACTCCTGTAGAAGTTATACACTACAAAATTTCAGTTTTCGGTTATAAATTTAAAAACTTAGCATACATTACTGATGCCGGCTTTATTTCAGATACTGAAAAGGAAAAACTTAAGAATCTGGATGTACTGATTTTAAACTGCATCCGTAAATTTGATCCACATCCTGCTCATTTTATTCTGGCAGACGTCATAAAATTACATGAAGGGCTTAAACCCAAGAAATTATTTTTAACGCATATCAGTCATCATTTTGGGCTGCATGACATTGAAGATAAGTTACTTCCCGACGGAATACACCTTGCCTACGACGGTTTGGAGATAAATTTCTAAAGAAAAATTCGCAAAAAGTTTTTGAACATTAAAAAAAGTTCCTATATTTGCACACCAATTTAAAACAAACATCAAGCCCAGTTGGCGGAATTGGTAGACGCGCTAGACTCAAACTCTAGTATCGAAAGATGTACCAGTTCGATTCTGGTACTGGGTACAAAAAAGGCACTAACTGCAGACAGTTGGTGCCTTTTGATTTTATTCACAAGGTAAATTCATGTAACAGGGAAAAACAGCTTTTCCCCTTCTACTATTTCATTATTATCAATCAAATGAATTGTTGCGTGTAATATTTTTATTAATTTAGATAATTAAAGGTAAGAATAAAGTAGAGAGTACTCAAATAATTAGGATGAATAAAGATATTACAATAATCGAAAGCAAAGAAGGTCAATTCTTAGGCATTGCTGGCGGAAATTATAGAATTATAATCTCGGGTGATCAAACGAATGGCAACTATGCAGTGATAGAAATGGTTGTACCTCCCAATGGAGGGCCACCTCCGCATGCTCACGAAGATACGCAGGAGATGTTTTATGTTTTGGAGGGAGAAGTAGAATTTAAAACAGAACATGAGAAAAAGACGGTTGGTAAAGATGGATTCATCAACATTCCTTTGGGAGGAGCAGTGCACTGTTTTAAGAATCAATCCAAAGAATTCGCAAGATTACTTTGTACTGTAGTTCCTGCCGGACTGGAAAAAATGTTTGTGGAAATAGGCGAACCTGTTGCTTTCGGAGAATTTTTAAAAATGCCGGAATTAACTGAAGAAAGAAAACAATTACTTAAACAACTTGATCTGAAATACAATCAAAAAACCTATCCTCCAGACTTTTTAGACTAATGGAGAATCAGTTCAAAGGTATTTTTTCTACTTAAAAAATTTCACTGAAAATATATTCATTTTCCGATAAAAGAAAGTTTCTATGATTATTCAGGGATGTTTATTCATTATAAATCCACATCAAAACTGGCTTTCCAGACTTTTTAATGAGCGGATCAATCTTTCTCATCGCATTATTTGAAATCGTCGGGCAGCCCCAGCCTTCCGGTGAGCCTTTTGGAAAAACCTCTTTATCGCTCATCAAATTCCATGAATGAAAAACGATAAATCTCTTCATTGCATTACTGTTGGTCTCTTCAAGTCCGTGCATCAAATATTTTATATTAATTCCCCAATCGCTGTGACCTCTTCCTGATATCATATACTTTCCCAATGAAGAAAGGTGACTTCCGTCTTCATTGCTGAATGATGGATCTTCTTTTGATTCATCACTGCTCCATGCGTTTTTTCCGCAACCATGACCAACAAGATATTGACCCGAAATTTTACCCTTTGTAAAATCCCATATTACAAAACGGTTTACCCCAGAATGCAGGCTCATATCAATCAGAATGCAGAAATCATAATTCATGTTTTTTCTTCTGCAAAAGTCAAGAGCTTCCTGCGCTTTCTTTTTTGTTTTAATTAAATCTAATTCCGGTTTCTTTATTCCAACACCTGTCTTTTCCTTAGAAATAATCGTGCGTAACGACCTCTTGCTATCATTCTGACATGAAACAAAAAAAAGTACCATCAAAAATAAAAAGGAAAATCGCACTTGAATTATTTATAATGAATGAAAATTCCGTAGTCTGTAGGTGTCCAAAGTGCTGCTTTTTGGCCGGCTGCTTTCAAGGCATTATTTGCCCACGTGTTGCAGGTATCTAAGAAGCTGTAACGTCCCCGCGCATCATAAAAAGCATCATTATCACTGTAAACCGCTTTCGTTGGGATCAAAATATAATTACCTTTCTGATCTTTATCAAATTTAGCATCAATAAATTTGATAAGATCCTGATACTGCTTTCTGCTGATCATTATTTTTTTGCAGTCTGATGCTTCCGTCATTGTTTTATAAAATGAAGTATGCATTGCAGATTCACTCATCCAAAAAGCAGCTTTCACAGCGGTTGAAAATTTCAGATCTGCCCACGTCGGTGTATCCAGATAAAAACCTTTATCACCCCAACCTATTCCCACATAGTTATAATCTGTTTTTTTCGATGTTGTATTTGCGAAAGGAATGCTAGAACTCCAGTCGTGAAGATCATTTTTCACGGGCATGACGATATCGGTATGAACGCCATTGGTGTAGATATATATGGGAACTTGTTTTTTGCCGCCATCATCTTTTGCCGAAACTTCAATGAATGGCAGCAAATAGCCCAAAAGTGCGTACACTACGATGATTCCCAAGATGATTCCTAAAGTTTTAAGGAGGTAAATGAATATTATTTTCGCACTCATGTTGATGATTGTAGATGAATAAAATTTAATTATCAATTTTTCGTAAAAGTATTTGTTTTATTCCGAAAAATCAGTAAATTTAGTCAACAAAGTATCACGAATATGCACAAAAACACGAAATCCCAAAAAAGATTTAAAGTAAGAGTAAAAACAGCTCCTAAAAGAACTCAGAAAAAACGTTGATTTTCTTAAAGATAATATCTTTTTGAAAGTCAATTTTTCTTTTACAGGACAGGATTTTTTAATTTTTGCGAATTAAAATCTTTAGTTTCTTTAAAAACAAAATTTTAAGGAAAGGACAATTACCCACTTTATTTTTGGAAAGTAAAATTTTCAAACAGGTATTTTCAACTTTAGATTTTACATCAATTGTTCCGAAAAGCCATTCAAAAATTCAATATTTCTTTTCAATCCCGTAAATTTCGTCCGTTTTACCGGTGACTTTCTGAAGATTTCCGAGAATAGCTCCTGAGTTAATTCTTTCCACTCCCCTTTCCTGAAATTTTTTAATGCTTCATTGGGTTTAAATTTCGTCTGAAGACTCGGAGCAGAAAAACGGTTCCATGGGCAGACGTCCTGACAGATATCGCAGCCAAACATCCACTCCTCCATTCTGTCTTTAAAATAATCCGGAATTTCATTTTTCAATTCGATTGTCGCATAAGAAATACATTTGCTTCCATCCACAATTTTATCAGACACAATCGCATCTGTGGGACAGGCATCAATACATTTCCTGCAGCTTCCGCAGTGATCAGTTGTTTCATTATCATTAACCAATTCCAGGTCGCAGATGATTTCAGCTAAAAAATAGAATGAGCCACTTTGTTTGGTAATTAAATTAGCATTCTTCCCTACCCAGCCAATTCCTGATTTTTTGGCCCAGCTCCTTTCAAGAACAGGAGCAGAATCTACAAATACACGGAAACCAAAATCACCAATTTCGTTTTGCAATTCCAGAACCATATCTCGGAGAATTTCTTTGATCACTTCATGGTAATCTTCTGCGTAAGCATATTTTGATATTTTAAAATTCTCTAAAGTGGAAATTTTTTCTTCAGGAAAGTAATTGTAAGAAAGCGAAATAACTGATTTTGAACCTTCCACCAGCAATCGCGGATCGAGACGTTTATCAAAATGATTTTCCATGTATTTCATTTCGCCATGGAAATTATTTTTGAGCCACTTTTCCAAATGACGAGCGTCTTCTTCGAGAAAATCTGCTTTGGAAATTCCACAATTCTGAAACCCAAAACTTTTGGCTTTGGCCTTAATTAATTGTGAATATTTTTCGGAAGTTGAATTCATTATTTTACATTGCAAAACTAAGATTATTTTATAAATTTGTTGGTCTTTGGATTTGTGAAAAATTTATGATCCATTTAATGTATTAACTCTAAAAAATCAAATATTATGTCATTAGCAGAAGTTTTAAAATCAGGAAATTACCACTTAATCGACGTTCGTGAACCCATGGAATTGGAAATGGACGGAAGTATTGACGGTGCTCAGAATATTCCTTTAGGTGAAGTAGAAGACAGAAAAGACGAGATTTTGTCAATTGAAAAACCAGTTGTATTGTTTTGCAGAAGCGGAAACAGAAGCGGAAAGGCATTAGAATTCCTTCAGTCTGAAGGTTTAAAAGATGGCTACAACGGTGGCGGATGGTCAGAGTTGAAAGCGCATTTAGAAGCAAATCAAGGAACTTTTTAAGTTCCTTTTTTTATATCTTTAAGTATGAATTTAAGAGACTATTTCTTTCAACTTTGTTTATCATTCAGTCAGAATGAAATACTGGCTGACAATTTATGGCTTGAAATTGAAAAGAAATACTCTGAAAAAGGAAGACATTATCACAGTTTAAGCCATTTGGAGAATATGCTTTCTGAATTGGAATTTGTGAAAGATAAAATCCTAGACTTCCGTACTGTTTCCTTTTCCGTTTTTTATCATGATGTGATTTATGACGCAACTTCAAAACTGAATGAAGAAAAGAGTGCAGAATTTGCAAAGTCGAGACTTCAAAAGTTGGGTTTAAATGAAACTGACATTACCGAAATCTCAGAACAGATTTTAGCGACAAAATCTCATCAGAAATCTGAAAAAAGTGATATCAGTTATTTATTAGATGTTGATTTGTCTATTCTGGGAAAAGATCCTGAAACATATTTAGATTATACCAAAAACATCCGAAAAGAATATTCCATTTATCCTGATTTTCTCTACAAACCGGGAAGAAGAAAAGTCTTAAAGCATTTTTTGGAGCTTGAAAGTATTTTTAAAACTGAATATTTTAAAGAAAAGTACGAAGTTCAGGCAATAAAAAATATAGAATTTGAACTGAACGGCTTATAGTTTTTGGCTGAAGCCATTTAGTTCATACCATTAAAGCGGACTAAAGTCTTCTCGTATTGATTTTTTTTTAAATAAGAGATATTTACCAAAAATTCTTTGAACTTTCGCAAATCAAATTATGGTTGAGTTTATAAATTCAATTGATTTATTTAAAACAATCTCGGGAGTTTCTTTATGCGGTGTATGCCCAACATTCGGAATGATAAACTTTTCTGAATTTCCGCTTACCTGTGTAAACGTCTTATCAACCTGATCCAAACTTCCGTACTCATCGTTTTCTCCCTGAACAAATAAGAGTGGACAGATAATATTTTTCAACATTGGCTCAATATTCCAAGATCTGAATTCATCGCTGAGCCAAATTTCTGTCCATGCTTTTACAATGGTATCCACTTTATCCCCGTGGTATTTTTGCAGACGTTCCGGCAGATTTGTGGTTTTGTAAGCATCTAAAGCTTTTTTCACGCCTTGCACTGTAATATCTTCCACAAAAATATGTCCGGCCTCGCAGATTAAAGCTTTTACTTTTTCAGAATATTTAGATGCAGCAATTAATGCAATTGTACCGCCATCGCTGTGCCCGAAAAGAACCGCATCTTTAATATTTAATTTAGAAAGCAAATCATTAAGCAAATCAGCTTCCAGTTCCATGTAATTGCTCTCTCTTTTATGGGTCGCCATTGTAAAGGACTTTCCATATCCAAGGCGGTCGTAGACTAGAAAATTACAACGAACAGCAGTAGCCAGTTTCTCAGGAAAATCTCTCCAAAGCTCAACTGAGCCTAAAGAATCATGCAAAAACACAATTGTCGGTTTGTTTTCGAATGAATGATTAAATTTTATAAATAAGTTTTGCCCTTTTACATCAATTACCTTTTCAATCATTATTTATAAACCAGGATTTTTCGTTGCATTAAATTCTCTCAAAAGATTGGCAAAAACCTCTTTTACAGGAAGAACCTCATCAATCAACGCTGAAACCTGACCGATTTCCAGCTCACCTTCTTCCATGTCACCTTCAAACATTCCTTTCTTTGCTCTTGCTCTTCCTAAAGCTGCTATTAATGACTCCGAATTTCTCCCGACGTTATAGATATCTTCCAAATCATTGAAAAATTTATTTTTAACCAATCGTACGGGAGCCAGTTCTTTTAAGGTTAAATGCGTGTCTCCTTCATTCAGTTCGGTGATTTTCTTCTTCCATTTTTCGTGGGCACTTGCTTCGAGCGTAGCTGCAAAACGGCTTCCGATCTGTACTCCGTCTGCACCTAAAATCATCGCTGCTTTCATTTGGGAACCTAGGGCAATTCCACCCGCTGCAATTAATGGTTTTGAGATATGTTTTCTTACGTTGGGAATCAGGCATAAAGTTGTGGTTTCATCTCTTCCGTTATGACCGCCTGCTTCAAATCCTTCGGCTACAACAGCGTCTACTCCGGCATCTTCACACTTCATCGCAAACTTAGTTGATGATACTACGTGTGCCACTTTCACTCCCTCTTTTTGTAATATTTCGGTATATGTTTTAGGACTTCCGGCCGATGTAAAAACTATTTTCACACCCTCCTCTAAAATGATATTGATAATTTCTTCTAAATTGGGGTAAAGCAAAGCAACATTAACACCAAAAGGTTTATCGGTAGCTTTCTTACATTTCTGAATATTTTCGCGTAAAATATCGGGATACATGCTTGCAGAACCAATCAGCCCCAATCCGCCACAGTTTGAAACTGCAGAAGCCAACTTCCAACCGGAATGCCAGATCATGCCTGCCTGAATGATAGGATACTGAATATTAAAAAGTTCGGTAATTCTATTTTTGCTTTCCTGCATCTCGTGAAGTTTTTTGGCTGAATTGAAATCTATAAAATTGCTCATGGTGTAAAAATACTAAAAACCTAGATTTGACAATAGATCTCGTGTACAAATTGCATAAAAAAAGCCTTCAGAAAATTCTGAAGGCTTTCATTTATTTTTTAATTGATTCTTTCTTCCAGTTTCCTTTAAAATCACAATTGTCATAACGGCCATCGATAGAAATAAAGGTTGTTGATATTTTTGAGTTTACAAATTTCTCAACCATCTCGCCTTGTTTTTTTCTCAAAGCCATCTGCTTTATTCTGTCATAGTCAGTTTCCAAAGTAATTTGATGGGAAGGAATTACATCTTCTATTTTTACAATTTTCACCACTTTTCTTTCTCTTTCATCTTTATCATCAAATGCTGTTGTAACATCTCCTTTGTTCAGTCCTGCCAGCTCGTAGCTGATTGATACAGGAATACTTTCCCTTTCAATTTTATTTGAACCATCAGCTCCAGCAATTACTCCCGCGTTAAATTTTGTTTTTTTATCATCCGAAAATTTAAAAGAAGCATCTTTAAAAGTAATTTTCTCAGCAAGAATTAGACCTCTTATGCTATCTAATTTTTTTCTTGCTGTATTCATCTCTGCATCTGTAGGAGTTGCCATCAAAAGAATATGTCTTGCGTCATAAGCTTTACCAGACTTTTTCACCAACTGAATGATGTGGTATCCGAACTCTGATTCAATAGGTTCAGAAATTTCACCTTCCTGAAGATTCAGAGCTGCAGCCTCGAAAGGTTTAACCATCTGACCTTTGAATACGTTTTTCATCAAACCTCCGTTAGGTGCAGAACCTGGATCTTCAGAATAAATTCTTGCCTGGCTTTCAAAGCTTTCTCCACCAGCAATATCCTGTTTTATCTTCTTTAATTTACTGATCAGTTCATCTTTGTGAGCCTCAGTCAATTGTGGTTTCATAACAATTTGAGAAATTGAAACCTCATCTTTAATTTCCGGCAACTGAGATTTGTACAGATTATAGAAGTCTGTCACCTCATTTGGAGTAACATCAGCTTTTTCTGTAATTCTCTGATATTTTGCCTGACCGTAATACGTATCTGTATCAATTTTCTCGATAGCATTCTTCATCTCGTATCCGGTTCTGAATTTATAAGCCGTCAACATTGATTTCTCATCAGGAAACTGAGAAAGCAACTGGTTATATTTAGCATTTGCCTGCTCTTTGATTGACGCAGAGCGGTTTTCGATTAGGGTATCTTTTTTAGCTTCAAAAACAAGGAATTTGTTATTGATAAGATTTTCAAGAAACTCACATTTATCTGCTGTACCAGCACCTTGCTGCTTTGCATAATTCATCTGTTCCTCCACATCAGATTCGAGAACAATTTCATCGCCAATCACTGCCGCAATACCATCAATCAACTGACCTTGCTTTAGCTGAGCCTGTACATTTGTTGAAAACAACAAAGCAAAAACTCCAAAAAGAAAAGCGATTTTTAATTTATTTATCATTTTACTATTTTAAACGAGTTGCAAATTTATAATTCTTAGCGAATTACACTCAATTTTTTATTATAAATATTTCTTAAAAAAGCCTGATTGATTACAGCTCAACAGTAAAAGTCGTCAATTCTTTAAATTGATTGATTCTTTCTAACATATCAGCCTCTGTAATTTCTTCAAGTCTCTCTGTTCCAAATTTTTCTACTGTGAAAGAAGCCATCGCAGATCCTACGATTAAAGCTGACTTCATTGTTTCAAAATCGAACGTTCCTTTTTTCGCTAAATATGCTGCAAAACCTCCTGCGAAAGTATCTCCAGCACCAGTAGGATCGAAAACTTCTTCTAATGGAAGTGCAGGAATGGCAAATATTTTACCATCATGGAAAAGAATCGCACCGTGCTCTCCTTTTTTTATGATCACAAATTTTGGTCCCATTGTATGAATCACCTTCGCTGCTTTCACCAAAGAATACTCTCCTGAAAGTTGTCTTGCTTCTTCATCATTGATGCTTATTACATCAGTTTTAGCAATCATATCTTTTAAAATATCCATCGCAGAATCCATCCAGAAATTCATGGTATCTAAAATAACCAATTTAGGACGCTGATTCATTTTTTCAAGAACAGAAAGCTGAACACCTGGGTGAAGATTTCCTAAAAGTAAAATCTCTGCATCCTGCATTGATTCAGGAATTTTAGGGTCGAAGTTTTCAAGAACGTTCACTTCAGTTGCTAAGGTATCTCTTGTATTTAAATCATTGTGATATTTGCCCGACCAGAAGAAAGTTTTTCCATCTTTTACGATTTCCAGTCCTTCTATGTTGATATCTCTTTTGGTAAACATATCAAGATGCTCCTGAGGAAAATCTCCTCCAACAACAGAAACAATCCCAGACTTCACTCCCATTACAGATGAAGTAATCCCAATATATGTGGCAGCTCCTCCTAAAATCTTATCTGTTTTACCAAACGGTGTTTCTATTGCGTCAAAAGCAACACTTCCTACAACTAAAAGTTTCATATGTATTTTATATTTTTTTAATGATCATATGTAATCGTATCGATGACATATGTATTTTTAGTACTATAAGTAATCTCAGTGATTAAAATAGTTATTAATGTATTTTATTAATTTAATTTTTCCATTCAAATGTATCGAGCATGTGCATGATATCTTTTTTGATATAGTTCACTGCTGGCGACAAAGAGTCAGGTTTTGGTCTTGTATCGAAATACAAATAAGCCGTAACAAAATGTTTTGTACTGTCTGTAGCGTAAAACTGAAGGTTAGAAGCAGTCTGCCCTTTCAGTTCATAAAAATTTCCGTACACTTTCTTTTCAGGATACTGAAAAGATTTTGCATCGATAGAACTTGCTTTGATGGTATGCTCATAAACCATCTTCTCAGATTCTTTTACATGATCTGCAAAATCACCCTTTACTGGAAAATAGGTAATGAAAACTTTTGCTTTCATCTTAGGATAATTCATATAATACCAGCAAGGTTTTTTTGCTTCAACGATCTTAGCAAAATCTGAATACTCAAAAGTATAAGAACAGTTTGTATCAAATTTCTGATATTTCGGTGCGGGATATTCTAATCTCAATTCACCATATGGTTTTGGATTGGTTTCTTTTTCGCACGAAATGAGTAGCAGAGAGGCGAAGATAAAAATGACTTTTCTAATCATTTTGCAAAAATACAAATTACATTTCAGATTTTAGGGCACAAATTTCAGCATTTCAATGAGTTTTGAGCCTGAACTCCAATTTTACATTAAAGAATGTATCTTAAAAGAAAAAAATTAAAGAATACTGTAAGCGCATTGATAATTTTGAATATAATTTTCTAAAGGCTTAGGAAATGATCTGTCATGAGAATTTTCAACATCGGTAATTATGAATTCATTTTCAATAATAAAATTTCCCCAAGCTTCTTCTGAATCAACCTCAACATTAAAAATTTCTATGCTCAGATTCTTGTGTGTCAATTTATGATTAACAGTTTTTGTACTTTTAATAAAAGGAATTAATTCATCTGAAATTTCAAGTGGAAATTCAAATAGCTTTTTCCAGATAAAATCATCTTTTCTCTGCTGAATTAAAAATTCTCCATTCCTGTGAACGAAATAGTATTTTAATCCCAAGTCCTGTGTTTTCACCTTCTTTGTTTTTACAGGAAATTCCGAGACTTTATTTAAGGAAAAAGCGAGACAATCATTATGTATCGGACACACTCCACATAAAGGATTTCTGGGTTTGCAAATTTCCGAGCCTAAATCCATCATTGCCTGATTAAAATCTCCAACGTTTTCAGACATAACTAAATGCGACAACTCTGAAAAATAATTAAACGCCCTTGAATTTGAGATATCAAAATCATCCGCAAAAACACGGCTTAAAACTCTGTAGAAATTTCCATCAACAGCAGGCATTTTTCCATTAAAACAAATACTGGAAACTGCGGCGGCTGTGTATTTCCCGACACCTTTTAGTTTTAAAATCTCATCATAGTCGGTAGGAAAAACACCATTGTGTTCATTGATGATTTGCTGTGCTGCTTTATGAATATTGATTGCGCGCGAATAATAGCCCAACCCTTTCCAATAAAGTAAAACCTCATCTTCAGGAGCTTCTGCCAAAGTTTTCACATCCGGAAATCTTTCGATAAAATTATTGTAATGATTTAAGCCTTGTGCAATTCTGGTTTGTTGGAAGACAATCTCGCAAATCCAGATTTTGTAGGGATCTTTTGTATTTCTGAAAGGTAAATCTCTGGCATTGCTGTCATACCACTTCAAAAGTTTGGTTCCGATATGTAGAAATTCTGTTGTTTTTGTATTGTTTTCCAAAAAGCTATCTCATTTATATTTTGCAAAGATAATTTATTATTTGTCGTGTTTTTATGATTAAAAAATATGGAATTTTACTAAGTAGGGGTAATTTATATGAAAAATTATTTTTTCAAGTCTGCAGAAGTGCTGCTCCGACGGAGCTCGTTTTCTTTTTGCTTACTCTTTCAAACATTCAGATCCTACGGAACTGAATGTTTGAAATTTTTCTGAAATTATTCCACAAAAAAACCGATGCTTTCAACATCGGTTTTGTATTTATTTTAGAATCATTAATCCTGAATATACTCAGCATCCCACTCGTTACCGTCATCTCCTTTATGACCGTCAAGTTTAATGACAAAACTTTTAGTTGGGAAATACGGAGTTAAACGAATGTCTAGCCAAACTCTGTCTTTATTTACTTTATCCTGTTCGAAACGAACAATCTTAAATTTCTCAATTAATTTATCAGCACCTTTGATACCATCTAAGAATGTAACGATTTGTTTTCTTAAATCGTCTTCATTTTTAGCATTCCAGTTTTCGAAAGCTCTTCTGTTTAAGAAATCCAATAAAACTTTGGTTACATAATCGAATACACGAACTACAGAATACGTCTGAAGACCAATGTTATCGCCTGTAAATAATGTTTTAGCAGAGAACGCCATGATCTTACCATACTCGTTCACCATTGGTACAAGACCCATTTTTTCTAACTGGGAAATTTCACTTTTCTTCAGTTCGAATTTTACTGCGTCTACTTCGTTGATATTCCCGTGTTTTTTACCGGCTGCAACCTGAGACATCAATGTTTTATGAATCTTACCTGCTAATGAAGTTGAAGGTGGGAGTTCTACATTCTCTTCCTCACCCACTTCTTCGGCTCTTCCACGACCTACAAGCCAGTTACATGTCATGATAACATTACTTCTGTGCAATTCACCACCCGTAAGATTTGCAGAGTGGAATAAATCTACAACGTCATCAGGTTTGTCTAGGTTCGCAAAATCTGTAACCATCATAACTTTATTTTCGTTACAGATTTTCGCCCACTTCTCAATCACTTTATTAGATCCCAAATATCCCGGAATTGCTAAAATTGAGTAATTATCACGAAGATCTAAACGGTCATAATATTGCTTAAATTCTTCTGCCACAGCATCAATAAATAGAGGGTTATCTAAATCTGACATCTGCTCCAAGGTTGCATTGACAATACTAACATTATCAACTTTATCTAATTCAGTATTTTTATAAAACTGCGCAACTGTTCTGTAGTTTGTTTCCAACTGTCGAGCTGCATCGAGTGTATTTTTTAAATTAGTCTTTAGATTTTGATCAGCAGCCTGCGCTTTTGTTTTGCATGTATCTGCCATTTTCTCAGCAGATTCATTGCTTCCTAAAAGCTCAACCCAAAGATTGATTTTCTGAAGAAGCTCTTTTCTTTCATCCGCCTTATTGCCATCGTTCAAAAAAATTTCTTTTCTCGCTTTTCTTGTAGGATTCATATTGGCGATACCGTCAACGACAGATTCTATAAAACCGAAGCCTCCTATTTTATTTAATTCTTCAACAGGATTTCCCTTAGGTTTTCCGCTCTGTTGCTGTTGATTATGTTGTTGGCTTTCTGCAGCCTGTAATTTACTATCCATAATATTTGTGTAGGTTCTTTAGATTATTTTTCAAGTTCTTGTGCCACGTCCTTTAATGCCTCAATAAAAGCAGCTCTCGTTTGGTCATTTTCAAGCATATTGCGCAGAATCTTATTGGTTTTCAGCTGACGTACAATTTTATTATACTGCTCCTGCTCCATGCTGAGCTTCTGAAGGTAATCTGATTTCTGAACGAGGTTTTTGGGAGTGAAATCTGCAAGATTTTGAAAGCGAAATTCTTCTTCTACTATATTTCCGTCTTCTGTCTCATGCTGTACAGCTACAGACGGTTGAAAATGTCTGAAGACGTCATCTACAGTTTTTAGTCCTGTTACAATTTCGGGAACATAAGATTCATCTGTGGTAAGTTGGCTTACAATAAGAGATTTGTTTTCTTGGATTTCCTGAATAGCTTCATTAGCGTCGACCTTTACTTCGTTTCCGCCAACACCATAATTAAACATTGCCATATTATTATTATTTTGAGATTGTTGATTTTGGTTTGGATTAGCAAATTTTTGACCAATCCATTGTTTAAATTTATAAAAAAACTGTAACATACAAAATTTTGTAATGATTTTTCTTTAAATAAATCAATTAGCCTCGGATAACAAAATGATTTATAATACCCTTAGCTTTCACTAAGCTATGAAAAATAAATAAAAAAACGCACTATAAAGTGCGTTTTTCATATTAAGATATTAATAATTTTTACCAGATTTTAATCCTTTCTTCGGGAGCTTTATAAAGCTTGTCTCCAGGCTTAATATCAAAAGCTTTCATAAAACAATCCTGATTCACCAGTGGTCCGAAAGCCCTAAAATACCCGGGAGAATGCGGATCTGTTTTCACCTGATTCATCATGTACTGATCTGTCGATTTGGTTCTCCAAACCGTTGCCCAGCTCATGAAAAATCTCTGATCCTGATTAAATCCTGAAATTAATCCCGGATTGCCTTTGTCTTTCAGATACATTTGAAGAGCATCGTAAGCAACCGCCACTCCACCTAAATCGCCTATATTTTCTCCGCTTGTGAATTTGCCGTTAACAAAGCTTCCTTTTACCGGTTCATAGGCATCATACTGCGCTGCCAGTTGGCCCACTTTTGCGTCGAAATTTTTACGATCCTGCTCTGTCCACCAATTGTTCAGGTTTCCATCTCCGTCAAATCTTGAACCGCTGTCATCGAAGCCATGAGAAATCTCGTGACCGATTACCGCACCGATTCCTCCAAAGTTCACCGCTGCATCAGCTTTTGGATTGTAAAAAGGCGGCTGAAGAATTGCTGCAGGGAACACAATTTCGTTGTTAGATCCACTGTAATACGCATTGACGGTTTGTGGAGACATTCCCCATTCTGTTTTGTCAACAGGCTTTCCTACTTTTTCCAGACTTTTTTCATATTGCCATGCTGAAACATTCTGTAAGTTTGAATATAAAGTTGCGCCTTGTGAAGGACTTTCCACTTTTAATTTAGAATAATCTTTCCACTGATCAGGATAGGCTATTTTTACGGTGAATTTGGAGAGTTTCTCCTGAGCTTTCACTTTAGTTTCAGGAGACATCCAATCCATTTCACTGATGTGGTTTTTAAATGATTTTAAAATGTAATCGATGTAGATTTCCATCTGTTGCTTAGATTCGGGAGTGAAATATTCATCCACATACAATTTCCCGAAAGCTTCACCCAAAACACCGTTCACCAAGGCAAGACCTCTTTTATCCATCGCTCTTTGCTCTTTCTGACCCTGCAGATATTTGGAATAAAAATCAAAACGGATATTGTCTAAACTTTCACCCAAATTACTTGCATTACCATTAACTACATGATATTTCAGATAATCCTTCAATAACGGAAGATTTTTCTGATTGATAAACTGATCCATATTCTGGTAATATTTCATTTCACCAACGATCACTTTATCTGTATTGACACCTGCATCTTTTAAGTATTTTGCCAGATTTACATTTTTCACCAACCCAGACAATTCCGAAACATTTTTTGGATTATATCTCAAATTAGCATCTCTGTTCTGCTCTAAGGTCAGTAAATAATTAGCCAACTGCTTTTCAAAATCAACTACATTTTTTGCTACTGCATCTGAATTTTTATAACCTAAAACTCCAAACAACTGTCCCACATATTTTTGATATTCTGCTAAAGTTTTTGTGTTGGCTTCATTCACCTTTTGGTAATAATCTCTTCCTAAACCAAGATCTGGACCGCCAAGATACACCGCATTCATTTTAGAATTTTTCATATCGGCACTAACTCTCCATCCGTAAAACGAATTGTCGCCAAGTTTTGTCGCTTCTAAAAGATACTTCTGCAAATCATTGACATTTTTTATCGCATCAATTTTAGCCAAATCAGCCTTAATAGGATTTAAGCCATCAGCATTCCTCTTACTGACATCCATAAATGATGCGTACAAATTCTGAATTTTCTGACCCTCAGAACCTTCTGCATATTTTTCGGTTAAGATTTTATTTAAAATACTTAAAGAAGCATCATCTACGTTTTCTCTCAACGCATTGAAAGATCCCCAACTTGCTTTATCAGAAGGTATCTGAGTGGTTTTAACCCAATTTCCGTTCACGTAACTGAAGAAATCATCCTGTGGACGAACGGTCTTATCCATAAAAGAAAGATTAATTCCTTCTTCTTTTATTTCTTCTTTTACTGGTTCTGCAGCAGCTGCTACGGATGTTTCCACTTTTGGTGTTTCAACAGTTTTTCTCGTTCCACACGATTTTAAAAACACAATACCTGAAAATGCAAGTACTGCAATATTTACGTTTTTCATTAAATTAATTTTGATGTGTAATCAGTTTGATCAAATATAGGAAATTATGTTAAATGAAAATCGTTGATTTCTTGGCAAAATTGTTTGTGTTTTCATTTAAGTTCATAAAAAAAACCGCTCATTTCTGAACGGTTTGATATTGATTACCAGATTTTAATTCTGTCTTCCGGTTTTTTGTATAATTTATCACCAGGCTTCACATCAAAAGCTTTATAGAAAGCATCTACGTTGGTCAACGGACCGAAACTTCTGAAATATCCAGGAGAGTGGGGGTCTGTTTTCACTTGGTTTACCATATATTTTTCACTTGATAAGGTTCTCCAAACGGTTGCCCAGCTTAAGAAGAATCTCTGATCCTGAGTATAACCACTGATTACACCAGGGTTTCCTTTATCTTTTAAATACATCTGCAATGCGTCATAAGCAATATTTACACCTCCTAGATCTGCGATGTTTTCACCATTTGTGAACGTTCCGTTAACGAAAGTTCCCTTAACAGGCTCATATTTGTCGTACTGAGCAGCTAATGCTTTTGTCGCTTTTTCGAAGTTGGCTTTATCTTCCGGCGTCCACCAGTCAACTAAGTTTCCTTCTGCGTCAAACTGCGCACCTGAATCATCGAATCCGTGAGAAATTTCGTGACCGATAACCGCGCCGATTCCACCAAAATTAACCGCAGCATCTGCTTTTGGATTAAAGAAAGGAGGTTGAAGAATCGCAGCAGGGAAAACGATTTCGTTGTATACAGGATTGTAATATGCATTTACAGTCTGTGGAGTCATTCCCCATTCTGTTTTGTCAACCGGTTTTCCGATTTTTGCCAAATCTTTATTATACTGCCATTCTGCAATATTTTGAAGGTTTGCGTATAGATTTCCACCTTTAGATTCAGGAGTGATATTTAATTTAGAATAATCTTTCCAAGTATCAGGATAAGCGACTTTTACTGTAAATTTATTTAATTTAGTCATCGCTTTCTCCTTTGTTGTTGTAGACATCCACGTTAAGCCGTTGATGTGAACTGCGAAACTTTTCTTTAAATAATCAATCAGTTCAACCATCTGAGCTTTTGCTTCAGCCGGAAAATATTTTTCAACATACAGTTTACCGAAAGCTTCACCCAAAGAACCATTGATCAATTCATATCCTCTTTTGTTTAATGCTCTCTGCTCCTGCTGACCTCTTAAATATTTACCGTAAAAAGCAAATTTAGTATCTCCTAATTTTTCACTTAAATAAGAAGCACCACCGTTGATCATATGAAATTTAAGATAATCTTTAATTACCGGTAGATTTTTCTCATTCACCAACTGATCAAAGTTTTTGTAATATCCAATCTCACCGATGATCACTCTGTCTGTATTTACGCCTGCTTTTTTTAGATATGAAGCAAGGTCTACATTCTTTACCAAAGATGAAAGTTCAGCAATCGTTTTTGGATTGTACTGAAGTGTATTATCACGGCTCTGCTCATTCGTTAGCAAATGTTTAGCAATACTTTTTTCGTAATCTACAACACCCTTTGCAGCAGCGTCAGCATTTTTATAGCCTAACTCTTTCAACATTGAGGCCACGTATTTCTGATATTCTGCAAGAGCTTCAGTGTTTTTTACATCCACTTTCTGATAGTAATCTCTTCCCATTCCCAACGAAGCGTCACCAAGGTAAACGGCATTCATGTTAGAGTCTTTTAGATCAGAGTAAACTCCCCAACCGTAGAATGTATTATCACCATCTTTGGTTACAGAAGTTAAATAATTCTGTAAATCTTTTAGATTCTTGATTGCATCAATTTTGTTGATATTTTCCTGAATAGGCTTGATTCCGTCTGCATTTCTTTTCTGCATATTCATATACGTCGCATACAAATCCTGAATTTTTTTGCCTTCACTTCCTTCTGCAAATTTGTCTTTCAGAAGAGAATTTAAAATTGTCATCGAATTGTTGTCTGTATCATCAGCCAATTTGTTGAAACTTCCCCAAGTTGGTTTATCAGAAGGGATTTTTGCGGTTTTCATCCACGTTCCGCTTACGTAGTTGTAAAAATCATCCTGTGGACGAATAGATTTATCCATCAAACTGATGTCTAAACCTTTATCTGTTGTAGTTGATTTAGCCTGAGCGTTCAGCGTATTTTGCGAACAAATTCCTGCCAATAAAAACAAAGAAAGCGTTAATTTTTTCATAAGAAAACTTTTATTTTTTTTGAGGTCTTATGCAATCGTCAGTCTTTATGTGACTTTCATTCACTTTAAAACATTGCGATTTCATTGTCCTAATAATTTATACAATAAGTATATTGAATTTAAATTTTGTTACGGTAAAGTTAATTTATTTTACGAATCGAATTTTTCGGAAAAATGATCATTGAATTTCTGTTATTTTCGAATTAAAATCCCTACCAAATCCTGAATAATTTTTTGGGAGACGAAATAAATAAAATCATGTCTTTCAAGATGCGGAAGGTGAAGTTTGAAAGTTTCAGATTTATGGTTGACTTTTATGGTATAGTAAACCAACCCCACATCCTTGCCATCCTCTCCTTTTCCGGGACCGGCAACACCCGTTGTGGAAAGAGAAATATCTGTTTTGAATAAATTCTTACAGCCCTCTGCCATTTCGCGTGAAACTTCTTCGCTTACCACCGTGAAACGTTCGATGGTACTTTCTGAAACATGAAGAAGATCGATTTTCTTTTGTGTTGCGTAGGTGACAGTGCCACCGACAAAATATTTTGAGCTTCCTGGATTTGAAGTAAGCATTTGCGATAAATATCCACCAGTACAACTTTCAGCAGTAGAAATGGTTAATTCTTTTTCGCTTAAAATTTCTCCTAAAATCTTCTCAATTTTATCTTCTGAAGTAGCAATAATATTTTCTCCGATGATTGGAAATAGCTTTTGAATTTCGTCTTCCAGCTGAATTTGCAATAGATTTTCATCAGTTCCGGTTGCCGTCAGCCTTAGCTTCACCCTTGTTCCCACAGGAAGATAAGACAATGCAAGGTTTTCGGGCAGCGCCACTTCCCAATCTTCAATTTGATCTGCCAAAATACTTTCGGGTATTCCCACAACAGAAACGATTCTTGTAGAAATGTAATTCAGATTAAATTTATCTTTTAAATAAGGAACGATTTGATTTTTAATCAAAGGTTTTACTTCATAAGGCACACCCGGTAAACTGAAAGACAATTTTCCATCCTGTTTCATCATCATGCATGGTGCAGTTCCGAAATGATTCTGAAAAACTGTTGACTTTGTAGGTACAAAAGCCTGTTCACGGTTTCTTTCCAGAATTTCTATTCTGCCGCGTCTTTCCATATATCCTTTCAGATGTTCAAAAGTCACCTCATCCAAAGCAATTTCATCATCAAAAAATTCAGCTAATGCTTTCTTGGTTTTATCATCTCGTGTTGGCCCCAAACCTCCTGTTGTGATCACTAAATCACCCAATTCAAAAGCAGATTTCAGGGTGTTTTTAATAATTTCTATTTCATCTGAAATAGTAAAAATCTGTACGACTTTGATTCCGATATTTTTGAGCTCAGCTGCGATAAAATTAGAATTCGTATCAATAGTATTTCCTGAAAGAATTTCGTCACCAATGGTGACAAGAACTGCGTTTTGCATGATTTTAAATTAGAATAAATTCCCTACAAATGAAGTGAAAATCCTGATAGTGAACAAAAGAAAATGATTTTTTATATCTTTGATTTGAACTGTCTACAACTATTATAAAGATTATGACTAAATATGATGATGCGTCGTGGCATTATGGCGGAGATTTTCCCGAAGGAATTCCTGAAAAAAACAGCGCAACTCACAGCGGAATGTTTGTCAATTGGTGTATCAACAACAATTTACATTCTGACGAACTGAAAGAAGACTTCAAAAATGAAATTGAAAGTTTAAAAAAGCGTGAAATCACAGGTGCAGACTTTGTTATCAATACTTTAGATGGAAAATTTTCCGAGTATAATCTGAATGATTTAGGAAACGCTTTTGCGAAAGATTATTATGTTGACGAAACCGATTTTACGGATCAATTCAGTTCATTTGCGACAGATTACATCAATATTTTTGATTCTCTTGCCGAAGAAAGTGATTTTGAATATGAAACTTTTTATCACATTGAAGATACTTATGAAAACTATGATTTGATGAAACAGATTATTGACCATCGTTTTTTGGAGTGGAAAGAGTACAAGAATTTGAATTAAAAATAAAATTTGTCATTCTAAACGCAATGAAATGGGTGAAGAATCTATTTTTTAATTGTAAAAATACTTCCTCTGTCAGAATGACAAACTTTACGTTAAATAATTTAGCTTCCTTCGTCTCTTCTCTTCTCGCAATGACTAGTTATGTTTTACCCAGATTAAATCATCGGTCTTATAACCTAATTTTTGGGCTTTTGCCAAAAACCGTTCTTTGATGCTGTTTGGAATTTCTTTATTTCTCGATAAAATCCAGATGTATTTTGTGCTATTTCCCACCACTAAAGCGTTTTGATAATTATCATCAATATCGATAACATTGTAACCAGCCCAAATTGGTTTGAAAAATGAAACCTTCAACCTGGCCTCTGATTGATCATTGACGAATCTGGCTTCCCCGATAGATTCTTTCCATTCTTTTTTAACATAATTGTAGCCTTGGTTCTGAACTTTAATTGATCCATCAGGTTTGAGTGAATACGTCGCAGTTACATTATCCAGATTTTTTTCGAATTTGTAATCGAAACGTGCGATTTCATACCATTTACCAAGATATTTTTTTGAATTGAAGTTGGTGACTGCCGTTGCACCCTCAACAATACCTACCGAACAGGAGTTAAAAATCAAAAATCCGATAATACCCAAAGAAACCGGAATGGCTATTTTCTGAAAATTTTTCATATCTAATATTTTTGTCGATATTAAAATTCAAAAATGATGCCCAACCAATTTATAGTTTATGCCATAAGCTAACTTCCGTTTGCTGATTATGAAAAAACCTTTAAAAACTGATCTTTAAAACTTGAGGAAACTTCTATTTCGGTATCATCCGATAAGGTTGCAGTTCCGCTTTTATGATAAGATTTCACAAAATTAGTGTTGATAATATGCGAACGGTGAACTCTTACAAAAGGATTTTCAAGCAGATTATCAAAATGTTTCAGAAACCGGCAAACCATCTTTTTAGAATGATCAGTAAGATAAACCTGCGTAAAATTTCCATCAGCTTGAAGTCTTACAATATCTTCTGTTTTTACTACATCGAAACCCTGTAAAGTCGGTAGAATCAACTGTTGTTTTTCAGGTTTTAGTTTTAAATTTTCAAGAAGAATTTTGTTTCGATTGAGCTCCTCGTTCTTTTCAACATTTTCAGCAACCTTATTCACGGCCAAGATTAGTTCCTGAATATCAATCGGTTTTAAAATATAGTAACTCGCAGATTTGTTTAAAGCCTGAAGTGAATATTGCGAAAACGCAGTGATAAAAATGGTTTCGTAAGAAAATTCTTTCGTAGCTTCCAGTACATCAAAAGCGTTTCCGAACGGCATTTCAACATCCAAAAAAACCAATTGTGGCTGAGTTTCCGAAATCAAGGGAACTGCATCTTTAATATTTTCTGCTTCACCCAAAATCTCGATTTGAGGACAGTATTTTGCGAGATAATTCCTGAGAACATCTCTTGCAATTTTTTCGTCATCTACGAGTACGGATTTTATTTTCATTGTTCAGATTTTAGGTTGCATGACTCCGTTCACATTTGATATCATTAGACATCACATCATTTATAATTTATATTTTATTTCTACAAGTACACCATTTGAAGAATCCTTTATGGAACATACAATCTCCTTTTTATATAAATCATTCAGTAATCTTATTCTCTCCAGCGTATTCTTCATCCCGCGGCTTTCACGGTTTTTTTGATGAATCGTTTTCTGCTTTTTACTTTCCTCAATACCGATTCCATTGTCTTCGACACTGATTTTTAAGTTTCCGTTTGATTTTTCAAATTTTAATTTCAAAAGTCCTTTTTGGGTTCTGTAACGCAGTCCGTGCCAGATGGCATTTTCTAAAAACGGCTGAACCATCATTCCGGGAATCAGGAGATTCTGCTGGTTTAAATTTTCATCAACAACAATTTCGTAATCAAATTTATCTGTAAAACGGGTTTTTTCTAAAGCTAAATAATTCTGCAGTAAATCGAGTTCCTGCTGAAACGGGATTAAATCTTCCGAAGAATTTTCCATCACGCCACGCATCAGTTTCGAGAATTTGGTTAAATATTGGTTGGCCTCCAATTCATTATTTGTAGCAATAAATTGATTGACAGAATTTAAACTGTTAAAAATAAAATGTGGATTCATCTCACGACGTAAAGACTGTAAGGCAATTTTTTTATTTTTAATCTGGACTTTCTTTAATGTTCTGAAAATAAAAAACACCAATGCTGACAAAATAACTAATGCCACAATCAGACTGTAATTGAAAATATTTTTTTTCCGAATCAGCTCATCTTTCAGCTTTCTTTCCTGTTCGAGCTGTACTATGCGTTGCTCCGTATCTTCAAGTATTTTATTATCAACCAAGCTTCGGTCTTTGGAAACCAAATTGGGTAATTTCCCAAGAAAATCTCTATATAATTCTACAGAAGCGGCCACATTTTCTGAAATAGCGTAAAGGCTGTCGAGTTTTTTTACACTTTTCTGTGCTTCCAGAGTATGACCTTTACTTAGCGCAATATCATAGGCATTTTTCAATAAAACAATCGCTTCTTCTGGATCATTTTTTTTGATATAAATATCAGCCAGTTCCTGAATCTGTTCCACCTTTTGCTGAGAATTATCTTTAACAAAATCTTCTTTTAATACTGATTTTTTTGCTTTAATCGCTTTATCGAAATCTTTGTTTTCGAGATAAAAATCAGTTAATCTTTGGTTGATTATCAACGCTTGCTGAGGTGCATTTTCTTTTGAAATATTATAAGCATTATTGAAGTTTTCTTCTGCTTTCGGGATATTTTTTTGTTCAGCATTCACTTCAGCCATTTGGCTGTAACCTGCCGCTAAGTCTCCTTTTTCGTTTTCTTTTCGGCTGATATCAATATTATTCTGAATTGCCTCTGCTTTATTTTCCATCATGGGCGATGAAAGTCTTGAAGCGTCATTAGCATTTAAAACTTTTTTCGACTTTGAATATCCAATGTTTGATGCTTTTTCATAATTACTGACGGCAGATTTCAATTTATTCTGATTTTCCTGAGATTGCGCCAGTTTTCGGGTTACTTTTTCAAGATTCTGCTTGTCATTCAGTTTTTCGTAGATGTTTTTAGATTTAATAAAATACTCTTCACTTTTTGAAAAGTTTCCGTTATTGTAAAAGGTTTCTCCAATATTATAATATGAATCTGCTTCTGCTGATTCATTTTTGGTATCCACAGCTTTTTTGAGTTTTGAGGTTTCGGCGACAACTTCCTGCGTAGCTCTGTTCTGCGAATATATATTATTCGCAAAAATCACAAAAACAAACACAAAAACCCGAATCACATTCATAAAACAAAGATATACATATCTATACTTCTTCCAAAAATTATTCACCAAGTGAAAAGCTGGATTGACCAAGTTTGCTGTTTAAGACTTTTTACGTGGATTAAGTTTGCAGTATAATTTAAAAATATCATGAAAAACAATTCAATTATTAGCAGAAACAAATATATCTATGTTTTTTTAGCTTTAGCTATTATATCAAATTTCAAAGCTCAATATGCCGTTTCTTCAGGCTCAGTTTCACATATCTTGATCAATGGTTTTTACAGCATTAATGGGCAAGGGAACATTAAAGAAAACACCATTATTGTTGAAGATTTTATGAATTATCATAAACATCAGATAAAAATCCCGAAGAAAAATGAAGTTGCCGTAAGCATTGACTTCGACAACAGACTTTTTGATTCTGATCATACATTTCTACTGCAGATCGGCGTTGCCACTCAAAATGTTGTGAATAGACCCAAAGCAAATAAAGTGAATGTTTCTCTGGTCATCGACAACAGCGGATCAATGGATGGAGGAAAACTTGAGAAAGTAAAAACTGCTTTGAAAGCATTTGTAAAAGGTCTCAAACCAAACGACATTATTTCGATTATCAAATTTGACGGGAATGCAAATATCGTTTTAAACTCAGCTAAAATGAAAGACGTGAGTGCTTTAGATAAAATGATAGACGGAATTTATCCTGCAGGGTCTACCAATATTTATGAAGGAATGATGCTTGGTTATCAAGAGGCACAGAAACATAACACCCAGGAATATAACAGCAAAGTCATACTTTTAACCGACGGCATGACGAATACCGGAATTACCGATCAAGAAATCATTCTGAAAGACTCAAAAGAATTTAATGATAAAGGAATTGACATCAGTACAATCGGAGTTGGATCACAGCTAGATTTTGATCTGTTGAGAAAAATCGCAAACAACGGTAGAGGCTCAAATTATTTTATCGGAGATACTGAAAAAGACATTCAGAAAACATTCATCGATGAACTGGAAAGCCTTCTTTATAATATCGGCAAAAAACCAAAACTCACCATCAGTCTTCCGAAAGGAATGAAAATTAAAAAGTTTTACGGTTACAGACCGCAATATACTTCCGATCATCAGGTAAATATAGAACTAGAAAATTTAGATTGTGGCCAGACGCAGATTTTTCTTTTAGAAGTTGAGAAAAACATAATTGAAGATCGTACAATTTTCACAACGTTGACTTATGAAAAAAATGATAAGATATTAACTAAAAGTTATACAGCAAGTTACAACCCTTCCACAGAAACCACTCAAAAGGAGCTCAAGAAAAATTATCAAATCGCAAAAATGATTTCTGATTTTAAACAGGCTGTAAAAGATTTATCAGAAAACAACAAAGCCAGTGCAAAAAGAATGATTCAGAATATCATTAACTATTACAACTCATACTCTGATAAAAGTGATGAAGATCTAAAACGCATTTACGATATTGCTATACGGTATTCTTCAAATCAGTATCCTTAGTACAATCAGATCATATAGATGATATTCTAATGACAGCATTATTGCTGTCATTTTTTATTGTAAAACCTTTACCAAGTGAAAACCTCAGTTCACCAAGTCTGCAGAATTTCAGCTGAGATTCATGGTAATTTTACTTTAGAAATTTAAAATAATAAATTATGAAATTGAAACACCTTTTATTAGTAGGAATCTTGGCAGCAGGAAGTTTTGTGAATGCGCAGGAAATCAAAAAAAACGCAATTGAAGTAACGGGAGTTGCTGAAATGGAAGTTGAACCCGATGAAATCATCTTCAACATCGGAATAAAAGCCGACAACAAAAATCAATTGGCAGAAAACGAAAAGCTTTTATTTGAAACTCTGAAAACCAATGGAGTGAAAAATGAAGACATCAAATTCAAATCGATGTATCAGAATTTATATTCAAAAACGACGAAGTTCACCAAGAGTTTTCAGTTTAAAGTGAATGCAAAAACCAATGTAAGTAAGCTTTTTGAGGACCTAAATCAAAAATGGGTAAGTAATCTGAATATAGCAGAAATTAAAAACACAAAAATTGCTGATTTCAGGAAAACTGTTAAGATTAATGCATTGAAAGCGGCCAAAGAAAAAGCAGATTATCTTTTGGAAAGCATCGGAAAAAAGACGGGATCACCTTTGGAAATCACTGAAATTGAAGACTACATGAGCGACTCTGTAATGCCGGTAGCCTACAGAAGCAAAATGGCCAACGTACAGCTGGAAGCAGCCGACCAAAGTGTTGATTTTGCTTTTGACAACATCGAAAACATTAAGCTGAAATTCAGCATCAAAACAAGATATGAAATTCTTTAAATAATAAAATCATGACAACTTTTAAAATCTTAACATTCGCAATAGGTACAGCAGCTTTTTTAAGTGCTAAAAATCTATCAGAAACCTTTTTTAGCAACCAGGCAAACGAAAGAAAAGTAGTGGAAAGTAATTTTTCTGTTGAGCCAAAGATTACCGTTTCAAAGGATAATAAAATTCAGGTCGCATTGCTTTTGGATACCTCAAACAGTATGGATGGACTTATCGATCAGGCAAAATCAAGACTTTGGAATATCGTGAATACTTTAACCACTTTAAAGTACAACGGACAAGCTCCGCAAATAGAAATTGCATTGTACGAATATGGAAATGATGGTTTAAAAGATGAAAATTACATCAGACAAGTCACTCCACTTACCCAGGATTTGGATCTCGTTTCGGAAAAACTTTTTGCTCTCAGAACTAACGGTGGAAGCGAATACTGCGGTGCTGTGATCCGTGATGCTTCAACGAATCTCAATTGGGATGGAAATGAAAAAAGTATGAAGCTGATTTATATTGCAGGAAATGAGCCGTTTAATCAAGGAAAAATCAGTTACAAAGATGTGATCGCAAAAGCGAAAGCGAAAAACATTTACACTAATACCATTTTTTGTGGAAGCAGAAATGAAGGAATTGAAACCTTTTGGCAAAACGGAGCGAGTCTCGGTGATGGAAAATTTTTCAACATAGATAGTGACCGAAAAGTAATTTACATTGAAACGCCTTATGACGTGAAAATTTCTCAATTTAATTCTAAACTGAATGACACCTATATTTCTTACGGAAGCCGTGGTTCTGAAATGAAAAGCAAACAGACTGCGCAAGATTCTAATGCTGAAATGCAGTCGGCGTCTAATGCTGTAGAACGTGCGGTAAGCAAATCTAAGAAAAATGCGTACAGAAATGATCATTGGGATTTGGTGGACAGAGTTGGAAACGACAAAGGTTATATTTCATCAATCAAAGAAGAGGAATTACCATCTGAATTAAAAGGAAAAAGCAAAGAAGAAATCAATAAAATTGTAGCGCAAAAGTCTGCCGACCGTGATAAAATTCAAAAAGAAATTGAGATTCTAGCCAAACAAAGACAAACTTACATTGATTCTGAAATGAAAAAGAGAGGAAATTCTGAAGGTGACGATTTAGGAAAAGCAATCGAGAAATCTATTCTTGAAATCGGAAAGAAAAATGGTTATAGTTTCTAATGAGAGAATGCAGGAATAAATTTTAATATCCTCTTAAAGTCCTAAAAAGACAATTTATATAGAATAATAGGATAAAATCTTATTCCAAATGATAAGTGTGTTTTTTACAGTCGTAGGACTATAAAGAATGTAAGTAGTTTATTATTATTTGTTTCCGGGGTTCGGCTTTGCCGAACCCCGGAAGCTTTTTAATTTACACAAATTTAATTGCTCAAATATTAAAGTAGTTATCTCCCAAATTTGAAATATTCAGATAGTTGATGTTTTTTATTTTTCATAAAATTCGATGCCATCTCCATTCCGGTTACAGAAAAGGTAATCCCATTTCCCCCAAAGCCTAACACAAAATAGGAGTTTTTAAAATTTTGATGAGCGCCAATGTAGGGAAGTCCGTCTTTTGTTTCACCGAAAGTTCCCGCCCAGACAAAATCAGTGTAAAAATGATAGTCGGGCTTTATCCTTTTCAGATTTTTAAGAATCTCTTTTTCTTTTTTATTTAATAAGGAATCACGTTTCTCAGGATCAGAAAAATCTTCGTCACCGCCCCCAATTAGAAGTCGTTCATCATCGGTTGTTCTCATATAGATGTAGGGATCATCGGTATTCCAAACAAGCGTGTGTTCTATATTTTTAAATTTATCATTGTCGATTTCAGAAACAACTGCGTATGTGCTCTTCAGGTCAACGAAATGTTCTTTAATCATTGTTTTACTTTCGTAGCCTACACAATAAATGATTTTTTTAGCTTTAATATTAAACCCATCAGTTGTCAAGGCTAAATTATGATCACGCAAATATTTCACAGATTTCATTTCAGTTTTATCAAAAACTTTTAAACCTTTATTGACATTAAATCTTAGCAACTCATGAGCAAATTTAAAGGCATCAATACTTGCTCCTTGTTTAGATAAAATTCCACCGTAAGTATTTTGAAATCCAAATTTTTCTTCAATATCTTCAATACCGAGCCAGGTAACGTCGAATCCGGCTTTTCTTCTTACTTCATATTCTTTCTCTAACCAAATTGCATCCTTCTTTTTAGAAGCAAAATATAAAGATTGCTTTCTTTTAAAACCCGAACGGGACTTTATTTCTTTGGTTAATTTTTCAAGGTCATCTATAGATTTTGAACAGGCTTTATAACTTTCTACCGCACCTTTTTCACCAATCATTTCAATCAATTCATACAATGGAGTATCTATTTCGTACTGCAGCATTGATGTTGTGGCCGAGGTGCTTCCGTTGCAGATTTCACGTTTATCAATTAAAATCGTTTGGTATCCGTCTTTTATCATTTGATGGGCAATGAGACTTCCTGTGATTCCGCCGCCGATAACAAGAACATCACATTCTTTATCAGATTTTAGCGACGGGTAAGAAGAAACAAGGCCATTTTTTAAAAGCCAGAAAGGTTCGTTAGATTTCAGGTCCATAGATTATTTTTCATAACGTAATCAAGAACTGAGCCTTAAACGCGGTCGTTGTATAATTATGGTTTAATTATTGATAAAATAAAATCACCAAACCATTTAAAATATAAATTATGATATCAATTATTAATGATGCTCCGGAAAATGTAGCAGCTTTCAACGCGAAAGGCGATGTCACCAAAGAAGACTTCGAAAACCTGGTGATTCCTCATGTTAAGAATAAAGTAGAAGAATTCGGAGAGCTGAATTATCTTTTGTACCTGGATACCGATTTAGGAAATTTCACTGCAGGAGCATGGCTTCAGGATGCATTATTAGGAATAAAAAACATCACCAAATGGAACCGCGCAGCAATTGTTACAGACAAAGAAGGAGTTCAAAATTTCACCGACATTTTCAGTGTTGTGATGCCTGGAGAATTTAAATCTTTCCCAAAAGAAAATCTCTACAACGCCCTATATTGGTGCCAAAATGGGAATGAAGTTGAAGATTAGAAAACAAAAAGAGAAGCAATTGCTTCTCTTTTTTTATTGATCACAGGTTACACATTCTGCCATGATTTCTTTTTCTTCAACATTTGGTGATCGGTACAGATAAAAATAAATAATACTGATCACTAAACCAATAATCGTCATTCCCACTCCAACAAGAGAAGGATAATTATAAGACAATCCATGTTCTAAAGGAATTCCTCCTAAGAAAGCTCCCATTGCATTGGCTATATTAAATGCTGCCTGCATGAAAGCTGCCGCCATCATTTCACTTTTCGGTGCTGCTTTCATCATCATGATATTGATTGGCGATGCAACTGACATTGAGAGAGCTCCACAAATGAAAGTTAAAATCAAAGAAATACTTTGATATTCTGAAAGGAAAAATACTCCTGATAACGAACACATCATCAAAAACAACAAAAGCACACAGGTTTTTTCAGGACCTAATTTATCAGAAAGAAAACCTCCCGCCAAATTACCAACGACCATTCCGCCACCGGCAAGAATCATCACATACGCCATATTACTGCTTTCAATTTTTGAAACAACGGTCATCAACGGAGTGATGTAACTAAACCATGTAAATAATCCACCAAAACCAATGGCCGTTATCATTAAAACCAACCACGACTGTCTGGCTTTCAGGAATTTTAATTCTTCCAGGAAATGGCTGTCCTCCTTTTTTTCCATAGCCGGAAGCCAAAGTCTTAAAGCCAATAAAGTCGCTATTCCAATGACACCTACAATCGCAAAGTACCAACGCCAATGGAATGCATGGCCAATGTAAGTAACCAAAGGAACCATCGCTAAATTAGCCACTGTCAATCCGGTAAACATTAATGAAATGTATAACGCCTCCTTCCCTTTTCCTGCCATTCTTGATGCAACCACAGTTCCAACACCGAAGAATGCTCCATGAGGTAAACCAGACATAAATCTGATGATCAGCATTGAATGATAATCAGGAGCAATCGCCGAAAGCGCATTAAAAATGGTAAAAATCACCATAAGGACTGTCAATACTTTTTTGGGTGGAAATTTCACTGAATAACCAATTAAAATGGGCGCTCCAATCACCACTCCCAAAGCGTATGCCGCAATCAAATGCCCCGCTTGAGGAATTGTAATCTTCAACGTTTCTGCAATGTCGGGAAGAAGTCCCATTATCGTAAATTCAGTGGTTCCTATCGCCAAACCACCGATTGCCAAAGGCAAAATTCTTTTATCAAACATCTATTCCAATTTCAAAGTGCAAAATTCGAGAGAATAAATGGTTTTTACTTGTTCTGAAATGATAGATTATTGTTCCGTATTGACATTTTTAAATAAATTTGCATCAATAAATAATCAAAACAGAACATGATGAAGATTCAAAAAGAAATCATTGATTTTGAAGATGGTAAATCTTTTAAAATTTTCGAACCCTCTATGAAGCACCACTTTTTCTGGCATTATCATCCAGAAATTGAATTGGTATACGTAGAAGCGTTAAGTGGAATTCGTCATGTAGGTAAAGATATCTCTGGTTTTATGGACAGTGATCTTCTCTTGGTAGGTTCAAATGTTCCGCATCTTAATTTTGATTATGGAATTAAAACTGAATACAAGCAGATTGTTTTGCAGTTTAAAGAAAATTTTCTAGAAGAAATGATTATTCCTGTTCCTGAATTTGATGATATTAAAAAGCTTTTGGATCGCTCCTATCTCGGATTATCTTTTTTTGGAGAAACGAAAAAAACAGTCGCAAAAAAGTTACATGCTATCAAACAAAAAAATCCATTTGAATCACTCCTTGCTTTGCTGGAAGTATTGCAAATCCTTTCTCAATCTACTGAAGTAAAAGAACTCAATAAAGAGGACACGCGTGTAAAATGGTTTTTAAACGATAAAATCAGGATGGGAACAATTTATGATTACATCAATGAAAATTATAATAAAAATCCTAACGTCAATGTGATTGCCGAAATGGTAAGTCTGAGTACTCCAGCCTTTTGCAGATATTTTAAAAAGCAGACTAATATGACCTTCACGGATTTTGTGAATAACTACAGAATTGATCAGGCAAAAATGCTGTTGCTGCAGAATCTATGTATTTCTGAAGTTTCTTTTCAGGTAGGTTTTGAAAGTCTTTCTTATTTCAATAAATTATTTAAAAATCACATTGGAGAAACTGCGACCGCTTTTAAGAAAAAGCACTTGAATAAAGTTGAAGGCTAAATTTCTAACGCGAACATTTCCCCTCCTCTGGAGGGGTAGCTAAAATTTCAAAGAAATTTTTGATGGGGTGGTTTTAGAGTCCTAATTTATTATCTATTAGAAGTATAAATTAGGAATCTTACTTCAACGCTTTAGTCCTCAAAAAAAATCGCTTCAAAAATGAAGCGATTTATATCTTAATGAATATGTTTTTCTGCGTGGTAAGAACTTCTTACCAAAGGGGAACTTTCTACGTGTCTGAAACCTAAGCTTCTTGCAAAATCCCCGAATTCATCGAATTCTTCAGGAGTAATGAATTTTTTCACGGGTAAATGTTTTTTCGTCGGCTGCAAATACTGACCCATTGTAATCACATCTACATTCGCATTTCTGATATCTTCAATTGTCTGGAAAACCTCATCTTTATTTTCTCCCAAACCAAGCATCAATCCTGTTTTGGTTCTGTTCTGTCCGGCTTCTTTTAAATATCTTAAAACTTCAAGGCTTCTTTCATATTTCGCCTGAATTCTTACTTCTCTGGTCAAACGTTTTACCGTTTCCATATTATGGGAAATCACTTCAGGAGCCACATCTACCATTCTGTCAAGATGTTTTGTCAACCCTTGAAAATCAGGAATTAAAGTTTCCATTGTAGTTCCAGGAGAAATTCTTCTTACGGCATTTACCGTTTCACCCCAAAGAATTGAACCCATATCTTTCAAATCGTCACGGTCAACAGAAGTTAAAACTGCGTGTTTGATTTTCATTAACTTAATCGAACGAGCCACTTTTTCCGGTTCATCCCAATTTACATCCATCGGTTTTCCGGTTTTCACCCCACAAAATCCACAGCTTCTGGTACAAATATTCCCCAAAATCATGAAAGTTGCTGTACCTTCTCCCCAACACTCACCCATATTTGGGCAACTTCCACTTTGGCAAATTGTATTTAATTTATATTTATCAACCAAGGTGCGGAGTTCTCTGTAATTTTTTCCGGTAGGAAGTTTTACACGAATCCATTTTGGTTTTTGAACGGTAGTATCCTGAACTAAATTCTCCATTTATTTCTAAAATTGACTTCAAAGTTAAGGAATTTTTTATCGACTGCGTCTACGATGCAAATTGATGGAAATAATAATTTAATTTTTCCACGTATTTCACAGACCATTATAAACTAGTTATCCTCAAAATCATTATTTTTCAACAACTCAGCTAATACCTTTTTAGCACGCATTACTCTTACTTTCGTGTTGGCAACAGAAATCCCCAACTCTTCTGCAATTTCTTTAATGCTTTTTTCTTCAAAGAATCTTAATTTAATAATATCCTGATAGTTACCATCTAAAGACTCGATGGTTTTGATGATTTTCTTTTGCTCTTCATCAGAAATCATCAGCTCTTCAGGAGATTTTGCGTAGTGATTTTTCACTTCATCTAAATTTCCTGTCGGATCCTGATTTTCTCTGCTTTTTCTTCGCCAAAAATCGATAATCGTGTTTTGAGCAATCGTCAGAATCCAAGTTTTAAACTGAAAATGAGGATCATACAAATCCAATTTAGATAAAACTTTTGAAAAGACATTGACTGTAATTTCATCGGTATCATTTTCGTCATGTACCTTTTTCATCACAAAAGAAAAAACATCGACCCAAAAAACATTGATGAGTTTTGTTTGGGCTTTTTGGTCTTTCTCCTTTGCCAGCTGGATAAGCGAAAATAATTGTTCGTCTTTCATTACTAACAAATTTATTAAAATTAAAAGAGTAAATAATTAAAAAATTCAAGAATTTGGGATTTTAGAAATTTAGATAAAGCCGTGAAACTGTCTATTTATTTCACATTCTATATTTTACTTATCTTTGCACCTTAAATTTTAAATAAAAAATAATGAACTCTTTTATTGAAGAACTGAAATGGCGAGGTCTTTTTTCTGACATGATGCCCGGAACTGATGAACAACTGAATAAGGAGATGACCACTGCCTATATCGGGTTCGATCCTACCGCAGATTCTTTACATATAGGAAGTCTTATTCAGATTAAAATATTGGCTCACTTTCAACAGCACGGTCACAAGCCAATCGCTCTGGTAGGTGGTGCTACGGGAATGATTGGTGATCCTTCTGGGAAATCTGCAGAAAGAAATCTTCTGGATGAAGAGACCCTTTTGCATTACGTTGACTGTCTTCAAAACCAACTTTCTAGATTTTTAAACTTTGAAGGAAATGAAACCAACAAGGCAGAATTGGTAAACAATTATGATTGGATGAAGAAAATTTCGTTCCTTGACTTTGCTAAAAATGTGGGAAAAAACATCACCGTTAATTATATGATGGCTAAAGATTCTGTAAAGAAAAGACTTTCCGGAGAAGCAGGTGTTGACGGAATGAGTTTTACAGAATTTACTTACCAATTAATTCAGGGATATGACTTCCTGCATTTATACCAAAACAATAACGTAAAACTTCAGATGGGAGGTTCTGATCAGTGGGGAAATATCACTACAGGAACAGAATTAATCCGTAGAAAAGCGCAAGGAACAGCGTTCGCATTAACCGTTCCATTGATAACAAAAGCTGACGGATCGAAATTCGGAAAATCTGAAAGTGGAGAAAATTATTGGCTAGACAAAAAGAAAACTTCACCTTACAAATTTTACCAGTTTTGGCTGAATGCGACCGATGCTGACGCAGAGAGATTTATAAAATTCTATACTTTCTTGGAAAAAGAGGAGATTGAAAATTTAATTGCAGATCATCAAACAGATCCTGGTGAAAGAAAATTACAAAAGAAACTGGCTGAAGAGGTTACCGTTTGGGTTCATGGTAGAGAGGAATATGAAAGAGCTCTGAAAGCGACTAAAATTCTTTTCGGAAAATCAACAGCTGAAGATTTAGCAGGTCTCAATGAAGAAATTTTCTTAGAGATTTTTGAAGGTGTTCCTCAGAAAGATGTCGCTAAAGCTGAAGTTCTAGGAATCAATATCGTTGATTTACTTTCTGAAAAATCTGGATTTCTGAAATCTAAAAGTGAAGCTACTAGAGAGTTGAAAGGAAATGCAATCTCTGTAAATAAAGAAAAAGTAAACGAAGTTTATACTGCTAATGAATCTGATTTGATTGATGGGAAATTCCTGCTCCTTCAAAAAGGTAAAAAGAATTATTTCATTGTAAAAGCGATTTAATTATCATATTACATACAAAACAAAAAACCGCCAATCGGCGGTTTTTTTTATTTATTTAAATTTTTTAAAGCTCTAAGAAGCTGTGATCAATAGAAGCATCCTGTGTTCCTGATCCTGTAGCAGTATCTGATTTTGCTACAACTCCATCCACATACAGAGTAACAATCAATTCAGAATCTGCATTTGGCAAAACTGCATTAGCGTCCAAATTAAGTTGAGACTGACTAGAATTCACAAAAAATTCATCACTTGCCCAAATTACTCCAGGAGGATCAAATGTCGTGTTCTGACTTACTCCAACTTGTGTAACAATCGTTTTCAAAACCGGATCTCCAGACCCTGTTCCTTTCGTTGCTTTTACTTCAAACTGTACAAGGTGATCCTGAAACTCGTCTTCGTCATCCTCTTTACAAGAATTCATAACAGATACAACTGAAAATAATGCGACTACTAAAAATGAAAGTCTATGTAATTTTTTTGATTTGTAAATTTGCTTCATTTCTCCGAATAGATTTTTAATGTTTCAAATATAGGTTTTTTATCAATATAAAAATAACTTTTATGAAAAATTTCCAATAAAGATTTACAAACAATATCAAATCAACAAAAGATTCTGAGGCAATTATGCCTCAAAAATTAATCTTATAAGTAAACTTTTTAAAATCAGGATAAATCATTATTATCTATCTTTGTTCTTTAAAAATCGCTCAGGGGCAAACAAAAATCTCCTTAGTAAAACGATTTAAATAATTAAATTAGATTCCCATTATATGAATTTAGATTATATCGTAAGAGAACCGGAAAATATCAATGCAAAAACTCCAATTCTCTTTATGCTTCATGGCTACGGCAGTAATGAGCAGGATTTATTCAGTTTCAGAGACAATCTTCCAGCTGACTGGATTTTGGTAAGTTTCAGAGCTCCTAGAGCAACACAGTTTGAGGGTTATTCTTGGTTTGATATTGATTTTAATAATCCAGAGCAATTTATAGATATTGATCAGGCAAAAGAAGTGTTAAACAGTGTTTTGGAAAACATAATGGCTATCACCAATAAATATGGGCTTACCGAAAACAAAACTCATCTCTGTGGATTCAGTCAGGGTGGTATTTTATGTTATAGTCTAGCTTTAAAATATCCTGATCTTTTCAATTACGTTGCGTGCTTGAGTAGTTATCCTGAAGAAAAATTGCTAACCGACATTGTAAAAGATAAAAAGAGACTCGAAAAACTACGCTTCTTTGTTTCTCACGGAACTGACGATGCAATCATTCCAATGGAATGGGGCCGAAAAGCAGCTGATCTTCTGTATGATTTAAGCTGTTATTTCACCTTTAGAGAATATATGAGCGGTCACGGTGTCAACCAGAAAAACTACATAGATTTAATGGAATTCTTTTCGAAATAAAGAATTTTCATCCATAATAATAAGACATTCTCAAAAATTGAGAATGTTTTTTTATTTCGGTAAGAAATATTTCATTACTTTCAATACATGAAATTTCTCATGTTTTTACTCACCTTCTTTGTGTGCATTTTTGCGAATGCTCAGAATAGTTTTGAGATAAAAAAAGCAAAGAAGGTGGTTGTTCCTTTTAAACTTATTAATAATTTAATTTTCATTCCTATAACGGTAAATGGTGCTGAACTCATCTTTTTACTGGATACTGGTGTTGCTGAAACCACTATTTTCAGTTTAGAAAATAAAGAAATGAGGCTTTCAAAATTAGAAAAAATGAGATTTTCCGGACTTGGTGGAAGTACGAGCATAGAAGGTTTTAAATCTGATCATAATGTGGGTAAAATAGGAGAAAATTTCGTCAATACATCTTTTACGCTTTTTATTATTCTTGACCAAAACATTAATTTGTCATCTCACGTCGGGATTCCGGTGAATGGAATTATTGGCTATCATTTCTTTAAAAATCATCCTGTACTTATTGATTACACTTCAAAAAAGATTACAATATATAAAGACAAAGAACTTTTCTCAAAAAAAATAAAAAAGTTTGATGAACTTCCTATTTCAGTTGAACGAAATAAACCTTATGTATTTGCTGATGTAGAAATGACTAATGAAAGAAAAAGCTCTAAACTCTTACTCGATTTGGGAAACAGCGATGCTATTTGGCTCTTCCCTACTTTGATTAAAGATTTTGTGTACAATCGCCCAAATATTGAAGATTATCTTGGCAGAGGTTTCAATGGAGATATTTATGGTAAAAGGAGCAGGATTCATCATTTTTATTTAGGTAATTTTAAATTTGAAAAACCTTTAACTGCGATGCCTGATGAATTTTCTATCCAGCATGTCAGTCTAGTAGGCGAGAGAAAAGGTTCGGTTGGGGGTGATATTTTAAGACGTTTCACAACAGCATTTGATTACGCCAACCAAAAATTATATTTAAAGAAAAACGGCAACTACGACGATCCTTTTCATTTCAATATGAGTGGTTTAGATTTTCAGCAGGACGGTATGCAGTGGGAAAAAGATATAGTTAATCTGGAAAGTAAAAAGAAAGACAATGCAGGAACAGGTGTTGAAGTAATCAATAACAGTTTACAGTATAAATTTGTTTTAAAACCCATATTTTCAATTGCGGGAGTACGAAAGGACTCTCCAGCTGATAAAGCCGGCCTGAAAAAGGGGGATCAATTGATATCAATTAACGGAAGAAAAACGGCAGATATGACGCTGCAGAAAATTATGGAAATGATGAAATCTGATGAAAACAAAACGATTAATATGCTTATTGTAAGAAAAAATCAGGAACTTACCTTCAGTTTTAAACTAGAAGATCCAATCCCTTACCAAGAATGATATGCAGACAGAGGAAACCACTTTAGATAAAATAAGAAACCGCCCAAGATTTAAGATGTATACACATCTGAGTAAAGAGATATATGCCGAGAATTTAAAAAAATATCTAGCAGAACATAAAGGCGAATTTTCCGGAAACATTAACAAAGAAATGGCTACAATCTGGGTAGAAACGAAATACGAACAATATTGGCAACCCCAGTTATCACTTCGCACAGAGATTGAAGACGATCAAACCGTCATCAGAGGAGTTTTTGGGCCCAGCTCTTCAGTATGGACATTTTTCATGTTTCTTTACTTCCTCTTTTCCATTCTTTGGATGACGTTTTTTACTATGTATTATGTAGAAAAACAAATTAAAAGCTTTGAATACCCATGGGCTCTGAACGCTTCTTTTATCATGCTGTTCTTGATCGCCGTAACTTATGGTGCGGCAAGAATCGGACAGGTAAAAGCCAAAGATGAGATGAAAAAACTGAGAAAGTTTGCCGAAGAATCTACCCTTCAGTTTGAAAAGAAAAGTTAGTTGGAAGTTTCCGGTTCTTCAATCGGAGCTTTTACTTCCATAGCTTTAGCAGACTGTATAGAATCTGCAACTTTTTCTCTGTTAGTTTGTTCAGCTACCATCTTTTCAACATGAGGTTTAATCAAATTGGTCATCTCTTCTACCGAAATATTATTGGCATTAGGATCATTTAGAAGATTCCGCCAAGGCTTTCTCTTTCCCCAAGGATAATCTCCAAAAACTATAACAGGCGTCCCATTTGCTTTTTTGGTTGCTCCTCCAGGGTTTAAAATCCATGTATCTGCATAATTATATAACCAAATCGCATCTCTCATCAATAATCTAAGGCATGAGTGAGAAGCGGGGTAACCCGGAAGATCATACTGATGCCATCCAATGCCGCCTGTATTGTGTATATTGAAATTATAAGGCAATTTCCATTCGCTTTTAACAGTTGATATCGCTAATTTCTTTTTCCAGTTGGCAAACATTAATCCTCTGGTGGTCTGCGCACTTTTTTTTCCCATGCTTGTAGGTCCCCATTTCACTAAGGCTCCGTTGGAATATACTGCGTATGCCTGAATAGGATACGAAAACACTACAAATTTCTTAACATCGCTCAATACATCAAGCTGCATTGGAAAGGGTGAATAAGCCATTAAGGTAGTGTCAATCTTTGCTGGAACTATCAAGGTGTCGGAATTCCATTTGCTTTTCGAATCTAATCTATTGAGAGCTAAAATGGTGTAACGCTCTCTTTCAGTATATTTTTTACTAAAAATAGCGTACATGGAATCTCTTAACTTTTTATCTTTTGGAATTGGAAATGCATTATAAAAACCATTTTCCTGTATTGCGGGAGGCACTGATTCTTTAATCTCAGTTTTCGTAGCTACTGAATCTGATTTTTTGTCATCTGACAAAGTTCCGCTTTGTGTATTTTGTTGATCGTCTATTTTCTCGTTATCTTTCTTACATCCGGTAAGTATTAACATCAATAGCAAAGTGTAGAAGAATGATTGTTTCAAGAATAATTTTTTCATAAATATATAGTGGTCATTGAGTTTGTACTAAAGATACAAATATCAGACCTAAAAACTTTTAATCTCAAAAAAATGTTTCGTATACCATGTACTCAATTGAGATTGAAAATTTTACAGTACAATAAAAAGTTCTACTTTACAGCAATTTATAATTTTATCATAGTAGTCGCTAAAATTCCCATGGCAGATATCCTGTTTTTTTTGTGTACGAGTGTATCCGTAAAGAATATAGCGTACGATCCCAGAACATAACAGGACGATGATTCCAGCGTTTCTAAATTGTTTTACTAAGCTAAAAACAGGAAGTTGTTTTACAACTACTATGTGAATATTTAAGCAGTACCATCTAATAGTCAATGATGTTAATGGAATAAGATAGATGGCCACGGCAACATCCTATATTTCTTTAAGTACTCTTGTATTATGTTATTACAATCATTGAATATTTTGATTTTGCCAAGATAACGCTAAATATATTTAACCTAAATCCTTTAGTCTCTAGTTGACAATATATCTGACGTCTAAAAATAACTGACGGGCTTATTTCGTAGGATTCTAATTCATTTAAAGACTTTCCTAGTGGCAAGAATGTTTCTTATGGAAAAGATTTTTCAAACGTTGCTCCGAGTCAGATTCGGTAGCGCACCGAGACTTCAACTACAGGAAAAAATAAAAAAAATGCTTTAAAACATATGTTTTAAAGCATTTGAACCACTTTGATATTGCAGTTGCGATCCGGACGGGACTCGAACCCGCGACCTCCGCCGTGACAGGGCGGCATTCTAACCAGCTGAACTACCGGATCAATTTTCTTTTAAAAGTAAATTGAATAAAAACTTTCTGCGATCCGGACGGGACTCGAACCCGCGACCTCCGCCGTGACAGGGCGGCATTCTAACCAGCTGAACTACCGGATCAATTTTCTTTTAAAAGTAAATTGAATAAAAACTTTTGCGATCCGGACGGGACTCGAACCCGCGACCTCCGCCGTGACAGGGCGGCATTCTAACCAGCTGAACTACCGGATCTTTTACTTTAACTCAGATATTATCTTCTGTTATTGTGGTTGCAAAAATACAACTTTTAAGCGAATCCGCAAGTATTTTAATAAAAAAAATGCTTCCCTTTACGGAAAGCATTCATTATCAAAGCGATTTTTTTACAAGTGTGCACTTAATTTCTCAGCGATGATCTCTTTTGGAGTAACACCTACCAATTTATCTACTACCTCACCATTCTTGAATATAAGAACTGTAGGGATATTTCTGATCCCGTACTGCATAGAAATTTCTTGATTGTTATCTACATCTACTTTTCCTACGACAGCTTTTCCTTCAAAATCTGCTGCTACTTCTTCGATGATCGGTCCTAAAGTTCTGCATGGTCCACACCATACTGCCCAAAAGTCTACCAATACTGGTTTATCAGATTTTAAAACTGTTTCCTGAAACGAGCTATCCGTAATTTCTAAAGCCATTTTTTTATTTTTAATTATTAATATTCTATTTTAATTTCTACGATCAAAATTACAATTTTTAAGCGATAAGACTATCTATGCTCAACATTTGTATTTTCTATGATTAAGTCTTTAGAGATTTCTGTCAGAGCATTCACAAATACATCAATATCTGCTTTCGTCGTCATGTGACTAAACGAAACTCTTAAAGGGGTGCAATGATCCATTTCATCTTCAGAAAGCACCATCATCATCACCATAGAAGGTTTTGAAGCACCTGATGAACATGCACTTCCCTGAGACACTGCAATTCCTTTCATGTCAAGCTGCAAACCAATCAGAGGATTCTTATAAGGCAGCAATAGACTTACTACCGTGTAAAGACTGTTCTCTTTCTCGGAACTTCTTCCGTTGAATTTTACACCCGGAATGGCTTCTAAAACTTTATCGATAGTATATTGCTTTATATCCTGCATATGTTGTGTGTATGCATCCATATTAGCAAGAGAAAGTTCCAAAGCTTTACCCAAACCTGCAATACCGCTTACATTTTCAGTACCTGCTCTTAAACTTCTTTCCTGAGGTCCACCGGTAATAATTCCTTTTAGACCACTAGATTTTCTGATGAAAGCAAAACCAATTCCTTTCGGACCATGAAATTTATGTGCACTGCAAGAGGCGAAATCTACAGGAATTTCAGAAAAATCTAAATTCATATGCGCCATTGTCTGCACTGTATCAGAATGAAATAATGCATTATTTACCTTACATAATTCTGCAATCTTTTTAATATCTACAATGTTTCCGATTTCGTTATTGGCATGCATCAAACTTACCAAAGTCTTTTTATCAGAAGCTTTCAGCAATTCTTCAAGCTTATTTAAATCAATATCTCCCTTTTCATTAGGACGGATGTAAGCAACTTCAACACCCTTTCTATTTTTCATGTCTAAAATGCTCTCCGAAACGCATTTGTGCTCCATTGGAGAACTAATGATTCTTTCAACACCTAAATGCTCAACACTAGATTTGATAATCATATTGTTTGATTCTGTACCGCAAGAGGTAAAAATAATCTCTGCAGGAGTTACGTGAAGATAATCAGCAATCTGCCTTCTTACATTTTCAATTAAAATTTTAGCATCCTGTCCGAAACTATGTGTTGAAGATGGATTTCCAAAATTTATTTTCATGGTTTCTACCATAGCATCAATAACTTCTTCTGAAAGTGGTGTTGTGGCAGCGTTATCTAAATATATTTTATTCATTTTTATTTTGAATATTTTAATTCTACTGAAGTGAACTGATAATTTGAGGGAACCGAAAAGATAAACCAAGGACTTGACATCACCTGAATTTCCATACCTCCCGACTGATATTGTGGAATTTCCACGTACAAGACATTATTTTTTACCGAAATACTTTTAATTTCAGTAACCTTATGATCTCCCGAGTTGAAAGTCCCTAAATTGTATAAAACAACTTTTTTATTATTTTGAAATACAGGAATATCGATTACCGGATCTCTACCAGATTTACTGAAATTTTCTGTAATACTGTTTTTTAGTTCTGCCTGATCTTTTATGATTTTGAAACCTGGCTGGTCTCCTCCACCCTGCGATTCTGAAGCAATAATTTCTCCTTGTGCCTTTATATCTTTTGAGTTATTTGGCACAGCATTCGTACAGCTCATAACGAGTGCCAAAAGCAATATAAGAAGTTTATTCATAATTAATAATTATCTTTCAAAATTAGTGAAAAAATTGATAATGTCCTTCATTTGCCCACTTGAGCATATACTTGTCTCCGGAAGTGTCTCCGAATGCTATGATTTTATCATATTTTGAGTCATTTATTTCTGCTTTTATTCTTTCCAGTTTCTCTTTTCCGTTGCAGTTTTTTCCAATAAAATTCCCCGTAAAAACACCGTTTTTAAATTCCGCTTTGGTGGCAACAAGATTCATCTGTAATTTTTCCGCAAAAGGTTTTGTCCAAATGTCAAGAGAAGCCGTTACCATTAAGCTTTCCGTATGTTCTCTGTCTATATTATCAATAAAATCAAGTGCATTTTCCCGTACAATTTTCGGATAATTTTCTTCAAAAAATTGTCTGGATTTTTCTTCAATCTTCGTCTGAAGCTGGCCTTTAAGAATAGAACCGATGAAGCTTTTTTTCACTTTTTCAGTTTCAGCCAACTTTAATTTCAATAAAATAAATAGCGGAACATGTTTTACAAACTGCACCCGAAATTTTGATGGATTGTAAAATTTAAGATACAAAAACATTGTATCCTTATAAGTCAAAGTGCCGTCAAAATCAAAACAATACAATTTTTTCATTTACTACTAAAGCTTTAATTTTTTAAATATAAACTCAGGTATATTTCTGATGATCATCATAATAACGCCCCAAACCGGTAAAACGTATGCCACATTCTTTTGTTTTTTAAAAGCTTTGTAAATACATTCTGCAGCTTGCTTTGGAGTAGCTGTTAATTTCGGATTTAATGGTAAACCTTCCGTCATTTTAGTTGCCATAAATCCAGGTTTTACGGTCAGGACATGAACTTTCTTCTCAAAAAGATAGTTTCTCAGTCCACTCAAATACGCTGTAAAAGCTGCTTTTGCACTTCCGTAAATAAAATTACTCTGTCTTCCTCTGTCACCTGCAACGGATGAAAGCCCAATGATTGTCCCCGATCTTCTGCTTTCAAATTTCTGTGCAAAATAATTGATTACAGGAACCAATTTTGAATAATTAATATCTATAATTCTCTGTGTATTTTTGTTGTCATAAAGACCTTCTTCCGTGCCTTCACCCAAAAAGCCTATTGCACAAAACAACAGATTTGAATTGATAGAATCAAAATCCTGATAATTGATCTCTTTGATGAGATTAAGCTCGATGACTTCAGATTGCTGTAGAAATTTCACATCAATATGTCTTGCAAACCTTTCCGTTGTTTCTTTATTTGAGGTAAAAAGATAAATCTTTTCAAACTTTTCGCCTTTTTGCAATGCCTTTTCTACAAAAGCCTGCGCCACTTCAGATGTACTTCCTAAAACTATCATTCTACTTATTATTTAGGATTCTTTTGTGCTGTAAAGACACAAATTTTGAGCTTTGAACATTTTTGAGGTAATCTGTAAGGCAAGATCTGCTCATGCTGTCTTTTGTAAGATAAATTCTCCCACCAAATTCCTGAACGATCTCATCTAGTTTATCAACTAATTTTTTCAGTTTTGAATTTACTTTAAAATCCAATGCCAATGTGTAACCTTCAAACGGAAAAGAATTGTATGCTTGAGGATTGCTTTTTCCAAACAGCTTTAGAACTGCTAAAAAAGATCCATTTCCGCTATTGGCAATGGTTTCCAAGATCTTTTTCATCCCTTCTTTCCCCTTTTCTTTGGGAATCACCATTTGATACTGAATGAATCCTGATTTTCCGTAGATCTTATTCCAATCAGTTACTGCATCCAAGGGATAAAAGAATGTTTCATAATCAACAAAATTCTTCAGTTCTTTCTTCGATTGCTTTGTATAATATAAAAAATTAAAAAATCTTACACTAAATGCATTTAAAACAAATCCAGGAAAATAAAAAGGTACGGTTAAAGAGAGTTTTTTCTTTAAAACCAATGGGTTTTCAGCCTCATTCGCTGATAATTCATGACGGTAAGCATGTTCGCCACGCATCAAAATACTTCTTCCGATATTTTTCCCTCGTTGAAGGCAGTCAATCCAGGCAACCGTATAGGTCCAGTTTTCACTCTCTTCAAAAAGTCTGAATATTTCGTCTATATTTTCGGCTTTTATACTTTCTTGACGAATGTATGCGGTTTCAATATTTTTAAGTTTAAATTTTGCTGAAAGAATGACACCCGTAAGTCCCATTCCACCGATAGTTGCCCAGAATTTCTCTGTATTCTCAGCTCTGGAACAAATGATGATGTCACCGTTCTCAATCATCAGTTTAAATTCAAGTATATATTCCGAGAAACATCCTTCAGCATGATGATTTTTCCCATGTACATCAGATGCAATCGCTCCACCTAAAGAAACGAACTTGGTTCCCGGAGTTACGTATAAAAAATAACCTTGAGGAACAGAAATCTCCAAAACTTCTGAAAGCAAAACTCCAGATTCGCATTCAATAATGCCATTAAGACGGTCGAAACTGATGAATTTGTTCAATTTTTTAGAGGAAAATATATTTTCGCCCAAAGAAGCATCACCATAGCATCTTCCGTTTCCTCTTGCAATAACTTCATTGTGATTGAGTACAAAGTCTTTTATCTTTTCGAAGCTATCTTCAGACCTCATTTCTTTTTCCACTACAGGAAAATTGCCCCAATTTGTAATTTTCTGTTTAAAATTTGGCTTCATCTGTAATTATTTATTTTTTTTAGCTCAGATGCAATCACCACAAAACTTTGGTTATTTTTTATAATTTTCAGTCTTCGTGATTTCATTTTTTAAAATAAATCTGAATTAAAAATGCAGCAACCCACAAAATTAAAGTGATTTGAATATATCGGTCTCTATAAACAATTTTCGTAGGCGATTCGGTTCTGTTGTACACCAGAGTCTGCTGTAAGTATCTCAAAAATGCAAATACAACAAAAATAACAGTATAAAAAACTCTTGCATGAAATTTCTCCTGAACTTCAGGAGACAAGGTAAACATCAGATAACAGATAATTGCCAATGTCACAGAAATAGAAAGTGCAATATCTGCAAACTGAACATTATAACCATCCAGTGCTTTTCTCGTTTTCCCAGAAACCTGCGCATTGATGAGCTCTCCGCGTCTTTTCCCTATTGCTAGAACCAATGCGAGAACAAAAGTCAGCAACGTTGCCCACTGTGAAATGAAAATCCCTGTAATATAACCTCCGGCCTGGACCCGCAATACAAATCCTGTTGCAATGATGAAAATATCTATAATAGGAACGTGTTTTAATTTGAAAGTATAGGCAAGATTCATCACAAAATAAACACCGATGATGGTTGCAAACTTCCACAGAATCTCATTAAAATAAAACTGTGAAAAAAAGATCAGAATAATATCGACAATAATCAAACCTGCGAGAACTGATAAAGCTCTGGACTTGGAAATTGCGCCACTCGCCAAAGGTCTCCTTCTCTTCTCCGGATGTTGTTTGTCTGCATCAATATCATTATAATCATTTAAAATATAAACAATACTTGCGGCCAAAGAAAAAATGATGAAAGCAAAAATACTTTTACTGAGTAGATCTATATTTTTGATGTTACCTGAAAAAAATAGAGGAACAAATACAAAAAGATTTTTGACCCACTGTTCTACGCGAAGTAGTTTGAGATATTTTTTCATTAATGTTATTTCGATTGCAAAAATAGTGAATTTAAAGCAAAAAATCTGATGCATAAAAATACAAAAAAAACCGCCAAAGCGGTCTTTATGATTATATTTATATGTTAATGATTACTGCCCTTTCTGAGCGTCGTTGATCATTTTTTCGTTCGCAGTAATTGCAAACTCTACTCTTCTGTTTTTCGCACGTCCTGCATCTGTATCATTAGAAGCTACAGGCATCGCCTCACCTTCACCTAACGCAAACATTCTACTTGATGCAATTCCTTTTGACATCAGATATGATTTTACAGAACCTGCTCTTCTTTCAGAAAGTTTCTGATTATAATCATCTGCACCCACACTGTCTGTATGACCGTAGATATTGATATTTGTGTCTGGATTATTAACTAAAACCTGAGTAAGTTTATCTAAATTGGTTTTAGCTACAGATGTAAGATCTGATGAATTAAATGCAAATGTAACAATACTTTCATTCAGGGTAATTTTGATACCATCACCTACTCTTTCTACTTCAGCACCAGGTAAAGTTTCTTTGATCTCTTTAGCCTGTTTATCCATTTTGTTTCCAATAACATTACCAGCAACACCACCAATTACTCCACCTAAAACGGCGCCTAAAGCTGCATTTTTACCTTTCCCTACATTATTTCCTAAAATACCGCCAATCACAGCTCCTGAAGCTACACCTACTGCTGTTCCTCTCTGCTGGTGATTAGAATTCTGTACAGCTTCACAACTTGTAAGCAACAGCGCTGACGATAAGAAAAATGCTCCTATATATGTTTTATTAAATTTCATTTTGTTTATTTTTAAATATTAAATTATTTCATTGCGGTTCTTTCAAAGTTGTAAACAACCCTTACAGTACTTCCGTCAAACGGTACATTTTGCTCCAATGAAAACTGATCTGTATTCATATTAATAACATTCAGCGTGTAACCTACTGTATTCTGTTTTGCTTTTGTACCTTCCTGAATTTTTTTGAACATAAAAGTATTCCCATCTTTTACTTCAAATTTAATTGGTTGTGACAATGAAGGACAAGTTCCACCACCGTTTAAAGTATAAGCACCTGTATAATTATTTGGAATGAATCTCCAGTGACTTCCAACGAAACATTGTGCATCTGCACCTTCGTCGAATGGTTTAATCTTATATTGCTTGTCGTAGTCGATGCTAACAATCTGGAAATCTCCTTTCATTTTAAGAAATTCAGATTTGTTGCTTTGCGCATTTCCGGCTTTTTTTACGGAGGAACAAGACACTGCAAAAAGTGATGTTCCCAACATTCCCGCAAGTATTAACTTTTTCATATTGTAGATTTTTATTTTTTCAAGTCTATGCTCTGAGATTATTTGAAGTGGTGATTAAATATTTCAAATCCTTCAATTCCATAGATTGTTTATTATTCATAAAGTTAGTACAAAAAACCGTGCCAAACAAAAATACAGCAAAATAAAAAAGCCCGAAAAATCGGGCTTCAATGTTTATCATCAATGATTAATTGACTCTTATTTTTTAACAGCTTTTTTTGTCTTTGCAGGCTTTTTCACTTGAGTAGATTTCCCATTGTAAAAGGTAGTAAAAGCGTATTCTGCTGCTTTTTTAACATCAATTACTCCACCAGCCTGAGACTTGTTTCCAAACTCGTTTTCTGTACTTGCATTACTTGTCTTCACTAAAGACTCGATGATTTGCGCAGGTGTAAGGTTTGGCATATAAGCCAATAATACCGCTGCTGCACCTGCAACCACTGGCGAAGCCATTGAAGTTCCCTGTTGGTAGCTGTACTCATTATTTGGAACTGTAGAATAAATTTCTTGTCCAGGCGCGAAAACATTCACCATTGTCTTATTGTAATTTGAGAAACCTGCTCTCAACTCACTATTATTATTGGTACTTGCACCAACAACTAGAACATTATCTACGAACGGAGCCGTATCAGTCACATTTTTAAAGTTGGTAGGATATGCTAAATGTTCTGCAACATCTTCATTTTCATTCCCTGCTGCTTTTACCAAAAGAACTCCTTTGTCTTGTGCATATTTAAATGCATCCCAAACAACATTTTTACCTGGAGAAACTGGTTTACCAAAGCTCATATTTAAAACTTTAGCACCATTATCTACGGCATATCTAATGGAGTTAGCAACATCTTTATCTCTCTCATCCCCATTAGGAACAGTTCTTACGACCATAATCTTTGCCACCTTTGATGCTACACCATATTGCACTTCTTTACCTTGTGGTAAACCTGCAATGATACCTGAAACGTGGGTTCCGTGTTCTGCATCAGGACCTTGATAGTGATTATTTCCGTATTTTTTTTCAGAATAGTCATCGTAATTGTCTCCTACAATTTCTGCTCTTGGATCGTATGCTAAGTCGTACTGTTGAGCCATTGGCTTAAAATGATCAAGCGCACCTTTCAGTTCCTCTTTAAGCATTTTCTCTACTTCCGCAGGAGATTTACCCGCAAATTCAGGGCTTTGTGCCAAATTATTTAATACTTGAAGACCAATTGCCTGCTTTTGCTCAGTCGGTTTTATATTGGCAAGATTTTCTTTAGTTAACGGTCTCCCATTTAACATCTTAACCATTTCCGGAACCGCATCATTCACCATGCTAGCTTGTTGATAGCCTTGTTTAGCGTCTAAACTCTTTTTAGTGAAAAGGTCTTTAGACTTCATATACATGGCAAATTCTTCAGGCATTTTTGCTTGATTTGCTTTGTTTTTAGTAGAATCATCGCCCTCGAAAAGTGGCTTATATTTAGCAACAACCCTCGTCACTTCCATATTATCTACCCCAATGTCTCCATTTTTACCACCGATAAAATTCCATCCGTGAACGTCATCAATATAGCCATTCCCATCATCATCTTTTCCGTTATTCGGAACTTCATTTGGGTTTGACCAAATATTTTTCACCAATCCCGGATGATCAACCTGAACACCGCTGTCTAGCACTCCTACAACAACTGTTTTAGGTTTAAGACCTTTAGATTCAAGATATTTATAGGCATTTTCGGTATTTACTCCGTATACTTTAGAGGTGGCAAAATCTTTATGATACCACGTCATTAAATCTTTATCATTTTTCGGATCAACGGCCGCGCCTTGAGCATAAGAATAACTAAAGCCTGCTAAAAAGACAGCAGCTAATACTATTTTCTTCATTTTACTAGAATTATTTAATATTTTTAAGATAAGTCACAGATTCTGGTCCTTTGTTACAAATTAAATCTAAAATTGACAAATCTTTTAAGAAACCATATTTATCGGTGAATGTTTGATAATATTCTTCCATTTGAAATTCTGTTTCAACTTTCGTGGAAAATTTTTCACGAAAATTAATCTCAGACGGATTTTTGATATATTCATGATTCAAAGACTGTGCCTTTTCTGTCTTTAATATTTTCTGGATAATGTCGATACCTTTTAAATTAAAATCCAGTAAAAATTTTTCTTTTTTCTCGTAGAGCACTTCAAACTTATCTTCATAATACTCAAAATATGCCGATCCTTGGTAAACATTTTTTATTGATTTCCAGTGAATCTTCAGCCAATCTTCTCTGTAAGAAATTTCGATGTCTTTCATCTCTCTTTTTCCGGTATGATTGATTGGAATAATGAGAGAAAGTTTCCCGTTTGCTCCGTAAATATTGGTTCTGTTTCTGTACGTCTGTTTAGGAAAGCTTTCGTACTGCTCGAAAGTCACTTCATTTTCAGGATCTAAAAAAACTGAAAACCATGAGATCGGTGGTAGATAAAATACCGGTAATAATACATTCTTCATTATTCATTATATATAAAAATGAAGTACTTTTTCAAATACTTCATTTTAATTTAGTTTACAAATTTAGTTATAATTCGTCTTCAGTTTTTTTCTTTCCAAAAAGTTTTACAAAATATTCCCAACCAAAGAAAAGGACAAGGATCATTGCAGCAATCCACCAGTATGAAGTTTTGTTGGCTTCTCCTGTGTTGGTTGCTTTAAACATTCTATCCCAACGCACTCTCATTCCGTCTGCTTGATAAGAAGATTGTGAATCTTTGAAAGCTCCTTCTACACTCATCCAGGTAAACATCGGCTTCCCTACAATGTTTGCTTCAGGTACAAAACCAAAGAACCTTGCATCTAATGAAGCGTCTCTGTTATCCCCAACCATCATATAGTAGTCCTGCTGAATAGTGTATTGATTGGTTTCTTTTCCGTTAATGAAAATTTTTCCGTTTTTATTTTCTAAAGTATTGTGCTCATAGTTTTTAATGATCCACTGATATTCTGGTAAAGTTTTATCATTGATCGCTACAACATCACCTTTTTTAGGAATTTTTAAAGGACCATACTGATCCTGATTCCATCCGCTGTTGATTGGGAAAATTGAATTGGTGGTATCAATTTTCTTTCTCGCTTCATCTCTATAGTTAATTGATAATTCTCCTTTCGCTTGGACATCTTCCTTCATATCAATCACCTGAGGAAGCTTTTTGATTTCTGCAGCCGTTTTATTGGTTAAACCCTGGAAAGCATAAATAAATTTATCCCCATTTGGAATTTCTTGAACAGGTAAAAATCCATAAATATTATAAAGGCTTGGAATATCAAGCTGACTACCGGTATTGACAATATATCTGTGCTGAACTTCTTGGTCACCTAAAAATACTTCAGGCTTACCATTGATAAACATTTTACCGTCACGCATTTCGAAAGTATCCCCAGCAACTGCAACACATCTTTTCACATAAGGATCGGCACGGTCAAGCGAAACATGAACAGAATCTCGTGGGTAATTGAAAACCACAATGTCAGTTTTTTGAGGTTTGTTAAACTGGAAGATTCTTTCGTATGGCAGTTTCACAGCTTCAACATATGATTTCGGATCATCTTTCGGGTTTCCTTTTTCACCTGTATCCAAAATGGTTCCTTGAAGAAAAGGAATTGCCAAAGGACGCATCGGTAATCTGTACCCATAGCTCCACTTATTAACAAAAAGGAAATCTCCTACCAAAAGCGTTCTTTCCATTGAACCTGTAGGAATTCCGAAAGGTTGCGTAAAAAAAACGTGGATGATGGTTGCAAAAACAACTGCAAAAGTGATAGATCCTGCAAAAGTATCTTTTTTCTTAGATGCCTTTTCATCTTCTGTAAGGTATAAATCGTTTTCATCTTCCAACTCTACATCTTTAGAGTAGTTAACAGTTGCCATGTATATGAAAGGCAAAATTACCGTTAGGACCTGATTCTGAACAAGACTTTTGCCAAATTTCTTCATCAAATAAATGTGAAAAACAGACATCATAATCGGACCAACAATTGGAAGATATGATAAAATCGCCCACCACTTCGGGTGTTTTGTTTCTTTTAAAACAATGAAATAATTGTAGAAAGGTACAAAAGCCAACAGCGGACTATACCCCATTTTCTTGAACAGTTTCCAAGTGGAAATCCCCATCAATACTGATAAAATGAGAACATAAACTGTGTACGTTAAAAAATAATTCATAAATTTCTGTGCCTAATCTGTGATATAAGTGATGAGCAATGTGTAATACATATTGATTACACTAATTTCTATTATTAGTTTGAAAAGTTGTTGTTTTGTTACACCTTTAAAGTCCCAAAACGTCTTTCATTGTAAAATTTCCTTTTTTATCTTTGATCCATTCTGCCGCAACAACAGCACCTAATGCAAATCCGTTCCTGTTGAATGCGGTGTGCTTGATCTCTATTTCATCAACTTCACTTCTGTAAAAAACACTGTGAGTTCCTGGAACTTCATCTTCACGGATTGCAAAAATACCCAATTGCTTATCCTGAGTTTCTTCAAGCTTCCATGCATTATATTTTGCATTATTTTTGAAAATTCCTTCTGCTAAGGAAATCGCAGTGCCACTGGGAGCATCCAATTTGTGAATGTGATGAATTTCTTCTAACTGACAAGAGTATTCGTCGACATTTTTCATTAAATCTGCCAGCTTCTCATTTAATGCAAAAAATAAGTTGACCCCTAAACTGAAATTTGAACCGTACAAAAATGCAGTTTCGTTTTCTATGGCTAAATTTTCTATCTCTGATTTTCTTTCTAACCAGCCCGTTGTTCCGCAGATTACAGGAACTTTATTGACCAAACAAGCTTTAATATTGTCAAAAGCTATTTCAGGAAGAGAAAATTCTATAACAACATCTGGATTATTTAAATTTTCGGCAGTTGGAGTTTCTTTTAATCGGGCAACCACTTCATGACCTCTCTTTGTGGCAATTTCATCAATGATTTTGCCCATTTTACCATATCCAACTAATGCTATTTTCATATTAGCTATTATTATTTAAAAAATTAAAACTTGAAATTTAAACTTATGCCCGTTTTCGGAGGATTGCTTCCAAAATCATCATAAATGACGGCTGGAGCAAAAGTCAAATCAGGATCTTTACGTCCTTCATACAAGTGAGCATCTACTACAGCATCTACAATATTTAAAATGTATATAAGGCCGGTAATTGCAATAGCATAATCGCGCTGTCTCTTTGATCTGTCCTGAGCGTTCCCAAGTGCTATCTTATCCAAATAAGGTCTCTGATCAACAAATTCGTTTGGAGTTCCATTAAGTTTTGCGATGTAATACTCTCTGTATTTTTTGTACTGATTCTGATTCCAGATGGCAATTCCTACACCAGCTCCCACTGCTCCCCAAACAATTGGGATCTTCCAGTACTTCTTGTTGTAAAACTGTCCCAACCCCGGTAAAACCGCAGAATACAGACCTGCTTTTGTAGGATTTAGTTTAGTTACGACTACTTTAGCAGGAGCATTTACCTTCTCAATACTCTCTACAACTGATGTTTCGGGAATCTTCTTTAGAACAGTACTGTCACCTGAAACGGTTTCTACCTTCACTGTATCATTGGGAATCACCTGCGAAAAGAAAACCGCAGATATGCACAGGAAAAATGTTAAAATGATTTTTTTCATTTATTTAATATGAGATAAAATATATTCTAGCTCATCTTCATTTTTAAAATCTAAAACAATTTTACCTTTTTTACCGGTTCCCACTGTTTTTATCTCAACCTTAACATCAAGAATATCCGCAATTGTCTTCTGAGCTCTTCTATAATTATTAGAAAGCTCAACCTTTGCTTTTTTCGCTGCAGGAGATTTCGGATTCTTGAATGCAATCGCTGCCTGTTCAGTTTGGCGCACGTTCAGTTTTTCTTTGATAATCAGTTCAAATAATGCCTGCTGATGTTCTTCATTTTCAAGACTGATAATTGCTCTACCGTGTCCTGCAGAGATCTCGCCACTTCTGATGGCATTCTGAATATCCGGATTTAATCTCAGCAATCTGATAGAGTTGGTAATTGTACTTCTGTCTTTCCCTACTCTTTGGCTCAGATTTTCCTGAGTCATTCCAATTTCTTCCATCAACCTTTGGTAGGTCAATGCAATTTCGATTGAGTCAAGATCTTCACGCTGAATGTTTTCAACAAGAGCCATCTCAAGCAATTCCTGATCATTCACCAAACGAATGTAAGCAGGAACCGAGGTTAAACCTGCAATTTTACTTGCTCTGAAACGTCTTTCTCCAGATATGATTTCAAATTTCTCACCATCTTTTCTTAAAGTAATCGGCTGAATTACTCCAAGATTTTTGATGGATTGTGCAAGTTCGTTTAATGCTTTTTCGTCAAAATAAGTTCTTGGCTGAGTGGGATTAGGGTAAATATCTTCAATAGAAACCTCCATGATATTTCCTACAAAATTTTCAGCTCCCTCATCAGTTGCTGAATTTACCGTAGCTTTAGATTCTGCGCTCAAAATCGCACCTAAACCACGCCCCATCGCTCTTTTTTTGTCTTTCATATTATGCATATGGCAATTAGCCTACAGCTTTTTGCGTTAATGTGTTATCAATTATTTGCAATCAGAAACAGCCAATTGCTATAAACTATCTTTAATTCTTTACTAAATTTTCGTTTTTCAGCAGCACTTCTTCTGCCAACTGAAGATATTGGATTGCTCCTTTACTTTCTGCATCGTAGTTGAGGATACTTTCACCAAAACTTGGCGCTTCGCTTAATCTTACATTTCTACTGATGATGGTTTCAAAAACCATTTCCGGGAAATGAGCGTTCACCTCTTCCACGACCTGATTAGACAATCTCAATCTACTGTCATACATCGTCAAAAGCAAACCTTCAATATCCAAGTCCTTATTATGTATTTTCTGAACATTTTTAATCGTATTCAAAAGTTTACCCAAACCTTCCAAAGCAAAATATTCGCACTGAATCGGAATAATTACAGAATCTGCAGCAGTAAGTGCATTCACGGTAATCAAACCTAAACTTGGTGCGCAGTCGATGATGATATAATCATAGTCATCTCTTACTGTTGCCAAGGCTTTTTTCAACATGTACTCACGGTTGTCTTTGTCTACCAATTCAATTTCTGCGGCTACCAAATCGATGTGAGAAGGTACGATATCTAGATTCGGAGTTGTTGTTTTCTGAATGCAGTTTCTTGTTTCCACACTGTGCTCCAAAAGGTTGTACGTAGAGTACTGAACCTCTTCAACACCAAGACCAGAGGTCGCATTAGCCTGCGGATCTGCGTCGATGATTAATATTTTCTTCTCTAATACCCCTAATGCTGCGGCTAAGTTTACAGCGGTTGTAGTTTTTCCTACTCCCCCTTTTTGATTAGCGATACCTATGATTTTTGCCATTGCTTGAACTTTAAGTTTCAAAAATACACTTTTTTCTCTGCTTTCAAGGAATGGGTAAAACGAAAGATGAGTTAAAATATTGTTAATAAGGATTTTAGACATTAAAAAAATTATCCACAAAAAATAGCATTTTGTGGATAAGTGAAAAGATTTGTTTTTGAATAATCTTAATTATCGAACTTCATGGAAATAGGAAACTTGAAATAACTTCTTACAGCTTCTCCATCTTTATTTTTACCAGGAATCCATTTGCCTTTTACAGATTTGATGGTTCTTAATGCTTCTGCGTTAAAATCTGAGTCACGTCCATCTGCCTTAATTCCTGAAATTGTTCCGTCTTTTTCTACAATAAAAGTAACCGTCGTTTTCATTACATCATCAGAAGCAAAACCGGATCCGTCAAATTTATTCATCACCTTAGTTCTGAAAGACTCTATTCCCCCTTCGAAATCTGCCTGTACAGCAGCCACTTCAATTGCATTTTTATCTTTAACAATTACCACTGGAGGTTGTACCGTTTTAATAACCGGTCCAGTTCCTGGAATTGTTGTTGGTGGAACATATGTATTTGTAGCAGGAGGTGCAATAAAATCATTTTTCACACCAGCAACTGCATCTTTCGGAATATCTTTCACAATATTACTTTCGTCTGCATTTCTTGTAGGTGTTACTACTTCCGCATTATACTGTTTTACACTTGGAGGTGGTGTAACTTTTACAGGCTCAATTTTCACAGGTGGCTTTACAGTAGGATCTTCTGGGATAAACACCGGTGGAGGAAGTACATATCCTCCGTCTGTCACTGGTTCAACAGTTTTAAACGCCGAAATAATCATTGGCGTAATAGAAATTACTGCCAGAAGACTCACCCCTATAAAAAGTGATTTCGTCAGAATTCTGTCTGATTCATTTCTTAAAACATAGGCGCCGTATTGTTTGTTACGGTTTTCAAATAGGATTTCATTCAGTCGAAATTCCTGGTTTTCTAGTAGGTGTTTCATCACGATAAAAATTAAAAATGTTAATATATGGCGATTATTAGTTTTCTATACTGTTTGAATTAATTATTAAAATAATATCAAAATATTTGCCAAAAAATTATCAAAAACCAATCATTTACTAAAAAACTATATAAAAACAAAAATTTAACTATGCGAAAAACAACATTATATGTTTAACCTATTTAAATTCATTTTCAGATAATAAAAAAAGATGAGGAAATCCCTCATCTTTTTCTAATCATTATAAACATGTACTTTAAGAATATTGAAATTTCCTAACCGCTTCCAAGGTCATATCAATTTCTTTATCTTTTATGGCGTCGCTTATAAAATACGTTTCGTAGCCACTTGGCGGAAGATAAATTCCGTTGGTTAACATCTGATGAAAGAAATTATTGAATAGCGAATGATTGGCATTCTGCGCTTCATCAAAATTCGAAACCCTGTTGATATGAAAAAATACCGACATCATCGAACCCTTTCTGTTTATTTTATGCTCTATACCTTTTTCATTTAAAATTTTCCCAATTTCAAAATCCAAAGTTTCTGTAGTCTTATTAAGATTATTGAAGAAATTTTCATCTTTTTTAATGAGCTGTAAAGTTTTTAGACCAGCTCTCATTGCCAAAGGATTTCCGCTTAGCGTTCCGGCCTGATAAACTGCGCCTTTCGGAGCAAGACAATCCATAATTTCGTTTCTTCCGGCAAAAGCACCAACCGGTAGACCTCCACCGATTACTTTTCCGTAGGTTACCAAATCAGCTTTCACGCTATACATCTCCTGTGCACCACCAAACGCCAGTCTAAAACCGGTCATCACTTCATCGAAAATTAATAAAGCTCCGTTTTCGTCACATATTTTTCTTAAGTTTTGCAGAAAACTATTTTCAGGCAAAACGCAACCCATATTTCCGGCCACCGGCTCGATGATGACCGCTGCAATTTCACCCTGATTATGTCTGAATAAATCCTGAACCTGCTCAAAATCATTATATCTTGCCAACAAAGTATCTTTCGCTGTTCCTTCAGTTACTCCAGGAGAATTTGGGTTTCCAAAAGTAGCAGCACCACTACCCGCTTTTATTAAAAACGAATCTGAATGCCCATGGTAACACCCTTCGAACTTTACAATTTTATCTCTTCCTGTAAAACCTCTTGCTAATCTAACAGCACTCATACATGCCTCTGTACCAGACGAAACCATTCTGATCTGATCAATATTCGGGACATTTTCTGTGATGAATTTGGCAATTTCCGTTTCCAACTCAGTGGGTGCACCGAACGAAAATCCTTTCTCAGCCTGAATTTTTAATTCTTCCAAAACCTCAGGATGGGTGTGGCCTAAAATTGCAGGCCCCCAAGAATTGATGTAATCCACATAGGTATTATCATCAGCATCTGTAAGATATGCACCTTTTGCCGATTTCATAAAAACAGGCACTCCGCCTACAGATTTAAAGGCACGAACAGGAGAGTTTACCCCTCCCGGAATATATTTGTAGGCTTCTTCAAATAAAGCTGAACTTCTTTGGTATTTCATTTTTTATAATTGATAATTGATATAAAAACAGGGTTTATTAAGTGACATTTTTCAAATGCAAAAAACACAAAAGGCACATCTTAAATATAAGATTTTCAAAAGTGAACAAAATAAATGCGTTACATTTTTGCAAACTTTTGAAAATCTTTTTTTTTAAAATCATTTCTTCTGTTACTTTTGCTCTGATGAGCAATATTTTTTTTTGCGAAAGAGTAAAAAAGAAACAAAAAAATTTACCCAAAACCGGCAACTAAAGTTTAGTTTCTTGGTTTTTTGTCAATAAGATAAATAAGTTGTCCGGCAGCAGGTTTTTGCCCCTCTTCCATTCTGTTTTTCGCGTATAATTTATTGAGCTTTACACCAAATTTTTGTGCAATGTCGTGCATATCTTCACCGAAATCGGCTTTGTAAGTCGGTGTATTTCCATCAGAATTTTTCGATTCCAAAAATACAATATCATCTTTTTTCAGAATATCAGACTGCAGGTCATTCCATTTTGTCAGTTTGCTGTCGCTGATTTTAAATTTATTGGCAATAAACTGAATATTGGTATCTTCAGGAATCACTACATATTTCAAACCTCCATTTGGGTGGCTTTTAATTAAAATAGAATTAAGAATTTCAGTTTTTGTTTTAATGCGTTCTACTCTTTTTTGCTGTTGAGCATACGATGACGGCTTGTACGGAACTTTTATAGTAACAGGTTCTGTTTTTTTTATTTTTTTTGAAGGTTCTAAACGAGCCATGAATGTCTGGTCATTTTTCAAATCTGGGTATTTTTTCAGAACCGCATAGAGAACTTCGGTAGATTTTACATCATCAAATTCATACAGCTTATATCTTTCGATTTTGCCTATAAGAATCGAGGCATATCGCGGATTGGTTGCGTAACCTGCTTTTTTCAGACCGTGAGCCCACGCTTTATAGTCTTTCATATCCAGATCAAAAAGCTTCGTATAGTATTTTCTCGTTGCCAAAAATATAGAATGGTCTTCGTAAGATTGTTTTGGGTCATCATACACACGGAAACACTCATTAGGAGCATCATCGGTATGCTTCATGGTTCTACCCGTCCAGTCTTCTTTACATTTTATTCCAAAATGATTTTTCCCTTCCTGAGCCAGGCGGCTTTGTCCGCCACCAGTTTCCAAAAGACCCTGTGCAAGCGTGATTGAAGCCGGAATTTTGTATTTTTCCATTTCTTCAACTGCGTACTGTGCAAATTTTTGGATGTATTGGTCTTCAGTAGCCCATGTCTGAGCCGAGAACTTTGATAAAACTAAAAGGCTAATGAGTAAGAATAGTCTTTTCATGTTTCTATTTTTTTGAATTATTAAGTGAAAACTCATAAAGTCAGCTTATCTTTAAATAACTGCTTCAAGTTGTTCAACTTTATCGGATTAAATTTCTATTTTGTTTTTCTAAAAGCATGTTGGCTCCTTCTATTCCCTGCAAACCTCCGGTATGAAAACATAAAATTTTGCTCTCTGCAGGAAAATAATTATCATCAATCATCTCAAAAACTTTCTGCATCATTTTCCCTGTGTACACAGGTTCTAACGGAACATCATACTTCATTTTAAAATCATTAATAAAACGTACGTTATCATCATTTATTTTCCCGTAACCGCCAAGAGCCGCATCGGTTAGATGATAATTTCTTTTTGAGGTTAATTCTGAAATCCTGTTTTCTAAAGAAGTGTCTTCGACGACTTTAAAACCTATAACTTTCTGATTTCCTTCACAAAAATGCGAAATCCCAGCAATAGTACCTCCGGTTCCAACTGCGGTGCAAAGATAATCAAAATCTTTTGTATCGTTATTCAGCATCATTTTAACGCCCTCAACAGCTTTTGCATTCGTTCCTCCTTCGGGTATGATCAAAGCATCTGGAAATTCAATTTGTAGTAATTCTGTCATTTTTTGCTTATTGCGATAATCATCGCGAGTAACAAATCTAAAATTCATCCCATTTCTTTTGGCTGTAACCAAAGTGGGATTATCTATCCATTTTTTCTCTAATTCTTCCCCTCTGATAATTCCTAAGGTCTGAATCGAAAATATATTCCCAACCGCTGAAACCGCAGAAATATGATTGGAGTAAGCACCACCAAATGTTATAATTATAGGTTTTTCGGGACTACTTTCAAGATAATAATTAAGATTATAAAAAATCTTCCAGTATTTGTTCCCTGAGATTTGAGGATGAATGAGATCTTCTCTTTTGATAAAGAGTTTCACATTTTTCTCAATTGGAATTTCAACAATCGGAATATGAATTTCTGGAATTTTCATTGATGCAAATTTCCAGAAATTATTTTAAATGAGAATTCTTATTTTTAATTTTTAAAAATACAACATGAAAATCAGCACTACTTTTAAGACTTTGATAGGAGTTATTTCTTTAGCAATTTTCCTGTACTGGATATTTAGCGATCTGATACCCACAAAATCTGAATTTGACATTTCGGATAAAGAAAATGCGAAAATCATCAATATGTTTAATGCTGAAATCGAAAAGCAGCTAGATGACCATACTCAAAGTGTAACACACCCGGGATATATAGTAGAAAGCAGACAAAATACCCTTACTTATTTAAAAACAATTAAAATCATTCAAAGCTATGCGAGATCTGGTGTAAAATCCACTCAGCCCAGAAATTTACTACAATTGCAAATAACTTTTAACGATGGCAGTACTGTCGACAAAATATATACCGGTTATTCATGTTCTGGTTTTATGGATCCCTGTTTATTATTGAAGATAGAAATGAAAGACGGAAAAGCTATAAAAGCTTTCACTAATGGTCAAGAGAAAAAAGGTTCGCCCGAGTGGATAATACCTGATCTAAACATTCTTATCGACAAAGCAATCGCTTATGATATCAAGCAAAATCACGACAGGTATTTTGCACCGCAAAAAACGCAGAAAGATTTTGAGAAAGAATGGCAAAACGAAAAATAATTTATTTAAAATATTTCCAGAATGTCCAGGGTTTCCTTTTTTTAAGATAATTTAAATCAAGCTCATTACAATAGGCTTCTCTTTCAAAAGAGATTGCATGGTAGGCTTGGTGAGCATTTTTCAATTTAAATAAATGATAATAATATTCTGCAATATAGGCCAAATAAAAAAAAATAATCAGTAATTCCAGCTGTTGTCTCAGGTGGATTTTTTCATGGTTGATAAGCACTTCATTCTTTCGATCATCAGGATTTTTGATGAATATAAAAGGATAGAGTGTAATGCCGTTTATTTTTGTATTTTTGAGCAGCTTTTGGCACACAATTATCATAATAACAAATATAAAAGTTTTGATTTAACTTATGGCGAATTTTGACATCAAAGAACATGAAGACTTTTACTATAACGAGCAAGGTTACAAGGTTTTTACAGAAAAATTCCATCTGAAACGCGGATATTGCTGCAAAAGTGGTTGTAAACACTGCCCGTACGGTTACGATAAAAAGACAGACACATTTATAAAAATCAACAAAAAAAATTAATAATATGAAGAAATATATTTTTATTTTGCTGGCAGCAACTTTAGGTTTATCTTCTTGCAGTCCTTTTAAAGTACGTTCAGATTATGCAGAAACCGCAAACTTCACCTCTTATAAAACATATAAAATAAGAATTGACGATCTTAAGCTGAATGATATTGATAAAGACAGAGTGTTGAACGAATTGTCGAAGCAATTGCAGGCAAAAGGTCTTCAGTCTGGTGACAATCCTGATTTGATTGTTAACGTAAAAGCCAATCACAAAAAAGTAACCGATATCACGACTTCAAATCCAGGCGGAATGTGGGGTTGGGGCGGCGGCTTTGGATGGGGAATCGGTATGAACAGAACCTGGTCTAGCAATTACAACGAAGGTGCAATTATTGTAGATCTAATTGATTCTAAAACAAACAAGTTAGTTTGGCAGGGTATCGGAAGTGGAATATCTGTTGACAGACCACAAGCTAAACAAAAACAAATTCCTCAGATTGTAGCCGAAATTATGGCAAATTATCCTCCGGGAATGAAAAAATAAAATCTCTCCAGATTCTAAGTAAAAAAGATCAATACAACTGTATTGATCTTTTTTTATAGGCCTGCTAATAATTTTTTACTCTTTAATAACTTTAAATGCCTGCACTTTCTCGTCTTTTGATTCAATTGTCATCATGTACACGCCAGATTTCAAATCGTTTAAATTAACTTCCGACGCTGGCTTTACAACTGTTTTAAGAATTCGCCCTGAAACATCACTTACATTTAATCGTTCTGCATTTTTTATACCTGAAATATTAATGACATCTTTAAATGGATTCGGGTAGATCCTGAATTCTTTTCTTTTGTTATTTTCATCTGTTCCCAGTATTGACTTCGATTCCCAGACAGCATCATCCCAGTAATGCCCTGCCCAAGTTGTTCCCGGGTTTCTTATGGCCAATCGTGCGTTTGTAGGAACGGTTGTTGGGACATCTATAGTTCTTTCAGCTGTGCTGTCATATGTACTGTTAGTAATTGTTATTGGTTGCAAGATGACAAAAGTAGCCATATCACTGATGTCGGTCATATATCCAAATTCTAAAAGTCCCGGACCTGAATTGGCTCTCGCCTTGAATCTGAAATGATGCGTGCCTGCATTAACATTGCTTAACGGTGGCAGAATAACAATTGAAACTTTTTGATAACCATTTTGATATACGTTACTTACGCCAGAGGCCGGAGTTGTAGACGAGATAATCTGATTACCGCCTTGAGTAACAATACTGTTCCAACATGTTGGAACTACTCCCATATTGCAACACGACAAGGTGTCAAAATTTTCTGAAAATTCACTGATTGGAGTACACTGTCCAGAGATTGAAATACACCCTGAGATTGATAAGCCTAAAAAAAGCTTAGTAGATAAATTTTTAATCATTCTAAATAAAAATAATAATCCTCAAAAGTAAATCTTTCATACATTACTATTTCATAAAAATTTATGACATTTATCAATTAATTATTATTTAATAACCCACTTAATTTGAATTAAAATTAAAAATAAGTGACGAAAACTATTGATTCATTGTTTCGAAATAAATCAGTGAGCCCGCTTTTTTGTTTTAATAAAAATTCATACAAGATTTTGATATTTTCAATGATCATGTTATTTTATATTCTTAAAATTGTAATCAACATACATCAATTTATTATTATGAAAAAACTATTCCTATTCACAGTATTGGCGCAACTTGCCCATGCACAGGCGCCGTCAGGATATTATTCGTCGGCAAACGGACTTACTGGTGCACCTCTGAAAACTGCGCTCAGCAACATTATTACCAGCGGACATCAGGACAAGGGTTATGGCGGACTTTGGACTGCCTACCAAACGACAGATATCGATAAAAATTACGAAAACGACGGTAGCATTCTCGATATTTATTCTGAAAGGCCAAGCTCATCTGATCCTTACAATTATACACCGGGAAGCAACCAATGCGGGACGTATTCTACTGAGGGAAACTGCTACAACCGTGAGCATATCGTTCCTCAAAGTTTTTTCAATGAAGCTTCACCGATGAAAAATGACATCCACTTCATCAGAGCAACCGACGGAAAAGTAAACGGAATGCGCTCTAACTATCCGTTTGGAAAAGTGGGAAGCACCACTTTCACGTCTCAAAACGGATCGAAACTGGGAAGCTCGTCTTCTTCCGGATTCTCAGGAACGGTTTTCGAACCTATTGATGAGTTCAAGGGCGACGTTGCAAGAATGGTTTTCTACTTTGTCACAAGATATCAAAGTCAGTTATCATCTTTCTCTTCCGGAAATATGCTTGGAGGTTCTGCTTTTCCCGGATTGCAGACCTGGGAACTTAATGTACTCTTAGCGTGGCATACGCAAGATCCGGTATCTCAAGCTGAAATCAACAGAAATAATGCTTCATATACTTTTCAGGGAAACAGAAATCCGTTTATTGACAATCCAAATTATGTGAATCAAATTTGGGGATCACAAACTCCTACCAATGATACACAAGCTCCAACTACAGTAACCAATCTTTCCATTCCGGCTAAGACATCCAGCAGTATTTCGTTAACGTGGAGTGCATCAACAGATAATGTAGCTGTAACTTCGTACGATGTTTATATGAATGGAAGCTTAAAATCTAATGTGACTTCAACATCAACTACCGTTACCGGGTTGAATCCTTCTACAACCTACAGCTTTTACGTAAAAGCGAAAGATGCAGCAGGAAATGTATCTGCAAACAGTTCAACTGTATCAGCAGCGACGAATGCAGGAACAACAACTCCTACGAATTGTGTGAACGAGACCTTCGAAACAATTCCGTCCACAAGCGCATCATCTTACACTACAAAAACCTGGACCAACGGTGGAATTACCTGGACGGCCACAGATTCAAGAAGCGACCAAACGATCTCGAATAAAGCCATTACGGTAAGGAACGGTTCGTTAAAGTCAAGCAGTTTCAGTAACGGAATAACTTCTTTAACAGTGACTACACAATTAAAATTCAGCGGAAGCAACGGAACTTTTAATGTTCTTGTTAACGGTGTAAATGTGGGAACAATTCCTTACAGCACCACTGCAACAACCACTACGATCAGTAATATCAATATTTCAGGAAATGTGGTGGTAAGTCTGGTGAATAACTCATCCAGCAACAGAGTGGCGATCGACAATCTAAACTGGACCTGTTCTGCGGGAACTGCAAAGCAGAGTATTGTGTCAACAGATTACAGTGAAACAAAAAAGTTACAGGTATACCCTAATCCTATTACCAATCAGGAAATTTTCGTAAAAGGAGAAACTGAAAACATCCAGAAAGCCGAAATTTACAATCTTCAGGGGAAAGTAATGCAGGCTTTTGATCAACCTTTTAAACACGGAAAATCTATTAAAACAAGAAATCTTCAGCAGGGAATTTATATTTTAAAGCTGGATGAAAAAAGTTTGAAATTTTTGGTAAAGTAATAATTTAATTTATAAAAATTAAGGACTTCTCTATTGCAGGGAAGTCTTTTTTTTGCAGAAGTCCATCCCTATTTTTGAATTTTTGGCAGTTTACATCTGTTTTTAAATGCATTCTGTTTCAGACTAGCTATAAAAAAGATTATCTCTAAAGACAGTCTTTGCTCTGTGGGCCATAACAAAGATAAGTCTTGACTTAGTTTTTCGTCCAGACTTCTTCGTAAGCAGAAATTTTCACATCAATTGACTACAATTTTGCAAACTAACAAAATAAAAAAAAACCGCATTGCTGCGGTTTAATAATTAGTATTCTTAATTTTTATTGATTTTGCAAATCTCTTAATCTTTCCTGCATCAATTCCTGATTAGTTACGGCATCCCATCCTAAAACAAATCCTGAAATAATTATTGAAACAATATAAAGTACGCTTAAAGAAATTCCTATAATACTTAAAATCCTACCCGTTTTCAAGTTGTTATAATCCGAATAAAGAGTTGGGTTTGCCTGATAAAGTTCATTATCTTTTTTGTAAAGAACTAAGCCGATAATACCAGCAATAAGACCTAAAATTCCATAACAGCAACATCCTACAATTGAGACGATTCCTAATACGAGTACTGCCGTAGCATTTGGTAACTTCTGTTGATTCATAATTTGATTTTTTTAATGTTTAATATTTTGATTTAAAAATAATGTTTATAAAAGTAAGAAAATACCATGATTAGTGAGTTAATAATTGCTAAAAATATTAAAACCTGTCCGTAATTTCTTTTTTTGTCAATAAAATTGACTGCCACAAAACCAAAAAAAAGCAGTACAGTATACACTGCAGGAAACATATAAAATGCTTCTGCAAACTTTCCCTCAAAAACCAAAACTATTGCTCTTTGGGTACCGCATCCAAAACATTCTATCCCTAAGAATTTTTTGCTAGGACATGGCAGCATAAAGTCTTCAATCTTCATATTTTAATTTGTGATTTTACTGATGCTAAAATTAAGAAGAAATTTTCGCTCTCAGGTACTGATGCGGAAAAAAACTATCCTTTTTCATTTCAAAAGAACCCTGAACAGCTATGTATGGATTTCTCAGAATTTCTCTCGCTACAAAAATCAAATCAGCATCACCCATCTGTAAAATTTCTTCAGCCTGCTGCGTAGAAGTAATCAGTCCCACAGCTCCGGTTTTTACATCTGCTTCATTTCTTACTTCCGAAGAAAAAGGAACCTGATAACCGTCAAATACAGAAATTTTCGCTCCGTGAATATTTCCACCACTTGAAACATCTACCAAATCTACCGAATGATTTTTAAGAATTTTAGCCAATTCCACACTGTCATTGATATCCCAACCATTTTCGGCATATTCAGTTCCCGAAATCCTTACAAACAGAGCTACATTTTCATTCAACTCTTCATTCACAGCGTCAACAATCTCAAGGAGAAAACGCGTTCTGTTTTCAAAACTTCCGCCGTATTGATCAGTTCTAACGTTTGAAAGCGGCGATAAAAACTGATGCACTAAATATCCGTGTGCTGCGTGAATTTCGATCACATCAAAACCTGCATTGACCGCTCTTTCCGCTGCGTCCTTAAAGTTTTGAACTAAGTTTTTGATTTCCTCTAAAGATAACTCATGCGGAATTCTCTCCGATGGATGATATGGGATGGGGCTTGGAGCAATGGTTTCCCAGCCTTCTTCCAAAGAAATCTGTTTATTCTCCCAGGTTGAGCCCTTTCTTCCTGCATGAGCAATCTGAATTCCTATTTTTGAGTCTGAATTTTTGTGCACAAATTCTACAATGTTTTGAAGTTTTGCGGCCTGTTCGTCATTCCAGATTCCCATACAGTGATTGGTGATTCTACCGCGTGGCTCTACGCCCGATGCCTCTACGATAAGCAAACCAGTACCTCCTTGAGCGCGACTTCCATAATGTACATAATGAAAATCATCGGCTAAACCATTTTCTGAAGAATACATACACATGGGTGACATTACCCAACGATTTTTCAGTTCTACATTTCTAAATTTTATCGGAGTATATAACATGAATTTTATTTTTTTAAAAGTTTAAAATTACAAATTTAGTATCGTAACAAAGATGTTGCCAGCTTTCATAAAAAGGGTTACATTTATCGCCCTTTTTAAGGCAACAAAATGAAAAAAGATATACTTATAAGATACGAGCATTTCAAAAGCAAGAGTGAACTGAACGAAAGTGAAAAAAAACTTTTTGATACAGCAAAATCTGCACGCGAAAATGCCTATGCTCCCTACTCCGATTTTCTCGTGGGTTGCTCTGTTTTGCTGGAAAATGGTGAAATTTATCACGGTAGCAATCAGGAAAATGCTGCTTTTCCTTCCGGACTTTGTGCGGAAAGAACAGCCTTGTTTTGGATAGGTGCCAATTTCCCTAATCAAAAGATCAAGAAAATATTTATTATTGGCGGGCCAAGAGAATTCTCAGAGAAAACTCCACCTATTCCACCATGTGGAGCCTGCAGACAAAGTTTGATGGAATACGAAACCAAACAGAACGAAAATATTGACGTCTATTTTTCCAATCTAAATGAAGAAGTTTTTAAGGTAAATTCTATCAAAGACCTGCTACCTTTTTATTTTGATTCTACATTTTTATAATCTTTCTTCATCAAGGCAAAGAATGTCCAGACTTTAACTCTTTTCTCCAATTTAATTATTAACAAAAAACAACATCCTTTTTTTTCAATTTTGTATTTCTTTATAAAAACCTATCTTTGCAAAAATTTTGGTTTCCAAGGTATTGGAATTAATAGGGAATTGGGCGAAAATCCCAAGCTGTCCCCGCAACTGTAAATCGTATTAAAATTTTCTACAAAGAGCCACTGCTAACACGGGAAGGTGTAGAAAAACGAAAGTCAGGAGACCTGCCAAGTTTTAACATAAATAAAATTATTGCTTTCGGAGGAAAAGCAAAATGATATGAGTATAAAAAGTTCTTTAGTCTTTGCCTGTACCGTTTTCAATTTATCTCTGTACTTTGGTCAGGAGAAAATAATTGATACGGTCTATATTTTTGACAATCAAATGAATAAGGTAAAACTTTTTCATAAGATTACTACATTGACTCCTGATGACATTCAAAAAAACTCCTCTAATCTTTCAGAAGTTTTACGTTTTCAATCTCCGGTTTACATCAAAGAAAATGGCCGTGGTGCCGTTTCTTCACCATCATTTCGAGGAACGACTGCTCAGCAAACTGCTTTTGTCTGGAATGGAATCAACATCAATTCTCAGTTTTTAGGTCAGGGCGATGTCAATAATATTGCGCTTTTCGGTTACGATCAGATGGAAGTAAAATCGGGCGGCGGAAGTGTTATTTACGGAAGCGGCGCGATTGGCGGAAGCATTCATTTAAACAATGAATTAAGCTTCAATCAGGGTGTTAATGGATTATTAAATTCTGAAATTGCCTCATTTGGAACGTTTAATAATTTTCTGAAAGCATCTTACAGCAATGAGAAATTCAGTTTTAAAGTATCCGGGAATTATGTGATTAGTGAAAATGATTATGAAGTTCCTGAAGCCCAAAATTATATCAACAGAAACGGGAAATTCTACAACACCACTTATAATGTAGGAGTTTCCTACAAGATAGCTGACAGACAGATATTGTCTTGGCAAAGTCAGATTTATGATGCTTCACAAAACTATCCTATTTTTTCAGAAAATGGGAATAAAAGTAAATATGAGGCACAGACTGTCAGAAGTTTGTTATCGTGGGATATTAGCAAAAACAGAATTTCAAATACCCTAAAAGCTGCTTACACAGAAGACAATTTTCAATATTTTGGAATCTATAAAGCTCCAAGCACAAGCGGCGGAATTAATAAAAATTATATTGTAAAAAATGACTTCAATTATTTCATCAGTCCAAAGTGGAATGTAAATGTAATAGGAGAATTTCAGCAAAATCAAGGTGAAGGGCAAGGAGATTCCGGGATTAAAAAAGTAAGTAGGAATGTAGGTTCTGTTGCAGGACTACTGAGGTATTTTACCACATCAAATCTGCGTTTTGAAGCGGGAGTAAAGAAAGATTTTGTCGAAGATTTGAATTCGCCATTCTTATATTCATTTTCAGGAAAATGGAAAGCTTCAAATTGGTACAGTGTGAACTTAAATTTTTCAAAAAACTTCAGATTCCCCTCGTTCAACGACCTATACTGGACTCCGGGAGGAAATTTAAACCTACGACCAGAAACTTCCAATCAGGCAGATATGAACCATGAATTCAAAGTGCAGGATTTTAAATTAAGCATTACGCCTTACTACATGCGTATCACCGATATGATTCGCTGGCTTGACACCGGATTAGGCTACTGGGCTCCAACTAACACGAACAAAGTTGAGTCTTATGGTTTAGAATCCCAGTTGAGCTACGAAAAAAAGTTTAATACACATTTCATCAAGCTGAGTGCAGGATATATTTTGACAAAATCCATAAACTTAGAAAGCCAGAAACAGTTGACCTATGTTCCGTTGCACAAAGTATTTATGAACGGAGATTATCAATTCAAATTCCTGAAAGTTTATGCTCAGGGAATGTTTAACGGATTGACATACACCACGACAGATGAGAGCAGACCAAAAGCGCTACAGCCCTACTTTGTAATGAATGCAGGTGCTTCGGCAACGATCTTTAAAAAATACACTTTAGGATTTAAAGTCAACAATATTACAGATACTATTTATGAAACGGTAGCTTATTACCCTCTACCAAAAAGAAATTACAGTATCACAGGAACAATAAATTTTTAAAATTAACTATATTATGAAAATGACTAGATTTTTACAACTTGTCTTAGGATTGGTTTTACTATTTAATATCTCGTGTTCGTCTGACTACGAAGAAATAGTTGCAAGCCCAACTTATGAAAACGGCTACTTCATAACAAATGAAGGAAACTTTGGAGTACCTAATGCTGATGTAAGTTTTATAACTAAAGATCTGAACTTTGTACAAAACGACATCTATAAGGCTAATAATGCAAATGAAAATCTGGGTGATGTACTTCAGACTATCGCTTATAACGGAGATCAGGCTTATCTTTTATTGAACAACTCAAACAAAATTCAAGTAGTAAACCGTTATACTTTCAAAAAAACAGGAGAAATCACCAGCCAACTGAATAATCCTCGTTATATGGCAGTTGCTAACAATATGCTTTATGTATCTAATGATCAGTACAATGGTCCTAAGTCTGTCAATGTATACAAAACTTCAGATTTATCTTTCGTGAAAAAAATTACTTTTACTAATACAGCAGAAAGAGTTGTGGTAGCGGGAGGAAACGTTTTTGTACAGAATGCAACGTACAGCTTTGGAAATACGCTTACAAAAATCAATACGGTAACCAACGAAATTGAAGGTACACCAATTTCTTTACCAAGCGGAAATATCAACAAGACTATTGCTTACAATAATAATATTTATGTAATTGCGGAAGGAACTACAGATTCTTATATCTATCAAATCTCTGCAGCCGGAGCAATTGTGAAAACAATTACGCTTACCGGTATTGCTAACGGAACCCACCTTCAAATTGATAACGGAAGATTCTTTTTCAGTTCTTACAATAAGATCTATTCTATGGATGTGAATGCAACAGCTTCACCTACAGCTCCTATCATAACAGTTGTTGATGGTGGTCAGTACTTTACCCTTTACGGATTTTCTGTAGTAGACGGAAGAATTTTCACATCTGATGTGAAATCATTTACTGAGGCAAGTGAAATGAGTGTTTACACTACTTCAGGAACTTTAATCAAGAAGTTTACGACAGGTATGGGATCAACGAATGTTTACGCTAACTAATTTACATTAGTTTTAAATTTTATCTAAAAGTACGGGGCGGTTTCTTTGAAACCGCCCCGTACTTTTTTTTATCTTGACCAGACTTAAATTGACAATCCGAGCTTCTCAGCCTGAGCAATCACAAACATTCTTGCTTCTTCATGATCATTTCCAATCTCTCCTTCCAAAATTGCTTCTTTTACTTTTTCCTTTAAAATACCAATTTCTCTCCCTGGTTTAAGGTTAAACATCACCATAATTTCTTCTCCTGAAATTGGTGGCTGGAAGTTTCTCACCTGATCTTTTTCTTCAACTTCTTTAATTTTAACCGCAACATATTGGAAATTTTTCTTGAATCTTTCCTGTTTTTTGGAATTTTTGGTCGTTATATCTGCTTTACAAAGCGTGAACAAATCTTCCATATCTTCTCCTGCGTCGAACAACAGTCTTCTTAATGCAGAATCTGACGCATCATCGGTAATCAGCGCAATTGGACGTGAAGACAATTTCACCATTTTCTGAACGTACTTCATGTCGGCATTCAAAGGTAACTTCAGCTTTTGAAATAAGGTCTTCACCATTTTTGAGCCTAAAAACTCGTGCCCATGGAAAGTCCATCCCGTTCCGTCTACAAATTTTTTCGTTGGAGCTTTTCCTATGTCATGAAGCAATGCAGACCAACGAAGCCACAGATTATCCGTATTTTCAGAAATATTATCAACCACTTCCAGCGTGTGGTAAAAATTATCTTTGTGGGTCTGTCCTTCTACTTCTTCTACGCCTTTTAAATCAATCAATTCCGGAATAACTAATTTCATTAAACCCGTTTCTTCCATTAGTTTTAAGCCAACAGATGGTTTTTTTGATAGCATGATTTTATTAAATTCAACCATGATTCTTTCCATAGAAACGATCTTGATTCTCCCCGCTTCATGTCTTATAGCGTCTAATGAATTTTCTTCAATGGTAAAATTTAGAGTAGAGGCAAAACGAACCGCTCTCATCATTCTCAAAGGATCATCAGAATAAGTTTGCGCAGGTTCTAAAGGTGTTCTGAGAATTTGTTTTTGCAGATCATCAATTCCATCAAACGGGTCTATTAATTCGCCGAAATTGTCTTTATTTAAAGAAATTGCCATCGCATTGATAGTGAAATCTCTTCTTTTTTGGTCGTCTTCAATCGTTCCGCCTTCTACTTCGGGTTTACGGCTATCTTCGGTGTAGCTTTCTTTTCTCGCTCCTACAAATTCAAGTTCGAGATCTTTGTATCTGATCATCGCAGTTCCATAAGTTTTAAAAACGGAAACTTTCATTTTAGGATCGATTTTCATTCCGACATTTTGAGCCAGTTCAATTCCACTTTGTTCGGTCACAAAATCTATATCAGTGCTAGCCTCCCTTTTCATCAACAAGTCACGCACATACCCGCCAACAATATACACCGACTGATTGTTTTCGGCAGCAACTTCAGAAATTGTCTTGAAAAGTTTTAGATTTTTATTTTGATTGAGGTTAATTGTCATTATTATTCTAAATATGAAATTTCATCTTTATGCTATGAAAAATGAAACTTTTGCAAATATAGGAATTAGATTAAATCTTAAATAATTTAAAATCATTTATTAAAACTCTTTATCTTTACGTAATAACTAAAACTAACTACCATGAAAAAATTATTATTCATTGCCTTCTTGTGTTCGTTTTCGATTCTTTTTTCTCAGGCTAAAAATGTTTATTATACAGATTTTATAGATTTCACTGATAATTCTGGAATAAAATATAACGTAATGATGATTACCGATCAACACGACGAAAACGGACGTGCAGATTCTACGGTGAGAATCCTTTATACCTCTGATAATGAAGAGCATCTTGTAGAGTTTCATGCAGATTGCTATCTGGAAAAACTTAAAAACGGCAATACAAAAATATCTTTTATTCCAACAAAAAACACCTCCGTACAAATTATTAAAGGGAAAGATGTAGCCTATAATCCAGATACTTTTGTGTATGAAATTGATACAAAAACAAGTAAAATAACAGGTACACAATCAGATAAAAATACGACTGCTCCTATCCCTATCGTTTATAAAAACTCAACTATGTCTACACTGGAAAGAAAAGATGAAATTGAAAGATTTTATTTCAGAGCTGAGCCAATGCATAATCTTCTCAAGAACTTTTACAACAAAAAAATTGCCGATGCCAATAAAATTACTCCTTACTTTGATGCTTTAGGGTGGTTCGGAAGTGACGGTATTGCATATCAGGCTTTTATTGTTTCATTATTTAAGAATAATGAACATATCAATACCATTGTAAGAATACGTTATGAAAAAGAAGGTGAAATCAATATTGTAGAATATGATGCCCAATCTGACATTGTAATACAAAGTGACGACAATCTGAATGTTTCTGTAAAACCAAAAACGACAACTGTAAGCAATATTAAAGGCACTTCAGGATACAATCCTGACACCTTTTCCTACACCTTGGATATCAATGATAAATTTATAAAAGGAAAACAATCTGATGAAAATTCTTCTGCAGATCTGTCGTATATATCGATTAACAACAGGCAAGAATTTGCATTGAAATTTTACTCAGAAAAAGATGAAATTTTTCAAAAATATGTGAAATAGATTTCTATAAATGTTGGATAAAACTTTTATTCACGAAGAACTTTGATTCTGTTATCACTCCATATTTTGATTACTGACGAACCTGAATACTGCGAAACTTTTTCGCGGTATTCTTCTACTGCGTAATCTACCAAATCAATTATTTCTTTCGAAATATCAGAAAACTGCAAAGGGCTTTTATCACCACTGAAATTGGCTGATGTGGAAACCAAAGGTTTATTCAGTTTTGTAATTAGCTTTTTGCAATACAAATCTTTTACAAGACGAATTCCGATGCTTCCGTCTTCGGCCAATAATTCTTTAGGTAAACCTTTTGGATTTTGATATACCAGAGTGACTGGTTTTTCACTCAAATCCATAATTTCCCAAGCCATTTCCGGAACGTCCACCAAATCTTGTAATCGCTTCTCATTTTCTACCAAAATAATCATCGATTTATTTTTCTCGCGTTTCTTGATCTCGAAAATTTTATTGATGGCGTCTATGTTTGTGGCGTCGCAACCGATTCCCCAGATGGTGTCTGTTGGATAGAGAATGGTGCCGCCTGACTTTAGTATGTTAATGATGTTTTCCATTTTTAATAAGCTTTATATAGATTAAATAAAACGAACTTTTAAATTCTCGTTCCATTTATTTTAATTTTTAAGTAAACTCCAGAAATTAAGAGCGACAAAAAAGCAGCTATCCACAAAAAATAGCCTGCTTCTAAAGTATTTATAATACCTTTTCTCCCATTTTCAGAAATTAAAATGTTATTCCAAAAAATAAATGACAAAGCAGTAATTGTAGCAATTGTTGAGAATGTTATTGATAAAGAATATTTTTTCTTAAAGAAGAAAAAAATTGAGACAAAAAACCAAATGTTCGCGGACCAAACAAAAAATTCTAAAATTCCACCACCCAGAAAGCTGATGATACCAAAAAGAAAAATCAGAATAGATTTATAATTTTCACTTTTCCCTAGATCAACAACTGTAAAAGCAGTAAAAAAGAGAGAAGAAACAAAAATAATCAGATTGAAAACTATTACTTTTTTGTTTATGTCCATTACAATTCCGGCAAATACCTTTCCTCCACCACATTCAAATGATGGATATTATGACCCACAATCAATTGACAAATCGTTTCCACAGAAATTTGGTTTCCATTGGCTGTCCCGATATTAGTTAAAACTGAAGAGCTTAATGTTTCCGATAAAATCAAAGATGAATTTCTTACTGATTGATATTCCTCCAATAAAGATTCTAAGCTTCTATCGTTGGCAAAAGAATTCGCTGCATAACTTTCTTCATCAAAACCCGGCAATTCAGATTTTTCGCCTCTTGCAAAAGCTAAAATTCGGTATTGAAAAACTCTTTCAGTGTCTGATAAATGCAGAAGCACCTCTTTCAACGTCCATTTTCCTTCTGCATAAGCAAACTTTGACTGTTCTTCGGTCAAATAAGAATATAGCGAAACCGTTTTTTCACCAACCAATTTCAATTCTTCCAACCAATTTTTAGATGGAATTAAATCTAAATATCTCTGTATGTATTTTTGAAAATCTGTCATGTTATAATGAGTAATTTTAGAAATTCACAATTGACGATTGACAATTCACAATTATTTATTCGTCCACTCGTAGAAATTCACTTCATCGTAAATCTCAAACCCACAAGACGGATACAATTGGTTTCCGATGTCGTTTGATTTTCCGGTTTCCAGAAGAATTCCTGCTGCATTAGTCAATTTTGCCAGCTCTTTGGCTTCTTCGATTAATTCTTTTGAAAAACCTTTTCCACGATAATTTTCGTTGACAAACAAATCATTCAGCAACCAATAACGCTTCATTCTTGTTGACGAAAACAATGGATACAGTTGTACAAAGCCAACTAATTGACCTTCACTTTCAGCAACGAAAATTTCAGAATCAGCTTTTTCTATTCTTTCTTTTAGAAAATTTTCAGCAGATGGAATATCAGAATCTTTATGGTAAAAAACTCTGTATTGATCAAATAATTCTGATAATTGAGGTAAATCCTGAATCTGAGCTTTTCTTGTATTATTCATATTTAAATTGAATTAAAAATCAACATCCGCTGTAAAAACGGATGTTGATGATTTATTATTTTAAGAGAATGCTTTCTCTAAATCTGCAATCAAATCTTCTGCATCTTCGATTCCTACGCTGAGACGAACCAAATCATCTGTAATTCCTAATTCCGCGCGTTTTTCTGCAGGAATAGAAGCGTGAGTCATCAAAGCTGGATGATTCGCCAAAGATTCTACGCCTCCTAAAGATTCAGCCAAAGTAAATACTCTTACTTTCTCCAAAAACTTAATTGCATCTTCTTTCTTTCCAGATTTAAAAGTGAAAGAAACCATTCCTCCGAAATCTTTCATCTGAGATTTTGCCAATTCATATTGCGGGTGAGATTCTAATCCTGGATAAATCACTTGTGCAACTGCCGGATGAGACTCAAGGTACTTTGCAACAGCCATTCCGTTTTCAGAATGTCTCTGAACTCTTAAAGCCAATGTTTTAATTCCTCTCAACACCAAATAAGAATCGTGTGGTCCTAAAATTCCACCACTTGCAAACTGAATGAAATGAAGTTTCTCTCCCAATTCAGCATCTTTCGCAATCAAAGCTCCAGCGATAACGTCAGAGTGACCACCTAAGTATTTTGTTGCAGAGTGCATTACAATATCAGCTCCCAAATCGATGGGTCTTTGAAGGTAAGGTGTTGCAAATGTGTTATCTACCGCAACCAAAATATCTTTACCTTTTGCGATTTCTACAACTGCTTTAATATCAACCAATTTCATCAATGGGTTGGTTGGTGTTTCCACCCAGATCAATTTAGTTTTATCAGTAATAACATCGGCAATTTTTGACACATCATCAAAATTCACGAAAGTAAATTTCAACTGATATTTTTCGAAAAGTCTGGTGAACATTCTGTACGTTCCACCATATAAATCGTCTACAGCAACAACCTCATCGCCCGGATTTAATAATTTTAAAACACAGTCAATCGCAGCTAAACCAGAACCGAAAGCTAAACCTCTTGCTCCGTTTTCGATGCTTGCTAAAGAGTCTTCCAAGGCCTGTCTTGTAGGGTTTGCCGCTCTAGAATATTCGTATCCTGAATGTACTCCCGGACTTTTCTGTGCGAAAGTTGATGTTAAAAAAACAGGAACATTCACAGAACCCGTTGCAGATTCGTGATGTTGTCCTCCGTGTATAACTTTTGTATTGAAATTCATTTTTTATAATTTTTTGTTGAAAGCTGAATGATAAAACTGGATCTTAGTATAAACTTTCGATATCCGGCTTTCTAACATTGTTTACTTATTTATTTTTTCTGTTTGTAAGATTTATTCAAATACAGCAACTTTAAAAAAGCTTCTTTTTTTCATATAATAATCTCTTTGAAGAGAAAGTCTTTTTCCATACTTCAAATCATGTATCACAAATAGTAAAAAGAGATGAAATGAAGTTTTTTGCTTTATTCTATCAGAGAATATTTCTTCCTTAATGGTCTCATTACTTTCATTCACATATTCAATTTCCAAGAACTCCTCAATTCCTTCATTATCTCGAAAAGAGTATTTCCATGATACAATTTCCCAAGGAATTATTCTGGTATAATGTTTAAGGTGTACATTTTTAAATTCCAGTATACTGTAACTTTCATTTTTCACAAAAGAATATTCTGACGGAATATTATTCTCTGAAATAAAGGCCTCACAATCTAAGTTTTCAATAAAGTCTTCAATTTCTTTTTTTGAGAAATTTTCATGAATATTATATTTCCTATCCCCAAAATATTCTCTAAAAAAAATATAACTGATGATGTTTTTTTTATCCTTAAAATATTTGTGAGCAAATAATTTCTCAAACACAGGAATCAAAGCTATATAAAAAATGATAACCCCTACAATCCAAGCAATTTTGTAAGAAGCCAGATTAAATATGACAAGGAAAATGACGTCTAAGATAAAAGCAAGAAAAAAAGAAATATGACTTATTCTGTTCTTAAGTCTTACATATTTAAAAAAATCCTGCAACGAAAACATCTTACATTTTTATTGCCGATTTCACAGCAAATTCTTCTGCAATATCCTCAATCCATGCAGCAACATCGTCTTCTCCGGTCGCTCTCTGATACGTATTTCCCATAGAAACAAAAATCTGATGCATGAACATTTTCATTTGATCTACCGGCATATCTTTCGTCCAGAGATCGATTCTTAAAGCTTCTGATGTCTTTTCATCCCAAACAGAAATCATCACTGCCTTGGTTTCTTCTTTTTCTACACCGCCATCCGCTGCATTCCAAGTCATCAATTCTGGGATGTGATTTTCATCCAACTCTACATCTATTGTTATTTGAGTCTTTCTCATTTTTCCTATTTTTTCTACTATTTTTAATCAGTTGCTAGTTCTCCGTTAATAGTTTAGAAATAAATCCCTTTCATTTCCATCAACTTTCACTCTGTCAACCCAATTTTATTCTTCTAATTTTGGTTTATAACCCGCTTCATTAAAAATTTGTGTAGCATCCATTTTCAGGAAGTCTACCAATTTTGTTTCAGGTTTCTTTTTTAAATATTCTCTGCAAATCTGCCAACCGGTAAAAATTCCTACCATCGGAGATGAACTGTTATCAATTTCTGTGTAAAATTTTGAAAACGGACCGGGAGCAATGAAACGTTCTGCCAATCTATGATCATCACCAAAAATCAGATTGTTCTCAACGAAATAATTATAAATATTAGCTTCGTTGGCTTTTGACCAATCGTATTGCTCTTTCGTATAATCCATTTTCAAATAATCAGGAATTTCAGGTAAAAAAGCATCCTGTAAAGTCATAACCTTACCGTTATATACCAATAAATCAATAAATTTCTGACTGTTTCCTGTATACGGAACAATATTCTCCGCAAACATTCTGGATACTTTCGGAACGATATTGCTTGGGTTCATTGATTTTTGAAAATACAGTTCTAATCCTTTATAATTAGCATTTTTATCACCCATAAATCCTGAAATATCGATGAACAGAAAATTGGTTTTATCATCATACAGAAGAGGATCCTGAATCATCTGTAAAGCCGATGAAAAAAGGAAAACTTTTGGACTCTTAAACTGTGGAAAATAAAATTTAATGTGTGAAAACAAATCCTGAAGCTCACTCTGCAACTTCTTCTGATCAATTTTGCCAATTGCCTCCTTGTAGATTTTTATTTCCTGAGCATCAGCTCTCCTTTTGCCAAAATCTTCATCAGGAACAGTCCCCTGAAACCACGGAAACTTCGACGTGAATTGCTCCAAAGGAACATTCTGATCATAAAATTCTTTTGAAATATCGGTGACCTCCACCTTTTCGGCAGGATTTTTTATTTCTACCTTCCAGTCAGTTTCCTGTTCTTTTTTACAAGAGTTTAAACTTAAAACTAAAAGGCATGAAAGTGCGGCAATTCTAAAAATCTTCATTATTTTTACATGAAATTTAAGTCACAAAAATAAGGAAATTAATGGCAAAAATATTCATCGAAACAGAAAGACTTATTTTAAGAGAAATAATTACTGAAGATGCTGAAGCCTTTTTTGCAATGGACAGCAATCCGGAAGTCGTAAAATATGTCGGAACAAAACCTCTTACCCACATCAGTCAAAGCGTGGAGATGATTGAAAATATTCGAAATCAGTATACAGAAAACAGAATCGGAAGATGGGCCGCTATCAATAAAGAAGACGGGAAATTGGTCGGCTGGAGCGGATTAAAATTGATTAAAGAAATCAATAACCATAAAAACATCCACGATCTTGGGTACCGTTTCACACCGGAATATTGGGGAAAAGGCTATGCCACAGAAACTTCAATTGCCGTTTTGAATTATGCTTTTAACGAAATGAAGCTCGACCAAGTTTTCGCCTACGCTGATGTAGAAAATGACGCATCCAACCATGTTTTGAGGAAATTGGGTTTTGAGGAAAAAGGCACTTTTATTGATGAAGGGGACAATTGTTTTTGGTACCAACTTAAAAAAGAGAATTTTACAAAATAAAAATATACAATGCAGACACAAAAAGTAATAGATCATATTGTACATTGGCTGAAAGATTATGCAGAAAAATCAGGTGTTAAAGGATATGTCATTGGTGTTTCCGGTGGTGTAGATTCCGGTGTGGTGTCTACTTTGGCAGCGATGACCGGTTTAAAAACTTTATTGATTGAAATGCCAATCCGTCAAAAAGAAGATCAGGTAAACCGTGCGTGGGAACATATGGATGATTTAAAATCAAAATTCCCGAACATTGAAGCGATGTCTGTAAATCTTTCCCCAGCTTTTGAAGAATTGTACAAAACTTTTGATGTTCACGATGATGAGTTTCCGAACGAAAAGCTGGCTTTTGCCAATACCAGATCACGTTTGAGAATGCTGACTCTATATTATTACGGACAAATTAACGGACTTTTGGTCTGTGGCACAGGAAACAAGGTGGAAGATTTCGGAATTGGTTTTTACACGAAGTACGGCGACGGTGGTGTAGACATCTCTCCTATCGCAGACCTTTACAAAACTGAAGTGTATGCCTTGGCTAAAGCTTTAAATTTGGTAAAAAACATCCAGGAAGCCATTCCTACAGATGGTCTTTGGGATGCCGAACGAACCGATGAAATGCAGATTGGTGCCACTTATCCTGAGTTAGAAAAAATACAGAAAGAATGGGGAACAAAAACAGAAGCAGACTACAGCGGAAGAGATCTGGAAGTATTTAAGATTTTCAGCAGAATGAATAAGGCTGCTCAGCATAAAATCAATCCGATTCCGGTGTGTGATATTCCGGAAGAATGGAGAGCTTAAATATGATTTTGCCTTGTAAGTGAATTATCATTTATGAATTTTTGCAATTCGACATCTATTTTTAAAATTGATAATTCGCTAACGAAGCTAAATTAACCATTGATCTAAAACTATGAATCCTAAAATACGCTCGGTACTTTTTGCCTGCATGGGACTTCTTTTCGGGATGTCTGTGATGTATATTTATAATAATTTTATTGCAGAGAAGAAAGCTCCAACTAAAACTGAGACTGTCTCGAAAGTTGCAAAAGACCAATCTGAAAGGCAATCAATAGATGAGCTCACGAAAGAGAATACGGTAATCAATTACGTCAAGCAAAACCATCAGCTTCCTGATTATTATATTACAAAAAATGAAGCCAAGAAATCGGGATGGAATCCTACTCAGGGAAATCTCTGTGAAGTTCTTCCTGGAAAAGCCATTGGTGGAGATTATTTTGGAAACCGTGAAGGAAAACTTCCGAAAGGTGAAAAATATTTTGAAGCTGATGTCAATTACAACTGTGGAAACAGAAATGCAGACCGGATTGTTTTTACTCAAAAAGGCGATGTTTATTTAACTAAAAATCATTATAAGAGTTTTGAGAAGAAGTAGTTGGTTACTTTTTACATTGATCTTTTTATTAATTTTCTCCTGTATCGATAAAAAGACCAGTCTCTTAAAAAATAATAAAGAGGCGGTTATTTTGATTCAGCCTTTCACGGATATGAATTCTGTGACTACGAAATTTGTTGCTGATGAAATCAAAAAAATTTATCCGCATGTGAAAATTTTAGACGCAATAGATTTGCCAAAATCAGCCTACTACAAAGACAGAAATCGTTACAGAGCAGATTCAATTATTAAACTTCTACGTCAAAAAACGGAAGAAGGATTTGTCACAATAGGCCTCACAACAAAAGACATCAGTACTACAAAAGGTACAATAAAAGACTTCGGAGTCATGGGATTAGGATATAGACCGGGAAGATCATGCGTTGCATCCAATTTCAGGTTAAATAAAAACAACAGGAACGAACAGTTTTTCAAAGTGGCAATTCATGAAATTGGGCATACACAAGGTCTTGAGCATTGTCCGGAAAAATCTTGCTTTATGAGAGATGCGGAAGGTAAAAATCATACAGACGACGAAACTGACTTTTGTACCGACTGTAAGAACTTTTTAAAAACTAAGAACTGGAAGTTTGACTAGTGCCTCATTGCTTTTTCGTTCCACTTCTTTCACTGACAATAAAACCCATACATTTGCACATTCTTAAAAAATAAAACTATGAATACAATATACATTGACTTCGCAGACCTTGGAGATTACGAAGATTTTTATGCTCAGCTTAAAGAAAAGATAGAGCTTCCGGCTCATTTCGGAGATAATCTGGATGCCCTTTCAGATGTTATTTCAGGGGAGCTGAAGATGCCTCTTCATCTAGAATTTGTCAATATGAGCGTTGATCAGCTAGAAATTTTTGAAGATTTACTGACCACCTTAGAAGATACAGAAGATGAGGTGGAAGATTTTTCTTTTGCCTACTACCTGGAGCAGTATGATGATGAGGAAGAAGAAACTACAGAAGAATAGTAATAGGTATCAGAAACTAAAAAAGGCTTCCCAATTTTATATAGGAAGCCTTTGTTGGTCTAAAGTGAATTTTCACTAAAAATTAATTGTTATCTCATCATTATCAGAAACTTCATCAATTATATTTTGAAAGTTGGTTTCATCAGGTCGAGGAAGATTGGCATTATAGATTTTTCCTTGGGGATCAATCATCATAAAGCGTGGAATTCCTGATACTCCCAGATGATTCAGAACATTGGGATCTGAGATCCACCATTGAACGACCGCAAATTTTTTATTCTTCAGATCAAGTTTCCACTTACTTTTATCTGCGTCGATGCTTGCCGATAGAAATACAATCTTGTCATTGTTAGAATATTTATTTGCCTGATATTCAAATACAGGTGATGTTTCGCGACAAGGTGCACACCATGTTGCCCAAAGATCAAGAACAACATATTTACCCTTAAATTTTGATAAACTTACTTTCTTCCCAGATTCATCTTCGAATGCAATTAGCGGAAAAGGTTTTCCTTTTTGCTGATTGTTGATAATCTGCAGCTGGCTTCCTACAAAATTCTGATATTTGGGGTTTTGAAACTCCGAAAACTTATTTTGAAAAAGCAGATTACGTTGCTTTTCATCTTTTATCAGATTCATCATTTTTAGCATTTGAAACGACAGAAGCTGATCTTTTTCCAGACTTTTCGGCATTTTTGAAAGCTTTACAAAAACAATACTGTCAGGATTTTTTGTTCCTTCTTTTGGAAGAAATTCTTTAATCCTCCAGTTTTTATATTCTTCATCAGACAGTAACATAGAGACCGGTTTTTTCACAACATTCTGAAGCTCCTTCATTAAATCAGCCGGCGGTGCAAATTTTTTGTCGGTAAAAGAAGTCATCTTTTGATAATCGTAAACAGCATTTAAAAGATTGACTGCATTTTTTTGCTGCTGAAACTGTCTGAAGTCATCAGAAAAATAGATATTTTCTTTTGTACGGTATTTTCTAAGATATTTTTCGCCATCTTCCCACTCTTCTTCTGCAGCCTCATAAAACTTATCCGGTTCATTAGTATACTGCTTAGCTTCAACAATGTATGAAAAAAACATTGAGAATTTCTGAGCTTTTGAAATAATGTACTGATCTTCCGCTTTTCGTGTACCTTTCAGAGTAACCACAAAATGCTTTGGATCTGTTTTAATATCAAAAAAGATATCATCACCCTTTGATAAAACAAAAGGATATTGTTTTTTGTCAACAATTAAAATATAGGACGCCAAGTCTACATTTCTTTTAGATTCCCAAGAGAATTTCCCATCTTTTACAGGAATTTCAGCGAGAGGTTCATTAAGTTCTTCGGAAACTATTTTAACTGTTTTAATAGTGTTTGGAGCAGCAATAGTGCCTTGAATAGAAGTTATATCAGCATTTTTAGTGGGATAAAATGGCTTCGTAATTAGAAAATAAATTCCTGTAAATACTGCAATACCAATCATCGTTTTCAGAATGATTGCATTATTTCTTGCAAAAGCATTTTTGAAACCTCTTCTACTGTACCAAATGTAGCCTATTACAAAAAATAGAACAGCCCAAAATAAACTCAGATATTCAGAATAATTAAAAAAGTGATTCAGTTTATAAGAATCTTTGTACTGTAGTGCGGTATCGATATTATTATACGGAGAATAATCATATGTTTCTTTTCTAATACTGGCAACCACATTGCCTACAAATCCTACAAATCCTATCACAAAAGGCCATACAAAACCCGGGATAATAACAGACAGCATCATCTGAAGTGAAATAATTCCCAGACTTAATACAAACATTCTGACAAAAGTCTGGAAAACCCAATATAAATCTATCGCATATCTCAGATTTTCCTGCGGAAATAACGCCTGCGCTAAATATCCAGTGAAAATGGTTGCAAGGAAAAATATCGTTATAGAAATGGTGGTAAGGGTAACCAGAACTAAAAATTTCCCAGTGTAAATACTTAGTTTACTTAAAGGTTGGGTTTCTAAAAATGTCCAGCCGTTATTTTTATGATCAGTCTGTGCAATTCTGGTTGCAGCAATAATGATGAACAGCAACATAAAAAATGTTCCGTAAGGTCCTACGGTGTCTATCAATGCATCCTGCGTTGTTGTGGTAACCACTCCATCGTATATTCTTGCATCTTCAGTCAATATCTGAAACAACATGCTGATCAGCGGAAGTAAAATAGCAAAGACTATTGCCGAATAGAGCAGTCCGAGATTCTTTGTTTTGAGCCACTCTGCGGCAAAGGCGGTTTTTATATATTTAAATTCTGTATTCATGTTTTAGTTTTGTTTTGTAATTTCCATAAACCATTCTTCGAGACCTCCTGCTGCTGAAATTTGAAAAATCTGAGCACCGCTGTTGACTAAGAGTGTATTGATTGCTGCAATTTCCATTTGAGAATTGGTGACTACAGCAATTTCGTTCTCAGATTTGAGTTCTGTTTCGTATTTCGTTTTTAAAATTTCATTAAATTTTCCGGCATCATTCATTTGGAATTTCGTTTTCTGGAATTTATAAAGGTCATTCAACTCTTCTTTACTTCCTTCGAATTTTATTTCGCCATGAGAAATAATCCCGAGATGAGTCACCATTTTATCAATTTCTAGCAGTAAGTGACTTGAAATGAAAATAGTCACGCCTCTTTCGCGGTTCAGTTTGATAAGAAGTTCACGCACTTCGAGCATTCCGTTGGGATCGAGTCCATTTACAGGTTCATCCAGTACCAGAAGTTCAGGACTGCTGATTAATGCCAAAGCAATAGCGAGCCTTTGCTTCATTCCCAGAGAATACTTTTTCATTTTAATATTTCGGGCATGTGAAAGACCAACCGTTTCCAAAACTTCGTCGATAGCTTCAGTATTCAGTTTTTTGATGATGCATACAATTTTCAGATTGTCATAACCAGACAAGTGATCGTAGAAAGCGGGATAATCGATGAGTGAACCAATATTTTGTAAAGCTTTAGGATAAATATCAGAAACATTTTCATTAAATACTTTTACCGCATTGGTATCATCATTAAAAAGTCCCATGATTAAGCGCATTGTCGTTGACTTTCCTGCCCCGTTTGCGCCGAGGAATCCGTAGATTGAACCTTTAGGAACCTTTAAATTTACATTTTTCAGAATGAGTTTCTGTTTATCGAAACCAAAATTGAGATTTTTGATTTCTATGATGTTGTCCATAGTTTTTTTTAATAGGTATTAAATTTCACCAAGTTGTTACATATTAAGCAAAAAAAAGCACCTACAGGGTAAGCGCTTAATAATTTAATCTTTTTTAAAACTGATTTATTTTCCCAAAACTTCCATCAAAGGCTGTCCCACGTTTCCGCTGGGGTTTTCAATTTTTAAAAACTGTGCGATTGTAGGTGCAATATCAGTCATAAAATGCGAAGCATTGCTTTCACCGTGAGGAACTTTCCAACCCATAAAAATCAATGGGATATGAGCGTCGTATGAATTCCAGACACTGTGTGTGGTTCCTTTTTTGGCATAATTGGGAAGCATTCCGTCGTGCGAAACAATCTGAATATCACCGCTTCTCTGCCAGTTGTACCCATTAATGATTCTCGTTTTTATTGGCTCTGGAATTGCTGCATTGCCAACATCTTTGAGATCTACGGCATACAGTACACGGGGATCTTTATTTAAGTTTTCAATAATGCTTTTTTTAATTGCGGTTTCATCTAGTTTTTTCTCTTTGATCAGTTTGCTATCAATATAAATCTGGTAATTATCTATTCCCAAAATCAGTTTGCTGGCAGCATATTTTGCTTCTAATTCTGCACCCAAATTTTTCTCTAAACCGTCATCAAAGAACCCGGTCATCATTTTATTTTCTTTCATGTATCCTTCCGCATGCGCCCCGCCATGATCTGCTGATAGAAAAACGAGATATTCGCCCTTCCCTACTTTTTTGTCAAGCATTTTAAAGAAATTTGCCAATTCAATATCCAGTCTCAGATAGGTATCTTCTACTTCAATGGCGTTGGGACCGTACGCATGACCTACATAATCTGTGGAAGCAACATTAATTGCTAGAAAATCGGTAATCTGATCTTCACCAAGTTGATATCCTTCAATTGCAGCTTCAGCAAATTTCAAAGTATATGAATTTCCAAACGGTGTTGTTCTCAGTACGCCCTTATTTGCTGCGTAATCAGCAGCAAGATTATTGTACGGGAAAGTTGGACTTTTAGCTGTTCCCACGGGCTTTTCCCAAGGCACATCGTCTCTTGTACTTTCTGTGTACTGATCAATCGGTAACAAAGTATTCCATCCATTAGCTACCAATTTCTCTGCTAATTTCTGATCATTAAACCGATTCACCCATTCTGGCAAACTGTTCATGTAATAAGAACTCGTCACAAAATTTCCGTTAGTTTCATCAAACCAGAAAGCTCCTGTCGGATTATGACCTGCGGGCAAAATAGAGGCTCTGTCTTTTAAAGAAACCCCCACCACTTTTGACTGAAAATTACTTGCCATTCTCAGCTGATCAGTAATCGTTGTACTCCACAGATTTTTCGGGGAGTGACCACCAATTTTATCATTTGTACCAACACCTTTCATTTCGGTATCTTCGGTGCAGTATACATTTTTTCCGGTTGCTCTGTCTGTCCAGTCATTTCCTGCAATTCCGTGGATCGATGGCACAGAACCTGTGTAAATGGTGGTATGCCCAATTGCAGTTACGGTCGGAACGTAAGGAATCATTACATTATTAAATGAAAAACCTGAATTCAGTAGTCTTTTGAAACCGTCATCTCCATACTTATCGTAAAAACGATATAAATAATCCCACCTCATCTGATCGATTACCAAACCCACTACCAACTTTGGTTTTTCCAACTGTGACTTTTTGTTTTTTTGAGCATTCACCGTCATTAAAGAAATGAAAGTAACTGCAGCAATCGTAATTTTCCTTAGCATTGCATAACTTTTTTGTGACCACAAATTTAAGGGTTTTCAAAGTTTTGGTATGTGAAATTTTATTTAAATTTAAACGTTATAAGATTTAATAAAAACTACATCCAATGAAACTTAGATTTTTCTATCTGTTTGCATTCCTGCTATTCTGTCATCATGTATTGGCTTATCCCATTGCTCCAAGGCCGTTAAGAAATCTTATTATAGAATCCGAGAATATTGTATATGGAAAGGTTACGGCAGTTAAAGAAAATAAAGAACCAGTACAAGGCTGGGCCGAATCTCATATTGCCGTTATTACAATCTATGAAGTTTTACAAGGCAAAATACATCATAAAGGAAATGTAGAAGTCTATTTCTCGCCAGAATTTTCATGCCCGATGCCTGCACATTATGAAAAAGGTGAGACGGTATTGGCATTTTTAGATAAAGAAAAAGGAAAAAACATCTATAGCACCCATGCGCTATCGTACGGGGCAAAACCGATTAACGGTAAAGAATATTCTCATTACAGAAACCGTATCCTCGAAATGAAAACTATTTTAGAGATCAAGGATGAAGAAGAAAAGAGAAACAAAACGGTAGATTGGCTGATCCTCTGCGCATCTGAGGAATCTACGAGATGGGAAGGACTTTACGAACTTTCTCCCGAGAGCGATTTTATGTCATTTTATGATGATAGAAAAGAAACATTTTCAAGAAATTTTAAGTTAAATGATGACCAGGTACAAAAGCTGAGACATCTCTTTTTTAAAATAAATAAATTTGAATATACTGATCTAGGGCTCGTTGATTTAATTGTAAAAGAAGATGACCTGGAAGTTCTCAATTTTTTGACGATGCATTTTAAAAAAGCTGAAAAAGACTTCTTTTGGAGTGGAAATTTCCTAATGAAGAAAATTGCCGATCTCTCAAAGCGAGATGATTTGAAGATGATTATTAAGAAAAAAGACGAAATGGATATGTTGGATGAAAATTATGAAAAAAAGTCAGCGGACTATATGAGAGAGTTTGCTCAAAAACTTTAATTTTCCCTTTGTTAATCGCTATTAAATTATGAAAAGACTTATCATGCTGTTGACCATCGTACTGTTTCAGCAAACACTGTATGCACAAACCGAACAGCACTATATTTTTCTTAAAACCTGGAATTTTCTTAAATATTACCATCCTGATCTTGCCAGCGGTAAAATTGATGCAGACAGTTTGTTTTTAGGTAAAATCAAAAGCATTAATTCTAAAGATGATTTCAATTCTGTAATTGCACAATTAACTCAAAATTTAAATAAAAATCTCATAACTCCAGCTCCGACTGAAACTTCAAAAGATATTATAACGAAAAATCAGAATTTTGACTGGTTCCGGAACAACAAAAAAATAAGCGCCAGCAATAAAGATTTGCTCAACAACATCTATCAACATAGATATAATTTTGAAAACCTGCCAAAAGACAAACTGGTAAGTGATGAAAAAAAATATCCATTCCCGAAAACCGAAAATTTGCCTTTAGAATATCGTTTGCTGGCTATGGCGAAAATACAGGGAGTCGTAGATTACCTCTTCCCTCATAAGTATATCATGGACAAAGGTTTTGATCAATATTTCAGCAATAGTTTAGATGAGAGCTCCACAGTACATTCGAGAAAAGATTTTGAAATTATTTTAGCCAAATTGGTTTCAAAATTTAAAGACAGCCATGCGCTCAGTTTTTACAAACAATTAAATTACAGGAAAGATATTTATCACATGACCTATCTTGCACCTTTTGATTTTCAGATTGTTGATGATCACATTTTGGTAACGCATCTTATCTTACCTGAACTCTGTTCAAAAGCTCAGATCAACGTGGGCGACAAAATCACATCCATCAATGGTAAAGGGATTTCGCAAATCATCAGAGAAAAAGAAGAACTGCTTTCTACTTCAAACAAAGAAAAGCTGGTATATGTTATTTCGAAATTTGAAAATAATCTCATCTGGCCTGATGATCTTCCTCAAAAAACTTTAGAAATAAAATCAGCCAAGGTCAACAGAAAAGTTTCTGCAAAAATCGACATGATCGACACTTCCAACAAGGAAAAGTATGAGATTATTGTTAACTATCTTCAAGATAAAATCAAGAAGCTGGAAAGCCGCAGAATTACCCATAAGGATATTGCTTACTTTAAAATCAACGAAACATTAGGCTTCATCAACAATGTGGATGATGACAAGATAGATGCAAAGATGGACAGTATTTTAGGTAGTGCTTCACAGAAAAAAGCTGTTGTTTTTGACATGAGAGCTTATCCGGATTGGGGTGGTTTTCCATATCATTATATCTATAAATACTTCTCGCCTGCTGAAAATTATTTTGGAAAATATTACAAACCCAATTTAAAAAACATCGGCACATTTATCTATCAGGATTATGATTACTTCCCCTCAATTCCCAATAAAACAACACACAGTTACAAAGGAAAAGTTTTTATTCTCGTCAACCCGGAAACCCGAAGTGCAAGTGAATGGTATTCAATGAGTCTGCAGAAAATATTTCCGCAATCATTAACTATTGGTCAGCAAACTTCCGGTGCAGACGGAGATTTGGTTAAAGTGAATCTTCCGGGAGATTATCTTTTGGAATTTACAGGAAACGGCATATTTTATCCCGATAATTCTCAAACCCAACAAACAGGCATTAGAATCAATGAATTGATAAAGTATAAAGATTCTGATATTTTAGATAAAAAGGATTTGGAGTTTGAAAGAGTTTTAAATTCTCTAAAATAATTGATGGCATCATTTACTATTTAACATTATTTTAATTATTTTTCGCCCTCTTTAGCACCAATTTTGCTGCCACACAAAACCATAATCACACTTCCCAAAATATTGAATTATGAAGAATATGCTTTTGATAAATGTTTTATCAGCACTTACGCTTTGGTCATGCAGCAAGAAAGAGCAACCTGCACCTGAACAAGATCCTATCTCGATTACGTCTAAAACAGAAGAGCAAGAAGAAGCAATTTCAGATACAGGCTACAACATCAGCAAAATTCCGGTTACTGATAAATTTCGCGGAACATTTCCTTATTTCAAGCTTCCTGAAGGATATACATTTACCGACCCGAGCTTATATTACGGCGACGGGCAAACCAAAGATTTTGACAAAGAATACTTCTATGATCACGGAACTTACACTGCCATGGAAGGAAAAACTTTTAAGGCTGAAATAAGAATTTCTGAAGCATTTAAAGATAAAAAATTCTCTCCACTGGAGATTCAAAAGAGTTTTGATGAGTTGATAAAAAATGTTGGTGGTGTAAAAATAAATACCGGTGAGCCTCTGAGGGAAGGTGAAGATGAACGGATAAAAAAAGAAGATCCAGAAGCATACAATTTAGGCTACATGCACTCCTGCAACAATTGGAAAAACGTAAACACCTATATCATCAGATCTACAGACAAAACAGTTTTCGTACAATACAATCTTGGAAAAGAGCAGACCAGTATTACGGTATTGGAAGCTAAGCCATTTGAAAATAAAATGTCTATTATAGTAGAAAAACCAAAAGCAGATTCTGCAGATACAAAGAAAAATATAGGCAAGAATTAAAATTATTCCAAGCATTAAAACAAATTTTATTCTGTTTTAATATAAAAATGTATGTTATTAAAATATTTTCACTAATTTTGTATCGATCATTACAAAATAAAATGAGAGGAAGACCCAATATTCACGATAACGCAGCACTGATAGAAAAAGCGCAAGATATTTTTTGGAAAAAAGGTTACACTGCAACGTCCTTAAATGATTTATTGACCATTACCGGTGCAGGAAGCGGAAGCTTTTACAATACTTTTAAAGGCGGAAAAAAGCAGGTGTTCAAAGAAGCAATCAACCAAAGAAGAAAAGCTTTTACTGATTTCAAAACCGAACTGGATAACAGTGAAACGCCGATAAAATTAATTAAAAATTTCTTCCGGGCTGTTGCCGATGAAACCGAAGCTTCCCATTTGCGCGGCTGCATCATCGCCAATACAGTTGTTGAAATGACCTACATCGACGAAGATTTGGAAAAAGAAGCAGTACAAATTCTAAAAGAAGTGGAAGAAATGTACACTAAAGCTATCCGAAAAGCTCAGGAAAAAGGAGAATTAAAAAATACAACCGAGGCAGCGATTCTAGGGAAATACCTGATCACTTTCTGGTGCGGTCTGAACACTTTGAGACGAATGTACCCAGACCAAAAAATACTGTCTCAACAAATAGAAATGCAATTGGCTGTCCTCAGCTAATTTTTTTATCCATTTTTGGATTAATCATTACAAAAATAAAATTTACATACAATGAATTTAGAATTGACATCAAAAAAAGCATTCATCAGCGGTTCAACACAGGGAATTGGATATGCAATTGCACAACAGTTATTACAGGAAGGCGCAGAAGTCATCATTAACGGAAGACAAAAAGAAAAAACTGAAAAAGCTGTTTTACAATTAACAGAACAATTTCCTAACGCAAAAGTTTCAGGTATCGCTGCCGATTTCTCAAATAAAGAGGAAGTGACTCATCTACTCGAACAACTGAATGACATTGATATTTTAATCAATAACGTCGGAATTTTTGAACTGAAAGATTTCGACATTATTTCTGATGAAGATTGGTATCATATATTTGAAGTGAATACGATGAGCGCCGTCAAATTATCCAGAAAAATAATGCCAAAAATGCTCGAGAAGAACTGGGGACGAATCCTGTTCATTAGCAGTGAATCGGGTGTAAATATCCCCGGAAATATGATTCATTATGGAATGACAAAAGCTTCGCTGATGGCTATCAGCAATGGTTTATCAAAATTAACCAAAGGCACGGAAGTGACAGTCAATACCATTCTTGGCGGACCAACTTATTCAGATGGTGTGGCGAGAACTGTTGAACATTTCGCACAAGTTCAAAACGTTACAGTTGACCAGATGAAAGCGGTTATTGTTCAGCAAACCAATCCAGATTCTTTGTTACAGAGATTCATCGACCCAAAAGAAATTGCCAATCTGGCAACTTATCTTTCTAGTCCATTGTCTCTTGCGACAAACGGAGCAAGTCTGAGAGCAGATGGTGGCGTTTTGAAAACTGTATAAAGTCCTAAGTACAATCTTTACAAACTCCTGTCAAAATACAGTTCACGCTTTCCACCTGATAACCTTGTGGTAAAGAAAACTGCACCGGAACCGGCAGACATTCTATGGTCTGACAATTCGTACACCGAAAGTGAAAATGATGGTCTGCCAGTTTCTTTTCTTCACACTTGATGCAGACTGCAAAATATTGTTTTCCGTCTTCTGCTACGATACGGTGAAGAATTCCATCTTCGCAAAAACGGTTCAGCACACGGTAAATCGTAGCACGATCCATATTCACATCAACATTTTTTTCAATAGCATCCTGACTCATCGCCTTCCGGGTAGTGGTGAGCAATGTAAGAACGGCTTCTTTGGTCGGGGTACTTCTTCTTTTCATTTTATTAATGCGATTAAGTTGCAATAATAAAAAATTATTCTAACTTTGGCAAGAATTTAAACAATAATTACAACTATAAAATATGAAACAGCCTGATTTATTTGACGTTATTATTATTGGCGGGAGCTACGCCGGACTTTCCGCAGCAATGACTTTAGGACGTTCACTACGCAATGTTTTGGTGATTGACAACGGAAAACCCTGTAACGAACAAACGCCACATTCTCAAAATTTCCTGACTCAGGATGGCAAAACACCGAAAGAAATTTCAGCATTAGCGAAAACTCAGGTTGAGAAATATGACACGATTAAGTTTTATGATGGAAAAGCTGTTTCAGCTCAAAAAACAGATTTTGGATTTGAAATTACAAACGAAAACGGTGAAAAATTAGATTCAAAAAAACTGATTGTCGCGACCGGAATTCGTGACGAAGTTCCAAACATTAAAGGTTTCAAAGAATCATGGGGAATTTCATTAATCCATTGTCCGTATTGCCATGGTTATGAATACAAAGGTAAAAAAACGGGAATCATTGCCAATGGAGACAAAGCCGTTCATATTTCTTCTTTAGTTAAAAATTTAACTGAAGATGTTACGATTTTTACGAGAGGAAAAGCCAATTTCACTTCTGAACAATTGGAAAAACTTAAAAACAACCAAATCGAAATCATTGAAACGGAAATTTCAGAACTGAAAAACGAAAACGGCTATGTAAAAAGTCTGGTCTTTGATGATGGTAAAGAAATCGATTTTGAAGCGGTTTACGGTGGGTTTCCTTTCACTCAACATTCTGACATTGCCAAATCTTTGGGTTGTGAAATGACGGAAATGGGTCACATAAAAATCGACCAATTTCAAAAGACCAATGTTGTAGGATTATTTGCGTGCGGTGACAATTCTAGTGCGATGCGCTCGGTTGCCAATGCGGTATATACAGGAAATGCTGCCGGAGCGATGGTGAATGCGGAATTGGTGTCAGATTGTTTTTGATTTAAAAATAATTATATATTCTGTTATTACAATTCTTACAGTGATCGATCAGAAGTAATTCATAAATCTCGAGCTGAAAAAAATCACTTTCATTAGTTTTAAATTTAATGTATTTTTACAGCAAAATTGACCTTGAAAACTAATAGATGCAGACATATTTTACTTTTAATTATTTTGTCATTATTTGGAAACAGCTGTCATACAGATGACTCTATTGAAGAAGTTGCACAAGAAAATCCGCAACAGAATTTTGTAAAATTTGAAGCCTATCATTTCATGTATATGCACTATCCTAGCGGAGTGATGGCAGGCAACAATAACGGTGTTGTTCAAATTGAATATGATAATCAAAACCGACCAAAAAAGCGTATAGGAGGACTGCTTCCATTATCAGGATCAACAGGCTTCAATTACATTTTAACTACGGATTACACTGAAGAAATTACATACGGAAATAATGAAATATTGCTTAGAGTGAAAATGCCCTCACCCTATAATGTTGATGTTTTAAGAACTATTTTTAAAACAGAAAATGGTAAAATTACAAGAAAGATAAAAATTGATACCTACACCAATGATACGATAGATTATTTTTACAACAATGACAGAATTGTGAATTCTCTTCACAAAAGAATATTTCCTGTATCAGATACGAAGTACTATTATAATTCAGCAGGAAATGTAGACAGTATTGTGAGCAGACCTTTTCTCTACAATCAAAACACCCAAACTTGGCAGGTAGATAATTCTAGTAAATACCGAACTTTACAAACTTTTAAAGATTATGATAACTCTCCGAATCCTACAAAGAAATTAATGCTTTTTGATGAAATATTCAACAGATCATTATCTGTAAACAACTACAAATCCTACGAATCTCGATCTTACGATTTTAATGGGAACCTCGGTAATTTTTCAACAAAAACTTGGACTTTTAATAATATCAATAACCAAATAAAATTTACCAATTAAAATTTATCTTCATTAACCCCGTATAATTCCTTCAAGTTTTTATGATGAACAGTTTGCTCTGATGAATCCTGATATTACCGGATTTAATATTTATGATGTTGACGGCAAAGAATTGGATTTGAATGAATACCGAAAAAATGAAAGAATATTGGCAAAGAAGAAGTTAGAAAAAAATAACAATTTTCTTAATCTCGAACTCTACAAATAATCGGCGGAACTGATTATTAAATCAAACTAAATGAATGTCCTCAAAAACCATATCAACAAAACAATCTCTTTAACCGACGAAGAGTTTTCGGTTGTTGAATCATTTTTCACAGAGCAACATTTTAAAAAACGTGAAATGATTATTAACGAAAATGATCAGGTTGACCATGTCTATTTCATTGTTTCAGGTCTTCTAAAACTTTTTTATACCGATGCTGAAGCTAAAGAACACATCATTTCGTTTTCCATGGAAGATTGGTGGGAAAGCGATTATGCAGCATTCTATACCCAAACCAAAGCAACTCAGTCCCTGCAATGTCTGGAAGATACTGTTGTTTTAAAACTTTCTTTTAATAATTATCAGCAACTCCTGACTGAAGTTCCCAAAATGACCGATTTTTTTCTGAAAAAAGCCATTGGGGGACACATTTCAAATCAAAGAAGAATTCTTTCACTGATGACGATGAGTGCAAAAGAACGGTACGAACAGTTTCTGAAATACTACCCTTCCCTTCTGCAGAGAATACCTAAAATCACTTTGGCCGCTTACCTTGGTCTTTCGCGCGAAACTCTGAGCCGCTTTTTTCTGGAATCAAAATAATTGTGACGCAGGTCACAGTATAAAATTTTCAGTTCTGCCGAACTTTGTTCCATAATTTAATTAAAATATTTCAACATGGAAAAAAGAATCATCAACCCGTGGACTTGGCAGGACGACAGAAACTATGCACAGGCCGTAGAAGTTAAAAATGTTCAGAGCACATTGTATGTTTCCGGGCAAACCGCCATCGATGACAACGGAATTACCAGCGATGACGATATGAGAACGCAGATCAGTAAGACATTTGAAAATCTGGAAAAAGTAATTCTACAGGCTGAATTTGAATTGAAAAACATTGTTCGGTTAAATGTTTATACAACAGATCACCCGGCATTTTTTGAAAATTTTGATATCTGGCAAAGTTGGATCACAAAGCATGGAATTCAGCAGGCAAGTACCGTAATCGAAGTTAAAACTTTGTTTGAAACGCTGAAAGTGGAAATGGAGGCGACAGTTGTGAAGTAGTTTTTTTTTACGGAAAAACTCTACCACATCGTCAGTTCGAGTAGCGGAGCGTATCGAGAACTTTTATGGCTTTCTTAATCATCATGATTTTCATCGATCTTAAAATAAGTTTTGGCTAAAGCCAAATTTGAAATCTTTAATTGTGGTCGGGTTAAAGCCCGACCATTTTGATAAAAGACTGTAGAACCTTGTTCTTGTTCTAATCACCAAATACAAAAAAAATTACAAACGCACCTATTAAGACGGTAATAAACAAAAACAGCGCACCAAAAGGTGCGCTGTTTTTATATAAAGTTTAATAAATTAAAACTTCAAATCACCATTTACTTCTCTTACTGCTTGTGCAGCTTCAGCAAATTTAGCTTTCTCTTCTTCAGTTAAAGAAATGTTCACGATGCTTTCAACACCGTTTTTCCCGATAATTGCAGGAACACCAAGACAGATATCGCTTTCGCCATATTCTCCGTCAAGCATTAATGAACAAGGGATCATTTTTTTCTGATCACAAGCAATTGCCTGAACCATTACAGAAACTGCTGCACCCGGTGCATACCAAGCTGAAGTACCTAACAATTTAGTTAATGTTGCTCCACCTACTTTAGTTTCTTCGATTACATATTTTTGTTTAGCATCGTCTAAAAACTCAGTTACCGGAACTCCGTTTCTTGTTGCTTTGCTCAATAGAGGAAGCATTCCTGTATCACTGTGAGCAGCGATTACCATTCCGTCTACGTCAGAGATTGGAGCTTCTAAAGCTTCAGCCAATCTGTATTTGAATCTTGCAGAATCTAAAGCACCACCCATACCGATGATCTTGTGCTTAGGAAGACCTGAAGTTTTGTGAACCAAATAAGCCATTGTATCCATTGGGTTAGAAACCACGATGATGATTACTTCAGGAGAATTTTTTACTAAATTTTCAGTAACTTCTTTTACGATTCCCGCGTTGATACCTATTAATTCTTCTCTTGTCATTCCCGGTTTTCTTGGGATACCAGAGGTGATAACTGCTACATGAGAACCAGCTGTTTTGGTGTAATCTCCTGTTGTACCTGTAATTTTTGTATCAAATCCGTTCAGAGATGCAGTCTGCATCAAGTCCATTGCTTTTCCTTCAGCAAAACCTTCTTTGATATCTACTAAAACTACCTCTGAACAGAAGTCTTTCATTGCGATGTATTCTGCACAACTTGCTCCTACAGCACCTGCACCTACTACGGTTACTTTCATAATATTTTTATTTATTGTTTTTAATGGTATTATGGAACTTTACAGTTTCATAATCTTGCTTTTTTATTATTATTTTGTTCGTTAAATTTTTGCTTCCCAAATGTACAAATTCCCGAAAAATTGAGCAATCTTTCGGGAATTTTAATTATTATTTAAGTAAATTAATTAACGTTTAGTAAAAATGCATATAACTTTTTGGCTCCTGACAATACTTCGTTATAGTTTTCTCTGCTTACCTCAGAATCCAAAACTTCTTTAAAGTTCTTCCACATCGATCCCGTATTTTCTTTATAACATCCAAAGAAATTAAACGTTACATCATCAAAACCCTCAGTCTTCGAAAGCTGCTTCGCAATAACATTTCCACCCAAAGTAGAACCTTCAATCACGTACATCGCTCCCAAAGCTTCATTTTCATTAGCAAATTCAAGGTGATGACTTGCCGTTTGATTTTCTATCGCTAAACTTGCAAGATCTTTTTCAATTAAAGGAAGCTTTACTCTTTGGTCTAAGTGAAGTTTTTCCGCAAATCTATCAGAAAGACTGCTGAATATTTTGTTTTCACTGTGAAGCAACATCAAATAATTCGTATTGATGATTTTTTTATAATCTTCTACAGTGAAAGTTTTGCTGAAAATTTTATCTGAATTAAATAGTTTTTCGGCTTCATCATGAAACTCTGCTGTGTTTTGTTTTAGAAATTCAGATACCATTTTTTTTAATTTAAAGTTGTTTCACAAATTTAGGGTTTTGAAACGTTAAAATAAAACAAGTTCCATTATTGCTGCTTTCATAATCGACATTTCCGCCAATCCTGTTCATAATTCGGTGAACAATTGATAAACCTATTCCATTTCCTTTAAATTTTCTGGCATTATCCATCCTGTTAAAGATCTTAAACATTCTATGTTTTTCAGATTCAGGAATTCCTATACCGTTATCTGTTATCCTGTAGACAATATTTTCTCCATCTTCCATACCTTCTATGAGAACCTCAGGAAAATCTTGTTTTGATGAATACTTGATCGCATTGTTGATGATGTTTAAAAACACTTGATGTAATAAAGTTTTGTCGGCCAGAACGCTCGGACAATCTTTAATGACCACCACACTTCCAGGACTGTCAAATGTCAACTTTGCATTTTCAGTAATCTTCTCTATTGTATGTTGAGTTTCTATATTTTCGAGTTCTATTTCGCTGTGCTTAGCTCTACTCAACTGCAGAACATCGTGCATCATTTCCGCCATATTGTCGATTTCGTCGATGATAGAACTTATTTTATGCTTGTTTTTATCAGAAAGATCAGAAAGACTTTTCAGCAGCATCTGAGCGTTCAGTTTCATCACCGTCAGCGGAGTTCCCAAATCATGCGAAATGGTGTATGAAAAACTGTCTAATTCTTCATTAACTTTTTTAAGCTGTTCATTGAGTCTTTTGATGGTGACGTATTGTCTGTGAGAAGCTTCTAAAATCACATCGCGAATTGCCTGGATAGCGATTTCGTTTCTGCTGCTCCATCTTCTTGATTGTCCTTTGATTTCTTCTTTAAAGATTTCAAAAGACGTTCTTGGCGAAATAATATTACGCTCTTCTCCGTTTTGAGAAAATACTCCGATTTTCTTTTCAGGATTTCCTGCCCAATTGATGTGATCATCAAATTCTTTTCGGAACCAAATGAGTAATTCGTTTTTATTTTTTTCAACAAAATAAATAACGATTCCGCCTGCGGTTTCATCAAGCCCCAACTCACCTCCAAAATCTCTAAGAAAACTGCGGTTTATATATACGGTCTCATCGGTGTTTTTATACGCCCAGTCTACAATTTTATGGATAATATTACGATCCGGCGTGACACCCTCAGTCACCACATAATTTTCTGAAACAATTGCCAAACCATCAGCTTCAGGTAGATTTTTGATCTCAGATTTACTTTCTACAAGTGAATCAAATAAGGTATTGTACTTTAAAAATTCAGACTTTAGCTTTGAGGCTTTTAAGCTTAAGTCCATACGGTATTCTAATTCTCTCTTTGACTTAAAAGATGAGTAGGCATTAGAGGCCAAAACGGTGAAAATTCCCGCCTGTACGCGATCTTCGAGATCGATATGCTTTGCTTCTGAATTCTGACAGGTTACGAGCCCCCAAAGTTTGTCATCAATAATAATCGATACACTAAAACTTGAAGACGCTCCTGAGTTTTTGACATACTGCCCATGAATAGGAGACATCGCACGTAATGATGAAAACGTAAGATCAATCGTATCGATTGTTTTGCTCATTACCTTTACCGGTTCTGCGTAAACATCACTGAATATTCGTTTTCTTTTCTTTTTATAGAGTTCACGTGCCTGTCTCGGAATATCAGATTCAGGATAATAAAGCCCTAAATAACTTTCTAAGTTGCTGTTTGCTTTTTCGGCAATCACCTTTCCTGAACCGTCTTCCATGAATTTATACACCATGATACGGTCATAGTTGATGATATTGAAAAGCGTACTTAAGAGTTGATCCCAAATTTCCTGAGCATTATCAATGATGTAGAAATTATCGTATTTGTTGGTAATTCTTTTGTTAGGATTTTCTAAAAGTGCTTCAAATTCAAGAAAAATATGATTCTGACTACGGAAAACCGAAAAATGATACTGTTGTTCACCAATAAAAATTTTGTCGAAGTAAGTTTCGTTATCTCTTCGAGTCAGATTTTCCAGGGATTCAAAAATATCAGAAGCCATGACACTTTTAAAAAGATCTGGGAAATCTGTCATTTTCTTTCCAAAAAAAACTTCAGAATTTTCAACAGTAAAAATATCTGTAATATTTTCACTGAAAAAAGAAATAGTATGAGATTCTGAATTGATGCCAATCAGATAACCAAAACTTTGTATGTAACCCGGAATATGTATGGGCTCGTCATGACATTCAACAAAATTCATAAATAACACTTAAAGAATCAAAGTTAAACATTTTTACTTCCTGATAAACACTTTATGGTACCCAAGTTGAAATTTGTACTGATTATTAATAAAAATTATTATTTTTTAGTATTAAATTAACATGAGTATTTGATTATCAGAGTATAACAGTTAATTTTACCTAAAAAATTCTGCGATATGCATAATACTCTGCATCTTACAGCATTAAATTACTATCTTTTTAAACTTCTTTATCAAAGTAAAGCATATAATATTTTCCTTTTTCATCCTGACCCTGCTCCAGCATTTTCCGGTCTCCGTGAATGTAAATATGGAAGTTTTTATCTAATTTAATAATGCTTTTAAAATGTCTCTGCGTTTTTTTCACCGCTGCTTCACTGATAGGAAATTCTTCTGCAATATTGATTTGCATTTCCTGTTCGTAATCGGTCTTATAATTATTAAAACTTTCAATGACATGCTCATCTTTCAAAACCTCAGCTGCAAAATCATCCAGCTTAAATTCTTCTTTTTCTTTAAAGAAATTAATCGACTGATTCAAAAAATCTGCCTGGTCTGCCTTTGAAACCTCAAATTCCTGCGGAAGCTGTTTGATGATATAGTCTTTATAAACCATCAACGCCTCTTGTGTGTGAAAATATTCATCATCACGCTGCTTCACTTTAAGGAAATCTTCAAACCAGTAATACATGTCGCCATTTTTGTTATTATCAACTACAGAAAGTACGTAACCGCTTTCTTTACTGCTGTTGTAAATCAACGCTGCTTTATCGATTTTTGAAAGGCTTATTCCCTGGTCTTTATCTATTTCGAATGATTCATTTTTAGGGAAAATCTTTAGGAAAGATTCTCTTTTTTCGGTTTTAAAGATCCCGATTTTATCCACTTTATCGTCACCTTCTCTGTCGTCTTCAAAATAAACAACAAACAATTCACCACCTTGAACTCTAGGATTTTCGGCAGCTTCAAAAAGATGTTTGGCAAGATTTTCAGATTCCCAAAGGAATTTGGCTTTGTCTTCAAAAATTTCTGACACAGAACTAAATACGGGATTATTGACCAAATAAGAATCACTGTAAAACTGGTATGTCTCTTCGGTTTTGAATGAACCTAAAAAATAATTCTCCAATAATTCTGCGGTTCCTTCGTCCAGCTCAAGTTCTTCCTGAGAAAGCAAAAGAGATTCTCCGTTGATTTTATTTCCTACTCTGTGTACTGCAATTTTTGAAAACATCGTTTATTTTTTGTGGACTGCAAATATATTAATTAAATCAAACAATCTAATACCTTTCATTTTGATAAAAACAGTATCATTTTGAAATCATTCCATTCTTGCCTCCGCACTTCAATATATTGATTTACAGCAACATAAACAAAAACCACATAAAAGGAATATGATTGGTATCCTACTTTCAAAACCTACAAGAATGGATTTAAAAACTTTAAATAGAATCGACACCCTCAGAAGATTGAAAAGCAGAGGACCAAAAACTCCAAAATGGCTAAAATCTTATTTCCTTCTCATATTGGCTGTTGTAGCTCTTGCTGTATGGGTTTATTTCAGACCTATCTAAAAAAGTTATGAACACAACTTTCATTACATAATTCGCACATCTTATTACAAAATGAACCTAAATTTTAAATTTATGAAAACAAGAATCAGAAAAATATCCGATTGGAAAAACTTGAAAACATCGACTGCTAAGCATAATGCGGAAATCCTCGCTACCCATATCGCCATAATTATTGCAGTTTTTATTTTAGCTGCGTTTCTCTAAATTGGTACACTTTTAGTTACTCATAGAATGTTCAAAAAAAATATTTTAACAATGAAGAATTTTGAAGCGGATACTATTAATGAAACTCAGGCAATCGAGCATTTGAAAATATTTTATCCATCAATTCAGAACGAAATTTCGCAGCTTTCTGCACAAAATAACTTTCCGGCCATTATTCAGTCGACGGTTGATTACTTAAAAGTTCTTTTACAGGAATCTAAAATCAACATCGTCAACAGAAACATCAAAATGATGGAATGGCTGTATAAAAATGGAACTTTTAATGTGAAACACATCATTGAAAATCTATTTATCAGGTCATTTGGTAGCCTTAAAAAGCATACTGACAGCCAACAATGGAATCTCCTGTATCAGTACATGCCGATTGAATTTCAGCAGATCTATCTCAACCAGACCCGACTGGACGAGATTATGTTTAAGAAGAATTAAATTTTGCAATAGACTGCGCCCAAGCTTTTAGCTTGGGCGCAGTCGTTTATATCGGTAAATATTCAATCTATTTTTTAGAGATTTCTTTGGTAAACTGTTCGTCTGTAACTGGCTCAAACCATTGTGACGGATTTTTCTCATGATCAATGCTCACCGCAATATGCGTCATCGACTGATTTTCGCTTCCACCATGCCAGTGTTTGATATTTTTACCCACTTTTATGACATCTCCTTTTTTAATTTTCTGAACAGGTTTTCCTTCTTCCTGATGATATCCTACTCCATCGGTCACCAAAAGTGTTTGTCCGCCCGGATGATTATGCCAATTTGTACGTCCCTTAGCCTCAAAAGTCACATTACTTACGCGTGTTCCTTCATCGCTTAAAATTGCCTGATAAACATTTCCTACAAATTTGTTGTTCGGAACTTTGTCTCCTTTTGAAAACAGCATTGCTTCTTTTCCTGACTTTTTTGTCTCTGGTTTCTTGTCATTCTTCTCATTACAGGAAAACATAATGAAACTTACAATTCCTATAATTGCTGCACTCGCTTTCTTCATTCTAATTTTTTGATAGGGTTTGAGTATACAATTTAACTATTTCTTATTTAAAGGAGATTAAGAATTGAATTAAATAAGATTGAAGATATTATTTTTTTGAAGGATTATTTCCCGCAGCACGGGCGTCAACTACGGTGTTCTGTCCGGATGAGATGAGCCACTTTCCATTCTTTTTAACAAAGACTAAAGTCAGAATATCGTCACTTGCAGGCATTCTGTTATTTCCGTGGTCGATACCGTCAGGCGGAAAGAATTCTCCAACACCGGAGATCAATATCGCAACAGCCACATCCTTGGTCAGAAAACGGATTTTTAAACTCTTCTGAGTAAACGGAACACCTTTAAAGAATGCATCAAAATTCCCCTGATGGGCAGCTTTCACTTCATTTCTTCCTTTCCACCACATTCCGACGATGTTGACCCATTCTACATCATCGGTCATATAAGAATCCATATTTTTAAATTCATGGGTATTCCAATCGGAAACCATTTGTGAAACCTGGGCCTGAATTGCCTTTTCGTCGTTTTGAGAATAGCAGAAAATACTGACCATAAAAAAAACACTACTGAATAGAACCTTTAGATTTTTCATTTTAATTTGTTTTTTGGTTATTTACACAAAGCTAATCAATTTAGAATGATTGAGTTATACAAAAAACCGTAAACATATGCTTACGGTTTTCATATTTAAATTTAAAAATTATTTAAGGATTCTGATCATATCCTGCCACCTGAATTTGAGATAGTGGTACCTGATACAGATAATCGTTTGTTGTAATGGTAAAATTATAGTTTAAAGCTGCGGCAGCCTGATTGATCACTGTCACACCTGTATTCCAACGAACTAAATCATGCCAATACACACCTTCACCGGCAAATTCCACTCTTCTTTCTTTGCGTAGTGCCGTAGTGAAATCAGCAGCTGATATCGAAGCAGAAACAGGCGTAAGACCAGCTCTCTGACGGATTCTGTTTAAATACGGAACCGCAGTACTTGTAGCTCCTTGATTATTTAAAACCTCAGCATACATCAGAAGAACATCTTCATATCTTATAACCGGGAAGTTAATGGGCCAGTCGTAACGGTTGGTCAAAACAATTCCTTTTTCACGAAATTTCACAAAAAATTTAGCTTGATCAGGTTGTCCGTTTGTTGCAATAAAACTTGTCTTAATCGTTAATGGAAGTCTTAGGTCTCCAGGCTCGTAAGTATCAATCAAAGACTGCGAAACTCCCAATTCGGCTGAGCTATATAAACTGCCTTGCGGATTATAATAAGGATCAGCACTCCCAAAGTTTGGTGAAACATAACTTGGCAAATAAGAACCCTGAGACAAACCGCCACTGATATGCTGAATTTCAAAAATATGGTATTTGTTATCGTTGGCACTTTTAAATAAATCTGCATAATTAGGCGCAAAGGTCACAAACTGACCTTCTCCCTGAATGACTGCAAACAGATGGTCTTTTGCTTTTGCTGCATACGAACTGTTGTTGAGCGGAAAACCGGAACCTGTAAGATAGATTCTGCCTAACATGGCATGAGCTGCTGATTTTGTTATCCTTCCTTTATTTGCTGCATTGTAGACATCTTTCAATCCAGCTATGGATGCCTCAATTTCTGAAGTGATGAAATTGTAAAGCGTTGCCAAATCAGTTCTTGGTATAGCAGCTGCTTCTTCCGGACTTACCGGATGATCGATTAACGGAACTTTGCCGAAACTGCGCATCAATTCAAAATACGCATATGATCTTAGGAAGCGGGCTTCAGATCGGTATTGCTCTCTCATCGCCGGGTCGGAAAAGGGAACTGCATCTATTCTTGATAAAAGCATATTGGCATAAGAAATCTGCTGATAGGCATCTTCCCAAAGAATCTCCATTTCTTCGGTAGAAGACGTATCCTGAAAACGATTGATTGCATAATAATCTCTGTTCCCGTTTTGAGAAATTGCGTTAAAATTATTAGATCGAACTTCTGATGCTAACAAATAAAAATTAACATCATAACCGCCTCTTGATGAAGCATTCACCATTGCAGAATATACTCCTGACAAAGCCTGCTGTATTTGCAATTCGGTTGTGTAAAAAGAGTTTTGGGTAATATTATTTTCAGGCTCCAGCATCAAATCATCTTCGCAGCTGAGCATTCCCAACATCATGGTTCCACAAATCAATGCTTTAGTTAGAGACTTCATTTGCAAAAGGGATGTATTTATTTTATTGATTTTCATTTTTTATTAAATTTAGAAGTTAAAGTTTAAGCCCATCATATAAACCTTTGCGTTAGGATATGCTCCGTAATCGGTACCGTCTGACTGCACAGATTCTGGGTTGTAGCCACCATAATAATGGTCTTTTCGCCAGACATTTTCTAAACTGACATACACTCTCAAATTGGAAATTTTTAATTTACTGACTAATTCCTGCTCAAAATTATATCCTAATGTAATATTTTTAAGCTGAATGTAAGTGGCATCATATAGCCATCTTGTATCAAGAAGACTTCCTGTGGTACCGTCTAACCTTGGGGTTTTTCCGTCTCCTGGATCAGCATCAGAACGCCAGCGATTTGCCCAGTTACCCATTACATTCGTTGTAGTTCCCATTCCGGTGCGATCAATGGCACGTCCAAGTAAGGCATAACTATATCCTCCCTTTTGACCCTGGAAAAATACCGAGAGGTCAAATCCTTTGTAAGAGAATGTATTGGTAAAGCCCCAGTAATAATCAGGAGTCGGACTTCCTATAATATGACGGTCATCTTCTGTGATTTTACCATCTCCATTTACATCTTTATATTTAACGTCTCCAGCAATAGCTCCATTTGTTTTCGCAACACCCGTATTGTTAATATCTGCTGTTGACAAAACACCTATCGCTTCATATAAATAAAATGAATTGAGCTCCTCTCCTACTTTAATAATATTAGTACTGCTGCTAAAACCTGTATAGATAGGTGCATTATCACTTCCCAACTGCAAAACTTTATTATTATTGAATGCAATATTCGCCGAGGTATTCCATTTAAAAGCTCCCGTTAAATTTTTTGTACTAAGATCGAATTCCAAACCTTTATTCTGAACCGAACCAACATTCTTCCACATGATATTATACCCTGACGCATAAGGAATTGGCTGCTGTAAAAGAAGATCATTGGTTTTTTTGATATAATAATCTGCTGTAAGATCAATCCTATTAAACAAGCCCAGTTCAATACCAAAATCTGAAGACTGTGTTTTCTCCCAGGTTAAATTGGGATTGCTAATCGTATTAGGTATTAAACCGTTTGACAATCCTCCGCCAAAAGAATAATTACCTCCGGCTAATGTTCCAAAAGCTCGGTAATCTCCGATGTTCTCGTTTCCGTTTTCACCCCAGCTGTATCTTAGTTTTAAGTTGCTTAGCCAGGTTTTATCCTTTAAAAATTCTTCTTGATCCATTTTCCATGCACCACCAAATGCTGCAAACGTTCCATAAAGATTATCCCATCCAAATCTGGAAGAGCCGTCTCTTCGTATACTTGCAAATAACATATATTTCTTTTGGTAGTCATAGTTTATACGGCCAAATAATGAGATCAGCATTCGTTCTGAAGCTGTATATTCTGAATTTAGTACCGATGCAGACTGAGTGAAATTAAATGTTTTCAAATCATCATTAGGAAAACCTTTGTTTCGGTTATACTGACTTGTCGTTCTATAATTTTCTGCACTATAACCTGCAAGAGCAGCAATACTATGACTTCCAAAAGTCTTTTTATAATTAAGTAAAGCCTCTCCTAAATATCGGCTATAATTAACTGTTCTTCTACTGGCAATACTTACCTGTCCCGGAATATTGGTAATTAAATTAAAGGTTGGAATATAACCGGTATTGATGTTAAAATTATTGGTAGCACCTCCGGAAATTTTAAAATTCAATTCAGGTAAAATATCATACGACATGTACATACTAGACAATAGTCTGAATTCGTTGGTATCATTCGTTGTGTTTTCTAAAACACCTATTGGGCTTTGTGAAGAACTCGCCCATCGATACCTGTCATTTTTCCAAAAATTGGTATAAAGACCAGCCGATAATTCTGCCACAGGAACCATTGAAAGCATTTTGTGAGCTTCATTGTCTTTTCCGTCCACTGCAGCTCCATAGCTTTGTGAGTAACTTGGTCGTAGCGCAATTCCAGCTTTCCATTTATCAGAAATATTTACATCAATAACCGCACTTAAATTAAATCTGTTAAAACCCGTATTCAACGCCATACCTTCCTGATCAAAATACGCGGCCGAAATTGCATATTTTACATTCGGACTTCCGCCTCGTACTGATAACTGATAATTTTGAATAGCAGCCGGACGGTAGAAAGCATCTTGCCAATCGATGTTCGCCACCTGATTGGTTCCCCATCGAGGATCAACCATATATTGAACATTAGCCAAATTGTAATTGGTTGTATTTGCTAAATTAAAATAATTGGCTCTAACAGCGTAACTGTCTGATGCTGAATTACCGGGAGCCAACGCAACCCATCTTTTATTTATTGACTCGGTTGCATAATCAATCCACTCTGCACTGGTCATGATATCGAGCTTTTTCTCGATGGTTTGAACACCGTAATATTGAGAAAATGAAAATGACGGTTTTCCTGATGCTCCTTTTTTTGTCGTTATAATAACAATTCCATTAGATCCTCTTGATCCGTACATGGCCGTTGAAGCGGCATCTTTTAAGACTTCAATCGATTGCACATCATCCGGAGAAACGTTGGCCATATCATCCACCACCATTCCGTCTACTACATAAAGAGGAGAATTGCTTGCGGATATAGAAGCTGAACCACGTACTCTGATTTCCAATGGCTCTCCCGGTTTTCCTGAAGTAGCACGCGTTTTAACACCTGCAATCTGACCGGTTAATGCCTGGTCAACTCGCGCAATGGGACGATCTTTAAAACTTGCCACATTCACTTTTCCTACAGAACCAGTAACCTCACCTTTTTTTTGCGTACCATAAGCGATAACGACTACTTCCTCAATATCCTTTGTTTTGTTTATAGGATTTGATAAACTATCTTTTTCCTGAGCGAAAATAAAACCTGTGGTACTAAACAAAATACCTAAAGCTACTATCGATTTCTTCATTCTCTATTTGGTGATTATTAATTATTTACTTTTATACTTTCTTTCAAATTAAAAGCGTAAGAAAAGTTAAATCGTAAAGACATGATATTTCTCATATTTTAATTTTTATAAAAGTATACTTATCATAAAGTTCTGCTATCCTGCAGTTACCTGCCCAACTCTTCTGAAGTGAAAAACAAAAATAATAGCCTCATTTTCAATTACTTAATTGAAAAACCACCCCACCATCACTGAAGAAAAAAAATTAAATTGCTTCATTTGTAAACAAAAAAAATCCCCAAGCTTTCACTGGAGAATTCCTTCTATTGGGCGTGCCCATTGAGATTTCAGTTCTTAAAATCAATACCTTCATATGAACGTTCAACCACGCACATTAAGTTCATCTTCGCATTAGAATATTTTGAAAAAATTCAACACAGTCAAAACTGAAGATTAAACCACCATAGATTTGTTCTTTATTGGTACTTTATCTAGAGGTAAAAATGATTTCAGAATCTTCTTCACCTCAGCCTTTGGAGTACTTTTACCATTGTGCATTGCGCCAATTAATGCTCACCTGCATTCATGAAATAGCGTTAAAACCTCTCGACTGTCTTCTTTTTTTCTACTAACTATTAAGGTGCGGTCATCACAATAGGTATAGACGCATTCTCATCCAGAACGACATCACCTAAGTGTAGGTTTTCAGTATACAGTTTTGGTAAGTTTTTGGGTTAAATACTTAGAAGAAAGGAATTAGAAAGAAATATGCTTTGGTTCATTATTTCAAACTATGCGATGAGTTTACATGGATTAATAGATTTTAAAATTTTTCACGCATTAATTTTTCAGATGATAATTAATATCGTAATATTGCAATATTAAATAAATATGGGAGCTACAAAGACAGATCATTTTACGGATCAACAAAATAAAATAGCAGTGATATCAAAAGCCTTGGGACACCCTGCCAGAGTGGCTATTATAGAATACCTTCTCAAGGTAAATACCTGTATCACGGGAGACATCGTCAATGAATTGCCCTTGGCACAGCCTACGATCTCACAACATTTAAAAGAACTGAAAAATGCCGGTTTGATAAAGGGTAGCATTGAAGGAAATTCGGTGTGTTATTGCATCGATGACAATACTTTTGAGATCCTGAAAGATTACTTTTCAAAGATTATCGATACCGTTTCCGATCAGAAATGTTGCTGATGCATTTTTTTATCTAAAATATCGCAATATTGCATTAATACAATTTAGATAATCAATCTGTAAACATCTTTGTTTAAAATAAAACAATTTAAATAAAATAATATGACACTTGAACAAATAAAAGAGATTTTACCAACATTAGAGAATGTTGAATTTCAATTGGAAGATGGCACTTTTGTTCCTGAACATTTCCACGTGACAGAAGTTGGACAGATTAATAAAAGATTTATCGATTGTGGTGGAGTGATTCGTGACGAATCGGTGGTCAATTTCCAATTATGGAATGCCGATGACTACGAGCACAGATTGAAACCCGGAAAACTCCTCCGTATTATTCAACTTTCTGAAGAAAAATTAGGAATTGAAAATAATGAGATCGAAGTGGAATATCAAAGTAATACCATCGGTAAATATGATCTAGAGTTCAATGGGAAAGTTTTTGTTCTGAAAAGTAAAACCACTACCTGTCTGGCCCAGAATGCTTGTGGAGTTCCTTCGGAAAAGCCCAAAAAGAATTTGGCGGAAATTACTGCTAATACATGCACACCGGGGGGAGGTTGCTGCTAAACTAATTTTACGTATGGAAGGAGAAGAAAAAAGATTGCATTGGGAAAACATCTACCTCACCAAACCCTTGGAAACGGTAAGCTGGTATCAGCCCAATCCTGAGACATCTTTACAATTTATCCGTCAGCTCGAGCTGGCAAAGTCCTCAAGAATCATTGACGTTGGCGGTGGGGATAGTTTTTTTGTCGACCATTTGCTGGAGCTGGGATATGAAGATATTACTGTGCTTGACATTTCCCCTAAAGCCATAGAACGGGCCAAAGCAAGGCTTGGCAGCAAAGCCGACAAAATACAGTGGATTATCACTGATATTTTGGACTTCAGCCCCACACGACAGTATGATGTTTGGCATGACAGAGCGGCCTTTCATTTTTTGACCGCAGAAAATGATGTCGACCATTATCTGGAAACCGCAGGAAAAGCAATCTCCCAAAACGGAATTCTGGTGATCGGTACTTTTTCCGAGCAGGGACCACAAAAATGCAGCGGTATCGATATTAAACAGTATTCGCAAGAAACAATGACAGATCGGTTTAAGAACGATTTTGAAAGAATCGAATGTTTTTCTGTTAATCACAAAACACCTTTTGAAACCATACAGAATTTTGTATTCTGCAGCTTCAAAAGAAAAAATGACATTTCTGATCAAGTTAAATTTTAGCCCTACTTATATTTTAAATACCATTTAATAAAGATTAAAGTGAAATACCATCCCTGATATCAGTACTAATAAAATACATAAAAATGAATCCAACCATTTTAAAGACCATTGAAGCTATTTCGCTGCGCTCTGTTGCAGAAGAAAGAAAAATGGTTTTAAAACCATTAATAGAGTACATAAAAAATAAAATGGATAAGGAGCAAACGATTCGACTGAACTTTATCTGTACCCATAACAGCAGAAGAAGCCACCTCTCCCAGATCTGGGCACAGACTATGGCCTTTCATTTTGGCATTAAGAACTTATTCTGCTATTCGGGAGGTACGGAAGCGACCGCAATGTATCCAAAAGTAGCGGAAACATTAGATAATCAAGGGTTTGAAATTCAGATGTTAAGCGATAATGATAATCCTATCTATGCTTTAAAGTATGCGCAGAACGAATCTCCCGTCATCTGTTTTTCAAAAGAATACAGCCATGAATTTAACCCCAAAAATGAATTTGCTGCAATCGTGACCTGTAACAATGCTGATAAAGGCTGCCCTTTAGTTATAGGAGCGGAAGCGAGATTTCCTATCAAGTATGATGATCCTAAATCTTCGGACAACACACCGGAACAAACAGAAGTTTATGCAGAGAGGAGCCTTCAGATTGCTACAGAGATGTTTTATATTTTTTCACAGATAAACAAATAGAATGAAAATAATATCAATAGAAAAGAATCATTTTACAGAAATAGCAAACATATACAGGCAAGGACTTGAAACAGGTCATGCAACCTTTGAGACAACCGTTCCGTCTTGGGAAGATTGGGACAAAGGTAAATTAAGTCACAGCCGATTGGCTGCTGTGAGTAACGACACTGTTGTTGGATGGGCTGCGCTCTCAGCGGTAAGTGATCGATGTGTCTATGGCGGTGTTGCCGAACTGAGCATTTATATTGCCAACGATCATAAAGGAAAAGGAATCGGCAAAGCTCTGATGTCAAAACTGATAGAACAGAGCGAAGCTCATGGAATATGGACATTGCAAAGCGGGATGTTCCCTGAAAATGAAGCAACAGTGGCTCTTCATAAAAGCCTGGGCTTTAGAATAATTGGTTACCGAGAAAAAATCGGAAAGCTAAGAGACACTTGGCGTGACACGATCATCATGGAAAGAAGAAGTACAACAACAGGAATACATTAGAACAGTATGCAGCCAAAATTAAAATTTCTCGACAGATACTTAACGTTATGGATATTTCTTGCCATGACAATCGGAGTAGGTTTAGGAAATATATTTCCTGACATTTCAACGATCACCAATTCGTTTTCCGTTGGGACAACCAACATTCCTTTAGCAACCGGATTAATCCTGATGATGTACCCTCCTCTCGCAAAGGTAGATTACTCCCTATTACCTATTGCATTAAAAGATAAAAAAGTAATCACCATATCCCTGATATTGAACTGGATCATCGGTCCTATCCTGATGTTTATACTGGCCATTGTTTTTTTAAACAATGAACCGGATTATATGACAGGGCTCATCCTTATCGGTTTGGCAAGATGTATTGCAATGGTCATCGTTTGGAATGATCTTGCCAAAGGAAACAGAGAGTATGCCGCTCTACTGGTGGCTTTGAACAGTATTTTCCAGATATTCACTTATAGTTTTTTCGTCTGGTTATTCATTAATTTTTTACCTGAAAAATTAGGATTCGGCAATTTCAACGTGAATGTATCGATGAAAGAGGTTACTCAGAGTGTTCTCATTTATTTGGGCATCCCATTTCTTGCGGGATTCCTGAGCAGATACTTTTTGGTTAAATCGAAAGGCATTGAATGGTACAATAGAAAATTTATACCAGCAATATCGCCCATAACATTGTACGCACTGTTATTTACCATTGTTCTCATGTTCAGCCTTAAAGGTGAAAAAATAATAGAATTGCCAATGGATGTGTTAAAAATTGCAATACCACTGGTTGTATATTTTACACTGATGTTCTTTGTGAGTTTCTTCATCAACAGGTCTTTGAAAGTTCCTTACGACAAAAATGCCTCCATTGCATTTACAGCCACGGGAAATAATTTTGAACTCGCAATAGCCGTTTCGATCGCTGTATTCGGCGTCAACTCTGCACAAGCGTTTGTAGGGGTTATTGGCCCCTTGGTTGAAGTTCCTGTTCTGATACTGTTAGTAAAAACCAGTCTCTGGCTGAAGAAAAAGTATTATGTACAGTCATAAAAAATATAAAACAAAAAGTAAGCTCTGTTTTAAGTCTACTTTTTTTATATGCAAAGATCATTAGAGATTTCCAGTGCCAAAGAATGATCATGTTTAAAAACCCAAATAAAACGCAGTATAAATAGGTTGCAAAGACATCTAAAACACCAGCTGTACAGAAACAAAAAAAAGCCGCCTTAAAATGAAATCTAAGGCGGCTTTATGATATTTAGCTATTTTTGCTAATCCAATTTACTTCACTTCTTCAAAAATAAAAGTCATTGAAAACCAACTAGTTATAACTTAAAGGTACAAATAAGGTACTGATTACTAGTGTAATTCGTGGATATATATTTTGAACATTGACCTTTCTATCATTTATTATCCTATTTATTTTATTTAAAATACTGATAACCAACATTTTTACAGTTTCAATTTCATTCGGTTTACTGGGGAAATCGGTGACAATGACCACCTGTTTTCAATTTTTCGTGAGCATATAATTTCAGTTTTAAACGACCATCAACTTTTCAATGATATAACGAATTTTTCAAACATCAAAAAATTAATAGTAGATGATCAGTATAAATCAAAACTAGATGGTCAATCATTGTAAATTTTGCAGATTACATTGTAAAAAATTTACTAAAAGCAATCTATAAAATATCTGATTTTTAGGATAAATGCTGTTTCCCGTAATTGTGAAAATAGTTTTTTTGGTTATATTTGAAAAAAACTGACTATCATTGACTAACCTTAACCAAAATCCAGAACAAAAAGCCCGCGACCAAATTGATGACATGCTGCGTTTGGCAGGTTGGCACGTGCAATCGAAAAACAATATTGATTTCAGTGTAGGATTGGGTGTGGCCATTCGCGAATACCAAACCAGCGTTGGTCCTGCAGATTATGTACTTTTTGTGAATCAAAAACCTTTGGGACTAATAGAAGCTAAAAAGGAAGATGAAGGTCATCGCCTTACAGTTGTTGAAGAACAGTCAAAAGAATATGCAACTGCTGATCTTAAGTTTTTTAAAAATACAGAAGGATTAAAATACATTTACGAAAGTACGGGCGTTGTTACCCGATTTACCGATTATACCGATCCAAAACCTCGTGGCAGAAATGTTTTTAGTTTTCATAAGCCGGAGACTTTGTTGGAATGGTCAAAACGTGAAAAAAGTTTAAGAGGAAGGTTTGCTGATTACCCCGTGTTGGATGAAACGAATTTGCGTCCGGCGCAGATTATTGCCATTAATAATTTGGAGAAATCTTTTAAAGGCAACCGACCAAAAGCATTAATCCAAATGGCAACGGGTGCGGGTAAAACTTTTACAGCAGCTACTTTTATCTACCGCTTACTTAAATTTGCAAAGGCTAAACGTATTCTGTTTTTAGTAGATACCAAAAACTTAGGGGAACAAGCCGAACAGGAGTTCAGAGCGTATCAACCACAGGATGATAACCGCAAGTTTACAGAATTGTATAACGTACAAAGATTGACGTCGAGCTATATCGCCGATGAAAGTCAAGTTTGTATTTCTACTATTCAGCGGATGTATTCTATTTTGCAGGGCGAAGAAATGGATGAGGATGAAGATGTAATCAATCCCAATGAAAATTCATCGTGGATAGAAAAACAGTTGGCAAAAAAAGATGCCATTCCGGTTGCCTACAATTCAAAAGTTCCTATTGAGCAGTTTGATTTTATTATTATTGATGAATGTCACCGTTCTATTTATAACCTTTGGAAACAGGTGTTAGATTATTACGATGCTTTTTTGGTGGGCTTAACTGCAACGCCCGATAAAAGAACCTTTGGTTTCTTTAATGAAAATGTTGTCAGCCAATATACATACGAAGAATCGGTGATTGACGGCGTGAACGTTCCTTACGATGTTTATTTAATAGAAACCGATATTTCCACCAAAGGAGCTTTGATAGAGAAAGGCTGGTTTGTGGACAGAAGAGATAAACTTTCCAGAGCCAAACGCTGGCAACAGGAAGATGAAGATACCGCTTATCTGCGAAATGATTTAGATAAAAAAGTGGTTAACATCAGCCAAATCAGAACGATTATTACGGCTTATAAAGAAGCGTTGCGAAAAGATATTTTCCCAAATCGTTTTGATGAAAATGGTGAATATGAAGTGCCTAAAACTTTAGTCTTTGCCAAAACCGACAGCCACGCCGATGACATCATCAATATCATCAGAGAAATATTTGACGAAGGCAATGATTTCTGTAAAAAGGTAACGTATAAAATAGAAGAAGACCCAAAATCGGTGCTAAACCGTTTTAGAAACGACTATTATCCACGTATTGCCGTTACGGTAGATATGATTGCGACCGGAACCGATGTGAAACCTTTGGAGGTGTTGCTGTTTATGCGGGATGTGAGAAGCATCAATTATTTTGAACAAATGAAAGGACGTGGTACCCGAACCATTTCTGCCGATAAATTAAAACTTGTCACCAAAACTGCCGATGCTAAAACACATTTCGTGATTGTAGATGCAGTAGGTGCCACAAAATCTAAAAAGACCGACAGCCGTCCGCTGGAACGTGCACCAACCATTCCGTTAAAAGATTTGTTGCAAGCCGTAACAATGGGTGTGCAGGAAGAAGATGTGTATCTTTCTTTGGCTAACCGACTCATCCGTTTGGAAAAGCAGTTGACTGATGCCGAAAAAGAAAAAATACAGGAACTCGCAAAAGGCAAAAGCTTAAAACAGATGACCCGCGAACTGATTGAAGCTTTTGATGCCGATGTGATTGCCGATAAAGCAAACGCAATGATTGCACAAATCCCGATTGATGAACGTACACCTGCAAAAGAAGCAGAAGCCAGAGCAGAAGCTCAGGAAACTTTACTGAAAACAGCTTCACTCACTTTTAATGGCAAACTAAACGACCATATCGATAATGTGCGCAAACAGCACGACCAGATTATCGACCATATAAATTTGGATGAAGTAACCAAAGCAGAATGGGACACCGAATCGGTGGACAAAGCCAAAGCCTTGATTAATGATTTCAGCGAATACCTGAAAGCCAATAAAGACGAGATACAGGCACTGAGTATTTTCTACGACCAGCCTTACAACCGCCGCAACATTACTTTTAAAATGATAAAAGAAGTAATGGATAAACTGAAACTGGAAAAACCGCTGTTGGCTCCGGCTCACGTTTGGAATGCTTATGCGGGTATAGAAGAAGTGAAAAGCGACTGCCCGAAAGATGAACTGACGGCATTGGTTTCTTTGATTAGAAAAGTGTGTGGCATAGATGAAGAACTGAAACCTTTTGACAAAACCATTGACGAGAATTTTAAACGTTGGATATTTGCACAAAATGCCGGACAGCACAACCGCTTTAGCACCGAGCAAATGGAATGGCTGCGAATGATAAAAGACCACATTGTAAGTTCGTACCATATTGAGCTGGATGATTTAGATTATAACCCGTTTGACAGCAAAGGCGGAAGAGGAAAAATGTACCAATTATTTGGTAATGAAATGGACAGTATTATTAATGAATTAAATGAAGCTTTAGCTGCGTAATGAGAGAAGATTGGATAGAATGTACAATAAAGGATATTTCAAAGATAATAAATGGCGATAGAGGTAAGAATTATCCTTCAAGAACGCATTATGTTTCAAATGGTCTTCCATTTGTAAGTGCAGGGAACATAAATGATAGTAATAAGCTTGAAAAGAGCTCTTTGAATTTTATAAGTCAAGAACGGTTTGATTTATTAAAAGGAGGTTTTCTTAAACAAGGAGATATTTTATTCTGTATCAGGGGAAGCTTGGGCAAATTGGCAATATATGATTTAGATATTGACGGAGCCATTGCATCATCTTTAGTCATCGTCAGACGCCTTAAATCTGTTGAAGAAAAGTATTTATTATATTATTTGAGTTCTTTTAGTATCAAGCTTTTTATAAATGAATTTAATAATGGTACTGCTCAGCCAAATTTATCTGCTAAAGATTTTTCAAATTTTAAGTTTCCTTTACCACCCCTTCCCGAACAACGAGCCATTGTTAAAAAATTAGAAAGTTTATTTAGCAGTTTAGATGCCGGTGTTGCCGATTTAAAAAAAGCACAACAGCAATTAAAAATTTACAGGCAATCGGTTTTGAAAAAGGCTTTTGAGGGGGAGATGACGAAAGGTTGGAGAGAAAAAAATTCATATAATATGGATGATTTTTTACAGGAACTCAAAAACAAAAAAGTTACTGCAATAAAAGAAAAACTAATTTCTAAAGGAGATTATTTTCCAAATTACAAATTAGAGCAATTAAACTTTACTACACCGAATAGTTGGTTGAGTTTACCTTGGAAAACTTTAACTTCAAATAGAAAATATGCACTTAAACGTGGACCATTTGGAAGTGCTTTAAAAAAGGATTTTTTTGTTGAAAGCGGAACAGTTGTTTATGAACAAGGACACGCAATAAATGACGACCCATATAGACATAGATATTTCATTACACCTGAAAAATTTGAAGAATTAAAAGCATTTGCAGTTGGAGCGGGTGATTTAATAATAAGTTGTTCTGGTGCAACATTAGGAAGAATATGTTTACTTCCTGAGGATGCTGAAGTAGGTGTTATTAACCAAGCATTACTTAAAGTTGATTTAGACGAAGAGGTAATTCTTAAAAAATATTTCCTTATTCTGTTTAGGTCTGAAAGTTTTCAAAGATTAATATTCTCGAAAGCATTGGGAAGTGCAATGCCCAATATGGTTGGTATGGAAGAATTAAAAGAAATGCCAATTCCAATACCTTCAATATTAGAACAAAAAGAAATCGTCAAACAAATCGAATCCCGTTTATCCGTTTGTGATTCCATAGAACAAAACATCAAAGAAAGTTTAGTAAAAGCAGAAGCCTTGCGCCAAAGTATTCTTAAAAAATCATTTGAAGGTAATTTGCTAACCGCACAGCAATTGGCAGAATGCAAACAAGCTGCAGATTATGAACCTGCAAGTGTGTTACTGGAGCGGATAAAAGCGGAGCAGAATAAAGTAACGGCTAAACCAAGCAAGAAGAAAGTGACTCAACCTTTAGTTGTGGCTAAAATAGAAACTCCGGTTGCAAAAATATCGGCAGACATTCACGCAGGCTTGATAGCCAAAGTAATTAAGATTCACGAAGAAAATCCCGCATCAATTGATAACTTAAGTCACATCAAATGCGAAAAAATTGCACATTTAGTTGAGTACCATTTGCAGATTCCATTGGGCAGAAAACCTGTAAAAGATGCCGCAGGTCCGGATGATTATCCGCACCTGAAGAAAATAGAACACCGTGCAAAAATGGCCAATTATTTTGCCATACAAAAGAAAGAAATTGGCTATTCCTACTCTTCGGCAAAAAATTCAGATAAGGCTATTGACAAATTTCAGTCTGCACTTTCAGATGAAAAAAATAAACAGTTGGATGATTTAATTGCCTTGTTTTTAAAGTTTGATTTAGAAGTCTCAGAAATTATTGCCACCACTTACGCAGGATGGAACAATTTAATTCTTAATGGGAATGCAAATCCATCAGATGAGGAAATCGTTTATGAATCAAGAGAAAACTGGTCTGAACGAAAGTTAAAGATTGCAAGAGAACGCTTTTTCAAAGCGATTGACTGGATGCGTAAAAATGAAATAGTACCAACAGGTTATGGGGCGGTTGTTCCTTTCCCGAAAAAGAAGAAGTAAAAAACTAATAATAAAAACTAAACAATGAGTGAAGTAAAAGATATATTTAAACCTGATAATAAGACTATTAATCAAATATTCCGTGATAGTGATGCATTCTACCATATGCCTATTTACCAACGTCCTTATTCTTGGGATAAAGAAAGGGTTGAACAATTATGGTTTGATATAGTAGAAGCTTTTAAAAATAATCAAGAAGATTCGACTTTAGATAGCAATTACTTTTTGGGTTCTATCGTGGTGGTTAAAAATGCAAAAGGTTTTGAAGTGGTAGATGGACAACAACGTTTAACTACCTTGACTATATTGTTTTGCACACTAAGAGATATGGGACTGGATATTGCACCAAAATATAAGGCATTAATTGACGCTTGTATAAAAGATGCTATTGAAGATAAAGAAAGATTAGTATTAACAACACATTTAAACAATCAAGCTAATTTTGAAGAAACAGTTTTAAATGGAGTAAATCTTGGCGCATCAAAGAAAGAACTTGAAAATAATAGATTTCTTCAAAATGCATTATTTTTAAAAGATGTTATTAAGCAGTCTTTGAAAACAGATTCAGAATATTTCATAAATGATATAAATGCCTTTGTAGAATACTTCTTTAATAATGTGACGCTTATCAGAATTGTCTGTTTTGATGAAGGCTTTGCAATTAAGCTTTTTTCAGTCTTGAATGACAGAGGTCTAGACTTAACGCCTGCAGATATAATTAAAGCATATCTTCTTCAGCATTTGGATGAGACAAAGCGGGGAAGTTTTATTGAAGTTTGGAAAAGAATTGAAAATACAGCATCGCTTTCTGGGGAGTCGGTTCAAAGTATTTTTAACCTTTACCTGTACTTCCTAAAAGCGGAGAACCCAAGAAAATCTTTACAAGATGAATTAAAAGAACAGTTTAAAGGAAAAAATACTCAACAAATTATTTTAGATGTTGAAAAATATGCGAAGGTAGTACTGGAAATAAATTCCAATACAAAAGACAAAGACATTTCTTTATTGAGATATGTGAATCACAGCATTTATTGGAAAACAATTTTAGCTTCAGCTATCCATACAAATTATAATGATTTTGATGGGCTAAAACTCTTGTTGAGAAAATACTATTATCAAAGCTGGATAGCTGGTGGAACTTTAAACAGAATAAAGCAGACATCTTTTAATATTATAAGAAAAGTAAAAAATAATGAGCCTCTTGAGAATATTAAATCTGTGGTTAAAGAGAATCTTGATAAATATCAATTCTATACAGATTTCTTGAAAAATGAGAATATATATTGGATGAACTGGCATAAACCTCTTTTACTTGCCGTTGAATATTTTCAGCAAGATGACAGAGAATATATTCCCATTACTCGCGATTTACACACTGAACATATTTTACCCAAAGAATGGAATAGAGAAGATTTAAATTGGAAAGATAGTTTCACAATCGAAGATTCTTCAAAGTACCTTAATTCACTAGGAAATTTGACATTACTTTCAGGAGTTAAAAATATCCAAGCGAGCAATAGAAATTTTTCTGACAAAAGAGAAGTTTATAACGGAAAAGGTATAGATGGTAAAACTTCATTTGAAATCACTAAAGCTATTCTTGAAGATAATACGGAATGGACAATTGAGAAAATCCAGGACAGAGCCGATTGGATGGAAGGGAAAATAAAAACTTTGTTTGTAATTTAAGTATATGACAGAAGCAGCAATAGTATCAAAAATATGGAATCTGGCGAATGTAATGCGCCACGATGGAGTTGGGTATGGAGATTATTTGGAACAAATCACCTATCTGCTATTTCTTAAAATGGTGGATGAATTAAATAAACCACCTTACAACAGAAACCTGGAATTACCAAGACTGAAAGATGTAGAAGGCAAAGAAGTGGAAGGTGCCGAAGTTTGTTCGTGGGAGAATTTGACTTCAAAAAACGGTGCAGAACTAGAATCTTTTTACATTCAGGCATTACGTTCATTAGGTACAGAAAAAGGAATGTTGGGGCAAATCTATGTAAAGAGCCAAAACAAAATACAAGACCCATCCAACCTGCAACGAATCATCACGATGATTGGCAAAGAAGATTGGAGTTTAATGGGTGCTGATGTGAAAGGAACCATCTACGAAGGTTTGTTAGAAAAGAATGCAGAAGATACCAAATCGGGAGCAGGACAATATTTCACACCAAGAGCTTTAATCAGAACAATGGTAGCCTGTGTACAGCCTAAACCAATGAAAACCGTGATAGACCCAGCTTGCGGTTCAGGCGGTTTCTTTTTGGCAGCTTACGATTGGTTAACTGAAAACAATAAATTAGACAAAGACGAAAAGATGTTCTTAAAGAACAGTACTTTTCACGGCAATGAAATTGTTGCCAGCACGCGTAGAATGTGTCTGATGAACCTTTATCTCCACGGTATCGGTGAAATAGATGCAGAGCCATTGGTCAAATCTAACGATGCACTGATTGCAGCCGAAAGTCAGACTTACGATTATATTTTAGCCAATCCACCATTCGGTAAAAAAAGCGGAATGAACGTTACCAATGAAGATGGGGATATTGAAAAAGAAGATATTAGCTACAACCGTCAGGATTTTTGGGAAACCACGAGCAATAAACAGTTGAACTTTTTGCAGCACATCAAATCCTTAATGAAGATTGATGGTGAAGCAGCAGTTGTTTTGCCAGACAATGTTTTGTTTGAAGGTGGAGCCGGTGAGGAAATCAGAAAGCAACTATTAAAAACGACAGAACTTCATACCATTTTACGTTTGCCTACAGGTGTTTTCTACGCCAATGGTGTAAAGGCGAATGTTTTGTTTTTCAATAACAAACCTGCCAACAAAGACGCCTGGACGAAAGAAGTTTGGTTTTATGATTACAGAACCAATGTTCATCACACCCTAAAGAAAAAGCCATTAACGGAATCTGACTTATCAGATTTTGTTGAATGCTATAATTCTTCTAACATCCATAAACGTAAAGAAACGTGGAGCGAGGAAAATCCAGACGGTCGCTGGAGAAAATACAGTTATGATGAAATTGTTGCAAGAGATAAAACCAGTCTGGATATCTTTTGGGTAAAAGACCAAAGCTTAGCTGACTTGGATAATCTGCCAGATCCTGATGTTTTGGCATTGGAAATTATTGATAATATTGAAGCTGGATTGGCGAGTTTTAGGGAGATTTTGAGCGAGCTAGAGAAGAGCGATGAAATTAAGTAAGCAGATATTTTACCTATTCGATTTCAGATAAATCTTTTCGAAAAATATTTTAGATTTATTATTTATGATGCGTCTGTATTGATTCTATGTATTATGGGAGCATTCAAAGATTAGTATTCAATAGTAAATGCATATTTATAATTTGCATATATCGTAAAATATTAGAACAAAAGTGATAACCATATAAGTCAGCTTTATTCTAGAAGTATTTTTAAGTTTTAAAATAATTTATTAACCATGAAAGATATTAGAATTAAAGATTTAGTAACTTTTAGACGCCTCACTGAGAAACGTCAAAGTACTTTTATTAATAATTTGCAAAAAGAAAAAATTGCAAAAGAAAAAGAAGAAGGTTCAGGTGGTGACTATTGGGTACGAAGTATTAGTGCTTTAAACAATGCTTTTAGAGAAAATGATAATCGTTTTATCTCTGACAAGATTACGGATATCATAAATGATTATAATCCAAAATTAGATAAGGGAACTAAGGTAAAATACGATAGGAATTTGCAGATTTTATATAATTATGAAGATTTTGATTTTAGAAGTGTAACGCCTGCAGAAGAAATTGAAATACTTTCGAAAGCGAGAAAAAGCGGCGTCATTGAAATTGCAGCTTTGAGTTTAAAGGTAGAAACACATCATATCTATACTTTTTCTATTGATGAAAAAGAATATTTAGGAGCATTATTATTTGCAGCACAAAAAGAAGGTTATCAACCATCTGAATTGGGGATTTTCGCAGAAGCTATTTTTAATTTCTTAGATGCTAACTATGGTTCAAAATACATTATACATCCTTCATTCGTAAAGGTTGTTGGTGTGATGACGCATGGAATCGTTGATTATCAAATGGTATTAGATGGCGATTTACCATCAATCATATTACCTATTATTGAAAATATTAAGAATCTTAACAATAATATTTAAATAATTATGGGATTAACTTATAAAAAGGAGTTTGATGATTTCTGGGACAAGAAAGAACTGATGCCTTTGAAAAAATTGTAGAAGAAGAATCTTCGAATAAAGAAAAATTTCAGTAAATGATTGATAACTTTCTTTTTACATCCAAAATACCCAAAATGAGTGATGCTTTGAAACTCTTAGAAATAAAACCAAAACTTACGAAACAAAATATATTGGAAAAAGAATTATCCAAAAAGTTCAGGATTTTGGCGAGGTGTTTATTGATAAGGTGGCGAGTTAAATAAAACAAAAAACTATGAAGAATAATAACCTAATTGATGTTTTCACTCCTAGTGAAGTTTTTCTAGCATACAAAAAAGTTAAACATTTTTTTTATTATGATAATGCTAATTTATTAGAAAAAGAGAAATTAGCCAATTTTGAACAATCTGTTTTTTATGAAAGTATCCATACAGATTGTAAATCAGATTTTAGTACAGTACAGAATGCATTGTATGTCCGCATATTAGATTTTGTTGATCAGTATTTTAATTCTAAATCAGGAAGCTTAGAATTAAGTAAAAGGATAAGGCTCATAAAACTACCAAAAAAATTAAAAGATTCTAAACTAGATGTAATTACAAATAAATCAAATTCGGAAGAAAAATATGTAATTGAAAGAACAAGCAAGTTTGCTGATTTTCCAATTGAGGTACATATATTATCTGTTCTTTGGATTATGTATAGTGGTCGGTATCTTCAGCCTGATATTCATAATGCAAGTTATGCTAATGTATTAGATTTTGAGTTTTTGAATCACAAATCTGAACCTTCTGAAAATCTAAAATTGTTTAAACCATATTTTGTACAATATCAACTGTGGAGAGACTCTGCGATAAATAAAGCCGAATCATTATTAGCAGAAAAACGAGATGTAACGATTTTGAGTTTGGATTTAAAAGATTTTTTTCATTCTATATCACTAAACTTACAAGATGTCTTTGAAAAAATTGATTTAAATGTTAATAAAATATCAAGTGATAAAAATATTTTAGGTAAGATTAAAAATATTAATTCTATTTTTTTTAAAATTCATCATTCATATAAGTTAATTTTAGAAGACTATAAGAATACTAAATACGAAGTATTCTCTTTACCTGTTGGTTTAATATCTTCAGGTTTGCTTTCTAATTATTATTTAAGCGAATTAGATAATAGAATAGTTAATAATCTTAACCCCGCATTTTATGGAAGATACGTAGATGATTTAATGTTTGTTTTTTCAGATTTGAATAGCAATATAAATAGTAATTTAAATTCATCGATAATTTCATTTCTTAACAAAAATTTTGTTGAAAAGGAAATTCTTAATTTTAATATTGAAAATATTGATATTAAAAATATTTATTTTCGAAATAACAAATATGTTGAATATAAGGATAATATAAACTTAGCTGAATTAGATCAATGTATCTCTAAATTTAACATTTCGGATAGTCAATTAAACTCTTTTCTTGTAGATAATATTAAATTCAAAGTAAGTAATCTCGATGTAGATGCTTATGAAAGATACAATCAAGTTTTTAATTATGAAAATTTACAGGTTCAAAGCAGTAAAATTGTTTTACATTATTTAGCTCACAAAGAGTCCAAAGCAATTATAAATATATTCAAAAGAAAACTTGATAATCAAAGAAGTGAATTTCGTTTTTTACCCGATGAAGATGAAATAAGTGAAAAATTTGACGAAGAGGCTTTTGAATTGAAGTACAATGATTCAATTAATAAATTTAGAAGCATAAGTGATTTTTCAGAAAATAAATATGGCGCTTCTAAATTTTTAGCAAAAATGATATTTGCTAAAAGTTATGGAAATCAAGAATTTGATGAAGATTCGGACAACCAAATTTTAACATTTTTTAGAGGAGAGCTTGCCGTAAAGTTTTATTCTCTTTGGGAAAAAGTTGCAACTTACTTTATAGTTAGTAATCGTATAGATTATTTGGTTCAATTTAAACAAAACGTTGAAAATTCTATTATAAAAACGGAGTTTAGTAATAATATAGAAAGTAATAAATCTCAAAAAGATGTATTTATAGAATACCTCCGTGTATCACTTTCGATTCCTTTAGCGTTGAATCCTTCTCTTACAAGAAATATTAAAAATAACGGAGAGGACGAATATAACTTTTTTAAATCATGTGAAGAAACAGCATTTAAATTACGGGCTAGCAATTTATTTAGACATTCACTGATGTCGATTCCTGCTTGTAATTTAACAAACATTTTGTATACAAAACTAAGTTTACTTGAAAAGGATTTTAATTATTATGATTTTGAAAATCTGGGAAAAAAAAGTAAACAAAACATTGATAAAGATGAATTATTTCAGCTTTGTAAAAAATTATGCTATTTAGCACCGAATTACGTACAGTTTCACGAAGTAAATATTTTGAGAATAATAGATGTGGTTTCTAATTTTGATGATAAAAAGAAAGAAGTAGAAATTCCTGAGTTTAATTATATTTATCCGACTAATAATTCACAAGAAATTCAAGAAGATAAAAGCCTAAATGAAGACGTCGAACATATTATTAATAGAATTCCAGATGACAGTTTCAACCTATATTACTTTATAAATTATTCTTGGAAAGTAGGTTTCTCAATAAAAAAACGAGAAAAACTTAAGAATAAATATTTTCAGATTTCTGTGTTGAATTCAACGGGAAATATTCAAGCATTAAATATTGATATCAAAGGAGACAATCTTAAAGATGAAAAACTTAATGGAATTGATAAAAGTGTAGCAATTGCTAACATGAAGGTTCACTTGAGTGACATGTTTGCAAGTATTCATAATAACGCCAACGTTAAAAAAGATAGAAGAAAATTGGTTTTCAATTTAATAAATGATGCTGATAGAAGTAATGCTGATTTACTAGTTTTTCCAGAAGTATCAATACCATATTCTTGGATTAGATTACTTGCAGAAAGAAGTCATAAAAGATATATGGGAATAGTGGCAGGATTAGAGCATTGGGTAAATAAAAACAAGATTGTATTTAATTTTTTAGTGACAATTTTACCATTTAAAATAAATCATTATAATACTTCACTTGTTAAATTGAGACTAAAAAATCATTACTCTCATTCTGAAACACATTTAATTAAAGGTTATAGACTTAAGATACCTAATCAAGATAAAAAAGATTGTTTTAAGATGACATACGATCTTTTCCATTGGAGAAAGACCTATTTTTCAGTATATAATTGTTTTGAGTTAGCAGACATTTATCATAGATCTATTTTTAAATCTAAAGTAGATTTCATAATAGCTTCTGAATATAATAGGGATACGAATTATTTTTCAGATATAGCAGGAGCTTGGGTTCGTGATATTCATTCTTACTTTATCCAAGTTAATTCTTCAGATTTTGGTGACTCTAGAATTATCCAGCCAGCAAAATCTTATGAAAAAGATTTAGTTCAAGTAAAAGGAGGGATAAACTCTGTTGTCCTTATAGATAAACTAAAAATATCAGATCTAAGAGCTTTTCAATTTAAGGAGTATCATTTACAGAAAGATGATATTGATAAAGGTAAAACAGCACTTAAACCAACACCTCCTGATTTCGATAGAGATAATGTGAAAATTAGAATTAAGAATAAAAATTTTAGTTAGTAAAATCAATAAGCCTGATATAAGTTCAGGCTTATTGATTTAGGATATCCCCTAAAATAAGCAATAGCTTTAGTGGTTGTAAATTAAAAAAGCGCAACATCATCTAGATATTGCACTTTTATTATAAAATGGAGAATCTCTAAAATCCTTTCAAAGATTACAATTTCAATTATTCAGTTACCTAAACAAAAATTCCCCTGCTCCGAAGGGATGCCCCCTAGGGTGTAATAGTGTGGAAAAAAAACCAACTTCAGCTGGGATATATTTATTCTTCAATTTTATATTTTGTAATATCAAGATCGAAATCATATAATTCTTTTGGATGTACTTCTAAGGCGATAGAAAACTTCGAGATTGTTTTCAGGGTTAAATTGATTTTACCTGCCTCATATTTACTTATATCTGCGCTATCAATTCCTGTTATTAATCCTAAGGTTTCTTGAGTCAAAGCTTTTTGGTTTCTAATTGCCTTGATTCTTTTTCCTATACCAATTGTGAGATCCTTCAAAATGTCCATCGTAGCTTTATTTAAAGCAAAATGCAATAAATTCACAATATTCCTATTGGGATATATCCCAAGTGTTAAATAATTTGTTATATTTGTAAAACAATTTACAAGATTGTAACTGTACTATAGTTCAAAGAAATATAGAAGCAATTATCTGATTCTCGACTGGAAAACGCTGCTTATGAAAACAACAGACTCTTTGCCCCGAAAGTTGACCGATCTTCAGTTGTACGAGCTGCTGAAAAAAGGCAATCCGACCGCTTTGGAACACATTCATCTGCGTTACAAAAGACTTCTTTTCTGGCTTGGATGGCAAGTGCTGAAGGATGATTTTGTAGTGGACACTATTGTTCAGGATACATTCCTTAAATTGTGGCTGCACCGCGACACCATTGAAACGCCTGATCATATTACCGGATTTTTACGGTTTGTCATGAAAAGGGATTGTATCTCTTATGTTACTGCTCCCAGAAATAAATTCACCCGCTTAATGGCTTCTCTTGACAGTTTTGAGAATTATAAGGAGTATCTTGCGGGTTACGATCCTTTGAAAGATAAAGAGTATTTACATAGCCAAGAATCCGATCAAAACAAATTTGATGAAATCACAAAGGTTTTACCCGTTCTAAACCCCAAAAGAAAACACCTGATAGAACTCTGCCTTGAATATGGCTTTCAGTATAAACCCATTGCAGAAGCTATGGGTTGCAGCGTGACAGGCATTAGCAAGGAGATAAGCAAAGCCATAAATGAGCTTCGGAAAATTCTTAAAGTCACCTCGTTTGAGCAGCCGGAGGAAAAAGCTGCAATTAAAAAAGAGCAGTCAGAACAACTCAGCAGTCAGCAGCTGGAGATCATCAAAAGACGGTTTGAACAGAAATCTTCTTTTGCGGTGATTGCAAAAGAACTCAAACTACCGGAAAAAGAAGTGCATCGGGAATTTCTGTACGCCTATCAGCACCTGCAAAATCATAATCGATCTGAAATACTGCTGTGATATGGAAAAGTCTACGATAACCTTGACCAGGAAAATCCAACTGGTAATTGATGTTCCGTCTGAAGATAAAAGCCAAATGTGGGAGAAGCTATACCGGTATCAGAACCGCTGTTTCCGAGCAGCGAATTTGATTGTTTCCCATCTGTATGTACAGGAAATGATCAAGGATTTCTTTTACCTCACCGAAGAAATCCAATATAAGTTAGCTGATGAAAAAAAAGATGAAATGGGGATCTTCACCCGTTCGAAAACAAACACCACGGCACGCCTGGTCTTTGACCGTTTCAAAGGAGAAATCCCCACAGACATTCTGGGATGCCTGAACAATACAATTCAATCCACCTTTTCCAAAAACAAAGCAGACTACTGGCAGGGCTCAAAATCCTTAATGAACTTTAAAAAAGATATTCCCATTCCACTTCCGGTCAATTGCATCAGCAAAATGAAGTATGATCCTGAAAAAAAAGCGTTTAGCTTTAATATGTTTGCGATTCCGGTTAAAACTTACTTAGGAAAAGATTTCAGTGATAAACATTTAATCATGGAACACCTTTTAAAAGAAGAAATCAAGCTGTGCAACTCACAGGTCCAGCTGAAAGACGGTAAAATCTTTTGGCTAGCCGTCTTTGAGTTTGAAAAGGAAGACCACTGTTTAAAACCCGAAATCATTGCTGAAGCGTCCCTGTCATTAGAACATCCTATCGTGGTAAAAGCCAACAATGTGCGAATGAATATCGGCTCGAAAGAGGAATTCCTCTACCGCAGGCTGGCGATTCAGGCCAGTAATAAAAGGATTCGTGCCGGAGTCGCCTATTCCCGTTCAGGACATGGATCCAAACGGAAACAGAAAGCTCTGCACAAAACAGAGGATCTGGAAAACCGTTTTGTCAGTCATCATCTTCATCTGTACAGCCGTCAGCTGATTGATTTTTGCATCCGGCAGCAGGCTGGCACACTGATTCTTAAAGATCAGGAAGACAAAATCGGGATTGCAAAAGAACAGGAGTTTGTGCTTCGCAACTGGAGCTATTATGAACTGCAGACCAAAATAAAATACAAAGCAGAAAAAGCCGGTATCGAATTGATCATCGGATAGCTAAAAAAATGAGGGTGCTTGTAAACCCGTAGGGTGAGGTTTTTAACACTCACTAAATACCGGAAGCTCAATACTTTTGCCGGTGTATACAACGGCGTGGGTTTCTTTTTCTGTTTAAAGTATCAAGCAGAAAATACATGAGGGACGCACTATAAAACGTTTCAGAGAGATGCTTGGAATCAAGCAAGAAGCTTTAGCTCTAGACTTCGGGAATGGGATCAAAAGAAAATTTCTTTACTGGAACAAAGGGATGTGATTGGTTATTTGTGGTTTCAAAAAATCTGAAGTGTTAAAAATCCCTGTGGAAGCTTTCCAGAATTTTAATGATGAACAGACTATTAATATTATATCTAATAGTTTCCACGATGGCTATTCACTACAATTGGAAAGCTTAGTTCATAACACGTATAATTTGTATATTTCTAAACTTCTTTAATAAAAACTTATCTGTGCTAGAAAAAACCATAAACTCTAACCTCTTATAGTTAGCGTTTTCTTCTATTCAATGAGTACGAGTGGGAAGTTCGCACCAACTTGCGGTAAGACTTATACTTATTTAACAGCTCGAAGACGAAGACAAGCAAACTATTTTCCGACTCGTCGAAAAAAGGCTTACCAATAAAAAGTTTAAAGATTTTTTTGCTAAAAATGCAGCAGCTCTATAAAACACAAAAAACCTCGCAAATTGCGAGGTTTTTTTATTATCTGCCACACGATGCAATCGTGCGGGAGCGAGGGGGAGATTTTTTTATATTAAAAGGAACGAGCGAGACGCTCGCACCAGCGGGGGTTGGTTATATTAATTTTATTTTACTGCTTTTTATCTCAATTGCATTCATCTAATATATTTTCGATAATGGAACAAAACTTAAAACAAAAAATGTTAAGATTCCTATTATAATTCCAAAACTAATCCAAGCCCATTTACGTTTTACTTTTTTAGTCTCTTTATCAAATTCTTCAAAATATTTTAAATATTTTTCATTTTTAAATAATAATTGCTCATTTATAATCCAAGGGATAATCAAAAATCCTATTATAAAAATCCATTTATATGGATTTCCTGGCTGCCATACAAGTTGTATTAATGACTTTCCTAATATTGCCTGTAAAATATTAAACAATCCATATTCTAAAAATACTAATAAGCCTCCCATTTGAATTCCTGCCCAAATACTATGTAATCCAGACATTTTATTGTTAAAAATAATATCATCAGTAAATTTATTCATATCATCGATTCCTCCTTTAGCATAAAATTTTTTAATTGCAGGAATTTTATAGATTAGTCTAAAAGGGTCAATGTAAGATAACAATTTATACAATTGTTTTAAAAAATTAAAAATTGCATAATAAACATAATTCCAAATTCTTTCCATTTTTGTTATTTTATCCAATTTTCTGCTGCTTGTTCTGCATAATCACCACCATAAATTCCTCCAACTATTCCCCCAATTATTCCTCCAACTGCTCCTCCAATAGCTGTTCCTGGAGCAGCTCCTACTCCAAAAAATAGTACACCTATACCTCCTCCAATCGGAGCTAATATTTTAGCTCCTAACCAAGCTCCTGCAGCTGCTCCTGCCATACCTCCTGCAACACCGACAGTTGCAACCTGTGCATTTTTACCAAATTTTCCTTTGTCTTCATAAACTCCATATCCTATTTGGCCAGCACTAATAACATGTCCAACCACTCCTGCTCTTTTCGCATATTTTCCATACATTGCAGTAGTCCTTACATAGCTGCTTCTTAAACCTATTTGTGAATCTACAGCTCTCCCGGCATAAGCAACACTTCTTACATTGCCTAAATTATCAACCCATGAACCACTATTGTAAAATGCTGTTCTTTGCGCTGCAATATATTCATATGTTCCCCCCATTGCGGTAGATCCCCAATCTGCCCAATTTTTATAAGCATCCCAAGATGTATCCCCACTATTCCCAACGTTCACTCTATTTCTTGTCACACCTCCTATGGATCCGTCGTCAAGCATTCCGTTGGCATTGGCAGGGTCTAAGGTGTTCCAGTATAGATACCCATTAGCATTAGTAATACTAGAGGTTTGCCCAGACATAAAAGCTGCATACGCGGGAGTCTGTCCAAAAGTAGCGTAACTTCCTCCACCGCCGCCACCGCTGCCGCCGGCTTGGAAAGCCTTCATGTAACCAAATGGACTGTTACCTTCTAAAAATGACTGAAATGATCCAAATGTATGATCACCACCCCTCATCATAAAATCTATATAGCCACCTGCTGGAAAAAATGTCTCTACTGGATCCATTAGAGCCATTGCTTTTCTACCGTCAGGATCTATAAAACTTATCGGGTTATCTAGCGCATAATTATACGGATTTATTCTCGTTGTAGTTTCTGCGAGAGGATCAATTACGCCCCATCTTCCAATGTCAGCCATGTACATTCTGGCTCCAAAATCACTCCATCCGGTTTCCTTCTGAAACTCTTTACCGCTGTGCTCGTAATTATAAGCCGGATTACTTTGTAATGTATTCTCCTGCTTCATCCCGTAGGGGTAAAAGTTGCTTTCTTCAATGATCGCTGCTGCAGAACCGTTCTTGGTATAACTTAATCTGATGTTTCCTAAGTGGTCTGTATAATGGTAAATATACTTATTATTTTCAAAATTAAAATACCCTTGTGATGTCGGGACAAATTTTAAAACACCGTTCTCATACTGGAAGCCGTCAACGTAATCTCTGGTTACACCGGAACTTGTTTTTCTCGGCGCCCTGTAAAGGTATTGGATGGCATTGCTTTTTTGGGTAACAGTTGAAGGTAGGTCAAGCAGATTATAAGCGATATTCGAAATCCCTTTATCCTGCTGTATGGTCATGTTTCCATTCAAGTCATAATCAAAAGCACACCACCTGAAGGATAGCCTGAAAGATTGTCTTTGAAATCAGTTACAGTCTGAAGCTTATTGCCTACATAAGCATAAGTAAGATCATCGATCTCTTTTGCAGTTGAACCGATTCCTCCACCTGTTCTTTTCAGGGTACTGATGTTTCCTCCCAGATCATAGGTGAGAACTTCGTTGTAGAAATTATCTTTGGGCAGAGCAGCTCCCGGTTCGGTATAGACTCCCGAGGTCATTCGGTTTAAAGCATCATACCGATACGTATATTTCTTCTTTATCCCGTCCTGTGCACTGTTCCAGATTGCTTCTTCTACGTTTCCGCTTCTTTTTCCGGTGGCATTGCTTGCAGGAGCCTAGTAGTTCAGCTCATATCCGAAAAGTTTTGTTCCGAGGTTGGAAGGATCATTAATTTTAAGTAGAGAACCTCTGATATTGTAATCTGGCTCAAATCATCTGCTATTGTTACTTTTCCGAAAATCGATGAAGGTCTAGCTGGACTTCCCTGCGGGTAGGTATCATAATAGCTAATGGAAAGAATGTCTGAAAATGAAGTTGGGTAGACTGTATTGGTATAATACATACATATTATGAGAGAAAAAACCAGGAAGGAAAATACTCCCTCCTGGTTATAAATAATGTAAAGTGTAAAATTATAAGTCGTGCATTCGCTGTTATAGCCAGAAACAAGGATTTGTAAATACTTACAAATTTGCATCGTAATTTTAGCAATTTTATGTGGATTTTGTCATAGATTGAGGTAGCAGGGTGGCATTTAAATCTAAAGACCTCGTTCTGCTTATCTAAACAGTATCTGAGTTTGATCTAGTGAAATGCAAAACTCAATATCCATAAAAATAAAAGAGAGTAGGAATTACATACTCTTATTTTTATTATAATGTTTAGGCCGTTAGTAACATTACTTTTTTTATGTAAATCCATTTGGAATTTTTCTTCTCAAAATAATAAACATCAACTTTTCCCTCTATTCTCCCTTTATAAACATCACACTCTTGCACTATAATAAAAGACTTGTTTTTATTAATGAAAAAATTTGAAAAACTTAATTCTATATATTCCTTTTGATTAATGTTTGCTTCAACAGTTTTTAGTTTAAAATTACTTTTGTTGGATAGATTATTTAAATTAAAAGAAATAAATTTTGTGTTTCCACTAATTTTATAGCCTTCTTTATTTATTAATTCATATAAATCTTTCTTGCAATTATCTTTCAAATTTAGACTATCCATTTCTATTATAGATTCACAATGGTCTTTAATAAAATCATTGCCACCCACCTCCTTTATTATAAAAAGAGGTGTATGTCTTGAAGGTACTCCATATAAATTAGAAATAAATAAATTTATATTATCATTAATAATTTTTTTTCCAGTTTCTTCTTCTTTGAAATTATTACATCCTACAAAGAAGCATAATAACAAACTAATTTTTAAAAATTTAAAACTTCCAGCCATATTGATTAGATAAATTAACTGTTGCCTGATTAATTCCAGTTGTCATATTAAAATTTTTTTGTTCCCAAAAGGAACCATAATCCGAAATATTCCATTTATTAGTTGGTGCTCGATATGGTAAATGAGATTTGGTTCTACCCCAATGCACAAATTCATGTAAAACCGTAATACCTAATAAAAATGATGTACCTTGAACATATGAATTTGTTTGTAAGGTTTCAAATGTTCTTATTAAATCATAATTAATACTTGTAACACTTAAGTGTCCTACTTCTCCTAAATTATTCATTTTTTTAAACATATATACAGGTCCTTCAGCACTATTTACATCCAAAAAATTTAAAACTTGTGCTTTGGTAAGTCCTGTATCTTCTGACAATGATGATAAAATTTTAGGGTTAGCGTCTAAAAAATCGTGTAATTTAGCTAAAACTTTATAGAATCTGGGATATTGTTTTTGTATTGCTGCTAAACTCTGTTTTCTTGTTATTCTTTGATTGTTTGAATTTTCACTACCAAACTGCGAAAAATCAATACCTGCGAAATAATCTGGTTGTTTTAACCCAAGAAAAACCATTACTTCATCGTACGTTGCTTCTGTACCTGCAAGATTAACGCCACCAGCGCCGCCTCTTTCTCTTTCATAAATAGAAGTAATTTTCACAAACTCTTCAAAAGCACCATATTTATAATCCCTTCTTGAACCAAACCATCCGCTGTCCGGTGCAACATTCCAAGTAAATCTATCTTCTATTGCCATTGCTTTCCTTCCATCAGGATCTATAAAACTTATAGGGTTATCAAGCGCATAATTATAAGGGTTTATTCTGGTTGTAGTTTCTGCGAGAGGATCAATTACACCCCAACGTCCAATATCAGCCATGTACATTCTGGCTCCAAAATCACTCCATCCGGTTTCCTTTTGGAACTCTTTACCGCTGTGTTCGTAGTTGTAAGCAGGATTAGTTTGTAATGTATTCTCCTGCTTCATCCCGTAAGGATAAAAGTTACTTTCTTCAATGATCGCCGCTACAGAACCGTTCTTAGTGTAACTCAATCTGATATTTCCTAAGTGGTCTGTATAATTGTAAATATACTTATTATTTTCAAAATTGAAATATCCTTCAGCTGTCGGTACAAATTTTAATACCCCTTCTTCATATTGAAAACCATCAACGTAATCTGTCGTTACACCAGAACTTGTTTTTCTAAGCTTGCTTCCGTCTGCCCGGTAAAGGTATTGGATGGCATTGCTTTTTTGGGTAACAGTTGAAGGTAGGTCAAGCAGATTATAAGCGATATTCGAAATCCCTTTATCTTGTTGCTTGGTCATATTTCCGTTAAGGTCATACTCAAAAATATTTCCACCTGTCGGATAGCCTGAAAGATTGTCTTTGGAATCAGTTACAGTCTGAAGCTTATTGCCTACATAAGCATAAGTAAGATCATCGATCTCTTTTGCAATTGAACCGATTCCTCCACCTGTTCTTTTTAGGGTACTTATGTTTCCTCCCAGATCATAGGTAAGAACTTCGTTGTAAAAATTATCTTTTGGCAGAGCAGCTCCCGGTTCGGTATAGACTCCCGAGGTCATTCTGTTCAGCGCATCATACCGGTAGGTATATTTTTTCGTTATGCCGTCCTGTGCGCTTTTCCAGATTGCTTCTTCTACGTTTCCGCTTCTTCTTCCGCTGGCATTGCTTGCCGGAGCGTAGTAGTTCAGCTCATATCCGAAAAGTTTTGTTCCGAGGTTAGAAGGATCATTAATTTTAAGTAGAGAGCCTCTGATGTTGTAAGTATAACTTACTATTTCCAATCCACCACCTACAGCCTTACTGGAAAGTTGGGAAAGTTCGTTATAGCTGTTATCCGACAATAATTCTGCCGCAGGCTGACCTGCGATCTGATGGTATTGTTTTTTCAGACGGTTCTGGCCGTCGTATTCAAAAGTCTGGGTAATCACTTTTTCGGCATCCGATGCCAGTCTCTTATGATACGCTTTAGTAGTCTGAGGTACACCCGCAAAGTCAAGATCAGATTCTGTTTTAGTATAACCTCCTAAGTGGTTTATAGAATAGGTGCCCACCATTCTCGATTTTTCATCATACCATGAGTAAGATTTCGTCCAGTTGTCATTCTCAAGGTTTTTTACATAAGAAGCTGTGGGAAGATTTTTGGTATTGATGTTCTGGCTAAGATCATCGCTGATAGTTGTTTTTCCAAAAACAGAGGTAGGTCTCGCCGGGCTTCCCTGTGGGTAGGTATCGTAATAGTTGATTGATAGGATTTGTGAAAATGAAGTAGGATAAACTGTGTTGGTATAATAAGCCGTTTCCCCTGTAGCGGCAAAACCTCCTGTACTTCTGCTTTCATAGTATGTTGTTGCACCATTCAGTTGGTTCTGTTCTGCCTGTCTTTCTGCACTACTGTAGCTATTGGTACTTGTAAAAATTCCGGTAAAGACGGTTCTTCCATACTTATCGAACTTTGTAAATAACCATTTTTTAGAACTTCCCATATTGGCATCCTGAGTCATCACCACACGATCAAGCTTATCATACACCATATATTCCCAACCTTTCCCGGGAAGCTTTTTTTCTACCTGTCTTCCTTTAGCATCATATTTATACTGATAGCAAAGGTTATTGAGTGTTGTTTCATCAATAACAAGAGCATTGGCAAGCGGCGGAACCACTGCCACCAACTGACTGTATTTGTTGTATATATAATAGGTGTCAGAATTTGGGTTTCCTGCTTTTCTTACCATTACCGTCTGTCCTTTTCCGTTCACAAACTCTGTAGTAACGTTGCCGTCTACATCGGTTACAGAATTTTTGAAAAGCTGCCCTGCGGCATAATGGGCAGCGGGTGTAATCACATCTTTCGTTGCTCCGTTTTGCCATGTGGTCTGTACAGTGTAGAGCTTTACATCGGAAGCGGCATTTACCTCATAAGCATACGTTATACTGTGAGACTGGTAATCTGCCCCAGGCTTTTTCGAAGAAAGAGGTTTTCCGATGGGCGAGCTTTCAACTGTGGAAGAGCTGTAATAATAGATATCTGTACCATAGCTCTGTGGAGCATTCGTATGCGGATTAGCATAGATCGCTCCGTTCTGCGTCTGGTTCTGCGGAATCGGAAGATAGGATTTTAGATTTCTTCCGAAGTCGTCATAGTCGATAGGGGTTACAATATCTCTGCCCAGTGGAGTCGCTTTAATACTGATGACCTGCTTTGCTCTTCCGAGTCCGTCTGAATACTCTATGGCTTCGGACTTTTTGCTGCAGTCTTCATTAAGGCAGTTTTTGGTGTAAACATAGTTTTCATTAGCAGAAAACTGATTGCTCTGGGCATACGTCAACAACGTTGGCAACAGCAGCAGGAATATATTTAAATTTCTTTTCATGGTTTAGTGTTTGTAATTGTACTGGTTTTCTTTAAGCACTTTTCCGTTGCTGTCTTTTACCGTGCTTAGTCTTCCTGCTGCATCGTAACTGTATGACACTTTGATCCCGTTTCCGGAAATTGAGTTAGTAACTCCTACCAAAGGATCATAAGTGTAAACGGTTATTGGGTATTGATGCAAAGCACTGTTTAAACGCAAATTGTTTAAAGCGGTCAGAAGCGCAGGTTCGTTATTGCCGTTATCTGCATCTGCATCCGAAGCGGTAACAGCATTGGTAACAACTGACAGCGAAGAAATATCACCGTATTTTGCTCCCACGATCTCTGCAATAGGCAGAGTCTTGTGGTAGCCCCAGATTGTTGTCGTGCTTACTCCTGCTTTATTAGTAACCTGTACAAGATTCCCTTTATCATCATACAGATCAAAAGTGAGCTGGGTTTCAGGATTCTGTGCAAGATCTGTAGTCACAACTGAAGTGGGGTAAAAGTAAACACTGTTGCCAAATATTGTCTTGCTTGTCGAAAGGATATCACCATTTTCCTTTACAACCGTTTCAAGAGGAACGGAGATCATATTGGCATTGATCAGTCGAGTATCTGAAAGATCCTGTGCATATTTTGTCGTCGATTCCTGTATATCTCCATTATGAGTGGTTACCTTTGAACTAACCTGCTGAAAGTTGTTCGGGCTGAAGGTTGTTTCTTGTGTAGTTATGAAATCTGAAGAACCTCGTTTTATTGTTCTTGTTTCGATAGATTGCTGTATGTACCCGGGAATGTAAGAATAGAAACTCGACAGTGCGTGTCCTGAAGCACCCGGAATATTACTTATTGTATTAAGATATTCGGTTTTTTCTTGTAGCTGATTACTACTGTTTCTGATTTCCTTTTTTTCCAAAAGACCATTACTGGTGAGATTAAAATAGAGATAATTTCCGCTGGCATCCGTGTAATCATCTGGTATTTTATAGGTGTATTGTACAGATCCGTTATTCTTGTTTCCTGAAACTTCAGTTTCTTTTACGTTTTTATACAATACGAATTGGGATATCGATAAAGAATTGGGATCACTGATCTCAGAATCATAAACATAACCGGTTTCATCGTTAGAGTTTGAGAAAGAACTATACTCATATTTTTTTGTCTTTACAAGAGATCCGTCAGCATCATATGAAGTTATAGTTTTTATCCTTGCTCCAACATTGACTGCACCTTTATTTGGATAAGGCAAAGGTAATGACGCTATCTGGTAAACCTTGAAATTTCCGTCATCAGGTGCCGTATTAGTATTTATAGTGTAAGTACCGGGATAAAGTTGGTAGGCCGGTGGATTGCAATCAGTACTACTTTGCTTCACCATTACTGTTCCACTTGAATTTTTCACGTTAAAAGTAAAGATCGGTGGAGGATTATTCGGGTCAAAGTCGTCTATAATACCGTCATGATTAGATTCATTGAATAAATATACCGGATATTTGTTGCTTTGATTTCCAGTAACCTGAAATGTATAATTCAGAGAGTTTGCGGTGTTGTATGGGATGATATTTTCAGCGTAGTATTGAACTGTAGGATCTGCAATGTAATTATAGCCGGTGTAATCGAGGCTGCTTTTGTCTATATAGATTTGGCTGGCTTCAAACTCATAAAGTATATATCCTTTCGTAGGAAAAGTTATTTTTTTTAAAATCCCGCTATTAGGTATGTAGTTAGAGCTACCACTAGTACTGCATAGGTAGTTGGATGATGATAAAGATGATGTAATATCCTGACCAATGTATTCAAAATCTGTTCGTTCATGTACTTCAAGATTCTTGTTTAGTTTCTTCATGATCATAAGAGATCTTCTTGAGTCACTTTGAATACCGCCGTAGATCAGTTCATATCTTGAAATCATTAGTCCCTGCTTATTAAATAAAGAAAAATTATTAAGTGGATAAGGATCGCTTTCAGTATATTGCTGATTATCCAAATACTGATCGTAACCGTACAAAAACGATATTCTTCCTTTGGTAGTTATTACATCTTTTAATTTACAATACAAGTATTTATATACAGTAGAATTAGTTCCTACGTATCTTATTTTTTTATCATAAGTATAGTTGACAACTTCATGATTTCCGGCATCTTTTATTTGTGTAAGTTCAAATCCTGACTTATGATTTCTGGTTCCGCCGCTTGTAGAATGAGTTCCGATATTGTAATCATTAAAGAAATACTGATAGCCTTTATCATCCGTAATCTTAAATGAATTAATAATCAGTTTAGTACTGCTTATATCTCTTGTGTACTCAATCTTTAATTTTGATCCTGAAATATTATTGAGTACAAGATCATTTGTGGTATTACTTTTGTGGATATTGAATTTTCCTGAGTATCCGGGAATGTTATAATAAAAAATATCAGCTTCCATTTCTGTAATATCAGTAATATTTTTAGTCTCATCAACATCTCCTATGATTGCCCTGTTGACGCTTCCTCCTTTAAACAATGTCCATCCTTGTCCTACCTCGTCACCAGGCGAATTTAATGTATTGTATGGATGATAAGATAATGAGACAGAGACAGGGAAACCGGGATCTGAACTTTCCAAACTATATAAGGGGAAATTTACAGAAGGAACTCCCGTAGCAGGTGACGCTCCCGCATTTACATAGTTTTGAAAAGATGCAGTAGAAGGAGGTAGGGAAGTTTGGCTTTGTGCATAAGCTTCTCCCTGTATCAAACCTATACTAAATATGAATAATTTTCCTAATTTTTTCATCATGTTACTTTTTAATCAACTTAGCGTTAGCAGTTTTCTCAGTATCCGTTTTTATGGTTATCAGATAAGCTCCCTGAATCAGATTCTGTGTATTGATTTTTGTTACTTTATTCTTGGTTTTCACTGTTTGCAGCTGCCTTCCACCCATATCGTATAGCGTGATATCAGCGTCCTTGAATTCAAATCCAATCTCTACATAGCAGTAATCAGATACCGGATTCGGATAAATCTTGATATCCTGCTTTTCAATCAACTGATCCAATTGTTTGTCTCCCAACTTAACAATCTTCCAGTTTTCTTTTCCCAATTCCTCTGCACTGGTTCCTGCCAGAATAATCGAACCGTCTCTGTTCAACTTAATATCAGCTAGTCTCTCTTCCTTCTTTCTGGATTCTCCTTTCACATGCTTTCTCCACTGCTCGTTGCCATCCTGATTCAGATACAACATCCAGAAGGTTTCATCATCTGCTTCAATTCTTCCCTCTGCCTGAGTATAACCTCCCAATAAAATTCCTTTTAAGCTTTTATCGTCTCCGGTTTTAATCACGTTCATGCCCATCAGAACATCCCTGTTTTTAAAGTTGTAAGATTTCTGCCAGATTTCTTCGCCCCTGTCATTTAGAGAGATCAACCAAATATCAGTGCCTTCTTCAATGCCTGTGGTTTTGTTTCCTGACCTATCGGATCTTGAGCTTCCTCCGATAATATATCCCGTAGAAGTCAGAGCTAACGTTTTGATGTGGTCATCCGCTTTACCGCCGTAGTTCTTTTCCCATTCTACTTTTCCTTCTTTATTCAGTTTTACAATCCAGTAATCTCCTTCACCGAAATTCTCTGTTTTCTTTGATCCGCCGGCAGTACTTCTTGAGTAGATCCCCAATAGGGCACCTCCGTCTAAAGTGGGAATCATTTTCTCCACTTCATCAAGACCTTTTCCTCCTACAATCAGTTGTGAAACTTCTTTTCCGTTTTTATCTAGTTTTGAAATGAGAACATCTTTTGAACCATAACCTTTCGGTGCATTTTGAATGCTTCCTGCTACAAAAAATCCTAAGTCTGCAGTCTGAATCACTGCTCTTACTTCTTCATCCTGAGCCGATCCCAAAGTTTTTTGCCATAGCTCATCACCGAATTCATTGATTCGGATCAGCCAAATATCCGATCCTCCTTTGGAAGCTTCTTTTTTATCTAAACCTTTTGCTGAATAAGAAGTTCCGGCTAGCAGGAATCCTCCTTCCTGTGTGGAAACCGTTGCTGATAAAAAATCATGATTCTGTCCTGAAAAATACTTTTCCCAGACTTCCTCACCCTGCTGGTTGAGTTTTACCAAGTGAAAATCGTAGCCGTTGTTTTGTTTGTTTTCGGAAGTGATCTTTTTAGATTGGATCGAGCTTCCTGTGATGAGATACTGCTGATCGATGGTTGTAGTGACCTGAGAGAGGAAATCCTGTGTGGAGGATTTAATATCTTTCTGCCATACCACATCCTGAGCACACAGTACAGCAGTTGTGCATATAAGGAATGCACTCATGTATAATTTATTCATGATTTGGGTTGGTTATTACTTTTTTGCGAATTTAACTTTTTTTAACACATATCACAATTGTTTGATACAAATTTGATCATTATGTAATTTGTACTGCAAAGCTAAAATGGTATTGCGACAAAACTTGACGTATAAAAAAATATAATAAGTTTTAAATAAGATGTTTAATTCTTGAAAATCTCACTTATGACCATTACAGAGCGTATAAGATTATATAGACAACAAAAAGGACTTTCGCAAGCGGAACTTGCAGAAAAGTCTCAAGTGAATAATAAAAGCCTTTCTCGTTACGACTTAGGAAGCAGTATTCTGCCAGCAGATGCACTTAAAAATATTGCCGATGCTTTAGGAATTTCAAGCGATGCTTTACAACGATGAAACGGTTTCTATTAAAGATAAAGAACTTCTGAAAAAGTTTGAAGTCATACAGGAAATGAACGAGGAAGACAAAGCTCTGATCAAAAGATTTCTTGACCTTACAATCAGAGATTATAAAGCTAAAAAAACATACTCGTAGAAAATTACTACACTATAAAACACAAAAACCCCACCGCAATTACGATGGTTTTTTTATTATCTGCTGCGAAGTTACAAACTTCGCAGAGCGGGATAGTTAAAAAAAATAACGAGGGTGCTTGTAAACCCGTAGAGTGAGGTTTTGAACACTCACTAAATACCGGAAACTAAATACTTTTTCCGGTTTATACAACGGCGTGGGTTTCTTTTTTTGTTTAAAGTATGAGCAGAAAATACATGAAGGACGCAATGTAAAACGTTTCAGAGAGATGCTTGGAATCAAGCAAGAAGCTTTAGCTCTAGACTTGGGGAATGGGATCAAAAGAAAATTTATTTACTAGAACAAGAGGATGTGATTGGTTATTCGTTGTTTCAAAAAATCTGAAGTATTAAAAATCCCTGTGGAAGCTTTCCCGAATTTTAATGATGAACAGACTATTAATATTATATCTAATACTTACCACGATGGCTATTCAATCCAATTGGAAAGCTTAGTTCATAACACGTCTATTTGTATATTTCTAAACTTCTTTAATAAAAACTTATCTGTGCTATAAAAAAACAAAAAATCTAACCTTTTACAATAAGCGTTTTCTTCTATTTAATAGGTACGAGCGGGACGCTCGCACCAAATTGAGGGAAGACTTCTACTAATTGAGCAAATAGAAGAAGAAGAAGAAGAAGAAGACAAAAACGCATCTACCGGATTATTGACGCAATGCTCACAAATCTAAATTTAAAAACTATATTTTTAAATGCTCCGATTTTTGGGGAAGATTACAATTATATTTAGCAAATAAAATCCGGTTCACAAAAGATTGTGAGCCGGATTCATTTTAGTCATGGTTTATGGTCATAATAGACTCTTCATAAACATTATATTCACCTTTCTTGTAAACATCCTTACTTGAAAGTAAAATTTCATACTGATAGATGGCTTTCGGTAGATTGTAGGTACACTCTTTCCCATCTTTCTGTATCACTAATTCTTTGGTAACAGTTTCATCCTCGTGCTTTCCAGACAGTTTAATAGTGATTTTCTCCTCCATTTTGTTTTTAAAACAAAAACTATCTACTGTTTTTGCTGTCGGATCTGGAGCTTTCTTTCCGTTTCCTTTGATGGCCTGGTAACCTTGTATCAAAATATTTCCTATTACAAGACCTTTGTCTAGACTTGATAATGCTTGAGCTGGAAATAAGGTTGCACCAGCAAAAAAGAATCCAATGGCTATATGTTTTGTATTCATAATTATCACTTTTTATAGTTAAGGATATTTTGAATAAAAACTCCGGAAAATGAAATTAAACTTATCAGACTAATAGCTGAAGTTAGAGAAAATTCCCGAAAATTCTCTGTTAAGAATATGGCAGATACTTGGATCGCCATAAATAAAGATAATAGTTTCATGGTTTTATTATTTATTGGTTAATCGTCAGTGAAAAAATTCTGTTGTGTAGAGCATATTTTGCATATTAGACTTTATTTTAGTTTAGTTTTTCTAGGTAAATATTTATTTCGATAAGCAATTTGGCATTCTCATCATCTAATCTGATGCTATTACCTTTTCATCGCTTATAATTCTTTTATTTTAGGAATTAATATTCCGTAATTTTTCATGGTGGTTTAATCATGACACAATAATTAATGTGATTTTTAAAATTTCTTGACTTAAACTTTGTCTTCATTTTAGATTATTAGTTTATATTTTTGTTTATTTAAATTTCATACTTCAAAAGTATATCACCTAAAAGCAAAAAGAAATTAATTTCGACAGAAACGATTATTTAGTCGTTCAGATTCTAATTTTATAGGATGAAACTATTTTTAAATATTGAAAACATTATAAACTAGAACCAGAATATCAATATGAAGCATGAGACATATGGTAAATATCTGCTTAGAAAGCCTTTATTTTTTACCCAAATATTATTTAATGGCAATGCAACTAAAAATCTTGAAATTGTTGTCGAAGAAATGATGAGAAACGATAGGTTTGTTGCCTCTATCTACTGGAGCTCACCTGAGCTCTACCACTTAATTATATCTTATAAAAATGGAATATTAAGTAAAGATAAGGTTCCAAAATTAATTGATACATTAAAGAAGTATGCACTCAGAATAACCACTAGATCTACGCCTTATGGAACAATGGCCGGAGTAGCATTGAAAAATACTAAAACTGCTGAACTGGAAGATTCGAAACTCAGGAGAAGGGCAAGAATTGATATGGATTTCCTGCATGATTTAAAGTCATCTATAGAAAACCATCCTGAGATAAGAAAAAAACTTTTTTATAAAATAAATAATACTGTTTACGAACTTGGAGATTATTATCGATATCAGGAACCTATAGGAAGAGAGGATGATGAAAAATTTCAACTGACTTCTCTAGAAATTAACGAACATCTTTGCAAATTATATAAGACAACTGAATTAACTTCCTATGAAGATATTCATGCTTTTTTTACAGAAAATTTTGATTCTGAAGAAATTTCTTTGTTTTTAGATGAATTAATTATAAGCAAATTTTTAGTAAATGAATTACAAATTAAAGTTACCTCAGACAATATAAAATACATAGTAAAAACTTTAAAAAGATTAATTGAAGAGAACGTTTCAGTTGCGAAACTATACCTCGAGATATTTAATGAAATACAAGAGTGTTTAAAAATTATAGAAAACACAGATGTTAGCTATTTGCCTTTACATGAAATTGAGATAATAAAATCATTGGTGAAACCTTTCGGAATAAATAATAAGCATTTGTTTCATGTTGATCTATTGCATACCAAAGAAAGTTCTTTTACGTTGGATGAAAGAATGCTTAAAAATATAAATTCATCTCTTTCTATTCTTTCATATTTTAAGAGCAATCACTCTACTCATAGTGAACTGGAGCATTTTAAAAGAATTTTTAGAGTAAAATATGATTGTGAAGAAGTTCAACTTACAGAAATGTTAGATGATGAATTTGGAATAAGCTTCCCTGCCTCAGCAGAGATTGGAAACTTATCTACAAATTCTCTAATTGCTGGAACGGCTAATAAGAAAAAAAAACTTGCAGAAAATGTTGGAAAATTAAACCTTGATTTTCTAATTAATTTAATAGAAAAAAGGCAGGAAGATGTCATCAAATTGCATGAAGAAGATTTATCGATATTGAATGAATTTTCTTTTACTGTAGAAAACTGCTGTATAATTGGAATCCCTTATAAAGAAAACTTTTTCATCCAAAATATTTCGAATCCGAATCCTAATGCAATTTTAGGAAGATTTGCATTACTCGACGAGCAAATAGAAAGCTTGTGTGAAGAAATACGAAGTCAAGAAGAAATCAATAATCCGGACGTCCTGATTGCAGAAATTGTTTACATTCCACAAAAAAGAGATGCGAATATTGTGAGAAGGCCTCAACTTTCAGAATATGAAATTACTATTTTGAGTGAAAATTCATCTAATGCAAGGCAGATATTGCTTAGTGATCTGTTTGTATCTATTATCGATGAAGAAATTATTTTAAGATCAAAAAAATTAAATAAGAGAATTATTCCGAGGCTTTCAAACGCTCACAACTTTAAAAGAAGCGATAATTCAGCTTACAATTTTCTTTGTGCATTACAGTTTCAAAAGCAGGATAATTTTAATTTAAATTTCAACTATACAAAATCAAAAAAGAGATTTATTCCCAGAATAGTATTTAAAAACATTATTTTACATAGAGCTACTTGGATACTTCTTGAAAATGATATAAAGACTATTCAAAAATCAAAAGATTCCTTAGTAGAATTAAAGGTTTTTATTAAAAGATGGAACGTCGCAAAATTTATAGTACTCGTTAAAGGTGATAATGAACTTTTTATTGATACAAGCAATGACTCATATCTCATATTACTAATTTCCGAACTGAAAGATAGTAAAATAGTACAATTATCTGAATCTATAAATATTAACGAAAATTCTAATTTTAGCGAACAAATAGTACTTCCTCTCCAGAATAAAATAGTAAAAAAAGAAGCCAAATATCTTCAAACCAATTCTACCCTACAAAGAAGTTTTTTACCCGGAAGTGAATGGTTATATTTCAAAATATATTGTAATTCTAACTTTTCAGATGAACTTTTATCTAGTGAAATAAAACCTCTTTTGGATGAGCTTATAATAAATAAAATTATAAAAAGTGCGTTTTTCATCCGGTACACAGATCCCCATCATCATATTAGATTGAGATTAAATCTAGTTAACAAACAATCATATTCGAATGTACTTCAGAAAACCCAAGAAATTTTAAACTGCTATTTTCAAAAGAAAATGATTTGGAATATTCAGTTAGATACGTATCATAGAGAATTAAACAGATATCATCCTGATTACATAGAAGATACCGAGAAAGCGTTTTTTGCAGACAGTAGGTTAATTTTAAATTTACTTTCCAATCCATATTTTTTTGAAAATGAGAATATTAAACTATTCGCTGCAGTAAAGAATGTGGATTCCTGGCTTTCTTTATTTGAATTATCTTTAGAGGAAAAGCTGGACTTCTGTAAAAAAATGGAGATTATCTTTTTAAATGAATTTTCATTAGAATTTAAGACTCATTTAAAATTAAAATATCGGGAGCTAAGCAATGATTTGAACTTGTTTTTTGACAATAATAAATTTGAAAGTATATTTACAGAAAGAGATAACGATCTAAGTAATTTGAATCTTTCTAAAGACAGGCTATCAAGTTACATTCACATGAGTATAAACAGATGGTTTAATTCAGAACAAAGAGCACTTGAATTAATGACATATACATTCGCAACGAAACATTTTAGCAGAGTTCTAAATCAAAAAAAATAGTGATATGAATTTTAGAGAAAAAGAATTGGATCCTTTTTTAAAAAGGATTTCTCTTATTAATTTTAACGATTTATATACTCCTTTTAGAAGATTCATTCTCCATACTTCGATGTGGCTTTTTTTCATGTCGTTATTGTTTTTTAACTACTGGATTGAAGCTGCGCTGCCTGCTGAATCCAGTGTATTATTAACAGGTCGTCTGATTATTAATAATATGGTGGTTTTTTATTTGTCTTTCTACTTCTTCATCCCGAAAGCATTTAAAGTGAAAAACTGGGGAATCCTTTTAATAATCTTATATAGCCCTTTAGTATTTTATATGTGGCTTACTACAAATTATTTACAATTTTATATTCTAGATTATTTTGGATTTGATATTCATACCGGTCCTTTAAAGAACATTATAAGTAAAAATGCGGAACAGTCCTATTGGGATGCTATATCTGTCGAAAATGTTTTATCGAATGCTATAATTGTTATGTACGCCTTTTCCCCGTCATTTTTTATAAAGATTTTGTTTGATACTACAAGACTTTACAGTAGAACTATTTCTATTGAAAAACAAAATCTAAATTTAGAATTACAAAATGTAAATATTGAAAAAGACTTTCTTAAAGCTCAACTAAACCCCCATTTTCTTTTTAATACTTTAAATAATCTCTATGGTTTAGTAGTGAGCAAAAACCCACTTGCTTCAGAAACTATTATTAATATTTCAGATCTAATGTCTTACACGTTATATGAATCTAATATTGAAAAAGTACCACTACAAAAAGAGTTAGATTTTATCAAAAATTATTTTTTCTTGGAAAGGATGCGATATTCTACTGATAAAGATATTTCGTTGGATATTACTGAAAGCGATGATACTCATTTAGAGATTGCTCCACTACTCTGCTTTACTTTTATCGAAAATGCATTCAAGTATGGATTACAAGAAAAAAACAATAATTTTATTCATATAACTATAAAGATTGTGAATTATATTTTTTACTTTGCAATCGAAAATAATAAAGAGGAATTTAAGAAAAAAACGGCTTTAGGTGGAATAGGATTAAAAAATACTCAAAAAAGACTAAATCTAATTTATCCCGATTCCCACGAACTAAAAATAGAAGACAGAAACAAAAGCTTTTTTGTTTCTTTAACAATAAACTTAGACATAAGATGAGCGAAAAATTACGTTGTGTGGTAATTGATGATGAACCAATAGGTAAAGATCTTATTGTAAATTTTGTAAATACTGTTCCGTTTCTAAATTTAAAAGCTTCTTTTGAAGATCCTGTCGACGCATTGGCATATCTTCATTCACACGATATAGATATTGTTATTACAGATATCAATATGCCTAAGATAAGCGGTATTGATCTTATTCGATCACTACCCAAACAACCTGCTATAATTTTCATTACTGCTCATAGAGATTTTGCATTGGATGGGTTTGAAAATGGGGTTGTAGATTTTTTAGTAAAACCTGTGGCCTACGACCGATTTTTTAAAGCTGTTAGCAGAGCAAAAGAAAAAATTTTGTCATCAGATAAAAAAGCAATAGCTTCTGAAGCTGTTTTAGACCGAATCTTTATTAAAGCTAATGGAAAGCTTGTTAAAATAATATTAGAAGATATAGTATATGTTGAAGCATTAGGTGATTACCTTAAGATTGTAACCAATACGGAATCGTATACAACGCTGGCGACCTTGAAATCAATGGAAGCTATTCTTATACCTCCAATATTTTTGAGAGTCCAAAGATCCTTTATAGTGAAAATTACTTCTATTAAATCTGTTTCTGGTAACATGATTGAATTGAATAATAATAAAAGTATTACTATCGCCAGTAACAAGAAAGATGAATTATTCAGCTTGTTAGGAATATAGTTTTCATAGAAACATTATCTATATCTTAATTTAGGGACTAAACGCTCTATTTTCAATTAGTTGACTTACTTCGTCAACAAATTGTGAGTATGCTACATTTTTTGTTAAAACCGATATATTTCTAAAAATTTCACTACCAAACATTTCAGATATCACACTTTTAGAAATTAAAGAAGATATCAAAAGTATAATAGACCCTTCGGTAATTCTTTCTTTGATTAAAAGTATATCAATGTTAATCGTATCTATATCCCAAAAGATAATTTGATTATTTTCGAAATCATTACTATTTTCTTGCAAATAAAAAAATGGAGTAGATTTTATAAAATTCTCAATTTTTTGATTTATCAAAAAGTCACTGGACAAAATTTTACAGTTTACTAACATAATTGATATATTAATATATTGATGACGTTGTTGGAACCCCTGTTGGATTGGTGGTTTCAAAATCATACATGTTTTTTGACTTTGAATAATTTTTGATTACTTTTTTGTTGATAGATAGTTTTGATCCTTGAGTTTTAGTCTTGTTATTCATGGTTATATTAGTTTTATAGATCAAAATTGCCACACAAACAAAATAAAAACAAAAGCTATCGATAAAAACGCCCTAATAGACGTTAAGATTCTATTATTTGACGATTATAAAAAAGCTGTCAGCTTTTAGCACCACTGTTGCGATTTTCGGGTTTTTAGACATATTAAGTTCACTGTGATTTTTGCCGAATAAGATATATTGCCTTTGTCGACTTCTATGGAGAGTACTTCTTGAAAGGCCACAGTGGAAATGCGATCTAGTTGAGCATTGATTTCGAATAAATGGACCACCATTTTTGGGTTCAAAATAACAACTTGTTATCTGGTTTATATTACGTGTGAACCCAATGATGCATATAAATCCCAAATCTGGTGATAGGATATATGTCGATTATGCAGGAAAGCCACTCTCCATTATTGATAAGGAAAGCGGGAAACTTAAAGAAGTTCAGTTTTTTGTAGCTATTCTGAGAGCAAGCCAATAGCCTCTGTGAGTCAGTAGTGTTCCGTACCAGTATATCAAGAAAATATCAAGATCTATACATCTTCCATAATAGAGATCTACTATAATACAACAGGATCGCCATGCACCAACATAATTGCAAGCCCTATGTCTACCCATCCTGTTGCAGAAGCTTTCAGCAATACTTTAAAGATTAGAAGCTCTAAGTATTAACTGCATTTCTTTTTCTCCCTTATTACTTTTTCAAGTTCTATTTACATTCTTACTTGATATATAAAAATAAGTTCATCGTACAAAATTAAAATCTGAACGGATAAATAATCGTTTCTGTCGAAAATAATTTCTTTTTGCTTGTAGCCGATATACTTTTGAACTATCAAATTAAAACAAACTAAAAAACAAATATTCAAATGAATAACATTATATGGACAGCAAAAATTAACAGTATGAAATTCCCACTAGGAAAATCTCCATGATAAAACAAATAAGTATTAACCTGTAACTAAATGTAGCTTATTTTTAATAGATACCATAAAAATAATAGCCAATGAATAAATTTTCAAATTACATTAATTACATCCAAAACATTTACGATGAAGAGTAACTTCTTTAAGTAATAGACTAAAAACTAAAAACTAATAACCAAAACTAATCATCTAACCCCGTAAGGTTTAAATTCAAAGAGAATCATTAACTAAATTAAAATAATAAAAAGACAACAGATATGTGAAAGTATTATAAGTGGTAAAAACCCCGTAAGGTTTAAGACAATTCTCTAAAATCGCTAAAGATTAAGATTATGAGAATACCTAATAGGAAAAAAATAAAATTAGCAACGATGATTCCGGTAAAAATACTTCTCTCGCTGGAAATACAACATCAAATAATATCGAGAAGAAAAACTAACATGAAAAAATCAATCAAATTTTTAAGCGTAGTAATGGTAATGGCAGGAAGCCTTGCTTTTGCACAAACTAAAGTACAAGACGATATGAAGCAGGCAGGGATGCAGAGCTTAGTAGAAGTATCAAAAACAGTATATGACGAAAAGCCCGATGTCTTCATTCTAAATGTAGAAAAAAATGATGGTACAACACTAACGGCTTACGAAAGAACCTTGATGATGGAAGTTCATAATAATATCAAGGCTGGCAATCAATTCGGAAAATATGAAACAAAGATTCTTTCCCAACACAGCAGTTATGACAGACAGGAAGATTGTGCGCAAGAAACTGCTGCAAAACTTAATAAAAAGAAGATTATCAAAATTATTAAAGCAATTGTTAGAATCTTAGATGAAATATGTGATTGGATTTGCTAATCAGACGATATTCAAATAAACACAACATTCTTAATATTAATCATTCGAAAGAATATTCAAAAATTAACTAATAATCAATGAATCCGGTTAAAATCTCTTCTCTCACCGTATTCATTTATAATTAAATAGAGAAGAAAAACTAACATCATGAAAAAATCAATCAAATTTTTAAGCGTAGTAATGGTAATGGCAGGAAGCCTTGCTTTTGCACAAACTAAAGTACAAGACGATATGAAGCAGGCAGGGATGCAGAGCTTAGTAGAAGTATCAAAAACAGTATATGACGAAAAGCCCGATGTCTTCATTCTAAATGTAGAGAATAATGATGCAACGAAACTTACTCCTTATGAGAGAAGCCTTATGCTTGAGGTTCATAGCAACATTAAAGCTGGCAATCAGTTTGGTAAGTACGAAACTAAGGTACTTTCAGACTATAACAGTTATGATAGACCAGATGACTGCAATACACAAGTTGCAGCAAAAGGAAAAGCAAAATTAATTTATAAAATAATCAAAGTGGTTGTAAGAATTTTGGTAGCACTTTGCGATTGGTTCTGCTAAAATTAATAATCTAAAAGCACATGTGTAAAAGCATGTGCTTTAAACAAATATTTTATGAATATTTCTATAATTCTCCTTGCTATAAT
>NZ_LMAH01000004.1 GCF_001507335.1 Chryseobacterium sp. JAH | reverse complement strand
GACAATCGGAGGAAAGGTTTTCGACAGTTCTGTAAAAAGAGGAACTCCGGCTTCATTTCCATTAAACAAAGTAATCAAAGGTTGGACAGAAGCTCTTCAGCTGATGCCTGTAGGAAGTAAATGGAGATTGATCATTCCGCCACATTTAGCGTATGGAGATCAGCAAATCAGCAAAGAAATCGGACCCAACAGTACGCTTGTTTTCCAGGTGGAATTGTTGGATATAAAATAATATAGCTAACATATTTAAAATTAAATTACCTGTTTTACGGGTAATTTTTTATTTAAACTAAAACAGATTGAATCATTAAATTTGTTTCAGTAAATTTTCATCAATGTCGGAACTAAAAAAAATAAGAGAACAGAAAAATTTCACTCAGCAAGAACTTGCTGAACGATCAGGCATTTCCGTGAGAACGATTCAAAGGATTGAAGCCGGAACAGATCCGAAAGGTTATACTTTGAAAACATTGGCTTCTACTCTTAATATTTCCGAAAAGGATTTATTGATACAAGAAATTCCAAAAGAAATTTTTGTTGAAAATTCTTTGCCATCGATAAAAAAAGAAGGGGTTTTTAATTCTACTCTTATCAAAATGATCAATCTTTCTTCATTACCTCTCGCTTGGTTTCCGATCGCCAATTTTTTACCTCCGTTAATGATTATGCTTTTTACGAAAGAGAAATCTCAAATTGTAAAGCAAATTGTTTCTCTTCAGATTTTCTTAGCCATTATTTCACCTGTTATTTTCATGATTGTCGCAATTTTAAAACTTGGATCTCCATCTGTGATGATTACGATGATCGTATTGGTTCTTGCAAATATTTATATTATTCTGAGAAATGCTTATGAAATTGATAAAAATAAAAAGCTTTTTTATCAATTGAATTTCAGTATATTATAAAATTAAAATTCGATTGTCGGGTTTTTGTCGGGCTGTTTTTTTGAATTCAATTTGATTAATTCTGAATATTTGTCAAAAATTAATCAATGATAAAAGAACTCAAAATCAGCGTTTTTACATTTTTCTTTTTTATCACAAATCTACAGTCGCAAGTAGCAAAAAATTCACCTTTATCTTTAGAATTAAAAAAGCAAGACAGTTTATTTTTCGATCGTGGATTCAACAACTGCGATATTGCATATTTGGAAAAAGCTGTTGATGATAACCTTAAATTCTATCACGACAACGGAGGCTTTCAGGATAAAAAATTATTTTTAGAAAGAACAAAAGCAAATCTTTGTTCAAACCCCAATCAAAAACCGATTCGTAAAGTCATTGAAAACAGCCTCGAAGTTTTTCCATTGTACAATAATGGTAACTTGTATGGTGCGATACAGACAGGAGAACATCAGTTCTACATTCGTGAAAAAAATAAAGAAGATGTGTTGGGAGGACAGGCAAAATTCACATCAGTCTGGACAAAAAAAAATGGAAAATGGATCATGAGTGACGTTCTCAGTTACGACCACGGTGATCCCAGCAAATCAAAAATTACAGATAATCTTCAGCAATTGTTAAAAGATAACAACATTCCGACTTTGGGATTGGGGGTGATTGAAGATGGAAAATTAACAGAAATCAAAGTTTACGGAACTCTTGATAAAAAAATGACTGCTCCTTACAACAGTCTTTTTAATGTTGCTTCTTTAACCAAACCTGTGACTGCGATGACCGTTTTGCGTTTGGTAAGTTTAGGAAAATGGAATCTTGACGAACCGCTCGATAAATACTGGATTGATCCTGATATTGCAAAAGATCCGAGACATAAAAAACTAACTACAAGAATGATTTTAAGTCATCAAACGGGTTTTCCAAATTGGAGATGGCAGAAAACGGATAAAAAATTAAGTTTTGAATTTGATCCCGGAACAAAATATCAATATTCAGGTGAAGGTTTTGAATATCTGCGAAAAGCGATCGAAAATAAATTTCACAAAAGTCTGGAAGATTTAGCCAAAAAAATGATTTTTAAAACTTTGAAAATGAACGATACAAGTTACATTTGGAATGAGAGAAAAGACTCACAAAGGATTGTTATGGGATATGACAAAAACGGAAGACCATATGATTTTGTAAAAAACACAAAAGCAAACGCAGCAGACGATTTGATAACTTCTGTTGAAGATTACAGTAAATTCTTAATTTCTATAATGAATAACGATCTGCTTTCAAAAACGGTGTTTGAAGATCTGAAAACCAAACAAGTTAAAACAAAAGAGAATAAATATTTAGGGCTTGGTTTTGAGATTTATGACTTGGGAAATAACGAGATTGTGCTTTCTCACAGTGGTACAGACAAAGGTGTAAACACGATTGTTTTTATTTTGCCTAAAACAAAACAAGGTTTAGTAATCTTTACCAATGTTGATGACGGTTACAAGGTTTATGAATCAATTATCAATCGTTACTTTGGAGATATTGGAAAAAAGATTGTTGAGATTGAAACAAAATAATTTTTAAATAAATTAATTACAGTTAAATAATATAATTGTAATTAATTTTGTTACAATTAAAATTTTTATATCTTTGCATGATCATTATGAGCAATACAAGATTCGCAACGGCGGTACATATCATGACTTTACTGGCAAAAGCTCCACACGAATGGCTCACTTCTGATTGGATTGCCGGAAGCATCAATGTAAATCCGGTAATCGTTCGTAAGGAATTAAGTGAATTGCGTGCAGCTGGATTAATTGCAAGCCGATTGGGGAAAGATGGTGGAACTACGCTAGCGAAAAGTGCTGGCGAAATTAAAATTTCTGAAATCTACGCAGCAGTAAAAAATAATGAAGTTTTAGGTAAAAAAAATCAAAAACCCAATCCTGCCTGTCCTGTTGGGAAGGAGATCAATAATCATCTTTCTATGCTTTTTGAGCAGACAGAGCTTTTGGTGAAAAGTTTTTTGGGAGATAAATCACTTAAGGAATTTACAGATCAATTTGATTAAAATTTTTTGGTGTAAAATGTAACAATAGTTATTACAATTAATTTAAAATAATAAAAAATAATAAAAAATGAGCAAAAAAGTAGCAGTAATAGGAGCCACGGGGTTCGTGGGAAAACAAGTCGTTAATGAATTGTCAAACAGAGGATATGAAGTCAATGCAATCGCAAGAGACAGTTCAAAAGTTGATGTAAAAGACAATATAAATGCAGTAAGTGCAGATGTCAACAACGTTGAAGAATTTGCTAAAGTTCTGGAAGGAAATGATGCCGTAATCAACACCTTCAACCCGGGATGGACAAACCCAAATCTTTACAATGATTTTTTGAATGGAAGTAAAAATATTGAAAAGGCAGTGGTTCAATCTGGTGTTAAAAGATTTATTACCGTTGGTGGAGCTGGAAGCTTATTCATAGACGGAAATCAGTTGGTTGATGGTCCTGATTTCCCTGCAGACATCAAACCTGGAGCAACCGCTGCAAGAGATTATTTAAATGTTATCAAACAAAACGATACATTAGACTGGACGTTTTTCAGCCCTGCAATCGAAATGCATGCAGGAACAGCAGGAATCAGAACAGGAAAATATAGAACATCTTTAGAATCACCTGTTTTTGATGAAAATGGAAGAAGCATTCTTTCTGTGGAAGATGTTGCTGTTGCTTTGGTGGATGAGCTTGAGCAGAATAACCATATTCGAGAGCGTTTTACCGCAGCTTACTAATTTTTTTTGATTTATAAAGAGTCGGCGGCACCTTTGGTGCCGCCGACTCTTTTATTACTGATTACATTTTTTATAAATTCATAAACAACTTCGGATTCACCGGAGTATTGTTTTTGTGCACTTCATAATGCAAATGTGGACCCGTAGAACGACCTGAATTTCCTGATTTTGCAATGACTTGTCCGACTTTTATTTTATCATTCACTTTTGTAACCAATTTCGATAAATGCCCGTAAAGTGTAGCTAAACCATTTCCGTGAGAAACAATCACACAGTTTCCATAACCGCCTTTCTGCCCTGAAAAAATGACAGTTCCGGCAGCCGTTGCGACAACATCAGAGCCAAAAGGAACAGCAATGTCCAAACCTTTGTGAAACTGCATCTGATCAGCCTCTGCAGGTGGATTGTTTTTTTCAACAGGAGTCTTTGAACCTGTATTTGCAGCAACAGTTTTCGCTGTAGCATTTGTCGGTGCAGAAGCGACTGCTTCCGTTTTAGCTTTTGGTGTCACCATCACCTTTACTTCTCTCTTATTTCCGTAGCTGTCCGTTAATTCTATTGTTTTCTCATAAGGTTCAGCTTTTACCTCAGGTTTTGCGGAAGTTGTGGCAACTGCTGCTGTCTTAGTTTCTGCGGTTGGTTTCACTGAAGCAAAAACCGTTTTGAATGGAATAGGATTTTTTCTTATTCCAAAATTTGATGAAATGTAGCCTTCAGTAGGCATTCCTAGAGGAACCTGCATCAGTTTTTTCTGCAAGTTCATCAAATATTGACTGTATCGGTTTGATTGTTTGGCTAGATAAATTGAGTTTGAAATACTGTCGCTGTCAAGAACCATCAATTTTTCGTTCTTAATATCTTTAGATTTTAAAAATGAGTTCAGCTGTCCTACTGTTTGGTCTACTAAACTAAGGTCTGTCTTCATTTTTAGATAATCTACACTATCTTTCTCTGTATTTATTTTTACCAGATTAACTTCATAATTTTTATCATCTTTTGTAGAATACAACCTGGCAATAAAAATACTTTGTACAAAAACTACCAGTAAAAGTCCTGCGATCAGAATGTTTACTTTCTTTTTGCTTCCTAAAAATTTCTTCATTTTTCTCTCTTAGAATTAAAAAACCGTTTTAAGGGTGCAAATTTAGTTAAAAATAAATTTTAAGAATTATTTCTAATTAAAATCTAGAATATTTTATACTTAACGGAATTTTAAACATTTAATTGTGCGAGAATGTTAATTTTTAAGAAAATAAGGATTATCAGATTTATACAGTATCTTATTTCTTTGTTTTAATATATTTGCAGTTCAGACTTTAATTATGGCGAAAAAGAAAACAATTTCAGAATCAGCAAACTCAAAAAAGCCTAAAAAAGACATTTCTGTAGGAGTTGTCGGCAGCGGAAGTTTTGCGACGGCAATTGTGAAAATGCTTGTTGAAAACTGTAAAACAGTACATTGGTGCGTGAGAAATGAATTTGTAAAAGGTGCAATTGAGCTTCGCGGTCACAACCCGACGTATCTTACGGCAGTGAATTTTAATCTTAAAAATTTAAAACTTACAACAGATATCAATGAGTTGGTTACGGCTTGCGATGTGGTTGTTTTGGCGACTCCGTCTATTTATCTGTCAGATACAATGGAAAAAATGACTTGCGAGTACAAAGACAAAATCTTTGTTTCAGCAATCAAGGGAATTATTCCTAAAGTGAATGATGTCGTAGCGCATTATTTAAAGGAAGAGTTTCAAATCGGCTTCAGAAATCAGGCAGTCATTGCAGGACCGTGTCACGCAGAAGAAGTTGCGATGGAAAGACTTTCTTACCTTACGGTGGCGACTGTAGAAGACGAAACCTCAGATAAATTAGTTGGAATATTTAATTCAGATTTTATTAAAGTCAATTCCAGCAAAGATATTTTAGGAAACGAGTACAGTGCTATTCTTAAAAATATTTTTGCTATCGGGGCAGGTATTGCAAGCGGTTTAGGTTACGGAGACAACTTTACAGCAGTTTTTGTGTCAAACGCCATCCGTGAAATGGAAACTTTCCTTGAAGCAATTTACGAAGCACCTAGAGATGTCAATGAGAGTGCTTATTTGGGAGATTTACTCGTAACTGCCTACTCACTGTTCTCAAGAAATAGAAACTTAGGAAATCTGATAGGGAAAGGGTACACTGTAAAATCGGCTATTCAGTCGATGAACATGGTTGCAGAAGGATATTATGCGGCAGATTCAATTTACAAAACAGCACGACAGAAAAATCTTGAATTACCTATCATTGACACGATTTATGCCATTTTATATGAAGGTAAAAATGCGGAGAAACAGTTCAAAAAACTGACTGCAAAACTGAATTAAGAATAATTTAATTTACATCAAAAATAGAACATCAGCATTTGCTGGTGTTTTTTTTATGGTGGCTATTTCCACTTTCCACACCCTGTTTTTTGCCGAACCAAAGTGGAAGTGAAAGAACTCTGTCCAGGTAGGGCTGCAACAACTCGATGTTTGAGAATTAAGGAAAAAAGGACAAAGAATAAAATGTGAAAACAATAGGTGGAATGATACAATCATCCCGCTCCTAGAACTTCCAATTCCTCCAGAATATGATTTCTGTAATCATTTTGCACTTACGGAGCAGACTTTTCCGTGATTCTAATTTTTATAATATGAATCAGTGAAATCTGGTTCATCAGCTCAATCCGCGAGAGCATAAATATCACCAATTCAGATCAAAAATTATCATGTTAAAAATCATTAAACAGGCATTTAATAAAAAACTTTTCCCGAAATTCGTAGTAAATTTAAAGGTATGCCGAATACAATTTTAAGCAGAACTCCAAAACCAAAATATGATGTTGTTTTAATCGGAGGCGGAATTATGAGCGCCACATTAGCCACATTACTTCACGAATTCGATCCTGATTTAAATATTGCAATTTTTGAAAGATTAGGAAGATTTGCCAAAGAAAGTACCGCTGCCTGGAATAATGCAGGAACAGGACATTCTGCTTTTTGTGAATTGAATTATACACCTGAAGGCGAGGATGGAACAGTGGATATTTCAAAGGCAGAAAGTATTGCTGAACAGTTTGAGATTTCAAAACAGTTTTGGTCTTACCTGATTGATAAAAAATACATCAGTACTCCATCAGATTTTATTAATTCTTGTGCACACATGAGTTTGGTATTTGGCGAAAAAGATGCTGAATATCTGAAAAAAAGGTATGAAGCCATGAAAGACTCACCTTTATTTTCTGATATGAAATTTTCCAGTGATCATAACCAATTGAGAGAATGGATTCCTCTGGTAATGAGCAAAAGAAACGAAGCAGAAGTTCTTGCAGCCACGAAAATGGATTTGGGAACCGACGTCAATTTCGGAAGTCTTACAAGAAAGATGGGTAGACATTTATTGGAAGACTCAAATGTTGAAGTTTTTCTTTATCATGAAGTTAAAGATATTGATCCTAGAACCGACGGAACTTGGGAAATGAAAGTTAAAGACAGAATTCACAGTCATAAACAGGAAGTGGTTGCAGATTTTGTTTTCATCGGAGCAGGTGGTTATGCTTTACCATTATTGGAAAGTTCAGACATCAAAGAAAGTGAAGGGTATGGCGGTTTTCCGGTTTCAGGAGAATGGCTTGTTACTCACAATCCTGAATTGGTAGAAAAGCATCAGGCAAAAGTGTATACGCAAGCAACAGTTGATGCACCGCCCATGTCTGTTCCGCATTTGGATTTAAGAATTATTGACGGTAAAAAAGCATTACTTTTTGGTCCTTTTGCCGGATTTTCAACTAAATTTTTAAAAGAAGGAAATTATCTTGATTTACCTGCAAGTGTGAATACGAAAAACATCAGATCTCTTTTCGGAGCCTGGTGGCATAATATTCCGCTGACGAAATATTTGGTGCAACAGGTTGCGATGACGAAAGCTCAGCGTATTCAGCATTTGAGAGAGTTTGTAAAAGACGCCAAAGAAGAAGACTGGGAATTGAAAGTTGCCGGACAACGCGTACAGATTATCAAAAAAGATGGAAAACAGGGCGGAAAATTAGAATTTGGAACCGAAGTGGTAGTCAATAAGCAGGGAACAATAGCATCTTTGTTGGGGGCATCTCCTGGAGCTTCCACAGCAGTTTTCGCGATGGTTAATGTACTTGAAAAATGTTTTCCCGAGAAAATCAATGGAGAATGGAGAGAAAAATTATTGGAAATGATTCCTTCATACGGACAAAATTTAGCAGAAAATCCTGAACTTACTGAACAAGTAAGAGCATACAGCAAAGAAAAATTGGAACTCAAACATTAAAATATAAGTAATGAATAATTGGCAATAAGTAATTTTGAGAACGCTGTAAATTACCCAGTACCAATTAATCGTTACCCATACCTCATGGAAGAAGTCATTGTAAAACCCATTATCGCAAAAGAATTGCTGGAATCTCTTCAGACTAAAATTGAGGAAGAGAAGCAGGTAATTGTGCACTGCTGCTTCCCTGCATCTCCTTTTTTGGGAAATCTCATCAGAATCTGGAATACAACCTACCTTGTTGACAATTCTTCCAGCCACAAAAGTAAATTGATTCACGCTGAAAACATTACAATTTATCCGAACTGGACGGCTGTTCCTTTCATGAGAGATTTTTGGTTTACATTGGTGTTTTCAGGGCTTCCGAAAGATTGTACAAGTTTTGATTTTAAAGAAATTATTCCTGAAGAAGGTGGTTTTTTTGTAAAATCAATCAAAAGGAATTCGTCAGATATTTACAGAATTAAAATTTCAGAATAATTCAATGAAAAAATATATCCTATTTCTATTTTTTATACTTCCGTTATTTGCATTTTCCCAAGTCAATAAACGACAATCGAAAGAAATTAAAGAAATCAAGAAATTTCAGCAAGATTTAAATAAAGAATATTTAGACCCGAAAGAAACACCTTTAAGAGATGATAATTTTGCGAAATTTAAACAGCATGCTTTCTTTCCAATCGATTTAAAATACAGAGTTACTGCAAATTTTGTTAAAACCGAAAATCCTCAGCCTTTCGATCTACCTACTTCTTCCGGGAAATCAAAATCCTATCAGCAATTTGGAAAAGCAACCTTCGAACTAGATGGAAAGTCGTATACATTAAACATTTATCAAAGTTTAGATTTAATGAAAAGGGAAGAATATAAAGATCATCTTTTTCTTCCTTTCCTCGACGAAACCAATAATAAAGAAACTTATGGTGGCGGAAAGTATATGGATTTAAAAATTCCGATGGGAAATACAATTGTTTTAGATTTCAATCAGTCGTATCAGCCTTTCTGTGCTTATAATGCGTATGACTACAATTGCCCAATCGTTCCTCAAGAAAATAAACTGGCTGTTGAAATACGAGCTGGAGTGATGTACGAAGATATTTATCACCATTGAATCATGATTGAACTAAGATTTTATCGGCCAAAAGATTTCCAGGAGCTAACCTATGTTTTGGATTCTGTACAATCACAATATACAGCAACAGCTAACCAAGCTTTAGAAAAAATTGAAATAAGAAATCAAAAAGGTGACTTTTCAGCTTTTCCTGTTACTCTTTTTTATAATGGAAAAGCGGTAGGGTTTTTTGTGTTAGATTTTGGAGAAGATAAATTTGAGTTCACAGAAAATTCTGACGCTGTTCTCCTACGTTCCCTTTCTGTGAATCCGGAATTTCAAGGAAAAGGTATTGGCAAATCTGCAATGCTTGAGATTGATCATTTTTTGAAAAACCATTTTGTAAATTGTAATGAAATTGTTTTGGCAGTCAATGAGAAGAATACTCAGGCTTTTCAGCTATATATTCAAACTAGATATCTTCATGACGGTAAAATGAAAATCGGAAGATGCGGTCCTCAGTTTGTCATGCGCAAAAATCTTTAGGATAATTTAAAATTAAAATTTCAAGTTTGGCGTGATACTTTCAGATGGGTTATAAATACTATTTGAAATATTAAAATGGAAGTTTCACTAAAAAATCAAGTCGCCATCATCACAGGTGCATCCAGCGGAATAGGAACAGGAATCGCAAAATCTATGGCCGAAGCTGGAGCCGCCGTCATTATCAATCATTCTTCAGAAAAATCGTATAAAAACGCTCAGGAAGTTTTAAAGGAAATCACCGATGCCGGAGGAAGCGGAATTACTTATCAATGTGATGTTTCGAAGGAAGATGAGGTAATCAAAATGTTCAAAGATGTCATTGCGGCATTCGGAACGGTTGATATTCTTGTTAATAATGCTGGAATTCAGAAAGATGCGAAATTCACCGAAATGACATTGGAGGATTGGAATTCGGTAATGGGAGTCAATCTTACCGGACAATTTCTATGCTCAAGGGAAGCCATCAAAGAATTTTTAAGGAGAGGAATAGACACTTCACGTTCTGTCGCCTGCGGAAAAATTATTCATATCAGTTCGGTGCACGAAATTATTCCATGGGCAGGTCACGCCAACTACGCAGCGAGTAAAGGAGCCATCAAAATGCTGATGCAGACACTGGCACAGGAGTTTGGTTCAGATAAAATCCGAGTGAACTCCATTGGTCCGGGAGCCATTAAAACACCGATTAATAAAGATGCTTGGGAAACCAAAGATGCCCTCAATTCTTTGCTCGATCTTATTCCGTACAACCGAATCGGTCAGCCGAAAGATATCGGAAACTTGGCTGCTTTCTTAGCGAGTGATCTCGCAGATTACATTTCTGGAGCAAGTATTTTCGTTGACGGTGGGATGACCAGCTTAGAAAGTTTTTCCACGGGAGGATAGTTTTTTTGGCGCACAATTCCGGCTTTCACTACTCGCTTTTTTGTGCCCTTTCATCTGCTCTTTCTTACAATGAGCTCAAACATACCGTTCAATCCGGGGCGCAGTCTGTTGTTAAAACAATTTTAGTTTTTTATTTCAAAATCAGACAATAATAAATTTTGAAAAAAATTCATTCAATGCTTAATGTAAAAAACAGCCTTGCTGAAAAATGTCGATTTTTAAATTTATTCAAAAATCTGCTGAATGATTTCTAAGGAATTAGGAGTTTTAAAATCCGAAATATGATAATGGTAATAGACCAGAATACTGTCTAAAAAACTTTTCCTTTTTGCAGACGGAATATTTATTTCGTAAGGGTTTGAAGATGACATAATCATTTTCCAAAGCAGAGAGTTTTCTTCATCAAAAAGAAGGTGCATAGAAAAAGGGGAAAATGTTCCGGTTTCGGGATCCAAAAAAACGCCTTCACCTAAAAGTGGTGCAACCCCCTGAATTTTTAAGATTTTAATTAAAAAAATAAGATGAGACTGATAGTTTTTGGTGCTCAGTTGATCTATACATTCATCGATTACATGAAAAACCGCAATATTTTTATTTTCATTTTTTAAAATCTGATTAAGAAAATCTGAAATGAAAAATACAACGGTATTTGCTTTAATATCAGTATATACATCATGCAGATTGAGCATCTCAAAACTTGAAATAACCTGCAGACTGCTGGTTTTACCACCTCTTACTGAAAAATTAAGTTTATTTAAAGGCAGCAGAAAGGCTTTCTTCTTATTCTTTTTGGTATAGATACCTCGTAGGAAATAAGTCTGAAAGCCTTCCTCTTCGGTAAAACAGTGCAGAATTGCATCGTTTTCACCATATTTTATAAATGAAAGTAAAAAACCGGTTTGAGAATTCATTAATTGACAACGGCTATTTTTGCGGTTGCTTTATCGCTGGCATCTTCGTTGGTCATCAGTACAAAATAAATTCCTGATGCTACTCTTTTTCCTTTTTGATTATTGAGATCCCATTCATAATATCCTGATCTTGCGATAGCAGAATGTACGATGTTTCCTGCTGCATCCGTGATTCGAATGTTGGTTTTCTCGGCTAGACCTTTAATCGTTACTTTACCTTTAAACTGAGCATAAACTACAGGATTTGGATACACTAAAACGTTTCCAAAATTAGAGGTTACATCGGCAACATCACCTTGATAGGTTACGATACCGTCGTAAGTTACAAAGTAAACTTTTCCTGTCTTTTTATCTACTTTAATATCGGTAACGGTATTTGTAGGAAGTGGTGAGTTTTCTTTTGTAAATCTTTTAATAACCTGTTCGCCTGATGCTGAAAGATAGTAAACTCCACCACCATCAATAGAAACCCATTTTTGGTCTCCACCATCAACTTCTATCTGTAAAACCTGAGAATCTCTGAATAACTCTTCTGCGAGACCGTTTTGTTCGATTACGATTGGTTCAAGAGTGGGACTGTTGTCAATTTCTGCTGCTGCATTAGGAAGAATCCTTAATCCCACATCAGTTCCTATCCATGCGCTATTTGACTTATCAAACGCAACTGAAAGACTTCCGACAGAAGAGCCGGGCAACCCATTGTTCTCCCCTAAGACAGTAAAGGTATCATCAGTAATGCTTTGTGTTTTCTTCGTATCATAAACTAAGAAATTATTTGTTCTTGGAAGAGGAGTCCAAAATTTATTTTCGTGATACACCAATTGTTGGATGCCAGGACTGCCAAGACCTGTGGCGTATTTCACCAAAAAATTGTCTGTGGCTCTGTCATAATAAGCAAAACCAGGAGTTGCTGCATTGGATCCGGAAAATGCCATACTTGCAAACAGATTGTTCTGATCATCGTATGCAAACCCTACGGGTCTGTTCATATAAGGATTGGTAGCTTCCAATTCATATCTTTTTACAAATTCAAAATCTTTCGAACCTCCGTTATATTTCATCTTATAAATACCATGTCCCGATGAGTTGTTATAATTGCTGAAAAAGAATTCGCTTGTATTAGTGGGGTCAGCAATTACATCTAATATATTAAAGTTTGTAGTGTTACCAACAAAATAGGAGGAGTAAATCCATTCCATTCCATTGTAGTAGTAAAAGCCTGGATTTTTAGAATTAAATAAATTTGTATTAAATCTTGCTTCGCGTCCACCACTTGAAACTAAAAGCTGATTGTCATTAAATAATCTTATTTTATACGAATAGTTAAAGTAAGGGCCATCGGGTTTATAAGCAATATTATCTTCACTTTTTAAACCGGATAAAATAGTTCCAAGATATATTTTTGAACCAACTTTCGTTGCAGTATTGCACGCTTCACCCACAGTGACAGAACCGGCAAAAGTTCCGTTCGTATTGTAGCTGTAAATTCTTGCAGCATCTGTGATAACAATATTATCTGAATTGACTACCACGTCGTTCACATTTCCAAATGTCTGTGAAACGGGAGTTGAAACTCCATTATTATAAATGTATGCAGCTGTTGATGATGAAAAAGCAACAGTGTTTTCAGAATCGATATGGGTAAAATTACCAGCAAGTTCGGTTGCCCAAGTAGAAAAAACAGGAAAAGTTGTATTGAGTTCATGGGTTTTCAATCCTGTACTGGTTACCGAAAAAACTTTATTGTCTTTGATTGTCGCCTCGTTGCTTGCCTGATAAACTCCTCCGGTAACGAAGAATGCAGAATCGCCGAATTCTTTCTTTTTTAAATCGAAAATAGAAACTCCATACCCTACGGAAACTACAGCTCGGTCTCCGGTAATCGAAATATGATTGATTCTTTTGCTTCCATTATATCCTGTTGCAATAGGAATATCCACAACATACGTGACTCCTTGTGGGGTAATCACATCAAGCGATCCGTTTTGATAACCGATTAATCCAATTTTAGTCTGTGGATTATAGTCAAATGCAGAAATTTTAACTTCGTGAAGACCGTTTGCTTTAGAAAGTTTTGTAATTTCTCCTGTAGCAAGGGTATAAAAAAATATCCCATTTTCTGTAGCAGCAACGATTTTACCATGATCATCTTTTACTGCCAAAACATTATTGTAAGAGAATAAATCTGCCCATTTTTTTGAAGAAATATTCTGTGCGCTTACAATTTGCAAAGATGCTAATATACCAAGAGAAATTAGAAGTTTTTTCATATTATACTATTATACTGCTGTCGATTGCCTGGTTGTTCCAGCTAATCTGTTGTACATTTTTATTTTTATCAAAAAAGAAATCTATTCGGCCTAAAAGAAGACCAGCCCAACCCACTTGATTCACCAACACATTTTTGCCCTGTCTATTCTGAAATGTTTGAGGTTCAGGTAAAAAAGTATGGGTATGACCACCTAAAATTAAGTCAATGTTTTCTGTTTTTGAAGCTAAGATTTTATCACTTATTTTTTCAGCTTCTTCTTTATAATCATATCCGATATGAGAGAGACAAATAACGAGGTCACATTTTTTTTCATTTTTTAGAAAGTTGGAATAATGTTGTGCCACATCAATTGGATTGGACCAAATGGTTTCACCATATTGTTTTTTTCCAACCAAACCGTCAAGTTCGATTCCGACTCCGAAAATTCCGACCTTAATTCCGTTTTTGTTGAAAATTTTATACTGTGAAGTTCTTCCGTCTAAAATGGTATTCTTAAAATCATAATTTGAGCAGATAAACGGAAACTGCGCATTCGGAAGAACCTTTAAAAATCCGTCTAAACCGTTATCGAAATCGTGATTTCCCATAGTGGAAGCATCATAATTCATCATCGACATCAGTTTAAACTCAAGCTCTCCTCCAAAAAAATTAAAATAAGGAGTTCCCTGAAAAATATCACCGGAATCAAGCAATAGCAGGTTGCTTTCTTCGCTTCTGATTTTCTGAATTAAGCTTGCTCTTCTCGCAAAACCACCCTGATTGGGATTTCGTGTGTAACTAGAATCGAAAGGTTCAATTCTGCTGTGTTGATCGTTGGTATGAAGAATCGTTAACTTATTGGCTGAAGAGAAAGAATTTAAATTTAATTCCTCAGCCATCAGTAAATTCGGAGCTAAAGTCATCGCTAAAGATCCGCCTGTTATCGTTTTTAAAAAACTTTTTCTATCCATTACTTCTTCCCGATAAAATTTAAACGAACGTCCTCTGTAGGATTGATTTGCTGATTTTTCTTAAAATATTCGATAAAAAGGTCTCTCAATTTTATACCTGTAGAAATTGATTGTCCTTTTGCGAAAAACTTCATATTGTCACCACCCAAAGCCAGATAATCAGATGTTGCAATGTAATAATCCTGAGAAGGATTTACCGGATTTCCGTTGATTAAACTTTTTAAAATATTTCCATCATTAGTTTCTATATACAAATGGGAAACCGGATTATTCTTTAAATTTTTAGCATAATAATCAAAAAGTCCCTGCAAATCTGAACCTTTGAATTTTACAATAATCACTTCATTTTCAAAAGGCATCACTTCAAAAACATTTTTCAGAAGTATGTCACCTTTCCCAATCGTCGTACGGATTCCTCCGATATTGATAAGTGCTGCATCGATGTTTTTATTGAGATTTGCTTTCGCCCAAACATTCGCTCCCTCGAAGGTGTAATCTGCCAAAAGATTTCCCAGATTACTGTTATCACCTTCTTTTGTTAAATCAACTTGAGTGTAAGAGATTTTTTGATTCATCTCTTTATTGAGTTTTTGTGTGTAAGGCTCAATAAATTTCGCAAAATCTTCATTGTCCTTCAAGTCTTGATTAATAGTAATATTCTTCTGTATCTGCACATTGGCAAGCTTCAACGATGTCGTTTTACAGGCTGTGAGTGAGAACAGAGCAATTCCTAGTAATAAGAATTTATTTTGCATAATTTCTTTAGTATAATGCAAATATAATTATATGTATAATAAAACAGGATTAAATATTGTAAATTCTTGTATGAAATTATTAAATTTGGGGAAAATATTTCTAACAGATGAGCATTTTAAAAGGAGTAGGTGTTGCTTTGGTAACGCCCTTTAATGAAGATTTATCCGTAGATTTCGAAAGTTTGAAAAAACTCATAGAGTACAACATCGAAAACGGAACCAACTATTTGGTGGTATTGGGAACTACAGCGGAAGCTGCAACACTTTCTTCGGACGAGAAGAAACAGGTAGTTGAGCACATCATTAAGGTTAATAATAAACGTCTTCCATTGGTTTTGGGAATTGGCGGAAACAATACTCTAGAAGTCAAACAGCAGATCGAAGAAACAGATTTGTCTGATTTTGAAGCCGTTTTATCTGTGTCTCCATATTACAACAAACCAAATCAGGAAGGGCTTTACCAGCATTATAAAATGTTGGCTTCTACCGGAAAAAATATTATCATTTATAACGTTCCTTCAAGAACCGGACAAAACGTTGAGGCAGATACGACTTTGCGTTTAGCAAAAGAATTCCCGAATTTATTCTTGATTAAAGAAGCTGCACCAAACATTCTTCAGTATTTTGATATATTAAGAAAAAAGCCAGAAGGCTTCAACTTAGTTTCAGGGGATGATGAATTTACTCTTCCTGTGACTTTGGCGGGTGGAGCAGGAGTGATCTCTGTAATTGGCCAGGGTTATCCGAGAGAATTTTCAACGATGGTTCAGTTGGCTTTTGATAAAAAAGTAGATGAAGCGTATGAAATTCACAATAAATTGGTTGAAATGACAAGACTGATTTTTGCTGAAGGAAATCCTTGCGGAATTAAAGTGGTTTTGGCAGAAAAAGGATTGATCAAAAACTATTTGAGACTTCCATTGGTTCCTGCATCGGAAGGACTTTGTGCGAAAATAAAAGCTGAAATGGCGAAAATCTAATTGAGTTAAAAGTCAATTTCTATAACATATTAAAAGTGAAAGGCTTAATGCTTTTCACTTTTTTAATCTAAAAAAAATAACTACATTTTTTTTAAACATAAGTTACGTGAAGTGATTGATTCGAATGTTTAGAAGAAGACATTAGTTCTTGAAAATCTTTGGTTTCTTCTTAAGTGTTCTAATGTGTTTTTTAAAAAAATCTAATAATTATTCAGAAATGAAATTAATCAAAGCAACAGAAAAAGATATACCCTTGATTCAGGATTTGGCAAAAAGATCATGGGAAAATGCATACGCAGACATACTCTCCAAAGAACATATGAAATACATGCTCGACACAATGTATTCCGAAGCAGAAATTTCAGAGCATTTGAAAAATCCGGATTATCATTATTATCTTGTCTTTGACGAAAACTTACATTCCTATGATGGATTTTTAGGGTACGAAAATCATTACGAAAATCAGACAACAAAACTTCACCGAATTTATTTGGTTCCGGAAAGCAAAGGAAAAGGTTTAGGAAAAAAAACTTTGGAATTTTTAAATCAAAAAGTAAAGGAAAGTGGCGACAACAGAATTATTTTAAATGTCAATAAATATAATTCTGCACAAAAATTCTACGAGTCTCAAGGTTATAACATCTACAATGAGGGTGTCTTCGATATTGGAAATGGGTATGTAATGGATGATTATCTGATGGAAAGAAGATTTTAAATCAAATAAGATTCGGCTTTTTATCTTGAGTTTATTAAAGGGAATCTGTTTGATTTAAAGAAATTTCTTGGCTGTAGGAGAAACTGGTTATTACGAAATCTTACTCCACTTATTTTTTCCTTTATAATACTGCAGGTAGTAATTTTTGATGATCTGATGTTCCGTTCTCATCAGTAAAGGATCGGCTTCAAGTATCTTTTCAACCATATTTTTGGTATTTTTAATGATGTCAGAATCATTCACCAGATCAAGTCTTTTGAAATCTACCACACCACTTTGCTGCGTTCCTAAAATATCGCCGGGACCACGCAACTGCATATCAACTTCAGAAATTTTAAAGCCGTCATTGGTTTCAGTCATGGTTCTAATTCTGGTTCGGCTTTCTGTCGATAATTTATCTGAAGTCATGAGAATACAGTAACTCTGTTCTGCACCTCTGCCAACACGACCTCGTAACTGATGAAGCTGCGATAAACCAAATCTTTCAGCGCTTTCAATCACCATTACAGAAGCATTAGGAACATTGACACCAACTTCGATCACAGTGGTAGCAACCATTATTTGTGAGTTTCCTGATGCGAAATAATTCATAGCTTCATCTTTTTCGTCAGGTTTCATTTTTCCGTGAAGCATGGTGACGTTGTAATTTGAAAAATTTTCCATCACATGTTCCAGACCTTCCATCAGATTTTTATAGTCTAATGTTTCGGATTCTTCAATCAAAGGATAAACAAAATAAATCTGTCGGCCTTTTCTGATTTCTTCATGACAGAAATTATAAACATAAGCACGGTCTTTTTCACGTCGGTGAGCTGTGATAATCGGTTTCCTTCCAACTGGCATTTCGTCAATGACAGAAACATCCAGGTCAGAATAAAAACTCATCGCCAAAGTCCTTGGTATTGGGGTTGCCGTCATCACCAAAATATGTGGTGGAATTTTATTTTTTGCCCAAAGTTTTGCGCGCTGTGCCACGCCAAATCTGTGTTGCTCATCGATAATTGCTAAACCAAGATTTTTAAATTTCACCTTATCTTCCAAGACTGCGTGAGTTCCCACCAGAATTGCAAGTTCGCCATTTTCCAGTTCTTCGTGGATGATTTTTCTGGCGGAAGCTTTTACTGAACCTGTAAGGATATTGACTCTAATATTGGTGTCTTTCAGTAAATCCTTAATTCCGTTGTAATGTTGCTGCGCAAGAATTTCTGTCGGTGCCATTAGGCAACTTTGAAAACCGTTGTCAAGGGCAAGCAACATCGTTAATAAAGCGACCATTGTTTTTCCTGAACCTACATCGCCTTGCAAAAGACGGTTCATTTGAATGGGCTTTTTCATGTCAAGACGGATTTCCTTTAAAACACGTTTTTGTGCATTGGTCAGTTCAAAAGGTAAGTGATTTTCATAAAAATCAGTGAAATAATCACCGACAATAGAGAACGGATTCCCATGTGATTTTGCCTTATGGTGTGCTTTTTTTAAGCCGAAACCTAATTGAAAAAAGAATGATTCTTCAAATTTTAATCTGAAATCAGCTCTTTCAAAATATTCTAAGTTTTCCGGAAAGTGAATATTTAAATACGTTTGTTGCCTCGATAAAAATTTCATCGATTTAATAATATATTCCGGGAGGTTTTCCTGAATTAAATTTGGAATTTCTTTACAGATATTTCTTAAAATAACCTGAAAAAACTTCTGATTGAGACCTCTTTTGGTAAGCTTCTCAGAACTTGGATAGATAGGTCGTAAACGGTTGTCTTTTTCTTTTTTCTCATCCAGTTCAATTTCCGGATGAGGCATAGAAAACTGATGATTGAATGCATTAATTTTCCCGAAAATAAAAACCTCACGGTTCACCGGAAGTTGTTCTTTCAGCCATTTTGAATACTGAAACCAAACCAAATCCATACTTCCTGTATCGTCGTTGAATTTTGCGGTCAGCCTTTTTATTTTTCCATTGTGGATTTCCTGAACGTTGGAAATTTTTCCTTTTAACTGAATTTCAAGATTGCTTTCCTGAAGATTTCCGATTTTATAAATTTTATTTTTATCAATGTAGCGAATCGGGTAGAAGTGCAGAAGATCTTCGACAGTAGACATTCCCAAAACATTTTTGATGAGTTTGGCTCGTTCAGGACCGATTCCCTTTACAAATTCTATGGAAGTTTCTAAAGTCATTTTTGAGGGAATCCCATTTTTTTATAAGAGTAAATTATTCCTAAAATTAGTCCAATAATTCCACCAATATATCCGAAATTATGGATACATCCAACTGTAATATAATTTTTAAAATCAATGATGTTTTCAGGAATAAAAGATGAATTAAAATAAGATTTTGGACGTTCTGCTAACAAAAAAAATCCGTAGAAAAAGCCAAGAATTTCGATAATAAATGTTGTTAATAGAGCTATGTAAATGGATTTTAGAGAAAATTTAAGCATCGTTTTCCAATCTTTATGCCTTAAAGTTAAAATGCCTAAAATAAAACCTAAAAACAAACCAAACCACCACGTTGCCAAGAAACCAACTAAAGAAACGGCTACTCTTGTGCTTAGCTGATTCTGATCAATATTAAACTGGATAAATTTAAATTTTGTATAATATTCTGGAGAGATGATGTAAGTTATCTGATCATGTAGAATACCATAAATTCCCGCTATCAAAGTCGCGAGAATTGAAATTATGATTACTGTGAAAAATTTTTTAATAAGTTCTTTCATAGATGAGTCTACGAATTTCGGGAAAATTTAGAAATAAAAAAAGCTTTCAAATTTGAAAGCTTTATGTTTAATCTTTTATATTCGATTTAAATTTTTTCTGAAAATCTTCCCATTCCTGTCTGGTTTTAATCTTTTTAAATAAATCATTTGAAATCAGAGTAAGATAAGGCTCAAGTTCTTTTGCCGAAAGTTCTCCCTGCAAAATCGTGATAGGAGCTCCGTTTTCATCTAAAAAAACTGTACTCGGAACAGCTCCTACATTCATAAACTGCGTAAATTCGTGAAGAGAGTTTCTTCCTTTTTTATGTGCGGTATTTTCGTTTACAAATTTTCTTCCGAATATTTCGATCTGCTTTTTTTCCTCGGCATTAAATTTAACTGGATAATATTTATCATTCAAAAACTCAGAAATCACCGTATGTCCATACGTTTTTTTATCCATAATTTTGCATGGACCACACCAATCTGCATAAAAGTCAATAAGTATTTTTTTTGGTTGGGTTTTTTGTGCTTCTAATGCTTCTTCTATGGTCATCCATTTTACCTGAGCAAAATTTAAACTAATAAAGGAAAGGAATAGTATGGTGAAAATTTTTCTCATGATGTGATATTTGTACAGGTGTTCAACGTTCTATTTAACTTCCTGCATCAATTTTTTAACTAAAGGTGATATCAAAATCAGTACCACTCCTGCAACTAATGCGTAAATTGCAAGCTGATAATAACCGTCTGTATACGATTGTAATTTAGATACTAAATCATTTCCTGTATTTGATTTTGAAATTTCTGCGCCCAGTTTTCCGGCAGCCAACTGTCCGAATGCACTTGCCAAAAACCATAGTCCCATCATCATTCCGAATAATTTTTTTGGTGATAATTTGGTGATTATTGACATTCCGATTGGTCCCAGACAAAGTTCACCAATTGTAGTAATAAAATATGCGAATGCAAAAACATTTAAAGAGGTAATTCCCTTTACATTGGCAAAAAATTTAGTGTAATAAAAAATATAAAATGAAGCTGAAAGGAATAAAAACCCAATTCCAAACTTGATAAGTGTGTTGGGTTCTAGTTTTTTCTTCGCCAACCAAAGCCAAAGTAAACCTATAATTGGGCTTAAAACAATAACAAAAAGTGTGTTTGAACTGTTGTTTACAACATTTGGATCAATATTGAATCCTAATAAGTTGTGATTTAAATTATCTTTAGCAAATAAAGACAAAGAACCACCACTTTGCTCATAAATTGCATTAAATAAAAAGTAGAAAAAGATAAACGCAAATGCTGCAATCAGTTTTTTCTTATAACTAACCTGTTCTAATTTTAATAATTCAAAAATGAAATATCCGACTGCAATTATTCCTATGGTATACATGAAATAATCTGTGTAGTCGGTATTTTTAACCATGATGAAAATTAATGGAATACTTAAAATTGATAGTACATAAACTGCAATTTCTCTGATTCTTCTCTTCCCTGAATCCATACTTAACAACGGAGAATTACCGATTGGTCCTAAATTTTTCTTGGTGAAAAGGAATGTTAAGAGACCGATAATCATAACTACTGCTGCCGCAAGAAAACATAAAGTCCAAGAGTGGTATTTTCCTAAATAAATACATAATGCACCACCTAGAAGTCCTCCAATATTGATTCCTGCGTAGAACATACCATAACCCGCATCTCTTCTCGGATCTTTTTCATCATACAATTCTCCAACCATTGATGAGATATTTGGTTTGAAGAATCCTGTACCAATAATAGAGAAAGCGATTCCATAATAAAACATTTCTTGAGGAGCCAAAGCAATCAATAAATTCCCAAGAATCATAATGATTCCTCCGAAAAATAATGATTTTTTGAAGCCTAAAATTTTATCAGCAAAAATCCCACCTATAAAAGTAAAAGCATATACAAATGCTTGAATAGCACCGTATTGAAGATTGGCAACGTCATCTTTCAGCAAAAGCTGATCTACCATGAAAAATGTAAGAACTCCACGCATTCCATAAAAACAGAAACGTTCCCACATTTCTACGGTGAAAAGCGTCCATAGTTGTTTTGGGTATTTTCCTTTGAAATTCTGTATTTCGTCAAGGGTTAAGCTCATAGTAATGATTGATAAATAATTAGTGATTTTTCAATTCATAATGATTACATCACGACTTGAAACTTGTATTGCACGAATTTATAAAAAAAACCTCTGAAAAATCAGAGGTTTGCATTATAATTTTTAAATGATCTTAGCTTACACCATTCATCATCTTCTTCAATTTTGGTGATAAAATGGCAAGAATTACAGCTGCAATTCCACACAATACCACAAATACCATAAAAAATTCAAATAAATTATGAATTTCTACTCCTGCAAATGTAGTATTTGCGATTGGTAATTGTTCTTTTTCAAATAATGCCACCTGCTCAGGAGTAAGGGTCACTTTTTTATCTAAAACATCCTGAAGGTTTACGCCTAATTTTTCGGCTTTTACAAACTTATCTCCTGTTGCAGGAATAATTGCTCCTAACGAGCCTGCCAAAGCATAACCAGCTGCATTTGAGATGAAGAAAACTCCGTATAGTAAAGATGCAAATCTTTTTGGAGCTAATTTACCTACCAAAGATAAACCGATTGGTGATAAGCATAGCTCACCCATTGTTTGGATTAGATATAGTAACATTAACCATTTAATGGCTAAAAGACCTGTATTTCCTAAATCTTTGACATTATAAGCGATGATGAAATAACTTAAAGCAATTAATGCAAGACCCATTGCCTGCTTCATTGGCGAAACCGGCTCTTTTCCTTTTGCTCTTAATTTATCCCAAAGTAAACTGAAAGGTAAAGCTAGTGCTACAACAAATAATCCGTTGAAAATCTGAACCATTGATGGTGGCATATTCCAACCAAAAATATCTCTGTCAGTTTGGTTATCTGCTATAAATGTTAATGATGAACCTGCTTGCTCAAAAGCTGCCCAGAAGAAAATAATAAAGAATGAAACAATGTAAATTACCCAGATTCTTTGTCTTTCCACTTTGTTTTCAGCAGAACTCATAATTAAGAATGCCAATGCAATTCCTGCTGCGTAGATGAAAGGGTAGATGATACCTTTAATCAATTGTCCCATTCCTACAGAACTGAAGCCGAATTCTCCTACCAAAATATATCTGAAAACGAAGAAAAGAGCAACGAACAATACAGCTGCAATTCCCATGTTCTTACCAGAAAATACTGCTGTCTGAGTTTCTCCTTCTTCAAAATCATCAGTCGTATTGTTTTTTGGTAATCCACCGATTGGTCTTCCTTCCGGTGTTACAACATATTTGTTTTTAAGAATAAAGAAAGTTACTGTACCTATAAGCATTGCAATTGAAGCCGCTAAGAATCCCCATTTGAATGCGAAAATATCTCTCACGCCTTCAGAATCTTTAACATCTCCTAAATATGGACAAATAAACTGGCCTAAAAATGCACCAATATTAATACCCATATAAAAAATGGTAAATGCCGAGTCTAATTTTGATTTTTCCTGCTTCGGATAAAGACTCCCCACCATTGAAGAAATATTCGGTTTAAAGAATCCATTTCCAAAAATAATAATGAATAAGGCTAACCACATCAAGGTTTTTGCACTTACGAGATCAGAAGAAAACGTTGAAGCACTGAAAAACAATAACAACTGCCCAAGAGCCATTAAGCTACCACCTACCAAAATTGCGTTTCTGTTTCCGATGTATTTATCTGCTATGAAACCTCCCAAAAGTGGAGTTAAATAACACAAAGCCAAGAAACCACCGTAAATGATTGCCGCATCTGCTTCTTTAATTAGGAGAGAGTTTACCATAAATAAGGTAAGCAATGCTCTCATTCCATAAAAGTTGAAACGCTCCCACATCTCTGTTCCGAATAGAACCCATAATCCTTTTGGGTGTTTAGTCTTCGACTGAACTGCTGTATCCATATATTAATTGTTAATTTTTTGTTAAGACCCACAAATATAGTTTTTTTTGAGTTTTTGACAAGGTTTTAATTTTTATTTTAAACAAAAAAAAGCTGTAGATAAATTCTACAGCTTAGATATAATTTTTGTGTTAAAACTTAATGTCCGCTTTCCTTCATTATTCTGTTGAGTCTTTTCAGCATGAAGAGTCCCAGTATAGTTGCAAAGATCAACAGACCGAAATTTACCATGAAGTAATTAGACTTATTCTCGTAGCTATACCATGTGCTTGCCAGAATTCCTGAAAGTTTGTTGCCGACAGAGTTGGCAAGGAAAAACCCACCCATCATCAATGCCGTCAATCGTGCCGGGGAAAGTTTTGAGACAAATGATAGTCCCATCGGTGAGAGGCAGAGCTCACCCACAGTAATTACTCCATAACTCGCTACAAGCCACCATGGAGAAACTTTCACACTTCCGTTTTCTCCTGCTGATACAGCCAACACCATTACAAGGCATGAAAGTGCAGAAATGAAAAGTCCTAAAACGATTTTAGTAGGGGTCAGTGGTTCTTTCCCTCGTCTTCTCAAGAATGCCCATAAACCAACGATGACAGGAGTTAAAGCAATGACCCAAAACGGATTGATAGACTGGAATAATTCAGTATTATAAAGGAAAAGTTTGCTATCCGGATTTTGTTCTAAACTTGCTCTTTTTTCAGGTGAAATATTTTTGAAATATACATCTTTACCCTGTACTTTTAAAGCATTCCCATCTTTGTCCTTTTGAGACTGATATTGATTGTCATAAACAGGAACTTCTTTAGTCTCATAACCTTTCCCATCAACCATATAGATTTTTTCTAAAGGTTTTTCAAGTGAAGCCGATACACTTCTGTCTGTATAATAGTTGGCCCATCTTGTCAACGCTGTTCCGTTTTGTTTAAAGACTGCCCAAAAGAACATACTAATCATGAATACAGACAATAAAGCTCCAATGGCAGCTTTTTCATTTGGTTTAGCTTTGAAGTAAAGTGATCCGTAGAAATAAATTACAGGAACACATGCGAAAATAAATGCATCAGTGCTGTCGCTTCCAAAAATATTGTTTGGAATGAACCATCCGATTAATCCAAATAAAATCGCCGGCAGAAATACTTTCATCAAAATTTCCGAAAGTTTGGTGTCACCTTCCTGTACGGGCTTCATTTGGGCAGCGTGGATGTAGTGTTTTCGACCAATTGTAAAGATGACCATACCTATCAGCATACCAACTCCGGCAGTGATGAAAGCCTCGCCCCAACCATATTTATTTCGCATAAAAGCGGCAATAAGGTTGCAGATAAAAGCCCCGATATTAATTCCCATATAGAAAATATTGTACCCTGAATCTTTATTGGCTTTGTAAGGTTCTTCAGAATATAAATTACCTAATAATGTTGAGATGGTAGGTTTAAAAAAACCATTTCCGATGATGATCAATGCCAATGAAGAATAAAAAAGGGTAAGATCCTTGAAAACTCCCATACCGATATACCCTGCTGCCATCAAGATCCCACCAAGGTAGATGGATTTGATGTACCCTAAAACTCTATCTGCCAAAAAACCACCGATAAATGGAGTAAGATACGTTAAGGCAATATAAGTTCCGAAAATATCGTCAGCAGTTTTGTCGGGAAGACCGAGACCGCCTTTCATACCAGCTGGTTCAATGACATAGAGAACGAAAATTCCGAGAATTAAATAGTAGCCGAAACGTTCCCACATTTCTGTGAAGAATAAATAGGGAAGCCCTTTTGGGTGTTTGGTTTTCATAGATTGAAATTTCAAATTTTTCAAAAATAGCTTTTTAATTTGAATTTTTATAAAAAAACCTTTCAGGATGATTCTGAAAGGTTAAACATATAATTATTTTTTTTTAGTTTAAATTGGCTTACTACAAATTCTCCAAAATAAAATCCGTCATTTTTTGATACAATTGGGGTCTTGTCTGTCCACCATAAATTCCGTGGTTTTTATCAGGATACGCCATAAATTCAAACTGTTTTTTATTTTGAATCAAAGCTTCGGAAAACTCCATAGAATTCTGGAAATGTACATTATCATCAGCAGTTCCGTGGATTAATAAGAATTTACCTTTCAATAAATTAGCATACGTCGTCGGTGAATTGTCATCATAGCCAGCAGGGTTTTCTTGTGGTGTTAACAAAAATCTTTCGGTATACACTGAGTCATAATATCTCCAGTTGGTCACTGGTGCAACTGCAATTCCGGTTTTGAAAACATCGGCGCCCTTGGTCATTGCCAAACTTGCCATGTATCCACCGAAACTCCATCCGAAAATCCCAATTCTTGTTTTGTCGATATATTTTTGAGTTCCCAACCATTTTGCAGCAGCAATCTGATCTTCAATCTCGTATTTTCCTAAATTTTTATAGGTAACTTTTTTAAATTTAGCTCCTTTGAAACCTGTTCCACGTCCGTCAACACAAGCGATGATGTACCCTTTTTGAGCCAGCATTTCAAACCAAAGTGCATTTCCGTTATCCCAAGAATTGGATACTTGTTGAGATCCCGGACCTGAATACTGGAACATAAATAATGGATATTTTTTATTTGGATCAAAGTTTTTAGGCTTTATAATCCATGCATTCATCTGATCTCCTGCCTCGTTAGGAATCGTGATAAATTCTTTTACAGCAAAATTATCAGCCTGCAACTTTTTAAGCTGATCATCGTTGTTCTGAAGTTCTTTCAGTTGTTTTCCGTTACCATCTTTTAGAACAAAAGTGTAGGGTTTTGAAGCTGTCGATGAAGTTTCGATAAAATAATTGTAGTTTTTGCTGAAATTCGCCGAGTTGTTTCCCTCCGTATTTGAAATCAGCTGCGTTTTTCCATTTTGGATATTGATTTTGGAAACCACTTTATTAATGCTTCCTTTTTCAGTAGTCTGAATGAATATTTCTTTAGACTTTGAGTTGTAACCGTAATAATCTGTTACCTCCCAGTTTCCTTTTGTAACCTGTTTTTTTAGTTTTCCGTCTTTGTCATACCAATACAAATGGCGGTTTCCATCTCTTTCAGATCCCCAAAGAAAACTGTTGTCTTCCAAAAACTCAAGAGTTACATTGTCTGTGTCGATCCATTTATCGTCAGTTTCTGTGAACAGCTTGGTGGCTTCTCCAGTTTTTGTATTGACTTTTAAAACATCTGAAGCATTCTGCGTTCTCTGTGATGTAATCAAAACGATTTCATCAGCATTTGATGTCTGAATAACGTTGGGAATATAGTAGTTCTTAAATTGATCTAAGTTTACTTTTGTCTTTTTACCATCAGCCAAATGATAAATGTGTGCGGATGCAACAGAGTTTTTTTCTCCTGCTTTAGGATATTTATAACGCATTTCTGTAGGATAAAGTGATTTACCATACAGTGGAATGTAAATTTCAGGAACATCGGTTTCTACCAATTTTACAAAAAGAATATCTGCAGAGTTTTTGGTCCACTCATATAATCTTGCATGGCCAAATTCCTCTTCGTAAACCCAGTCTGCCAAACCATTCAGAACTTTATTTTTTACACCATGTTGTGTAATCTGTGTGATCTTTCCTGAATTTAAATCCTGATAAAATAAATTATTGTCTACAATGAAAGATATCTTTGCAGCATCCGGAGAAAATCTTGGCTCCTGAACAGGTTTTCCTTCATTCAGGCTGGTCGTTTTCCCTGATTTTAAATCTTTAATATCATAAACGCCTAAAAAAGAATGTCTGTAAATAGGTTGGCTTTGTTTTAATAAAAGAATTTTAGACTCATCATCAGAGAATTCATAGCTTTCGAAATTTCCATCGACTAAATTACCCTCTTTTTGAGATGTTTTATAAGAATATTTGGCAATTCCTCCTTGCTCGATGACCAGATAATTTTCACCGTTTTTCATAGAAGTGATTCCGGCAATGCCTTTCCCGCGGTAATATCCTGAATATATCTTATCTAAAGTAATTTCCTGAGCTGAAATATTTTGAAATACAACAGCAAGACTAAGTGTAAGTAAAAGTTTTCTCATTTTTAATAATAAAGGAATCCAAAGATAGTAATTTTATCAAATTACAAAAAAAGCTTTTACATAAAGTGTTTGGCAGTAAAATTGAATATAGTTTTATTACTAAATTAAATAATTATGGAAACGAATGCCCAAAATCAGAAACTGAACAGATACGAGATGGAAAACAAAACAGTTTACACAGGTTTTTCAAGTTTTAGTGATGCGCAAGAGTATGGAAATCGAATCGGTGGAACTTTGGTTGAGGTAGGCTTCAAAGATGGAAATGATAATCCTCAGATTACCGATGAAGCAGGATTAATTGAGAGAAAATTACATTATTTTGTTGATGCTGGAGATGAGTATAAATTTATTCATTCTTCTGATCCAGGATTCAGAAAATATGCTGATGAACTTCAGAAAATTAAAGCAAGTCAGGATAAAACAAGTCCCGAGGAAAGATATTTTGCTAATTTTGAAATTGAGAATATTGAAGATCCCATTATTGTCATTAAAAATGATCGTCTTGAATCCGTAACCTCAAGAGAGCGTTCGAAATATTTGAAGCATGCACATGTTTATGAAATAGGTGTTTCGGCGTCCAAATCTTAAAAATAGGTTTCGCAAGCAATACTAATACTCGGCAAAGACTCATGGAAAAGCTAGTGATGAATTCAAAGAAGGAAAGCTGAAATCATCCTGAAGAAATGGTCAATAGGTTTCCATTGATTGAATATCTTAAGTCCCAGACGAGGGCTGAAGGTATGAGGTGAGAAGAGGAGAAAATAACGACAGATAAAAACGGTCTGTGAAATTTATTTCACAGACCGTTTATTGATCATCTATTTCTTTGCATTGTATAGGAGCTGATAGTATTCATCAGCCATTCGGTCACTGTTGAACTGGTCTTTAACGTCGTTCATTGCATTCTGCTGAATCTTTCTCCATTTTTTTGGCTCGTCATAATAAGTTGGAAGAATCTCATTTTCCAGAATTTCATATAATTTATTTAAATCGTAATTATCCTGTTCGTAAATACTCATGTTTTCATAATCGCATTTGGGCACTACGAAAGCGTTTTCTCCATTTTTTGCAAATTCAGGAATCCAGCCGTCATCGGTTGATAAATTGACAGATCCGTTCATCGCAGCAGACATACCAGATGTTCCAGATGCTTCTCTGGGAACCCTCGGGTTATTGAGCCAAACATCAGAACCCTGTTTCAGAGATTTGCTCAAAGAGAGCTCATAGCCCGTCAAAACTGCCATGTTTTTGTGATTATTACTTTCCTCAACCAAAGTATTAAAGGTTGAAATTGAAGAATAATCCATTGGGTAAGGTTTTCCTGCCCAGATGATTTGTACCGGATATTTTGGATTGTTTAATAATTTTCTGAACCTGTCTTTGTCATGCAAAAGTAAATCTGCTCTTTTATAACCTGCAAATCTTCGTGCCCAAACAATTGTAAAAATGTTTGGATCAAACAAATTTCCGGTTTGGTCGGCTACTATTTTAAATAATCTTTTCTTTAAAAGCTTTTTGCGATAATCAAAAATGGTATCATTATTTTCGTCTTTTGCGATATAGAGATTTTTATCGCCCCAATATTTGAATTCCTGAGCATTGGTGATTGATTTAATCTCACAAATTCCCGGATATTTACTCCACATTGCCCTGGAAACTACGCCATGAAGCTGAGATACTCCATTTGCAATTCTTGCCATTTTCAAGGCGCAAAGAGAATGATTAAACAATTCACCGTCAGAACCTTCCAGTTTTTTCGCCTCTTCCATGCTTAAACCTGAAAAATACGACATATCGTAGCATAATTTCAGATTGTGTTTTTCATTTCCGGCCTCTTCAGGAGTGTGGGTGGTAAAAACTAATTTCTCTTTTACTTTCTGAAGGTTTCCGTTGTATTTTTTCAGTAAATAAAATGCTGCAGGAAGTCCGTGTGCTTCATTCAGGTGATAAACATCTCTTTCTACATTAAGTTCGTCCAATAGTTTTGCACCACCTTTTCCCAGCAAAATATATTGAGCCAACTTTGTAGATTCGTTGGCATCATAGAGCTTGTGACAGATGGTTTTTGAGATATGATCATTCTCCGGAACATCCGTAGAAAGAAAAAACATCGGTGCCGTATGGAAAATTTCAGGATCTAAATACCAAACCTTTACCCAAACCGGTGCACTGTGTATTTCAATCTGAAATTTTATTCCAGTGTCTTCAAGAAAACTGTACATTTTCTTCGTCCAAGTGGGCTGCAGTGTTTGATCGTGGTTTCTGGCCTGGTCATAATAACCGAATTTCCAAAGAATTCCGATTCCGATAAGGTCCTGTTTAAGATTGTATGCACTTCTCATGTGTGAGCCTGCCAAAAAACCGAGTCCGCCAGAATATATTTTTAAAACCTGCTCAAGGGCAAATTCCATAGAAAAGTAGGCGACTTTTGTAGAATATTTTTCGTTGATGCTGTAAGGTATTTTAAAATTATTAAAATCCATAAAAATTCAATTATTGTGTTTAAAAGAATCAAAGGTATTGATTAAGAAAATAAACTTTACATTAATTAACTAATAATTATTTTTAAATATCTCTGTTGCATAGTTTTTTTAACTACCTTTAAATATAAATTTTTGATAATCAAAAACTTCCAGTTATGAAAAAACTTTTTTCTGATGAAGATTTAATCAAGAATCTGAGTTTATATTATCTAAATCGCCATCTGAAAAAGAAGCCGATGGAGAAATATCACCGTACAATCGACGCATCTCCGCTTCACGACAGAGAAAAATATAAGAAGAAAGCAGAAATTTTGCTGCTGAATTCTTTTATGCACCATTTCCCTGAAGTTACTTTCGAAAATCTTACCTGCGAAAGCCCGGACTTTATCGCAAAATTTAACAACAAAAAGATTGGAATAGAATTAACCGAAGTCATCAATCATCTTGAAATGAAGAAGGTTGAGAGTAATTTGAATAAAATATTCCGTCAGGCAGAAATATTACTAGAACAAGAAGACACCACGAAATATCGTGGTGTTTATTTTTTGTCTTTTCATGCTCATCTGAAATTTGATACTTCTGAGCAGCAGCAGGAAATTATCCTTAGTATTTTTAAAAGTATCAAAAAAAATAAAGCGGTTGGGTGTGTGAAAAGCATCAGGAAATCTTCTCACAGGAGAAACGTTTTTATTACTCATGAATATAATATGAATCTTTTTGATGAGTTGTGTTCTGAAAAAATTTTAGAAATAATTGATAAGAAAAATGAGAAATTTCCATACTATGACAGAACAGTTGACGAATGCTGGCTTGTGATTGTTTCTGATATGAATTCGTTGGCATCACGTTACACTTTTATTCAGGATAGAGAACATTTAAATGAAGTGAAAAGCCCGTTTCATAAAATTTTTCATCTTGAAAATCTCTGTGGCAATTTGACGAGTATTAAGTCGTAAGGTTATTTGATTTCATTAATAATTATTAAAATTTAACAAATTTGTTTTAAGTTATATAGGTTTTGATTGTGATGTTTCAAATAATTGTTTAATTTTGATATGCACCTAATGTATTTAGATATGAAAAAAAATATACTTCTGATTTTCTGTTTATTATCAACCTTATTTCATGCACAGGCAGACTGTTCTACTGCACTTTCTGTCTGTGGTAATTCTACGATTACTTACAGCCCTACTGGAGTTGGAAATGTGAGTGAAACTATTGGTGATTGTATCACTTCCGGAGAACATAATTCCATTTGGTATAAAATTACGATTGCAACAAGTGGAACATTGACATTTAATCTTGTTCCTACCGCTCCAGATGCAGATTATGACTGGGCGATTTTTGGTCCAAATGCAGTCTGTGGAAATTTAGGCTCACCGATTAGATGTAATGCGGCCACAACAATAGGGCCAGGCCCAGCAACCGGCTTGAATATGACCAGTACATTAACAAGTGCCGCGGGTGGATCTTTAACACCCTACTGTCGGTATCTGGATGTTATAGCAGGGGAAACTTATTATCTGTTTTTAGACAACTGGGTAGGTGCTTTGAGTACAACGGTAGCTCCTTTTTCACTCACTTGGGGTGGGACAGCTACTTTGACTACACCATTTACCAATCCTGTATTGCATCCTTATCCTTTTATTGCTCCGGGAACTCCTGCGGCAAATCCGTCAAACCCCAATGAAGTTTTAATTTGTAACAATCCTTCTATCTTTAATTTCAGTGTACTCTCTCCGGGGATTTTAAATAATAATCAAAATTTCATCGTTACTTATCATACAACTCAAAACGATGCCATATCAGGAGCCAATCCTATTACTACACCAATTTCGGTAAATATAACTTCACTTTATTACTACAGCATTCATTATCAGGATCCGGCTAATCCCAATAATCCGATGAATTTCTGTAGGGAGATCGGTATTTTTAAGTTTAAATTAGGATCATTTCCTGCCTACGATGGTAGTTTAGAAGCTTGTGCGCAAGATAATAATGCAAATGTAGCCACGTTTAATCTTAATTTGGCTGATGTCACAACACAGCCCGGTGTCATAAAATCATATTACTCAACACTGGCAGCTGCACAGGCAGGTACAAATCCTATTTCTCCGTCTACAGCATATGTTTCAGGACCGGGAGTTGTATATGTGAAAGTGGCTGATATTGCCGGCTGTTATTCAATTGTGAAAATTACTTTAAAGATAACCTCGCAGGTATATTCTACTGTTTTAAAAGATCAGGTAATTTGTATAGATGGCCTCGCTACTCTTGACGCCGGACCTGGTTTTGCTTCGTACGAGTGGAGTACTGGGGCAACTACACAAGTGGTTTCCGGTTTGTCTGTAGGGAATTACTGGGTGAAACTTCAAACAGGAAACTGTTTCGCAATGCAAAATGTAAAAGTTTTGCCTTACACTCAGCCTATCGTTTCAAGTATAGATATTTCCTTTGCAAAGGTTGTTGTTCATGTAAAAGGAGGAAAAGCGCCCTATAAATATTCTATGGATAATATAAATTGGCAGGATTCTAATATTTTTACCGGTGTGAAAAGAGGCGAACATATGGTTTATATAAAAGACTCTAACAACTGTCACGAAGTGAATGTTGAAATTACTGTTCCTAATATTGTTAATGCCATTACACCAAATGGTGACGGATCAAATGATTACGTAGATTATTCTGCATTGGCAAATAAGCATAATCTTGTATTTACCATTTACGACCGTTATGGAAATATGATGTTTAAAGCAGATCAATTTAAGAATTACAAGTGGGACGGAACAGCAGGAAATAAAAAGATCCTTACCGGGAATTACTGGTTCTCATTTACATGGAATGAGCCTAAGAGAAATAATGCTCCTATCAAATATTCAGGATGGATTTTGGTTAAAAATAGAAATTAATCATTCAGCGTCATACCTAACAGAAGCCATCTTGAAAGAGATGGCTTCTGCTAATTAAAAACTTTTGTATCTTTAAAATAATCGGAGAGATAAAGGATTTTGCCGCATTCCGAAAACTGAATAATAGTACAAATTTCATTTTTATAACTTCCTCGGCCTGACATATTGCCGAGAGAATTGGTTTGGTAAAAATATTTGTTGTTACCTAAATGGAAAATTTCAGAAACACTCCATTCAATTTTTTCATAACGTCTGAAGATCGCTCTGAACAGAGCTAAGATTCTATTTTTTCCTGAAATTTCTTTTGCTGGCGGAATCCAGATTACAGTTTCATCAGTAAACCATTTTTCAAGCTTTTCTATATTCAAGGAATTTAAATCCTGCATAAAATGGCTGATCTTACAATTCATAGGATGCAATTTACATTTATATACGTGAAAAACACTAAATTGGTTTTTATTATCCTATTACAACTGAAATTCATATTTGAATTGATTTAATCGGAAGTAAATTTTAAAAAAAATGAAAAATTTCACAATACATGAGCACGAAGGAGTTGTTTCTGATAAGTTTTGTAGGATAAGCATCAGGGATTTCCATTCTGCCTGCAAATACATTGCAGGATTGCCGTACAAAAGGAATTTCGATAAAAATAATATTCTCTGTATTTTTAATGATTTTGGAGGAACCTGCAGTACAAAACACGCATCGTTGAGAAAATTAGCTTTTGAAAATAATCAACAAGATGTAAAATTATTTCTCGGTATATTTAAGATGGATTCAGAATACACTCAGGAAATTCATAATACGCTCGAAAAATTTGGACTAAGGTATATTCCCGAAGCTCACAATTATTTGAAAATAGACGATGAATATTTTGATTTTACAAAACCAAATTCAAATTATGATCAGTTTAAAAATAAATTATTGATTGAAAAGGAAATAGAATTCAATGAAATCGCTGGTGAGAAAAAATCATTTCATATAGATTTTCTGAAAAAATGGTTAGCTATTGAAAATATTCCATACGCGTTGGACGAAATTTGGGATATCAGAGAACAATGTATCAGAGATCTGCAGAAAAATGATGAGGATGAAATTCAAAATTTCTCTTCCGTTTGTTTTGTAAACAGTCTTGAAGTACGGGATGATTATAAAGTATAGATCGAATTGATTTACGGTTAGTTTTTAAATTATTATCTTTGCACCCACAAAATTCAGAACAATAAATGTCTCACTTTCACAGAACTGCCGCATTCCACACCCTTGGCTGTAAATTAAATTTTGCAGAAACATCTACCATTGCTCGTCAATTGACAGACGCTGGTTACGATAAGGTAAGTTTTGATGAGAAAGCAGATGTGTATGTTATCAATACCTGTTCGGTTACGGAAAACGCTGATCGAGAATGCAAACTTCACGTAAAACGTGCAATGAAAGCCAATCCTGAAGGTTTGGTGGTGGTTGTCGGTTGTTATGCGCAGCTGAAGCCCGAAGAAATTTCACAGATAACAGGAGTAGATTTGGTACTTGGTGCTAAAGAAAAATTCAATATTCTGAGCTATCTGGATGATTTAGAAAAATCTGAAAGCGAAGGAGTGGTACATTCTTGTGAAATTGAAGAAACTGATTTTTTTATCGGAAGTTACTCGATAGGAGACAGAACCAGAGCTTTTCTAAAGGTTCAGGATGGTTGTGATTACAAATGTACTTACTGTACAATTCCATTAGCCAGAGGAATTTCACGCTCAGACACCATCGATAATGTTTTGAAAAATGCAAAGGAAATTGCAGCCCGAGACATCAAAGAAATTGTTTTAACCGGTGTCAACATTGGTGATTACGGAAAAGGTGAGTTTGGAAACAAAAGACATGAGCATACTTTTTTAGATTTGATTAAAGAGTTGGATGAGGTTGAAGGCATCGAAAGAATCCGTATTTCATCGATAGAGCCAAATCTTTTGAAAGACGAAAGCATCGAACTGGTTTCTAAAAGTAAAAGTTTTGTTCCGCATTTCCACATTCCGTTGCAATCGGGAAGCGATGAATTATTGAAAAAAATGAAACGTCGTTATCTCACTAAATTGTACAACAACAGGGTCAATAAAATTCGTGAGGTCATGCCTCATGCAGCGATTGGTGTTGATGTAATTGTTGGTTTTCCGGGGGAGACTGAAGAGTTATTTATGGAAACCTATAATTTCCTGAATGAACTTCCAATAAGTTATCTGCACGTTTTCACTTATTCTGAAAGAGAAAATACAGAGGCGGCCGAAATGGATGGTGCAGTTCCGATTCCTGAAAGGAAAAGACGCAACAAAATGCTCAGAATTCTTTCCGAAAAGAAGAAAATGTCTTTCTATCAGACTCAGCTTGGGCAAACGCTTCCTGTTCTTTGGGAGCATGAAAATAAAGACGGCAAAATGTTCGGCTTCACCGAAAATTATGTAAGGGTGCAAAAAGATTTTGATTCGTCATCTGTCAATCAGATTGAATTTTTAAATTTAGAAAAGATCCTTCCTGATGGCACGGTTTCTGTGCAGTCTTCTTACGAAAGTTTTTTAGCAAAAGCATAGTCTGTTTGCTTTATTTCAACTAAATTTATTCTTTAACGATTTTAAATCTACATTTTTATGAGAGATAAGTTTTTATCTTGGGGTTTGGTGTTGGTCATTGTGACATGGGTTGTGGCCGTACTTATCAAAGCTCATTACTGGATTCCAATATTTTTGACGGCAGTATATGCATTGGGGGTTTATAATACCTATCAAACGAAGCATGCTATTCTTCGAAATTTTCCTGTTTTGGGATATTTTAGATATTTTTTTGAAGATATTTCTCCAGAAATGCAACAGTATTTTATTGAAAGAGAAACCGACGGGAAACCTTTCCCAAGGAATCAGCGTTCAGCGGTGTACAGACGTTCAAAGAATCTGAGTGATACTGTGCCTTTCGGAACTCAATTGGAAGTCAACCATAGGAAATATGAAGGAATTAAACATTCCATTTATGCTAAATCTCCAAAAGAAGAGCTGCCAAGAGTTTTGGTTGGAGGTGAACAGTGTACACAGCCATATAATGCTTCATTATTTAATATTTCTGCGATGAGTTTTGGAGCTTTAAGTGACAGAGCACAGATTTCGTTAAACAGAGGCGCAAAGAAAGGAAATTTTTATCATAATACCGGTGAAGGTGGAATCTCTCCGCATCACATGGAAGGAGGAGATTTATGCTGGCAAATTGGTACTGGATATTTCGGATGCAGAGACGATGAAGGAAAATTTAATCCTGAATTATTTACAAAATATTCAACACTGGCGAATGTAAAAATGATTGAGATAAAATTGTCTCAAGGTGCAAAACCTGGCCACGGTGGAGTTTTACCAGGCGTGAAAAATACTCCGGAAATTGCAAAAATTCGTCATGTACAACCTGGGCTTACAATTGTTTCTCCTCCTTCACATTCGTCTTTTTCGGATGCAGCGGGTTTGCTGAAATTTGTACAGCATTTAAGAGAACTTTCTGGAGGGAAGCCGGTTGGTTTTAAGCTTTGTATCGGTGATACCAAAGAATTTGAAGATATATGCGTTCAGATGAATGTCTTAAAAATTTATCCCGATTTTATTACGGTTGATGGGGCAGAAGGAGGAACTGGAGCAGCACCGCCGGAATTTTCTGATGGAGTAGGGATGCCTTTGGAGCCTGCATTGATTTTTGTAAATAAAACACTTAAAAATTATAATGTAAGGAATAAACTGCGAGTGATTGCCAGCGGAAAAGTTCTGACGAGTTTGGATATTTTACGCGCAGTTGCAATGGGAGCTGATATGTGTAACAATGCGAGAGGATTTATGTTTTCTCTAGGCTGTATTCAAGCTTTGAGATGCAACAATAACAATTGTCCCACTGGAGTTGCTACACAGGATAAAATGCTGATCAAAGGTCTCGATGTGACAGATAAAGCAGAAAGGGTTTATCATTTTCATAAAAATACGTTACATACCTGTAATGAATTGATTGCAGCAGCTGGAAGAGATTCGTATGAAGAAGTAGATGCGTCAATGTTTATGCGGGGTGACGAATTCGAACATTTGTCAGACAATTACTTTCCTGATATTTTGGGAGGTGTAAGGAAATAAAAAAAAATGCTTCGCAAAACGAAGCATTTTTTTTATTTTTTTATTTATTTAATTAGTCTTGAGTAGACATATTTCTTGCTGAACTTTTGTAAACTTGGAGATTGAATATGAAAGTAGTATTTCTAAATGGAGAAGAATACTGAGTTCCAAAAGAAAAATGGGCATCTCTTGCGAAGGCAGCTCTAGAAGGTACAATAATAACCCCTTGCAGATTATAATTTTCAGAATCTGCCAAGTTAAACGCTTTGAACATTTTGATAGCCTCTTGAAAACCTTCCATTTCGTAATAGCTTCTCTGCTTTGCAGCAGTTGCAGATGCAGCATTCAGTGTAGAATTTTTCACATAGTAAAAAATAGGGTCTGAAATGGGACTGCCAGTTTCATCTAGAGGACTGTATCCTGAGAAGTTGGTATTAGTAAGGAAGCTAATATTACCATCACTGCTTCCAGCAAGATATGCTTTTGCTCTCATCATAATTCTCATGACATCTGTGTTACCAATAATAGTTCCAGGGTTAGGCTGTGCATTATTTCGGATAATATAGATAGCTCCAGAAGGAGTTGTCTGTGGATTAAGATTCTTTAATTTTACTTCATTATCATCTGCTGTATCGGTACTACTGAATGCTTTGATGTTTCCTTGCGAGTCGAGATAATTGTTATCTAAGAATTTCTGGATGGCCTCATTGTCATAAGAATTCTGTACATTGATATCTTCAGGCTCTACGTAAGTTTGTACCTCATCATCTTTTTTACAAGCGGAAAAACACAAAGATCCCGCAAGGATATATAAAAATATTTTTTTCATTTCAAAAACTTTAATTACTTTACAAATAATATAACGGCAAAAGTATAAAAAAATATGAGAATAGATAAATTTTTATGGAGTATTCGTTTTTACAAGACCAGAAGTATTGCTACCGACGAGATCAAAAAGAATAGAGTAGCGATAGGAGAGTCTGCAGTAAAGTCTTCTAAAGAGGTAAAAGAGGGTGATGTAATTAAGATCCGTAAAAATCAGATTGATTATAAAATAAAAGTCATACAAATCCCCAAAAGCAGAATTGGAGCAAAATTAGTTTCGCTCCACATTAAAGATGTTACCGACAAAGAGCAGTATGAATTGCTAAAACTGCGCAAAATGTCCCAAAGTTATTACCGCGACAGAGGCGAAGGACGACCTACAAAAAAAGACAGAAGAGAAATCGACGGCTATGTAGAGAATGATGTAGATTCAGATTTTACAGATTGGGATGACTTTTTTGGTGAGAACGATTCAGAAAAAGAAGACGAGAAGGAATCATAAATATAGCTTTTCAATAATTTCATTCATGATCTCCTCCGGTTCTTTAGCATCGGTGGAGATGATGAACTGGGCTTTACTATAAAATTGATTTCTTTCAAACAAATGTTTGGCAATAAACTCAGGGAGGTTTTCGTCTGAAATATTAGCAATCAAAGGTCTTTTTTCTTTTTGTTTTGAAATTCTTTCTATTAAAGTATTGATAGATGTTCTGAGAAATATACTTTTAGAATTATGGTTGATGATTTCCATATTATTGTAATATACAGGCGTTCCTCCTCCTAAGCTCAGGATGATATTTTCTTCTGTAGCTAAAAGCTCTTCTAAAATTTCTCTTTCTTGCTTTCGAAAGTAGATTTCTCCCTTTTTTTCAAAGATTTCGGGGATCGTTAATTTATTTCTCCTAGAAATTTCCCTGTCAAGGTCAATTAATTTAAAATTTATTTTTTCGCTTAAAATTTTGGAAATGTGAGATTTGCCACTTCCCATGTATCCGACTAGTGAAATTATCATGAATTTATTTTAAACAAATTTGCGAAAAAGTTTTGAGATAATGAAAAAAGTCCTATCTTTGCACCACTAAAAACAAGGGACATTACTTAACACTGAAACTTGATAATAAAGTGACCGACTCGGTAGCTCAGCTGGTAGAGCAATACACTTTTAATGTATGGGTCCTGGGTTCGAATCCCAGCCGGGTCACTAGCAAAAATATTATAATTTGTATAATTTTTTTGCCTGCGTGGTGAAATTGGTAGACACGCCATCTTGAGGGGGTGGTTTCCTAAGGATGTGCTGGTTCGAGTCCAGTCGCAGGCACTGCAAAAAAAAGTTTGGTAATTCTAAAATTTATTTTAAATTTATCAAATCTAAAAACAAGACCGACTCGGTAGCTCAGCTGGTAGAGCAATACACTTTTAATGTATGGGTCCTGGGTTCGAATCCCAGCCGGGTCACAAGTTTACTGAAAAGTAAATTTTTTTCATATTAATATTTTGTGATTTGGTGTTCAAAGGCTTCCTTCCGGAAGCCTTTGATTTTTTGTGGAATCGGTTAATCTAAATGTATATTATCGATTAATCTCACTCCGTCTACCATTACTACAATGAATGCTCTGTACGATTTATCTTTATAAAAGAAATCGGTTTCTTTCAGAGTGTTTTCATCCGCAATCATAAAATATTCCATCTGCATTCCAACCTGGTCGTCAAAAATATCTTTTACTCTTTCTTTAATTTCAGGAATAGATAAGGTTCTGAACCAGTCATTCACTTTTACGAGTGTCTCATAAATAACTTTGGAGTCTTCTCTTCTGCTTTCAGAAAGTCTTTGGTTTCTGGAGCTCAGCGCCAATCCGTTTTCTGCTCTGTAGATATCAACTCCGTGAACGTTGATGAGGAGTTTTTTCTTTTCGGTCATCTTTTTAATAATCGCCAATTGCTGAAAATCTTTTTCGCCGAAATAGGCATTATCTGGTTTTACCTGTCTGAAAAGTTCTTCAACTACAGTTCCCACGCCATCGAAATGTCCGGGACGTGATTTTCCTTCCATTTCATTTTCCAGACCGTCAAAATCATAACGCTGGCTTTCTGCTTTTTCAGGATAGATATCTTGTACTTCCGGAATGTAAACGGCGTCAACCAAACCGGATGTTTCGAGAATCTTGATGTCTCGGTCTGTATCTCGGGGGTATTTTTTTAGGTCTTCAGCATTGTTAAACTGTGTAGGATTTACAAATATCGAAGAAATAACCAAGTCATTTTCCGCTCTTGCAGCTTCATATAAAGAGAGGTGACCCTTATGCAGCGCACCCATAGTGGGAGCGAAACCTATTTTCTTACCCATTTCTCTTTGTCTTTCAATAAAATCCTGAAGCGTTTTTTTGTTTTTTATAACTTCCATAGTTTATTTTAATAGTAATTCAAAAATACTAAAATATCTTGTATTAATTTTCACGAATTACTAGTTCAACCGTAGTGATTATCGTAAAAAAATGTTAATTACACTAATGTTGGATGTTTTTTTGTAATTTTGCAACTTATAGCATTATTTAAAATTATATAAAAATTATATGCCCAATCAGAAAATACTGTACATTACCACAGAAATGTACCCTTATCAGGAAGATACCAATTTAGGAACAGTGGTAAACAAAATGGCACTTAAAATGCACCAAGAAGGCAATGATGTAAGAGTTTTTATGCCACGATTTGGACAAATAAGTGAAAGAAAATTTCAGCTTCACGAGGTGATTCGCCTTTCTGGGATGAACATTATTATCAACGATTTAGATCAACCCCTTATTATTAAAGTAGCTTCTCTTCCGGGAGAAAGGCTGCAGGTTTATTTTATTGATAATGAAGAATACTTCAAAAGAAAACAATATTATTTTGATGATGAAGGCGTAGCTTTTCCTGACAATGACGAACGTGCAATCTTCTTTGCAAGAGGCGTTATAGAAACGATTAAAAAGCTAAACTGGGTACCGGATGTTATTCATCTTAATGGATGGATGGCTTCTTTTATTCCTGTCTATTTAAAAACGTTCTACCAGTCTGATACTTATTTTAAGGATGCGAAAATTGTTCTTTCGTTATATAACGAAAAGGACGCCCCTCTGGATAAAGGTATTGCAGAAAAATTGCAGTTTGATAATATTTCAGGATTAGAAGCATTAAATACTCCCAGCTTCCAAAGTTTTGTAATTGAGAGTATGAAGTATGTGGATGAAGTCGTAAAAGGGGACGAGTTTTTGGAAGGAGATTTAGATATTGCCTTTAACGAAACAACAACTTCAAAGTCTGAGTACTTAGATGTAGATTCTATCAATAAACTATATTAAAAGAATATTTTGATGATTTATAATATGAAAAAAACCTTCACTATACTTCTGATGGTGATTTTTGGAGGGATGTTAGTTTACAATTGCGAACCTGAACCGGATTCTCTTGGTGAACAATTATTTCTAGACGGAGCAGCAAATGGTAATGAAGTGTCTTATGATCTTATTGCATACAATCTTGATAATAATGACAGTATCAGAAGTGATGCTTCAAAATTAATAGGAGGTGCTGGAGGTGCTGTTTTAGGTGCTTTTTCTGAAGGTCAGTTTGGAATGCAGAAAGCTGCTTATTTAACACAGGTAAGACTTCCTGTTTACGACCCTGATTTTGGAGCAAATGCTGTGGTTGACTCTGTAGTATTGGTTGTCAAACCTCTTTATGAATCGGCTTCTGATTCTTTGAAAACAACTACAGATGAAAATTATGTCTATCCGGATGGGGCAGTTGCTGCTAAAAAAGTAGTGAATACATATCCTGCTAAAAAATTTGGAAGAACGAAATTCAATGGAGGTAATTTAACAGTTACAGTAAATGAAGTTACTGACTTTTTGAATGGATATAATGATATAGCTTATTCTAATACCCCATATGCAATAGGACAGGTATTAGGCTCTAAAGTATTCAACGGATATGTGAATTCTGTTACCATTACTAAAGATTCAGATAACAGTTCATTATTTTCTTCAGGGGTAGGCTTTAGAATACCCTTGTCTGCAAGTTTCTTTAAAACGAAAATTATTGATAAAAAAGGCCAGCCTGAATTAAAGGATGTTTCAACCTTTATCAGATACTTCAGAGGTCTAAAAATTTCAGTTAATGAATCTAATGGATATTTGGTTGAGTTTTCACCATCAGCTGTTGAGTTAGTAATGTATTATAAATCAGTTGATACAGGTGCCACTACAAGTACTCAAAAGCAATATGCATTTTCAGTTGGAAGCGGAAATGTACATATAGGTAATTATACATACGACAGAAGTAACTCTGCATTATCACAGGCAGGAAATATTGGTAATATAAATACTGGTGATGAAAAGCTTTTCGCTCAGGGAATGGGAGGGAATTCTATTGGAATTAAATTTCCTACGAAAACAATTGATAGTTTGAAAAATTTATATCAAAAGAATAAAGCTGCGATTATCAGTGCTAAAATAAGAATGCACACTGACCGTACGGCTTGGGATAATAAATATCAAAAACCTCAAGATAAAGGGTTTACCATTTTGCAAAAAGATTTCAAAGATGGTAAAGAGACTACAAATTTCACGCAAGATTTACTTTTATTATCTGGCACTCCTAATTTTCTTTATATGAGAGTCTATGATTTAGAAAAAAATCCTGCTTATTATGATTTCACAGTTACACAGTCATTGAAAGATATTGTTGAGTCTGGAACAGATTATACTAAAAAATACTTCAAAATAGATCTAGCAAATTTCTTAGAATCTTCCCAAGGTGGTTTAGCAGGATATAACTATACTTCAAGAGCTTTTTCTACACAAAGAGCAGTTTTTGTAGGATCTGATCCTAATAATCCTGATAAAATTAAATTAAAAGTTACTTACAGTACAAAATAAAAAATAAAAACACTCAATAAATTATGTGCGGAATAGTTGGTTATACAGGTTTTCAGGATGCCTACGATATAGTTATTAATGGGCTTCGAAGACTGGAATATAGAGGTTATGATAGTGCTGGGATTGTTTTGGAAGGTGAGAATAATGCATTCAACGTTGAAAAAACAAAAGGTAAAGTTGATGATTTGGTTAATATTTCCAGCAAATTAAAAGGATTCGCAAAAGTAGGTATGGGACATACACGCTGGGCAACACATGGTGTGCCAAGTGACAGAAACTCTCACCCTCATTTATCAAACAGTGGTAAAATTGCAATCGTTCACAATGGTATCATCGAAAATTATGATACGATTAAAATAATGCTTACCGATAAAGGTTTCACTTTCAAATCTGAAACTGATACTGAAGTTTTGGTGAATCTTATCCAATATTTTATGGATTTGAATGCAGAGACAGATTTTCCTACCGCAGTAAGATATGCTTTAAACGAAGTCTATGGTGCATATGCTATTACAGTAATGCATGAAGATTATCCAGGAGTTCTGGTTGTTGGAAGATTAGGTTCTCCTTTAGCAATTGGAATTGGTGATAAAGAATACTTTATTGCGTCTGATGCATCTCCGTTTGTTGAATTTACCAAGGAAGCTATCTATTTAGAGGAAGGTCATATGGCGATTCTTTCTTTGGAAAAGGGTGTTGACATCAGAACGATAAATGATAATTCTAAAATAGTTCCTGAAATTCAAGAGTTAAAATTGAATTTAGAACAGATAGAAAAAGGTGGATATGAGCATTTTATGCTTAAAGAAATCTTCGAACAGCCAAAATCGATTCATGATACCATGAGAGGGAGACTGCTGGTGGATGAAGGAATCATAAAAATGGCCGGAATCTGGGATCATCTTGAAAGATTCAAGAATGCGAACAGAATTATTATTATCGCTTGTGGAACTTCATGGCATGCAGGACTGATTGGTGAATATTTAATTGAAGAATTTGCGAGAATTCCTGTAGAAGTTGAATATGCATCTGAATTCAGATACAGAAATCCAATTATTACCGATAAGGATGTTGTAATTGCTATTTCTCAGTCAGGAGAAACTGCTGATACAATGGCAGCATTAAAATTAGCAAAAGAAAAGGGAGCTTTCATTTACGGTATTTGTAATGTTGTTGACTCCTCTATTGCGAGAATTACTGATGCTGGATCATATACACATGCAGGCCCAGAAATTGGTGTTGCTTCTACGAAGGCATTTACTGCTCAGCTTACCATCCTTTCTCTTATCGCATTGAAGTTAGGGAATCATAACGGGAATTTAGGAACCGCAGAATTCATGAGCTTAATAACTGAATTAAATGCAATTCCAAAAAAAATAGAAGAAGTTTTAGAAGCTACTCATGAGCTTACACAAAAGATTGCAAAAGATTTTATCAGTACAACTAATTTCCTTTATTTAGGAAGAGGTTACAATTATCCTGCAGCTTTAGAAGGTGCTTTAAAACTAAAAGAAATTTCTTACATCCATGCTGAAGGATATCCGGCAGCAGAAATGAAACACGGGCCTATTGCATTAATTGATGAGAATATGCCTATCGTTATCATAGCTCCTAAGAAGGGTCATTATGATAAGATTGTAAGTAACGTACAGGAAATTAAGGCTAGAAAAGGAAAAGTGATAGCTGTTGTTAATAAAGGCGATACTCAGGTAAAAGCTATGGCAGATTACGTAATTGAGATTCCTGAGACATCAGAGTGTTTTTCACCTATAGTAGCGTCCGTTCCTTTGCAGTTACTAGCTTATTATATAGCAGTTTACCGAGGCGCTAACGTTGACCAGCCGAGAAACCTTGCGAAATCTGTAACTGTAGAGTAAAAATACTTGCAAATAAAATAAATTTAGATTTTTTTCGTTATTCTAAAAAAAATCTTAAAAGTTTCTTAAAAAAATTATATATTTACGGCTTAATTATAAAAATTAACATGAAAAGGATATTTCTTTTATTATTGTCTGCGTCGGTAGCATCGGTATCTTGTTCAGGTGGTGGATCTTCTTCTGTAGGGAAGCCAGGAACAAAAGGGGAATTGATACCTAGAGAAAAAACAAAATCATTTGTTGCAGAAAGACCGTATGGTATGGTTGCCATTCCAGGTGGATCTTTCGTTGCAGGTTTAGCTGATGTGGATTTCACAGACAGTCCTGAAAAAGCAGCTTTGAAAACTGTAACTGTTTCATCTTTCTTTATGGATGAAGCTGAAACTACAAATGCAGAGTACAGAGTGTTCATCAACTATGTTAGAGACTCTATTGCAAGAACTATGCTAGCTGAAGCTGCCGGAGAAGGTGGTGAAGGAGGTGGTAAAGGTACAGGCATCGGAGACTATGCTTACCTTGCAAAAAAAGAAGAGAATCTTACTGCGTATCAGGAATATCTTGAAGGTGCAGGAGGTAGAGATGGTTTTGATGATACAAAAAGATTAGACTGGAAAATTCCATTACATTGGAATACTTCTAAATATCCTGATGTTGAATATGCTGAAGTTTTAGAATCTATGTATTTACCGGCTTCTTCTAGAGTTGGTAGCGAAAGACTTCTAGATGTTAGTAAATTAAAATATAATTACAGATGGGGAGATATGGATGTTGCTCTTGCTGAAAACGAAAGAGGTGTTAACTACCTTAGAAGTGAAAGCATCGCCATCTATCCAGATACTACAGTTTGGGTTAAAGATTTCCATTTCACTTATAATGAACCTTTATTTGAGCAGTATTTCTGGCATAAAGCTTACAAAGATTATCCTGTAGTTGGGGTAACTTGGGATCAGGCAAGAGCTTACTGTAACTTCAGATCAAAATTGAAATCTGATTATAACGAAAGTTTAAAAAGAAAGAAACAAAGACCAATGATCTTCCGTCTTCCAACTGAACTAGAGTGGGAATATGCAGCAAGAGGAGGGAAGCAAAATGCTACTTATCCTTGGGGTGGTCCTTATTTGATGGATGACAGAGGTTGTTATCTTGCAAACTTCAAGCCAAAGAGAGGTAATTACATGGAAGATGAGAAGTTAGGTACTTATACTTATACAGCTCCTGTGAAAAAATTCAAGAAAAACAGTTTCGGATTGTTTGATATGGCAGGAAACGTTTCTGAATGGACCGAATCTGCTTACAACAACTCTTCATACGGTTTCTCTTCTACTTTAAATCCTTCTACAAAAGATAAAGAAGATGCTAAGAGATCTGTAAGAGGTGGTTCTTGGAAAGATGTTGGATATATGTTGATGACTGGTGCTAGAGATTTCGAATTGAAAGACTCTGCAAGAAGTTATATCGGATTCAGAACAGTACAGGATATTCCTGAAGCTGCTGTTAAAGCAAAAAGAGTTAACAGATAAGAATTTTTCAATCAATTATTTTCGGAAACAATTTTATTTAATATTAAAAAAAACTAACTTATATGTTTAAGACTAAAGATGCTTGGATGAATTTCTTCTATTCATTCGGTGCTGCAATTGTAATTCTTGGAGCTTGGCTTAAAATTACTCACATTTCATTTGGCCCAATTAATGGTAACATTGCACTTACAGTAGGGCTTGTTACAGAGGCAATTATCTTTATTATTTTCGCTTTTGACCCTCCAGCAGCTGAAGAGTCTTACCATTGGGAAAATGTTTATCCTGAGTTATTAGATAAGCATGCAAACCCAAACCCATTGCATTCTAATGTTTCTTCTAGAAATACTGTTGATCATTTTGCTGAATTAGAAAACTCTTTATCTGGTAAATTAGATAAGATGCTTCAGGATGCTAAATTAGATGTACAGTTATTCGACAGATTAAGAACAGGAATCGATAAGTTTTCAAGTTCAGTAGATCAGATCAACCAAACTGTTGATGTTTCTGCTTCTACTCATAAATATAACGACCAGTTAAATAAAGCTGCTCAACACATGGAAAGCATGAATGCTCTATATGCAATGCAGTTAGAAAGCGGTCAGAGACAATCTGATTTTGCAAAAAAATATGTTGAAGATATGCAAAAGTCAGCTGAGCATTCTGAGAAATTTAATCAAGAATTACAAGGTTTAACAACAAACTTAAATAGCTTAAACAGAGTTTACGGTGGTATGTTAACTGCAATGAAGTCATAATTCCGAACCATTAATTTAATAAAAAACTAAAGAAAAGAGAATGGCAAAAGGAAAACAGACTCCACGTCAGAAGATGATCAACCTAATGTATTTGGTGTTCATCGCAATGATGGCCCTAAACATTGATGTTGAAATCATCAGATCGTATTACGATTCTACAAGAGCATTAAATGAAACAAGACATTTAACTGAAGATAAAAATCAGGATATTTTTGAGGTTACCTTAGAGGCAAAAGCTCAGCAGGTTCCTGATACTTATGCTCAGCCTTGGGAACAGTACAAAGTTTTAAAAGGCAAAATCGATGGTTTAGTTGGTTCTGCTGAAGAAATCAAGGGGATTTTAAAGAAGAATTCTGAATTCTTTGATAAAGATCCTGAAACTGGAAAAGATATGGATGTCAGTGAGAATTTTTCTGCACTGAATAACAATGAAGCAACTACAGAATATTTCTTTAAGGAAGGTGACGAAAATAGTCCTTCTCCTAAAGCTTTAGAGCTTAAAAAGAAAATGGATGATGTAAGATCTTATATTGTAGCTACTTTTGGAAATAACCCTCAGTTATTGAAATTAGTTGACAGAGCAAACAGATCTATTGTTGCTGAATATCCTCAAGGAAAATCACCAAACGGGAAAACTTGGTTTCAGAATAAGTTTTATCATCAGCCGCTTATCGCTGCGATTTCAAACTTAGAAATTATTCAGAATGATGCAAGAAACGTACAGTCTGATGCATTAGCATTAATGCTTCAGGAAAAAGTAGATGCAAGCATTAAGTTTAACCAGTATGAAGCGATTGTTTCTGCACCTTCAGACATTCAGTCTGGCAAAAAAGCTGAAGCGGTTATTATGTTAGGAACTTATTCTAACAGTAATAAAATCAGCATCAGCGGTGTAAGCAGACAGGAGAATGGTAAAGGATATCTTCCATTAAATACAGGAGGTCTTGGTGAGAGAAAAATCGGTGGTGTAATTACTTTAACGGATGCGACAGGAAAAGCTCAGCAATTCCCTTTCACGCATACTTATAATGTGATTGCAGGTCCACAGCAAGTGAAACTTGAGCAAGGACTTATACTTTCTGCTGATAAGATGAATGTAATGTATAGAGGATTGGAAAACCCTGTTACAGGATCTATTTTGGGTGCGGATAATTCTAAACTATCACTTTCCGCTCCTGGAGCAGTAGTTAAAAATACAGGTAAAGGTAAATGGACTGTGACTCCTTCAGCAGGAAACACAATTAAGTTAACGCTTTCTGGTACAGATCCTAATGGTAGAACTGTTTCTGAGGTATTTGAATACAGAATTAAAGGTATTCCGAAACCACAAGGGCAGATTAGAGGTAAAGCAGTAAACTTTATGCCACTAACTTCAATTCCAAATCAGATTGTAGCTGCTACATTACCTGATTTTGATTTCCCTGTCTCATTTACTGTTAATAGTTTCATACTAAAACTACCGGGAAGAGCTGGAACGATGATTCAAGGTAACTCACTTTCTGCTGCAGAAGGATTACTTAGAAACTTGAGAGCTGGTGATGTTGTTCAGATTTATGATATTCAGGCAACAGCGACAGGTTTAGGAAATCAGAGATTGAAAGAAATTTCTCCTGTGACAATTAATGTTCAATAAGATAATTTGTAAAATCATATTATGAAAAAATATATTAGCAGTCTTTTAGTTTTAGCTTCTGGGTTTGCATTTTCCCAAACTATTCTAAATGCTTCTTCTCCAGAAGAGTTCAGACAAATGAGATCTGAAAATATGAGAAAAGTGGGAGATACTGTTATTAGTAATAAAGTAACACCACTTGAGTACGGATTTGTAGATGATAAAGACATCTTGAAAAGTATGATGGTATGGGAAATAATAGATATGAATGATAAGATCAATCAGCCATTCTATTATGATAATCCTAATGGATTACTTTCCAAAAATACAAGATCTCTATACCAGATTCTTTTAGATGCTGCAATGAATGGTCAGATTGAAGAAGTTTATGATGACGAAAACTTTACAACAAAATTATCTCCTGAAGGTATTCAGAAAAAATTGGAAAGTGTAAGGGTTGATGATGAAGCGATTGAGATTCTCAATTCAGGTAGACAGTTAACTGAAGAGGAAAAAGTGAGACTTACAGACCGTATCAGGACGACTACTGAAAAAGTAAAAGTCTTAAAGATTATGGGAATGTGGTTCATTGACAAAAGAGATGGTCAAATGAAATATAGACCTCTTGGTATAGCTGCGATGGGTCCGGATCCAACTTCTCAAGGAAGACTTGATGCTGAAGGTAAGCCGATGGAAGGTGCGAATGATCTTGTAGATCTATTCTGGGTCTATTATCCAAAAGCTAGAGATATCTTAGCAAACAATTATGTTTTCAACAGAAAGAACTCATCTGCAGAATTATCTTTTGATGATATTATCAATGCTAGAAGATTCTCTTCTGTAATCTATAAATCTTCAAACGGTTTAGGTGATGGCGTTATTAAAGACTACATCCCTAGAAATGCTGAAGAGCAGTTAGAAGAAAGCAATAAAATCAAAGAACAGATTCTTCAAATGGAGAATGATATGTGGAATTACTAAATTTCACTTGATATTTATAAAAAACCTGAGTACTTTTACTCAGGTTTTTTTATTATGAAAAATGTAGACTATATTATTGTTGGAGACGGATACGCGGCTCTTTTTTTCGCCCATCAGCTAACTAAAAATAAAAAGTCATTCGTTATTTTTTCTGAAGGAAGAAAAAGCGCTTCTCAAATATCTGCAGGAATTGTAAATCCTGTGGTACTGAAAAAGTTCACCACTTTTTGGCGGGCTCAGGAACAGTTAGATTTTCTTAAAATTTCGCTTGCAGAAATTGAAAAATATACAGGTGTAAACTATTTAATTGATGCCTCAATTCACCGAATTTTTCATGATGAAAATGAGCAGAGATTATGGTCAAAAAAGGCACAAACCGAAGAACTGTCTAATTTTTTGAATCAAAATTTCAAGAGCGTAGAAGGGGTGAGAAATGATTTTAACACGGGAATAGTAGATCAGTCAGCTAGATTGAATGTAAATGGATTTTTCGGTGATCTACTGACGTTTCACGAGAATAATGCTCAGCTTATCAAAGAGAAATTTTATTATGATGAGTTAAATATTGATGAATCTACTTATCAGAATATCAAATTTAGCAAGATTATTTTCTGCGAGGGAATGGCTGTTAAAAACAATCCATATTTTTCAGATATTCCGGTGATTCCAAATAAAGGACATCACATTAGAATACGTCTTTCTATGCCAATCCACGAAAATATCACCATCAAGAAAAAGCATTTTTTATTTCCACTAAATGATGATTTATATTTTTATGGTGGCACGTACGATAGAGATCAACTGCATGAGCATGTTGATGAATCTGCGGTTGAGCAGTTAAGAAATGGTTTATCTGAGTTTTATCCGAATGATTTTGATATAGAGGAAGTCCATTTTGGTTTCAGACCAACTGTGAAAGATCGCAGGCCCATTGTTGGAAGACATTTCGAGCATCATAATCTCTATGTATTTAACGGTCTTGGAGCAAGAGGAATTCTTAACGGTTGCTACTTCTCTAAGAGTCTGTATGATTTTATAGAAAGTAATGTAGATCTTCCTGAAGAAATTTGTTTAGACAGATTTTAAATCAAAAAAAAAAGACGCTTGGATAAGCGTCTTTTTTTTTTATTGTGAGGCCATTTTAGTATCAGCCTGATTTTTTTTACCGTGAAATAATACCATATCTACATCTTTTTGGAGAAAGGTAACTTCATTTTTGGTATTCGTGAAGAGATATTTGTTATCGTCTGTAGAAAATCCGGTTGATTCTTGATTTTTTTTGAGCTTATAAGTTTTACCGTTAAGGTGTACAGTGACAATTTCTTTGGTATTATTCATGATAATTTCCATTTCATCACCATGACGGTCAGCAATTGTCTCTTTTGTAATTTCGTCTTTAGAAACGGCTTCAGGAGTTACGATTGTGACGTCAGGATCTTTTGCTGAGTGTTTACATGCTGTAAACGTGAGGATTATAAAAAATCCTAAAATTAACTTTTTCATTTTTACTTGTGATTTTAAAAGATTTCATACTTGTTGTGATGGTTTGTCAAAATTACAATTATTTTTCTTTAAAATATGTTAAATTTTAATAATTTAAAGAATTTTGAACTTGTTTTACTATACTATTTTTCAATTAATTGTAAAAATATGGTTCTCTCATTCACTTTTGTAGTTAAATTTAAGGAGAGTTAAATTTTGTTAATACTGAATTATCTATAAAAATCTAGACATACATTTGCAACTTGAAATGAGAAACTATATTGTATATCTTTTGACTGCCCTTTTTCTGCTATTTGTAGTGGAGAGTAAGCTTAATGTCAAAACTTTGTACAATGACTTTTCCGGGCATATTTCTCATAATTATCCTGAAAAAACAAATCAGGCAAATCATTCAGTACATAAATTTTCTACACAGCAGGCATCAGACAGTGCCGACAATTTTTCTTTTGAATTAGCAGAAGAAGACTTTCAATTATCCGATACGGCACAGGCAATCGTATTTTTTGTAAGTGTTTTCGGACTGATTTACTCATTTGGATTATTATTTAAAAAAAGGGTTCAACCTTCTATTTCTCAATTTTCACAGCATTATTATTCTGTAAAAACCTTTATTCTGATTCGTTCAATCAGGATCTAAAATTTTATTTTCCGATTATTTTTCTGTTCTAAATCTAGTCCGGAAAAGATATGCGTTGTGTTCTCTGATTTCACAATGTACTATTTACCTAAATAATTTTTTCAAATTAAACTTTTAACGATTTATACCACTCTAAAATTATGATGAAAAGAGTTGTCTCAGGCGTTGTCTTAAGCGCTGTTCTTTTACTTGCGAACTGCAATGGGAAAAAAGAAGAAAAACAAGAAGATTCTGTGTATCCGGTGACGTCACCAGTAAAAATGGATACGATTATTAACAAAGATTTTGTCGCACAGATTCAGTCGGTGAAAAACATTGAAATTCGTGCACAGGAAAAAGGTTTCCTTGAAAAAATTTACGTTGATGAAGGTCAATATGTAAGAGCTGGGCAAACATTGTTCAGAATTATGCCACAGATTTATCAGGCAGAATTACTCAAAGCAAAGGCTGAAGTAGAACAGGCTTCTATCGAATTGAAAAATGCAAGTACTCTTGCCAACAATAATATTGTTTCTAAAAATGAAAGATCAATGGCTAAAGCTAAGTTAGATGCAGCTAATGCCGAAATGAAATTAGCGCAGATTCATCTTTCCTTTACAGATATTAAAGCTCCGTTTTCAGGAGTTATCGATAGAATTCCTTTGAAGTTGGGGAGTTTGGTGGATGAAGGTGATCTTTTGACAACACTTTCAGACAATACCAATATTTACAGTTATTTCAATGTTTCTGAACCGGAATATCTTAATTATCAGACCCATGTTGCAGATCGTGGCAGCCAAAATGTAAGTTTGATGATGGCAAATGGTGAAATGTTTAACCAGCAAGGTGAAATTCAAACCGTTGAAGGTCAGTTTGACAACGAAACAGGGAATATTGCTTTCAGAGCCAAATTTCCAAATCCTGAGAAGCTTTTGAGAAATGGTGAGACTGGAAAAGTGCGTATGACTTTACCTCTTAAAAATGCTTTAATCATTCCACAGAAAGCGACGTACGAAATTCAGGATCAGAAATATGTCTTCGTGATTGATCAAAATGGCGTTGCCAAATCTAAAAATATCAAAGTTTCCTATGAGCTTCCTGATATTTATGTAGTTTCTTCAGGTATTTCTCCTAATGAAAAAATCCTGTTGGAAGGTGTTCAGAAAGTGAAAGATGATCAGAAAGTAAAAGTGAAATTCCAAGATCCGAAGAAGGTTCTTCAGAATTTAAAATTAAAAGCAGAATAGAGGAATTATGTTTAAGAAATTCATTCGCAGACCTGTTCTGTCAATCGTCATCTCGCTGATTATTGTTTTTATGGGAGTTTTATCATTAATGAAACTTCCTATTACACAATTTCCCGCCATTTCTCCACCGAAAGTTAATATCACCGCCACATATCCAGGAGCGAATAATGAATTGCTCGTAAAAGCCGTAGTGATTCCTCTTGAAAGATCCTTAAATGGTGTCCCCGGAATGAAATACATGACTTCCGACGCCGGAAATGACGGTGAAACTTCCATTCAGGTAGTTTTTGATTTGGGAACTGATCCCAATGTTGCAGCGGTTAACGTTCAGAACCGTGTTTCATCTGCAGTCAATAAACTTCCGCCATTGGTCGTTCGTGAAGGAGTGAAAATTACCCGTGAAGAACCGAATATGTTGATGTACATTAACCTGTACAGTGACGATCCGAAAGCCGACCAGAAATTCCTTTTCAACTATGCAGATATTAACGTAATGTCTGAATTGAGAAGGGTAAGCGGGGTTGGTTTTGCCGATATTTTAGGAACTCGTGAATATGCAATGCGTATTTGGCTGAAACCTGACCGTTTGACAGCTTACAATATTTCAGCAGATGAAGTGATGGAAGCTCTAAACGAACAAAGTTTGGAAGCATCACCAGGAAAAACTGGGGAAAGTTCTGGTAAGCGTTCTCAGTCATTTGAGTATATCTTAAAATATCCAGGACGTTTTAATAATGAAAAAGATTACGGAAATATTATTCTCAAAGCTAAATCTGCTGGGGAATTTGTAAGGTTAAAAGATGTTGCCGATATCGAATTTGGTTCTTCAATGTACGATATTTACTCTACATTAAACGGAAAACCATCTGCCGCAATTACTGTAAAACAATCATACGGATCTAACGCAAGTGATGTTATCAAAAATGTAAAAACGTTGATGGCTGATCTTGAGAAAACCAATTTCCCGAAAGGAATGCATTATGATATCAGTTATGACGTTTCAAGATTCCTCGATGCATCAATTGAAAAGGTAGTTCATACTTTGTTTGAAGCCTTTATTTTGGTAGCGATTGTCGTGTTTTTATTCTTGGGAGATTGGCGTTCAACGTTGATTCCGGCGATTGCCGTTCCAGTTTCATTGGTAGGAACTTTTGCAGTGATGTCAGCTTTTGGAATTACATTAAATATGATTTCGCTTTTCGCTCTGGTAATGGCAATCGGTGTAGTCGTCGATGATGCAATTGTGGTGATTGAAGCCGTTCATGCCAAGATGGAAGAGAAAGGTCTTTCCGCATTAAAGGCGACTGAAGAAGCGATGCATGAAATTAGCGGAGCTATTATCGCAATTACTTTGGTGATGGCCGCTGTATTTATTCCGGTGGCATTTATGTCGGGTCCGGTTGGTGTTTTCTATCGTCAGTTTTCAATTACAATGGCATCGTCGATCATTCTTTCGGGAGTTGTCGCATTGACATTGACTCCGGCTTTATGTGCTTTAATCTTAAAAAACAACCACGGAAAAGCTAAGAAAAGAGGCCCAATTACGATTCTTCTGGATAAATTCAATAACGTATTTACCAAAGGTGCCGGGAAATATGAGAACTTACTGAAGAAAACAGTAACTAAAAAGTTCATCACGCTTCCTTTGTTATTGATTTTCTGTGCCTGTACTTACTTTTTAAGCAACTCACTGCCTTCAGGATTTATTCCGGGTGAAGATCAGGGGATGATTTATGCAATTATTCAGACACCGCCGGGTTCTACGTTAGAAAGAACCAATCAGATTGCCAAAGAACTCTTGAAAGAATCTGAAGATATCGACGGAGTGCAGTCTGTTTCTTCATTGGCCGGCTACGAAATCCTAACGGAAGGAACCGGTTCAAATTCTGGAACGTGCTTGATTAACCTTAAAAGTTGGGAAGATCGTTCAGAATCAGCCGCCGAAATCATCGAAAAGCTTGAAGAAAAAGCCAAAAATATTCCTGGAGCCAATATTGAATTCTTCCAGCCACCTTCTATTCCTGGTTATGGAGCCGCAGGGGGATTTGAATTGAGACTTTTGGATAAAGCAGGAAGCGGTGATTACCAGAAGATGGAGCAGGTAAGTACCGATTTTGTGAAAGAATTGAAAAAACGTCCTGAATTAGGTTCTGCATTTACATTCTATTCTGCAAGTTTCCCTCAATATATGTTGAAAATCGATAATGATCTGGCCGAACAAAAAGGCGTAAGCATTGAAAAAGCAATGGATAATTTATCGACATTAATAGGTTCGAATTACGAGACCAGTTTTATCCGTTTCGACAGACCTTACAAGGTGATTGTTCAGGCGGGTCCGCAATATCGTGCTTTGCCCAGTGATTTGTTGAAGCTCTATGTGAAGAACGATAAAGATCAAATGGTTCCGTATTCAGATTTCATGCATTTGGAAAAAGTATATGGTCTTTCTGAAATCACAAGACATAACATGTACAACTCTTCTGAGGTGAGCGGAACACCGGCTCCGGGTTACAGTTCCGGACAGGCAATTAAAGCCATTCAGGAAGTTGCCGATAAAACTTTACCAAGAGGTTTCGGAATTGACTGGGCAGGAATTTCAAAAGACGAAGTGGGTCGTGGGAACGAAGCAGTTTACATATTCCTGATCTGTTTAGGATTTGTTTATTTAATTCTTTCGGCGCAGTATGAAAGCTTTATTCTTCCTTTACCGGTAATTCTTTCATTACCGACTGGTATTTTCGGAGCATTTTTATGTTTAAAACTATTAGGATTGGAAAACAACATCTATGCACAGGTAGCCATGGTCATGTTAATCGGCCTTTTAGGTAAAAATGCCGTATTGATCATTGAATTTGCCGTTCAGAAAAAAGCAGAAGAAGGAATTCCTGTAGCGCAGGCGGCGATCGAGGGAGCAGCCATCCGTTTCAGACCGATTCTGATGACTTCATTTGCATTCATTGCAGGATTGATTCCTTTGGTCATGGCAACCGGACCGGGAGCTGTTGGAAACAGAACGATTGGTACCGCTGCAGCGGGAGGAATGCTCATCGGAACTGTTTTCGGACTGCTGATTATTCCGGGGTTATACTACATTTTCGGAACCATTGCCGACAAATCCCGACTCGCAAAATATGAAGAGGAAAATCCTTTAACTGAACAAACAGAACCTTACCAACACGATGATAAACATGAAGATTTATAATAAATATATAGCAGCCATTGCCTTATCGCTTGTTTTAGCAAGTTGTAAGGCGCCTATGGCGACCGTTATTCAGGACCAAGTAAAAAATACAATTCCTGAGAATTTTAATCAAAACGAAGAGCAGGATGCAAATACCAACAGCGGAACTACACCGTGGAGACAGTTTTTTACAGATCCCAATTTAGTAAGTTTAATCGAAACTTCCTTGAAAAATAATCAGGGATTGATGATTACGCTTCAGGAAATCGAGATTGCCAAAAGTGGAATAGTTGCCAAAAAAGGAAGATTAAGCCCATCGGTAAGAGCAGGTTTAGGAGCCGGAGTTGAAAAAGTAGGTCGATACACCAGTACGGGAGCCGGAGACGCATCCACTGAAATAGAACCTGGAAGAGAAATGCCGGATCCGCTTGGGAACTTCGAAGGAGGTTTGATGGCCAATTGGGAAATCGACATCTGGAAAAAACTCAGAACTGAAAAGGATGCTGCAGTTGCGCATTATCTTTCAACGGTGGAAGGGAAGAATTTTGTTCTGTCTAATCTGATCGAAGAAGTGGCAGATAATTATTACGAACTATTGGCGTTGGATAATCAGCTGGATATTATTCAACAGTATATTAAATTGCAGACGAGAGCTTTAGAAATTGCAAAAATACAGAAGCAGGCAGCAGCTGCCACCGAATTAGCGGTGAAAAAGTTTGAAGCTGAACTGGCAAAATCAAAAGCAACAGAATACACAATCCGTCAGCAGATTACTGAAAAAGAAAATCAGATCAATGCGCTTTGTGGCCGTTATCCTCAACCGATTGTGAGAACGAAGGAAAGTTTTATGTCGATTATTCCGCAGACAGTTTATACAGGAATTCCATCTCAGTTATTGGCAAACCGTCCGGATATTAAGCAGGCAGAACTGGAATTAAAAGCAGCTAAACTGGATGTTGAAGCTGCAAGAAAAGAGTTTTATCCATCTTTGGAAATCTCAGCAACGTTAGGATTGGAAGCATTTAAACCTTCTTATCTGGTTAAATTGCCCGAGTCAATCGCTACAAGTTTAGTTGGCGAATTGGCAGGACCGCTGATCAATAAAAGTGCGATCAAAGCCAATTTTCAGACAGCAGATGCAAAACAGATTCAGGCTTTGTACGAATATGATAAAACTATTCTGAATGCTTATTTAGATATTTCAAATCTAATGTCGAAAGTGAAAAACATCGATCGGTACTATCAGTTAAAATCTCAGGAAACTCAGGCTTTAGATCAGTCCATCGATATTGCGAATCAACTTTTCAAAAACTCGAGAGCAGATTATTTGGAAGTTTTATTAAACCAAAGAGACGCTTTAGATGCAAAAATGGAGTTGATTGAAGCTAAAGAAAAGCAGTTAAGCACCGTTGTCGACATTTACAAAAGTTTAGGCGGCGGCTGGAAATAAGATAGTTTTTTTTATTAATATATCATTATTTCAATCGTGGAGTCCGGTTCTGTTTTCAGAGCCGGACTTTTTTTAATAAAATTAAATTCCAAAATAAAACACGTCAAGTTTTGTCGCATTACACCTATAGCTTTGCAGTATAAAATATTAAGAGCTATGGAAATCCCGTTTTATTTAAGTTTCAGAGAATTCGAAAATCAATATTATAACAATCTAGAAAAGTGGTTTGAAAACGATCAAAACACCAATGAAACAGATTTTCTGCTTCATCTAAAAGAGATGTACAAGCCGTATCTGTGTTACAACTTTTCTGAGAACAGATTGCAGGCAGATGCAATGATTGAAGTGAAAAACTGCTTTTTTCCATATCATGAAAACTTCGGGATTTCATTCAATATGAATCACACTAACGCAAAAAGCTTCAAAACCGGCATCAACAATGTTTCTGAGCTGAAAACCATCAGTATGATGGAATATGCCCAACATATTTTAGACAGAATTCATTATTACTTTCAGAAGAATAAGATTTCAATGAAAGAAAATGAAACGATTTTGAATTACATCAATCATTATGAAATCATCACGGCAAAAGAGAAAACAGGCTATTGTCCGGATTATAATGTACATCAGAAAAAACTTCCGTTTTTAAAAGCATTTCTGCCTCATTTTGGAAGTACAGTCGATATGGCTTTGTACAGAAATTTCTACTTTTCGGTCGTGAGAATTGCAGATTTTATCGATTACAAACTGAAAGCGGTTGAAGCTTTTGAAAAAAGCATATACAGCGAGCTAAGATCTGAAGCGATGATTAAAATCCACATGAGAAATCAGACCTTCCTTACGGTTTGCAACTGATTTTTTTAGGAGCTCTATCCTGTTTTCCGCTGTATCTTTTTCTGCCATTGCTTTTTTGAAAAGCCAATTCAGAAAAAGGATGTCGCTGCAATCAGGGCTAGGTGAGAAGTCTTTCATTAAAACACCAAACATTCATACATCATTATATTGTCGAAATGCATTTTATCAGAATGTATTTCAAGCATAAAACCAGATCATTCATCTGGTTTTTGTTTTAATGGAATGATGATGTGTGTTTGGGTGAAGAATATCAGAACTCATACGTTATTTGTCATATTTTGGAAATTTTTCAATAAAATTTTGGATATTTAAAACAAAACAACGCTGAAAATCAACGTGTTTTCAGATAGTAAGGCTCTGAAGTGTTGATGGATATGTGTAACCAGGATCTACTTCAAGACGTGGAAAAAGCATAATGCGAAGTGTGGGAGTAAAGAAAAATTCTTATGATAATGCTGTAGCAGAGGGCTTTTTTAAAGTCTAAGAATAGAATTCACAGAATAGAGAATATATGAGTTTGTATTTTTTGTTAAATATTTCATAATATTTTTTTGTATATCTTTAATTTTTAGTTAGATATGATATATAAATTTGTTAAATTTACATTATAACATTTAAATAATGTAGTCTATGAAACAACATCTTTACAACATTACAGATCCTTTTTTCTTTAATTCATCCTAAAGATCAACAACAGGAAATAAACTTTAATCAATAAGAATTTTATAATGTGAAAAAAATCTACTTATTTTTTCTATCCATTTTACTATCAATGCAAAGTTTTGAGTTGCGTTATGATAGTAGTGCTCATTGTACAAGCAATACAATGTTATTTACAAGTGAGAAAACTCCCAATTTCAGACAATGGATATATTCTCCATCTGATTTTGCTGCTGTAGATCTGTCATGAAATATAGTGGCTGTTTATATGAAGGCCTCTAGTTGTTAACCAAATCACCAATTTAACGGTGAAAATGGCAGCAATGGGTTTGAAGATATGTTTAATACTTTAAATTTAAAATCATGGAAAAAATTACACAACAATCAAAGCTTAAGATATGGGGATTAAAAACTAAAGCCTCGTTTTTAATATTATTCGGTGCGATTTTGTATGTTGCTCAAGTGCAGGCACAGACTTTCTCTTATACAGGAACTGTACAATCGGTAACGCTTGCTGCCGGTTCATATCAGATAGAAATGTGGGGAGCTGATGGCGGAGATGCTCTTAAAGGAACAGGCGGTAAAGGTGGATATAGTACAGGAACTTTAGTGGTTGCTGCCTCTACAACTTATTATATTTATGTTGGAGGTAAAGGAAGCACGGTAACGAGCTCAACACCAGGGGGATGGAATGGTGGCGGTGGCTGTTTAGGCTCATTTAGTACCGGTTATAACGGAGGAACTGGCGGTGGTGGAACTGATATCAGAACTACTCAAAATACTACTTATGCGGACAGAATAATTGTTGCTGGCGGCGGTGGCGGCGGTACCGGTTATAGTACTTATACGGGAAATGGAGGAAATGGAGGCGGTGCGACAGGAAGTAATGGAGGAAGCAGTCGCGGAGTAACTTATGCAGGTGGTGGTGGAAGTCAAACCGCAGGAGGTACATCTGCAACTGGAGGGATACCTAGTTATTCTTCTGCTGGAGCATTAGGTACCGGTGGAAATTATACAGGAACTTTGGGCGGTACTGCTGGTGGCGGTGGATATTATGGTGGTGGTAGTGGTCACTGGGGAGGAGCCAGCGGCGGTGGTTCTTCCTACGTTGGCGGTGTAACGGGTGGTGTAACTATACAGTTTGGTCAAACCGGTTTTGTTTCCAATCCTGATACTACAGGTAACGGCAGAGTTACTATTTCTAATTCTCCGTTGTCAACATCTGAGACAAGTATCAAGAATGATATGAATATTTATCCCAACCCAACGACAGATTTCTTAAACATAACAAAAGTCTCAGATAAAGCAACATATAAAATTTATAGCGTTGCAGGGCAGTTAGTAAGTAGGGGAAATGTAAATGTTGGGATAATTAATGTTTCAGCATTAACAAAAGGTACTTATATGATTGTTATTGAAGATAAAGGAAAAGATTTGTTTAAATCTAAATTTATTAAGAATTAGCAAATAATTTAAATTTTGAAGATTCTGTTCTCCGAGATTTGTTAATGGAATGTATGTAATCGATACTCAAGATAGCACAGCTCGGGTCAGCAGAAATTCATCATGGAATAATTATTATTGGATGAATTTTCTTAAATGAATAAGCTCTCAGAAATGAGAGTTTATTTTTTTTAACACTTAAAATATTTTTAAACTAATTATGTTAGAAATACTTAAGATCTAGTTTAGTATACAGCCATTCAGTTTTACAAATCTAAAACTATTAATAGAGATGTTTAAAGTTCGATATGCGAGATTTAAATTTTCATACTAAACGTTACAGTATTTTAAGCCTTGAATACACCAAATTTTATTTTTAATTATGAAAATAAGGGTGTATTAAAAACAAAAAAAGCGTTGAAAATCAACGCTCTTGCAGAGAGGAAGGGATTCGAACCCTCGATACAGTTACCCGCATACTACCTTTCCAGGGTAGCTCCTTCAACCACTCGGACACCTCTCTATGTTTTGAAGACTGCAAAAATAGGCTATTTTATCGAATTAGCAAATTCTTAATCTGCTTATTCACTGATTTCTCCACAAATATTTCTTGAGAAATTATCGGAAAAACTTCCTATATAATTAGGATTATCAATCAAATGCATTGCTTTTGTAATTGCAGATTCAGCCGTCATATCTTTTCCGCTAATGGCTCCGATTCTTGAGAATATATTGCTATTTTCATATTTGCCAAAAGATATTCCTCCTGAAATACACTGACTTACCACCACGATTTCGGTTCCGTTACTCCTGATTTCCTGGAGGGTTTGCAATGTTTTTGCATTGCTGAAAATGGTTCCTGAACCGAAAACCTGCAAAATCAAAACTTTCATTTTCGGAATTTCTTTAAAATGATTCAGTTTCATTCCGGGGAAAATTCTCCAGAACAGAACATCTTCAGAAATATGTTCATCTACATGAAACTCAATTCTGTCATCGCATCGGAAAAGATTATCTTTTTCGATTTTTAAATGAACTCCAGATTGTCCTAGGATAGGGTAGTTCGGACTTGCGTAAGCATCAAAGTACTCCGCAGAATACTTTAAGGTACGGTTTCCTCTCAATAATTTATATTCAAAATAAATCGCAACTTCCTGAATCACGGCTTCATTTTGTTCGTAAAGACTTGCGTAATACAAACTCGTCAGAAGATTTTCTTTTGCGTCCGTTCTTAAATCTCCAATCGGAAGTTGTGAACCTGTAAGAATCACTGGCTTTGTTAAACCTTTTAGCATAAAACTCAATGCAGAAGCGGTGTATGACATGGTGTCTGTCCCGTGGAGAATCAAAAAGCCATCATACTTTTTATAGTTATTGAATATTAAATTTGCAATCATTCTCCATTCTTCAGGTCCCATATCTGAAGAGTCGAGCGGTTTTGCGAAAGGATGAACGAAAACTTCGCACTCCATCAGTTTCATTTCGGGCATTTTCTCAAAAATATTTCCGAAATCAAAGGCACGTAGGCTGCCGGTTTCGTAATCTTTTTCCATACCAATCGTTCCACCGGTATAAATCAGAAGGACTTTTCGCTTCATTTTAAATTTAAATTAAAAGTTTTGAGTTTCTTTTCAGGTTCAGAATTTCAAAATTACGTTAATTTGCAAAGATTAGAAAATAGATGGAAGATTTAGCAAAAACTTACGAGTACCTAAAGCAGTTTTTAACAGATGAACGATTGCAGAAAATTGAACATTTCGCTCCCGAAAGTTCAGATTTTGTACTTCCGGTTTTGGAGGATGTGTATCAGTTTAGAAACGCAGCGGCAATCGTAAGATCTGTAGAAGCTTGTGGTTTTCATAAAGTCGTGGCTTTGCAGGAAGAAAATAATTTCGAGCCCAACCTTAAAGTCACAAAAGGAGCCGATACTTGGGTGGACGTAGAAAAACTTCCCCGAAACATGGAATCTTTCCAGAAAATTAAAGATAAAGGCTATAAAATCGTCGTCGTTTCTTTAGAGAACAACGCAAAAATGCTCCCTGAATATGAAATTACAGAACCGATAGCTTTGGTGTTCGGAACTGAGATGGAAGGGGTTTCTCAGGAGATTTTGGATTTTGCAGACGAAACATTGGCAATTCCCATGTATGGTTTTACGAGAAGTTTTAACGTTTCTGTTGCAGCATCACTTTGTATGTATGAACTGAAGCAAAAACTGATGAAATCTGGTATTGATTATAAACTTAACGAAGAGAAATTATTGAGAATGAAGATTCGTTGGGCGGTAAATTCTGTGAAAAGTGGTAAGCAGATTTTAGAAAAATATCAAAAAGATAATAATTTGAATTTTATTTGATGAAAAATATACTTTCGCTGATTGTTTTGATATTCATTTTTTCTTGCGAAAGGAAAAGCCAACAGGCTGTTTCGAAAAATCATTCAACAGTCATAGCGATTGATTCTACAGCTGTAAACATCGACAGTTCTGATATTAAAACGTTCAATCCAGACGATACAAAGGATTTAGAATGGATTGTTTTTAATGACAAGTATAAAATTCCGCAACAGATTAAAGATTTTTTTCAAGCGGCAGAAAATGGCGAAATCAATATCGCAAATCCTGACGAAGAATTCAATATAACAGACGTTGTTGTCAAACCTAATGTGCCTTTTAGACAATTAAGATTGTTGGAAAAGAAAAATGAACTTTGGCGAATGGTTTACATTCAAGGAGGAATTGGGAGATCGTATCAATTTTACGAATTTAAAATCCAGGGAGACACTATTTCGGATGTTAAAAAAGGATATTCTTTTGAAAATATTGAAACTAATGACTCATTAGAATATTTCATTAAAAATGGAAAAGTAAAATTTGAGAAAATCAAACTTAAATATAACTGGATAGATTAAATCATCTTATTATAATTCCAAGCCGCAACAAAAACTCCTGCAGTTTCCGTTCTTAATCTCTGATTTCCCAACGAAACTGCCTTAATTCCTTTCTCTGCCAAAAACAAAATTTCTTTATCTGAAAAATCACCTTCAGGACCAATCAGAAAAGTGTAGTTTTCGAATTTTCGAATTTTATTTAATTGTATTCTTTCTAAATTTTCATTACAGTGCGCAACAAAAGTAGTTTCTGAATCTACATTTTTAAGAAAATCGGGCAGTTTAATCAAATCATTAATGACGGGAAAATGAAATCTTAAACTTTGCTTTGACGCTGCAATTGCCTGTTTTCTCAGTTTTTCAATATTCAGATTTTTACGCTCTGTTTTTTCGGTTTGAAGAATGGTTATTTCAGAAATCCCCATTTCGACAGCTTTTTCAACAAAAAACTCAATGCGATCAATGTTTTTTGTCGGAGCAATCGCAATATGAAGTTTTGGACTGAAATCTGGAGTTTCACTTTTGATTTCAGCAACGTCAATCCCTGCTTTTTTACCTTCTATCACTAATTTTCCAGAAGCGAGATTTCCTTTTCCATCAGTTACGTGAATTGCTTCACCATCTTTCATTCGAAGTACTTTTACGATGTGCTGCTGTTCTTCATCGTTGATGATTGCTTTTCCGTTATTAATTTCTCCAAAAAAAAGTTTCATAGTTTTTGAATAGGTATTATTATAAAGTTAATAATTTGTTGTTTCAATAATGTCGTAATCCTTCAGGAATTTCACTTTCAGAATTAAACATTTTAATAAAATTCCCGGTGTCTCCATCGTAGTGATATGTGAAAAGTTTTAAAATTTTATTTTCATCGCTGATAAATCTACTAACGGCATAATAGATTTTTTTTGATTCTTCATCCAAAAATATTCTGATTGCAAACAGTGATTGATCATTTAAAATATCAAAATTATGTTCATTTTTTAATCTATCTGCAATCTCCCAAACTGTTTTTTTGGGTCCAGGAATATTTTTGTCGTAATCCATTGTATCATTATTGAATTGACTTAATATTGATCCTTTTTCGTCATATTCCGTTTCTAAACCAACTTGTAACGAGCCCATTCTACTGATTGCAGGATAAATTCTTTTTTTGACTTAATTTTTAAATTTGGATGAAAATTATAAGTTATATAATAATTTCCGAAAGTTTTCACAATATCAGAAGTACCACCTTTATGATATGACATACTTATTATGGAATCATTTCTTTTAAAGTTTATGGAATTTGTGTTACCAAATGTTTCAATTTCACAACCTTCATAACATGATTTTTTAATTAGTTCATAACTCAGTTAAGTTAAAAGATTGAAGCTCCTTGCTCTGAGAGTAGAAACAATTGAATATAATGAGTGATATGACAGTTGATAAAAGTTTCATGCATAATTATTTAAAATGCGCTTAAATTGTCAGAATTAGTTTCGACAAATGTGATTTTTATTACTTGATTTCAGAAGATATAATGCAAATTTTTTAAAACGTAATTTCATTATCACTTAAAAACGCGACTCCGGTTTTTATCGTGGTATAAATGTCGCCTTCACAATCTCTGTAAGAACACATGTAAATCTCTTCGATCCACTTATTATTCATAAAAATTAAATTCAGATATTCGTTTTTCCTTAAATTATTTTTGATGGATAAATAATCTCCTTCTTTCGGTTCGTAAGTAAAACTGAATACATTTTCAGAATTGATTTTCTCTATAATTTCTTCCTTTACATTCTGAACATATCCAATTTCTGAACTTACCATTAAATAATCTTCGTCCTCAGATTTTTCTGTCACTTCATTTTTTCCGGTAATGGTTTCTAAAACCCAGTAATATTTTGAGTTCTTTTTAGAATGTGTTCCCAGTACTTTTTCTTCTAATAATACTTTCATCTGTAGATATTTTATTTAATTCGTTTTTTTAAGGGGTTTTGCAATCTTAAGTTGGGAAGAAGAATTTTCTGTTATAAATCGTATTTTGATATTGCGGTCGTTCTTAAATCAGTAAATTCTCCTCTTTCAAACTTTAGCTGGGCAACCATCGCAATCATTGCGGCATTGTCTGTTGTGTATTCAAATTTTGGAATATAAATATTCCATCCCAATTTTTTGTGATTGTCCTGCATGACTTGTCTTAATGCAGAATTAGCAGAAACTCCACCTGCAATCGCAACTTCTTTTATGTTTAAATCTTTCGCTGCTTTCTCTAATTTATTCATTAAAATTTCGATGATACACTTTTGTACCGAAGCACAGAGGTCATTCATATTGTCTTTAATAAAATCCGGATTTTTCTTCACTTCTTTCTGAATAAAATAAAGAACTGAAGTTTTGATTCCGCTGAAGGAATAATCGTAATTTTCTAATTTCGGCTTGTTGAATTTAAAAGTGTCAGGGTTTCCTTCTTTTGCCAGTCGGTCGATAATGGGCCCCGCAGGATACTCTAAGTCGAAAATTTTTCCGATTTTATCGAATGCCTCACCAGCTGCATCATCAATCGTTTTTCCGATAATTTCCATGTCGAAATAATTTTTCACCAAAACGATCATCGTATGTCCTCCGCTTACCGTGAGACACAAAAATGGAAATTTTGGCGGCACAGGATTTGCATCGTCGATGAAGTGCGCCAAAATATGCGCCTGAAGGTGGTTGACCTCTATCAAAGGGACCTCTAAACTCATAGCCAGAGACTTCGCAAAAGAGGTTCCTACAAGTAGAGAACCCAAAAGTCCTGGGCCGCGGGTAAAGCCTATGGCAGAGATTGCATTTTGTTGTATATTTGCTTTGGTAAAGGATTTTTCTACTACAGGAATAATATTCTGCTGATGAGCTCGTGACGCAAGCTCAGGAACCACACCTCCATATTCTTTATGGATTTCTTGGTTTGCGGCAATATTTGAAAGAATAGAATTTCCTTTGATAATGGCTGCTGAAGTATCGTCACAAGACGATTCGATACCTAAAATTATAGAGTCACTCATAATAATGGCAAAGTTAGAGAATAATAACGAAAATGAGCATAAAAAATCGGTAGCTGAAAACTTAGGTGATCAGGTACAAAAGACGGTTGATAATGTTCAGGAGACTGTGAAAGAGGCTTCTGAGCTCGCTTCTGATGCCATAAACCACCCAATAGATACCGCTCAGGAATTTGGTAAGCAGGCCGCAAAAGACGTGACAAGCTATTCTTGGTGGGCAAAACTTTTACTGATTCTTTTTTGGACTATTCTTGCCATTGTAGTAGGTATTTTAATTGCGATTAATCTTCCGGTAACTAAAAGATGGGCTGCCAATCAGGCTTTGCAAATTGTCAATAGAGATTTTAAAGCAAAAATGTCTACCGAAAGAGTAGAAGTTGATTTCTTCGGAGATGTGACGATCAAAGGTCTGAGAATCAAAGATTATAAAGATTTAGATTTCATAAAAGCGAGAGAATTTAAAGCCAATTCAGATTGGTTTTCCTTGGCTACCAATGTCGGTAAAAACAATTCATTAAGTTTTAATGGTTTAAGGCTGATTGATGCTGACATTAAAGTGATTACTTATAAAGGTGACAGTATTTCGAACTTCATCCGTTTTACAAAACTTTTTGACAGCGGAAAGAAAAAAGACCCGACAAAGCCACCATTTCAGCTAAATTCAAGATTAGAAATATTAGATTCAAAAGTTTCAATTGTGAATCAAAATTCACCGGGAGAGGCTGGCAAATGGCTCACCGCTACCAATGTGAATCTGATAGCTCCCAAACTACAGGTAAACGGAGTCAACATCAATGCTACCATCAATAATTTTACATTTACCACCAAAAGATGGGGGAAAGCACACTTTGTAGATACTTTTTCTACAGACTTTTCGATGACCGAAGATTTTCTTTTTCTTAAAGACTTAACATTAAATACAGATCATTCACTTCTTCAGGGAGATATTAAATTTAATTTAAATAAAGGTTCGTGGGCAGATTTTACCAATAAAGTAAAATGGGAAATGAATCTTAAACTAGGAAGTCAGCTGAGCGGCTATGATATTTCTTATTTTGTAACCAATTGGGATAATTTTATCCCGTTTAACATCAGTGGGAAAATGACCGGTCCGCTGAATAAATTTACATTAGATAATTTTCTGATCAGGAACCCTTCTGTAAATATTGCCACGCAGAAAATGAAAATTACCAACTTGCTGAAAGGTAATTTTTTGATTGAAACCAATCAACTTTCCGCAGATTTTACATACAAAGATCTGAAAGCCATGATGCCGAATTTCATTTCGAAGAAAATGAAAAACTTCGCAGATGATTTTGGCAAATTAAAATACAATGGAGACGTAAAAGTTACTCCCAAACAAGTTTATGTTTCTTCCGCGAATTTGATGACAGGAATCGGACAGGCGAAAATTTCCAACTTTTCTTTAACTGATTTCAGTACCACTATGCCTAAATATAAAGGGTATGCGGAAGTAAGAGATTTAAATACCTCGGTAATTACAAAAAGCAAAACGGTTGGTTTAATTTCAGGAAAATTCAACATTGACGGACGAAGTTTCGACGTTAATACAATGCGCATCACGACAAAATCTCAGATTTCAAGCATTGATATCATGAATAAGGAAATCAATAATCTATATCTAGATGGTTTGCTTGATCACAGAAAATACAATGGTTTGATTACCGTAAATGATGAGCAGGCGAAAGCGACTGTGAAAGGTCTTATTGATTTCAGTACCAAAAGAATTTCAGCCAATATTGATGCAAACGTTACGCATCTGAATATGAATTATTTCACCAATAAACCGGGAAGTCAAATCGTAAGCGGTCAGGTCAACGGAAAGATGTCGATGACGAATCTGAATGATTTAAATCTCGATGTTGAGGCTAATAATATCAGTTTCGCTACAGCAACTCAAAGATATCAGATTCCTAATGCTAAAGTGAAAACGTTTATTGAAGGAGGTAATCGTGTGATTGATGTTAATGCCCCGGGAGCTGTAGATGGTAAAATTTCAGGAAAATATAATCTTGCTGATTTGGCAGGAATGGTTGAAAATGGATTAGGTAAAATTTTAGTAGGCCCGCCACCAAGAAAACTGTATCGTGGCCAGAACTTTACTATTAACTTTGATGTTCAGCAAGGTTTGGTAAGCTATTTTATGCCTGATCTGAAACTTCCTCAGGGGGCAACGGTGGAAGGTGAGTATGATGGAAATTCAAATAATCTGATTTTAAATCTCGATGCCGCTTCTCTGAAATATGTGATGACCAAAAAAGAAGAAATCACTGATGCAGACATGGCGTTAGCAAATGCAAACCCCGAGTATAAAATCAATCCAAGAGAAACCATTACCCGAGACAGTGCGATGGTAGACAGTGTAATGGTAAGGATAAATACAGCGAATCTTGACCAGCAATTGTATGCAAAAATAAAAAGGGTAGAATACAACAAAAATATCCTCAAAGACATTCTGCTTACAGGGAAAAACGAAAATAACTCAACGCTCAGAATTGCGACCAGCTTCAAACACGGAAGCCCGGAAGATGAGCTGGATGATAACTTAAAAAATTACGCAATCAACTTTAACCAGTCAACAAATCCTGCCGGAGACTATATTTTCAGGTTTGAGCCTACTGAAGTTAATTTTAATAATGTAAAGTGGTCAATTGATACCAGTTCAGAACTAGACCATTATATCAGTTATCGTAAGAAAACACAGGATTTTGAGGTGAAGAATCTTAAAATTTATTCGGATAAAAGTTCGCTTTTAATTAATGAATCCATATTCAAATCGGCTAAAGATTTTTATGTGGATGCAGAAGTTCAGGATTTTGCGATTGAAAAAATCTTAGAAATGCAGGCTGGAGGTAATCCTATGGATATTAAAGGTTTAGCGAATGGTAATGTGAAGATCAAGATGGATAAAAATACCCTCCAGCCATTGATTGACTTGACGGTTGATGACATTATGATGAACGGGAATGATATGGGAGATCTTACCATTTCTGCGGTTAATGGATATTCGCTTAATGTTTATGATGTTGATGTAAAAGTGACTTCAGCTGGAGTAATCGGTAATAATAATCTTCACTTAACCGGAACGGTCAATAATAATACAGCCTCTCCCACAATCGATCTGACAGCGGAATTGCGTGAATTTGATCTTGCATTTACCCAGCAGTTTGTACAGACCATTTTTGGAAATTTAAGAGGGAAAGCGACAGGAGATTTAAAGATTAACGGGAATCTGAAAAATTTAGATTATAGTGGAGACATTGGGTTGAAAGAATTTGGTTTAAAGCTTTTATTTACAGGAGTAGATTATTCATTTGATGATACGGTAATACCGCTTTCTAAAGGTCTGGCGATTCTTAACAATATTGGAGTTCATGACGGAAGATCAAACTCAAAAGGAACAATTTCCGGGGCGATACAGTTTGAAACTTTATCATCGATGGGAGTCAACCTGGTAATGAGAGCAGATAATTTGCTGATGCTGAACACCACACAGAAAGAGTATGATCTTTTCTGGGGTAGAGTCTACGGACAAGGAGATTTGTACGTCGACGGTCCTGTTTCTGCTTTAAATTTATCAACTCCAAATATGAAAGCTTTAAATGGAAGTACCTTTACTTTCAATTCTAGTTCTACATCCAATGTTGAGGAATTTAAAATGTTGAGATTCCTGAAAGAAGGAAAAGATGGTCTGGTAACTCTGGAAGAAAAGAAAAAATCCGGGGCTAATATGAATATCGACTTCAGTCTTGACGTAGATAAGGGAACCACAGTAAATGTTTTGGTAGGTGATGACGTTGGTAATATTACGGTGAAAGGAGTTGCAGATGATCTGAGATTCCAGATGGGAAGACAAGGAGCTATTGCAATGAATGGATCTTATATGGTAGACAGCGGAACTTTTGTTTCTAAAGCCATTCTTAACCGAACTTTCCAAATTCAGAAAAACAGCAGTATACGTTGGGATGGTGATGCAATGAAACCTGCTTTAGATATATCTGCAAATTACGTCAGAATGGTTTCGAATGCCGGAGAATATTTAAATATGGGTCAGCTGCAGCCTATCAGTATTTTATTACAGGCAAATATCACCAACACCTTAAACGATCCAAAGATTGCGTTGAATGTTACTGCATTGGATGTGTCCAGCCAGGTAAAAGAAACTTTAGCGGCGAAAATCAACCAGACCGAAGGGGAGAATGTTCTTCAATTCGGATCTATTCTATTGCTGAATATGTTTAATGTAACCAATACCGGAGGTTTAGCTTTCGATGCCGTTGGAGTAGCAGAATCTTCAGGTTACAATATGCTTTTAAAACAACTGGGGTCGGTGCTAAATACGATGAGCAGCGAATTTCAGATTGACTTAAATTATGTTAAAGGGGACCAGTACTCCAATTCGGGAGACAGAGCAAATGCTGGTGTTAGTTTTGATCTTTCTCCGCGAGTAACGGTGAAAACAGGACTTGGTATTCCCCTCAACAAAACTGAAGCAACAGATGCTAATTACCTTTCAGGAGAAGGGTCAATAGAATATGATATTTCCAAAAAGAATGATGGTACACTGGTACTACGAGGTTACTCAAAACCTACCAACATCGGAATGGGTGTGGGTACTGTAGGCACCAACGGCTCTGCGAATCAGGCGTATGGTGGTGGTATCGTATGGAGTAAAAGCTTCAATTCTTTCTTTAAAAAGAAGAGAAAAGATAAAAAACAGACCACAGCCAATACTCAAATAAAAACAGATTCCATAAAATCAGGGGTTAAATAATCTGAATCCTTGAATGATTTTTATCATCCGTGTTAATTATTGTTAATGTTTGATATATTTTTTTTAGTTAATTTATTTTTCTTAATTTTGTAAAAAATTTATCGATTTTTTAGGAAAAATATAATTTCACTAATATGAACTATCAACTGGACGAAATAGACAAGAAAATTCTTGATTTCTTAGTAGAAAACACAAGAATGCCATTTACAGAAATTGCAAAACAGATGGATGTATCTGCGGGAACAATACACGTAAGGGTTAAGAAAATGGAAGATGCAGGTATTATTTTAGGATCATCTCTTAATTTAGATTATGGTAAGTTAGATTACCACTTTACAGCTTTTATCGGAATCCTTTTAACAAAATCAAACCGTACTCAAGAGGTATTGAAAGAGTTAGGAACTATTCCAAACGTAGTAGAAGCAAGCGTTATCTCTGGAAAATATAACATTTTCTGCAAGGTTAAAGCTAAAAATACTGAAGACGCTAAGAAAATCATTTATCAGATCGACGACATCCAAGATGTAATGAGAACTGAGAGTATGATTTCTATGGAAGAATTTTTGAGTGATAAAAACAGATTGATCAACGCAATCTCAATTTAATCAAATTTTAGACGATATAAATACCGAAGAACTTATGAATTTATTCATAAGTTCTTTATTTTTGCAGGATGGAAAAGGAATATAAAGAGTATAGTTATTTTGATGAAGATCCTAAAAAAGGCTTGGGGTTTATTTTAGCACTCGTTGCCTTGCTGCTGTTTACTTTTATGGGAATCGGTCTCGACTTTGATGAATATCTGCAGCACAAAACCCTCAATATTCCTACAGGTTATTTTTATTTCATCTTTTCGATAGATATCTTAATGATTGCAGGTATTGTACTGATGTATTTTTATCGAAAAATAGGGATTTTTCTTTTTCCTATTATGCTTGTTCTGCATTTTTTTATGCACAATTACTATCTGTCTACGTTCTTATATTCTGACGTTACCAATCTTTTCCTTTTTACAGGCTTTGGAATGTTGGCGATTATTCCAAAATGGAAGTTTTTCAGATAAAAAATATAATATCAACAGAAACTGGCTTTAGTTGGTTTTATTTGTCAGATCATTCAAATAGACTTTAGGTAAAATTTTTCTTGAGCTTTTAGTTATTCAATTTCACTAAAATTAACGCAAACTTATTTCTCAAGAGATTTCCTATTAAGTTTAACACACAAAAAAAGCATCCCATTGGGATGCTTTTACTTTTTTTTAAAATGAAATTTATTTGTCTACAATTCTCTTCACAGCTTCAATAACCGCAGCAGAATCGATTTTATATTTTTTCATTAATTCGGCAGGGGTAGCAGATTCTCCGAAAGTATCGTTTACCGCTACAAATTCCTGTCTTGTAGGTCTTTTTCTAGCTAACATTCCTGCAACAGATTCTCCTAAACCACCAAGATAGTTGTGCTCTTCCGCAGTCACAATTTTACCTGTTTTTTCAACTGATTTTAAGATGATTTCTTCGTCCAATGGTTTAATGGTGTGGATGTTAATCACTTCACAAGAAATTCCTTCTTTTTCAAGTTCTTCAGCTGCCAGCAAAGATTCCCAAACAAGGTGACCTGTTGCAACAATCGTTACATCGGTTCCTTCTTGTAAAAGAATACCTTTTCCGATTTCGAACGGCATATCTTCAGGAATAAAAACAGGAACTACCGGTCTTCCGAATCTTAAGTAAACAGGACCTTCAAATTCAGCGATTGCTAAGGTAGCCGCTTTTGTCTGGTTATAGTCACAAGTATTGATTACGGTCATTCCCGGAAGCATTTTCATCATGCCGATGTCTTCCAAAACCTGGTGTGTTGCACCATCTTCACCTAAAGTAAGACCTGCGTGTGAAGCACAGATTTTAACGTTTTTATTAGAATATGCAATAGACTGACGAATTTGGTCATACACTCTTGAAGTAGAGAAGTTGGCAAAAGTTCCAGTGAAAGGAATCTTTCCTGTGATGCTCAAACCTGCAGCTAATCCCATCATATTAGCCTCTGCAATACCCACCTGATAAAATCTTTCAGGAGCTTTTTCGATGAATTTTTCCATTTTCAAAGAACCGATAAGGTCTGCACAAAGCGCTACAACATTAGGGTTTTTATCAGCCAATTCAGCCAATCCGGCACCGAATCCTGAACGTGTATCTTTTTTTTCTGTATATGTATATTTCATTAGGAGTTTTAATTTTTTTATAGAATCATGTAACCTTGCGGTTTCATTTTGTTCTAAATTATTAAAGATTACTTATTACCAATTACTCAATTATTTATAACTAGTAATCTGCAGGAGCTTCTAAGTATAATTGTTTGAAAGCGGTGTCCAATTGCTCGTCATTCGGAGCTTTACCATGCCAAGCGTGAGTTCCCATCATGTAATCAACACCATTACCCATCTGTGTGTGCAGAATGATAGCCACTGGTTTTCCTTTTCCGGTTTCTGTTTTTGCTCTTTCAAGAATAGCAATTACGGCCTCAAGGTCGTTACCGTTTTTCTCTTCCAAAACGATCCATCCGAAAGCTTCTAATTTCGCATGAAGATTTCCTAGTGAAAGTACATTGTCTGTGCTTCCGTCAATCTGTTGTCCGTTATAATCGATTGTAGAGATGATATTATCTACTTTTTTAGCTGCAGCATACATCAAAGCTTCCCAAACCTGACCTTCCTGTAATTCTCCGTCACCATGAAGGGTGTACACCAAAGAGTTGTCAGCATCTAATTTTTTACCCTGAGCAACACCAAGCGCTACAGAAAGTCCCTGACCTAAAGATCCTGAAGCGATTCTGATTCCTTCTAAACCTTCATGAGTGGTTGGATGACCTTGTAATCTTGAATTTAGTTTTCTGAAAGTCTTCAATTCTGCTACCGGAAAGAAATCAAATCTTGCCAACGTAGAATAGAAAACCGGTGAAATATGTCCGTTTGAAAGATAGAAATGATCTTCGTTCTTACCTTCCATTGTAAATGGCAATTTGTAGTTAAGAACTTTACCGTAAAGTGCAGTGAAGTACTCTGTACAGCCTAAACTTCCACCAGGATGCCCTGAATTTACAGCATGAACCATTCTCAAAATGTCTCTTCTGATTTGTGTTGTAAGAGATTTAAGCTCTTCAATACTTTTACTCATATAGTAGGATTTATTATTAGAATTGATATATGCGAATTTACAATTTTTTGTCGGCTTATGGAAATTGAAAAATCCGGAGTAGGGTTCCGGATTTTTATAGATTTCAAGCGAACAATTGTGCCCCTAAATACTTTCAAAATTAAACCAGCTTCAGATAATTCTTATTCTTCACCAACCACAAACCGATAAACGTCAGCAATCCGTTTAAGATAATCAACTCGACACCAATTCTGTAATCGGTGTAAGTGGTCACTAAATAATTAATCAAATACGTAAGAACCGGTGCTAAAAGCGTCACCGCAAGGATGGAGTATTTTTTTGAAATTTTAAATTTGGTAAAAATTCCGAAAGCAAAAAGTCCTAAAAGTGGTCCGTAGGTGTAACCTGCGATTTCCATGATGAGGTAAACAATAGATTTGTCATTCATCGCTTTGAAAACCATAATCAAAATAAAGAAAACCACCGTGAACGTTAAATGGATTTTCATACGAAGGTGCTTCTTTTGTTTTTCTGTTCTGGTTTTATCCTCATTTAAATTTAATAGATCTACACAATACGAGCTCGTCACTGCCGTCAATGCACCATCTGCAGAAGGGAATAAAGCAGAAATCAATCCGATGATGAAAATCACAGAAATCGTCATCGGAAAATATCCGTTAAGCGATAAGGCCGGGAATAAATCATCTCCCATGATATTTTTTACATTTCCGGCAGCATCTTTAAAACCGAAAACATTAGAAACAACTTCTTTCCCGTCTACCATATTTATTACTTCAGAATATCCTGCGCCATTCTGCAAAGCAAAAAGATAAAGCAAACCACCTAAAAACAAGAAGGCAAGATTCACAAAAAGTAATGTTCCTGCGAAAGTCAGCATGTTTTTCTTAGAGTTTTTAAGATTATCAACAGAGATGTTTTTCTGCATCATTTCCTGGTCAAGGCCTGTCATCGCAATGGTAATGAAAATTCCTCCTAAAATGGTTTTCAGGAAAAATGTCTTGGAATTCGGATCGAAATTGATGAAATGTGTATAATTTTTCTGTTCTAGGATTGTGTACGCTTCCCCAAAAGATAGATTTAAATTTGATAAAATATAAACGATGCATGCAATCAAACTGATGATCATAAACGAAGTTTGTAACGTATCCGTGATCACAATAGTTTTCACTCCGCCTTCGAAAGTATATAAAAGAACCATTAATAAAAGTACCAGAGCCGTTACCCAAAATGGAACACCTAAACCTTCGAGTAAGAATATTTGTAAAACGTTGACAACCAAATATAATCTTGCGGTTGCACCGATTGCTCTTGAAACAATAAAAAATACTGAACCGATTTTATGAGCTTCAACATTGAATCTTCTGCCTAAGTAGGTGTAAATTGAGGTCAGATTCATCTTGTAATAGAGTGGAAGAAGTACCGCTGCCACAATAAAATACCCGATGAAAAAACCGATGACCATCATGTAATACTCAAAACCACCGAAAATGTATTCGCTTCCGGTCATTTTCCCCACAGTTCCGGGAACTGAGATGAATGTAACGCCGCTTAAGCTCGTGCCAATCATTCCGAAGGCAACGAGCCACCATTTGCTTTTTTTGTTACCGATGAAAAACGACTGATTGTCTGAATTCCGGCTTGTAAAATAAGAGATTACCAAAAGACCGACGAAGTATACAAAAACAAACAGCAAAAGAACAGTTCCTGGATTCATTCTTAAATATTAAATTTCAGCAAATATAGTTTTTTTTGTTTCTGATAAAAAAGAAAAACCTGCCAGAGAAATTTTCTGAAAGGTTTTATAAGTTTAAGTCTGTCTACAAATGATTAAAGTACGTCTCGCAAATCTTCATTTTTCTGGAATGTAGCCTTGGCAAATGGACACAGCGGAATGATTTTTTTGCTGTTTTCTCTTGCGAATTCAACTGCTTTGATCAGCATTTCTTTTCCAACGCCTTTTCCATTATATTCTTCTTCTACCTCAGTGTGGTCGATGATGAATCTGTCTTCACCTGCCCAGGTATAGGTCATTAATCCCGCTCTTCTTCCGTCTATTACTGCTTCAAAGCTTCCGTGTTTTTCGTCGTTGTTTTGTTTTACTTGTATCATATTATGAAAATTTGGTTTGAATTTCTATTTCGTTAAGTAATATTTTATGTGCCGGACAGGCATCTGCAATAGCATGAAGCCTTTTCAGTTGTTCATCGTTCAGGTGACTTCCTTCAAAATTAATATTTCTTTTAAAAATTGCCAATTTTGTAAGCGGAAAATTTTCCAATTCTACTTCTACATCAATTTTTTCTACGTCCCATTCTTTTCTGTCAATATACATTCGCAATGTTGCTGCAGTACAGCTTGCCAGAGAAGTTGCCAGAATTTCAAACGGATTAAAACCTCTATTCTGCCCACCTTTGTCAATGGGTTCATCGGTGATCAATTGATTTTCACCTGCAATTACTTCTGTGTAGTATTTTGTTTTGCCTAAACTAGCTTTTACGGTTACAGCCATTATTTTTGTTAGATGTTAGATGTTAGATGTTAGATGTTAGATGAAAATCCTACAGATTTCTCAGATTTAAATTCGTTAAATAAGAAAATCTTTGATTTTTAAAACTTTTGGATTTAAGCAATCTCATTTTTAAAATTCTCAATTTTTTCATTTAATTCTTTCAATAATTCAGGATTGATGATACCACTTTCCAAATCAAAGTTCTCATAAAACTTGGATAACGAAAAAGTTTCTTTCACATCAGCTGCAAATTGAGGGAAAAATGTTTTTGCAGTATTCATTACATTTCCTCCACCATATCCTCCGGGAGATGTGCTCATTAAAAGCATGGGTTTGTTTTGGAATACTTTGACATTGATTCTAGAAGCCCAATCGAAAATATTTTTGAACGCTGCGCTGTACGATCGGTTGTGCTCCGCAAGAGAACAGATGATCACATCACATTCTTTAATCTGATTCAGGAAATCGTGTGCCTGGTTCGGAAAGCCTTTTTTCTCAAGATCAACTGAGAAAACAGGCATTGAAAAATCATTCAGATCGATCAGGTTAATCTCGTGTTGCTGGAAACTTTTCAAAACAAATTTTACCAACTCTTTGTTGATGGATGTGGAAGAGGTACTTCCTGCAAATGCTAATATTTTCATTGGTATTTTTATATAAAACTAGTCAAAAAATAATTGAGGTGAATGTCAGAAATAAGCTTGTAGTAGATATTTACTGTGTTGAGATTTATTAATCAATCATTACATTTAATGATACATTCACTCTGGTTAAGGTTTGTGGATATTTGCTGTGATGGAAACAAGTGGCTGTTGATTTTGTATGTTATGCATTGTTTTTATTGAATTATTTTGAGTTAAATTTATTTTTACTTGAATTATTCATAAATTAATTTATATTTGTAATACAGACAAAAATCAAATATTTATGAAAAAAACTATCCTCATGTTGGGTGCTGTTACGCTGATATGCGTTACAGCATGCAAAAAAGAAGATGCTCCAAAAACAGTAACTGCTGTTGCATCAGAAGAAAAAATTGTAAAAGGATCTGGTGTTACCATTGACGGAGTACAAGTCCCGAAATTCAGCAACCCGGAAGTCCAGCAGTTTGCGACTGAATATGCCCATATGGTTTCTGAAATGACAGCAGCTTCAAAAGCAGGTGATGTAGCAAAAAGTCAAGAACTTACCGCAAAATCACAGGAATGGACTGCAAAGAATGCTTCATGGTCATCTAAAATGACTCCTGAAGATTCTAAACTTTGGACAGATTTCATTACAAAACTTTCTGAAGCTGAAAGAGAGAATTAATCTTTTAATTTTTCCTTCAAAAAACTAAGCCACTTGTACAAGAAGTGGCTTTACTTTTTGCATTATTTTCTGTTTAAAATAGCTTTTGGAAGTGGTACATACTCTTCTGTATCTCCCGGTACTAAAGGAAAGGCCTCATAGTTTTGATCATTCCAGTCTACTTTTGCTTGATCAATCAATTCTTTGTCTGAATTCACGAAATTCCAGAAAATGAAGCGTTCTTCATCGAAAGGTTCGCCTCCGAAAAGATAAACTGTCGCATTTTCGCTCATTTCAAACTCACAAAGTTTGGTATTTTTAGCAATCAACAATTGTTTTGAACCATAGCTGCTCTCCTCGATATTCACTGTTCCATCAAGTACATACATTGCAGCTTCTCCATAAAGATCTTGCCCAATGCTGATTTTCTGAGCCGTTTTAGTTTTAATTTCAATGAAAAATAATTTACTGTGCACGGGCACCGGAGATTTTTTATCAAAAGCTTCACCGGCAATTAATTTATAGTGAACCCCATTTTCTTCCCAAACCGGAAGTTCATCTGCTTCGATGTGGCTAAAAGTAGGCTCACTTTGTTCCAAATGTTTAGGTAGTCCCACCCAGATTTGAAAACCGTGAAGTCTCTTGTCGGTTTCTCTTAAATATTCAGGAGTTCTTTCTGAATGTACGACACCTTTTCCGGCAGTCATCCAGTTTACTGCACCTGGTTTTATTTCAAGTGCACTTCCTATGCTGTCTCTGTGGAAAATTGAACCTTCCAGCAAATAAGTTAGCGTTGAAAGTCCAATATGCGGATGTGGCGGAACATCTAAATTCTGATAATCTTTTAATTCTGCAGGTCCCATGTGATCAATAAATACGAATGGTCCGACTGCTCTTTTTTCACGGAAGGGAAGAAGTCGTCCCACCAAAAAATTTCCTATGTCTGCTGATTTTTCTTCTAAAATAAGTCCGATGTTTGACATGATAAATTTGGTTTTTTTGTTTTTGAATAAAGCTAATGTAATCAAATATTTCTAATACTGGTGACAGTTTACGTAAAATTAAATGTTATCGTAACCTTCAAATCTCTCGTCAACAATACGTTTCCACTCTGTATGTTTTTTGATAAATGCAAAAACGTAGGGGCAGAATGGAAGAAGTTTTTTGCCGCTTTCTTCAATGTAAATTAAGGTCTTTTCAACTACAGCTGCAGCAGCACCAGTTCCTGCCAATTCGGGTTCTGCCTCGGTATGAATTAGTGCGATTTGGTGACTCGTCTCTTTATAATCTATAAATGCGAAATGATTGTTGTATTCTATTTCAAATCTCTTTTTTTCTTCGTTTTTTACTAGTGAGATGTTTTCAAATTCTGGTTTCATGATTTTTATATTTAAAAGTTTGGTTTTTACGTCTAATTAATCTTCCAAATACCCAAATTTTCCGGTATTGAAATCTTCAAATGCTTGCATAATTTCTTCTCGGGTATTCATTACAAATGGTCCGTGTGGGAAGATAGGTTCATTGATTGGTTGGCCGCTTAAGATTAAAACAATTGAATCTTCGGTCGCTTCTACAGTAAAGTTTTCGCCTTCATTTTTAAACAAAACAAAATGATTGGTCGGTGCTTGTTCTTCATTATTTACAATGATATTTCCTTCTATAACTAAAGCGGCGGTATTATAATTCGAAGGAAAACTAAATGCTACTTTTCCACCAGATTTTAATTTTGCATTCATCAGATTGATGGGAGTAAATGTTGAGGCAGGCCCCGTATTTTCGTCGTACGATCCGGCGATAATTTCAATGAAACCGTTTTCTCCTAAATCTATTTTCTTCATTTCTGAATGAGCAATCGCCTGATATTTTGGTTTGCTCATTTTATCTTTTGCAGGCAGATTCACCCAAAGCTGAACCATCTGAAAAATTCCGCCTTGTTTTGACCATTGTTTTTCGTGATATTCTTTATGAAGAATTCCACTTGCAGCAGTCATCCACTGTACATCGCCTTCGCCAATGATTCCGCCGCCGCCAGCACTGTCATGATGTTCTACTTTTCCTTGATACGCAATGGTTACGGTTTCAAAACCTCTGTGCGGATGAACACCAACACCTTTTGGAGTTTCTGAAGGATTAAAATGAAATTTTGAATTGTAATCCAACATGATGAATGGATCCATTCTTTTCATATCAAGCTTTTGAACGCTCGGAATAAAATTATGCACCCTAAAGCCATCGCCTACAAAGTGTGCAGGCTTTGGTGGAATTACGATTTCTACTTTTTTAGTTGTCATAATATGTTTGTTTTAATTTTAAACAAATTTAGGACAGTAGAAAGAGATTACCATTGATGTGTGATAAGTTCGGATTTTTGAATGAGAAGGGTTGCAGGTTATTCTTCAGATGATTTCATATTTCTTCCGTCGGAAACGTGAAGTCTTCTGAAAACCAGGCTTGAAAGGATTGTTAGAATTCCGACACTAAGAAACGTATAGCGGAATGCATTGTGGGTTTCATGCTGAATCAGCTCAGGGCTGTTTTCGTAAATTTTTAAAACAATTAAACCAAATGCAATCCCGAAACCAATGGCCAATTGCTGATTTACTGAGATCAGCGAATTTCCGCTGCTGGTCTGGAAGTTTCGTAAATCTGCTATAGAAATGGTGTTCATCGAGGTGAACTGTATTGAATTGAAAAATCCCAAAATCGCAATTACCGGAACAAACCAGTAAATAGAATCATGAATATTAGGAATTGCTAAACAGCAGATTAAGGTTCCAATCACGAGCGTATTGACCATCAAGGTTTTTTTGTACCCGTATTTATTCAAAATTCGGATCACAGAAGATTTTCCGAACATCGCTGTTAAAGCCATCGGAGCAATAATCCATCCTGACACCACGGCCGATTGTCCGTAGGCAATCTGAATCATTAAAGGAAGCAACAAGGGAACGGAACTGATTCCTAATCGTGTGGCAAGATTTCCTACAATTCCTACACGGAACGTACGAACCTGAAATAGATTGAGAGGGAAAATAGGATTTTTTCCTTTTTTTGCATGTGTATAGTAATAGTACAGAAACAGAAACCCTAATATGAAAACGAGTAAAACCGGTGTAATATTCTGCATATCTCCGAATAATTCGAGAGAGATTGAAAGTAGTAGAGAGGCAGCAGCAAAAATCATAAAACCTTTCAAATCAAAATCAGTTTCCCGCGAATTGTAATTGGGCATGAATTTTAAACCTAAAACAATTCCTAAGACTCCAATCGGAATGTTAATGAGGAAAATCCAATGCCATGAAAGATAATCTACAATGTAACCGCCAACCAATGGACCTAAAACTGGGCCAATCAAAGCGGGAACAATGGCAAAATTCATGGCTTTCAGCAATTCGTTTCTGTTGAAAGTTTTGATTAAAGCTAATTTCCCGACCGGTGTCATCAAACTTCCCCCGACTCCCTGAATGACTCTTGAAATCACCAAATGCGTCAGATTTTGTGAAAGCGCACAAAACACCGACCCCAGACTGAAAAGCACCAAAGCAAAGATAAAAACCCTTCTCGTGCCGAACCGGTCTGCCAAAAAACCGCTCGCCGGCATGAAAACCGCTAATGTCAACACATAGCTGATAATGGCATTCTGCATATTGAGCGGAGATTCATTTAAATCTCTGGCAATAGAAGGCAGGGAAGTATTTAAAATCGTAGAATCCAGCATCTGCATAAAAATGGCAGTCGCTAAAATTAAAGGAAGAACTTTTTTTACGGTTTGGCGGGGAGATGTGGTTGTGGGCATGCAATTAAATTATCTTTAAACTTGAATTTTAAGCTTAAATTTTTAATTATTTAAAGTTACAATTTTCGAACCGATATTTTTAATTACACATAACAATATGATAAGTAGTCCTTGTGATTAATCGCAAGCATTTATTAATTCTATTGGATTTTCAAAATTCTGTAAAAATAATCTCTGCTTTTTGTCAAAATTTTCTTTGAATCCTCTGTCGCCAGGATTTCCATCAATACTAATACTGTTCATCCATCCGTCACCGGAAGAATTTTGAAGTCCAAAGATAGAGGAAGGTTGTTTTTTGTAATCTTCCCAAACTTTAGCCCATTTTTCAGAAGAAGTTTTTATCATGTTGTTTGTGCCGTAGTTTCTTTCTGAAATATCATTTGTTTCTTTTGTGATTGACTTCATTTTGTACATAAATTCGTTTTCGGAATCATTGAGTTTTAAAATCAATCCGGGTAATCCATGAAATTTGTACGGTCCATCCTGAACGGGAATTTCTGTCGTAAACCATGCAGTCCATTTTCTACCGCCAAACTCAGTACTAGCTTTTTGAATAGAATAGCCTAAATAAATATCCTTTTCCGAATATATTTTCCAAACAATTGTACATTGGTTTTTTACGATGAAAATTTTGTCATAAAGCTGTTTTTCGAATAGAGTTTCTTTGTTAATATAATTTTTTGAAACAACATCATTGAATTTTGACTGACCATATTTGTAGTCAAACGAAAGACTTCCCAATCCTTTTTTTCTTGAATTCTTTTAGGGCTATTGTTTTCGTTGAGTCATTTTTAAATTTTATATAAGATAAAAATTCTGATGTTTTGTTGTCATGAATCAGTAAAGCAAAATCTTCCTGCAGATATTCAGTCGCTTTTTTCTGTGGTTTCCATTTGAAATCATAAACTGACTTGTAAGATTGTGCTGAAACAAAAGCAAGCAAAAAGAAAAAAATAATACTGAGCTTAATTTTCATAGTAAGGTGATTTTTGATGAAATGAAGATAATAAAAAACCCCGAAAAAATATTTTCTCGGGGTTTTGATGGTAAGTTTTAAATTTATTTTCTAGGCTTTTCTACTCCTATCCACGCTTCGCCTTCTCTTTTTACCTGGCTCAATGTGAAAGTTTTAAAATCGTCTGTTTTGTATTCGATGTTGTCTACGTTCTGCTCAAACGGCATAATGTAGAAGAAGTCTTTATCTGTTTTATCAGCTTTTGTTCCCTTCTTTACCGTAGGCATATATTTTCTGTTGAATTTATATTTTGGCAAGTACTGTTTCAATGAAGCGTAGAATTTCTTGTCTTCCTTTTCGTTAGGAACAATATCGACAATATTAAATTCGTCTTTTTTCTTATCAACCCATAGATAATAGATTGTTTCTTCCATCGTTTTCTTGTTCAAAGAGGCGAATCCGAAGAATTCTTTCGGCACTAATTCTTTAATTTTTTCTGCATCTACTTTAGTAAAGTATTCTCCTTGTGAAGGGTCAACATAAGTTTCCAAATTGTATAACAATACCTGATTGTTTTGGAAATTTTTGTTTTTGAAATATTGATCTAGAGATAATTCTGCTGTTTTTCTTAATTCTTTTCCTCTGTCATCCAGCTTTTTTGTTGGATTCTGAGGATTTACTTTTTTTACAAAGTTATAAAGAACTACAGGTTTAATATCAGCAAGGTGAGGGAAGGTTTTTAACTGTTCAGCTTTTACCAACCAGTAATATTGCTGATAGTAATCATCTTTATCGACAGGTTTTACACTTTTATAGGTAAGAGCCAGCTTTTTAGAATTAAGATATTTTCCATATTTACCTTGTCCAAAAGCGAAGCTTACAGATAGTAAAGCAAATAAAATAGTAATGTTTCTTTTCATGTTACAGCAAAGATTTTTTTTAATTTTTCAAATATAATTATTTATTAGATAATAAGTTTAATACTTAGTTAAATTATCTAAATATTCTTGATTTTATTCAATAAAAAATCCTGTAAGAATACAGGATTAATAAATTTGCCGATTTTTAGTAAGAAGTTTCGTGCACTTTCACGGCTCTTCCACTAGGGTCGTTCATTTTCTTAAAAGCCTCGTCCCATTCTAAAGCGATGGGAGTGGAACATGCCACAGAAGGTACAGAAGGTACAGTAGCAGCTGCAGTTTCACTTGGGAAATGCTCTTCAAAAATAGTTCTGTAACGGTATTCTTCTTTGTTTTGAGGAGTATTTAATGGAAATCTGAATTTTGCATTCGTCATCATTTCGTCAGTCACATATTTTTCTGCAACTTCTTTCAACGTGTCAATCCAAGAATATCCAACGCCGTCAGAGAACTGTTCTTTTTGTCTCCAGGCGATTGACTCGGGTAAAATATCTTCAAAAGCTTTTCTTAACACCCATTTTTCAATTTTTCCTTCTTCTTTTTTGATCATTTTATCCTGAGGATTTACATTCATAGCAATATCCATAAATTCTTTGTCCAAAAACGGAACTCTTCCTTCAATTCCCCAACTCATTAATGCTTTGTTGGCTCGCAGACAATCGTAAAGATGAAGCTTTCCTAATTTTCTTACCGTTTCGTCATGAAATTCTTTTGCATTTGGAGCTTTATGGAAATACAGATATCCTCCGAACAATTCATCGGCACCTTCACCTGAAAGGACCATTTTGATTCCCATCGATTTGATTACTCTTGCCAAAAGATACATTGGTGTGGAGGCTCTGATGGTTGTCACATCATATGTTTCCAAATGATAAATAACATCTCGGATAGCGTCCAAACCTTCCTGAACAGTAAAATTAACTTCATGATGAACGGATCCGATATGTTCTGCCGCTTTTTTCGCTGCTTCCAAATCGGGAGAACCAACCAACCCTACCGCAAAGCTATGCAGTCTCGGGTACCATGCTTCCTGTGTGTCTCCACTTTCGATTCTCTGTCTCGCATACTTTGCTGTAACCGCTGAAATAATAGAAGAATCTAGGCCTCCGGATAGGAGAACACCATAAGGGACATCACTCATCAACTGTCTGTGAACCGCTGCTTCCAATCCTTTTCTGATTGCACTAATGTCTGTACTGTTGTCTTTTACCGAATTAAAACTTTCCCAGTCTCTCTTGTACCATTGTTGAAGTTCTGTTCCCTCAATATTGTAAACATAATGTCCCGGAAGAAAAGTTTCAATTTTTTTGCAGAATCCTTCCAAAGCCTTAAGCTCAGAGGCGATGTAGTAGTTTCCGTTTTTGTCCCAACCTTGATACAATGGGCAAATTCCCATATGATCACGGGCGATCAGATATATATTATTTTCGATATCGTAAAGAGCAAAAGCAAAGATTCCATTTAATTTTTCAATAAAATCTTTTCCGTATTTTTGATACAAAGCCAGAATAACTTCGCAGTCAGATTGGGTTTGAAATTCATAATCAGGAAATTCTTCTTTCAGCTCACGATGATTGTATATTTCTCCGTTTACAGCTAAAACGATTTTACCGTCTTTAGAAAATAGAGGTTGTTTTCCAGAAGATGGATCAACGATAGCAAGTCTTTCATGAGAAAATAAAACTTTTTCGTTTTGAAAAACACCGCTCCAGTCCGGACCTCTGTGACGAATTTTTTTAGACATTTCTAAGACCTGGGGTCTTAATATCTCGGTTTGTTGTTTGGCGTCAAACAAGCATACGATTCCACACATGTTATTTTTATTTGAAAGCAAAATTATAAATAATATATAAATTTTTTTAAAAAAAATTAATTAAAGTTTATATTTTTAATTAAATTAATTGAATTTAAATAATTTATTATTTTGCTGACAATTTTTATTACGTGTTGGTTGATATTTTTCACTACCATCTAAGGTCATGGATACTGACGACCAAAAAATGAAAAATATTGATTTCCGACAATTAATAATTCAAATATTTTTCATTACTTTGTGGCTCGAAATAATTTTTTTTCATCATTTGTGTTTTTACCTCCTTGCAATAATATTGCAAGGAGGTTTTGTTTTTACTCTGATCCGAGTAAAGCAGCCGAAATATTCCATGCGCTGAAACTCGTTCCTTCAGGTTCTCCCTGAGGAATTTTAACCTGGATGGTATGTTTTCCGGCTTTCAAATCTCCTACTTGAATATAGTTGGGGTTGGTAATTGTTCCGGGACACCAATTTGATCTGCTGAGATCTGAAGAAGAAAGTCCGTCTGGAAAATTTCCTGATGCAGGGTTGTACAATCTATAAGATCCGCAGTCGCTTCTCCAAGGAGTAAATGAGAAAGTTATTTTTCCGTCTATATAAATAGCATTGGTTTTCGGAATAAATTCGTCACCGTTTTCCCAGCCGCCATGACCTGTTGTAATGTATCGTAATTGAACATTTTTTAAATCTTTTTCCAAATCAAATTCTACAAAAAGCCCTTTATCATTATTAAACATTGTCGCATAATCCTGACCAGCCATTTCCATAATATTCGTTGTATTGAAGAGCGGAATTACTCTGTTATTTTTATAGACAATCTGATCGCTTTTGTGAATGGTGATATCTAAACTTACTTTGTGACCGCCTTTGTCGTAATTTCCGATGAAAGTTCCTACCAAGATTTCTTTTTCGGAAAGAGAAGGTTTCAGCTCGGTGATATCCTGACGAAACGGACTTAGCGTTTGCCAGGTTTTATCTTTTAATTCTAGATTATTAAACTTATTGATTCCGAAAGCGGTAAAAAATCTCATCAGTTCAACCGTCGGCTGATAATTTTCAGTTGAGTTGATTCCAAAATACTGTTTCCCATTTCCGTTTTCATAAACCGGAAGTGTTTTTACTCCTTTTTCCAATCCGTCAAAAAAAGATTGCGATTTATCTTGGGGAATAAAAAATACAGTTCCTGTTCTGTCGTAAGCATCACCGTTGGATTGTTGTTTTAACTCTACAAAAACGTTTTCACCTTCAGTAAGCTGTGGAAATTTAATTTTCTTTAATATAATTGTTCCGTTGGCGAATCTTTTAATATTTTCATCAGATTTTGATTGGTCTGAGAAGTTGATGATTTCATTTTCAAAAACCTTTAAAGTTGTGAACCTGCTTTTCCAAAGTAAATCTCTGTAGCTTAAAAGATCTGTCGTAGTGATAGGTTTGTTGATTATATTTTCAATTCCTGATTTTTTAATTTTCTTCAGTGAAGTTGCGGTCGTAGCAGAGTTTCCATTTCTTTCGATTTCTAAAACTAAACCCAAATTTTGCCCTAAACTTGAAGGCCCTCCTTTTAGTTTTAGGTCATTGGTGTACCAGACTTCAATGTTGTTTGAATTGATTTTGGTGACCGCGTGTTTACAGGTATACCCCAAAATTTTCTTGGTTTTATCTGTGAATTCAAAATTTTGTTTTGCGATGGATTGTGAATCCGAAGTAGAAATAATATCTCCGAGCTTTAAAAACCCGTAAGATACAATCGTGTTGGAAGGTTTTTCAATTTTGCTGATTTCAAAAGGATATTCATTTTTCTGCTCTTTTGTTTTAGAACTTAAAATGTAGTTTTCGCTCTCGTTTACCCAAACTATGGTAGGGTTTTGGTTAGGTTGAATTTTCCCATTGGAAGAACTCATATATTGAATTTCGTAAGTCTGAGCAAAATTTAAAACAGATAAAAATACGAAGAAACAAAGGATTAAAGGTTTATTCATGATGTTTTGATGGTTTGTACAAAGGTAAAGTTTTGATTTATTTCTATAAAAAAAACTACTCCAAAAAATAGAGTAGTTTATATCGTATGATTAAAATAATTTTAAGCTAATCTTTCGATCAGAGCCATATAGAATCCGTCGTAGCCCTGACTAGGCATTATTTTCTCGTCTTTGATTAATTTATAATCAGGATTGTTTTTCAAAAATTCAGCAACCTGTTCGTTGTTTTCTGATGGAAGAACAGAACAAGTAGCGTACACCATTTTTCCACCTTTTTTAAGGATTTTAGAATAATCCTGGATGATCTGCTGCTGTTCTTTTTTGATTCTGTCGATGAACGCCTGATCGATTTTCCACTTGCTGTCTGGGTTTCTTTTCAAAACTCCCAAACCTGAACATGGTGCGTCAATCAAAAGTCTGTCTGCTGTTTCGTGAAGACGTTTGATCACTTTGTTATCAGAAATCATACGGGTTTCAATATTGTGAGCTCCGGCTCTTTTAGCACGACGTTTCAGTTCAGCTAATTTCCATTCGTAAATATCTAAAGCGATAATCTGACCTTTATTGCCCATCAATGCGGCTAAGTGAAGAGTTTTTCCACCTGCTCCGGCACAAACATCAACGACTCTCTGACCTTCTTTTACGTCAAGAAAATATCCTATTTTTTGAGATGTTGCATCCTGTACTTCAAATAATCCGTCTTTAAATGCACTTGTAAGAAAAACATTCTTTTTTTCTTCTAACTGCACGGCATCAGGATAATTTTTCACAGTATATGCCACTACATTTTCAACAGCAAGATCTGAAATCAACTCTTTGGCCGAAGTTTTCAATGAGTTTGCTCTCAAAACTGTTGGAGCCTGTTCGTTCAGAGCTTTCATTTCTTTTTCCCAAACCGGACCCAATTCTTTTTCTAATGTTTCTGCCAACCATTCAGGAATGGAATGCTCAATAGATTTTGTAGGAACAGTTCCTTTTTTAAGTTTGGTTGTAATATCGGCGATTTTGATGCCTTCAAATTCTTCAAATCTTTTATAATTGGTTTTGCTCCACAGGCAGTAAGCAACAATCATTTTATAAATATTGTTGGGTTTTGCGCTTTCGCCCATATAATATTCAAGGCGTCTTTTCCAACGGATGATGTTGTAGAAAATCTCCGAAACAACTGCTCTGTCTTGGCTTCCCCACTTTCTGTGAGCCTTTAAAAGTCTTTCGATTACTTTATCGGCATATTTATTTTTCTCAAAAAAAGTTTCTTGTAAAGCATCGTGAATTCCGATGGCCAAGTTTCTGTGTATTAATTCCATTGTTGCAGTATGCTGTTTGAACTTGCAAAAATACGAATTTTAAATTTGGGATATGTAAGTTTGATATTTTAAATTATTGACCCACTTAAGAAACTATTTTGCAGTAACTCAATTAGTGTTTTTACTACAAATGAGGATGAGTAAGAACTTTAATAAAATTATATTTTTTTTCAATCAAATTCGTTTTATTTGTATCTGGTTGGAAGTTATTCGATATGAAACATATATTAAGCTTTTTATTATTAGTAGCCAGCTTTTTAGTCTTAGGGCAAACCAAGGAAGAGTTGATTCAAAAAATGATTGATTATAATGTCTTTGAGTCGGATTGTGTGGGAATCGTCTGCTCTCCTAGTGAGCAATTTAACCGCTTTGAAAAGTTGAAATCATTAATCTCTGAAAAAGAACTTTTTGAGCTTGCTAAACACAAAGAGCCGGTTATCAGAGCTTACGCTGCTACAGAGTTGGTGAAGAATCATAAAGAAGTAATCCAATTGTTTAGTTTTGAAATTAACAAAAATGAAAATGTGGAAACTCAGGATGGGTGCCTTGGTGGCTATGATGATTTATCATGGATTATTTACAATGCTTACAAATGGAAAGTAGCTTTAAAATCGATTACTAAAGCAGATACCATTGATGATGTCCGTAATGAAAAAATATCCGATGCTTTAGCAAAAGATAGAACTTTTCAAAAATTAGACAGTATTGTTCTGCATTCTGACAAAGATTTGTACTATATGTTTTACCACATTATTCTTAAAAATATAAAGATTGATGAGTATTTACTTCCAAGAATGAAAGAATTAGCTTTGAAACATAATAATTCTTTCGCATTCGATTGTATTGCAGATAAATATCCTGATGAAGTTAAACATTATTTTGAAAAAGATTTTCTTAGGGCTGATTTTAACAGCCCAAATAAAGTGATGTATCTGGATAGGTTTGTAGAATACTTATTAGAATCAAAAAATGAAAATTATAAAAATCTGGTGGTTAAAAAACTGAAAAAGCACAATTATTGGAGGAAGTATTTCAATACCATTGAACAGAAATTGGAGAAGTATCAAGTAGTATTGTGATCAATGAGTTTTCTTTCTTCCATCATCCATCATCCGACATTTAAAACTATCTTTGCAAAAAAATTAAAAAATGAGTGATGTAGTAATCTGCCCAAAATGTAGTTCGGAGTTTACGTATGAGCAGGATGATCTGATGGTTTGTTCACAATGTTTTTACGAATGGAATCCTAAAGAAACTGCTGCTGAAAATGACCATGCAGGAAAAATTTTAGATGCCAACGGAAATGAACTGCAAGACGGAGATTCTGTAGTGGTTGTAAAGGATTTACCCGTAAAAGGTGCTCCGAAACCTGTAAAAGCAGGAACTAAAGTTAAAAACATTCGATTAAGACCAGACAGCGATCATAATATCGATTGCAAAATTGATGGTTTTGGTTCGATGGCTTTGAAGTCTGAATTTGTAAAAAAAGCTTAAAAATATTTCCTTTTATAATATAGAATGCGTTCCGTTTGGGACGCATTTTTTGCATAAAAAAAGGAAAAGATTGGACAGTGTAAACTTCCAAGACTTCATTGCAGGAGAAAAATGCTAATTTCAGTCTATTGGGTGGAAGAGAATTGAACCAAAAGTTTCCTTATGTTGTTGCTGATTCAAATTTAATAATATTGCTGGAAATCAGTTGAATAAATGTTTTAAATTTATCCACAAACTAACATTAAGGATGATAAAAAACTGTTAATTATTAAGAGAAAGATATTTTTTGACTTCCTTCCATCTTTTCAGTGGTGTGAATGATGAGTTCTTTGTTTTTTGAAATCAATTTGTTCCAGTAATGATTTCCTGCAAATCTGCTTTCAAGAACTTCTGCTTGAAAACCTGTTTCCGAAATTTGTATCTGTTGCGGATAATACGCAAAATTAGAAATTCCAAAATCGTTCATTTCGGATTCTGTAAAAATATTGACCTCACCGAAAAGTTTAGCCACATAACTGTTGTATGGGGTTTTGTAAGTTTCTTCAGGACGGTCATTCTGTATCAGCCTTCCATTTTCAAGAATTACAATCTGATCAAGCCACGGAATAACGTCCTGCAATTCGTGTGTAGAAATAATCAGAGAAATGTTTTTTTCTTTTACATATCTGAAAAGTTTTTCCCGAAGTTCGATTTTTCTAGCATAATCGAGATGACTGAAAGGTTCGTCCAGTAATAATAATTTAGGTAAAACGGAAAGTGCTCTTGCGATCGCCACTCTTTGTTGTTGTCCGCCACTTAAATTTTTAGGAAGAACGTTAGCATATTCTACCAATCCCACAACCTCCAAAAGTTCGCTGACTGTTTCTTTTTTCTTAGCTAAATTGATATTTGAAAGAAATTTTCCCACATTATCAGCTACGGTGGCATAAGGCATCAGGTCAAAATTCTGTGCTACAAATTTCATTTCAGCCTCTCCGGGAACGAGATTTCCCTTTGGCCCCATCAGTTTATTGCCTCTAAACATGATTTCGCCTTGATCCCAATCTAAAAGTCCATAAATGAGACTTAAAAGAGTGGATTTTCCGCAACCACTTTCACCTGCCAGCGCAATTACTTTCCCTTCATCCAATCTGAGATTGAAGTTTTGGAACAAAGTCTTTTCCTTTGTGTGTGAAAAATATAAATTGTTTATCTCTAATAGCATAAGGCAAAAATACGGTTTTTAGAAAACACTGGCATATTTTTAGTAATTTTACAAAGACTTAAAATTTATTCAAAATGCAAAGAAAATTATTTGCCCTGGCTCTTCCTGCGCTTTTTGCAGCTGCTGTAGCTGTATCATGTCAAAAAGAAAAACCTGTTGCAAGTGACGGTAATGACGTGACCACTACCAAAGATGGAAACCAATATGTGCTTGATACCTTGAACAGCAGAGTAGAATGGAAGGGCTATAAAGTTTTTAAATCTGAAAACACGAGTCATTTCGGAACAATTACTTTTGAAAGTGGGGATGTTACTATAAAAGAAGGGAAACTAGAAAGTGGAAAATTTGTAGCAGATATGAATTCTTTGACGTCTGTTGATTTAAAAGATGATGTTGAGCAATTAAATAAATTAAATGGTCACTTGAAGAGCGGAGATTTCTTCGAAACAGAAAAATTTCCTACATCTTCTTATGAGATTACAAAAGTTACTCCATCTGCAGAAGGTGATTACAATACGATTTTGGATGGGAATTTAACGATAAAAGGTATTTCAAAAGCGGTTCAGTTTAAAGCAAATGTGTCTGTCAACGAAGGTGTAGTGAGTATTGCAACAGAACCGAAAGATATTATGAGAGAAGAATTTGGTGTGAAGTTCCAAAGTCCTGCTGAGAATGGTGTGATTAAAGATGAGATAAGCCTTCAGATTAATGTGAAAGCTTTAGAAAAGAAATAATTAAAAAATGAATTCTTACGAAGTCGGTTATAATATTGGATATTATGCAGCTCAAATTCTCATCATAAGTTTTTTAGCGCTCATTGTATACTTGATCATTCGTTTATTAAGAAGAATAAAAAAGTGATTTTAATAATAAAATGTAAATCTGTCTGAAAAGGCAGATTTTTTTATGATAATTTCAAAACTTTTTTAATTGGAAAACCTTATTTTTGCAGATACATTTTTGAAAGGGATAAAACAATGACAGAAAAGATAGAAGAATTACTAATCGAAGTAAACGGCTTCAGTGCAACATCCAAAGATGAAATTGAGAATTTCAGAATTAAATATAATGGTAAGAAAGGAGTTTTAAATGATTTTTATGAATCGTTAAAAACCATTCCGAATGACCAGAAAAAAGATTTTGGACAGAAGATCAATTCTTTGAAACAAGCAGTAGCTGCAAAATTGGAAGATTTCAAAGCATCTTCTGAATCTTCTATAATTCTCGAAAAAGAAGACCTTACAAGACCTGCTTTTCCTTTAGAATTGGGTTCCAGACATCCGATCAATATTGTAAAAAACAGAATTATTGATATTTTTAAATCGATAGGTTTTGCTGTTGCAGACGGACCGGAAATTGAGGACGACTGGCATAATTTCACCGCATTAAATTTACCGGAATATCACCCGGCGAGAGACATGCAGGATACTTTCTTCATTGAGCAGAATCCTGATATCTTGCTGAGAACGCATACTTCTTCGGTACAAATCCGGTATATGGAAGAAAACCAGCCGCCGATAAGGATCTTATCTCCTGGAAGAGTGTTTAGAAACGAAGCAGTTTCTTCGCGTTCACACTGTATTTTCCATCAGATTGAAGGATTGTATATTGATGAAAAAGTGAGTTTTGCAGATTTGAAGCAAACGATTCAATTTTTTACAACCGAACTTTTCGGTAAATCAAAAATCAGAATGAGACCTTCGTACTTTCCTTTTACAGAGCCTAGTGCGGAAATTGATGTATATTGGGGACTGAACTCTGAGACCGATTACAGAATTACAAAAGGAACAGGCTGGTTAGAAATTATGGGTTGTGGAATGGTAGATCCTGCCGTTTTGAAAAATGTTAATATAGATTCTGAAAAATATTCGGGTTATGCTTTCGGAATGGGAATTGAAAGAATTACCATGTTGCTTTATCAAATGAGCGACATCAGAATGTTCTTCGAAAATGATATCAGAACACTAGAGCAGTTCAAATCATTATAATGGATTTAAACTTAAAATAAATTCAAATCCTGTAAATTAAGTTTACAGGATTTTCTGTAATATAACTGTAAATCTTGGTTTGTAGCAGATAAAAAAAAACTGAGCCTCCGAATTTTCGGAGGCTTTTGATTTTGAGATAAAGCTTTATTGCAGACTAACTTTTTATACTTTTCTTTTTTGTCCAGCCTTTTACCCTGTTATAATCTAAGAAGTAAGTCAGTTTTAAAGAAAAGTTATTTACCATCGCCTCATCGAAAAGAGTATTGTAATTATTTTTGACATTGAGTCTGGAAATATCTAGGTAATTCGATGTCGCATTTCTATAGAGTACAGTCATCTGACTTCCCGGAGCAAACCACCATGAAAATCTTAAGTCGACATTCCAAGCATTATAAGTTCCATTTAAATTTTTCGAAAAATCATAAGTTTCGGCTAAGGTTCCATCCTGATTAAGTGTGTAAAACTGTTTGTAAGTAACATCTGAAAAATAATGACGGAATGTGAAAGTAAGCGCCATTTTTTCATTAAAAGTATATTTGGAAGTCAAAGCATTTTCGTACGTATTTCTCTGTCTTCTACCGATGTAAATTTCACTGTCGCTTTTTCCAGCAAATCCTGTTTCGTTATTGCTGAAACTTGGATTAAAGCTCCAATTGACATTAAAACGGTCTGAAAACCTGTAACGCAATCCGAAATTGGTAAAAACCTGATTTCTGCCTTTTTCATCAAATGCATAATAATCTATAGTGAAATTATATTGCAGCTTTTTTCTGCTGTCACTTTCAAACCAAACCCAAGAATCAAAATATCCGGGAATTTTGAGATGTCTGCCGAAAGTTCTCGGTTCGTAAATATCGTTCTGTCCGAAAGGTGTAAATTCGATACCACCGCCAAATACTCTGAACTGCTTGTCTGTGAAGCTGTTATTGTTATTGAATACAAAATTAGAGTTTAAGAAAGGCTCCAGTCTGTGAAAATAGTTCAGATTAAAATTTAAATAAATATTGTTGAATTTTTCAGTGGGTTGTAAAATTCTGTAGCCGTACCACGCATTATAATTGGCAAAATTTGTTCTGGTTGAAAATCCCACGTCATTGATGTCCCAATCTTTTGTGGTAACATTTCCGTTGAGTGAAAAACGGTTTTTTCCGGCTATTTTTTCAACGCCTACTTCACCGCGCGTTCCGAATTTTGTATTATCATCCATTACCCAGCTTCCTTTTACGCTTCCAAAAGTTTTGTACGTATTCTTTTTATTGATAAGGTCCCAAAGAAGGCCTGTAGAATTGGCATCACGAAAATTTCCGTTTCTGGTGACGTTGGTATTGACTAAAGAAACGGATGAATTTACACTGAATCTCTGATCAAAAACCAGAATATTATAGTTACTCCAGGGTTCTACCACTTCTTTTCTGATTGCTCCGGTTTCAGAATTTAAAATGGAGGCTTCCATTTTTTGAGTGATCCCATTGAAAAAACCTATTCCCAAACCTTTATTTGTTCTTCCGGAAATTTTAAAAGCATTAAACAGCTTTACCTTTGAAGGATATTCCAAAACTTCTTCATGTTCGCTGATTATGGGATATTTTGAAGGCTCTCCACCGACCCTTCTCGAGTAAAACATCCCACCTTTGTTAAATAATTCTGTTCCTTCTGTGAAAAAAGTTCTTTGTTCAGAAAATTGCTGCTCAAAAGGAGTAAGATTCAAAATAGAATTATCAAAATTAGCCTGTCCAAAATCTGGAATTAAGGTCATGTCGAATGTAAAAGCATCGTTGATTCCGTACTTTACATCCATTCCACCATTAAAATTTGCCGTTGTTTTTCCTTCAAAGTTATTTACATAGGTTGAAAAATAAGGAGTAAAAGATAGTCGGGTAGGAGGATTGATGTCTTCTATCCCAAGCAAAACACCGTCGAACAGCGTGTAAGAGTTTTTGGCGTTGTCAACAAAATTCCAATCATACGAAGCTTTTATTCTTTGGATTCTCCGGAACATATTCAATCCCCACTCCTGTACATTGCTTTTCGGAAATCTTAGTTCAGAATAAGGAATTTTCATTTCTACCGACCAGCCAGTATCATTTATTTTTGCACCGCTGTACCAGATAGAATTCCAACTGTCGTCTTCTCCGTCTGAAGTTATTTTGGCATCAAACTGTACACCTGCTGCGGTTACTACAAATTCTAGACTTTGCTGTTTGTCATTATAACCATTCAGAGTAACACCGAAAAAATCGTCATTACTGATTCCGTCTCGCTCTGTTAACTCTTTAGCAATTTTCGTAGGTTCTGGATCATACATTTGGGCGCCAAAATAAATTCCTGTGTCATCATATAAAATTCTAACCTCAGTCCTGATGGAATCTGCTTGTGGCTTCCCGTTATTGGGGTTTCGTTCGATGAATTGAGTTGAGACAGGAATGTTTTGCCATTCAACATCATCTAAAATTCCGTCTATTTTGGGCGTAGAGGATGTTTTACGAATAGTGATCTGTTTTCTTTCAATATGATTGACTTCTTTTTTCTGTGAATAAGCAGTACAGGAGAAGAGTAATGTTAATATAATGAGCGCTTTGTATTTCATGGTGAGTTTTCTTAAAAATATAACAACTCAGAATTTAAAAATATTACATGAAATAAAAAATGCCTGTAAAAAGTTACAGGCATTATGTACATTGATCGTCTATTTGGTAAATTTTAAAGGATACTTTACGTTTTTGTAATTGTCGATGCTTGCTTTGAGTGATCCCACTGCTAATTCGGCTTTTAGAAGTAAGGGTATGTGATTCGCGTCGTTAGAAACCCACATTGTTACTCCTTCTTTTTCTTTGAAAACCCTACCGCTTTTTACTGATGGAATAATTTTTAAGGCATTAATCGTTCCGAATTTAGTCTTTAAATTTTCAGTTCCCACAACCTTAAGCTGAAACGGAAACATCTCATCATCAATCCATACATTCATGTTAAAAACAGTTCCTGTTTTGAGTTCGGCAGGTGTTTTACTTCTTAAAAAATAAAAGCAGGACAGCATATCCTGAACTGCCTTAACAGATTTTATTGTTTTAGAACCATTTGCAGGTGTTTTTTTATCCGTTAAAATTAGGGTGTTGTTATCATGATTAAAAACCGTCTGCAAATGCTGTGAGTAGCTTCCCTCTTTTACATTCCTTACATAAAAGCTGGGCAGCTCCGTCTGCATATTGATGTAGCTTTCGTACAAATCTTCCACTTTAAAAAAAGCTTTCACAGCTCCACTTGTAGAACCTGTACCTTTTACATATAAGTGAGGAATACCTTTGTAGTTTACTTTCTTTGCTGTAAGATTCGCTGATCCTGCAGTTAAAAAACCATAGTGAATTCTAAGTGTTAAAGATTCTCCATCATTGATATTTGTAATCTGACTTTGACCAAAAAAGAAAACAAATATTGCCGTTATATAAAGTAATTTCTTCATAATTTAAATTTTACAAAAACACTGCCAAATAAAAAGGAGGTTTTATACGTACGAGATTTGATAAATCTCAGTTTTTTATTTAATCTCAATTAAATATGCTTCGCATTAAAATTAGTAAATTTGCAGTTACATACAATTAAATTATCATCATATTATGATTACTACAGATATATTAATTATCGGAGCTGGACCAACCGGACTTTTTGCTGTATTTGAAGCAGGTTTGTTAAAAATGAAATGCCATATCATTGATGCACTTCCTCAACCTGGAGGGCAGTTGGCTGAGTTGTATCCTAAGAAACCGATTTTTGATATCCCTGGTTACCCTTCTGTAAATGCGGGTGAGTTGGTAGATAATTTAATGGAGCAAATCAAGCAGTTTCAACCTGGTTTTACTTTGGGAGAAACCGCAGTTTCTTATAAAAAAGTTGATGAAGAATGGTTTGAAGTTGTTACCAATAAAGGAACTGTTCACAGATGTAAAGCCATTGCAATCGCAGGTGGTTTAGGAACTTTCGAGCCTAGAAAACCTACCATGGACAATGTTGCTGACTATGAAGAGAAAGGTCTTGAATATTTCGTAAAAGAACCTGAGCATTTCAGAAACAAAAAAGTAGTAATCGCCGGAGGTGGAGATTCTGCATTAGATTGGAGCGTTTTCTTATCAAACGTTGCAAGTGAGGTAACATTGATTCACAGAAGAAATGAATTCCGCGGAGCTTTAGATTCTGTAGAAAAAGTTCAGGATTTAAAAAATCAGGGTAAAATTAAATTAATTACTCCTGCAGAAGTTACGGCAATCAAAGGTGACGGAAAGGTAGAAGCTATCACTGTTGTAAGAGACGGTGAGGAAGCATTTGATATTGAAACAGATTATTTCATTCCATTATTTGGGTTAACACCAAAATTGGGCGAAATTTCACAATGGGGATTAAATATCGAGAAGAATGCTATCGTAGTCAATAATGCTTTAGATTATCAGACCAACATCGAAGGAATTTACGCAATCGGTGATATCAACACGTATCCGGGGAAATTGAAATTGATTCTTTGTGGTTTCCATGAGGCGACTTTGATGTGTCAAAGCGTTTACAACAGATTAAATCCGGGTAAAAAATTCGTCCTAAAATATACAACGGTAAGTGGAGTAGATGGTTTCGATGGTAGCCGTAAAGAAGCTGAAAAAGCAGTTGTAAAGAAAATAGATTAATTTGGTTTTTAGGTTTCAGTTACCAGTGTTTTAGTGCATACTTTTCTAAAAACCATCAACCATCAAATTTTAACTATCAACGATTATCAAAATGAGCGATATAAATATAAGAATCACAGACAGGGAAGGTTTAATCCACGATATCGTAGCTCCTACAGACATGTCTATGAATTTGATGGAGATCATCCGTTCGTATGAATTGGCTGAAGAAGGAACCATCGGGGTTTGCGGCGGAATGGCGATGTGTGCCTCATGTCAGGTTTACGTCATCAAAGATCCGGGACTTGAGCCTATGGGTGATGAAGAAGATGCAATGCTGGGTGAAGCATTCCATGTAGAACCCAACAGCAGATTAGGATGCCAGCTGCATATGGCGATGGATATGGAAGGCCTTGAAGTGGCGATTGCACCATATCCTTAGAGATCATTAGATAAAAAATATAAACTCCCGAAAATTTTCTCGGGAGTTTTTTGTTTTTTCAAGTCGATATTAATAAAATTCTTTAGCATCAGGAAAGATCTTATGTTCAATAACACTTTGGGTGATTTTGCCAAGTAAGATGAACAACTGAATACTCTCCATTATCCATTTCAAATAATACATGATCGTTATCTTGCCTGCAAGCGACAGTTTTTGTTTGTTTCCCTTTAAAATATGATCATTATGTAATTCAATGTGTAATTGTTGAGATAAATCCTGAGCGGTAAAATACCATGGTTCAGGTAGCATAGATGGTTGTTCTATTTTTAGATAAGTTATGATTAAATGCCTTCATTAGAAATCCACTTCCCGACCGTCGGAGCCTGATAATTTCTCATCTTTCCCAAAAGTTCATCGATATCATCACTTACCAAAAGCATTTCTTGGTTGATCTGTTTTAAAAAACCTTTGTCAACCATCGTTTTAACGAATCTAATTAAATCATCATAAAATCCGTCAATATTCAGAATTGCAATTGGTTTTTTGTGAAGCCCGAGTTGTGCCCAGGTAATCATTTCGAAAAACTCTTCCAGAGTTCCGTAACCGCCGGGAAGTACAATAACACCGTCACAGAGGTCATTCATTTTGGTTTTTCTCTCATGCATACTTTCTACCAAAATCAATTCGGTAAGTTGAGTATGCGCAATTTCTTTTGACTGTAAAAAATGAGGAAGAACACCGACTGCTTTTCCGCTTTCAGATAAAACGCCGTCTGCGACCGCACCCATCAATCCGACATTAGCGCCGCCGTAAATAAGTTGTATATTTTGTTTTGCTAAAGTCTGTCCGAGCAAAGTTGCCTGATCTTTAAATTTTTCATCCGAACCGAAACTCGATCCGCAGAATACGGTGATACTTTTCATGAAATTTAATTTTTAAAAAAATATCCAAAATCAAAAGACTTTGGATATTAAATGTAGTATTTATTTTACATTTTGCTCATTTCCCAAGAACCTATTGTCGGAAACGAAAGATATAGTTGCATATTATAAAAACTAAGTCCTCCCTTCATTTTCCATATGCCTGAAAAAGTATCTTTCTGATCTGAAACACCCGAATAATAAATAGGTTTGTGCTTTTTCTTGGCAACTTCGATTCTTTTGTTATGATTCAAAACAACAGTTTTAATAGGCATTTTCTTAATAAAATCGATGGTCTTTCCACTGATTGTACCTTCTACTGTTCCTATACCTTTTGTTCCGAAATATTCATCTTTGTCTTCAATTGTTCCAGAAAAATTTTCACCATCAAACTCTTTTATTTCTAAGAGAAACTCAACTTCTTTGTTGTTGAATTTCATATCTTTTTTCAGTTTGTATTTGTATTTTCCTTTCCAGATTCCAAGCATGAGTTCAGTTTATTTATGAGGAATATTTGCTAAAATATCCTTCGTAAAACTCCAGAATTTCTGTGTTGAAGAAATGTTTGCTTTTTCATCCGGAGAATGTGCTCCTCTGATGGTTGGCCCGTAGCTTACCATTTCCATCTCAGGATAATTGGCACCGATAATTCCGCACTCTAAGCCTGCGTGACAAGCAACTACGTGAGGTTTTTCTGCAAATTTTTCAGTATAGATTTTTTCCATCATCTGAACGATTTCAGATCCCGGTTTTGGTTTCCATCCAGGATAAGAACCGCTGAATTCTACGTTCATTCCTGCCAATTCCGATACTGATTTTAATTGTTCAGCGACAGAATCTTTAGAAGAATCTACTGATGATCTAGAAAGGTTTAATATTTTCAGACCACCTTCTTTTAGTTCTACTCTTGCTACGTTGTTTGATGATTCTACCAAATCCTGAACGTCAGGGCTCATTCTGTAAACACCGTTGTGAAGAGATTTTAAGACCAAAACAATTTTCTTTGAATCTTCCTGAGAAAGCGCTTTGTCAGAACTTGTAGAATTTTCAATATTGATCTGAAGTCCGGCTTCGATGGAAGCAAACTCTTCTAAAATTTCTTTTTTAATTCCTTCGGTTACATTTTCAATAAACTCTCCTGAATTTCTCACTGAAATCAAAGCCACAGCTTCTCTCGGGATGGCATTTCTCAAACTTCCGCCGTCGATAGAAATCAACTGTATATTTTCGTTTGCTAAACCTTTGTATAAGATTCTTCCCAAAATAATATTGGCATTTCCGAACCCTTTATGAATATCCATTCCTGAGTGACCGCCTTGCAGACCTTTTACTTCAATTCTTACGATTTGTCCGCTGGAAGCTTCTGTAGAATAATTTTGGTTTATGGTAACATCAATTCCACCTGCACAACCGATGTCGATCTCATCGTCTTCTTCTGTATCTAAATTTAGAAGAATCTGTCCGGTCAATTGTCCGGGTGTTAAGCCTAGAGCTCCGGTCATTCCTGTTTCTTCATCAATCGTAAATAAAGCTTCCAAATCAGGATGTGGAATGTCTGTGCTTTCAAGAACCGACATGATGGTTGCTACACCTAAACCGTTGTCTGCCCCTAACGTCGTTCCTTTTGCTTTTACCCATTCACCGTCAACTTCCATCTGAATTCCCTGCGTTTCAAAATCGAAATTCACATCATTGTTTTTCTGGCAAACCATATCCAGATGCGATTGCATCACGATTGATTTACGGTTTTCCATTCCTGATGTGGCTGGTTTTTTAATGATGACATTTCCTACTTCATCAACTGTAGTTTCTAAACCTAAATTTTCACCGAATTCTTTGATAAAAGCGATTACTTTTTCTTCTTTCTTTGACGGTCTCGGAACAGCATTCAATTTGGAAAAATTCTTCCAGATAATCTGCGGTTCTATGTTTGATAGTTCCATAAAATTTATTTTGACCAAAATTACGAAATCGCTATGATTTAGAAACGAAAATACCAACTAAAACTAGGAGATTGCATATGACAAATAAAAATAGATAAATAGATCTGAAATAAAAATGCTCCCGAAATTCAGGAGCAGTATTTTTACTAGAAGCTAGAAGCTAGAAGCTGTTTAGCATCCGCATTCTCCATAGATTGGCATTGTCGTGATGCTTCCGTCCGGTTTTTCAATAGTTAATGTACCTTCAAACAATAAAACTTCTTCGTGTTTTATCTTTTTACCTTTGACGGAGATTTTATAGTTCTCATTTTCAATTTCTTTGGTCAGTTCTTCATCCACTTCCATATCGCTTGAGGAAATCAAATTCATAGCGATTCTTTTTCCGTCGAGTTTCATATAAGCTGTTTTTCCTGCATCGTCGGCATAAATATATTTTTCGTTTTCGAAATCTGCTTTATTTCTTGCAAAATAGCAAGAGCATTCTTTGATTTCTTTAGGAAAAGGAAATACATCAACCAAAATGCTGGCAGGTTGAGAGTCTGTCTTTGCAGAATCCTGAATGATATGTACAGAATCTTTATCTGTTGGATTAGTAACGGTTTCTTTTTCCTTTTTACAGGCAATAAGCATAAAAGCTGAAAATAAAATGATTAGGTATTTCATCTGTTAAAGTTTTTTCCGGGGTCTAAATTATTTAGGATGTTTTTGAACAATCATGACTTCAAAATGTAAGCCAGTTGCCAAAATGAAACCGCCAAAAGCTGTATTATCCTCTAGCTCTTTCAAGCAATACCATCATCAATAAAGATAGAACCACTAAACTTTCGTCTTCGTCGTCAATATCAACCATTCTATCAAGCTGAAATCTTCTTCCGAACATCGACGGCATTTTTTTTAGCTTAAAATATTCTTTTCCGTCCATGTCTTTTACGGTATACGATGGATTCAGGAAATATCCGGTAAACATTCCGATAATTGGGATTTCACCAACCATTCCGTCGAAAAATTTAACCCAAGCATTATCTTCTGTAATGGTGAATTTTTGCTGATCTGCTTCGTCTAAAACGTTGTAGGAAGACTTCCAGATAGAACGCATTCCTTTTCTTGCCAATCTACCAAAGTTTTTTCCTATCGTATCTTTAATGGAATAAGACGCATTAAAATCGATCCATTGGTTTGCCTGAATCCTGAAAAGTTCTTTGGTTTTGCTTTCGTCATTGAAAACAATAACATCTTCCTTCAGTTTAAACATTTTCTGACGAACGTATGCGACAGAGTTTCCATTTTTGTCTGTAATGTTAAAATCGCTGGCAAGAGTGGTGATTTTGAATTTAAAATCCAGAGGATAGTTAAGATTGTTAAGAATCATTTTAGTTATTTTTCTGTTTAATATTTTGATGATCAAAGATAATGGTTTATGGAGAATTTTCAGTTTAAAAATACAGGATTTTATAATTTAAAATATATTCAGATCTGAGTTGGAAAATATTTTGCTGGTCGTTCAAAGGTGGGAAAATTAAACTATAATTCTTATTTTTGTCTTATGGAATATCCTAGTAAAGTATTGGCAAAAGCAGTAGAGGAAATCTCGGGACTTCCCGGCATTGGAAGGAAAACGGCTTTGCGTTTAGCGCTTCATTTACTTAAGCAGCCCAATTCCAGAGCGACAAGTTTAGGAACGTCAATCATCAATTTGGTGAATGAAATTAAATACTGCAAAGAATGCCACAACTTTTCCGATTTTGATATTTGTGAAATCTGCAGCAATGAAAAACGCAGCGACGAACTGATTTGTATCGTTGAAGATGTACGAGATGTTATCGCCATAGAAAATACGGGAAAATACAGAGGCAAATACCTGATTCTTGGCGGAAAAATATCTCCCATGGAAGGTGTAGGACCTCATCAGCTGAATATTCCCAGTATTGAAAAGAAATTGCAGCAAGGTAATGCCAAAGAGTTTATTTTTGCTTTAAGTGCTACAATGGAAGGTGATACAACCGCTTATTATATTTACAAAAAATTCAAAAATTCTGGCATTCAATTTTCAAGTATTGCTAGAGGGATTTCTGTAGGTGATGAATTGGAATATGCCGATGAAATTTCTTTGGGAAGATCGATCACCAATCGACTTCCGTATAACGAAAAAGATTAAAATGACTACAAAGCTTTCAATCATTATCGTTAATTATAATGTGACTCAACTTCTGAGGAACTGCCTTTGTTCTATTGAAAAATATGGGGAAAGTGTAGATTATGAAATCATTGTTATTGATAACAAATCTACTGACAGTTCGTGGGGTGATCTTATTCCTGAATTTCCAAAAGTCAAATTTATTGCTTCGGAAGAAAACGAAGGCTTTGCAGTTGCCAATAACAAAGCAATCGAAACTGCTGAAGGAGAATATCTTTTGATTTTGAATCCGGATACAGAATTAGAAGCTTTTTATTTAAATAAAATTCTAGATTTTGCTGATTCTAAAAGTAATTTCGGATGTCTTGGCGTAAGAATGCATGATGCCAACGGAAATTTTCTACCGGAAAGCAAACGTTCAGTGCCTGATATGTTTAATTCTTTTGAAAAACTCTTCACCAATTTTAAAAAGAAAAATTCAAAATCATATTACAGAAATGATATTGACGAATTTGAAATTACAGAAGTAGAAGTCATCACAGGAGCATTTTTTCTTGTTAAAAAAGAAGTTTATAAAAAAGTGGGCGGACTTGATGAAAAGTATTTCATGTATGGTGAAGACATCGATTTGTGCTATACTTTACTTAAAAATGGTTGTCAAAATTACTATTACGGAGAAGCGTCAATCTTACATCACAAAGGCGAAAGCACGATAAAAGATGAGGTTTATCTCGAAAGATTTTACGGAGCGATGCAGATTTTTATTGATAAATATTATCGTGATACAAAACCGTTGCAATACTCATTTCTAAAAGCCGGATTAAAGTTAAGACATAAGATAGAGCTCATTAAACTCAAATAAAAAAGCAACTCAATTTGAGTTGCTTTTGTTTTATCTTAAATAAAGTATTTCTTATTTAGTCGCCGGAGTACTTACCGGAGCTGTCGTTTTAGAAGCTGGAGCTGTTTGATTAGCTGGAGCTTCTGTTTGGGTAGGAGCTGTAGGAATAACCGGAGCTGCTTGTTTAGGTTTCCCTGTAACAACTACGCTGATTAAGATAAGAACGATAATTACCGCTCCTAAAGTCCATGTAGACTTCTCCATAAAGTCGTTGGTTCTTTGTACTCCGAACTGTGCAGAAGATGCACCTCCGAATGTACTTGAAAGACCGCCACCTTTAGGGTTTTGCGCCATAACAACGATTACCAATAAAATGCTGGCAATCATAATAAGAACCATCAATAGTGTAAATATAGTATCCATTAATTCTAATATCTTTTTGAATGGGCAAATTTAATGTTTTTTTACAGAACCGCAAAATAAAGATTTCACTAAAAACAAAAAGCGGCAACAATTGTTGCCGCTTTTTAATGATATCTGTAATCTTATTTGAAATCAGTGTCTTTAGCCTGATTCACTTCGTAAGATTTTACATTCATGGTCATGTCCATACCCATTTGATTAACAGTAATCGTATAAGGCATTTTCACACCAGAAACATCTTTATAATTAGAATATACAGTAGGAACAGTCATTTCCTGACCCTGCTGTTTTACAGTTTCAGTTTCTCCTGTTTTAAGACCGGTTTTTACGCTGTAGTAATATGCTTTGTCGGCATTTTTAATAGCATATGAATCTTCTCCACCAATTTTTTCAATTCCTGCCAATTTGTAATCTGCAGACTTAGCAAAACCTAATTCTTCGAAAAGCTCAGTATTCTTAAGGTTATCAGCGATTTCTTCTTTAGTCATGGCAACTTTTTGCCCTTGTTGCTCAGAGAATCCTGTTTTACCGTCAAAAACTTGTTTCTGAAGGGTCATTGCTCCCATCGAAACGATATTAAGTTCTTTTCCACCTTGAGCTTTTACAGTTTTAAAATCAATAGTTTGACCTTGCATAGACATTGAAGCTGTCATTGTGTAAGAAGAAACTTTAGCAATATTTGCCTTTCCACCGATAGCAGTAATATATTTATCGACAACTGACGCTACTGTTACGTTGGCGTCAACTTTTTGAGCAACTGGTTTTGCAACAGGATTAGCGTTGGCATCAAAATATTTTACAGGATATCCTAATTTTTCCAATCCTTCAGAAATATCAGACGCTTTACCAGCGATGAAAATTCTGCTTTGGTTTGGTAAAACATTCGCTTTTACAGCATTTGAAACATCAGCTGCCGTTACTTTATCTATTGACTTCAGATAGTTGGTATAGAAATCAGCAGGAAGATTGTTTACCTTTTGGTTTACGGCAAATCTGGCAATCGTTGCAGGTTGCTCAAGAGCCATGATGAAACTTCCTTTCAATTTAGCTTTGGCATTAGCCAATTCTTCAGGTTTTACCGTAGAGATTCCATTTAATTCATTCATGAATTCTTTTACAGCCTTATCGGTAACTTCATTTCTTACGCTTGCTTCAGCTGAAAACTCAGGAGAATATTTGCTTGCCGTCATGCTAGAATATGCACCATAAGTAAAACCGTTTTTCTCACGAAGGTTCATGAAAAGTCTGGCTTCACCACCACCTCCAAGGATGTAGTTAGCAATGGTTGCAGGGAAGTAATTTGGATCACTCATCTTCAATGAGTTAAGGTTTCCTACAGAAACTACAGACTGCACGGCAGAAGGTACATCTACTATGTTGATTTCAGTTTTAGCAACATTCGCAGCTGGTTCAAGAGCAGCGAATTTAGTATCCGCTTTTTTCCAGTTGTTGAATGCTTTTTCCACCAATGGCTTGATCTGATCTAATTTTACATCACCTACAATTACCAAATAAGCATTATCTGGAGCGTAGTATTTTTTGTAAACATTTTGCACATCGGCTAATGTGATTTTTTTGACAGATTCTTCTGTTTCAAATTCACCTCTGGATGTATTTTTTCCATAAGCCAATGCATTAGAAACTCTTGATGCAATAGACGAAGCGTTTTTCTCTTCAGATTTTAATCCTTCAATTGTTCTTTGTTTAGCTGTTTCAATTTCTTCTGCAGAGAATTTAGGATTAATGATGGCATCAGACATTAAAGTCAATACCTGCGGAAAGTATTTTGAAAGAGAATTGGCAGAAGCTCCGGCAGAAGAGAAATTTAAACTTGCTCCCAAATAATCAATCTTTTTGTTGAATTCGTCTTTGCTTAAAGTAGTTGTTCCGTTATCCAGCTGGCTTGCCATGATTTCGCTCACCCCTGCGATATTCCCCTCGTAATAAGGTTGTCTGTCCATCGAAAGGCTCATGTTTACTCTTGGTAATTTGTTGTTTTCAACGACCATTACCGTTAAACCGTTCTTTAACTGGAAAGTTTTTGGTTGTGCAATGTTGATGGCAGGCGTAGGACCTGGTTTTGGCATTGCATTAAGATCAATTTTTTGTGCAGAAAGCATTCCTGTGAATAAAAATGCTACTGCTATATATGTTAATTGCTTTTTCATTTGTAAAAATTTAATTTTAATAATTCTTTTAAAACGTAAGGTCTAAAAGAGATTATTTTTTTTCAGGTACGTAATTGATGATTACTCTTTGGTTTGAATTAAGATACTTCTTAGCAGCATTTTGCAAATCTTGCTTCGTAATAGATTTGTAGATGTCTATTTCTTTGTTGATTAAATTGGTATCTCCCATCAAAACGTGGCTTGTCGCCAATGAAGAAGCAATCCCCTGAATGCTTGAATTGGTATTCACAAACTGATTCTCATATTGGTTTTGAAGTTTTTGATAATCTTCGTCAGAAATTAAAGTAGTCTGTACTTTTTTAATTTCAGCATCGATGTCATTCTGTAAAACCTGCTTCGTTGTAGCTCCCATTGGGATTGCAAAGAATGCAAAAACGCTGTAGTCTTCCATACCTTGGTTGAAAGCCGCTACCTGAAGTGCTTTTTTATCCTGATCTACCAATTTTTTGTATAAAACTGAAGATTTACCGTTACTTAAATAAGAAGAAAGCATATCTAAAACGTAAGCATCTCTCTCTTTGTTGCTAGGTGTTCTGTATGCAAAGATATAAGCTGGAAGCTGAATGTTTGCATCAGTAGCAGTTACTTCTTTCTCTTTTGTTATCGGCTCGTCTTTAGGGAAGTTTTTAGGAGTTACAGTTCCTTTAGGAATACTTCCGTAGTATTCAAGAATCCATTTTTTAGTTTGCTCAGGTTTGATGTCTCCGGCAACCACCAAAGTAGCGTTGTTTGGAACATAATATTTTTTATAGAAAGCTTTGAACTCTTCTAGTTTTGCACCATTCAAATCGTCAATAGAACCAATTACAGAACCGTGGTATGGGTGATTGGTGAAAAGATTTTGTTGAATCGTGTTAAAAAGGTTTCCGTAAGGCGAGTTATCCATTCTTAATCTCTTCTCTTCTTTTACAACCTCTCTCTGAGTGTCAACACCAATTTGGTTAATTTCAGCATGACGTAATCTTTCTGCTTCCATCCAAAGACCTAATTGTTCATTGTTTGAAGGGAAAGTTTCATAGTAATACGTTCTGTCCATGCTTGTGTTGGCATTGTTCTGCCCTCCGTTTGAAGAGACTATTTTAAACCATTCTCCTCTTTTGATATTTGGCGTACCTTCAAATAAAAGGTGCTCAAAAAAGTGAGCAAAACCAGTTCTTCCTTTAACCTCATCTTTTGCACCTACATGGTACATTACCGCTGTAGTAACTACAGGAGCAGAATTATCTTGGTGAAGAATTACGTGCATACCATTTGGTAAATCATACTCTTCGAATTTGATTTGTTGTGCATTCAGCATTACTCCAAAAAAAGCAGCAGCTGCAACACTAAGAAGTCGTTTTTTCATAAATAGAAATTGTTTTGTCAATGAGTGTCAAAAATACATGAATTGTTACAAATTTTTAATAAAATTTTGTAGTTTTAAAAGATGGAATCTGAATTTGATTTTTACTACAACATTCTTCCATTTTAAGAATTAATTTCAAAGAGCAATATACACGTCATGAAAAGTTTTTTAGAACAAAATGTATCGCTGGGTTCATTGATTACATTGTTTAGCCAAGCTCCAGTGGCAATGTGCTTGTTGATTGGCGATGACCTCATTATACAGAATGCCAATCCGCAGATTTTAGAATTGTGGGGACGTGATTCTTCTGTAATAGGTAAACCTCTGTTTGAAGCCTTACCTGAAGTGAGATCTCAGGGGTTTATGGAGATCTTTGATAACGTGTATGGAAGAGGTGAAATTTTCAAAGGAGATAAACTTCCGGTTTTTTTAGAGAAATCGGGGATATTAGAAGAGCATTTTTTCAATTTTATATATTCCCCGGTGTATAATGATGAAAAGAAAATCATAGGGGTAAGTGTTGTCGCAACGGAAGTTACCAATCAAGTAATTTCCGAAAGAAAATTAATGGAAAGCGAATACAGGTTTGAAGATTTAATAAAAAATTCAGATTACTCCACAGCAATTTATCGTACAGATGAATTATATATAGAGTTGGCGAATGATTTAATGCTTAAAACCTGGGGGAAAGATGCCTCTGTGATTGGGCTTAAACTGGAAGATGCCTTGCCGGAACTGGAAGGTCAGCCCTTCATTGCTATTCTTAAAGATATTTTTAAAACAGGGAAAACTTATACAGCTACAGAAGATCAAGTAGATTTAGTGGTTGACGGAAAACTACAGAGTTATTATTTTAATTTTTCTTATAAACCTCTTAAAAATGCTAATGGTGAGGTGTATGCGATACACAATATGGCAGTTGATGTTACCGATTTGGTCATTGCCCGTCAAGAAATACAAAAAAGAGAAGAAAGATTCAGAGACTTGGCAGATTCAATGCCACAGTTTGTATGGACTTGTGATAAAGATGGAGAAGTGACCTACATGAATGATAATTGGTATAAGTACACGGGTTTCGATAGAAATGAAAAACCTTCCGAAGGATTCAAAAGAGTGCTTACTCCAGAAGTTCATGCAAAGGTTGAAGCTGTTTGGGCAGAAAGTGTGAAAAACGCTACACCTTTTGAAATGGAATATCAATTTATAGATCTCAAGAATCACGGAGAATATCGTTGGTTTCTGGGACGGGCAATTCCTACCTATGATGAAAATGGCGATGTATCACAATGGATTGGTACATTTACCGATATCGATGATTTCAAGCAGTTGCAGACCCAAAAAGATAATTTCCTAGGAATTGCAAGCCACGAATTAAAGACTCCTTTGACGAGTTTAAAAATCTATACACAGTTTATCGAAAAAAATCTCATAAAAAAGGATGATCTGAAAAATGCTGAGGTTGCCAGAAAAATGGATGGTCAAATTGATCTGCTCACCGTTTTAATCAGTGATCTGCTTGATGTAACCAAAATACAGAACGGTAAAATACAGCTGAATGAGTCTGAATTTGATTTTGATCAACTGACCGAAGAAATTGTAGCGGAACAACAAATGACTTCAAGGCACAAAATAATTCTCCACCCATCTTATATCGGAAATGTGTATGCAGACCGACATCGGATTTCTCAGGTGATGAGTAATCTGATCAGTAATGCAGTTAAATATTCTCCTGATGCCGACCAAGTGATTGTAGCAACCGAATTGAAGGATAATATGGTTACGTTCAGTGTAAAAGATTTTGGAATTGGAATTCCTTCAGACAAACACAATAAAGTTTTTGAACAGTATTACAGAGTAAGTGGCTCTAAAGATTATACTTTCCCCGGGCTTGGGCTTGGGCTCTATATTTCTTCTGAGATCATCAAAAGATCTGAGGGGCGCATCTACGTATCTTCCACAGAAGAAAAGGGGTCTGATTTTTGCTTCGAAATTCCCAAAAGAAAAAAAATACAACAAAATGCCTAACGCAACAAAAGTTTTAGTAGTAGATGATAGTCCTGCAATCGTAGATTCGATAGAGATGATGCTTGATTTTGAAGGATTTGAGATTGAAAAATTTTATAAAGGCTCAGATATGCTGAAGACATTACATGCAGATTCTAAACCTAATGTGATTTTAATGGATATGTGGCTTTCCGGAGAAGACGGGAGGGATATTTGCAAAGAAATCAAAGCAGATGAAAATTTAAAAGATATTCCTGTATTGATTATGTCAGCAAGTCGAGGCCTGGAACAGTCAGCTTTGGATGCGGGAGCAGATGCATTTATTGCAAAACCCTTTGACTTAGGAGATATGGTAGATAGATTGAAAACGTACGCCAAATAAATTTAAAATATAATGAATCAGCGGAATTTTATTTTGCTGATTTTTTTTGCCATAAATTTCGATAATCTATTGTGAAAATTTAAGCTGCTAGGATAATATAAAGTAAGTTGTGCTTAAAAAGTTTTAGAAATTAAAAAGAAAAACAAAAACCATTTTTAAAATTTAGCATTATAATTCGTGATTTCGTGGCGACAAACATCTAGAACTTAAAATATGCCAAGTTCAATATTCATCATTTGAATTCTCCTTATAATACACTAATTTTGTGTTCCCAAATTTTTTTTGCTGTATGGATTATCTGAAAGGACTCAACGAATCACAATATGAAGCTGTTACCACGTTACAAGGACCTCTAATGGTGCTTGCAGGAGCAGGTTCCGGTAAAACGCGTGTACTAACAATGCGTATTGCTCATTTGATTACTAACGGTGTAGATCCTTTCAATATTTTGGCATTGACCTTTACCAATAAAGCGGCAAAAGAAATGAAAGAACGTATTGCCAAAGTGGTGGGACAAAGCAATGCGAGAAGCTTATGGATGGGAACATTTCACTCAGTTTTTGCAAGAATTTTGAGAAGTGAAGCGCATTATTTAGGTTATCCATCAAACTTTACAATTTACGATCAGCAGGATGCTTTGAACGTCATTAGGAAAGTATTGAAAGACATGAATATCGATGCCGACCTATACAAACCTAAAAAAGTTCAGGCGAGAATATCAAATTATAAAAATAATCTGATCACCGTAAAGGCATACTACAACAATCCTGAATTAATGGAAGCTGACGAAAAGGCCAATATGAAATTCATAGGAAAAATTTACGAAAAATATGTAGAAGCCTGTTATAAAAACGGCTCAATGGATTTTGATGATTTATTGCTAAAAACCAATGAATTGTTAACAAGGTTTCCTGAAGTTTTAGCAAAATACCAAGACAGATTTAGATATATTTTGGTGGATGAGTACCAGGATACGAACCACTCTCAGTATTTAATAGTAAAAGCCTTAGCTTCAAAATTTGAGAATATTTGCGTGGTGGGAGACGATGCACAGTCGATTTACTCTTTCCGTGGTGCAAATATTTACAATATTTTAAATTTCAAAAAAGATTATCCGGATGCAGTGACGGTTTCTTTGGAACAGAATTACCGCTCGACACAAAATATAGTGAATGCTGCAAATGTGGTGATCGCTAAAAACCTGCAGCAGTTTAAGAAAAACGTTTTCAGTGAAAATGAAGTAGGCGAAAAAATCAAGGTGTACCGTTCGCTTTCTGATGCAGATGAAGCCAATTTCGTAGCCGGAAATATTTGGGAACTGAGCAACAGAGAGCAGAAAAAGTTCAGTGATTTTGCGATTTTGTACCGTACCAACTCTCAGACAAGAGCCTTTGAAGACTCTTTGAGAAGAAAGAATATTCCTTATAAAGTATATGGAGGTTTGTCTTTTTACCAAAGAAAAGAAGTTAAAGATCTGATCGGATATCTTCGTCTTTTGGTGAACGAAAATGATTCTGAAGCTTTAATGAGAATCATCAATTATCCGACAAGAGGAATTGGTGAAACCACTCAAAATAAATTAATCGTTTTTGCAGATTCGCAAAATCTTCCGGTGTCTAAAGTTTTAGACAATTTGGGAATATATGCGCCGCAATTGAAATTCAACAACGGTGTTTTAACCAAACTGAGCGATTTCTGGTCAATGATCAAAGCGTTTCAGGTTTTGCTGAAAACGGAAACAGCCTATAGTGTTGCAATGGAAGTGGCTAAGCGAAGCGGTTTGATTAAATTTTTAAAAGATGACCAGACTCCTGAAGGAATTTCGCGTGTTGAAAACGTGCAGGAATTAATGAACTCGATGCAGGGTTTCATCGAAGAGCAGCAACAGATTGAAGATGGTGACCCAAGTCTACCGAACTTCCTTGAAAACATTGCACTTTCTGCAGATACTCAAAGAAAAGATGATAATGAAGACATGGTTTCCCTGATGACCATTCACCTTTCAAAAGGTCTTGAATTTCCGGTTATTCACTTGGTTGGCTTAGAAGAAAATCTTTTCCCAAGTTTTATGAGTTCGGCAACCCGAGAAGATTTGGAGGAAGAAAGACGTTTGTTTTATGTTGCTTTAACTCGAGCTGAAAAACAGGCATTTTTCTCATACGCAGTGTCACGTTTCCAATGGGGGAAAATTACCGATGCTGAACCATCCAGGTTTTTGAGTGAAGTGGATGAAGAATATATTGAATTTTTAAATCCTGCCATAGAAAAGAGATTTATCAACAACGCAGGGATTACTTCCAATATTTTTGATGAACATCCTTCCGAAATGAAGAGCTTCAAAAAAATCGAAAAGAAAACAATCTCGAAAACGGAAAGTGATAAACCGATTGCCGAACCGAGAAAGCTAAAACCTGTGGCCACTGCAAAAATAATCAATCCAAGCGGAGCTTCTTCGCAGGATATTGAAGTCGGTGACAAAGTGAGACACGACCGTTTCGGAATTGGTGAAGTGAAATTTTTGGATGGAACTGATCCTCAGAATATCAAAGCAAAAGTGGTTTTCCTTCATGAAGGTGAGAAAAATTTGATTTTGAAATATGCGAAGCTGACGAAGATTTAATCAAAACCCATGAAACATAAGATGATTATTTTGTTGATTCTATTTTTGCTTATCAATTGCAAAAAGAAAGAATTTGAACAATTTGATTTTACTTATGGAAATACTTTTGAGACAAGTTTTTCGATAAAATTTAATACAGATATTGATTCAGTTTTTATACGTGAACATTGGTCACCGAACGACACGAAGGCTGCTTTGAGTAAAACAAATTATGTATCCAAACTTAGTAAGTTTCAAAAAAAGAAATTAGACAGCTTTATTGAAAACGTCAACTTTAAGATGTACGATACATTATATTTTGAAAATTATCAAGATGGAGAACATTACAGCTTTTACATAAATAATGATGATTTAAACAAAACAATTTGGGTTCACAGTAGTCATGCTCCTAAGAGTTTAAGTGATTTTTCAGAATGGATTTATAAAACTAAAAAATCATTAAAGCTTACTGAAACTTCTAAAATATTTGAGTTTAAAAGTAAAGCTCAGGAATTAGAACCTCCAAAAGTTTCATAGATAAATCACATTATTTTCAAGATTATTCAAATCGAAAAATAACAAGCCATTCTGCCTAACTCATGTTTCAATTCCTTAAAAAAAGTTAATCTATAAAACTTCTATTAGTAATTCACGCGAATGAGCTATATTTAAAACCTATTTTAGCTTTACAAATTGATTTACACAACACTTTTAAATATCGCTGTTTTTCAGGGAATGATCTTAGGCTTAGTTATCTTGAAATCTGCTCTTTTCAACAGTAAATCCAATAGATATTTAGCATTTTTACTGTTCGTACTCTCAATTGTGTTGCTGAATTATGTTTTTGAAATTCAGGGTGTATTTCAAACATATCCATTATTACGTTTTTTAGACAATATCGACTGGATATTCCTTTTACCTGCTTTCATATTTCTGTTTATTATCAACCGCATTGATGATAATGTGAAAAGCCGACAAAAAACGTATTTGTGCTACATACCATTTGTCTACAACAGTATTCTAAATACAATAATTTGTCTTGATGTTGTTGCGGGGATTTATAAAATTCCGGATTCTTACATGTCAATTATTAATATTCTGCAGATAATTCAGCTTGCCATGGCTGTCTTTTTTATCATGTTTCTGCCTTTTTACTCTTATTCCATGATTCAGTATTTAAAAGATTTCCGGGAGAAAAAATGGATCACCATATTATTGACAATCCTGTATTTATTGTTAACTGTCTGGTTGACAACTTACCTCACTGGGCTGTTTTTTCAATCTGATATTTCTTCTACGATGAGTGTTTTGGCTTTGGCTGCAACGTTTATCATTCATTGGACAGCTTATATTGGAATTTATAAATATAAACTGGCGAAAAATAAAGAAGCTATTTATAATTTTTTAAACAACGATTTAGCAATGTCGACAGTTCATTTGGGAATTACGGAAGATAGCTTAGCAGAAGAGGTTATCACCACAGGGGATTATCGGGAATCAATTACTGCAGATAATATTTATTTTCAGAAACTGGAAATTCTTTGTAGAGAGCAGTATATTTATACGGACAGTACACTCAACAGAGAGAAAGTAGCCGAGAAACTGGGAATAAGCGCAGGCTATGTTTCACAAATTATAAATGTGGTGACGGGAGATAATTTTGCTCATTACATCAATCGGTATCGGGTGGAATCTGTGAAAGAAATGATTTCAAATCCTGAATTTGAAAACTACAATCTGTTGACGATGGGATTAGAGGCTGGGTTTACCTCTAAAACAACTTTCTATAATTCTTTTAAAAAAGTAACTGGTCAAACACCAAATGAATATAAAAACAATGTTAAATAAGTGCCATTTTATACAGTTTTAAGCTTTTGAAACCTGTTTTAATTTTGATTAAATGAGTTTTGCACTCAGATATTTAAAATTACTTTTTTATGAAAAACAAACTTTTAGCACTCATTATTTTATGCACTTTTTATTCTCTTAATGCTCAGGAAACTGATGCAGATCCTTACCAGAAAAACAATGAAATTAAAGTGAATCTTTTCACGCCACTAACCGGAGCAGTTGAGGTAGGATATGAACGATTTCTTAACAAAAACACCTCAGTAGGTATCTCCGGATTTTTTGTTTTTGACAATAGAAAAGAGGAGGATATGAATTATTATATTTCCCCATATTACAGATATTATTTTGGTAAAAAATATGATTCTGGTTTTTTTGCAGAAGGTTTTGGAATGTTCACATCCATAGACGGAAAAAAAATCTATTCTGCAGATCATTTGACATTTACTGAGAATACAGATGTTAATGATGTAGCATTAGGTGCGGGTTTGGGTTGGAAGTTAGTCACCAAAAAAGGTTTTGTTTGCGAAGCTAATGCAGGTTATGGAAGACTTATTTTTAATGCAGACAAAACAGATCATGATCAGGTGCTGAGACTGGGATTGAGTATTGGCTATCGTTTTTAGGATAGATTATTTTAGCAAAATAGTTTCAGTTCGCTCTGAAAAAATTATTAGACTAAATCTGATGTTCAAATCCTTATGACTGTTGGGATTTGTCTCTGTTTTTGTATTTTATTTTTTCCTCGAAAAGCAGAATCCTTAGGAAATTTAATTGTGTATATTTAAAAATCAAAATATTCAAAATGAAAAAACTCCTCCAACTATTCTTGATCGCCATTATATCCGTTCAAATTTACGCACAGGAATATCAAACTATTTCCAACGTTCATTATTATGATGACAAAACAGATAGATCCGACGCTTACATCAACGAAAGATGTGTTTTGGATATTTATGTCCCGAAAAATGTAAAGAATTTTTCAACCATCATCTGGTTTCATGGTGGCGGAATTACGGGAGGGGAAAAACACATTCCGGAAGAACTCAAAAATAAGGGAGTTGCCATTATTGCTGTCAATTACAGGCTTTCACCCAGGGTAAAAGCTCCGAAATATATAGAAGATGCTGCTGCTGCAACCGCGTGGGTTTTTAATAATATTAAAAAATACGGCGGAAGTGAAGATTTAATTTTCATTACCGGTCATTCTGCGGGCGGATATCTTGCTTCGATGGTAGGTTTGGATAAATCTTATTTAAATAAATATAAAATTGATGCAAACAGGCTTGCCGGAATTATACCGTTCAGCGGACAGATGATCAGCCACTTTACCACCAGAAAAGAAAAAGGAATTGAAGAACTTGATGCCAGAATCGATGAAATGGCTCCTCTTCATTTTATCCGTGCTGATGCATCACCTTTGCTTTTAATTACTGGTGACAGAGAAAAAGAACTTCTTGGCAGATATGAAGAAAACGCTTACATGTGGAGAATGATGAAACTGAAAGGCCATAAAGAAACGGTTTTATATGAGTTAGACGGTTTTGATCACGGCGGAATGGCTCATCCTGCTTTTCCTTTGCTTTTGAATGAGATTAAAAGAGTTGAGAAACTTAAGAAAAATTGATATTTTAAAATTAAATAAAGCTTTAAAAAAGAAGAGACGCAAAATCAAATTGCGTCTCTTTTTTTAATATTAATTTACAAATTATCTCTCTACCAATTCCTTCACAGTCTCACCATAAAAATCGGTGTGCGAAGTCTTCACCTGTAACAGCTGATACCATTTTCTGAATGCTCCCACGAAAACCACAAGCATCAGAACCATCGCAACAACCGCCAAAGTCGCCAGTAAATATTGCTGTTTTGGAATATAAATATCCATCACCTGAATGTAGCCTGCCCAAAATGTAATAATCGCCATAAAAACTCCCGGAATTGCCGAACAGAGCGCATATTTTCCTCGATTGAGACGAATAAGCATTGTCGTACAGACGATTAATCCACAAGCGGCGAGCAATTGATTACTGATTCCGAAGAGTGGCCAGATGCTGCTTACATTTCCGGTAAAAACAAGATAACCCCAGGCAAAAGTGAACAGTAAACTGCTGATGATAATTCCCGGTGTCCAATTCTTATCATTAAATTTAGGAATCACAGAACCCAACATTTCCTGTAGAAAGAATCTTCCTACTCTTGTTCCCGCGTCGATTGCGGTCAAAATAAATACCGCTTCAAACATAATCGCAAAGTTGTACCAATATGCCATCAGCTGATCCATGTATGGGATTTTGTTGAAAATATGAGCCATTCCGACTGCCAAAGAAACGGCACCTCCGGTTCTTCCGTGCAAATCAATCCCGATTCTTTCTGAGAAATAATCAATATCAACACCGTGTAAGTTTGGATGTGTTGCTAAGAATGCATCGTAAGTATCTTTTGGGGTGTTGATGGCAAAATAATCTCCAGGCATTAGTGTACATGCTGCAATTAAAGCCATTAAAGCCACAAATCCTTCAACCAACATTGCTCCATATCCCACGAATAGAATTTCTTTTTCTCTGTTCAGCATTTTTGGAGTTGTTCCAGTCGCAATTACAGCATGAAATCCAGAAATTGCTCCACAAGCAATAACAATAAAAATAAATGGTAAAACAGGACCGCCAATAACGGGGCCACCACCGTTTATAAATTCTGTAAGAGCGGGCATTTGAATGGTTGGGTGAATTACAATCACTCCAATAGCCAACATGATAATCGTTCCGATTTTTAAATAGGTTGAAAGATAATCTCTAGGAACCAAAAGCAACCAAACAGGAAGCACAGAAGCTAAAAATCCGTATAAAGGAATGGCTATTGAAATGGTTTTGATGTCCCATGTAAACATATTATTCATCGTCTCATTCTGCATTAAACTGTGTCCGCCGATAATTCCTGCAATCAACAGAATGCCACCGAGAATACTTGCAAAAGTGACCGAGTTTTTTCTGTAACGCATAATCAGTCCCATAATGATGGCGATCGGCATGGTGATAACAACGGTAAATAATGACCATGAAGCTTCGTGCATCGCATTGATACAGGCTAATGATAATCCTGCAAGTGTTAGAATTAATATGAATAAAATCGCAAAGCCGGCAACAGTTCCTGTGGTCTTCCCAATTTCTTTGGATGCTATAGTCGCTAAACTCTGTCCTTTGTGCCGAACCGATGCGAAAAGAACCACCATATCGTGAACTCCACCTCCCAGAACACAGCCAATTAAAATCCAGATGGCACCGGGAAGATAACCGAATTGTGCTGCCAAAACGGGTCCTACTAATGGTCCTGCCGCTGCGATAGCTGCAAAGTGATGTCCGAAAAGCACATTTTTGTTGGTTGCGACATAATCTTTTCCGTCTGCAAATTCTACGGCTGGCGTTGTGTTTTTATCATTCAAACGGAGCACTTTGTTCGCTAAGAAAATTCCGTAAAAACGGTAAGCAATTGCAAAGATGAGCAGTGATGTGAACACTAAAGTCAGTGCATTAATTCCATTTAGAAATTCCATATCCTTTTAGTTTAATATAAATAAATAATTAGGGTTTTTGCTATTTTATTATTAATAATGTAAGCATTCGGCCAAGGTACTTATTTTATATACAAAACGGATCAAAATGTATATCAATTTAGCAAAATTATCGTATTTTCAAGGATTGTTTTTCTTTAATTATATGATTTGTAACATTTTAAACTATTGCTTCTTTTTGAAAAAATATATTGTCTATCAATAGATTTTCTATCTGAAATTTCACTTGTTTTGTGATTCTATAAAACTTACCATTTTATCATTAAGATCGTTTTGATAGGCTTTATCTGTATCTTTAAAACCGTGGTTTCCTTTTTTTACGATAATAAATTCATGTGGCGTGTTTGTTCTTTTTAGCATTTTATTTAACCGTTTTGAATGTCTGACCGGTGCTATTTTATCTTTGTCGCCATGAAGTATTAAAGTAGGAACAGTATTTTGAGTATAAGATAGTGGTGAAATGGTTTTACAAAATTCAATCACTTTTTTTCTTTCAGTATTAACGTCATAACCTGTCATTCCTTTTGCAATTTTTGTTCTAATATCGATGATCTTTTTTGAGATTAAACCAACGATGAAAAGTAAAGGCTTTGGTGCTCTGGTATGAAGAAGTCGGTTCATATCGGTAGGCCCGAAATTATCAACCACATAATTTACTTTTCCTGAGTACTTTGAAAGCTCCTGGTCTCCAACAAATTCATTATCGGGTGTGTAAGCAGAAAGCAGCGAAAGATGAGCTCCTGCAGAAACGCCCCAATAACCGATGTTTTCTGCATCAAAACCATATTGATCTGCATTTTTTCTTACCCATCTTACCGCATCCTTAGAATCTTCAATAGGACCCGGGAAATGAACGTCATCACTTACCAAACGGTAATTAACACTCAATACAGCAAAGTTTTTTTCTGTCAGTTTTAAAATCGTCTGTTCGACATAATTTTCAGGGGCTATTACCTTATCTCCAAGTGCCCATGCACCACCATGCAGGAAAATAACAACCGGCAATTTTTCCCTTCCTGAATTTTTAGGTCTGTATATATCCAATTTGAGGTCTTTGCCCTGACTATCTTTTTTGTAGGTAATGTCTTCAGACACGGCAGTTTTCTGCTGCAGTAGAGTGCTTTTTGCTGTTTGCGCAAATAAGGATGCTGAAAAAAAGAAAATAAAAAACAGGTTTAGAAAAAACCTGCTGATATGTATATTGTTCTTGGGTGAATTCATAAACTAAATTGTTGAGTGTGTTATTTTACTAACTCCTCAAAAAGTTTACCAAAAGTCTTTTCCAGGTCTTTAGATTTTCCCGGATGCGGTCTCGAAGTCTGTACCACAGCGCTTCTCACGGCAGTCAGCCAACGAAATCTGTCTGGTATTTCCATTTGGGCAATAGGTCCTCCGTCTTTTGCGCCGTTAGCAATTTTTTGAAAACTTTCGAGATTCTGAATGATGTCGTCGTAATCTAATTTGCTTTTAATCAGTTTAAATTTATCCGGACAGAGGTAAAATTCTACCCTTATGAATTTCTCACGTTTTGAAAACATAATCAGCCCAATGTTGAAAAACTCTTCTCTCTCAACTTTAGGAACAAGGCGTATAACGGCGTATTCGTATATTTTATCCTCTTGCATTTTTAGCTTCGTTTACAAAGATTTGTGAATTTTCTAATCGGGTCTTCAAAAAGTTGAAATATACTTCACGAATTTCATCAGGACTTTCTTCGACATCGTTCCAATGCAACCAATCTTCAGGAATAAGATTGACGATTTCTCTGAAAATCTCATCATTTAAAACTTCATGCGCATACTTTTCAGCTTCGTCCAATTTTGTTGCTTGAGGAAGAAGAACGTGATCTTTAATGTATTTGAATGGCGTTTTCGCCGCAGTATCAAAATTCTGCCAAGAATGATGGAAGTAAAATGATGCACCGTTATCAATCACCCACAATTCTTTATGCCACATCAAAAGATTGGTGTTTTTAAAAGTACGGTCGATGTTGGTGATAAACGCATCGAGCCAGACAATTTTTGAAGCTAAAAAGGGATCAACTTTTATACTAGAATCGAATGCGATAGACTCTGAAAGATAATGAAGACCTAAATTTAGACCTTCAGAAAATTTAAGCAGATCCTGAATTTCTTCATCAGCTTCTGTTCTTCCAAAATCTACATCGAGATTTGCAAAAACCAATTCTGGAATTTTCAGATCTAATGCTTCCGTGATTTTTCCGCCTAAAAGTTCTGAAATCAACATTTTGGTTCCATGACCTGCACCACGGAATTTTAAAACATACTTAAAATCATCATCGGCTTCTGCCAAAGCAGGAAGTGAGCCACCTTCACGAAGCGGAAGGATATAGCGTTGTACAGTAACTGTTCTTAAATTTGACATGATGCAAAATTAGAGCTATTTTTTGATAATTTTTTTAGTGTATTCTTTTTCTGCGGTTTTATATTTCAAAAAGTAAACTCCGTTTATCGCATGATATAAAGGAATGGTGTAGCCATTTTCAGTTTTTTTCAAATCATGCTTGAGAGCACGTCCCGAAATATCTGTTAAAGAAATAATTGATAATTTTTGATCTGTAATAATATTTACAAAATTATGAACCGGATTAGGATAAATTTGAACCGGATTACCATTAAATTCATTTATCCCCAGATTGCTGATCGTAACAGATTTTGTTTTAGTGGAATTAATTCCGCATGCATTGGTTGTAAGGCTTACCTGATAATTTCCAGGCGCAGAATAAGTATGAGTTGGATTTTCTAAAGCTGAAATGTTTCCGTCTCCAAAATTCCATGCAAAAATGGTCGCATTTTGCGTTTGGTTTGTGAATTGAACGGTAGATGTTCCTATTGTTTGATATCCAAATCTGCTGGCTACATCATTTGCTTCGATTAACCATGTATTAAGATGATCATAGACTGTATTTTTTACAATGCTTTTGATAACCTGCGATTCTGTGGTAGTTAAATTTCCGTTGAAAGTTGCCAATTCTGGATTTTTTTTAAATAAAATAGTATAAAATGTGTAAGCCGCTGCCATAGAACCCAAATAACTGGGATGTGAACCATCGCTTGAATACAAATCCATTAAAGGGTATTGTTGTCTTATCGTTCTCCATACTTTGCCAACCGGAGAAATGAGACCTTCGTTTATTTGTGCCATGTCTGTGTATCGGCTTGCAATTAAATCATCCATGCCTTCGTAAGTACAAACCAAAGTATTTCCATTGGCACAGTTTGTAGCATCGCCAGTTCTGTAGCCCCAAGTCATAAAAAAAATAGGATTTCCGCAGGCATTTGAGCTTTTGGTAAGATCAGCAAGTTGTTTTGCGTAAGGATGCATTTCTGTTTGTATGTACGTGGTAGGAAAAGAAGGTATCTGGCTTTGTTCCTGAAGAACAACGTAATCCCAATTTCCTTGATTAATTACTGAAGTTACCGCTTGGTTTTGTGCATGTTGCTTTAGTGTTGCACCACCTATTGTATGACTTTGGTAATTTAGTACATCTCCTGTAGAAGCTGCGATGAAGTTTATTAATTCGGGTAAATTATTGGTGTAAGTATAACTGTTTCCTACAAAAAAAACATTCTTTGTAATCTGCCCAATTGCGAAGGAAAATGAGAGTGAAAGTAAAAAGAGTAATGATTTTTTCATATATTTAAGTTAAAATAAATATTACACAAATGTAATTATTATTTGAAGAGGCGAAAAATTAATATTTATGGCATTAATAAAACAGATTAACATACTTCTTAAAAATCCTGAAACCAAAAATTTCCTTGCCGATGCATTCTATCCTGAAACCGATGAGAAATTACCCTTAGTTGTCTTCGTTCATGGCTATAAAGGTTATAAAGATTGGGGAGCATGGAATTTGATGGCTGAAAAATTTGCAAAAGCTGGTTTTTTCTTTGTTAAATTTAATTTTTCACACAATGGTACTACTTTGGTGAATCCTACCGGTTTTGATGATTTGGAGGCTTTTGGAAATAATAATTATTCTAAAGAAATTTCAGATTTGAGTTTCGTAATCGATTATTTTGCTAAAGATCCAAAAGTGGATGACCATAAGATAGTTCTAATAGGTCATAGTCGTGGAGGAGGAATTTCAATCATTAAGACCTGCGAAGACATCAGAATTAACGGATTAATCACTTTGGCAAGTGTCGATAATCTCGAACGTTTTCCGAAAGAAGAGGCATTTGAAAACTGGAAAAATAAAGGAGTTTATTACGTAGAAAATGGTAGGACGAAACAGCAAATGCCACATTATTATCAATTTTATAAAGATTTTACCAATGATCCACACCGATTTGATGTAGAACGTTCGATGGAAATGGCAAAAGCGCATGTTTTGATTGTTCATGGTACCTCTGATGAAGGTGTCGACGTAAAAAATGCAGAGCATCTTCATATTTTAAATCCGAATACTGAACTGTTTTTGGTTGAAAATGGAAATCACGTTTTTGGAGCCAAAGAACCTTGGGAAGAAGATAATCTACCTCAAGATTTACATATAGTCGTCGAAAAATGCATTGAATTTATCAATAAGAAAATAGTGAATGAATAAATTTTAAGTAAAAAGACAGCTTTTCGAAAGCTGTCTTTTTACAGTTTATCTACGGAGAAGTATCGGTTTTTATTGCATTTTTCTTTACCGATTTTATTAAACTTCTGAAATTTTTCATCGTCATCATTTCAGTAGTCGGGGTGAAAATGGTAACCTTCTGATCCTTGTCTATACCCACTTCTGAATATGCTTTAAAAGAATACATTTTCTTCAGTGTTTTAATATCGTAAACATCCATCATCGCAAAGGTTTCATTGCTTTTGTACTGGCTTTGTACTCCAATGGTGTTGTCTAATGCGTTTCTGACCTTAAATGTGTAAACATTCACCAGATAATTATAGTCTGAGCTGTTTTTCAATACTTCCAAATCCTCTGGTTGAGGGTCAGAGGGAATGTAGTTTTGAATAATATTTTCAGATTTTGCCGTTTTCATATCGGATGCATTACCTCCGCTCATTTCGTTAAATAATTGCAAAACTTCCTTATTCATCAACTCTCTGTGATGCGAATTGACATCTGTATTGATATTATTGATCAGCCACTTTTTATTTTTTGAAAATACCAGTGATTTGCTGTAAATACCATAATCTTTCCTTACAGGATAATAGCATGACTGGAGTGCAATAAGAACAATTAATAAAATAATACTTCTCTTCATCTAATATTATTTTATTAATTTATTTTACCAAGATTTGCCATGCTTTCTCAATTCTACTTTCCAATAGGAACTTCTGAGCTTCCAAATGTACATTTTCATCATCATGACATTGATCTGAAGGTAAGACTTCTACATTCGCAAGCATTCCCAAATCGTTCCCTGTAAAGACTTTACTGAATTTGATTGAATCTGGAAGCGAGTCAAAGCCAATTCCTTTAGTGATTAAAGGTTTTGGAACTTCAAAAAGATTATTCTCGTTGTTTCTCGAGTACCAATTGCCACCTAAACGCGCCACCATATCTAATTTTGCCTGATCTAAATTTCCTTCTGCATTAAGATATTCTTCTCTGATATGAATTTTTTTCACCTCACAGATTACTAGATTTCCTGCTCCACCCTGATCTCCCAATGATTTTATTTCTAAAACCTGACATTCAAAATTTACTGGACATTCTGCAATCAATTTCGGTTTCACCAAATCGGCATCTTTCATCGTCAGACCAGATTTAATGAACTCATTGACACCGTCGCCATATTCCGTGGAAGCCAAAGAAATCTGCTGTACAATGGGAAAGTTCACAGTTCCTATTACGACTTCAGGAACTTCTAAAACATTTTCTAAAGTATGTTTTGTGGTATTGTCGCGAACTCTTCTCGAAGGTGAAAAAATCAAAATCGGAGGAACAGTACTGAACATATTAAAAAAACTGAACGGCGATAAATTGATGTTTCCGTGTTTATCAACCGTAGAAGCCAATGCAATCGGTCTTGGTGAAACGGCGGTCTGCATAATCGTTTGCAGTTGTACTGAGGATATTTCTGAAGGGATGAGTGTTTTCATTTAAAAGATTGATTTTTGACACATAAGTCACATTAGATTTAACATCAATTGTTTGAAAATATTTTAGAACACATAAGAATAAAAATCAATAGATTTTTATTTATGCAAGTTTTTCAAAATCTTTACTGACAAAGGTTTCTGTTCCGTCATTGTATAAATTATAGACATTAAAATTAACCAATATTGACTTTGGAACTTTTAAAAGATTCATGTAATTCATAGTTTGTGCTTTGTGAATTTTATGAAGTTCTTCTACCGATTTTATTTCTAAAATAATTAAATCCTCAATCAAAAAATCACATTTTACTTTGCAATTAATATTTAGTTCTTTATATATCAAAGGAATTTCTAATTCGCTTTTATATTTTAGTCCCAATAAATCGAATTCTCTCTGTAGGCATTTGTGATATACATCTTCATAAAGACCGGGACCAACAATTTTATGAACTTCAATACATGCACCTACAATTTTATAAGTAAGCTCATCAATGTATTTCTTCGTTATTTCCATGCTTGTCATTGATGCGTTTTTGAAAATCGGTAGATTTTCAATCTCATGTGTTCTAAATTTGCACAAAAAAATAATTTTTCTTTGTGACTTATGTGTTAAATGTTTTGTGGTTAAAGAATTATTTAGTAGGAATGATTTTTCCGGAAACCTCCCCGAAACCTACTCTTACACCATCTTTTTCAGCCCAGGCTTTCATCGTTACCGTATCATTGTCATCAATGAATTTTCTTTCCTGTCCGTTGCTTAATGTTATCGGGTTTTGACCTCTCCAAGTTAATTCAAGCATAGAACCGAAAGATTTTGGATCACTTCCTGAGATGGTTCCGCTTGCGTATAGATCACCCACTTCAATATTACAACCGTTCACTGTGTGATGAGCTAATTGCTGCGTCATGTTCCAGTACATGTGTTTGTAGTTACTTTCAGAAATTAGGTTTTCTTCGCCATTTTCTGGCTGAATGTACACTTCAAGATTAATGTCGTAATTTTTATCTCCTTCAAATTTTAAATAATCTAAAACTTCAGGATCCTGAGTAGGAGAAGCAGTTCGGAATGGTTCCAATGCTTCCAGAGTTACTACCCATGGAGAAACTGATGAACCGAAATTTTTAGCCAAAAACGGTCCTAGCGGAACGTATTCCCAAGACTGGATATCTCTTGCTGACCAATCGTTGAACACTACCATTCCGAAAATTGCATTTTCTGCATCTTTTGTAGAAACGCTTTCTCCCATTTCGGTATTTTGATTGATGATGAAAGCCATTTCCAATTCAAAATCCAGCTGTTTGCAAGGACCAAAAACAGGTTTGTCTGCGTCTGCCGGTTTCATTTGGCCTTTTGGGCGGTTAATATCTGTTCCGGAAACAACGATGGATGAAGCTCTTCCGTGGTATCCAACCGGTAGATGTTTCCAGTTGGGAAGTAATGCATTTGCCGGATCACGGAACATTTTTCCAACATTGGTTGCATGCTCGATGCTGCTATAAAAATCTGTGTAATTTGGAATATGTAATGGCATGATCATTTTTACCTGATCTAGATCGTAGAATGCATCTTCAATGGTCTTTTCGTCTTTTGATAAAGTAGAACCTTCCTGTAATAATTCCTGAATTCTTAAACGAACCGCGTTGGTCACGGGTTTTCCTAATTCAATGAATTCATTCAGCGTATATGCTTCGAAAACGTTGTCATCTAAGCCTGCGATTTCTTCAAAATACGAAAGATCGTATAAGAGCGCAAGATCAACAACCTGGTCGCCAATTCTTGTACAACAAGCGATGAATTCTTTATTAAATACGGCAACTCCGAAAGGAATATTGTGTATTGAAAAGTCTGAATTTAAATTATATTCTACAAATGATTTCATAATGTGATAGTTTGATTGAGATTAAAAAGTAAAGTCTTTCAAGTGTTAGCGAAAATTTTTAATGCATAAAGTTTTTTTTTACCTGAAAAAGAAACAAAAGTTTTTCATGAAATTGAAGGTTTACAAAATATATTCTATGTTTTGCAAACTTGTTTACCTCTTTTTCTTCATCATTTACTCGTGACTTTTGCCTTTAAAAAAGGTTGTAAAATTTTTTATAAGTTTGGTTTAAAGCCCAAAAGATGACCATTACTTTGTTTTTTTAGAGTAAGATTCTTCATCGATCCATCGGTCTCTTGAGTTGATGTCTATCAGATAAATAATATCTTTTTGCTTGGTCAAAAGAAGCGTTTTTGAAACCGGAATCGGAATCTTTTTATTTTCAAGTTTGTCGGCACGCAGCGAAATGATATTCTTTTTTCTAATGATATCTCCCGAAAAAACATTGGATGTACTTTGTCCTGTAGATTTATCATCAAACATTTCAACATAGGTTGCTTCTTTACCTTTGAGGATGATGAAACTTCTTTCGGTATGATCTTCAAAATCTTTTATCAGAACAAATTTTTTGTCTTCAATGCTTACATTTTCAAGATGCTGATTGATACCTTTCCTTTCCTCTAGACGATCGAGAATTTCATTGATAGCTCCATAGTTTTGTGCTTTTAAAGCAAAACCTGTAAAAAACAATGTTAAGATGAAAAATTTTCTCATAAGCTTGTGTTTATAAAAAAGTTTTGTCAAGATCTGCATCCTGACAAAACCCTATATTTAGTTTAAAAAATTAAAGATTACCTCTTTTTTCCTGCTCTCTTTCTAGAGCTTCAAAAAGTGCTTTGAAGTTACCTGCACCAAAACTTTGTGCTCCGTGTCTTTCGATGATTTCAAAGAAAAGAGTAGGGCGGTCTTCTACGGGTTTTGTGAAGATTTGTAATAAATAGCCTTCTTCATCATGATCAATCAAGATTCCTAGATCCTGAAGTTTTTTAAGATCTTCGTCGATATGGCCAACTCTTTCCGGAACTAGCTCGTAATAAGCTTCCGGTGGAGCAGAAAGGAATTCAACACCACGTTTTTTAAGCTCAGTAACTGTGTGAATAATGTCTTTTGTCGCTACTGCAATATGCTGTACACCTTCTCCTTCATAGAAATCAAGATACTCTTCAACCTGAGATTTCTTCTTGCCTTCTGCAGGCTCGTTAATAGGAAATTTAGCAAAACCGTTTCCGTTCGACATTACTTTAGACATCAATGCAGAATATTCTGTGTTAATCTGCTTGTCATCAAATGAAAGAATGTTGACAAATCCCATTACTTTTTCGTACCATTCAACGGTTGGGATCATTCTGTCCCAGCCTACGTTTCCTACACAGTGGTCAACATACAGCAATCCTGCCTCTTCCGGTTTGTAATCGCTTTCCCATTTTTGGAAACCAGGCATGAAAGGTCCTGCATAGTTTTTTCTTTCGATAAACATGTGAACCGTTTCTCCGTACGTATAAATTCCGGACATTTTTACTTCACCATGCTCATCAGTCAGAGTTACAGGCTCCATATAAGGTTTACCACCTCTCTTAGTAGTTTCTTCGAAAGCTGAATAAGCATCGTCTACCCAAAGTGCCAAAACTTTTACTCCATCGCCGTGTTTTTTTACATGTTCGCTTACTGGCGAGTCAGATTTAAGACCGGTCGTTAAAATTAATCTAATTTTTCCTTGTTGAAGAACATAAGATGCGCGATCTCTCACACCTGTTTCCGGACCTGCATAAGCAACCGACTGAAAACCGAACGCTGTCTTATAATAATGAGCTGCCTGCTTTGCATTTCCCACATAAAACTCGATATAATCTGTACCATTGATCGGCAAAAAGTTCTCTGCCTGAGCAATTTTTTCGGCAAATGTTAGTGTTGACATATTTTCTATTTTTTTACTTTTATTGACGATGCAAATTACAAAATTCTGCGATAATGTTAAAATCGAAACAAACGGCTGTTAGTTAAAGTTTTAATAAAATATTTAATATTATTTCTAAACTAAAAAGCTATACAATTACGTATAGCTTTTGTTACATATGGAATTGAATTTAAATCAGTTATTTCACTTGCCTGATGATCGCCTTTTTAGGTAAGTAATGATCAGTTTTTTCTCTGTTAATAATTTCTTTCTTTGTCATTTCAAAGTCAGTTAACATGATTGTAGTTTTTGCCGTTTTGTCATGACTATAGATTTTCTTATCTAACAACTTTAAAATATCCGCAAATTCGTCATTCATAAATGGTTCTATAAAACAAAGGCTACTGTCAGAACCTTTATGTTTGAATGAGATATATTTTCTCTTTCCAGCAAAAAACTGATTTTCGTTTAGCTTTTTCTGTTTGATAAAATCATCCAATTTCCTGCCAGTTAAGGAATTCAATTTTTCGATTTCATCGTTGCTCAATTTATATTTGAAATAATTTTGACCATCCCAACTGTCTGAGTATACAACTAAATTTCCTTGTTTATCTATTATGGAGTGGGTTGAAATTTCAACAATTCCGGTATCAGTAATTTCGTAATCTACAATTTTAAAATCTTTAATTTTTAAGTTTTGAGCATTAAGCAAGCTCGTAATCAAAACTAAGCAGATAGCAATTATTCTATTCATTTTCACCTAATTTTTAAATCTGTCATAAGCCGCTCTCTCCAACATTTCTCTGTCATCAGGATGCGCAATACTGATCAGTTCCTGAGCTCGCTGACGTAGATTTTTCCCATAAAGATATGCAGTTCCGTATTCCGTTACCACCCAGTGGATGTGACCTCTTGTTGTGACAACGCCCGCACCCTGTTTCAGAAAAGGAACAATTCTGGAAACGCCTCTTTTTGTTCTTGATGTGATGGCGATAATTGGTTTTCCGTCTTCGCTCAAAGCGGCTCCACGCATGAAATCCATTTGTCCGCCGATACCGCTATACTGCATGGTTCCGATGGAATCTGCGCAGACCTGTCCGGTCAGATCAATCTCGATAGCAGAATTGATCGCAACCATCTTTTTATTTCTCATGATGTTGATAGGGAAGTTAACGGTGCTCACGTCATCAAAAGAGAAAACCGTGTTGTCATCCACATAATCGTATAATTTTCTTGTCCCGAAACAGAAACTCGTGATGGTTTTGTTATCGTTGTACCCTTTGTATTTATTGTTGATGACATCATTTTGAATTAAATCGATCACGCCGTCACTCAGCATTTCAGTGTGAACGCCTAAGTCTTTATGATTTCCCAGACATTTTAAAACCGCATCAGGAATTGTTCCGATACCCATTTGTAGAGTTGATCTGTCGTCAATCAATTCTGCTACATTTTTTCCGACCAGCATTTCATCAGGACCTACCTTGGCACCATAATCTACAGTTGGAAGCTCTTCCTCATTCCAGACTAATTTGTGAATTTTGCTGATATGAAGCATTCCGTCGCCATGAGTTCTCGGCATTAAAGGATTGACAACGGCTACAATAATTTTAGCAGTATCAACAGCGGCTCTCGCAACATCAACTGAAGTTCCCAAAGTACAGAAACCATGTTTGTCAGGAGGCGAAACTGTAATTAAAGCAACATCAAGCGGCAAAATATTTTTTCTGAATAAAATAGGAATTTCACTTAAAAAAACCGGAACAAAATCTCCACGGTCAGAGTTAACAGCATCACGCACCGGCGTTGAAACAAAAAGTGAATTCACGAAAAATTTATCCTTGTATTCAGGTTTGGCAATTTCCACATTTCCCTGCTGGGTAATAGAAACCATCTCTACATTATCCAGACGGTGAGACTGTCTTGCTAGCTCGTCAATCAGGTGATTCGGAGTACATGCGCTCCCATGAAAAAACACACGGTTTCCGCTTTTAATCGTATAAATAGCTTCTTCTGCACTGATGTAATTATACATATTGAAATTTTTTACTTTAATATCTTAAAGATAGATCTTATTATTTAGATTCAGTCTAAATATTTAGCTGAATTAGTGGAGATATTTGTCATGTTTTATTCAATCTGTGAAAAAGAAAAGGATTGAATACTCACATTCAATCCTCAATATCTTTCATAAAATTTAAAGCTAAAAGCCAATCGCAAAAAGCAAAGCTACTCCTGCGATCTGTCCTCTAAACTATGATCCTCACTTTCCAGCCAAGAAGTTTTATAAGACGGATCTTCCACTTTCATTGCTTCTTCCGTAATTTTCAAAGGACGGAATGGGTCAACCATAACTGCATATTCCTCAGTGAATTTTTTACCGATGCTTCTTTCCATCGCTCCAGGATGAGGTCCGTGAACAATTCCACCTGGGTGAAGCGTGAAATCCATTAAATCAATATGGTTTCTGCTCATAAAATCGCCTTCGGTGTAGAATAAAACTTCATCAGAATCAATATTTGAGTGATTGTAAGGAGCTGGAATGGCCAACGGATGATAGTCGTACATTCTCGCACAGAACGAACAAACCACAAAATTGTGCGCCTCAAAAGTCTGATGAATGGGTGGCGGTTGGTGAATTCTTCCTGTTATTGGTTCGAAGTTTTTGATATTGAATTTATAAGGATAAAAATAACCGTCCCAGCCTACAACATCGAATGGATGCGTTGCGTAGATGAAATCAGTGATCTGATTTTCTTTTTTTACTTTAATTAAAAATTCTCCTTTTTCATCTTTTGGTTCAACAAAAGTGGGTGCGATTATATCTCTTTCGCAGAATGGAGAATGCTCCAGAAGCTGCCCAAATTCGTTTCTGTAACGCTTCGGTGTATAAATCGGAGAATGACTTTCCACCACAAAAAATACGGTGTCATCAGAATTTAGTTCCGCCTGATAAATTGTTCCTCTCGGAATAATCAGATAATCGCCAACAGAAAATTCAAGATTTCCGACAAATGTTTTTAAAGTTCCGCTTCCTTCGTGTATAAAAAGAAGTTCATCACATTCGGCATTTTTGTAGAAATAATCCATCGATTTTCTCGGTTTTGCCAATCCCATTTTCAGGTCATTGTTGACCAAAAGAAACTTTCGGCTGTCCAAAAAGTCATCTTCAGGCGTCACATTCATCCCTTTAAACATTCTCGGCGTCACGTTTTTATCAACCGCAATCTTTGGCGTTACGTCTTTTGCTTCGCCAATTGATCTGATCTGTGTTGGGCGGTGAACATGATACAACAAAGAGGAAATGCCGTGAAATCCTTCTGTACCAAACAGTTGCTCATAATAGAACTTGTCTTCCGGTGATTTAAAAATCGTATGTCTTTTTGGGGGAATATTTCCCGAATGATGATATCTCATTGTACTTATATGTTGACTCTCAAATTTAATATTTTTTAATGAATTGTTTAAAAACATTTTTCACAGCAAATTTTTTAACCACAAAAGTCACAAAAGTTGATTGCTTGAAATTAAGTTTTAATAAATGCTGCTGATAAGATCAAATAAGCGTTGAAAAAAAATATTTCACATCAAGCTTTTTTGAACTTATGTTTTCAAAGCTGTAAAACTTAAATACAACGAAAGCTTTTGTTGCTTTTGTGGTAAAAATTAAATTAGTTTTGCTGTTCTAAAATTAATTGTTAGCTTTGTCTAACAATTTTAATTTCATGAAGCGAATATTATTTTCTGCCGTACTTTTTTCAGGGTTTTGTTTCTCTCAGGAAGCAGATAGTTTAGATTTAAATAAAAAATCTGACTCAATAAAAATTCCTGTAAAAAAAGAAAGGATAGGTGATATTGACGATGTGGTGATTACCGGAACGATCAAACCTGTAAGCAAATCAAAGAGTCCTGTGAATGTAGAAATTTACAGTCAGAAGTTTTTCCAGAAGAATCCTACGCCAAGTGTTTTTGAAGCGATTGCGATGGTCAACGGAGTTCAGCCACAGTTAAACTGTTCGGTTTGCAATACCGGAGATATCCATATCAACGGTTTGGAAGGTCCGTATACGATGATTTTAATTGACGGAATGCCCATCGTCAGCTCGCTTTCCACTGTTTACGGTTTAAGTGGAATTCCCAACAGTCTGATAGAAAGAATTGAAGTGGTGAAAGGTCCGGCCTCGTCGCTGTACGGTTCTGAAGCGATGGGTGGCGTAATTAATATTATTACAAAAAATGCCCTGACTGCTCCAAAACTAAGCGTGAATCTGATGACAACAACGTGGGCGGAAAATAATGTCGATCTTTCAACCAAATTTAATGTCGGCAAAAATGTGGCTTCTTTATTAAGTTTGAATTATTTCAGTTTTAATGAAAAAATAGATCAGAATAAGGATAATTTTACTGATGCTGCACTCCAGAACCGAGTCTCAGTTTTTAATAAATGGAATTTTAAAAGAAAGGAAAACCGGATGGCAAGTTTTGCCCTGCGTTACCTGTACGAAGACCGTTTCGGCGGTGAAATGCAGTGGGACAAATCGCATCGTGGCGGTGACGAAGTATATGGAGAAAGTATTTACACGAATAGGGTAGAAGCGTTCGGGATGTATCAGTTACCGTTGAAAGAGCAGATTTTCACCCAGTTTTCTTACAACTATCACGACCAGAATTCATTTTACGGAAATACGCCTTATGAAGCTTTACAGAAAGTCGCCTTTGCACAAACCTATTGGGACAAAAAGCTGGGCAATCATGATTTTATTTTGGGCTTGACCTTCAAAAAGACATTTTATGATGACAATACTCCCGGAACATTGGGTTCTGATGAAGTTACCAATCAGCCGATGAAGTCACCGATTTTTGGAGCGTTTATTCAGGATCAGTGGGAGATTAATGAAAAAAATACAGTTTTGTTGGGTTACCGTTTTGATTACGATAAGATTCACCATTCTGTACATTCTCCGCGTTTTGCATGGAAATTTTCGCCGAATCCGTATCATACTTTCAGATTTAATTTCGGAACGGGTTTCAGGGTAGTGAATTTATTTACTGAAGATCATGCGGCATTAACGGGTTCGCGTGAGGTGGTGATTCAGTCCAATTTAAAACCTGAAAAATCGATCAACGGAAATTTAAATTACGTCTGGAAAATTCCTGTCGGAGACCGTTTGGTCAATGTGGATGCCTCTGCTTTTTACACGTATTTCAGCAATAAAATTGTTGGAGATTTTGATTCGGATCCTCAGAAAATTATTTATGATAATTTAAACGGTTACGGAATTTCCCGGGGTGCTTCGATGAATATTGATTTCAGTTTCAGTTTTCCCTTAAGCGTAAATTTAGGAGTTACGTATCTTGATGTGTATCAGAAGTTTGATGATGAAAGAGAAAAATCCCGCCAGCTTCACGCTCCGAAGTGGAGTGGAACCTATAATTTGACCTATAAATTTCCTAATAATCTCGCGGTAGATTTTACCGGACAGTTTTACGGACCGATGCGATTGCCTGTTTTACCCAATGATTACCGACCTGAATATTCACCGCTATATTCTTTGGCGAATATTCAGGTTTCAAAGAGTTTTGATTCTGGTTTTGAAGTGTATTGCGGTGTTAAAAATTTATTCAATTTTACTCCGAAGGATCCGTTGATGAGACCTTTTGATCCGTTTGATAATAATGTAAATGACCCGATCAATAATCCGAATCATTATACATTTGATACAACGTATGGTTATGCTCCGATGCAGAGAATCAGAGGTTTTTTGGGTGTGAAATATAATTTGAAATGAAAAGTTTAGTGTTTTTTTTAATGTTATTTTTAGTGCCATGTTTTTGTCTTTCGCAGATGAAAACAGGCACTTTTTTAGAAATTGAAAACTTAGGTACACAAAATAAAAAGCCAATCATTATTCATTTGTATACCGACTGGTGCTCAGTTTGTAAAATCGAATCTTTTCAACTTAAAAAAGATAAAGATTTGATAAAAATGATGAATGAAAATTTTCATTTTATCAATTTTGAAGCTGAAAAGACAAAAGAAAAAATCAATTTTCAGGGTAAAGAATTTAATTATTTGCCTAATGGAAATTCAGGAATTCATGAGTTGGCTTTGGCTTTATTTAAAAATAAAAATCAGCCCGTTTATCCGTTGTGGATTATTTTAGATGAAAATCAGGAGCTGGTTTATTATCATGAAGGTCTATTTGAACCAGAGAAAATGAAGGAGGAACTAATAAAGACTCTTTTGAATTAATAAATTTATTCAAGATTGTAGATTTTAATTTCAGTATAATTAAAATATGTATCGTAAAAATTAGGAGGAATAGTTTTTTTAATCTTTTTATAATACTCATTATGAGTTATGTAAATGTTTACTGTACTACCTTCATTTAGTTTGCTGTAAAAATTGGGTGAATATTGTAATGAGTCAACAGGTGAGAATTCAAATTTTGGATATTCTTTTAGATGGAGAACAATCTTTGTGCTCTTTCCCTTATTCTTATAATCTTTAAAAGTTCCTTCTAATTTAATGTATCCAAAATCTCTAATACTTACGATATTATCCTGCTCCTGCTTTTTATAACAATTTCGTGTAAAGAGGAAAAAAAGTAACCCTGAACAAATTATTAACAAAGGAATTATATAAAACCTATAGTTGATGATTTTTTTGTTTGATTGTGTGTATTTATTTTTGCAATAATTAATTACTTCATCGTAATTTGGTTCTTCATCTTTATAAAAAGTAATCTTTTTATCAGGAAATTGAACCTCCAATTTAAGAGTGTGTACAACAGAATCTTTAGTTTCTTTTCTGTAATATTCTTCTGAAAAGTATATTTTGTTATTAGGAACTAATATTTTCTTTCCAAAAAAATTTATTAGCTCTGTTTTATCGTTCAAAATGATCATTTTAAAAATATTTGACAATGAGAAATAAATCATCATTGAATAAATAGTAAAAATGATACAGCCGAATGACAAATCAAGAAAACCTTTTTTAACTAAAATGAAAGGCAATCCAAAAATTGAAATAAATGCTAAGTTAAATTCATTGTCAAAAAACTTTCTTTTATATATAAACTTTGCTTCAGGCATTTTGTTTCTCAATTACTTTAACAAAACGGCAACAATCGCCAAAATCGCTGGCAGAGCCTGAACAAAAAATATTTTCCTTGTCGCAGAAATGGCACCGTAGATTCCTGCAATCGCTACACAGCTCAAGAAAAACAAAGCAATATTGGTTTGCCATTTTTCATCTTCAATGAAAAAAGACCAAATCAATCCGGCGGCAAGAAAACCATTATACAATCCCTGATTGGCTGCCAAACCTTTTGTCGGCTTGAACATTTCAGGTGGCAAAGCTGCTTTGAAAACTTCTTTACCTTTGGTTTCCCACGCAAACATTTCCATCCACAGGATATAAAGATGTTCTAAAGCTACAACGGCAATGAGAATTTTAGCAACAATTTCCATGATTCGATTTTTATCATTGTAAAACTAAAAAAATAAAGTTAAGTTTGAGTATTCAATTTCAAAAATGGAAACTTTTAAAGCGCATTTAGATAAATTTATTACTGTAAGTGAAGAAGAATTTGCTTCGATATCTTCTTTCTTTAAAGTTTTGGAAGTGAAGAAGAAGGAGAATTTAATGTCAGAAGGTGATCTTAGTCAATTTAAATATTTTGTTTTGAAAGGTTGCCTGAGAAAGTTCTTCATCAATGAAAAAGGGGTGGAGCAAACAACCGAATTTGCCATAGAAAACTGGTGGCTGGCAGACAACTTTGCATTCGAACAGCGGGAAAAATCTAAATTTAATATTCAGGCAGTTGAAAAAGCGACGGTGATGATGATTGATTTTCATTCACAGGAGCTTTTGCTTGAAAAACATCCGGTGATGGAACGTTACTTCAGAATGATTTATCAACGTGCTTATTCTGCAACAGAAAAACGGATCCGATATCTTTATGAAATGAGCAAAGAAGAATATTACATCCATTTCAGTACGCTTTATCCTTGGTTTATCCAGAGAATTCCACAATATTTATTGGCTTCATTTTTAGGTTTCACTCCGGAATATTTAAGTGAAATCAGGGCAAAATTACGTTCTTAAACCAGTTTAAGATTTTTGCTGTTTCTATGTCGCAACTTTGTCATGTAATAAAAAGCCAATTGCATGACAGACCAAAAAGTTTTATTTCCACAATTATTTTTAAGATTCGCAATCGCAGTGACGATGCTATCAGCGGTCGCAGACCGATTTGGTTTTTGGGGAGAAAATTCCGCGTGGGGACACTGGGAGAATTTTGAAAAATACACAAAGCAGTTAACTTTTTTTCTTCCAGAAATTCTAAGCACATTTTCAGCTTATGTCGCTACTTTTTTAGAGGTTATTTTTCCATTAATGCTGATTTTCGGTTTCAAAACCAGGATTGCAGCATACGGAACGGGATTTTTATTGCTGATTTTTGCCTTATCGATGACTATTGCATTAGGAGTAAAGGCTCCTCTGGATTATTCGGTTTGGGTGGGAAGTACAGCGGCTTTTTTACTGGCAACACAAGAAGAATATTTTTTTTCAATAGATACATTAACTAAAAAATCATAATAGTATGAGCGCAAGATTCAACATGGCAACGGCGCACGCTGCCGCTTACAAAGCAGGAATAGGAATGGAGGCTGCCCTTCAAAACAGTTTTTTAACTCCGATTCAGAAAGAATTAATTAAAATCAGAGCTTCTCAGATTAATGCATGTGCATTCTGTCTGGATATGCATACCAAAGATGCCTTGAAATACGGTGAAACCCCACAGAGAATTTTTCTTTTGAATGCATGGAGAGATGCAAAAGAATTGTTCACAGAAGAAGAACAGGTTATTTTGATGGTTGCGGAAGAAATTACCTTAATCAGTCAAAAAGGACTTTCTGAAGAAACCTACCAAAAAGCGAAAGCACTTTTTAATGAAACGCAGATTGCAGATATTATTATGGCTGCCGTTTCTATTAATATGTGGAACAGAATTGCCATCAGTACCCATTTACCGATAGGAAAGTAATTTAAATTTGCCTTAAACAAAAGTAGCTTCCATATCTGAGAAGCTATTTTTGTTTAAATAATTATTGTTGACAATTCAGTTGAAGCACGTTGGCATTCAAAGGTTGTTCTATCTTTCTTTCTAATTTTTTATCATTTACGGTTAAGTAGATTTCCATAGAACCTGTTCCGACATGAAGGGAAAGTAGATGTCCGCCGTATGCGTTGAATTTTTCATCCGTGGCAACTCCATGAATGTGTATTGAAGGATCTTTTTCATTCCATGCAATAGATCCGGTGAGACTTCCCATTTCTACTTTTTTAAACGTTTTGGGATTAAATTTTTTAGTTTGAAAATCGTAAAATCCAAAAGTTACTTCTCTTGCAAAGCCAATTCCCGTAAAGCTCGCTGAAGGAATATTCTGTGTCTTCGCAAGATTCTCAATCTGAGCCAGGACATCATCATTTTCACGAAGCACCATCAGGAAACCTGTAGGAGTTTTTGTGTATCTGCAAATTTCTTTTTCCTGTGCTGAAAAATTACAAATCAGAAATATTGTGAATAGAAAAGTTGGAAATAGTTTCATGTGTTGATATTTAATTAATGCAATGAAATATTTAAACCAATTTGAATTAAAAGATATGAAGTTATTTTTTTAACGCACTCAAAATCGCCTCACCTACGCCTTTTGCAGATTGTGGATTTTGTCCTGTGATCACTCTTTGGTCTGTCACTACATGATTTTGCCAAAGTCCTGATTTCTCAAATTTCGCACCTCTTTCCTTCAATTTTTCTTCTAAAAGGAAAGGAACTACTTTAGTTAATTTCACCTCAGATTCTTCTTCATTGGTAAAGGCATTGATTTTTTTTCCGTCAACTAAATATTTACCGCTGTATAATTTAATATTCACCAAACCAGCAGGTCCGTGGCAGACTCCGGCTACAATACCTCCGTTTTCATAGATTGTAGCAGCAATTTTTGCTAATTCTGTATTATCTGCAAAATCCCACATTGCGCCGTGACCTCCTGCATAAAATATTGTAGAATAATCATTTGGATTTACTTGGGAAGGTTTTAAAGAATGATCAATTTTGGTTTTGTATTCTTTGTTTTCCCAGAATTCTTTGTTGACAGGATCTTTCAAATCGAATCCGTCGACAGGAGGAGTTCCACCTTTTGGACTTACAAAATCAATTTCAAAACCGGATTTGTGAAGGACTTCCCATGGATGCGAGACCTCACCGAGATAGTATCCTGTGTTTTCTCCTGTATCACCTTTTTTGTCGTGGCTTGTTATCACGAAAAGAATTTTCTTCTTCAGATTCTTTGATTTTTTGGTTTGAGAATTAACAAATCCTATCGTAAAAACGGCAAGAATTAATACTGCTAATTTTTTCATGTTTAAATAATTTCCGTTAAATAAATCTGGGGTTTTTCCTGCAGTTTTTCATCAGCCAAATCTCCAAAAGCTTTTATGTAAGGTTGATCGTTATGCTGTTTCAAACCTTCTTTACTTTTCCAGATTTCATAGAAAATGAAATGATTTTTATTTTCAATTCCCTGGTGAAGTGTGTACAGTTCGTTAGCCTCTTCTTTTAAAGTTTCTGCTACCATATTCTGAAGAACTTCCAAAACTTCGGTTCTGTGTTCTTCTTTTGCTTTGATAATTGCTGTGAGATAGATTTTCATTAGACTAATTGTTGTTTTAATTCTTTCTCAAAAACAGTGGTAACGTGTTCTCTGTATAATTTCATGTCGCAATCAATATTTGCATTTTTTTCTACATCATGAAAGTGAAAACTTTCCATTTTTTCTAAAGAAACGAAGGCATTCATTCTGTGAAAACCAAATAACGGTCCGTTGTCAACACTTGTTTCACTGAAAAACTCTCCGGGAAGTGTGAAAGCTGTTTCTGGGGCATTCCAACTTGTGGTGACCATATATTTTCTTCCACCCAGCATTCCGCCAGTTCCGTAATTAATCTGCGGGTTATCTGCTTTTCTGCCGTCGCTCATGTAAATTCCTTTGGCGTGGCCGGCTGTAAAAACTTCATCAATATATTTTTTAAAACCATTCGGCAATTGAAACCACCAGATTGGGGTATGATAGATAATAAAATCTGCCCAAATGAATTTGTCAACCTCTGCATTTTTATCGTACCCTTCGCTGATATTCGAAACTTTCACTTCTACGTTTTCAAATTTTTTTAAGGCTTCCAAAGTGTTTTCTGCAATTGTCTGATTGTATTTTCCTCCGGAATGACCGAAATTTTGTCCACCATTAATAATCAATACTTTTTTCATTTTTTTAAATGTTTAAATTTTATAATGCAAAGTTATAATGGGATTTTGTATTATAAAAATTATATAAATTATAGTTCGGTATCATAATGATGATAAATAAAAGCTACTTCGCATTATGCGAAGTAGCTTTTATTTACCTGTCGAAATTTTAAATTATTTAACTTCCTTCGAAGCTCTGATGATCACTTCGGCAACCTCTTGCGGATGAGAAATAAATACGGCATGACTTCCCTTAATCTCTGTGATTTTAGCGTTTCCTTTTGTATACATTTTACGTTGAATACTTGGAAGAATTGCCTCATCCTGTGTAGCTACTATTCCGTATGAAGGTTTTGTTTTCCATGGTGCTTTGGTTACTTTTGCGGCTAATGCTGCTACTGCAAATCGACCTTGTGAAGCGTACATGAAATCTGCCTGTTCCTTCGGTATATCGGCAGCAAATCCTTCATGAAATTTTTTCTTGTCATAATATAATATTCCTTTATCATCAGCGGGTAGAATCCCATTTTTAGGAGATCCTGGTTCTGTCATCGCCCAATCCAATGCAGATTCACCTGCGTCTAACTGAAATGCCGCGAGATATACCAACGCTGCAACTTTAGGATGGTCGCCGGCTTCTGTAATAACACTTCCACCATAAGAATGCCCTACAAGAATTGCTGGACCGTCTTGTCTATCCAGAGCTGCTTTGGTAGCATCCACGTCATCTTGCAATGAGCTTAATGGGTTTTGTACCACGGTCACATGATAACCTTTTTTGCTCAAAATGTCGTAAACTCCTCGATAACCTGATCCGTCTACAAAAGCGCCATGTACTAAAACTACATTTTTAATCGTTTTTGTACTTTGAGCAGATAATGTAGAAAATCCGCTTAGTAACATGAAAGAAATTGTGAAAAGGATAAGTGATCCTAGCGATTTGAAAGTTGATGTTTTTTTCATTGTTTTAATAATTTAAGTTGATTAATATTTTAATATTTTTTTTTTTTGCTCTTATCAGAATTGTGGTTTATTTCATGTTACCATTCTTATCTGACATTTGCTATTTTAGAATTATTTACAGGACAAAGGTATAGGAGTTGGTGGCCTGAAAAAATAGGTAAAAGTAGATATTTATTGTACTTTTTTCTTTTGATGGTCTTTTTTTTAAATGCGGTACATTACTTTTCTCTTTTAGTTTTCACTAAATAATCTCTTCTTAAATACGTATCGTAAAAAATATAATATCACTAAAATAATTATTATGTAATTTTGTATCAGAATTTTGATATTCATATATGGTTAATTTAGAATGGTACCGCACTTTCAAAGCGATTTATAAAACCGGGACTTTAACCGGAGCGGCAGATTCTCTGTTTATTTCGCAACCCGGAGTGAGCCTTCATTTAGGCTCGTTGGAAGCGTATGTTGGGTATAAGTTATTTGACAGAACAGGACGGAAAATGATCCCGACTGAGAGGGGGAAAATTTTGTTCAATGCAGTTTCTGAAGCTTTGTCTAAACTGGAAGATGTAGAAAAAAACTTTCAGAAATCGACTGAAAAGACCACTCCGACGATCAGTGTTGGAATGTGTTTTGAAACTTTTCAAACCACTTTGGAGCAATATGTGTCAACCTTAGATTTCAATTTAATTATTGATTTCGGTGAATATCCTGAAATGATCGATCAGCTCGATAAAGGAATTTTAGATTTAATTATTACTCCCAAAAAAGGAACTTCTCCTAACATTTTACACGAAGCGTTTTCTTCTGAACAAATTGTTTTAGTGGGCGGAAAAAATGTTGATACAAATAGTTTTAAAGACGTTTTAAAAACCAAAAATTTTAAGGAAATCGAAGATTGGCTGAAACAGGAAAAATGGTACGGAACCACCGGAGATATGGAACATCTTTTTCAGTTTTGGCTGTTGAATTTCGGGCATAAACCAAATTTCAGACCCAATTATATTGTTCCAAACCTCAATTCCATTATCCGTTGTCTGAAAGGCGGTACAGGTTTGGCTGTAGTTCCTGATTTTCTATGTAAAAATGAAATTGAAAACGGTGATGTAAAACTGATTTGGGAAGGTGAAGAAAAATTAGAAAATACTTTGTACTTTGGGTGTAGAAAACAGACAATGTATCAGAATGAAATTGATCATATTAAAAGTCTTTTCAGGCAGATTATGGGAAAAGTTAATTAGAATTACAATAAATATATTTTAAAAAAAAGCAGTTATGCAACAAAAAACATACGCAGGACAACCTGTAATTACATTAAATAACGGAGTTGAAATACCATCTTTAGGTTTTGGAGTCTGGCAAATGGAAGATATGCAGGAATGTGAAAAGGCTGTAATAAAAGCCATCGAAGTAGGTTACAGGATGATTGATACAGCGGCGATTTACCAAAATGAAACGGCTGTTGGTAATGCTATAAAGAATAGTGGAGTGGCCAGAGAAGATTTGTTTGTTACTTCAAAATTATGGGTCCAGGATACATCTTATGAGAGGGCAAAATCTGCATTTGAAAGAACGCTCGATAGACTGCAATTAGATTATCTGGATATGTATCTTATCCACTGGCCATATTCTGATTTTGTCGGAGCTTGGAAAGCGATGGAGGAGCTGTACCACGAAGGAAAAATAAAAGCGATTGGTGTTTGTAATTTCACAGTTGAAAAATTAGAGGAATTAAAAGCAAATTCTACAGTTCTTCCAGTGATCAATCAGATTGAATTGCACCCGATTTTCCAGCAGAAAGAACTTCAGGTTTACAATAGAGAAAATAATATCGTAACCCAACCCTGGAGCCCACTTGGGAATGGAAATGCAGAACTTTTAGAAAATGAAAGTTTAGAAAAGATTGCTCAAAAATATAGTAAAACAGTTGCTCAGGTCATTCTAAGATGGCATCTGCAGGAAGGTTTCTGTGTAATTCCTAAGTCGGTGACGCCTTCAAGAATTGAAGAGAATTTCAATGTTTTTGATTTTGAATTATCTGAAGATGAAATGAATGTTATCCGTTCTTTAGACACCGGGAAAAGATTGTTCTTTGACCCGAAAGATCCGTCTTGGGAAGAAAAAATGTTGAATGCTGTGGCGGATATTTAAAATTGAAATGTTCTAAGTTAAAAAAAAGCTGTATTCATGATGAGTACAGCTTTTTCTATATGTTATGATGATTTTATTTCGTCAAATCCAATCCACCAAAATTACCAGAACTCATCATCATATAAACGCCCTGAGTTTTATCTAATAAATCCCAATACGCATGAAGTTCTTCTGCATTAGTAAAGACTTTAAGATTTTCATTTTTAAATTTTTCTTTGATTAAATCAGGAGAAATAGGATCCATTCTTTTGATTTTTAAAGCATCTTCAGAATAGAAAACAATCGCTTCATCCAGGCCATCCATTGCATTATCATATTGTTCTAAAAAAACAGGATTCAAACTTGAATAGGTGTGTAATTCAAGAAAACCGTATTTTTTTTCATTTTTAAATTGCTCACAGAATGCTTTCACAACTGCTTTTACCTTGCTTGGTGCATGTGCGAAGTCTTTATAGAGAATTCCCTTGTCTTGCCTTTCAACTTTCTCAAGACGTTTAGAAGCGCCTTTAAAACTCATGATGGCATCATAAAAATCTTCATCCATGATCCCTAAAGTATGACAGATATGCCTCGCTCCTTCAAGATTTAACAAATTATGTGCTCCAAAAACAGAAAGAGGAATATCTCCCATTTCAGTTTTTAAATGAACTTTTCCACCAACGATTTCGTAGTCAGGCGTTTTGTAAGGTATTTTTCTGAAATAATTTTCAGCATTTTCAACCACTTTTACTACTTCATGATCTTCTTCATTATATACCAAAACTCCTCCCGGAGTAATACTTGCAACGAATTTTCTGAACTGCTCAATGTAATCATCAAATGTTTTGAAAACATTGATATGATCCCATGCAATTCCGCTCATTAAAGCGATATTGGGCTGATAGAGTAAAAATTTTGAGCGAAGGTCGATAGGAGATGAAAGGTATTCGTCACCTTCCAATACCATAAAATCATTATCTTTTGTCAGTTTTACCATACAGTCGAAACCTTCAAGTTGAGCTCCAACCATGTAGTCAACATCTTTCTGATGAAAATTCAACACGTGAAGAATTATTGATGTGATGGTAGTTTTACCGTGTGATCCTGCGATGACGACACGGGTTTTGGTTTTTGACTGTTCGTATAAAAACTCAGGGTAAGAATATATTTTTAAACCTAAGTCTTTCGCTTTTGCCAATTCGGGATTGTCTTGATGAGCGTGCATCCCAAGAATTACTGCATCAATATCTGAGGTTATTTTTTCGGAAAACCAGCCCAAATCTTTGGGAAGTATTCCTTTTTTCTCAAGTCTTGATTTAGAAGGTTCAAAAATGGCATCATCTGAGCCTGAAACTTCATATCCTTTATCTTTTAACGCAATAGCAAGGTTGTGCATGGCGCTTCCGCCGATGGCGATGAAATGGGTTTTCAAATTTATTGAGTGTTTTTTACGTTTTTACTGATAATGTCCTGAAAAGCATTCACAATCTCGTCCCAGTTTTTCTTAGACTGAGGCAAGATCATACTTGCATCTGTTTTATTGGCACTGTTTTCACCATTTTTTACATTGATGGAAACTGCAATACGGTCATATATCTTTTTATGATCTTCTACAATATGTCTGAAGTTGTTCTGAGTCAAAATTTGATTGAGATTCTGAATTTCTTCATTGCTGAGTTTAAAAGTTGTTTTGAATTTCTTTTGCTGACCTTCAAAAGAATATTGTACATCGTTGCCTTTAATTAAAAGGTTTTCATAGATAGGCGCATATCCACCACTTTTAGAATAACTGATATCAAAATCTGAATAAGCTTTCTGGCTGTTGCATGAAACAGTAATCATGATTAATAATAATATCACTATTAATTTTTTCATAATGACTTTTTTTTAATTTTTATGGGTTAGATTGTTCAGATTTTTTTGCTTTGATCTCTTCATCATACGTATGAAGTACATTAAAATCTTCGGTTTGTTCAATCGCAGTCATGATTTTGAGAAGAATCTGCTGGGCATTTTCGTGGTCGTAATCAATGTCTAATGGTTTTTTAAATTCCATGGTAGGCTTTACTCCCGTTACTTTTACACGAAGTCCTTTTTTATCAAACGCTCTTCTGAACCCGTTTATTTTAATTGGAATAACAATAGGTCTTTGATTTTTAATCAATTTGGCAGTTCCTTTTCTTCCTTGTGCAAACGCTGCAGTGGTTCCTTGAGGAAAAGTGGCTACCCAACCGTTGTCTAAAGCTTTCATGATATTATCAATTTCGCTTAAATCGACCATTCGGTTGACGTTTTTACCTTCGGCTCTCCAGGTTCTCTTTACTGTTACAGCGCCTGCGATTTTAAAAATTTTTGGAAGAATCCCTTTATTCATGGTTTCTTCAGCAGCAACATAATAAAAATCTACTCTTGGGTTAAGAAGATAAATTGGATTTTTGATTGTATTTAAATAGCCGTTATTCACTGCGCAAAATGCGTGATACATCGCTGCGACATCGGCAAAATAAGTCTGGTGGTTTGATACAAAAAGTACATTAGAATCAGGGAGATCTACCAAATGTTCTGTTCCGGTAATTTTCAGCTTGTTAAAGCCATTAAACCTCCTGTAAGAAACGATTCCCAGAATAAAAATGATAAACCTTTTTAAAAAATAAGGAGTGCCGAACGAATCGGTGAATATGTTCTTCTTCGCCATTTTTTACTTAAACATAATATCTGCAAAGTTACATTTTTTTAATCAACTGGCTGAATTCGCTGAGTATCATTGCTGTTGCGCCCCAAATGATATATCCATTGAAATTAATCACGGGAACTTCTTTTCCTCCTGCACCGGGTAATGCCATAATTTCAGGGGAATCGGGAAGGTTCAGGAATGATGTGATGGGGAATTCTATAACTTCCACAGCTTCAGTTTCCTGAAGGATAAACTCAGGATTTCTTTTTGAGTAAGAAATGTACGGGTAAACATAAAAATTACTTGGCGGAATATAGATTGGTGACATCTCACGGATGATTCTCACATAAGGTTTTTCCAAGCCTATTTCTTCCGAAGTCTCACGAACTGCAGTTTCGGCAAAATCACGGTCAAATTCTTCACGTTTTCCGCCTGGTAGAGATATTTGTCCACTATGTCTGTCGCGCTCATTTTCTGTACGCTGGATGAGTGGAAAATACCATTCGTTGTCTCTTAAGTACAAAACGATATTAACGGCAGCAAATTTTGGTTTTTTTTCTAAAATCTCTTCGTGCGTGAAAACTGCGCGGTATGGTGGGGAAAAAACTCCGTGGGCATTCGCACCCCCGAGTTGGGATTTTTTGATTTTTTGAAGTAAATCTTTTCCAAAACTTTCCATATCTCAAAATTACTAATATATCTTAGAAAAAGGAATAGTTGTGGATGTTAATTATGCATAATTTTTCAAATAAATTTTGAAGATAATTAAATGGGATCTGGAACTTTGAATATGCTGTTAAATGAAAAACTAGGTAAGCGTTCTGTGGTCAATAGAAAAAACCTTCAGAATTTCTGAAGGTTTTAATGTCTTGTCTTTAGTTAGAATATCCGCTTAATTCTTCTTTTTTCGAATTGTAGATTTTGTATTCTAAGTATTTAAAAGAATCCCTTGGGATAATGGTGACCCATTTTTTGTATTTCAAAAACCATTTCATTTGTATGCTTTTGATTCCTTTTGTAAGAAAAGCTTCAACGAAAGGATGTACATGCAGATATAGTTTTCCTTTATCTTTTTGCATGATGGTTCTTATGGTGTCTTCCATTTTTTCAACAATGACGATAGGAGCTACAATTTCTCCGTCTTTGTTTGGGTTTTCTTCTTTGGTGTCAATTTGTTTTTCCGGACGGTTTCTTTGTCTGGTAATCTGTATCAGTCCAAATTTACTTGGAGGCAGAATCTTATGGCGCGCTTTATCACGGCTCATTTCTGTTTTCAGATGTTCAAACAAATCTCTTCTGTGATCAGGGTTGGTCATGTCGATAAAATCTACGACAATGATACCGCCCATATCTCTGAGACGTAGCTGTCTTGCTATTTCTGTAGCTGCCATTTTGTTCACGTTGAGACCGTGTTCTTTGGTGGCAGAATTTCCGGCTGTAATATTATTTCCGGAGTTGACGTCAATTACGTGTAGTGCTTCTGTGTGTTCTATCACAAGGTAAGCACCTTTTGAACTTGGAATATTTACGTGTTTACCGAAACTTTGTTTAAGTTGCTTTTCAACGTTATAATATTCGAGGAGAGGGATATGAGAGTCATAGAATTGAACGATATTTTTTCGTTCAGGAGCGATAACTTCCACATAATTTTTCATTTCTTCAACCATCTGTTCGTCGTCACAAAATACATTGACGAAGTCCTGATTGAAGTTATCTCTTAAAATAGACGAAGCTTTGTCATCTTCACTCAATACTTTAGAAGGGACTTTATTTTTCTGAATATTCTTAAAAGTATTTTCCCATTTCTGAATCAACTGATTCATATCGTTGTGCAGATCAGCCACTTTTTTTCCTTCGGCAACTGTTCTGATGATCACACCAAAACCTTCAGGCTTAATACTGTCGATCAAAGTTCTAAGTCTCACTTTTTCTTCGGAACTTCCGATTTTTTTTGAGATAGAAACTTTGTTATCAAATGGTATTAAAACCAAAAAACGTCCCGTAAGAGAAATCTGTGTAGAGATTCTCGGTCCTTTTGTAGAAATTGGCTCTTTGGTAATTTGTAAAAGTACGACATCATCTTTTGCGATGATTTTGTCTACCGTTCCGTTTTTATCAATTTCGGGTTGTATTTCGAAATTTTTCAAACTTGAGGTATTTTGTTTCTTAGAAACCGTGTCTTTTAAAAATTTTTTATAAGTAAGATACTGGGGGCCAAGGTCTTGGTAATGCAAAAATGCATCTTTGTCGTATCCGATGTTTACAAATGCGGCATTAAGATTGGGAGCCAGTTTTTTTACTTTTCCTATGAACAAATCTCCGACTACAAAATCATTTTTGTCTTCTTCCTCATGAAGTTCACATAATCTTCCGTCTTCCAGCAAGGCAATCTTTGTAAGCTCATCTTCATGCGAAACTATTAGTTCTTTCTTCATTTTTGTTATAAGATAATTTTTTATAGACTAAAGATACGGAGAGATTTTGAAAATTTTAATAATTAAAAAAATCTAAACGATCTGAAATCATATGGTAACAAACAAAAATATAGTCGGTGGTTATTAAAAAATTAAAAACACCAACTATATTATTATATTACAAAATCTCTAGTTGAGATTATTTTTTCTTATGTCTGTTCGCTCTTCTTCTTTTCTTTCTTTTGTGTGTTGCAACCTTGTGTCTTTTTCTTTTCTTTCCGCTTGGCATAATGTTAAATTTTTGTGTAACTAGTTAATATTCAATTGTTATTCTTATTTTACTGCAACTTTTGTTTTTACTTTCTCAACAAAAGATTTTGATGGTTTGAAAGCAGGAATGTTATGTGCAGGGATTTCGATTGCAGTGTTCTTAGAAATGTTTCTTCCCGTTTTGGCTGCTCTAGTTTTAACGATGAAAGATCCAAAACCTCTTAAGTAAACATTGTCTCCATTATACATAGAAGTTCTGATCTCCTGCATAAAAGCTTCTACAACTTTCTGTGTTTCATTCTTTTCTGTTCCCAATTTATTTGAGATGGTGTTTACCAATTCTGCCTTTGTCATTTCCTTTTTTAATTTTAAATTTTAGGTGTGCAAATTTAGTTAAAAAAATTGAATAGAAGCAAATTAGTACAGAAAATATTTGCGTTAAACGACTGAGAATTTTGTATTTAGTCTAGTTTGATCACATATTAAACCCTTTACATACTCGAATTGTAGTATCCGTTTTCTACACAGAAGCGGATGAGATGCAGTTTTGTTTTCAAACCAAGCTTTTCTGTGAGTCTGTTGATATACGTGTCAATGGTTCTGGTGCTGAGATTGAGTTTTTCTCCTATCTCTTTGTTACTGAAGCCTTCATAGCAGAATTTCATCAGTTGAATTTCCGTGGGAGAAAGCTCCTCCTGGCTTTGCTTCTGTCTGTTCATATAGTCCTGAACGGCTAAAGGTTGTTGTTTCCAGCTTTCAGAATAGGCTTGGTAATCAAAATCCTGAGACGTAATCTGACCTTTGATAATATCTTTGATAATATTGCTGTTTTTCTGGCAATAATATATATTCGGAATTTTTTCTAGAATATCGGCCATATCCTCCTGATACGTTCCGGAATAGGTGATGATCGGGGTTTCTTCATTGTTTTTGCGAATAAACTTGATCGCTTCAAGGCCACTAAGTACGGGCATGAATAGCTCAACGATAAAGACATCTTCCTGTTTTCTATAGATTCTGTTGATGAGTTCATGACCGTTATTGCAATCGTTGAGGAGCATATTGAAAGGATTTTCCAGCAGCGTCTTGATCATTATTTTTTTAAAATAAAAATCGCTGTCGGCTATCGAAAAACGAACCGTATTGGCTAATATTTTAGTCATTTTATTTTTGTGATTTGGTAGAGGTAAAATAAAATTTTGTTCACTAAAGTATGAAAATCTTTCGGATTTCAAAATTAAACTTAATATTAAAAAATTGTAAATAGATTACGAAGCCTGCATTTAATTTTGTAAATAAATAATTTTTTTCTATTTTCACATTCCAAACCAAATCACAATTATGTCTACAAATAGAGATAAAAAATTGAATAAATCGGATGTCCGTATAGGTATCTGGAAATTTATTTTGTCATTCGTTGTCTTATCACTTATTTCTTTCAGTTCTGTATTTTTCTTTTTTAAAAGTTACCATACCCAACACATGGGCATGAAAGAAGAAGTTCGTCAATATGAACTGCTTATCAATCGTTCAAAAGCGATGAAAATTATGGTAGACAGCATTCATTATCATATTGCATCATTAGATATTAACGTTGTCAACAACGACATTCAATTGCGAGGTCAAATTAGTGATGAAATTGACGAAGCGCGACGATTCATTGGGGCTGACAGTGCAAATGACTTTAAGCAATACTCTTCATTGCTCAACAACATCAACCCGATGTTGAACCTAAAAACACAAATTATTGACGTTTCCACTAAAAAAGAGTTTGCGCGCAATGAGCTGATACGTTGTAGTGAAAAAGTAGCTTCTGTCAACAAGGAACTCATGAAAGATCCATCCAGAAATTACTCCGGAGGAAGAAGACGTAGATAAAAAAATAATAAACATCAAATCATGCAGGGACAAATTACACTCTCAAAAAAAGAGAAACGCTTTCAGTTTATCTATCTTATTTTCATGTTAGTTGCTTCAATGATCTTTTTAGGAATTATTTTCCTGAATAGATTTGATTCACCATTTTCTGAATCAGACATTGTCTCACTCGATCGATTGGAAGAAAAGGCGAAGTTTGATGCTGAGCAGAAAAAAATTCAAAAAGTCGTAGATACTACGTTTTCGCAAATTTCCCGGTTAAAATCAGACATTCCGGATGTCATGGTTGCTCATGATATCGAGAGAAATACAGATTACATTCGAGGTACAAAAAAGAGATTTAGCACAGACGACAGTCGAGTTGATGCCTATCCACAAATTGCTAAATTTTTTGAAATGTATTTTAACGATAAGAGAACCGTAACAAACATTTCGCTAGACACAAAAAATTTTCAGGCAAGAACCCAGGAGTGTATTGTAGGATATAAAAATAAGGAACAACGCCTATTTGACAGGGATAACGCCATGAGGTCAAAATAACTAAAACACAAATATTACAACACATCACAAAAACTTATCATGAACTATTTTGAAAAAAACAAGAAAAACATCATCATCGGTGTTATAGCTACATTGCTTGTTGCTGCACTCATTGCATTGTGGCTTCAGAAAAAAGTTAATCACTCATCAGACGATATTTTAGTTGATATATATCCATCACCGGTTTTGGTAGGTGACAGCCTCTTTTTTGCCGATAAGACGCCATTCGGAAAAACAAGGAAATGGAATTTTGGAGACGGAAATACTTCTGATAAGATCAAAGGTTTTCATATTTACAAAAGACCAGGCTTGTATAATGTAACAATTATTATTGATGATGTTAACACAAAAACCTTTCCTATTGTTGTTTCAGGAAGACGAGAATTACAGCAGAAAGATAGCGTAGTAGTGCCAACGGTTATCGAAGCACAGGTGCAGGCCATGCAGTTTGAAACGGTACCATTTAAAGCGATATCAGAGGCCACTCAGTTTACGTGGAATTTTGGTGAAAATCCTGGTATTGATTCAAAAGAAAAATTGGCAACTTATTCTTACAAAAAACCAGGGACCTACGTCGTGACATTGCATACAGATGCTGATACAAATCCAATCTTACACAAAATAACTATTGTTGCTGAATATAATGATGTAGAAGAAGCTGCAGCAGTAGATAATACGTATGAAGAAAGAGATAACGACTTCAAGTATCGTCTTCAGCAGATTGCTAATGGAAATAGCTTCAACACCCATTACAACTACCTTTTGAGCAAATATTTATGTAATAATGAAAATTCTATTGTACAGATAAATGATAGTAAGATCAACAACTTTTATCTGTATTGCGCAAGTCTTCAGTTTGATAAAAATAAGGTTATCCAGACCGTAAAGCTCAACTATGATGAAGCTGGTTGCGTAACGAAGGCAGACATTAATCAAAGTAAATAAACGAATCGTTATTCAGGAATTTTTTCTGATACAATACACCAATTTATAAAGAATATTAAGATGAAAAATAAATTTCCTCTCGCGGCATATTATATCGGCTTATCGGTATTGCTTACAGGCTGTCAGGTAAAATTGCCGTCAAAAAAAACGCCTGAACCCAAACAATATGGCCAAATCAACCACTCTTCTGTTATCGACGGTTTTTCTAAAAAATCTGTACCGTGGATTGCAGTCTCAGACAGAGCGAAAAACACGGCCTATCTCGATAAAAACGATGAAAAATCATATAAAGAAGTCAAGTTTTTAGAACCGTTAATGGTTTTGAAGAACAGAGACGGAATGGTGAAAGTTGCCGAGTATATTCCTGATGCTTTGATGAAAAAAGTTTCTTCAAAATCTGTGAAAACTTATGGTTGGATTCCAGAATCAGATCTTCTGCTGTGGAGTAATTCTTTGAAGGGTGAAAAAACGGGATATCCTGTGCGCGTTGCAGTTGTTCCAAACAGTCCCGAAGTCATCAAAAGCGCTGAAAGATATTACAAAAACGATTCTATCATGGTATTTAATTCTCCAAGCCTGATAGAAACTGCAGATGTGAAAATTCCGAACGGGCAGATGGTGTATGTTTACAAACAGGCTGAAAATAACAAAAGATTTTTGGTGGGCAAAAAACCGTCAATCGATATGGACAGTATCAGCACAGGTCTTTACGGATGGGTGAGTTCTGATGTGATCTCGGCTTGGGGAGAACGCTCGGCGGTAAAAATGAAGAATCCTACAGGAATCAAAGAAACTGCTTTGGGAATTCATGAAGGTTCGCCTGGAGGTAAAGATGCAGAAAAAAGAATTGCAATTTTACTTACTGATGTTGATAAAAGAAAACCACTCGAAAACATTTTTCCTGTTAATTTAGCATTTAATGATACAGTTGTGGCAGATACCAAAACAAAGTATTTTACCAATGTGTTAGATTACAGCAAAAATTACGCATCCAATGTCTTGGGAGAAAAGATTCGCTTCGATCGCTACAAAGAAATTATTGAAAAGAATAGAAAAGCCAATATTGTTTTTGTGTTGGATGTAAGTGCAGCTAATGCGCCTTATACCCCTATTGTAAAATCGTTATTGGAAGATCTTCAGTTGAGATTTGAGAAACCTTCTTACTTTAATTCAATTAAATATGGTGTTGTACTTTATAAAAACAATCCTTGTGGAGAAAATGTGGCTCCGTCAACTTTAAGCAAAGATTATAGTAAAATTACAGCATTTATTGATGATAAGATAAACGAGATGAACTGTCACAGTACGAGTGGGAATCAACCTTTAAATGAAGGTTTAATTGCTGCCGGAAATTTACTTTCTGAAGTTCCTGACGAAACCAATATCGTAATCACTGTGGGGACTTCTGCCAATAGAAATGGAAATATGTATGGCGTTATCAATTCATTAACTCAGGCGCAGGCAAAAGTGATTATGTTTCAGACAAACTCACGTTCTTCAGATACGTATAACGATTTTGTTTTGATGTCAGAAAATATTGTCACAAACACCGCTAAAAATGTAGCCGAATTAAAAAAGCAGAAAATCATCGATCAAAATGATGTTTTAATAAGAAATAATTTTAGCTTGATTGAAAGTGATGCCGGCTTTTATTCATTAGACTTTCCGAAACAAAGCATGGCTCCGGGATTTGTAATTTTCCCAAAAAAGGGTGATATTGCCCCTCCTGGATTTTTGAAAAAGGCGGTTGACAGTTTGATTGCTCAGGTTACTTTTGATAATACCAAGATCGATAATTCTCTCAACGAGAGATTTCAAACATCGGTAGGAGCTGGCAGAACTGAGGTTGATTTTAAATACAAATATTTGTATCCTGGAGTGACAAATCCGGTTCCTGCAGGAATTGCAGCACAGTTGATCAATTATGGAAATCCGTTTTTAACGACGGGCTATATTCCAAGAGACCTGCTAGAGCTGAAGTCTGGCATGGAAAAAGGTATTTTGATTTCTGAGGCTGAATATGATCAGCTAAAAGCATTTTATTCTGAAGTGTACGAAAAAACGGGCGTGGCGAGAACGGATTTTAGCCAGAAAAGAGCCGTTCGTGAATATGTGAAACTTCTGAAAAAGTATAATCCCACACTGAAATTCTTAGATAAGGGAGAACTGTATGAGCAGCCCATGTCTTATGCTGTAGGAATCAGTACAGGCTTTGATAATTCTGAAGCAGAGCTGATGTCAAAATATAAATTGAAAGGCTGGAAAAATCCCAAAATTGTAATTAAAGATCAGGTAAGAACTTATTTTAAATATTATAAAAATCTTGCCGATAGAATGCTTACTTACCGAAATAATCCTGCTGTACAAATAAAACAAAACGGACAGGAGTTCTATTGGTTGAACGAATATTTCATGCCGACCACTTTACCGGTAGAAGAGCCCGAATATACTCAACATTAATTAGTTATCACATATTAAAAACGGAAAATTAACTTTCCGTTTTTTTATGTTGAACAAGTTTTTATTATCTTTGATTACCAAACATCACAAAATATGTCCGAACAATCGTCATCTCATGACGGCAAACACTTTGTCGTACAGAAAGGGAAGTGCCAGTGTAATCAAGGTGATCAGTTCCCACAGCATAAAGTTACCGCCCATCAAAAACATTATTGGAATGATGCTGCGGGCAGCGCAGATTATCTAGCGGTTACAGAAGATGATCTTCAATTCAATCCTCCAGGTCCAAGTTTCGGAAAATGCAAGCTAAAACCAAGCTCAAGCGGATATCTTCCGTGCTCTTATGCTCCAGCCGGAAAATGGCAAAAAACCTATGACAAAGTAATGGTTATGGGGAAAAAAGCAGTGACAGAGGTTTCAGAGCTTCAATGTACTATAGGTGGAAAAATCACCATCAAAGATCATGGTCAGCGTGGTGAGATCAGCAAGCAAAATGTGAAAAACGCCGATGCCAAAACGGTACGACACATGAATCCTCTTGTGGATGTGAATGACTTCAAAGAAACTGTTCTTGAAAGTGAAATAGACGCCTATTAATCTAAAAATTTCTGCGATGTCAAAAAGAGGAGTTTCAAAAATATCTGGCAATTCTTCCCCAAAAGTAGGAGAAGCCACCACATATAGCATTACAGAATGGTATCCTGCCACACCTCAAGCACAGCGAAATGCAGCAGGTGTAACTTGGGAATTATTTAAAAAACGTACCAACGGAAGTTTTACAACTACGAATATCAAGAAAATTGGTTCTGGAACATTTACCTTCGGTGAGGTTGCTCAGCGAAATACGTATCGTCTGGAAGCTTATCTTTATGAGCCGGAAGGATCGGGATCTACTTGTATTGAGATTAATCCTCAGCCTGTTGTTATTCCGAGAATCAATAAAGTTGAGCTTCAATATGTAGATGATTCGCCCGGAACAGTTTTCAGTTACACCGAAAAGATGCGTACCAGAGCACAATGCGTGAATTTGTCTGGTCAAAAACTGAAATTTTCTCTTTGGGAAGATGATGCGGCAGGCGATGGTCATAATGCCAACAATCTTTTAATTGAAACGAAAGAAGCAACCGTTAACTCAAGCGGAGTTGCCGTGGCAGAATTTATGTTAACCCGAGCTTTAATGCAAAAAGCAATGCAGGGTGAAACAGATCCTCAGAAACTCGAATTTTATGTAACTGTAGAATACTTTTCAAATAGGAAACATGCTACAGATAATGTGAATGTCAACAATCCGTTGCCTGTTCCGACAACAAGACCTCAGCCAAGACCACAACAATCATCCAACAATAACCAGCCGGCTCAGCCATCTCAAAGTTCGCCCAATAATGTGCCACCGAGAGCTCAAGGTTCACCTGCGGCTGAAAAACCTCAGTCTCAAAAAGAGGAAAAAGGAATTACTGATACCGTAACAGACTGGTGGAATAACCTAGAACTTTGGGATTGGGGAGAATCTTCCGGAACCATCGAACCAACACAGCCTCCGACACAGCAGCCTGCTGGTGGAAGAACGGTGAGTATTGTACAAAGCCCGCAGAGCAATAGTGAGGATGGGTGTCCTAGATGTAAGATTTTAGTTAGAGAGGAAGTTGACCAAATATTTACTGAAGCAAGTGAGGAAAATAAAACAGCTTTGATTAATGCTTTTAATGAGGGCAATAAGTTATTTAATATAGACTCTTGTTTGAGGAAAGCTCACTTTTTCGCTCAGGTACTAGCGGAAGTAGGTACAAGTTTAAATTTAAACGAACCTGAAAGTTTTAACTATAGCGCCAGAAGACTAAAGGATGGTGATTATGTTAGGAATGGTGTTGGATGGGTGAAAGATTTGGTAAATGGAGGTCACTATTCATCAGGTACATGGGCAAGCAGCCCGTTTAGTTATTTTAAGACCCACCATGCGCAGGCAAATCTTTATGGACGTAAAGATTTAAATCGTTATAACGATAATGGAATACAAGCTGCAAACAGCAGAGAAATTGCAAATCTTGTGTATGCTGATGAAAATAGATCTGCAAGATACAAATTGGGAAACGTAAACCCAGGTGACGGATGGAAGTTTATGGGAAAAGGAATAATACAAATTACAGGACGAAGCAATTATACTGAGGTGAATAGGAGATTGGTAAGGAAAGGCTTTGACTTCGATATTGTGAATAATCCGGATAGTGTATTGAATCATAGAGAGAGTGTATTGTCTGCAATGGCATTTTGGTATTGGAAAGATCTTCAGTTAAGATCTAACGGTGGTAGAGAAGTTGTAGATGGTATAACAAGAATAGTCAACGAAGGAACCTCTACTTATAATCAAAGAAAGACAAATTTTGATAAAACATATGAGGTTTTTCAAGTTGCAAAATGCAGCCCTGTAGAAAATACTCCTACAACTCCTTCGGGAAATTGGAGACTTCCTATAGATGAACCAATGCTTTGTTTATACTCTCAGGGAGGTGCTCTAAAGCCTTGGCACGGTTCTTTTGGTGAAAAGATAAGAGATGGTGTATCCAATCATTCGGGTTCAGATTTATTAGCGGTTCCGGGAACTCCCGTTTATGCCTGTTTAAAAAGCAAAGTTGAAAGAGTATATACATCCACAACATTAGCTGGTAAAACTATCGTCCTAAAAGTGATTGATAAAGAAACATTCAAGACCTTGAAAACTAATTATGTCCCTATATATTCAGAAAAAGGTGAACTTACAGACAAAGGGTTTAATCATGATGGAGATATTTATTTAGTATTTATGCACTTGAGCAGTTTTGGTACATTTGAAGTCGGAACAACCGTCGAGCATAATGATGTAATTGGATATACGGGAATTTCTGGTAGAAATGGAAATAATTTTGAAACAAGAAATCCTCATTTACACTTTGAAGTCAATAATGTCGGAAGTGCTGGCGGTCTTAATGGAAAATGTAATCCAATGGTCTACTTTAAATTTAAAACTGAAACTGAAATGACAGCAGCTGATAAAAGCAAACAGGAAGAAATTAAGAATAAAGTATGGAAATGAAAAAATGTATTTATATAGTATTGTTGATAAGCAGTTTTTTTTCATGTAAAAAAATAACCGACAACAATAATTATCAAACTGATAAAGAAAATGTACATGTATCTGAATACAAACAGGTGAAGTACGTCGATAAAGATATTAGCGATAAAATTAAAATTTTTAAATTTAAAGATAAAGAAACCACCATTGAATATGCTGATTTTACTTTGTTTGGCCTTGCGGGAAATAATAAATTTAACGTTTATAAATCCAATTATGATTTAGATTCTGGAGAGTTAGACTTACTGAGGTTTGATTATTTAAATCAAAACATTTATCTAGTAAGTCTAGACGATTACGCCTATAAGACTTATCATGCTTATAGTGTAGAAAATGATTTTGTACATTATTTAGGTGAAATTCATTTTGACTTAGGACAAGAAATAGAAAAAATAAAAGATCCTAAAGTGTCATTTCAAATCAGCAGAAATGATAACGACATTAATATAAAACAATTTATCAACGATAAATTTCACCATTCAAACAGTTTTGCAATAAAAAAATCTTTATTAATTTATAAATCTTATAGTGATATTGATGAATATATTAATGGAAAAAGTTTAACAGAAAAAAAAATACCGCTCAATTCAAACGAAGAATTTTTTAATGTCCAGATTCTTGATGAGAAGATAAGTGTAAAGACAAAATCAGATAAAAAAGTACTAAGTAACTCCGAACTCTTAAAAGTAAATACTAACTGTCCTCAAGCAGAAGTTGACATCGTACAGAAAGATAATTATTTTACAATTGAAAAATATAATTGTGATAATACTTACTACTTCAAAGAATATGTCACTTTTAAATATTTAAATGGTCTTTTTTTGTATAAATATGATGTAGAATATACTGATAGACGTGATCCTGATAAAGAAATACCCACGAAGAAAATGACCGTGAAGAATTTTGGTGAAATGAAATTTGAGGATGTTACAGATTATTTTTTACTAACATTGAGGCAAGATAAGTAATTAAATTACAATTGTATTTTGACTGACGATCAAGCGAAAGTGAAATAAATTCGCTATTAAAAAAAAGGCAAAGGAAAGATTTAGATTAAATCAAATCAATGAAGAAAATATTTTTATATACAGCATTTTTTTCAGTAGTTTTCTTTTCTTGTAAAAAAACGACTGTTGACAATACTGCAGAAGATAAAACTTATGCATCTTCTGCAACAATTAATAAAAATGATACTGCATACAAAGAAGTTTTTGATGTAAAGAAAAGTTCAGATTATAATGAAAAAAATGATAAAGTCAGTACAGTAAATTTTAATCAATACAGCAATAATGCAAATTATTTTATTAAAACATTCGATGTCAATAAAGATGGAATTAAAGATAAAATTGTGAGTCATAATCGCTATTCAGGTGATGAGTTATTGATTTTTTTAGGTGATAAAAATAATAATTACATTTTCACTCTAAAGTCTACTAATTTTTCCGAAGGCGGAGGAAATCAGGTTACAGATATTAAAGAGTTAAACGATGGATACGAAATTGTCACACAATTTCCAGACAGAGGATACTTGGAGAAAAGTTATTTGGTATCTGGTAAAAACAATCAATTTGTCTTAAGAAAAATCAAAACAGAATCTGATTCTTGGCAGGACAATTATAGAGAAAATTGTGTACAGGATATTAATTTCAATTTAAAAAAATCAACAAAGGAACTTTATGAGACTATAAGTAAAACAAAACCAAACTGTACGAAAATTTCCGGAAATCAATATAAAGTAAAGAAATAATATTTGAATTAATCTATGACGCTTCATTTCATCCGCCAGGGCGACACTCTGCAAAGCATTGCCGAGCAAATCAATCTCGAAAATCCGATTTATATCAAAGAATTTCACAATCAACATTGTGCGAGAGAAGATTATATTGTTGAAAATTTAGTCGCAGGAAGAAAATTGTTTCTGCCGGATTATTTGGCAATCCAAAAATACAATTCGAGGAATGATGCGCCTTTCAAAAGTCCTGAAAGAAATCCTAAGATCAATTTCTATCCGGAAAATTTAAGCATTCAATATAAAGTCAGCATCACCGAATCATCTTTTGTTGATCATAAAAAAACTGAAAACTCATTTTCATATCAATTTTCTTTAGAATGGATAAAAAACGAACTCAATCAGCATATTTTTCATCTTTCTAAAAACAATTTTTCAATTCAAAATCAGACGAAAATCGGCGATATGGCGATTGCCTGTTTTCAATCTATCGATCCAATTGAGATTCAAACCAATCAAAAATGTGAAATTGTTTCAATCAATCTTTTAAAGAAAACAATTGAAAAATTTCCTGAAATAAAAGCAAATTTGCTCGATCGATTTCCTGATCAATATGCAAAAATTTACATCGAAGAATTTGAATATGCCGTTCTCAATCAGGAATTGTTTCAGAAAAAGATGAAAGAAGATTGGCTGATCAAAACTTATTTTGCGCAAATCAGGAACGATTTCAAAAACGGAAAATCTCATTTTCAGATCATTTTAGAAGATGAATTATTAAATATTGATCAGACGGCAGAAATTTCTGAAAATAAAGATGAATGGATACTCAATCAAAATTCAGCAAAAGCTGATTTTAATGGAAGATATATTCTCTCAAAAGATAAAGGTTTGGTAAAATTTTTAGAAATCAATCATTCATATATAGACTTTGGTGTTCTGTATTCGACTGATTTTAAGATAGATGAATTATGTTAATTGTAATTTTAAATAAAAGTCAATCGTAGTTTTACTACATGAAATCGTAGAATTACTACAATTTTCGAAATAATGATTAAAAAGTTTTAAAAATATTTTGGGTGTATTTATCTTTGAGTAAAGAAAAAAACATTTCACGAAAATTAACGATTAAAATTTATTTATTATGGCAGCAAATTCAAGAGGAATCTTAAAATTCAACGGCAGCGAAGGTCAGAAATTATTAAAACTGAACTACAGCGTTTCAAGATCAACAGACGTATCGGGTAGAGTAGCATCAGACCCGTCTAATGCATTAATTAAACTGACAATCGAGGCAACAGAAAAATCTGACATCTTAGAGTCATTGTTAAACGGAAAATACAAACCAACTTCTGGTGAAATCACTTTCAATAAATCTCATGAAGAAGGAACTTTGATTAGTTTGAATTGGGAAAACGGATATGTTATCCAGCACGAAGTAGACTTCGATGCAGTTGACGAAAACTCAATGTTGATCAGCTTTATAGTAAGTGCAGAGAAGATCAATTACGGAACTGCAGCATACGAAGGTCTTTGGCCAACAAGCTAAATTTGAAGTTTATCTTTTAAGTATTATTGTATACAAAGCAAAGACTGTCGTGAGACAGTCTTTTTTGACAAAATTATAATTCTAAAAAATATTTACGTAAAACACGTATGGTATTAGCTTTAGCATAATAATTAAGTTTTATACATCATACGAATTTGAATAAAATTTGTATATTTAACGTACCACACAATCACGCAATATGAATACCTTAGAAAAAACCGGAGGTTCATCTTTCCGCCCGTCTCAGAATGCGGCAGGAATCTCAGAGAATCATCATACGGGCATCAACCGATTAGTCAAGTTATCTTTGGTAATTGAAGGTAAAGTGATTAAATATTACAAGCATTTCAAACTTACCCAAAGTTCACAGAAACACCACGAGTTTACGCTTACTTTGGCTCATGATACTTTAGGCGACCGCCAAACCCATACATTAGAAGAAGCCAATAAATTTTTAGGAAAAAGACTCACAGCCGTTATTTCTTACAAAGACATCGACAAAAGCCCGGAACGAACTTTTGTGGGTGTGATTACGGGAGTTGGTTTCAGTCAGGAAAGAATGAGTTTGGGAAATATCGTTCTATCGGGTTACAGTCCTACCATTTTATTGGATGGCGCACCTCATATTCAAAGTTTTGGCGGAGCCCAGCCTGTGAATATGGGAATTATCGCTGAAGAGGTCATCAAGCAGGGTTTAGATAAAAGCCGGTTTGATATCAGAATCGATACGAATGATTATTCTCAAATCCTATACAGCAGCCAATACGACGAAACGCATTACAACTATCTGGCGAGAATGGCAGAAGCGTATGGCGAACAGTTCTACTACGATGGTGAAGTATTGCACTTCGGAAAGCTTCCACCACAGAACCAACCGATCAAATTAACTTACGGAAGCAGTGCCAACGACATCAAAGTTGAATTAAAAGCAGTTCACACAAAACCTCAGTTCTACGGCTACAACAGTAACAAAAATGAAATTCTGAAGTCAGGGGCAACGCCTATTCAACATGTTGGAGATTTGGCAAAAACAGCTTATCAGCATAACGACAATATTTATAAAACGCCTTCATTAAGAGTTGCTCCAATCAAAGCAACGACGCATTTAGATGTAGAGTACTCTCAGAAAAGCACAGCGGGAAGTGAAGCGGTGAATGTATTTACTGTTTCAGGTTCTACCACGGTTCCATTTTTACATCCGGGTTGCGCAGTCGATATCGAAATGCGAAAACCCGACACCAATGAAACTTCGTACTTCACCAGAATTATGGTGACAGAAACGACTCATGAAATTGATACAATTGGTCATTACACCGGAAGTTTCCATGGAATTGCATCAGATACAGGATTTTTACCAAAACCGGAATTCGCGATACCAAAAGCTGAACCACAAATAGCCACGGTCATTTCCAACACCGATCCTGAGGGACAGGGTAGAGTTCAGGTGAGGTTTGACTGGCAGACGAATGACACGACGCATTTTATCAGAATGATGAGTCCCGATGCGGGAGGAACAGATCAGATTACTCAAAACCGTGGTTATGTTGCGATTCCTGAAGTTGGCGATCAGGTGATGGTGAATTTTGTGCATAATCACCCCGATAGACCTTTCGTCATGGGAGGAATGTTTCATGGGGGAGTTGGTTTAGGGGGTGGAATCAATAATCACATGCGTTCCATCCAAACCAAAAGCGGCATTAAAGTTCTGATGAATGATGATGAAGGAAGTGTAAATATCATCGATCCGAGCGGAAATACCTATTTCATGGATGGAAAGGGAAATATTACAGTAACTGCACCTAATGATATTAATTTTAATGCGGGTGGTAACATGAATATTTCGGTGGGACAGAATATGACTACTAATGTTGGAGCCAATCAATCAAACACAGTGGGGATGAATAAAACAGAAAGTATTACAATGAATTTTTCTGAATCTGTGGGAGCAATGAAAAATGTGGGGATTCTAGGCAACTTTTTCACCAACGTTACAGGTAAACTAACGCATTATGTAAAGGGTGATATGGAAACTTTTGGAGAGAAAGAACATAAACTTATCAGCTTGCAAGGAATTGAAGTAAGCAGTAAAGGAAATGTTGAGCATCATGCAGAAAAAGAAGTTAAAAATAACAGTGGCGAAAAGTCTAAAAACTATTAGTCATGAGTATTGAATATTTTGTTGAAGGTAAAGTAAGTTCTCAAACAGAAGGCGATCAATTGGCCTTCTCGAAAGGCAATATTGCCCATAACGGTATACAAAATGTTTTACAGAAAGGAGCTGATACGGGAGTTAGCTACAGCAGTCCAAATGAAGTGCATCCCAATGATAAGCCCGTTAATACAATTGATGTTTGTTTAAATCTTTTTTTTGATGGGACACTCAATAATAAGACGAATACAGAACAGGGAAGTTCAAAAGAAAAAAAGTCAGGAAGCTATGCTAATGATTATTCTAATGTAGCCAGAGGATATGATGCGATAGATCCAACGGCGGATAATCAGGTTTCATGGTATATTGAGGGCATTGGAACCGTTGACGGAAAAACGGATAATGACACTCTCGGATTGCCTGTAAGAGGAGCTGGATTGGGTGTTGCTGAAAGAGGAATAAAAGCAAAAGTGACAAAAGGCTGTATAAAAGGTGCTGAAGCAATTAAAAGCAGATTTGGAAGCAAAGAAATAGATGTCCTTTCTGTAAATGTTTATGGATTTAGCAGAGGTGCAGCAGCAGCACGTCATTTTGTACAAGTTTCTACAACGGCGCCCAATACAAGTAGACAATTGGGTGGTGGCTTAACAGTTTATCCTCCTGATTTTTATGAATTGTCGAAAGCGGAGGAAAAGAAAGATGAAAAAGCTATTGAACAAATTTTAAATATAGCAAAAGATAAAACAGATTCTTATCTTCTTAACTTTGGCTATTTCGGAGCTTGCTTAGTTTCAAATAATTTAAAAATTAAAAAAATCAAATTCAATTTTGTAGGATTATATGATACAGTTGCTTCTTATGGTGCCAATCACAGGGGAAACTGGTTTGTAAAAAATGATTCTGAACAACTGGGACTGAATGCCGTTCAAAATGCTCATTTTATATTTCAGATAGCTTCTGCAGATGAATTTAGAGATAATTTTAGTTTAACTAATATCGAAAGTACAGGAATACATGGGCTACAATTTACATTTCCGGGAGTACATTCTGATATTGGAGGCGGCTATGTTGATGGAGAAAATGAAAATGTTCTCATATACAAAGCGAGTAATGACAAACAATCTTGCGAAAAATACCGCAGTCTACTGATTGAAGAAGGTTGGTATGATCCAGCTCAGATAAGTATTGTGACAAAAACATATCCAACTAGATTTGGTGTGCAATATAAATATGAATTGTGGGGTAAACGTGATTTATCAAATCATTTTGATAAGCTTCCGTTGCATTATATGTTTCATTTTTCTGATTTTTTTGGCGTGAAATATTTAGATATTCAAAGAAAGAAAAATCAAATTACAGATGCTACAATCACTAAAATTTCATCACATCTTCAAAATTATGTAGAAAAATGTGTTGATTTAAGAAATAATTACGTTGAAAAGATAAAAGCCGGACAGAAGATTTCATCTTCAGCATATGTAAGTACGTCAAAGAGTTATTCTTATTTAAATTTTAATATGAATACGAATGATTTGAAAGATTTAAGAAAAGGATATTTACATTGGTCGGCGAATCTTGATGCTTTCGGTATGGGACCTATTGTGTCGGGAGTACATCCTTCATCAGAACGCAAAAGAACAATATTAGATGGATAAATTTAAAATAATATTTTTTTTAACGAGCTTATTTCAGCTCATGAATTGCCAAAAAATGGAAAAAGAACCTATGGCTCCTACATATAATGTACAAATTTCGCATACGGATAATAAACATCTAATCACTCCGGTAGAAGATTCTTTAATAACACTGGAAAAGATTTCCGCTCAATTACCTTATGGTAGTTCATCAGGAAATTGGGGGAGCTCCGGGAAAGGTTTTACCGAACAGAGCGGAACACCAATCGGAGCAGATATAAAATATTATGCGGAAAGCGAAAGTGCTTTTTACCATTTAAAAGCGAATTTTCCAATTGATAAAGTGAAAGAATTTGTTCAGAGAGCTTATGCAGTAGATGAATCTGAGTCATCTAAAGAATCTATGAAAGAATTTATTAACGTTCGTGATGAGCCTGATTATCGTAAAAAGTATAATGCTTTTGCCAAATCTTATTACGAAATGTCGGATCTCATTTTTGGTTTTGCACCAAATGGAATGGTTGTAGTCTGGCTTGGCTTCGGACCGACGCAGATAGAATTAGGACAATATCAAGCTGAAAAAATTACTAATGAGTCTGAAATTAAAAGACTAAAAGAAAAATACCAAAAAACTTATAGAGTTGATGCCACTTTGTTTGAACAGTTGGCAAAAGAATATTATTTGCCTAATGAATCACCTGAAAAATGGTTAAAATATAGAACAAGATACAATTGGTCACCAAAGATAAGTTCAGAGAACAAAAATTTTAAACTGTTTTCTATAAACACAGAGTATTATAATGGTGAGAGAGATATTCTGCTGCGACCGTTTGTAGAAAATCCGACAGTAAAAGAAAAAGCAATACCGAGAGAAATGAATTTCTTCTGGGAAACAGGAAAGAATGAAGCTTTTGAGGGACGTGTTTTTTTCAATTGGGAAAAGGCAAATGAAGCATTTAAAAATGTGGGAAACTTTAAGCTAAATATTAAAATTGATCCCGATAACAACAGTTTTCAAGTTTATCTAAATAATCAGCCCTTTCAAGCAGACAGTATTAGAATTTATAAAAGCGAGAGAAGATTTAAAGAGTCATTTAAATAGTTGAAAAAAATTGCTTAACTGAACACAGATTAATTCTTTATTAAAGGGAATTTTATGAAGTTTAAATCAGAAAACTAGTTGCGAATGAATGAATTAAGATTAACAAAAAAGGAGATACAAAATAGATTAAATACCTTAAAGATTAATCCCAACGGACTACAAACCAGAAAATATGGTGTAACTACAAAATATTTTTCCGGAAACGAAGAAAGTCCTGATAAAAGGATTGATTATGAAGCAACGGTAAAACTTAATATTAATAATGGAATTGGAGAGCTTGAAATGTAAAGTGATTAGAATGTATAGAAATATAGGAAAAAGTGAAATTTTTCACTCTCCTTTAATAAGCTTTATCTGCCTGCTTGTTTTTTCTTGTCAAAAAAAGTTAGAAGATTCTATAGTATATAAACTGTTTAACACCGAATATACTCATGATACTATTTATACCGTAAATATGCCCGATAATTTAGGTCTTATAAATAATTTAAATAAAGAATTAGAAAGAAGGATGTAGAGTTAAACTCTTATACAGTTGATAAATCAAAAGATGAATATAGCTTTATTTTCGATTGTGTGAAACATATTCAATATCATATTAACATGAAATAGATGAGGGTTTATTCGATTAAAACTAGGTCAAAAAGAACCAAGTATAATAGGAGAATAAAAATCAATCGAAGTAATAAAATTTTTCCAGCTATTATTACAACTTTCACATTCGTGTCTATGAATTTGCAACTGATGAAATGGCCAAAAAACAATTTGAAATCTTAGATTAAGTTTCCAAATCAGGCGAAGGGTATTGTAATCGTAATTTTAACACTCAGTTTGTTTTGAAAAAGAATGAAATATTTGAGTTTGAAACAATGGATGACAAGTCAAAGAATTTTATGAGCAATTACATAATGTTTATTGAAAATCAATAAATTGATTAATTTATATTTAACAGGGGTTTTATGACGTGAAGGTAATAAAAAATAGTGCTTATATAAAGAAGTAAACTAAGAATTTATTAGATGAAATAAATAATTTTAAGCCAAATAATTTTGAGCCTTGTCTTGATTGATTGTCAGGAAAAAACGACTGAAAAACCAAATTCTAAAATAAATGTATAACGGGCAACTTTGCAATAAATTTTAGGTTTTTTAAATAATCGGAAAAACAGTAAGTAATAATTGTTTTGTTTTCTGCTTTCGGAAAAATATGATTTGTTTTAATAACCTAATCTCAATCTACCAAAGTTATAAAAAAGAGCACCGAAAAATCCCGGTGCCCTCAACAAACTAATTATAAAACTAAAGTATATTTATTTTTCCCAAATCTTTTCGATCTCTTCAAGAGATTTTCCTTTGGTTTCAGGAACCCATTTCCATACAAAGAATAGGGACAGAACACTCATCACACCATAAAATCCGTAAGTAAATGCTCCACTGAATTCCATCATAAAAGGATAAGTTGATGAAATTAAATAATTCGCTGCCCACTGAGCCGCAACTGCAATCGCAATGGCACTTCCTCTGATTTTATTCGGGAATATTTCTGAGATTAAAACCCAGCAAATCGGTCCCCAAGACATCATAAATGAAGCTGTGTAAACAATGATGAATACCAAAGTTGCAATCCCGATAATCTGGTAATACGATAAAATTGCTATCGCAAACATACCAATCGCCATTCCGACTGAACCGACAATCAATAAAGGTTTTCTTCCCCATTTATCCACTGTGAAAATAGCGATAACGGTAAATACAACATTCACCAATCCCATTACAACGGTTTGCAACATCGATGAATCTTTATGAACACCCATACTTTCGAAAATTCTCGGAGCATAATATAAAGCCACGTTAATTCCCACAAACTGCTGGAAAACAGAAAGCAAAATTCCGATCACAATTACGGTTTTTCCGAATGCGAAAATTTCACTTTTATGCTCAACAACGGTGCTTTTAATTTCTGAGAAAATTTCTTTTCCACGGGCTTCACCATTGATTTTAGTTAAAATTTTAAGTGCTTCCGCATCTTTGTTAACGAACGTCAGGTAACGCGGCGTTTCAGGAACAAAAAACAGTAGAATTCCGAATAGGGCAGAAGGAATCGTCAGTGACAAAAACATATATCTCCATCCGATTTCGTTGATCCATTCTACGGTTTGTCCACTTGCGATGCCCCAGTTCACAAAGTAAACTACGAGCATCCCGAAAATAATGGCAAACTGATTCAATGATACCAGTTTACCACGTATTTCGGCAGGTGCAATCTCACCAATGTACATCGGGCAGACCGCCGAAGCCAGTCCTACACCGATTCCACCAATGATCCTATAAAAATTAAATGCCAGCAAAACACCCATGGAGTGTTCGCCGTGTTTGAAGAATAAAAATTCAGGATAGGCCGCTCCCAAAGCACTGATGAAGAACAGAAATGCTGAAAGCATCAAAGATTTTTTTCTTCCCAGCTTTGTGGAGATCATCCCGGAAATAGCGCCGCCGATGATGCATCCGATCAATGCGCTCGAAATGGTCGCTCCGTGTGCCAGTGAACTCAATCCTAATGGAATGATCAGGTATTCCTGGATCGATTTTTCGGCTCCGGAAATTACAGCCGTGTCGTATCCAAACAAAAGTCCTCCCAAAGTGGCGACCAACGTGAGTACGGTAACGTACAGCATATTGATCTGCGCCTTTGTTCCTGAAGAATATTTAGGACCAGAATCTATTATTTGCATAGTTTGATTTAGTTTTAATTGTTAGAAAATGATAAATATCTTTTATCAATCAAACCAGTTGTTTGAAATTTTAAGAACTTTTCTTACCCAACCCTAAAGAGAGGAAAAGTCCTTAAAATTCATCAAATTACACCCTTTAGGGGTGGGGAATTAATTTTGATGAATTTTTTGATAGTAGTTTTCTTATTTAAAAGATAATTTATCTTAATAATTTTATAAATACTGATTGATAATGCTCTCAAGATATTCCTGCTTTCCGCTTTCTCTGCCAACTTCTCCCAATCCTTGAGCATAAGTGGCAAGATCTGTTAAAGATAAGCTTCCGTTTTCGAAATCCTTACCTTTTCCAGAATCAAACGAAGAATATCTGTTGGTTCTGATCTCAGAATATTTTGATTTTTCTAAAATTTTATCTGCAGCTAAGAATGATCTTGCAAAATTGTCCATTCCGCTGATGTGAGCGATGAAAATATCTTCCAAATCTGTAGAGTTTCTTCTGATTTTCGCATCGAAATTCACACCTCCGCCTTGGAAACCTCCAGCTTGGATAATCACCAACATCGCTTGAGTCATTTCATACAAATCAACCGGGAACTGGTCTGTATCCCAACCATTCTGGTAATCTCCTCTGTTCGCATCGATGCTTCCCAAAACATTGTTGTCAGCCGCTACCTGAAGTTCGTGCTCGAAAGTATGTTGAGCCAAAGTAGCGTGATTGACTTCAAGATTTAATTTAAAATCATTCAATAAATCGTACTGACGAAGGAAATTCAGACAAGTTGCCGCGTCAAAGTCGTATTGGTGTTTTGTAGGCTCCATCGGTTTTGGCTCGATGAAGAAAGTTCCTTTGAAACCCTGAGCTCTTGCATAGTCTTTAGCCAAATGTAAAAACTTTGCCATGTGTTCCTGCTCACGCTTCATATTCGTATTCAAAAGTGACATATAACCTTCACGGCCGCCCCAGAATACATAATTTTCGCCACCTAATTTAATGGTGGCATCCAAAGCATTTTTCACCTGTCCACCAGCGTAAGCCAAAACGTCAAATGAAGGATTGGTAGCCGCACCGTTCATAAATCTTGGGTTTGAGAAACAGTTAGAAGTTCCCCAAAGTAATTTTACCCCAGAAGCAGCCTGTTTTTCTTTAGCATAATCGGTGATGAATTCTAGTCTTTTCGTAGATTCTGTGAAATTATCTGCCTCGTCAATCAAATCATAATCGTGGAAACAGTAATAAGGAACGCCTAATTTTGTGAAAAATTCGAAAGCCGCATCCATTTTTTCTGTCGCTCTCTGCTTTGCGTCAGAAGCGGTTAACCAGTCAAATTGCTGAGTTCCTGCACCGAACGGGTCTCCGCCTGTTGCGCAGAATGTGTGCCAGTAAGCAGAAGCAAACTTGAAATATTCTTTCATCGTCTTTCCACGAACGACCAAATTCTCGTCATAAAATTTGAATGCTAACGGATTATCTGATTCTCTTCCCTCGAACTGAATTTTATCTATTCCTTTAAAGTACTCTTTGTTTCCTGTCGTAATTGCCATTATTTTGATTTTATTTTTTTTGATTGTAATTTGTTTAATTTATGTTCTCGCTGATCAGGCAAATTTTGCAATCTATTTAAACAAGAAAAATCTGCTTATTCTTTAAAATCTGCGAGATATTCTTTTAAGAATTGATTAAAACCTGCTCCAGTTTGTTTTTCCACTTTCCATAACTTTCCCTGTACTGATCCATATTTTTAAAATCAGGAATGTACGTAGTGGTAATGTCTTTTTCGGTTAAAATATCCGTTAATGTGTCAAATGCTCCCGCTCCCATTGCTGCTGCTCTTGCTGCACCTGTTGAGCCTGTTGTGTCAAAAATTCTGATTTCAGTATCCAATAATGTTGCAATCGATTGCGCGAAAAGAGAAGAACGGAATAAATTGTCTCCTCCCGCTTTAATAATTCCTTTTTGAAGACCGTCATTCATCAGAATTTCAGTTCCGTAAACGAAAGAGTAGGCGATGCCTTCCAATCCCGCTCTGAATAAATGAACACTTTTATGACGGTTAAAATTCACATTATAAGTAGAAGAACCGATGTCTTTATTTTTTAAAACTCTTTCAGCGCCATTTCCAAATGGTAAAACAATAATTCCATCGGATCCGATTGGGATCTGTGAAGCCAGATCATTCAGTTCCTGATAAGAATGTCTTTTTTGATCTACCTGATGCCTCAACCAGCTGTACTGAATTCCAGCACCATTTAAACAAAGCATTTTCCCAATTCTCGGTTGCTCTTTCGTATGATTAATGTGCGCAAAATTGTTTACCCGCACAGATTCTTTAGAATGAATATTGTCTGTCACCCCATAAACAACACCTGACGTTCCACCTGTAGCAGCGATCTCTCCGGGATTAATCACGTTTAATGATAATGCATTATTCGGCTGATCTCCTGCTCTGTAAAGAATTGGAATTCCTTCCGGCAAACCACTTTCTTCAGCCCCCTGTTTTGAAACCACACATTGCTCCGTAAAATTGTCTACCACTGTTGAAACCAAAGATTCATCAATTCCCCAGTGATTCAATAATGCTTTTGAAGCCTGATGTTTCTGGAAATCCCAAAGCACGCCTTCTGAAAGTCCGGTAACGGTTGTTGTTGCTTCACCGCTTAATTTTAAAGCGATAAAATCTCCCGGGAGCATAAACTTCCAGATTTTTTCATAAACTTCCGGCTCGTTTTCTTTGACCCATTTTAATTTCGAAGCAGTGAAATTTCCCGGTGAATTCAAAAGTTTATTCATACAAACTTCTTCACCCAAATCATCAAAAGCTTTGTCGCCGGTTTCTACCGCACGGCTGTCGCACCAGATGATTGACGGACGCAACACTTCTTTATCTTTTCCCACCAAAACCAAACCGTGCATCTGATAAGAGATCCCAATTCCTTTGATCTCGTTTTTGTCGATGTGGCTTTCTGCAATTATTTTTTGAGTAAGAATTCTAAGATTTTGCCACCATTGTTCGGGATCCTGTTCTGCCCAGCCGATCTTTGGAGAATCAATAGCCATCTCACTTTCCGGATACTTTGCGTGAGCAATCACTTTTCCGTTTTCATCTACGATGGATGCTTTTATCGATGAGCTCCCGACATCATATCCTATAAACTTCATTATTAATTAATAATTGTTAGGCTCTAAATGTAATAATTTTACACTAAAATCAATATTTTTTTATTTAAACTGTATTTTTATATGATATAAAAGCCTCGTAAAGGTTTGTTATGATGGTATTTGTATATTTTATCTTATCTTATTTTTTATGATAAGGTGGTTTTGTTTACAGCTTTTTTAAAGCTGAAATTTTTACTAAAAGCATGACTTGTACAGTGGAATTTTGAATTTTAACCATTCAGGATTAAATTTCGTTCATCTTACGCGAAGATATTTTTAGGATTTCTTTTTAAATATTTTCTTTATTTTTAAATAATCAGATCACACATTATGAAAATACTATTAGTTTTAGCAGTGTTCTCTGTTGTGAACTGCTCAAGAAAAGAAAAGGCTGAAAGCATTTAAGCAAACCGATTTGACTCAGAAAGATACTGTAGCCGTTAAAAATACGGATCATAATTTTGATATTCTTAAATTTTTACTGGATAAAGAAATAGGCAATGAAAAGCCCGAAAAGGTAGATTACAAAAACTATTCGGTTTCGTGATAATGACGGTGATTCTTACAGTGTTTATTTTAGCAAAATCGCTACGGAAGATTTTAATAAAGATGGAATTCAGGATTACGTTATCGAACGGAATTCTGAAGGAATGCTCGGCGGAAGTGCAAATACCGAATCTGAAATTATTTACACCATCATGGGAAAAGATAACAAAGTTCAGAGAAAACATACGATTCTTACATATGCTCCTTTCTCGTACAACACTTTAGATGACATTGTTTATAAAGATGGTATTCTAAAGGCGAATGCAACACAGAATTCTCGCACCTATTTTAAACCTCTGCAGGAACTCTAATCGACTGAGTTATCATTTGTCTATAAAAATGAAAATGTATACGAAGAATCTTATTTGTCGAGTTGCGAACTTGCAAAATGGAAAGATAAAAAAGTTTTGAATAATGTTTCAGCGTCATTCAGAACCATCGAGATGCATAATTATACAGAAGTTTTAAATGAAAAACTCACAACCGAAGATTTTGAATGTACAGTAGAAGTTTCCGGTTGTGATAATTTAAATATGATCGCAGAAGGAACTTACAAGACGTCAGATTTAAGTGAGAAAAATATCGACAGCAAAAGAAAGCAGTTTCTGGATTTTCTGGTTAAAAATACAAGTCTGAGTGAGGATTTTAAAATGGTCCAAAATCATTATCTCACCGATGATCTGTCTCAAGAATACATCAAAAAAGGTTTTCTTTCATTTAAACTTTTTACAGATAAGGGTAAAGACAAAGTAAATTTTCGCTTGGTTTTAGATAAAAATAAAAACTCAAATCAGACTGAAAACTGGGAGATTACGACACGTAAAAAGTAAAACAAAAAGAGCTCTACTATTCAGTAAAGCTCTTTTAAATTATATCATCGATTTTTATTAAATCACTTTCCACGCTGCTTCCAAAGCCAGCTCAATCATTGGTTTCAATGCTTTTTCTCTTTGGTCAGCCGAAATATTTTCATGCGTAGGAATAATATCAGAAACTGTAAGAATCGTCGCTGCATTTTTACCTAAATGTTTAGCATTGGCAAACAATCCGAAAGCTTCCATTTCTACTGCAGGACAGTTGTATTTCGTTGCAATTGCAGGAGTTTCAGGATCTTTTCTGTAAAAAATATCACTGCTGTGGATGTTTGTCGCTTTAGCTTTTAAAGATAATTCTTCAGCCGTTTCATTGATGATATCAAAAATATTTCCCTGATGAGAAATGATATCTTCCTCGATTTCCCATGCGAACTTTGCATAGGTACTTTCACTAGCAGCCTGTTCTACGTTTAAAAGATCAAAAACCTTCAAGTCGGTAGTGTAAGCACCACAGGTTCCGATCCTGATAATCGTGTCCACTTCATATTCTGTAAACAGCTCAAAAGAATAAATTCCGATGCTTGGAAAACCCATGCCACTTGCACCAACAGTGATTTCTTTGCCTTTATAAGTTCCTGTATAATAAAAAATTCCTCTGGTCTGGCTTACCAATTTTGCATTTTCTAGAAAATTTTCAGCGATATATTTTGCACGAAGCGGATCGCCTGGTTGCAATACGACTTTCGCTATTTCTCCTTTTTTTGCACTGATATGTACACTCATATTTATAGTTTGAATGGTTCAAAGATAAGAAATATGTGAAAAGTGAAAGGGAATTAGTCTAGCCAGTAGTTTTTTTTGAAGCTATTTCCCGCTTTCCGTTTCAATCTTTTTTTTCAAAAAAGGATTTTCACTGCAATCGGGGCTAGGGTTTTGGGACGCAATTAGATGATGAGGTAGCTTGAGCCAAATCGCGGATTTTTATCGATTTTAATTAACCGTTAACTTCCACCGGAAAATTCGCATTTCACAAATAATATTTTTTATTTTTGTTTAATGCTGGAAACCAAATCCCCATTTTTAGATACCTTATTCCTTCTCAGAAAAGAAGGTATAGTGACCATTTTTTCTGATATTAAATCGATCTCTCAGAAGGAAGAACAGGACGCTGCTGATTACTTTGAATCTGAATTTGAAAAAGAACGGCTGGAATTTTTATCTGATAATTTAAACTGTGACCGTGAAACTGCGGTTTGGGCGGCAAAAGTTCTGTATCACAGTGCACAACTGCATTTGATACGAGAAAATACATCAAAAGATTTAAGCCAACTAATTCCATCATTTAAAGGTGAAAGAGAGATCTCCTCAATCCTATCAGCAGATTTATCACTGAGATTTTTGCCACAGATTATTTCGGTTTTGCACGATGCTGATCCTGAAGATCCGTTAATCAAAATGCTGGAAAACATTTTACAACAGTTTCATTATTCGGGAATTGGATGTGACTTAGATTTGGAAAATATCAATTGGGAAGAAGAGTTAAAAGACCAAACCTACCGTAAATTATATCTTGAAAGAGTAGTGGAAAAGAAAGCGTACAGACTTGCAGAAATTCCCTACATCAATCAACTGCTTATCACAGAATTTGGAATGTATAAAGATGTTTTTTGGAAAGATTTGCAAATCATTAATACAGTATCAGAAAAGCTATAAAGTGGCGAAGTCAACAGAATTAGGCGAATGTCCTATAATATTGAATATAGACATTGCAAAGCTCTGAAAGAGCGTCATCAAAAATTTTGTATTTCTTAGCTGAGTGTAACACCTCTGCGAACGGAAAAATATGCAGAAAATTATAACAAAAACCTTTGCGCCATTTGCGTTTCAAAAAGATAGCAGCAAATTTATAAAACAAAATCAATGATTCAAAATATCGAAAAACTAAACACCGTCCTCAATTACGTAAAAGACACTTTCGTTGGCAAAAACGATGTCGTAGATCTCCTCGGAATCTGCCTGTTGGCAAGAGAAAATGCATTTCTCTACGGTCCTCCGGGAACAGCAAAATCTGCCATCGTAAGAACCTTAGCCAAAACCGTAACCGACGGCAAGAACTTCGAATATCTTTTAACCCGTTTCACCGAACCGAACGAAATTTTCGGTCCTTTCGACATCAGAAAACTCAAAGAAGGTGAGCTGTTTACCAATACTGACGGAATGATGCCCGAAGCGTCGATGGTTTTTCTGGATGAAATTTTTAATGCAAATTCTGCGATTCTGAATTCACTTTTGATGGCCTTAAACGAAAAGATTTTCAAAAGAGGAAAAGAAACCAGAAATCTTCCTGCACTGATGTTTGTGGGAGCGAGCAACGTTCTCCCCGAAGATGAAGCTTTGAACGCTTTGTTCGACCGTTTTTTAATAAGAATCAACGTTGATTACGTACATCCGGATCTCCTGCAGCAAGTGCTTTTGGCAGGAAGAAAGCTTGAAAATAATATTGAAACTGAAATTCCTGAAATTCTAGCGCACGAAATTAAAGAGCTTCAGAATCTGTGTAAAACAGTTGATTTAAAACCCATTTATGAAGTTTATCTGAATACGGTTATCAATCTTAGAAATACAGGAATTGCAATTTCTGACCGTCGTGCAGTTAAGCTTCAGAATCTGATTGCAGCCAGTGCTTTGATTTGCGGAAGAAACGAAGCAATTCTCTCAGATTTATGGGTGCTAAAACATATTTGGGATACCGAAGAACAGATCGAAATTCTGGAAGGGATTATCAACAGGACCATTGAAAAAGATGACCATCCAAAATCGCATCCCCAGGCTTTGCACAACAAAACTCCGAATCCTGAAGAAGTGATGAAAGACGTGAAAATTCTTGTCGACAAATGGAATTTGGGAAGTTTGAGTTTTGAAGAACAAAACGTTATTAAAGATAAATTGAGATATCTTCAAACCCGTTGCGACTGGATCAGAAATCCTGAACAGAAACAGTATATCCAACATGAAATTGAAAGCTTATGGCAGAAGATTCTTCAGACCGTGTAACAGAATTTTGGGCAGAACTTCCCAAAGCTGATGAAGATTTTCTTGGCGCAATTCGTGACTGGAATAATGTTCAGATTGCTTCGGATGATGAAGTGATCTGGCTTAAAGGTTTTACCGATGAACAGGCTGTTTCACCGGAAATTCAACAGTTGCCTAATTTCATCTTATATGAATTACGGGACGGACTTCTATTTAAAAAAAATACACTGGTTCCCAGTAAAAAATTGAGAACGGCATTACTGTGGACTCCAATCGATAAAGCGTTGCGGTTAACTTTTCCTTTATCAAACAATAATTTTTTTGGGATTGATGAAAAAGTTGAAGTTAGATTAAAGCCAAGCGAAGAAGAACAGATGGCAATTGCTTTATTGTGTTCCATTGCTTATATTAAAGATTTCATTACTGTTCTGCCAAAATTTAAACTCGAAAAAATCGATTGGATCGTTATAAATGATCAGGCGCTTTTTATGGGAAATCCGTTACTGAGTTTTCCGGGAAAAACTTTTTGGACAAAAGACGGACATCTTTTGCCAAGCGGTTTTGATTTTGAATTTAAAAATTTGAGTTCCTTGCTCCAGCGAAAATATAATGCAACTCACGAACAATGGCTTTTATGGAACGAAGACGGAAGTGTTTTGCATCTCAATAAGGAGGATTTCAGAAAACTGTCTGTAAGCTCGTTCCGTCTCACCGAAAAATCGAAAGAATGGATGTAAGAGAATATTTTCAGTCACATGAAGATTATTTTTGGGAGTGGACTACTGATCAGGATGTTCCCGATGAGACTGGATATCATGAAAATAATCTTATTTCGATTCCGAATGTGGGAGCAGTTGTATACAGACCTTTTTTGATTGAAGTATTAAAAGAATTTCAATTGGTCGGATTGCCTCCGCTGACTCCTTTTTTACTGGTATTGTACGCAACTAATGAAGGATATCTGGACTTAAAAAGTATTAAAACCGAATTGCGGAAGAATCCTCTTGCTATTCAAGAAAATATTAAACACTCGATACGTCCTGCATTTCAATTTTTAGAAACAGTAAAATCTTTACCCAATACTTATAAAAAAGGAAGAAATAGAATTCTTCTTCTTCGGACGATATTCACCAGTGATTTCGATACAGTTTATGTAAAACACTCTGAATATATTATAAATGGATATTTAAAAAGCCCTCAGGAAATTAGTGATTCTGCGCAGAAAGCTGACCTTACTGTTTCAAAATTTTCAAAAGATGTAAGAGTTTTATCTTCATTAAATAATAAATTTCCAACAACGGATTCTATCATCAGAGCCATGAAAGATGAGGTGGAAATTTCGGATTTGCAAGACAATGTTGTAGAAGAGGAAACTACCGTAGAAACCGACAAAGATTTTATTCAGGAATTAATTGAAGAGCCAAAAACTTTTCAGGTGGGAAGCTTAATTAAAAGAATCTGGAGCGGACTGAGAATTCCAATGCGTCATCTTTCTCCGGGCGAACAGCCGATTGGTGGCGTTTCGGATATGACCAACAAAGGCGATTTCAGCAGAATGCTTTTGTCTGAATTTGCGAATGAAGATGAGGTTTTCATGAACCGTGTTGCCAATAACGAAGCTTTGTACATTCAGAGAGAAATTCCGCCTGAAGAAAATATTTTTGAAAGAATAATTCTTATCGATACTTCATTAAAAAATTGGGGAACGCCAAAAGTTTTGGCTTTTGCGTCAGCGATTGCGGTTATCAAGCATCCAAAGGCGAATTCTGAATGTAAAGTGTATGCTTTAGGACAAACCAGTATCCCAATTTCTCTGGATAAAGTAGATCTAGTGGTAGAAAATCTAAACAATGTAAGTCCCGTTTTGGAAGTTTCTCAGACTCTTGAAAAGTTTTTTAAAGAAGAGCGTACGGAAAAGGATTTGGAAGTTTTTTTTATTACTCATCAGGAAAACTTAGACAATCAAAACCTTCAGAAAGTCATTCACGAAAACAGAGACCGACTGAAATTTTTAGTAACAACTTCATCAATAGGCGAACTGAATTTTTACAAGCATCACAAAGGAACAAGAAAACACGTGCAGAAAATTCAGCTTCCCTTAAAAGAATTATGGGCAAATCCGCCAAAGCATAAAGCGAAAATTGTACAGGGCAATCGAATTAAAACTGATGTTCCAAAAAATTATCCTTTGTTGTTTCCTACGCCGAAAGATAGAATTAAGACATTTCTGTATGAAGGGGATTTTTATATTTTAAGTAACAAAAAACAGCTGCTGAAAACATATCTGTCAGATAATTACTATAATAAAAATATTTATCAGAACATCAGTACCCAAAAAGGATGTGAGGTCATTGTTGAAGATATTTCAGTAAAGCCGAAAGGTCAGTTTGCCCTGGCAAAAAATAAGGCAGGAAATTATATTTTGGCTCAGTTTCAACCGGACAAAAAAATACTTTCGAAGCTGAACTTAAACACAAAAGAGTATTCTGAATTGAATCTTACCGGTCAGAATATTCCTTTGCATTTTGGTTTAATTTATTTTAATAAAAACTTTTACCTGTATAATGCTGCAGCTCATAAGATTTTCATAATCAGTGTAGAAGGTCATTTTTCTCTGGAAGAGGTTCAAAATGATAAAGAAATTTTAAAAAATGGAATTAAAAGTGAAAGTGAACTTAATAAATTACAGAACAGAGGAGCTAAAATTTTGAATAATTTTACTAAAATAGGAATCAATGATGTTGATGAGTTGATTATTTCAAATTTCACTTTAGAAATGCGAAGCGAGAACGTTTACAGCTTGGTAAAAAGTCCGCAACATATTCAGATGTTGGCAATTCAGGACAAAAATAAATTCACTTTTGGTGACGGAAGTGAAATTATTTCAGACAATCGCGGAATGCTTACTTTCATCAGCAGCAACAAAAATATTCCGAAATTCTACATTCCTTCTACTCATTTCGGATATCTGGCGATTGCTACTGAAAAAGAATTTGGTGGATCTGAATATTATCTCCCGAAAGAATCTAAGTTGAAAATCAGAGAAATGGACGAAATGTACAACGAGTATATGGACTTCTTTATTAAACATGTTGTGGAATATGGAGCTTAGAATAAAACCATTTCCGAAAAATAATTATCCTAAAAAAGGACTTTTAATAAAAAGTTCCTCACCATTGGTATGGCTTCATGAAATGGAAATTTTAGGAATTGATTTAAACCAGATTCAGTCTTTTCCTGTTCCTTCGAATGAAGCGAATGTTTTGTTTGGTTGCTTCCTGGTTTTTCAAGATTATGCTCCCAATGAGATTGGCAGAAACTCCTATTTTCAGTGTATTGATAGCAAATTTTTTATTCCTGAAAACACTATATTTTATCCTAAAATTTCTCCTGAAGAATGGCAAAATGCTGATGCCGAATATTTAATCATGCATCCGGATTTCGGATTAGTAAAACTGAACGAAGAAATCGATTGGGTGGAAATGATTCAAAATCCAAAACCATCGGAAGATCAAATAAGAAAACCATCGAATGGTGTAAGAATTCCTCAGAAAATTGAGAGTTATACCGTTGAAATGGATGATGAAAAAATTCTGGAAGCATTGGAAAAGCCACAAGCCGAAGAAGAGTGGATGAAAAACCTGCCCTTCGATCTAAAAAAAGTGATGGCAGGGAATAAAAAAGAAATTGAAAAATATTTAAAATATATTGAAAAATATCCTGACAGGGCTGTTGATCTTGGAATTCCGCTGGATGTAACAGGAACTTCCAGAGGTGATGGCTTTGCTAAAATTATGTTTGGAAACAGTTGGTTGGGAAAGTTATTTGGTGGGAATTCTTCAAAAGGAGAAAAATCTGCGTATTCTGAAAAGTACCGTTGGGTATTTTGGCTGTTTCTGATCGTTATTGGTCTCAGCAGGCTTTTCCTGTATCTGAATAAGGACAAAACATCTGAAAATATTCCAAGGGCTTCATCAGGAAATATTTCTGAAGTGGATAAAAACATGATGAATCCTGTAGTTGCATACAAATCAGGCGTTACGGATATTGATTTAAAAATCGATTCAATGTATGGAAGAAAGCGGAGAGATCTGATGAGGGAAGAAATGATAGCATCATTAGAACTCAGCAAACCCAACGAAAAAAGCTATAAAGATTATTTGAAAGACGGTGGAAAACCAATCGAAAAAATTCAGGATGATATTTCCAAGCTTAATAGTCAGACGGATGTTGCGACCGATTCTCTAAAAAAAGTGTACCGTAAAAAGATCACGAAATATTTAGCTCAAAACGAAGAAAAAGTCAGAAAAAAAATCACTGACTCTCTGAATGAAATAAGTTCAGGAAAACCTGCTGATCAGGGAATTGTCAAAAATGTTTTAAAAAAGAAACAGGTGCTGATAGAAGATTCTTTAGGAAAACTGTATGGAACCAAAGAAATAGTTGAACCACCACTTGATATTGACAAGGCAAAAAAAGTGAAAACGCTTGATCATGAGAAACCCTATTCAAAAAATAGTATTTCTTTCTCTGAAATTATTTGGCTGATTATCCTGATGACAGGCGTTGTCGGTATGTATTCGTTTGTTGTTAAAAGGAAATCTTTAAATATTGGAGGCGAAAATCTTCCGAATGGAATCAAGATTTTTCTTGTTATTGTTCTGGTTGCAATGTTGGCTTATCTTTTTTATCCTTTAATCGAAATGTTTGGCTATAACTGGTTTGTGTGGCTTCTTATTATTGCAGTCGTCGTGCTTCTTTACCGTCTTTTCAGCGAAGACAAAACCATTTTAAAATCAGATAAAGATGAATAAGCAGAAGTTTACCGATAAATTTATGGCGGCATTTTTTATTCTGGTAATTCTTAAAGTTATCGGAATTCTTGCTGAATTATTTCACGCAAGTTTTTGGAGTGTTATAGGAAATCTCCTGATTTTTATTGTTGTTGCTGCGATCATTCTTCTGGTGATTACAGCTTTGAAGGATAAAGAAAAGCAAATTCAAGGAGTGAACGGTCGAAAAGGGGGAAGCGGAAGTTCGTATGTTGAAAGTTCACTTTTCGACAGAATCAGAAATAAATATGAAGATCTCGCCCAAAAATACATTGACGAAAAAGACTATAAGAAAGCAGCAAAAGTGTATATGAATCTTTTACAGGACAATTACCGTGGTGCAAAAACTTTAGAAGAAGGTGGTTTTTATAATGAGGCGGCAGTAATTTATCTTAAAAAATTGAAAAACAGATCTGAAGCAGCCAACTGTTACGAAAAAGCAAAACAGTACAGAAAAGCAATCGATTTGTACAAGGAGCTTGAGCAGAAAGAGAAAGTTGGAGATCTGTTTAAAGAACTGAATGACATAAATTCGGCTAACTCTTATTATCAAATGGTTGTTGACGATTATGTAAATAACAGTCAAATGGTAAAGGGTTCATTGATCTATCGAAAAAAAATGGAAATGCCGGATGAGGCACAGAAAATATTGTTAAAAGGTTGGGAAGAGGATCGGGATGCATTCAATTGTCTTAATAATTATTTTGCCAATATTTTTGAGGTTAAAAAACTCGATCAGCAGATTCAGGAATTGTACGAGAAAACACCTTCGGATAAGAAGATCACTTATCTTGAAGCTATAAAACATGAATTTAAAAAAGATCCCCAACTTCAAAATACAACAAGAAATATTGCCTACGAAATCATTGCTGAAAAAGTGGCAACACGTTCTGAGATCGTGAATGAATTAAAACATTTCAATCCTGATGATGAAGTGATTTTGAAAGATATTTCCAGATATAAAACGGGAAGAAATAAGATGTTCAGAAATTAGAATAACAATAAATCGGTCGGAAACAGTTTGGTTTCCGACCGATATTTTTACATCTTATCTCAATGATTTTTTGAAATTAAAATTTCCTATAATCATTAACATTAAACTGATGAGTAAAAGAGAAACAACTGACTCCATTTTCAAAGGAGAAACTGAGCCTTTATAATGTTTTAAACCAAATTTTTCCACTTCCGCTAAAGAAACTTTCTTTTCCTGAAAAATTACAGGATAAAAATGAAGCCTCACTTTTTCATGATAATCTCTCACAAAATTCTGAAAATCCAAATGCGATTTCAAATCTGAACCTGACAATGAGTTCACAGAAAGTTGTGTCTGCACGGTTGGAAAAAACAGAGCGACAGCCGAAGCAAATTGCTGACGGTTTTCGAGTTTCTGTTCCATAGCTTTTCTGCTTTCCAAAGCCTGATCATCGCCCATTTGTTGCATTCCGTAGTACCAGAACCATGAGAAGGTTTTCTTTTCATCGAAAGGAAACTGCCTGAATTGCGGATAATGTTTAAAAAAGGGATCCATCGTAACGTTTTTAGGTAAATCCCATTTTTCGTGATAGCCCTGTCGCTGTTCCATTACATGTTTCAAAGCTTCAGGAACAGGGTATTTTGCCGTGAGGTAAAGATTCAGTGAAGCGGGAACCACAATGGCCAAACCAACCCACAAACCAATCAGGGATGACGCATTAAAATTAGATGTTTTCCCAAATGAAATGATGAAGAAAACAGCTGTAAACCAAAAAATTAAATAAAGCATTATCAATCCGAAAATGGAGATGAAAATTGAGTCAAATTCAAGATTCAGATAGAATAACGCTACAATCATTAGAATAAATGCAGTTGCAATAATTACCAAAACTCTGACCAATAATTTATTCCAGATAATAAGATGAGGTTTTGAAGTCTGGGATTTAAGTAAAATCCAGACACCATTTTCCTGTTGAGAAGACAGAATATTGTAGCTTAATGCAATAATTACCAATGGAAACAGAAAAATAAAAACAAATCCCAGATCGATATTTCCCATCAGTAAGCTTGAGGGATTTGCGATGTCGGTGTCATACATCTGTCCTTCCAAACCAAGCATCGTAACCGAGATGAGGTATGGATTAATATCTCTCTGTCCGTTTGAAAAAGCAGCCCATTTTGTTGCGGTATTGGCCGCCGAGAACTTGTTGTGAAAAAAGAAAAGTCCGGTGTCTTCACCAAAATGTTCATAGTTTTTCTCGGTATTTTCTTTCTGCAATGTGACGGCTTTCTGAACAATAGTATCCTGACGTTCAATAAAAGTTTTTCCAAAGTACAGGCCGATAAATCCAGCCAAAAGCAAGATAACGATGGTAGTGATCGAAGATATATTTCGGAAAAATATTTTGAGTTCAAATAAAAAAAGGTTCTGTTTCATGTTTAAATCGTTTTGATACGTTTTACCGAGATTTGAATTCCAAAAATGCTTATTAACAACCAAAAAGCGAGAGCTAAAAATGCTGTGGAATTTTTAGAAACAGCCTCGTTGATTGTCGTGAAATGATATTCAAAATCTTTCTGTGAAGCCCAATTGTTGCGGCTGATCATGTGTGGTTTTTCGTGTTCTCCGGGTTTCTCGTTGCTTATATTTTCGATCTGCAGCTGATTCATCTTTTGAGCTAGGCCGTATCGGTACTGTTCAGCCTGATTTTGAAAATCGGTGTACGTACTGTAATCAGAAGCCGTCAGAATCATCGAAACTTCTTTTAAAGCCAAATAAGGATTGAGAAAACTCGCCAGTTTTGTAATACTATTTTGATTCTCAAAGGTTTTATTCAAATCTTTCTGATGCTGGCTGTAAATACCGGAAGTAATTTTTTCACCTTCAGCCATAATGAAACCACCGTAATTGAATGGAAGCTTCTTTACATCATCCACATTGTATTTTTTCATTAAAGAATCTTTAATTTTCGCATAATGGGGATCATCGGGATTGTGGCTGTCACCTTCCTTCCTTACATCTTCAGCAATTTGGGCCAAAAAGGAAATTTTAGACGGTGAAGGAAAAATTTGATTTCCAATAGACTGCGTTACTCTGGGCATCATCACAATGAAAAATATCCATGAGGCCAGTAAAGTCGTTAAAGCAGGTCTGGAGCCTGACGATGAAGCAGAAACCAAAGCCGTAATCACAGAGATGACAAAGAAGTAAATGATGTAACCGCCAATCAGAAGCAAAAGTCTCACTACAGAATCGCCGGAAAGCTGCCAGTTGCTAAGAATTCCCCATAAAATAATCGTGAGAATAATTAAAGGAATAAAAATAGAAAGCGATAATGCGAGCAGTCCAAAAGTTTTGCCCCAAAGTAGATCTTTCCATGTCGTGTTCTGACACAGTAAAATTTTTAAAGTTCCTGATTCCCGTTCGGCCGAAACACAGTTATATCCAACAAAAATAATGAGCAGCGGAAAAAGAATTTGTAAAACCATGGCCACACTCAGTTCACCAAATCGGAGCATCCCGTTGGAAAAACTGGCTTCACTGAAGTTGACGCTGTTTTGTTTATGAGCTTCCAGAAAAATAGAAACGCCGGCGAAACTTTCGATTCCAAAATCAAAAAAGCTGAGTTCATGTTTTTCCCTGAAGGCAAGATAGCCGTAATGCGCCATTCTGTGGGGATGTTTGTCGGGATTGGCAAGCCATTGTTTTCGAACTTCTTTTTTATACTGAAGTCTTTGTTCGTTTTGCACCTTGTAGTTTTTCCAGCCGACAAAAGTGGCGAGAAGCAGCGAAAAGCTGAGTAAAACCGCAAAAGCAAAAGTTGCCTTATTGGAATAAGCCATCCTGAAAGTCTGTCTGGCAATAATAAATATGTTGTTTGACATTTGATTTTAATTAATTAGAAAATCCGAATGGGTTTAAATGGTTTGCAGATACAGTTTCTGCAAATCTGCCGCAGTAATTTCGTCGGCTTTCAAAGTGTGAATCAGTTCGCCACGTTTCATAATTCCGATGTGAGTACCGACATTGACGGCGTTGAAAATATCGTGGGTCGCCATCAGAACAGATTTCCCAGAATCTGCGAGCTGCTTCACCAAAAGGGTAAATTCTTCAGTCGCTTTCGGGTCTAATCCGCTGGTCGGTTCATCCATCAAAATCAGTTGAGCATCTTTCGCCACGGCGATGGCAATTCCAACTTTCTGACGCATTCCTTTGCTGAAACCGCTGAGTTTTTTGTGGTGCGCATCAGTCTGTAATCCGCATTGGTTCAGGAAATTTTCCAGTTCGTTTTTAGTAAAATTAAATCCTGCCAGTTTTGAGAAATAGCTCAGATTTTCTACGGCAGTAAGATTCCCGTAAAGCATCACCACTTCAGGAATATAAGCGATATTTTTTCTGCGGTCGCCCTTACTGTCATTAATATTTTTATTGTCGAATAATATCTCTCCAGAACTTGGTTCCAGAAAGCCCAAAATAAGATTGATAGTCGTGGTTTTTCCGGCACCATTCTGACCGAGCAGACAGTACACTTCGCCTGCGTTGACGTTTAAATTTAATTGATTGAGCGCCAGATGAGCTCCGTAACTTTTTGTAAGTGAAACAGTTTGTAACATAGGTTGATGTAAATAGATGATTGCCCCTTCTCAAAGAAAGAGCCTGAATTTTTAATTGAATTGTTGAAATTTATGACCGTTAAGTCAAAGAATAAACAGCGGGCGGACCTTTATTGGTGCACGACAGAAGATATGCACGGCTCTCGCCTAGAACAAAATAAGATTTTGAACTAAAAGTTTTCAGCTTTGAAAAAGATAAATGCTGAACAGTTTCAGAAAGAAAATCCTGCGACTGATGCTTTATAAAATCACAGAAATCACATTTTTCAGCCAAAGTTTTACAATGGTCCGTTCCTGAATCTTTTTTGAAATTAAAGTGAGAAGTAGTCTCAGTTTCTGAATTGTGATGATGAAACAGCTTAATAAAATTGGCCTGCACAAAGACAAACAGCAAAAAAACCGATAGAAACCGGATAACAGTACTGCTTTTGTATGTGAGATTTTTTGCTGACAAGTCGTCAAAGTTAGTATTTAAAACTTGAAAGACAAAACTTGGAAAGGATTGTTCAGTTTAAATTAATATGATTTAGTGTTTAAGAGAAAGTAAATTAAATCTGTTATAGTTGTTTTAAAAATCGAAAGATAATTGTTCATCTAGTTTTATTGGTGTTTCGCCTAAAAAAGGAAAGGTTTGTATAATTTCAAATTCTCCAACGTTTCTATCTAACTTTCTTAAAGCAAATTGTTTACAATGAAAATTAAAATTGACATCGGGAAAAAGGCCAATCGAATTTTCTATTTGATGAGGTTTGAGTTCTCTTCCAATTGTCAAGTGAGCTTCTGATTTATTACTAATGCCTTTAATTCTTGCTCTGACTCTTTTCAATAATCCTTTGAAATGTTCATTCCCAATAATGTCAGGTAAAATAAGCAGTGTTTGTGAATAAATAACATTGTTAAATACAGAGTAAAAAATGCATTCTCTTTGGGCTATCATGATGATTTTCTTTATAATGTTAGCCAGTTCTTTTTCGGTCGCGTCAAATTCTAAGATTGTGATGTGGGCTTTCGAATCTCGACTTTTAAACTTTCCAACTTTATTAAATAAAGTATCCTTGTAACTTTTAAAACGTGTTAGAATAGGATCATCAGGATGAATAACAATAGAATAACGATTTAGCATAAGTCTGTAAAAATCTAAGTTGTTATATTATACAAATTTAAAAATATAAGAGCGATTTTTGAATTTTAAAAATGAAAATACAAGGCTCGAAGCTACTTAATAATCAACTTTAAGAGAAAAAAAAATTATCTTTGCACCAGTAAAATTATGACAATTCAAAGAGCACATATCAGTTTAAATCTATGCGACAGCCCATCAATAAAGGGATTGTTCGGATGTGAATACATGATATGGAATGAGGCGAAATACGCTTGCTTTGAGAATTTTTTACTGTAAACACGTAAATATTTAATCAAAATACTGCAGAAACGCCTCGATATTCGGGGCGTTTTTTGTGTTTTTAAGGTAGAAATTATTTAGAATGAAAAAAAATAAACAAAAAGTAAAAAAAATTAATACAGTATGAATATCTAATACGATAAATAAGAGTGATTAATAAACCGATGAGAGACAGTCATTTAGGTAATTAAGGTATCTGTAAATTATTACGGACAGAAATTCTCTACTCTAAAAATAGGATTTAATCAATTGATTTTCAATTGGTTAATTAAAAAATAAATTTGTGCATTAAAAAATTTCACAGTTACTTTGCAACTGAAAATTAAAAGCAACACTTTTTTAATCTTTCCAAAAAACAATTTTAAACAACAAGAATATAATGAAACAATTACATAACATATCTTATCAGTATTCAAGACAACACGGACAAGAGCCGATGGGACTTGTGTGTATTTTTGATAGTGAATTTGTGGATAAAAGGTGCTTATATAAATGCGTCAGTTAATGAACTGATACGTCAAAAATATAGAGCGCCTCCCAAAAGAGGCGCTTTTTTTATGGTTTCTTTAGCTTATTTGGTAAAGCGCCGGTCTGTGGCACCGGAAAACAGGGTTCGATCCCCGGAGAAATCCAAGAATGTGAATGATTAAATGGTCAATTGTGAATTGTCAATTTTACTTCGTAAGTGAATTTTGAAATTGACAAGCAAAGCGAATTGACAATTGACAATTCACTCCAAGTTATTATAAAGATTCATGGAAAAATTTCCGATCCGACTGTCTCTCGGAAAAGAATTTTGAAGTGAATCTGAAAACTGGAAAGATAACGGTGGTTGTTTACCCGCCTTGGACGCGGGAGGTCGCAGGTTCGAATCCTGCTTTCCAGACGAAAATGTGAATGAGTGAATGGTCATTTTTTCTTCGCAAGTGAATTTTAAATTTATAATTCACAATATTTAATGAGAAAAAGAAAAAGTTTGTCGAGCGCAGAAGTTCTTTAAAAAAACACAGATAAAAAATAGGCAAACTTTAGAGATGAGTGATGAGTAATGTGCAATTAGTAATATGATAAAATTACTCATTAGCAATCACTTATTACTCATCAAATTTGATGGTTCGCCGAAGTGGGAGAGTCGGGGCGGTCTGCAACACCGTTGTGAAAACTGAGTGGGTTCAAATCCCATAACCATCTCAAATAACTAAAATGAGATTAGTTTCGAAGAAAAAGTGAAGTTTGTCGAGCGCAGAAGTTCATATATCAAACCAAAAATTAAAGACAGGCTTTCTTTTTCTTCACATTGATTCATAGTGTAATTGGTCAGCACACAAGACTTTGACTCTTGTTGTTCAGGTTCGAGTCCTGATGAATCAGCAAAAATTAATTGTCAATAATTAATTCAGTATGAAAATTACTCATTATCAATTACTTATTGCTTATAGAATCGCGGGGATGGCGGAACTGGCAGACGCACTTGATTTAGGATCAAGAAATTGAGGGTTCGACTCCCTCTTCCTGTACTAAGCATTAGTAGTGTGCAATAAGCAAGGCATGAAGCTTTTGCTAAGTGTTAATGCCTTTGCGAACTTAAAACGGATGCGAAACATTTAGTAGGTATAAAAATCTTTACGGACTTTGCGTTAAAATAAGCACTCTGCTGTACTACAGATATTCAAATAATAATTAGTAAAAAATTAAAAAAAATAAATTTAAAACATGTAGAAAAAATGGAAACGCAACAACAAACATGGCAAAACATGACCGGAAAGCTTTTCCGAAATACGATTACCACTTTGGTAGAAGAAGCCATCATCCGCGAACAGGCAAATGGACACCGACTGAAAGTTTGTGTGGGTTCAGATTCCCACGTATATGGCGATGAGATCAGTTATGCAACCGCAGTTGTCTTTATCCGTGAAGGAAAAGGAGCGTTTACCTTTATCAGAAAAGAAAGAGAATTTCAGAAAATCAGCATCAAGGAAAGAATGCTCAACGAGGTCAACAAATCTGTAGAAATCGCTTATGCCATCTGTTAAATTTTGGAAATGCATAATGTCGAAATGGAAGTTCACGCCGACATCAATACCGATCCGGAATTCAAATCCAACGTCGCTTTGAAAGACGCAATGGGATATATTTTGGGAATGGGATATGTTTTTAAAGCAAAACCTTTTGCTTTCGCAAGTTCCAATTGTGCGGATATGATGGTGTAGAAACAGGAATATAGAGGGTTGGAAGTGTGTAAGGTATAATATTACTATTGAATTTCCAACATTGAATTTTTAAAAATAATGCGATGAGAAAGATAAGAAAATTATTGTTTTTGGATGATCTGAGATATCCAATTGATGTTTATTACTATACAAAGCAAGATATTTTCCTCAGAGACGATTGGAAAATCGTCCGGAATTACCATCAATTTGTAAGTTCAATTTTAGAAGCAGGAATTCCTGAATTTATTTCCTTTGACCACGATCTTGCTGACGAAGATTATCTGAAATCAGATTCTCAGGAACTTCCAGAAAAAACAGGTTACGAATGTGCAAAATGGTTAATAGACTATTGTATGGATCATAATGCAGAATTACCGGAGTTTTTCAGTCACTCAATGAATCCCGTAGGAAAGGAGAATATTGAAAGTTTATTAAATAATTATAAAAAATTAACCCGCTGACAGCAGGAATATAAGTTGGAAGCTTTTGCAAATAGAAAACTTCAGGCAACCTGCATCCAGTACCAAACATTTAGAAAATGACAACAAATATATTTTTTACGGCAGACCATCATTTCGGTCACGCCAATATTATAAAATTTTCCGAACGGCCGTTTGAGTCGTTGGAACAGATGAATGAAGAACTCATCAAAAGGTGGAATGAAAAAATCAGTAAAAATGATACCGTCTATCATCTAGGTGATGTGAGTTTGGGCAAGCAGGATTTTACAAAAGGAATTTTGGATCAGCTCAACGGTAAAATCCATCTGATCAAAGGCAATCATGAAGGGGCAACCTTGACTTATCCGAAAAGGTTCGAATCGATAAGAGATTATCATGAATTGCGGGTTGATGAACCGGAGAACAGCAACGGCAAACAGAAGATTATTCTTTTGCATTACGCCATGCGGACTTGGAATGGCTCACATCGCGGAACCTGGCAACTCTACGGTCATTCACACGGAACTTTGCCGGACGATGAGATGAGTTTAAGTCTTGATGTCGGTGTAGATTGCCACAACTTTTATCCTATTTCATATGAAGAAGTGAAGAGTGTGATGCAGAAAAAGAAATGGACGCCACCGTTTGCCCAGAGAAATTAAATAAATTTAAATAATTTATTTCTACGCAAAATGATTGCGCAGTAGCATCTTTACTTTGCATCATCAATTAGAACTAATACTGAAATTCAGCGATGGATTTTAGTCAAAATATCAGACAGGTCATGTTGAGCGTTTCGGTATATCGCCATTGCAGAACGGTTTGTTGAGAAACATGAGCCTTTTCTGTTCAGCTTGATCTGAAGGTTTAGAAGTTTTCCAAAAAATTTCACCATCACGCTATGGGTCGAAGGTTCGAGTCCTTCTATTTCCTTCGGGGGAATATAACTCAGTTCGGTTAGAGTAATAGCAATTTTGATTTGTGGGTTCGAATCCCACTGCCAATTCGGTTGGTAAGGCGGAAGTGGTTGACGCACTACATTAGGGTTGTAGTATCATTTTAAATAGACTCAAAATCTATTTTATTGATGGAGTTTTTTTAAATGTTTTCTCATTAATAAAAACATTTCCATAAGGAAAATTCTGAGGTTTTTTCGGTTGTTGAATCAACATTTCGGGAAAGCTTGCAAGAAAAAGATGATTTAGGAAAAATGAAATTCGGTTGATGAACTGATGATTGTTGAACCTGTACTTTTTAAATAAGGATTAAATGCGAACCACATGTTTCTGCTTTTGCATTAATAAAGTTAGCGCTCAAAATCAGAAATTTAGAAATGAAAGTTGAACAGCATGTTTTCATAAGAATTGATATTTTCTAAACCGCTTTTCTTCCGCCATTTTCTGGATGAAAGAATTTCAGGATTTCCTTTTTTATTAAAATTAATAACACTAAAAAATAAAATGTGATGATTAGAAATGTACAAATTAAAGCATACCAAGTCGGTTTGGTTTTTAAAAATCGAAACTTAACCAAAATTTTGAAAGAAGGCAATTACTGGCTTTTCGGAAACAAATCTGCAGAGATTTTTGAAATGAAAGTACAGTTCAGAGCGGGAGATGATTTGAATATTTTCCTGAAAAATAAAGATTTAGCTTCAATGATTGAAGTTGTAGAAGTGAAAGATGGAGAGATTGTTTTGGTTTATGAAAACGGAATTTTCAAAGAAGTTTTGAGTGTGGGTCAGTATGCTTTCTGGAAAGAAGTTGTAAAACGAGAATTCCAAAAAGTTGATTTGACGAAAGTTGAAATCACCGAGAATGTTTCTAAAACAATTTTAGAGAATATCAAATTAAAAACCTTCGTCAGAAAATTCGTTATAACGAATCAATACAAAGGTTTATTACTAATTGACGGTAAATTGACCCAGGTTTTGGAAGCCGGAACTTTCTACTTTTGGAACAACGAAACTACTGTCGAAGTAAAAGCCATCGATACGAGAATGCAACAAATGGAAATTGCCGGACAGGAATTGCTGACCAAAGATAAAGCGATGCTGAGAATCAATTTTTACGTGCGCTACCAAGTGGAAAACGTTGTGAAAGCATTGATGAACAACAAAGAATACGACAAGCAACTGTATATTTTGATGCAGTTGGCGTTGCGGGAATTTGTTGGCGCCTTGACTTTGGATGAGTTGCTGATTAAAAAAGATTCTGTAGGCAAGGAAATTTTGGAAAACCTTGGTGCAAAAGCCGATGACTTAGGATTGAAAGCTTCTGATGCCGGAATTCGGGATGTGATTTTGACTGGTGAAATGAAAGAAATTATGAACCAGGTCTTGATCGCAGAGAAAAAAGCGCAGGCCAACAGCATTATGCGTCGTGAAGAAACAGCTTCCACAAGAAGTTTGCTCAACACTGCAAAATTGATGGAGGAAAATGATGTTTTGTGGAAACTGAAAGAAATGGAATACATGGAGAAAATTGCTGACAAAATTGGTGATATTACAGTTTCCGGAAACAGCAACATCGTTTCTCAGTTGAAGGAGATTTTTGCAAAATAAAAAAAAGACTTGTTTTCGTAGTGAAACAGGTCTTTTTTCTGTTAGGATCAGTTTTTTATAGGTTGGATAGATTGGTTCCACACTGTCCAAAAATAGAGATCAATTCAAGTTGTTTTCTTAATAAATTCTCATGTGACCTAATGCGTATATTTTAAATGATCAGAGGTGAATTTTATTTTTTTACTTGCTGATTGCTTGTTAATCAAATGCATGAGATTTATTTTCAAGGCTAAATTAAGTCTTACCGTCAAAAAAAGAATTATTTATTCTCGATGTTTCCGCTTTCGCGGTTTTGTTAGGGTAAATTCCGCTAGAAATAACGAGATTTGATTTTCCTAATTAATACCGCAGTTTTAATGAGAAACGCTCTCCAAATATTTGATTTTTCAAAAAAAATAGATTACAAAAACGAACTCTTGGCCGGGTTTACTGTTGCAATGACTATGATTCCGGAATCATTATCTTTCGCAATTTTGGCAGGGCTTTCACCACTCACCGGTTTGTATGCAGCCTTCATGATGGGGTTGGTTACTGCCGTTCTTGGCGGTCGTCCGGGTATGGTTTCGGGTGGAGCCGGTGCTACAATCGTTGTCTTGATTGCTTTAATCAAATCACACGGTGTAGAATATCTTTTCGGAGCAGTAGTCTTGGCAGGTATTTTTCAAATGCTGGTAGGTGTTTTTAAGTTAGGCAAATTTGTCCGTTTGATTCCACAGCCTGTGATGTATGGTTTTCTGAATGGTCTGGCAATTATTATTTTTATGGCTCAAATTGAGCAGTTTAAAGTTGTAGATGCAAATGGAGTTGTCAACTGGCTGCAAGGAACAGCCTTGTATATCATGGGCGGTTTAACAGCATTAACAGTTGCAATTGTTTATTTCTTTCCTAAATTAACGAAGGTAGTACCTGCATCTTTAGTCGCTATAATTGTTGTTTTCGGAATAGTTTTAGTTTTTAATATCAATACAAAAACTGTTGCTGATATCGCGAATATCAGTGGAAGTTTGCCAAATTTTCATATTCCTGACATTCCTTTTTCCTTGCAAACATTAAAGATTATTTTTCCTTACGCAATGGTAATGGCAGGTGTTGGTCTTATCGAATCTCTGCTTACTCTTTCCATGGTGGATGAAATTACTGATTCTAAAGGAAGTGCCAACAAAGAATCTGTAGCTCAGGGGTTGGCTAATATTACCAATGGTTTCTTCGGTGGAATGGGCGGCTGCGCAATGGTTGCCCAGACTTTAGTGAATCTCAATGCGGGGTCGAGAGCAAGACTCTCAGGGATTATTGCATCAATGACCATATTAATTATCATCTTAGTAGGAGCACCTTTCATTGAAAAAATTCCGATGGCTGCATTGGTTGGGGTCATGATGGTCGTGGCGGTTTCCACATTTCAATGGGTTTCAATCCGTATTGTCAATAAAATGCCAAAGTCTGATATATTTGTGGGAATTACGGTGGCTGTGATTACGGTGGTTTTACATAATCTTGCATTAGCAGTATTGGTGGGAGTTGTAATTGCTGCATTGGTTTTTGCATGGGATAATGCGAAAAGAATACGTGCACGAAAATTTACTGATGATTCTGGAGTAAAGCATTACGAAATTTCGGGTCCATTGTTTTTTGGCTCTGTGTCTGCGTTTTCAGATAAATTTAATCCTGCTGATGATCCTAACGAAGTAATTGTTGATTTTAAAGAAAGCAGAATCGTAGATATGAGTGCAATTGATGCTTTGGATAAATTGTCACAACGTTACAGTCAGGTGGGTAAAATGCTTTATTTGAAACATTTAAGTGAAGATTGCAGAAAGATGCTGAAAAATGCGGAGGCGGTTATAGAGGTAAATATTCATGAAGATCCTACTTATAAGGTAATGCCGGATAAGTAGGTATGTTTGAAACTTTTAACAATATGTGGAAATAGATCTTTGTTCTCTTGGCCATAATCGTTTTTTTTGTGGTTATTAAATGAACCAAATCTTAAATAATCTTAAAAAAAATACAGATTAAAAGAAAAATTTTATCTTTGGGTAGATTTGAAAAATCAAACACAGTTGAATTAAAAAAAAGATATGACCCATTCAACAATCTTTTTCAATAAAGCTAAAAATAATTTTATTTAAACCATTTTGAAAACAGATATCGACATCCAGAACCACGCTCATTTTTCTTTTGATCTGTGGCTTACCTTAATAAAATCTCATCCCGAATTCAAAACAAAGAGAGTTGAGCTTTTTTCTTCATTTTTTGATGTGGAAAAACCAATAGATGAAGTTGCAAAGGTTGTAAAATATTACGATGACCTTTGTAATACCATCAACGAAGTGATTGGAGGTAATATTGATACTTACGAGATTTATCTGTTAATCTTAAATGCTTTGGAAGTTGATCTGAAGGAACTCAACAAAGATAGATTAAACGAATTTTATCAGAAAAGCGAAAACTTATTTTTAGAGTATAGACCTGTTGTGATTTTTGAAAATCTTCACCAGTTTTTTGATGAAATTAAAAATCAGGGAAAGACAATAAATATTTTAAGCAACACTGGTTTTATTAAAGGAAAAACAATGAGGAAATTTCTAATAGGTGAAAATCTAGAGCAGTACATTGATTTCCATATTTATTCTGATGAGGTGAGAATTTCTAAACCCAATCCGTCAGTTTTCCAGGAAGTGAAAAATTTAATTAAAAACAAGGATTTGAACCTGAACCAGATTCTGCATATCGGTGATAATCCGATTGCTGATTACAAAGGCGCACGAGATTTTGGTTTCAACGCACACTTATTAAAACACCAAATATAATATGAACAAAAGGTACAGCCTGCACCACATTCATTCGGCAGATGAATTTACGTTTTCGCCTGCTGAGTACAGCTATTTTAAGTATGGCGACAAGTCGTACGCAGAAAAATTTGCCAGAGAATTATTTGAAGGATTTATTAGCCAGCACGAGTCTATTTTAGATACAGATAAGGAAATTCTTGTTTTGCCAAGTCCATACATGGCAATTCCTACGGCTTCTAATTTTCTGTGTTTTTACTTTAAAAAACAGCTTGATTTTTATCTGTTCCAAAAAGGAAAAAAGTCGAGTATTTTATCCAAAATCAACAGAAATCATACCTATACAACAGATTACGGAACTTTGAGCTTTGAAGACCGTAAAAATCTGATTGCTAATGATACGTATTATCTTGATAAAGATTTTCTTAGAGGAAAACTTTGTATTTTTATAGATGATATTAAAATCACAGGAAGTCATGAATTTACAGTGAACAAAATTTTGAATGAATTTGATGTAGAGGCAGATTTTCTGTTTATGTACTACGCTGAATTGATGAATTTTGAATTGGATCCTAAGATTGAAAACTATTTCAATTATTATGCTGTGAAAAACGTTGAGCACGTTACAGAAGTAATGCTGAAGCCGAGTTTTCAGTTTAATACAAGGATTGTAAAATATATTTTAGGCTTAGAATCAAGTAATTTTGATTATCTTACGTCTAAAATAAAAAAAGAGCAGATGGATCATCTTCTCGAGCTGGCAATCAGCAATAATTATCATTTGATTAAAGAATACGAAACCAATATAAACAGTTTAACACAAACAGAACTTAATTATGGCTATTAACTTACAGAAAGGACAAAGAGAAAATATAAACGCACCCAAATTTACAATTGGTTTAGGATGGGATATCAACAATACATCTACAGGTGGAGCATTTGATTTGGATGCTTCTCTGTTCTTGCTAGATGACAATAAAAAACTGGTTTCAGATAACCATTTTATTTTTTACAACAATCTTGAATCTCCCGATAAAGCGGTAATTCACTCTGGAGATAACCTGACGGGTGATGGTGAGGGCGATGATGAGCAGATCAAAATTGATTTAACTAAAATTGATGCTGCCGTGAAAGAAATTACAGTAGTTGTGACTATTCACGATGCTGACACAAGAAGACAAAACTTCGGACAGGTGAGAAATTCTTTTATCAGAATTTTCAATACAGACACCAACGAAGAAATTTTAAAATATGAATTGGACGAAGATTTTTCTATAGAAACTGCCGTAGAATTCGGAAGAATATACAACAGAAACGGAGAATGGAAATTTGAAGCGGTAGGAAGCGGTCAAAGGGACGGTCTTGAGAAATTTGTATCAATGTATCAATAATCAATTATGGATAATCAGGATAATCAAAACATAGATCCACTTCAGTCGATCGAACCTTTGAAAACATTTGAGCCGACACCAATACCACCGGCACAGCCAGCTCAGCCAACTCAAAGTTCAGCTCCGGCAGTTCTTGTGGACAGAGACGGAAATGTCAATTTAAGCCAGATTCAGGATTCAGAACGTCATAAGTACGAATTGATGGCAAATGCCATTGATGAGTCTAATCCGGGTTCCATTGTGAATTTCGGTTCAGATCTGCAGAAAACTTTAGCAAATCAGAGTGACAGTTTTCTCGGAAATGTTAGAAGATCAAATTCAGGTGAAGTAGGAGAGTTAATCAATAATTTATTGATTGAATTAAATTATGTTGATGTTGACGAAATCAATGGCAGCAAGGTAAAAGGTTTTCTGAGCAGACTTCCTTTCATGAAAAAGATGATGACTCAGGTGGATAATCTTTTCGCAAAATACGATAAAATTACCAGTAATATTGATCAGATTTCGCATAAAGTCAATGCAGGAATTATTACTTCAACAAAGGATAATGCAGTTTTGCAGACTATTTTCGACAGCAATGTTAATTCAATCAAAGCAATTGAAGAATTGGTGATTGCCGGAAATCTACGAATGGAAAAAGCAGCTACTGAATTAGCCACTATGGAAACCAATGTTCAGAATTTTGCTGATTACCAAATTGCTGACAAGAGAGATTTTATCAACAGATTAGACAGAAGATTAGCTGATCTAAAAGTAGTGCGCCTCATTATGATGCAGTCACTTCCACAGATCAGACTGGTGCAGAATAATAACGTTTCGATTGCAGAAAAGGCACAGACGATTCTAACCACGACTTTACCTGTATGGAAAAACCAGCTTTCTTTGGCAGTTGCAATGCACAGACAGCAGCAGAATATTGAAGTTCAGCAGAAAGTATCTTCTACTACAGAAGAAATTTTGAGAAAAAATGCAGAACGTTTGGGTCAGAACTCAATCAACGTGGCGAAAGCAAACGAGCAGACAATTGTTTCTGCTGAAACACTGAAAGAAACTACTGCAATGTTGATCAACACCTTAAATGAAGTGAAACAAATTCAGAAGCAAGGTACTGAAAGCAGAAGAAAACTTGATCAGGATTTACAGACTTTGGAATCAGAATTAAAAGCTAATATCAGAGGGTAAAACAGGGAAAAAGCGTGGATGATGAAGTTGCAATCATAATGTCTCAAAGCAGAAGAAGATTAACAAGGCTTAAACTTCTCTCTAACTTCTTTGAAAATATTGACGTGATATCGGTATATATAAAAACGGATATTATTCATAAATTGTTTGAAGAAAACAAGACTTTAGATTACAATAAACTAGAGCTTTTTCATTTGCAATATACTGATAGTCTTATAGAACTGCTCACGAAGATCAAAAAGAAAAAAGAAAATGATCTGTTGGCGGTAATCAATGAAATCAATATCAACAACCAGTATATTGATGGTTTCGAGGAGAAAAAAGTAGATCATTTTGAGACAGACAGAAAATTCTACAGTGGAGTTTTTTCTGAACATTTAAGAAAGCTGTATAAGGATCTTACGGAAGATAAATTTACACTGAACTGGAATGATGTTCTCTATTTTCACAAAAAATATGCAGTGGAATTCTACAGAACAGAAGCTGATGAAACAAAATTGAAATTGGGTAATATGCCTTCATACCAATATCAAGATTATTCGATTGAACGGAAATTATTGGGCAAACTGAATATTCAGAATTTTAAAGTTCGTTTTGTGTGCGGTTTTAGAATTGGTCGTGACGAGTATGAACTGTTTAAAATTTTTCAATCAGATGAACATTTTATTTTTAACGTGGAAGAAAAAAGGCTGTATTTAATTGATGACGAATTATCGTATTTGGATACCTCTGAAAATGAATCCAATCAGGCTTCAGTGATGAATCAGCTGAAAAGAAGAAACGAAGAGCTGGAAGAAACGATACACGAAAACAAAAGAATGCTGCCCGAAGGTGTAGATGCTGTTTTGAAAGATTATCAGAGAAATCTTGAAAACGTAGATATTATGAGCAAAATATTTGACGTGAACGAAGAAACGAATATTCTCCGCGCAATGTTGAATTTAAATTTAAATAATTAAGAAAAGTAAAAGTTTAGATTAATTGCTGAATGAAATTCACAATTTCCTTTTCAACGCTTTTAAAAATATAACTAAACAAAAAAATAAATATGGCTATTAACTTACAAAAAGGTCAGAGAATAAACCTTACAAAAGAAAACGGAACAACGCTTTCCCAAGCTTGTGTCGGAATAAACTGGGGTGCAATTGAAAAGAAAAGTTTCTTTGGTGGAGTTTCAAAAGAGGCAGTGGATTTAGATGGAAGCTGTATTTTATATGATGCAAATAAAAATGCTACTGAAGTAATCTACTTCGGAAACTTAAAATCTAAAAACGGTTCTGTTAAACACAGTGGAGACGATTTGACAGGTGACGTTGACGGTGATGATGGTTTGGATAACGAGGTAATCACAGTAGACTTTGCCAATCTGGATCCTGCTGTAGAGCACGTTGCTTTGGTTTTAAACAGCTATAAAGGTCAGGATTTTGGAACAATTCCTTTTGCATCAATCCGAATTTATGAAGGAACACCAACAAGTGTAAGGGAAGTTTTTGCTAAGTATGACATTGCGAATGACAAATCTTTTAATGGGCACGTTGCAATGGTGATGGGAGTTTTCTACAAAAGAAACAACGAGTGGAAATTTAATGCGATCGGAGATCCCACAGCTGATAGAAAACTGGAACAGACAATTCAGACTGTTCAGCAAAAATATTTGTAATATTTTAAACAGAGATGTCTGAAACTATATCATTTTAGACGTAAATAATTATGCAATAGCTGTATCTTTACAGCTATTGCTTTTATCATATAATAATACATATTAATTTAAAGTGGAACAACACAACATTTTAGATCTGCACCCGGGGTTGGTGTGGGGATTTGCGGTAACAGTCGTTATCATGCTGCTCTTAGATTTAGGAGTTTTCAACAAAAAAAGTCATGAAGTTTCTTCGAAAGAAGCAACAATCTGGTCAGTGGTCTGGATTTCTCTTTCAATGGTTTTTTCTGGAGTTGTTTATTGGGTTTTCAATAGCGACGGTAGCGCTGGAAGCCATGCAGTAGCAGTCGAGAAATTTACCCAGTATCAGGCTGCGTATTGGATTGAGAAAGCGCTTTCTGTAGATAATCTATTTGTATTTATCTTGGTCTTCGGTTTCTTTAAAGTGCCTAAATTTCTGCATCATAAAGTTTTGTTCTGGGGAATTATCGGAGCTTTGATTTTCAGAGCCATCTTTATTTTTGCAGGGGTTGAACTGATTGATTTGACCTATTTACCAGAAATGAATGTTTTTGGACATCCAGTGCGAATCAATGTGGTTATGACTCTTTTTGGATTATTCCTAATTTATGCAGGGATTAAATCTTGGGGAGATGGTGATGACGGTGACGACGAAGATTACAGTGATACAGCAGGTGCAAAACTGATTAAAAGTTTCTGGAAAGTTTCTGATAATTACGACGGCGACAAATTCTTTACTGTACAAAACGGAATCAAAATGGCAACACCTCTTTTGGTTGTTGTGGCGGTAATTGAATTCACCGATGTATTGTTTGCGGTAGATTCTATTCCTGCAATTTTTGCGATTTCAAATGATCCATTTATCTTATATACCTCGAATATTTTCGCAATTTTAGGATTGAGATCTTTGTATTTCTTGTTGGCAAATTTCATTCATATGTTCAGCAAATTGCCTTATGGTTTGGCAATTATCTTAGCCTTTATCGGTGTCAAAATGTTGATTGCACCTTGGTATCACATCACGTCACCAGTTTCATTAGGAATTGTAGGTGGAGTATTGGTATTATCAGTCTTACTGTCTGTAATTTTCCCTGACAAAAAGGAGGATGAAAAAGAAACAATAGAGTAATATATATTGAAAGGCTTTACAATTTGTAAAGCCTTTTTTATTGAACTGTTAAGTTTATTTTATTGAAGAAATTATCATTTATTTATATTTTAAAAGCTTATTAATCTTTTTTCTCGTCTGCAGCGAAACTTTATACGCCTGATCTCTCAATTTCTGAATTTTACCGACTGGCTGAAAGATTTCTGCACTTTCAAAAGGATTAAAAGAAAGCAGTTCGTTATCACATGTATTAGGAGTAAGAAAAGAGTTTTTCTCAATTTTCACTTCACCGATTTTAATAAAAGGGGAATTTTTCCATTCCCGGTTGAGAATATTGATAGGCTGGTCTTTCAAATCGTAACAGAACTGAATCATTACATTCGCATAATAATTTTCCTTCTGACAAAATTTTTCTATAGCTTTTTTTGTAGTTAAACCTTTTTCAAATTTTCTTTGTGGATTTTTCGGACTCAACTGTATTTTCATCATATGATCCCCCAAACGATACGCGCCCACAGAATGATAATCAAAAGACAGCATGAAGTCATTTTTTTTCGTTAAAAATTCCAAACACTTTCTCAAAAATGACCAAGTACAGATGCTCGGGATGATTTGATACATCTGCAATAACAGAGGAGTTGTATTTCCCCATTTTTTAATGAAAAACCGATTAACAGCTGTAAATAATTTTAGAAACGTAGATACAGAATTTAAAGGAAACAATGGAAAATTCACCAAGGGATAGTTGGCTATCGTACGATCTGCATCATCTTTAATCTTTATTGCAAAACCATAGGCAGGAATGTCTTTTTTGCCTCGTTTTATTTTTAGATGAGCATTTGAAAGCCTAACCACAATATTATATTTTTCCTTGTCAAACAGATAAAGTAAATCAGACCGCATTTCCGGGTTGATGATAAATTCTCCTTTTAGAACAGCGTAGGTTTTAGCATGAGCATTTCTTGTGGCATAGTTGACATCACTCAAAGTTGACGATTGCTCCACAAAATCGGCGATGCTTTTTTTATTCTCTTCTAGAAGCTGTTTTTCTTCATATGAAAGCTTGTCAAAATTCTTGTTATATTTTAATGGATTTGGCATATACTTTTAAAACTCAATGATAGTACCAAGTTTTTAATTCTAGGTTAAGAGAATGTTAAGCTTGTTTGAATTTTAGAACAGCACGTGAATATGGTAATAAAATCTTGAAATTACATACTTTTATCACCTTCTTCTAGCTTCCAGCTATAAATACTATCTTTGTAAAAAAAAGTATGGGAGTAGCAGATATGTTATTTAAGCGCAAAAAAGAACAGGCAGAAAGAAACCTGAAAGAAGGTCAGGAATACATGATTGAATATGGTAAAAGAGATACTGTGGTTGAATTGCCAAGCGGTTTACAGTACGAGATTATGGTGGAAGGTGACGGACCGAAACCAGGGCCAAAATCAATGGTAAAATGCCATTATCACGGAACGACAATCGGAGGAAAGGTTTTCGACAGTTCTGTAAAAAGAGGAACTCCGGCTTCATTTCCATTAAACAAAGTAATCAAAGGTTGGACAGAAGCTCTTCAGCTGATGCCTGTAGGAAGTAAATGGAGATTGATCATTCCGCCACATTTAGCGTATGGAGATCAGCAAATCA
>NZ_LMAH01000003.1 GCF_001507335.1 Chryseobacterium sp. JAH | reverse complement strand
GGTAACTCGCTGAATTCATGTGAGAAAAATTTTGGCAATGTTGACTGATGGATACTGACTATAGAATGTAGGGCGATGGATGATCGATGATTGTGTGGGAGATTGATCTATCATAGCTCTGTAATCATAAAGCTTACAGTGCTGCTACCCTAGCCCCGATAGATACGGCATCCTTTTTTAGATTCCACAGGCAACGCAGAGACTATCTAAAAAAGATACAGTGCATAGCGGGTAAAAGCTCCTAGAGAAAAAATAAACTAGAGAAACTTCTCATAATCAAAGCAATTTTATAAAAAGAAATGCCCCAGAAATTTCTGAGGCAATATTTGAGACTATATAAATCCGAGATTATTTTGTTTCCTGATAAATCAAGGTTAGAAATTCTGAGAAAGATTTTTCTAAACCAACGATGTCACCAGATTTTAGATGAAGGGTTCCGTCATTCTGGCTGCTGTTTCCTAATCTTGCTGAAGAAACCTGATAATATTGATCAGAGTTTTTGGCTCCTTTCTGTATTTTGATTGTTGATCCTAAAAGCTTCTTGGTAGAAACAGTGTAAATTTCACCCGAAACCAAAGGGATTTTCAAATAAGTACGAGGTCGAAGCAAATAATCTTTTCTATTAATGCTTATTTTCTGATCTTTAGATGAACCCGCGAATAGATATAAGTTGCCTTCATCCTTTACAATTTTTTCGGAAGGCGTATAATAAACCTGCAGCTTGTAGTGGCCAGCATCAAATTTCTGGGAATTTCCGTCTACTGTTTCAAAAGGTTTAAATAAAAATGTATTGGCACCAATTTCTTTCGCTTTCTTATAAATCAAGGAAAAGACTGCGGCGTCATCTTCAGAATAACCTTGAACTTCGATTTCTCCCAGAAATTCGGCATCAGTGCTTTTCTCTTTTATATGATACAGAAATTTATCTGTGTTGTCGTTGGTTTTTTCAACTTTTGTCAGGTAAACATTTTGTGCAAAAATAATCTGCACTGCGAAGACAAAGACAACGGTAATCAAATTTTTCATGATCATCAAATTATTTAGAAAGAATTTCTACGCATTCTTCCAAACTATTTTCCCAATGCTTTGGCTCGACCTTGTAAATTTCTTCAATTTTATCTAAGCACATGGTACTTCTTTTAGGTCTTCTGGCTGGAGTTGGATATTGCTCCGTTGTTAACGAATTTAATTTTACAGATGAATTTGAAAATTCTGCAATCTTCTTTGCAAACTCGAACCATGTAGTTTCAGGATAATTTGAGAAATGGAATATTCCAAAAGTCTTTTTGGGGTTTTCTATAATTTCCATAATGACTTCTGCCAAATCATTGGCGTTGGTAGGTTGCCCAAACTGATCACCCACAATACCCAGTTCATCTTTCTGAGAGAATAAGCTCAGCATTGTTTTCACAAAATTCTTATTGAATTCTGAATACAGCCATGATGTTCTGAAAATAATTGTTTGAGGATTTGCTTCCAAAGCCAGTTCTTCCCCTTCTCTTTTTGATTCCCCATAAACGCCAATCGGGTTTGTAAAATCATCCTCTGAATAATCTAAATTGGTTTCGCCATCAAAAACATAGTCGGTAGAAACATGCAGAAAAACAGTTTTATATTCTGAACATGCTTTCGCAATGTTCTCAACTCCCTGAGCATTTACAGCAAAAGCTCTGTCTCTTTCCTGTTCTGCCAAATCCACTGCAGTATATGCTGATGCATTGATGCAAAATTCAGGTTTGTGCTCCGAAAAGAACTCTTGAATCTGATCTTCGTTTGTTATGTCTAAAATTTTTGAATCTGTGAAAATAAATTCATAATCTAATTCAAAATCCGGAGCTATTTTTCTGATACAGTTTCCTAACTGACCGTTGCTTCCTATTACTAATATCTTTTTCATTTATTATGAATTTCTAGCGTTTTGTGACCTTAAGAATTTAACTCTGGGTTGGAAATCTTTCTGTTCTAAATCTACAAAGAATTTATGGAAAGTATCTTTTATATCCGCCGGATGAACTTCAGACTTTCTAGTTTTAATATTAAAATAAATTACCGTTACCCATAATACAGCATGAACTGTTTTTTCGTCGAGACTTTTCATTAAAATTTCAACTTTTGCAGTTCTGTCTTGTATTTCTATCGTTTTGCTACTAATGACTACCTGCGTATTATATCTCACCTCTCTCAGATAAGCTATCTCATTTTGAATAGCAATCCAAGTGCAGCCTGTTTTTTTGGTATATTCTTCATAAGTAAAACCGTAAAATTCTTCCACATGATCTTCTCTTGCATTGAACATGTAATCTAAATACTTGACATTGTTTAAATGCCCAATGGGATCACAATCACTGAATCGCACCCTTACCGTCGTTGATACTTCTTTTTCCATAACGCAAAAATAAAAAAACCACTTCTAATAGAAGTGGTAGTTTTTATAAATCTTTGTTAATATCTATATTCTTAAAGACCTAATTCCTTCTTCACAGCTGGAGTAGCATCAGGACCTGCTTTGTATACAAGACCAGTAGAGTTGGCATCCATGATATAATCATAACCATTTGCTTTCGCAACTTTAGTTACAACATCCATCAGTTTTTTCTCGATAGGCTCAAAAAGAGCATCCTGCTTTGCAGTAGCATCTTTTCTCATTTTTTCTTCCATCTGAGACATTTCTTCGGATACTTTTTGCATCTCTTCACTTCTTACTTTATTTTCAGCTTCAGTTTTTGTAGGAGCTTCTTTCTGATAAAGAGCAAACTTCGCCTGTGCAGCATCAGCTTTTTTCTTTAACTCAGCTCTTTTTGAATCTACAAACGTAGTAATTTCTGTATCAGCTTTTTTCTTTTCTGGCATTGCATTAAGAATACCTGCGACATCCAAAGTAGCAATTTTCTGAGCTTTTGCCATACCTACAGACACAACCATCATCGCTGCTGCAAATAATACACTTAATTTTTTCATAACGGGGTAATAAATAATTAATTTGTTTTTAGATTTTAAATTTGCGTAAAAGTTAATTCCGAAAAATTACTTTTACTATTTTTTATTAGTTTTCTTTTCTTTTTCCGTGGTTCCCTTTAATAAAATATCCAATACTTTATCTGTATAGTCATATCTTTTTTCAAGTGAAATCACATTAATATCATTGCTTTTATCAAGAACTATGCCTAAGCCGTTTTTCTGCACCATCGTTTTGATGGCCGTAAAAATCTGATCTTGAAATGGCTCTACCAAGTTTGCTCTCAATTGGTGAATTTCACCTGTTTTTCCGAATCTTAAACTTGTTGTGGTTTTGATGTTTTTTTCCAAATCCAAAACTTCCTTTTCCCTTAGTTTTAACTGATCTCCTACTAATAGAACTTTTTCGTTTTCAAAAGCCGATCTTTTTTTTTCGTACTCGGCCTGTAAACTCTGAAGCTCCTGCTCCCAGGTATCAATCTGAGAATTGAGTCTTGCTTCTGCCTCTTTATATTGCGGCATCATATTTAAAATATAATTTGTATCGACAACCCCAATTTTCTGTGCGTTGCTGAAACTGAAAAGCAACATGAAAGCAAAAGTGAAAAGTATTTTAAAATTCTTCATACTGTTATAAAGATTGGTTCATTAAGAAGTGAGTCTTCGTTCCTGACGGCTCTGTTCCTAGAACAGTTTTGTCAAATCCATACGCGAAATCAAATCCAATCAAACCAAACGCACCCATGTAAACTCTTACACCCACACCCACTGATCTTTTGAGCTGGAACGGGTTGTATTTGGTCCAAGTATTCCAAACATTACCTCCTTCAGCAAAAGTAAGAGCATAAATTTTAGCAGTTTGACTCATTGAAATCGGATATCTTAATTCTAACGTAAATCTATTGTAAATAGTACCTCCACCTTTCTGAGTGATGTCATCAATAGTACCTCCGTATGTAGAAGCATTTTCGTAACCTCTCAAAGGAATCAATTCTCTACCATCGAATCTACCTCCGAAAAGTCCTGTACCACCCACATAGAATCTTTCAAATGGTGGCGCTCCCAATTCTTTGTTGTAACCATCCATGAATCCCATTTCAGCAGAAGACCTTAAAACCAATTTACCTACAACTTCGTTATAAACATCAGCTTTGAATTTGATTTTATAGAATTCCATCCACTTATACTTATCCGTTGGAGACATTGTAGAATAATCTTTGTTACTAAACAATGAATATGGCGGAGTAAATTTACCTGACAATTCTATATTAGAACCCATTGTCGGGAAAATAGGATCAATACCTGCAGAATTTCTGCTTAAACCAATATTTAAACTTAAGTTATTTGCATTTCCATATAACTCAGTAGTGTCTCCAAACTCAAAAGGATAGTTGCTGAAGTTATATTTTTGAAACTGAATTCCTGTATATAATGAGAAATAATCATCCGGCCATTTCAACAATCTGTTTAAACCGACCGTTGCAGAGAAGATATTTAATCTCTGATCCGGGCCGCTTACTTGACTGTAATTAACTCTTGAATTATTTAAACTTACCGAAAGTGCAGTAGGCTTAGTTCCAAATAACCATGGTTCTACAAATGAAACACCATAGTTCTGGAAGTACTGACCCGCTTGCGCTGTGATAGATAATGTCTGTCCGTCACCTTGGGGAACTGGTCTAAAATCTTTAAATTTCAGGAAGTTCTTAAGAGAGAAGTTATTAAATGTCAATCCTAAAGTCCCAATAAAGCTGTTACCACCGTAACCTGCCTGCAACTGAACCTGAGAAGATCCTTTTTCAACCAATTTCCAGTTGACATCTACCGTATTATCCTGCTGGTTAGGTACAATATCCTGACCGATTTGCTGAGGGTCAAAGAATGACATCCCGGCTAAATCGAAATACGTTCTTTTGATTTCGGTTTTCTTGAAAAGTTCACCCGGCTTTGTTCTTAAAGCTCTTAGAATAACGTGGTCGTGAGTGGTCGTGTTTCCTTCCCATGTTACTCGGTTCCAGGTTGCCTGTTCGCCTTCATTGATTCTGATTTCAAGATTGATCTTATCTCCGTTTACCGATTTTTCTACCGGTGTAACGGTTGAGAAAAGATAACCATTATTCATATAATTCGACTTGATATCTGAATCGTCTTCTTTACCTCCGTCTTCACCAACTTTCTTGTTGAATCCTACAGCGTCGTAAATATCACCTTTTTTGTATCCTAAGATTCTCTGAAGATATTCTGTAGAATACACCGTGTTCCCAGTAAACGTAATATCACCAATGTAATATTGTTTTCCCTCGCTGAGTTTAACGTTGATTTCGTAATTATTCTTTTTATTTCTCCATACAGAATCAGAAACGATTTGTGCATCTCTGTATCCTAAAGAGTTATAATAGTTGATAAGACTCTGCTTATCTTCTTGATATTTTTCTTCGATAAATTTAGAAGACTTCAAAATACCACCAATTCCGAATCTCTTCTGTTTGGTTTCTTTGAATGCTTTCTTTCTTAGCTTAGCATCAGTAACGTTTTCGTTCCCTTCGAATTCGATATGGCTTATTTTCACTCTTCTGCCTTTGTCAACATTAATCGTCCAGTCTACCAAATTAGGATCACCTGCATTGACTTTATCTTCAATCGTAATTTTAGCATCAGCAAAACCTTTTTTCACATAATCCTTAGGAATATTTGTTTTAAGGCTTGAGATCAAATTCTGAGTGATTTTTGTACCGGGCTTCAGGTTGTTATCTTTAGCTAATTTTTCATTTTTAGATTTTCCAATCCCTTTTCCGACGAATTTTACTTCACCAAGGTCTTTTAAATCCTCAAGATAAAATTTTAAAACGACTGTTTTACCTTCAATACTTTGAATGTAAACCTCTACTTCAGAGAAAGACTGTGTGTCCCAAAGTTTTTTGATGGCACCACTGATTTTCTGTCCTGGAATATCTACCTCCTCTCCTTTTGTAAGACCCGTAAATCTTAGAATCTGAGCGGGTGTATATTTTTTTACCCCATCAACAACAATGTCTTTCAGAGTGTAAGTTCCTGTTTGATTTTCCGCAAGGACAGAGGTGGTATTTACCGCTGTGCTGTCTTGTGGTGTCACCTGTCCATAAAAATGTGCAGAAGCAGCAAACATAATGATGGGTAATAGTCTAAACTTCATTTTATCGTAATCTTTCTTTTCTTAAATTTACTTGATTTGTATCTGTTCGCCAGTAAGGCCATATCTTCTTTCCTTGTTTTGATAATCTACAATACACTGAAAAAATATGTCTTTTGTGAAATCCGGCCAAAGAACATTTAGAAATTGCAGTTCTGCGTACGCAATCTGCCAAAGCAGAAAATTGCTAACCCTGATTTCTCCACTGGTTCTGATCAACAAATCTACAGGTGGAAAATCTTTTGTATAGAGATAATTCTCAAATAATTTTTCATCAATATTTTCTATATCAACTTTACCTTCTTTCACGTCGGTGCTGATATTTTTAACGGCGTTAAGAATTTCGTTTTGTGAACCATAACTGATGGCCAAAACCAAATTCCCTTTTGTATTTTCTTTTGTAAGGTCTACAACTTTCAACAGCTGCTCTCTTACCAATGCTGGTAATTTCTCTAAATTTCCGATCACATGCATCCTCAACCCCTTACTGAAAATTTCTTCGGCTTCCAAAAGCAACGTTTCGGTAAGTAAACTCATCAGTGTGTTTACTTCATCAGTAGGTCGTTTCCAGTTTTCTGAGGAAAATGTATAGAGTGTGAGGTATGGAATATGAACTTCATTACATGCATTAATAGCATTTCTTACAGCATCAATGGCATTTTTATGACCAAATGTTCTTTCTTCACCGCGAGACTTTGCCCATCTCCCATTACCATCCATGATGATGGCTACGTGCTGTGGCAAATTCTCGGAATTTATTTTTTCTTTAATCAACGACATAATTAATTAATCACAATAACATGGTGGTCTTCCAAAAGAATAGGTCAATCCTAAACTAAAGGTATTCATCCAATCTCTTGATTCAGTATCCCCTACATTTCTACTGTTAAGAAAAGCAGCTTCTCTTTCTTTAGAAACAATAAAATAATCTCCTGTCTGCAAAAGAGATCCGCCAGTGGATGGGTTTAAAATATCTGCATTGTAGTTCGAAACAATATCTTTAGCAAGTATCTTGCTGTGATCTAGCTGATCTGTTAATGCAAGTCTAAAAGTAGCTTCTGCAAATATTGCCCAACCGTGATTGAATTTATATTTTAATCCTACTCCAAAAGGCACATGTGCTACAGTTTTTTTACCCATTGTATATTCTGTGGTTGTCACAAAATCTAGTTCATCTACAGGAGCCTGCGCCACGCCGTCTGCATTTCTTTTAAAGTCATGATTTAATGTAGCCTTTGGTGCATCAAACATTAAACCTCCAATCCCTGCAAAAATATATGGGCTTACCATACTTAATTGCTCATTATTTACAGGAAATAAATTATATTCGAAAACAATACTTGCTTCGTAAACATTATTTTTTCCGAATGAATTTCTGTTTCTCCTATATTCTTCCTTTGCAGCTTTATCACTGAACTGAACTTGGTTATAACCCAAATCAAGCCTTACGGTCTGATGAGGATTAAAGTTGAATCTATATAACAATCCACCATAAAAAGGAACTCCCCATTCTGAAGCTCTGTCCAAATCCAATGGCTGCTGCAAAATGTAATTGGTATTTCCTATGTCGCCTACTAAATTACTCATGCCAAGACGAATTCCCAATTCATTTCTTTGTGCCTTTACACTTACCATTGTACCTAAGAGGGTAAGAAAGCTAAACAATAATTTTTTATTCATAGAAGAATATGGATTTATGGTTATTTTAAAAATTAATTTTTGCAAATATAAAACATTTTTGCATTAATGATAACCTTAATGTTTCGTTAAAAATAAACAAAAAAACATAATTTATTATAAAGTAAACGACAAACTAGCAAAATTATTCTTTTTTTAACAGATTGCCATCTTCAGATAAGATCAAACCCTCATAGTATGAGGGTTTATTATCATTAGTTTTTTCTATCTAAATACGCTTTTATGAAATTTCGTATTTTTAACAATAAAGGCTCATTATAATTTTTGTCTTCATCAAAGTATCCATAGCCATAACCGTAGCCATAACCGTAGCCATAACCTTGCTTCACCACATAATCATTGTAAACAAAACCTAAGTGCTTGATTTCGTCATTATGGTATTTCTCAGTGATCATTTTAAGCATATACTTTTCTGTGTATTCATGGCGAACAATATATAAGTTGGCATCAGAATACTTCATCAAGTCATAAGAATCTGCAACCAGCCCCACAGGTGGAGAATCTATAACTATAAAATCGTACCTCATTTTAAGTTCTTCAATTAACTTAAGGTTTCTATCGCTCATCAAAAGCTCAGACGGGTTTGGAGGAATGGGACCTGCTGTTGCCACGTCAAGATTTGGATTTTTTGTTTTATTAATAATTTGATCAATAGTCACCTCCCCTGTTAAATAATTTGAGATCCCATGTTTATTATCAATATTAAAATCTCCGAAAATTTTAGGTTTTCTAAGATCCATTCCCAGCAAAATCGTTTTCTTATCACTTAAGCCTAAGACTGATGCTAAGTTTATTGAAATGTACGTTTTTCCTTCGCCACCGACAGAAGATGTAATCAAAACAACCTTACTTTTACCATCTTCATTTGCCAGAAATCTCATATTAGCCCGTATCCCACGAAAAGCTTCTGATACCGATGATTTCGGATTATCTAAAACGGTAAGCATATTTTCATTGTTATTATTTCCTATCACACCCAATAGAGGAATTTTAGTAACAGATAACAATTCTTTTATATTTCTAATCTTACTATCAAGTAAACCACCAATTAAAATAAAAACAACTAGCAATGTGAGAAAAACCCCAATGATTATCATTTTAGTCCCTTTAATGTTGGGTCCTATTGGTTGCTGTCCTAAATTTTTGGCGGGATCAATTACAGTAATGTCTGATTGGTTCGTTGCCATCCTCATTTTACTCTCATTTTGCCTAGTTAGCAAACTGTTATAAGTAGCTTCAATCATATTGTAACCACGCTCTGCATCCAAATATTTTCTTTGTTTTTCAGGATACATAGATAATTCTGAATTTGCTTCGCTGACCTGCTGATTAATTTTATTAAGCTGATCTGTATACACTGTGTAAACATTTCTCAAGGAACCAGATGAATTCTGCTTGGCCTCACTAATGAGCCTATTCACCTCCTTTATAGGTTCAGAATTTGGAGTATAAATGGCTGACAATTCTCTCTTTTTTAGATAAAGCGCTTTTAATTCTGCCACTGATGCAGAGAATAATCCATCATCAAAACCTGCTGCAGAAGGACTGATCATCTTATCGAAACTTTGTGTCTCCACAGAGTTTCTGATATTACTTAGAGAAGCCATTTTACTAAGAATCTCTGCCTTCTTCGCTTCTAATTCTTTAATTTGCTGTAAAGATTTTTCATCTCTATTTTGAATATCATATAATTTTTCTGAGGTTTTCAGATAATTCAAAACGGCACCACTCGAATCTAACTGCTTTCTGATATTTGCAAGGCTGGATCTTAAATACTCTTCTGTATTTGCATCCACTTTTATTTTATCATTAAACCTCTTCTTTTGAAGCTCTGCAACAGACTTATTTAAAAAATTCACAGTACTGTTTAGGTTATATCCACTTTTGGAAATAATCATAATGGTATTGATTTCTTTGTCAAAATCAACACTTACCGTTCCGATGATACCATTTACAGCATCATTAACTGTACTTAGGTTTACTATAATATTATCAAGCTTAATTCTGGTAGTGACGGGATTAGGAACCAATCTAAATCTTAAATTAGGAGAAGTATACCATTCATTAAGTTTAATAACTTTATTGGTTGGTTTTGGAAAAGCTTTCACATTCTGAAAACCCTCCACTTCGTATGAATAAAGATTCGTAGATTCACCTTCATCAGGTAAAACAACCTCATAAGAATTCCCATTTTTAGGCACCAACGTAATGGGATAATTAACTTGCTGAAGGTGCTTGGTATCGATTTCTAAGAAAACGGGTGAGTCGTCCTTATCGAGATAAGTAGATTTTAAAAGACCTTTTGTTTGGTAATTGACATAATAATTTAACTCTTTAACCAAATACTCATTATGAGATCTTGACAACAGCATTTTCTTAAGGTAAACCCCATCCTGATTACCTCCCTGCCCCCATATAAAGTTGATTGACTGGTTAGGTGTAAAATAGCTTGCTGCACCATTAGATATGCTTAGTGATAAGTTTGATGAATAGATACTTTGTGCATAATATTTACCGTAGAACCATGAAATTCCGTAGCCAATGCAAAACACAAATACAAACCAATACCAATTTTTCCAGAGTCTTCGTAAGAAATCTTCAATGTCAAATAAAGCAAAAGATCCCAACTTTTCTTTTTGAGCTGCACTTTTATCTACCGTATCAACTTTTTTCGGAATCATATTACAGGTTTTTAAGAAGTAGGTAAATAGATAGAGCAGTAGTAATAACCGAAACTCCGCTTATAACAGTTTGTATAGGGTCCTTACCGAATCCATTTAGGCTGCGTCTCTGAGTAGTCAAAAAAATCTCATCACCGTTCTGTACGTAGTAATAGGGAGAATTCATCACATCTTCGCGAGTAAGATCTATTTTAGCTACTTTAATTCCTTCCGGAAGTTTTCTGTGAATAACAATATTTTTCCTGTCAACTGTTCTGTTTAAACCACCATTTATAGATATTGCTTCGGTCAGAGTCAGCGTATTTTTATGTGCTTTTTTCTCGCCAGTAATCCCAACAGTTTCAATATCGCCTAAAATATAATATGTAATACCATCAGTGTTTAGTCGCACTTCAGACTTTCCCTCTTGGAAGTTCTCATTTACTTTCTCCTGAAGCTCCAAACTAACTTCTTCTATGGTTCTGCCTTCAGCTTTTACATACCCTATTCCAAAAACATTGATATCTCCTTTAGAATCAACCTTTAATCCATTAAAATACACAATAGCATTACCACCAGTTCCAGTTCCGTTAGTCATTGAAATAGTGGTGCCTCCTGTTCCTACAGAAGTATTTAAAGCAGAATAAAACTGAGCAGCATCTCCTTTGGGAGTTGTCACGATATTCAAAGTCAACATATCGTTTTTTGTAATTCTGTAAACGGGAATATTATACGGAATCAATCCCTCTTCATTGATTACAAGACTTTCACTTGGCTGCATGTATTTTACATCTTTGCTTGTAATACAAGAAGCTAATAGAAAAGGTAATACTAAAAACAGTAAATACTTATAGAATTTCATCATAAATTATATGTAGTTTGCAAAAATAGAAATTTAATTATTACTTTTTAACATTTTATTTTTAACCATATATATAAAATCTGGCAGATAAGCACCTACAAAACCAAGTAACAAAATAATCCCCAATAAAAGATTTACATTGGCATGTCGTAGAAAGTAGGCCACTGTAACAATAAAAATATAATAGGTTATGATGTAGAAACTTGACCTTCTGTGGGTGAGATTAAGTTTTAAAAGTTTATGGTGTATGTGATTCTTATCTGCCAAAAAAGGCGATTTTTTATTCCAAAGCCTTACTATAATAACATTTAAAGTATCTACAATTGGCAAAATCAAAATGGCTACAGCAATCACTGGAGCAGATTTCAAATGATACCTAGGAGCATTCGGCAGTTGCCTGTCTATAAAAATATCGATAAAACAAATACTGGTAAATGCCAGTAAAAACCCCAACAGCATAGAGCCGGTATCTCCCATAAATATTTTTGTAGCTCTATAATTGGATAAATTGTAATATAAAAAAGCCAGAACAGAACCTATTATGATTACCGATAGAACAACCAAGGGATAATTGTATTCGCCCAAACGATAATAGCTGACCCCAAACAGAGCACTGCAGATCACTGAATATCCGCCTGCCAATCCGTCAATTCCGTCGATGAGATTAAATGCATTTATTAAGATAATAAATGTAACGATGGTAACAAGTACACTCAGAACATAATCAATCTCATAAATCCCAAAAATCCCAAATAGACTTCTGATTCTAATGTCTGAACCAATCACAATGAAAACAGATACAACAATCTGGGCAACCAGCTTTTTATAAGCCCTCATGACAACAATATCATCCATTACACCTACGTACAACAGGACAATAAGTGAGGCAAAGAGAAACTTATACAAATCAAAAAGTTCATAGGCAAAGACAGAAGTACAGATACCAATAGAATAAAATATTGTAATACCACCAAGATTAGGAATCTTACGCATGTGAGAACTTCTCACACTCGGTTCATCCATCAGATTTTTTCTTCTGGAAATTTTTATAATAGTGGGAATCGAGAAAAATGTGATTAAAAAAGAGAACAGAAAACCTAGACCTATTTTTACATAAAAAATAGAAATCCCTGAGTTATATAAGAGTAATTCAAAATTCTTCATTTTTTTCTATTAAAGTACTTTTTGGATCTTGAGACCTTAAAGCCTTAATGAAATCATTGCCAACACGTTAAACTACCATGACAAATGACTTTTCCATTTGTGTTATATTAATTTTCTTAATATTTTTTTCTGTCCAGAAAAGAACAAAAGATAAAATATCATTTTTTTCAGGGGTAAAGATAATAGATAATTCTTATCAAAACGACTGTAAATCATTATCTCTCTAAAATTAATGTTTCTCTGGCGCATGAATAACTCTAATTTGTGCGACATATTATAAAACATCTGTTCCTCTTTTACGAAAGCTAAATAAGCTAAAAAAGTGTAAACACCTTCTAAAATCTGAAAATTTTTAAGCTCTTTCTGTTTTTTAGAATATTGTGAAATTTCAAATGCTTTTTCTACGTCCGCCACTGCTCTCAAAATATCCAATCCTTGTTCTGTATGTGTTTTTGAAATCGAATCTGTACGCTCAAAATATTGGTAATGAAAATTTTGAGTTTGCGCCAAAGTTTTGCATTGCAATAAAAGTTGGGGAATTAGCTGAATATCTTCAAAATGAATTCCTTTTTTAAATCTTTTTCCGTGAAAAAGTTCTTTTTTAAATAATTTATTACAAGCAAAATAACTTAAATCTGAAAACACTGAAAAATGTGTTTCCAAATCAATTTTCTCAGGCATATTAGGAATCTGCGTGAGTTTTTGCGTCACATTTCCATACGTATCAACTTTTTGGATGTTGCAGATGACCATTTCAGCCTGATGTTTCAGTGCTAAATTCAGCATTTCTTCAAACATCGTGTTTGTGACAAAGTCGTCACTGTCAACAAATCCCAAATAATTTCCGGTCGCATGGTCAATTCCAAAATTTCTCGCATCGCTTAAACCTCCGTTTGCTTTAGCAAAAGCTTTAATTTTATCCGGAAATCTCTGAGCGTAATCCTGAATTATTTTTTCAGACTGATCCTCACTGCCATCATTCACTACCAAAATCTCAATATGCTGATACGTCTGATTCACCAAAGAATCAAGACATTTCGCCAGATAATTTTCGACGTTATAAACCGGAACAATGATGGAAATTAAAGGAGGTTCTGCCATCGTTTAGCTTTTGGTAAATCTTGCGCTCAGCCAGCCTTTTTTGGCCTCATCAAAATCTGTTCTTGAACACGGAATACAGTTTTCAATATTTTCATCGTCTCCAAAATACCAAAGATTGCTGAATGTATCTCGTTTGAAAGCATATTGTCTATCCTCAATCAGAACATAGAACATCTCATATTGTCTTTCCTTAGGATGCGACTGCTGAATATTAATTCCTTCGATCAGATACCAAAGCATTTGTGCTAAAAGCTGATGATTCAACTGATTTTCAGAATAAATATTGTAATTAAAGATTCCTACCGATTTCAAATTTTCACTCAATCCAATTTCCTTCATGTAAGCACAGATTTCTCTCCTGTTCAAGCCATTCACCTGCGGATTCATAGAAAAAGCATCACTGAAACTTTCGATTGCATCACAGTTTACTGTCACCAAATCGGCTTTCCTGAAATAAGGCTCGGTACGTTCTGTGGAATTCATCATTTCAGCCAAACGGACGATATCAAACTCAACTTCTCTGATGAGCTTTACAGAATCTGCTTCATTCAAATGTTTTTGATACCCTAAATGATGATAATTTTTGATAGAGAAATTTTTTGAGCCTAAAATCTTGCTTAAAAAAGTATGTTCGTTAATACCTTCGCCTTGCTTAAGCGAAATAATATTGCTGATCTGCGTGTAATTGATATTTTGCTGATGAAAATTCAATCCGGAAAATAAAGAAAAAGAAAAGTCGTTAGAACCTCCTACAATCACCGGAATCGCTCTTTTAGAATGGCATTCCGACAATACTTCCTGTAAAATATAATGAGAATCTTCAACCGATTTACCTGAAACCAAATCTCCTAAATCCACCACCGGAATTTCAAAATCGAGTTTTGACAATTTGTAAAACTCTCTTCTGATAGCTGTAAAATCCTGCACTTCAGCATCACCATTAGCACCTCTGTAATCTGAAACGAAAAGCAAAACAATACTGTCCTCTTTTATTTCTTTGGTTATTTGGTGACCAATCTGCCAGTTTTCTGTTCTGAAATTTCTTGGTGAAATGATAAAATCTTCGAAATCCATGTGCTCAAATACTTATTAAAGCTCAAAAATATTAAAATTAAATGAGTAAGCAGAGCTTAGAAATTATATTTTAGATCGAAAAACATTCTTAGGCATCAACTTTCACAAAGTTTTGCCGGCATTTTAGTCTTTCAGGATCTCAAATACATACGTTGTAGAAGTCTCAAACTTTCCACCCTGCGTTGCTCCAAATAAAAACTGAGGTCTCTTTCCATCTTTACTCATCAAAATCATTGGCCTTTCCAACCTTCCGAATCTCTTCAAATGCTTCGGCGGAGTTGCTTCCTGAATGTAATGCTGCATATTGAGATAAGCAATTTTGGGCTTTGACCATTTGATGCCGTCTTTGGTCGTTAAATGCAAACCATATTCGTGGTTATAAAATCCCATATCACGGGCGACCATGTGAAATTTTCCATTTTGCTTCCAGATGAAAGCGTCTTCCAACTGAGCATTATTTGGCGAAGAGGAAAAATCGATTACCGGATTTTCAGAAACTTTCATGTATGGACCTTCCGGCTTCAAGGCTTTCGCTAAGCCATATTTTCTGTTTCCACGGACAGTCCCTTTTTGCTTAACGTATTCTTCAGTATTCCAAGATTTATAAAACAACCAGTATTTACCGTCATTTCCTTTTTCGAAAGCAGGGTTTGTGGTACAATGATCGTCCCACGCTCCTTCTTTCCCGGGAAGAAGTAAGGGCTGATCAGGTCTAGCCCATTCTCCACCGAGACTTTTCGAAGTTGCCAAACCAATTCTTTTCGTATTCGTCTTTCCGTTTGAATTGCCCATGAAAAACAGATAATATTGATCATCCACTTTTTTAATTAAAGGATTGTGGCAAGTGGTTGCATCCCAAAACTCACCTCCTCTCGAGGCGAGAATAACTTGTTGATGTTGAAATTCGTCAAAAGGCGAGTTAGCTTCCGCACGGCAGATCTCAGAACCGTTCAGCCAGCCGCCCATCCCTTTTTCTTTTTTCCATCGGGAATAAAAAAGATGTACTTTTCCGTCTTCACCCCAAATCGGGGAAGAGCACCAAATATAATAACCGTCTAATTCTAATGACCTTCCGATAGGTTTTAAATTAAAATAAGGTTTGTCTGAAAAATCAAATGCGCTAGTAAATGACGAACCGAAGAATACTGCTGCAATTCCCAAGGCTGAAGTTTGTAAAAAATCTCTGCGGGTGTATTTTGACTGGCTCATTGTAGTTGATTTTCAGCTAATGTAGAGGAAAGCGATGCAAATAGTGTCCTGCGGTTTCGGGTGTAATGAAGACTCAATACCAAATGAAGTAAAGATTACATCAAAAAAACAGACTTTTCTGTTGAGAATTACCTTTTAATAAAATTTTAAAAACAACTATTACCAATTAGAAGAGACAGAAGCCCATATTCTAAATATAAATCTTCTCAAAAACAAAAAGGTACAAGGAACTATTTGTGATAGTTTTGAAGAGATATTAGAACTGGATACTAATACTTTAAATAAAAACGAGAAAGATGCTTAAGTTTGCCACAATAAGGAAGTACTCAAAAGCTCAGATATTGAGAATTGAGCAGCAAAAATTTAAACTCAATATAAATTGGAAAAAGAAGAGAAAATATGGGAATTACTTGAAATGTGCTATTACGGTCACATCGATCAAGTTAAACGATTAGTGGAAGAAGGTGTCAATGTTAACGCAATTGGTGACAATGGAATGTCTCCATTGGATGCCGCTAAAGAAGGAGAAAATAATGAAATAGTTGACTACCTTTTAAGTGTGGGAGCTGAGGAAAAACTGGATTCGTTAGATTGAATAATGACTTTAAGTCTTTAGCAATAAAAACCACAAGTATTAAAAAAGCTAAGCCCCTTTTGAAATCATCTAAAAGGGCTTTATATTTAAATTTAACACTACTATTTCTTAGCAGCTGGCTTCTTCGCCGGAGCTTTCTTCGCTGTTGTCGCTTTTTTAGCAGCTGGTTTTTTAGCAGCTGGTTTTTTCTTTTCTGCAAAAGCTTTAGGATCCTGTGCGGTAATCCATTTTTTAACCTCATCGAGAGAGACTTCTTTCAGTTCGTCAGATTCATATTTGGTGTCATCTTTCTTCTTTGGAATTTTGAACATGGCTTTTCCAAATTTGATGAATGGTCCCCATCTTCCATTTTCAAGAGAGATTTTCTCTTTTTCCCACTGTTGGATGTATCTGTTGGCTTCTTTTTCTAATTTAGCTTCTACCAGTTCGTTGATATCGCTTTGAGAAAGATTGTCAAAATCATATCGTTTAGGAACATTGATAAAGATACTCTGATATTTAATGAAAGGCCCAAATCTCCCGGTTCCTTTAGTAATTGGCTCACCTTTGAAGTTGGCGATTGGAGCGTCAGCTAGTTTCTTTTCAGCAATGATTTCCTCTGCACGTTTCTGATCCACCGAAAGCGGATCTTCACCTTTTGGAATACTGATATAGGTTTCTCCCCATTTCACATAAGGCCCGAATCTTCCGACACCAATGGTCACGGTTTGATCTTCAAAATTATTTAGTTCAAATGGTAATTTGAATAATTCTAAAGCGTCCTCTAAAGCGATGGTTGCAATGTTTTGTCCGGCCATCAACGATGCGAAAATTGGCTTTTCTTCATCATCCTGCTCACCAATCTGAATCATGGGTCCGAATCTTCCGATTCTTGCATAAATATTCTTTCCTGACTTAGGATCTATACCTAAAAGACGCTCACCGTTGGCACGATCTGCATTTTCTTCTACATCTTCAATTCTCGGATGGAATTTTGAGTAGAAATCGGTCATCATTTCCTTCCATTTCTGGTCACCGTTGGCAATTTCGTCAAAGCTTTCTTCTACTCTTGCTGTGAAACCATAGTCTAATATTTCAGCGAAATTATTGGTTAAGAAATCATTCACCACTTCACCAATATCGGTAGGAATGAATTTATTTTTGTCGCCCCCGAATTTTTCTTCAAGAACTTCTTTTTTAATTTTATCTTTTGCCAAAGAGATTTTTACCACTTCACGAATTTGTGGTTCCAATTCTCTTTTGTCTACATACTCACGGTTCTGAATGGTCTGGATTGTCGGCGCATATGTTGACGGACGGCCGATTCCCAGTTCTTCCAATTTTTTAACCAACATCGCTTCGGTAAATCTAGCCGATGGTCTTGTGAATTTTTCTGTAGCGGTAATTTTTTTATAGTCTAAAATTTCACCTACAGTAACTTTCGGCAAAAGTTTTTCGTTGCTTTCCTCGTCTTCGTCTTCAGTTTTTACAATTCCGTAAGCTTTTAAGAAACCGTCAAAGATGATCACTTCACCCTGTGCTTCAAAACGCTGGGGAAGTTTTGCATTTCCGATTTCAATCACCGTTTTCTCAATTTTAGCATTTGCCATCTGAGAAGCCAATGTTCTTCTGTAAATTAATTGGTATAATTTACTTAGCTGAACATCACCAATCGATTTTACAGAAAAATCTGTCGGACGGATGGCTTCGTGAGCTTCCTGCGCTGAAGATGATTTGGTGGTATATTTTCTTGGAGCAGAATATTCTGCTCCATATTCTGATACAATTTGATTTTTAGCTCCATCAATCGCTTCCTGAGAAAGGTTGACCGAGTCTGTTCTCATATAGGTAATAAATCCTTCTTCGTATAATCTCTGAGCTAAACGCATTGTGTTTGTTACGTTGTAGCCTAATCTTGAAGAAGCTTCCTGCTGAAGTGTAGACGTTGTAAAGGGTGCAGACGCTGAACGCGTGCCCGGTTTGGTTTCAACATTCAGAACTTTGAACTCTGTGGTTCTTGCCAATTCTAAGAATTTCTCTGCGTCTTCTTCTTTTTCGAAATCTTTTTTAAGTTTGGCAGCGATTTCCTGATCTGCTTTATTTAAGAAAACTCCATCAAGTTTGAAACTTGCTTTTGGAGTAAACTGACGAATTTCTTTTTCTCTTTCAACCACCAAACGTACTGCAACCGACTGCACTCTTCCTGCAGACAATCCCGGTTTTACTTTTTTCCAAAGTACCGGAGACATTTCAAAACCTACGATTCTGTCTAAAACTCTTCTTGCCTGTTGAGCATTGACTAAGTTTTGATCAATATCTCTTGGGTTTTCAATAGCTTTAAGAATAGCATTTTTGGTAATCTCGTGAAAGACGATTCTTTTTCTGTTTTCGGGTTTCAGTTTTAATTCATCTGCCAAATGCCAGGCGATAGCTTCACCCTCGCGGTCCTCATCGGAAGCGAGCCAAACCATTTCGGCTTTCTTTACAGCAGACTTTAATTCTGTAACCAGTTTCTTTTTATCGGCGGAAACTTCGTAATCCGGACTGAAGGTGGCAAGGTCAATTCCCATTCCTTTTTTCGGAAGGTCACGGATGTGTCCGAAGCTCGATTTGACTTCGAAATCCTTCCCTAAATATTTCTGAATAGTTTTTGCTTTTGCCGGAGACTCGACGATTACTAAATTTTTCGACATCCTCTAAATTTTTGCAAAAGTAAAGCTTTTTTATTATATCATTTTTCCGTCAGACCATTTTATGCAATAATTCTATAGGTTCAACGAAGATTCTATAGAAAAAACCTTCAAAAGTAAAACCTCTTCCAGACATTTCTACACGATACGTCAGCGATAAAATAATAATGAATAAAGTGATATAAAATTTGGGATTTAATTTGAGAACTTTAAAACTTGTAGAATGAGTGCTATCCTTCAATTGCATGGCAAAGAGTACAATAATAAACATCATGTGAATGTACATCCATCTTCCCCAGTCGATAGCCAGATAAAAAAGCGGTAACGAGAAGACAAAAGCAGTAACCAATAAAATAGATATTGCCTTTCGGTGTCTTTGATATTTTAAATAAAATGCAACATGTGCAACAGATATTAAAAAACTGATCAAGTACAGTCGGTACTCTTTAAAATGTTCGATGATATACTGTCTTTCATTAATATTCCAAAAGAAAATACCTCTTGTGAGAATCACCCCACGCTCCTGAAGAATCTGTAAAGACTGTCCTTCATTGATATTTTTACCTAAAAGACCAATGAAAACGGCAGGAATAAAAACTGCCATGATATATTTAAAATATCTTTTAAACTCAATTGTATCTGTTTTTAAATACAACGCGATCAAGAAATATGTAATGAAAAACAAAGTAATTTCATGAAAAAACATAGCTATGACAAGGCCGAAGCAAATCAAATATTCTTTTGATTTTGACAGTGAATTTTTATTTAAATGACATACGAAAAACGCAAACAAAAAGAACACAATGAATTCCTTTTTTCCCACATAATCTACACAGTTAAAAAGACCTATAAAACCGATGGAAGATAATAAAAGCGACAAATAAAGAAATGTAGCTTCTTTGTACTGAATCAATTTAAAGTAAAAGTAGAAAAAGCCTGAAATAATCATTACCTGAAAAAAGTAGACTAACAAATTGAGCTTTATCCCAGAAATATCCTGCAGCAAAAAAAAGAAACTCCCAGACAGACCTCTACGCTTGAAACCACCATCCTGATAATTGATAAGCCAGTCTCCTAAAATATATCCATCCGATTTTGCATTGTGAAGATAGGTGAAAGCAATCGCAAATAGAGCTGTTGCGACAATCAAAACATAGATAAAAATCTTAGTATTTAAATAAGATAAAATTTTTCCCCGTATCATTATCAGTTTCGCGGATGTTATTCAATAAAAAAAGAGAAACACAACAGTTCCTAAAACATTATGAATTCTTTGCTTTCTTAAAGTCAAAAATAGGGATTTACAAATAGCTAAGCACAATTTTGTTTCTCATTAATATAAGATTTAAAGAAATTTTCTTTTGAAAATTTATTCTCCACAGTCTTACCTGCGGTTTCCGAACTTTTCATTCTCACCCTGCAAACGTCCTGCACTGCGAAGAAATATCTTTCACTTTACAAATACTAAAAATTACTAATAAAATCTAAGATACTTTACGGCAATAAGTAATTATGATAGCGATCGATGGTAAAGTTACCCCTCACTATATTTTTGAAACTTGCAAATACAATAAAATTGAAGACAAACAAAGCAATGATAAATGTATGAATCAATTTTTTGGTAGTTAAAGAAACAACAGCCATTGCATTCGGAATGATGATATATGAGAACCCAATAAAAGCTCCTGCTAGTCTTGAAGAAAAAACTGGATTATTTCTGAAAATAAAATACAAACAAATTCCGATGACTGCATAGTTCCGATGATACTCATAATACGGAAATTTTTCTTTCATTGGAGTATCGAAAAAGAACAAGAAAAATGTGAGAATTGCCATTAGCCCCTCAGGGATCCCGATTCCTCCATTAATCCTCTGAGTTGTCTCGTCTATATAACCGTTAAAACCTTCTACAAGCATATTATCACTTGCTACACTACTAATAAAGTCTCCAAAAACCCTGTAAACTTCAAAGGGAGATGCAAAAATAGAAGCGATGATACAAATCAGCATCCAAAATTTATTCATCGGAATACGTACTAACCAATACATTGGGAGAAAAACATAACAGACATTATGTATACCAGCACCCAAATAGATGCAAAGCAAATACATTAATAATCTATCTTGTTTAATAAACCGAATACCGTAATAAATAATAAAAGAACCTAAACACTGCCTGATCTGTCCACTCTCCCCAATAAAGAAACCGGGAATAAACATAAACAGGATAAAGGTAAAAGGATAAAATGTATTATCATCAATATACTCTATTTTGAGAATGATTGTTATCGTAGCAATTACCAGCGTGAGCATATAGAAAGGCGCGTTGAATACGTTAAGCAAAATCTTATTGATTAAAACAAACAACCATTCGAGCTCTATAGGTTGAGTTCCGTCGAGATATAAAGCTTTCAATATAATATTGATATATTCTTTTGTGTCAGAATAATTATAAATACCTATATAACTTCCGTAATCTGGGCCTACCTGATTACGCAAGCCTGCAAGTACAATCAAATATCCAGCTAAAAACCACAGCCACTTTTTCTCTACTTTTCTTCCGTACACTTCCTGAAAACTGAAAACGAGGATGAAAATCAGCGCAATGATATAATATGGGTGTAGTAGATTCATTTAGGTTGTATGAATATTTTCAAACTGGTGAAAAGCCACAATCAATCCTGAAAGTAGAAGTGGTAAAAAAAGCCTCACCTCCCAGAAAAGTCCCACTAAAGTAATCATTCCAAGATAGGGTATGGAAAAGAAAAGATATTTTTTTAAAATTGATTTTCCCTCAACACTACATAGGCTATAAATAAAGTAGAACCCTATGCTGGCAAAAAGAAATCCCGCAAGATTAAAAGGGCTGGTAAAATTTTCAGCAAGATAAACTCCCTCAAAAAATGAGACATCTTGTGGAATCATTATTTTTAATCCTAGGTAAGGCAGTACAAAAGACAGAACCAGTATTCCGATTTCTTTTATATACTTAAAAACTCCGGCTTTATTCTCTATAAAAATTGCCGCAAAAAAAGCAATGTTGAGACATGCCGTTTCTCTTATCAGTGTCGACACCAATACCGTAATACACAAAAAAATAAAATCAGATCTTTTTTTGCGATGAAAATACTGCAATGAGAACAAAACTCCCAACAGATAAAAAAAAATTGCCATTAAATCACAATTGGTGGGAACATACTGCACAATGACAATGAAAAATACGGCTAAGAGATGCACTATTTTTTTAATATTGGAATTTCCTAAAACTTCAATCGGGCTCAGTTTTAAAATTGAATCTAAAACGATCGACGAAAAAACCAAAAACACGCTATTAATGAGAAAGACACTGTGATAGAAAACAGTTCCGTTTTTAAGAAGGACCACTTTTAGTGGTGAAAGATAAGAATTGATGATAAAATCCAGGAATCCTGTCACTTCTACCATCAAAAAATTAGGAATCACTCGGTAAGCATATACCGATGTAAACATAAAATCAGGAGGACTCTCCATCGACTTAAGCTTTACATACGAAGATTCAAATCCATAATAAGACATGAAGAAAAGCAGAAATGGAAGAATTACTACAAACAGAAATCCGTTTAATTTTTCATCAAATGTTCTCAACATACCATGCAGTTTCCCGATTAAGAATAATTCTGTGTCTAAAAAATATGTGTCAGCGTAAAGGGAACGTTTGCAAAAATAAAAGATTTTTTCATTTTACGTGGAATATTTTATTGATTTTCGGCGAAAACTTATCATAAATGTTTTAAAACTACTCTATAAAAAATTAAATTTGCAAACTTGATTTGAGAAACTCATGCATCGTTTTTTCATCTATTTATATTATCTGATTGCCAAAAACAGAATTCTTTCTATCGCAGCCGCTTTAGGAATTGCTGGAATGTGCCTGTTCTTCGCTTCTAAAATCAATTTTGAGGAAGACATCAATCAGATCATTCCGAAAAATGAAAAGTCTGATTTGACTGCAAAAGTTTTGAAACAACTCAACTTTTCAGACAAAATCATTGTCATCATCGAGAAAAAATCGAAAGACGACAACTTCCAGTTATCCGAAACGGCTGACCAATTTTTAGAAAAAACAAAACCTTTGCAAAAATACATCGGTTCCGTTCAGGGAAAGGTGGACGATAATGAGATCTCAGAAACTTTTGATTTTGTCAACCAGAATCTGCCTCTGTTTTTAGACGAAAACGATTATCGGGAAATCGAGCAAAAACTCAACAAAGACAGCATCGCCAACCAAGTTGAGAACAATTACATTTCATTGGTTTCGCCTACAAGTTTGGTAACGAAAGATTTTATAAAAAAAGACCCTCTAGGAATCACTTTTTTAGGAATCAAAAAACTGAATGCGCTTAACATTAGCAAAGATTTCAAACTCGAAGACAATTACGTAGTAACTAAAGACGGAAAAAACCTTCTGCTTTTCATCGAACCAAAAAACAAAAGCAACGATACCAAAAACAATGAAGTTTTCGTCAATCAGCTGAACGAAATCAAAGACAACCTCAACAAAGAATTTAAAGGAAAAACGGAGTTGAGCTATTTTGGTTCTCCGGTAATTGCAGTTGCTAACGCACAGCAAATTAAGAAAGACATTCAGAATACGGTTATTATTTCGATGACTGTGCTGATGATTTTATTGATTTATTATTTTAGAAGTTTTTTCACACCACTCATCATTTTTCTTCCAACGCTGTTTTCAGTTTTGTTAGCTCTAATGGTTTTATATTTTATTAAAGATAAAATCTCAGCCATTTCACTGAGCGTAGGTGCGATTTTAATTGGAATTACGATTGATTATGCACTTCACATTCTTACTCACTACAAGCATAACAACAATATAGAAGAGCTTTACAAAGAAATTACCCAGCCGATTATTCTAAGCAGTGCGACAACGGCGGTTTCATTCTTGTGTCTGGTTTTTGTGCGTTCCGAAGCGCTGAAAGATCTAGGGCTTTTCGCATCAATTACGGTATTATTTTCATCAATTTCGGCATTGATTATTGTTCCGCAGCTTTATCATCCAAAAGAAAAATCTGACACATTAAATACCAATTTCATCGATAAAATTGGGCATTATCCTTATGAAAAGAATAAGCCTTTGATTATTGGCTGTTCGCTTGTGATTATTGCGTGTTTGTTTGGTTTCCGTCACGTTGGTTTCAATGAAGATATTGGCGATTTAAATTACATTCCGAAAGATTTAAAAATAAGCGAAGCCAAGCTTGAAAAATTATCTGACATCACGTCAAAATCCATTTACACGATTTCTTATGGAAACTCTGAGGAAGAAGCATTGGCAAGAAATTCAGAGTTGAGTCAGTTTTTGGAAAAAGAAAAGAAGGATGGCAAAATCTTAAGCTACAATTCACTTGGAAATGTTGTTTTGTCTAAAGAAGACCAGCTGAAAAAAGTAGCAATATGGAAAAATTTCTGGAACGAAAATAAAAAGAAATCTACAGTTTCTGAATTGGTTTCTAATGGTAATAAATTCGGTTTCAACGGTTCTGCTTTTGACCAGTTCAATGAAAATTTAAATAAAACCTACTCCACTTTAAGCTTACAAGATTACCAAAAAATAAAGGCGCTCCAGATCTCGGAATTCCTCAGTCAGGAAAATGGATTCTATACAGTTTCGAATGTGGTGAAAGTAGACGAAAAGAAAAGAGATGCATTTATCAAAGACATCGAAAAGAAGCACGATGCCATCGCCATCGATCGCCAGCAGATGAATGAGAACTTTTTGGGCTTGCTGAAAAGAGATTTCAACACGTTGATTAATTATTCATTATTGGCCATTCTTCTCACCATTATTGTTTTCTTCAGGAATTTTGAATTGACGATGCTCACCATGTTTCCTATTGTTTTAACTGGAGTTGTCACTGCTGGAATTCTCTATTTTCTCGGGTTAGAACTCAACATTTTCAGCACCGTAGTCTGCACATTGGTTTTCGGGGTTGGTGATGATTTCAGTATTTTCTTGACGAAAGCAATGCAGAAAGAACATACGACAGGGAAAAACGAACTTCCGACGTACAGAATTTCGATTATTTTGGCGGTTTTCACGACGATTTTATCGATTGGCTCTTTGATTTTCGCAAAACACCCGGCGTTGCATTCTTTAGCTTTGGTTGCGCTTATCGGTATGCTTTCGGTGATTATCATTACCTCAACTTTATATCCGTTTTGGTTTAGATTTTTAATTATCAACAGAACAAAAAAAGGACTTTCCCCAATTACGTTCAGACTGTTCTTACATTCGGTGATTCTTTTTATTTATTATGGTTTGGGAGGACTGATATTCTCAGTAATCGGAAGCATTTTTGTGAGAAAATCCAAAGGAAAAACGTTAGAATTTATTAAGTTAATTTTAGCCAAGTTTTTAACATCTGTCCTGTATGGAAATCCTTTTGTAAAAAAGAAAGTCATCACTAATCCCTACGAAGATTTCAGCAAGCCTGCGATTATCATTGCGAATCACACTTCTTTCCTTGATACTTTGGCGATTGCTATGGCAACCCATAAAATTGTGTATTTGGTCAATGATTGGGTGTATGACTCTCCGGTTTTTGGAAAGTTGGTAAAAGCTTTAGGTTTTTATCCTGTTTCTCAAGGTATTGAAAATGGAAAGGAAAAATTAAAGGAAAAAATTAAACAGGGATATTCATTAGTCGTATTCCCAGAAGCAGAAAGGTCTTATACTAATGATGTGAAACGTTTTCATAAAGGCGCTTTTTATCTTGCCGAAGAATTCGGTTTAGATATTTTACCGTTATACATTCATGGAAATTCTGAAGTTTTACCAAAAGGTGATTTCATTATTTACGACGGTGACATTATCGTAAAAGTGGGTGACAGAATCAGCAAAGACAATTTGTCTTTTGGAACAACTTATAAAGAGAGAGCAAAAAACATCAATTCTTATTTCAGAAATGAATTTGCGAAGCTGCGAAACGAAATTGAAGACGAGAATTATTTTAAAAAGAAATTATTTCTAAGTTTCCTCTATAAAGAAACGGAAGTTGTGAAAGAAGTTAAACAGGATTTTAATGAAAATAAATCTGTTTATTTTGAACTGAACAAACATATCGCTACCGATGCCAACATTTTGCATATTGCAGATGATTTCGGACAAAAAGACATTTTGCTGACCCTTCACCAAGCAGGAAGAAGAGTTTTCAGTCTCATCAAAAACGAAGAAAAAAGACAGATTGCTGAAAACAATTATATCGTAAAAAACAGAAAAATAAATTACATCAAAAACACTTCTGAAATCACCAAAGACATTGATGTTCTCCTGATCTCAGATGCTCAATTTAATGTTAACGAAATTGCTCAGCTTCCGAAAACTGTTATTTTTATGAACACAGAAAATACAGTTTTTGAAAACCCTTCATTTAACTTAGTGTGTACTTCCGAATCAATAAGAGTATTCCGACACGAATAATAAATTTTAAAAGCATATTTTTGTAATCCATAAAGAATATTAATGCAGAAAAACGTACTTGTTCTCTATTATACACAGACGGGTCAGCTGGAGGATATTATGAAAAATATTGCCCAGCCGTTTGAGGATAAAAAAGACGAATATCTAGTCACTTACTACAACATTCAGCTGAAAGAAGATTTCCCTTTTCCGTGGCCGAGTGATGTTTTTTTCAATACTTTCCCCGAATCTTATTTACAGATTCCAAGCGAGATTCTTCCGCCACCGGAAAATGTACTGAATAAAAAATACGATCTTATCCTTTTCGGATATCAGGTTTGGTATCTGACTCCTTCTATTCCCATCATCTCTTTCCTGAAAAGCAGTTATGCGGAAGGTTTATTAAAAGATACTCCTGTCGTTACCGTTTCCGGTACTCGAAATATGTGGATGCTGTCTCAGGAAAAACTGAAGGTTTATTTAAAAAATCTAAATGCCAAATTGGTTGGAAACATTGCTTTGGTAGACAGACACGATAATTACACCAGTGTTTTGACGATTCTTCGTTGGCTGACTACGGGGCAGAAAGAAAAGTCAGGAATGCTTCCTGCCGCTGGAGTCTCGAATGAAGAAATCAACGGAGCAGGAAAATATGGAAAGATTATTGAAAATCATTTTGACAACAGTGACTTTGCAAATCTTCAGCCAGATCTGGTGAAAAACGGAGCCGTAGAAATCAGACCATTCTTGGTTCGTGTAGAGAAAGTAGGCAACAAAATCTTTACTGTATGGAGCAATCTCATTATCAAGAAAAAAGAAAAACGCCCATTGCTGATCAAATTCTTTAAAGTATATTTGATGGCAGCAATATGGATTATTTCACCTATTGTTTTGGTTTTTCATATATTATTAGCACCCCTTTTGTGGTCTAAAAGACAGAAACAAAAAGAATATTTACAAGGAATTAATTTAAAATAGAAATGCAAGACGTATTTATAACAAAAGCTTCAACATACTTGCCGAATGAGCCGGTTTCGAATGACGAAATGGAAAGCTATCTTGGCTTCGTAAATAATACACCTTCTAAAGCGAGAGCTTTAATTCTAAGGAACAACAAAATCAAAACCAGATATTACGCCTTAGATAAAGAGGGGAAACCTACGCATACCAATGCTCAAATCACAGCAAAAGCTGTTGAAGGTCTTTTTGATGAGCAGTTCAAAAAAGAAGATATGCAGCTTCTATCCTGCGGAACTTCTTCTGCTGATCAAATTCAGCCGTCACACTCTTCAATGGTACATGGTGAACTCAACATCGGAAAGTCTGTAGAAATCAACACTGCAACAGGTCTTTGTAATTCGGGGATGAATGCACTGAACTATGGTTTTCTGAACATCAAAGCCGGAGTAAAAGACAACGCAGTCTGTGTAGGTTCTGAAAGAATGTCTGCATGGATGACCGCTGACAAATTCAACCACGAAGCAGAAAATCTGAAACTGTTGGAAGAAAGACCAATTATAGCTTTCAAAAGAGAGTTTTTGAGATGGATGCTTTCTGACGGTGCCGCTGCATTTCTGTTGGAACCAAAACCTAGAGAAAATGAAATTTCTTTAAGAATTGACTGGATTGATTTTTACTCTTATGCTCACGAAATTGAAGCATGTATGTATTCCGGTTGTGAAAAGCAGGAAGATGGAAGCTTGAAATCTTGGGCAGAATACCCTGCTGAAGAATGGCTCAACCAGTCTATTTTTGCCTTAAAACAAGACACTAAAATTTTAGATAAATATATCCTGGTAAAAGGTGCTGAAAGTTTAAGAACATCTTTCGATAAGCATCAGCTTGATCCTGATTCTATCGATCACGTTTTGGCACACATTTCTTCAGGCTATTTCAAAGAAGGATTGAAAGAGGAATTTGCTAATGTAGGTTTAGACTTCCCATGGGAAAAATGGTTCTACAATCTTTCAGAAGTTGGAAATGTAGGTGCCGGATCAATCTTTATCGCCGTGGAACAACTAATGAATTCAGGGAATCTTAAAAAAGGAGAAAGAATCCTTCTTTGTGTTCCGGAAAGTGGAAGGTTCGCTTATTCTTGTGCATTGCTAACGGTTTGCTAATGGAAGCTACATTACCCAATTCAGATAAAAGCTTTGTGGAAAATTTGATTCCCCAGAAAAAACCTTTCGTCATGGTAGGTGAGGTTTCAGAATACTCTGAGAACCATGTAATCTCAGGATTTACCATCAAAGAAGATAATCTTTTTGTACATGAAGGAATTTTTCAGGCTTCAGGATTGATCGAGCATCAGGCTCAGACTGTGGCTTTACATACGGGGTACAAATATTTTCTTTTAGGAAAAGAATCTCCTACAGGTTATATCGGAGCCATCAAATCTTTTGAAGCTGATGCTTTACCAAAAGTGGGAGACCAATTAGTTACTGAAGCTACCATTCTGAATGAAATGCTGGGAGTAACTTTGGTAGAAATTATCACGAAGATAAATGACGCCGTTATTGCAAAATCGCAGATGAAAACGGTTGTAAAATAAGATTGAAACAATTATTCATCAGTTCGAGTAAAATTCTAAAAGAATTTGTATTGAGAACCTCAGCAACTCAACTTCTCGATACGATTTTTTTTTTAAATCTAATCTAAGTGACGAAATAAATGCAATTAAAAGTTTTAATGAAACAATTTTAAATGGAGCTAAAAGAAGACAACATCATCAATATTCACCATTTTTTACCGCATCGCGAACCGATGTTGATGGTTGACTATATTCTTGAGTTGACTCAGGAAAAAGTAGAAACTTCCTTTGAAATTAGCGCAGACAATATCTTCGTTCACAACAATGAATTCGTTGAAGCCGGATTGGTAGAAAATTTAGCACAAACCTGCTCATCGATTCTCGGACAAAGTTTTTTCAAAGGTCCACATGATGATACAAAACTTATTGGCTTTATCACCAACATCAAAAAGATTGAGCTTTTTGCTTTACCAAAAGTAGGTGAAAGAATTATTTCTAAAGCGTCACTCATTTCTCAGTACGAAAACATCTGCAATATCTCATGTGAAAGTTTCAGAAATGACGAACTGCTGATCAAAGCAGAAATCAATCTCTTTATTCAGGAATTGAAATAGTAATTTATTATAAATAGATAAGCCGGCGTCAAGTCGGCTTTTTTTGTAAAAACTTATTAATTTCACTACAAATTCTTTTTACTTAATCTGTGATGAACTCACTTTCACCAATACATTGTTGACGCAAAACCGCTTTATTTCGATATATTTGGCAAAATTAAAGTTATGAACGTTAAAGTAAGATTTTATTCCTACGATATAGAATTTGAGTTTGAAAACTCTGTGGAATTTCCTGTTGCTCCGGCGGTAGGTGATGAGGTCAATCTGATTTCATTTTTTAAGTATAAAACTTCCGAAAGATTAGAATACGTCAACAATATGGAAGACCTTTACCTGTATGATAATGCGTTGGTTGTTGAACGTACCTGGTGTAAAGATATTGAGAAAGATGAAGTCTATATGCTGATACAGTTGAAGTACAAAAAAAGGAAATAAGAGTAATTCACTTTGTTTAAGCTATCAGAAGTTCTACTATTCTTCTCTTAGACTCAATATTTCATCGAAAAAATCCGGATATTTGTAATGCAAAATTCATTGTATGATCACATGTAAAAACTGCGGAAATCTATTTGACGGAAACTATTGCAACCAATGCGGACAATCGGCCAAAACCAAGAGAATCAATTATGAATTTCTGTGGGAAGATATCCAACATGGCCTTCTGCATTATGATAAAGGAATTGGCTACTCTCTAAAAAAACTTTTTGAAAAACCCGGTTATGTAATTAGTGATTACATCGAGGGAAAGCGCGTGAATCATTTCAGGCCTATCTCTATGGTGATCATTGTGGCGACCATTTATGCCTTAATTTATCATTTACTAGATTTAAATCACCGTTCCGCAATAGACGAATCTTCAGGTGCTGTATTGGAAAAGATTTTTGAACATTATTACTGGTTTGTGGTTGCGACCATTCCTGTTTATACATTCACGACTTATCTGATGTTTAAAAAAACAGGATATAATTTTTATGAAATCATCATTTTTGAGGCATTTAAAACTTCACAGAGACTGGGCGTTCATATCTTGTTTTTACCTGTTTTGTACTTTGTAAAAGACGAGTCAGGTTTTAATATTATTACAAACATTCTTTTCCTTATCGATTTCATTTTGATTTTTTGGACGAATAAACAGTTCTTTAACAAAATGACTGCGAAGGAAGTATTCCTGAGAAGTATTGGAAGCTACTTAATATACTTAATCATTGCAACTATTTTGATAGGCATAACTATTTTTGCCTTAGGATATGGCGGTTAGTTGATTAAACCCCAATATATAAGAAGTGATGCATTAGGAGTGCATCACTTTTTTATTTCAGTTAAGTTGTGTCATCTACTGCAGTTTTCTCACTGAAACATTTGGCTCTTCACCCTGTGGAACAATGAAAATTGCATTATCCGTCGAACTGTCACCTGGATCAAGATAATAACCTGCCACCACCGGAAGTACTGAACTCTCGTATTTCCCATCTTTGTTGTATGCCCAATAGGTAACATTGAGGTTGTGTGGTTTTGGTTTCAGATCGATTTTTTTTGAAGTCAGCTTTGCTCCAGTTGCATTGATGCAGTTGATCTCTACCAAACCGATATTGGTTACAATCTGAGGAGCTGTCGCCAGTCTCATATTGATGCTTTTCCCACTGTTGTTGGTTACCGTTGCCGAAACCTTATACCGGTCAAAGCTTTTGCCTCCAACATTCACTGATTCTTTATTCAGAATATTAAAAGTCACTGCCAAACCGTTGACATCTACTGTGGCGCCATCGGTAATTTTCTGACCGTAAAAGATAGTTGAAGAAAAAAGCACAAAAAAAAGTGCTAAAAATGCAGATTTTTTCATGGTAATATTTTTTAAGTTGATATGCTTTGGTGTTATTAACAGATTGTTTTAAAGATTTTTCACTAATCTTTTCACAGAATAAAATTAAAAAAATATTTTATTATAAACCTTTCCTGTGGATTAAAATAAGCAAAGCTGCTTAAAACTGCGCAGCTTTTTATATTAGAATAAAAACCATACTCACTGCAGTATGTAGGATTTTCAGCAGCAGTAATCATATTTGAAATTATTTTATTTTTTTCCAGTCTCGATCATACAGCTTTTTAAGTTTTTGTTTAAGCTCGGTTTTAAATACTTCTTTAGGTTTTTCCGCATCATCTAAAACGATCTCGAAGGTCAAAACCTCATCCTTTTCATCAAACAATTTATTCCGATTGCTATCTTTAGTTAATGTCATTATAACTTTGTTCGAATTCTCAATGTAATCCCAATAATTCAGACTATAATTTGAAGGAGAAAGTTGGCGAAAGTTTTCCCCGAAATTATCCGACACGTATAAATAGACAGGATCATCTTCTGTTATTACTTTATCTTGATTGTAATCTTTGCTTCTTATTTTATAAAAGATGTGATTGGTCTTTTTATTTTTTTTTATTTCCTGTTCTGAATTGTATTCTAAATCATATTCTAAAATCATTACTTTCTCTTCTGTCAAAAGGTGATACTCGTTTGTAATAGAATTGAGAAATAGTATGTTCCAATATTGATTGTCTGGCATTTCTTTATAATTATAGCTTTCATCATTCCTTTTATTTTGCCCCATTTGCAAAGGAAAAATCAAAACTCCAGTGCTGTCAATTTCAGTAAACGAATTCGTTTGTATATTCAGATTGTCAAGCGCAGATGAGTCGCGTTCATGTGATACTACACTTTCTATACTTCCTGAATTTTTTCCACAAGATAGAAGTAGAAATGTTGTAAAGAATAAAATAAATATTTTCATAGATGTAATTTTATACAAGTTGTAGATACCTCTCAAATATACACACTTTCAAATTCCGGAATTACTTCTAACTTCATTCCACAAAAAAAGTGAAGCATTTCTGCTTCACTTCAAACAATTTATATTAATGAAAATTAATATCCGAAGATTTCTTCAAGGGTTACTTCTTTGAATTCACCCATTTTGTTGATCGATTCCATATTCAGGTTTTCTTTTTTCCCGATGATGGCCGTGTTATACTTCAACGGTTTAATATCAGCATTGTAAAAGCTGGTCAGCTGAGGCAGACTTAAATTCTGAATCTCTGCGTACACATCTTTTCTGATATCGTAATCTACGCCAAGTTTTTTCAATGCCAACTGGTTGTAGAAAATATTGGTTCTGTTGATTCTGTTTGATGCGATCTGCTTCAAGGCCGAACCTTTAGAATTTTCAAACTGTGCCGGAATCTGCGGGAAATCTGCCATCAGATCATTCATTGCGCTTACGGCAAGAGGTAATTTATTGGCCTGAGTTCCGATGTAGTTGGTCACATAGTTCGGGTGATCCTTTTCAGAAGCCGTTGCGTAAGAAACGTAGGCAGAATAAGCCAGTGACTTACTTTCTCTGATCTCCTGGAAAACGATAGACGACAATCCGCGACCGAAGTACTCATTGAATACGTTTACTTTCCCAAAATTGTTTAAGTCTACATTCTGAGCTTTGGCAACTTTAGCCATTTCCATCTGTACCATGTCGTAAGCAGTGAAATATACTTTTCCTTCTGTTGCAGGCTCAGCATACACTTTAGCTTTCGCAGGCTGTAGTTTTGTGTTGGCAATGAATGGTTTTACCGCTTTTTCCAATCCTTTCTGATCTTCTCCATAGATGAAAATCTCATAAGGATATTGATTTAAGGTCTTGATTTTAGACATCAGTTCGTTTACGTTGATGCTTTCCAGACGCTGCTTAGAAATAATATCGGTCATCCTGGAGTCTTTCCCATATTTAGCATAATTGGAAAGCGCTGACATAATTCTGGTCTTATCTTTTTTAGCAACTTCTCTCGATTCTAGAATTGTTTTTACGGTTTGATCATAGATCGCTTTGTCGGCTTTCACGTTGGTCATCCAGTGGTTCATCAATTCTACTCCTTTCTTCATATTGCTTTCCAGTCCGCTCAAAGTGATAACAGTTTGGTCATTAGAAGTTCTGAAGCTGTTTGAAATTCCCAGTTTGTAGAATTCTTCTTTCAGCTGTTCAGGAGTGTATTTGTCAGTTCCTAAATATTGTAAAACACTTACTCCAAGGCTTAATTCTTTGTCGTTGTCTGTCCCGAAAGGGAAAATATAACTGACCTGAGCGACTTTGTTGTATTTGTTTTGAACAAAGCTCACCTTTTTGTCTTTGATTTCAGAAGTAGCAATTGCTGTTTTGTAATCAATAAACTGAGGTTTGATGTCTCCTGCTTTAGTTCCCAAAATATCTTTAAGGAAAGGTGACTGCGCTTCTCTGTTAAGTTTAATAGGTGTGATGGCAGGATTCTGTACACGAACCAGTTTATCATTCACTCCTTTTTCTTTATAAACCACAACATAATTATCTTTGAAAAACTCATTCGCAAACTTTACAATATCTGCTTTGGTAATTTTTTCATAATCGTTGATTTCATCTAATTCCTGCTGCCAGGTCCTTTCGTTGATGTAAGCACTGTAAAGTGTTGTAGCCAAACCGTCTGCGGTTTCCCAACCTTTCATACGCTGAACTTTCATATCGTTGACAATCGCTTTCAGCATCCAATCTGGAAACTGACCTTTTTTAACTAAATCAATCTGCCCAAGCAACAATTTTTTAGCATCATCAAAGCTTTGACCTTCTTTTGGAACTACATACATCGTAAATGCTCCGTAGGTTTTATATGGAGATTCATAAGCTCCTGCGCTGAGTACCTTTTGTTTTTGGCTGATATTTAAATCAATTAAACCCGCTTCCCCATTATTGCTTAGAATTTCACCAACCATACTTGCCAATCTCGCATCTTTTGTTCCATAAGAATCTGATCTCCAAGCCATCGTCATTCTCGGTGCAGACGGACTTTTTACAGTTCTGCTTACCACCTGGGTCATTGGTTCTTCAGATACCATTTTTTTCATGGGAAGTTCTTTGTATTTGAACGATCCGAAATACTGGTCAACTAATTTTATAGTTTTATCAAAATCCAAATCACCAACCAAAACAACTGCCATATTATTAGGCACATAATAGGTGTCAAAATACTTGTGAATTGCTACCATTGAAGGGCTTTTCAAATGCTCTGACGTTCCTATTGTGGTCTGCTGACCATTTGGGTGTTTAGGGAAGAGTGCTTCCATTAAAGCATAATTTACCAAACGACCGTCGTTATCCTGAGCCCTGTTATACTCTTCATAAACCGCCTCAAGTTCTGTATGGAAAAGCCTTAGAACCAATTCTGAGAATCTTTCTTTTTCAACTTTCAGCCATTTTTCCAATTCATTAGCAGGAATATTGTTTTTATAAACTGTTTCATCTAACCAGGTGTGAGCGTTGGTTCCTGTTGCTCCCAAAGATGAAATTGCTTTATCATATTCATTAGCAATTGCATATTTTGAAGCTTCCTGAGAAACCTCATCGATTTTTTTGTAAAGTAATTTTTTCTTTTCAGGATCCTTTTCTGCTTTATGCTGTTCATAAAGGTCAGAAATCTGCTGCAACAAAACTTTTTCTTTTGCCCAGTCCTGAGTCCCCAAATGAGAAGTCCCTTTGAAAACCATGTGCTCAAGATAATGAGCCAATCCTGTATTATCACTTGGATCGTTGTTTGAACCCGTTCTTACCGGCACATACGTCTGAATTCTCGGAGCATCGTCGTTTTTTGCGAGATACACTTTCAATCCGTTTTTTAAGGTGTAGACTCTCACTCCCGCCTGATCATTTTTTACAGTTTCATACGTGTAGCCCTGACCATCGGTCACCGTCTGCGTATCAAATTTCTGCGCCATTGCATTGATCATTAAAAAGAATGAAAGAGAAATAAAAACTTTCTTCATAGTGAAATTTATTAATTTAATGTTAAATCAGTAGGATTTTGAAGGCATTTGTTACAGTCTTTCTTCTATTTATATTACACAGTATAGAATGCAGTCTCTACGGAGCTCACCTTGAATCACTTTTAATTTTTATAAAAACATTTTGGTCCTCTGTAGCAATCAATATTCTTCAGTGAATTTCAAAATCTTTGTCTGGAATATATTTAACCAAAATACAACCGCTCTGGGAACAGAATTTGCACACGCTAACTAATTAATCCATTAAAAATATCTTATGAAAACTAAAATGATTTGGGCAAACTTTGCTATCGAAGATCTTGACCGTACTACTGACTTTTACACTAAGTTAGGATTCAAATCGAATGGGCGTTCAAATGAACTGACTAGTTTTTTCTTCAGTGACAACAGCTTTGTCATTCATTTTTTCCTTAAAGATATTCTGGAGAAGAATACAAAAGTTGCTTTTTCAAATAGACAAAATCCCAATGAAATTATTTTCACTCTGTCAGCAGAAACAAAAGAAGAAGTAGATCAATGGGCAAAATCTATAACAGATGCCGGTGGAAAAATTGATTCCGAGCCTCAAGAATTTGGAGATGGATATTATGGTTTTGTTTTTTCAGATCCGGATGGACACAAGTTTAATGTATTTATGATGTAATAAATACGTAATTCAAATGATTTACAGAGAATTTGCTCTAAATTCCGACAGATGAGGTCGATATATTCCATTATCCTATGTCCTGCATTTTTATTATTTTAGCACATTGAAAAATAAGTGAGAAACAGATGCATAAAGTATCGTCTGTAGATTAAAATATCAATATTTTCGGGTGAAAAAACAAGACATTCCACAAGACGAAAGTAATTTGCAGTCAGCAAATATGACCGAAATGTTATATGTGACTGATGAAAATAACAATTACACTACCGCGCAAAGCATCGGTTGGGAAGCTAAAAAAGCAGCCCTTGATGAATCGATGGCACTCATCAATGAGAGAATTGAAGAAGCAAAACAAAATGTAGCCAACCATATCGTGAGCCCGATCATCTATTTTATGGAACTCAATAAGATGGATTTACAGGTTCTTGCAGCGTACGTTGGAAAGTGGCAATGGACGGTCAAGCGACACGCAAAACCGAAAACATTTAAAAAACTCAGCGATTCTACTTTGAAAAAATACGCCGACACCTTCGGAATTTCGGTAGATGAATTAAAAAACTTCGACGGTAAATAATAATGAAGATCAACTTTGAACACCACCAGACAGCCCACTGCGAAAACGGTGTTGCCTCCAATCTATTACTCAACAAAGGATTAAAACTCAGCGAACCAATGATTTTCGGAATCGGTTCCGGATTATTTTTTGTGTATTTACCTTTTTTGAAAGTAAATTTTGCCCCGGGTTTCAGTTACCGTCCAATGCCTGGAGCTATTTTCAGCAAAGCGGCAAAAAGACTGGGAATCAAAATCAAAAGAGTTAAATTTTCCAACCCAAAAGAAGCTCAGGCTGCTTTAGAGAAAAATTTAGAACAAAATATTCCCACAGGTCTACAGGTAGGTGTTTTCAACCTTACTTATTTTCCTGAAGAATATAAATTTCACTTCAATGCCCACAACTTGGTGGTTTACGGAAAAGAAGACGGAAAATTCCTTATCAGCGACCCTGTGATGGATTTTGCAACAACGCTGACTGAAGCCGAACTGGAAAAAGTGCGTTATGCCAAAGGTGCACTCGCTCCGAAAGGTCATATGTACTTCCCGACACACATTCCAGAGAATGTCAATCTGGAAGAAGCTATCAAAAAAGGAATCAAAGATACCTGCAAAAACATGCTCGCTCCTGTTCCAATTATTGGGATAAAAGCAATGCGTTGGGTAGCGAAAAGCATCCCGAAATGGGCTGAGAAAAAAGGCACAAAAGTAACCAATCATTATCTCGGACAGCTGATCAGAATGCAGGAGGAAATAGGAACCGGCGGTGGCGGATTCAGGTTTATTTACGGAGCTTTTTTACAGGAAGCTGCAGTGATCCTTAAAAATGATGAATTGAAAGAGCTATCTAAAGAAATTACTGCCATTGGCGATCTTTGGAGAGATTTTGCAGTGGATATTGCAAGAGTTTACAAAAACAGAAATTCGAAAAGCGACATTTACAATCAGCTTTCAAAATCGATGCTGCATATTGCTGATTTGGAGGAGGCGTTTTATAAAAAATTGAGAAAAGCAATATAGTTTGGAGAATATCATCGAAATAAAAAACCTCTACAAGAAATACAAAAATTCGGAAGACTTTTCGGTTAATGATATTTCTTTGAACATCGATAAAAACGAGATCTACGGAATTCTCGGTCCCAACGGAGCAGGGAAAACGACGTTGATTTCTATGCTTTCTGGTTTGATTAAACCAACCTCAGGAAGTTTTACTATAAACGGAATGTCTCCTAAAAAAGACAATTCAAAAATCAAACAAATCATCGGTGTCGTTCCTCAGGAATATGCGCTCTACCCGACTTTGACGGCGAAAGAGAATCTTTTGTTCTTCGGAAGTCTGTATGGTTTGAAGAACGATTATCTTCACAAAGCCGTCGATGAAGCTTTAGAATTGATGGGTTTGACAAAATTTGCCAATAAAAAAGTAGATCAGTTTTCAGGTGGAATGAAACGCCGCTGTAATCTGATTGCAGGAACACTTCACAACCCAAAAGTTTTATTTCTGGACGAGCCTACTGTTGGCGTTGATGTTCAGTCGAAAAAAGCGATTATCGATTATCTTTTAGATTTAAATAAAAAAGGGACGTGCATTATTTACACCTCGCATCACCTTTCTGAGGCTGAGGAATTCTGTACAAAAATCGCCATTATTGATCACGGAAAAATCCACGCGACTGGAACTCCGGAAGAATTAGTGGAAAGAGTTGCCAATGCTGAAAACCTGGAGGATGTTTTCATTTCATTAACCGGAAAAGAATTGAGAGATGTTGTATAAATTGTGGAGAAGTTTCATCAAGGAAATTCAGTTACTGAAGAGAGATTCGGGCGGAATTGTCATCATTTTCCTGATGCCGTTGCTGTTGATTATTACCATAACCTTAATTCAGGATTCGACATTCAAAAATCTGGAAGGTTCAAAAATTCCGATTATTTTTATTGATAATGATAAATCTGAAGTTTCCAAAGTCATCAAAAAAGAACTGGAAACCAGCAAAACGTTTGAACTCGTCACCAACTACAAGGAAAAATCGGCCGAGAAAGCTGTGTTCACGGGAGATTATCAGATGGCCATCGTCATTCCTGAAAATTTAACGAAAGATTTAAATTCAAATATCGATTCAAAAGTTCAGACCGTTGTAAGTTCATTTGGTTTGGAAACCGATTCTACTTCGACAAAAGCTGCTGCTTCGAAAGCAAAAGACATTCATCTCTATTTCGACCCCGCCACCAACGCAGGTTTCAAAAATTCTGTAATGAATGCCATCAACAAAATGGTTTTTGAAATCGAAAATAAAAAAATTTACAAAGCCTTCCAGGACCAACTCGGAACGACGGAAGACCTTGAAAATAAAAGTTTGATTACCTTCAAAGAAATCACCCCGAACAAAGGAAAAGAAGAAGTAATGCCGAATTCCGTACAACATAACGTCCCGGCGTGGGCGCTGTTTGCGATTTTCTTTATTGTGGTGCCGTTGTCGATTAATTTAGTCAAAGAAAAAAGTCAGGGAACTAGCGTGAGAGTTCGTGTGAGTCCTACGCCGTATTACATTCATATCTTAGGAAAAACATTCACGTATCTCATAATCTGCGTCATCCAGTTTCTGCTGATGGTTGCAGTGGGAATCTGGCTTTTCCCACTGATGGATTTACCAAAGTTTGATGTCACCGGAAAAATGTTCCACCTTCTTATTGTCACTCTTTTTGCAGGATTGGCAGCGATAGGATTTGGGGTTTTAATAGGAACGATGTCCAATACCCAGGAACAATCTGCACCGTTTGGAGCGACTTCAGTAGTGGTTTTGGCAGCGATTGGCGGAATCTGGGTTCCTGTCTTTCTAATGCCTGAATTTATGCAGAAAATTGCGCAGCTTTCTCCGATGAACTGGGGATTGAATGCGTACTACGATATTATTTTAAGAAACAGCGGCATTGGCGAAATTGCTAAAGAACTGATTTTCTTATTATTATTTTATGTTGCGATGGTAATCATCTCATTATTGTACGAAAGAAAACAAAATGCAGTCTAAAAATTTAACTTGTACCGAAGAAGTACGCGTCCGTTTCAATGAGACAGACCCGCTGGGAATCGTGTGGCACGGTCATTACATCGTTTATTTTGAGGACGGAAGAGAAGCTTTCGGAAGACAGCACGGTTTGACCTATCTCGACATTCAGAAAGCAGGATTTGTAACACCGATTGTAAAAAGTACGTGTGAACATTTTCTCCCTCTGAAATATGGCGAAACTTTCAACATTGTAACGACTTTCGTGAATTCTGTTTCGGCGAAACTTATTTATAAATACGAGATTTTCAATCAACAAAATCAATTGGTCTGCAGTGGAGAGACCATTCAGGTTTTTCTGGATGCTGAAAATAATTTATGTCTGTACAATCCCGAGTTTTTTCAGGCTTGGAAAGATAAAATGGGATTATAGTTGACTCTTGGCTTTTCAAAAAAGATTCAAAAATTTTAGTAATTGATGAACAGAGAAATTTACATTACAGATTATAACTGCGTCACGCCTTTGGGTTTTGATGTGAAATCAAACTGGAACGCACTTTTGGAAGGAAAATCCGGAGTTGCTTTGCATAGAATTATCGACAATAACGAAGCTTTCTTTGTTTCTACAATTGATTCTGAGAAACTAGAAGAGGAATTTAATAAACACTTCGACAATCAGAATTTCACCAGACTTGAAAAAATGTTTTTGTTGAGCCTGAAACCTTTCTTGGAAAGACATTCGATTTCCGATGAGACCGCTTTTATTCTATCGACAACAAAAGGAAATATCAGTTTATTAAAAAACGAAAGCACTTTACCGGAAGGCGTTTACCTTTCAAAATTAGCGCAAAAACTGGCAGATTTTTTTGGATTTAAAACCAAACCTATTGTCGTTTCAAATGCTTGTGTTTCCGGATTGATGGCAATTTCTGTTGCGAAAAATATGATCCAGGCAGGAAAATACAAAGACGCTTTCGTGGTCGCCGGCGATGAGATTTCTGAGTTTGTAATTTCAGGTTTCAATTCTTTTCAGGCAATCGGAAGTGAACCTTGCAAACCTTACGACAAAAACCGAAATGGAATTAATCTCGGTGAAGCCACCGCAGCAGCGTATATCACTTCCACTCCATCAGAAAATGAAAAATTCAAGTTTAAAGTTGCAGGCGATTCAGCAATTAACGATGCCAATCATATTTCCGGACCATCAAGAACCGGCGACGGATTGTATGCGAGCGTCCAGAATGCGATGAAAGAAGCGAAAGTTTCTTCAGAACAAATCGATTTTATTTCCGCTCATGGAACAGCAACGCTTTACAACGACGAAATGGAAGCCATCGCTTTCAACAGAATGCATTTGCAGAATGTTCCTTTGAACAGTATGAAAGGGTATTACGGACATTGTTTAGGTGCATCAGGTTTATTAGAGAGCATTATTTCCATGGAATCTGCCTTGAACAGCACTTTAATTCCATCTAAGAACTTTAAAGAAGTGGGCATTTCTCAGGATTTGAATATCATTAAAGAAAATCAGTCGGCAGAAATCAAATATATTTTGAAGACAGCTTCGGGTTTTGGTGGGTGTAATGCGGCAATTGTTTTGGAAAAATGTTAAAATGAAAAAGATGAAAAAAACAGACATTTGCGCCATACAAAACTCAAAAATAATCCTCAATGAAAAAATTATTTTTGAGAGTCCAACGGAGAATTTTTCAGATTTTTCGAAAGAAGCTTATAAAAGCCTAGAACTGAGTTATCCAAAATTTCATAAAATGGATAATCTCAGCAAACTGGCATTTTTGGCTTCTGAGATGATCCTTAAAAACGACGACCACAGCAAAACCGCTATAGTTTTCGCCAACAAATCCTCAAGTCTAGACACCGATTTTAAATATCAGGAAAGTATTAATTCTCAGGATAATTATTTCCCCAGTCCTGCCGTTTTCGTGTACACTTTGCCGAATATTTGCGTTGGTGAAATCAGCATTAAACATAAAATGCAGACCGAAAACGCATTTTTTGTCTTGGATGAATTTGATGAAGAATTTTTGAATTCATACGCGGCACAGATTCTGCAATCAGGGAAGGCGGAAAAAGTCTTATGTGGCTGGGTCGAACTATATCAGGAAAGTTATAAAGCTTTTGTATATTTGCTAACTACGTAATTTAACAATATAACAGTATAACAATGTAACAATACTACTCAGTTTCAATTTGTAAACCGGAACATTGATACATTGGTAAATTTAAAAGAAATGGAAGATTTAAAATTAGAATTAAAAAACAAAATCGTTGATGTTCTTAATCTTGAGGATGTTGCAGTAGAAGAAATAAAAGACACGGATCCGTTATTCGGAGGTGGTCTTGGATTAGATTCTATCGACGCTCTTGAATTGATTGTACTTCTTGACAAAGACTACGGAATCAAATTAGCAGATCCAAAAAAAGGAAAAGAAATCTTCCAGTCTATCGAAGTGATGGCAAAGTACATCGAAGAAAACAGAACAAAATAATTTAATCTAACAATGTATCCTTCTCTCAATGTCCCAATATTTTGACATTGATTAATGGATACTTGGGTACATTATTAAAAGATGAGTCAAAAAATTGCCATTACAGGAATGGGCATTATTTCCTCCATTGGTCACAATGTCGAGGAAAATTTTATTTCGCTGACAACCGGTAAACATGGCATTTCAGACATTGAACTGTTTGAAACACGCCACGCCGGAAGCATCAAAACGGGCGAAATAAAATTGTCTAATGAAGAACTTGTGCAGAAACTTCAACTCAATGAAGACAACAACTTTACAAGAACCGCTTTATTAGGAATGGTTGCCGCAAAAGAGGCTGTAGACAGTGCCGGAATTTCGAATATCAACGAGTACAAAACCGGACTTATTTCCTCCACCAGCGTGGGCGGAATGGATATTACTGAAAAATATTTCTACACCTACGAGGATTTCCCTGAAAAGCAAAAATATATTGACTCACACGACGCCGGAAATTCATCTTTGGCGATTGCAGAATTATTGGGTTTGAAAGGAATGGTTTCTACCATCAGCACAGCCTGTTCGTCAGCTGCTAATGCAATCATGATGGGCGCAAAACTCATCAAAAACGGCGTTCTTGACCGAGTGATTGTAGGCGGAACAGATTCTCTATCGAAGTTTACTTTGAATGGATTTAATACGCTGATGATTTTGACGGACTCTTACAACACGCCTTTCGACAACGACAGAAAAGGTCTGAATCTGGGCGAAGCCGCCGCCTTCCTTGTTTTGGAATCTGATGAAGTTGTCAAAAAAGAAAATAAAAAAGTCTTAGCTTATCTTTCTGGTTATGGAAATGCCAACGACGCGCATCATCAAACGGCTTCTTCGGAAAACGGACAAGGTGCCTTCCTAGCAATGGAAAAAGCTCTGAAAGTTTCCGGTTTAGATAAAGAAAACATTGATTATATTAACGTTCATGGTACCGCAACACCGAATAATGACTTATCTGAAGGCATTGCAATGATTAGGATTTTTGGTGAAAACCGAGTTCCGGAATTTAGTTCTACGAAAGCATTTACAGGTCATACTTTAGCGGCAGCCGCAGGAATTGAAGCCGTTTATTCTATTTTAGCAATGCAGAACAATGTGATTTTTCCAAATTTAAATTTCAAAACCAAAATGGAAGAATTTGATTTGACACCGGTTACCGAACTGAAAGAGAAAAATATCAACCACGTCCTTTCCAATTCTTTTGGATTTGGTGGAAACTGTTCAACTTTAATTTTTTCTAAATAATGAGTGCAGTTTACATCAACAGTGCAGCCTGCATTTCGGTTCAGGACACTTTAAATGAAAATTTCTTCGATACTTTAAAACCTGAAAATTCAGTTCAGATTTTAAAAGCCATCGAACCCAATTATAAAGAATTCATTCCGCCAGCGATGAGCCGAAGAATGTCTAAAACTGTAAAAATGAGCTCGGTAGCTTCCAACAAAGCTTTGCAGGAAGCAGGAATAGAAAAACCGGATTCTATTATTGTAGGAACCGGAATGGGCTGCTCTCAGGATTCTGAAAAGTTCCTGAAAAATGTTTTGGAAAACAATGAAGAATTCTTGACACCAACGTTTTTCATTCAATCGACACACAACACAGTTTCCGGGCAAATTGCTTTGGGATTGCAGTGTCATGGCTACAACTTTACTTATGTCAACAGTTCATCTTCACTCGAATTTTCAATGCTGGATGCGAAACTTCAGATTTTGGATGGTGAAGCGGAAAATGTTTTGGTAGGTTCAACAGACGAGCAAACCGACAGAACAATGGAACTTTATAAATTGAGCAATTCCATTAAAAAAGAAGAAAATCTTCCAACGGATTATTTAAATTCAACGACGGAAGGTGTGATTTGGGGTGAAGGTTCTAGTTTTTTCGTTTTAGGAAAAGAGAAAACTGAAACTTCTTATGCACAATTAAAAGATATTCAAATTGTTAATTCATTGGAATTAAATGAAACTCAACAATTCATTGAAGATTTTTTAGCTAGAAATAATCTAAAAAAAGAAGAGATTGATGCTGTGATTTTAGGTTTCAGCGGAGATTCAGAATCGGATGTTTATTATAGAAATGCATCTGAATTATTTCCAAATTCTTCATTACTTTATTACAAACATTTAAGCGGAGAGTTCAATACGGCGAGCGGTTTTTCAACATTTATGGCTTGTCATATTTTTAGAAATCAAGTGATTCCAGAAGTGATGAAAATTAATAATGTGACAAAGGAACGCATCAAAAATGTTCTTTTATACAATCAATTAGGAGGAATTGACCACAGTTTGGTCTTGATGGAAAGAGCTGATTAATTTTTAAATAAAAAAGCTCTAGTAAAATGAAGACCCATACTAGAATCCATTTTACAATAGCGGCAGCCTTTAATCTCATTTTAGTTTTAAAAATGCTCAGTATTGGTTGGGATGGAAATGATAAAGCAATAATTCTGGTACTTTTCGGATATTCAATTTTGATTTTGTTAAATTTAATAACTTGGTTAGCATTAAAAAAATTTAAAAAGACGGAATATTCCATTTATAAAACCACTACGATTGGACTACTGATATTGTTTATTCCGACAATTACGGCGGCAAGTATGTATTAACATGAAACACTACCCATTTATCATCTTCTATCTTTTCCTTAATGCCTTAATTTATGCATTTCAGGGAACGATTTGGGTTTATATCTTCTGCTTCATCCTATTTTCTGCAGTAATAATTTGGGGTTCATTCGACATTCAATTGGGATATTTCGTCAACAGCTTTACCCATAAACGTACAAAATTTAAAGAAGTAGCTTTGACTTTCGATGACGGGCCCACTGAATTCACACCAACTTTTTTAGATCTACTAAGAGAAAACAACATCAAAGCTACCTTTTTCTGCATCGGAAAACAGATTGAAAAATATCCTGAAACTTTTCAGAGAATTATTGCTGACGGTCATACCATTGGGAATCACACCTTTTCACATTCGAACAACACCGGCTTTTTATCAACCCCAAGAATGATTGAGGAAATTAAAAAATGTGATGAAGTTATTTTAAGATCTGGAAATATAACAACTAATCTTTACCGTCCACCTTTCGGTGTAACCAATCCAAATATAGCTAAAGCCATTAAAAAAACGAATAAAAAAAACATTGGCTGGAATATACGTTCACTTGACACAGTGACTGAAGACGAGGAAACAATCTACAACCGAATCATCAAAAAATTAAAAAAAGGAAGTGTCATCCTACTTCACGATACCTCTGAGAAAACGCATAATGTTTTGGTCAGATTATTGTTATTTTTGGAGCGTGAGAAGTATTCTACTTTTACGATTGATTCAATCATTAAATCAGAAAAATAATGTTTAAAAATATAACTTTCTTAGTGCTTTTTTTATTTTCAGGTTTTGTGTTTGCCCAAACTACGGCAATGACAAACGCTGAATCTAAAGCCTTCGTGAACAAAATTTCAGCTGAAACCAAAGAGATCAAAACGTTGCAGAGCGATTTCGTTCAAACCAAAAAAATGGATTTTCTAGACAAAAACATCGTCACTCAAGGCAGAATGTCTTTAAAATCACCAAACACGCTGAGCTGGAAATATACCAAGCCATATCAGTACAGCATTGTTTTTAAGGAAAATAAAATCTTTATTAACGACCAAGGTAAAAAATCTTCTGTTGATGCAAAGAGCAAAACTTTTGAGAAGATCAACAAGCTGATCGTAGGAAGTTCAAACGGAAAAATGTTCAACGACCCTGAATTTTCTGTAGTTTACCTGAAAAACTCAACATTTAACATCGCTAAATTCACTCCTAAATCTGCGCAATTGCTGAAGTACATTAAGCAAATCGAACTCCATTTTCCTAGAAACCAAACAACGGTTTCTCAGGTCAATATGACGGAAGCTTCTGGAGATACCACGAATATTGTTTTTAAAAACACCAAAATCAATGCGCCGATACCCGCTTCTGAGTTTTCTTTATAGTTCATTTTTGTTCCTGCTGCTTTCTTGTAAAACATACCAGCTCAAGGATGTAAAAGCTGTTTCAAATTCCGAAACAACAGTTGAAAATTTATATTTTTCATCACAAGACGATTATGTCTATAAATGCCAGATGGAAGTTTATGGCAATGATATTAGCGGAATTCTCATCATCAAAAAAATATCAGAAACTACACATAGAGTTGTATTGACCTCAGATTTCGGAAACAAAATGATTGATTTTGAAATTTCAGAAAATGATTTTAAACTCAACTATGTCTTGGCAGATTTAGATAAAAAAATGGTTATTAATTTTCTAAAAAATGATTTTCAGGAATTACTGAGACAAAAGTATACTGTTGCTGAAAGTTTTGAAAAGAATGATTCTAAGATTTATCTTTCAAAATTTGGTAAGAAAAATTATTATTTATGTTTTAACAAAGAAAACTCTCTGCTCACACAAATCGTTTACACACAGAAAAGGAAAGAGAAAATCAATTTTAGTTTTGAAGCTAAAAAACCTACTTTTGCAGAGACAATTAATCTTCAGCATAAAGATTACAGGATCAATATCAAGCTATTTCAAATAACCGAAACAGAATAAAATGCAGACCATACTTACAGATTTTTATACTTTAGAAAGCTCCGAAAAAACAGAAAATGGAAGTTTTATAGCAAACATTAAGCTGAATAAAGATCATGATATTTTCAATGGTCATTTTCCAGGAAATCCTGTAACGCCAGGTGTTTGTATGATGCAGATTGTAAAAGAATTAACGGAAGAATTCACAGGGAAGAAGTTATTTTTAAGATCAGCTTCCAATGTAAAATTCATGGCCATTATTAATCCATTTGAAACACCTGAATTGAAAATGCAACTCGACATCAAGGAAGAAGAAAGCAATGTGAAGGTAAAAAACACAACCTCATTTGGCGAGACTATTGCATTGAAAATGTCTGTACATTATACCTTATTGACATGAAACTGATTTTATCATTATTCGCAGGCCTATTTTTACTTTTTCAGAGTGGAGATCTTGAAGAGTTAAGAAATTCTTATTCTAAGGCAAACCTTTCTACAGAAGGTGCGAAAAAATTCATTGAACTGGCTGAAAAAAAATCATCTTCTGAGCCTGTAATTTCGGCATATAAAGCTGCCGCAGAAATCCTCGAAGCTAAAGTAACGACCGAAAAAAACAAAAGAAAATCTTTCGTAAAATCTGGTGCAGTAAACCTTGAAAGCATCATAAAATCTAATCCCAACAATGTCGAACTGAGAGTGATCAGAATGAGCGTTCAGGAAAACATTCCGAAAATTGTTGGCTACTCTAAAAATTTAAAAGAAGACAAAGCATTTATTATCAAAAATTATTCAAAACAAAATGCTGGGTTGAAAGTGTATATTAAAAAATTTGCGATGCAGTCTAAAACGATGACAGCAACTGAAAAAAATTCATTAAAATAAATGACACTCTCTGAAGTACAGCGCTCAATTATTGATAGGAAAATATGCATTTTAATTCCTAGTTATAATAATGAGAAAACTCTCAGGAGAGTACTTGATGGTGTTTTGACCTATACACAAAACATCATTGTTATTAATGACGGTTCTACCGATTCCACTTCAGAAATATTAAAGACCTATTCTCAGGTTTCCATCATCAATTTACCGGAAAACAAAGGAAAAGGCAATGCTTTGAAGATTGGCTTCAGAAAAGCAAAAAAATCAGGCTTTGACCACGCAATAACCATTGATTCTGACGGACAGCATTATCCTGACGACATTCCAGTGTTTGTAGAGGCTTTGTTGCACGAAAAAGAAGATATTTTACTGATTGGGAACCGAAACATGTTCCAAGACGGAATTCCTAAGAAAAGCAGCTTTGGCAACCGATTTTCTAACTTCTGGTTTTGGTTTGAAACCGGAATTAAATTGGAAGATACACAGTCTGGTTACCGATTATATCCTTTACATAAAATTCCTAAGAAGTATTTTACTCCAAAATTCGAATTTGAAATTGAAATCATAGTAAGAACAGCCTGGAAACATATTCCTGTAAAAAATGTTCCAATCAAAGTTCTGTATGATCCTGCTGAAAGAGTTTCTCATTTCAGACCTTTCAAAGATTTTACACGAATCAGTATTCTAAATACTATTTTGGTAACCATTACTTTACTCTATATTATACCTCGAAATTTCATAAATAATTTCAAAAAAAAAAGTTTTAAAAGATTCATTCAGGAAGATATTTTAGAAAGTGACGGAAGCACTCGTACAAAAGCCTTTTCTGTTGCTTTAGGCGTCTTCATAGGCTTCTCACCGCTCTGGGGACTTCACACGCTTCTTGTGATTTCTTTATCTGTACTTTTCAAACTCAACAAAGTTCTGGCGTTTGTCGCATCAAATGTAAGTCTCCCACCATTCATTCCTTTTATCATTGCTGCTTCCCTCTTTTTGGGAGCTCCTTTTGTGAGCGGAGAAAGCAATATTTTCAATCAGGAATTAAATTTTGATTTGGTGAAAAACAATCTGCTTCAATATGTGATTGGAAGTCTGATTTTAGCGACTGTAATGTCTTTATTCTCAGGAACCATCACCTTTTTGTTCTTGAATAAAGTAAGTCCTGACAACGAAAAAATTAAAGCATAGCAGGCTTTAAAAATTTAATTTTTCAGACTTATCATAATTTTTTTCCAACTTAACATTCACAGAAATGAGTAAAGTATTATCTGAAAAGATCTATATCTTCATCGAATAATTAAGCGGTTCAAACATAAAAAATCATTTTAATTTCTTAATGGTTTTCTTTAAGTAATTCTCAACATTATCTTTATCGGGAACTGTAGTAATTTCCTTTGTCAAGGCTTTTTCAAATTCAATCTTTGCTTTAGTATATTCTTTATGTATAAAATAATATCTTCCAGCCTGATAATATGTCCACCAAAAATCGGGATTAAGCGACTGGTAATCTGAAATACTGCCTTCTGTTAAAATGATATTGCCATTTTTAATTGCATCACTTATTTCGGAATCTATGATCTTGAAAACTTCATAATTCTCAAATTCTTGAGAATCTGCAAAAGGATCTTTAGCAATATTCAACTCTGATTTTGCAAATTGCCCCTTACTCAATCTATTATCTGAAAAAATTTCATTCAAATCATAACAAACAAATTCCCCCAACTGATAAGGACTCGAAGAAACCCATACCAGTCTTTTTTCAGGAGAAAAAATAACCGCATGATGAGCTAAAAGCTGGTTGATAGCTTTCTCATTTCCCAATCCTATACTTTTATCTTTCAGACCTGATCTATCTCTTAAGATTGCTGCAATTTTTTCGGGATTGAGCTTTGAGTTTTCACACAACAATTCCTGAAGCTTTTCATATCTATATTCTGAGTGGCTTGCTACTATATGTTTTTGATTTCTTTTATCATCTTTATATGCATCAGACTGAAAATGATTGGTACATAAAACCCTGCTAGAATTGGCAACATCGTAAACACCAAAGTTATCTGGCGAAACCTCAATGATTACTGCTTTTTTGTCATTCGCACTTCCCACCAAAATAGATTCTGAAACAAAAACTTTTCTTTTTTTAGCAATGGCGATCGCTTGATTAATGTTTTTGGCATATTGAAGAATCTCCCTTGTAACCAAAGAAATTGGCGTTTTTGCCGTTAAAGGAATTTTAGATTTTCCGGCATTAATTGTTACCGTAATTCCCTCTTTATTCATTCCGGATACAACACCAATCATTCCCGGCCAGCTTACTGACAGGTATGGAATTCCGTTTTCAGGTTCTACAAATTCTATTAATTTGTTTTTAGCAAAATCTTCACCCACAGAAAAATCAAAATTTCTTCCAATAAGTAAATCACCGTCTTCCGTATTCTCATTCCACACGGCGAGCGAAGTACAACCTACGACCATAAGGTCCCGCATGGCATGGCCAATATCGTGCGCTCCGTGCAGATACATTGCCCTCCTTAATTTCGGCGCAACAAAATCATATTTATCTGATGAATACTGAGATAAGCCATACAATTCTACCTGAAAATCATCTCTTACATTCAGGTACATTTTGCGATTATACCATTTCAGGAAGCCTCTTAAAAGATTCTGTTTAAATTTAGAGGGAACAAAGCCCTTTACTTTTGAAAAGAAAATATCTTCCTGCCTCTGCATTAAATTCTGTGTTAAAGCGCCGTTATTATAACCCAACTGCAGCGCATTTCCTTTGATATATAATTCCCAGAGTTGTTGCCTGTTTTTGGTTAAATAATTTTGATTAAAACTAAAAGAAGAATCATTAATCTTGTTGACTTTTGGGATTTCTAAAGAATATTGGCTCACATCAGGAATATGTTTTACTGATCTTCTGACGCCACAAGAAATAAGATTACAAATGAGAATAAGGCTGATCCACAGAACAACAAAAATCCTGCTATTCTGACCATTACATCTCGTTCTGTTTTGAATGATAGAATGTATGTTACCTCTATTTTTCACATCTTTTTTTATTATTCATTTTTGTCAAACGTTCATCAATTATTTCCCTACCCAAAATCTCTGCACAGGTATTGAAAGCTCCGATGGTACATCCTAAAATCCCGTGCATATTAACCGATTGTCCTGTCAAAAAAAGATTTTCTATTTTAGTTCGCGGCGAAACCATTGTTTTTAAAGGGTTTTCTGAAGCCTTTATATAACCGTACATATTTCCTTCGTAGCTTCCAATATAATCACGGTAAGACAATGGAGAAGATGTGTAGACACTTTTTATAGAATCCCTAATATGGGTCATTTTCTTTTCTAAAGCATCTATCATTTTATCGGCCTTCTCCTGCTTAAATTTCCCATACAGTTCGTCTCTTTCGGATTGATCAGCGATAGTATTAAAGGTATTCTCCCATTCTGTGACTTCTTCAAAATCCATGTAAGAAATCGCCGTAAGGCTTTCTGCAAATTCCCCATGATGCTTCGAAGGTGTTGAGGAAAGCATATAAGTTGCCGGCCATTTTTCTTTCTCATAACGAAATGAATTCCAAACTAAATCTTTAGAGGAGAAATGGTAAATATTATAATTAAAATTGGCAATCGTATTGGGCTTCAAAACTATATAGACACTGAAGCATGAAGATACAGGTTCCCAACTTAAGACCCTGTTTAGAAAGGATTTCTTCAATCTACTTTCTCCTATCATCTTAAGCGCAGAGCGAATTTCTATATTGGATATAAACTGTTTTGCCGAATATTCTTTTCCCTGCTTAGTCTTAACTGAGGTCATGGTATTATCTTCATTAAAAATCATTTCAGAAACCTCAGAATGTTTGTATACATCTGCCCCATACTCCCTCAATTTTTTAATGAGCAATTTGGAAATCTGACTTCCGCCTTTCACGCACTTGTATGAACTTTGTATGTAAGAATTAACTGTCAGAGCATGAACGTAAAAAGGTATATTTTCAGAATCTCCTGCATAAAGAAAATTTGAACCTAACAACACTGCCTGAAGGTTTTCGTTAGCCGTAATCGACTCGATAAATCTTTTGGTGTTGAGATGGAGGATCTCTTCGTTGTAATTGTTTTGTCCAACCACGTTATACCTCGGAAAATAATTGCAAACCCTTTGAATTTCTTCACAATAATTTTCGAGATTTTCTTTTTCATCAGGGAAATATGTTGAAAGCTGCTTTACAAAATTCTCGTAACCCTGCGCATGAGGATATTCGTTTTCATCATCTTCAAACGTGATTTTATCATATCCGTTTTCATCCATTTTATGGAGCTCGAGATCATTGATAATTTCTAAATAAGAAAAGAAATGATGAAGATTTTGTCCTTCCGAAAGTCCTCCGAGATAATGCACTCCCGTATCGAAAATTAATTTATCCCTCGAGAAAGTCTGTAGGTTTCCGCCATACTGATTGTTTTTTTCAAGCACGCAGACCTTTAGTCCTTCTTTCGCTAAAATAAGCGCAGAAACAAGGCCACCGAGACCGCTGCCAATGACCAATATGTCGTATTGTTTTTTCAAAGGAGAAAAAAATTAGTTATAAGTTTTCTTTAATGAATAGAACTCTAATATTTTTTATAAAATAATTGAAAATATTCTTCGTTCATAAAGCCCTTTGATTTTGTCAAATTTGTGCTTTCACTCAGCAAAGTACACAATATTTCGCAATTTTAAGCTATTGAATGTATGCAGCCAGCCTGATTGGGATTTTTTTTCTGGCATTATGAATGCTAAACCTATTATATTGTTTCACCTTGCTCGCAGTGACCGAAGAAAGTGGGATTGGAGGCTAGAAATAGCGGTTATAAAATTGCCTTGACAGCTATTCAACAAAAGTAAAAATCTAATATGGAAATAATCAATCTACATCATCCCAAAAATCGAAGTAATTGAACCATTGAAGTGGATATTTTAGAATCATCGACTCCAGATTTTGGGTATAAGAATTTAAAAGTCCTTGTGCGTCTCGTTTTTTAACTTGCTGAGCCACTCTTGCGTATAAGTGATAGTGAAGATTTTTTTCTTTCATCACATATACATATACCACGGGCACTCCTAATCTTGAAGCTATAAGAAACGGACCGGCAGGAAACTTAGCGCTTTTACCAAGTAAATCTGCCTCCAAAAATTTTGAACCCTCAAAATAGCGATCACCTGTGAAGCAAATTAATTCATTTTTTGATAAAGCCTCATTGATATCGAAAATATGAGACATATCTTCTTTTATATAGATAAATTTGATATCGCTTTTTTTAACGGTGACGCTTTCAAGATATTCTTTAATCACTGTAACTTCCTGATCGGTAGTCACTAGATTTATCTGACAATCGAAATCAATTTCTGCAAAAAAATACTCGGCAATTTCAAAATTTCCGATGTGGGCACTGATGAGGACACCACCTTTTTTTTCCGATAAAAGATTCCGAAGGTTTTCAATACCGTCAAATTCGAAGGTGAATTTTTTTCGCAAACCTGCGGAAATTGCAGTTTTATCAATCAAAACTGTTCCGAACGTGAAGTAGCTTTTAAAGATAGAAAATTTAGACTTCCAATACCCATAGTTTAATCTTCTCTGAAAGTAGTAGGAAATGTAGAAATTACTTTTTTTCTCGAATAGCGAATAATAAGTTGCAACAAAATAAAGCACAAAATAAGAACTCCTGATTCCCATATTTCTAATGCACCACACAAAGATTCTATAACCTAAGATTGTGCCTTTAGATTTGCCATTCCACTTGCTCATAAACTCAATTTACAACTTATCACTATAGTAAATTAACAATTATTTTCCACATTGTAAATCGCTACCGTGCTATATTGCTACATTTTTAAAGTAAAAATTCAATCAATAATTATGCGTTTTTTTCTGTGATTTTGCTTTCTATTGTGGAGTAGAAATCGTCAAAAGTGATAATATTTTTAAAATCTGCTTCACCTAATTTCACCCCAAAATTTGATTCAATGACTACCACCAAATCGATATAATCCAAACTGTCTAAACCCAAAGTCTTCTTGAAATGGGCATCATTGCTGATTTCATCACCATCTACCTCAAATTCATTGATTAAAAAATCATTAGCAATGGCAACAATTTTTTCTCTTTCCATGTTTTTACTTAAATTTTTTAACGATTAATGCGGAGTTGGTTCCCCCAAATCCGAAAGAATTCGACAAAAATACGTCAATTTTTTGATTTTTTGTTTCAGAGATTAAATTTATCTTTTTTGCGTCTTCATCGGGATTTTCCAAATTGATATTAGGTGCAACAAAATCGTTCTGCATCATCAAAATTGAATAAATCACTTCACTTGCTCCTGCCATCCAACATTCATGACCGGTCATTGATTTTGTGGAACTCACAGGAACTTCACTTCCGAAAATTTCGTGAATTGCTTTTGCTTCGTTGGCATCACCAATCGGTGTTGAAGTAGCATGAGCATTGATATAGTTGATATCTTTCACTTCTAAACCAGATTGTTTCAAAGCTCGGTTCATAGCTAAAGCAGGGCCTTCAATATTCGGTGTAGAAATGTGACCGCCATTTGAAGAAAAACCATATCCAATGATTTCTCCTAAAATAGTAGCACCTCTTTTTTGTGCCGATTCTAGGCTTTCAACAATTAAAGATGCCGCACCTCCACTTGGAATTAAACCGTCCCGGTCCGAATCAAATGGTCGCGAAGCTTTTGTTGGCTCACTTTCTCTTACCGAAAAAACACCTAATCCATCAAAACTCGCCATGGAATATTTATTGGTTTCCTGAGCGCCCCCGCAAACGATAATATCCTGAAAACCATTTTTTATCATCATGTAAGCCAGCCCCAACGAGTGAGAACCACTCGCACAAGCTGCACTGATAGTTAAATTAATTCCTCTCAATTTAAAAATTGTGGAAAGATTCATCGTGACCGTTGAGTTCATCGACTTGAAAATCGCACCAGAACCCATTAAAGTGGTGTCTTTTTTCTCTCTTGCAATATCAATAGATTCAACTACCGCTTTAGAAACACTGTCGTTTCCATATAAAATTCCGACCTCATTTTGGTCTAAAAAGTCCTGATCCAAATGTGCCTGTTTTAAAGCATCTAATGTTGCAAGATAAGCGTATTCGCTCTCTTCGCCCATGCTTATACGCTGACGCCTGCTAAGAAGGTTCTTTAAATCGGGTTTGGGAACAACTCCGGTAAGACCTGATCTGAAACCAAATTCTTTTCTCTCATCGACTAAAACAATTCCGGATTTACCTTGATACAGGGATTCTTTCACTTCTTCCAAAGAAGTTCCGATGCAAGAATAAATTCCCATTCCGGTAATGACTACCCTATTTTCCATTTAAAATTTAGGTTGTAGGTTGTAGATTTAGGTTGCACAACTGCTACCTTTTTCTGCTACCTAATTTATGAATAAATTCCTCCGTTAATATTAATAATTTCTCCTGTAATGTAAGAAGATTTTTTTGAGGCTAAAAATGCAACCAAATCTGCCACTTCTTCAGCTTCTCCAAAACGGTTGGCAGGAATCATTGCTTTCAGTTCATCTTCATTGAAATCCTGAGTCATATCTGTTTTAATGAAGCCTGGTGCAACAGCATTTACTGTGATATTTCTTTTAGCAACTTCCTGAGCCAAAGCTTTTGTAACTCCCACTAAAGCACCTTTTGCAGCTGAATAATTGGTTTGTCCGGCCGTTCCTTTCACTCCCGAAACAGAAACCATATTGATGATTCTACCGTATTTGTTCCTCAACAATTTCTGAATGAAGAAATTCGTCACGTTATAAAAACCGTTTAAACTCGTATTAATCACTGAGTTCCAGTCTTCACTTGGCATCCACATGAATAGTCCGTCTCTCGTGATTCCTGCATTATTGACGATCACCTCAACAACTGACTTTGGATTATTGTCTTGCCATTCATTTAAAACCTGCAGCGTTTCTTCAGCATTTCCTACATCGAATTTAAGAATTTCTCCTGTAGAACCCAACTCTTCTACTTTAGATAAAGTTTCCTTTGCTGCAGCTTCGTTAGAAGTGTAGTTGATTAAAATATGATAATTTTTTTCTTCTGCCAGTTTTATACAGATTGCTCTACCAATTCCTCGGGAACCACCTGTTATTATTGCACATTTCATTTGTATTTTTGTGGTGTTAAATTGATGAACCCTTTCAGAGTTCTGGTTTCATTTTTCCAATTTTATTTCCATAGATTCACCTATGACTGTTCATATTGAACCCTTCGGGTCCACCATCCAGACTTTTATTTTTTCAGATAATCTTTTACTTTCTGAAGATATGGGTACATCACCATATCATCTGAAAATGCCGGAATCAGCTGCCTGATATCATCAAACAATTCTTTTGTTTTCGATGACACCTTATCTTGATATCCTAAATATTCAATTGCCTGAACAACAGTAATAGCTTCAATTGCCAATACTTCAAAAGCATTCTCTATCACCTTTCTGCAAATCACTGCAGCATTGGTACCCATGCTTACAATATCTTGGTTATCATTATTATTAGGAATACTGTGAACATACATCGGATTCGACAACATTTGACTTTCAGCCGTAGTTGAAGTAGCCGTAAACTGAACGCCCTGCATCCCGAAATTAAAACCTAATTTACCTAAATTTACAAAAGGAGGCAAGATTTCGTTGATTTTTGAATTTAAAAGATAATTCAACTGTCTTTCAGCCAACATTGTCAGTTTTGTAACAACAATTTTCAGCTTGTCCATTTCCAGAGAAATGTAATCCCCATGGAAGTTTCCACCGTGGTAAACGTGCTGATCAGCAACGTTGATGATTGGATTATCATTTGCTGAATTTATTTCATTTTCAAGGACTTTCTCGGTATATTCTAACGTATCTAAAACGGGACCTAATATTTGCGGAATGCATCTTAGTGAATAATATTCCTGTACTTTTTCTTTAAAAACCTTTTCCTGCTCTTCGAAATGAGTATATAAATGGTCGGCTCTTTTTCTGATCAATTTACTATCAGACAAATGAGAACGCATTTTATCTGCTATTTTTTGCTGACCTGCGTGAAGTTTCGTTCCGTTCAACACTTCTGAAAAATGGTCATCGTATGCCTGAACGATTTCGTTAATTGCACAAGATAGTTTTAGTGAAATTTCAGTTAACTGATTGGCTTTGTATGCATTGACAATCCCAATCCCTGACATAACTGAAGTCCCATTCATTAAAGCTAAACCCTCACGAATTTCAACCTGAATCGGCTCCAAACCTTCTGCTTCGAAAACTTCTTTGGTCGATTTTCTTTCGCCTTTATAGAAAACTTCGCCCTCGCCAATTAGAACCAGAGCTAAATGTGCCAACTGAACCAAATCTCCGCTTGCACCTACTCCTCCGTGCTCGAAAATCAACGGCGTAACATCTCTGTTTATTAATTCTTTAAGTAAATTTACCACAGACTCATGCACCCCCGAATTTCCAAGAGACAAAGTATTTAATCTCGCCAGCATACAGGCTTTGACCTCATCTGCAGGAAGCGGATTCCCAATACCTGAAGAATGACTTCTGATTAAATTATATTGTAACTGGTGGGTATCTTCATCGCTGATTTTAAATTGCGCCATTGGCCCAAAACCGGTATTTACACCATAAATTACTTTATTTTTTGAAAATTCTTTAAGAAAATCAAAACTTTCATTCACTCTATGGAGAAGTGAAGGGTCTAATTCTATGCTTTCGTTTTCAATAATAATTCGCTGAAAATCTCTCAGTTCTAAAAAGTTATTTATTTTCATCAATTAAAAGTAATAATATATAATTTTGTAAAATATAATTAATTGTCACTAATTTAGCGGCAAAGATAGAAGTTATTATTAAAATAAAAAATCTTAAGATGAGCAAAGAATTTGTTGATGTTCTCGTAATCGGAGCTGGACCTTCCGGTTGCGTATCTTCCTCTTACTTAAAGAAGAACAATATCAACGTAAAAGTTGTCGAAAAAACAAAATTCCCAAGATTGGTGGTTGGTGAAAGCTTAATCCCACGAGTAATGGATCATTTTGACGAAGCCGGATTGTTCCCCGCTTTAGATAAAATGGGCTTTGAAAAAAAACTGGGTGCTCGTTTTCTAAGAGGTGACGAAGTTTGTCTTTTTGATTTTAGTGATAAATTCGGCCAAGGCTGGGATTGGACTTGGCAGGTTCCTAGAGCCGACTTTGACAACGTTTTGGCTCAGGAAGTGATCAACAAAGGTATTGACCTCGAATTTGAAACCGAAGTAATTGGAATTGAATTTAACGGAACAGATTCTGTGACCACCGTAAAAAATAAAGATGGCGAGACAAAAGAGATTCATGCAAAATTTGTGATCGATTCAAGTGGCTACGGTAGAGTTCTCCCACGACTTTTAGATTTAGAAAAACCTTCAAAATTATCTCCACACTCTGCAATCTTTGCGCATGTAGAAGATATTAACCGAGAAGAAGGCGTTGAAGGAACTTTAATTTCTTTCGACATTATAGAAACTGAAGTTTGGCTGTGGGTAATTCCGTTTTCAAACGGAAACACAAGTGTAGGAATCGTGGGTCCGACTGAATATATTGACAAATTATCTGAAAACGGAGATCCAGCGGCAGCTTTAAGAAAAGCAATTTCACTATCCGATTATTATGTAAAACGTTTCGGAGATTTGGATTTTTTGTTTGAACCCAGACATTTGAAAGACTATTCATGCTCGGTAAAAAAATTATTCGGAGAAGGATTTGCATTGACCGGAAATGCTTCGGAATTTCTTGATCCTGTTTTCTCATCAGGAATGGCATTTGCAACCGAAGGCGGAATAACCGCTGCAAAACTGGCCATACGACAACTAAACGGTGAAAAAGTAGACTGGCAGACTGAGTTTTCAGATTATATTTTATACGGAGTGGATGTTTTTACAACCTATGTAAAAGAATGGTACACCGGAAATCTTCAGGAATTATTTTTCCACCGACCGGAAAATGAAGATGTGAAAAGAAAAATATGTGCTGTTCTGGCTGGATATGTCTGGAATAAAGAAAATCCTTTTGTTAGAAAGCATGATACCGTGGTAAAAAATCTCGCTAATCTCATAAAAATGGAGAGACAACAATCATCATAACAAAAAACGGGTCTGAAAATTTTCAGACCCGTTTTTTGTTATTTTAAAGCTTTCTTCAGTTCTTTTCCAAACTCTTTTCCTGTCTTTTCATAGGCTGCGGAAATTCTTCCATATTCCATTCCGTAATCAACTTTGCTTCCGATGCCTTCAATTTTATCCGCTTTAATTATTGCTAAAATATTTGAAGGATTTGCTGTTTCAACAATCGTAATATCAGCAGACAATTTTGCGGGCTGAGTAATAAAGCCTGTCCATCCTGCATACATCCATTTTGGATGGATGATTAAAGTATATTTACTTTCAGCATTTTGGGTAAATTTTATTTTCTTTGATTTGTTTAAACCCTCCACGAACTTTTCTGTCCAGATTGTTTCAACATGCTGTTCCCAAAAATCAATCCATGTCTTCCACGCCGCTTCACCGTTTTTGGCGACAGTTTCTTTATGTCTTCTCTCTAAATATTCGGTTTCAGTAAAATTGTCAGCCTGAAAAAGAGGATCTCCGTACACACGTTCAACATTAACTTCAGTCTGACCTTTTAAAACATCCAAATTTCCGGATTCGACAGTTAGCTTATTTTGAGCAAAAACAGTTGTGCTTAATGCAACAAAAAGAAAGAGAAATATTTTTTTCATAGTTTAAAATTAAGACTGCAAATATAGTATCAGAAAAGAAAATTCACTTCAGCTGAACAATAATATTTCTAAGTTGTTTGAAAAACAATTAAAGTTTATCTTAAATCGACGAAGGTGATCGGCTTTCTGCTATTGGGATTGAAAACTGTTTTTGACAAAACCTCAAAACCTATGATTTCTATTTTCGGACTTACCCTTAATTTTGCTCTGAAATGATCACGTACTTCGCCTTCAAAGCTCTCATCTTCTCTCTCTGTGCTCAGTTTAATAATAATTTCATCCAAACCAATTTCATTCGACTGAATCACAATCTGATAACATAAAATTCCTTCAAAATCATTCAGAATATCATTCATTGCAGGTGGATACAAAGTAGTCCCCTTATATTTGATCATCTGCTGCTTCCTACCGACAACCGGACCGAGTCTCATCGTATTTCTGCCACATTCACAAGGTTCATAATGCGCTTTAACTAAATCTCCCGTTTTAAATCTCAACAGAGGCAAAGCTTCAACGCCTAAAGTCGTAATGGTCAACTCGCCGCTTTCTCCTTCTTTCACAGGATTTTCTTCGTCATCAAGGATTTCTGTTATAATCAATTCCGGATGCTGGTGCCCGCCAATTTGGAATTCACATTCAGTAAAAGCAGTGCTCATTTCAGTAGATGCGTAAGTGGAGAACAATTTTATGTTCCACTTCTCTTTAATCTTCTGCGAAAGAATATTGTCTGAAAAATCCTGATTTTTAATACTTTCACCAATACAAACCGCTCCAACAACGCTTGAGTTTTCGTAATCTATACCGTGCTTCTCAGCGTAGTCGATCATTTTTAAAAGAAATGATGGTACCGTGATCAAATATTTTGGTTGATATCTGAAAATAGAATCCCATTGCAGTTCAGGAATTCCCGGGCCCATTCTGATAACACTTGCTCCCATTTTCCGTAAACCTAAAAGATAGGCAAGACCAGCGATAAATCTTTTGTCAATCGTCGTAATCATCTGTACAACGTCACCCTTTTGAATTCCCGCGCAGGCAAGCGATATTGCTTCGTTGTAAGCAATTCTTTCCATATCATTTTCTGAAAGACCAAAAGTCACCGGATCCCCCAATGTTCCGGAAGTCGTACTGTAATCAACAATTTGGCTTTGGGGAACACAGAAAAAATCATCATTGTTCTGCTGAATATCATTCTTCGAGGTCGTCGGAATTTTCTGCAAATCTTCCAAAGTCTGAATATCAGAAATCTGAATATTATTTTCTTTGAATAGCTTCTGATAGAAAAGCGAATGCTTTTCAAGATATTCTAAAAGCTCCTGAAGTTTTTCCTCCTGAAACTTTTTGATGTCTTGAATGCTTGATTTTTCGATGAGTGGGAAAAGTTCCAATAGTTTAAATTTAGATGACAAATTTATTAAAATTAAAAGTTGGATGCTAAATTTTGTTCTCACAGATCACACAGATTTTCACAGATGATTGTTTTAAATTTTAATCTCATAAATCTGCGTTATCTATAAAATCTGCGAGAGAAAAATAGGATTTGGCTAAAGCCAATTCCATTTGGTAATTTTGAAAGCGGGCTAAAGTACGCTCCTATAGATATTCTAGCTAAATATTTATTGATTAACTGTGAAAACTCACATTTGACTATTCACAATCGACAGCTTAAACCTTCTTTATTTTCGCAAACTTTTCAATAAACCCAGTCAAAATAAAACATATATTATAAACCGACAAAAATCACTAAATTTGCCAACTTGATTAATCAACGAAATTGAGAAATTACAATGAGCCAATTTAAAGAATATAAAAACCTCAACCTGATAGACGTAGCCGAGAATGTTGCGGAATTCTGGAAAGCCAATAAAACCTTTGAAAAAAGTGTTGAAACCCGTGAAGGAAATCCTGAATTTGTGTTTTACGAAGGTCCGCCTTCGGCAAACGGAATGCCCGGAATTCACCACGTTATGGCAAGAGCGTTGAAAGATATTTTCTGCCGTTACCAGACTCAGAACGGGAAGCAGGTTTTCCGTAAAGCAGGTTGGGACACGCACGGACTTCCTGTGGAATTAGGAGTTGAAAAAGAACTCGGAATCACGAAAGAAGATATTGGCAAAAAAATTTCGATTGAAGATTACAACCAGGCATGTCGTGAAGCAGTAATGCGTTACACCGATGTCTGGAATCACCTGACTGAAAAAATTGGTTATTGGGTTGATCTTGAAGATCCGTACATCACGTACAAATCAAAATACATGGAAACCGTTTGGTGGTTGTTAAAGCAATTGTACAGCAAAGATTTGTTGTATAAAGGCTATACGATCCAGCCTTATTCACCGAAAGCAGGAACCGGACTTTCTTCTCACGAAGTCAACCAACCCGGAGCTTACCGTGATGTGACCGACACAACGATTGTTGCACAGTTCAAAACACTTCCGGAAACATTGCCTTCGTTTTTACAGGGTTTTGGAGATGTACATTTCTTAGCCTGGACGACTACTCCGTGGACATTGCCTTCGAACACTGCTTTGACAGTAGGACCGAAGATCGATTATGTTTTAGTAAAAACATTTAATCAGTATACTTTTGAACCGATCAATATTGTTTTGGCTAAAGCTTTAACTGGAAAACAGTTCGGTAAAAAATTCGTTGAGGGAACTGACGAAGATTTCGCAAATTATACTTCATCAAGCAAAACCATCCCTTTCCAAATTCTTGGCGAGTTCAAAGGTGCAGATTTGGCTGGAATTAAATATGAGCAGTTATTGCCCTACACTTTACCTTACCAAAACCCTGAAAATGCATTTAGAGTAATTTCAGGAGACTTCGTTACGACAGAAGACGGTACAGGAATCGTTCACACGGCGCCAACTTTTGGTGCTGATGATGCGAAAGTGGCTAAAGAAGCGACCCCTGAAGTTCCGCCGATGTTGGTATTAAATGAATTCGGAAATCCGGTTCCGTTGGTTGATTTGCAAGGGAAGTTTACTGCGCAGATGGGAGATTTTGCCGGTAAATATGTGAAAAACGAATATTACGATGCAGGAACAGCACCGGAAAAGTCTGTTGATGTAGAAATTGCTATCCGTTTAAAAGAAGAAAATAAAGCCTTTAAAGTTGAAAAATACGTTCACAGTTACCCACACAGCTGGAGAACTGATGAGCCCCTTTTATATTATCCGTTAGATTCATGGTTTGTGAAAATGACGGCGGTAAAAGACCGTTTGGTAGATTTAAACAAAGAAATCAACTGGAAGCCAAAAGCTACCGGAGAAGGACGTTTTGGTAACTGGCTGGAAAATGTCAACGACTGGAACCTTTCCCGTTCAAGATACTGGGGAATTCCGTTGCCAATCTGGAGAACAGATCCTTCGACTGGTTCAGCACAGGAAGAAATTATCATCGGTTCTGTAGAAGAATTGTATAATGAAATAGAAAAATCTATCGCAGCAGGATTTATGAAAGAAAATCCGTTCAAAGGATTTGAAATCGGAAATATGTCTGAGGAAAACTATTCTTTAGTTGATCTTCACAAAAATATCGTTGATAAAGTTGTATTAGTTTCAGAATCAGGAAAAGCGATGCACCGTGAGAGCGACCTGATTGACGTTTGGTTTGATTCAGGTTCAATGCCTTACGCTCAGTTGCATTATCCGTTTGAAAACAAAGAATTAATCGATAATAATAAAGCATTCCCTGCAGACTTTATTGCCGAAGGCGTTGACCAGACCCGTGGATGGTTCTACACACTTCATGCAATCGGAACAGCAGTCTTTGACTCGGTTGCTTATAAAAATGTGATGAGTAACGGACTCGTTTTGGATAAAAACGGTCTGAAAATGTCAAAATCTAAAGGAAATGCGGTTGATCCGTTCGAGACTTTAGCGGTTTACGGACCGGATGCAACACGTTGGTACATGGTTTCGAATGCCAACCCTTGGGAAAACCTGAAATTTGATATCGAAGGAATTGACGAAGTAAGAAGAAAATTCTTCGGAACACTATACAATACCTATTCATTCTTTACTTTATATGCGAATGTTGACGGATTTAAATATGCTGAAAAAGATGTTGAAAACCGTCCGGAAATCGACCGTTGGATTTTATCTGAATTGAATCTTTTGATTAAAGAAGTAAAAGCATTCTACGAAGATTATGAGCCGACAAGAGTTGCAAGATCCATCAGCAACTTTGTGAATGATAATTTAAGTAACTGGTATGTGAGATTATGCAGAAGACGTTTCTGGAAAGGAGATTATTCTGATGACAAAATCTCTGCTTACCAGACTTTATATACTTGCCTTGAAACTGTTGCTAAACTATCTGCACCAATCGCTCCGTTCTTTATGGATCAGTTGTATCAGGATTTGAATGCAGCTACCGGAAAAGAAACATTCGAATCAGTTCACTTGACAGATTTCCCTGTTGCCGATGAAAGTTTAATCGATCAGGATTTGGTTGAAAAAACACATTTAGCACAAAACATAACAAGTATGGTTTTCTCTCTGAGAAAAAAGGAAAATATAAAAGTACGTCAGCCTTTACAAAAAGTGTTGATTCCTGTTTTGGATAAGAAAACGGAAGAGCAAATCTTAGCGGTTTCAGAATTAATTAAACAGGAAGTTAATGTTAAAGAATTACAACTGATCAATGCTGAAGAAGCATCTCATTTGATTGTAAAACAGATCAAACCCAACTTCAAAACTCTAGGTTCAAGACTTGGAAAAGACATGAAAGTAGTTGGTAATGAGATTTCTAATTTCACCCCAGATCAGATTTCATCTTTAGAAAAAGAAGGAAGAGTAGAAATCCAAGGATATGAAATTACGACTGCTGATGTAGAAATTTCAACGAAAGATATTCCGGGATGGACCGTAACTTCTGATGGAAAAACAACTGTGGCATTAGATTTGACGCTAACAGAAGAATTAAAATCTGAAGGTATTGCAAGAGAGTTTATCAACAGGATCCAAAATCTTAGAAAAGAGAAATATTTTGAATTAACAGACAGAATAAGCATCATTTTGGAAGAAAATACGCCATTTTTGGAACAAATTAAGCAAAATGAGGAATATATTTCATCTGAGGTCTTGTCAAATAAAATAGAAATTGTATCTTCACTTTCAAATTTTAACGAAATCGATATCGATGACATTAATTTTAAAGTAAATGTTGAAAAAAATTAATATTTAGTTATTGTTTTTTCAAAATCCATTTCATAAATTTATTAAAAAGAAAAAGACAATGCAAGACGAAAGAGTGAGATACAACGACTCTGATTTACAAGAGTTTAAGAAAATAATCAGAGAAAAAATAGATAAAGCAGAGAAGGATCTGCAACTGATAAGAGAAAGTTTTATCAACGATCAAAACAACGGAACTGACGACACGTCACCTACTTTCAAAGCTTTCGAAGAAGGAGCAGAAACGCTGAGCAAAGAGCAGAACTCTATTTTAGCAGGAAGACAGGAGAAGTTTGTAAGAGATCTGAAAAATGCTTTAATCAGAATCGAAAACAAAACTTACGGTGTTTGCCGAGTAACCGGAAAACTGATTCCAAAGGAAAGACTTTTGGCAGTTCCCCACGCTACACTGAGCATCGAAGCTAAAAATATGCAGAGATAAAATTTTTATCTTATTTTTGTAAATAAATTATTGGGTTTATGAAATGTTGTATGACATTTTATAAACCTAATTTTTAATTATATCTATGAGCGAATATTTGATTTTAGGAATTATTCTGATCGTCGTTGTATGGTTTTTTAACAGAGACAGAATCAAAAACAGATTTTACCCTGTCAGAACAAAAAATTTGACGATCGATCAACAGTTCAATTCAGATAAACGTGAAAGAGAAAAGGAAATAGACCGTCTTCTCAGTAAAATGGGTAAAAATGGAATCAAAGATCTGTCTGCAAAAGACAGAAAGAGATTAGATGAGTTGTCTAAAAAATAAGTTTTCAACCATGTTAAGACTGATAAAAAATAAATAAGAAAAAATGGAAGCATTAATAGTACACCCAAAAAACCAAATGGAGCTGAATGCACTGAAAGGTGTGATGAAAGAAATGGGAATTCGTTATGAAAAATTTCATACAAGAGGCGCAAAAACTCAGACATTCGAACCTCGTACTCCAGCGGTGAAAAAAGATAAGCCTACAAGAAACTTTAAAGAAAAACCAAAGCCGAATTTGTAATGAAGAAGATTGCACTTATCACTTTTCTTATTCTATTAATCGATCAGGCATCGAAAATTTATATTAAAACCAATTTCAGCCTTAATGACAGTGTTTCTGTTTTCCCAGGTTTCAAATTAACTTTTGTTGAGAATCCAGGGATGGCTTATGGTTTTCATTTTGGTGGAATGCTTGGTAAATATTTTTTGGTGATCGTCCGTATTTTTTTGATTGGCGGAATGGTATATCTGTTTAAAAAATGGTTGGCAAGGGGAGAATCCAATTATCTGATCATTCCAATGGCTATTATTTTCGCAGGAGCTATCGGAAATTTGATTGACGGAATGTTTTACGGATTAATTTTTGACAGCGGGATGGTTTATGACGAGAGCGTTAATCAGTGGATTGGTTACGGTGGAGTGTCTAAACTTGTTCCTTTCGGTGAAGGTTATTCAACATTTATGAAAGGTTGTGTGGTTGATATGCTTCATTTTCCTTTGGTTGACTGGACAGTTCCTGAAAGCTGGCCTTTAATTGGTGGTAAACATCTTGAATTCTTCAAATACATTTTCAATGTTGCCGATTCTGCGATTACCGTAGGCGCTGCATTATTATTAATATTCAGAAAGAAAGCCTTCCCTAATGGACTAGAATTTTAAAATATTTAATATGTAGATCCTTATTGTCTTTTAAAGGGCATATTTAATCCCGTAATCTTTATCGGTTTTTGTGTTGCCAACTCATGGGGATTTCATACTTTTATAAAACCTACAACGGTTCAAAATGTATGAAAAAATTTATAAAGAATACAATCAAAATCTTCCTGCTGCTTTTCGTGGCAGGAATTATTTTTGTCATTTGGTCAAACTTTACGATTAAGGATAAGACGAAAAATTTTGTTACTTCCGATCTTTCAAAACTTCCCACCGAAAAAACAGGACTTCTTTTGGGAACGAGTAAAAATTTATCCAACGGAAATCCCAATGCCTACTTTTTTAACAGAATAAAAGCCGCCGCAGACTTATATAAATCCGGAAAGGTTCAAAATATTATCGTTAGCGGAGACAATTCTCAAAAGGATTATAATGAACCTGAGGAAATGAAAAACGAACTGATCAAAGCCGGAGTTCCTGCAGAAAGAATCTTTGAGGATTTTGCAGGATTCCGAACTTTGGATTCTGTTTTAAGGGCGAAAGAAATTTTCGGGCAGAATTCCTACATTATTATTTCTCAGAAATTCCACAATGAGAGAGCTGTATATCTTGCGAGAAAAAATGGAATAGAAGCATTCGGCTATAATGCAGAAGATGTCAATAAATACGCAGGTTTTAAAACCAATGCACGAGAAAAACTGGCGCGGGCAAAGGTGTTTTGGGATTTTATATTTGGGGTGGAACCGAAGTTTGGTGGGAAGAAGATTCTGATTCCTTAATATAGCCATGAAAAGTTTTCAGCTGTTTTTTGTACTATTCATTTTCATTTCCTGCAAAAAGGAAAACATTTACTATTATTCAGATAATAAGCAGATAAAAGATAGCACAGTAATTCGTTTCATTGATGATGAATTGACAAAACTGAAAATCAATACACAGGAAAAGAATTTGAAAATTTACACCACTTTAGATTCAACTTCTTACAAAACCAATTTAGATTCTATTAGAAATAAAATTTTTGAAAATGCTTTAACTTACAATTTTAAACCTGAAGATAAACAAGCTTTTGATGAATGGTTCCGGGAAAAAATCATTGTTGTAGATAACAAAACAAGAAGAGTAGTAAATTTCTATAGTTCATTCAAAACCAAAAAAAATGATCGAAACGATGTTTCAATTGGTGGCTTAAGAAAATTAATCAGAATAGGAAGTGCACTTAACGAAAATCCAGATTCAGAAATCCCAGAGAATTATTTGTACAACCATTCCTATACATCAGGAAAAGAATTGGAAATAAGCAAAAAAGAAGCTCAATTCTTATCAAATTTCAATATAAATAATCTGAAAACAGAAGGATATTTTAGCAATTACATTTCCTTTTTAGATGCTCTCAAATTATTTCAAACTTATAATGATGGTATATTAATAGATCCCTTCATCATTAAAAAGGTTTTAAATAAAGACAAAGTTGCTTATTTTCACATTAGTAGATCGAAAGAAATTTTCAGTCAAAATAATGTAGATAAAATTCTACAATATCTACGAGATTATAAAGGAAAGAATTTTGCAGCTTTTACAAACCAAATTGAAAATACAGAAAATTTAATCTTTTTTGGAACAATTTCAGATACAAATCTAATTATTAATGACGGTAAATACACTTATTTAATCTATAATTTTTTTGCTGTTATTACCGATGTTAAAAAAAAGAAATCAAAACAAATTCCTTATTTCTGGATGAAAAAAGAAGGAATCAATTATTATAACGCAGTAAGGAAAAAGTAAAATTAATATTATAATTTCATCTGCAAAAACTTCCAATAACTTGAAATAATGAGCGTATTCACCTATCATTTAGTAAAAACAAATTATATTTCTGCGCTTAAAACTCTTCTGTTTCCACCGAAACCAAAAAATATTCCTGGATTAATTCACGCAGAATGTATGACTGCAATGACGCTTGGCTCTCCTATTCTTTCACCTTCCCGAATGCTGATCCGGCAGATCGCCGTATTTGCTCAATGGGAAAATGAAGCGGACGTAGATCATTTTTTAACTGAAAATGACTTAGGAAAAATCCTTGCAAAAGGTTGGCATACGAGGTTAACTTTTATGCGAAAATGGGGCAAGTTTAATAAGTTTGAAATTCCGGACGAAACTTTAGAATTTGAAAATCCGGATTCTCCTGTTGTCGCAGTTACCATTGCCCGAATGAAATTTCTGGAAATTCCAAGATTTATCCGTTGGGGAAGACCGGTTGAGAAATTGGTTCGCGACCATCCCGCAACAACTCTATCTTTAGCCTCCATCAAATTTCCAAACACCGTTTCCACTTTTTCCGTTTGGAAAACGCAGAAAGAAATGACCGATATGGTTCACGGACACAGCAAAGTCCCCAAGCCGAAATGACATTCTGATGCTATGAAAGAAAGAAATAGAAAAGATTTCCATTTTGAATTTACAACATTGCGCTTCAAACCTATCTCAGAATTTGGTGAATGGAACGGACGACGCAACATCATTCCCAATTTCAAAAACGATTAAATGAGATTTGCTTATCCGATGCAGAAATTCCAGGATTGGGTAACTCAGCAATGGGTAATCTTGCATGGAAAGAAAATTAACCCCGAAGATTTTCCGTGGCTGATAGGTCCGTTTGGAAATCTCGATGCAATTGGTGAAGATTTTATCCATCAGTTTGCAGAAAAGGAAAACTTAATTATTCAAAAAGACTCAGAATCAAAAGGCATTATTCCCTCAATGCAGAAATTGAATTTAACTGAAGCTGAATTCTCAAATCTATCAAAAAGTGTGATTGGATTTTATGAAAACACAGACAATCACAACCTGCAGTTTTCTATACATTGGAATCCTTTTTTCAAATTTTTTGGAATCTTGATTAATAAATTATTCAGCAATAGAATCAATCAACTGAATATTCCTACCCAAAACATTGATGACTCAGAATCTTTAAAAAGCGAAATCATCAACCTTATTGATGCAAATACCACTGAAATCAAATATACATTTTGGTTTCGCTCTATTAAATCCAGCACACAGGTAATTTATTCTGGCGTTTATGGAATCTGCACTTTGCCTTCCGGAAAAACTTGTGTGAAAGCTGTATTTCCTCTGCCTAATGGAAATGCAACAGTATTGATGAATCCAAGTGTTGGAAAAAATGGGGAATTAATTTTAGATTCTTCAGGAAACAGATTTGGTGACGCCGGATTTTATTTTTTACTGAAAGATTCTAAGGGTGAATACTGGTCGCAGTTTATCAGTTCATTCCGTGACCGTTTGATTATTGGTTCAGAAAATGATATCATCTCAGCGGAACAGACCTTAACACTTTGGCATCTGAAGGTTTTAACTTTTAAGTATAAAATTGAATTGAAGAAATAGGTTTTGAAATTTCAATTCAAGTGAGATTGATTATTTATATTATTACATATCCGTTTCAATAAGTAAAATTCTAAATTTTCCCTATTTTTGCATAAACAATTTTAAACAAAATGTCAAGAATTCTTACCGGCATACAAGCCACCGGAACACCGCACCTTGGAAACCTTTTGGGTGCAATTATTCCTGCAATTGAGCTATCAAAGCAAGCAGGATACGAATCTTTTTTATTCATTGCAAACCTGCACTCACTTACGCAGATCAAAGACGCAAAAGAACTTAAAAACAATACCTACGAAATTGCTGCAGCTTGGCTTGCCTGCGGATTAGATACTGAAAAAACATTCTTCTACAGACAGAGCGACATCCCTGAAACCTGTGAACTATCTTGGCATTTATCATGTTTTTTTCCTTATCAGAGACTGACCTTAGCACATTCTTTTAAAGATAAAGCAGACCGTTTACAGGATGTAAACGCAGGTTTATTTACCTACCCTATTTTAATGGCTGCTGATATTTTATTGTATGATGCAGAAATCGTTCCTGTAGGAAAAGATCAGCTTCAGCATTTGGAAATTGCACGTGATGTGGCTTCAAGATTTAATAATCAGATGGGGGAAGTTTTGGTTTTGCCACAAGCTGAACTGCAGGAAGACACCAAATATGTTCCTGGTGTAGATGGCCACAAAATGTCTAAATCAAGAGGAAATATCATCAACATTTTCTTGCCTGAAAAGGAATTGAAAAAGCAGGTCATGAGTATCGAAAGTGATTCTAAATCTTTAGAAGAGCCAAAAGATCCGTCTACAGATAAAACTTTTGCTATTTTTGAATTAATCGCAACACCTGAGCAAACTGAAGAATTGAGAGCTAAATATTTAGCCGGAAATTTCGGTTACGGTCACGCTAAAAAAGAGCTTTTGGATTTAATTTTGACAAGATTCGAAAGAGAAAGAGTGTTGTTTTCTTACTACATGAACAATCTTGATGAACTTGAAGCAAAACTTCAGGAAGGCGCTGTGAAAACAAGAGCCATCGCTACACAGACCATTCAGAGAGTAAGAGAAAGCCTGGGAATTTGATCTGAATATTTCTTTAATAAAAAAGTTTCGGCGGCACCTTTGGTGCCGCCGAAACTTTTATGGATAATTTTATAAATATTCTTTGATCTGCAATAGATGTTTAATCACTTTTAAATTTTCTTGCCGTGGATTTTCGTTCAAAACATCAAAGAAAATAACATCTATACCGAAATTTTGTGCTCCGACAACATCAGCAATCCAATCATCACCAATCAAAATACTTTCTTCTTTCGTAGCTTTGGCTAAACCCAAAGAATACTCAAAAATCTCTGCTTTTGGTTTTCTAACCCCAACAGAATCTGCACTCGTGATGCTTAGAAAATAATGATCAATACCAGAGAGAATACATTTTCTCTCCGTCACTTCCTGAAAACCATTTGAAATAATATGTAAGGTGTATTTTTTTGATTTTAAATACTCTAAAACAACATCCGCACTTTCTACCAAATGATTGTAATTGAGAATTTTATCTAAAAAATGTTCTTCAAAATACATAGACAACTCCAAATCATCAATTCCGAAATGTCTGAATGTATCGTAAAAGCGATGCTTTCTGAGATATTCTTTGTCAATTTCACCATCTCTTATTTGCTCCCAAAGTTTTTCGTTGATCTCATGATATACAGAATGAAAATCTTCAAAATCTATATTGTATTTTAAAGTAATTTCTTCTTTTTCGAAAAGATTCTTGATAGTAAGATAAGCGTTCTTGCGGTGATCCCATAGGGTGTTGTCGAGGTCAAAAAAAATGTGCTGAATTTTCATACAGCACAAAATTAATGATTAATTTTTTGAAAGATGATAATGATTATTTTTAATCTTCACAACATCAAGACTTTTTGAGAAACTAAGCAAAAAATCAATGGTTTGTTTTTTGGGTTTCAAACTTTTCACTTTTAAAGAATCGTTATTTTTCATAGGCAAAAAATGTTTTTTCTTTAAAACGTGAAAAGATGTGAATTATTATCTTGTCAAAATAATATTATTTTCTTCCATGATTTTTCTTAAGTTGATCAGTGCATAGCGAACCCTCCCTAGAGTCGTATTAATGCTCATATCTGTATGATCTGCAATTTCCTTAAAGCTTAACCCGTCAAAAAACCTGAGTTTTATCACCTCCTGTTGATTCTCAGGTAAGCACTGCAGCATCTTCAGCAAATCTTCTTGAATCTGCATACTTACCAATTGATCTTCAATATTTTCTGAAGGCTCCCTTATTAAATCAAAAATAGAAAATTCATCGTTATCAAAAGTAGTTTCTGAAACTTTTACATTTTTTGATTTTGCTCTGAAATAATCAATGATTAAGTTTTGAGCAATTCTTTTTGCCCACAGGATAAATTTCCCTTCCTCATTATACCGCCCTTCTTTCAGCATCATAATGATTTTAATAAACGTATCCTGGAAAACATCGTTGGCCAAATCTTCGTCACCTATTTTGTAAAGGATAAACGAAAACAGGTCTTTCTGATGACGGTGTATAAGGGTTGATAATGCTTCTTCATCTCCTCTTTGGTACAGAGATATTAATAGGCTATCTGTTGATTTCATGACTTTTCTTCTCAGTATTTACTTGTAGACAAACAGTCTCCCGACATTTTGCCAGGTTTTTTGTGCGCTACAAATTCTATTAGAGTAAAGTCTTATCAATAAGCATTAAATTATGCTGTAAATATAAATAAAATTTTAATAACTGTTAACTAAATATTAAATATTTAGACGAATTTAGTAAAAAAAACTACTTAAACATGTCATGTAAGAACGCGGTAGGAATATTTAGTGTGAAATTAATATTTAAACCCTTGAGCTCTTTTCCATTTAACTTAGAATTCGCAATAGAAAAAGCATAGCCTCCGGTTAAATCTAAAAGTCCGAATAAAGAAACGCCAATCTTTGGAGCGACATACTTATTTGTTCCTTCAACGCCTGCCAGAAAATAATAGGAATGCTTAAAATCTACATTCTTTTCAAAATTCAATAATATATCAGCGTTCACTTTAGGCATAATTGCAAATTCTGAATTAGCAGAACCCATCAATGCAGAAGCACCCAATCTGTAAATGACATCATCGGTTTTCAGAAATAGCAACTTCCCTCCTACTTCACCAAAGCTTTGATTTTGATATACATATCCTGCATTCACCATTTTATGTATCGTAACCTGAGCTTTTGCAAAAGCACTCAAAAAACATACACATACGATTGCCGCTACCCAACGAAAGTTCTTCATCTTATTTTATTTAAAAAGTAAATTTAAAAAAAACTGCCTTATCTTATCAAGATAAAGCAGTTTAAATATCTAAAAGAAAAGATTAAATTCCGAAAGCGGATTTAATTTCTTCTACTTTGTCTAATTTTTCCCAAGTAAAAAACTCAAGACCTGTAAGAGTCAATTCATTTTTATGGCCTTTGTTGAAAGTTTTATCAGCAACGAAATGCTCTCTCCCCATGTGACCGTAAGAAGCAGTTTCCTGATAAATAGGATTTCTTAATTTAAGATTTTGCTCAATAGCATAAGGTCTCAAATCGAAAATGGTAGAAACTTTTTTAGCGATTTCTCCATCATTCAAGCCAGTTTTTGAAGTTCCATAAGTATTAATGTACAGACCACAAGGTTCAGCAACACCGATAGCGTAAGAAACCTGTACCAAAACCTCATCTGCAACACCTGCAGCAACTAAGTTTTTCGCAATGTGTCTTGTAGCATACGCCGCGCTTCTGTCTACTTTTGAAGGATCTTTTCCTGAGAATGCACCACCTCCGTGAGCTCCTTTTCCACCGTATGTATCAACGATGATTTTTCTTCCTGTCAAACCTGTGTCTCCGTGAGGACCACCGATTACGAATTTACCCGTTGGATTGATATGATACTTGATCTGATCGTTGAACAAAGCCTTAATTTCTTCAGTCTGCAAAGCAACAACTCTAGGAATTAAAATAGTTTTGATGTCTTCTCTGATTTTGTTCAGCATTTCTTCTTCAGCAGCAAAATCATCGTGCTGAGTAGAGACAACAATAGAATCAATTCTTACCGGTTTGTGATCATCAGAATACTCAATCGTAACTTGACTTTTTGCATCAGGACGAAGATATTTAATATCAGAATTTTCTCTTCTGATTGCAGAAAGCTCTTTAAGAATCGTATGTGCCAAATCTAAAGCTAAGGGCATATAGTTTGCCGTTTCGTTGGTAGCATAACCGAACATCATCCCTTGATCTCCTGCTCCCTGTGCGTTTGCCTTAGCTTCAAAAGACTCATCACTTACTGCTCTGTCTACACCCTGATTGATATCTGGTGACTGCTCGTGAATTGCAGAAATTACACCGCAAGAATCACCGTTGAACATATATTCACCTTTTGTATAGCCAATTCCGTTGATTACCTCTCTTGCGATTGTCTGAACGTCAAGATATGCATCAGATTTTACCTCTCCAGCCAAAACCACCTGACCTGTAGTCACCAAAGTTTCACAAGCTACTTTCGAAGTTTTGTCGTATGCTAAAAAATTATCAATTAATGCATCAGAAATCTGGTCGGCAATTTTATCTGGATGCCCTTCTGAAACTGATTCAGACGTAAATAAATAAGACATATTATTCTTGTATTTTTAAATTAAATGTAGAAGAAAAAAATGAATAATTGCCCAGAAAAAGCTAAAAAGAATATTACTGTTTTAGCATTTTTTTAGAGAGGTTGCAATCAGGTCAAATTTTTCCTCGTTAATAATGTTGGCAAATTTAAGTACTATTTTCTTAATACTCAAAACTTTTATCCGCTAATTATAATTTTCTTGAAATTAATGATTTATATCAATATTGAAAAGAATTACTAAGGCTTGATACTCACATAATCTTTAGGATTCTCATTAAAATTCAGCTTTGTAGTAAGTGAATTTTTAATAAAAGATCCCAATTCATCGATAATTTTCTGTTTGAAAGTCGGCTTGTAATAAATAATACTGATTTCTCTGTAAGGGAAAGGCTTTTTAAATCTGAAAACTTTTCCTTTCTGTTCTTCAGACAACTGATTTAATGCCAATTCTGGTAAAATACTTATTCCGCCAACTTTGTCAACCATGTGAACTAAAGTCTGGATATTGGAAGCTAAGAAGTCAAGATTTTTAGGCTTCAATCTGTTTTCTTTTAAATGACAAATATTTTCAAACTGATTTCTCAGGCAGTTACCTTCTTCCAAAAGCCAAACTTTTTCTACATTCAATTCATCGGGAACTATAAAAGTATTTTTCTTGTTGGCTTCGGTATCTGAACTGTAAATCATCAGTTCTTCGTTGAACAAGAAGTCCTGATAAAATTCGTTGGCATTATCATAAGGTGTAGAAATAATTCCGGCATCTAATTCTCCTGCTTTTAAAGCCTTAATAATATTATCTGTGGTCATTTCCTTTACATTCATCAAAATCTTAGGATTTTCTTCAAGGAAATGGAATATTTCCGTTGGCAAAATAAATGATGAAACGGTAGGAATAATTCCTAGATTGATGGTACCACCTAGAATATTATTTAATAAATTAGCTTTGTTTTTAAGTTCGTTGACGGCCTCTATAATAACCTTCGCCTGATCGATAATCTGTAACCCAACATCAGTTGTACGAATAGGATGGGTTGTTCTGTCGAAGACCTTCACATCCAGCTCATCTTCAAACTTCTGTATCATTGCACTTAATGTCGGCTGGGTTATAAAACAAGCCTGAGCAGCTTTACCAAAATGTTTATACTTATCTACAGCGATAAGATATTCCAATTGCTGAATGTTCATTTGATTAATATTATCTATTACAAAGATATGACGTTTTTAGCACAACCAATAGAAAATTTCTGCTAAATTTGATAAATATTAAGCTGAATACAGCTTCTGAACAGTGAAAAACAAATCAAATTATAACTCTATGGATTCAAAAAAATTAACATCAAGTAGTGGTGCCCCATACTTTGAGCATCAAGATTCGCAAACGGTAGGTTCCAGAGGTCCGGTTCTATTACAGGACTTTATTTTACAGGAAAACCTCGCCCATTTTGTAAGAGAAAGAATACCTGAAAGAATAGTTCATGCCAAAGGAAGTGGCGCATATGGAAAATTTACTGTTACTCACGATATTTCACAATATACAAAGGCAAAACTCTTTTCTCAAGTAGGAAACTCATGTAAAATGTTTGCCCGTTTCTCTACTGTCGGTGGTGAAAAAGGAAGTGCTGATACCGCAAGAGACCCTCGCGGATTTGCATTAAAATTTTACACAGAAGACGGAAACTGGGATTTAGTGGGAAACAATACCCCTGTTTTCTTTATTAAAGACGCTAAAAAGTTCCCTGATTTTATCCATACGCAAAAAAGAGTTCCTAAGACGAACTTAAAGAGTGCGACGATGATGTGGGATTTCTGGAGCTTAAACCCAGAATCGCTTCATCAGGTGCTGATTTTAATGTCAGAAAGAGGAACACCTTACGGTTACAGACACATGCATGGTTTCGGATCACACACTTTTTCAATGATTAATGAAAAAAATGAAAGAAACTGGGTGAAATTCCATTTCAAAACAAAACAAGGCATCAAAAATTTCAACAACGACGACGCCACAAAAATGGCAGGAGAAAATCCTGACTTTGCTCAGGAAGATCTGTGTAATGCAATAGACAGAGGTGATTTCCCAAAATGGACGATGTATATCCAAGTGATGACAGAGGAGCAGGCTAGAGAATTCAGATGGAATCCTTTTGATGTAACCAAGGTTTGGTTCCAGGGAGATTTCCCTTTGATTGAAGTGGGAGAAATGGAACTGAATGAAGTTCCCATTAATTATTTTGCACACGTAGAGCAATCCACTTTCTCTCCAAGTAACTTAATCAACGGAATCAGTTTTTCACCAGACAAGATGCTTCAGGGAAGATTATTCTCTTATCCTGATGCTCATAGGTACAGAGTCGGCGTAAATTCTCATCAGCTTGAAGTGAATAGATGTCCGTTTGCTGTAAACAATTATCAACGAGACGGATTTATGGCAGACTCGAGTGAATATCTAGACAAGCCTAATTACCACCCCAATAGTTTCGACGACATTCAACCCGATTCGTCATATAAAAATTTCGAATATGATTTAGACAGCAATCAGGTTGCAAACTATAACCGAAACGAAAATGATGATGATCACTACACCCAACCTGGATTACTGTATACCAAAGCGATGAATCAGGAAGACAGAGATCATTTGGTTATAAATATCATTGACAATATGAGTGGTATAGACGGACCAAAGAGAGATGAGATTATCAACCGTCAGCTGTGTCACTTTTTCAGGGCAAATATTGAACTTGGCATGAAAGTAGCTTCAGGTTTACAAATCAATATTGATTCAAATATGATGAATCATTCAAAGTAAACTAAAAAAATAAACTAAAAAGGGAAAAAATATATTTTTTTCCCTTTTTTATGCAAAAAAAAAATTAATTTGCAGGTTATTAAAGATCTACGTAAACAATGGACTATCAAAATATAATTATTAGCAATGAAGATAAGATTGCTATCATCACAATCAACAGACCGGCAAGTCTAAATGCACTTAACGCACAGACAATAAAAGAAGTCAGTTCGGCGTTAGATGAGGTAGTGTATGATGATGATGTAAGAGTAATTATATTAACAGGAAGCGGTGAAAAATCTTTTGTAGCAGGAGCCGACATCAAAGAATTTAGCGACTTTAATCAGGAAAAAGCTGAAGAATTAGCAAGAAACGGTCACAATATTCTCTTCAACAAAATTGAAAATTTATCTAAACCGGTAATCGCAGCAGTGAATGGTTTTGCTTTAGGCGGAGGTCTAGAATTAGCGATGTCATGTCACATCAGATACGCATCAGAAAATGCAAAATTGGGTCTTCCTGAGGTAACTTTAGGACTGATTCCGGGGTACGGAGGAACACAGAGACTTCCGAAATTAGTTGGAAAAGGAATAGCCAATGAGATGATTTTCTCAGCTAAAATGATTTCTGCACAAAAAGGAAAAGAAATTGGCTTGATCAATGAAGTCTACTCTATCGAAGAGTTATTAAACAAAACGAAAGAGCTAGCAAAAACAATTGCCCATAATTCTCCAATGGCCATTTCTAAAGCGATACAGGCTACTAATCTCTCTGACACAAATAAAGGCTTTGAAACTGAAATACAGTATTTCGGGGAGCTTTTCGAATTGGAAGATAAAAAAGAAGGAGTTTCTGCATTTCTTGAGAAAAGAAAACCTCAATTCTAATATATCATCCCCTTACAATTACCTACAAAAAAAGAATTGATGCAGCAGATTAATAAGTTTGATAAGGCTTATCTAAAAATGGCTCTTGAATGGGCAAAACTTTCCTATTGTAAAAGGAAACAGGTAGGTGCTCTGATTGTAAAAGACAGGATGATTATCTCAGATGGATACAATGGTACACCTTCTGGATTTGAGAACTGCTGTGAAGACGAAAACGGTAAAACACATTGGTATGTCTTACATGCAGAAGCAAATGCAATTTTAAAACTAGCCGGTTCTACGCAGTCAGCACGCGGAGCAACGTTATATCTCACTCTTTCTCCATGCAAAGACTGTAGCAAACTTATATTACAAGCTGGTATCGAAAAACTCGTATTCATCAATGCGTATTCTGATGACGAAGGAATTACATTTTTAAAAAATCATGGAATTGCAATAGTACAGGTTTTAGAAAATGAATTATAAAATAAAATAAACCACATTGCAATGACTTGGGATGAAAAAATTAAGGATTTTGAAATTTTTCTAAGATTTGAAAGAAATTTCTCCGAAAACACACTCGACGCTTACGTTAGAGACATCAAAAAACTAAAAGAATACGCAGAAGAAAATCTAGAAAATATCGGTCCGGATGTAATCTCATATGATAATCTGCAAGAATATATTTTCAAACTTTCTAAACAGAAATTCAGCGAAAGATCACAAGCAAGATGGATTTCGTCAATCAAAGCATTTTTTAAATTTCTTTTGGAAGACGAGATTCGTGAAGATAATCCATCGGCATTACTTGAAGGCCCAAAACTGGGATTATATCTCCCGGACACTTTGAGCCTTTCAGACATTAATAGGATTATTGATGCAGTAGATTTAAGCTCGGATCTTGGGCAGAGAAATCTTTGCATCATTGAAGTTCTTTACGGTTGCGGCTTACGTGTTTCAGAACTCATTGACGTAAAGATTTCAAATATCAATTTTAAAGAAAACTACATTAAGGTCATCGGAAAAGGAAATAAAACCCGCTTCGTGCCATTGGCTCATTACACCGCAGAACTTCTTAAGACATATATCCGGGAAGTACGCTCTAAAATTAAAATCAATAAGAAACATGAAGACACTCTCTTTCTCAACAGCAGAGGAACCTCCATGTCAAGAGTCATTGTATTCCTTATCATTAAAGAACTCACTGATAAGGCGGGTATTAGTAAAAAAATATCACCACATACCTTCAGACATTCATTTGCCACACATTTGATGCAAAATGGGGCAGATTTACGCTTTATTCAGGAAATGTTGGGACATTCTAGCATCACCACAACGCAGGTCTATACTCACCTTAAGACTGAAGAGCTTCGCGATGTGATTTTAACCTTCCACCCACGTAATAAGACTAAAATTATTGAATGAAAACATTGAAATTTTGCCCTGATTGTGGCAAAGAATCACTGCAATGGGACGGCGAAAAAAAATGGAGTTGTCCTAATTGCAATTTTAATCTATATAATAATGTTGCAGGCGCTGTAGCTGTGGTTATACGATGTGGAGACGAGATTTACCTTACCAGAAGAAATCAGGAACCTAAGAAAGGAAAACTTGACTTGGCAGGAGGTTTTGTAGACCCGCGAGAAAGCGCAGAACATACATGCAAGCGTGAGCTTTCCGAAGAACTGCAACTTGAGATAGATATTGAAAAGCTAAAATATCTTACAAGCCTGCCGAATGTTTATAAGTATAAAGAAATTGATTACAATACAATTGATCTGTTCTACGAATACACCGTGTCAGAAAAATTTGAAGCCAGCTTAGCACTTTCAGAGATTTCGGAAACGCATTGGATTCCTATACAGAAAATTAATATTGATGACATTGCCTTTAATTCTCAGAAAATATTTTTTAAAGAATACTTAAAGAATTTTTAAATCAAAACAAACTCCCACATTTACAAAAGATGTGGGAGTTTTTATTTTTCGTTTAGTATGACTTGCTTTTAAGAATTTCTTCAAAATACTTAATTAAAATAGTTCGATCTGCATCAGATAAATTGGCGTCTTTATGATAAATAATATAAGCAGGCAAAGGCATCGTTTTATTCTGCAACGTCTGAACAGCTTTATTCAGCATACTTTCTTTTAAATCTTTATTGTACGTATTCCAAACAGAAAAATTAAGATGCTCGCGCCCCTCATTGACATGATCTTTAACAGACCAAGAAAAAGGTGCTATATATGCATACTTGGGATAAAGCGTTTCGTTTGAATGGCAATCGTAGCAAGCATTTTTAAGTAATGCAACCACCTTTGAAGGTGATTTTTTAATATCAATAAAATTTACAGATTGCTTTACCGGTTGATTTGTTTTGTCAGTAGGTATAAACTGAATGATCGCAAAGGAAACCAAAATCCAGAAAACGATTTTTTTTAATGTTTTCATTGGCGTTTAAACCTACTTGGTGTATTATCTGAACCTGAAGTGCTGTTTAAGTCGGAGCTGTTGCTATTCAGAAGACCAGAATCCAGCTCCGTGTCTTTTTTCTCATTAGATGATTTAGGTTTTGCAACTTTTATCCCTTCAAATACTCTTTTATCATTAAGATCCCAATCTTCCCTTGTTTCCCAAAGTGGTCTCGCCACAACCATTTTATAATAGATATAAGAATCTTCTGCAAAAGTTTGATTCACAAAATCAGCTTCATCCCATCGTTTATTGCCATTATTGTCTACAAGCACCCTCGCAATATATTCTCCCGGTTTCACAATATCAAATTTCACTTCACTCCCGCTTACATACTGCTGATACACTGCGTTTTCTGAGGTATCAAGCATTTGTATCCAGTATTTTGAGCTGGGTGCATTGAGAATTTTAAATGTGAGGTTACCATAGTTTTCTATTTTGTCAGCTTCAAAATCGAATCTTTTTGATTGGACATTCTTAGTGTAGAAAGAAGAAACAGTTTCTTTGGGAATCGTTAACTGATATTTTTTTCCGGCAATAAAATCCGAACTTATTAATATCTGATATGGATTGGTTTCTGAAATCTTTGCAGTAAAATTCTGTGTCGTAAGACTGTCGCTTTTTAAAACCCATTTTTCAGGGCTGATCTTATCAATAATGTAAGTAGATGTAATCTTAAAATCAGTTTTAGGAGGCAACATATTTCCGCCGTTATCACTGTTGATATCCATCGCATTTTTTGTATTGTATTTGTAAAAAACAGAAGTAGAATCTTTTTTGCCATCAACCTCATAACCCAGTTTTACATTTTCTGTCACCGTCTGACCTAAGTTATTTTTCACAGCATCAAACCAAATCCTCAAAGAATCTGACTGTGGAGTATGCGTTACTTTAAAATCCTGAAGCTTTTCATTCTTTGAAATGATTTTCACATCGTTGGGATTCCCTTCAAAAGTCATTAAAATACCTCCTGGAATTTCTTTCAATTCAGGTTTTTTGTAAGGCTTTTTAGAGGGGTATAATTTTAAATTTAAACCCGAAATAGATTTTTCAATCGTCACTGTATCTTTCTGGAAACCTATCTTCTCCTTTCCGGGATCATAGATCGAATTGCCATTCTCATCATCAAAGGCTATAATTTTAAATTTTCCGGGAGCGAGATAATTGAGTTCATAATACCCATCATCATCTACTTTCGTAATGTAATAAGGCTTCTGTTTATAATTAATGGTATCTTTCAACTGATAAAGCCCAACTACCATTTTATTTTCGCTGCTGCTTTGTTTCATAATGGTAAAAGCGTCTTTCACCTCACCACTTATGTATAGATCATCCAGTTTTTCTCCGGTGGAAAAAGCAAAATTAAAATATCTTAAAACATTTGATTCACTATTATCCGCAATTGAATTTCCAAAATTAAAGTTGTACGTTGTATTTGCCTGAAGTGTATCTGACCATTGAATAATTAAATATTTATTAGCAATATTTGACGGAAGAATTCTCGTAATGTTCTCTATCGGAGGAGAAATATTGAGATTTTTATTGACGTCCTTAAGTGTAATGTATTCATCAAAATCTATTCTGAGTTCTTTGATATCTCTTCTCACATTGACTCTTGTCGTATCAATATTTGAGCTAAGAAACTTGGGAGCCAAGGTGTCTTTGGGACCACCAACTGGAGAACCCATTCTTGCACAAGAATGCACAAGAAAACTGACAAGCAGTAAGAGAAGAATTCTTTTCATGAATATATTTGAGCAAAAATAAACATTATTCTCCAAAAACTTCAGTTCCTGTTTTTAATGTGTCCTTATTATCATTCATTATATGGGTAAGTTTATCTTTCTGTGGAGGAAAATCTTCAAATAAACCTGAAAGAGCCAACGCAGAATACACTTTCCCTGAATATTTATTCCCAATCGCAACAATAGTAACTTTTGATTTTAAAAGATGGGCAAACACTGAATTGGTACCATGCCACCAACCGTTGTGATACGTCAGTTTCTCACCATTATCAAAAATTTTCATTCTGAATCCTAAACCGTAATTATTTTGTCCCGCTTTTTCGTTGCTGTAGGGTGCAAATATCATTTCTTTCAATTGAGGTTTCAAGAAATCTTTTGAAAACATAGCTTTTGAAAATGCAAATAAATCTCTTGGCGTAGTGTATACATTTTTGTCACCATAAATCAGATCCAAACGATCTAAAGGATAAAGCCTGTTTCCACCATAATAAAATGACTGAGCAGCAGTGGGAATATCTTTCTCCTGAAAAATATATGAATTACTCATTTTTAAAGGCTTAAATACCATCTCCTGCATAGCCTGTGGAAAAGGAGTTTTTGTTACTTTCTCAATCAGCAAAGCCAAAAGTGCAAAGTTGGTATTGCAATACATAAAACCTGTATCGGTATCTCTCGCCAAATCTGGTTTGTATTTGATGATCATATTCAGAACATCCTGATTGGTAATATATTTTTTTGAAAGTTCTGCCGGAGCCGGCTGAATTTTTGTGATAAAATATTCGTATTTCGGAAGTCCGCTTCTTTGGTCTAATAAAGTCTGAACCGTAACATTCGGATAAGGAAATCCCGGAAAATGCTGCGTTAAATGATCAGACAATTTTATTTTTCCGGCCTCTACCAATTTCAGCATAGCCATTGCAGTCAACGTTTTTGAAACCGAAGCCACATGCAAAGGTGTATTTTTGTCTATAGCATTTTTATTGCCTTCTCTTGCAAAACCTCTGTAATTTTCGAACAAAATATCATTCCCTTTTGCCACCAATATTCCACCGCTCAGATTGCTTCCTTCCCAAACTTTTTTATAGTACTGATTGATATAATTGACTATAAAATCTTTATTTGAAAGAACTGCATCTTCTGGAGAAAACACTTTACCCAAATCTACATTCCCGTAATTCGGGAGATTTGTACTGTTCTCTGCGAGAGATTCTTTGTTTTCTGAATTGTTTTTACAGGAAAAAATAAATAAAAACAGGGTTGTTGCGAGTACAAAACTAAGCTTCTTCATGAGTTTCAAAAATGAGTGGCAATTTAATAAAACTCAACTCAAATTTAAACGTAGACGAATGAATTATGAATTATTTAACATAAAATTTCACCCCTTCAAAGAGTAATTTCTCATCAATCTTTTATGTACATCAACAGAAAGAAGTGACAATCTTATCAACGATAATCTGCGCAAGTTTTTCTTTGCTCTGATGCGTCCAACCGGCAATATGAGGCGTCACAATGGCTTTTTCAGAGTTTAAAAGAAATTTCAAATCCTCATTTTCTGTCTCCAGATTTTCGAATGAAGCCTTTTCATATTCTAAAACATCAAGGCACGCTCCTTTCACCTTACCTGATTTTAAAGCTTCAACTAAACTTTTCGTTTCTACATTTTTCCCTCTTGCAGTATTCACAAAATAAAAATCATTTTTCATCTCAGAAATAAATTCAGCATTTACTAAATAATTTGTTGAGTCTGTCAAAGGAACATGTAAGCTTATAACCTCAGCGTGATCTTTCAATTCATCTAAAGAAACCTGCGTCGCAAATTCATCTGAAAGATTGGGAAGAATATCATAAAAAATCACTTTGCATCCGAAACCAGATAATCTTTTTGCAGTCGCTTTCCCCATGTTTCCGTACCCGATTAATCCCACAGTTTTACCAAGCAATTCATCACCGCGGTTTTCCTCACGCAGCCAGATTCCATTTTTCACTTCGTTCGATGCGATGAACAGCCTGTTCATCAAGATCAACAGCATACCTACAACATGTTCTGCTACAGAATCCCTGTTTCCTTCCGGAGAGTTGATCAACTGAATACCTACTTCTTCAGCCACCGGAATATCAATATTTTCCATTCCGGCACCTACTCTGGCAATGAATTTCAGATTTTTCGCTTTCCTCAAAAAGTTTTGATCTAAAGGAATTCTGCTTCTGATAATCACACCATCATAATGTTCAATTTTATCGCAAACCTCATCGTAAGAAGATGTAAAATCTTCTTCCAGATTAAAGTTTTTAGCCAACAGCTGTTCAGTGATGAGTGGGTGGTTTTTATCAAGGAGTAAAATTCTCATAGAACACATAATTCTTTATATTTGATGGTGCAAAGGTAAGATTCACGGCTGTAGAAATAGCTTTTGCAAGATAGAATTTTTCAATTTTTGCTCCCTATGCAAATACATAAAACCATTTTCAGCTTTTCTGTTTTTTTTACTTCTTGCTTATATGATCTTTTTGAAGATTAAGTTGCTGTCAATTCACGAAACAATCCCGACTCATTATTTAGCAGAAGGCGCAGACGCATCTGGAAGTAAAATATTTTTATGGCTTGAGATAGCCATCAATGCAGCTATTTTATTCTTTATCGGATTCCCATTATCAAAATATTCAGAAAAACTTATAATCGCTCAGATTACTTGGAAAGCACTTTTGAAGAGGCAACAAAAAACCGACAAATATTTTTGTCGGTTTTATCTGTCATCTTTACAGTATTTATTTGCGGACTCTCTTTAAAAGAGATTATTTAGATTCTTCCTGAAAAAGCTTTTTTAATTCCACTGATTCTGTAGGTTTCATTCTACCTGAAAGAATAAGAGAAAGTTCTTTTCTTCTTAATGCAGCTGCATATCTTTCTATTTCAACGTCAGTTTCGGGCTCCATGTCTGGAATTGGAATAGGTCTGTTGAATTCGTCTACTGCTACGAAAGTATAAATTCCTTTATTTGTCTGTATTTTTTTATGATTAATCGGGTCGTCTAACCAAACATCTACATAAATTTCCATAGATGTTGAGAACGCACGAGACACTTTTGATTCCATTACAACAATTCCCCCTTCAGGAATCGGATGGTCAAATGAAACATGATTCACAGAAGCTGTTACCACTCTTCTTTCGCAATGTCTTGTTGCGGAGATTGACGCACAACGATCCATCCTCGCCAGTAATTCTCCTCCGAAAAGGTTTCTCAACTGATTGGTGTCATTGGGAAGTACGATATTCGTCATAATCGTCAGAGATTCTGACGCCTTTTTTATTTTTGCCATCTTGATTTTCTTTTTTTGTACTTGGGTTTCCAAGTTTTTGCAGCCTGTTTGATTGAATCTTTTCTTAAAGAGTCAGCCTTAAAAGCTTTTACAGAATCTGCTTTTTTTATCTGAACTGAATCAATTTTTACCGGAATTTTCTTTTCAATTCTTTTGGTTTTGGTCTGTACCGAAACATCATCAAAAGATTTTTTCCCGAAGATCAATTCCTGCTGTGTATATGCTAAATACAACATCCCTAAAACCGGAACGATAAAAAGGAAAATCCACAAGATTGATTTGTTGAATTTATAATCCTTGTCCGTATTTTTTAGAGTTTCGAGCGTTTCACCTTTATTGATGTCTGAAAAATGGATTTCTTCTAAACCATAAAAATCGGGATGATCAGATTCCAGACGGTTTCCCTTAAAATGAAGTGCACCGTCTTCAATAAAAATAGTCCCGAGATTTTGAATTTCCAAAAACTGTTCGGCTTGAAGTTTTTTCTTCCAAAAATCGGTCTGAACCTGTAATTCATTTTCTGCTACTTCTTTTGAAACCGCTTTCTTACTGCTGATAAACTGCAACAAATCATCAGACAAAACCTGATAATCAGAATGAAAAGTAACTTTTGTGGAAGGCGGAAGGATGCTCCCGTTTTCTGAGTTGATAACTGCTTTAGAATTTTCCAGAGAAAATACACCAAACTTTGGAACGGTAACCGTTCCAAACTGTTTCAAATAGTCTAAAATGTAAGCTGAAATATTCATTTGACGGCAAATTTATAACTTTTTCGTGACTTTTTCAGAGATTTGTTTGCATCATATCTTATGAAATGAGCTCCCACGCCCTATAAAGATTTTCTAAGAATTTTCTTTCGTGATAAATTTATTCTGGATTATGAACCTTTGTCTTCAAAAAATAATCGAAACGCCTTTGTCTAACTTATTTTAATTGTAGAAACAAAAAAGGCCGCCGAAGCAGCCTTCAAAATTTAATCTAAACTTTACTGAAATATAATGATATGAAATGGTATCTCATGTACTTACTGGATTTTCCAGCTGATCCCGAACATAAAGTTGGTTCCCGCCTGAGAAAAATAAATCGGGCCGTTATAAACATAACCGTTGTTGACATATTTCTGATTGAAAACATTATTGACCAAAAGCTTTAAAGCAACCTCCTGCTTTGCAATGTTAAACTGATATTGAGCATTAAAATCTGTCAGAAGATAATCTTTCAACTGCAGATCCTGAGTTTCTGTATTGTCTAAATATTGCTTTCCAACATATTGATTCATCAAAGCAAACTGGAAATTTTGGCTTGGATTAAACTTCAAACCTAAATTTGCAATTAGATTGGGTGAAAAAGAAATTTCGGTGTTTCCTAATTGATTAATACCTGTCTCATTTTCAATTCTGAAATCAAGATTTCTATTTTGGCTCAAACTTACATTCCCTGTAACTTCCCATTGTTTTGAAAGTTTCGCCAAGGCTCCGATTTCAATTCCTCTTCTATAACTTTTCCCTGAATTGGTTCTGATGAATTCTCCTATATTGCTGATCTGCCCGTTTAAAACCAACTGATTAAGATAATACATATAATAAAGATTGGCAGTGAATGCCACTTTTCCGAACTGCTTTTCTATTCCTGCTTCAAAATCGTGTAGCTTTTCTGATTTCACATCGTTGTTTGCTATTAAATCGTCACGATTCGGCTCTCGTTGTGCGTGAGCGTAGGAAACAAAGACTTTTCCATTGCCTAATTTATAGTTCACCCCTGCTTTTGGATTAAAAAACAGCCAGTTTTTATTTAGATTGGCACCTTCGCTGTCGCCTTCCATCAAAATTTTTGTATCGTAATCGATATTCCTTAACTGAAGATCTCCAAAGAATTCGAAATCATTGACTTTTACCAAAGCTTTTGCAAAACCTGCTACTTCGTTTTTCACAGAGCGGTTTCTGTAATACTCATGCTCCTGAATCTGCGGATTGAAAACATCGGTAACATTTCCATAATGTTTTCCATAATACTGATTTCCAACTACTCCAAAATTCAGATCAAGATTATCAAACTTTCCATAGAGCGTTGAAACAATTCCGTAAAAATCATTGTTCAGCCATTTTTTTCTGATAAAATCTGAATATTTTTCTCCATTCAAATCAGGCAGATTGTATCTTGCATATGGATCTCCCTGTTTGTAGTTTTCGTAGTATCCTCTTCCTTTGGTGTAATGTAAAGTAGTTTCTAAATTCCACCTTTCATTCAGCCCCTGTTCCCAAAGCAACTGATAATGGTTTTGTCTGTAATTATCGGTTTCATTATCATAAAATCCGACAACATTTTCCCAGTTTGTATCATAAATTGCTCCTGAAACGTTATATTTAGGATTGGTTTCCCAGGTTTTTCTGTCGACGCCATTCCATGCCTGATAAGTTTTTTCTTTTCCACCAAAAGCCATTAGTCGAAGTTTTGTTTTACCTTCTTCAAATACAGCTGTAAAATTGTAAGAATTTAAATCTGAAAATGCTCTGTCGATATATCCATCAGAATGGATGTGAGAATATCTTCCCGTTACCGAAAGTCGGTTCTTCCAAAACTTTCCGGAACCAACTTCAGCTGAATATTTATAGGTATTAAAAGATCCGTAGCTGTCATCCGTTTTAAAATAAAATTTATCTTCCGGCTCCTTCGAAATCACATTAATACTTGCTCCAAAGGCAGAAACTCCGTTGTTGGAAGTTCCGACACCTCTTTGAATCACGATCTGCGATGCAGAACTCGTCAAATCCGGAACATTGACAAAGAAAGTTCCCTGACTTTCAGAATCGTTGAACGGAACGCCATTCATCATCACGTTAATTCCTCTTCCGGCAACACCACGAATTCGGAAACCAGTATAACCTACTCCGTTTCCTGCATCAGAAGTCGAGATAATTGAGGTTTGATTTTTTAAGAGAATTGGTAAATCTTGTCCCAGATTCCTGCTCTCGAGATCCTTCTGAACATTGATGATTTCTTTGGCAACTGGAAGTCTTTTGGTAAAATTGACAGCTTCAATTTCTCTTATTTTCAGAGAATCAGTATTTCGAGTTTGCGCAAAACCCAGAGAACTTGCGGTAAGTCCTAAAAAAATAAATCCTTTCATTCTTATAAATTTTTAAAATTTAATGGAATAAAAGGGGCGATTACAATAAATAATGAATAATTGGTAATTTAATAATTCGAGAATTATTTATTGCTAAATACTCATTGTTCATTTTTAATTTCCCTAAACAGCATTATCTGTTCTAGGTTCATTGGGTATAATCTCAGCCCCCGTTGGAGCACCCCTTTAATTACAGCGCGAAATTACAAAAAAATACTGATCTTCCAAATTTAATAGGCTTTGTTGTTAGAATCGATGTAATAATAGTGGACATCGTCTTTTGTGACTTCAAACATTTTCCCCAGTTTCCAGCTGTAGTTTCGTTTTATATCAGCATATTCAAATGGAATAATAATATTGTTATTAACATCGATGATGCCAAATTTATTTTTATGAGAAACTACGACCATGGGATTTGACAGATCATCACCTTCTAAAATATGTAAATAGTCGTATTTAGGATAAATTTTAAAATGTGAACGGTCTGAAGGATTGCTAAACTTCGAATCTTCAATAATTCCATAAGAGCCATTCATAATGTAAGCATGGAATAATTGTTTTCTAAATTGAGTATGGCATCTTCCTAAATCGGTAGATTTATATTGATACACTTTTTTACCCGTCTTATCGATTCTATAGGAAATATTGTTCTTGTCAACCGTGGCAAATTCATCCGTGCCAAATTTCTTAGCTTTCGGATTGGCGGAGTTTAAGAGATTACAATCTTCTGCAAAAAACATCGCAATATGATACTCAGGCGCAATGACGAATTTCCCATTTTGATTAACATATCCATAATTTCCATTTATTTTTTTTGGAATTAATAACGGAACGTTTTCATTAAGGATTACCAAGTTATGATCAGGCACTTTTTTTGTCACCGGTGTAGATGATTTGTTTTTCGCAACCAACTTACTGCTTTTCAAAACTTTAGATTGAGAAAACAGAAAAACCGACCATACAATAAAAATACCACTTAAAACTTTATTCATAACGTTTTGTGTTCAAAATATCTTCCAAAAATAGAAAATATAAAATACATATTTATACACAATCTAAATAAATAACTATCAAAGAAAAATTAAAATTCGTATTTTTGGAAACATTTTTAAATGTTTGATAATTTTAAAACGTTTTTAAGCCACAACATTTGATTGTAACACATCAAAAGCCACCAAACGTTTTATCCGAAAAGAGTTTTTGCGGCGAGACAGATTGCAGGTAAACCACTTATATTTTCAGAGAAAGTCCTTTTACTATTTACCCATTGGGACAGATTATTATCTCACATTTTTAGAAATGGTGTAGATTTCAGACTGCTTCTGTACTTTCAGACGACGACTATTCAATAATCTACCTTTAATTTTAAAAAGAACTTCTATTTATGAATATTTATCAGGATTACATCCAAGAGATTGAAGAAAGAAAAACTCAGGGTCTTCACCCAAAACCAATTGATGGTGCCGAACTTTTAAGCGCAATCATTGCACAAATTAAAGATACACAAAACGAATACAGAGCAGATTCTCTGAAATTCTTTATCTATAACAGTTTACCGGGTACAACACCTGCTGCCGTAGTGAAAGCTCAGTTTTTAAAAGAAATCATTTTAGGTGAATCCGTATTAGAAGAAATAACCCCAGCCTTTGCGTTCGAGTTATTATCTCATATGAAGGGTGGTCCTTCAATCAAAGTATTGTTGGATTTAGCTTTAGGCAACGATGCTAGTATTGCTAAGGAAGCTGCAAATGTTCTGAAGACTCAGGTTTTCCTTTACGAAGCTGACACAGATCGTTTAAAACAAGCATTCCATAACGGTAACGAAGTTGCAAAAGAACTTATTGAAAGCTATGCACAGGCTGAATTCTTCACAAAACTTCCTGAAGCTCCTGAAGAAATCAAAGTAGTAACATATATTGCTGGTGAAGGTGATATTTCTACAGATTTATTGTCTCCTGGAAATCAGGCACACTCAAGATCAGACCGTGAACTTCACGGAAAGTGCATGATGACTCCGGAAGCTCAAGAGGAAATTAAAGCTTTGCAGGCACAACATCCTGACAAAAGCGTGATGTTGATCGCTGAAAAAGGAACAATGGGAGTTGGTTCATCAAGAATGTCTGGTGTAAACAACGTGGCACTTTGGACTGGTAAACAAGCGAGTCCTTATATTCCATTTGTGAATTTCGCGCCAATTGTTGGTGGAACAAACGGGATTTCTCCTATTTTCCTGACTACTGTTGACGTAACTGGTGGAATTGGTATCGACCTTCAGAACTGGGTTAAAAAACTAGATGCAGAAGGAAATGTTATCCGTAACGAAAACAACGAACCTATCCTTGAAGAAGTTTATTCTGTAGCAACGGGAACCGTTCTTACTATTAATACTAAGACTAAAAAATTATACAACGGCGACCAGGAATTGAAAGATATTTCTAAGTCTTTCACACCACAAAAGATGGAATTCATCAAAGCTGGTGGTTCTTATGCAATTGTTTTTGGTAAAAAATTGCAAACTTGGGCTTCGGGAATTTTAGGAATTGAAACCCCTACCGTTTATGCTCCATCAAAAGAAATTACAAAAGAAGGTGTAGGTCTTTCTGCTGTAGAAAAAATATTTAACAAAAACGCTGTTGGTTTAGCGCCAGGAAAAGTTTTACACGCTGGTTCAGACGTAAGAGTAGAAGTAAATATCGTTGGATCGCAGGATACAACCGGTTTGATGACTGCACAGGAATTGGAATCAATGGCTGCGACAGTAATTTCTCCGATTGTTGACGGTGCTTACCAATCAGGATGTCACACTGCTTCGGTTTGGGATAAAAAAGCTCAGGCAAACATTCCGAGATTGATGAAATTTATGAATGATTTCGGTTTGATTACCGCTCGTGACCCGAAAGGCGAATATCATGCGATGACAGACGTTATTCATAAAGTTTTGAATGATATTACGATTGACGAGTGGGCAATCATCATTGGTGGTGACTCACACACAAGAATGTCGAAAGGTGTAGCATTCGGAGCTGACTCAGGAACTGTGGCTTTGGCTTTAGCGACTGGAGAAGCATCTATGCCAATCCCGGAATCTGTAAAAGTAACTTTCAAAGGGGATATGAAACATCATATGGATTTCCGTGATGTTGTTCATGCGACTCAGTTACAGATGCTACAGCAGTTTGGAGGAGAAAATGTATTCCAGGGTAGAATTATTGAGGTTCACATCGGAACACTTCCTGCTGATCAGGCATTTACATTCACAGACTGGACTGCAGAAATGAAAGCAAAAGCTTCCATCTGTATTTCTGAAGACGATACTTTGATAGAATCATTGGAAATTGCGAAAGGCAGAATCCAGATTATGATCGACAAAGGGATGGATAACCATAATCAGGTTCTTCAGGGATTAATCAACAAAGCGAACAAGAGAATTACAGAAATTAAATCTGGTGAAAAACCAGCGTTGACTCCTGATTCAAATGCAAGTTATTATGCAGAAGTGGTGGTAGATCTTGACATGATTGTTGAGCCAATGATTGCTGACCCAGACGTAAACAACGAAGATGTTTCTAAAAGATATACACACGACACCATCAGAGACCTTACCTATTATGGAGGTGACAAGAAAGTAGATTTAGGTTTCGTAGGATCTTGTATGGTTCACAAAGGTGACTTGAAAATTGTTTCTCAGATGCTAAGAAACATCGAAAGAAGAGACGGTAAAGTTGAATTCTTAGCTCCTCTTGTAGTTGCTGCTCCAACGTACAACATCATCGATGAATTAAAAGCTGAAGGTGATTGGGAATTGTTGGAGAAATATTCAGGTTTTGAATTTGATGATAATGCTCCAAAAGGTGCAGCACGTGTTGAGTACAAAAATATGATGTATCTTGAGCGTCCGGGATGTAACCTTTGTATGGGTAACCAGGAAAAAGCGGAAAAAGGAGATACTGTTTTGGCAACGTCCACCAGACTTTTTCAGGGAAGAGTGGTTGAAGATTCTGAGCGTAAAAAAGGGGAATCTTTATTGGCCTCTACTCCGGTTGTTGTATTATCTGCGATCATCGGAAGAATTCCAAGCATTGAAGAATACAAAGCAGCAGTAGAAGGTATTGACTTGACTACTTTTGTACCGTCTATCAAAGAATTGGTTACCGTTGGCCACAATTAAGCCAAACGAAAGTCTATCATAAGACTATTTTAAATTTATATAAATGAAAGATTTTGATCCTTAGGGATTTAAAATCTTTCATTTTTTTTGTTTAGAACGTTTCCAATTAAGCTGTATTTGATTTATTTTGACTTAAATCAATTACAGAATTTCTATTTTTTCTTAACTTGATAGAAATAAAACATGCTCGTTATTCATTAGTATTATCCTTTAAAATGATTGAAGGAACAGAATTTGATGGACAGAGTATCATCCGTTTTCAATTAAATTTAGAACGGAAGTTTGCTTTAAATAGAAAAAATAAATTAAGATATGACTTTCGACATTGACATGATCAAAAAAGTGTACGAACGCTATCCTGAACGTATTGCAGCAGCAAGACAGATCACAGGAAAACCGTTAACACTTTCAGAAAAAATTCTTTACACCCACTTGTGGGAAGGAAACGCAACAAAAGAACATGAAAGAGGAAATTCTTACGTGGATTTCGCTCCCGACAGAGTGGCCATGCAGGATGCAACGGCTCAGATGGCTCTTTTACAGTTTATGCAGGCAGGAAAAGCCAAAGTCGCTGTTCCGTCCACTGCCCATGCTGATCACCTTATTCAGGCCAGAGTGGGTGCTGAATCAGATTTACAGGAAGGAATTAATAAAAACTCTGAGGTTTTCAACTTCTTAGGTTCTGTGTGTGATAAATACGGAATCGGTTTCTGGAAACCGGGAGCAGGAATTATCCATCAGGTTGTTTTAGAAAACTACGCATTCCCGGGAGGAATGATGATCGGAACCGACTCTCATACAGTAAACGCAGGAGGTTTAGGAATGGTGGCCATCGGTGTTGGTGGTGCAGATGCCGTAGACGTAATGGCTGGAATGGCTTGGGAATTGAAAATGCCAAAATTAATTGGTGTAAAATTAACCGGTAAAATGTCTGGCTGGACCTCAGCAAAAGACGTTATCCTAAAAGTTGCCGGAATTCTTACAGTGAAAGGAGGAACCGGATGTATCGTAGAATATTTCGGTGATGGTGCAATCTCTTTATCCGCAACAGGAAAAGGAACAATCTGTAACATGGGTGCTGAAATCGGCGCAACGACTTCTACTTTCGGATATGATGATTCCATGAGAAGATATCTCGCTTCTACAGGAAGACAGGATGTTGTAGATGCTGCAGATAAAGTAGCAGAACATTTAACGGGTGATGCAGAAGTGTATGCAAATCCAGAACAATATTTTGATCAGGTGATTGAAATTAATCTTTCAGAACTCGCTCCTCACTTGAACGGTCCGTTTACACCAGATTTGGCAACTCCGGTTTCTGAATTTAAAGCAAAAGCAGAAGCGAACGGTTGGCCTATTGAAGTAGAATGGGCATTAATTGGATCTTGTACCAACTCATCTTATGAAGACCTATCAAGAGCCGCTTCCATCGTGGAAGATGCAGTGGCAAAAGGAGTAAAACCTAAAGCTATTTTAGGAATCAACCCAGGTTCTGAGCAGGTGAAATTTACCGCAGAAAGAGATGGATTTTTAGATTCTTTCAGAAAATTTGAAAATGCAAGAATCTTTACCAATGCCTGCGGACCTTGTATCGGACAGTGGGACAGAGAAGGTGCTGATAAAGGCGAGAAAAACTCCATCATTCACTCTTTTAACAGAAACTTTGCCAAAAGAGCAGACGGCAACCCCAATACTCACGCATTTGTAGCGTCACCGGAAATGGTGGCTGCGATTGCAATTTCGGGAAGATTAGATTTTAATCCAATCACAGATACATTAACCGCTGAAAACGGAGAACAAATAAAATTAAATGAGCCAAGCGGTTCTGAATTACCGTCAAAAGGATTTGCAGTTGATGACAATGGTTACCAGGCGCCTTCAGAAGATGGTTCGGCTGTTGAAGTAAAGGTTAGCCCGACTTCAGACAGACTTCAGTTACTTGAGGAATTCCCCGCGTGGGATGGTAAAAACATTACCGGAGCGAGAGTTTTAATTAAAGCTTTCGGAAAATGTACGACGGATCACATTTCTATGGCCGGACCTTGGTTGAAATACAGAGGGCATTTAGATAATATCTCAAACAACATGTTAATCGGTGCTGTAAACGCTTACAACATGGAAACCAACAAAGTAAAAAACCAGCTGGATGGTGCTTACGGCGAAGTTCCTACTGTACAGAGAGCTTATAAAGCTGCAGGAATTCCTTCTATTGTTGTGGGAGATCAGAATTACGGTGAAGGTTCTTCAAGAGAGCATGCAGCGATGGAGCCGAGACATCTTGGTGTAAAAGCTGTTCTGGTTAAATCATTTGCAAGAATCCATGAAACCAACCTGAAAAAACAGGGAATGTTAGGACTGACATTTGCTGATGAAACAGATTACGATAAAATTCAGGAAGATGACGTGGTTAACTTCTTAGACTTGGATCAGTTTGCTCCGGGAAAACAATTAACTTTGGAATTCATTCATACAGATTCAACGAAAGACATTGTTTTGGCAAACCATACTTATAATGATCAGCAGATTGATTGGTTTAAGGCGGGTTCTGCTTTGAATTTGATTAAGCAACAGGAGAACTAACATTTATTTAATATAATCAAAAGCAACTTCAAAATTGGAGTTGCTTTTTTTATTTTAACTCATCTAAAAGATTGAGTTTGTACATATATCCAATGAGAACTCCCTCCCAGATATCCAGAAAATTGAAGGCTTCTAAAACCAACTTATCTACCGGCAGGATCAAACACCGGATTCTTTGATCATTTTTTTAAAAGAAGTCCGAAATATAAATTTGTAAACACATTTGAATATTAAAAATAACTCATCAAAATATGGGTAAATCATTTTGAATAATTGTAACAAATCAAATTTTTCAGCGTCTAACCTAATAGATTTACTCACATTATGAAGAAAATTTTATTTACTCTCTCGGTTTTAGGTTCAGTTTTAGGTTTTGCACAGGAGACAAAAGATACCAAAACCAAAGAAAAGGAGATCGAAGGCGTTGTTATCACTAAAACTAAAAAAGCGATCGAACAGAAAGCCGACCGTACGATTTTTGATTTTTCTGAGCAATCACACCTCAACAACGGTAACGTTTTGGAAGGAATTAAAAAACTTCCGGGTCTAGTGTCCACAGATATTGCAGGGATGATGTATCAGGGTAAGGTTCTTGATGTATATTTAAACGGAAGACCTCTTAATATTTCGAGCAACGAATTAAATTCTTTTCTTGAAGGGATGCCCGCCAATTCTGTCGAAAGAATTGAAGTAATCACTCAACCCGGTGCGGAATTTCCGGCAACTTCAGGGGGTGCTATTATGAATATTATAACGAATAAAAATGCGAATAAATATCTTACAGCAACCTATTCCGGTAACTATAATTTTTCTAATGAAGATAAACTGAGAAGCAGAACAAGCAACTCTTTGAACCTAAATGCAAGAAATAAACTGTTTGGATGGCAACTAAGCGTAGGACAAAACTATCGCGAAAGTATGCTGAATACCAATCAGGATAATCTGATGCTCAGCAATACCGACAGAGTGGGAAGAGGATATTTTGCGAAAGCAGGAATGACTTTTGATTTGGGTGAAGATCGATTGCTTTTGAACTACGATATTTATCATAATAAGAATGACAATTATACTTTAAGTGACGGAAACGCAATTCTTCCTTATAAAGATACAAAATTATTTAGGGAAGCAGATTTTGGAGCTTTCGATGCTGCTAATACCAATAATTTGAGACAGGAAGCCGTAGCAACTTATCAGGTACGCTTTGATGACAAGCTTAAAAAGCTTGATTTTCAGTTTGGATATACAAAATCTGATAGCAAATTTGGTCAGGACAATATTTATCGTGATGTAACTTACTTAGATCCAATAGAAATAGTCCCGCTCTTTTCTGATGGAAATATATTACAAAACAGTTCAGATATGAGAATTGCCAATTTTAAAGTAGATTATTCTCAACCTCTGAAAATACTTGATGAAGGAAAAGTGAGCTTCGGAGGCTTGTATGAAAAACAAAATTTCGATACAGAAAGCAAAGGTTTAACTAATTTAGAATATCAAAGACAAACAGCTTCAACATATTTAGAATTTCAGGCAAAACTGAAAAAGTTTGATTTCATTGCGGGGGTAAGAGCTGAAAATTATGATATTTCGGGAGTTACCAGATTAATGGATAAGGATGATAAACTTGTACAAACAGATTTAATTCCTTTTAATAAATTTAAACTTTTCCCGAATGCAAGTGTGCAGTATAATGTGATGAATCAGGTACACGCATTGCTTAATTATAATAAAAAGATTAACCTTCCAAGTATTTCTGCATTAAACCCGAACAACAGTACTTTTCAGGGACCGAATACTCAGGTAACAGGAAATCCGTTTCTGCAACCGACAATTTTTGATAACTATGAGGTGAAAATTTCGGCTTTTGATTATGCATTTATCGGTTACAGCGTAAGTAACGCGAAGAATCAGGTTGCGCAGATTATCAGAAGAGACGGTAAAAATATTTTTAATGAACAGGTGAATATTTCAAACATGAAAATTCACAATTTCAATGTGGGACTTCCCATTCCGTTTATGATCTTCACAAAACCTTTGAGCGAGATTATGAAGTTTGATTTTAATCCTGATAAAATTAATTTCATGTATTTGTACGCAGGTTATCAGAAGCATGATATTGATAATTTAAAGAACAATGGTTTCTGGATTTTTAATTTAATGACCCAGATTCTTCTTCCAAAAGATATTAAGCTAACGGCAAACTACAGTTATCTAACGCCGAGAGCAGGATATTTTTACTTCACAGCAGAAAAGCCTTTCAATAATTCCGTAGATATTACTTTAACTAAGAAGTTTATGGACAACCGTTTAACAGTTTCTATTTTTGGAAATGATATTCTGAACGGTCAGGTGATGCAAATAAGAACCAATAATCCTACAGGAGGAGAAAGTCTTTTTATCAGAACAAAGTATGACAGCAGAAATTTTGGTTTGTCTGTGAACTATAAGATTCCGACAAAGAATAAATTGGCTAAAGAAGATCCGAATATTCTAAACAGCAAAAAAGAAGAAACTGGCGGCGTGATGCAACCGGGACAATAGAAGATAAGTCATTGTTAAAACTTACTTTATAATAAAAATCGGCTCCGAATAATTCAGAGCCGATTTTTTTGTAAAAACTTTTATAAAAACTATTTCTTTATGATTTTAATAGTTTGTTTAGAACCGTCTTTCATATCAAGCTGCAGAATATACATTCCTGCACTAAGATCATGTAACCTTACAATAGATTCTGCTTTCACATTATTTCTAACCAGTTTTCCTGACAGATCAGTAATTTGAATTGATTTTACCAGATCAGGTCGCTCGATATTAATAAGATCTGAGAAAGGGTTTGGATAAACTTTCAGTTTGTCATTAGCCTCAATTTCATTTGCAGAGAGGCAACCCGCAGAGCTTACAGTAGCAGTCACCATAGTTCTGGCTGATTCGCAAGCAGGGGTAAAGTTGATATTATAAAAGTAAAAGTAATAAGCAGGATAATTAACGAAAGTTGTTCCTGTAATGACGAGTTGGGGTGTAGTATAAGGAAAGACTGCTCCAGCAGAATTTCTATGCAAGTTTGCAGTTCCTGATCTTCTCATTGCATATGTTCCGGGTGACAAAATTATATTTAACGGAACTGTTTGAGGAGTTGAATTCCCAGAAACCGTCGTTGTGTAAGAAACTGATGAAACTGAAGTTCCTGAAGCGGTTAGAACCTCAATTGTTCCTGTCTGACCAACTGTACCAGGAAATACATCAACCGAATTTAAAGTAAGATTCGAATTTACTGTAAATAAAAGATCCCACGAAGTATTGGTTGCAGTACTAGTTCCCAAACTTGCAGGAGTAGCAGCACCAACATTCGTAGGATTGCCTATACTCGAAGCTGTTACCCAATAATTTGTTGTTGTAGATAATAAAGGAGTCGTAAAAGAAGTACCAGTACCAACACTTGTACCACCATTTGCAACATCATACCATTTTAAGGTAGCACCAGCAGCACCAGTAGCTGACAAAGTAGCTGACTGATTGGGACAAACAGTTGTGCCAGTTGACGACAGTAGTGCTGGAGGTTGACATTGTGTGATCACAGTAATTGGTTGCAAAGTCCAAATACTTGTATTCCCACTTCCACAATTCGATCTTACCCAAACATAATATTGGGTTGAAGGAGCTAAAGGACTTAATGTAGCAGTCGTTCCAGCAGGAACTTGTTGTAACGGGGCGGTAGAAGATGTTGGTGGAGTGCTCGATGTACTGTAGTAAATATCATATCCATTTGAAGGTGATGATGAGGAAGCGTCCCATGAAATCGGAGCAGTTGTAATGGTTGACGAACCAGAAGTTAAACCTCCTGGAGTATAACAACTTGGCGGTGTCCAGGTATACGTTAAACCTGTCGTCGGCATCCCAGGAACTGCATTGGCTGTATTAAAGGCTTGTGAACTTGTATTTGCAGTACCGGAAGTTGAATTGACAAATTCTAAAGATGTAGCATTCAGCCTATTATTAAAATCAGAAGCTGATGTACCTCTTAATCCTATCTGCGCAGTAGAATTGTAAGCGGTGCTACCAATTACGTAAGCACCTGAGGTATACACCATCCTGATGATACTTGAAGTTTCTGACAAACGTATCTGAAATGAAAACGTATATACCGATGTAGTCACTGTAACATTGGTGGGTCTGAAATCCTTCCATTGTAAAACAAGCTCTCTATTTGGTGCAGTTCCTATAATGTCCCAGCTCATATTCCCTGTAACACTGTTCACATCAAATACACTATTCAAATCTCTACCAAATACTGCAATAGCTCCATCATACGTTGCCGTACTAGAAATGGGAGTGACATTTGTGGTCGTAGGAGCCGTTGCTCCAAAAGTTACAAAACCATTTGATGATGCATTAAGGGAATTATAAACGGTACCATTAAAATTAAACCCGAACGGTAATGTAATAGGATAAACTTCGCTGTTTAAATTACTAGCAGAAGCATTCCCTGTGGCTGTTCCTAAAACAGTTCCAACAATGGGAGTGTAGGTTCCAGATGACTGTGTAAAACTATAAGTACTTACCTGAGCATCCAGGGGACTATTGCATACCATCAAAAATGACAACCATAAGGTTATATTTTTTGCATATTGTCTTAGTTTTTCCGCTGGAGAAAAAACCTGGTAAAAATGTTTCATATAAGTTTAAATTAGATTTAAACAAATATACTTTTTTTAGATAATATTGATTACAATAAAAAAATAACATCCCAAAAGCTAAAAATCATTAATAATTTAGCACATATTATGATTATTGCTAAATTTTCACAATGTAGTTATTTCCCTAGTAGTGTATCTTCACAGGCCTTCCAAATTGCGTCGTTCTGCGGAACAGGAGCTATAATTACAACTTCTTCTTTTGTCACTGGATGTATAAATTCTAGTTTTCTTGCATGAAGATTAATTCCGCCATCGGGATTTGAGCGTGGAGCTCCATATTTCAAATCACCTTTAATAGGAACTCCCGTTTTTGATAGCTGAGCACGAATTTGATGATGTCTACCCGTTTCAAGATCAATCTCTAGAAGATGATAATTATCTAAAGTTTTAATAATCTGATAAGTAAGAATCGCTTCTTTCGCTCCGTCAGTTACTTTGGTAAAAACACTAGCCTTATTATTTTTTTCATTCTTCTTTAAATAATGAATCAATCTTTGGCTTTGAGGAATCATTTCCTTAGCAACAACCGCCCAATATGTTTTTTTAACCTCTCTATTTTTCACCATTTGAGTCAAACGGCTGAGCGCTTTAGAGGTTTTAGCATAAATAACCAAACCCGAAGTAGGACGGTCAATACGATGCACTAAACCGAGAAAAACATTTCCCGGCTTCTCATCTCTTATCTTGATAAAATTTTTAATAGAATCCAGCAGAGATTCATCTCCGGTTTTATCTCCCTGTACTAATTGTCCAACTTTTTTATTGATAACCAAAAGGTGATTATCTTCATAAACAATTTGTTCCTCCATAACTACTGACGATTCGCTGACCTGTTGGTGAAAGAGATAATGACACCACCCAGCAGACCTATTGTTTTGATAAATGACAAACTAGAATCAATCGGAAGAAAAGCGCCAATTATACATAATGCCGCAGCACCATACATAGGATACTTAAATTTTTCATTCACAAGTAATGGTGCCTGCAAAATAAAGCTCAATCCTATTAATAGGTAAAATAGTTTTCTTGAAAGAATATCATTGACTTCCGGTGAAAATACCTGAAACCAACCTACAACCAAACACAATATTGCCAATACAGAGATTACTCCCTGAGCCATTTGTAAATTATTTCTCATTAGTAACTTTCATTTTGGTTAGGAAAATCTGAACTTTTCACATCTTTTACATATTGAGCAACCGCTCCAGTGATTTCTGTATAGAGATCAAGGTATCTTCTTAGAAACTTTGGTGAAAAACCTTTGTTCATTCCTACCATATCGTGATACACCAAAACCTGTCCGTCACAATCAGGACCGGCTCCTATTCCTATAGTCGGAATACTGATACTTTCAGAAACTCTTTTGGCTAAATCGGCAGGAATTTTTTCTAAAACAATAGAAAAACATCCTAACTCTTCCAAAAGCTTTGCATCGCTGATCAGTTTTTCTGCTTCTTCTTCATCTTTAGCTCTCACTTTGTAGGTCCCGAACTGATAAATCGACTGAGGCGTCAACCCTAAATGTCCCATCACAGGAATTCCTGCATTAATGATTTTCTTTATAGATTTCGAAATTTCTTTTCCACCTTCAATTTTTATCGCGTGAGCACCACCCTCTTTCATCATTCTTACTGATGATTCCAGCGCCTTGTCTGGATTACTTTGATAAGTTCCGAAAGGTAGATCTGCAACGATTAAAGCTCTGTCAATACCGCGCACAACACTTTGAGTATGATAAATCATTTGATCTAATGTAATCGGCAAAGTCGTTTCAAAACCCGCCATCACATTAGCCGCAGAATCTCCGATCAACACAGCATCAATACCGCCTGCATCTACCATTTTTGCTGTAGTAAAATCATACGCAGTAAGCATGGTTATCTTTTCCTTATCGAATTTCATTTTTCGTAAGGTTTCAGTAGTAACTCTTTTAATTTCAGAATGAACAGACATAATATATGTATTGTTTAAAAGTTAAAAAGTCGGCTTTCGCCGACTTGTATGTTGTATGATTTATAAAACTACGTGACCGAGTTTCATGAGTTTATCGTGATTCAGAATTTTAATATTTCTTCCGTCAACTTCGATGAGTTGATCTCCTTTAAATTCAGAGATCAATCTGATGGCACTTTCTGTTGCAGTTCCGATGATATTGGCAATTTCTTCTCTCGTTAAAGATATTTTAATAAAACCTTCAGGATCTGTACCTAATTTTTGTTCCAAAAGAATTAAGATCTCCGCCAATCTTTCTCTGACAGTTTTTTGAGCCAAGAAGGTAATGGTATTTGATGATTCTCCTAATTCGTAGGCTATCTTTTGAAGCATAATAAATGAAAGCTGAGGGTCAACCTCTAGAAGATCCATAAAAACATCAGCAGGTAAAAAAGTACATTCAATATCGGTCATTGCCTCCGCTTTAGCCTGGAAATTTTCACCACAAAGCAAAGCACGATATCCGATGATGTCGCCTTCCTTTATAAATCTTAAAATCTGATCTTTCCCAAAAGACCCTGACTTCGACAATTTCGCAGCTCCCTTTTCCAAAACATAAACCCCTTTTGGGATTTCACCATCATCAAAAATGATATCATGTTTCTGAAAACTCATTTTCTTTTTAGCACCAAAGTATCTTTCAAAATCAGTATTGGAAAGCCTTTCTTTAAAGGATTTATCATTAAAAACCCTAGCAAATCTTTCTTCAATAGCAATTTGTTTTTCCTGCGACATTTTAATATGACATTTATCACAAAAATAGAACATTTTAACTCGATAAACAAAAAAAATTGTTATAATTTTGTCAGTCAATAATTTATGAAGGTGAGCGAGAACTGTTTTCATTGTGGACAAGACATAGAAAAGGAAAGAATTCCTTTCGACGACAAAATTTTCTGTTGCAACGGCTGCAAATCGGTCTACGAAATTCTGAACATCAACAATTTAAGCAATTTTTACGAGCTAAATAAGCGAGCAGGAATTCGCCCAAGTGACGAAAATTCTTCGCAGTTTGACTACCTGGATACTCCCGAAATTTTTGAAAAAATTACAGATTTCTCGGAGGGAAATACAACTCTTGTAACTTTTAAAATTCCGGTGATCCACTGCTCCTCATGCATCTGGCTTCTGGAGAGCCTTCACACTTTACATAAAGACATCAAATATTCTCAGGTCAACTTCACACGTAAGACCCTGCAGATCTCATTCAATCATAACGATTTGAAATTAAGCGAATTAGCTAAATTCCTAACGAATCTTGGGTACAAACCGGCAATCACCTTAGAAACTGCTGACAAAAATGAGGAGCACTTAGACAAATCGCTGTTGGTAAAACTGGCCATTGCCGGATTTGCTTTTGGTAACGGAATGTTCTTAGCGTTTCCAGAATACATAGGCGGAGAAGACGTCTGGATGGAACACTACAAAGGCCTATTCAGGTTCCTTATGTTTTTACTGGCAATTCCTGTGGTATTTTACTCGGCTTCAGATTATTACAAATCAGCTTGGTATGGTTTAAAAAATAAAATCGTCAACATTGACGTTCCGATTGTTTTGGGAATATTCGTTCTATTCGGAAGAAGTGTTTACGAAGTGGCCACAGATTACGGGCCTGGATATTTTGACACGCTATGTGGACTTTTATTCTTTATGCTTTTAGGGAAAATGTTTCAGAAAAGAACCTACAGTTCGCTTTCTTACGACAGAGATTACAAATCATTTTATCCAATTGCTGTTACAAAAGTTGACTTTGGCGGAAAACAGGAAAATATTTTACTTTCCGAAATCAAAATCGGGGATAGAATTTTAGTCCGAAATCAGGAAATTATTCCAGTAGATGCGATTTTAATCAATGGTGAAGGAAATATAGACAATAGTTTTATCACCGGAGAAAGTGAAAGCATCAGCAAGCAGCCCGGGGACAAAATTTTCGCAGGAGGAAAGCAAGTAGGCTCATCCCTTGAGTTGGAGGTTATCAAAAATGTAGACCAAAGTTATCTGACTCAACTTTGGAACAAAGAAGCTTTCAAGAAGCATGAAACCGGTCTAGACACATTAATTAATAACATCAGTAAGTATTTCACATTTATTATTTTAGGAATTGCTTTAATTTCAGGAATTTACTGGTCGTTTATCGATTTAGAAAAAATGTTCCAGGTGATTTCTGCGATTCTAATCATTGCATGTCCTTGTGCACTGGCACTTTCTTCACCTTTCACTTTCGGACATATTATGAGGATTTTGGGGCGAAATAAATTTTACGTAAAAGATACGTTGACGATTGAAAAAATTGCAAAAATCAACACAATTGTTTTTGATAAGACTGGAACGATTACCCAAAGAAAAAAAACCAACATCAAATTTGAAGGTCCAGAAATACCTGAATTTGATTTAATGAATATCAAAACCTTACTGAAAAACTCAAATCACCCGCTTTCTAAATCTCTTTATGAATTCATTGAAATCAGCGATCAATATTTCCCTGTAGAGAATTTTGAAGAAATCTCAGGAAAGGGCTACGAAGCAAACATCAGAGGAAATATTTATAAAGTTGGCTCTGCAAAATACAACAACCAGGAGTCTAAAAATCTTGAAACCGCAGTTTACATCAGCAAAAATAATGAGTTTATTGGAAAATTTATTTTCACAAATGAATACCGTGAACACCTTAAAAATCTTTTCTCAAAACTGAATTTTTACAAGATATTTATCTTAAGCGGAGACAATTCTTCAGAAGAAAACCAGCTTAAAACAATCATCCCAAATGCCAGCTCAATGGCATTTAACCAAAGCCCGGAAGACAAACTGAACTACATTCAAAACCTACAGAATAGCGGACTGAAAGTAGCAATGCTCGGAGACGGATTAAACGACGCTGGCGCACTGAAGCAGAGCAACGTCGGAATTGCTATTTCTGACGATACAAACAGCTTTACACCATCCTCCGACGTTATTATGAACGGTGAAAAAGTATCACAGCTCGACAACTACTTAAACGTATGTAAAGGATCAATCACGATTGTTAAATTGACGTTCTTAATCAGTTTTCTTTATAATATTGTTGGATTAAGCTTTGCCGTAACCGGACACATGTCACCATTATTTGCTGCTATCTTAATGCCGATAAGTTCAATCACCGTAATTTCTTTCACCACACTTTCGACCTGGATTCTTGGTCGCAAATATTTCAGAAAAACCGCATAAACAGCCTTATTTAGACTGATTTTAAATTAGCAAGAACCCGTATTTCGTGATTAATGTCATTATTTTTCACTAATTTTGAACCCCGAAAATAGGTTAATTTTGTTGTCTGATGGATATTCTATATTTAATGATCTTATGCAGTGCTTCTTTGGCTGCAGTTTTCCTGATCGTATTTATAGTAAATGCTAGAAAAGGACAGTTTGAAGATGATGAATCTCCCGCTGTACGTATACTTTTTGAAGATGAAGTAAAAGAGGATAAAAAGGTAGATTCTGGCAACAAAAACGATAAAGAGGAAATAGGAGAAAATAATAAAATTGAAGAAAAAAGTGAATAGTTAGTATGGAGACACAAAAGTTTAGTTATGACAACAGTATTGTTCGGGCATTCCTATACGCGACCATAGTTTTTGGAATTATAGGATTCGTGTTTGGGCTTACGGCAGCATTAATGCTTTTCTACCCTGAACTTCCTGAATTTTTATTCGGGACCGATGATACGACGATTAAAAGTCTGTCATCCGGAGATATTCAAGGTTTGATCAACACTCATGGTGCGTTTGGTTTTGGAAGAATTAGAATGCTTCACACCAACACCGTAATTTGGGCATTTGTATGTAATATCGTTTATACCGGTATTTATTACTCATTACAAAGATTATTAAAAGCAAGAATGTACAGCGATACATTATCTTGGTTACATTTCTGGACTTGGCAGTTGATGATTGTTGCTACGTTCATCACATTCTTTATGGGGATCAACACTTCAAAAGAATATGCAGAACATGAGTGGCCAATCGACATATTGATTGCATTCTCTTGGATTATATTTGGAGCGAACATGTTCCTGACAATCGCAAAAAGAAGAGTAAGACACTTGTATGTAGCAATTTGGTTCTACATCGGTACTTGGATTGCAGTGGCAATGTTGCATATTTTCAACAACCTTGAAGTTCCGTTGTCATTCTCAGGATGGAAATCTTATTCGGTTTATGCCGGAGTAAAAGATGCTATTGTTCAGTGGTGGTATGGTCATAATGCGGTTGCATTCGTATTGACAACACCAGTTTTAGGTTTGATGTATTACTTCTTACCGAAAGCAGCTGACAGACCTGTATTTTCTTACAAGCTATCAATTATTCACTTCTGGTCATTAATTTTCGTATATATCTGGGCTGGACCTCACCACCTTCAGTACACAGCTCTTCCAGCTTGGGTACAGGCAGTTTCTACAGGATTCTCAATCATGCTTATAGCACCATCTTGGGGAGGTATGCTGAATGGTCTTCTTACATTGAGAGGAGCATGGGATAAAGTGAGAGAAAACCCGATATTGAAATTCTTCGTGGTTGCAGTTACATGTTATGGTATGGCAACTTTTGAAGGACCGCTTTTAGCAACAAAAAACATCAACAAAATTGGTCACTTTACTGACTGGGTTATTGGTCACGTACACTTAGGTGCATTAGGATGGAATGGTTTCATGGCATTCGGTGTTATCTATTATTTGGTGCCGATTATGTGGAGAACAAAAATTTGGTCTGTAAAATTAGCTAACTGGCATTTCTGGTTAGGTACTTTAGGAATCATTTTCTATGCAGTGCCAATGTATATTGCAGGATTTACTCAAGGTTTAATGTGGAAACAATTCAACCCAGACGGAACATTATTATGGAAAAACTGGCTAGATACTGTAACTGCAATTATCCCTTATTATAAATTAAGATTTTTAGGAGGTTTCTTATATCTTTCTGGAGGTCTATTGATGGTAGTCAATGTTTTTGCTACCGTTAGAAAAGGATCATTTCAAAAAGAAGTTCCAGCAGAAGCTCCGGCTTTGGCAATCATCAGCAAGAAAAGAAAAGAAGGAGAAGGTACTCACCTTTGGTTAGAAAGAATGCCGGTACTATTAGGTATTTTATCTTTCATCACTATATCAATCGGAAGTTTGATCGAAATTGTTCCAACACTTTCATTAGATAAGAGTGTTCCAACAATTTCAGCAGTAAAACCTTACTCACCACTAGAATTAGAGGGTAGAGATATTTACATCCGTGAAGGTTGTAATGCTTGTCACTCTCAGATGGTAAGACCATTCAGAGACGAGATTGTAAGATTTAACGGTAAAAACGGACAGTACTCTAAGGCAGGTGAATTTATTTACGACAGACCTTTCCTTTGGGGATCTAAAAGAACAGGACCAGATTTGCATAGAGAAGGTGGTAAAAACCCAAGTTCTTGGCATTACAAACACATGTATAACCCAAGATCTACATCTGCAGGTTCTATTATGCCTCGTTACCCTTGGTTGATCGCTACTAACTTAGACAGATCTAAGATGGTTGACAAGATGACCTTGATGAAAAAATCTTTTGAAGTACCTTATACAAAAGCTCAGATTGATTCTGCTGATCAATGGGCAGACAATCAGGCAGCAAAAATTGTAAAAGATATCTTCTCTGAAGCAGCCGATTTAAAAACGGAATATGCTAAGAGACCGGATGTGAAGCTTGAAAAGAAAGAAATTGTAGCGTTAATCTCTTATCTGCAAAGATTGGGTACCGATATTAAAACGACAGAAATAAAAACTGCGAGTAATAACTAAACATTAACCTCTCATGATTCCTCAGAACTTTAAAGATATATTATCCAATACGGAAAATGCAGGTTTGTATCAAACTTTGGCTCTGATTTTCTTTATGTTGTTCTTCATTGCTTTAGTAATCTATGTCTTTAGCAGACCTAAAAAATATTACAAAGAAGAAGAGCATGCACCTCTTGAGGATGACCAAGATGACGTTAATTTGAAAAATTAAACTATTTATTATGAGACAAAGAACACCTGTTTTTGTAAACATTTTAATAATAACAGTATTATTGGTAATCTTTTATTATTTGTTTGTACAGAGCTATTCGTTTTTAGCATCACCATATTTCTGGGGAACGGTAGTGATCAGTGCAATCTTGGCATACATTCACAGCGCAATCGGAGATTTAATTGAAAACAATAAATTCAAAAAACTAACTCCAGAAGAAAAGGCAGCCTATCTTAATGAAAAGAAAATTCCTTTCTTGAGAAGACAGTATGATGCAGCTTTCAAAAAGCAATCTGAAACTGAAGAGAAAGACATTCTGATCGATCACGGTTTCGATGGCATCATGGAGTTGGATAACCAATTACCAAAATGGTGGGTAGGTTTATTCTGGTTTGGTACAGTATTTTGTGCAGTGTATATATGTGCATATTCGTTCACAGATTTTGCACATCCATTGACTGAGTATGAAGCTGAATATAAAGAGCAAATTGCAAGCATTACAAAGTATGAAGAAACTCAGCCACAGGTAACGATAGAAACTGCAGCATTCTCTGAAGACAATATCGCAGCAGGTGAAGAGGTTTTCAAAACAAACTGTGTATCTTGTCACTCAGACGGTGGTAAAGGAGGTATCGGTCCTAACCTGACAGATAACTTCTGGCACAACCAACCTGAAAAAACATTATTCAAAAACGTATTCCACGTTGTAGAAAATGGAGTTACAGGAACTGCAATGCAGGCTTGGGGTAAAAACGGAGTACTTACAGGAAGAGACATTCAGAATGTTGCGGCGTATGTATACCACATCAACCAAGAACAGCCACCAATTACTCCGGCTCAGGGCGGTGCACCAGCTTATGGTGACGAAGCTAAGTGGGAGAAACAGTAAACTAAAACTTTAAAATATGATTAAACATAATTTGTTATTAAATTAAAAAATAGTAACGAATTATGTTTTTTCTTTTTTTTAATAAAACCAAACTATAATGTCAGATAAAGAAGAAGAAATTCTACGCGGCGGACAGGGACAGGTTTTAGATCCTGAAACCTATAGAGATTCTATAGGTACAATGGAACAATCCGGAAAGAGAAAATGGGTTTTTCCTAAGAAACCAAAAGGTAAGTACACCAATTACCGAAACATCGTCAGTTATTTATTACTGGCTGTTTATTTCATCGTGCCGTTTATAAAGATCAATGGCAATCCTTTCTTTTTATTTAATGTGATCGACAGAGAGTTTTTCATCGTGGGGCAGCCTTTCTACCCGCAAGACTTCTTCATCCTTACTTTGGGAGCAATTGCCTCTCTCCTATTTATCATCATTTTTACGATTGCATTCGGAAGAATTTTCTGCGGGTGGATATGTCCTCAGACAATTTTTATGGAATCTATCTTTCGTAAAATTGAATATCTAATTGAAGGAGATCGAAACAAGCAGATGAAGCTCGACCGACAGGAATGGAACAGCGAGAAAATCTGGAAAAGAAGCTTGAAATGGTCAATCTATGTTGTCATCTCATTGATTATTACCCATTTTATGTTTATGTACATTGTGGGTTACCAGCAGGTTCTCGACATTGTTTCAGACGGACCATTTGCACATCCTACTAATTTTATTGTAATGATTCTTTTCACCGCAGCATTTTATTTTGTGTTTGCATGGTTCAGAGAACAGGTTTGTACACTGGTTTGTCCTTACGGAAGATTGCAGGGCGTTTTGATTGACAAAGAAACCATCAATGTATTTTACGATTTCAACAGAGGCGAAAACCGTTCAAAATGGAGAAAAGGCGAAGATCGTAAAGCAGCAGGAAAAGGTGACTGTATCGACTGTTATCAATGTGTTGTCGTTTGTCCGACAGGAATCGACATCAGAGACGGACAGCAGCTGGAATGCATCAACTGTACAGCATGCATCGATGCCTGTGACGAAGTCATGGAAAAAGTAGGTTTACCGAAAGGTCTGGTACGTTATGCATCAGAAAAAGAAATAGAAACCGGAGCACCATACAAATTTACCGGAAGAATGAGAGGCTTTGCTGTAGTTCTTGTTTTATTGGTAGGATTTCTAGGATATCTACTGTCAAGCCGAGGGGAGATGGAAGCCAAATTCATCAAACCGGCAGGAAGTACATTCTTTGTAAGAGAAGGAAAAATTACCAATACCTACAATTATACTTTCCTGAATAAGACCAACGATAAAAAAGTAGTTACCATTAAAGTAATCGAACCTGCAAAAGGCGAAATCAGCTCTAGTGGATCAAGCAAAATTACAGTGAACAGAGATAAAATTACCAAAGGAACGATTAACATCAGCTTCCCTGAAAACGCCATGAAGCTGTCTAAACAAAACATCACCATCGGTGTTTATGACATGAAAGGCGAGCTTATCGATTCCTATGAAACTTATTTCGAAGGACCATTTAAATTACAATTTTAATTTTCTATAATAATGAAAAATTTTACTTGGGGACACGGTGTATTATTGGCACTAGGCTCATTTATTATATTTATTTTATCAATGCTGTTTCTGTTTCCAAACGGACAGAAAAATTCAGAAATGGTAACCGACAAATACTACGAAGAGGAATTGGAATACCAAACCGTTATCGATGCTAAAAGACGAGCAGACACGCTACAGGAAAAACCGGCGTATTCGCAAACTACGGAAGGAATTAAAATGACTTTTCCTGCAACGATCAACAATGCAAATTCTAAAATTAAATTTGTACTCAACAGATCAGACGATCAGAATTTAGATATCAAAAGATCTGAACAGCTCGATGCCAATCAGTCATTCACTATTCCTGCCAAGGTTTTGACAAAGGGAAATTATACGTTACGATTGATGTGGACTACCGACAAGACAGACTACCGACTGGATTATGATGTGATATGGAAATAGCACTTTTACTATCAGCAATCGCTTTAGGTTTTGCATCCGGTTTTCACTGTATCGGAATGTGTGGCCCTATTGCTTTGTCGATGGGACTCACAAAAAAACAGGCAACTAATTTTTACCTCCAGAATTTAACCTATCAGTTCGGAAGAATTTTCACTTATGCTTTGCTCGGTGGGATTCTAGGAATTATCGGTGAAGGTTTTGAGATGGCAGGTTTTCAGCAGTATTTAACGATTGCTGTGGGGGTTTTACTGATTGTGATGGCATTATTTTCATTTGGAGGAAAAGACTTTGCTTCAAAAATTCCTTTTCTATCTAAATTTCTATTTAAAGTAAAATTTAATTTAGGTAAACTTTTACAGAAAGCAGATTACCGATCAAGATTCACCACAGGAATTCTTAATGGATTTCTTCCATGCGGAATGGTTTATATGGCTTTAACCGCAAGTTTAGCAGCAGGCGGAATATGGCAGGGAGCTTCATACATGGCTTTATTCGGATTGGGAACACTTCCATTCATGTTTGCCGTAGTTCTGGTCGGAAATCTGATGAATCAAGCTTTCAGATTTAAAATTTTAAAAGCCATTCCTGTCATCATGATTATTCTTGGTGGATTATTTATTGTTCGAGGTTTAGAATTGGGGATTCCTTACCTCTCTCCAAAAGCTGAAGCGATGACAGTTTCTAAAGATAACAATGGTGAATGTCACTTACCGGGAGATCACAGTACACATCCACATAATGCGAACTGTCATTGATTAGATAGTTCAAATTAATACACGGCTAAAAGTACAATCATAATTTGGACAATAGTTTTAATTTTACCAATTCTCTATTACCAATTTCAAAATCCACATACAAAGGGAGTGACTCCTACAATCTAAAAATTGTCAAATCATCTATAGTAGCTGAACTATTATTTTGTTCACATTCAAAAAACCAGTACGCACTGTCAACAGATAACTAGATAAATCATCAAACAAAAGCCACCGAAATTTCGGTGGCTTTATTTATATAAAAACAGACTGTTAATTAATAAATTCAAACTTCGCGTACTCTGCGATTTTCTTAGGAAGCTTAATACCTTCTGCAGTTTGATTATTTTCAAGCAAAGCCGCCATAATTCTTGGCAATGCCATAGCAGAACCATTTAACGTATGCACCAACTGAGTTTTTCCGTCCGCTTTGTAACGGCACTTCAATCTGTTGGCCTGGAAGGTTTCAAAATTTGAAACTGAACTTACTTCCAGCCATTTTTCCTGAGCAGCACTCCAAACTTCGAAATCGTAGGTCATCGCAGAAGCAAAACCGGTATCTCCGCCACATAATCTTAAAACTCTGTAAGGCAATTCAAGATCAGTCAGGATTTCTTTGATATGTTCTACCATTTCTTCCAAAACTGAATAAGAATTCTCAGGCTTTTCTAATCTTACAATTTCTACTTTCTCAAACTGATGAAGACGGTTAAGACCTCTTACGTGAGCACCGTAACTTCCCGCTTCTCTCCTATAACACTGAGAAAATGCTGTATTTTTAATCGGAAGGTCTTTTTCATCCAACAAAACATCACGGTACAAATTCGTAACCGGCACTTCCGCTGTTGGAATTAAATATAAATCGTCTGCATTGATATAGTACATCTGCCCTTCCTTGTCCGGCAACTGTCCTGTTCCATATCCTGAAGCTTCATTAACAACATGAGGCGGATTCACTTCCAAATAACCAGCATCCACATTTTTATCCAAAAAATACTGAACCAAAGCTCTCTGCAATCTTGCTCCTTTCCCAAAATAAACCGGAAAACCGGCTCCTGCAATTTTAACACCCAGTTCAAAATCAATCAGGTTATATTTCTTAGCCAGTTCCCAATGTGGAATTGCGCCTTCACCCAAACCTTCAACATCGTGAGACTGGTAAATAATTTCGTTATCGTCTGCAGAAACTCCGGCTTTAACCAATTCGTAAGGTACGTTTGGAATCTGATACAGAATATCCAACAACTTTTTTTCAATCACTTCCAGTTGAGACTTCAATTCTGTGCTCGATTCTTTGAACTGTGCGGTTTTAGATTTTGAGGCTTCAGCTTCTTCTCTTTTCCCTTCTTTCATTAGAATTCCGATCTCTTTCGAGATTTTATTGATTTCTGAAAGTTGAGAATCTAATTCAAACTGAATTCTTTTTCTCTCTTCGTCGGTAACGATTGCCTCGTCTACCAACTCAAGACCCTTGAATTGTCTTTTTTGAAGACCTTCTAAAACGCGTTCTTTGTTTTCGCGCAAAAAATTGACTTGTAACATAAAAGTTTATAGTTTAAAAGTTTAAGGTTGAAAGTGGTGAGCATTTTAAGCAAAAAAACTCCTTCCCGTCAACATTGAACCGTGCTTTGCAAATTTAAAGATTATTTTGTGATTTTCACGATATTACGATTCTCAGAATCTTTGGTTACCTGTACTTCATTATTGTTGTAAAGAACTTTCGAAACCTCAAAAATACTAGGTGTCCAATTATAAAAAATCTGTAATGTATCGTTATCAATTTCAGAAAATGTACTGTCAGTAAGTTTCTTCGTCAATGCGACTCTTACATCTGAGCGATATTGTCTGTTTTCAGAATTGGCATCGCTCCCGTTTACAAGCTGTCTAGTAGCCCCTGCAATATATTCTTGATAAAAGATAGAATCAGTTGTCATTTTTGGTGAAAAACTAATCGGAGCAACGTCGGTTGCTGCCAAATTATCATTCAGTGTGATTGTTGTGAAAGATCCGATTTGGCCAGGACGTAACAAATCTTTGCCATTTGCATCCTGAATATAAAAATTCATGATCTGATCGATTTTCTGAATAGAATCTTCATCACTTCTGCAGCTTAGAAGTGTACAACATGCCATGAATGTCAGGAAAAACGATTTATTCATATAAGCAAAGATAGGAAAGATTTATAACTATGAGAGTTTCCTAAGGTATAAAAAGAAAAAAACAAGATATGCTAAACCTGAAATCACTAAGGTTGAAGACATCGCAACCGCCATACCAAAAACGCCATAAGATGGTATCAACAAATAAGCGATCACTGCTAGGCAAAGTAGAGAGAAGGCGCTCACCCATGTATTGATCTCAATTTTCCCTACTGCAGGAAGAAGGTTTCCATATAAGTTTCTGGTAAGCATTCCTAAATTAAAACCAATGAGTAAAGTTATCAATAATCCTGAATTGTCTTCGTATGTTTCGCCAAAAATGAAATGCAAAATATATCGGTCGAAAAAAATGAAAAAAATGAAAATTGCGACACATATTGGAATAAAAACCTTGTGAAAATTGATAATATAAGATGTTAGAAATTTCCTGTTCTGATAATTTTTGGAAAGTATCGGAAAATCACTTTGTAAAAAACTCACTGCCAAAAAAGTAATGTTCGACGGTATCAAAATTGCAACACGGTAATGGGCAACAGCACTTTCATTCATCAGAAATCCCAGCAGAATAATATCTAAAGAAAACAAAGTCTCAGAAATAAGCGACGTTGCAGCAGTAAACATACCATAGCGCCACATTACTTTATAATTTGGGGGAATAAATTTCCTGGATGAATAAATATCTTTTTTGAGCCACAATAATGAAAGATACGGCGTGATTGCAATGGCGAAAAGATACCCGTATAATTTAAAAAAATAAGTCAAAACGAGTATTAAAAGTAAACCTCCTACATTCACTACATTATTAATGGTCGCAAAAGTTTTATTTCTGGAAGTAATCCGGTAGTACGCCTGAATATGATTTGCAAAATAAATTCCTCCGAGCCGAATAGCACAGAAAACAAATATGGATAAAATATTGTCGTACTTAAAATAAAAAAATGATAGGCTTAAAAATACAATGATTAACAGAATTTCAAAAAAGATTCCTCTGAAAAAAAAATAAGACGAAATCTGTTGTTTTTCATTTTCATCTGAAGAAATTGCACCAAATCTTATCAAGCTTTGTCCGCTACCAAAACCCGTGAAGGGAAGAAAAATAGCGAAAACCGAAAATACGATACTTAGAATTCCAAATTCATTTTCCGGCAGTAATCTGATGATGAGTAAAGACCCCGCAAAACCACAAATTTTAGCAAGAAAGAACGACAGAAAAACATAATGCCCGCTGTTATTGATAAAATTTCTAAGAAAGAGTTTCAAACTTTTCATGACATTGATCTTCTATAAATTTCATCATAAATTTCTGAAAACTGACTTCCAATAGATTCCATTGAGAATCGCTTTACTGAAAACTGTCTTATTTCTTTTTCATCTTTAAAGGAAATTTCATTTTTACATATCTTTTCTAAAACACTGTAAAGATGATCAGTATTGTTTTTCTCAATGCCTATTGCTAAACCATCAATAATAAATTCAGCGGCTCCCCCTACTTTTGTTGCAATCACCGGTTTTCCGCATGCATAAGATTCTAAAATGACACAGCCTTGAGTTTCATTTTCACTGAAGAGAATAAAACAATCGGAGTTTTGCATTTTCTCTGCCACTTGACTATACGTTATAGCACCAAACACCTTTATATACTCTTCTGCACACAATTCTTCTACCAAAGAAGTTAACGATTGAGTTTCTCCATCACCCCCAATTTCTAAGCTTACAGAATATCCGTTTTGATGCAATTTCACAACATTTTTTATAATATCTTTGGGTCTTTTTCTGGGAATCAGGCTGGACACGTGCAGAAATTTAACGGTATGAATGTCCTTTAGTATCGATTTTATACTAAAGAGTTCTGTATTTACAACATTTGAAATCACCCTCATCGGACTCTTGATTCCCATGAGAATAAGGCTACTCTTTAAATTATTACTCACGGGCAAAATATACTCAGCGTTTTTTGAAATGTACCTTGCAATTATTTTTGCAATAGTTGATGTCTTAGAAAGATTCTGCTCCTGAAAGGCTGTCCAGTGCTCTGTGACTACATACGAAATATTAAATTTTTTCTTTAAATAAACAGCAAAAAGCATAGAATTATGCATCACATTCGCATGTACAAGATTTGGCTTTTTCATTTTTGCAAAGCCCATCTTATAAGCGTTCATTCTACGATAAAAATTTTGGAAAGGATTTTTTGAATTTTTATAATAGACAATCAATGTTCTGATTCCATTAATCAACTGATCATCAATCAAATACTTTTCTTTTTGATTGAAATCACCAATAGAATGCAAAATCTCAACATCATGCTTTAGAGATACAGCCTCAGCATGTCTTTGAACAAAATTTCCATTATATGGCTCAACTTTGTTTGGAAACCACGAAGAGATGAAGAGGATATTTTTTCTTTCCAAAATTTTATTTAAATGTATCTTTGTTATCACTTATATCAAACGAATCTAAGCATAATGAACGCTAAATTTAATAAATTTCTTTCTTTTATTCGCATCATTCTCAAAAGGCCGAGTTTAATCAATATTATTTTAGACAGTCCGCTTGTGGTTGAAGAAAAATTTAAAAAACATTATCCTAATTTTCCTTCATTGCCTCAGATCGATCTAGACCAGTTAAGTCAGGAAATCCCTAAAAATATTGACACTTTTATTCTTGACGGTGGTTCACTGATTACAGATCTTCAACTGCTTTCTGCACTTTCTGCCAGAAAAGATGTACATTCTTACCTTGAAATCGGTACTTGGCGTGGTGAAAGTGTACATAACGTAGCCAAGCATATTGATGACTGCACGACGATTAACCTTTCTAAAGAGGAAATGAAATCCATGGGATTAAGTCCCGAATATGCAGAACAGCACGCTATTCTTTCATCTAAAAATCCTAAAATTCTTCACCTTGGAACCAATACCAAAACCTTTGATTTTGCCTCACTGAACAAAAAATATGATTTAGTTTTTATCGATGGTGATCACAGCTATGAAATGGTTTTGAATGACACCCGAAAAGTATTCAAACATCTTCTGCATGAGCATTCTATCGTTGTGTGGCACGACTATGCATACAGTCCGCAAAATATACGTCATGAGGTTTTCCAGGCGATTTTAGACGGTGTGGGAAGTCAGAATCATTCTTACCTCTATCATCCGAAAAATACCATTTGTGCCGTTTTTATTAAAGCTAAATTGAAATCTTCTGCATTTAATAAAATGAAAGAGCCCGAAAGTATATTTACCGTTGAAATTGAAAAGAACAAATTTTCTTAACTAACAGCTATTAAACTTTAATTAAATTCCGAAAACAGCATTATACGATTGTTCGTCGCTGCTAAGTTTTTTGATGATTTTGTAATTGAATTTACGAAGCAGATTAATGATTTCAACTTCATTATGCCCGGAATCCTGTAAAGTTTTATGGTTGATTTCGATTAAAATCTGAGGTTTTATTTCAGTCAGTATTTTTGTCATTCCTAAAAGCGCATCATATTCACTTCCTTCAATATCAATTTTAATCAGCGCAATTTTATTAATATTATGATCATCTGAATATTGATCTAAAGTAGTACACTCTACAACTTCATTTGAAGTAAAATCTTTCAGAAATGCAGATGCCATCCCAATATTCCGATCCTTTTCATTATACAGAATTTCAATCGTAGAATTCTGATTGGAAATTGCTTTGTTTTCCGGAATAATATTTTCAAACTTATTAATTGAAATGTTTTCTTTGAACTGTCTATAATTAGAAGGAAATGCTTCAAACGCATATACTTTTCCTTTTTCACCCACTATTTCCGAAGCATTGAGTGAGAAAAGTCCGATGTTGGCTCCTATATCGATAAATACATCTCCTGGTTTAAGAAATTCGGTTACATAATCGATTTCAGGTTTTTCATAATCACCTAAGAAATATAACTGCTGCTGTATCCAGTCAGACAAATTCACATGAATTTTTATACTTTTTCTGTACAGAATCTGTTCTTTTACACCCGAAAAAAGTTGATATGGATTAAAAATATGCTTATGAAATCCAAAATATTTTTCCCTTAAAAAAGGAATTTTAAATAAGATTCTGAATAATCCGGCTGTCAATTTCCCCACTGTTTAAAAATTATTTGATCCCTGCAGCCCAGCTTCTGTTGAAAGGAAGTAAGAAATTACCCAAAAATTCTAAGTAAGTATTTTTAGAAAAATCAAAAACTTCAATTTCTTTAGATAATTCGCCGCTTCTCACTTTGTTTTTAAAGTCTAAAAGTTTCAGTGTTTTAACCTCACCATTTTCTATGAAGCTCGCTTTCATACGGTCAAATAATCCCAATTGATATTCTTCGTCTATCTCTCTCATTATTTTACCTAAAGCATCCATACTGCAGCCGGAAGCCATTTCTTTTTCTTCGTCTACACAGATAACGATAAATTGATTTTTCTCAATTTTAAAAGATGATGAAAGCGGTTTTCCGTGAGCGGCCCAGCCTGCCAAGAAATCATATAATCTTTCAGTAATTGCTTTTGCCTCTTTCGTTGTAAAAGCTCTTGACGCAGGATAAATAATCACTCTGTAATCTTCAGCTTCTACTATATTTGATTCTTCTATTTTCATATGTATTCATTGTTTTAATGGTCAAATAAGCCTATTTTTCATTGTTCCTGAGAATCAAAAACAACGATATCATTTTTATTTAACCCTATCTTAAATAACAAAATTACGCAATTTTATTGATTCAAATGACACCAAAAAAAACTCAGGAACAATCCTGAGTTTAGTATAATTTTTAAAAAGTAAAACCTATAAATCTTCAGCCTCAGCCAAAAGTTCTACAATATCTTTTACTTCAACTTCAGTATTTTTATTGAAATGTTTTACACCGTCTGTCAACATGGTATTACAAAACGGACAACCAGTTGCAATAATTTTTGGCTCGAAAGATAAAGCTTCTTCCGTTCTTTCAATGTTGATGTCTTTATTTCCTTTTTCAGGTTCTTTAAACATCTGCGCTCCCCCTGCCCCACAACATAGTCCGTTGGTTTTGCAACGTTTCATTTCTACTAGTTCTGCATCAAGCTTCTCTAAAAGCATTCTTGGCGCTTCGTATTCACCGTTTGCTCTTCCTAGATAACAAGGATCGTGAAATGTAATTTTTTTTCCTTTAAAAGCACCACCCTCAATTTTCAATCTTCCTTCTTCCATCAGCTGCTTCAAGAACTGCGTATGATGAATCACTTCAAAATTCCCGCCTAAACTTGGATACTCGTTTTTCAAAGTGTTAAAACAGTGTGGACAAGCCGTTACAATTTTCTTCACATCATAGGCATTCAGAACTTCAATGTTCGTCATTGCCATCATCTGGAAAACAAACTCGTTTCCGGCACGTTTAGCAGGATCACCTGTGCAGCTTTCTTCCTGTCCGAGGACAGCAAACTCAACCCCGATTTTATTCAGAATCTTACAGAATGCTTTGGTAATTTTTTTCGCTCTGTCGTCAAAACTTCCAGCACAGCCCACCCAAAATAAAACTTCGGGCGATTTTCCTTCGGCAGCATATTCTGCCATTGTTTTTATAGTGAAATCCATTTTATTGTAAAATGTATTTTGTTTTAATATGAATTTAAATTTTAAAAATAATTAATCATTTGCCCAATTAAGACGATCGGCCTGATTGTACTGCCAAGGTGCAGCATTATTTTCTACATTGGTCATCATCAGATTCAATTCTTGCGGAGCCGCAGACTGTTCCATCACTAAGAATCTTCTCATTTCAAAAATGATAGATAAAGGATCTAACAGTACCGGACAAGCTTCTGTACAAGCGTTGCAAGTCGTACAAGCCCAAAGTTCTTCCTTCGTGATATAATCGTTTAGTAATTTTTTACCGTCGTCTTCAAACTTTCCGTTTTTATCTATATTTCTTCCGACTTCTTCCAGACGATCTCTGGTTTTCATCAAAATCAATCTCGGCGATAATTTTTTACCTGTAATATTCGCAGGACAAACTGAGGTACAACGACCACATTCTGTACAGGAATAGGCATTTAACAGCTGTACCTGATTTAAATCAAAAATATCTTCCGCACCAAATTTTGACGGAGCCTCTTCAACTGCACCCTCAGCAGGAGCTGCATAAGGATCAGCATTCGGATCCATCATTAATTTGATTTCTGCCGTAACTGAATCTAAATTATTAAACTTTCCGTACAAATCTAAATTGGCATACCAAGTACTCGGAAAGGCTAAGATAATATGCAAATGTTTTGAGTAATAAAGGTAATTCATGAAGAACAGAATTCCTACAAAGTGTAACCACCACGCAGATCTCTCAACGAAAACTAAAAAACCATTATCAAAACTGAAAATCTCTAAAAAAGGCACCAACGTCATTTCACTAATCGTGAAACTTCCATGTTCTGCTAAAACACCTTTATGCTGCAAGATCAAATCTGAAGAATTCATGGTAAAGAAAAATACCATCAACGCAAATTCGATGATCAAAATCCAATTGGCGTCATTTTTTGGCCATCCGAAAAGTTCTTTCATTGTTAATCGCTTAACACCGTAGAAATTTCTCCGAATGAAAAATAGTACGACACCAATAACAACTAAAAGTGCTAAAACTTCAAGAGTCGCGGTGAAAATATTGTAAAAAGTATGTCCGAAAACGGTTGCCAAAAAACGGTGCGTTCCGAAAATTCCGTCCACTATAATTTCTATTAGCTCGATGTTGATAATCACAAAACCCACATACACAAAAAGGTGAAGAATACCTGCCACAGGTCTTTTCACCATTCTGCTTTGACCCATTGCTACACGAGCCATCGTTTCCCAACGTTCAGATTTTCTGTCGCTGCGGTTTATTTCTCTTCCGAGTCTGATATTTCTATAAATCTTAAAAAGGCTTTTTCCGAATAGCCCAAAACCGGCAATTAATAGAATCAGAAAAATGATATTGTCAAGATGTTGCATAAGGATGATTAGTCTTTACTGTTCTTACCAAACACAGAGAAATTTACATATTTCTTAGGATTGGCTTTTAAATCTTCAATCAATGAATTTAGATTGTTTGACGCTGCATTAAGGTTATTATACAACTGGTCATCTTTCATAATCTTGCCTAAACTTCCCTCACCTCTGTCAATGCCAGAAACTACTTTATTAAGCTGCCCAACCGTATTGTCTAAATTAGCAATCGTGGCATTTAACTTTTGTGTATCAATGCTTTCAGCTAAATTACCATATTTGTCTAAAGTAACTTTACCGCTCTTCATCGTAAGGCTTGCCTCATCAAGAACTTTTTGAAGTTTAGGGTCATTATTTCCAACTAATCTATTTACACTTCCTGCGGTAGTTTCTAATGCGCCCACGGTTTTGTTAAGATTATGAAGAAGAATTTTAATTTCTTCTCTGTTTTGCTCATTCATTACCTGATTAGCATTTACCATTAGAGAATCTACTCTGTGCAATACAGTCTGCAACTGATCTTTTACAGGGCCAACCTGAGAAGAGAGGCTGTTCATCATACCCAATTTGAAAGCACCCTTTAGGGTATCTCCATCTTTGGCACTAGGACCTCCGTAAAACAAATTTACTCTCATCTCTTTACCTCCCATCAAGCTTGGCTCGAAAATCTCAAGGCTTGAATTTTTTGAAAATTCAAAATTATCATCAACAGTAACTTTTACAATGAAATGAATTTTTCCATCTTTTGATGTCTGCGGAATGATCTTATCTACCTGACCAACCTTTAACCCATTAATGGAAACCGGTGAAGACTGTGCAAGACCTTCAACGTTATCATATTTTGCGTAAAATATATTATCTGTAGTAAAAAGGCTTCTACCTTTCATGAATTGGAACAAAATGACAAAGCCGATAACAGCTAAAATCGCTATTAAACCAGCCTTTATTTCTTTACTGAACTTCACTTTTTATATTTTTTCTAGTAAGCAAATATAATACATTTAAATTAATGTTTTTCTTTATTGCTATGGGTTAAACACAAAAAAAGTGGCAAAAACTCTGCCACTTTTAATATTGTTGATTTTAGATCTTCTATTGTTGATTTCCAAGCTTACTCCATATCTCGATTCTGTAATCATCGATATCTGCGTTATCCTGTAAACTCTTCAACCACGCCTGACCAAACATTCCAGCATTTCTCTGTGTAACAGATTCTGTAAACTGCTTAACATCTCCCGGCTGTTTGTTGGTAGTCTCGTTCTTTTTCACCAAAACATAAACTCCGGTTCCACCTTCGATTACATTTGAGATTGCTCCTTTTTTAACACCGAATGCAGCACCTGCAACTTTAGGTTCCATTGCACCAGCAACTGAAGGGTTCAGTAAGTTTACTTGTGCAGACTGCTTAGTCGTAGCAAAAGTTTTTGCCACTTGATCTAAGCTTGTCGCTTTACCAATCTTGTCAGAAATCTTTTTAGCTGCCAATTTATTCATAACAACCGTTTCAATCTGATCTCTTACCGATTCAGGATCAGCAAGCCCTTTTTCCTGTTTTCCGTTTAAGTAAACAACGATCTTATCTCCTGTTCCTTCAACTGTGAAGATTTCAGAATCTCCTTTTTCTCTTTTCTTATCAAAAGCCCAAGTAAGGATTTCTCCGTCTTTATCGGTTCCTAAACCTTGTAACTGACCGTCAAATCTTTTTGCAGATTTTGCGTTTGAGTATTGGTAGTTTGATTTTTTAGCAATATTCACAAAATCATTGAATGACTTCCCTTGAACCTGCTGAATAAATCTTCTTGAGTTTTTATCAACTACCGCCTCGGTAGCTTCAGAAGGTTTGATTGTTTTCACCAAGTGAGCTACTTTATAACCCATTGCCCCAGCTTTCTTATCTTCAACATTAATAATATGGTAACCGAAACTTGTTTCAGTAAGACCTGTAGCTCCTTTTGCATTGTTTGCTAAGAATGCTAAATATGGTGGAGCAAACTGACTCTGAGGAGTCGTCCAACCCACACTACCATTTCTTTCAACAGCACCAGGCTCATCAGACAATTTAAGCCCCTCCGCAAATTTTGCAGGATTTCCTTTGATAGCAGCCATTAAGCTGTCAGCAATTTTCTTTGCTTCTTCTTTAGATCTTGTAGCTGTAGATCTTTCTGCACCTTTGTAAGAAATTAAGATATGCTTAGACAAAGTAGAATCTGAAGCTTTTTTGTCTACCAACTTAGAAACCACATATAAATTTTGTTCTTTGTATGGACCAAAAGTCTGACCGATAGCAGCTGTCTCAATTTTCCCCTGTACACCTTGAGGCATTTGATTAGCTGGAACATATTGATTATTGAAAGGAATATCAGAATTTGTTGCTACAAACATAGAATCGTTTGTCGTATTCACGAAATTTTCTTTTCCACCACTTTCGTCTGTTCCTACTGAGTATAATTTTGTAATATCTTTCAATACAGCAGCATCATCCGCAGGACTTGGCTGTGAAGGGAAAAATACGATACCAAGATTTCTGCTAGGTTCAGTTTTGAACATCACAGGATGTTGATCAATATATTTTTTTAAATCTTCAGTAGTAACTTTAATTTTGTTTTTTTGAAGATATGAAGCATAATCAACTTTAACGAAATCAATATCAGCAAGCTGATCTCTTTCTTTCATCAATTCTTCAGCCTCTTTCTTACCAGTAGTGATCCCTGTAGAAATATTAGCAAAAACCTGTCTTGCCATGATTCTGTACTCAATTGTCTTTCTGGTTTTCAGCCACAAATTGTATTGTTCAGGATTTGTATTTTTTATGGTCTCGATGTTCTTTTTAAGCTCCATCGTTTTAAAATTACCTTTTTCATCTCTCATGTCCTGGCTTTGTGCAAACATTTGATCAAACTGAATCTGATTCCAGAACAAATCGTCTGTCATCTCGAATCCCATTTTTTCAAATTGCTGTTTTACCAATTTTGACTGCACAAGCAATTGCCAAGCCTGCTCTTCAAGTCCGTTTTTTGGCTGCTGTTGCTGCTCAGCTTGCTGTTGTAATACGAAAAGCTGGTCATTATACTCCTCACGGGTTATTTTTTCACCATTTACTTTTCCTAAAACATCAGGATTTTTTCCAAAAACTTTATCGAGACTTTCTGGGTTTACCAAAAACGCCAAAAGCGCCAATGCGATCATTCCCATCAAAAGCCAAGGTCTACTCCTAATCTGTCCTAAAATTGCCATTTTATAAATATAGTTTTATATCAGTGTGCGAAAATACACATTTTTAAGAAATTACAGAAATATAAGATGGTTTTTTAATTTTTAAAATTTAAATACATCTAAAATGGAAATTTTGACCGTATTTTTTATCGAAAAGCAAATGGCATAAGTATTGTGAAAATTACATATACATTATATGTAGTGCTTTTGCCGAACATATTTTGATTTTATCCTTTAACGATTAAAACTATAAATGACAATTTGTCATTTAACTTATTATGACAGAATTTGAAGATATAAATTTTGAGGAAATCTTGGGCGATGGATTTGATATTGTGACCGAAGAAATCAATCTTTCTGATATTGATGAAACCGCAAAAAACTCTGAGCAGGTTATTTTCCCGATACTTCCGGTAAGAAATATGGTGATGTTTCCTAATGTTGTGATTCCTATTACTGCTGGAAGAAAAACATCAATTCAACTCCTTGAGGAAGCACAACAAAACGGTGATTTTATTGGAATTGTAAGCCAGAAAAACTCTGATATCGAACAACCTACGGAAAAAGACTTTCACCAGACCGGAACTTTAGCCAAAATCATTAAAATCATTAAACTGCCGGAAGGAAATGTTACAGCAATCACCAAAGGTTTCCACCGATTTAAGATTAAAAAAATAACGGATAGCCAACCTTATTTTAAAGCAGAAATCACAAGACTAAAAGATGCTAAAGCAAAAAACAAAGAAGAGTACGAAGCATTACTTGAAAATGTAAAAGATTTAGCTTTAAAAATAATTGAACTCGATCCAAACATTCCTAATGCTGCCAATTTTGCAATCAAAAACATCAATAACAACGATGACTTATTGAATTTCATCTGCACCAACGCCAGTTTTCCTTACGCAGAAAAACAAAAACTTCTGGAGGAAAAAAGCCTTATGGAAAGAGCCAAAAAGTGCTATGAAATGATGCACGAAGATTTCAGAAAGCTGGAATTGAGAAATCAGATTCATCAGAAAACGTCAAAGGATCTTGATAAGCAGCAGAGAGAATATTTCTTAAACCAACAGATAAGAACGATTCAAGATGAATTGGGAGGTGGCCCTGAAAGCGATGTCGAAGATTTGCTAAAAAAAGGCAGCGAAAAAAAGTGGAAACCGGAAGTTGAAGAACATTTTCAAAAAGAAATCGGAAGACTTCAACGCCAAAATCCGAATTCTCCTGACTACAATGTTCAGAGAAATTATCTGGATTTCTTTACAGATCTTCCTTGGGAAACGTTTACCAAAGACACATTTGATATTGAAAAAGCTGAAAAAGTTTTAGATAAAGCTCATTTCGGTTTAGAAGACATTAAGAAAAGAATTTTGGAGCACATGGCTGTTTTAAAATTGAAAAATAACATGAAATCTCCTATCCTACTATTAGTAGGGCCTCCGGGCGTAGGTAAAACTTCACTTGGGAAATCTGTTGCCGATGCTTTGGGAAGAAAATATGTACGAGTTTCTTTAGGTGGACTTCATGACGAAAGCGAAATCCGTGGTCATAGAAAAACCTATATTGGTGCGATGGCAGGAAGAATTCTTCAATCCATTAAAAAATCTGGAACATCAAACCCCGTGATTGTTTTAGACGAAATCGATAAAGTAGGAAAAGGAATGCATGGCGATCCGAGTTCGGCTCTGCTTGAAGTTCTTGATCCAGAACAAAATAATGCTTTCTACGACAATTTCCTTGAAATGGGTTACGATTTATCTAAAGTGATGTTTTTGGCTACGGCAAACTCTTTGTCAACCATCCAAACTCCACTTTTGGACAGAATGGAGATCATTCAGATTGCGGGTTATACTTTGGAGGAAAAGATTGAGATTGCCAAGAGACATTTAATTAAAAAACAACAGGAAGAAAACGGTTTGACCGCAAAATCTTTCAAGCTTGGAAATGCTGAATTAAAACATATCATCGAAGCACATACTTCAGAAAGCGGTGTAAGAACTTTAGAAAAAAGAATTGCAGGAATCGCTCGCTGGGTAGCCCTTCAAACTGCTATGGTGAAAGATTATGATGCAAAAATCACAATAGAAAAAGTTGACGAAATTTTAGGCGTTCCAAGACCGAAAAGCTTGTCTGAATTGACAGATGTTCCTGGCGTAGTAACCGGATTGGCATGGACGAGCGTTGGTGGAGACATTCTCTTCATTGAAAGTATTACCAGCACAGGAAAAGGAAATCTTACGATGACCGGAAATTTGGGAACCGTGATGAAAGAATCTGCAACGATTGCTTTGGAATACATAAAAGCTAAACATGAAGATTTAGGTATTACAGAGGATGATTTAGAAAAGAAAAATATTCACGTTCACGTTCCTGAAGGTGCAACTCCTAAAGACGGACCTTCAGCCGGAATTGCAATGCTGACTTCTATGGTCTCTACTTTCAGAAATAAAAAAGTAAGACCTCATTTGGCAATGACAGGTGAAATTACGCTGAGAGGAAAAGTACTTCCTGTAGGCGGAATTAAAGAAAAACTCCTTGCTGCAACAAGAGCCGGAATTAAAGAAGTAATCTTGTGTGAAGCCAACAGAAAGGATGTAGAAGAGATCAAACAGGATTATCTAAAAAATCTGAAAGTAAATTATGTGAATTGGATGACTGAGGTTCTTGAACTCGCCATCGAAAAATAAATTTTCATTAATAAAATTTAAAACCTCATCATAACGGTGAGGTTTTTGTTATGTTTGGAAAAACTTTATCATGAATTTTTTCAAAATTCCTTTTCTTCTCAAGATTACCCTTGCCGTGATTTCTATTATAGGAATCGGATATCTGATCAATCTCGGACAAAGTATTCTGGCTCCGTTCTTTTTGGCGTTTTTAATGGCAATGCTTTTTTTGCCTGTTGCTAATTTTTTTGAGAAATCACTGAAATTTCCAAGATCAATTTCTACCATAGTTTCGGTTATGATGATGTTGGTTATTTTAACGGGGTTAATATTTTTCTTCGGTTCACAGATATCGAGTTTCAGCAGAGATGTACCTCATTTGACAAAACAGTTTAATTCGGTTTTTCACAATTTACAGACTTGGGTCTCTCATACTTTTAACGTAAAAATAGATGAACAGCTGGATTATCTTGATCAAGGCCTAGGCAAGCTTTTGTCTTCATCCGGAGTGATTTTAGGATTTACTTTTGGTATTTTTTCTTCAAGCTTAGGATTTTTAGCTTTTTTCATTTTGTTCTTTATTTTCATTTTAAATTACAGAAGGATCTTAAACAATTTCATTATTAATGTTTTTAATGAAAAGCATAAATCAAGTGTCCAGGAAGTAGTTTCTGAAGTAAGAATCATGACCAAGAGATACATTATCGGGCTCTCTCTTCAGGTGGTGATTGTTTCAGTTTTAACAACCACTGTTTTAACGATCTTAGAAGTAAAATATGCTATTCTATTAGGTGTTTTGACAGGTTTATTAAACGTTATTCCGTATATTGGAATTTGTATTTCCTTATTAATCTCGTGTTTTATTGCATTTGCTACTGGCACGGTTTCGACTTGCGTATATGTTGCCTTAGGATATGTCATCGTCCATGCTATTGACGGAAACATTGTTTTGCCATTTGTGGTGGGTTCAAAAGTAAAAATCAATGCACTGTTTTCATTTATCGGAATCCTTGTAGGAGAACATCTTTGGGGAATCTCCGGAATGTTCCTCTGTATTCCGGCCATTGCCATCATTAAAATTATTTTTGAAAGAGTGGAAGGGTTACAACCTTGGGGGAAACTTCTGGGAGAAGATGAAAAACCTCATAAAAAGAAGAAAACCTATAAAATATCTAAGAACATTACGTTAAAGGAAATGGATTAAAATATGCATAGTATGATTTTTTGAGAAATAAATTTTTCTTCAACGGATAAAATTTTTATTTAAATTTGATGAAAATCAATATCATGAAAATCGTAAAATTTATTATCTGTCTTCTTTTTGGACTGATGTTCGCCAATGCCGGTTTAGACAAATTTCTTCACTACATGCCCATGCCCGAAATCACACCCGAACAAATGAAAATTTTCGAGTCATTCAATCAGTTGCATTGGTTAATGCCTCTAGTGGGTGCTGTAGAAATTGTTGGCGGATTATTATTCATCTTTCCAAAAACAAGAGCATTAGGCGCAATTATTATTCTACCTGTGATGGTTGGAATTATCCTGCACATTTTCACCATAGACAAGTCTACAACGGGAATGTCAATTGCGTGTGTTCTTTTTCTTATCAACCTTTGGATGATTATCGATAACAAAGAAAAGTATAAAGCTTTAATTAGCTGAAAAACCTTTAATGGTCAATTGTGAATTTTATTTACAATTGACCCTTTATATTTCTATCATTTACATTTGATCACACAAATGCGCTAAACCCTGTAATCGACCTTCCAACGATTAGTGAGTTGATTTCTTTCGTTCCTTCGTAAGAATAAATAGCTTCTGCGTCTGCCACAAATCTCGCTACATTATACTCAAGCAGAATTCCGTTTCCGCCTAAAACCTCACGGGCTCGCGAAACAATATCCCGCGTTCTCATGGTGCAGAAAACTTTGGCCAGCGATGCGTGTTCGTCTTTCAAAATATCTTCATCCTGCATTTCAGACAGCCTGAAGACCATAGTCTGCATCGCAGTTAAGTTAGAAAGCATTTCTACCAAGTGTCCCTGAATCATTTGAAAAGAGGCAATTGGTTTTCCGAATTGCTCACGTGTTCTGGTGTAATCTAAAGCACTTTCATACGCTCCTCTTGCGCAGCCTGTCGCCATCCATGCAACTCCTGCTCTCGTCATTCTCAACACTTTTGCGGTATCTTTGAAAGAATTGGCATTTTGCAACCGGTTTTCTTCGGTTACTGTACAATCTTTTAATGTGATCAAACCATTCTGAACAATTCTCAACGCCATTTTTCCTTTGATTTTCTCAACAGAATATCCTGGGTTATCTTTTTCAACAATGAAACCTTTTACTTCGCCATCGCCTAAATCTCTTGCCCATATAATAATCAAATCTGCAAACGTTGCATTCCCAATCCACTTTTTCTGTCCATTTAAAACCCATCCTTCAGAAGTTTTTTTGCACGTAACCGTTAAACCTCCGGCTGCTCCCGAACCGACTTCTGGTTCTGTTAATCCAAAAGCTCCTATTTTCTCAAACTTCTGCATTTGTGGAAGCCATTTTTGTTTCTGTTCTTCTGAACCACAAATGTAAATTGAACCCATTGACAATCCTGACTGCACTCCGAAGAAAGTTGCTATTGAAGCATCAACTCTAGCCATTTCCATAGCAATAACACCTTCCATCAGAAAAGGCATTCCTTTACAGCCGTAACCATCATAAGTGACTCCACAGATATCGAGCTTTTGAAATTTCGGAATCAATTCGTGCGGAAACTCATCTCGTAACCAATAATGATTAACTAAAGGTTTCATTTCCTTTTCCATAAAATCTCTTACTTTCTGCTGAACCTCCCTTTGCTCGGGTGTCAAAGTGTGATAAATATCGTAGAAATCTCCATCAATCGGTGGCAGCTCTTTCTTTTTCTTATTTGGATCAAGCATTTTCATCATTCCCTTGAGCTGATTATCATCCAGCTTTGAGAAATTTTCCATGAGTTTGGGAAGATTTACTTTTTGTGAGATTTCGCCTAACTGATCAAAATCAATCGATTTAAATAATTCTATGGCGTTTCTGATTTTTGAAAAAGTTTTAGACATATTGATTTTGGTTTGATTTGTAAAATTTAAGCAAAAATCAATCCGAAATACCAGGCACACAGGCTTTACCTTTTTACAAAACATTGATTTTCAATAGTATAATTCTTTAATTTTATTTACAAATTTTTTACTTTTCATTTTCAAACATTACAAAGGTTTCGTTCTCAACTTTGAAGTAAGAAAAAAATTAAAAAATATCATATGAAAACGACTTACATCAAACTATCGATCTCCACAGCAATTTTATTCGGAATTTATTCTTGCAAAAAAGGAGAAGCTACAGCAAGTGATTATGAAATGTCAACTTCTGCAGATTCTGCTTCAGTAACCATTTCCGATAGTGTTTCATCAGTCGCAACGATATCTGTAAAAGACAAACAGTTTATCAAAACAGCGAACGTCAACATGGAAGTAAAAGATGTCTACGAAGCTACTACTTCAATAGAAAAATCGGTTCAGGAAATTGGTGGATTTGTGACAAACAGCAATCTTCAAAGCAATGTTGTTTCAGAAGAAACTTTTAATACTTCTAATGAAGCTGCAATGCTTGTCAAAAAATACCAGACTGAAAACACGATGAAGGTTCGTGTTCCCTCCAAAAAACTGGGTGACTTTTTAATCTTAATTAATGATAAAAAGCTTTTTTTAAATTCAAGAGTCATCAATGCTGAAGATGTAACCGCAACCATTAAATATGCTGAACTGGAAGGAAAAAGAATCAAGAAGACCAGTGAAAATATTTCAGAGCTTAAAATCACCAAAGACAAAGTGAAAATGAACGATGAAAATATGTCTGAGGAAAATCAACAGCAGCTCGCCAATATGGACGTAACTGATCATTTGAAATACAGCATAGTCGATATTTACATTAAAGAACCTAAACTTCGTATTGCAGAAATTGCCGTAACAAACTCACAAAATATCGACAATAAATATAAATTTAATTTCCTGTATGATGTGAAAAATGCTTTTGTGGAAGGGTTTTATTTGATTCAAAAAATTCTTGTGGGATTGGTTACCATTTGGCCTATTGTACTTATTGCTCTTATCATATTTTACTTTTACCGAAAAAACAAATCTAATAATAAAATTCAGCAAAAAACAAAAGAACACAATACGGCATCCTAACCTTTAGGTTATCAACATAGATTTTTCTGAGCCTTCGCTTTTGTGGAGGTTTTTATATTTAAAATCGTCTTTTCAAAATTTCAGGTTTCGTTTTATGAAGATGCAAAATCAGTTCGCCAAAAAGAGTATTTGCCCAGGCGAACCATGATCTTGTAAAGTCCTTGGGATTATGTACATCGAAAGATTCATGAATAAATCCGGTTCCTGCGTGGGTTGCTTTAAGGATTTTTAAAACTGAAATAATTTCTTCTTCATCATCAGTTGTAAGCGCCTGCATGATCAAACCCAAAGGCCAAATTTTATGTTCACCAATGTGTGGACCGCCGATTCCCTTGGCAAATTCCCCTTCGCTGTACCAAGGATTGGCTTTACTCAGCGAAAACTTTCTGGTATTCTGATAGACTTCATCATCTTTTGAAGCATAGCCCAAATAGGGGATTGAAAGCAAATTCGGAACATTCGCATCATCCATAAACAATGCATTTCCGAAACCATCAATTTCCAAGGCATAGATTTTCCCTGCTTCAGGATGATCTAAAATCGCATATTTCTGAATGGCGTCATCAACTTCTTGGGCTAAGTTTTTAAATTGAGAAGCCGAATTTTCCTCTTTTAAAACCTGAGAAAAAATCTCTGCAGTTTCACTCAAAGAAACGACAGCAAACATGTTCGAAGAAATCAAAAAAGGATAAAAAGTAGCATCATCAGAAGGCCTGAACATAGAATGAATCAAGCCCACTTTTTTAGTGGGATTTCCAAAACCTCCTGCAAATTGTGTATCTAAAGCATTTCCATTGGCCCGTTGAAATTTGTAAGGACCTTTTGAATCTTTTCTCTGCTGTTGTTTAAAGGTTTGTAAAATCAACAGCATCGCTTTTTTCCAGTCTCCATCAAAAACAGATGAATCTCCTGTCACCTTCCAATAATTACAAGAAAGACGCATCACGTAGCATAGCGAATCAACTTCCCATTTTCGCTCATGAATTCCGGGTTTCATTTCTGTTAAATCATCCTTCCATTCGCTAATTTTTGCAGCATCATCAAAAAAAGCATTGGCGTAAGGATCGAGCAGAACACATTCAACCTGTTTATTGATGACACCTTTCAGCAGATTTTTCAGTTTTTCATCTTCATTAGCCAGACTTAAATATGGGAAAACCTGCGCCGAAGAATCACGAAGCCACATCGCGTCGATATCTCCCGTAATCACGTATGTAAAAGGTTTATTATTTTTATGATAAAATTTCACCGTTGTATCAAGAGTGTTTGGAAAACAGTTTTCAAACATCCAGGCCAGTTCAGGATCTGTGATAGATTTTTTGATCGTTTTGATTGTATTTTCTACAGCGGCTGAAATGAATTTTCGGTCGCTTAATTTTGGTCTTTTCGAGACAAAATCCTTGTCAAATAAGAATGTAGCAGATGTCGGCAATGCAAATAAGCCTAATCCGAGCGATGATTTTTTGATAAAAGTTCTTCTACTTAGCATTTAAGGTAGATTTTTAAATATGAATATTTAAATCTAAGATTTTTTTACAATTCAGCATTAATTTCATTACATAGTGAATTCAAATAATTATTTTTGATCAAATTTTATTTAAAAAGATGAAAACCAAATTCTTAATTTTAATCAGCTTCCTGTATCCCCTTCTGATGTTCTCTCAGAAAATTAAAGTGATTGACGCAGAAAATCAAAAGCCAATTCCTTATGCTAAACTGATTTTAAAAGACAAAGATTATTACAAAAACACAGAAGAAAATGGAGAAACACTATTGGATAAAGGTGAAGAAATATCAGAAATTCAATCTTTTGGTTATGAAAATTTCAGAACGGAAAAATATCAGTCCGTGTATTTGCTGAAACCTAAATTTATTGAGATTGCTGAGGTGGAGATTGTGCGACCAAAATTTCAAAAAGCTTTTAAGTTAGGTATAATTAAGAATAACAGCATGGGTTTTTCTGCTTCCACTATGAGTTGGGTAGTCGTAGATTTATTTAAAGCTGATGTTTCTAATGAAAAACTTTTCATAAAAAAAATCAGAATACCCACAAAAGTCGAAAAAGCCATTAAAGAAGCAACCTTTAATCTTGTTTTTTACGATAATGAAGGTGGTAAACCATCAAAAGACAAAGTAAACAGCATATTGGTTACTTGTAAATCAGGTAAGAATATTACAGAAATTGATCTTTCTAAAACACCAATACAATTTCCTAAAAATGGTTTTTTCATAGGTTTTGAATGGATTGTAAATGAGCAAAATAAATTTACCTATATAACAGATATTAAATATCCTGATGGAAAACGCTTAAAAAATGTAATGCAACAAGGAATTGCTCCAAAATTTCAAGGATACGAGTCGGAGGCATCAAATATTTTTTCTTTTAGTGGGAATTTACAATGGAAAAATATTTTAAACAAAAAGAAAATCAATAATTCTAATTATAGTCTTTGTATCGAATTGGAACTCGCCAACTGATTTTTAATCCACAATAAACTTCATTGTCCGAAATTCCGTAAATTTGCAAATCATAATTTATCAAACGGAATTTTTGGAAAAGCTATTCGGATATATTCCTTAAAATTCTAATTCAAATTTAAAATATGCTATCTAAAATAAACCCAACCCAAACTAACAGCTGGAAAGCGCTTGACGAACATTTTGGAAACAATGATTTTGAACTGAGAAGTCTTTTTCAATCTAATCCAAATCGCTTTGAAGAGTTTTCTATCAAAAAAGAAAATTATTTATTTGATTATTCTAAAAACTTAATTGATTCTGGAACAAAAGAGCTTCTATTAAATTTGGCAGAAGAATGTCAGCTGAAGGATGCTATTTCTAAAATGTTTGCCGGAGATAAAATCAACGAAACAGAAGGAAGAGCTGTGTTACATACTGCCTTAAGAGATTTTTCTGATAAAGAAATTTTGGTTGACGGTGAGAATATCAAACCACAAATTAAAAAAGTTCTAGACCACATGAAAACTTTTTCTGAAAGCATTATTTCAGGAAATCACAAAGGTTTCAGCGGCAGAGAAATCACAGATGTCGTGAACATCGGAATCGGTGGTTCAGATTTGGGACCTGTGATGGTAGTTTCGGCTCTGAAACATTTTAAAACAAGATTAAATGTTCATTTTGTTTCTAATGTGGACGGAAATCATATCGCTGAAGTTGTTAAAGATCTTAATCCTGAAACAACTTTGTTCATCATAGCTTCTAAGACGTTTACGACTCAGGAAACGATGACGAATGCCAATTCAGCAAAAGATTGGTTCTTAAAAGCTGGAAAACAGGAAGATGTAGCAAAACACTTTGTAGCATTATCAACTAATGTTCAAGCAGTTAAAGACTTCGGAATTGCAGAAGAAAATATCTTCGAATTCTGGGATTGGGTTGGCGGAAGATATTCATTGTGGAGTGCAATCGGCTTAAGTATTGTACTTTCAGTTGGGTATGAAAATTTCGAACAACTATTAAAAGGTGCCGAGAATACAGATCAACATTTCCAGACGGCTGATTTTGCTGAAAACGTTCCCGTATTGATGGGACTTCTGGGAATTTGGTACCGTAATTTTTACGCTGCAACGACCTATGCAATTCTTCCGTATTCTCAATATCTTGACCGGTTTGCAGCATATCTGCAGCAAGGCGATATGGAAAGTAACGGAAAATGTGTTGACAGAAACGGAGAATTCGTAGAATATGAAACAGGACCAATCATCTGGGGTGAACCGGGAACTAATGGGCAGCACGCATTCTATCAATTGATTCATCAGGGAACTGAGTTGATTCCTGCAGATTTTATTGCCTATGCGAAGAGCCCAAACAAAGTTTCTGATCATCAGGATAAATTGCTGGCTAACTTTTTTGCACAAACCGAAGCGTTAGCTTTTGGTAAAAATGAAGAAGAAGCAGAGGCGGAATTAAAAGCATCAGGGAAATCTGAAGAAGAAATTGATTTCTTATTAAACTACAAAGTCTTCCAAGGAAACACCCCAACAAACTCCCTTGTAATCAAAGAATTAACTCCTTTTTCACTAGGACAACTAATTGCAATGTACGAACATAAAATCTTTGTGCAGGGAGTGATTTGGAACATTTTCAGTTTTGACCAGTTTGGTGTAGAATTAGGAAAAGTTTTAGCCAATAAAATTTTACCCGAATTGGAAAACAGTGAGGCTATCAGCTCTCATGACAGCTCTACGAATGGTTTGATTAATTATTACAAATCAAATAAATAAAAAGAAATTAGATAAATGTTTGATGAAATAATGAGCGTAAAATTCATCAAAATTTTATTTATTCTACATATAGGAAGTTTAATAAAGTAATAAAAGTAAAAATGGCAGAAATTCTTGACGGATTAAAAGTTTCCAAAGAAATAAAAGCAGAAATCAAGGTTGAAGTTGATAAAATTCGTGAAAGCAAAAGAAGAGCACCACATTTGGTAGCAATTCTTGTTGGAAACAATGGAGCAAGTAAGGCATATGTAAATGCTAAGGTGAAAGATTGTGAGGAAGTAGGATTTCAATCGAGCTTAGTAAAATTTCCAAGTACGGTTTCAGAATCTGAATTATTGGAAAAAATTGAAGAACTAAATAAAGATAAGTCAGTAGACGGATTTATCGTTCAGTTACCCCTACCAGATCAGGTAGATCAGGAGAAAATCATTAACGCAATTGATCCGAGAAAAGATGTTGATGGTTTCCATCCTACAAATTTCGGAAAAATGGCTCTGGAAATGGACACGTTTTTACCCGCTACCCCATTCGGAATATTAACCTTATTAGAAAGATATAATATCGAAACAAAAGGGAAAGACTGTGTGATTATTGGTAGAAGTAAGATTGTGGGACGACCTATGAGTATTTTAATGGGAAGAAAAGATTTCCCTGGAAATTCTACGGTAACTTTGACTCACTCATATACGAAAGACATTGAAGAATACACTAAAAAAGCTGATATCGTGATTACTGCTTTGGGAGATCCACACTTTTTGAAGGGTGAAATGATCAAAGACGGAGCGGTAATAGTTGACGTTGGTATTACCAGAGTAGATGATGATTCCCCAAAAGGATACTATCTTGCCGGTGACGTAGATTTTGACAGCTGTGCTGCAAAAGCAAGCTGGATTACACCTGTTCCGGGAGGAGTTGGTCCAATGACAAGAGCAATGTTGATGAAAAATACGATCATTGCTTACAAAACTTCAGTCTATAATGACTAATTTAAAATGGATTTAGTAGAAGACATATTATTAAAAGAAGGTAAAATGCTCCCGGTGATGGAGCATTTTTACACTATTCAGGGCGAAGGTGCGCATACCGGAAAAGCAGCGTACTTTATCAGACTTGGAGGTTGTGATGTAGGCTGTCACTGGTGTGATGTAAAAGAAAGCTGGGATCCTACACTTCACCCTTTGATGAATGCTGAGGAAATTGCAGAGACAGCTGCAAAACACTGCAAAATTGTTGTGTTAACAGGCGGTGAGCCATTGATGTGGAATTTAGATGTTTTAACCGGAAAGTTAAAGGAACTAGGCTGCACAGTTCATATCGAAACTTCCGGAGCCTATCCAATGAGCGGCCAGTTAGATTGGATTACTCTTTCACCCAAAAAAACAGGATTGCCGAAAGAAGAGATCTATCAAAAAGCTCACGAATTGAAAGTGATTGTTTTTAACAATAATGATCTGAAATTTGCTGAAGAACAGGCTGCAAAAGTTTCGAAAAACTGCAGACTTTATCTTCAGAGCGAGTGGAGTAAACGTGATGAAATATATCCGAAAATTACAGATTTCATTCTTGCAAACCCGCGCTGGCAGGCATCAGTACAGACCCATAAATATCTCAATATCCCCTAAATTCCCTTAAATCAGCTCTGTATCAACGTATAATAGATGCCAAGAAGATATTCAAGAGATTTAAAATTGATTATTATCCTGCTAACCTTTAGTTAATTTTAGGTATTTCTATTTTGTATCTCTTAAGCAGAAGTGGTGATATTATTATTTTTTTCGACATTGGTCTTAGTTTTGATTTGTTTTTGGCTGTTTCCTTTCATTGCATAATGATTAAAAAAGCCTGAAAGGATCTGTTTGTGCAGAAAAGGTGGGCGTCATGAAGAAGTTGAACCAATCCGGGTCATGTATGAATGTGGAAAGTGGTTTTCGTGGAGATTCAGAAAACAGGGAGGTCAGATGAATACATATTCTCGCAGATGCATTTATATCAGAAATACGGAGTTTGTTCTGGAAATAATTATCATCTTAAAACCATTCTTTTGGCACTTTTCGGTGATAAAAATGCAAAGTAAAATAAATAAAAATAGCCTAATTTAGCAGAATGTTAAAAAAGTTTTTTACAGCCATCGGTGAATATATGATCCTGATCGGTAAATCTCTTCAAAAGCCTCAGAAAATGAGAGTTTTCTGGAAATTATTTATGAGAGAAATCAATGACTTGGGGGTCAACTCTTTTGGGTTGGTTACATTCACGTCTATCTTTGTAGGTGCAGTAGTCGCCATTCAGATGTTTAATAATTTTGATGCATCATCATTCCCCATACCAACTTCATTTGTAGGTTATGCAACAAAGGCAGTTTTAGTTCTAGAATTTGCACCTACCATTATCAGTTTAATTCTTGCTGGAAAAGTGGGTTCATATATTGCATCGACAATTGGTACCATGCGAGTTTCTGAGCAGATTGATGCATTGGATATTATGGGGGTTAACTCTCCTAACTTCCTTATTCTACCTAAAATTATTGCATGCCTTATCTTCAATCCTATTCTAATTGCAATAAGTATCGTTTTTGGTATTGGAGGCGGATATATTGCAGGAATGCTTACCGGAAACTGGACAACTGCAGATTATATTACAGGTATCCAAATGTATATGCCTAATCTATTTATTTATTATGCGTTTGCCAAGACTATTGTTTTTGCATTTGTTATTGCAACAGTCCCATCTTATTTTGGATATTTCGTAAAAGGTGGTTCTCTGGAAGTGGGTAGAGCGAGTACACAGGCTGTGGTTTGGACGATGGTTTTCATCATTATTTCCGAATTAATTTTAACACAATTAATATTAAGCTGATGATTGAGGTAAAAAATCTTAAAAAGAGTTTTGGTGATGTTGAAGTGCTGAAAGGAATTTCAACCACTTTCGAAAAGGGGAAAACAAACCTGATTATCGGGCAGAGTGGGTCTGGAAAAACAGTATTCCTGAAAAGCTTATTGAATGTTTATCAACCTTCTTCAGGGGAAATTTTGTTTGACGGAAGGGATATTAATGTAATGAATCGTGAAGAAAAGCAGCAACTCCGTTCAGAAATCGGAACCCTTTTTCAGGGGAGTGCACTGTTTGACTCTTTAACCGTAGAAGAAAACATCATGTTTCCGCTGGATATGTTTACCAATCTTACTTTCAGAGAAAAGAAAAGAAGAGTTTTTGAAGTAATTGGAAGAGTACATTTAGATAAAGCCAACCGAAAATTTCCGTCAGAAATCTCAGGAGGTATGCAAAAGCGTGTTGCCATTGCAAGAGCAATTGTAAACCATCCAAAATATCTTTTCTGTGACGAACCCAATTCTGGACTGGATCCATATACATCAAATGTCATTGATGATTTATTGCTCGAGATTACGAAGGAATACAACACAACGACCATCATCAATACCCACGACATGAATTCGGTGATGACAATTGGTGAAAAAATTGTTTATCTGAGATTGGGTATTAAGGAATGGGAAGGGAATAAAGATATCCTTATAACTGCCGGCAATAAAAATCTGATTGATTTCGTTTATTCATCAGAATTATTTAAAGAATTAAGAGAATATTTACTCGAAAATCATAAAAACGTAGAAAATACAATCACTAAAATTGAAGACAATGAAAAAGATAATTAGTATCGCATTATTAAGTTTTTCAGTATTTGCTTCGGCTCAAATTTCGCTTGCAGCAAAAGCAAACGTTTTGATCCCTACAAGTTCTGCATCATGGAAAAACCTTAAAACTGCCGCTACCAATGCTGTAGAGCAAGAAGGCAAAAACATTACCGGTTTTAACGCAGGTTTATCAATGAAAATCGATTTACCAACTGCCTTGTATTTGATGCCTGAAATTTATTATACAAATTTCAGCAATGAATTCACTGTAGCCAATGACGCTAATGCTCAGGCAACCACCATTAAGGCTAAAAGCAACAGAGTTGATATCCCTGTTTTAGTAGGTGTAAATGTTTTGGGCGATTTGTTAAGTGTTTATGCAGGACCGGTTGGAAGTTTCAACTTATCTAAAGGAGATAACTTCGGAGATTTTGTACAAAAAGTTGATGCCAAAGAATTTACCGTTGGATACCAGCTGGGTGTTCAAAGTGAGATTAAAAAAGTGATTCTTTCGGCAAAATACGAGGGAGCTTTTTCTAAAGATCAGAGAAAATTCATCAACAATATAGCAGGTTCAAGCCAAGAGATTAATTATGACAACAGATCAAGTCTGTTTATGCTCGGTGTGGGATATAAATTCTAAATTACAGTTTATACAGCAATAAAAAATCCTCAATTAAATTTGAGGATTTTTGTTTTGATGTTCAAGCTCTGCTTCACGCTGTGCGATGATTGCAGCTTGCTTTTCAAGTTCTTCTTTATCTCTTTGAAGCTGTTTAAATTCCTTTCTTTTTTGCTCTGCTTTGATAGCCGAACCCTTGCTCACATACCCTATCATTCCACCGATTATTAAACCGATTCCGATTCCTGCCATTACGCCCATCACATGTGAGATTGTAATTCGTTCAACAGTAAAATCTGTCGTCAAGTAAAAAAGTAATGCAGATACTGCTAAAAGTATAAGCCCTGTGATTGAGATACTTTTCATGATAGGATGTTTGGGTTAATAAAATTAAGAAAGAAAAATTTATTTCAAATTAAACCTTTCCTCCTGCTGCTCTGTAATATTCTAATGCTTTAGGAAGATTCTTCTGAATGTCGCCTACTCTTGATCCGGGACTTGGGTGGGTGGATAAAAATTCCGGCTGTCTGGCTCCTGAAGATGAAGAATCCATTCTGTTCCAGAAAGGAATTGCCTGTCTTGGATCGTAACCGGCCATTGACATTAGATATAATCCCATTTGATCAGCTTCCAACTCCTGATTTCTTCCATATTTTAATAAAACAACCTGCGATCCTATAGGATATACACTTTGAAAGATTGCTGCTGTCTTTTCATTTTTAATTGCTAAACCAGATGCAGTTCCCAATCCTTGAGCAATCATTGACTGAGAAATTCTTTCATTACCATGACCGGCCAATGCATGAGAAACCTCGTGTCCCATTACAACAGCCAAACCTGTATCATCTTTGGTGATAGGAAGAATTCCTGAATACACTGCAACTTTACCTCCTGGCATACACCATGCGTTTATCTGACTGTCCTGCAGCAGATTAAATTCCCATTGATAGTTGGCAAGATCGGCACCACGTCCGATACTGGCATAATATTTTTCTGCAGCGTTTTTAATTCTGTTTCCTACGTTTTTAACGCTTTGAGCCTGAGAACCCGTGATTACCTTAGATTTGGTTAACGTTTGCTTATATTGCTGTAAAGCCATCGCTTCTATCTCAGAATTATTTGCTATTTGTAACGAAGATCTCCCAGTAATAGGGTTTGTCGTACAAGCTGCAACCGATAAAACCGTTGCTCCAATTCCTAAAAGATGTGTAATTTTCATTGTATTGCGTATTATAAGTTCAACCTTACAATTTCTGTTCCAAAACAAATTATTTATTAAAGATTTGCATACATTTTGCTATCTCATTATACTAATCAATCATATCATGAAAAAGTTTATTTCAATTATATCAGTATTTATTTTGACGCTATCATTCCAGAATTGCTCATCTCAGAATACCTCAGATGCTCAAATGGTTAATGCACTTGTGACTTCGGAAGAATTTACATTTCATGCTGAAAGAGCAAATCCGATGAATTATGATGTAATCAATGCTTTAAATTCCATTCCTAATAATCCTTCAACCAGAATACTACAACTGGATGGTGACGGTTATGAGATTGAATTGAAAAAGGGCAAAATGGAAGTTGTGCTTCCATACTTTGGAAGAGCTTTCAACACCACCTATGGAAGTTCAGATAACAGCTATAGGTTTACCTCTAAAGATTATACCGTTACCAAATCTCAAAGCAAGAAAGGAAACTGGGTTCTTAAAATCAAACCAAATGATGTAAAAAACGTCTCAGATATTAACATTGAAGTCTATAAAAATGGTAAAGCATTTACATCGATAAGAAGTAATGACCGACAGCCAATTACTTATGATGGATATATTTCTAAAAATGAAGAAGTAAAAGAAAAAGAAAAACTTTAATCTTTATTTAAAAATTTCTCAACAAATAATTTTGCTTCAGTACTTGGATTTGACACCAGTGCCGAAGCATTTTTTTTGTGCTTAAAATATGCTGCCTCTAAAGATTCATTTCGCTTCATCGTGCTTAAAATATATTCTTGAACCCAATATTCAAACCTCTTTTCTGACTGCTGTTTTCTGACAACATCAAAACGTTCCTTTTTTTTCTTTAGGTCGATAAATTCATCAATTTTGGAGTAAATTTCATCGAGGCCTTCGTTATAAAGTGCTGAGCCGAGCACAACAGGAACTTTCCAGCTTTTTTCTTTTGATGGAAGAAAATCTAGGGCGCGTTTTAATTCAAGTTTTGTATTTTTGGCTTTTTGAAGGTTACTTTCTTCCACTTTATTAATAAAGATCACGTCAACCATCTCCATAATCCCACGTTTGATTCCTTGAAGCTCATCTCCGCCACCGATAATTTTTAAAAATAAAAAAACATCGGTAATGTCTGAAACCAAAACTTCCGACTGGCCGACTCCAACGGTTTCAATTAAAATATAGTCGTATCCGGCGGCTTCACAGATCATCATTGTTTCGAAAGTCGTATTGGCAACTCCACCTAAAAATCCAGAACTTGGAGAGGGGCGAATAAATGCATTTTCTTCTTTCGCCAGTTCTTCCATTCTGGTTTTATCACCCAAAATACTTCCTTTGTTGATAGAAGAACTCGGGTCGATTGCGAGTACAGCTACCTTTTTCCCTTTAGCAATAGCCAACCTTCCAAAATTTTCAATAAAAGTAGATTTCCCGGCACCCGGGACGCCTGTAATACCGACACGGACTGATTTTCCTGTCAGAGGCATTATCTTTTTCAATAAATCTTCTGCCTGATGACGATGTTCTTCTTTTTTACTCTCAACCAAAGTAATCGCTTTTGCAATCAGGCGCTTGTTGCCAGACTGTATTCCTTCTATCAGGTCGTCAGTAGAAAATTTCATCAGATTATTTATATTTTTCCAAAGGTCAACTTAACCTTTCGGTTTCATTCATTCAAAAATATAAAAATAACCAGCAATTTCTTGGAAAATGAAATATTAATTTTAATACTTCTAAATTAAACGGCCTTATATGAACCCTTTGAGGAATTGCTTACTTTTGCTTTAATCAAAAAATAAACTTCATGAAAAACATATTTCTTACCGCTGCAATTGTCTCTGTTCTACTAGCATCATGCACACCAAAATCTACTCCTGTAGCAGAAGCTCCAAAATCAGCTACCAGCACTGCCGAGCAGCTAGCACAGGGAAAAACGATTTTTGAAAATTCATGCAAAAGATGTCATGGTTTACCAGATCCTACAGCTTACAGCTCTGTGCAATGGGTAGGAATTATGAATTCTATGGCTCCAAAAGCGAAACTTACAGATGAACAGCATCAGTGGGTTTATGATTATGTGGTTTCTGTGAAGAGTAATTAGTCATTTCACCAAAAAGCAGTATTATGAAAAAGGTAGTTTTTAGTTTTGTTTTAGGTTCAGTATTTTTAGTTTCATGTGGACCGAAAAGTACAGCCGTAACCGGCCCGAAGTATACTTCTTCTGAGCAGCTAGCTCAGGGAAAAACAGTTTTTGAAAACTCATGCAACAGATGTCATAAGCTTCCAGATCCTGCAAAGCACGATAATCAGGGATGGATTAAAACATTAAGCAGAATGGCGCCTAAAGCCAAATTAAATACTGATCAACATCAAATGGTCTACGACTACTTGATTTCCGTGAATAAAAAATAGGCTTTCCGTGAAAGCCTATTTTTTATTTTAGCTCAATTCCCAATCCCGGTTTGCCGGATAGAATTATTTTTCCATTTTGTACAGAATTTCCTTTTGCGTAATCATTGGAAATAAGCGTTGCTCCATCTAAATCTGCATAATCTACTAGCCCAGCAAGAAGGCAGCCTGCAGAGATTCCAACGCTGGATTCTGTCATACAGCCAATCATAATTTTATAGTTGAGTTCTTTAGCTTTTTTGATCATTTCTAAAGCGGGAGTCAATCCGCCACACTTCATCAGTTTAATATTGACGCTTTGATAATAAGGAACCAGTTTATCTAACGAGTCTAAATTTTGGCAATCTTCGTCTGCCATCCAGTTGGCGAAGCTTTCTTTTTTTAATATTTTATAATAATCAATAGGACGGGGCTGTTCTAAGTATGAAAATTCCTGAATCTTAGCATTTTCCTGAAGCCAAACGCAATCTTCATCTGAAAAACTCGCGTTAGAATCTAAAGCAATGTTTCTGTTTAGTTTTAAAAGTTCCTCAACATGCTTTTTATCTAAACCCTTGCATTTTACTTTGAACTGATTCCAATTACTTTTTTCAATTTTCTTAATCTGCTGCTCTATCTCTCCAACGGAAATAGTGATGGAGCTTTCAGTCAAATTCTTTGTAGGAAGTTGATTGAGCTCTATAAAACTTTTGTTCTCCAGTTTTCCAAACAAATCCCAATACGCACAATCTAAAGCAGAAACTAAAAATGGATGAAGATTTAAACTCAATAAAAATGTAAAAAATTCTTTAGGATGAATGATTTTCTGATCTTTAATCTGATCTTGGATTTCTTTTAATTTTAAAACAAAACTTTGAAGATTGATGTGATAATAATCAATTGCCACACACTCCCCATAACCTTTGTAGCCTTGATGAGATAATTCAATTAACAATGCATCACGATGATTGTAATTTCCATAAGCGATGGAGAATGTTTCTTTCAATTGTAGTTGTTTTAGTGTGAAATTTATCTTCATATCTTAACTTACCCAATGATCAAATGATTTTATTTCCTTCCAGTCTCCATTAATCTTTTTATAAATTGCAGTATATCCATTTGCATTTAAATATCCACAAGAAACCGAATTTTGCACAATACACATAGTTTTATCTTTATTAAAAAAAGGTACAGAAAAACTGCGGATACATTTGTGTCCATATTTTTTGTCAAATTCAGTCCAAAAATCACTATTTTTAATTTCATTTAGTTTGTGAAGTTCTTCATCTGTAGCGTATTGCAGTTTTTGCCTAACCTTTCTTTTATCAAATCTAAAATTGAAAATCATTTTCTCTTGATTTCTATAATAAGCGGAGTCCTTTTGTAAAAAAACTGAATTATATTTCAAAGTTATTCCGATTGGCTTTGGCTCATCAGTTTCATTTTCGTAGAGATAAACACTTTTTAATGTACTACTATAAATAAAATCGTTTTGATTGTATGATAAACTATCACTGTCTATTAATTGATTCAAAACCTCATATCTTAAATCCAAAGTTTCATCTTTTTGGATTATTTCTTTCTCCACCTCTTTCTTTTTACAGGAAATCAATAGCAATAGAATCAAAAATAAATATTTTTTCATAAATTAAATTTACAAAAAAGGAGACTTATTTCGTCTCCTTCTTCTTTTTAGATTTCTTCGGCATCTTAGATTTGATGAATTTCTTTCGGCTTTTCATAAAATCCAAACTTTGTGGCGTGAAGCAAAACTTCTCCGCTTCGGTTAAAAATTTTAATGCATTAGGAAGACTTCCTCTCATCTCAGACAACAAAGCTCTGTAAAACCATAATGTTGATCTGTCAATTCCTTTAATTTTTAAAGAATAGTTAATCAGCTTTTCCGCTTCCTGAAAATCTTCGTTGTCCAAAAGACATTTAATGTAGTATTTTGGCGTATTCAGATTGGTCACGTCACACTGCATCGCTTCCTCAAAATAGAGTTTTGCTTTTTCATAATCATCGAGCATTTCGCTGTAGATTCTTCCCATCAGACAAAGCGAATCTGCATCTTCAGGGTCGTAGGAAAGCGCATAATTCAACGCTTCCAGACACTCCGGCAAGCTGTATGGATAATTATCCAGCGCTTCGAAATAATATTTACTTTTAGTTAAGGTCATTTCTGTAATTTTTTAATTCATTTTTCAGTTGATGTCTTTGTTTTTTGAAAGATTTCTCCTGATGATTCTTTTTAAAATCGGTTCCTGAAAAAATTCGGATAGGATTTCCCCTCTGAACATTCAAATGATTGTTCCAGGTTTCCTGCATTTGTTTTTCCAGTTGCTGAATGTGAAATTCCATCACTTTTTCTTTTAATCTGATGATTGAAATTTTCTTGTTTTCCAGTTGCGAACGGGAATCCTGCACGAAAACACTTTGTCCGGTTTTCAGATAAGTTGCACGAACGGCAGTTTCCACTTTGTTCACGTTTTGTCCGCCACTTCCCTGACTTCTCGTGGTCTGAAAATGAATTTCTTTTTCATTAAATTCAATTTTCTCCAAACCTTCCAGTTCAAAAATCCCAATAAACCAGTTGCTTCTTTTGTGGAATTTTCTGAACGTGCTTTTTCCAATCCAAAGAATGCTTCCTAGCCAATTTTTCAGAAATTCATTGACTTCTTTTCCTTTTAAAAGTATGGTTACAGATTTCAATGTCAGGTTTTCATCTCCATTTTCACGGTGGATGATTTCGTAATCGATTTTATTTTGTTTTGCTTCTTCAAGAAAGACCTTCAGCACTTTGGCAACTACCCATTGGCATTCTAAAGGTCCTCTTCCTGAGGTTATTTGTATGAGTTTTTCCATTTTTGTAAAATTTTCAAGATCGCTTCTCTGTTTTTAGCTTCTTTAATAAATGTTGGTAATTTTTCTACCATTCTTGCTCCATAAGACGATCTTCTTCTTAAATCTGATGAAACATAATTCTCCATTTCCAAAAGATGTTCCCGGTTTCTTGCCCAGAACAATTTCCCTTTGAAATCCTGCTGAAAATAATACGGATGGCCAAAAACCTTATCATGAATCAAGCCTTCCTCTTTTACAGCACAATTACAGTACTTTTCAGTTCTCGGCTTCATTTGAAAAGAGGATTCGCATGCATCACATTTTACAGTTACACCTATTGGCTTCTCCTTCAAATTTCCCTGTTCGAAACGAATAGCATGAGCGCAAACGGGACAATTTATTTTCACAAATACCTTGAAAACAATTGTTTCCAATCCGGCTCTCTTCAGATTACAATGTCTGCATTCCAAAGTGGCACGTTGATAATCAGATTCATTTTTCACTACAGCATCTTCCCCGCAATCTGGACAAACTACAAGGATGCTCTCGTGATAGTTGATATATTCTTGTTTATATATTTTTTTCATTTTGTTTAAATTTTAATTTTTTCAAGTGAGTACAGTTGAACTAAAATCTTGATTTTTACGTCAATCATTATTTGTCCATTCTCACTATTCGTGGTTGGAAAGTTCCTAGAATATCCACCAGTTCACTTTGTGCATTCATCACTTCATGGATGTCTTTGTAAGCCATCGGTGCCTCTTCCGAATTTCCTCCCATTAAAATTACATTTTTTAGTTTCAATTCTTTTTTAATATCATTTTGGGTGAAACGATTTCTGCATTCTCCTCTTGAAAAAGCTCTTCCCGCACCGTGTGAAGCTGAGTTGAGTGAATCTGGATTTCCTTTTCCGCGAACGATAAAGCCTTTTGCCGTCATCGAACCGGGAATCATTCCCAACTCATTTTCGTTTGCTGGTGTTGCCCCTTTTCTGTGAACGATCACTTCTTTTCCGTTGTGGATTTCTTTCCATGCAAAATTGTGATGGTTTTCAATTTTGGCCTTCACTCTTCCGCCGACTGCTTTCACCAATCTTCGGTGAATGTCGTCGTGACAAGCTGAAGCATAATCTCCTGCGAGATTCATTGCTGTCCAATATTCTAATCCGAGATGCGTGTTCAAATCCAGCCAGGCAAAGTTTTGTGCTTCTTTTGGTAACGGACATTGTTCGGTCGCCACTCTCGAATAATACTGAGCGATTTCCGCTCCCAATCCACGCGAACCGCTGTGAGAAAGAATTCCGAGATATTTTCCTTTTGGAAGATTGATTTGTTTGTCTTCTTCCGTAATCTCTACTTCCCCGAATTCCACAAAATGATTTCCACCGCCGGAACTTCCCATTTGTTTGATGGCTTTTCCTTTTAATCTTCTCAAAATCGGAATTAAACCGAACGTATCTCTGTCGAAAATTTCGTGGTCGACGTGAGATTTGTGCGTTTCGTACATCCCGAATTTGGTATGTTCGACAAGTGCTTTTTCATATTTGTCTCTTGCACCGTCGAGATATGAAATTGGCGTATCCAAAATACTTAGCGACATTCTGCAGCCGATATCCATCCCGACTCCGTAAGGAATCACGGCATTTTCTACGGCGAGAACACCACCAATCGGAAGTCCGTAACCGCTGTGTGCATCGGGCATCAAAGCGCCTTGCGTTGCTATTGGCAGTTTCAATGCGGTGTACAGTTGGTTTTTTGCTTCATCCGAAATATTATTTCCGAAAATCTGGAAAGTCGCCCGGTTGGTGTTGAGCATTCTTTTCTCGGTTTTCTTGGATGTAAGCAAAGCCTCCGCGATCTGTCCGAAAGTTAAATCTTTCTCAAAGTTCTCCGGATTCTGCTGGATTTCCTTGAGAAGAGATTTTACATAATGAATATTTTTGGTTGCAAAATTTCTCTTCATCACTTCCAACGCGATATTGACGCTCTGGTTGTTTGGATAGCCCAATTTTAATATATCTTTTCCTTTTAGTTTTAAATTTCCCATCTTTTTAGATTTTAGATAATAGATGTAAGATGATAGCACTTTCTCACATCAAAATATTTAAATCAACTAAATTTTTAGTTGATTGTTGTTGTCATACTATTTTTATGACAAATATTGATTTGGAGCTGAAATCTCTAGCCCCGATTGCAGCGATATCCTTTTTTTTGCGTTGGCTTGAAAAAAGCGTTGGCGAAAAAAGATATAGCGGAAAGCGGGAAATAGCTCCTAAAAAAATGATTTCGGGGAAACTTTTTTGAGTTTGAAATATTGCGCAATAAAAACCCGAAATCTTACGACTCCGGGTTTTGATATTTCATTATACTGTTGTTCTAAGAATGTACCAAACCACGAAGCCTCGCCTTTGCAAAAGGCAATCCTACTAATGTATATAGATTGTATTTGAACATTGCTTCGTTATTTTTTATTGGTTTGACTTGATTGTCAGGTGCAAAGATAGAATAATTTTTATTCTGACAAATATTTTTTAATAAATTCGATAAAAAAAATCTGAATAAATTGCTTTACTCAGATTGTATGTTGTAGAATTTAGTTTAATCTTTTGAACCAAGATCATCCATCGTATCGCTCATACCGCGTGTACTCTGATCAGCTGTTCTTTCTGAATCTAAGAAGTACAAATTGTGTCTCGCTTTAGAAATAATCCCGTTATAGACATCTTCCGGAAGCCCTGCTGTGTCAGACTTTTCTTCTTTAAATGAAGGTTTGTTATAAATTTTTAGTGCACCATACTGATCAAGAATTTTTTTCGCATCCTGTGCCTCAGTAATGGTAGAAGTGTAGACCACTACGTTTATTTTACCAATACTTTCTCTGCTGTACGCATCTAATAATTCATGATCACTTGCGAAAACATGGTCCCAGAAACTTTTTGTTTTTTCATCGTCTCTATAATTATCGACTGCCGATTCGTCTTCAACTGTAGATTTTGAAACAATAATATCTGCTTCATTAAAGCCCTGATTTTTTAATCCTGATGTGATTTCCTCTGTATTGACAGTTGCCGGAAATACTGAAACTACTGTATAAGCCATAATATTTTATTTTTTGGTTATGGCTATCAATGCAAATGGTGTGCAATTTATTGGATTCTAATCACATTTTAATGTAGAAACCTGTTCAGAATATCCACTGCACACTTCGGCAGATTTGTCCCCGGTCCGAAAATAAAATCAGCGCCATTCGCATACAGATATTCATAATCCTGCTGTGGAATTACGCCACCTACGACAATTGTAATATCTTCTGCTCCCAATTTTTTTAATTCCTCTACAACCTGCGGAACCAAAGTTTTGTGTCCTGCAGCCAAAGAAGATACTCCCAAAATATGAATATCATTTTCCACCGCCTGTTTTGCAACCTCCTCCGGTGTTTGGAATAATGGCGCAACATCGACGTCAAATCCCATGTCGGCAAAAGCCGTTGCAACTACTTTTGCACCGCGGTCATGACCATCCTGACCCATTTTTGCCACCATAATTCTCGGGCGACGCCCTTCTTCCTCTTCAAATTTTTGGGTAAGCTGAAGCGCCTGACCAAAGTATTCGTTTTTACCTGCGTTCATAGCGTAAACTCCTTGTATTGTTCTGATATTGGCTTTATAACGACCGAACGTTTCTTCCATGGCATCACTCATTTCGCCCAAAGTCACTCTTCTGCGAGCGGCTTCGATGCATAATGCCAATAGATTACCATTTCCGGTTTTTGCAGATTCACGGATTTGGTTTAAAACTTCTTCTACCGCTTCAGCGTTTCTGCTTAATTTAATAGATTCAAGTCTTTCAATTTGTTTTCTGCGAACTTCAGTGTTGTCAATATCTAAAATATCAATCGGAGTCTGTTTTAAACTCGATTTAAATGAATTGACGCCAATAATAAATTCCTCACTACTATCTATTTTTGCCTGCTTTTTTGCTGCAGCTTCCTCGATTCTCATTTTTGGAATCCCGGCTTCAATAGCTTTTGTCATTCCACCTTCTTTTTCTACCTCATCGATGAATTTCATGGCTTCTTCAATCATCTGCTGAGTTAAAGCTTCCACTAAATTGCTTCCCCCCATTGGGTCTACTACATCGCAGATTCCGCTTTCCTGCTGAAGAATAATCTGAGTATTTCTCGCAATTTTCGCTGAATAATCTGTAGGAAGCGCGATCGCTTCATCTAAAGCATTCGTATGTAAAGACTGCGTTCCCCCCAGAGCTGAAGACAGGGCTTCAATGGCTGTTCTCGTGATATTATTAAATGGTTCCTGCTCAGTTAAAGACCAACCTGAAGTCTGCGAATGTGTTCTTAATGCTAACGATTTTGCGTTTTGAGGATTAAACTGTTTCAAGAGTGTTGCCCAGATATATCTTGCAGCACGCATCTTAGCAATTTCCATGAAATGATTCATTCCGATTGCCCAGAAAAAAGATAGTCTTGGGGCGAAATCATCAACGTTCATTCCGGCCTTTATACCCGTTCTTACGTATTCTAAACCGTCGGCAAGAGTGTATGCCATTTCCAAAACCGGTGTTGCACCGGCTTCCTGCATATGATAACCTGAGATGGAAATTGAATTGAATTTCGGAATATTTTTAGACGTATATTCAAAAATATCAGCAATGATTTTCATGGAAGGTGTGGGAGGATAAATGTACGTGTTTCTCACCATGAATTCTTTCAAAATATCATTCTGAATCGTTCCTGAAAGCTTATCCTGAGATACTCCCTGTTCTTCTGCAGCAACAATATAAAATGAAAGAATCGGTAAAACGGCACCATTCATCGTCATCGAAACTGAGATTTCATCCAATGGAATTTCATTAAATAGAATCTTCATATCCTCAACAGAATCAATCGCAACACCAGCTTTCCCAACGTCGCCGACTACTCTTGCGTGGTCAGAATCATATCCTCTGTGCGTCGCCAAATCAAAAGCTACAGAAAGTCCTTTTTGCCCGGCTGCCAGATTTCTTCGATAAAACGCATTGGATTCTTCAGCAGTAGAAAAACCTGCATACTGACGCACCGTCCACGGTTTCTGAACATACATTGTGGAGTAAGGGCCCCGTAAAAAAGGAGCAATTCCCGGTGAAGAATCACTGATTGACTGATCTTTAATATCCTCAGAAGTGTATTTTGATTTCAATTCAAGACCGTCTTTCTCAAACTGATAGACTTCCAAATGTTTTTCTGATATGGTAAATTGGGGATTTTTATTCTGAATTTCCCTTCTCATGAGTTTCGATTTAAGATTTTAAAAGTAAGCATTTTTGGATTAATGTTTTGGTGTTGATTTTCAACAATAAAGAGGTGAATTACATCGTTAAAATGAAGTCTTTTTTAATACATTAGCCACATAGATTTTTGTTTTGTTTAAAAGATCACATTTGTTTTTGAAAATCTTTGATTTTCTTTCTTATCTGTTTATTTTTTTCAAACTTATAACTAAATTAATCTAACAAATGGGTTTAGAATTATTGTTTTTAAATTAATAAGATTTTATCCTATTCCGTATTAAATCTTCCATTTATGAATTACAACTTTAATCTCGACTTAAATTCAAAAAAAACGACATTGTAGAAATACAATATCGCTTATTTTAATCTATGTGAATTTACTTATAGTCGCCATTTAAAATTGCTTGCGCCTCCAGATCAACCTCACATTCAACCTCATCTCGTGTCGGAATTGTCGCTATTCTAGTAATTTCTTTTAAGAAAATTTCATCTCTTGTTTCTCTACCATAAATGGTTAAAATCCAATATTTCCACATACCATCCTTTGTTTTAAAGATTTCCATCAGATAAGGCGTTAATTTATCTGAAAATGGTTCTAAAACATCAGCAACATCAGTTGCTATTGGCCAATTGATATCTTGAAGCCACATTAATAGGTTAGGAATTATAGGCTGAATTTCCTCGAATGATAGCTTTTTAAGTTTTCTAATGTTTTGATCGTCGCCTTTTTCTTTTGGCACTAAATCTTGTAAATTCATTGTTAAGCTGATTTGCTAAAATTTAATAGCAATTACTTTCCTAGCTTTTTAATCCCCATTTCATACAAAGCAAAAGAAAGCAAATCTGCATTTTCACTGATCACCTGGTCAGTTGCTCTTCCTGCACCGTGACCTGCATTCTTTTCAATTCTTACTAAAATTGGATTTGCACATTTCTGTTTTTCCTGTAATTCCGCACCAAACTTAAATGAATGCGCCGGAACCACCCTGTCATCGTGATCACTCGTAATAATCATTGTTGATGGATAGCAGGTTCCCGCTTTTACATTATGAACCGGAGAATAAGATTTTAAATAATTAAACATCTCCTTGTTGTCTTCGGCCGTCCCGTAATCGTAAGACCAGCCTGCACCGGCAGTGAATTTATTGTATCTCAACATATCCAAAACACCCACTCCGGGAAAAGCAACTCTTGCTAAATCAGGACGCATCGTCATCGTTGCCCCAACTAAAAGTCCACCGTTTGATCTTCCTGAAAGCGCCATGTATTCTTTTGAAGTATAGCCTTTAGCCTGAAGATATTCTCCGGCTGCTATGAAATCTTCAAATACATTTTTCTTATCCATTTTCGTTCCTGCATCATGCCATTTTTTACCGTACTCACCTCCTCCACGGATGTTTGGAACGGCATAGATACCTCCGTTTTCCATCCAGATGGCATTAACTACTGAGAATGATGGCTGTAAGCTGATGTTGAAACCACCATAAGAGTACAGCATTGTCGGATTTTTACCATCCATCTTAATTCCTTTCTTATAGCTAATCATCATCGGAACTTTTGTGCCGTCTTTTGATGTGTAAAAAACCTGTTCAGAAACGTAATCTTCAGGATTGAATTTTACTTTAGGCTTCTGATATACCTCAGAATTTCCTGTATCAGCATTAAATTTATACGTAGTTCCAGGCGTAATATAATTGCTGAAAGAATAGTACATTTCCTTCTCCTTTTTCTTACCACCGAATCCACCGACATTCCCTTTTCCAGGCAAAGCAATTTCTCGGATAAGCTTTCCGTTTTTGTCGAACTGTTTTACTTTGTCAATCGCATCAACCATGTAGGTTGCAAAGAAATATCCTCCGCCTGAAGAAATTCCCAACACATTTTCTGTTTCAGGGATCACGTCTTTCCAGGTTGCCGGAGCTGGATTTTGGATGGTAGTTTTCACCAAACGCATATTGGGTGCATCTTTATCGGTAAAAATGTAGAGATTATCGCCGTCTGTATCCACAATATTTGCATTGATATCAAAACCGCTGTTGATCTGGACGAAATCGCCACCCTTTTTTAAATCTTTAATATAAACTTCATTTCCATTGGTCGCATTGGCTGCAGAAATAATCAAATACCTTTCGTCTTCAGACAGGTATGCTCCCAAATATCTTCTCGGTGTTTTTTCTCCTCCGAAAATCAACTGGTCTGCAGATTGCTTTGTGCCTAATTTATGATAATAAACCTTGTGTTTATCAGTCATACCAGAAAGAACGGTTCCCTCCTTCGGTTTATCATAACTCGAGTAATAAAAACCTTCATCGCCTAACCACGAAATTCCGCTGAACTTTACGTCTACAATCGTTTCGTCGATTTGTTTTTTGGTAATGGCATCGATGATGATGATCTTGTTCCAGTCGCTTCCACCTTCTGAAATGGCATAAGCTGCCAAATTTCCTTTTTTATTGAAAGACAGGCTCGAAAGTGACGTCGTTCCTTTTTCTGAAAATTTATTTGGATCTAAAAATACTTCTGTTGTTTTGGTTTTGTTATCGGTTCTGTACAAAACAGATTGCGCCTGCAGTCCGTTATTTTTATAGTAGTACGTATAATCTCCTTCTTTGAAAGGTGCACCGATCTTTTCGTAATTCCAGATGTCTGTCAGTTGTTTTGCAATTTCCTGTCTGAACGGAATTTTAGATAAATAATTCTGACTGTACGCGACTTCTTCATCCACCCATTTTTTGGTGGGTTCAGAATCGTTTTCCAAATCTCTGTACGGATCTGCAACAGCAGTTCCAAAATAAGTATCGGTCTGATTTCCTTTTACTGCTTTAGGATAATTCATTTTTTGAGAATAAAAAGTAGCTGAAAACAATACTCCAGCTGTTAACAGAATTGGTTTGAAATTCATTGTGATGGATTTTCTCAAATTTAAGGAAAGTTGTGGGAATAAAAAAAGCTTCTGATTTCTCAAAAGCTTTTAAATATTATAAAAAGAAAAATCTTAATAATTTTCTTCTTCACCTTTCATTTTCTCAGCATTTTCAGCCATGATTACGGCATCGATCATATCAGAAATATCACCATTCATGTACGCATCAAGATTGTACATTGATTTGTTGATTCTGTGATCGGTTACTCTTCCTTGGGGATAATTGTACGTTTTGATTTTTGCAGAACGGTCACCTGTGGAAACCATAGATTTACGCTGTGCAGCAATATCACCAACAGATTTTTGAACTTCGATATCGTATAATTTTGTACGAAGCATTTCCATTGCCAATTCACGGTTAGCCAACTGAGAACGTGCCTGCTGACAAACCACAACCATTCCTGATGGTTTGTGTGTCAGCTGAACTTTGGTTTCTACCTTGTTTACGTTTTGTCCACCCGCTCCACCTGAACGTGAAGTCTGCATTTCGATATCGGCAGGATTTAATTCAAAATCAATTTCTTCAGCTTCCGGTAAAACGGCCACAGTAATTGCTGAAGTGTGTACTCTGCCTTGAGATTCTGTTTCAGGAACTCGCTGTACACGGTGAACTCCGGATTCAAATTTCATGATTCCGTAAACGCCGTCGCCTTCAATCTTTAAAATAAGTTCTTTATACCCTTTTGCAGCTTCGCTGGAGTCTGTGATCTCATGCTTCCATCCTTTCGTTTTGAAAAACATCGCATAAGCTCTGTAAACATCTTCCACAAAAATTGCAGCTTCATCACCACCTGTTCCGGCACGAAGTTCTACAATTACGTTTTTGTCATCAGCAGGATCTTTAGGTATCAAAAGAACTTTCAATTCTTCTTCCAAACCGGGAAGCTTTTGCTGAGCTTCTACTTTTTCTTCTTTAGCCATATCAACCAAGTCTCTATCTGAACCATCTGCAATGATTTCGTCAGATTCTGCGATATTGTCTAAAGCACTTTTATATTGATTGTAAACGTGTACAATTTTTCCTAAATCGCTGTATTCTTTATTTAATGAAGAATATTTTTTCTGATCCGAAATTACGTCTGGCTGTATAATAAGGTCTGCCACCTCATTATATCTTTGTTTTATCGCTTCTAATTTTGGAATTAATGACTTAGACATATTAAAAATTTAGTATGCAAAGATACGGATTTGAAGATAAATAAAAAAAGTTCATTTTCACAAGCTTTATATTGTTTTATGTTTATTGAACAATCATTTTCTGAATGGTAATCCCACTCACCGATAAAAGGAAATAAGGACAAATATTTTTAGCCGAAGTACATACAAAAAGCCCATACAAAATGCATGAGCTCTCAATGTAAAAAATAAAATTAAAATTTAAATATCTGTGATTGGTGTGTATTTTAGTTTTTAATAATCTTTTTTGAAAACTTCTGACCGTCTTTCAACATCAGTTCTACAATGTAAACTCCGTTTGGAAGTCCGCTCATATTAATTTGGTTGTTTTTAAACTGTACATTTATTTTTTGTCCAACAGTACTGGTAACATTTACAATTTCAACATTTGAATCTGTTTTAATATTTAAAATTCCGTTGGTAGGGTTTGGATAAACTCCTAATGTCAATTTTCTGATATCGGTTGTACTTAGCGCCGCTGCATCTTTAATGCATCTTAAAGATGCTCCCTGTCCTCTAGGCGCCCCAGATGAGGGATTAGCAATTGTAGAACCTATGTATAAATATTTTCCTCCTGTACTTGCAACGTCTGAGCTCCAAAAATATCCTCTTTGTCCTACAAATGTAAATCCGCCGTCTGAGCTGCTTCTATATCCACCTGCAGGTAATTTTAATTTGCTGCTGTATGCTGTGGCCGGGTTTCCAATTGATTCTGCATTCACCAAAGATGTCCAGTCTGCCTGAGATGGCATTTTCCAGTCTTGTCCGATTGCTTTACATGGGTCTGCTCCAATTGCAGGTGTTACTGCAGCTGCACCAGCTGCCGCCCACTGATCACTTGTCGCATTAGCTCCCCACCAAGAACTTCCACTTGCTCCCAGAATATAGTAGTTGATTCCTGACAGTCCGCTTGGATTATTCTGTGCTGGCGCTACACCCGTGGCAGAAGTTCTCGTTTGGTGACCATCATCCCATCTTCCCCACTGGAAAAGATCTCCATAAGAATCTGTATCGGCTATGGAAGTAGCTACCTGGGAACTTCCAAGATTCTGCTGAAGCCATATTTTTCCATCTGCACCACGAACTGTGGTGTAAATAACAGGTTGCCCTTTATAATTAAATGTCACACAACCCGTATCTCCGGGTGTATTTCCCGGGTCTGTATTGTTGCAGATAGGGTTTGTAGTTAGGGCAGGAATTGAAATACGCTTCACTTTCACTCCGCTTTGAGAATAAGAAAGCACCAGATAATTATTAACATTATCAATTGCTACATCGTTATAAGTCGCCTCACCGTCGGAGATAAAAGCTCCTCCGAAAGCTACCCACGCCTGCGTTGTTGTATCAAATTTATAAGCCGTGTTTTTTAACATGTCATCATTTTCCCAGCGGCTTGCAACGACATAAGGTTCACCCTCAGAGGTTACAGCGATGGCGACATGCTGCACCCTTCCGCTGGAAAAATTTGCAGCTCCCATTTGTGACCATGAAGTTCCGTTGAATTTTTTGACATTTAATTTTTGTCCGCCCGCAGTATTTGAAACATACGCCACATAAAGATTGTTATTGCCATCAATGGCAATATCAGAAGTATACTGTTCAGAAGATGATGCTGCATCAACGATACTGCCCCCCAACTAAAGTCCAGTTATCTGTGGATGTTGCTGTAATTGTATTTTCGTACACCCTTACACCGCTTGAAACATTACAGGTGTAGACTTTATTGTTTGAGCCTATAACCATTTCTGCAAATGTGGCACCGTTTGAGAACCCGTTATTTCCCACCTGTTCCCAAACTCCGTTTACATAACGTTGAACGGTTCCGGAGTTATGTGTGGAGTACGTAAACAAAGTATTGGCGGAGGAAACAGCAGATGCCTGATAATTTACTGTAGAAGTTGTCGGACTTGTCAACTGTGTCCATGAAGTCCCGTTAAATTGTCTCACTTCAAGACCTGTTCCCTGATTTGTATAGTAAATCGTATTTCCTGACTGAGCAACTGATAAAGAATTGTAAGTCGCAAAACCCGTCGTAATCCCTGCACTTCCACCAACATATGACCAAGAAGTACCATTAAACTTTTGCACTGAACCTTTGCTAACAGAAAGATCGTAGTAGGATACATAATAATTTCCCTGAGCATCAACTGCTACATTATTGAAACTGCTACCACCTGCAGAAATTGTAGCCGTACCTACATCCTGCCATTGCTGACCATACAAGAGACTGCCTGTAAGAGTAATTAGCCCTAAGCCTAGCCTCGTTATACTCCAATATAAATTTCTGAACATGATGAATATTATTTTTAATTATTCTAAATTTAATTTAATTTTGCACAAATATACATTCCGTAATCAGGGCAGACTTATCATTTTCAAACTAAATGTTATCCTATCTTGTTCAGCAATGTAAGAAAGAAGTAAAAACAAATATTATGAAGAAGCAGAATACGAGAGGTTTAATATTTACATCTGACGACATCGAGATTGTGATGTATGAGAAGACCGATAAGGAGAATTTTGGAAAGGCTATTTTTTTAGAGGGAAAATCTAGCTTTAACTTACTTTTTTTACTAAGTCCAAATATCCGGCTCAACGCTGATGATTGCGGAACACAATTTAAATTTCAGAAAAACAAATACATTTTACATTACAGTCCAGAAAAGAGTCAAGCTGAACTGTCGACAACTCATGATACGTTAAAATATTTTCAGATTCAGATCAGATATCAATATATTTTCAATTTAATCAATCCACAAGCAAATCGGGAAAGTGCAGAAATCCTAAAGCAGATGATTAACAATCAATATATATTTTTACACAAAGAAACCCCACCAGACATGACGGTAGAAATGCATATGATTATACATGAAATTATGAGCTACTACCGAAAAGGAGTGATGCAGAAATTATTTGTAGAAGCAAAAATTATTAAATTATTGATTCTCGTTTTTGAGCAGTTTAAAGAAAAAAATACCACTGAAGATTTATCTGAAACTCCTTTAATTATTAAAAAATTTATCGACGAAAATTTTCACAGGAATTTAAAAATTGAGGAAATAAGTAAAATAGTGGGAATTAATGAAACCAAAATCCGTAAAGAATTTAAAACTCATTATCACACCACCATTATCGATTACATTTCTGAATTACGAATGTTGAAAGCGAAGAAACTGATTATCAATAAAAATCTGATGATTAAAGAAATTGCAATTGACTGTGGTTATGAATATGTTCAAAATTTCACGCGTGCATTCAAGAAAAAGTTTGGTGTATCTCCCGAAAAACTGCGAACGAGCTCTTTTTAAAAACAGAAAAACCACCGATAAATCAGTGGTTTAATATATGTTGTTTTGCTTTGATATTACTTTCTCGGAATTCATATGAGAAAGCAATGACAATCAATTAATGATGTCCGTGGTCGTGCCCGTGGCTATCGTGTAAGAAAGGACCGTGACCTTTAGGCTGGTTGAAAATTACTTCAACACCTTCCTGCTCGGTAATAAGTTTTCTTCTGATGTCTTCAGGATCGAAAGGTTTTACCTTACCGAAATACTCCTTCAAACCTTCTGTTAACCACAATGGGATAACAAAACCGAAAAACATAAAAATACACCAGAATCCCACTAGGAACATTGTAACAAAGTAAATTGTCCAAAGGAACTGATAAAACGGCCAAAATGCTGATAACATCATCTTTCTTATAGATTTTAGGCAAAAATAGGACTTTTTTCTTTTTCATCAAAAGATATGGAACCTAAATTTTGCAATTTATTTTTATTTTAAACTAATTGTTCGATATAAGAGACAAAAGACTTTTAAATAAAGACTTCAACTCACCTAATCTTTATTCTTAATGCGCAAGATTGGCAAAGAAATCATTTCCTTTATCATCGGTAATGATGAATGCAGGAAAATCTTTTACTTCAATTTTTCTTACCGCTTCCATCCCTAATTCAGGGAAATCTACCACTTCAACTGATAAAATATTATCTTTCGCTAAAATCGCAGCAGGACCACCTATTGAACCGATGTAAAAACCACCATATTTGTGACAAGCGTTGGTGACATCAGCAGTTCTGTTTCCTTTTGCCAGCATGACCATACTTCCACCATGACTTTGGAATTCGTCTACATAGACATCCATCCTTCCAGCCGTTGTCGGTCCGAAACTTCCTGAAGCCATTCCTTCAGGTGTTTTTGCAGGTCCAGCGTAATAGATCGGATGATTTTTAAAATATTCAGGCATTGGCTGTCCTGCATCCAATAATTCTTTGATTTTTGCGTGAGCAATATCTCTGGCAACGATTAATGTTCCGTTTAATTTTAATCTTGTTTTGATTGGATATTTTGAAAGTTCATCCAAAATTTCAGGCATCGGTTTATTTAGATCAATTTCCACAGCTTCTTCCAAATGTGGCGGTGTTGCAGGTAAAAACCTTTTAGGATCTTGTTCCAATTGCTCTAAGAAAATTCCTTCTTTGGTAATCTTTCCTTTAATATTTCTATCCGCTGAACAAGAAACTCCCATCCCGACCGGACAAGAAGCCGCGTGACGAGGTAATCTGATTACTCTTACATCATGCGTTAAATATTTCCCTCCAAACTGAGCACCGATTGCGCTTTCCTGACAGATTTTCTGAACTTTTGCTTCCCATTCCAAATCTCTGAACGCCTGTCCGGCTTCATTTCCTTCTGTCGGAAGATTGTCGTAATACTTTGCCGATGCTTTTTTTACTGCTGCCAAGTTTGCTTCAGCAGAAGTTCCTCCAATAACCAAAGCCAAGTGGTAAGGTGGACATGCCGCTGTTCCAAGGTCTGAAATTCTCTCTTTTACAAAAGCTTCAAGAGATTTTTCGTTCAGTAAAGATTTTGTTTTCTGATATAGGAAAGTTTTGTTAGCAGAACCTCCACCTTTCGTTAAAAACAAAAATTCGTAATAATCTCCTTTTTTAGCATAAATGTCAATCTGCGCCGGAAGATTTGAACCAGAATTTTTCTCATCAAACATCGTTAACGGTACTACCTGAGAATATCTTAAGTTTCTTTTTTGGTAAGTATTGTAAATTCCTTTGCTTAAATATTCGCCGTCTTCAACGCCTGTGTAAACATTTTCGCCCTTTTTACCCATTACAATTGCTGTTCCAGTATCCTGACAAGATGGCAAAGCACCTTCTACCGCCACCGCAGCGTTTTGAAGTAGATTGTAAGCAACAAATCGATCGTTATCAGTTGCTTCAGGATCATCAATAATTTTTCTCAGACTTTCTAAATGCGAAGAACGAAGCATGAAAGAAACATCTGCCATAGCTTCCTCAGCCAATAGTTCCAAACCTTTAGGATCGATCGTTAAAATTTCTCTTTCTCCATGCTGCTCAACTTTCACATAATCTGAAGTTAATTTTTTATATACCGTATCATCTTTCAAAATTGGATACGGATCCTGATATTTAAAATCCATGTACTTTCTATTTTCGGTGCAAAAATACGGCTTACGAAAAAAACATGATCAAAATCAACAACTTTACGCTGTATTTATAATGATTATAAATTGCGAGGGTTTTTATTATTGAGTAATTTTATCAATCACAAAAGATACTTTTCGTACTAAAAAGCATGAATTGGTTTTGTGGTTTAAGTTAACTCTTAATAAAATTATCAATCACAATGAATTACAGAATAGAAAAAGACACTATGGGTGAAGTGCAGGTTCCTGCGGATAAGTTTTGGGGCGCACAAACAGAACGTTCGAGAAACAATTTCAAAATCGGTCCCGAAGGCTCAATGCCCCATGAAATTATCAAGGCTTTTGCTTATTTAAAGAAAGCTGCCGCCTACACAAACACTGACTTAGGAGTTTTACCAGCAGAAAAGAGAGATATGATTGGCAAAGTCTGCGACGAAATCCTTGAAGGAAAACTAAATGACCAATTCCCATTGGTGATCTGGCAAACCGGCTCCGGAACACAATCGAATATGAATGTGAATGAAGTAATTGCCAACCGATCTCATTTTAACGCAGGTGGAAATTTAGGCGACAAAACCGAAGTTCACCCAAATGATGATGTGAATAAATCTCAGTCTTCAAACGACACCTATCCAACAGCGATGCATATTGCTGCATATAAAAAGGTAGTTGAAGTTACCATTCCTGCCGTTGAGAAACTAAAAAACACGTTGAACGAAAAAGCGCTTGCATTTAAAGACATTGTAAAAATAGGAAGAACCCATTTGATGGATGCTACTCCATTAACTTTAGGTCAGGAATTTTCAGGATATGTTGCTCAATTACATTACGGAATTAAAGCTTTAAAAAATACATTGCCACACCTTTCTGAACTGGCCTTGGGTGGAACTGCGGTGGGAACCGGTTTGAACACGCCACAGGGTTATGATGTAAAAGTGGCGGAATATATTGCCAAATTCACCAATCTTCCTTTTGTAACTGCTGAAAATAAATTTGAAGCTCTAGCAGCTCATGATGCCATCGTAGAATCTCACGGAGCGCTGAAACAATTGGCTGTTTCGCTGTATAAAATTGCTCAGGATGTGAGATTATTGGCTTCAGGACCACGTTCAGGAATTGGAGAAATTCACATTCCTGAAAATGAACCAGGTTCATCTATCATGCCCGGAAAAGTAAACCCTACGCAAAATGAGGCGTTGACAATGGTTTGTGCTCAGGTTCTAGGAAACGACACAACGATCTCTTTTTCGGGAACGCAGGGAAATTACGAGCTGAATGTTTTTAAACCCGTGATGGCTCACAATTTCTTACAATCTGCTCAATTGATAGCTGATGCGTGTATTTCCTTCAATGATCATTGCGCGGTGGGAATTGAACCAAATCATGAGAGAATCAAAGAATTGGTAGACAAATCTTTAATGTTGGTGACGGCTTTGAACACTCATATCGGTTATGAAAACGCAGCAAAAATTGCAAAAACTGCCCACAAAAACGGAACGACTTTGAAAGAAGAAGCCATTAATCTTGGTTTTGTCACTTCTGAACAGTTTGACGAATGGGTGAAGCCAGAGGATATGGTGGGAAGTTTGAAATAATTTTAAACATCTCACAGATTGAGTGATAAAACAGATTAAACATAATAATTGACAAAAACTCCGTGGAAATAAATTTCTACGGAGTTTTCTATTAATATGAATGAATGAAAAATCTTACCAGCCCAAAGCAATTCCGACAACCAAAGCTTTATCATTTTCAAAATAAGAATCTTTGAAGAAATTGCTGAAATCTTTTTTAACGAAAACACTGATATTATCATAAGAAACGGTAAACTGAGCACCATAAACAAAAGGATTGACCTGATAGTTTGAACGGTCTCTTAAGCTCTGACTATCTCCTTTAATGATATTATTAGTTGACATTCTTACCCCACCATAAACATTCGCGCCCATTCTCAAACCATCAGAATACGGTCTGTACTGAACATCCATCCCGGCGTTTTTAATTTTTGAAAAATTATACTGAAAGCCGAACGGCACCATCAAATAACCTGTTCTCAGCTTGCTTTTGTCAAGTCCTCCTTCATATTTTGAAAGTATTACTTCACTGTTTTGTTTAGCAAAAACCATATTATTATCCGGACGAACTGTTCTCCACGAGAAACCAAGACCGGAAATCAGCCCCCATGGACTTGTTCTGCTGAACTGATAATTAAATTTCAAACCAAATTCAAGATTATTGGCGTATCCCAAGTTTTTGTCCAGGTCATTATCAGGCTGATCATTCGTCAATGTCATTATTCCATAAGAAAAATATCCTTCTAGGTTTTTTGTGGGTCTGAATTTCTTTAAAAGTTCTGCCTTCAACTCTTCGTTTGACGTGATGTCAGAATTTAAAAGAGAATATCTCACCTGCTTCTGAATAACCTGATCCAGGTCAAAACCTAAAGTTTCGATTCTCGCATCTATTTTTTCCGAATAATTGTCTGCGATTTGTGCTTTCTGTTTGTCGAATTCAGCTTTGTCTACATTTTTTGCCTGAAGCGAAGACAATTCATTTTCCATCAGCTTCTTTTCTTCCTGAATAATGTCATTGATTTTTGAAGCATACTCTTCTACTTTCTCCTTTACAATTGGGCTTACCGTAGTGTCTTCCTTAGACTGAAGATTGATGCCTAATGATTTTCTCTGTGCATTGACTGAGGTAGCAATAAGGCACAACATTCCTGTGATGATAAATTTCTTAATCATAGTATTATTATTTTTTAAGTTTAAACTGATTTATTTTGAATTGAGATCAACCTTTGCGACGTTACTTCCGTCCTTAGAATTTTCGATGACGTCTTTATGCTCTACAGAGAAAAGCAAAGTTGAAGGATCTACATATCTTTTCTTTTTTGCCCGAATCTTTATTGAATCTGTTTTTGCTAAAATTTTCCCTGCCGGCATCTGAGATATCTGAGCTGCAATTTCTTTCGGATTTTCTTTGATTATCGGAAGTGTTTGCTGTTCTACATTAATTTCCGGAGTAATATTTTCAGGTTTTGTTGAAGCTACATTTTCTACTTTATCAAATTCTTCCTGATTTTGTTGAATGATTTCCGGAGAGGTTTGAACTTCTGGGTTGGCAACTTGACCTTTAATAATTCCCTTCTTTACAACCTGAATCTCTGGCTGATCTTCATTAAAAATCAAAACCGCTCCCAAACTGAACATTAACACGAAACAAGCTGCTACCAGAAACCAATTGATTTTCTTTGTCTGACTATCTTCAAATACCTGAGTCTGTGTTTCAATTTCAGACCATAGATTTCTTGAAGGAGTAATTTCTCTTTCATCGATCTGCTTTTTGATCTGATATTCCAAATTATTTTTAGACGTGTTCATTTTTCAGTTTCTTTTGTTGTTGGAAGTAAATCTTTTTCAATTTTTCTTTAGCTCTGAAGAGCTGGGTTTTGCTCGCCGCAGTAGAAATATTGAGTGTGTCTGCAATTTCCTGGTGTGAATATTCTTCAATCACATACAGGTTAAAAACCATCCTGTAAGCATCCGGAAGCTGATCTAAAAGCTCCTGTGCATTAAAATCAAAAACGATTTGCTCCTCATAAATTTCTTCGAGCATTGAAGCATTGACATCGTCTAGATAAAAAACCGTTTTGTGACTTTTAATAAAATTGAGGCATTCATTCACTACAATTTTTCTCCCCCAACCTTCGAAATTCCCTTCACCACGAAAGCTATCAATATGTTTAAAAATCTTACAGAATGCCTTGATCACGCAATCTTCTGCCTGATAGATATCGCTGATGTAACTTTTCGCTACGCTCAGAAATTTCTTTACACTCTGATCATAAAAGATTTTTTGCGCAGCCGGATCCTGTTTTTTCAAACGGCTCAGCAAATCTTCTTTTTTATTATTAAACAAGAGCTTCATGGTTATTATTCTGTTTCTACTATAAAGACCGTAAAAAACTGAAAAGGTTACATATTTTTTTATTAAATTTTAAAAAATGAAGTAACCAACTGAAAATGAATAGTATATTTTTAATTAATTATTGTACAATATATTTTGTTTCTCCTGCATGCAATGACGTCGTCCTTTCAGTACTTTGCCATTACAACAAACAGTAACATCGGGCTATGCCCGATGCTCATGATATTAACTCTTTGTCCTTTTCAACTATTGTATTTACAAGGTAATTTCATCAGAAATAACTTCCTGTTTCCCTGCGTTCACCTGGTCAGCAAAATATTTTTCAAGAACCTGCAAAGTTTCAGGACTAGTCTGGATATCTTGTACGACCTGACCTTTATTTACCACTACAATTCTGTTGCAAACTTCTGTGGTGTGCGCAAGATCATGACTTGAAATTAAAAATGTAACACCATTTTCTTTAGCAAAATCACGAATCATATTCTTGAGTTTAATTTGCGTTGAAGGATCAAGATTTGCGAAAGGCTCATCGAGAATAATGATTTCTGGTTTCCCAATTAAGGCACCTATAATTCCCACTTTTTTCTGATTTCCTTTGGAAAGATCACGAACGTATTTCCCCGAATTGATAATTTCCCCATTAAATAAATCATGAAACTGCTTTAAGAATTCATCTACAGAAGCTTTGTTCTGTCCTCTCAATTCACCAATGAAATAAAAATATTCTTCAGGAGTTAAATACCCAATCAGAAAAGTTTCATCGATAAATGCAGAAACTTTATTTTTCCAAGCTTCGGATTCATTAACTTTGATATTATCTACACTTACAAAACCTGTTGTCGGCTGGATCAAATCGAGCATTAAACTGAAAAGCGTTGTTTTCCCAGCACCGTTATTCCCTACCAATCCGAACGTTTCGCCTTTGGTAATTTCTAAATTTTCTATATCAAGAACGGTTGCGTTACCGTATGTTTTTTTTAAATTTTGTATTGTAATCATTTTGTATGGATGTTTGATGTTAAGTGATGAATATCTTTTCACTTGATTTTTAAAGTTTTTTCATGGCTCTTTAAATCTTAATCTTTTTTAAATGCCTCAAGCGTACTGTATTTCTCGGTTTTGTATTTTTTGATAATGAGGTCGAAGATTTTTTCACGAAAGACAAATCCTAAAAGTCCTAAAACAGCAATACTGATTACGGCAGCAGAAATTCCGAAAAAATAATTCATAATTCCATACACTGCCATTGGTAATAACATTTTAGGAATTGCTAAAAGTAGCGCTTTGAAAGTGAGCGTGTTTTTTTGTCCCACTCTTTTTTCTTTTGCATTGAGGTCAATCAGGTTTTTATTATAAGCCCCAGACAGAAGCGTAAACTGAGAATTGACACCAATATTATATAGTCCCGCAGCAAAAAAAGCAAAATAAACATTCCATCCAAAATAGGCATAAAATAAGGCAATCACAATAGAAATCGCTGTGACAATATTCATTAACCACCATTTTGCTTTAAGGTATTCTTTATACGGAACGTTTTGCGTCATCATTAAGGGGTAGTATGCACTATCAAAAGCAGGAACTCGCTGCCCGAAGGTAAACTGAAATCCGCCGGTCACGAAGAGACCCATAAACATCATCCAAGCCGGAGTGCTGTACAAATCATTGGCAAACATCAGCAAACCGTAGAATAGAAACATAAAACTTCCGATAAGGACGCCTTTTGTTACTTTATTACGCTTCAGCATTTTGATGTCATTATTGATAAAAGTTCCGATGGCGCCGTATTTATTTAGAAATGCTATGTTTTCGGTTTTTCCAATTTCTTTTTTGGCTTCAAGACCTTCATCAAGATAAAATCCTTTACGTATATAGTTAAAAGTGATTTTCCAAAGTAACGCAAATAACAATAGGGGAATTAATGCGAAATACGGTTTCTCGTAAAAGCTGTAAAAAACAGTTTCCGAGTAAGACAAAACGGGCACAACTTCATAGTAATTTAAAGCGAATAATCCTGCCAAAAGAATCCCTACCCCAATGGCAATATTTTCTTTATCATTGAATAAAAGATTAAGAAAATTATTAAGGTAAAACAGTGATGACAGACCTACAAACCAAGCAAAAACTCCTAAAAAACCATATCCATTGAACGCCAGGATCCCGCAGAAAGTCACAATAAAGATGGAATTAAACCAGCTTAAAGGGGTAAGAAATGTTTTGATTAATGTGTAGTTGACCACTACTCTTTTAGGAATATTGAGCGTTAAAAATGGCTTGATATTCTGCGTAGGAATCTGCTGAAGCATGTATTTAAAAACCAAATCAATGACCCATCCTATAATCAGAAAACGAGAAATAATTTTCAGTGGATCCTGCTCCATTTCTTCCTGCACATAAAAATAGGCAATGAAAGACATGCTGATTAACCAGAAAACAAAGAAGCAAATTCCAATGATTCTAAAAATCTTCATCGCAAGATTCAAACCCACCGAAGATCCTCTGAAAAAACTCTTCCACTCCAGTCCCAAAAATCGTTTAAACATAGTCTACTTTTTTACATTAGTAAATATAGTGTACTTTTTGTTACAAGTTTAATTCGAAGCTGTGGCTTTAAAATGAAAAATTACTTTTTATTGCAAAAATTAATAATATAATTTCTGGTTTTAAAATTGGTAAGACCTCCTGCTTTATTAAAACTTTCACAAGCACCAGGAAAATTCTCATTAGCTAGATATGAAACTCCCAATCTAATGTATAATGTTTCTAATATCATACTGTTATTTATAGAATTTAATGTTCCAATCTGTTCATAAGATTCAACGGCTTTTTTAAAGTCATTTTTCAAATAATAACCATTCCCTTTTTCGAAGATTTTAACAACTGTACGGTCTTCTTTCGATAAACCAGATTTTGGTCCATCTTCATTAATAAAAGAATTGATTTTTCTATAGAAAACATCTGTACCCGTAGAATTTTGAAATAGTTTTTCGCCTTTTTTTAAATGTAGAATTAATTTTGAATCAAAATCAGTAGAAATACTTTTCAATATTTTCACATTTTCTATTTTGGAGTTTTTTGTTATCACAAATTCTATTATAGACTGATTTTTACCATTGGGAAAATCATGATAATTCATTAAAAAGTCTTGCAGGTATTTTGTGAATCCACCTTTGTAATTGAAATCTGCTGTAAAAATTACATTCTCGTGATAGACAATTCTACCATCAATATTAATTTCTTTAGGTTGAAATTCAGGATATAATTGAATAAAACTTTGTGGTCTTAAAAGCCAAAGTATTTTATTTGTGTTTCTCAATATAAGATACTCATCTTTAAATTCATACCCAAATTCTAATCCTGGAGTCTTTATTTTATTTGAACTAATAGTTACTGGCACCTCCATTCCACTTATCTCCATCTTATTACTCATAAACTTATAATCCTCATATCGTGAGAAATTAAAATCATTAATAGGTAACAAATTTCCATCCAGTTCAGTCTCTTTATCTAAAATCCATCTACCCTCAAGTTTATTGTTTTGTGAAAAAAGCATAGTAAATAAACTTAAGAATATTAAAATAAAATTTTTTCTCATAATTTATAAATCATGATGAAATTACCCAATCAATTCTTTCGCCTGCATCATCGCTGCATCTGTAATCTTACTTCCGGAAAGCAACTGCGCAATCTCGTTCAGTTTTTCTTCTTCGTTTAAAGTGATAATGGTGGACTGGGTTTTGCCGTTGATATCTTCCTTTACCACCTTGTAATTATCATTCCCTTTTGCAGCAACCTGCGCTAAGTGAGAGATAACAATCAACTGCATATCCTGAGACATTTCACGCATCAGATTTCCGATTTCTTCGGCAACTTTTCCGGAAACTCCGGTGTCAATTTCATCCAAGATAAGGGTAGGAAGCATATCGCTTTCGGCAATAATTTTCTTCACCGCCAACATCACACGCGATCTTTCACCACCTGAAATGGCAGTCTGAATCGGTTTTAGTGGAAAACCAGAATTTGCCTGAAACAAAAGCTGAATATTTTCTTTTCCAAATTGATTAAATTCAGGAACGTCGGTTAATTCGATGTCTACTTTTGCTTTTTCAAGACCTAATTTTTTCAGTAAATCTTCGGCTTTTTTAATGAAAACAGGAATACTTTTCTTCCTGTTTTTTGAAAGTTTTTCGGCTGAAGACTGAAGTGATTTTTCTTTTTTAGCAATATTGATTTCAATTTCTGAAATATATGCTTCAATTTCTGCGGTTCCTTGTTGCTCACCCGCTAACTGATCTCTGATTTCTTTTAATTCATCAAGATCAGAAACATTATGTTTGAGAAATAAGGCATTGATTTTATTATTCAGCTCAGAAAGTATAACTAGATTTTCGGGATTAATCTCTATTTTTTCAGCCTCACCTTCCAATTCCTGAAGAATATCCTTCAGTTCCAGAAATGAGCCTTCCAGCCTTTCATCCAGTTCAGAGAAAGAGTGAGATACATCGGCAATTTTCGACAGTTTATTTTTAGCTTCATTAAAGAATGAAAGAATCCCAATTTCTTCCTGATGAAATCTTGAGAGAATCTGCGCTATATTTTCAGAAATCATCCCCGCATTTTCCTGCACAGAAAGTTGATTCTGCAAATCGTCATAATCCACATCATCGAGTTTCAAATCTTCCAGCTCGTTCAAGAGAAACTGTTTGTAATCACTTTCTTTTGTGTTCTCAGAAAGTTGTATTTGGAATTTTTTAAGCTGAGTTTTTAAACTTTGAAACTGTAAAAAATCCTGCTGATACTCTTCGATTATATTTTTATTATCTGATAGTCCATCGATAATTTTAAACTGATAGTCTGCTGTAAAAAGATTAGACGTTTCAAATTGCGAGTGAATATCTATCAGTTGTGAAGTTAATTCTTTCAACACATCCAAAGTCACGGGAACATCATTGATAAATGCTCTCGATTTTCCAGAAGGCAAAATTTCACGTCTGATGATCGTTTGATGCTCGTAGTCGAGATCATTTTCGATAAAGAATTTTTTGAACTGATTATTCAGGTCAAATTCCGTTTCTACAATACTTTTTTCTTCAGCTTTTGAGATGGATTTTACATCAGCTCTTTCTCCTAAGATCAATCGGAGTGCACCCAAAATAATAGATTTTCCGGCTCCTGTTTCACCGGTAATCACCTGTAAACCATTTTTCAAAGACACATCCAGTGCATCAATAAGGGCAAAATTTTTAATGTATATTCTCGAAAGCATGATGAGTGGCAGATTTCTTTATACTGCAAATATAAAATTTTAGAATTCGGAATTCAAGAATTATATGTTTTACCTCCACTTATTCCATTTGGTATCGGTAAACTTCGGTGCAAAAATAATCATCAGTTGTTTTAAGTCATTCAATACGATTCCACCATTGTTTCCTGAGTTGAAAATATTAAAAATTTCGTCATTCTTTGTCGTAATGAAGGTATTAAAAAAGTAATTCTGCTGGAAAGAGTTTTCGTAGGTCTTCAACTGCATCAACGCGTCAAAAATAATCTTTTTAGACTGTGTTTGATCCTGATTAAACATTCCGTCTAAGCCGGCTCTGTGATAGGTATACATGGTCTGACGAAGCTGCGACATATTAGGATTTAAAATTTCCCCAATCAAAATTGCACGGCTTCTCGGATCATTGATCTGTCCCCAACCCTCATATCCTCGGTTTTGAGAATTTTGGGCAATCTGCTGTGCTTTAGTAAACCACTGTGTTCCACCAGAAGCTTGAAAACTGTCTGCGTCGTATCCTAAAATCAGATATACATAAAAACTGATAACGTCAATCAAGTTTTTTCCCGAAAACTGTCTTTCATTAAAAATTAAATTCTCATTTTCAACATAATCAAAAGCAAATTTCGTGTCCTGGAGATTAATAAGAGGAGATTCATACGAAGAGCTGAAAATAGGTCGCACCGCCTGAATAACGATACTTCCTTTATATTTATTTCCATCTCTTTCACTTAGAACGATGGCAAAATTTGATTTTATTTTTTCAAAATTCTGAAGTTTTTTACCCGTCCAGCTTGTATTGTTAACGAAATCTCTAAGACTTTTTTCCAATGCTTTAAAAGCCTGCTGATTACTTCCTCCCAATTGCTGCGCATTCACCTGAACCGTTGCCAGAAGCTCCTGAGAGAAACTAAAATTAAAAAGGAGTAGAAATAAAAGTATTGTATATTTTTTCATTGTCTATAAATGTTGAGAACGGAAATTTATAAAAATTATTTCAGAATCTGAGCTTCAATGGTATCGAGAATATCTTTTGCAACATTTTCTTTTGATTTGAGGTCAAATTCTATTTTTTGTGTTTTTGTGAATATTTTTATCTTGTTGGTATCTTGCTTAAAACCGGCACCTTCATCGCGAAGCGAGTTGAGAACAATCATATCCAGATTTTTTTTCGCCAGTTTTCCTTTTGCATTATCTTCCTCATTCTGCGTTTCGAGAGCAAACCCAACAAGAAACTGATGTGCTTTTTTTTCCCCCATCGTTTTTAGAATATCCGGATTTTTAATCAGTTCAATGGTAAAACTATCTTCATTTTTCTTAATTTTTTCTGAAGCAACAACCTTTGGAGCATAATCGGCAACTGCTGCGCTTGCTATTCCAATGTCAATTTTATCATAGAACTCAAATACTTTGTCAAGCATCTGTTTTGCAGAAGTGACCCTATGCAGATGAATATTTTCATTTTTTGAATTCAAAGAACTTGGTCCGGAAATCAAAATAACTTTCGCACCACGTTTTGCCGCTTCTTCAGCAATAGAAAATCCCATTTTACCTGAAGAATGATTTCCTATGAATCTTACAGGATCAATTGCTTCGTACGTAGGTCCCGCAGTTATTAAAACTGTTTTTCCTTGAAGTGATTTCTTTTCATTTAAATTAAAAAAATCTTCAACTGCTTTTGAAATAGTTTCCGGCTCAGCCATTCTTCCCTGACCGATTAATCCACTTGCCAATTCTCCACTTTCTGCAGGAATTACCAAGTGACCATAATCTTCTGCCAATTCTAAATTCTGTTTGGTTGACGGATGTTGATACATATCTAAATCCATTGCAGGAGCTATAAAAACCGGACATTTCGCAGACATATAAGTTGCAATAATCAGATTATCACAAATACCATGAACCATTTTTGCTAAAGTATTGGCCGTGCAGGGCGCCATGATCATCACGTCTGCCCAAAGTGCCAATTCTACATGGCTGTTCCATGTTCCGTTATCACCATAAAAATCTGTATAAACCGGATTTTTAGATAAAGTGGCAAGACTCAACTTCGTTACAAAATGCTCAGCATCAGGAGACATAATGACCTGAACTTCTGCTCCTCTTTTCACAAAATCTCTGATGAGCAAATGAATTTTGTAGGCTGCAATTCCACCAGAAACAGCAATAAGAATCTTTTTTCCGGAAATATTCATGTAGATTATTTTTAAAGCACTAAAATACTCCTTTTTTTCCTAAGAATCGAAACCTGTAGTAACAGCAAAGGTCATAAAGAAATTATTTCTTTATGACCTTCATTTATAAAAATCACCTGAGTGATTAGTTTCTCTCTTCAGTCTTTCTAAAGTAAACTTCACCATCTAACCATTCTTGGATAGCGATAGAAGTTGGTTTTGGAAGTTTTTCGTAATGTTTAGAGATTTCGATCTGTTCTCTGTTTTCAAAAACTTCTTCCAATGTAGAATTGTGAACTGCAAATTCGTCTAATTTATTGTGTAATTCAGTACGGATTTCTGCATTAATCTGCTCAGCTCTCTTCCCCATGATAACAATAGCTTCATAGATTGAACCTACTTTATCTTCAATCTTATCTTTATCGTAAGTAATAGTATTTACTTCTGCTTTTGTATCTTTTACGCTCATTTTCAGAAAATTATTTATTTATAAGATGGCAAATTTACGAATTATCTTTGGATTTTGAAAGTGGCAGCCGGCGGAGGTGTTTGCAACACCGCACTATCTCTCTGAATCTGCATTGCCTTTTTTTCATTTGACACCTGATCTTTGATCTGCTGTTCTGTCTTAGACTCTTCTGCAAGCTTATCAGCAGCTTTTTTCTGCCTTGCTGTAAGTTCTGCAATTCTAGCTTCTGTCTGCTTTTTCACAACGACAAAATCTTTCTTTTCTTTCTCAAGCTTTTCTCTTAGATCCACGGCTGTTTTAGAATATTCCGTATTTGGAAGTTCTTTTTCAACCTGTCTGGTGAAAGACAATGCACTTTCGATACGCTCGTCTTTAAGATCATATACAGAATTTTGTGCAAGCAAATAACGTGACTTCATCATGTAATCATAGATCTTCGGACGAAGTTTTGTACTTGGAAAATCTTCCAAAACATTTTCAAAAGCTGCACTTGTAGATTTATAATCTGCCATTTTGAAATACTGCTTAGCATTTTCGTAGGCCTTGAATTCTAATTTATACGACAATTCATCAATTAAGGTATTGATATTTTTTGATCGTTCAGAATTTGGGTAATTGGTCAGGAAATCCTGCAACTCATTAATGGCCAACTCTGTACTTGACTGGTCTAAGTTATAATCCATAGATCCATTATAATAACAAAGCGCCGACATGTAAGCCGCTTCTTCTTTTCTGTTATCCTGAGGAAAACTTACTGCAAAGTTTTTGAATTGGTGCCCTGCAAGTTTATAATTTTTATCATAATAATTTGCATATGCAGAATTAAAAACCACATTTGGAGCATCATCTGTACCTGCAACCAGATTTGGAAGTCTGTCGTAAAGAGCCAAAGCATTTTTCCATTTCTTTTTAGCGAAATTTTCATTAGCGGCTTTCAGGATAAATGTTTTATCCGCGCTTTTCATCGCTTTATCTTGCTGACTGGTGCACGCCGAAATGACAGCTATGGCAAAAATACCTAAAATATATTTCTTCATATAAAATTCAACAGTTTTCGGTTTTACCGACCTATTAATTTGCAAAAATATAACTTTTTTGCTAAAAGATTTTTTTTTATGATTATTTAACGCAAAATTAGTCAGCTGCGTATCCTAAAACGGCAAAAACATTCATTAAAAGATTCATTCTCACTTTTTTTTCGGCTTCTTTGGTGTAAGTTTCATCATCTTTGTGAGGAACATAGAGTTCGTAGAAATTTTTATTGCGAATCACAAAAAGAGTGGAACCAATAATGGTTGTCAAAATATCTTCAGGTTTCGGAGTAAATGTAAAAACTCCGGAAGTCACCCCTTTCTTAATCACATCATCCAGCTTTTTGACAAATAGCTGATAAAAATCAAGAAGTTCATCCTTAAGGTTTTCTGTATGACGCAATTCCTGGGTAACAAATCCATGGAAATAATTATATTTAAAGAGCTGTGAAACGATGTATTTAATCATTTCTTTCAGCTGCATTTCAGGCTTTCCATCTTTAATCGTATCTGCAAATTCTGAAAAATTCTCTCTGGTTTTCAGCACACGATACTGGTAGAGATAAGACATCATCTTCTCTTTTGAACCGAAATAGTAAGAAATCATTGCCACGTTGATATTGGCTTTTGAACATATATCTCGTACAGAAGTGCCTTCATAGCCTTTCTTTGCTATCAGTTCTTCTGCAATATCTAAGATATGTATCTGCTTCTCGGTAAATTTTTTTCCCATGCGTGCCATTTTAGTAAAGTTAAGAAATTTTTAACACATTCATAAACGAACGTTTAATAATTATTATTGAACTTTAATTTATTGTATTTTTGATCATGGATTTTTTTGATTTTCATCATCATAAGAAAAATATTAAATATGGAATTTATAATCTGGAGTTTGAAAGAACGGCACTGGATTTTTATTATTCTGCAGGAATTCATCCACAAGACATTGAATCTGGAAGCATTGAAAATCAGATAAATTGGTTACAATCCGCCATTACAGAAAACTGTTTTGCGATTGGAGAATGTGGACTGGATAGCTTGGTTTCTGTGAATATAAAAATACAGGAGGACGTTTTTTTTAGGCAGATTCAGTTGGCTAATGAGGTTAAAAAACCTTTGATCATTCATTGCGTAAAAAAGTTTTACGAAGTGATTTCTTTCAGAAAAAAATCTGAGCAGCCGATGATCATTCATGGTTTTAATAAAAAACAAAATGTGGCTGACGACCTTCTGAAGAATAATTTTTATCTGAGTTTTGGAAAAGCTGTTTTGTATCATCTATCTTTGCAGGATACTTTGAAAACAGTTCCTTTAAATAAACTCTTTTTAGAAACTGACAATGATGATTTTGACATCAAAGAATTATATCAAAAGGTTTCAGAAATTAAGAAAATTTCGATAGAACAACTTCAACAACAGATTATAGAAAATTTAGAAACGATAAAAAATGGATAAGTTTTGGCTGGAAAGAACAGAACTTCTGATCAAAGAAGAAGGCATTAATATATTGAATAATGCAAATGTTCTAGTAGTAGGTTTAGGTGGCGTAGGATCTTTCGCCGCTGAATTTCTGGCAAGAGCCGGAATTGGAAAAATGACCATCGTAGATGGTGACACCGTAGACATTACCAATATTAACCGACAGCTTCCTGCGTTACATTCAACCGTTGGAAAACATAAAGTGGAAGTGGTGGCAGAAAGATTGATGGACATTAATTCGCAGCTTGAACTGGTGAAAATCAATGAATTTCTAAATCCGGAAAGGATGGCTGAAGTTTTAGATGCCGGAAAATTTGATTATATTTTAGACTGTATCGACAGTATTACTCCAAAAGTGAGCTTAATCATAGCAGCGAAACGAAGAAAAATTAAAATTGTAAGCTCTATGGGAGCCGGTGGAAAATCTGACCCTTCGAAAGTGATGGTAAGAGACATCCACAAAACTGCCGAATGCCATCTTGCCAAACAAGTGAGAAAAAGGCTTAAGAAGGAGAAAATTGACAAAGGAATCCGATGTGTTTTTTCAAGTGAAATTCAGGATGAAAGCAGCCTGAAAATGACAGATGGAAGCAATTTTAAAAGGTCTTTTTACGGAACAATAAGTTTCATTCCTGCAATTTTTGGGTTGTATGCTGCGGCAGAAGTCATCAATCAACTAGTGAAAAAGGCGGATGCAGAATTTTAAATATCCGAAAGCGGAAAAACTCAAGAAAAAAGATGAAATCACTTTGCTTTTCGAAAAAGGCAAATGGAAAAACAGCGGAAATCTGAGAATTATCATTCTGAAACATCATCCTGAGCTATTGACAGAGAATGTAAAACTTGGCGTTTCCGTTTCTAAGAGATATTTTAAAAAAGCGGTTCACAGAAATCGCATCAAAAGACTTTTAAGAGAATGTTACCGCCTGAACAAAGATTTATTTCAAGAGTGCTTCGGCGACAAAACTACGGCAATGCTGTTTTGGGTTTCCCCTGAATTGCCTGAAAAGTTTCAGGATGTAGAGGCACAGTTTATTAAATTGTGTCAGGCGCAGAAAAAGAATTGAGCTTAATTCCTACAGATTTGCATATATTTTTTAATTGTAGTCTGAGTACTTTAATTACTCTGCAAAAATTGAAATAATATCTTTTCTGTTTCGCAGAACTATTTGCTCAGATAAATTCCGATTGACATTTATAATTTTTTGTAGCTTTAAGAAAACAATTGACGAAATAAAATGTTAGATCAAATTCCCTATCTGCAGCATATTCTCAGTGCTTTTGTTGGCATCGGTTTAGCTGCGGCCTCAGGTTTCAGAGTATTTTTACCAATGTTCGCAGTAAGTTTAGCTTCCTACTTCCATTGGATCCCCATGAGTGAAAGCTTTGAATGGCTCTCTACTTTACCTGCTCTAATTACTACCGGAATTGCAATGATCACAGAAATTCTTGCATACTATATTCCTTTTGTGGATCATCTGCTCGATACGATTTCCATACCGATGGCAACGATTGCCGGTTCTGTATTATTCGCCAGTCAGTTTACCGAATTGGGAACATTTCCACAGTGGGCTTTGGCATTAATTGCTGGCGGAGGAACGGCTGCGACAATCAGTTCAGGATTTGCGGGAATTCGGGCCGCATCTACAGCGACAACTGGTGGACTGGGGAATTCTGTTGTAGGAACTACCGAAACTGCAGGCGCCGGAATAATGTCTGTTTTGGCGATGGTAGCACCCTTTATTGCAGCAATCTTCGCAGTAATCACCCTCATTCTCGTTATTGTTTTTGGACGAAAAGCCTGGAGAAAGTTAAAAAACAGGAAACAATTGAATTCCAATAAATTATAAAAAAATAGAAACGGCAGAAATTGAATTTCTGCCGCTTTTCTGTTCGTTCTATCAAAACTTAATTTTTGTTTCTGTTATCTTTAATTTCCTGAACTTTTGATTCAAAATATTCTTTTCTATCTGGAAACTTATTCGCTAAAATTAAAAATGCATTGACGGCTTTTGAATATAATTTTTGTTCGATATACAAATTTGCCAATGTCTCAGTCATTAAGTGAGAAATATCATCTGTCTTTTCTTTTACAACGAAATTGACTTCATCTCTTAACTGACTGATTTTAGGATTGTTCTCAATAAACGACTCAATGACCTTATTTTTAATCTCCGTTTTATCAATTGGAGCGTCTTCTTCACGCTCGATTTTTAACCAACTTTGCCAAGTATTGATAAATCCGGGAACATTACTGTCGTCAATTTTCTGCTGAGCAATTTTCTCTTCCTGCTCCTTGGCATCTGCTTTCTCTTTTTGATCAGATTTATAAGACAATCCTAAACTTGCGATATCTGAACCGAAGAATGATACGTTCATCACAGGAGCTTCACCATTTTGTTTATCAGGAGCTGCTTCTGGTTCGGTAATTTTTTCTTCAGCCTCATCAGAACGCTCAGTAGTTTCTGATTGAGTTTCGGTCAAGATTTCTTCCACTATCGGTTCAGCTTCTGGTGCTACTTCAATTGTTTGAATTTCTTCTTTTTGCTGAAGAGTTTCGGTGGATTTGTTGAGTAAAGAGTCAGGACGGCTTGCTTCAAAACTCATCGGTTTCCATCCTGAATTTACAGGAGTTTGTGATTGCTCTTCTGAAGCTTTTTCTTCTGCAGCCTTTTCCTCGAGGCTATTGTCTTCTGCAGCTTTCTTTTCTTCAAGATCTTCTTCTACGATGGATTCAGCAACCGTGACTACAGCTTCTTCCGCTGCTTTTTGCTCTTCACCTACATGAAATGCCTGAGTCTCTGCAAAACTGATATCGTGACTGATTTCCTCTTCACGAGCTTCTTCCGTCTTTTCGGGAGCGTTTTCTTTTTTTGATTTCATCCTTTTCTCCACTTCTTCTATCAAACGGCGCATTTCGTCTTCATGCTTGTTGATAGTAGATTTTGGAGTTTCAGAACTTAAACTTTCTGTGGTTTTATTGGATTCAATTTTCACTTCCGGAAGGAAAGAATCTGTTCCGTGGAAGCTGAGTTCTGCATCATCATTAATTTTCTCTGCAATCTGCTCAGAATCAATTTTCTCTTCTTCAATAATTAATTCCGGATTTAATACCTCTGCAGCCTGCTTTGCTTTGACGATCGATGATTCGTAAGAAGAATGAGTGCTTTCAATTACCTGATTATCGGTTTCAGTTGGGAAAGATTCAACTTTCTGAAAGCTTATTTCAGATTCTTTATTTACTTTTTCTGAAATATTTTTCGAATCTATCTGATCCTCGTTAATAATAATTTCAGACTTTGGAGCTTCTGTTATTACTGCTTCTTTATCTACATCAGATTCAGATATCGTTTCTTCTAAGTTTAATTCGGCATTATCAGCAATTTCCTCAACCTGCGTTTTCGGCAGGGCATGAACTTGCTCAGCTTCGCTTTCTGAAGATGTTCCGGCTAATTCTTCCGCAACAATTGCATGTATTCCATCAGTTTCACTAAGGTTTTGATTGGAAACAGATTTGTGCGTTACAATCACACCAGATTCTAATGTAGATTCAAGATCAATGGTTTCATTATGATCTTCATCCAGAAAATTTTCTTCGCCTTCGAATAAAATCCTGTTTCTCTCGCCTTTTACAACCAAATGTTTGATTTCAGGTTTGTCGGCGATTAATCCTTCAGAAGCAGCTTCATAATCATGATCTGAGAAACTCCTGGCTTCTTTTCTCACAGCGATTTCTTCCTGAAGATTTTCATTTCCCGCAACTTTAGTTTCAACAACTTGATTTGCAATAATTGTTTCAGGAGTGATTTCCTGTTTTTCTACAATGACTACAGGTTTAACTTGCTGAATTTTACCGTTAATCAGCTGATACAGTATTTTTTTATCTGTCGTATAAGCTGCTGTTGAAGAAAGCGCTTTCTGATAATTGTCTTTATCATAGAGATGCACCCCGTAAAGATGCAGGGCTCTGATATTTTGAATATAGGGGAAAGAATTAATTTCCTCCTTCAAAAGATGCAGATCTTCTGGCTGAATATTTTTCGGATTTCTTAATAATTCTAAAACTCTAGTATTCATCATCTTACCAATTCGCTACGATGTCGTTAAATATTTTGTTGATAATTCTGTCGGTTGCAATTTTCACTTGAGAAGTTTCGATTGCACTTTGAGACAAACTGCTGTTAAAAACTGCTTCATCAGAATAAGTTCTGTCAAAACTTACATCCGGATGCAGTTTGTTTTCGTAATGAACTTTTACGGTAATCGTCAGTTTGTTTTGAGATTCCTGAATAACTCCTCCAGCTGATGTAGGCTGAGTTGTGGAACTAATTGTAGTAGGAGTAATCGAATAGTCTGTGATTTCACCTTCAATCAGAATATCAGGGTTTTGTTTTGTTCCTTTGAGAGTTGTACGCTGTAAAAATCGGTTTTGAATATCTGTTGAAAACTGCTGTGACAGCGTTGGGTTTACCAATGCAGAATTATTTGGAAATTCGTTAATCTGCACAGTCTTTTCATCAGTTAATGACGAACCTGTAAAGGTATAGCAGGAATTTAAAAATCCGATACAAATAATTAAAAGAAAGAAGTTTTTCAGCTGACTCATTACAAAGTATTTAAATCTTAATATTTTTCTTGGATTCCAATCTCTGAAATCTCGTCGTGCTCGATCTGCGTAATTGCATCTTCGTAAGCAAAATAATTCGCAACATACATGAATGGTAATGTAGCAAGTAAACCAATACCACAAGCGATAACACCAATTTGAGAAAGTATTCCCACTACCAATGAGAACAAAAAGATCGACAGTAAATTATCTTTAGTCATGATTTTTGACGCATTCCAGGCAGTTTTAATATCTGTCACATTTTTAAATGAAATCAATGCGGGAATATAAAACCCTTTTAACACAAAGTAGAAAATTGCAGCATACATAAAGATAACATAAGGAATCATGATCACAGAAACCCATGCTGCCGGTTCGTCACCAGCTAAAGCTCCTGCTGTAATCATGACGATGCCTAAAGGAATATAAAGCGCAATAATACCTCCAATAACGATTAACTGAAGAATAAAATATGGCATAAATCTGTCAAAATTAAAGATTTCCCCCGGACTTGCCTGTTGCCCTTTATTTAGTTTTCTAAGGTACAGATAGAAATTTCCGGCACCCAACATTCCGCAGAATGGGATAATCGCCATTACAAAGCAGCATAAAAATGCTACAAAAATATTTCCGAAATCTTTTTTTAGGAGTTCAAAACCTTTGCTCATGTACTCTCCCAACTTAAAATTGATTGGTTTTGCGGTAAAATTTACGTTCATAATTTTTTTGATTTAATGTTTATTGATTTAGTCTTCTAAGTTATATTGTTTTATTTTTCTGTACAGTGTTCTCTGTGAGATACCAAGCTCATCTGCTGCTCTGTTCCTTCTCCCATTATGCTTTTCTAATGCTTTGATAATTAAATCTTTCTCATTATTTTGAAGCGATAAAGATTCGGGTCTGTTTTCTTCTACCTCAATGTCTTCAAAATCTTCGTAATGATCATCAGAATTTGAAATTATTGTTGGGTTCTGAACATTTTGGTTATTATTATTTTCAAAAAACAGTAAAGAGTTCGGGCTTGCATTTGACTGTGGTTCTGGAGTGTAAATTCTATTTATCAGATTTTTTTCCTGATTGCTTAAATCTGCCGTTCCCCTGTTTTTTATCAATTCCGAAGTTAAGGATTTTAAATCATTAATATCATTTCTCATGTCAAAGAGAATTTTGTACATGATTTCTCTTTCGTTTCCAAAATCGGTTTGTTTTTGTGCATTCGGATGATTCACAACCATCGGTAAATGAGAATCCATCGGGATGTATTCTGCCAATTTAGCTACCGTAACACTTCGGTCGGTTTCTACAACCGTCATCTGCTCTACCAGATTTCTCAGCTGTCGCACATTTCCGGGGAATGCGTAATTTTCGATATAATGAACTGCACTTGCCTCAAGTTGCAACTCGGGCATTCTGTATTTTTCGGCAAAATCGATCGCGAATTTCCTGAAAAGCAAATGAATATCACCCTTTCTTTCTCTCAGTGCCGGCATATCAATTTGTACCGTATTCAAACGGTAAAACAAATCCTCACGGAATCTGCTGTCTTGAATTGCCTTCATCATATTGACATTGGTTGCCGCAACAATTCGTACATTGGTTTTCTGAACCTGCGAAGAACCCACTTTCATAAATTCACCGCTTTCTAAAACTCTCAACAAACGAACTTGTGTTTGCAAAGGCAGTTCACCCACCTCATCCAAGAATATCGTTCCACCGTCTGCGACTTCAAAATACCCTTTTCTGGTTGCTGTGGCACCTGTAAAAGCCCCTTTTTCGTGCCCGAAAAGTTCTGAGTCGATTGTTCCTTCAGGAATTGCTCCACAATTGACAACAATATAAGGCTGATGCTTTCTTTTTGATTCTGAATGAATAATTTTGGGGATAAATTCTTTCCCTACGCCACTTTCCCCGATAACCAAAACGGAAATATCGGTAGGTGCCACTTGTATAGATTTTTCGAGAGCACGGTTGAGCGCAGGAAAATTTCCTATGATACCAAAACGTGCTTTTATAGATTGTAAGTCTGCCATTTTCTTGATTTAAAGATTAAAAAAATTAAAGATTTTGAAATTGATGAGTACCAGGTTCATTCATGACCCTCATCGTAACGTTTCTAAGTCCTAGTTTTTAAATCTAAATCATCTTTATTTCTAACTTTAGCAAATTTATTTTTAAAATTTATTTTTTCGGCAAAACCATTCTGCTTGGTTTGTTTTTCGAAGTCTTCTAAAGCTTTATCGTATTTGTCAAATTCAAAACAACTCGATAGGAAACTATCTGTATTGTTTTTTTGTAATTTCGAATTTTTCTTCCCAACAGCATGAATAGTTTGATGTTTCTGATTTAATTCAAAATACTTACTTTCTTTATTAAGGTTAGAAAACAGTATAGAATCATCAACATCTTCCGAAAGCAACTTGTTACATAGTTGACGGAGTTTTTCACAACCTATATTTTCGGCCGTTTCTGTATTGATATGAGCTGAAACATTGCTGTAAATAATGACCAATATAACACTGAGGCAGTATTTCTGAAGTTTTTCCATTATAAATCTGTGGTTATATTGTAATAAATAATTATTTCACAGTTTCCCCTAAAAGTGTGCCCTGTGTGTTATCAAATACAAAAACATCCACAATGTCACCTAATTTCTGACCTTCAAGCATATCGAAAACACAGACTGCGTTTTGAGAATTTCTGCCTTTCCATTGATTTTTATTTTTCTTGGAAATTCCTTCAATCAAGACACTGTGAACTCTACCTACGTAGCCTTCCATTCTTTTTCTTGACAATTCGCCCTGCAAAGCAATCACTTCTGCCAAACGTCTCTGTTTCACATCAGCGGGGATATTGTCTTCCATTTTTTTGTGAGCCGGAGTTCCTGGTCTCTCGGAGTAGGAGAACATATAACCATAGTCATACTCTACTTCTCTCATCAGGCTTAAGGTATCCTGGTGATCTTCTTCAGTCTCATTACAGAAACCGATGATCATATCCTGGGAAAACGAAATATCGGGAACGATCTCTTTCGCTTTTCTTATTAATTCTAAATATTCTTCACGGGTATGCTGTCTGTTCATGGCTTCAAGCATTCTGTTGCTTCCGCTCTGAACCGGTAAGTGGCAATAATTGCAGATGTTGTCATGTTTCGCCATTGTTCTGAATACATCCAGACTCATATCCTGAGGATTCGATGTTGAAAATCTGATTCTCATCTGAGGAACAGCTTTGGCAACTGAATCAAGAAGTTTTGAAAAGTCTACAGCGGTAGCTTTCTGCATCTCTGAAGCTTTGGCAAAATCTTTCTTTGGACCACCACCGTACCACAGATACGAGTCAACATTTTGTCCGAGAAGGGTGATTTCTTTGTAACCGCTTTCCCAAAGGCTTTTACACTCTTCTAATATTGAATGAGGATCACGGCTTCTTTCTCTCCCTCTTGTAAACGGAACTACACAGAAGGTACACATATTGTCGCAACCACGGGTAATCGTCACAAAAGCAGTTACGCCATTTCCTCCCAAACGAACAGGATTGATGTCTGCATATGTTTCTTCTTTGGAAAGAATTACATTAATAGCATCTCTTCCGTCTTCGGTTTCTTTTAAAAGGTTCGGTAAGTCTCTGTATGCATCTGGGCCAACGACTAAATCCACCAGCTGTTCTTCCTCTAGAAATTTAGTTTTAAGCCTTTCAGCCATACAACCTAAAACACCAACTGTCATATTGGGTCTTTCTTTCTTTAGGTTTTTAAACTGTGCCAGACGCATTCTCACAGTCTGCTCAGCTTTTTCACGAATGGAACATGTATTTAATAAAATTAAATCTGCTTCTTCAACTTTCAGAGTTGTATTGTAACCCTGGTCATTCAAAATAGAAGCAACAATTTCAGAATCAGAGAAATTCATCTGACAGCCATAACTTTCTAAAAACAGTTTTTTAGAATTTCCGGTTTTCTCTGCAATAGCAAAAGCTTCTCCTTGTTTGGTTTCGTCTATATATTTTTCCTGCACGGTAAGTCTGTATTTTAGGTTTAAAATAAATTAGTTTCAAAATAAATTGAACTCAAAAATTTTAAATTCGTTGAATTTGCAAAGATACAAAATATTGTGACAGAATGGCAGGAGTTTAACTTGGATTCCCAAAACTCAACGGAAGCCTGAATCTATACCTTACCGGAACACCATGAATTTTTGCCGGACTCCATTTTTTCTTAACATTCTTAATACCGCTGATTATTCTTTTATCAAAATCAGGAACTCCTGAAGAGTTTTCCAGCGTTATATCTTCAATTACACCCTCAGTATTTACTGTAAAAAGAGCGACCATCTTGAAACTCTGTTTCCATTGAAAACCATCCAGATCAATCTTTTTAACCACTTCCGAACGAAATTTATTAATTCCATCAGGTAAACCTTCAAGCAAAGCAGGTTCAGATTCAACCGAATATCCCTCTTTATAATTTTCAAATAAGGCATCTGGGAAGATATGATAACTGGCAACACCCTGTTTTTTCACGCCATCAATCTCCAGAGGCTTCCATTTATCCATATATTTTAAAACCTGAAGACCCAGATTATAGGCACATTTATTCTTTTCAGCCATCCCAGAGTTCATCTCATCTTTTAGATATTTTACAGAACCCTCTTCGGTTACGATTACTTTAAGAAGATAAAGTTCGTTTTTATTTTCGCAGGGCTCCATTTTGTTATCTACAAGTATCTGGTGAAAGTCCTTATAGAACTCCTTGTCTCCTCCTTCATACGGTTCATGACCATGAGGATAATAATATAAAGGTTGAGCAACTTGCGCAGATAGAATAATAGAAACCAGGGTTAGTGCAGAAAATACTATGAGTTTCTTTATCATGATCATCATTGGTGGCTTTGTAAATTTTAGCAAATATAAAAATTAGCCTATTGAGACAAAAGAAAAACTTCACACATGAGTGTAAAGTTTTATTCACATTTATTTAATTAAAATTTTTAAGCTGTTACGGTTTGATTTTTAACCTTAGTCCCCGTTTCCTTTAACAGGAATGAAATTAAAATCGCCAATACTATTCCCGCAACCCAAAACAAAACGGAATGTTCGAAATGCAAATTTCCTGAAGCCGAATCTAAACTTTTTCCAAACCACCTGCTGAAGACGGGACTGAGCAGAGTGGTAACTCCAAAAGTGATAAAATTGATTGCTCCCGTTGCGCTCCCTTTCACGTAATCCGGATTCGTCTCCTTAATAACAGAATACGGGATCATGGCAGCCCCCGAACCAACTCCAAAAATGAACATACTGATTTTTGCAGCATACAAATCCGGAAGATAAATCATTTGAAGAAAACTTAAAATCATTAATAGAGCCCCCCCTATTAAAACAGGTTTTCTACGGCCTATTTTATCCGTAATTAAACCTAACAGCGGACAACCAAAAGCCCAACCGAACGCGACCATTGCACTGGTTATTGTTGCCTCACGGAAGAGAAACTGTTTGTCTTTTTCAAAAAAAGCAACGGCCCAGGTCATCGCAAAAATAGTCGTCGGAGCAAATAGAAGCCCTGAAATAATTCCACACAGCCAAGATTGTGGATTTTTAAAAACAACTTTATACGTTTCTAAATATCCTACCGACTGGTGTGGTTTTTCTTCCGACTCATCAGACTGACCGTCTTTTGGAGTGAAAAGATAAAGTAAAACCGCTGTAATTACGGTTAGTATTCCCGACCAAAGCCAGAAACTGTTGATATTAATTCCATCTTCTACCCAAGGCCCTACTAAGAACTGCCCGGCGGTCCCACCCAACATTCCAATGCATTGTGTTGCTCCAATGGCTGTAGCCAAAGATTTTGATGAAAAACCTTTACTCGCAAGATATACACAGCCCGGAAATGCAAAAGCACACCCTGCCCCCTGAAGCAATCTTCCGGTAATCCCTGCAGTCTGACTTGAGATGAGGAATAATAAACATCCTACTCCTAAAATCAGGCATCCAGCGAATAGAGATCGTTTTCCTCCAAATTTATCTAAAGCAATTCCTGCAATCAAACTACAGGTAGAATACGTATAATAATAGGTTCCTACCATACTGATCAGTTTCAGCTCGGTCGTTTTAAAATTACTGACCAATTCCGGGATCATCACTGCAGGAGCAGCCCTAACCACATAATCTAAAAAATAAAATACAAGACCAAATACCCATGCAATGACATAGAATTTTTTTAAGGAATTATTCATTACAATAATATTATAGTTTTGAGATTAATAGCGGTACAAATATTTTTATGGTAGAAAATTTTGGTACTAAAAGATTTCTGTCGCATTGATTTTTTGTTTTAAAACTTCATTCATCTCTGAATTTATTTTTTAATCAGAAAGGCAAATTTAGTCATTTAATTATTAAAGTTTCAAACTGAAGCATTAAGACCATCTCATCTTAAGCATATAACCAAAAAAAAACTCCGCAATTTCTTACGGAGTTTTTTGTAGTTATTTAAGCACTTTATTTTCACAATCTATGAAATACCTTGAAAGTTCAAAGCGACAGATTTTTTATTACCAAAAATACCTATTTATTAAATTTATAAAACTTCAATCTGATTTCTCAAAAGATCTTCAAATTCATCTCTTTTTCTAATTAAGTGAGCCTTTCCGTCAAGGAAAAGAACTTCAGCAGGTTTCAATCTTGAATTAAAGTTTGTGCTCATTTCAAAACCGTAAGCACCTGCCGTGTGGAATGCCAAAATATCTCCCTCTCTCACCTCATTCAGTTTTCTATCCCAGGCAAAAGTATCAGTTTCGCAGATGTTTCCTACAACCGTATAAATTCTTTCGGCACCTTTTGGGTTTGATAAGTTTTCGATGGTATGGTAAGAATCATAAAACATCGGGCGAATCAAATGATTGAATCCTGAATTAACTCCAACAAAAACAGTTGCTGTAGTTTGTTTGATCACATTCGCTTTTACCAACAAATAACCGCATTTTCCAACCAAAAATTTTCCAGGTTCAAACCACAGCTCGAATTTCTTTCCAGTTTCTTTTGAAAAATCAGCAATCGCTTTCTCCACTTTTTTACCTAAAGCTTTCACGTCAGTTTCCATGTCGCTTTCCTGATAAGGAATTTTGAAACCGCTTCCCATATCCAGGTATTTAAGATTTGGAAAATGTTCAGACAACTCAAGCATGATTTCAAGAGCCTGCAAAAACACTTCAGGATCTTTTATTTCACTTCCGGTATGCATGTGAAGCCCTTCAACATTCAGGTTGGTGCTTTTCATCACTCTTTCGATGTGACGCATCTGGTGAATAGAAATGCCGAATTTTGAATCAATATGTCCAGTTGATATTTTATGGTTTCCTCCAGCGTAAATATGCGGATTGATTCGTACAAAAATTGGATATGTATTCCCGAATTTGTTTCCAAACTGTTCAAGAATAGAGATATTGTCGATATTGATATGAACTCCGTGCTGCATTGCTTCTTCAATTTCAGCCAAGTCAACACAATTGGGAGTGAATAATATTCTTTCTTTAGTAAAACCTGCTTTCAAACCCAACTTCACCTCACTGATTGACACACAATCTAGAGAAGCGCCTAAATTCTTTATGTATTTTAAAATATTAATGTTTGTTAAAGCTTTTGCAGCATAAAAAAACTTAGTGTGTTTTAAAAAAGAAGATGTAAGTTTTTCGTATTGAGTTTTAATAGATTCAGCGTCGTAAACATACACCGGCGTGCCAAAATCCTGGGCAATCTTTAATAATTCTTTTGAGTTCATAATTTTAATTTAACATAAAAAAAGGCAGATTCTTCGAAAAGAGTCTGCCACAATAATTATTTGTATGCAAGGCTACTCTTTTAGGTATTCCAAACCTTTGAAAACTTTACAGCTCCCTTTTTTCCAGTTTGTTTTTGTTTAAAATTTTGCATTGCTATTTTTAATTCTTTTGCAAAAATACTATTTATTTTGAGAAATTGAATTTGAAAAGCATTTTCTTCAAATAAAAATGTATTTAATGATAAATATATTCTCTTATTTCGGAAGTGGGAGCGTCTCAAAATCTCCACGTAGTAGCGCTAATTGCAACTCGTTATTTAAATCTGCTGTTGAAAGAGGTAAGTCTAACTTTAGTTTTGAAATTTTACTTAAAGTCTGAATTTGGGTAAACAAATCATAAAAACCATACGAAATGACTTTGCCGTTTTCGATGATTAAAAAAAGTTTCTCACCTAATTTTCTTCCTGCACCCAGCCAAAGTTCATTTCTTTTTCTGAAATCAATTTTCTTTTTAAAAAATTCAATATCCGCAAACTCTTCAACCTCTCCTATAAACTGAACCGCCTTTGAACCCTGCGTAAATGAACGGAACTTCAAAATTGGTTTCTCTTCTTTGTTAAGCGTATTTTTTTCGACGATGTATTTATTATGTCTGAAATACAATCCAAAAGGCAGAGTATCCTTCTTTTTAATATTTTTAGAATTTAAAATCAATTTTGCAATGATATCCGTTCCGGTCAATTCAAAATTAATCTGCTCAACATCTTTCTGGATTTCTTCAAATTTTTTTGATTTTGAATTGAAAAGTTTCTTAGAAAATCGGTTGATATCTTGTACGTAATCAGAGAAAATAATTTTTCCAGATTCATTTTGAAAATAAACAAACCCCTTCTCACTGGGTAGATCTTGGGTTAACAACTTGATTTTATTAATATACGTCTTCGCATTGGTTTCCTCATGCTGCTCCTGTATAATCTCGTTTTCAGTATCTTTTGAGACCAAGAGCTTAAACAACTCCAATGTTGCCCGTGCATCACCTTCGGCACGATGAGCATTCACCAAAGGAATCCCTAACGATTTCACTAATTTTCCGAGTGAATAACTTACCTCATCCGGAATCAGTTTTTTAGCCAAAGGGATTGTATCTAAAGTATTGATATTAAAATCATAACCAAGACGTTGGAACGATTGGCGAAGCATTCTATAATCAAAATCAATGTTGTGTCCTACTAAAGTTGTTCCTTCGGTAATTTCAACCACTCTTTTAGCCAATTCATGGAATTTAGGCGCCGTTTTCACCATTTTCGGGCTGATATTGGTCAATTTTTGAACAAAAGGAGTAATATCACTCTCTGGATTGACAAGCGAAATAAATTGGTCGACAATTTTATGACCATCATATTTAAAAATGGCGATATCGATAATGCATTCTTTTCTGAACCCTGCACCATTGCTTTCTATATCTATAATCGAATACATTTATTTTATCTTATCTAAACTTAGAATTTCTATCAAAAACCGAACCCTTAAAACTTCGTTCTCGGGTGGAATTTTGCTAAAATAATCAAAATAGGTTAAAAAATACAAAAAGACAGTTACTTATCTTTTTCTTCCGCCCAAACCAAACATTCCCAAAATTGCTTTAGCACCTTCACGCATTAGAGTATTGGCAAAAGTTCTTCCTGCGCGACTTTTTAAAACCTGCTCAAACATTCCAGGTTCCTCTTTTACGGGTTTTGTCTGCTGTGCCGGGCCAGAATTTTCAACAGCCTGCTCCATTCTTTTTACTAAAATCTCGTATGCAGATTCACTGTCAACCGGTTTTTCATATTTTGAAACCAATGCAGACTTTGAAGTCAGATCAGAAACTTCAGCATCACTAAGAATATCCATTCTAGATTCCGGAGAAATTAAATATGTATGAACAAGCGGTGTAGGAATTCCTTTTTCATCCAAAGCAGTGACAAAGGCTTCACCAATTCCTAGGTTTTGTATCAATTCTGAAGCGTTGTAAAACTCTGTTGTTGGATAGTTTTCGACTGCTTTAGAAATTTCTTTTTTATCTTTTGCGGTAAACCCTCTCAAAGCATGCTGAATTTTTAAACCTAACTGTGAAAGCACATTTTCAGGAACATCACCTGGAATTTGAGTGATAAAATAGATTCCGACACCTTTAGAGCGAATGAGTTTTACCATCGTTTCAATTTGTGAAACCAATGCTTTAGAAGATTCGTCAAAAATCAAATGTGCTTCATCAATGAACAGAACCAATTTTGGTTTTCCGCTGTCGCCTTCCTCAGGGAAAGTCATGTAAATTTCAGCAAAAAGCGAAAGCATAAACGTTGAGAAAAGCTGCGGTTTATTTTGAATATCCGCAACTCTTAAAATATTCACAACTCCTTTTCCGTCTCGTGTTTCCAACAGATCTTGAACATCAAAACTCAGTTCACCAAAAAAATCTGCAGCACCTTGCTGCTCCAAAGCAACAATAGATCTTAATATTGTACCTAAAGACGCCGAAGCAATTGATCCATAGTTAGCAGACAAATCAGTTTTACTTAGTGGATTGTCAGTTACATATTGCAGAACTTTCTTTAAATCATTCAAATCAATTAAAGGCAGACCTTTGTCATCGCAATATTTGAAAACAATAGACATGATACTTTGCTGGGTATCATTCAACTCTAAAATTTTACTTAACAAAACCGGTCCAAATTCTGTGACAGTCGCTCTTAATTTAACACCTTTATCTCCGGAAATGCTCATCAACTCGACAGGAAAAGCCTGCGGATTATAAGGAAGCTGTGTTTTAGCATAGCGTTCTTCAATGATAGAATTCATTTGTCCGGACTCGGCAATACCCGAAAAATCGCCTTTGATATCCAGAACTAAAGACGGAATGCCGGCATGAGAAAGCTGTTCGGCAAAAACCTGAAGTGTTTTGGTTTTTCCTGTTCCCGTAGCGCCTGCAATAAGACCGTGACGATTAATAGTCTTTAAAGGAATTGTAACATTCACATCTGTGACGACATCACCATCCAGCATACCTTTTCCCAATATTATACACTCTCCTTTGGGTGTGTATCTTGTTGAAAGCTCGTCTATAAATTTTGCCTTGTCTGCCATTTGATTTTTATCTTTAAAAGGTAATTTTTTTTAATTTTCCTGTGCCGCTTTTATCAATTTATTACTGATTAAAACTTAAAATAAATATAATAAAATATGATTTAAAACAGCAATTAAAAACATCATACGTTACGATGCACCATCCAATTGATTACAAATGATTTACAAAAATAAATTTTGATTTTAAATTTCTGCTATTGAGAGAAACTATCAATGAGAATTATCATTTCTTTATAAATCATCCATTATTTTGTATCTTTATAATTATTTTAAATTTAAATAAAAATCAATGAAAGTTGAACAAATATATACAGGCTGTTTAGCACAAGGTGCATATTACATTATTTCAGAAAACGAAGCAGCAATTATAGATCCACTGCGAGAAGTAAAACCATATCTTGAACGCCTTGAAAAAGACAACGTCACTTTAAAATATATATTTGAAACTCACTTTCATGCAGATTTTGTATCGGGACATTTAGATTTAAGCAAAAAAACTGATGCGCCAATCGTTTACGGACCGACTGCAGAACCAGATTTCGAAGCAATCATCGCTGAAGACAATCAAATTTTCGAAATCGGAAACATCAAAATAAAAGTACTTCACACTCCAGGTCACACCATGGAAAGCACCACTTACCTGCTGATTGATGAAAACGGTATTGAAACTGCTATTTTCACAGGCGACACTCTATTTTTGGGTGATGTGGGGCGCCCCGATCTTGCCCAAAAAGCAGGAAGCATGACACAGGAAGATCTTGCTGGAATTTTGTACGAAAGTCTCCACAGTAAAATTTTGCCATTGGACGACAGTATTACCGTTTATCCGGCTCACGGCGCGGGTTCGGCTTGCGGAAAAAATATGCAGAAAGAAACTGTTGATATTCTAGGAAATCAAAGAAAAACCAATTACGCTCTAAATCAACCCGACAAAGAATCTTTCATCAAAGAAGTTCTTGATGGATTGACTGCTCCCCCGAAATATTTCGGGATGAACGTTGCAATGAACAAGGGTGGTTATGACAGCTTGGATGATGTGATGACGAAAGGATTAAATCCTGTTTCCGTTGAAGATTTTGAAAGTTTTGCCGAAGAAACCGGAGCTTTAATTTTAGATACAAGAGGAGCCGGAGAATTTCATAAAGGCTTTATTCCCAATTCAATCAACATCGGCTTAAAAGGAGACTTTGCCCCATGGGTTGGAAGTCTTATCGTAGATGTAAAACATCCTTTGCTTTTGGTTTCAGACGAAGGAACTGAAGAAGAAGTGATCACAAGGTTAAGCAGAGTCGGTTTTGACAATGTTTTAGGATATTTAAAAGGTGGATTTGCTTCTTGGAGAAATTCTACAAAAGAAATTGATGAGGTAAAAAGAATTACTCCGTCTGAATTTGTTGAGCAATTTGATGAAAACTCAAAAATCATCGACGTAAGAAAAATCGGAGAATATTCTGCCGAACATATTGATAATGCATTCAGCAAACCATTAGATAACATCAGCGACTGGGTTTCTACAATCGACGATTCTGAACATTTCTTCTTACATTGCGCTGGAGGCTATAGAAGCATGATTGCCGCAAGCATCCTTAACTCACATGGAATCAGAAATTTCACCGAGATAGAGGGTGGCTTTAACGGAATTAAAAAAACAGAAAAACTACCTACATCTGATTTTGTTTGTCAGTCTAAAACCCTCTAAATGAAAACCTATTTATTTGGAATTATACTTGTAGCATTTTTCTCATTGCACGCATGCAAAACGGCCTCCGTACAGCAAAACACACCTAAAGCTGAAATAAAAGAATTGGTCAACAATTCAGAAATCATTCTGGTTGATGTAAGAATTCCGGAGCAGTACGCAGAAGGAACTGCAAAAGACGCTATCAATATTCCATTAGCAGAAATTCAGAACAAAGCAGAATCTTTGAAAGGTAAAAAGGTTGTAGTTTTTTGCAACAAAGGAATTCAGGCAGACAATGCCGTGGAAATCTTAAAAAAGAACGGTGTCGAAGTATATGATGGTAAGACCTTAGATAACATCAGAGCCATTCAGAATTTAAAGTAAAATATTAAATTGAATCATTATGTCACAAAAATTTCAGGAACTTATAGAATCGGAAAGACCCGTGTTAATAGACTTTTTCGCAACATGGTGTCAGCCCTGCAAAGTACAGTCATCGGTTTTAACGACTGTAAAAGAAAAAATTGGTGAAGGTGCACGAATAGTAAAAATAGATGTTGATCAATATCCGGCAATTGCCTCGCAGTATGGAGTACGTGGTGTTCCTACTTTAGCGGTATTTAAAAAAGGAGAGTTATTATATAAAGAAAGTGGTGTGCATGACGTGAATCGGCTGACGCAACTTTTAGAACAGTATATTTAGATTAAGACTATCTTTTAGTTTAATTTAAAAGTAGAAAAAATTATTCCCACACATTTTTCAAATCGACACCGATCTACTTGTTAAATGTGTGGGAATTCTTTGTCCTAAATAGTAAGTTCAAAATCATCACGATCATTCAAAAACTGAAAATGATTTCTAAAGTCTTTCAGATCTTCTAAATTCAAGTCTGCCGAAACTAAATTTCCTTTCTTCTCAGCAATTTCCGACCCGTCTGCAAAAAAGCAGTGCGAACTTTCCTGATAAAAAAGATCATTTCCATCTGTCCCGATTCTGTTTAAACCAAAAACGTAAGATAAATTCTCAATAGCTCTCGCTTTTAATAAATGTTCCCAAGCTCCGACTCTTTTCTCCGGCCAGTTGGCAACGTATAAAATTGCATCGTAATCACCCTTATTTCTTGCAAAAACAGGAAACCTCAAGTCATAGCAAACCTGCAACAGAAAACGAATGCCCAAATATTCGACAACAACCCTTTCTTTTCCGGGTGTGTAAATTTTGTCTTCACCGGAAAATGAAAACAAATGCCTTTTATCATAGAAAGAGGCATCACCATTGGGTTCTACAAAATACATTCTATTATAAAACTTTCCTTCTACTTCTACTGACGCACTCCCACAAAAAGCAGCGTTTTTTTCTTGTGCGATTTTCTTTAGAAACTCCAAAGATTCTTCATTTTTATCTGAAATCTCTGCCGCATCCATACAAAAACCAGTAGAAAACATTTCGGGCATAAGAAACAAATCTGCACTCTGATTCTGCAGCTGCCCTTCAATTATTCTAAAGTTTTCATCTTTATTTTTCCAGGCAATATCCAGATTTAATGCTGTAATTTTCATATTATTCATTCAAAACTTCTATAAAATTACATTTTTAAATCGGTTTCGGTTTTATATTTGCTGCAAATTGTCTTTAGTAATAATTTAAAATATAAAATCTATGAAGAAATTGGTTTTTATGTTGATGCTTGTTCTTACAGGAGCAACAGTCAGCGCACAAGCCTGGACCGGGAAAGGAGATCAGAAAGTAAATTTGGGACTCAATGCTTGGGGCTATGGGACAGGAGTCACCGGTACCTATGACTACGGTTTGAATCAACTTTTATCCGTTGGGGCGGGAGCCAATATTTATTTTGACGGATACAAAGACAACAATAAAGACAACAGGGTTTTTGTTTTTGGAAGGATTAATTTCCACCTGAAAGAGACATTAGACCTCCCAGAGCAACTGGATCTATATCCTGGGGTTGACTTAGGAGTTCTGGGTAGAGACTTCGGAATCGGCGCTCATATCGGTGCAAGATATTTCTTCACAGAAAAAGTGGGTGTTTTCGCCGAAATTGGAAACAACGGAAGTCTTGGTGTTTCTTTAAATTTCTAAAAACAGTGACAGAATATATGACAAAGCTTCTCATTTAGAGGAGCTTTTTTATTTGGCATCCTTTTGATAATTGTTACCTTTGCAAATTAAAATCTAAAAACAATTAATGGAATTAGCAATTAAGATCTTTCAATTCATATTAAGCATATCTATCTTAGTAATTCTTCACGAACTCGGGCATTTCTTACCCGCCAAATATTTCAAAACCAAAGTAGAAAAATTTTATCTTTTCTTTGATCCTTGGTTTTCTTTAGCGAAGAAAAAAATCGGTGAAACTGAATATGGAATTGGTTGGCTTCCTTTCGGAGGTTATGTGAAAATCGCAGGAATGGTAGATGAAAGCATGGATACCGAGCAGCTGAAGCAACCTGCACAGCCTTGGGAATTTAGAGCAAAACCAGCTTGGCAGAGATTAATCATTATGATGGGTGGAGTAACCGTAAACTTCTTCTTAGCGTGGATTATCTATGCTTGCCTATCATTTTTCAATGGTGAAACTTCTTTTGACACTGCAAAGGTAGACGCACCGATGAACTATACAAGCGTAGCAAAAGGAATGGGTTTCCAAGATGGAGATAAAATCTTAAAAGTAGACGGAAAAACCCAGAACAACCTTGACAAATTAGCTTTAGATGTTCTATTAAGTGACGAAATCACAGTTTTAAGAAACGGAAAAGAAGTTACTTTCCCAACCAACGATGATGGTAAAGCAATGGCTTTCAGAGATGAAAATCCTAAAGCATTTCTTACCCCTAGATTTTCTGCGGTAATTGATACAATTGTTAATCCTCAAACCGCTGCTGCAGGTTTAAAAGTGGGTGATCAAGTTATCGCTGTCAATAGTCAAAAAATAAACTATTATGATGAGTTACAGGGAATAATCACAAAAAATGCAGGAAAAAATCTTAATGTGGAAGTTCTAAGAAACGGTGCAGTTCAGCCATTGACTCTGCCAGTTTCAAAAGATGGAACTTTGGGAATTTCTTCTTACAAGCAGATGACGAAATACTATGAAACAAAACATTTCACTTTCGGACAATCGATTGGAAGAGGTTTTACAAGAAGTATTGAAAGTTTAACCTATCAGGTAAAACAGTTTAAATTAATCTTCAACAAAAAAGTTCAGGGTTACAAAAAAGTAGGTGGCCCATTGGCAATCATCAAAAACATGCCTGTTGATAAAGCGAAGGACGGAAGTGTTTCTATCGACTGGACAGCTTTCTGGAGTTTTACAGCAATGTTCTCTGTTTGGTTGGCATTCTTAAACCTGATTCCTATCCCAGGATTGGATGGCGGACACGTAATATTCACTTTATACGAGATGATCGTAGGAAAACCGGTTCCACAAAAGATACTAGAAAATGCGCAGATGGTTGGTGTTATCTTCCTGTTAGGCTTAATGTTACTGATTTTCGGAGCAGACATCTTCAAAATTATTACCAATAAATTTTAATTTTATTGAAAAAAATAATTAAAAAACTTGTGTGGTTTAAATATCAGTCCTATATTTGCACCACCTAAAAATAGGGACATTCCTCCTTAGCTCAGTTGGTTAGAGCATCTGACTGTTAATCAGAGGGTCCTTGGTTCGAGCCCAAGAGGAGGAGCAAAAAAGACTTACAGAAATGTAGGTCTTTTTTGATTTTAGTACTTTCCTATTTCAATTTATTTTAAAATTTAAATTCCTGAAAAATAATCTGATAGCAGTTTTCAGTTAATTTTGATTAAAAAATATTTGCTTGATATTATTTTTCATATTATCTTTGCACCACCTTAAAAGAGGAACATTCCTCCTTAGCTCAGTTGGTTAGAGCATCTGACTGTTAATCAGAGGGTCCTTGGTTCGAGCCCAAGAGGAGGAGCAAAAAAGACTTACAGAAATGTAGGTCTTTTTTGATTTTATACATTTTTCACAATCACACTTACATTATTTATCAAATATCAATTTCAAGCGTTGTCTCAGCGCAATATTCATAGGTTTATTTTCATTACATTTGCATTTTGATAGATATACCCTAAAGTCTTTAAAAAACTTTTAAATTTAATCATAAACAGCACAATTTTTGTTTAGCTAAATGCTTGAAGATACGAATGATGTCAACCAATCAACTTAAATACGGTTTCCTTTATATTTCCTTTTTTATAACCAGTCTTTTTCATGCTCAAAACACAGCAAACGGAAGAATTGTAGATAACAAAAACAACAAAGAGATCAGCGCCGTTGAAATCTTTATCAACGACAGCAATACTCCCATTCTTACTACTACTTCAGGAAGCTTCAGCATACAGTCGGACAGCATTATTTACAAACTTAAATTTCAGAAAAAAAACTATGCTTTAGAAAGCGTAGATATTACCGCCGACAAAAGCAGCAACCTCCTCATCAAATTATCTTCTGAAAAAGTAAGTAATATTGAAGAAGTCGTTATTCACAACGAGAAAACAAAATTTAAAAACAAAAAAGAAAACCCTGCATACAGAATCATGCAGGAAGTTTGGAAACGTAAGAGAAATAACGGGCTTGACAAGTTTAACACCTACACTTACAAAGAATATGAGAAGATTCAGTTTGACGCCAATAACCTAGACAGTGCGTTTATGAACAGAAAAATCTTCAACAAATTAGATTTCATCTTTGATTACGCTGATTCTACAGCAAGAGGAAAAATGGCTCTCCCTATTTTCCTAAACGAATCTATCTACACCAATTTTGGGGAAAATAAACCGAATAAGAAAACCAAAAAACTTCTTATTGCACAAAAAACTTCAGGATTTCAAGACAATCAGGTGATTGCAATTACAGCAAAAAACCTTTACCGCGACATTAACATTTATGACAATACGCTGAACTATTTTGATATCGGATTTCCAAGCCCCGTAGGAACAGACGGCTTTAGCACTTACGATTATAATTTGATTGATACCGTTTCCGTACGTGGCGAACAGGCTTACAAAATACGTTATCAACCGAGAAGAACCGATGTTCTCGCCTTTCAGGGATACTTGTTTATTGACACTGATTCATATGCAGTATTGGGTGCCACTTTAAAATCGACCAATAAAATCAATGTCAACTTCATCAATGCAATATCAACCGAATTGGAATATGACAATCCGGATGATGAAACATTTTTGCCTAAAAAATTCATTACGGAAATTGAAATGACTCCGTTTTCAAAAAAGAAAACAGCCAAAGGGCTTGTCGCTAAGCGAACGGTAGATTATTCTGAATATGATTTCAACAAACCTCTTGCGGATTCTATTTTCACAAGAAAAGAAGAAGAATATGACGCCAAATTTGTTGACAAGGACGACGCATATTGGGTAAAAGCAAGACCAGATTCGCTTTCAAAAACAGAACAGGGAGTATATGAGATGCTTGATAAATTACAGCAGACTCCGAAATTCAACCGTATTGTAAAACTCTACGAAACTCTTGCCTCACAACATTACAACATCACAAAAGGCATTGACATTGGTCCTATTTTTTCAATTTACGGAAAGAATGATGTGGAAGGCGACAGAATAAGATTGGGAGCCAGAACATATTTCGGGCAGAATGATCCCTGGAGAATTCAATTCTATAATGCATATGGTTTTAAAGACCAGCAGTTCAAATATGGTGTGGAAGGACGTTACATGTTCAACAGAGTAAACCGTTTCATGGTAGGAGCCGGAACAAAAAGAGACATTACGCAACTTGGAGTACAGCTGACAACAGAAGATGGAATTATGTCCCGTTCATTTGCCTCATCAACGGTGTTTGCACGAGGAGAAAACGCTTCTTTAAGCTCAGTAAACCAAACGAGTATATTCACGTCTATCGAACCCTGGAAAAACTTTCAGGTGAGAGTTGACGGAACCATGCAAAGCATTAAATCTGCCAATCCATCAGGTTTCAGCTTAATGTATTACAGAAATGGTGATTTAAGAAAAACTACAAATGATTCTCATGTGACCATTAGCTTAATAGCAAGACCGGGAGCTAAATTTTCCCAGACAGGGGTCGACCGATACGAACACGGAACATTGGCACCGACAATCGTATTAAAATATACAAGAGGTATTGAAGGTTTGTTTAATGCAGATTTTAATTACAATAAACTTCAGTTTATGTTTTACAAACCTATCCTTTTGGGAAGCTGGGGTAAAACTTTGCTTAATTTTGAAGCAGGAAAAAACTTTGATACTGTTCCACTGGCTTTACAGAATGTCATTCCTGGTAACCAATCTTATGGCTTGGTACCAAATACTTTTGCCCAGCTCAATTATTATGAATTTGTTGCAGATACCTACTCTACACTTCACATAGAACATCACTTTAACGGCAAAATTCTTTCATTTATTCCTTTAATTAAGAAACTGAAGCTTAGAGAAGTAGCATTCATCAGAGGTGCTTACGGATCTTTGAGTGACGCGTCAAAAAACATCAATGTTGAGAATCTAAAATATTCTGCACCGGATCAACAGGTGTACTATGAATATGGATTTGGAATTGAGAATATCGGTTTCGGAAACATCAGAATTTTCCGTGTAGATTTTAACTGGAGAGGAAATTACCTTGACCGACCGGATGTTTCTAAGTTTGGAATTAAGGCAGGTTTTCAGTTTAATTTTTAAAAGATTAATTATTATCTATCTCTAATGAACTATCAGAGCCATTTGCATGTTTCACTTATTATGATATTCTATTTTCAATAACAATCATAATCAACCATATTCTTTTCACTAAAAGATTGAGATGAAACTAAATATAATTTCAAAGGTCTCTATTTTTTTATTGTTTTTTTCTTATACCTTTTATTTCAAGTGAAATAGAGCTTCACCAAGTCCATCAAAAATTTAAAATCATTGATGGGTTTAATCTTCTGTACTTCCTTTTTAAATTTCCGCTTTGGTGGGCATTGGGAGCTGCAGAAATTCTATTTTCCAGATTACAGAAAAGACAATTATCTTTCAACTAAAAATAATTAAAGCACAAAAAAATCCTCAACAAAAATGCTGAGGATTTTATTTTATAAAACGCTTTTTAATTATGCGTTTGGCTCAATAGATACGTAAGATCTGTTGTTTGCTTTCTTTCTGAAAACTACTTTACCGTCAACAAGTGCATGCAAAGTGTGATCTTTACCCATACCAACATTTTCACCTGGGTGATGTTGAGTACCTCTTTGTCTGATAATAATGTTACCAGCAATAGCGTCTTGTCCACCGAAAATCTTCACACCTAATCTTTTAGAATGAGATTCTCTACCGTTTTTGGAACTACCAACTCCTTTCTTGTGTGCCATTTTATTTTAAGGTTTTTTGGTTTAACAATTATTCTGCGCTTTCAGCGTCAGCTTTTTTAGTTGTTTTTTTAGCAGGCTTCTCTGCTTTTTTTCCTTCAAATCCTGTAATACCAGTGATTTTGATTTGAGTTAAAGATTGTCTGTGACCGTTTTTAACCTCATAACCTTTTCTTCTTTTCTTTTTGAAGACGATTACTTTATCAGCTTTTACGTGGTCAAGAATCTCTGCCTCTACAGTGATACCGCTTACAGCTGGGGCGCCTACAGTGATTGCTCCGTTTACAGTAAGAAGAATTTTATCGAAAGATACTTTTCCTCCTTTGTCTCCTTTCAAACGGTTCACAAACAACTTCTGGTCTTGCTCAACTTTATATTGAAGCCCTGCTATTTCTACAATTGCAAACATTGTCTATAAATTTTTTAGTTAATTCGAGGTGCAAATGTACTGATTATTTCTTTAGTAACAATATGATTTTGAGAAATTTTCTACTTTCTGTGTAAATTTAATTCCAGCTGATTGTTGGCCGATTTATATTTCTTTGCCATCGATTCTTCAAAATACTTAATAATTTCAGGATTGCTCGTCAATTTCGCACCCGATTCTGTAGTCACCGTCATCGAATTATTAGGATTTGCCAAATCGAGTTTGATGTCTTTTGCAGGATCATTTTTATAAGACAAAAAAAGCTTTTTATATTGAACAGGATTCACTTTCACGCCCTGAAATTCATTCTTTGCCTCTTTCTGTAATGATAAAATATAATCCCACGAATGATCCTCAGCTTTTAATTTTTTATTTCCTTTCAATAAAAACTGATGTGATTTTGTTTTGTCTTCGAGTTTCACAATTAATCCAGGCAAGCCTTGAAATTTGTACGGACCATCTGTAAACGGCAAGTCTTTGGAAAACCACGCCTCCCAAATTCTTCCGCCAAAATTTACAGTTGCTTTCTGACAATTGTAGTTTTCTATTTTTTGTGTTTCGGGAAGAATATTCCATTTTAAAGCTAGTGTTTCTTCCACCACCATATTGGTTTGTTCGATATTCGTAAACCAGTTTGTTTTAAAACCCGGATAAGATTTTTCTATTAAATAAGAAACATTCCACTCTTCCGTCGTGGAGGAATAGCTTATACTGTTCGGAGTAGATTTTCTCTGCTGAATAATTGAATGGTTCATTGCAGAATCGCTTGCATATTGAGCCTGACCATAAAAATAAGATTTCGTCGGGAAAATATCAAGATTCATAAATTCCTTTTTAAGGCTGTCGGTTTTTGTGGAATCAATTCTGAACTGATATTCATACGTAAAACGATTTCCCTGCGCCGAGAGGTTAAGAGTGAATAAAAGGAACAAAACAAGACTTAAAATATGCTTCATCATTTTGTGATTAATTCTCCAAATATAGAAATTAAATTGCTCCGGTTTTATTTGTACTTTTGGAAAAAACTTACAATGAAGATAATTTTAAGCATTTTACTTTGTTTATCTCTAGCGTCGTGCACTGTATACGGTGTAACCAATGATTACAAAAAACTTTCAGAAAAAGATCAATTGATGATTGTGCCCTTACAAAGTTTTGAGCAGACTGACAGTCAACACGTGTACAAGATAAACGGACAGCAGCTTAAATCAGAATTATCAAAACATCCAAAATCATTGGTTTATATATTTACCAATGGATGCACATCACAATATTGCCTTCCGATGTCAAACTACGAGAGATTTGCAAAAGAAAACAATTACAAACTTTTTCTTGTGATGGAAGGTTATTCTCACCTTCAGAAGACCACTGAGCAGCGTTCTGAAGTTTTCAGAGAGCCATTGTATTCAATCGATAATGATTTTTATAATTCTTGGTATTCTGTAAGATATCACAGGCTTTTTGAAAACGAATTGCGAGGAATTGAGAAAAAAGCAAAACCTGAATGGGATGGAGGTTTATATTTTTTCAATTACGATAAACTGGAAAAAGTAACACGCGATTTACCTCAATAAGATGAACAGAGATCTTTACATCGATTTTGCGAAAGGCTTAGCTACACTTTCCATAATATTTATTCATACCGCATTTTGGTCGGGGCAGTTTTATATTATCCCTGAAATCAGAGTTTTCTCTTTGGTTTTTGATGTCGCCCTTTTTTATGCTTTAAGTGGAATAACCTCTGGCTCAAACATCGAAAAAACCTTGTACAGACTACTGAAACTACAGGTGACGTACATGATTTTTGTGACACTTCTTTTCTTTTTAGATTATTTCTTTAAAATTTTCGGGCTCACTTTTTTTTCCCTCGAATGGCTACAAAACTTCTACTCTACATTCGGAACAAAATATGAAGCAACAAGCATTTCAACAGCTCCGCAGTGGCAAAACTTAGGAAACTGGTATCTTCATGAATATTCAAATGCAGACACTTTTCCCGTGGTGATGGGAAGTTTCTGGTACTTAAAAGTCTATTTTATTTTAACCGTTTTCGGAGTTTTAATCTTAAGATTTTTTCCGAAACACGTTAATTGGTTCATAGGAATTTGCATTGCTTTAACTTTACTATTTAATATATTCCCTGAACTATACCCAACTGGCCAGGTAGGATATGTAGCTTTTTACATGACGGTTTTCCTGATTGGAAACAGAATGCGTGGCAAAAAGATTCCAGTACAGATGATTCCTGTTGTTTACGGATTGGTAGCAGCAGCCTTAGTTTGGATGTTTTGGTATTTCGGTGACGATGTATTCTTCAAAATCAATAAGAAAAAATTTCCGCCGCAAACGCCCTACATTATTTGGACATTCTTTTCACTGACAACTCTATTTGTTTTGTATAACCGATTAAAAATTACCAAAGAAAATTTCGTCACACATATCGGTAAAAACGCAATTTTCTTTTATTTCGGACAGGGAATCAGCTCTTCGCTCGTGTATTTTCTTGTTGTTCCTTTGAAAGAACTGATGCCGTGGTGGACTTTGATGGTTATTATTTATATTATTAATGTGATTTTAGCATTTATTATTGCTTCAGGTCTGAAGAAATTTGACGATTCCGGATGGAGAATCTTAGAATATCTACGTAAAAAAACCGCTCAGTAAATTACTGAGCGGCAATATTTTATCGTGAGATTCTAATCTCTACTTCCTCTTCCTCCTCCTCTTACTAAAAGGGCGATCACTACGATAAGAACTACTCCACCAATAATAAGATAAGTGGGATCCATGTACCATTGTTCAGTTGTGGTAGTTTTCGTAGACGTGCTTACCTGTGTGTCAGGTGTTGTATCCTGGGCAAACGAAATAATACTGAAAAACATAGTCAGCATTGTAAGGGCAAATTTTTGCAATTTTTTTGTCATTAATGTAGTATTCATGATTTAAGATTTTAATGTTGATTTAGGTAATCCAACTCTATGCCAGAGATGATTACAACAAAATAAATTTTGAAGTGAGGAGTTTTGCATTACCGCATGTTAATTTTATTAATTAAATTTACCAAAATTTTTAAATCATGTTTAAGTTGAAACTTCCAACCGATCCAAGGTGGGCAAATATTGCAGAGGATAACATCCAGGAAATTTTAACAGACCATGCATGGTGCGAACAAAAAGCCGCTACCAATGCCATCGGATTAATCACCATGCTTCCGGAACGCCCCGATATTGTGACAGAACTTTTAGCAATTGCTCAGGAAGAACTTGAACATTTCGGTATGGTCCTAGAAATTATCAAGAAGCGCGGTTATACTTTTGGACGTACAAGAAAAGATGATTACGTCAATGAATTGGTGAATTTCATCCAAAAAGGAGGTCACAGAGATACGATGATTGTTGATAAAATGCTTTTTGCTGCTATGATTGAAGCGAGAAGCTGTGAGCGATTCAAAGTTTTAACAGAAAACATAAAAGACGAAGAACTCAAAAAGTTCTACAAAGAATTGATGATTTCCGAAGCTAACCATTACACTACATTTATCGGTTTTGCAAGAGAATTAGGTGATCCTGAAAAAGTGAACAAAAGATGGGAAGAATGGCTAGAATATGAGGCAAAAATCATTAAATCTTACGGTAACAAGGAAACTATACACGGTTAAAAAATCCAATTGAAAAAACCTACTTTTGAAAATATCACCAATTTTTTTCTGAAAAACTTCTTTCAGGGATTATTAATCATTGGTCCCATCGGGCTGACGATTTTTGTGATTTGGTATGTAATTTCATCGGTTGACAATATTATTCCATCCGTCGCAAGAGAAATTCCGGGACTAGTTTTTGTCTCCACAATTCTGGTGACTGCGCTACTCGGATATTTGGGAAACAAATTCGTTGTAGGACGTTTTTTTGTAGATGCAATAGACAGAATTCTTGAACGTACTCCAGGTATCAAACATATTTATTCTCCTACCAAAGATGTGATGTCTTCTTTCGTTGGAGATAAGAAAAAATTCAGCGACCCTGTTTGGGTGAAAACCAATGAAAATCCTGAAATCTGGAGAATTGGTTTTCTTACACAAAAAGAAATGGCCGATGTGCATAAGCATAATTTCGTAGCGGTTTACCTTCCGCATTCCTATGCTATTTCAGGCTGGGTAATCATTACCGAAGAAAAAAACATCAAACCCGTGGTGGGAATGACGGCGGCTACAGCAATGAAATTTGCAGTTAGTGGCGGTGTGGCAGGTTTCCATTCTGACGACAACGTATTTAAAGCTCCTGAGTAAAAAGGTCATGATATAAATAGATTTGATAGAGTTCATTTCTTTCTTTAATATTATGTTAAATCAAAATACTTTACCATGGATACAGCTCTCATGACAGCCCTGTCTATACTTCTTAATTTTTTTAATGCTAATCATTTTAATACTATGAATAATAATCCCCTTCTTAATTGTGACTACGAAAAAGGTGTGTGCGAAATTCTTGAAACACCTGCTGATGAATCATCTTCTGCTGAATTTACAACAGCAAAAACCGATAAAATCAAAATCATTTATTATACAGACCCTATCTGCTCATCATGCTGGGGAATCGAAGCTCAGCTTAGAAAATTTAAATTAGAATATGGCGAAGCTGTAGAAATCGATTATCGAATGGGGGGACTTTTACCTTCTTGGGATATTTACAATTCCGGTGGCATCAGTAAGCCGAGCGACGTAGCAGGACACTGGGAAGAAGTAAGCCCTTATTACAAAATGCCAATCGACGGCAGTGTTTGGATCGAAGACCCTTTAAATTCATCATATCCTCCATCAATTGCATTCAAAGCGGCACAGATGCAGGATGAAAAGAAAGCGATCGTGTTTCTAAGAATTCTTCGTGAAATGGTTTTCTTAGATAAATTAAATATTACGAAAGATGAGCATCTGGCAAAAGCTGCGGCTTTGGCAAAATTAGATGTTACCCAATGGAGAGAAGATTATGAATCTAAAGCTCAGATCGAATTTAAAAAAGATCTTGATCTTGGAAAACAATTGGGTGTAAGAGGCTTTCCTACTTTAATCTTCGTAAAAGACGATGAAATGCTGGATGTTTTGTATGGTTTTAAACCTTACGAAGAATTTGAGAAAAGAGTAAAGAAGATTGATCCGCAAGCTAAGAAAAAAGAATATTCTGCAGACTGGCAAAATTTATTTGCGGTTTATCCTACACTTACTACTCAGGAATTTGCAGTACTTTCTAATATTTCGTTTGAAAAATCACAAGAGTTTTTATTAAATCTGAGCACCCAAAATAAACTGGAGCGCAAGAAGATTAAAAATGGTGATCTTTGGATTCTGAAATCAAATTCTAACTAAGATGAGCACAGTTGCAATTATAGGAGCCGGAGTTTCAGGACTGAGCATGGCCAATTATTTAGAAAAAAATAATCTAGACTACCATCTTTACGAAAGACGGACAAAAGACGACCTCAAAGGTCACGGATTTATTCTGCCAAAAGAAGGAATTGAATGTCTTTCAGAGATTATCGATATCAATGAACTTTATACCAAAGGGAGTTTCCTTAAAAAATACATTCACTACGATCACAACGGTCATATTCTTTCTGAAAAAGATCTGGATGATGTCTTTGTTATTTCAAGAAGCACTTTAATTGAAGTTTTAAGCCAAAATATTCCTACAGATAAAATTTCTTACAGAAGTACACTTAATCTTACCGGTTTTTCTGGAGAAAAAGCAGAACTGGAGTTTGAAGACAACGCAAAACTACAAGCAGATGTTATAATTGCGTCAGACGGTTCTAGAAGCAGAATCAGAAGAGCAATCTTTCAGGATGAAGTGATGAAGGCTGTGAGAGAAAATGAAGTTGTTAACATCATCGAAAACGAAGAAATTGCAAGCCAGATTGAAGGCAACTTTCATAAATTTCACCACGAAAACGGTGGATTAACTTTCGGAGTTTTAAAACTCTCTCCTAGCAAAATTTTATGGTATTGCCAGTTTGATATCACCCGTTATTTTATTAATGAAGATTATACGGCAGACTGCATCAAACAGTTTATGCTTGACAATTTCGGAGACTGGAATCCTTTGGTTTCTTCAATTGTCAAAGAATCTAGCTACGACAATGCTCATATCTGGAGAGTGTATGAATTGGAAAAACTGAATCCTTTTCATCACAAAAACATCGCATTTTTAGGTGATGCAGCACATCCTCTGATTCCTTTTACAAGTCAGGGTGTAACTTCGGCATTAAAAGATTCTTATATTCTGACTCAGCTTTTACTGGAAAATAAAGATCTGGAAGAAACCTTTGAAAAATACGAACAGGAAAGAAAACCTGAAATAGAAATACATATCAAAAACGGCAGAATATTACTTGAGCAGTTTTTATTACCTGTCAGCGAACAACCAAAAGACTCTTTACCAATCTCTTACAAATAATATGTTTAATAATACTGATATAAATTTTGAGGCTCTCAAAAAAAAGGCCTACAACGGAAGATGGGCAACATTAGAAGACGGAATCATCCCTCTTACCGCTGCTGATCCGGATTTCAGAATGTCTGCCGAAATCGAGCAGGGCATTATTGAATATATTAAAGACGGCTATTTAAGCTACGGACCATTCTCCGGATTGCCTGAGTTTAAAAAAAGCGTCTCAGAGCATTTCAATACAGGGAAAAACGGAAATTTTACTCCTGAAAATGTTTTGGCAGTCAACAGTGCTGCAATGGGAATGTTTATGGTTGCCAAATATGTTTTGAACCCTGGCGACGAAGCGATCATCTTTGATCCGGTTGATTTTTTATTTAAAAAAACCGTAGATGCAGTGGGTGGAATTCTGAAATTATGTCCCGTAGATTCCAAAACCGGAGATATCGATTTTGAGACATTGGTTTCGCTAATTGGACCTAAAACCAAAATGATCAGCATCTGCAACCCTCACAATCCGGTTGGACGTGTGTACTCAAAAGAAATTTTAATCAAAATCTCCGAAATCGCTGCTGCACATGACCTTTGGGTGATGAGCGACGAGATCTGGAGCGATATTGTTTATGATAAAAAGGAATTCAACACCTATTCATCTGTATCGGAAGAGGCAAAAAAGAAAAGTTTTACCGTATTCGGTTTCTCAAAATCATTTGGAATTGCTGGTTTAAGAATCGGTGCCGTTTTATGCAATGATCAGGAACTGTTGGATGATTTCACAGAAAAATCTCAGTTTAATTCTACCATCGAAGGCGTTTCCACTTTATCACAAATTGCAGCAAGTGTAGCTATCGACAGGGCGAAGCCATGGTTTAATGATTTCCTGACGCATTTACAGCACAACCGGGATTTGGCGCACAGCATCCTGAGCAACACAGGAATTTTAACCCCAAACCTTCCGGAAGCCACGTTTGTTATCTTCCCAAAAATAGAAAACGGAATGTCGAGCGACCAGTTTGCTCAACACGTTTTAAAGCAAGGAAAAGTGGCTGTCGTTCCCGGTTCCGAACGTTGGTTTGGAAAAGGAGCAGAAGGCCACATCAGAATCTGCTTTTCTACCTCAAGAGAGATTTTGGAAGAGGGACTGAATAGGATTATTAAAAGTTTTTAAAATTAAATTACATTAAAAGAGGCTGCAAAATCTAAGATTTTGCAGCCTCTTTTTTATTAGCATATAATTGAAAGGATAATCTTCAATCTTCTGTTAAAATCGTCACGTCGGGACTTCAACTTTGGTTAATTATTTCTTTGAAATCTTATACAGTTTTCCGCTGTCGGTAATTCCGTAGAGATTTCCGTCAGAGCCATTCAAAACATCTCTGAATCTTTCTTTCTGGTCTAAAAGCAGACGCTCTTCACCCACAACTTTATTATCCTTTAAAACAATTCTGTTAATGTGTTGTCCACTCAGACAGGCGATGAAAAGATTGTTTTTCCATTCTTCAATATTTCCGGTGTAGAAAGTGACTCCACTTGGTGAAACTACCGGATCCCAGTAATAAACCGGCTGTTCGGTGCCTGCTTTTTGGGTAGTACCACTATTGATTTTATCTCCGTTGTATTCAATTCCGTAGGTTACATCGCCCCAACCGTAATTTTTTCCGGGCTGGATGAGATTGATTTCGTCGCCGCCTCTCGGTCCCATTTCAATATCCCAAAGCTGTCCCTTTTCATCCAGAGCCAAACCCTGAGGACTTCTGATTCCGAAAGCATAAATTTCTGGTTTATAACCGGCTTTTCCGATGAATGGATTTCCCTCTGCAGGTTTTCCATCTTTGGTAATTTTTAGAATTTTACCTAAATAATTATCGGTTTTCTGAGCATAAACTCTCGTTTCTTTATCTGACCTTTCTCCGGTACTTACAAAAAGATTTCCGTCTTTGTCAAACTGCAAACGGCTTCCGTAATGTTTGTCGCCATCGTATGTTGGTGTAGCTCTGAAGATTACTTTTACTTCTGAAATATTTTTCAGGTCAGCAGATAATTTTCCTTTGGCAACTGCTGTATGATTTCCGTCTCCGTAAGGTTCAGAATAGCAGAAATAAATCACGTTGTTTGTTTTGAAATCGGGATCCAAAGCAACATCAAGCATGCCACCCTGTCCTTTGTCGTCCACTTTTGGAAAGCCTTCGATTTTAGACATTGTTTTTCCTTCTGTAGAAACCACATTGATGAAACCTGATTTCTCGGTAATTAAAAAACGTCCGTCGGGTAGATTGATCATTCCCCACGGTTTGCCTAATGAAGTATTCAGCACTTCTACGTTATAAGGCGTTGTTGTTTTGACTGGTGCAATTCGGGTTTGCCCTTCGAATGCAGGTTTGTAATTGGTGTTTGCTTTTTCTGCTGTAGCTGCAGGTTCGCTGCGTTTACCTTTTCCCTGACAAGATACTATCATCGTTGCCGAGACTAATAAAACGGGTAGGAGTAATTTTTTCATATGTAATATTTATTGGTTTAAGAATTATAAAACAGCCAAACCTAAATAACTATTTTGCACAATGGTATTGCTGTTTTTTTACGCCAGAAAATAGCATTACTGAACTGAGTGTAAAAATAATGCCATAAAAAATTGCAGAATTAAATTTTTATTCTACATTTGTAGAACAGAATAGGAATACGTAGAACATGAAAGAAATAAAACTGACAGATTCTGAAGAAGTGATTATGGAAATGCTTTGGGAAAAACAAAAACTTTTCATGAAAGATATTCTGGAATCTTACCCTGAACCAAAACCCGCATCAACAACGGTAGCAACTTTGCTCAAAAGAATGCAGAATAAAGATTTGGTAGGCTACACCTTATATGGAAATTCACGTGAATACTTTCCAAAAGTTGCGAAAAGTGAATATTTCAAAGAAGAAATGACTTCTATGATTGACCGTTTTTTTAACAGCTCGGTGACACAGTTTGCTTCATTTTTTACCTCAAACACTAAATTGAGTCAAAAGCAGTTGAAAGAACTTCGTGAAATTATCGACAAAGAAATAAAAGAATAGCCATGGAAACTATCATTCTAAAAATAATTCTGTGTTCAGGAATTGTGCTTGGACTGTACTATTTATTTCTGGCAAAAGAGAAAACATTGACCTTCAACCGTTTTTATTTATTGTTGGGCTTATTTTCTCATACACAATTCCTTTTGTGTCGATTGAAACCAAAGAGATCGCAAAGGACAAACCAGTGCTGTTGATTGAGCAGGAAATTCCACAACAGATTTTGCAGACTCCTGCTACAATGCAGGCGGAAAAGTTTGATTACACTCAATTATTATTGGTCATTTACTTTGTAATCTCCGGACTATTGATTGCAAAGATGCTGTATTCAATACTAAAAATTAAAACACTGAAAGGCAGAAAAATTATTTATCAGAACCGAAATGTCATTTTGCTTAAAGAAGAGATTGCGCCGTTTAGTTTTTTGAGCACCATTTATCTTTCTGAAAAGTATTTTAAGGATCAAAAAATTGACGAAAGAATATTTCTTCACGAGGAAATTCATGTAAAACAAAAGCATTCATTCGATGTACTACTTATCGAAGTTGTAAAGTCTTTTTCTTGGTTTAATCCTTTCATTTACTTCTATAAAAATGTGATGATTACCAATCATGAATTTTTGGCAGATGAAGAAGTTATCATCAAAAATGAAAACATTAAAAACTATCAGGAACTTATTCTGAATGAGGTTCTGACCCAGCAAAATTTACAATTAACACACCAATTCAATTTCAATAACACCAAAAAAAGATTTATTATGATGACCAAAAAAAATTCAAAATTTGCGGAGGCAAAAAAGTATTTGGTGATTCCTGCATTTACAGCTTTGGCTCTTATTTTTGCGGAAAGAACTTATGCGAATGACAAAGGAGCTGCTGACAATTATTTAAGTATAACTCAACCAACAAAAGTCAATAAAATTTATTCTAATGATGCGATCAAAGAATTTTTAGAAATCACAGATAAATATGCAGACATTATTAGAGATAGAGATTTTGATAGATTTAAAAAAGAAGTTCCAAGAGATGAGCAGCTAAAACTTATAGAATTGCGAGACCAAATAAATGTTATAGATTGGAACAAAATTCCTGTTTGGGTTTCATATCAAGAAATTAATAAACAAATTCCTACTCAAAAACAGCTTAATCAATTCTTAAATTCTGATTACAAAATCACTCTTAATGGGGAAATTATAGATAACATCATTTTAAAGAGCTACAAAAACACAGACTTTTACAACGTTTATCTATTGAAGATCCAGCCGAAAAACCCAGACTACGGAAAGTTTGACTATGCTGTGTCCCTTTATACAACTGACTATGCTGAGAAATTTAATCTTCAAAAAAATATTGCTGTTAGTTTTACTGTAAATTCTGAAGATTCTAAAAGCAAAACAAAAAAAGACACCATCACTCCCAAGAAAGATATAGCAGCTAAAGTTTCCGAACTAAAATCCACAAATAACAATTCAAATAGCGAGCGTAAGGTTCAAGATCTTGCAATTTCTCCGGCAGTAAATGTTACACAAGAAGTTACTACTGTTCCGGAATATCCAGGCGGAATCAATGCAATGCGACAGAAGGTTTCAAATACATTTAACGGTGCAGCTTTTAAGGGTGATGAAGGGGTAGTAAAATCAAATATTAATTTTACAATTAGTGAAAAAGGTGAAGTTTCCAACATAAAAGCAAGTGGAAATAATGAGATATTTAATACAGAAGCAATTAGATCAGTAAAATTAGCCAATGAAAACATCAGCTGGAAACCCGCAACAAAAGATGGAAGCGCTGTGAAATACATTTTTAAACTTCCTTTGACTATGAGTTTTGAAGCATTCAAAAAAACACAATAAATTATAAACTTCACCAATCATGTGAAATCCTACCGTAAAGTCACTGCTTCGCGGTTTTTTTATTTAAAAGAATAAGGCATACACAGTTGAAAAACTTGACTTAGCTAATAACGGTTTTAATTATATTTGAAGTAAAATTTCTTTATAATATACGCTAGCAAATGAAAAGTATCTACATTTCTACCATTTTAATTTTTATTGTTCTGAATTCTTGCAGTAAAAAGCAAAATAAAGATAATATTACAAACCTAAATACTCACAGTAAAATGAGTAACGTCAATTTAGCAAATACAATTGCTACTATAAAAACTTCGGAAACTTACGAAAATCCAAAAAATTGGAAAGCTCGTGGACTCATGCCATCAGATAAGCCCGTAATTCTACTTCTTAGAACTACAACTAATGAATTCTTGGATAAACTAGAAGAAATATGCATCACGAATGAATCTTCAGAAACAAAATTAAGACTCGTATCTCAAAGGGTTGACGAGCTTCCTTGGAACGAATTGGATACTGAAGAAAAAGAATTTTTGGCAGATACACTAGCTCCAGCTATTAAAGCTGCTGGCTTTAATCCCAGCACATTGTTTTAAATAAATTAGAATAGAAATAATTTATGACCACACTCCTCTTCCCAACATTTTTTATTTCATAAATTTGATGTATGAAACGCCTTGATAAGATTATCTTTGAAAGGCAATGTTGGTGAGGTGTTCCATCTGACCAAGTAAAAAATAAATATCTCAAATGAAATTTACGCTTCAATCAGAATATAAACCAACCGGAGATCAGCCTACAGCCATTGAAAAACTGACTGAAGGATTGGAAATCGGTGAAAAATATCAGACTCTACTCGGGGTGACAGGTTCCGGGAAAACGTTCACCGTTGCTAATGTCGTTCACAATACCCAAAAACCTACTTTAGTTCTAGCGCACAATAAGACTTTGGCAGCTCAGCTTTTCATGGAATTTAAAGAATTCTTCCCCGAAAATGCTGTGGAATATTTTGTGAGTTACTACGACTATTATCAGCCTGAAGCTTACATCGCCAGTTCAGGAACCTACATTGAAAAAGATTTGAGCATCAATGAAGAAGTAGAGAAACTACGACTTTCAGCAATTGCGAGTTTACTTTCCGGACGAAGAGATGTATTGATTGTTGCCTCAGTATCATGTATTTACGGTGTCGGAAACCCTGCTGAATTCCACAAATCACTAATCTCCTTAGAAATTGGTGAGAAAACTACAAGAACTGCATTACTTCATTCTTTAGTTAATGCATTATATTCCAGAACATTGGCAGATTTCCAAAGAGGTACATTTCGTGTGAAAGGTGATGTGGTAGATATTTTCCCTGCATATGCAGATAATGGAGTTAGAATTCAGTTTTTTGGAGATGAAATTGAAAAAATTCAGAGTTTTGATCCCGTTTCCGGAAATACGACTGGAAATTTTGACCAGATACAAATCTATCCTGCCAACCTATTTGTGACGTCAAAAGAAACCTTGAACGGTGCCATCAGAAATATTCAGGACGACATGGTCAAGCAGGTCGACTTTTTCTCTGAAATCGGGAAACCTTTAGAATCAAAAAGACTTCAGGAAAGAACAGAGCTTGATCTTGAGATGATTAAAGAGTTAGGCTACTGCTCAGGAATTGAAAACTATTCGCGCTATCTTGATGGCAGACTTCCTGGCTCAAGACCTTTCTGTCTTTTAGATTATTTCCCAAAAGATTATCTGATGGTGATTGACGAAAGTCACGTTACCGTACCGCAGGTTCATGCCATGTACGGCGGCGACAGAAGCCGTAAAGAAGCTTTGGTAGAATACGGATTCCGACTTCCAGCGGCGATGGACAACCGACCTTTGAAATTTGAAGAATTTGAAGCCATTCAAAATCAGGTTATTTACGTTTCTGCAACTCCTGCAGATTACGAACTTGAAAAAACGGGAGGAGAATATATCGAACAGATTATCCGTCCGACCGGGCTTTTAGATCCTATTATAGAAATTCGCCCTTCTTTAAATCAGATTGATGATTTAATGGAAGAAATCAGAAAAAGAGCAGAAATAGACGAAAGAGTATTGGTGACCACTTTAACCAAGAAAATGGCGGAAGAATTAACCAAATATTTCACAAAATTCGGAATCAGAACAAGATACATTCACTCTGATGTTGAAACTTTGGAACGTATTCAGATAATGCAGGATTTACGTCTTGGGATTTTTGATGTTTTAATTGGGGTCAACTTATTGAGAGAAGGTTTAGATTTACCTGAAGTTTCGCTTGTGGCAATTCTAGACGCCGACAAAGAAGGAATGCTAAGAAGCAGAAGATCAATGATTCAGACGGTTGGTCGTGCAGCAAGAAACCTAAACGGAAGGGCCATTTTATATGCAGATAAGATTACCAAATCAATGCAGGCAACTCTTGATGAAACAGAATACCGTCGCGAAAAACAAATCGCTTATAATACGGAACATGGTAAAGTTCCAATGGCTTTAAATAAAAAGATCTCTGAAAATCTCGTTGGTAGAAGCAAAGATTTCCCGGACGAAAAATATACTCAGAAACAGATCATGCAGAAAGTTGCCGACGTCAAGGCAACGTACGCAACAGAAGATGTAGAAAAATTAATTACGCAGAAGCAAAAAGAAATGGAAGGCGCTGCAAAAAATCTAGATTTTATAAAAGCAGCACAGTTACGAGATGAGATTGCGGCTTTGAAGGGATAAATAAGATTTCGATTTGAGCGGTTCCGTTGGGACCTCTCAAATCGAATGATAAATGAAACAATAAAATTATAATTATACTGAATCCCAAAGCAATAAGTCCAAACCCAAAACTTTTGATCTTGAAGGCGTATTCAACTTTAGAACTATTCGCTTGAAATTACTATTTGCTTTTGATTTTTCGATCTCATCAATTTCATAAGCATCATTGTAAAAATAACGACCCATGAAAACACATAAGATACAGGGACTAGGAACATAAAGATTTCAGAGTCACAAGTTAGAACTTATAAACCTTAGTCTTAGGTTTCTCATATTCCACTTTCCCACCACGAAGAGGAGTGAGCAAATCCATTAAACCATTCAGTTTAATTTCATAAATCGTCGCTAATTGCATTCCTAATTTACCTTTGGGCATGCCTTGACGGTTAAACCACTCAAGATAACTGATCGGTAAATCAGCCAAAACAGTATTTTGATATTTGCCGAAAGGCATTTTCACCACACAAATCTCCTGTAAAATTTCAGGATGTATTCCCTCCTCCATATTTAAACTATTAAATCGATTTTGTTTTCCAGATCGTCATTATTTCCTTTACTCGTAAGCTCAAGTTCAGGCGTGTCATCATCTGAAAATTCGTTTCTGTATACCTGAATCAGAAGAAGGGTAAAAGAAACCAAAATCGGCCCAAATACCAATCCCATGAATCCAAAGAGCTTCATACCCATAATGATTCCGAAAACAGTATTTAAAGGATGGATATCTTCAAGCCTTTTTAATAAAGTAAATCGGAGGATATTATCTGTAAGACCTACAACAATCAAACAGTAAATTCCCAGACCAATACCAGGACCGGTTTGTCCTTCAGCAATCATAAAAATACAAATCGGAACATAAATAATGGCTGCTCCCACAATAGGAATCATAGATGCTGCTGCCGTTAAAGCAAAAAGAAGAATCGGACTTGGTGCCCCAAAAATAAAGTACCCAATTAGAGCAATAATCCCCTGCCCAATAGCTACTACAGGAATTCCAATCGCATTGGCTATAATCAATTTACGCATCTTCTCACCAATCATGGAGACGTTTGCTCTTTTCAAAGGCGCTGCAGAAGCCAAAATTCTTTCGAATAATCTTGGTCTTTCAAACATAAAGTAAAGAATGAAATACATGGACAAGACAACAGTCAACGTGTTGAACGTGCCACTTAACGCTGTGGTGGAAAAACGCCCAGCGGTGTCTTTCAGCTTGGTCATATTTTCTTTACTTAAAAGATCAATGCTCGTTTTAGAATAAACAAAATCATGAATTTTATCGATAAAAACATTGAATTTATTCATGTACGCCTGTGCATTTCCGAGTTTTTCTATTAATAGATCGGCAATGAAATAAATCGGGAGAATGATAATGACTAAACTCGCCAGCATTAAAACCAAAGCCGAAGCCCAAGGTTTCCATTTTTTCTCCTCCTGAAGATAGAAATTATACTTCCTACAAACGACGTAAATCGTAATTGCTCCTAATACAGAAGGGATAAAAAGTGCTAAGTTAAAGCAAATTAAAGCCGCTAAAATCAAGATGATAGCGAGCAGGGCAATTTGCTTGATAACAACACTGCTGATTTGTTTTTCGTGGTGTGACATTATTTCTTCGTTATTTGTCTTGGTTTACCTAAATATGCGCAGTACGCCGAGTACATGGCAATGTAGATAAATGGATAAGTAAAAATTATACCAATACAACAAAGCAACAGTCCAGAGATCGAAATAAGTGCCGCTAAAATCCCCGCTCCTAAAAAAACACCGTAGTTTTCCCGTGCAATGTTATAGCTTTTTGAAATTGCATCCATTGCATTTGCATTTTCAAACAAAAGAATCGGATAACCTAAAAGAAACAGCGGAAAAACAAAAAATACAGGAATCACACACATTAATGCAGAGATCCACAAAATAATATTGGAAATTAAACTGTACAGTAAAATATTCCCTAAATTTTGGCGATAACCAATAAATAAATCTGAAAATTCAACAGGGATTTTCGTGTTGAATTTATTGGCAATATAGATTAAACCAACAAAAAGCGGAGATAAAAGAATAGTGAACAAACCTGTAAACGAGTAGTACAAAGTCGTCCCCGGTCGATTAAAAAGAATTTCTCGGTAGGCATCCGCATCAAAATCTTTAAAATCACTGTAGCTGGCATAAGAATTAAATCCAGAAATCGATTGTATAATAGAATCTCCTATAATGTAAATAATCATGGCGACCACAGCATAAAGAATTACGCCTTTATACATTTCGAAAGCATGCGAAATAATAGAACCTGTATCTCGGTTTGGAGCAGAACCCTGCTGATCAAATTCGTTAAATTCTGACATGGTGTTTATTTTTATTGTTTCTCAAATTTAATTTTTTTTGAGAACAAATGCATCACCATTCTGTTAAATATTATACTTCTTCTTTGAAAAAAGTTTTGTAAAGTGAGTAAATCATCGCATTCCAGAAAGGCAAAGTAAGCAATCCACCCACCAAAAATAATGCAAAGCCTATGTACTTAAACAAAACCGCAACAATGACGCAAGCAGAAATCTCGATAAAATGAAGTTTCAACGCTTTCCAGTTTAAAGCAATTCCTTCAAAAATTGTTTTATTTTGGAAAAACATAAGAGGGGCTACAAAAATTGTTGCTATTACCCAAACCACAGGAAGTATTATAGTCTGAGCAATGAGAGTGTATAAGAAGAACCAAAAAATAAAATAACTTACATATCTGAAAAAATTCAATCCGTTGTAGCCTGCAAATAAATCTCCGACAACCACCGTCTCCTTTAAATCAATTTTTCTGAAAATTTGAAAGAATCCTAAATTTAGAGGATATAGAAAAATTTGAACAGCAACAATCCCTAGATAAAAATTTTGAAACCCTTCTGTCGCCATGATAGTGGCAATATTCGTTTTATACTGATCCATACCAGAAGGTCCCGTATTCATATAATCGGAAGCTGCTGTTAGAAACTGATCCATAATTCCGTACTTATCAGAAAAATAAAACATAACTGTCAAAAAAATCGCAAAATAGATAATTGAAAACATCACCTGATAAAGCAAAGTTCTGTTCCAGTAATAAAAAGCCTGTTTTAAAATAAAATCGAGTCCCGGTTTTTGTGGATATTTCTCCTGCATTAAAAATATTTTGTGCAAAAGTAAACATCAATAACTACTTTTGCGGAATGTTTTCGGCAAATCATCAAAAATTTATTGAAATGGACGAACTTTCACTTCAGAAAGTTCCTTTTTTCTTTATGATAGACTTTCTCGTTGACGAGATAGAAATTTTCAAGCAAAACGAAATTGAAAGAAATGGTTTACTAATTGATTTTCAGTCATTTTCAAACACAGAAAAGCAGGAAGCTTTAGATAGAAAAACGGAATTGAAATCCTTTCCGGAATCATTGGAAAGTTTTCAAAAAGGCTTCGATCACGTTCAGCAAAATATCCGTCTTGGAAATTCTTACCTTACCAACTACACCCGAAAAACGAAAATAGAAACCAATCTGACTTTAGAAGAAATTTTCTTTCATTCTCAGGCAAAATACAAGGTTTTATATAAAGATTTTTTCGTATTTTTTTCTCCCGAAACTTTCGTTAAAATAATCAGTGATAAAATTCTCACTTACCCGATGAAAGGCACGATTGATGCATCTTTGGAGAATGCCGCAGAAGTTTTAAAGAACGATAAAAAAGAAAAAGCCGAACATTATACCGTTGTCGATCTGCTTAGAAATGATCTCAGTATCGTTGCAGATAATGTGACGGTAGATAAATTTCAGTACATCGATTTTCTGAAAACCCATCAAAAGAATCTTTTTGCGATGAGCTCGGAAATTTCAGGAAATGTAAAAGCCGAATACAAAGGAAAAGTGGGAAGCATTATGCAAAAACTTTTACCTGCAGGATCAATCTTAGGTGCCCCAAAACCCAAAACGTTAGAAATCATTTTGGAAGCTGAAGGTTTCGACAGAGGGTTTTACACCGGAGTTTGCGGTTGGTTTGACGGAGAAAATCTAGACAGTTGCGTGATGATTCGTTTTATCGAAAAAGAAGGTGACCAACTGTATTTTAAAAGCGGCGGCGGAATCACGCACATGAGCAAGTTAGAAGACGAGTACGAAGAAATGAAAAATAAAATCTATGTCCCAATTCATTGAAAGCATTAAAGTAGAAGATCAGGAACTATTCCTGCTGGAATTTCACCAAAAACGTGTCAACGATACTTTTGCCCATTTTGGGAAAGAAGGCTCTATCGATTTGGAAAAAATCTTTAAAAACCTAAATCATGATGAAGATGGTCTGTACAAACTGAGGCTGACTTATGATCTGGATAAAAAATTCAGAACCATGATGATTCCTTACGCGATTCCGGAGATACAGGATTTTCAGTTGGTTGAAAACAATATTTATGACTATTCTTTTAAGTTTGAAGACCGTAAAGAACTGGAGAAAATGAAGATGAAATCAAAAGCTGAAGAAATCATTATCGTTAAAAACAATCACATCACCGACACTTCATTTTCCAATATACTATTTCAAAAAGGCAAGGAATGGTTTACACCCTCCACTTATCTGCTCAACGGAGTTCAGAGACAGAATCTTCTGAAGAAAAAGAAGATCAAAGAAGCAGAGATTACACTGCAAAACATCAAGGAGTTCTCACATTTTCAGCTAATTAATGCGCTGAATGACTTTGATGACATGTTCATTTATCCTATTTCGAAGATTACCAATCTTCCCGGGAATGATGATTATTTAAACCTTTAGAATTGTTTATTATTAAGTTCTAAAATAATTTCTTTTCCTTAACCGTACAGGAAGAAAATTATTTTAGAATTCCATAAAAATACACTCTTCAGGGACGGAGAAAGTAATTTTTATGAATTTATGCCCTTCTAATTTTCCTTTAAAAAATTAAAATAAGCTTTCAGAACATCTGCATTATTTTTACCGTGTGTGAAAACTTCGATTATTTTTGGTTGGACATCTGGCTTATAAAAGTTATCCAAGACACGATCAAGCGTTCCGTCATCTTCCACTTTTGTATATGTGAAGCCAAAGTGTTTCGCTAAAAACTCTGCATTTTTGTGATGCTTGGTGGCAATAAATTCATCCAATGTATTTGGATTTGCATTTCCCGGTCCCGGAATGATTTTGAAAATATTCCCTTCCCCATTATTAAAGATTATAATTCTGGTAAATGGTGGAATATATTGATTCCAAAGCCCGTTAATATCGTAGAAGAAGCTTAAATCTCCCGTTATTAATAATGTTGGATTTGTATTTTTGATGGCAAAACCCATTGCCGTAGAAGTTGAGCCGTCGATTCCGCTGGTTCCGCGATTACAGTAAATTTTTCTTTTACCGAAGTCAAATAACTGAGCATAACGAATCGCCGAACTGTTACTGAAATGGATATTATAATTTTCGGGAATACTTTGCGAAGCTTTATTAAAAAAATAGAAATCTGAAAACTCAATCAGATTCAAAAATTCTGAATGTTTTTTATCTTTTTTATCCCTCAAAACATCCCAAAGATTGAAGTAAGGTTTTGGCTCTAGATTGATAAAATGAAGTAACTTAGAAAAGAAAACTTCCGGTTTTACCTCAACTTTTTGTGTAAGCGCAAAATAAGTATCCGGTTGCCAAACCTCATCCAAATGCCAATGCGCTTTCGGGTGTGCTTTTCTTAAAAACTGCTTCACCCTTTTCGAAACCACGTTCTGCCCGATGGTAATTAGTAAATCCGGGGCATAAGTTTTATAATCTTCTTCGGAAAAATGGGTTACATAACGGTCGATGTGTTTGAAAAACTTATCGTGATGCAAATTTGAATTGACTTCACTTAAAACCACCACAGAATGATTTTTGACCAATTGGGTCAGCTGATTTTCAAGTTCCGGGCTATAAGCTCTTGTCCCTACAAGAAGCATGATGCGCTGTGAAGTATTCCAGTCGGCTACTAAATTTGATGGAATTTCATATTCTTTTTTCTTGATTGTCTTCTCAACTTCAGGAAAAGTCGGCAGCTCTGAGACCAAGTCATACAATGGTTCTTCGAGAGGAATATTGATATGAACCGGACCTTGCTTTTCAAAACAGAGCTCGATAGCTTTTTTAATGATCTCTGAATTAATGTCTTCAGCATTGTCCTTGCTGTCTTCCAACAATTCGAAATCTCCGTAAGAATGCTGATGAAAAATATTTTTCTGTCGGATGGTTTGTCCGTCAAAAAGGTCGACATAATCCGTTGGTCGGTCAGCCGTTAAGATCAAAAGTGGAATATTTGAATAAAAAGCTTCTGTCACAGCAGGATAATAATTTGCAGCTGCTGAACCGCTTGTGCAGGTAATTGCAACCGGTTTTTTTTCGCTTATTGCCATACCAAGAGCTACAAATGCGGCACTTCTTTCATCAACGATACTGAAACAGTTGAAGTCATCCAATTCCGAAAAATGAATCGCGAGAGGAGCGTTTCTTGATCCCGGAGATATGACAACGTCTAAAATACCATATTGCTGAAAAAGATTGGCAAGTACCTGAATACTTCTCTTGGAGGAATATTTTTTCATTTGAAAATTCTATTGATTTTTGAAGGTAAAATAAAACCGTCTTAAATTTCACCCTCATTTATTTACCAATTAGGTGTTCGCCGATTTCACGAGACAAATTTAGTCTATAAATAATTAATTGTAAAAACATTTAAGTCAAAAAATCTGTAAATTAGCCGCACGTAAAATTTCTATAAAATGGATAAAATACCTAGTGTAGACCTGCGTGATTTCCTTTCGGACAACCCGGAACGCAAACAGAAATTTGTAAATGAAATCGGAAAAGCTTACGAAGAAATTGGATTTGTTGCCTTAAAGGGACATTTCCTCGATGACAAACTCGTAGATAATCTTTATGGAGAAGTAAAAAACTTCTTTGAACTCCCAACAGAAACCAAACAAAAGTATGAGATCCCCGGAATTGGTGGACAAAGAGGTTATGTAGGTTTCGGAAAAGAGACCGCAAAAGGATTTAAAAAAGGGGATTTGAAAGAATTTTGGCATTTCGGACAATACGTTTCGGATGACTCAAAATATAAAAGCCAATATCCTGATAATGTGATCGTAGACGAGCTTCCAAAATTCAACGAGGTCGGTAAGGAAACATACCAAATGCTTGAAAAAACAGGAAAATACGTTTTGAGAGCTTTAGCATTGTATCTTGGTCTGGATGAATTTTATTTTGATGATAAAATTGCTGAAGGTAATTCGATCTTGAGACCCATTCATTATCCGCCAATCACTCAGGAACCCGATGATGCGGTAAGAGCAGCAGCTCATGGTGACATCAATTTGATTACTCTTTTGATGGGTTCTCAAGGGAAAGGACTTCAGGTTCAAAACCATAAAGGTGAATGGATTGATGCGATAGCAGAACCAGATGAATTGATGATTAACGTTGGAGATATGCTTTCTAGGCATACCAATAATAAGTTGAAGTCTACGATTCACAGAGTGGTCAATCCGCCAAGAGAATTGTGGGGAACTTCAAGATATTCCATCCCTTTCTTTATGCATCCGGTGAGTGAAATGTCGCTGAATGCTCTAGAAAATTGTGTAGATGAAAATAACCCGAAACTGTATGAAGATACCACTGCAGGTGAGTTTTTGCACGAAAGATTAATTGAATTGGGATTGATTAAAAAATAATTTTGAAACCGCTCTTTAGTGAGCGGTTTTTATTTTCAACAGCATCATCTTGGGGAAATCTTTGAAAATCTCTGCAGTCAGTAGGATAAACTTTTATTCTAAAAGAACCTCAACTGCTGCTCTCTCGTCCCTGTAAAACCATCTGTACAAAGTTTCGGAAATTCTTTTCCTTCAAAATATTTCTTTCTGCCGATTTTAAAAGTATTGTGAATCATTTCTGCAATATTCCCTTCGCCTTTCATTCTTTCAACAATTCTTTTGTCTCCCAGTTTTCCGCCACGCATGGAGCGAATGAGATTTAAAACTTTTTGCGCTCTGTCAGGAAAAGCATCTTCAATCCACTTCACAAAAACAGGTTCCACGGTGTCATTTAACCTCACCAAAGTATAGCCAAAACTCTGTGCTCCTGCATCTGAAATTGCTTTTAAAATTGCTAATGGCTCATCACTGTTCAATCCCGGAATAATCGGCGCCACCATCACATGAGGTGGAATTCCGTTTTGAGAAAGAATTTCTACTGCTTTCAGTTTATTTTTAGACGAACTCGTTCTGGGTTCCATCTTTCTTCGCAGATCTTCATTGATGGTCGGAATACTTAATGAGACAGAAACGAGATTCTGCTCTGCCATCGGTTTCAAGATATCCAAATCTCTAAGAACCATTGCATTTTTTGTAAGAATGTTGACAGGGTGTCTATAATCAAGACAAACCTTCAGTAACTGTCTGGTAATCTCAAACTGTCTTTCAGCAGGCTGATAGCAATCTGTGTTTCCTGAAAGCAAAATCGGTTCAGGTTTGTAACCTCTTTTTTTGAAGAATTTCTCCAGTAGTTCTGGAGCATTTTTCTTAACCATGATCTTTCTTTCAAAGTCAATTCCTGCGCTATAGCCCCAGTATTCGTGTGTTGGTCTTGCAAAGCAATACGAGCACCCGTGCTCACAACCCTGATAAGGATTCATCGAATATTCCATCGGCAAATCCTCACTTTTCACCTTATTAACAATAGTTTTAGGGAAAACTTCTGTGAAAGTAGTTTTTGTCGTCTCGAAATCTTCATCATCTGGCTCAAAGGTGAATCTGTCGAAACGGTTGATGACGTTTCGCTGAGCTCCCTGACCTTTTATGATATTTTCGTTCTGCATTTCATATGTAAAATTATAAAGGTTTGTTTTGAAAATAATGAGTTTTAACACAAAAGTTTTCCACAAAAAAATCCGCCATCAAAAATTTTCGAGGCGGATTATATAAAATTTATATCTGTTACTATTTCTCTTACTTGAATGCGTAATACTCTATACCATGATCTTCATCATCAGAATTTTTATCAAAATGCCTGTGATGATCAGAGTAATATTCGCTGTATTTTTTATGTTTTTTACTTAATATTTTTTTTACGCTTAAAAAGCTAAGCACTGCCAACAGACCTACTCCTCCTGCCAGTAAAACCCCTACTTCTTTTTTCATATTTAGTACAATTTTGTAAATAGATTAAGCAAATAGTGTACCTTTTTCACACACTGTCATTATAATTTTTGTTAACATTAAACAGTCCGCAGAGACAGCATATTTAACTCACCATGCTTTTTATGGTTTGAAAATTGTAGTAATTTAATGAGAAACAAATCAAAAAAAATAATATTATGGAAAATCCGGACAACATGGACAGAATGACCACTCTAAGTCAGGTAATGGAAAGGCTTAGAGAGCGGGGCATACACCGAGAATTCAGAATGAACGAAGCTTGTGAAATGAAATACGAAGATTCAGACAAAAACTATCAACCCGGCGAGTTGACGATTCTGAAAACCTATCGCTTTGAAGGTGACAGCAATCCGGATGACAGTGCCGTTTTGTATGTACTTGAGGATAACTCTGGAAATAAAGGTATTATCATTGACTCATATGGTGCAGACAGCAATTATCCCGGTCACGAATTTGATACTTTCCTTAGAGATATTCCCGTTAATGAAAGTGATGAGTATGATTTTTAAATAATAACTCTCTTTACAACTATAAAAAACCGAAACTCACTGAGTCTCGGTTTTTTCTTTTTTCTTAAATACTTTTTTGAAAAAGCCTTTCTCCTTTGGTTTTTCAGCTCCTTTGTCTGGAGCTGTAACTGCTTTAGAAATATCTTTTTCTGCTTCTTTTACTGAAGTTTTAACCTCCTTCACTGTGCTTTTAACGTCTTTTACAGATTCTTTGGTTTTTTCAACGGTTTGTTTAGCTTTATCAACGTCAATCCCGATGAGTGTTTTCTTAAGACCGTCTTCAATTCCCTTCCAGAAAAGATTAAAGAATGACTTCGTAGGATCTCTTTCAACACCTTCTACAATGACAGACTCAGGAAATTTTCCGGAATCTGATTTTACGAAAATATTGACTACCGCACTTAAAACGCCTTTTTTCTTTTTACTATCTTTATCTAATATGGAAACTTTTAAATCTTTATGCTTAAGATTAAAAGTTCCGCCAATACCTTTAGGATTTCCTTTAAAATTAAATAACATTTCCTGTATCGTTCCTGTCGCAGTAATACTCATATAAGGAACAACAAAAGCATTCAAAGCCTCTGCAGGAATATTGTTCAGCTTTCCTGCAATCGTAAAACGGTCGCCCTGATCTGTCGTATCAAATCCCCAATTGACTGACAGCAACGATGTTTTCATAAAAGTACAATTGATTTTAATGTCAACCTGAGTAGGTTTTCCTTTCATCTTTGCGGAATTCAGGTTCTTCACGTTCATATTAAAATTGGTAAACGTAAGTTTCCCCGGCCCGCTGCTTTTTGGCGTATCTTCTTCGTATTCTAAAACCGAATTTTTGAGTTGAAGCTGATCAATAAACATCGGAATTTTGATCGTCCTCAACAATCTGGAATACAATAACTTTTCTTTCGGATCATCTGCCGGAATTTTACTTCTGAAAATATTGGCATTTGCGGACAAAATTGTAACATTGTTGGCATGAAGAAATTTACTCTCTGAAAATAAATCCCAATTTCCAACCGCGGTCACCTGATTGGCTTTCAGGTCATACAAATCGCTCTCAACAGGAATCATTCTGATAAACTGAGCTCTTGAAACAAGAGGCTTCATCGCAAACTGATCGATCTTGATTTTATTTTTATTCAATGCTAAAGCTCCTACTGTCATATTATAGAACTTTGTTTTGTATGCAAAATTCTTGGTTGTAAGATCATAATCTTTCACTTTAACAGCCAAACCTCCGTTCTTTGGTTTCTCTGTCAGTTCAATATCTTTTATCGTTGCATTAAGATTGTTGAATTGTAACGGTTGATTTTTTGAATCATAAATTAAATTCGAATTCTTTAAAGTGACATTTCTGACCAAAATTGGAAACTGGATTCCGTTGAACTCTGACTTTTTATTAGATTTAATGGTTCCTGCAGTAACTGTTCCATTAACCTGATTCACCAAAACGTCTTTTACATCAAGATTGAGTTTTTTGTCGACAATCTCCCATTTGTTGATATTAAAAACAATTTGATTGGCTTTAAGATGCATCGTTGTTTTACCTGAACCCAAATGTTTCGGAATCACTGAGATATTTTTGAAATCTCCTTTTTTCGGACTTAAAGAAATACTTCCGACATTAATATCCTGATGATTGGAAAACTGAACATCTTTCCCTGAAAAACTAAAATCCTTGTATCTCAGCGGAATCATTTCTTCAGAAATATCTTTGCTATATTCAATGTTTTTGAACTTTAAACTGACATCTTTAGCAAATAGCAGTTTGTTGCCATCTGGCTTATTGACCTGAATTATGCCTCTATCTAATTTAAAATCACCCAGATTTAATTCAAAATTGAGCAGTTTTTTTACCTTATCCGGAATTGCATCCGTAGTATAAACTAAAATATTGGGATTCTGAAAACTGGCATTAGTCAGAGAAACTTTATTATCTTTTAAAACAACATCTCTAAAATCAATTTTCGGGATATTTGCCGAGATCAGTTGCTTCTTCTTCGGATATAATTTTTTGAATTGTTCAAATTCAATCATCGGAGCAAGCTGAAACTGATCAATCGAAACCTGACCATTCGTCGTGGTAACCTTATCAATTTTCAAAGTATAAATATCATTCGGTTGGAAGAAAATATCTTTTCCTTTAATGCTGTACTGATCAAACGTAAAAGGCAGTTTATTTTCTACCGTTTCTTCGTTTAACTCAAGATTTTCTACAAACAAATCCAAATCATTAACGCCCAATAATTTTTGCTTGGTATATTTAAAAACCTGAATCGTTCCGTTATTTATTCTGATGTTTTCAAAACTAATTGGATTTGTCTTCTTATCAGTTTTTTTGTCTTTCGGTTTTGCCAGAATAATATTCAGATTGGGATTTGCCAAGAGCAGATCACTCGAACTGATGGTTTTATTAAAAATCGCATCATAAATTCCGAAACGACTTACTTTCAAGGTATCAATCGTTCCCTGGAAACCCATTATATTCAAGTTCTGCGGATTTTTATTATTGACAGTAATTCCAGTCGCCAAAATATTTCCGGTTCCCAAATCAACCCCTAAAGATTGATAGGATACTTTATAATCTGTATTTTTTTTAATATAGTCGGGAAGCTGGGTTTTGAGCCAGATATTGATCGCAAAATTTGCAATCAGAATAAGTCCGAAAAAAATTCCAAGACCTATTAAAATCTTTTTAACCCAGGGTTTTTTCATAATAACATTTTAATTTTTTACTTCCAGCTCAATCACATAACCTTCATGTCCTCTCACATTCATAAAATTGCCACCTTCAAACGCTAAGTACTGACCTTTGATTCCAACAAGTCTTCCTATAAACTCAGGTTTCTTGTCAAGAGTAAAAGAACTTACTTTTTCGGGCTTTGAAAACGGATAATCAAACTTCCACATATCTTCGCCTTCAGAGTAGAACTTTTGGAAATCCTCAGGGAAATATTCTCTTATTTTCTGCTGGAAATCTGCCAAATCTACTTCATCTTCAAAATCATCCTGCAGCATTTTTCTCCAGTTGGTTTTGTCGGCAAGATGTTCTTTAAGGGCAACTTCTATCATTCCTGCTTCGTAGCGGTTTTCAGTTCGCGCAATCGGTAGAGCAAATGTCGCGCCCTGATCAATCCATCGTGTGGGAATTTGCGTATTTCTCGTTACGCCTACTTTCACATCGCCCGTATATGCAAGATATACGGTATGCGGCTGCAATTGGATTTGTTTCTCTATATCAAGATCTCGTTCTCCAATTCCTAAATGAGCCGTTGAAAGCTCCGGACGTATAATCGTGTCGCTCGCATATGGACTTTCAAAAAAACAGCTTTTACAGAAGCCCATGCGGTAGATTGTTTTATCTAATCCACAATTTACACATTGAAAACCTGTATGCTTAATGCTCAATTCTTTCCCCAACAATTCATTCATATGAATCAAATCCCCTGAAAGATTTAAATAATATTGAATAGGTTGGTCATTGAAACTAGTCATTTTTAAAATTTGCCCTTGAAACTGCATGTTTGTTAACTTTTAAGTAAATATAAAATTTTAGAATCAGTTATTATTCTTTTTCGTTTTTATTCGTTCCATTTCCAGCTTTAATTCAGAAATTTGCGCCTGCATTTCTCTTATTTTCTCAGATTCTGAATTTTGCTGTTTCGGCGAATATTGCCAAATCAATTGGATGTCTTTTACAAGATTATTATGTTCTTCCAATTTATTTTTGCCAATCGTTATGCTGTCATTTAACAATGTTATTTTTAAAAACCTGCTTCCATTTTGCTCATAAAGTTCGTGACTGATAATGGCTAGTTCAGGGTGATTTTCTTTAATTGTTTTAATATAACTTTCAGATCTTTCATTGAGTTTTTCTCGATCCCATTTTTTCTTGGTCAGAAGAATGCTCGGGATCAGGATAAGAGCAGAAATCAAACTAATAAAAAGTGACATTTTTTTGTTTCTAATCTTATTTTTCTGAAGATAATATTTTTGATATCCCAATACAATGCTGAGAATCCAGGTTCCGACGGCGATGAAGAAACAGTTGATAAGATAGAAGTAAAATCCTCCCCAAAAATATTCCCAATTTCCATTTGCAATTCCATATCCAGCCGTACAAAGAGGCGGAATGCATGCTGTAGAAACAGCAACTCCTGCAATTACTTTAATGGCTTCTTTTCTAACAATTCCCAAAAACCATGCGAAACCTCCCAGTAGTGCTAAAAAACAGTCAAAAATGGTGGCAGTCTTAAAGCTTTCAAGCTGTGCCGTTTCAGAATGAAAAGGCGTGATGAAAAAATACAACGCAGACGAGCAAAGTGCAACGACAATCATTAAAGCCCAATTTACGATTCCTAAGCGCATCAAATGTCTATTACCAATCGAAAAACCGAAGGCCGCGCCCACTATAGGCCCCATCAAAGGAGATATCAGCATCGCCCCTATTACCGCTGCTGGGCTGTTGATATTGAGACCTATACATGCAATCCCCATTGAGATGACCAAAAGCCAGAGATTGTGGCCTCGAAAATAAATTCCTTCCTCAATCTCTGTAAAGGTAAAATCTTCTTCCTCCTCCTTAGGTAAAGCAAAAAGCTTTTGAAAATTAATCATCTCTTCTGTTTAAAAAACAAAAGTAAGAAAAGAGCATTCAACTATTATTAATAAATTTGTCTTCTAAAAAAATACACATGACCTATCTCGTTACGGGAGGAAGCGGATTTATTGGTTCTCATTTGGTAGAAGAATTATTGAAACACGGACATTCTGTCATAAACATTGACAATTTTGATGATTTCTATGATTATAAGATGAAAATTAAAAATACTTTAGATTCTGTCAAAAAAAGTATTGATTTTAAATTTTCCGATAAAAAAAATGATATTGCGAGCTTGATTTCTATTTCAAAATCAGACCGATACGTTTTATACTATCAGGATATCAGAGATAAAGAAGGTTTAGAAAAGATATTTAAAAACCATCAAATTGATTTAGTCATCCATTTGGCTGCCCTTGCTGGAGTACGTCCCTCTATCGAAAGACCTTTAGAATACGAAGAAGTCAATGTACGCGGAACCATGCATCTCTGGGAACTATGCAATGAATTTAAAATTAAAAAATTCGTTTGCGCCTCATCATCAAGTGTTTATGGCAATAACGAGAAAATTCCTTTTTCAGAAACCGATAATGTAGACCACCCCATCTCTACATACGCGGCCACAAAAAAATGTGGTGAAATTTTAGGTCATGTTTATCACAGTCTTTATCACATTGATATGATTCAGCTTAGGTTTTTTACCGTTTACGGACCAAGACAAAGACCTGATTTGGCGATTTATAAATTCACAAAACTTATTTCTGAAAATAAAGAAATACCATTCTACGGCGACGGAAACACAGCAAGAGACTATACATACATCGACGATGTAGTCGACGGAATAGTAAAATCTATCAATTATTTAGAAAACAATATTAACGTATACGAAATTATCAACCTTGGAGAAAGTGAAGTCATCAAGCTTTCTGAAATGTTGTCCGTTATTGAACAAAATCTTGACAAAATTGCCACAAAAAAAATACTGCCAATGCAGCAGGGCGATGTGCAGAAAACCAACGCTGACATTACAAAAGCAAGACATCTGCTCGGTTACGAGCCCACCACAAACTTCCAAAATGGCACAAAAAAATTTGTGGAATGGTTTTTGAGAAAATGACATCAATCTGCTGCTATCATGCTTATAGTATGATTTGCAGTAAACATATACAAAATTTAATAAAAGAATTGAAAATCAAGTCATAAAAAAAGTTTATAATATAACCTATTTTTATACTTTTGCAAAAAATAAAAATTATGTACTGGACATTAGAATTAGCTTCATACTTAAGCGACGCACCTTGGCCGATGACAAAGGCAGAACTTATCGACTACGCAATCAGAACTGGTGCACCCATGGAAGTTGTAGAAAACCTACAGGCAATCGAAGACGAAGGTGAGGTATACGATGCAATCGACGAAATCTGGAGCGACTATCCTACGGACGAAGATTATCTTTGGAACGAAGACGAATATTAGTACAAAGCATTAGGCTTTAGGCAATATGCTTAAAGCTTTTTCAATAATAACATACACCATCGAGTGTAATTTAATATGCTTAAAACCTGAGGTTTTGAGCTTAAAACAAATTCTATGAGTTTTTTAAATAAAGTTCTTAAAGGGTTTTTGGGAGACAAAAAAGCGCAGGACCTGAAAGAAGTAAAAAAAGTTGTAACAAAAATCAAAGCTGTTGAACCTAGCATTGGAGAATTATCAGATGATGGGTTGAGAGAGAAAACGGCTCAATTTAAGTCTAAAATTAAAGAGGCTACCAATACAATTACAACTCAGATAGAGCAAATCAGAGAGCAAATCAAAAACTCAAAAAACGTTGATGAAAAAGAGGCTCTTTTCTCGAAAATTGAAGCTTTGAAAAAAGATTCTTACGAGATTGAAGAAAAAGTTCTTTTACAGGTTCTACCAGAAGCTTTTGCGTTAATCAAAGAAACATCAAGAAGATGGGCTCAAAACGGAGAAATCCGTGTAACAGCTACAGATTGGGATAAAGAACTTGCTGCAACTAAAGATTTCGTTGAAATTCAAGGAACTGAAGCAGTTTGGAAAAACTCATGGGATGCTGCAGGTACACCTGTAAATTGGGATATGGTACATTACGATACTCAGTTTATTGGTGGGGTGATTCTTCACAGCGGTAAAATTGCAGAAATGGCAACGGGTGAAGGTAAAACTTTGGTAGGAACACTTCCTATTTACCTTAACGCACTTCCTGAAAGAGGAGTACACGTGGTAACTGTGAATGACTATTTGGCGAAACGTGACTCTGCTTGGATGGGACCATTGTACCAATTCCACGGGATGTCTATCGATTGTATTGATAATCACCAACCCAACTCAGACGGAAGAAGAAAAGCATACAACTCAGACATCACATACGGAACCAATAACGAATTTGGTTTTGATTACCTGAGAGATAACATGGTGGCTTCACCTACAGAATTAGTACAGAGAGAATTAAACTTTGCCATTGTGGATGAAGTTGACTCTGTATTGGTAGATGATGCAAGAACACCTTTAATCATTTCGGGTCCGGTTCCTCAGGGAGACAGACAGGAATTTGATGTTCTTAAACCTTCTATTGACAGAATTGTAGAAGTTCAGAAAAAAACAGTTTCTACAATTTTTAATGAAGCAAAGAAATTGATTGCTGCCGGAAATACTAAAGAAGGTGGTTTTAAATTGCTTCAGGCTTACAGAGGTTTGCCGAAAAACAGACAGTTAATCAAGTTTTTATCTGAAAGCGGAAACAGAGCATTACTTCAGAAGGTGGAAGCTCAGTACATGGCTGACAACAACCGTGATATGCCAATCGTTGATAAAGATCTTTATTTCGTTATCGAAGAGAAAAACAATCAGGTTGATTTGACCGATAAAGGTGTGGAATATATGTCTCAGGGTAACTCTGATACAAACTTCTTCGTTCTTCCTGACATCGGGACTGAAATCGCTGAAGTGGAAGCTAAAAATTTATCTAAAGAAGAAGAATTCGAAGCTAAAGAAAAGCTATTCTCTGATTTTGCTGAAAAATCTGAGCGTGTTCACACGATGAGCCAATTGCTGAAAGCATATACATTGTTTGAAAAAGATGATGAATATGTAGTGATCGATGGCGAAGTAAAAATCGTTGATGAGCAGACAGGTCGTATCATGGAAGGAAGACGTTATTCTGACGGACTTCATCAGGCGATTGAAGCTAAGGAAAGCGTAAAAATCGAAGCTGCTACACAGACTTTTGCTACGGTTACTCTTCAGAACTACTTCCGTATGTATAACAAACTTGCGGGGATGACGGGTACGGCAGAAACTGAGGCTGGAGAACTTTGGCAGATTTACAAATTAGACGTTGTGGTAATTCCTACCAACCGTCCGATCCAAAGACATGACAGACAGGATTTGGTTTTCAAAACCAACAGAGAAAAATATAACGCTGTAATTGAAGAGATTGAAAACTTAACATCTGCCGGAAGACCAGTATTGGTGGGTACAACTTCTGTTGAGATTTCACAATTGCTATCAAAAGCACTTCAGTTAAGAAAAATTCAGCACCAAGTACTGAATGCGAAACTTCACAAGAAAGAGGCGGAAATCGTTGCCGGAGCAGGTCAGCCAGGAGTTGTAACCATTGCAACCAACATGGCGGGTCGTGGTACCGATATTAAGCTTTCGAAAGAAGTAAAAGAATCAGGTGGTTTAGCGATTATCGGAACAGAAAGACACGATTCAAGACGTGTTGACAGACAGTTGAGAGGTAGAGCAGGACGTCAGGGAGATCCTGGAAGTTCTCAGTTCTATGTTTCTTTGGAAGACAACCTAATGCGTTTATTCGGTTCTGAAAGAATTGCTAAAATGATGGACAGAATGGGTCATAAAGATGGTGAAGTTATTCAGCATTCTATGATTTCTAAATCAATCGAAAGAGCTCAGAAGAAAGTAGAAGAAAACAACTTCGGAACAAGAAAGAGACTTCTTGAGTACGATGATGTAATGAATAAGCAGCGTGATGTAATCTACAAGAGAAGAAAGAACGCATTGTTCGGAGATCACTTGAAGTATGATATCACTAATATGATTTTTGATGTTGCCAACTCTATCGTAGCGAAAGGAAAAGCAACTGGAAACTATAAAGATTTTGAATTTGAAGTCATTAAAAACTTCACAATGGAATCTCCGGTTTCTGAGAATGATTTTAAATCTAAACAAATTCCGGAACTAACTGACCTTCTTTTCAAAGCAGCTCAGGCTGACTATGATATGAAGCTGAACCTTTTGAAGGAAAAATCATTCCCTATCATTGAAAATGTGTATCAAAACCAAGGTTCAATGTTTAAAATGATTCAGGTTCCTTTCACAGACGGAGTGAAAACGCTAACCATCGTTACGGATTTGAAAGAAGCTCACGACTCCAACTGCGAAAGCTTAATCAATGATTTTGAGAAGAATATCACTTTATCAATCATCGATGAAAACTGGAAACTACACCTTCGTGAAATGGATGATTTGAGAAAATCTTCTCAGGGAGCTGTTTACGAGCAGAAAGATCCATTGGTAATCTACAAGCAGGAATCTTTCCACTTGTTTAGCGAAATGGTTGACAAGATGAACAAAGAAATTATATCATTCTTATACAGAGGAGAAATTCCAGCATAAGAGATAATTACATATATGATAAAAAACCGCTTCAATTGAAGCGGTTTTTTTGTTATTCAATAAATAATATTTAACTACAAATATGACAAATATCAATCCGATAGTTTATTTAGAATAATTAAAAACTATATATTTGCAAAAAAATAAGCTTCATGAAAAAACTATTGGTTTGTGCATCATTGTTGGGTTCAATGATATCGTTTGCACAGGAAAATGATACTATTAAGTCTGATCAAATTGATGAAGTAGTAGTTACCGGTTATTTAACCAAAGACAGTCAATCGGCAAACAAAATGCCACTTAAAGATATTGAAAATCCCCAGGTCTATAATACAGTAAATAAAAATGTCATTAAAGAACAAGTTGTTACGAACTTTAATGATGCTCTAAAAAATATTACAGGTATTGCAAGATTATGGGAGTCTACCGGAAGAGGAAATGACGGTGGTGAATATTATTCAATGAGAGGTTTCTCTTTACAGCCTAATCTTATCAACGGAATGCCTGCATTCAACAACGGAACTTTAGATCCTGCAGGAATCGAAGTAATTGAAGCGATCAAAGGTCCTTCTGGAACACTTTACGGAGGTAGCGTAATTTCTTACGGAGGATTACTAAATGTTGTAACCAAAAAACCATACAATCATTTCGGAGGTGAAGTAGGATATGTTACTGGAAGCTACGGTCTAAACAGGGTAACAGCAGATGTAAACACTCCAGTAGGAAAAAATATGTATGCAAGAGTAAACGCAGCATATCAAAAGCAAAACTCATTTCAGGATGCAGGTTACAGCGAATCTATCTATGTTAACCCATCTATTAAATATGTAGTTAATAACAGATTGACCTTTTTCGTAAATACTGAAATTAAGAAATCTGATGCAGCAAATGCACCAATGATTTTCTTAAGCAGATACAGTCCACTTTCTTTTAATTCAATAGACTTGTTTGAGCAGAATTATAAAAATTCTTACACTTCAAATGATTTAAGCATTAAGAATTCTTCATTCAACATCCAAGCTCAGGCACAATATAAAATTTCAGATAATTGGATGTCAAGTACTATCGTTTCAAGAGGAAATACGAAAACTGATGGCTATAATCATTATTTGTGGGATTCATCTAATGGAAATGAGTTTACAAGATTTATTTCAAAATTAGGAGGAGAAACAAATACAACTGCTATTCAGCAAAATTTTGTAGGAACCTTTAATATTGGAAATGTAAAAAATAAACTTTTATTTGGTTTAGATTACTTTCAGAGAGAATTTTTGATTGGTGGAACTGGATGGGCCGGTTTTGGAACAATCTCATTGGTTAATCAGTCAGACACCAATGCTGGACTTTTAACTAAATCAGCTGTTGACAATGCTTTGGCAGGAAGTGCTCAAGCAATTGGAAGCATGGAAACCAAAATCTACAGTGCATATGTTTCAGATGTTGTAAACATTCTTCCTAATTTATCTGCAATGTTAAGCCTTAGAATGGATCACTTTACAGGAAATCCAACAGCCTATGCAGTAGAAAAATCTAAAAACACAACAACATTTTCTCCAAAATTAGGTTTAGTTTACCAGCCAATTAAAGACAAACTTTCCATATTTGCCAATTATATGAATGGTTTCCAAAATGTTGAGCCAGTACAAAACACGGATCTTAGTGGAAACAAATCATTTGCATACTTCGATCCGGAACACGCAAATCAGTGGGAAGTCGGAACGAAAGCAAGTTTAATTAAAGATAAATTATCAGTTACCGCAAGTTATTACAATATCTTGGTAAAAGATAAGGTAATGGCAGATCCTACCAATCCTTTGGCAAGTATTCAGGGAGGAGAAGTAGAAAGTAAAGGTTTTGAAATTAGCGTGGTAGGAAGTCCTGTTGCAGGATTAAATGTAATCGCAGGTTTCAGCCAAAACATCAGTGAAGTTACTGTAGGAGATCCAACATATGTAGGGTATCGCCCTGAAGAAGCAGGTCCACGAAATATATTCAATTTCTGGGCAAATTATAAAGTTCAGGATGGTGCATTAAGAAACGTCGGTATAGGTTTCGGAGCAAATTCTGCAAGTAATCTTTATACATTAAACAGAGCAGGAATCGGAACATTTACCATTCCAAGTTATGCAATTTTTAATACTGCACTTTCTTATAATGAAGAAAAATATAGTGTGATCCTAAAACTAGATAACGTCGCCAATAAGAAATACTATTCAGGATGGTCAACGGTAACTCCTCAGAGATTAAGAACCTTATCCCTTAGTTTAAACTATAAATTTTAATAAAATATTTAAAAGCTAGCCAATGGCTAGCTTTTTTTATATGAAGAAGAAACATCATCATAAAAAGAAACCTACATTTATTAAAAAATGGTCTGCCAAACTGCATTTGTGGTTTGGTTTATCTGTTGGAATGATCGTATTCATCGTTTCTTTGACCGGGACGATCTATGTTTTTAAAGATGAGATTCAAAATCAGCTTAGGAAAGATGCGCTCTATGTAAAGAAAGAATCTATCATTGCAGAGCCTATGTCTATTGAAGTGCTTCGTGAGAAAGTTTCGTTAGAGGTCAATGAAAAATATCCGATTAGCTCTGTGGAGATTCCTTTAGATAAAAACAAATCTTATGAATTTCTCTACTATGAAAAAGACAAAAAAGCCTGGAATTATTTTGACGAAGTGAAAATTAACAAATTGGTTTATGTGAACCAGTATACCGGAGACATTCTGGGGATTTACAACGAAAAATATGATCTCTTCCCTATTTTAAAATCCATACACTGGAGTTTATTATTAAAAGCTGATTGGGGGAAATATGCAGTAGGAGTTCCGGTTGTTGTCTTTATCATTATGCTCATCACGGGAATCATTCTCTGGTGGCCCAAAAATAAAAAAATGAGAAAAGGACGTTTTTCATTCGACTGGAAAGACGTAAAAACATGGAAGCGTAAAAACTATGACCTTCATCGTGTTTTAGGATTCTACGTTTCATTTATTGCCTTAATCATGAGCCTTTCAGGAATTTATTTCGCATATCCATGGGTGAAAAATGCATTCAATTTTACGTTATCCGGAACGATTGATTTGCCTAAAGAAAAGGAATCTAAATCTCCGGATTCACTTTTAGCAAAAAACAGTTCAGTTTTTGACCTTACAGCAAAAGAGACCAGGAAATTATATTCAAGCTCGTCAAGTTTCAGAGTTCCATTAAACGGGAAAAATAAAAAGGGAAAAGATTTAAAAAACATTCCGGTGACCGTCTATGGTGAAGAAGGAAAATTTGCCATCAGAAATCAGTTAGCATTTGATAAATACTCAGGAAAACTACTGTCTAATAAACGTCATCGTGAACTTAATACTGCAGAAAAATATGCCTATGCCAATTATGACATTCACACAGGATCCTATTTCGGAATGATAGGAAAGATTATTTGGTTTATTGCAGGGCTGATCTGCACATCATTACCCGTAACAGGATTTTTAATATGGCTGGGGAAACAGAAGAAAAAAGGAATTAAAGCGTAATCATGAAGAAAATCATTTTATCTGTAGCATCGTTAGCTACAATCACAACATTTGCTCAACAAAAAGATTCTTTACAGGTTAAAGACGTAGACGAGGTGGTCATGACAGCTTCCAGAAAAAGCGAAAATATCAAAGAAATACCAAGTTCAGTAACTATTGTCGGGGAAAAGCAGGTTCAATCGCAACTAACGGTCAACTCAGATATTACAAGTATTTTACAATATACCGTTCCGAGTTTGGCTACTAGTTCTGGACAAACTTCAAATACGGGACAAACATTGAGGGGACGTCAGGTTTTGGTATTAATTGATGGCATTCCACAATCTACACCGCTTCGAAACGGAGCGAGAGACCTACGAGTAATTGACCCGACCGTTATTGAAAGAATTGAAGTGATTAAAGGTTCTTCATCAATCTACGGAAACGGTGCAGACGGTGGAATTATCAATTACATTACTAGAAAAAGCAAATCAGATAAAAAGATTTCAGGGATTTCCCAAGTTGGAATTACAGGGCAGCCTTACGGAGGAACTCTTGGGGTGAGAGCCAGTCAGTTTTTATCTGGAAAAATCATAGATAAATTCGATTATGTGGCTTCTTTCGCTTACGAAAGAACAGGTTATATGAAAGATGCAGATGGCATCAATTTAAGTCCCACGTACAGTCCTGCAAAAATGGACAACTACAACGGAATGTTGAAATTAGGCTATAATTTTAATGAAAATCAAAGAATTGAAGCATCTTACATTGGTTATGCTTCAAAATCTGACCTTAATTTAGGTTTAAAAACAGGAAAATATGGCTCAATCCCTACGATCGGTGAAGGCGAAGGCAAAAACTTAGAAACAACACCGCAGGGAACACCAAGAAATCACAATTTTAAAATCAGCTACGACAATCAAAATTTATTTTGGAACACTTCACTCAATTTAGACCTCTATCTGCAAGATTTCAGAACCGTTTACGGATATAGCGACACTTTCTTAAACGGAGGCCAGTCGAATGTGATTTCAAATAAAAAAGGAGCAAGACTTAATTTGGATACCCAATTATGGAATGCTAAAAATTCTCAGGGAGAAGTAATTTATGGAGTAGATATCCTGAATGACCAAACCGTTCAGAAGCTCGAAGATGGCCGTTATTGGACTCCGGATATGGACATGACCAACATTGCCCCTTTTCTATTGGTGAAAATTGATTTACTAAAGAAATTGACCATCAAAGGAGGGCTTCGCTACGAAAACATGAAAGTAAAAGTAGGTGATTTTAACACTCTTTCATCACTAAAAGCCGATGGAACTTTTACCAAAAGTATTTTTGTGACCGGCGGCGAACTGGAATACAATGCATTAGTAGCAAATCTTGGGCTTCGTTACAACATCAACCCGATGATCAACCTTTTTGGAAGTTTTTCACAGGCATATTCAATTAACGAGTTGGGAAGAATTTTAAGAACCTCGACTTCTGATACCATCACCAACCTTGAAACCAAACCTATCATCGTCAACAATTACGAATTGGGAGCAACAGGCCAAGTCACAAAATGGCTAAATTATGAAGTGACTTCTTACGTGAGTACTTCAAAATTAGGAGCTACATTCATCCAAAGTCCGGACAGAGCGTTAACAATCCAAAGATCACCCGAAGTGGTGTATGGTGTGGAAGGATTTTTACACGTCACCCCTGCAAAATGGATCAATTTCGGAGGAAGCTACAGTTGGATGGAAGGAATAACTTCTGTAAAAGATGACGGAGATTATTCAACAAAAATCAACAACAGTAGGATTTCTGCACCGAAAGTTCTGGCATATGTTCAGGTAAGACCTATTGAAAAATTATCTGTTGGAGTGGACATGCTCAATGCCTTTAAACAGGACAGATTTGACCCGAATGCAAAAACAGGATTGTTTGTTTATGGTGAAGGTAGAGTTCCAGGCTACACGGTTTTTAATTTTAAATCGAGCTATGATGTTAATCAAAACTGGAAATTTTCTTTAGGAGTAGAAAATGTTTTCAACAAAATGTATCAGCCGGCAATCTCATGGTGGGCGGCAAGGGACGCTGATTTCACCAACTCATTAGGAATGAGAGGAACACTTATGATTGAATACAGATTTTAATTAATCTAAATAAAAACAGAAAATCCTATATTTGCACAACTTTAGAAATTCATGAGGAAAAAACATCACCACAAAAAGAAACCGAGTCAATTTAAAAAATGGACAGGGAAATTACATTTATGGTTCGGATTGGGCATCGGATTTTTGATTTTTATTATCTCTATTACTGGTGCTTTGTACGTATTCAAAGACGAGGTAGAAAACTTTACCAGAAAAGATGTCATTTATCATAATGAGCCAAATATTGATCACAAACAGATCCTGCCGATCAGGGTTTTGGAAAAATCAGTAAATGATCAGGTAAAAGAAAAATATCCTATACATTGGGTGAATATTCCGATTGATAAAAAGATGTCTTACCTTTTCTATTGGTATGAGCACAATCCGGACGGGTGGAATTATTTTGACGAATTTCCTATTTACAAAGTAGCTTACGTCAACCCATACAACGGAAAAGTTTTACAGACTTACGATGAGAAAAACGGTTTTTTCCAGATTGTAAAAATGATTCATTGGAGCTATTTGCTGAAACAGGAATGGGGAACCTATGTGGTGGGAATTCCGGTAATCATCTTTGTGATCATGCTGATTTCGGGAATTATTCTTTGGTGGCCCAAAAATAAAGCAGCGAGAAAACAACGTTTTTCATTCAAATGGCAGAACGTAAAAAACTGGAAAAGAAAAAACTACGATCTCCATAATGTCTTAGGTTTTTACGCATCTATATTTGCTTTAATCTTTTCACTTACAGGATTATTTTATGCGTTTTTTGTTGTTCAGGCAGCATTTTACTTTGTCTTTTCGGGAGGAGAAACTGTCTATCCGGATTTTTCGTCCATTAAAACAAAAGCTCCGACTGAGTTGAGGACAGAAGGAACCTTAGACATCATCAGCAATACAGTAAAAGAAAAATATCCCGATTCATATGGTTTTTCACTAGATCTTGGCCATCCTCACATGGATGATCATGAGCATCCTAATTTTGAGGTCTATGTAAAACACCTCTCCTACTCTTACCACAAAAGCAGCAGTTTGATTTTTGACGAGAACTCAGGAGCCTTACTTCACACGCATGATATGAAAGACAAAAATTTCGGCGAAAAGACTGTGGGAGCCAATTATGATATTCATGTAGGTTCAATTTTAGGTTTACCTACCAAAATTATCGCATTTATTGTCAGCTTAATTTGTGCTTCGCTTCCCGTAACAGGATTTTTGGTATGGTGGGGAAGAAGAAAGAAGACAAAAAAAGTCATCTGATTCAAATAAATATCCGTTTAATCAATATTAATACAATCTTTTTTATAAATTTATTGCCTCGAAATTATACAATAAGAAAATGTCAGTAATAGATTTGTCAAAACAGGTTGCATTAGGTATCGATATCGGTGGAACCAATACTAAATTTGGTTTAGTAAATCACAGAGGCCAGATTTTAGCAAAAGGTTCGCTTCCTACCGATCAATATGATACGCCGGAAGAGTTTATCGATGCTTTACACGAAAAAATACAGCCATTAATTGATGAGCATGCTGTAGGAAAAATGATGGACGGAATTGGTGTAGGTGCTCCCAATGCAAATTATTACAGAGGAACTATTGAGCAGGCGCCCAATCTTCCATGGAAAGGTGTGATCCACTTTGCTGATCTGATGAAAGAAAAATTCGGACAGCCTTGCAAAATGACCAACGACGCAAATGCTGCAGCTTTAGGTGAAATGATGTACGGTGCTGCAAGAGGCATGAAAGATTTTATCATGATTACTTTGGGAACAGGTGTTGGAAGCGGAATTGTTTCTAGTGGTCATTTAATCTACGGTCACGACGGTTTTGCAGGAGAATTAGGTCATACCATTGTAAAACCTGGCGGAAGAAAACACTGGAGCACGGGCTCTGAAGGAAGCCTTGAAGCGTATGCATCAGCAACAGGAATTGCCATTACTGCAAAAAAAATGAGAGCAGAATTTCCAGACTCTATGTTGAATCAATATCCTGAAGATACTATCAACTCAAAAACAGTTCATGAGTGTGCTATAAAGGGAGATCCTGTAGCAATAGAAGTTTTCAGATATACTGGTCAGAAATTGGGAGAAGCTTTAGCCAATTTTGTGATGTTCTCTTCACCTGAAGCAATTCTTTTATTCGGAGGCGTTATTAAAGCGGGCGATTTCATTTTAAAACCTGCTAAACTTCACATGGAAAGAAACCTTTTACCTATTTTCAGAAACAAAGTACGACTGGTTTTCAGTGAACTGGATGAAGCCGATGCTGCAATTTTAGGAGCAAGTGCCTTGGTTTGGGAAAAATAAAATGTAGGACAAATAAAACATATTGAGCATTCTTTTGAGAATGCTTTTTCTTTTTTAATATTAAGTGTTTTGTCCTGTATAGTTATTTGTGAAATCTATCGTTGTAATTTGAGTTTACAGATTTGTTTGACCAAATTTTGATTCATTTTTTCTTATTTTTGATGAGTTTTTCATTCCTCTTTAATGGTCATAAAAGACACAATTTAAATAAAAAATCAATAAAAAATGGATAAAAACAATTTACAGCAGATCACGTTCGGAGGTGGATGTTTTTGGTGTGTAGAAAGCTGTTTTAATATGTTGAAAGGTGTAGAATCTGCAATTTCAGGATACTCTGGTGGCCATAAAGCCAATCCGACATATGAAGAAATTTGCACCGGAGAAACCGGTCACGCTGAAGTTGTACAAATCACCTACAATCCGGCAATTATTTCTTATGATCAACTGATGGATGTATTTTTCTTCCTTCATGATCCTACCCAACTTAACAGACAGGGAAATGACATTGGAACACAATACCGATCAGTAATTTTCTATACAGATGACGCCGAGAAACAAAGAGCAGAAAATGCAATCAGAGAATCTGAAGCAACGGGCAAATGGTCAGGTAAATATGTAACAGAACTGGCACCATTTGAAAAATTCTGGGCAGCAGAACAATACCATCAGGGATATTATCACGTCAATCCTAACCAACCTTACTGCAGTGCTGTGGTAGGTCCTAAAATTCAAAAATTTAAAAAACATTTTGGAGAACTCGGAATGTTGAGAGATTCAGAATAACATCAGTTAAGCCCTTGAAAAATTCAAGGGCTTATTTGTTCTCAACTATTCTCTGATGCTAAACCTATAGCATACAAAATATTCAATAATTGATAGTGCGTACACAAAACCGAACGAAGAAAATTGGCAACAATCATTAAAAGAATCGGAATAAAAAACAATAAAACTCATTAAACTAGTCTCCAAAATCCGGTGAACTTCATAAAAGTCTTCGACAGATTTTAATATTGAAAACAAGAAATAGACAGAGAAAAATGCTATCTCCCTTATGCATTAAGTCTAAAGATATAAGTTCTGAAAGTTTAAGTAAAGTCGAAAAAAGACTTACCCTATCAAAAAATTCATAAAGAGTTAACAGGAACGGCTGTTTTATTGCTTTCTGTTAATATTTAATAATTATTTTAAAAAAATCTACTACAAAGTGAAATAATTTCAAAAATAGTGAATATATTTACCCAATGTTTAGCGAATTTAAAATACAACAAATTGATTAGTTTGTTGTTGATTAATGGTCTAAAAAGAGCCGGGTAAAAACTAATTTGATGAAAAAAAAGGCGGAAAGAAGTTTTCGCCTTTTCTCTTACAATTCTATTTGCAAACCGATTCAGATCATTTGTAATCTTTTCCCTATTTTTGTGAAATTCGTTACTATATGAAAAAAATTGTTCTGATCGAAGATGAAACCAGCGTCGTTTCTTTTATCAAAAAGGGACTTCAGGAGAAAGGATATGAAGTTTCCGTGGCTTTTGATGGTTTAACCGGTGTAAGTCTGGTGCAGGAAAATGATTTCGATTTAGTCATCTTAGATATCATGCTTCCGGAAATGAACGGATTAGATGTATGCAAAGAAATCAGGAAAACCAACAAACACGTTCCTATTCTTTTCTTAACAGCCTTGGGAAGTTCAGAAAACATTGTTCTAGGTTTGGAAAGTGGTGGTGATGACTATTTGGTGAAGCCTTTCAAATTTATAGAATTAGTTGCCAGGGTTAAGTCATTACTGAGAAGAAGTGTCCCCATCACAACCCCAGAAATCACTGAAGATGAGACATTCAATGAATACCTTTTTCAGTTTTCAGATCTTAAAGTGAATGATTATACGAAAAAAGTGACGCGTGCAGGAGAAGAAATTTCGCTTACAACCACAGAATACAAACTGCTCATGTATTTCCTTAACAATCCAGAAAAAGTAATCTCAAGAGCAGAAATTCTCGATTCCGTTTGGGGAGTGAATTACGAACTTGGAACGAATGTAGTAGATGTTTACGTTAATTATTTAAGAAAAAAAATAGATAATCAAGACGACAAAAAACTCATTCATACCGTGATCGGAATGGGTTATGTTTTAAAAAAACCATAGAAGATGTCTAACAAAATGATTACAAATCAAACCAAAACGATGGTGCTTTTGATGGTTGTTTTTATAACCGTCATTTCGCTTTTCGGAGGTTTGGTTTATTTTTCAATTGTTAATTTTTCACATCAACGGTTTTATGAATTATTAAAAATCCGTACCACAACGATCGTTCAGATTGAGAAAAGCAAACAGCAGCTTGACCTACCTGAAAACTATATTCTCAATAGCCTGAACGATGAAGAGCTCCCAATGGAACGTGATTATGTTTTTGCAGTTCCTTCAGATTCAAATTTTAAAAGCATTTCCAAAGAAGTACACATTCCGGACACTTTTTTTAAAAATATTATCCGAAAAGGTGAAGCCAATTATAATGACAAGGAATTTTATTATATCGGTCAGTCTTTTAAATTTAATCAGAAAGAATACATAGCCATTGCGTCTGCAAAGAACCATTATGTTGTTTATTATCTCGGATTCTTGAAGAGAACAATTATTACATGCATGGTTCTCTCAATTTTCTTCAGCATGATTTTCTCTTTCTATTTGTCTAAAACTTTATTTAGACCCATCCTTAAAATTACAGGCAAGGTAAAACAGATCAGCTCTGAAAACCTTCATTTAAGATTGGAATCTCAACCTGACAACAGAGAATTAAACGAATTGGTTGACACATTCAACACGATGCTGACAAGAATTGAAACTTCTTTTGAAACACAAAATCACCTCATCGGAAATGTTTCTCATGAATTAAGAACACCGCTCACTTCAATTATGGGGGAGGCGGATGTAGCACTTTCTATTAACCGAACCGCTGATGAATACAAAGAAACTTTAGAAATCATCCTCGATGAAGCTGAAAAACTAGATAAAAAGATCAAAGCATTATTGATCATTGCTCAAACCGGTTTTGACGGAAAAATTCAGAAGATTGATAAAGTCAGAATTGATCAGTTGCTCTGGGATGTGATAGAAACCATCAGAAAAATTGATTCAAGAAACAATATCTACCTCGATATCAGCATGTTGCCAGACAACCCTAAGAAACTAAAAGTTCAGGGGAACGAGCAGCTTCTTCATCTTGCGGTTGCCAATATTGTCAACAATGGTTGTAAATATTCTAACTTCCAGCAGGTTAAAGTTTCGTTGGGTGCTACAGACACAGATGTGTACATCATCATCAAAGACACAGGAATTGGTATTCCTGAATCTGAAATGGATAAAATTTATGATCCTTTCTTCCGAGCCTCCAACACCAAAAATTATGAAGGTTACGGTATCGGACTTCCACTTGCAAGAAATATTGTTAGAATGCATAATGGTGAATTGATTGTGAGTTCACACGAGAATCAGGGAACGACAGTACAAATGCGTTTTCCTACTATTTATGCAGCTCAGCAGGAAGAAAAACAATCTTAGCTTCAAAAAGAAGCATTTTTCAAGATGAAATTCTAATCTCATTTTAATCTCTTTAATTACATTTTAATTTCGTTCCAAAGGTCTTCTAATCTTACAGATATAGTTTTGTATTATCAAAATCGGTAATCACTAAATCTAAAAGATATGATCAAGACCATCTTAATTGCAACAGACTATTCTCTTGAATCTTTAAACATATTAAAGAAAGTTTTAAAAGAGAAAAATGTTACGGAAGAAAACACGCAATACAACATTCTACTTGTTTCTGGTTATGACACGGGAGACTCTATCAGAGATCTTCTATTCAACACCAAAGCAACGGTATTCAACAAAATCAGATCAAAAGAATTCTGCGATGCATACAGCATCATCAAAAACAAATATCCACACTTGGTAAACAAAATTGTTTGCGACATTTTCACCGGAAGTTTCCAGAGAGCTTTCAACAATTATCTGAAAGCTGAAAATATCGAAGAAGCATATTATTCAGCGAATCTAAAAGATAAGAATACCAAAGGAAAATTTGACGTGGCTCCTTACATCAAAAAGGCGAAAGATATTCAGGTGAAAGAAATAACGCTTGAGGCTCCGGAATTTATGCCTGAAAGAGGAAGACTTGCAGAAGTTTTTGTTGAAGTTTAAATTAAATAATAACTATTTAAAATTTAAAAAATGTTAAGGAATTATAGTAACAGCAGGACATTGGGAGACAACATAAGACTGGGGACGCTGACTGCCTTTACGGCAGGAACTATAAATATTGCATCTCTATTGATATTTCTTTCCTTTACTTCAAATGTAACGGGACACTACGCAGTATTCGCCGCTGAGATCAGCAAAGGAAACTGGTCGCAGGTTGCGGTTGTTGGCGCATGGATTTTCCTTTTCTTTTTCGGAAGTTTCACAGCCAATTTCTTTGTGATCAATTTTAATAAGAAAAGCAAATACTTTGCGCACGCAATGCCACTTATTTTAGAGATTCTATGTCTTGTGGGAGTAGGTTTTTACGGACAGTTTTATTACCGAAAAACTCTGGAAGAAGCTGAATTTTTGGTGGCCTTAATGCTTTTCGCAACAGGTTTGCAGAATGGTCTGACGGCAAGTATATCAAACTTTTTGGTAAAAACAACCCACCTTACGGGTACGACCACCGACTTAGGAATTCTGATGTCTATGTTTACCCATAAAAAATATAGAAAAAACCCTGAACTGATCGCTAGAGCAAAACTGTTATCGAGCATTATGTTTGCCTACGTTTTAGGAGCCATTTTCTCAGGACTGGTTTATTACTCGTTAGAATTCAGCGTTTTTTATATTATAAGTTTATGTTTATTGGTCGTAATCGGTTATGATTTCTACAAAATTAACATCAGACACTTCAGAACCAATTACCGTTATGCGAAGATTTACAATAAGCCAAATTTTATGGCATTCATGTATGATAAAATCCATGGTAGTGGCGAAGTAGTTATCAACACAAGTAAAAAAGAAAAATCTAAGCTTGTCTTAGAAGAGACCTAAAACATCATCATTGATAGCGCAAATCTTATATACTTAGTTTTTGTAGCCTCTGTTTGTATCGCAAATGGGGGCTTTTTATTTGGATTAAATATTTTTTTAAGTTTTCGAAATCGCATTTTGCGGTTGACTTAATTTTTAATTCATCTCTTATTTATTTTAATTCTTATTTCCTTTGACTATTTTTGTAAGTTCATTTACCTTTTTATGTCAGATATCATTCAGCTTTTACCCGATCATGTAGCCAACCAAATTGCAGCAGGTGAAGTGGTGCAGCGGCCTGCATCCATCGTGAAAGAACTTTTGGAAAACGCCATTGATGCTGGAGCTACAAAAATTGAACTGATCATAAGAGATGCCGGAAAAAATCTTATCCAGGTGGTTGACGACGGTAAAGGGATGTCTGAAACCGATGCAAGAATGGCATTCGAAAGACACGCGACATCAAAGATCAGAGCGACCGACGACATATTTAAAATCTCTACAAAAGGTTTTCGTGGCGAAGCTTTGGCTTCTATTGCTGCGGTGTCACAAGTGGAGCTGAAAACAAAACAAGCAGAATCACCATTAGGAACCAATATTTATATTGAAGGTGGAACTTTTCAGTTTCAGGAGCCCGTACAGACTGCAGAAGGCTCTAACTTTTTGGTCAAAAATCTTTTCTACAACGTTCCCGCAAGAAGAAAATTCCTGAAAAACAACAATATAGAATTCAGACACGTTATTGATGAATTTCAGCGTGTGGCTCTAGCTCATGAAAATTTAGAGTTCTCTATGTTTCATGATGACGATCCTGTTTTCAGGTTGAGAAAGGGAACACAGATGCAGAGAATTGTAGATGTTTTCGGAAGAAAACTACATCCGCAACTGATTCCTATTAAAGAAGATATCCTTTGGTGTAAACTCCACGGATTTGTTGCCAAACCTGAAGGAGCAAAGAAAACCCGTGGCGAGCAGTTTCTTTTCGTCAACGGAAGATTTTTCAAAAGTCCGTATTTCAACAAGGCGGTTCAGGAAGCTTTTGAGGGACTCCTTTTACCGGGATACATTCCAACGTTTTTTCTATTTCTGGAATTAGATCCTGAGAAAATTGATGTCAATATTCATCCGCAAAAAACAGAGGTGAAATTTGAAGATGAACATCTGATTTTTGCTTTGATTCGTTCTACCATTAAAAGGTCACTAGGTATTTACAATATTGCACCAAGCTTAGATTTTGAAAGAGATCCACAGCTTGACGAGATGATGCAGAAAAGTTTTCCAAGCAAAAGCAATCATTCAGGAGGAAGCTTAAAAATGCCCGAGATTATTGTAGACCGTGATTACAATCCTTTTTTAGAGGAAAGAGAAACTTCTAAAACCGAAATCCATAATCTTACGGAGATGTATCACCAGAACATTTCTGCAGAGCCTTCTAAGATTAATCTTTTTGAAGATGAAGATTTTGATGAAGATTTGATGCGGCTTCCGAACGGTTATTGGCTGTTCAACAAAGGCGACAGAACTCTGATGCTCGATTTGGGCAGAATGCACCGACTATTGGTTGCTGAAAACAACAAAAAGGTAAAAAAAGGCAATGTAAGTCATGCTTTATTGTTCTCTCTGGAGTATCACATGAACGAAATTGAGAAAAATAAATACAAATCCATTAAAAAATTTCTGCCGGAACTCGGGTTTGACATGAAAATTGCACATGAGAATGTGCTCAGAATCGACACTGTTCCTGAAGGATTAAAAGAAACTCAGGTGATGAAGTTTCTCGAGAATCTTTTTGATATTTTGGAATACAAAACTGAAGAAGAATTTATGCAGTTTTATCATAATCAATGGGCCAAAATGCAGTCGAAATCGAGGTTTGATTTTATTTATAAAGCAGATGCTGAGCAGGTAATCAAAGACTTCACCGCATTAGGCTTCCCGGAATTTTTACCCACCGGAAAACGATGTTTTTATGAAGTTCCGTTTAATGATTTAAAAAATAAATTTTAAAGCAGATGTTTAATAATATACCGCCGATTACACGAAATTTAATTATAATTAATGTTGTTGTTTTTATAGCTTCATTCCTATTACCACAACTTAACGATATATTTGCAGCTTATTATCCTTTTTCTCCCAACTTTAAATCGTGGCAGATTATTACTCATATGTTTATGCATGGAAGCATTATGCATATTCTTTTTAATATGTTTACTTTATTCAGTTTCGGACCAATTTTGGAGCAATCTTTAGGAGATAAGAAATATTTAATTCTCTACTTTTTAAGTGGCTTAGGTGCTTTTTTTCTTTTTAATTTATGGAATTTTGTGGAAGTTCAAAAAATCATAAGTGACATGCAAACTTTAGGTCTCAATCCTTCAGAAATCTTCAGAAAAGCAGATATTAATTATGTTGGAGATTTAAAAATCAACGCAACAACTGTAGAAGGTCAGGAACTTTCGCAAAAATTATATATCGCTCTCAGAACTCCTATGGTTGGAGCATCGGGAGCTATCTTCGGAGTTATCGCAGCATTCGCAACCTTGTATCCAGATGCCAAAATTGGCATTATGTTTATCCCTATTCCCGTAAAGGTAAAATATGTGTTGCCAATTATTGTCGTAGGTTCGATATACTTGGGGGTTTTCGGAGAGGGCGGAAATATTGCGCATCTCGCTCATGTTGGAGGTGCAATTGTAGGATTTATTTTAGCTAGAATTTGGAGAAAACATTTATATCGATTTAATTAAAATACATCTGTGAAAATTTTCCGCCTCATTATTTTACTTATTCACTTGGCCATATTAGGAATGTTGCTTGGTGTTTTACTGAATGCGTATATTCCGCCAAAAGTTTTTCCTTGGTTTAATCTTTTGTCTTTAGGATTTCCTTTATTAATGATCGGATATGTTCTTCTCACATTTTTCTGGATTTTTTCCTGGAAAAAAAGAGCTTTTGTCTTTATGTTTTTGGGATTGTTTTTCCTGAATCCAGTTAAAAGGTGGGTTAATTATTCTGCGGATAAAAAAGACACGCCCAATCTTAAGATTATCACCTACAACATGATGGGTGGAAAATTAGGTTATGATAAGATACAAGAATACATCGATCAGCAAAATCCTGATATGGTCCTCCTTCAGGAGAACTCATATCAAGAATTGCAATTTAAAAATCTAAGAGGAAACAATACTCTTCCTGTTTTAGCTTTTTATTCAAAATATAAAATTCTGAGCCGTAAAAATATTTTTGAAAACCTTAATAATGAAGACATTACAGCCCAGTGCGAAGTAATTGACTTGGAGATTAAAAGCAAAACTTACCGTGTTATCAATGCACACTTAGGATCTTTCGGATTTGTTAAAAGCATGGTGAAATTGAATGGTGAGAGCAAAGATGACGAAGAAAAAGTAAAAAATATTGTTAAACGACTTATTCCTACTTTTAAAACGCATCAAGTGCAAGTGGAGATGATCCGAAAAAGCATCGACGAATCACCATATCCTGTAATTTTAGCAGGAGATTTAAATTCTGTTCCCAATTCTTACGAATATTACCACTTGGGAAAAGGTTTAAATGATGTTTTTTTTGAAGTTGGAAAAGGAAGCGGCACCAGTTTTCATGATTATAAATATCCTTTACGTATAGATTATATTTTCACATCCCCTTCTATAACACCGATAACGTACCATGTAGACCGCTCGGTAAAACTTTCTGATCATTTTCCTGTAATTGCCACATTCAAATTGGATTAGACATCTAATAATTTATGATTTCAAGAATGATCGTGGCGCTGTTTTTGTTGTGGTATCTGAATATCAGAGTTTTTCATGAAGCAGGTACATGTATTTTTAATTATTCATATCTTATTGATTGTCGTCTTACTAAGCACCTTTGCAAATGCCTGGATCCCTCCACACTATTTCAGTAAGCTCAATTTACTCTCCCTGGCTTTTCCTTATTTATTTATACTTCATCTTTTATTTACAGTTATTTGGTTTTTCAAACAAAGGAAGATGGCAGTCGTTTTTTTGATGGTTACCTTATTTTTTTATAATCCTGTAAGAAGATGGGTGAATTTCCGGCCGCAGCAAATCGTTCAATTTGGTCAGAAAAACATTAAAGTGCTAACCTATAATGTAAAATACGGAAGCTTCGGTTGGCCAACAGTAAAAAAATATATAAATGATCAAAATGCAGATATTATTCTAGTACAAGAAAAAGACACCAGTACTGCGTTGAGGAAAGATTTAGTAAAATATCCTTCTGTGATTTTAAAAACAAAACATAAAATTCTGCGTCAGGGTAATTTATTAAATGATGATTCTAAAGGAAACTCTTTTTATGCAGATATTGAAATTAGCGGAAGAATCATCAGAGTAATCAATGTTTACCTGGAACCATTTAAGCTAAATAAAAATATGCTTGGAATAGATGATGAAAATTCTAAAAAACAAGAGAAGAACAAAATGGCGGCTCTTTTTTCTAGACTCATCCCTACCTTTAAAACCCATGAAAATCAGGTGAAAAAAATCAGAAAAGCGGTCGACAAATCGCCCTACCCTGTCATTTTAGCTGGAGATTTCAATTCTGTTCCCAACTCCTGGGAATATTACAACCTCGGGAAAGATCTTGATGATGCGTTTATGAAAGTAGGCAACGGAAGCTCAACAAGTTTTCACGACTATAAATTTCCTTTAAGAATAGATTATATTTTTACTTCAAAAAGTATTAAACCATTAAATTATAAGGTCGACTATTCTGTAAAATTATCAGATCATTATCCTGTAATTGCAGAATTTCTGCTAAATTAGTTCCATGAAAAAAGTATGGGCAGCAGGAGCTGTAAGTTTTGTTTTTTTGATCGCATGTTCAAAGCAGGAAGCTGCCAATACCGATCAAACTCAGGCTTTACAACCTCATTATGACACTACAGCAATTGATTCATTTTCTGCAGGTGCAACTACAGTGGATATCGTCCGTCAAATAAGAATGTCATCACAAAAATATCAGGATTCTTTAAAAGAAGCGATGAAACTTGAGCAGGAAGAAAAACGAATCGAAGCAGAATTAGAAAAAGAAACCAAGAAAAAACAGGAAGAGGAAAAGAAAGAAAAAGCAAAGGAAAATGCGACAGTTTCTACACCTTCACCAGAATAATTAAATTTAAAATATAAACAATGAAAAAACAAATTATTGTAGCTTTTGCTGTTTCGGCACTGGTCGTAAGCTGTACACAATCTACAACAAAAACTGAAAAAATAGAAAATCCAGACGGAACCGTAACAACAACAACCACTGAAAGTCGAACAGGTTTCGTAGATACTGCTAAAATTGACAAAGCTAAATCTGATGTTAAAATTACAGTCAGTAAGACCGGAGAAAAGATCAATGAGGCCGGGAAAGACATTAAGTCCGAAGCATCTGAGGTAGGAAAAGACATCAAAACCGGAGCGCAAGAAGTAAGCAAGGATATTAAGAACACTGCTGCACAGGGAGCTCAAAAAGTGGAAGATGCTGCAAAGAAATTGAAAGAGGATCTAAAGAAATAAACAAAAATCCGCAGAATCTTCTGCGGATTTTTTTATGACTGATTCATCTCCAGCAAAGGATCGATATATTCTCTGTCGTTGCTCAAACGCGGCACTTTATTCTGTCCTCCCAATTTTCCTTTGGACTCAAGCCAACAGTAGAAGAGATTAGGACGTGCAATATGTATCACCGGCTTTTTCAGCGTGATATTGTTGTATCGTTTAGCTTCATAATCAGAATTGATAGCTTTAAGATGCTGATCAAAAACATCGGTAAATTCTTCTAAACTATGAGGTTTTTCGCTGAACTCGAAAATCCATTCATGGGCACCGCTTTCATTTTCTTTCATAAAAATAGGAGCCCCAGTAAAATCCGTAACAGCTGACTTTGTGACTTCGCAGGCTTTCGCTAAAGCAGATTCTACGTTGGTGATCATCAATTCTTCACCAAATGCATTGATGTAATGTTTCGTTCTTCCCGTAATTTTTATTCTGAATGGGCTGACAGAGGTGAAAACAACTGTATCACCTATCAAATATCTCCATAAACCGCCGTTGGTCGTGATGACCATTGCATAATTCTTTCCAATTTCCACTTCTTCTAAGCTAACCACTTTCCTGTTTGAACAATGAAACTGATCCATCGGAATAAATTCATAGAAAATACCGTAATCCAGCATCAGCAACATTTCGTCACTGTTTGGTCTATCCTGAATTCCAAAGAAACCTTCGGAAGCGTTGTAAATTTCGTAGTAATTGATATTTTTTCCGATCAGTTGTTTAAACTGATCTTTGTAAGGTTTAAAACTGATTCCACCGTGAAAAAAGACTTCAAGGTTTGGCCACAGTTCAGAAATACTTTTAACCTCAGTTTCTTTTAAAACCCTCTGCAAAAGCACCATCATCCAACTTGGCACCCCCAAAATACTTCCTACATCCTCATTCTTTACTTCAGAAGTAATGGCTTTTAATTTACTTTCCCATTCACCCATTAAAGAAACTTTTTTGCTCGGCGTGGTGGTAATTTCTACCCAAAATGGAAGATTGTCAATTAAGATCGCTGAAAGATCTCCAAATTTGGTGTTAAAATCGGCATACAGCTCAGAGCTACCGCCCAGACGTAAATTTTTATTGGTGAAAAGTTGATTTTCCGGATGATTATTTGCATAAATAGAAACCATGTCTTTGCCGGCTTTCATGTGGCAATATTCAAGGCTTTCTGCGGAAATAGGAATGAATTTGCTCTTAGCATTGGTCGTTCCGGAAGATTTAGCAAAATGCTTAATGTAACCCGGCCAACTTACGTCTTTATGACCTTGCCTTGCCCTTTCGATATACGGTTCAAAATCTTCGTAGGTAACTACCGGAACTTTATTTTTAAAATCCTGATAGCTTGAGATGGTATTAAAGCCATATCTCTTGCCGTACTCCGTATCCTCTGCATGAAACAGCTGAGAAAACAGAATTCCGTTCTGCGTTTCGATAGGATGATCCATAAAATTCTGTATCTGATCTATCCTTTGGCGGATAAACCAATTGACTACCGTATTGAAAAGTGCTTTCGTTGCCATTTCAACAAATATAATCATATTTGAATTTCCTCGGAATGATTTAAATAAAAAACCGTCACAAATTTTGTAACGGTTTCTGTATTGAGCTTTAATTACTCCTTATTAGCAATATTCGTCGTAAGCAGCCTGAAGATTGGCAGCGATTGCTCCTGCAGGATTTCCTTCAATATGATGTCTTTCTAACATGTGAACCAACTCTCCGTCTTTGAAAAGAGCTACACATGGTGAGCTTGGCGGGAATGGTGCTAAATGCTTTCTAGCAGCATCTACGGCGTCTTTATCAAAACCTGCAAATACTGTCGTTAAATGATCTGGCTTTTTCTCGCCAGTCAAAGAATACACAACTCCCGGTCTTGCAGCACCCGCTGCACATCCGCACACTGAGTTGATAACTAAAAGAGTGGTTCCAGACTGCTTCAAAGCATCTTCTACCTGTGCAGGAGTTTCTAAATCCTGAAAACCTTTATCTGTAAGTTCAGCCTTCATCGGCATTACTAAATCTGATGGATACATTTCTTGTAATTTTAAATTGTATACAAATTTACAACATTTCTAAATTTATCTCAATTAATAAAAACTATAGAAGAATTCGTAAAACAAAATTAAATAAAGGAACAACATGTGAATATTTTATTAAATATTAATTATCATTAAAACAATTTAGTTAATATCTGATAATTTTTCATTAACTTTGAAATGATTCTAAAAACGAACTTCCATGAAAAAAAAATTATACATAAAATTTCCGAGACCTATCAAATTTTAATAGGTTATGAAATGTAGTTCCCCATCTTTTTAATTATTGCCCATACATCAGTTTTTAGAATAATTTAAGCGGTAATTTTAAAAAGATTTTAATAAATGAAGCCCAGAACATAAAGTTCCGGGCTTCGTTAATCAAATCGATATGCAAAGGTTGAATATCCGTGTGTAAGACTTGTTGGGCTTTAGTTGTTAGTGCATCGTATTAAAATCTACCAACCAAAACTTTCAACACCCAACTACGATAGTAGTTTTTTAGCCATCTCGGAAATACTTTTTCCGTCAGATTTTCCGGCTAAGTTTTTTGAAGCCAATCCCATTACTTTTCCTAAATCTTTAATAGATTCAGCGCCAGTTTCTGAAATGATCTGCTTGATTTCAGCTTCCAGTTCTTCAGAAGACAATTGGGCTGGTAAAAACTTCTCAATGACTTTCATCTGAGCTTCTTCCACTTCTGCCAAATCGTTTCTTCCCTGAGCGGTAAACTGCTCGTAAGAATCTTTACGCTGCTTAATCATACGTTGCAAAATTGCAATTTCCTGCTCAGAAGAAACTTCCGCTCCCAGAGCCTCAGTTTTCAGCAATAATATCTGAGATTTTACTGCACGGAGAGAATCTAAAGCCACTCTGTCTTTGGCTCTCATCGCCGTTTTTATTGCTTCGCTTATGGTAAGTTCTAAACTCATATTAATTAATTTGAAAATTTGAAAATGGGTTAATTTGAAAATGATTAATTCAACTATGATTTTTTTAGTACGATTATCAGAAATCCAATAACTTCTATCTAAAATTCATTGTCGCTAAAAAATTTTTAAATTCTCAAATTGCCCCATTTTCAAATTAATTTAATCTACATCTTTATTTAAAAATCTGTTTTCTCTGATCTGCACGTTTCCGTTATTGTCAGACAAATACGTGTTGATATTCTGGTCTGATGCATTGGAACCGTCAATTGAAATATTTTTTCTTTTGAAAGCCGGTACAGATTCAAACTCATTCACGTGATCAAAATTCTGGTAACGAGAATTGAATTCTTTCAGTTTGTTTCTTCTTTCAACCACTCTTTCCTGATCTGCAGGTTTGTTTACAAAAGTGAATTCAGATTCTGTATGTCTCGTAGTTTCTATCTCTACTCTTTTTTCTACAACAGGTTTATCTTCCGCTTTTGGCTGCTCTTGGGTCTGATAGAATGTTTCCACTTTATGAGTCGTTTCTTCTACTCTTTCAATTACCGCAGAAGTTTCAACCTCGTTTTTGGGCTGACCGAAATCATATTTAGGTTCAACGATCGGCTCATTGACTGTAAAATTAAACTCAATTGGCTTTTCGTTTGAAAAACTATTGCTGAAAGAATTGTCTGTTGACTCTTCTTTTTTATTTTCAAAATCGAAAGAGAATGACTCAATTTCCAAATCATTGGGATCGTCGTCGAAAGAAAACAGGTTAACATCGTCTTCAGCGATTGACTCTTCGTTTCTCCAGCTCTGAATCGGGCTTTCTAATGTATCTTCCTCTCTATCAGAGAATTTTATTTCCGTTTTCACATCCTCATCCTCGATAATCATTTTTTTTTCAGAAGACGACATCTTAAACTGTGGCGTGTCCTGCTCTTCATCATCAAGTCTGAAAAGATTTTTCCCACCAAAATCATAACCTTGCTCTGGAGAAACCTCTCTCTCATCTCTTGTTTTGAAAGGAGAAGCTTTAGGAGTTTCCAAAGCGTCATTTAAACCAATTCTGATTTTCTCAGTTGGCCCTGAAAACTTTTGGTTATCATTAGAAAAACCTGTAGCAATCACCAATACACTTACTGCATCACCTAATTCTTCGTCAGCTCCAACTCCAAAAATAATATCTGCTGTGTGACCAGCTTCTTTTTGAATGTAATCCATGATGATACCGATTTCGTCCATGGTAGCTTCTTCCACACCACTTCTGATCAACAACAACACGTTTCTTGCACCTGTAATTTTGTTGTCGTTCAACAATGGCGAGTCTAATGCTTTTCTTACCGCTTCTTCAGCTTTGTTTTCACCTGAAGCCGTACCTGTAGACATTAATGCCGTACCAGAATTCTGAAGCACAGATTTAGCATCTCTAAAGTCAATGTTGACATCAAAGTAACCGGTAATAACCTCTGCCATCCCTTTTGCGGCGTTGGTTAAAACTTCATCGGCTTTTGAGAACCCTTGTTTGAAACCAAGATTTCCGAATTGCTGTCTTAATTTATCGTTGTTGATTACGATTAATGAATCAACATTATTTCTTAATTTATCTAATCCTAATTCTGCCTGATCGAGTCTTCTTTTTCCTTCAAAGCTGAAAGGAACGGTAACAATACCAACCGTAAGAATACCCATATCTTTAGCCACTTTAGCAATAACAGGAGCCGCACCGGTTCCGGTACCACCACCCATTCCTGCAGTAATGAAAACCATTTTGGTATTTTGTCCCATTGCTGCTTTGATCTCTTCAATACTTTCGATCGCTGCTTTTTCACCTACTTCAGGATCAGCTCCCGCTCCAAGGCCTTCAGTAATGGTTACCCCCAACTGAACTTTATTGGAAACCGGGTTGTTATCTAAAGTCTGCGCATCAGTATTACAAATCACGAAATCTACCCCGTGAATACCTTTTTCGTACATGTGCTTCAGGGCATTGTTTCCACCGCCACCAACACCAATAACTTTAATGATCGAAGAATTTCCTTTTGGCAGATCAAATGAAAATCCCTGTGTGCCTATATTTTCCATACTTATATTTTTTTATAATTGATAACCGACTATGATAGCTGATGAGCATATCTTTCATCGCTTATCATTCATCATTTATATTTGTTTATTCTACTTCTTCAAAGAATTTTTTTACCTTTTCCATCAGAGACTGTCCGAATGTCGGTTTCGAAGGTCTTGCAGTCTGTGCCGGAACCTGTGCTTCCTGAACAGTCTGCTGAACTACCGTCGACTGAACTTCTGTGTTTGCAGATTCAGTGCTTTGAGTCTGCTCGATTTTAGTCTCAACTTTAGTTTCAACAATTTCCTCTACGGCAACCGTTTTTTTATCTCTGATTTTTAAACTTTCCATCAGTAAACCGATAGATGTTGCAAATTCTGGTCCTTTCAGATACTGGTTTTTATCATTGGCAATATATTCATTTGCAAAACCAATTCTACTATCGAAACCTGTGGTATAATTGGCCAGCTGACGAAGATGCTTCAGGTTTGATCCACCACCCGTCAAAACAATTCCTGCAATCAGCTTTTTCTTCTGCTCAAATGCTCCGTAAGCCTTTAATTCGGTGTTGACCATTTCCAAAATTTCTTCAACTCTCGCATTAATGATCTGTGCTAAAGTTTTAAGAGAAATTTCTTTATCCGGTCTTCCGTGAAGTCCCGGAATGGTAACAAATGTGCTGTCTTTTTCCAACTCAGGAACTGCAGAACCGAACTTCACCTTTAATTGCTCAGCGTGCTTTTCAATAATTGAACAACCTTCTTTGATATCTTCCGTGATAATTCCGCCTCCGTAAGGGATGACGCAAGTATGACGGATGATGTTATCTTTAAAAATAGCAATATCTGTAGTACCACCACCGATATCTACAATTGCTACTCCTGCTTCTTTCTCTTCTTTCGTAAGAACAGCTTCAGAAGATGCCAAAGGCTCCAAAGTGAGTGCCTCCATCTCTAAACCGGCTTCTCTTACGCATCTTGCGATGTTTCTGATGCTCCCCATTTGTCCTACGACAACATGGAAATTGGCTTCAAGACGTTTTCCGTGCATTCCGACAGGTTCCTGAATTTCTCCTTCAGAATCAACCTTATATTCCTGTGGAAGTACATGAATAATCTCTTCACCTGGTAACATCACCAGTTTTTTTACCTGGTCTTTTAACGCTTCGATGTCATCATCAGTGATGAATCTGTCCGGATTCTCACGCATAATGTAATCTGAATGCTGCAGTGAACGGATGTGTTTCCCCGCAATACCTACCGTGACCTTGTGTATAGGTACACCTGCACTCGACTGTGCTTCTGCCACAGCTGCTTTGATGGAGTTGATGGTTTGTGAAATATTATTCACAATCCCTTTATGAACTCCAAGACTTTTGGCCTTACCAACACCGAGAATTTCTATTTTCCCGTGTGCATTCCTCCTTCCGACAATGGCGACAATCTTGGTTGTCCCGATGTCAAGACCTACTGAATACTCTTGATTTTCCATTGTTTTATATCGATTTGATTTAATTACTTATTTAATTTAATAGGCAAGCCCATTTTTTTGATCTGGCAGGATTTTATCCTATCTTTTATTAAGTGTCCCTTAGGGACTTTGCTTATTCTATTCTGACTTTTGCTTTGGTCTTTGGTTTTGTGACCGGTTTCTTTTCTGGCGCTTTTTTCTTCTCTATCGGTTTCACAACTGCCTTTGGCTTTGAATTCAACTTAGGTTTTAATGGTGTTGCCCTCGCCTTTTTCACTGTAGGTTTAATATTAACTGCAGACTTTATTACTGCTGCCGTAGCAACCGGTGTTTTAGCCAGATCTTTATGTCCTGCTTCCAGAATACTGTCGTTTTCTTTAAAATAAGGATTCAATGTCGTAACAATTTGATTCTGATATTTCACAGAAACCATGCTGTACTTTTGCGGATCCTGAAAAACAAGATATTTCTCAACAAACGTTTTAAAACCCTTTACTTTTAATTCAATATTATCTAAATCGCCAATCTCAACCTTATAATTTCCTTCGCTTGTAAGAAGATTGTAGCTGTCTTTATATTTTGAAATTCCGATGAAATATTTTTTACTGAAATCATCTTTATCAATTTTATCAACCAGTTCAGCCAGTTTTGAATATTCATCTTTCTTCACATCGCCTGTTACCAACATACAAGGATGAGAATAGGTTTTTGAAATAGGAAATTCCGTTCCTTTTTCGTCTACATAGAAGTCTTTTCCACTATAATTTAATCTGAAAACCGGAACTCTCTGTTTAATGTCTAAGTTTAGCTTTCCATTTAAATTTAAATACACATTGGCGCTGTCTACGGCAGGAAGTGCATTGATTTTCTTCTCTAATTCCGGAATATTCAAATCTCCCACTTTCCCTGACGGGTTTTCTTTGATGACGATTTGCTTGATATCTTTTTCATCAATAAAATAAACCGGTGTTTTCTCATTCATTTTTACAGAAATTTTCTCATCTGTAATCTTCTGACCACTGAATTTCTTCAAAGAGAAACTCAGCAGGAAACCAAGAATGATCACTGTGATGGCAATTTTTAAAATTCTGTATTTGTTTTTCATTGTTTTAAGGTGACAGATTTTAGACGTCAGATTTCAGACATTTAAAATTGTTTTAAAATTTTATTTATTTTTAATTGTTTCCTAACCACTCACAAATCGAGTCGTACAGTGTATCAATATTTCCTGCACCGACCGTTAGCAAAATGTCGAATTCTTTCTCTTTAATTTTATCAAAAGCTTCAGACAAACTCGAAATTTCTTTTTTATCTAAAGTCACTTTTTCCAGCAACCAATCTGAAGAGATACCTTCAAAATTTTCCTGAAGTTCTCTTGCAGGATAAATATCAAGCAAAATCAACTCTTCAGAATTGCTTAGACTTTCAGCAAATCCATCAACAAAATCTCTTGTTCTGCTGAATAAATGCGGCTGGAAAACCACCAATAACTTTTTATCAGGATAAAAAGTTTTGATTGAACCTACGACTGCATTGATCTCCGTCGGATGGTGCGCGTAGTCGTCAATATAAATTTTACCGCTTGGATAAATATGTTTTGTATATCTTCTTTTAATGCCTTTAAAATTGGCAATGGCTTTTTTCAACGTTTCAAAATCAACTCCAAGATTGCTTAAAATTGCCAACGCAACCGTCGCATTTTCTACATTGTGAATTCCAGGAATATCCCAGACAAAATCTTTAACCGTTTCGGTCGGAGTATGAAAATCGAAGTAGATTTTATCATAATCCATGCGAAGATTATCTGAATAATAATCTGCAACTTCATTCACTGCGTAGGTTTTATGCGCTCTTCCGATTTCAATTCCTTTTCTTACAAAAAGCTGTTGATCTTCAGGAACTAAAGCTGCAAACTGTCTGAAACCTTCTTCAATCGTATTTTTATCGCCATAAATATCCAAATGATCCGCATCTGTCGAAGTAATCACGGCCCAGTTTGGAGAAAGGTTTAGGAAACTTCTGTCGTATTCATCAGCCTCTACCACAGAAAATTCTGTTCCGTTGAACAGGAAGTTCGATTTAAAATTCTCAGAAATCCCACCTAAGAAACATGAGAAAGGCAAATCTGCTTCCTTACACAGATGTGAAACTAAAGTAGACGTAGTAGTTTTTCCATGAGTTCCTGCAACTGCGATACAATCTGTACTTTCGGTAATTAAACCTAAAACTTTTGCGCGTTTTAAAACTTCAAAGCTATTTTCATTAAAATAATCTAAAATCCCCAACTTTTTAATTGCTGGAGTATAGATAACCAATGTATTTTCTTTCTGAAGTGATGTGATTTTATCACCAATCACATCTTCAAAAACAATATCAATTCCCTCGCTTATCAAAGCTGTCGTCAATTTGGTATTGGTTTTATCGTAGCCCAAAACTTTCTTGCCCGAAGCATGGAAATAACGCGCCAAAGCACTCATCCCGATACCTCCGATTCCGACGAAGTAAAAATTTTGATATGTTTCTAAATTGTTCATTTTAATTATCCTATTTTCTTCTAAAACAATCTTATTAATATTATGTAAAACACTATTTGAGTATCATTACATACAATCGTTTTTGTTTCAATAACCCTTCGACAAGCTCAGGGTGACATCTCTAATACTGACTGCTTTTATTTTTTCTGTCAGGCTGAGCCTGTCGAAGCCTTTTCTTAACCTATTATCTTAAATATCTCATCCACAATCTCTTTCGCCGCATTGGGTTTAGCAAAATATTTCAAATTGTCTGACATTTCTTTTCTTACATTTTCGTTTTCGCAGATTTCTGATAATGTGCTCCAAAACTTTTCCTGCATTTCAGAGTCTTTTACCATTTTAGCAGCGTTTTTTTCAACCAGATTCATTGCATTTTTGGTTTGATGATCCTCCGCAGCAAATGGAAACGGAACCAATAAAACCGGTTTCTGTGCTACTGCCAACTCTGAAATGGCAATTGCACCCGCTCTTGAAACAATGACATCGGCTGCTGAATACGCAGTTTCCATATCTTTGATGAATTCCTTCAATTGGATTTGAGATTCGAGATTTGAGATTTGAGAATCATTACTCAATTCACTGTAATCCAATTTTCCTGTTTGCCAGATTAACTGATACCCTTTTTCTTTTAATTGATCTAAATGGTCTTTCCATCCGTTATTTAATGTTCTCGAACCTAAAGAACCACCAACCGACAGAATCGTGAGTTTATTTTTATCTAAACCCATCTTTTCTTTTGCCTGAGAAGTTTCCTGCATTCCTGAAACAATATTTTCACGAATCGGATTTCCCAAGAACTTTATTTTTTCAACCGGAAAACCTTCCACTTTTGGATAAGCTGTAAAAACGGCTTTTGCTTTTTTACTTAAAATTTTATTCGTCACTCCTGCATGTGCGTTCTGTTCCTGAATAAAAATCGGAATTCCAATTTTGCTCGCCTCATACAAAGCCGGACCACTTGCGAAACCGCCTGTTCCTACTGCAAAATCAGGAGCGAAACTTCTAATTATTCTTTTAGATTTAGATAAACTTTTCAATATTTTGCAAGGCAAACCTAAATTGGATAATATGTTTCCTCTATCAATTCCGGCAATGTCAATTCCTTCGATTTTGTAACCTGCCTGCGGAACTTTTTCCATTTCCATTTTTCCGTTGGCACCAATGAACAAAAATTCTGCATCAGGAAATCTTTTTTTGATTTCGTCTGCAATTGCAATTGCCGGGAAGATATGTCCTCCTGTTCCACCACCGGATAATAGTACACGAATGGCTTTTGGCTGATTGCTGATTGCTGATTGATTGTTCATTTTATTATCAATTAATTGATTCTTTTCTTTTGATAGTATTAAACTTACCATCTTACTTATTCATCCCTTTCGGGACTGTTTAAGCAATATCGTTGATTTCGACGATGCTTTGTTTTTTGCCCATTCCCTCTTCATCATATATCTGGATTCTTGAGCTTACATTTAATATAATTCCTAACTGCATGTAGGTCACCAACATGGATGTTCCTCCGTAACTGATTAACGGCAATGGCTGTCCTGTCACAGGAATCAGATTCACGGCAACGGCAATATTTACCGCTAACTGTATAAAAATCATCACCCCTAAACTGAGGACGAGCAACGAACCGAAAAACGCTGGCATCTTACTCGCTATCATCACAATTCTGATAATCATAATAAGATACATACTGATCAGGAAAGCTGCTCCTATCGCACCGTATTCCTCAACAATTACTGCGAAAATAAAATCGGATGCAGACTGTGGAAGCATTTGTTTTAATGCACTTTTCCCTGGTCCCATTCCTGTAATTCCACCATGAACGATGGCCGCTTTTGCCTGCATGACCTGATAGTTCTTTGCCTTTACGCTCTCATCATCTACATCAGCTGTTTTGGCTTTGCTTGAAGTAAATGTTTCAATACGGCTCATCCACGTATGCACACGGTTTCCACCAATCATATTCGTATTTAAGGCAATCAATAGAAACAGAACAATTGCTATAAATGCCGACGAAATAAATCCTGCGATATACTTCCAATGTAACTGTCCGATAACCAATACGATAACCGAAACCATTAAAATCATTAATGCCGTAGAACCGTTATCTTTTGCCACAAGAACAAAAACCAATAAAATCGGTCCGAAAATAAAGCCAATGTTTTCCCAAACCGTTCTCTCCCTTGTTATTTTCTTGGTTAAATATCTGCAGAGATAGATAATCAGCATTAGGAAAGCAAATGAAGATGGCTGAAATGAAATAGGTGTTCCCGGAATTTTCAACCATCTAGAGGCACTTGCCCCATCGATTGTTTGCCCGGTAAACATCGTTACTACTAATAAGAGAATCATTAAACCCAACAAAATACTACTGAGCTTACCGATGTACTCGTATTTAACTACACCAACGAATCTCATGATAACCAATCCCAAAACCACAAAAAACATATGCTTCATAACGTGACCTGTTGTGGTTCCGTTGTTGACAATGTATTCCAAATTCGAACTTGCAGAATACACCGGGAAAATGGAGAAAATGGAGATCACAATAATGACCATCCAAAGTACTTTATCGCCCTTTAGATATTCAAATTTGTTTTCTGTGTACTGATCGTTCATATTCTTTGCTTTTAGCTGTTGCTATTAGCTGTTGCTTTTAAAACCTGTTCTTTAAACTGATTGCCACGGTCTTCATAATTCTTAAATAAATCGAAGCTTGCGCAACATGGTGACAATAAAACTGTATCGCCGCTTTTGGCCAATGAGCTTGAGATTTTCACCGCTTCCTCCATGCTGGAAGTATCGTAAATAAACTCTTTTTTATCTTTAAAGTAGTTTATAATTTTTTGATTATCAATCCCTAAGCAAACAATTGCTTTAACTTTTCTTTTGACTAAATTCTCAATTTCTGAGTAATCATTTCCTTTATCCTGTCCGCCAACGATCCAAACCGTTGGTGTTTTCATACTTTCTAAAGCGTAATAAGTTGCGTTGACGTTGGTAGCCTTACTGTCGTTGATAAATTTTACACCATCAATTTCAGTTACTAACTCAAGTCTGTGCTCAACTGCCTGAAACGTCATTAGTGAATTCCTGATACTTTCATTATTGATTTCCAATATTTTACCCGCAATAGAAGCAGCTAAACTGTTGGCTACATTATGATTTCCCATTAAAGACAGTTCTTCAATTTTCATCGAGAACTTATCTTTTAATTTAACAATCAATTCCTCATCATCAATAAAACCTCCCTCATTCAGTTTCTCTTTGGTTGAGAAAGGAATCATTTTCGCTTTTATTTCAAACTTTTCAAGAATATTTTTACTCATTTCGTCATCTTTATTGTAGATGAAAAAATTATCATTCTCCTGATTTTCAGCAATTCTGAATTTTGCCAAGGCATATTCTTCGTAGTTGTAATTGTACTGATCCAAATGGTCTTTAGACAGATTCAACAACAGCGAAATATAAGGTCTGAAATTCTGAATATCATCCAACTGGAAAGAGCTTACCTCCAAAACATAATATTCATGATTTTCATCGGCAACCTGTTTGGCAAAGCTGTATCCGATGTTTCCGCCTAAACCTACATTCATTCCGTCACTTTTTAGAATGTAATAGATTAATGAGGTTGTCGTTGTTTTTCCGTTGCTTCCTGTGATTGCGATAATCTTGGCATTGGTAAACTCTGAAGCGAATTCTATTTCCGAAGAAATTCTGATTCCCTTCTCATGAATTTTCTGAATCATTTCTGCCTTTTTCGGGATTCCCGGGCTTTTTACGATCCATTCTGCGCTTAAGATTCTTTCTTCGTCGTGGTTTCCTTCCTCAAATTCAATTTCATTTTCTGCCAGAAACTGTTTGTAGTTATCCTTAATGGCTCCTTTATCTGAAAGAAACACTTCCAAACCTTTCTTTTTAGCCAAATAAGCAGCACCACAACCGCTTTCTCCACCTCCTAAAACAACTATTTTCATAATCTTGCTTGATTTAATGATTGAAAAATTTAATAACTAAATGATTTGAATCTTTCAATTTTTAAATTAATCTTATCTCATTTTCAATGTAATAAGACATACAATTGCTAACATAACTCCAATAATAATCATTCTGTTGACGATCTTACTTTCGTGAAAGCCATCTTTTTGGTAATGATGATGTAATGGGGACATTTTAAACAATCTATTATTTTGGGCATATTCTAACCCAAATTTTCTTTTTCTGTACTTAAAAACAACTACCTGCAGCATCACTGAAACATTTTCTATCAAGAAAATTCCGCAAAGTACAGGAATCATTAATTCTTTTCTTAAAATAACCGCCAAAACAGCAATCACACCCCCCAACATCAAACTTCCGGTATCTCCCATGAAAACCTGAGCAGGATAAGTATTGTACCAAAAGAATCCGATGACGGCTCCAACCATGGCAACGACAAAAATTGTTGTTTCACCCATATTCGGTAGGAACATAATGTTAAGATAATCTGCAAAAATGATATTCCCGGATACATAGGTAAAAAACGCCAGCGTCAATAAAATTACCGTACTTGTTCCAGCAGCAAGACCATCAATTCCGTCGGTTATATTGGCTCCGTTTGAAACTGCAGTTACGATGAAAATGACAATTGGGATAAAAACAATCCATGCCCATTCGTGAGCATCTTCATCACTCATCCAAAATAAAACTCCGCTGTAATCAAACTCATTATTTTTAGCAAATGGAACCGTAGAAACAGTGATTTTCTCAGCAGGCATAAAGTTTTGCTCTACATTGTTTCTGTTGACCACTTTCGTATCTGCATATTTCCTTTTAACCGTAATATCAGGATGGAAATACATTGTAACTCCGATAATTAGCCCTAATCCGACCTGCCCTACAATTTTAAATTTCCCGCTTAATCCGTCTTTATTTTTTTTGATTTTCTTTAAATAATCATCTATAAAACCAATCGCTCCCATCCAAACGACAGTCACAATCAAAAGAACGATATAGACATTGGTAATTCTCGTAAACAGCAAGACAGGAATTAACGTCGCAATGATGATGATGAAACCTCCCATTGTAGGCGTGCCTTCTTTTTGTTTTTGTCCGTCTAATCCAAGATCACGAACCAGTTCACCCATCTGTTTTCCACGAAGGTAATTGATGATACTTTTTCCGTAGATAAGCGCTATTGTCAACGACAACAAAACCGCCATCCCCGCACGGAAAGAGATGTATCTCATCATTCCCATTCCCGGAATGTGAATGCCTTGGCTCGTTAAATATTCGTATAAATAGTATAACATTTTTTATTAATTTTAGTTTTAAAGATTAAACTGTTTGAAAAAGACATATGTTCTATTATTGCAAACTGAATCTATTTTGTTTCCTTTTTCAAAACTTGGATATATAATTCCAACGTTATTATATAGCTTTAAAATCTCTACTTTATATTTTTGCTCTCTATTACTTAAATATTTTTCACACAAACAGATACCTACTTCCTTTTTAGCATTTGACTCCGCAAAATCTATAAACCCAGGCTGTAATTCTTCTACTGTGTAAGATACTTTACAATCTAAAATCTTAATTTCCTTTTTTGAATTATCTTTTAAAAGAAAAACTATCAATATTCCTAAACCAAAAATTAGTGAGATTATTAATACCATTTTAGATGTTCTCATAATTTAAGTCTTTTAATTACTTCGACATCAATTTCCAAAGCTCATCAATCACCTCTTTATCATCAAAATGATGTTTCACACCATTGATTTCCTGATAATTTTCGTGCCCCTTTCCGGCTACGAGAATAATATCTTTTGGTTCGGCAAACTTTATCGCCATTTTGATTGCTTCTCTTCGGTCTGGAATTGAAGTGTATTTGCTGAAGTTTTGAGGTTCAACGCCTGCTTCAATTTCTTTTATAATCTGATTCGGGTCTTCTGTTCTCGGATTGTCTGAAGTGATAATTGCCAAAGTCGATTTCTTTGAGGCAATATTTCCCATTTCAGGTCTCTTGGAATGATCTCTGTCGCCACCACAACCGAAAACTGTGATCAGTCTTTCGTTTTTTGTTCTGATGTCGTTGATGCTGTCTAAAACATTTTCCAGTGCATCCGGAGTGTGCGCATAATCTACGATAAAGAAAATTCCGCCATCGGATTTGAGGGTTTCAAATCTTCCGGAAACTCTTTTTAAAATGCTGATTGCCTGAAGAATTTCATCCTGCTCAAAACCAAGCTCAGATGCAATTCCAAAAACCAAAAGCAAATTGTAAACATTAAATTTCCCTGTTAAGGTCGTCCAGAATTCTTTCCCATTGAAATTTAACAGCATTCCGTTGAAATCAACTTCCAATGTTCTACCATGATAATCTGCCATCGTTTTCAAAGCATAAGACCTTTTTGCAGCCTTTGTATTCTGAAGCATAACGTTTCCGTTTTTATCGTCAACGTTCGTAATGGCGATTGCATTTTCGTTTAATTCATCAAAAAATCTTTTCTTTATTTTTAAATATTCATCAAACGTTTTATGATAATCTAGATGGTCGTGTGTCAAATTGGTAAAGCCTGCAATTTTGAAAGTCAGACCTTCAATTCTGTTTTGGGCAATTCCGTGTGAACTTACTTCCATGAAGGCAAATTCACAACCTTCCTCAACGGCCTGAGCCAAAATTTTATTGATAGTAATCACATCCGGAGTCGTGTGTGTCGCCGGAATTACTTTTTCACCAATTCTGATTTCTACCGTTGATAATAAAGCAGAGTCATAGCCTAAATTTTTAAATACATCAAAAAGCAAAGTGGAAACAGAAGTTTTTCCGTTGGTTCCGGTAACTCCGATCAGCTTTAGCTTTTCTGAAGGATTTCCATACAAGTTGGAAGCAAGATGACCTAATGTTTTTGATGCATCTTTTACTTTAACATAGGTAATGTTTTCTTCTAAATTTCCTGGAAACTCTTCACAAACAATAGTTTTTGCTCCCTTTTCAATTGAAGATGCAATAAATGAATGTCCGTCTGCAACTGTCCCTCTCAATGCAATATAAAGAGAGTTTTCAGAAACCTTTCTGCTGTCAAAAACCAATTCAGAAACTTCACGGGTATTCTCACCGTGAATTTCTAGTACTGGAATTCTGTTTAATAATTCAACTAATTGCATTTCTTTGATGCTTTATCTTTTAATTCTGCAGAGTCAAATAAATTCTCTGATTTTTACTTATTGTTGTTCCTTCCAAGGGAAACTGTTCCTTGATTCGTCCGACTCCTTTAAAGTCTACACGGTATCCTAAATTTTCCAATTGTGGAATTGCATTTTTGCCAATCAATCCTACCACACTTGGCATTTGTTTATTATTGACTGCTATTTTCACATTAGGTTCAACCATTTTGCTAAGATTGACCTTTCTGTCTACAAGCATTTCTTTTTCAATATTTTGCGGTGTTTTCAGGAATGTTTTTCCGGCAATTTCTTTAAAAACTGGCGCCGAAACCGTTCCTCCGTAAAATCCTTTTGACACATTGGGTTCGCTAATCATTACATAGCAAGTGTATTTCGGATTGTCTGCCGGATAAAAACCCGCAAATGACGCTCTGTATTTCATCGGACCAGGCAGCCAATATTCAAATCTCGCGGTTCCAGTTTTTCCTGCCATTTTTAAGTTCGGTGTGAAAATGCTTCTTCCCGTCCCCTTTTCAACAGCTTTCGTCAATGCACTTGTCATCATCTGAATCGCTTTATCTGAAGCCATTTTTTTAACCATTACTTCTTCTTTGGCTTCGAAAATAGTTTTTCCGTCTTTCATTATTTTATCAATGAAAATCGGTTTCAGCATTTTTCCTTTATTAGCTACACCGTTATAGAATGTTGCTAATTGCAAAAGGTTTATATTCGTTGCATACCCATAACCAATTGAGGCTAGCGTTGCTGCATTCCATGATTTGCTTTTTGGAGTTAAAATTCTCGGTTTTGTAATGCCGGGAAGTTCAATATCCATTTTGTCGAATAATTTCCATCTTCTTAAATGATCAAGAAAAATTTCCGGTTTGTCCGCGTAATATTTCGTAATTAGTTTTGCCGTTCCTACGTTACTCGATTTTGCCAAAACATCACTGATGTCATAAGTTCCGCCACCGTGGCCATCGGAGATTCTTTGTTTAGCATAAGTCCAAACTCCACCACCGACGTTGACTGTTGTATTTTCGTCAATAAATCCATCATCCATTGCCGCCAAAAGCGAAATCGTTTTGAATGTAGACCCAGGTTCGATGTTATCTTTTAAAGCATAATTGTAAGTATCTTCATAAACTCCAGTCTCGGTTTCTTTTAAATTAACTAGAGCGCGCACTTTTCCTGTAGCCACTTCCATGACGATGACCGTTCCGTGTTTTGCTTCGAAATTGATCAGTTGTTTTTCTAAAGCGGAATGCGCAATATCCTGAATTCTAAGATCTAGCGTTGTGTAAACATCCTGACCATCGGTAGGTTCTTTAACTTTCCAGAAATCAATCGGCTTCCATTGTGATGAATTGACTCTTTGCTCAAGTCTTTGACCATCTGTTCCTGTTAAAAATTTTGAAAAAGCACCTTCAAGACCTGCTTTTGCAACCCCATTATCAATCCCGATTGTTCCGGCTCCAATTTCTGAAGTTGCCAGTTCTCGTTTATAATTTCTGTCAATGATGAAACCTCCTTTATTTTTTCCTCTTTTAAAAATTGGGAATTTTCTGATTCTGTCATATTCGTCGAAATCCAAACCTTTTACTAAAGAATAGTACTGGTTTTTCTTTTTTCTCTGCTCGTCAAATCGTTTTCTGAAATCAGCTCTCGATTTTCCAAACATTTTACTCAAAGAATCGGTAAGAGGCCCAATATTGTTCGTATAAACTGTATCTTTTATTGTTTTAAAATCAAGATAAACATCATACCGCATTACCGTTGTTGCCAAAATAGATCCGTCTGAAGCATAAAGATTTCCTCTCGCCGCTTTTAAAGTGGCAGTTCGGTAATTGTTATTAATGTAATCGTCTTTAATTTCCTGAACATTGGTGTTCTGAAGAATGACAATTCTGGCGATGAAAAGCACAAACACGCACAAAGCTCCCACTGCAAAAAGGTAGCCCCAGCGTAAAGTTTTTTTACGTTTATTCTCGTATTCACTTGGCTTTTGCATCTGTACTGTCTAATTTTATTAAAAGTTTATGAGGATGACTTTCTAACGTCATTAGCGAATCTGCTGCGACTTGCTTCCCCAATTCAGATTCCATTTTTACTTTAATCAGCTTACTTTGCGCATAAGCGTTCCTAGATTTATATTCTTCCGTTTCTTCTTTTAAAGCGTTTACAATTTTTATTTTTTTATTCACCAAATGGTTTGAATAAATCATCCCCATCATCAAAACAAAAATCAATAAGAAAAACTTATAATGATCTTTTAACTCATCGCGGTTCAGAAAATTCCCTTTTATAATATCTATAAAAGTGAGTCTTTTTTGAGGACGATATGTTGTTTTTTTTGCCACTATATTTATTAGTAATAGGTAATTAGTAATGTGTAATATTCATAAACTGCTTACTACCCATTGCTCATCATTTATAATTTTATTCCTGTTCTCATTTTAGCACTTCTCGCCCTTGAGTTTTCTTCAATTTCTTTATCATCAGGAATAATTGCTTTGCTTTTCACCAGCTCGAATGCCTTTGCATAATTACCGTAGATATCACGTTGTGGCTCTCCTTCAAACATTCCGTTTTTCAGGAATCTCTTCACCAAACGGTCTTCCAAAGAATGATAAGAAATCACCACCAATCTTCCACCCGGTTTTAAAACATTGTAAGACTGTACCAGCATTTCTTTCAAAACATCAAGTTCCTGATTCACCTCAATTCTTATAGCCTGAAACAGCTGTGCGTAAAATTTGTTCACCTTATGAGGCGGAAGAAAACTAAAAAGCTTTTTCAAATCTTCCGTTGTATTGATGCTTTTTATTTTCCTGTGATGAACGATATCTCTCGCAAGCTTTCTCGCCTCTCTCAATTCCCCGTAATAATAGAAAATATCTGCTAAAGCCTCTTCTTCATATTCATTGATCACTTTTTTGGCATCAAGACTCTGCATCACATTCATTCTCATATCCAGAGGCGCATTATTTCTAGTTGAAAAACCTCTCGCTGCTTCATCAAACTGATGAGAAGAAACACCAAGATCAGCTAAAACACCATCAACAGCGACAACCCCATACATTAAAAGTGAATTTTCTAAAAATCTGAAATTCTGATTGATCAGCGTAAACCTCTCATCATCAATCGTATTATTGAGCGCATCCAAATCCTGATCAAATGCATACAGCTTTCCATTTACAGAAAGCCTGTCTAAAATTTCCTGAGAGTGACCTCCACCACCAAATGTGCAGTCCACATATATTCCGTCCTGATTCGTCACCAAATCATCCACACTTTGCTTCAATAAAACGGGGTTGTGATACGTGCTCATTTGTGTATATTTTATTTATTCTTCATCAAAAGCACCCATTACATCTTCTGCCAGACTTGCAAAATCTTCTTCATTGGTTGCAATTACCTTTTCATAGGCATCTTTATCCCAAATTTCGAAAAGCTCACCTGCACTTGTCACTACAATATCTTTCGCAAGATCAGCAAAATGCGTAAGATCTTTTGAAATTTGGAGTCTTCCGGCGCTGTCTAATTCTACAGTTTTTACACCTGCAGTAAACATCCTGATGAAATCAGCATTCTTTTTAATGAATCTGTTTAGTTTATTAATCTTTTCCATAAGCTTATCCCATGCTTTCATAGGATAAACTTCGAGACACGGTTGAAACACAGAACGCTTGACCACAAAGGTTTTATCCTCAAAGTTCTCCATCTGCTTAATCAGCGATGAAGGCACCTTCAGGCGACCTTTGTCGTCTATTTTACACTCATATGTTCCAATGAAATTCCTCATTTGGGACAAAATTATACAAAAATTTCCAAAACCTCCCACTTTTTCCCACTTTTTGACTTAATGTTAATAAGTTTTACTACAAGCTTCACAAAACCGGTTTAATTCTTTGATACGAAAACACTTACACCCCTTGTTATTCCTCGAATAATAAAAAGATTTTCAAAAAAGCGAGGCAGAAAAGGTGGTTTATATTATTTTTATTTTAAATTAGAGATATCAAAAATTTTTTGGTGTATAATTTGTATTTTTGCAATGCTTTATTAAAGCGATTTTATGATATTTAGTACAAAAAAAGATAAGAAATATACCTTCATTGAAGCTGGGGAAGGACATCCATTGGTGCTTTTGCACGGTTTAATGGGTGGGTTGAGCAATTTTGACAAGATGGTGAATTTTTTTTCAGAAAAAGGTTTTAAGGTCTATGTGCCTCAATTGCCTATCTATGATTTGCCAGTACTCAATACCAACCTTACCACAATTGCCAAATACGTCATTAAATTTATTGAAAGCGAAATTGGCAAACCGGTAACCATCGTAGGAAATTCAATGGGTGGTCATGTAGGACTTATTTTAACCTTAGCCAGACCTGATTTGGTTCAAAATTTAGTGCTTACAGGAAGCTCTGGTTTGTACGAAAGAGCTTTTGGTGACAGTTTTCCAAGAAAGAATGACCGTTCATATATAAGAAAGAAAGCTGAAGAGGTTTTCTATGATCCCGCTGTAGCAACTGAAGATTTGGTGGATGAAGTTTTCAGCGTGGTGAACGACAGAATGAAAGGCATCAAAACCGTGATGTTAGCTAGAAGCGCCATCAAACACAATATGCTGAATGATCTTCCAAAAATTGTACGTCCAACGTGTCTGATTTGGGGGAAACAAGACAACGTAACACCTCCTGAAGTTGCGATTGACATGCATAAATTTATCCCGAATTCAGATCTTTTCTGGATCGATAAATGCGGACATGCTGCGATGATGGAAAAACCCGATGAATTCAACGAGATTCTATACAACTGGGTAAAAGATAAAATATAAATTAAGACTAAACCATTAAGACCTTCTTAATGGTTTATTTTTCTAAATAAAATCAAGACAAAATGGTTATAAAGACAGCAGAGTTTGTAAAAAGCAGCGGGAAATGGCAGGAATGCCCTGAAGGAACCATCCCGGAATATGCTTTTATCGGGCGCTCAAACGTAGGAAAATCTTCATTGATCAATGGTATGCTCAACAGGAAAGATTTGGCAAAAACTTCAGGAACTCCGGGGAAAACTCAGTTGATTAATCATTTTATTATCAATGAAAGCTGGTACCTGACCGATCTGCCGGGCTACGGATATGCCAAGGTTTCAAAGGTGATGAGACGAGATTTTGAGAAATTAATTAACAACTATATTTTAAACAGAAACAATCTTGTGAATCTTTTTGTTTTAGTTGATTCCCGTCACAGTCCACAAAATATTGATTTGGAATTTATCCAGTGGTGTGGAGAAAGCGGAGTTCCTTTTTCTATTGTGTTTACAAAAGCGGATAAACTGAAACCCAATGTTCTCATCAAAAACGTTGAAGATTACAAAGCTGAACTTCATAAAACTTGGGAAGATCTTCCGGAAATTTATGTAACATCTGGAGAAAAGAAGACCGGAACTGATGAGATTTTAAGTTTCATTCAAAAAACCAATGAGTTTTTGGCCAATAACAGCGTGACATTTAATGAGTAATATTATTTGGAAAATAAAAAGTTTTGAAGAAATTACCACTTCCGAACTTTACGAAATTATTAAAGCGAGAGTTGATGTTTTCGTGGTAGAACAAAATTGCCCGTATCATGATTTGGATGGATATGATCAGCACGCAGTACATATTTGGGCTGAAGAAAATAAAAATATTTTAGCCTATTGCAGGATTTTCAACAAAGGAATAAAATATCCCGAAACTTCTATTGGAAGAGTTTTAACAACGAAAAAAGCCAGAGGAAAAAGTTTAGGTAAGCAATTAATCCAGTATGCTGTTGAAACTATTGAAAATCGTTTTCATACAAGCGAAGTAAGAATTTCTGCACAGGATTACCTTTTGAGATTTTACTCATGGTTTGGTTTTGAAGATACAGGAAAGAAATATCTCGAAGACAATATTCCGCACACGGAAATGTTTAGAAAATAATATAAATATCAACAGCACTTTCAAAAAAGTGCTGTTTTTTGATTTTAATAATAAAAAAGGGTTGCATTTTCAAATACTCCAAACCTTTACTAATTGTATTTCCTTGTTACATGAAATACCTTTTTATATCTTAAATAAAACAGTTTTATTGGAAAGAAAGCTTTGTCTTGGTTTGGGATTAAAAACGCAAGGATATACAAAGAATATTAAAAAGTCATTATTGATATTAAACTAAACAAAGTCATTTTACTATTTCTGAAATACTAAAAATAAACAGACTTCAGCTTATAAAAATTAAAAAAGAGTCTGATTTTAAAAACCAGACTCTTAATTTATAAAAACAATATCCTGTTTTATGGATATTCATTTCTTGCTCTTGTGACAAGACCTACTAAATCTGAACCTCCACTTGCAAAATTAATGCTTGGATTGTGCGCGCTTTGAGCGGCAACTGCATATGGTGAACCATTCCAATATCCCCAAAACGGGCCTCCACTTTGTCCCGGCCAGATATCAGCTTTATGCTGAATACTTTGATTATCATCTGGACTCCAAAAATCGCCATCAAGTGCTATACCCGTCTGATAAGTTGGCCTTTGGGTTCCCGTCAAATCAGCAGGATAACCTGAGTGGGTGAAAGAAGCCTGTCCGTCCCAAGAATCTGAATAAGATTTAGAGCCTAACCATCCTGTACTATTTCCTATGGGTCTGTCAAGAACGACTACCACGTAGTCGAACTGCACTTCTGTACCATCAATCGTGGGCCCTGCCACTTTATGTTTGTAATACGTTTTTATCCCCCAGGCACTTCCGTAAGGAGCGCTTCCATTATAATACATGGGTGTAAACTTTAACCAACCCGTTTGGTTATTGGGTTGCCAATCGACAATGTGTGCGCACGTCAACAAATGTCTAGGGCCAATCATTACGCCACTTGCAATTCCTAAGGGACTTTCTACCCTACCAACACAACGCCAAGGGTAAGCTGTAGAATTGAATACCTTTCTCTGATCAGGTCCGAAAATGGTTCTTGCCCCTTCCGCATTAAAGAAATTTTCTCTTTCTATAAATTTGGGTTTACGGTCTTTTTTAGGTTCCAATTTCGGTTGGTACTCAAAGTCAGCGTGAGTTGGATAGAAGAAATCAGTTTCAAGATTTTCATCGACAGCTGATTTTTCATTCATTGTGATGGCGACAGACTTCATCCCTTTTGGATAGGCTCTCCCATCGATGGTTTCCATTTCGGGCTCTTTGTCGGATAATTTTAAATTGGCTGACTTTTCAGCTGATTTTGCCTTGATGTTTTTAAGCTTTAAAACTTCTTCAGCAGTCATTGGGTTTTTGTTTTCAATATTAGACATGATTATTTGGTGTTTTAATCAGTTTTTTCCTACTCTTTGTACGGCTTTTCGGATTCCGCCGGTATATTTCTAAGAAAATATTTTTTGCGAAAATTCTGTTCTGATGCTTTCAGTCTGATTGATTTGCGCCGCCCCCATTGCTGTTAATGCCATTGCAATTTGGTTGTCAAGCGTTTTTCTGATAATATTACCATTAGTAGCACGCAGGATTTTGCAGAAATGATAGGTAAAATAACCTCTTATCTGTCCATTCATATTTCCTTCCATGGAAACCTGATTGTCTTTGGAGGCGGCCCACAATGTATGATTCATTCCGGTAATGGGAACTAAAGCCTTTGTGGTAAATGTTTCTTTTTTAGGTGTTTTAGATAATGGGATTTCGTTGGCATAGTTTAAGTAAAACTCGTCTTCCAGCATTGGTGGAATGAAACGGGCTGCTTCGTAAGAAAAATCTACACTGATTCCTAAATCCATTTTTCTTGTTCCGGTTCCGGAGTGACAGCAGTCGAAAACAACTTCAAGGTTTACACCCGCTTTCAGTTTGCTAAGAACAGCTTTAAAATCATCATCACGAATAACTCCGGCGCTTACATAATCGTGCGGACAAATCGCTTCATCCAGACCGTCAATTTCTAAATCGGGACCGATGTTAGCGACTCTCGTTCCGTGTCCCGAGTAATAAAATACCAACGAATCACCTTTAACACTGGTGCTCACCAAAGATTTCAGATAATTTAAAATATTGGCTCTCGTTGCATTTTGATTGGTCAAAATTCTGATTTGCGAAGGCGCAAAACCACAGATCACTAACGTGTTTGCCATATCACGTGCATCGTTGATGCAGCCGTTTAAATCGGGACCGCCTGATCCAATGGGCGCGTAGTCATTGATTCCTACGATAAGTGCTTTTTTCATTGTATTAGTTTTTTAAATTTCCCTTACTCTGTTTTGGCTTTTCAGGTTCTGCCTGTAACTTTAATTTTACATGACAAAATTCCAATTTTCATGAGCACAAAAACAGAGGAGAAACCCCTAATCACCACAGGAAAAGCACCTTAAGTGAGAATTTAAATTTTACAAAAGATTTGGAACATAAAAAATCCTCACCTAAAATTGATGAGGATTGATTGTTGAAAATAAGTGTCGTTCCTAAAGAAGTATAAATATTGCGCCGCGGGAACAAAAATCCATGCGATTCATTTGTATTTAAATTAAATCAACACAAATTATGCTTTAATGCAAAAAGTACAAGGCCCACTCTATTTTTTATTTCTAATTTGACAAACACAGAATCTCTGTAACCATCAATGGTTTTCGGACTGAGGCACATTTTGTCGGCTATTTCCTTGTAGGTCAGTTCGCTGCATGCTAGTTTGATGAATTCTTTTTCACGATCCTTTAAATCTGAAAGAAGCGAGGCATTTTTCGCGTCTTCTGTCTGGACTTTTAAGAGTTTTTGGGCGACAAAATCAGTATAAAAGCTTCCTTTTTCAAAAACGGTATCTATTGCCTGAAAAAGAATAGCAGGCTGCATATCTTTCAGCAAATAACCCTTTGCACCGGCCTTCAGCATCCTGATCAGCACTTTTTCATCATCTTCCATCGTTAAGGCAATCACTTTAATTTCCGGATGGTGTTCTGTGAGCCATTCTGTAGTTTCTATTCCGTTTTTGTAGGGCATATTAATGTCCATCAAAACAACTGCGGGCAGTTCGGGAACTGTTTCTAAACCCGAGATAAAATCTTCTCCATTTGGATGATTCATCACTACATGGTATCTGGGGTTTTCAGCAATCATATTTTCTAATGCTTTCGACATTAAAGTATGATCATCAACGATGGCAATAGGGATTGTTTTCATGATAAGTTTTTGTGGTAAGTTATCGTTGTTTTGGTTCCTTCCTCAAGCTTTGACTGGATAGAGAATTCAGCATGTATCAACTTCGCTCTCAATTCCATGTTTTTCAATCCGGAGCCGTCGTTCATCAGATCGGTATTGAAACCTTTTCCGTTGTCAGTAATGGTAATCTGTACTGTCTCGTGGCAGTCTTCTAATAGTATGGTTACATTTTTAGCTCTTGAATGTTTTAAAATGTTATTGATGCTTTCCTGAATGATTCTGAATAAAATTAATCCATGCTTCGGCGTAATATCAATATCATGCTTCTGCGTCATTAAATTGATTTTCAGAAGCCGAAGTTTTTTTATCTTATCAATTTCTCTTTCAATGGATTCTACGAGGCCGAAATGCATAATCTGTTCGGTAATCAACGTTTTAGATAAGTTTCTGACATCCTGAATGCATTCGCCTAATAATTCATTCAATTCGCTTAATTCTTCTTTTTCAGCATTTGTAAGCTTTGGAATCAATTGATTTTGTCTTAATCTTACAACTGAAAGTTTTTGCCCCAAATCGTCATGAAGTTCCTGCCCGATATAATTCAGCGTTTGCTCTTTCATTTCTACCTGCGAGGTGGCCAATTCTTTTTCAAAACGCAGATCTTTTTCCTTCTGATCAATCAATAATTTGGTTTTCTTCCGAATGAAAATTATATAAACAAAGATCATCGTTAATACAATGAGCAACAAAGTAACCGTCACAATAATTACCAAATTATTCAAATGATCATCCATAAGTCTCCGGTTTTGTTGCATCAGGTTTATTCAAAAGCAATCCGAAAATGATTACTCCGTTGTTAACCAGATTTAATAAAAATAAGAAAAAGAAATAAATATCATAAGAAACTTTATTTCTGAAATACAATATGGGAATAATACCTATATAAAAAAGCAGCGAACCAACAGAAATCCAAAAAGGAAGATAATTTTTAATCTCAAAGATCTTATCCGAATTGAATGTTTGATAAAGAAATAAGATGATTGAAAACGTCAACAATAAAATATTAACATAAAATGTATTGAACGAAAAATTTTCAAAAAGATTGCTCTCAATACCAAACATCATCAACCCATTAACAACAAAAAGTAATATGAGAACAGATTGAATCTTTCTTAAAGCAGCAAGATACAGCAATTTGTAGTAGTAAATTAAGTAAAGAAGAAACATGAAGAACATCCCAATGACATAAAACTTGTCAGTTGATATTTTGGTCATCTCAAAATAGAAATAGCAAAAAAAATCAATGATAGATATTGCAACGAACCCTGCAAAGAAAATCAAATTAACTCTTTCTATTTTTTTGTATTTAAAACAAATAAGAATTAATACAATCAGCAAAATAATCATTGATATCTGCTTGCTTATTTCCACATTCCAAACCATCTTTCAATATTTAATTGATTGTTTCAATAACTGCTTTTGGAGGAGGTGCAAGATTGGTCATATTCATTGGCTGTATAGACTCAATTTTCACATCCTCCTCAGTAGTTCCGCGTCTTTTCATCGTAGCATCTGAAGATTCTTCTCGTTTCATAGTAGGCATTAAAAAAATAGTCTGATAGCCTGCAAATTCCGGCTTGGCCATTTTGTCTGCAGGATGATTTACAGGATATTTCCCCATATAAATTTTAATTCCTACATTTTGAATATTCTGCTCTTTCGCCTGCTCTTTTACGTACCGAATATATCCTTCCATTTCTTCAATAGTAAAAGAATACCATCTAGAATCCGGGTTTCCCTTTCGGGAGTCTGTAAGAATTTGGTGATTGGTCTTCGTATATTCGTCAAACAGGACCTGCGCATCTTCATGCGTAATGAGTTTCTTTTTATAACTGTCATCTACAGGATTCTCAGGCGGCGGTGGCGTGCAGCGTATCAAAGTACACACAACCATAGACAGCGCAAGCATTCCTAAAAGCGAACGTACATTCGTAAATAAAAAAGGAGTTTTCATGGATATTTGTTTTATAAGGTTATGTAACAAAAGTAGTTAACTCTTTAAATATACAAAAGGGGAAAATCACTGTTTTTGAAATTTGGCCGAAAATAGCACCTTATAATTGCCGAAAGGAGTAAAATAATAACAAAAAAGCACCTTAGGCTTGAGAAATTTCGAAAGAAGAATAAAATTAAAATGATAATAAATGACGTTATGCTACATCATAAAATAAAAAAGACTGCTAATCAATGATTAACAGTCTTTTTAAGTACCCCAGACGGAGGTATTATGAAACCTTTCTTAATTTTTCTTGTTTTTAATTCGTTTATATTCAATAACTTTGATAAACAATAGGTTTCTAATTAATTTGTTTTTTCATATTTAATAATTTTAAATGCAAATTAATTCCCCCTTTTGTTCCCCCTTACACTTATTTAAATCTATTTCAACTTATGATAAAGTACAATTTTGAATTAAGAAAGGACAAAGTAAGTCAAGACGGTTTAATGCCAATTAGGATATTATTCAGAATTGACAGCTCTATAATAAAAAGAAATACTGGATTGAATTGTAAATTAAACGATTGGCAGAACAATCGAGTGAAAGCTAATTCAAAAAAAGATACTTATTATGGCTATGACGAAATAAATGAAAAACTCCAACAGATAGAAACCAAAATTCAAGACATTTCGCTTTATTTCAGAGCAAATAAGCTTGAACCAACAAAGGATTTGTTTATTGAAAAGTTTGATTCAAATGAAAAAGTTGAAACAACCAGTGAATTCGACTTTTTCAAATGCTTTACACAATACATTGACAAAGGAAAATTGATAAAAACTCCGAACACCATCACGGGTCAAACTACTGTAAAAAACTATCTGGAATTCTTTTGTAAGGAAAATGGAATTTCACTTTCTTTTGATAAGGTTGATGAAGATTTTTTTGAATCATTAAGAGATTACTCTTACGAAATAAAAAAGATGAAGCAAAATTATTTCGCTAAAGTAATCAAGGTTTTAAAGTCATTTTTAAACTGGGCAACAGAAAAAGGATATAATGCAAACAGGGAGTTCGAGAAATTTAGAGCTGTTGAACACGACATTGATATTGTGTATTTAACATTTGAAGAGTTGATGAAATTATACGAAAAAGATTTTGACAGCGATCGACTGTCTCACGTTCGGGATTTCTATTGTATGGGATGTTTCACAGGCTTACGGTTTTCTGATCTTTCAAAACTACATTTAGCAAATATTTCTGAAGACCATATAGTTCTTTCTATTCAGAAAACTAAAACACAGAATCACGCCATCAGGCTGAACAAATACGCAAAAGCTATTTTAGAAAAATACAAAGGAACTATCTATGAACCCCTACCCGTTATCTCTTCTCAAAAATTCAATGAATACATCAAAGATTGTTGTGAATTAGCAGAAATCAAACAACCATTCACAACTCATTGGTTTGTGGGTAATAAGAAAAAATCACTCACACAACCCAAATGTAAATTCATAACAAGCCATACAGCAAGAAAAACATTCATTACAAATTCTTTATTGTTGGGAATGGAGCCAAAAGCAATAAAAAAAATTGCCAATATAAAGAAAGATGCTGTTTTGGATAAGTATATGAAAGTAACAGAAGCATTCACAGACGAACAAATGGACAAAGCGTGGGGATGATTTTCGCTATGACTTTATTTATATTAAATAATCTACAATGATTTTTATTTCTGAATTATACAAAAGAGTTGTTAAACTATATTAAAATAAGCATTTTTTAGTTAAATTTAGTTAAAAAATTAACTTTATTCAAAAGTCTAATTTGGAATGATTTACATTGATCTGGATTAAAAAAAATAAAATTTAGGCTAGTCTGAATTACATTAGATTAATCCGGACGACATATAACCATTTGATTAACAGCGGTTAAATTGATATTATTGCATTTAAATTTAAACTAATTTAAAGTACAATAACTAATTTAAAATACAATCAAATGTCATTACAACTCTATTCCCATTCCAAAGGAGATTTGGAAAAAGCGGTTGAAATCATTCTTAGGAAAGCAACCGAATTCACATTACCCGCAAAAGCAGAGCAACAACCGGAAGACCTTATCCCACAGATTGAAGCTGCGAAATTCCTGCACGTTTCTATTCCAACCATTATTGATTGGAGAAAAAACAAAAGTCTACCCTACTACAATTTTAGCGGTCGCTATTACTATTCCAAAAAAGAACTCTTAGAATACGGAAGAAACCGAAGAAAATAAGTGTGACTTATTCTCATTAAAAGTTGCATTCTTCCTTTTGTTTAACCTATCCGTATTTCAGTACGGAACCAAATCCTTTTTAAAATGAGCGAAAAAATTCCTTATCTACGAGTAGGAACAACGTACTATAAAACGATTGAAAAACCATTAATCTCCGGAGACAAGATCTCAATTTTGGTACGATGGAATCGTGAAACTATTATTAGCGACCACGGAAAAAACTACGTTTCAAAAGTTTCAAAGTATGATGGCTTCTGCTGTATTCCTTCTCATCTGAATTATGAGCAGATCGTTGACGGATTCTACAATATTTATAATGAGATTCCTTATCAACCAATCGAAGAAAATATTAGTTCTGAAGATTTACTAAACAAAATTCCATTCTCACTTAAATTTATGGAACATGTTTTCGGAGAACAATTAGAACTAGGTTTAGATTACATAAAGATATTGCTTGAATATCCAACACAGATACTTCCGATCCTTTGTTTGGTAAGTAAGGAAAGATCTACCGGAAAATCCACTTTCATCAAATGGCTAAAATCCATCTTTGGATTAAATATGACCTATATCAAAGGTGACTCATTCAGCAGTCAATTTAATTCAGATTGGACTTCGATGCTTGTAGTTGCTATTGACGAAGTATTCTTTGACAAAAAAGAGATCACGGAACGGTTAAAATATCTTTCAACGACTGATAAAGATAAGAAGGAGGCAAAAGGAAAAGACCGTGAAGAGGTGGAATTCTTTGGAAAATTTATTCTCTGTTCCAATAATGAAGATAACTTCATTCAGATTGATGAAAATGAGATCCGATTCTGGATTATTAAAGTGAGATCAATCAAAAGCGAGAACACTGAATTTCTACACAATCTAAACAAGGAGATTCCCTATTTCCTCCGTTACCTAATCCAAAGACCTTTTCACAGCCGTAAGGAGACAAGAATGTGGTTTACTGATTCCCAAATTAGAACAAAAGCCCTTCAGAAATTGGTTTGGAAAAACAACAATAAACTGGAATCTAAGATTATCGAACTTTTATATGAGTTTTTCGAAAGTACCGAAGAAAGCAAGATCCATTGTATTCCTCAGGATATTTTCAATATGCTTGGTAAGATGTTCAGCAAACAATACTGGACAGTCAATGATGTCCGGAAAATACTGAAAGAAAACTGGAAACTCGAACCTCAAAACAATTCATTGGCTTACATCAAATACGATCTAGATTATAGCGGAAGCTTTTACCCACAGAATAAAACAGGGCGGTATTTTACAGTAGAAAGGAATTTTATTATTCAAAAATTTGATAAAATGATGAGTTAGTAGATAATGAAAATAAAATCAATTAGTTACAGCTCATCAAAAGCCTCATCAAATTTTAAATCCTTGATTTTTTGATGAGAAACTGATGAGAAGAATATTTCTACTTTGATGAGATGATGAGACATTGATGAGGGTTTAAAATATTATCATTCAATTAATTATATAGTTTCCTCATCAATTCATCAAAAATTAGTATAAACTAAACCCGCCCGTTTGAACTACCCACAAATCTCTTATTTATTACTAAAAACAATAAAAATTATAAAATGAACTGCAAACAATTCAACAGCATATCGTTGGAAGAAGTCCTCCTTTCTCTCGGACACCTTCCTACGAAACAAAATGAAAAAGAAGCTTGGTATCTCAACCCTTTTGCCATCGAATCCCAACCCTCTTTTAAAATCAATAAAAGTTTAAACTGCTGGTATCTTTTTTCAGAAGGTATTGGAGGAAACAACGTAAGCTTGTTGAAAAAATATCTGAATAAGAGTACAAGCGAAATTTTAGCCTGGGCAGAAGATCAGAATTTTTCTTCTTTTCAAAAGCAAAATATTTCCAACCAGAATTTTGAAAATAAAACAAAAAATTACAAGATACTTGATGAAAAAGAGATCGTTCATTCTGCACTTTTGGAATACTTAAAGAGTCGGAAAGTAGAAAATCAAAATGAGCTCTTAAAAGAGATTCACTACAAAATGAACGATAAGAATTATTTCGGAATTGGCTTTAAAAACGATTCCGGAGGTTACGAAATTCGAAGTAAATATTCAAAAATTTGTTTGGGTAAAAAAGATATTTCTACGATCAAAAATGATTCAAAATCACTAAGAATTTTCGAAGGCTTTTTTGATTTTCTTTCCTTTAAAAATGTAGAAAAATCTTTAGAAAAAAAACCTTCAGATTACATCATTTTAAATTCCGTGTCGATGATTTCCAATATTAAAAAATCACTAGATCATTATGAAAATATCGAGCTCTATTTTGATAATGATGTGTCAGGAAACCGTGCTGTAGAAATGATTAAAAATGAAAGTAAAAACGCAGAAGACTGTCGGGTTTTATATTCAGATTTTAAAGATTTGAATGAATGGCTAATCAATAAAAATACGGGTATAAAAGTAGCGTATCGATTAAAGAGATAAGAATGTATCTGCATAAAATAATACAAGGTCATCTGAAAAGCTACGTAAAATAACAGTAGCTATGAACCTTAGTAAGATAGTAGTAGGTCACATTAAAATGATATTGTAAAAAAATACGGTAGACAGTTAGTGCAAAAAGTACCCAAAGTTTACAATAAGCGTAACCGCTGATTGCAAAATTGGGATTTTTGATTTCTTCCTATCGTCAGAAATGCTTTGAAACACACTAATATAAAGACAATGGAAAAAGATTTCTTACAGGAGTTTATCACAAAAGCCGTCGAGGAAAATGAAAAGAAACTTGATGGCGAAAAGAAAAAAAAGCACTTTCAGGAGCTCGGCAGAAAAGGTGGTTTGAAAAAGAAAAACAATAACCATTTAAGCAAAATAATTTCTTTTCGGGTGACGGATTCTGAGTATGATGAAAACCAAAAAACTGCTCAAAAACTTAATCTCAAATTATCCACTTATGCGAGAATGGTTTACATGGAAAAAGAACTTAAAATAAATGAATTTAAAACTGATGAAGTGCTGTTACAATATGGAAATCATTTCATCAGAATCAAAAATTTATTGAGGCATCGCGAATTCTCTGAATTTGAAAATAAGAAGCAGATCCTTCACGAAATTGAAATCGTAACCAACCTAATCTATCATTATCTGTATGAGAAACAAAACAGACAGAAACCCACTTAACTGAAATCTAAAAATGAATAACAGCGCAACGACCAGAAACATCTCGAAGATTGCCGTCGAATATAATGGAAATGATCAAGGAACTGCTTTGAGGATTTATCAAAATAACCTGTTAAGCGAAGATCCGGAACACCAATTTAAAGAAATGAAAACCGTTGCCGACAGAAACAAAAATGTTAAAAAATGGGCACTCACCGGATATATATCTCCTGAAAAATCCATTGGAGATAAACTGTCCAACGACGAACTCGCACAGCTCGCACTGAAAGCTTTAAAAAAGATCGGGGTTACCGATAACAACCAGATGATTTTGGATATTCATGCATCAACGAAGCAAAAGCACATTCACTTCATTGTAAATAGGGTTGACATTCATGGTGTTAATACAATAAAAGCTCACAAAATCGGTGAGAACTTCGGCAAGGCAGTTCGTGAAGTTTGTAAGGAATTGAATCTGAAGACAGATATTGAGATTGGCAAGGAAAAGAAAAAAATAATGCTTGAAGCGTTGATGGCTTCTCTTAAAATTTCCAGAAACTTTGCCGAGCTTATTGATTTTATGAAAAAGTCAGGTTACCGTATAACACTCTATCAAAATGAAAAAGTAGGAATCTCTGGGATGCGAATCGTAAGATTTGAAGACATCAATCATCAGACCGAGCGCGATTATAAGCCGGGTTATAAGCTCTCTGAAATCACCAGTACGTTAAGGGTTACAGACATCAAGCAAAAATTACAGGAAAATCAAGAAAGAGCAGGGGATTTCGGTTCAAAGAATATTCAAGTTGGTGTAAGTGAAAATGTTAATATAAATACGTATTTAAACGAACAGAAAAATTCATCCTCGGTTAGCAATCAGCTTGAAAATATGGCAAAGGCATTACTGAAGCCAACTTTCACTGCAGCACAAGATGATGATTTGCTAAAAAAGAAAAAACGAAAATTTAGATAAAAATGGATAACGAAAACAAGCAGCCTGATGGCGTAGCACTACTCAAGAAGGTAATTGAAACCAATGAAGCCACTATTGAACATTATATTATGCTCATGAATTCTCGTGAAGATATTATACACATGGATCAGAAAATAGAGCAATCTTTGATTAATCTGAATGCCACTCTTGACAAATCATCTAGAATGCTGGAAGTAGAAGAACAAAAAAGACAAGACTTTCTACTGGCAATCCCCAAGACTATCGAGGCGCACCTTTCAGAAAAAGCAGTCGGGCAGCTGGAGCAGGTGGAAAAAAAATCACCACTCTTCAAGACTGCTACTTACGGAATAATTGGAGCTCTGCTACTTTCGGTTTTAACAACAATTGGAAATGTTTTTTTTGCAAAGCAGTGGTACACCGAGAGCCTTCGCAGTAAAACTGAAATCAGGCAGGATATTCTGGACGAAATTAAAAATAACGGTCAATCCCTTTATCGAGTGGTTGACTATAATCAGCTTTACTATAATACTGAACTAATGAACAGGTGGATGAAAAAGAATCCAAAAGATGCAGAAAAGTTTTTAAGGTTTAAAGATGGTTATGAAAGCAGATAGATAAGAGTATTATAGTATTGAAATGATAACTCTTACCAATCCATCATCTTTCATCCAACGGAATTCTGAAAAATGGTTATCCATTTATTTCTTTTCTTCTTTTCAGCATTAGTAATTTATTTGATCTTGGCATTCATCTTTTAAGTTAAAAAAAAGAGCCCACGCCGTTGTATATACACTTAAGTATTTAGTGAGTGTTCAAGACCTCACCCTACGGGTGTACAAGCACCCTCGTTTTTTTTAAGCTATCCGATAATTAATTCGATACCTGCTTTTTCTGCTTTGTATTTTATTTTGGTCTGCAGTTCATAATAACTCCAGTTGCGAAGCACAAATTCCTGTTCTTTGGCAATGCCTATTTTATCTTCCTGATTTTTAAGAATAAGAGTTCCCGCTTGCTGTTGGATGCAGAAATCGATAAGTTTCCGGCTGTACAAGTGAAGCCGATGACTGACATAACGACTTTCCATATTTTCTGTTTTAAAAAGTGCCTTTTGTTTCCGTTTGACTCCGTTTCCTGAACGTGCATAGGCGATGCCCGCCTGAATCCTTTTCTGACTTGCCTGAATTGCAAGCCTGCGGTATAAAAATTCTTCTTTAGAACCGATAGTGATTAGCACATGGTTGGCTTTTGCTACGATGGGATGTTCCAGAGACAGGGAAGCTTCTGCGATGATTTCAGGTTTTAAAAGGTGTTCTTCTTTTTCAAATTCAAATACGGCAAGCCAGAAGATTTTCCCGTCTTTCAGCTGGATCTGCGAGGTGCAAAGTTTGATCTCTTCTTTTAAAAGGCGTTCCATGATCAGCCGCTTATCAGAAAAGTCTTTACCCAAATACGTTTTAACCGGAATCGCGAACATGTTGAAGCAAAACGCTTTCTTTTCAGAATCATATCTCATTTTGCTGATGCATTTAACGGGAAGCGGAATGGGAATGTCTTTTTTAAAGTTCCTTAGTGATTTTGTTCCCTGCCAATAGTCGGCTTTGTTTTTAGAAAAGGTGGATTGAATCGTATTGTTCAGACTTCCCAGAATATCGGTGGGGATCTCTCCTTTGAAACGGTCGAAGACCAGGCGTGCCGTCGTGTTTGTTTTCGAACGGGTGAATATTCCCATTTCATCTTTGTTTACGTCAGCTAGTTTGTATTGGATTTCTTCGGTGAGGTAAAAGAAATCCTTGATCATTTCCTGAACATACAGATGGGAAACGATGAAATTAGCCGCCCTGAAGCAACGGTTCTGATAGCGGTAGAGTTTTTCCCACATCCCGTTTTTTTCATTCGCAGGTACATCGACCAGCAACTGAATTTTTCGGGTCAGGGTCATCGTAGGTTTTTCCATTTCAAAGAGTGATTTCAGAGGTGTTTTGATTTTGTAGATAGTGATAGGCATACAGAAATTCACGGTGCACCTCTTTCTCAGGTAATTTGAGTTCCTTCGCAATAATGGCAAAAGAAGATTTCTGTTCAACCCTTATTTTCATAATCTCGAGTTGTTGACTGCTGAGCTGTTCTGACTGCTCTTCTTTATCGACAGCTTTTTGCTGTGAATGATCAAAAGAATTTACTTTAAGAATTTTCCGAAGATCAGCTATGGCTCTGCTCACTTCATTGCTGATGGCTGTCACACTGCTTCCCATGGCTTCTGCAATCGGTTTGTACTGGAAGCCATATTTCAGGCAAAGTTCGATCAGGTGTTTTCTTTTGGGATCCAGTACGTTTAGAATCTTTTGAACTTCATCAAAATCTTTCTGATTGGATTCCTGACTGAGGAGATGCTCCTGATCATGAAGGGGATCGTACCCTCCAAGATAATCCTGATAATTCTCAAAACTTTCAAGGGAAGCCATTAAGCGGGTAAATTTGTTTTTCGGAGCAGTGAAATACGATAAACAGTCTCTTTTCAGAACAAACCGTAAAAAACCAAGAATATGATTCGGGGTTTCAATGGCGTTGCGGTTTAGCCATAGTTTGAGAAAGACATCCTGCACAAGAGTGTCCACGACAAAATCATCCTCAAGCATTTGTTTCCCGAGCCAGAAAAGAAGTCTTTTGTAGCGTAAATGAATATGTTTAAGGGAGTTTGGGTCACCTTTTTTCAGCAGTTGGTAGAGCTGAAGATCGGTTAGCTTCCGTTGGAGAGCGGCATTTCTTTTCATAATCAGTGTTTTTTTTAGCAAAATTATTGCGGAAGGAACTGCTTAGATTTTCGTATGAATTCTCTGCACCATTTAAAACACTATCTCACTTCATTTTGCCCAAAAGAAAAGGCGTGGAACTCAACTTACCGACTGGAGGCACTAGCATACCGGGCAACGATAAGTGAGCCCACACCGAAGTCGTGGGCACAATACTTATCAACTCGTTGCTTTTTGAAAAGTGCTAGTTTTCCAGTCGAGAATCTAAGCAATAGCTTCAATATTTTAATTTTATTGGAATAATTGCTTGTATTACTTGCAAATATAAAAGATTCTTTATTGTAATCCAAGTGGATTACAATAAAGTTGTGGTTTTTTGCAAAATTGCGATATGGCTGCACTCAACGAAGAAGATATAATACTAAAAAATAAAATTGCTGATAGAATCAAATTTCTTAGAGCCAATACTGGTTTGTCACAATCTGAATTTGCTAAAAAATTTGAAATCGATAGGCAAATATTAAATCGTTGGGAAAGTAAAAACAATAAAAGAGGATTGACTATTTATACAATAGCAAAATTTTCTAATCTCATTGGGATTTCTCTAAAAGACTTTTTTGATTTTGACGCATAATAGTATAGAAAATTATTCTTGACACTTTTTTAAACTGATAAATGAATAAAATCCCAACTTCTGTTGGGATTTTGTTTTATTGAAGAAATTTTATTAGAGCCAGATAACGGTAGTTTTATAAAACAAAAAACCCTCGCATTTTGCGAGGGTTTTTTTACTCAAAGGTACGAGCGAGACGCTCGCCTAGCGGGGGATCAAGTTTCTCTTTAGAAGTATTGTAAGCAACGAAAACACTTCCTCCAACACTTGCAGAGAATATTTCATTTAAATTTAAAAAAAGTGTATTTAAAAAAGGTTCCATTCTTCTTTTTTAAAATTAGAGTATCTTGAAATGGCTTTTTAATAATACTATCACCATTTTGTACTGTAAAAAGGAAAATATTATTGTCATTCAAATTACTGGTCGTCGGATAAAAAACAACTGTTTTATTTTCTAACTGCAATTTTACTCCTCTAGCATATTCTCTTGCTTCTATAACTGTACCTCTTAAATCACTCTTAATAAAATACTTATAATTATGTTGATCTCGGTTGTCCATTGAATTACTGGCATAATAAAAATATAACATTACTATTATAAATATTGGTATGAAAAAAAAAACTTTCTTGTTCATTATTTTTTATAAAAATCTTTAATTAAATAAGTATTTGATACTCCAGCAGAAGCGTTAACCGGAACAGGTCCTAATGGAAGCCCTACACCACCATTTAACTGTGTACCAAATATAAAGCCTCCATTTACTTTTGTCGCCGTTCCTGTTACTCCAATTTCTCCTCCAGCAGTTAATGAACCAGCAACCCATCCTGTAGGAACATCACCATTCCCAGTATTAGTAACCAACATACTTCTCGTAATATCAGATGCATTTCCTGTGTAATTGGCATTTCCGACATTAACAGTCAGATCCAAATTATAGCCTGCACCAACTGAGGGAGTTGTTGTGATAGCAGGTAAAAAACTAGCTTCAGGTCCGTGTAATACCCAATTTGCTTCAAAACTTGTTCCTCCTCCAGCTCCAGAAATCCCAGAAAATCCACCACCAACATTAACAAAATCTCCAGTAAATCCTCTTACAGTATCACTGTCCCAATTTATTAAACTAGCATTACCAGAAGCATTTACTATTGATTCAAAAGGATTTCGAGAAGTTATTGTTCTTCCAAGAGAAGTAATTGTAGAATAACCATTTGTTATGGTTTCTCCGTTTTTAGTAATACTTCCGTCACTGTTTAAAATATTATTATTGCCCCCTCCACTTATGGAAATAGAAACACCATTCGCTTTTTGAGTAAGGTTAGTTTGCCCAGCTCTTTCCGCATTACCATCATGCCATTCAATATTTTTTGTCAAATTATTTTCATACCAATCCGTTCCTTGCCTTCCATCCGGATCAATAAAACGTATAGGATTGTTGAAAGCATAATTATATGGTGAATACCTACGCATCTGTTCCGCCAGCGGATCTACCACGCCCCATCTTCCAATATCGGGCATATACATTCTCGCACCGTAATCATACATTCCGGTCTCTTGAAGCTCCTTTCCGTTGTACTTATATTGATAAGAAGGATTTGTTGTTAAAGTACCATTGTATCCTTCATGCTTCAATCCAAAAGGATAATAATTGTTTTCTTCAAGAACCTCTATGCTGCTTCCATTATGGAGGTAGCTTAATCTTACATTTCCTAAATGATCTGTATAATTGTAAATATACTTATTTTTTACAAAATCATAATAACCTTCAGAGGTGGGTACAAATTGTAATGAAGAATCAAAAGTTGTATCATACTGAAAACCGTCCAAATATTCTGTTATCACGCTTGCTAAGGTATTTGGAATGATCCAGTCTCTGCGCGTATGTACTTTTTTTATCTTCGTTCCGTCTGCCCGGTATTTATATGATGTATTGACATAGCTTCTTAGTCCCTTCCTGTCGATAAAGTCATTGAATTTAAAATAATTCGGCAGATTCAAGAAGTTGTAATCGATCTCTAGAATACCTTTATCTTGGTGAGCAGTCATATTTCCGTTAAGATCATACGGTATCGTGATTCCTGAAGTATCAGGATAACCGCTGTACTGACCTGAAAGATCTGTCACACTATTTAATCTGTTACCTGTGTAAACATAATTAAGATCGTCAACATTCATGGCTGTAGTACTTCCTGGTAATATACCTTCCGATCTTTTCAGGTTGGTAATATTTCCGTTCAGATCATATGTTATTTTTTCAAAATATTCCTTAGCTGCAGGATTTACTTCATTTTGATAGAATCCTGCCTTTAGTCTGTTTAATGCATCATAAACATATCCATACCGTCTTAGATTGTCATTTGGATTTGTGGCAGTTCTCCAGTCAACTTCAGCGATATTTCCATTGAATTTAGGAAGTACTTTTAATGTGGTGTCTAAGGCATCGGGGGTTTCCAAACCTTCTCTCTCGTTGTATTTTATTTTATAACCAAACAAGTCGCTAATCCCAAGATTCGCTGGATCGTTGATTTTGGTCATCCATCCCCTGATGTTGTATGCATAATCTACAACCTGAAGAGGTGTTGCTGAATTTGTTCCGCCTACTTTTTTAGTTTTCAGCTGAGACAGTTCATTATACTTGTTCTGCGTAAGATATTCCATGGGATTATTATCAACCTTATGGGTATGGGTTAATAATCTATTCTGGTGATCATAAGTGAAATTTTCCGTAATCACTCTTTCTGTATCACTATCCAGTCTTTTATGTTTTGTAACAACCATCTTTGCCATTCCCGAAAAATCAATCTCTGATTCCGTTTTGGTGTAGCCTCCGAGGTGATTGATAGAGTGGGAGCCAATCGGTCGGCCTCTTTCATCATACCAGCTGTAGTTTTTGGTCCAGTTGTCATCTTCGATGTTTTTTACATAGGAAGCAACGGGTAAACTTTTGGTACTGATATTTAAACTTGCATTATCTGTCAACAAAGGTAAATTAGTGACTGTAGGATTAAATGATGGAGTATTTGGAGGATAAGTGTCATAGTAGTTGACCGTCAATATAGTTTCTATCTGGCTGTACAGACCATTGGTATAATAAATCTGCATCCCATTTCTGGTAAAACCTGTACTGTTTCTGGATTCAATGATCACATATTGATTGGTTATGACCTGTAAGCCTTCCCGGGTTTGATTGGGAAGAGGCATTAATCCGGTATAAATTACTCTTCCAAACTTGTCATATTTGGTAACGAACCATTTCGAGCTTTGTCTTAAATTAGCATCTTGTGTGGCTATCAGCCGATCTGCTTTATCATACACCATATATTCCCAGCCTTTTCCCGGAAGCTTCTTTTCTACCAATCTGTTTCTGCCGTCATATCTATACTGGTAATAAAGATTTTCAACAGTTGCAGGGACTATTGTAGGAGCTGAAGCTAAAGGCGGGATCACATAGGATAATTGATTGTATTCATTGTAAACATAATAGGTATCGGCATTTTCTGTAGCAGTCAATACTTTTCTTACCAATAAGGTCTGACCTTCTCCGTTTTTAAATTCGATGGTTTTGTTTCCGTCTTCGTCGGTAACGGTATTTTTATACAATTGATTGGCTCCGTAATTGGCAGTCTGGCTGAGAGCAGAATTTGTAGCTTCACTTACCCATGTAGTAGTTGTGGTATATTTTTTAACAGCATCTGCAACGCTATTTGCATCATATTCAAACTTGACAGGCTTGTTACTCCACGCCGTACCAACATGTATCTGCTGCTGAATCCTGTCTAAAGGTGAATTTTCTAATATCTTCTCCGAATAGATTTTTTCAGTTCCGTAAATCGAAGGATTGGAAGCATAATCCAACGGTGCTGTAAAAATACTGCCGTTGGCGGTGAAGGTTTGCGGAACAGGCAGATAATCTTTTACCTGTCTGCCAAAGCCATCATACTCAATGTGAGTCACAACATCCCTTCCTAACGGAGAGGCTTTTACATTGACAACCTGCTTGGGTCTTCCTAAACCGTCAAAATACTGTACGGTTTCTATTTGTTTTGCTGTAGAACTTGTGGTTGCTACTGGTTCGAGATACACTCTTGTCTGTACATAGTTTTCTATATTCGTTACCTGTGCAGTAGTAAATACAAAAAGTGTAATATTGAGTAGTGTTACTATTCTTTTTATCATTTAGTGTAAATTTAAAAAATGGAACGAGAAGTTTAGATAATTGTAATAAGAACTAACTATTGATCCAGACAATAATTTTGCAGATACATTTCCAAATGTATCAACCCTTATCTCCCATGTCCGATTGGCTGGAGTATCTCCAAACGCTCCCCCTGGAGGCTCGTTAAATGTAAATGTTGTGGCCGTATTAATGGGATGGCAGTTTCCACCTATAATTCCAAGTGAACGTCCCGAACTAAAAGATGAAGGATTTAAACCCTGACTTTGAATACGCACATTAAAATGTACATAAACACCTTCATTATAAATCACCGGTTGAAAGGATGATAATGATAATCCTCCAATGGGAGTAAATGAACATTCAGAAGCCTTGCATACTAAATTTTGATTTGCTTGATATTGACCATTAGAATTTACATCATCTATTGCTTTTTGGTCAGCATCCATTTGACTTATAGTGGATGAATAAACTTCTGCGGGAACAGTGTAAATATATGTTTCGCTATCATAACCTGGACTACAGTTTTTCTTAAGTGGGCGACTGTTTGCTACTGCATTATAAAATGTAGTAGGAGGAGTAGATAAAGGAACGTAATTATATTTATATTCTTGTACTATTTTTCCATTGTTATCTAAGATTCTTTCTAATCTGTTTTGAGAATCATATCTATATTTTTCATCAATTCCGTATGGGGGAATAATAGTTTTCATCCCTATTAATGGATCGTAAACATACGATGTAATTTGAAAATCTTTCAACTCTGATTTTCTTTGAAAAATATTAAGTTCAGATATTAATGCATTCTCAGTTAAATCATTAATATCTAAATTAGATTTTTTCACGATCTCTAATTGTAGATAAGATTCAGAATCATTAGGATTTAGATTGAAAAACTGCATAAGCTGTGAGTAAGATGCACCTACAATTTTAGCTATAGGTTTGGTTTGATGATAACCCCAGATAGTAGTAATAGGTATGCCAGAATTTTGTGTCAATTGGATCAAATTTCCTTTACTATCATATAAATCAAATTTTTCGATTTCAAAAACTTCGGCATTTTCAAAATTAGATTCGCTAAAAAAAGAACTTAAATTATTAACTCTTTGTGATGCAATTCTATATTTGTTAGTATTTCCTAATTTATTATAGATACTTTCAGTAAGAGAATATTTATTGGAATGATTCTTATCAATTACTAAAACGGGCAAGATAATATTATTATCAATCATTTGCTTGTAGGTAAGAAGCTTTTTACCCGGATTGTCAATATTTATTAGATTACAATTTGGACTGTAACAGTTTGATGCTTTTAGTAAGTCCCCTGGGTAGAAAATATTTTTGACATTTGTTCTTCCAATATTATTGGATGTTATTTTAATAGGATTCTGATGCCAATATAAATAATTATCGTTGTATTCAATCTTTTTTATACTTTCTAAAAAAGTTGAGCCGGAAGCGAGTTCTTTTGTTGTTATTTTAGCAGGAAGATATGGAAGTACTGGTTGAACAGAATAAAACCCAGCATATTGTTGTGGATTCAGCGGATTTGTATTTTTACTAGCTCTAATGTAATATTTGTAATCTGTTATCTTACAATCTAAACAATTATTACTAATTTCTTTTTTAAGATATGCATTATTTAAAAAGTTTTTATAGCTAATATTTTCCTGAAAAACCAAGTTGTTATTAAAATCATATTTATTGGTTTTATAAAGTTTACCTCTTTCAATACTTTTAGTAATATATTGTTTGTAAACACCTAGATAACTGGCAGGACTATAAGAAGCATATGTATTTACATCTAATGAATCTGGGTTAGAAACTAAATCTGTAAAGAAAAATTCGCTCTTTTCTTTATTTGTTATCTCTTCTGTTACTTTACTATAGCTAACATCAGCATTGTAAAGAGATTCATAGTAGCCACCATCACCATCACTTGAAAATAGTGCTAGAGGATCTGAAGCATCTCCACTAGAGGATATTCGTTTTGCAGATGTAATGCCTGAAGATAATCCGCTTTCATATTTATATGAATACTTTTTTTTAATAGAGTTAGAACCATTTGTATCAGATGTAGTGATTTCTTTCAACCTTTGACCAGGAATTGCAGTATTTTGAATGTCATTTAAGAAATAATCATTGTTACCATTAAATCCATGGATTTTTGAAGCAGTATTTTGCTCATATACAAAAAAATCAAAACCAGAGGTCGGATGTGTTACTGTACGTATCAAACCTCCCTGACTAGTAATTTTATTTTGTCCACTCGTATAATTATAATAATCAAAAAAGTAATTCTTCTGATTAACTTTCGTATTTTCTAAAAAAACTCGTCCATCCTTTATCTTATAATTTAAATCAATATTATCAATTAACCTATTACTAGCCTTGACTTGGATTTTTTTAAGAAAAGGTTTTGTCAGTGAATTATTAATATCCTGATATAGAAAATTAACGGTTCCAAAGTCTGAAATTTTCAATGAATCTAAAAGTGCAATTTTATAATAGGTGTCAGTCTTGTTAGTACTAAAACCGAAACTAGTAGACGTACTCCAATTGCTATTGAAATTTTTATTATTTATTATATCCTTTCCGAGAAATAAATTATTATCTGCTAATGCCGTTTTGGATGGGAATACAAAAGAATAATTGTTACCAAAATAATATCCTCCATTAGTAAAGGGATCTAAAATAGCTCTATTACCATTTCTGTAAAAAGCATCGATTGTTCTTCCATTATTTAATTCAACCCTTTTTAGGTAAAAACCATTTACATAATTAATATTTCTATATGCAGTATATGATGTCCCACCACCATTATTATTCATATTTTCATATTGATACTTATTTGAAACGTAATTAATGTCAACCGAATTATAATCTCCCCCAAAATAAAATTTATTACCGTTTGTATCTTCCATAATAATTTCTGGAAGTGCATTATTTATTGGTGCATATATATTATAACATTTTTGTCCGTTAAAAGTAACTTTAAACTCTCCACTTTCTGATTGTACTAAAATATTACCTACATTATCTGATAAAAAAGTCCCATGATAACCTAAAAATTCAAAGTAAAATTCGTTTGGATAATAATAATCAATAAGAGCAGTGGGATTAGTCAGCATCTGTTTTTTTGTGATAGTAGTATTATTCTCTTTAACAAAACATGTGTTTGAATTTTTAGTATAAAAACCATTATTTTGCAGACCTGCAATACCATTTAAATAGGTCTGGGACTCTTTCATAATAATTTTCCCAAATAAATTAATATCCCAATTAGTTCCAACCATAGAGGGTTCTCCAAGCAGTAAATTATTGGTGTACTTTAATAAGGATGAAACAGTTAAACTACCAGATTCAACTTTATATAAAGGAATGTTGATGTTAGGTTGCCCTGTGTTATAATTATTAGAAACATTTACTCTCTTTGCTATTGTGTAATCCTCCATCGGTCTATCTTGAGAAGAGACCATCTGTGTTATTATTATTGAAAATAATATTAATACAGTTTTTATAATTCTTGTTAATGTCATCTTTTTATAATTTTAGCATTCGCAGTTTTATTAGTATCAGTTTTCACAGTCACCAGATACGCCCCCTGAATCAGATTCTGTGTATTGATTTTGGTTACTTTGTTTTTGGTTTTCAGGCTTTGCAGTTGCCTTCCGCCCATGTCATAAATTGTGATGTCTGCTTCTTTAAATTCCATTCCGATTTCTACATAACAGTAATCAGACACCGGATTCGGATAGATCTTGATGTCCCGTTTCTCGATCAACTGATCCAACTGCTTATCTCCAAGCTTCACAATTTTCCAGTTCTCTTTACCCAATTCCTCGGCACTCGTTCCTGCCAGAATGATCGATCCGTCCCTGTTTAATTTGATATCAGATAACCTTTCCTCTTTTTTTCTCGATTCTCCTTTCACATGCTTTCTCCACTGCTCATTTCCATCCTGATTCAGATACAGCATCCAGAAAGTTTCATCATCTGCTTCAATTCTTCCTTCCGCCTGAGTATATCCTCCGATTAAATAGCCTTTGGTTGATGGTTGTCGGTTGTCAGTTGATGGCTTTCCGCTTACCACGTTCATTCCCATCAGAATATCCCGGTTCTTGAAATTGTAAGATTTCTGCCAAATTTCTTCTCCTCTTTCATTCAAAGAAATCAGCCAGATATCACTGCCCTCATCAAGTCCTGTAGTTTTATTACCCGATTTCTCAGATCTTGATTCTCCGCCAACAATATAGCCGTTTGAAGTCACCGCCAATGTTCTTATGTGATCATCACCGTTACCTCCGTAGTTCTTTTCCCATTCCACTTTTCCTTCTTTATTCAGCTTAATGATCCAGTAGTCACCATCACCGAAGTTTTCCGTCTTCTTGGAGCCGCCCATATTGCTTCGTGAGTAGATCCCTAGCAATGCACCACCATCAATTGTAGGAATCATTTTCTCCACTTCATCCAAACCTTTTCCGCCTACAATCAATTGTGAAACTTCTTTTCCGTTTTTATCAAGTTTTGAAATTATAATATCTTTAGAACCATAACCCTTAGTTGCATTCTGGATATTACCGGCCACAAAAAATCCTAAGTCTGTAGTCTGGATCACGGACTTCGCTTCCTCATCCTGAGCAGTTCCCAGTGTTTTCTGCCATAATTCATCTCCGAATTCATTGAGCCTGATCAGCCAGATATCTGACCCTCCTTTGGAATCGTCTTTTTTATCTAAACCTTTTCCGGAATAGGTTGTTCCCGCCAACAAAAACCCACCTTCCTGGGTAGCCACTGTTGCCGATAAAAAGTCATGGTTCTGACCTGAAAAATATTTTTCCCAGACTTCCTCACCCTGCTGATTCAGTTTCACTAAATGAAAATCGTACCCGTTATTCTGTTTGTTTTCTGTAGTAAGCTTTTTTGTTTGTATTGAGCTTCCCGTGATCAAATACTGCTGATCGATTGTGGTGGTAACCTGAGAAAGAAAATCCTGAGTAGAGGATTTGATGTCTTTCTGCCATACCACCTCTTGGGCCGAAAATGTGCCCGAAGTGCACATAAGTAGTGCACTCATGAAGATTTGTCTCATGATTTGGTTATTAATTTTAATTTCACAAATTTAACAATTTTTAACATACTTTATATTCACATTAAAAGATTTAATATGAGTGTTGTCATCTCATTATGCAAAGCTAATTGCAACATGCGACAACACTTGACGTGTTAAAATTGGTTTATAGAAAATTTTATACGTAAAAAATAAATAGTGGATTCGCTAATAATTTCTTACAAAAAAGGTTGTATTTTGAGATTTTAAAAAATTTAAGTTTTGAAATCTTATTTTTTCAATAAACTTTCTCAAAATCTCATATCATTAAACAAAGTTTCATAAATTTACGAAGTATGAGTTTAATGTAACAAAATATAAAAATAGGATATGCCCGTGTTTCAACCAAAGATCAAAATTTGGATTTGCAAATTGAAGCTTTAGAAAAAGCCGGTTGTGAGAAAATTTATCAGGAGAAAATTTCGGGTGCAACAAAGAATCGCCCCGAACTTGATAAAATGATTGAACAGTTCAGAGAAGGTGATGAACTTTATGTTTGGAGATTAGATCGGTTAGGGAGAAGCTTAAAAAATATTATTGATCTTGTTTTAAGTTTAAGTGACAAAGGAATTATAATAAAAGGACTTGTAGATGGTGTTGATACTTCAACTATTAATGGTCGTCTATTTTTAAATCTCATGGCTTCCTTAGCTGAATATGAAAGAGAATTAATAAGAGAAAGAACAAATGCAGGTTTACAATCTGCAAGAGCAAGAGGTAGATTGGGAGGAAGGCCTAAAGGTTATACTAAAGAAACAATTTCTAAACTTTTACTGCTACGTAATATATATAAGGATATAACAAGACGTCCAGAAGATATTTATAAGCCATTTGGACTGACAAGGGCTACATTTTACCGATATGCCAAGATTCTTGATAATCATACGGATGAAGAAATAAAGAATATGGGAATTAAGAAATAGAATCATCTTATTCAAAAAGAAATTACCTTCAGTTAACACAAGAAATGGAATTTGTAATTTATTTTTTAATTTATGGTAACCCACAATTGTTAACAGATTATAATAATTATCTTTGGTTACTTTATATAAACTGAAAAAAGATAAAAGCATGTATTTTACCGCATATCCAGTCGAATTTGGATAGATATACGCTATAATATAGCGTGTGTATACAAGTTATGTGTAATGCTTAAGCATCCCGGAAACTTTGAGATCAACTAAACAAAAAATATGAAAGTTGGAGATATTAAAAAAGGACTTGAACCTTTATTGGATGACGCATTTGAAAGTGAAGAATTATTATCCAAAAATAGAAATTCTCAATTTTATCGTCGTGTTTACATAAGAAGTCTATTTGCTTATGTTGAAGGAAGTATTTGGGTCATGAAACAAGTTTGTCTCAAAGCAAAATCAATAGACGGAATACAAAGAAAAATAAATATTTCCGAGTATTCAATTCTTACAGAGGAATCATATGAATTAAAAGGAAATGGCGATATAAAAACTGGCTCAAAGGCAATTAATATCTTGGACAACATCAAATTTACGTTTAAGACAATAAACAAACTTTTCAACGGAAATTTAGACTTCGGTGTTGGCAGTACAAATTGGGAAAAGTTAATAATCGCTAAAAATGTAAGAAATAGGATAACACATCCTAAAAACGAAAAAGACATGATTATCTCTGATGACGAAATATTAATTTGTGAAGAAGTTTGTAGTTGGTTCAATATTCTAATTCACGATTGCTTTAACCTTTTTATTGAATCTGGAAATAGAATTAAAAAACAATAGCACTACACATAACCGCCTGTAACCGCAATCGCGGAGTTTTCGGTAAATTGACGTTTTGTTTTCACGAAGAAATTCTATCTTAGCAGAGAGAACTCAGTTTGCTTTGATCCGCGACTGACGGTTACAGGCCAAACGTTATCTGCAAGCTCATTAAAAATCGTGTATAAATACAATGAATATCAAGTTATTTTATAAAATTTCTGTCATAACTTCTATGACTTTATTTTCTGCAAATCTGAAATCTCAAACAACTCAAAGTAAAGAATTATCAAAATCTTTTTTTCAAGAATTTACTAAAAAAATAAATGATTCTATTCCAAGTATTGGTTCTTTTATCGTTTCAAAAAATGGGAATGTTATTTATGAGCAATATTTTCACGGAGCGAATAAAGAAACTATTTTTAATGTAAAGTCTGTTACCAAAAGTGTAACTTCTGTTTTAGCAGGAATTGCAAGAGACAAGGGAATGCTTCCTGATTTAAAAACACCTGTTTTGAAAATACTTCCTGAATATGATATTCCAAGAAGTAAATTCAAAAATATTTCTAATATTGAAGGAAAAATGCAAAATGACTCCATCAGAAAAACTGTTACATTAAGGCATTTAATGACAATGCAGGGAGGTTTTAATTATACGGAAAATAGCCAAATCTCTACTGCAATGGGGTTTTCTTCTGACCCCGTAAAATTTATGTTGGAATTACCATTTGAAGAGTATCCTGGAGATACATTTAATTATAGTTCTGGAGAAACTTATGTTTTTGGAGCATCACTTTCTCGAATAGTAAAATCTAGCTTAAAGGACTTTGCTGATAAAAATCTATTTGAACCATTATCTTTAAAAATTGACAGATGGGATACTGATGTTTTGAATACAAATTTAGCAGGTTCTGAACTTTTTATGAAACCACATGATATGCTAAAATTTGGAACTCTAATCTTAAACAAAGGAAAAATAGGAAATAAACAAATTGTTTCAGAAAAATGGATTGAGGAATCTACTGCAGAACAAGTAAAACTAGATTCTTGGGACGTTTTGCAAAATGCAAACGGATATGGATATTATTGGTGGAGAAGAAAAACAAATGGACATCAAGCTATTGTTGCTGTTGGTTATGGTGGACAAATTATTTGTATTGTGCCTGATTTAAAAATGGTAATTGTTGCAACTTGTCTTCTTGGAGAAAAAAATAGAGGACGCGTTGAATTGAAAAAATTACATAGTTTTATTGATGAAATAACAAAATAAAAGAGCCTGCAGATACAACAAGGGTTTCGCGCAATAGCTGGTTTTATTTTTCTTTAGCCGGAAATTACTCAAAAGGAAATTTACATATCTTTACAACTAAGCGGTAGATTGCCGCTATTGCGCGAAGCTACGGAACCTTAAACCCGATAAGCTAAATCTCAAAAAACGATGATCTTTTATAATAAGAATAATTAATATTTTATTTATTATTTGAGATTTCATCAATAGTTTTTTAAAATTAACCGCTTCCGATTTGGAGCGGTTTTGTTTTTTATACCGTGAAATAAAAAGTGTTCAAGATTATTTTTTATACGATTGAATTATTTTCTGTGTCAGCTTTTAAATCTGCAATCATATGCTGTATAATATTAATATGAATGGCTTTTTTATCGTACATGACAATTTGTAATTGACAAATATCTCCATCATCATAAATTACATGAATTGTTCTAAGATTGGAAAAGACGGTCAAATTGACCACCTAATTTCGGAGTAAATTGACCACTGATTTCGGAGCAAAGTGACCACCACTTTCCGGTTCAAAATGACCACCTCTTATCTGGGTTAAATTTGAGATAAAAACGACTTGATTTTTTCATGATGTTAGCGTCATACATTCGTTAAAAAAAGCGGACTATGGCAAATAAAATAACAGACATGAGTAAAATTAGAAAAGTCATAAAATTCTACAGCACTGGAAAGAGCAAGTTATTTATAAGCAGCTATTTATCGCTTTCCAGAAATACCGTTAAAAAATACATCTCATTATATGAGATTCTAGGCTTGAGCCCTGATGCAATCAATGCCAAGACAGACGCCGAGCTGGAACTTTTGTTTTCCAATAACACGGTTCAGTCCATCAGCCCCAAACTACAGTCCCTATACGATTTTTTCCCAAAGATGGAACGTGAGCTTAAAAAGGTAGGTGTCACTATTGTCCGATATGTTTTGTGCTGTAAAGCTTAATTCATTTATTATTACAATATTGAATTAACAGATGGATGGCAATTAATTTAATACTCATGGTATTATTTTAATAAATAAAAATTTCATCAACGTTTTTGGTAATGTAAATTAAAAAAGATTTTATTACTTTTAGTAGTTAAAACTAACAACTAGCGAGAATAAATATGGGTAATAAATTTGTTTATTTAAATAATGAAACAGGTAGTCAAATAGGCTTCCAACGTCAAAGAAGAGTTGACACTCAAGAAGGAGAGCAAAACACAGTAATAAATGAAGATAGAAAACGTATTTTAAGAAATTTTAAAATCGAATTTCTACAGAAGAGAGATGTAAGATCTGAAAAAAAAACTATTGAACTTCCCAATGTTGAATTAATTAAAATTCATTTTTTTAAAACCTTCGATAACGCTCTTCACCGTGCTTTTTTGAGAAAATACGGAATTAGTCCAATAGAATATACTGATTTCAATAGGACTATTTTATTTCAAATCGAAAATGCAAGATTATTTACTGTCTTTTTGGGACATATTGATAGTATTGTTAATAGTAATGAAGGGGTCTCTTATCACGGTGAAGAATATAATTTATTAGCATTAGTTTATAAATTTTCTTTTTATAGTAGTGAAGAAAGAACACTAACATTTTCTGATCATGGAATCCTTATTTCATTTATTTATACACATTTAGAAGGTATTTATAATGAACAGAAAGAAGCGTTATTTAATCAATTAAGAATTAGAAACATACAATTTACTTATTCGAGAAACACCCCTTATATACTCGAGATTCATACCATTTCTCCAACTAATTTAGCTCTTATTGTAGATAATTTTGACATTGTCAAAACTGTAACAAGTTCAAGAATTGAGAAGATCAGAAGAAGTATTGCAGGTCCAGTTAAAGAGTATGGATTTACGGTTAATGTAGATGAAAACATTCCTTTAGTGGGAGTTATTGATACAGGGATAGCCAGAATAGTCCCATTTGAAAATGTTACAGATGCAGTATCATATAATCACACTGCTGTAGAAGCATTTTGGGATGAGGAGGGACATGGAACTTTAGTTTCAGGTTTAATTGTGTTGGGTGATGATTTTTACAAAGAAGATAGAGCGGTTTACGATGCAAAAGCAAAAATACTCAACATAAAAGCTCTCCATCGAAGTAACGATGAACTGAATATTCCACTTTTAATAGATAATTTGAGAGATATCAGAAGGACTTTCGGTGTTAAGCTTTTTAATATGTCACTTGTTCTCCCAAATGCAAAAAAATATAATTCTTCCTACAGTAGATTTGCCTATGAGTTGGATAAATTAGCACATGAAGAAGATTTAATTGTTTTTATCTCCACAGGGAATTTTGATGCTGAAAGCCTAGAATTACTAAAGGGAGAATACTTTCATGAAAACCATGAGTATCCAACTTTTTTTTACGCATTAGATAGTGAATCAGAATCTCATATGTGTGAGGATACAAATATTTGCAGCCCCGCTGAATCTTTAAATAATATTTCTGTAGGTGCAATCGCAGATAATTTAGAAGATGGAGATAATTCAGACGTTACTCCTTCGTCATTATATCCTGCACATTACACAAGAAAATTTCATATTGATTTTAATAAAGAGATTAATGGAATAAATATAAGTAGATTGAGAAATAAAAACCTTAATAAACCTGACTTTATTATGGAAGGTGGTGACTTATTTGCTTTAAACGCAGGAATAAACATTTTAACTTCCCCTTTAGCTAACGTAGAAAAATTCTATGGAAAAACTTCAGGAACAAGTTTGGCAACTCCACTTTTAACTTCTTATGCTTCTGAAATACTGACACATTACCCAAACATACGTGCCCAAACAGTAAAAGCAATTCTTATAAATAGTTCTTCATATTACAACGCAAATAAATTTCCTCATTTTAATGGTAAGGATGACCTCCTAAAAAGTTTAATAGGTTTTGGAAAGCCCTCAAAACATCATATAAAAGATACTGATATTAATTCTATTGTTTACATTCTTGAAAAAGAAATAAAAATAGAACAAATTATTAAATATCCAATTTTTATTCCCCCATATATGTTAACAAATGGAAATAAATTGAAATTTGATATTTCACTTGCTTATAGTTTTGATCCAAAAGAAGATAATCATCTAAATTATCTTCCGTTGCATATGTCTTTTTGTATTGTGAAAAATGTTCCTATGCAAGAAATCGCAGGAAAAAAGGACGATTATGGCATAAAAAATGGCTTTTCTTGGAGTGAAGACCATTTTGGTATTGATAACAGAATTTTTTCTAATGCACAAAAAAAATCTTTCACACTACAGCCACAAGATATTGTTAATGTTGATGGTTCTGTTGCACTTGCTATTAGATGTTTGGGTAAAGCTGATTTTAAAGATACTTTATCAAGAGTAAATCATCCTTTTTCTATAGCTATTAGAATAACAGAGCTGATCTCGAATGAAAATGAGCCTCAACAAGAACTATATACAGAAATGATGAGAATTAATGCATACTTAGATATCGAAACCGATTTGGATGCAGGGGTAATTGGAGATCTATTCCAAGATTTATAAATTCAAAGAAACTTTTTCCTTTTCGATCAATTCTCCCCAAATAGCAGTTTTTATTTTTGCAGTTTGAAAAAATGAAGATGATTTAGAAAGCTCAAAAAGACTTCTCTTTATTGCAGTAATTAATGTTTTTTGAATACTATAATAAGATAAGCCAATTGCTTTTTTAGCAATTTTTTTAGCGGAGGTTTTATTATCGAACTCAAATTTTCCATTATCTAATGTTAGAGATAATAAATCATTTATTTGCCTCTCATTAGGCAACAAGAACTCAATAGAAAAATCAAATCTTCTGAGAAGTGCATCATCGATCATTTCTTTTTGATTTGTAGCAGCTATAATAATACTGCTTTGTGGCAGGTAATCAAAAAGTTGCAATATTGTATTAACAACTCTTTTCATTTCTCCATGATCCTGATTATAATCTCTAACTTTTCCTAAACTATCAAACTCATCAATAAAAATAATACAATCTTCAGCTGAGGCATTTCTAAATATTTTTGATAAGTTTTTACTTGTGTCTCCTAATTTAGAAGAAACGACAGATCCAAGATTTACAACCATCATCATTTTTTTTAGCTCTCCTGCAATTATATAAGACGCTAAAGTTTTTCCGCATCCTGATGGACCATGTAAAAGTATTTTGTTTGATACTGGAAGATCAAATTTTCTTAATACTTCTATATTTTCATGCTCTTCGATAAAACAATTAAGATCATTTTTAATATTAGGATCAACTACAATGTTTGAAAGTGTATAATCGGAAGTTATTTTTTCTAAGATAAGTTCATTAAATTCCCGATCTTCTACTCTATTGTAATATGAATCAGAGCCAACTTTAGTAAGAATATTATTTGACTGTTTTAAGCTGTCTTTTAAAATGGATTGAAGTTGTATAGCTAAATTTACTTTTCTTGTCTTTTTAGAATGTTCGATTAACTCATTAAGAACATTTAATAAGTTACTTCGATCATTTTCTAAACCATATTTAGCAATATCTTTTATGTAGTCAGCTTGGCTCATATAGAATTAAATTTATTTTTTAATTGAATAACGATTTCGTCTTGAAATAAGCTAAATTAAAATCAAAATTTATTTGACAAATCTACAAAATATATGTATGCTATATTACTGTTTCCTGTAAATTAACACTGAAATAAATATCTATCAATTAATTTTTCTGAAATATTTCATACTATAATTTTATTTTTTTTTAAATCATATCATTCATTTGGCGAAGATTGTAGATAATTCGGTATACTGGTTAATATAATAGTTCGACAAAAACTGTTCCTATATGTTAACAATTGCCCTTTTCGCTGTTTGATTTGACTAAGATATAAAATTATATCTGCTGAAGTCATTGATATAGACTGTACATTTTAGATTGCATATTTCTACTTTTGTCAACTCTCTCTATGAAATGTAACATGTAACTAATATCGATATTTATAACTACATCCCCCTTTTATTCCCCCACCAAAACAAAAAAGACTGTTAATCAATGATTAACAGTCTTTTTAAGTACCCCAGACGGGACTTGAACCCGTACATCCGAAGATACAGGATTTTAAGTCCTGCGTGTCTACCAATTCCACCACCAGGGCGTGATGAGAGCGAAAAACGGGACTCGAACCCGCGACCCCAACCTTGGCAAGGTTGTGCTCTACCAGCTGAGCTATTTTCGCAATTTGTAGTGCGGATGAAGGGACTCGAACCCCCACGCCTCACGGCACCAGATCCTAAGTCTGGCGTGGCTACCAATTACACCACATCCGCATTATTATTGAGTTATTTTAAAGATCTTCTTTCGTTTTTGTGAGTGCAAATATAGGGCAATAATTTGTATTTGCAAGACTTTTCAAAAAAAAATTTATTTTTTTTACAAAGTTTCTTTCCCAGTTGTTTTATTACATTTCAATTTACTACTTTTACAAAGTTAATATTTACGATATGGAATTACAAGGAACGGTAAAGAAAATCACTGATGTTCAAACATTTGCGAGTGGTTTCCAAAAGAGAGAAATGGTTATTCTTACACAAGAACAATACCCACAGCCAATCAACATCGAATTTTTACAAGATAAAATAAATTTATTGGATGTTTTGAAAGAAGGAGAAAATGTGAAGGTAGGAATCAACATCAGAGGAAGAGAATGGGTTTCGCCACAAGGAGAAACTAAATATTTCAACTCTATTACAGGATGGAGAGTAGAAAAAGTGATGGATGGCGGTACTGGTTCTGAGCCAACCCAAGCATCTTCTCAACAATCTGCTTCACCGGTTTCTAACGAAAATCCTTTTGCGGGAGACGACGACGACGATTTACCTTTTTAATTAAAGCATACTATCAAACACAATCCCGCTTTTTAAGTGGGATTTTTTTCACCTATGATTCGACTAGACCCCAACGAAATTTCTTTTCCCAATCCGTTGCATTATGACGGTCATGAAGGTATTATTGCCTTTGGAGGTGACCTGTCTATGGAAAGAATTTGGTTTGCATATCAAAATGGTATTTTCCCGTGGTTCAATCCTGATGAAGAAATTCTCTGGTGGTGTCCTGATCCGAGGTTTGTTTTGTTTCCAAAAGATTTAAAAGTTTCCAAATCAATGAGGAAAATTTTAAAGAATAATCAATTCACATTTACAGAAAATCAGAATTTCAGAGAAGTGATTAAAAACTGTCAGCAGGTCAGCCGAAAAGGACAAGACGGAACCTGGCTTTCGGATGAGTTGATGGAATCTTTTATAAAACTTCATGAATATGGCTTTGCAAGAAGTATTGAAGTGTGGCAAAACAATGAACTGGTCGGTGGATTTTACGGCTTGCAGGTGGGAAACGTCTTTTGCGGAGAAAGTATGTTTGCCAAAGTGAGCAACGCATCAAAAGCCGGATTTATACATTTTGTAGAAGCTCATAAAGACGAATTCGCTTTGATCGACTGTCAATCTCACACCGTACACCTTGAAAGCTTAGGCGCAACCATGATCCCTAAAAAAGAGTTTCTAAAAACTTTACACAACAACAATGAGAGCAGATAAAGAAAAATGGATTCTTCTGATTGTGCTCAGCATTATTTGGGGTTCGTCATTTATTTTAATTAAAAAGTCCTTAGACCATTTTACTCCTTATCAGGTCGGAGCATTGAGAGTTTTAATCGCAGGAATTATTCTAATGCCCATTGCCTTATCAAAATACAAACTCTTTCCAAAGAAGCATTTAAAATGGTTGATTTTAGCAGCTTTTACAGGAAATTTTATCCCAATGTTCCTGTTTCCTATCGCTGAAACAGAAGTCAGCAGCAGTATTGCAGGAATCATCAATTCAATGATGCCTATCTTTGTGATTATTGTTGGAACTTTATTCTGGAAGTTTGAAACGACCAAGAGACAAATGACCGGTATTTTCATCAGTTTTGCCGGAGTCTGCATGCTTGCTTTTGGGGGCGGAGAAGATTCTCAATTTAAAATATTTCCTATTTTGCTTTTGCTCTTGGCAACATTATGCTACGCTATCAGTACAACGACTGTAAAATCTAAGCTGATGGAAGTTTCCTCTACTGTTTTGTCGGCATTTGTATTTTCATTTATTTTATTTTTACCATCACTTATAGCCTTACTTTCAACCGGTTTTGCTTCAACATTTACTTTTTCAAAAGAAAACATGATGGGTTTGATGTTTGTGAGTTTGCTTTCCGTTTTCGGAACTGGTTTGGCGATGATGATGAATTATCGTTTGCTCAAAGTTTCTACTCCGCTGTTTGCATCGACCGTTACTTTGCTGATGCCGATTGTAGCAATTATCTGGGGGATTTTAGACGGTGAAAAACTGACGATTTTACAATTTGCGGGAGCAAGTATTATTATTGCCGGGTTGATCTTTTTAAGGGCTAAAACTGTTATTCAAAAATAAATCCCACGTTAATTAACTTAAATTGATTGAATGCATTTTTTTAAACGCAAAGTTTACTAAGATTTTTTTTTACTACTAACTGTTTTTAAGTTCGCAAAGTCGTTCCACTTAGCAGAGACCACAAAGTTTCATCAATTGAAATAACGTAGATTGATGACGAATGCGCAAAAATAAATCCCGCATTGCTGCAGGATTATTTTATTTAAATTAATCTTTTAAATTTTATCAGATGAGAAGACTAAATCTGTTTGTAAGGCAAAGCAAAACATCCATCTTGCAGCTGCTAACACCCAGCTAATCAATCTTTCTTCTTCACCACCTTAGCCTTAACTTTCTTCACTTCATCTTTGATATACGGATATTTTTTCTGCATATCACTAATCAAGGAAGGGTCGAGTTCTAAAGCTTTCTCTAAACTTTCAGCGCCTTTTGTTGCATTTTTCAAATTAAAATAACAGTTACTCAGCTGGTAATACAATTCTGCACGATTGTGATGTTGTAAGGCCGCAATCAAAACGGTAACCGCTTCTTCATATTCGCCCACCAACATTAAAACTTCTGTATATGCGTACCAATTATAAAATCTTGACGGTTCTGCATCGACCAACTTTTTCAGGCACGAAAGACTTTCTTCAAACTTTCCTGAGTCGATAAATAAAAAGGCAAGCCTTTTCTGATACTCAAGGTTACCGTCATTCAGCAAAGTAGCTTCTCTTGCAAAGTGCAGCGCTTCAGGCATTCCGCCCATTTCTTCGTATAGATAAGACTGCTCCATCATTGCCATATAAAACTGAGGATCTTCTCTCAGTGATTTCTGGAAATAATTTAAAGCTACGGTCGGCTGCTTTAAAGCTTTATAACACAATCCTATTTTATAAAAGGTGAATGCTTTTGTGTATTCCAACTCAAGCATTTCTTCATAAACTTCAATTGCCTTTTTGTATTGATTCAAAGCTTCATAACATGCTGCTTTACTTGCATACACTCCAACAGCGCTGGAGTTGATTGCCAGCAAATAGTCGAAACCTTTGATGGCTTCTTCATAATTCTTTCTGTTGAAATAATACTGTCCGTACTCGCTCCACGCTACTTCTGAGTAGGCAAAATTATCAAGATAGTCATTCAGAAAAGCAATTGCTTCCTCACTCTTATTCATATCACTGAAACAGATCATTGCGTTTTCCAACGAATATTCATCGGTAGGATCATCCTTCAATGCCTGCTGATAATGTTTAAGTGCGTTAAAAGGATCTCCCAAATTGACATATTCATCAGCGATAAAATTATTCAGGAAGTTTTCTTCTTCATTTAATTCTAAAGCTTTTTTGCAAATGTCAATAGATTTTCTGGGGTTTCCTAAATTCGAATAATACTTTGCGTAGCATACCAAAAAGTCTGTATTCTCCATAGAAGAACCTTTTAACTCGTCGATCATTTCCTTCGCTGTATTATAATCTTCCCATTCTAAGAGCACTTCAAGTTTTTTGATCTTGATATCCAAAGAATTGGGATGAAGTTTGAGACCATAAGTTACTGCCATATCGGCGTAATTAAAATCTCCCAACTCCAGATAATAAACAATAATATCATCTAATTCTTCTGTATCGAAGTAGAATTCATCATTATTTTCCATCATTTCCTCGAACTTTTTTACAAGTTCATTTCCAAAATATTCTTCCAATATAAAAAAGAGTTTTAAGATTTAAGACCAGAGATATGAGATATACCAATACTCGCTTCTGAAAATCTTATTACTTTAAAGTTAATAATAATTACGATTAAAATGATGAAACAGATGTTAAAATTTTTAAATCAAACTTCTGATTTTTTCTATCATATCATCGCCTAATTTGTCGGCTTCTTCTTGTGAAAAAGCCTCAGTATAAATTCTGATAATCGGTTCTGTATTCGACTTTCTTAAGTGAACCCAATTGTTTTCAAAATCTATTTTTACACCGTCTACCGTAGAAACCTCTTCATTTTGATATTCTTTTTCCATTTTAGTTAAAAGCTCATCAACATTTATTTCAGGAGTTAATTCAATTTTCTTTTTCCCCATGAAATAACTTGGGTAGCCGGCTCTCAATTCTGACACAGTTTTGTTTTCTTTAGCCAAATGCGTTAAGAACAAAGCAACACCCACCAAAGAATCTCTTCCGTAATGAAGTTCAGGATAGATAATCCCTCCGTTTCCTTCGCCACCGATCACAGCATTTTTTTCTTTCATTAAATTCACCACATTCACTTCCCCTACAGCACTTGCAAAGTATTCTGAATTGTGAGCTTTGGCAACGTCTCTCAGTGCGCGGCTTGAAGAAAGATTTGAAATGGCCACTCCGTTTTTATTTTTCAGCAGATAATCCGCAACGGCAACCAAAGTATATTCTTCACCGAACATTTCTCCGTTTTCGTCGACCAAAGCCAATCTGTCAACATCCGGATCTACCACCACACCGAAATCTGCTTTTTCTTTGATCACCAATTCACATATATCTCCCAAATGTTCTTTCAAAGGCTCTGGATTATGCGGGAATTGTCCGTTGGGTTCGCAATATAATTTTACCGTTTCGCAACCTAATTTTTCTAAAAGCATAGGAATAGCAATTCCGCCAGTAGAGTTTACGGCATCTAAAACTATTTTATATTTTTTAGCTTTAATCGCTTCAAAATCCACCATCGGTAAATCAAGAATCTGCTGAATATGAATATCAAAAGCATCATCTCTGGTTTCGTATTTTCCTAAATCATCAACCTCAGCATAGTTAAAATCTTCATTTTCTGCCAATGCCAATACTTCAGCTCCATTTTCCCCGTTGATAAATTCTCCCTTTTCATTCAACAGCTTTAGCGCATTCCATTGTTTTGGATTGTGGGAAGCGGTTAAAATAATTCCGCCGTCAGCATTTAATTCAGGAACCATGATTTCCACTGTTGGCGTAGTTGAAAGCCCAAGATCAACAACATGAATTCCCAATCCCTGCAAAGTTGCAGTCACTAAAGAATTGACCATTGAACCCGAGATTCTTGCATCTCTACCAATAATTAAGGTTAAATCTTTTTTATTTTTATTGTTCTGAAGCCATGTTCCGAACGCAGAGGCAAATTTCACGACATCAAGCGGTGTCAAGTTATCATTTACTTTTCCACCAATCGTTCCTCTGATTCCGGAGATACTTTTTATTAATGACATACTTTAAAAATGTTTTTGCAAAAATACGAATAAAACAAAGATCGATTGATGAATTGTGCTTAACGTTAGTAAGTTGTTCCTTAAAAAAAACAGAGTTTAAACTTTGTTAATGATGATAACTCGAAGAAGACTTCTAAGAACACCCACAATCCTTATCGCAGCCTGATCTTTTAGAATCAAATTTCTTGGGTGCAAAGTTTTTCCTGATATATCTAAATAAAGAATAACAGGCAAAAAGCACGACCAGAGCGATGACTATATATTGAAAAATTAAGGAAGAATCCATTATTTTAAGATTTGATACGCTATTAATGACACAAAATATGCCAAACCTGTCATCATTATCACCTGAAAGCCTGTCCATTTCCAGCTTTTGGTTTCTCTATAAACTACTGCAACGGTAGAAACACACTGCATTGCAAACGCATAAAACAATAAAACCGAAATTCCGGTTGCAAAACTGAAGACTTTTTCGCCATTTGGTTTTACATCCATCCGCATTTTATCGATTACTTTTCCTTCAGGAGCCTCATCGTCTAAACTGTACAAAGTAGACATCGTTCCCACGAAAACCTCTCTTGCCACAAAACTTGTCAGAATCCCTACGCCCATCTTCCAGTCATATCCCAACGGTGCAATGGCAGGCTCGATTGCCTTTCCCATCTTAGCTAAATAAGAGTGATCTAACTTCACATCTGTGGCCACCATCTGATCAGGACTTTGTTTTGGCCCAAAATAACTCAGAGACCATATGATGATACTAACGATGAATATAATTTTACCCGCTCCTGTAATAAAATCCCAGACTTTCCCTAAAACCATTTTCATATCATATCCGAAAAGAGGTTTTTTATAAGTTGGCAGATCCATTACCAGATAAGTCTTTCCTTTATTTTTAATGAAACCTTTTAAAATTGCCGCAGAAAGTAATGCTACGAAAAAACCTAAAAGATACATTGCCAAAAGCACCAAAGCTCTGTACTGAATTCCCAAGAAAGTTTTATCTGAAATAATCAACCCAATGATAATGCTGTACACCGGAAGTCTTGCCGAGCAAGTCATAAACGGAGTCACCAGAATCGTCAGCAGTCTTTCTCTGAAATTTTCGATATTTCTTGTTGAAATGACCGCAGGAATCGCACAGGCTGTTCCTGAAACCAGCGGAACGATACTTTTCCCATTCAACCCAAAAGGACGAAGAAATCGATCCATCAAGAAGATAACTCTCGCCATGTATCCCGAATCTTCCAAAAGATAAAGGAAATATAATAAAATCCCGATTTGTGGAGCGAAGATGATGATTCCGCCTAACCCCGGGACAATTCCGTCTGAAATCAGTGAATTGATTGGACCTTCAGGCAAATGTTCTCCAGTAAATGCAGAAAGCCATGCAAAAAACTCATCGATCCAATTCATCGGATATTCTGCCAAAAAGAAAACGCTGTTGAAAATAACCAGCAAAATTCCAATAAAAACCACATATCCTAAAATTGGATGAACAAGAACTTTATCTAGTTTTTCGGTTAACAGTTCTTTAAACTGAGGTTTTTTAGAAATGACATTCGATAAAATTTTGTCAATATTCTGATATCTCCTCACCACTTCCTGAACCTGCAATCTTTTCGGAACCAAACTCTTAGATTCAGGATCCTCAATTAAATCTGTCGCAGAATCTAATTTATTTAAATCTGCGCCGACAGAAATACTCATCCACGCTTTATAATCGTTTTGAAAATGATTGTGTGCAGCAACTTTATTTAAAAAATCTTTATGTTCGGCAGGAATTTCAAATGATGGTTTTTCTATTTCAGCAAAATCATTATTTAAAACAGCCTCCTGTATCGCTTCAATTCCCAACTGTTCCTTAGCATTGGTTTGTATAATTTTGATATTCAAAGCCTCTGAAAATTTCCCAATATCAATATTGATTCCTCTTCTCTCTGCCTGATCTATTTGGTTAACAACCAAAATCATCGGAATGCCCAGATCCTGAATCTGCTGAAATAAAAGCAATCCTCTCTTTAAACTTAAAGCTTCCAGAATATAAATAACTCCCGCAAAGTCTTTCTGACCTTCCAAAAGAAATTTAGAAAAAATTGCTTCGTCCTCAGAACTAGGATAAATACTGTAAGAACCGGGAAGGTCTACAACCTCAACCTCTTCATTCTTGTAGGTGTATAAGCCGGAATGACTTGAAACGGTAACTCCTGCGTAGTTACCCGTCTTCTGTTTCTTATTACAGAGAGCATTAAAAAGGGTTGATTTTCCTACGTTGGGATTTCCTACTAAAAGTACCTGTTTCCTGTTGTTTTGCTGCATTAATTCCAATCTTCTACAATGATAAACTCGCCTTCTTCTTTGCGCAGTGCAATCCGGCTTCTCTCTTCGCCAAATTCTACATAAAGAGGACCGTTGAAAGGAGCCTGATACAGAATTCTGAAAACAGTTTCAGGCAAAAGCCCCATTTCTATGATTTTGTTGGGCATCTTCAACTGATTGTTATTATAACCCAAAATCTTCCCAAGTTTATTCTTAGGAAATCTGTTTAATGTTTGTGAATAGTTATCTTTCAATACCTATATTTTTTCTACCTGCAAATATACGCTATTTAAATTTAATCTAAATAACATTGTTGACCTAAAAAAACAAACCCAAATGCGGTACTGCATTTGGGTTTATTCCAATATAGTGAGTTAAATATGAAAATTATTTTTTGTTTTTTTCTACTCCAACTTTCTCTAAATTGCCTACGTTCGGTTTGTTGCTTTTCTCAATAGGATTATCATTAGAATTGAAAAAATCTTTCGCCATCTTTTCCTGTTTTTTCATCATTTCTCCAATTGTAATATCAGATCCGGGCATTTTCATACTAGACATTTCTGGGGTAATTCTCTGACGAAACTCTCCCATCGGATCTTTCTTAAATGTAGCATATGCTTTTTCAAATTTCTCTTTAGATGTAGGTGTTACCGTATTTGACATCCCGTATTTAGCATTGATCTTTTCTGAGTACGATAATTCATCGTAGTTTTCGATTTTCTTATTACCACTTAATTTCCAAGAATAATGTTTGTCTGTATCTTCAATCTTAACAATTAATCCAGGCAATCCGTAAAATTTATAAGGTCCGTCCTGGAATGGAATATCTGTACTGAACCAAGCCGTCCATTTTCTTCCTCCGAAATCTGTAGTTGCTTTTTGAGTATTATATTCTCCTACTTTTTCTTTTTCGGGAAGAATATTCCAATTAAATTTTATGTCATCTTCATATCCAAATAAATTCATACTGATTCTATCTACAAACTGCTCTTTCATTTCAGGATATGTCTTTATAATCTTGTATGAAAATTTTGGCATCTTAATAAGCTTAGACATATCTTTAAACGATTTAGTCTTTTCCATCTCTTCTACCGCTAACTTGATGATAGAATCCTGAGCAGCGACAGTATAGTCCTGATAGATAGATTTTTTACCTGTAATGTCTAGAGTGGCAATTACTTTATCAATTTTTGTAGAATCTTTTTTAGGTTTAAAGGTTAATTCGTAAAAGAATCGGTTGGCAGTTTCCTGCGCATTAGCAATTGTACAAACTGCAATCAATACTATTGAAAATAAATTTTTCATTTTAATAACGTTTATATAATTAGTGATCACTTATATAATTTTGTTACAGATTTTTTTAATTAAAATTTCTTTCATTTCTATTTTGACGAAAATTTTTAAATTTAAATAACCTAAAAACAAATATTGTATGGACCCATTAAAACAATTCAGAGACGAGCTGAAAGCCGAGTATCAGACAACAAAGAAGTTTTTTGAAATTTATCCGGAAGACAAAAATGAGTACAGCCCGCATCCTAAAAGCATGAAAATGGCACATCTTGCCACCCATATTGCGGAAATTTTTGGATGGGCTGGCTTTATGCTCAATAGCTCAGAACTTGATTTTGCTAAAAGTAGTTTAAGACCAAAACTGCTTACCACAAGAGAAGATTTGCTTAAAGTTTTGGAAGACAATTACAAATCGAGTAAAGAAGCTTTGGAAAAAGCTACAGAAAAAGATCTTGAGCCAAGCTGGTCTTTGAAAAATGACGGACAAACACTTTCTTCCTGGACGAAATACGGTGCCATCCGCCACAGTTTAAGCCAAATTACTCATCACCGTGCACAGCTAGGAGTTTATTACAGATTAAATGATATTCAGCTGCCCGGAAGTTATGGCCCGACCGCAGATTTGCAAAGCTTTTAATTTAAATAAAAAACCAATCTCAGTGAGATTGGTTTTTGTGTTTTATTTAAAGTTGAATTTTACAGCGAGCATTACCTGACTTGGTCTTAGTAGCATTGTCGTCTGACTGATTGAAGCATCACCTACGTCTACTCTTTCAAAAACTTTTCTGTTGGCAATATTCATCCATTTCAATTCAAAATCAACCTTTTTACTAGCCCAGCTGTATTGGTAAGATAAATCAAAGAAACCATTCTTGTATTCTTCATTTGCTTGGCTCGAATTGATTTGATCCCAGTAGAATCCTACTGTATGATTTTCTAAAGGATAAAAGAATACATTTAAATTATGCGTATAACCTTCAGCTTTCCCTAAGTCCCCCTGTAATATTCCGTTAGTTCTGTTACTCCACGTTTTAGAGAAATTGAAATCAACACTCATCCATGAGAAATAAGTATTGTTAAATTTAAATCCTAATGCATTCGACAGATTCTTATTATCTAAAAGATCATTATTTCTTATAGACTGAGATATTGTTGTTGACTGATTAAATGTAACAGATGTATTTGTTTTAAATTTTGGAAAATACTTTCCAACTTCACCATACAAAGTATTTGTTTCTCTTTTGTTTTCTCTTTCAATATATTCAATAACACTGAATCCTGAAGCATTTACTGAACTTGAAGCCAATAGGTTATTTTTTGCATCACTTAATCTGTATCCTGCGTTAAAGAATAAGTTATTAAGTGGGTTTCTATATTCCAATCTACCGCCTAAGCTCTTTGTAGTAGTTTGAGGAATTGGGTTTGAAGCGTTCATTACATTGAAACCTCCAGGACTCGTTAAGATATATCCTGCATACGCAGTTTGAATATCTCCAAAGTTATTGCTGATATTACCGTTAACACTTGCTTTAAAGAAAGAAGCGAAAGAATACTGAGCAAATAAATTAGGTGTAAAAGTCGTTCTGCTCAAAGTTTTATTAACATTTCTGAAAGGATCTTCAGCTTTTATATTATTAAAATTTACCGGTAAACTAGAAAATACACTCCATGCATCAGATTTATAGTTGATCCCCACCGAAGCAAAAGGCTTAAACTCTGTGAATTTTAAGCTGTTTTCGTACAACGAACTTCCAAAATCCGGAGTTGATCCTGTAGTAACACCATTAAAGTCTGTTGTCAGGTTATCTGTTGAAAAATCTACTCCAACTTCTGGCGTGAAAGTCCACCCTTTTGCTGTAAAACTAATATTTGCGGAATGAGACGTATCTAAAGTTTTCATTCTGTAAGTCTGAAAAGCAACACTACCCGGAGCAAAAGGAATCGTCGTAAGCGGTCCCGCAGGTGTTGCTCTGAAAGGTATTTGCAGATAATTGGCAGGAGTGATCTGCAATGTTTGATAGTCATCCTGATAGTTTATATAAGATTTTAAATTAACCATCTTTTCTTTCCACGGAATAATCGTACTCAGTGAGTTTTGGAAAGAAGATGTTGGTGACTGAACAGCCTCACTACCAAATCTGTTACCCGCAATATTGTCATATCTGTTTGCATCAGATCGGTCTGCATTCCAAAATTGTGAGAAAGTCGTCACGTTTTTGAAAAATCCTTTTTTAGCATTTTTGGTGAAGATTAATTCTCCTTTTAATTTGTCTGTGTAAAAATTGTTCAAAAAGCTATATCCATAAGACGTATTCTGCTGGAAATCATTAACATTTGTGGTCGACTCTCTTTCCACAGCATTATTTGTATAGTTAGCGTTAACTTTTAATTCCCATTCTTTCTTTTTGTCAATATTGGTTAAATAGTTCGCAGAAACATAATGTACACTGTTAAACAAATACCTTTTTACCGGAAGATTGGGCACACTCGCATTTTCTACGCTTAACCAGTTATTCTGTGAAGCATTTCCTCTTCTACCTTCCCAGCTGCTTCCGAAACCGATGATATTTCCTTCGTTTTCTACCTGCTCACCTACATTATTGGTTTTATAATTGACTACCCATTGGCTTTTCTGACCAAAAAACATAGGTGTTAGTTTCACATTCCAAAGCCAAGGATCTCCGAAACCGGTTCCCACTTCGCCTCGACCTGTCATCGTTACAGAGTTTTTAAGCTTAATGTTGATTGCCGCTGCATCTGAAGGAATTTTTCCCTGAAGCATTTTTACGGGTTGGTGATTCTCCAAAACTTCAACTTTTTGTACAGCATCTTTTGGAAGCGAGTTGTTGATGGTTCCGTATCCTCCTTCCATCAAATCTTTTCCGTTGACGTAAAATTTGTTGATGGCATTTCCCTGATAAAGAATAGAACCGTCTGCGTTCACCTCAATTCCAGGAATTTTCTTCATTACATCGGCCAATGTACGGTCGTTTTTGCTGTCGAATGCTTTCAGATCGTAAGCGATCGTATCTCCTCTGGAGGTAATCATCTTGGTTTTGAGCTGAACTTCTTTAATTTCTGTAGCTTCAGACTGCATCTTGAATGTCAACGTCTGATCACTATTTGGGATTTGTTTGGTTAAAGGTTTTTGGTTAAAAGCTTTTACTTTCAAATCTACATTGGATTCTGAAGAAGTGAACGTTACCTTATATTCTCCTTTAGAATTGGTAATTCCGTATGCAAGAATGGCATCTTTGCCAGGTTCTTCTACCGTTACACTGGCACTCGGGATTGCCACACCGTCTTCATCTGTAATTTTCCCTGACACTGTTTTCTGTGCGAAAGCAATGACTGAGAAAAACACCATAAGAAATAAGGAGATTTTTCTGTTCATAATTGATTATTTGAGTAATTAGTTATTAGGTTTGTTTTTTTGTTACACATTATAGAGATATAATTTTGAGACAAAGGTTAAATCTCTTTTTTATAACTACAAAAATAGTGATAAATATAGCTTAATAAAATCCTTTTCCAATTTTTTCTTGATTTATTCTTAATCTTTACGTAAAATTCACTTCCTTTTATTTTAAATCAAAAAAAAAATGATGAAGGTCATAGATTAAAAAGAATAGTAATTCAATTTTCATATCTATTTATTTAATAATTTTGTAACATAAAATTTATAATAATGGGGGTTATTCTAAAACCTATAGATATTGTTGATGATATTACTCAGGAAGAGTTTCGCGAGAAGTATCTGATCCCAAGAAGACCGGTAGTGATTAAAAATATGGCCAAAAAATGGCCGGCCTATCAAAAATGGACGATGGATTATGTGAAGGAAGTGGTAGGAGATGTGACGGTTCCCCTTTATGACAGCGCAAAAGCTGATCCTTCAGCTCCTATCAATACGCCAACTACTGAAATGAAGTTTGCCGATTATATCGATTTGATCCAAAGAGAACCTACCGATTTGAGGATTTTCTTTTTTGATCCTATCAAACGTGCGAATAAATTATTGGAGGATTACATCTCTCCATCAGATTTGATGGGCGGATTTTTAGATAAATACCCTTCAATGTTTTTTGGAGGTAAAGGTTCTGTAACATTCTTACATTACGATATTGATTTAGCGCATATCTTCCACACGCATTTCAACGGAAGAAAACATGTCTTGCTTTTTGAATACAAATGGAAAGACAGATTGTACAAACTTCCTTATGCCACCTATGCTTTGGAGGATTTTGATATTTCCAATCCTGATTTTGAAAAATTCCCTGCGTTGGACGGTGTAGAAGGAATTGAATGTTTTCTGGAGCATGGTGACACTTTGTTTATGCCAACCGGTTGGTGGCACTGGATGAAGTATTTGGATGGAAGTTTCTCACTTTCGCTTCGCGCATGGGATAAATCCTGGGCTGTGAAAGCTAATTCACTATGGAACCTTACCGTACAGAGAAATTTTGATAATATCATGAAAGGTCAGTTCAAAAAGAAATATATGGACTGGAAGGAGAAAAAAGCTGTTGAAAGAGCCAATTATGCTTTGAAAAAAGGATTACCTAAAAGATAAAAAGAAAAGACGTTTCTGCCGAAACGTCTTTTCTTTTTAGTTTTCTAAAACTCTGTAAACAGGATAAACTCTATGCGAATTTCTCTCATAATAAGGAGAATGTCTGTAAATCCAATCCAATTGTACCTTTCCATCATCAGCAAATTTTTTATCGGAAGATTTTTTTTCTTCAAAAAGTTTATTTAGCTGAGCATTATCCTTTAACAATTGTGCGGCTGTATCTTCAAAAATGTAAGCAGAATAATATTCTTTCTGAGCCAATATCGAATCGAAGAAATTCCAATTGAAAAATGAATCAATGGCTTCCGGCTCGAGAGTTTCAATGATATACTTCACACCTGGCTGATTGGTAGAAACCAAGTAATCTCCCTTCAGAAACTGAATCGAATTCATTGACTTGGTTACTTTGGTATCATAATGCAGATAATGACCTTCGTAGGGACTTTTTACCGTTTTGAAATCATCAATTGTGTAATATTCTACAGATAAAACATCATCTTTTTTAATAACTTCCATCTGAATTCCATTCCTCTTAAGATTCTCAATCACTTCATACTGCGCCTGAGGAATAATATACTGTTTCGGGATCGTTATATACCCTGTAGGATTTGCAGTTGTAAATAATTTTATTCTTTTGGTAAAAGGTTTTTTCCGGTCATAATACAGCCTCGGTTTACCTGAAACATCGCTGGGTTTATAAGCGCCCTCAAAGCCTTTAAAATCCATTGTAGAAAATTTTGTAGAGTCTATTTTCCAGCGAATTCCATACTTTTTTCCTGCTTGATACTGTTCCAGATTTTCAAGACGAATTTTTTTTATTTTTTTGTACTCTTTATCTATATTCTGAAGATTGACAAGCATATATTTGTACGTCGCGTCTACCCTTTTATCATAAGGTTTCAACATGTGTGTTTCAGGCATTGTTCCCATTGCATTAAACAAAGAAGCATATCCTGTAGAATATCTCGGCGAATCTTCAAAAGCCGCAAAACCGATTTCCGGAACATCCCCGTGAATATTGACATACGGTGTACTTTCATACCCTATTTGCTTTAGGTTTTCCAGATTTTTAGATTGAAAATGATTATAGAAATACTCGCCCAAACGATTTCCTAACCGTTCTTTGAATGTTGAAATATAAGTAAAAGTATACTGATAGTCAGCTCCGTTGCTTACGTGATTATCGATAAAAACATCAGGTTTGAGCCATTGATAGATCTCCTGAAAGCTTTTTGCATTTTTAGAATCTGCTTTAATGAAATCTCTGTTCAAATCATAATTTCTCGAATTTCCTCTGAAACCATATTCTTCGGGACCATTCTGATTGGCTCTGGAAAATGAACCACGATTCAACATTCCGCTTACATTATAAGCTGAAATAGCAGCGATGATGAAGTTCTCAGGAGTTTTGATTTTTTTTGTTGCCAAATCTCTCAGCATTATCATGGTAGCATCAATTCCGTCCGGTTCGCCAGGATGAATTCCGTTGTTGATAAAGAGAATGACTTTTTCTTTCCTTAATTGCTCTAAATCTTTTTCAGGAAAAGGATTGTAAACAACCACATAGATCGGTTTACCATTATCATCTTCTCCTTTTTTCAGATATTGAATCGTATTGAAGTTTTTTGCTAAATTCTGATAATAGGAATTCATTTCATCATAGCTAACAGTCTGATTTCCATTTCCTTTTTCAAATGGTGTCTCAAAAGTATTCTGCGCAAAAAATAAAGAACTTAGAAAGAACAGGAGATAGTTAAGTTTCATTGGGGTGATATTTCAAGCTTTAAAATTACTGAAATAAATTTTTGAAGGGTATTTGATTGTTTTGCAAAGCCGCACATTTTTTTCGCTTCTGCGTAATACAAGATTCAAATCTTGCTTCATTTATCAGGTTATCTATTCCTAATTTTCTGATCATTTTAGATGTATTCTCTTTACAGCTGAATAATAACATTATACAGTTGATCAGCAGTTCTTATTCAGCAATATATTTTTTATCTACAAAATCCGTCAGCCAAACTTGATTATCAGAAAAATAAAATTCTATTCCGTCTTCAAACATGGCTTGTGTTTTAATAGTTAGAATTATTGGTTTTCCGTGGCGCATTCCGACGTTGGTTGCGGTTTCTTTATCCTGACTTAAATGAACGTGCTGTCTGTTTCTTTTTTCGATTCCGTTTTCTAAAATAGATTTGATGTTGTTTTCAGCCGTTCCGTGGTATAAAAATTCCGGTGGTTGCTGTGGAATTAAAGCCAGATTAATATCAATCGAATGTCCCTGACTGGCTCTGATTCTTGTTTTATCTTCATTAAAAGCAAAGCGCTTTTTTTCGTTAGTTTGTACGATTTCATCCAATTCTTCAAAGGTAAAGTCCTCATAAGAATCTCTTTTTGATTTTGTGATTAATTCAGCAACATCTGCCCATCCGTTTTCATCCAAATTTAAATTGATGAGTTCGGGATGATGCCTGAGAACGTAGCTCAGGAATTTGCTGGTTTTTTTCTTTTGCTGTTCGTTCATGGTCTGTGTTTTAATTCATTAATTTCTGTTCTAATTTATTACATAAGTTTTCAATATCCTCTTTCCTCACCAACTCTGTAATCCATTCCTCAGGAATATTTTCAAAACCATAATAAATTCCCGCAATTCCACCTGTGATAGCTCCGGTTGTGTCGGTGTCTTCTCCTAAATTGACTGCTTTTAAGACCGCTTCGGAATAACTTTCTGAGTTTAGAAAACACCATAATGAAGCTTCTAAACTGTGAAGAACGTAGCCTGAAGAACTTATTTCTTCTTCCTGCAAAGTATGCAAATGATCCAAATCATATTCGCCGACTTTTAATTCTAAAATTCGATAGAATTTATCCATTTCATTTTGAGAACAAATCGGATTCTGATCCAAAAAGTTTCGCACTTTTCCCTGCATTGTTTTATATGCGTCCCATTTATCTTTTCCTGTCAGAATTTCCAAACCCAATTCTAAGTAAATAAAACAAGCTAAAACAGAACGAATGTGACCATGTGTAATGCTCGAAACATCTTTTACTTTATCAAAACGTTTTTCAATAGGAAAATCTTTAATATAAAATAATAATGGCAAAATTCTCATTAAAGAACCATTCCCGTTATCAAACTCACTTGTTCCACCACATAAAGTAGGAGAAGTTCCTTTGCTAATCCTATGAATCGCTTGTGAAGTTGCTATTCCAATATCGAAAACTCTTCCGTGAGGAGTCCAGGCTTCTGCATTATACCATTGCAAAAACTTTAAAGCGATATCTTCTAAATAATATCCTTTGCAAAGACTATCCGCAAGACACAACATTAAAGAACTATCATCACTCCAGGTTCCCGCAGGTTGATGATGTGTTCCAAAAGCTCTCATTGTTGTAATTGGTGAGCGTTTTAATTGGTCTCGACTTTGGAATTCCACTGGAACGCCCAAAGCATCGCCAATGCAAACCCCAAAAATTCCGGCTTTTACAATATTTTCCATTAGGCTAGATTTACTAATTTATCAAACAATAGTTTCATTCCTTGTGTTGCGGTTTCTTTCATGACAACAGCTCTTTGTCCGTATCCGAAGCCTGTTTCGTTGGGATTGATGACAATTAACAAACAATTATCTTTGATGTCATGAAGCAATCCTGCAGCCGGATAGACCTGCAAAGAAGTTCCGATTACCAAAAAAATATCGGCTTCTTTTGCTTTTTCCGTGGCTTCATTCATCAACGGAACTTCTTCCCCGAACCAAACAATAAAAGGTCGTAATTGTGCTCCGTCTTCGGCTTTGTCACCGATTTTGATATCTTCTTTTTGTTCGTAAATCAAACTTTTATTATTGCACGAACAAGATTTAAACAATTCTCCGTGAAGATGAATGATATTTTCTGAACCCGCTCTTTCGTGTAAATCATCGATGTTTTGAGTGATGATTTGAACGTCAAAATATTTTTCTAAATCGGCAATTAATTTGTGAGCATCATTGGGTTCTACTTCATGAAGCTGGCGGCGTCTTTGGTTGTAAAATTCAAGAACCAATTCTCTGTCTTTTCTCCATCCTTCCGGACTTGCCACATCTGTTATATTATGATTTTCCCAAAGACCATCTCCGTCTCTGAATGTTTTTATTCCGCTTTCGGCGCTGATTCCGGCACCGGTTAATATGGTTAGTTTTTTCATTTGTTTTTATTCATAATTTCATTGTATTTAAAATCTTTAAGAGGATTGTATATATCTATATCTTCTCCGCTATCACTGACTGTTATTATTGAGTCAGCGTAAAAAATATATTCTTTTTCACTTTTTTGTAAGACATTAATAAATGATTTAGCTTCCTTATTATTAAATAGATACAAAGTATTTTCTTTTACACAGTATTTTTCTCTGAAAGCTAAAATGAACTCTTTTATACTCAAGCTATCAATATCATGATTGTAGAAAATATAATAAATCTCATGCAGGACATTAGTTGTATGATCCAGAATATCAAATTGAAATTTACTAATATCATATTTCAATTTTCTTTTTGTTTCATTAATAAGTTTAAAATCCAATTTAAAATTTGATGGAAATACTTCATAAAATTTCACATCCATATCTTTATAAAGTCCATAAAAAGACTCCTTAATTATTTCTGGTGTTTTAATTCCAAAATAAATTCCTGTAATGGCAGAAGGATGAAATTTTTTTACTCCATACTTATCAAAAATTAATCTTATTTCTTCTTCATGTTTCCAAGTCGATTTTTTTGTAGCGAACATCTTTCTAATAAAGTTGATATTCCTTTCAATAATATCATTAATTTTTAAAGTAGGTATATCATCTTTATAATCTACTTCAAATTGATATTGAAAATCAAAGTTCTGCCCTTTATCAACTAATTTTTCTAAATCATACTCAATACAATAGCCTGAATAGGAGCTTGCATAATAAGCCCAAAGCTGTTCATTTAAAAAGTGTTTACTTAAACAATAAATACCTGCCTCTTCTTTAGAATTTAAAACCGATTTAAATTGTTTTTCAAAATTTGATGAATCATTGCTTGGAAACACTTTGTTTAAAATCTTAATTAAAGGCGATATTTGTTCACCAAAATAAATATCAAATGGATCATTAAGTGTTGTATAATTAGGAGAATAAAAAGTATTGCTGGCTAGTGTTTTAAAATCTCTTTTAAAAATATCTTCTTCAATGGATCTATACTTGTAAGCTTTCATAAGATTATTTTGGTTTTTTATACTAATTTATATTTCTTCGAACGGCTGTATCATTTCCTCTTTCTTCGAAAGAATCGCAAAAACCACCCTTTTAAATTTATTTTTATATTTTCCGTGAAGATATTTTTTAAATAATTCCGCAATTTCTTTCGGATCATTTTTAAAAACACCACATCCCCAAGCTCCTAAAATCAATGTTTCGTTTCCTTGGTGTAGAGCTAAAGCCAGCATCTTATCCATTCTCATATCCATTGCCCCGAAAATCTCACCAACTCTTTCCGGTTCTTGTTGCTTTACAACTCCAGCATTTACCGCTGGAGAAGTAATGAAATTGCACAGAATAGGTTTTAGCAACAATTCACCTTTATCTTTTCTGAAAACCGGAACTTTCGGGCTGTAGATCATCATATCTGTGTAAAAACAAGACTTCATTGCACGATGAGTTTTATAATAATTGTCTGCCTGAAGCTGTGTTTCATATAACGCAGAGGTTCGTGCCAGACTTTCTTCCTGTGCTTCTGCTCCATTGATAAAACCTCCGCCCGGATTTTTTGCTGATGCAAAGTTCAGACACATCAGCTTTTCCTGATTTTCTTCTTCGGCTAATTGTAAAATTGCTTTTAAAGAACTGCATTTCCAAACCTCAAATCGAGTTTCGAAATTTGTTTTGGGGAGTTCTTTTTTTGTCATTTCCGAAAGTTCTTCTGGTGAAAACAAAATGGTTCCTTTTGTAGAAATTTCCAGTTCGTTTTCTATGTTTATTTTTTCGTTGTGTTCGTTTATATAATATTTCTTGGCTAAGATGTCTAATGTATCTTTTGCCATTCCTTTGTTTGTCATCGTTAGTTTTTTTATTTTTAATAGTAAATTTTCTATGTCATTATTTGCAGGCTTTTTGAAATCTTTCCCTATAAATACTTTTGTCACTTCAATATTTCCAACAATTGCTTGATTGAATTTTTCTAATTCTTCTGATGGAACCCACAATTCATTGTGGTTTTTAGCTCCGACATTTTGGGCAGGATATTTATTTACTTCATCTTCCAAGACTTCAAATTGGGTTACAAACCCGAGATAATTTCCTGCTTCATCTCTTGTATTCCATTTTTCTGCAATTTCAGAAGCATAATCTTCATTTAAAACAGGATAAAAAATCGGCTGCCATTCTAATCTTGGCGGAAATTTTTTGGAATTGCTTTCTATAATTAAAATAATTTCCTTTTCTCCGACAGGTCTGTAAAGTGTTGTTGTTTTCATTTGTGTTTAATCATTTATAAGTTTTGGCTAAAGCCGTTGAAATTTATTCATTATAAAAATGGGCTTCCATCGATAAGTTCAGGATGACATGCTCATTGCTATCGATTTAATGATATGTAAATTTATTCTCTTTTAAAATTACCAATATTTCTCATCAATCAATTCTTTTAAAATCCTTTGAATAAGGAGAATATGATCCATAAACCTCATCAAATTTCACCTTAAGATTTTCTAATTTAAATGTTTCATCCAGTTGATCCATACAGGTTACTACCAGATTTTTCTGTTGAGCAACCACGTAAGCTTCATCTAATTTCAGAGCATAATTTAACAAGTCATAATCCAAATCTCCAAAACGAAGATCCTTTTGAAATTCATTAAAAGTACAGGTTTCTTCCTGATTATTTTTCAGGTTTATCGATTTTTCATTACTCATCCACCCGCTTCCGTGACGGGTTGAGTAACTTCTTGTTACGTAAAACATTTCGATGTCTTCAACTTGTAATTTCCGACAGATTTCATACGCGTTTTTTGAAGTGGTATTCGCATACGTCACATTCGGAAAAACGCCATGATCCATATCCAATAAAATTCCCTGACTTCCTTCAAAAATAAGATTGTTAAATGAGTTTAGATAATTGTAACCTTCAATTTTCCAATCAATTTTATCAACAGCTTCTAAAAAATCCTGTAAAGCATTTTCAATTTCTACTCCTCCTTCAAAACCGTAATAATTGGCAATGCCTTTTAATTTTTCAATTAACATTGATTTTGGAGCAATTAAATCAGCAGCAAATAGTTTAAACGGACTTTCATTTCTTTTCATCGTGGCTCCTACTCCTTTTCCACAAGTGCCATGTTCTAAGTTTCTAACATTTTTTCTATTGCTAAAAACATCAAAAGGTGTTGTAACCTTTGCCAGCGGATGAATATGTAGTTCAACATTTCCATTTTTCTTTTTTAATTCCTGGCTTTCATTAAATAAAAAAGTCGGGTGAATTGTGCAGTGTTCCGTAAAATATGACGGCAAACCACGCAGCGCTCCACTTGCAAAACTGGAATGAATGTGCTTTTTGTAATCAATCATCACCGTATGCGCCGCCTGTTGTCCTCCGGAAAAACGAATAACTACAGACTCAGGATGTTGCTGAGCCAGAAAATCTGTAGTGATTCCTTTTCCTTCATCACCAAAACCTAAGCCTATAATTATTTGTGCTGTTTTCATTTTTTAGAACATTTGAATATTACCAATACCACCTAAATCTTTAGTTTTAAACTGATTTTCACTAATTCTGCTGCAGACAATCTCCTTAATCACTTTTGGAACATCTCTGTAATCTTCAATTGACAAACAGTTTTGTCCTAAAAGATCTTTCCATACTTTATCCGCTCTCATCGCACCATCTGAATGCAAAACACTGATGTGGAAAACTTCATATTTTTTTTGAGCCTCTTTCAACAATTCGGTATGCGTAAAGGTTTGCTGACCCGTTCCCATAATTTCTCTGATCGCAGAAGCAGGAAGTGTTTTCAGGCAAGGTTCATCGCCTACCGTGAACAACAATCCTTTTTGATTTCTCTTTTCAAAAGCATCGGTTCTGGTATGAAAAGCGGCAAAATACCAAGCCAGTAAATAACTTTCTCCGGCATTTCCACCACCTCCGGATTCAATATAAGTTCTGGTCAACCACATATCCAATTCTTCATCTCCGGATTCAAACTGACCGACCTGTAAAGGATAACCATCACATTCATGATCTCCGATTCCTAAGAATAAAAGTGCAGGATCAGGAACACCGCCCTGAATAATTCCGCCCATTAATTTTGGTAGCCCTTCTTTGATCAATTCATGAGGAATATGTCCCATACTTCCGGTGACGTCCAATCCTAAAATAATCGGAACAGAATTCGGATGAACTGCAGAATCTCTCGATTCTCTGAAAGAAATGCCTTTAGGATTCATTGATTCGTGTGCCATTCTTTTTGCATTCTGCGTGAAAATCTCACTTGCAGATTTTGATGCATACCCTTCTTTTCTTGCTCTGTCATAACGAGCGTCCATATCGTATCTTGTACTTCCCATAACTAAAATTTTTTGCCAAATAAATACTCAAATCTTTTTCTGGAAACTTCAAGCTGAATATTTAAATTTCTGATTGTTAATGATAATTCTATGTCTTTCTGAACGAATGCTTCCGGCTGAAAATCAGCAAATGTCAAGCTGTTTTTGTCTAAAGGACTAATATCGATTAAACCTTCCTGCTCTCTTTCAAGTCTTTTGATTTTCAGTTCGATATCTTCTACTCTCCGCCTGTAAATCAACTCTGAATCTTCCCCGATGGTTCGGGCACGATCTTCTCTTATCTGGTCATTATTTCTTTGTAATGATTCGATAAATCTGGGTTTTAAGTCTTCTTCCATGTTTTTAAATCTTTATTTGTGTTAATATTACACTAATTAAAAACTGCATAGTTTTGCCTTAATTCTTTGCGAATTATTCTATTCCTTTAATAAATCTCTTACTTCCATTAAAGCAAATCCTAACAGATTTTCACCATTCCAAAGAGATGGATCTTGTGCTTTTGAATCTGTTTTCAGCATTCCAATTCCCCAAATTGTATCGTACGGACTTGCTTCTACCAATATTTTATCGTTTGTTGAAAGTAAAAACTCTTTAAACGCTTCATTCTGTGAAAACTTTAAAAAATTTGCTCGCTTAACGATGTCATATTTTTGTTCGTCCCAAATTTTAGGATCAAAGTTTTTTACCTTTCTTCCCAAACTTTTCGCCTGATTTGGAGAGTCTGATTTTAAAATTTCCTCTAAAGTTTCATTATCATTAAAAAGTCTCGCTTTCCCAGCCATCATATAATATTCGGCAGTTGGATAATTTACTCCACTTTCTTCGAATTGTAAAGGAAACCATTGACTGAAACAAGCTTTTGTAATCTCCTCTTTTACTGTATGTCCCCAGAAAAATAAGAATTCTATGTTTTCTTTTTTCTGAAATTTCTCTATTGTATTTTGTAATGTGTATTTCGTGATTGCGTTATTGTTACACAAATATAAGAAGGTTTGATTTTATTGACCAAATTTGTTTGTGTTTATTTTACGCTAATTAATTTAAGTAATTGATTTTCAACAATAAAAATTTATTTTATAAAACACGAATCACACAAATATTTTTCACGAATGGTACAAATGATTATTATTCATTTAAGTTTTGGCTAAAGCCGATGGAATGCTTATTTATTAAAAAAACGGGCTAAAGCCCGTTCCTATTGATGTATATAACCTGTATTTTTTAAAATTTTCTCCTATCTTACATTAAAATATTAGTGGAAATTAGTGCAAAACATTTGTGACATTTGTGTTTAGATCTTATTTAATTTCGAAATAAAAACCTTCTTCCTCAAGCGCTTTATATTTCTCCTGATTGAAAGTAAATAATTTTCCTGGTCTGCCACTTCCTTCTTTTTTAAATTGAGAAGTTTCGTTGAGCAATCCATAACTCATGATTTTTTTTCTGAAATTTCGGCGGTCGATTTCTTTTCCGATAATCGTTTTGTAGAGATTCTCCAATTCAGAAAACACAAACTCATCATTCAAAAGATTAAAACCAATCGGTTGATATTGAATTTTTGTACGAAGTCTTTTTAATGCAATGTCAATAATGGTCTGATGATCAAAAGCTAACTTCGGAAGCTCATTGACACTGAACCATTGTGCATCTTCCGCATCTGAATCTGCGAACAACTCATGATATGAAGGATTGACCAAGCCCAAATAAGCAATGGAAACCACACGATTTCTCGGGTCACGACCTACATTGCCAAATGTGTAGAGTTGCTCTAAAAAATCAGGCTTTATACCTGCTTCTTCGTGTAGTTCTCTTTTTACAGCTTCATCCAGATTTTCGTCATCCAAAACCAAACCACCAGGTAGCGCCCAACCACCTTTGAATGGTTCAATATTTCTCTTGATTAAAAGAAGTTGTAAATCTTTTTTATCAAAATATCCGAAAATAACGGCATCGACAGCGACTTTGATATCCTGTAGTTTTTTTGGAGAATCCATAATTTAATTTGCGTTATGAGTACACAAAGCTACAATTAATACTCATAAATATCAGGATTAAAATAATAATTTTTTGAATCTTATTTTTTATTAAATTTATAAGCAACTTAAAACTAAACAATTATGAAAAAATTAATTTTTGCAGCCTGTACTGCACTTTTGTTTGTCGCTTGCGATAAAGTGAAAATGGATGTAAAAACAGGTTCAGATGCAACCGAATCTACAGAAAAAGAAGAATGGAAACCTGTAGATTCTGCAACCGCCACCAAAGCATGGATGGAATTTGCCACACCTGGAGAAATGCAGAAAATGCTGGCAAAATCTGACGGCGTTTGGTCTGGAGAAAATACGATGTGGATGGAAAACGGTGGAAAACCCATGACCAGCACTTCCACTACAACCAATAAAATGATCTTTGACGGACGTTATCAAACCAGCGAACACAAAGGAGATTTTATGGGAATGCCTTTCGAAGGAATGAGTATTACAGGGTATGACAATTCTAAGAAGAAGTTCGTCAGCACATGGATCGACAATATGGGAACCGGAGTGATGAACATGGAGGGCGAATGGAATGCTTCCAAAAAATCCATCGAGTTTAAAGGAAAAATGACAGACCCATCAAGACCCGGAAAAGATTGCGACGTGAGGGAAGTCTATACTTTTGTGGATGACACCCATCAAACACTCGAAATGTACGGCCCTGATTCTAAAACAGGCAAGGAGTATAAGACCATGGAGATAAAATATACTAAAAAATAAACAGCAAACCGTTTCAGTTGAAACGGTTTTTTTTACATTCAAAATTCTTAGAAAACATTTAATGAAACAATTTCTTTTAATTTTAATCGTCTTACAAATTGGTTGCAAAGATGAAAAATCTTTTGCGGATGATATTGTTTTGAGCTTTCCGAAGGATGAGAAAATGAGTATCGAAGAATTCAATTCAGATAGTCTTGATTTCGGAAGTAATCTTATTTACAAAGGTTTTTCAAAAGATACTATTCAAGTAAAATATTATCAAGACATCAACTGGATACCAGCACCACCCGCTGTCGGTGAAAAAGAGCAGTCAAGTTTTATTCTTGATCAATCACTTCTGCCTTATTTTCATAGACAACCTTTTCAAGGAATTTCTTCAGAAAATGTAAAAATAACTGATGATTTAAACTCAGAAAACATTGAAATTATTGTCAAAGAAAAAGATACCATTCCTCTTTCCAAATTAAGAAATGACAAAGTGGTTAGTTTTAAATCGTATCCAGTCTTCATAAAAAATATTTCTGCAAAACCACTGAAAATTAATACTGATTACTTGGCATATTTTAGTCCCTTCGTGAAAAATAAGAATGATAAATGGCAGAAGGCTTTAAACACGCGATATGTAGTTAATGAATGTATTCCGCCGGCATACCCCACTTTTTTCATTTTGGAACCTAAGGAATTATTTATCATGGCAATTCCATACTTTGCAGGAAAAGAGAAAAAAGAATTTAAAATTAAAATTGATAGTGCAACATCAAAAATTTACAAATCATCAATAACCGAATACATAATCAATACTCAAAGAAGAGAAATATTCGAATAAAAAAATCCGCAGAAAATTTCTGCGGATTTATATTTAAAAACCATCAATGATGGTTAATCATTCAGCTTCAAAACAGCCATAAACGCTGATTGCGGCACCTCTACTCTACCAATCTGCTTCATTTTCTTCTTCCCTTCTTTCTGCTTTTCAAGTAACTTTCTCTTTCTTGAAATATCACCACCGTAACATTTTGCGGTAACGTCTTTTCTCAAAGCTTTAATGGTTTCTCTTGCGATAACTTTAGCTCCCAAAGCGGCCTGAACAGCGATATCAAACTGCTGTCTCGGGATTAGCTCACGTAGTTTCTCACACATTTTTTTACCGATGTAATATGCATTCGAATCGTGGATCAATGAAGATAAAGCATCTACCATATCGCCATTGATCAGGATATCCATTTTTACCAACTTAGAAGAACGCATTCCGATTGGTGAATAATCGAATGATGCATATCCTTTAGAAATAGATTTCAGACGGTCATAAAAGTCGAAAACAACCTCAGCCAAGGGCATATTGAAGGTCAGTTCCACTCGGTCTGCTGTCAGATAACTTTGGTTAACGATCTCACCTCTTTTCTCGATACAAAGCGTCATTACAGGACCTACGAAATCAGATTTTGTAATGATCGAAGCTTTAATGTACGGCTCTTCCACTCTGTCTAAAAGATTAGGATCAATCATTTCAGACGGGTTGTTAATCAAAATGGTTGTTTCAGGATCTTTCTTGGAGTATCCGTGGTAAGATACGTTGGGAACCGTCGTGATCACGTTCATATCAAATTCTCTTTCCAGCCTTTCCTGAACGATTTCCATGTGAAGCATACCTAAGAATCCGCAACGGAAACCAAAACCAAGTGCTGCAGAACTTTCAGGTTCGAAAACCAGAGAAGCGTCATTCAGTCTTAATTTTTCCAGTGAAAATCTCAATTCTTCAAAATCTTCAGATTCAATCGGATAAATTCCGGCAAAAACCATTGGTTTTACTTCCTCAAAACCGTCAATAGGAGCTTCTGCAGGATTCACAAAAGAAGTGATTGTATCTCCCACTTTTACCTCACGGGCATCTTTAATTCCGGAAATAATATATCCTACATCGCCACATTCAATTGTTTTCTTCGGAACCTGTTTCAGTTTCAAAGTTCCCACCTCATCAGCACCGTATTCTTTTCCTGTAGCGAAAAATTTGATCTTCTCGTTTTTAGAAATACTTCCGTTCACCACTTTGAAATAAGCCTCAATTCCTCTGAAGGGATTGTAAACTGAGTCAAAAATCAATGCCTGAAGCGGTGCTTCAGGATCTCCCACAGGAGCAGGAATTCTTGCAACGATCTGCTCTAACAAATCGCGAACCCCTTCACCGGTTTTTCCAGAAACACGAAGAACATCTTCATATTTACAACCGATCAGTCCCATAATTTCGTCGGTAACTTCCTCAGGATTCGCAGACGGAAGGTCAATTTTATTTAGAATCGGGATAATTTCCAGATCGTTTTCTAAAGCAAGATACAGATTACTAATCGTCTGTGCCTGAATACTTTGTGCAGCATCAACGATCAGAAGCGCACCTTCACAAGCCGCAATCGAACGGGAAACTTCGTAAGAAAAATCTACGTGCCCCGGTGTATCGATAAGGTTTAAAATATATTTTTCGCCATTAAGCTCATAATCCATCTGGATGGCGTGAGATTTTATCGTGATCCCACGTTCTTTTTCCAGATCCATATCATCAAGCGTCTGAGATTGTAATTCTCTCTGAGTCACTGTGTTCGTGTACTCCAAAAGACGGTCTGCCAAAGTAGATTTACCGTGGTCAATATGGGCGATTATGCAAAAATTTCGTATGTTTTTCATTTAAGAACTATGTAATTTGCAAAGATAATAAAATGCAGGATAATTCCTCAGTCTTAATGATGTACCGCAGAAAATAAATTTCTTCACTACAACACGCATAATTTTCAGGAGTTTATTGACCACTCTGAATGGCAGTGTAGTTTTTTTAGGAAGCTATTTGATTACATCGAAAAGCTAATGTTAATTTTTTATTTGAAGCTTTTTCCCGCTGTCCACTGTATCTTTTTGCGCCGGTCTCACTTCGTTGCGTCCGCCACAAAAAAGCATGCCGCTACCATCGGGGCTAGGGTCTTTTTTGGGAACTCACTTTTTGTTCTAAAATCGAAAAAGCTGGTGATACAGACCACCCCGTCTCGATTTTCTCCGAAATCGATCCACCCCTCCAGAGGAGGGGAATTCGCTATGGTACAACTTCACTGATAAAAAGTAATGTTTGAAAATTTCATCCAGTTTGTCATTCTGAAAGAATCGAAACAAAATTGTTGCTTAGATCCCTACGGGATGACAAACTGAATAGAATTCTTAAAAATGAGCAGTCCAATCAACGGAAAAATTATTTTACAAATTAAAGTTTGCAGAAAATCTTAGAATCATTTAACATAAAATCTTTACCTTTTCCATCACATAAACCACGCAAAGTTTAAACTTATTTTTAAAATGAAAAAAGCCCTTCTACTTCTTTTAATCATACCTTTTACCCAAATAAAATCACAGTGGATAGAGAAAGCTCCCGAAAATCCTGAAGAATTTGTCAATCCATTAATCGGTACACTTTCAAAACCTTCGCTTTCCAACGGAAACACCTATCCCGCTGTTGCCGTTCCCCACGGAATGAATTTATGGACGCCCCAAACCGGAAAAAACGGAAACGGTTGGCAATATACCTACGACGCCGACAAAATCAGAGGGATCAAACAGACGCACCAACCTTCCCCATGGATGAATGATTACGGAATGTTTTCCATCATGCCTGTGACGGGAAAAATGCGTTTTAATGAAGAAGAAAGAGCGAGCTGGTTTTCACACAAATCTGAAGTTTCAAAACCTTATTATTACAGCGTTTATCTTGCTGATCACAATGTCACTGCCGAACTGACACCAACCGAAAGAGCAGCCCAAATGCGCCTCACCTATCCCGAATCCGGTGATTCATGGTTTGTGGTGGATGCTTTTGACAAAGGTTCCAGCATTACCATTATTCCGTCTCAAAATAAAATTATTGGATATTCCACACGATATTCACGAGGAAAACTTGTTGGTTTTAAAAACTATTTTGTCATTTATGCCGATAAACCTTTCACCAAATATTCCACCTGGAAAGACAAAGATTTTGTCAAGGATGCGCTTGAAATTACCGGAGATCACTGCGGTGCAGTCGTTGGTTTTGCCACAAAAAAGGGTGAAAAAGTAAACTTGAGAATTGCTTCATCATTCATCAGTTTAGAACAGGCTGAATTGAATTTACAGAGAGAGCTCAGCAAAGATTCATTCGACGAAACTTTAAATAAAGCAAAAACAGCTTGGAGTCAAAAATTAAAAAGAGTCGAAATTGCTGGCGGAACGATTGATCAGATGCGGACTTTCTACTCTTCACTCTACCGGATGCTTTGTTTTCCGCACAAAATGTATGAAGTCGATAAAGACGGAAAAATTGTCCATTACAGTCCGTATTCAGGAAAAACAGAAGCTGGATATCGTTTTGCAGGAACCGGTTTCTGGGATACATTCAGAGCGCTCTACCCTTTCCTGAACCTTGTTTATCCCGATATCAATGTGGAAATGCAGAAAGGATTAATCAATGATTACAAAGAAGGCGGCTGGCTGCCCGAATGGTCGAGTCCCTCCTATTCTGATATTATGATTGGAAACAATTCCGCTTCTGTGGTGGCGGATGCTTATCTGAAAGGTTTGCGAGGTTATGATATTGAAACTTTATATCAGGCTTTGCTTCACGGTGCCAACAATGCCGGTCCACAGGCAACCGGACGACTGGGAATTGAGTATTATAAAAAACTGGGCTACGTTCCATACGATGTAAAAATCAATGAAAATGCAGCCAGAACTTTAGAATATGCCTACGATGATTTTGCCATCGCCCAGCTCGGCAAAGCCTTAGGAAAACCAGAATCTGAATGGAAAGAATATTACAGGCGCTCGCAGAATTTCCAGAAAGTCATCGATCCTGAAACGAAATTAGCGCGCGGAAGAAATCTTGATGGAAGTTTTCAGACGCCATTTAATCCTTTTAAATGGGGCGATGCCTTTACAGAAGGAAATTCGTGGCATTACACGTGGTCGGTGTTTCAGGATATTAACGGACTGGCAAAACTGATGGGCGGAAGGAAAGAGTTTTCGAAAAATTTAGATAAAATATTTGAGCTGCCTCCGGTTTTTGATGAATCCTATTATGGCTCCACCATTCACGAAATTCAGGAAATGGTGAACGCAAATATGGGACAGTATGCCCACGGAAATCAGCCTGCACAGCACATTATCTACCTCTATAATTATTCTGGTGAACCCTGGAAAACGCAGTATTGGGTTCGGGAAACAATGAACCGTCTTTACCAGCCAACTCCTGACGGATATTGCGGTGACGAAGACAACGGACAGACCTCAGCCTGGTATATTTTCTCGGCATTGGGTTTTTATCCCGTTACTCCGGCAACGGATCAGTATGTTTTGGGTGCTCCACTTTTTAAAAATGCAAAAATTCATCTGAACAACGGAAACACCATTGAAATAAAAGCAGACAAGAACAGCGAAGAAAACCGCTACGTCAATGCGCTGAAATTTAACGGAAAGAAATATTCAAAAAACTGGCTCAGTCATGAAGAACTGATGAAGGGTGCCACTTTGAAATTTGAGATGAGTTCACAGCCCAATAAACAGCGTGGAATTGATGAAAAGGACTTTCCATATTCGTATTCGACTGATCAAAAATAATATAACAAAAAAAAATTGCCTCACAATCGAGGCAATTTTTATTATTCTGTGAAGACAAAATCTCCTGTGAGCGGATCTATGTATATTTTTGTTACAGTCCCATTTTTAAACCCATATCCTTTTGCCATTTTTCTACCGGATCCGGAATCGATTGCCACTCCGATAGCTGCTCCTACCATACCTCCGGCCATTGCTCCTACCAAAGCACCGGTTCCCATTTTTTCGGGATACATCTGAGCTCTCGAAGCCATAATATAACTTCCGAATTTATCTTTTTTAACTTCTTTAAATACCGTTGCCGTTCCTATATACTGAACTCCGTTATCTACATAACAGAAAACTTCAGCCATCGAAATACTGACATCCTGCGCGTTATTGATCTTCTTTACTTCACCTTTCTTATTTTTTACTAAGGTATGATTGGGGTCAGGAGTCTGCTCAAAAAAACTTTTATTATTAAAATATACACCATCCTTTAAAACATTTCCCTTCAGTGATTTATTATTATTTGCTAAGTATGCACCGTAATTCTCCAGTTCTTTTTCAGGAATGTAATAAGATAAGACAGGCCTCGTGTAGCAGTTTTTGATAAATTCTGTGATGATATCAGAAGTCGTCTGCGCCAGATTTTTTGCTACTTTTGAATCACTGTTTAATTCCACAAATACATTGTCAAAACGGTCTATGAAATAATACTTATCATTTCTCTTCAGAAAACCTGAGATTTTTATTTTTGCTTTTGCATAAGTCATATTATCGTTAGGAGCCTGCTCATGATAGATTTTTACATCTTCGAGAAGTATCATGATATCGTTATTACCTGTGGTCTTATTATCTTCTGAAAATCTTTTCGAGAAAAAATCTGTTACATTCTCATCCACAAGTTTTACTTCAACAGTTCCCCGCTTGTTGGTAATTGAGCCCACACTTTTGTCCTGACGAATGTCTTTTACAGTAAGGGATTTTGTACGTGAATTCTTGTCTTTTAAACTCTGTTTAAAATCGATGGTAACCGTTTCCTGTGCAGAAAAAAGGACAGTGACAAAAAGGAATAAAATTATTTTCTTCATTTTAAATGTGATTAAACTTATGATTATACCTGAATTATTTTTTCATAAAATCCTGCGGCAAAATATAATTTCCGGTCAAAGGATCGAGAATTACTTCGGAACCCGCCATAGCACTTCTCTTCTTTGCGGCATTTGCATCAATTGCTGATATGGCAACATTTGCGACCATACTTCCGATCAAACCGCCAATGCCACCACCAAACATAATCATTGGAGAATTAGATTCAGGATAAAGCTCCTCTTTTTTAGCTTCAATAAATAGTCCCTGCTCATCTCTGAAAATTTCTACATAACCCACTGGAATCACCTTGAAAGGAATACCATTATGAACAAATGCATAAAAGTTTCTGATAGACTCTTTTTTTTCTCCATTAACTGCTTTCGTCACAACGCCTTTTTTGTCGGTTTCAATGGTAAAACCAGCCTCAGGATTATGGGTAAAAAAACTGTAATAATCTTTATAAACACCTTCTTTAAGTTCGCCCGCTTTTAAAATTTCAAGTTTATCTTTTAAAACCGTTGCATAATTTGGAAGTTCCGTTTCTGAAACTGCAAAATCCCATTGTCTGGCTTCGTAGGATTTCTTCATCAGATCTGTGAAAGTCAGCGTAAGTTTTTTGGAAAGACTTTGTGCTAAATATGGAGTTGCACGGGAAGAAACTGTGGTTACCGTATCTTTGCGGGATAAAAAATGGTATCCGTCTTCTTTTTTAATAAACGTACTCGCTCGAATTTCAAGCTTTCCTATCGAGAATTTTTCTTTTTTATCTTCACTCAAAGCAATATTTTCGAGGAGCAGAACCAACTCTTCATTTCCCCTTACCGGATTGTACTTGTAAAACCAGTTCCTAAAATCTGTTTCAGCATTATTTTCGAAAACCATATTTACCTGATCTTTATGATATGTCACAGAGCCAATTTCAGGATTCGCTCTTTTATCAAGTACTGTCAGGTTTTTATATGTTTTTTTATTGTCCTTTATCGATTTCGACAAATTAATTGTTTCTGTTTTCTGAGCGCTCACAAAAATTGTAGCTAAAAGAAAAAAAAGGATTTTTTTCATGATGGAATTTTTACAAAAATATAGAAATCGCTTCGTACAATTTTGATAATATCTCTTTATCTCTAAAATTAAACGACCCTCACAATAAATTGTAAGGGTCGTCCAACATTAAAAAAATAAACTACTATGGGTTTTGTCTGGGTTTTGAGCCCTTACTATTTCCGTTGTGAGGTTTTCTTTCATTCATTTTATCTCTCATCATACTTTCAGATAAAAAAAGTTTCAAGACCTTTTGGCACGGAATAACAGTCTGCATCTTTTCTGCGTATTTTCTCCGGTTATCCACAAGTTTTTGCCCTGTATCAAAGCTTTGCTGTAATTTTTCTTTTGCTTCTTCTTCTGAAAGTTTTTCTGGATCAAAACCAGAATCAAATTGTTTAATTATCTTTTTTTGATTTTCTAAATATTCATTATAAACCTCAGTAAACTCTGCTTTATCCTTTGGTGCAACATCCAGCATATCAAGAACCATTTTATTTCTTAATTCTGTAAGTAGAGCCTTCCTTTCATCAGGAGGAAGATTGTTTATCACCTTCATTCTTTTTTCACGACTCATATTTTTCCAATCATAATTCTTGATTTGAGCGTTAAGCCCAAAACTCGATATTATAAAAAGTATAAATATTATTTTTTTCATCATTCTTTAATTATATAAGTCTAAGTAAACATCTTGACTTGAGTTATTGGCCAATTCTGCAATTTCAGAACTTGTCAGAGATTCTATATACTCATTCATCTGTACTTCTGTTTTTTTAGAAACCGTCTTCACCTTCTGTGTTCTCTCAACATTATTTCGAGGAATATCAGCAACCGTTCTTATTTGTGGGCTGGTCTGCTGATTGTCACTTGTTTGATCATTATTTTCAATAGAAGTTAAATCAGATTTTAAAGTCTCATAAGCAATTTCGCTTTCTTTTTTAGGTGTGGAATTCGTTGCATTGTTCTCTGTAAAATCCTGATCTTTATTCGAGTCAGAAAAAGAATTATACAAAAACGTTGACCCGAAGATCAATGCCAGTGAAGCTGCTGCTGCATATCCCCAGTTTAATTTAAAAATGGGAGCTTTTTTATCCGCTTTTATGCCAGTCAATACGCTATCCTGAATGTTTTCAAACATATTTTCAGGAACTGTATAGATATTTTTGCGCTCTATATTTTCCAAATCAAAATCATTGATTGTTCCCAAAACTTTCATTTGAATTTCCTCAAACATATTGTCAGGAACTGTGTAAATGTTTTTGCGTTCTAAATTATCCAGATCAAAATCATTCACCTTCCCCAATACTCTATCCTGAATATTTTCAAACATATTCTCAGGAACTTTGTAAATGTTCTTGCGCTCTAATTTATCTAGATCAAAATCTTTCATGTCGTTGTTTCTAAAAATTATCTTTCGTAATTTTCTTTAATATATTCTTCTATTTTCTGTTTGGCATAATGATAATTTGTCTTTAAAGTCCCTACCGACATATCTACAATTTTAGATATCTCTTCGTAGGGCAAATCATCATAATACCGCATCATAAATACCAGTTTCTGCTTCTCAGGCAGGCTTTGTATGGCTTTCTGGAGGAAGACCTGTATTTCGTCAGCATCACTGTGCACGTTATCCGCCACCAAATTTTGCATGTAATATTCCGGATCTTCATCTGTTTTCTGCATTTTTTTCAGCTTGTTGATTTGCTGTAGAGCTTCATTGGTCGCAATTCTATACAGCCATGTGTATAGCTGACTATCATTTTTAAACTGGTGAAAATTCTGATAAGCTTTGATGAAAGTCTCCTGCAAAGTGTCCTGAGCAAGGTCTCCGTCAACAATGATTCTTCTGATATGCCAATACAATCTACTCTGATAAGCATCCATCAGCACACGGACTCCCTTCTCCTGAGTCCGGGGGTTTTGCATTAGCGCAATAATCTCTGCGTCTTTAATCTTCATAAGATGCTTTCATTGTTTTGGATTACAAAAGTATTTAAAAGTTAAATTACTTCTTCAATTTTGAGTCCAAATGTTTTAATTATTAAATTTAAAACGATAACAAACTATCATATTCTGTTTGTAAACCTCTTGCTTCACTCTTCCTGCTTCACTTTCTCCTATCAACCTAAAATCCTATCTTTGTTTTATGCAAATTGTTATTATCGGTTCCGGAAATGTAGCTTATCATTTGGCAAAAGCTTTCACTCAGAAAAACATTCCTTTGGCTCAGCTATTTGGGAGAAATGAGGAAGATTTAAACAAAATATCTCAGGAATTAAACATTCCATATTCTACAAATAATTTGAAAGATGCAGATTTGTATATCATCTGTGTAAGCGACAGTTCTGTGGAAAATGTTTCAAAATTGATTACCAAAAAAAAATGTTTGGTTGCCCATACTTCCGGTTCATTACCCAAAGAAATATTGGTCGGAGAGTACAGAAAATCAAGTTTTTATCCTTTACAGACGTTTTCAAAATCTAAAGAATTGGAGTATTCAAAAATTCCTTTTTTTATTGAAACTGAAAACTCTGAAGATCAGAAATTACTTACAGATCTAGCTTCTCAAATTTCAGAAAATGTAATGGAAAGCAGTCATGAAAAAAGAAAATACATTCATCTTACTGCAGTTTTTGCCTGTAATTTTGTGAACCATCTTTTTTCGAGAGCGAAAGAAATTTCAGATGCTCAGGAAATTCCCTTTGATTATTTTTTGCCTTTGATTGATGAAACAGTGAAAAAAATTCACGAAATAGAACCGAAATCAGCTCAAACCGGACCTGCCGTTAGAAATGACAAACGAGTTTTGGAATTGCATGAGCAGTTGTTAAAAGACGAAAGTCTTGAGATTTATAAAACAATGAATCAGTCGATAAAAAAAATGTATGATTTAGAATAAAAAGACGGCAATTTGTTATCTTTGAGGAAATCACACCATATAATGAAAACAAATTTTGTCCCTTCGCTGATCATCGGAATTGCAGTAATTATTACCGCATTCATATTAGGTTCAAGTTTCAAAAACAGAAATGTAAAACAAGACACTATATCTGTCACGGGTTTAGGATCCAAGGATTTCACGTCTGATGAAATACGATGGGGAGGAAGTTTTGATGCATCAGCCATGGATGCAAAAGATGCTTACAATATCATTTTACAAGATAAAGAAAAAGTAAAAGCCTTTTTCCAAAGCAAAGGTTTCAATAATGGTGAATTTTCTTTTGGAGGTGTCAATTTTTCGAAATCTTACCGCACCGTGACAAGCAGAGATGCTGAAGGTGTCGAAAAAGCTGAAGAGATTTTTGACGGTTACAAAGCCACACAAAGTATTTCATTTACCGCAAGAAAAAATCCGGTTCTGATGAAAAAAATAGAAACCGTGATGGATAAAACGGCAGAACTTATCAACAGTGGAGTACAGTTTGAGCCGGGAGCACCACAGTATACGTATTCAGATCTTGCTTCACTGAAGCACAATCTGATAGAAGCAGGCGCTAGAGATGCCATGCAGAGAGCAGAAAAAATTGTCAATACGGCAGACGGAAGCCTTGGAAAACTGAAAGATGCTTCAATGGGAGTATTTCAAATTACTGCAAAAGGCTCAACCGATGAAGACAGCTATGGCGGAAATTTTGATACTTCAAGCAAAGCAAAATCAGCGAGAATCACGGTAAGACTGACTTACAATTTAGATTAAATGATATTCAATACATGAGTTATAAAGAGAAATTAAAAGATATAAAAGCCTTTGTTTTTGATGTAGACGGAGTTTTCACAGATGGAAGCGTTTACTTAATGCCGGGTGGTAATATGAGCAGAGTGATGAATGTTTTGGATGGTTATGCTGTGGTAAAAGCTTTAAAAAACAATTACTTGATCGGCGTAATTACCGGCGGAAATGATGAAATGGTAAGACACCGTATCAATTATTTGGGTATTGAAGACTATTATGCAAAATCACACGATAAAATGGTGGATTATGCAGATTTTAAGGCTAAATATAACCTTAAAAATGAAGAAATTCTTACGATGGGAGATGATCTTCCGGACATTCACATGATGCAAAATTCAGCAATTTCAACCTGTCCGGAAAATGCCGTTCCGGAAATCAAAAATATAGCAGATTATATTTCAGAAAAGAAGGGTGGAAGCGGTGCAGTACGCGATGTGATTGAACAGGTCATGAAAGTTCAGGGAAAATGGCATGATGACAATACACAATCTGTTTAAATTGAATATGAAAATACTTTTAGCATCACAATCTCCCAGAAGAAAAGAATTGCTTGTCAGCTTAGGATTTGATTTTGAAGTTGTAAAAATTGACTGTGAAGAAATTTTACCTGAAAATATTGAAATTGAAAATGCTGCAGCTTATCTATCTGAATTAAAAGCAAATGCATTTAGAAAATTAGAACAGGATGAAGTTTTAATTACTGCAGATACAGTAGTGGCTATTGATAATCAGATTTTAGGCAAACCAAAAGATCAAGCCGACGCACAAAAAATGCTTCGTACACTGTCGGGGAAAACCCATCAGGTTTATACCGGAATTTCTATTAAAACTTTAAATAAAACCATTACCGAAACGGATGTTGCCGATGTAGAATTCGACGAAATTTCAGAAGAGGAAATCGATTTTTATATAAAAAACTACAAACCTTTTGACAAAGCCGGAAGTTATGGTATTCAAGAATGGCTTGGAATGGCAAAAATAAAAAAGATGAGTGGAAGCTTTTATACCATTATGGGACTTCCGACCCATTTGGTTTACAAAATTTTAAAAGAAATATAAATAAATTCCCCATAAAATTTTATTATTTTTACAAAATCATCAATCTGATCAGATAATAAAAAGCAGATTAGAGAGTTATATTGAAAAATGAAAAAGAATATTATATTCCTTTTGGCAGCGATTATCGTTGCTTCATGCAGTACCAAGGTAAAGAAGCCTGAAGCAAGATCTAAATTTCTAAAAGGTTTCTCCACATATTATAATACACTTTTTAATGCAAAAGATGCATTGAACAGTGAATTTACAGACCGAGACAAAGCTCATAAAGACAACTTTTATGCGCCCCACATTCCTATTTTGACCTATGAAGAACAGCCAATAGGCAGCGATCTTGGGCAATCTTCCGCATTTGCTGAAAATTCGATGAAGATGGCCGAAGTTAACCGTCCTTCGCCTCCCAATGGGAGAAGTACACCAGGAATGCCACCAAACGGACCTGGTGGAATGCCGGGAACCCCTCAGGATCCCAACAATTCACAGGGAAATAAGGGGGCAACCATACTCGAAATTGCTGAGGCAAAAGCTCTGAAAGCAATCGGAAAATATTCTGTCATCAGAAAAGGAGAGGAGCAGAACAAAACGATTTTTGACGCTTACATTATTCTTGCACAGTCACGTATTTACCAAGGAAAATCTAGACAGGCTCTTGATGCATTGAATTATGTTTTTACGCACATGAAAGAAGATAAAAGACTTCCTTTAGCGAGAGTTTATGAAGGTTTAGCCTATGCCGAGCTAAAAGATTACTATAAATCTGATCAAGTTTTTGCCAAACTGAAAAGCGAAGGAATAAGTAAAGAGCATGAGAAGCTCATGAGCATCTATTATTCTGAATCTCTACTGGATGCAGGCAAAAAAGAAGAAGCAGTAAAGGAACTGGATCGTGCTTTTGAACTCAACGGAAACAGAAAACTGAAAAGCAGAATTGCCTTCCTGAGAGGGCAGGTTTTATCAGAATTGGGAAGAAACGAACCTGCCCGCGAAAGCTTTGCATCAGCCTACAAATATGCCAATGACTTTGAATTTGAAGTTAAATCGCAAATCGAAATTGCAAAAACTTTTAACGGAAAGGGTGATTACCAAGGTGCAAGAAAATATCTGGAAGATATCAGCAAAAAAGGAACTTATGCTTCAAGAAAAAATGAATTTTACTATGCATTAGGATTGATGGCCAGCAAAGCAGGGAAACCTGATGAAGGACAGGAATATTTCAGAAAATCACTTTTGGAAAAGGTTTCTGATCCACAGGTGAGAGGTTTGACCTATTATGAAATCGGAAGAAGATATTTAGACAAAAACGATTACATTGGCGCAGGTGCTTACTATGATTCTGCATTGGCTACAATGACCTATGAACCATCAAAAATCCTGTTAAAGGATCAGTCTGAAAATATTAAGAAAATCTCCAAAAACTATTATTTAATAAGAAAAAACGACAGTATTCTGACGATTGCTAAAATGTCTGATGCCCAGAAAACTGATTATTTTGCCAAACATATTGAGAAACTGAAAGCTAAAGAAACCAAAGAAGAACTCGAAAGATTGCGTGAAGAAAGAAATAAGGGTTTTGACACAGGAGATTATAACGCTAATTCGCTTTTTGCCAACAGCTCAAATTCTTTTGAGGACTTTGGAACGGCAACAAAAGGGTTTTATTACGGAAATACCGGAACGGTAAGCAAGGGAACGTCAACCTTTAAGCAGGTTTGGGGAGACAGAGCATTGGTGGATAACTGGCGTTATTCTAAAAAGATGGCATCGATTGAAGATATGAAGAATGAAGCATTGGGAGTGAGTACTGCACCGAACCCGAGACGTTTTGAAACGGCATATTACATCGAGCAAATTCCAAATGATGCAGGAAAACTTTCTCAATTGAAAAAAGACAGAGATACTGCTTCTCTGGGTCTCGGAATTATGTATCAGAATTATTTTACCAACACTCCCTTAGCTACTAAGACGTTGTATGACCTCGTTGATGTACAACCGGAAGAAAAAGTAATGTTACAGGCTTTGTATGAGATTTTTGCAATGAATTACGAAAAAAATCCGCAGGCCTCCGCTCGTGCAAAACAAATTCTAATTACAGATTACCCTTACAGTTCGTATGCAGAATTTGCGAGAAACCCTAAAAACAACACGTTTGTAAAATCATCTCCGGACACAGAAAATGATTACAAAATGGCATATGCTTTATTCGAATCTGAAAAATTTGCAGAAAGTCAGACTTTGATTGATCAGGCTATTCAGAAAAATCCTAAAGATGCACTTGTTCCCAAACTCTCATTACTTAATGCTTTCAATGCAGGAAAGTCGAGTGGGAAAGAGGTGATGATTTTACAATTAGAACAGATTGTTCTCAATTACGGTAAAACTCCCGAGGGGGAAAAAGCTAAAGAAATGCTTAATTATCTGAAAAGTGATATTGCATTTCAATCGACAGATAATAAAGGAAATGTACTCCCTCAAAATCCTGTTAATAACAATGTCCCGCAAACTCCTGCAGGTTTTGGAGAGCCGGCGCAAAACATGGGGCAGTCACAGAATATAACGGCACCTGGAAATCAGAACAATCCGTTACAAAACAGTTCGCAACCGATGAACAATACAATTCAGACAAAACCAAGCCCTAAAAAGCCGGAAGGAAACAATCCGAATTTTAATATGACCAATCCAAATGCCGCACCTTCAAAATCAAAATAAACAAAAAGCGAAGATTATTCTTCGCTTTTTTTCTTTTTAACTCCGTGAAATTCTTTTAAATAAAAAGGTTCAAAATAGGCAATATCTTCAAAGTCCTTATTTTTTATCTTCTCTAAACTTTTCTTGACTAAATATTGTGCTGAAGGATAGATTTCTTCATTAAAATCAGCCATCGGTAGTTGCAAAATTTCTTTTGCTTTTTTCGCTCCGTCACCAACACACATCACTTTTTTATCTTTAAACTCTTCAAATGAATGCTCATCCAATACCTTAGCTTCTGTCGTAACGAGTTCTTCCCCAGTTATTCCATCATAAACAGCCGCATAAACCTCCATTCTCCTTGCATCTACTAAAGGGATCACTAAATCATAGTTTTGACCTAAAAAAGGCTCTTTCATGCTTTCCAGAGAATTAACAGCAATCAAAGGAATATCTAAGCCATAGCAGAATCCTTTTGCAGATGCCGCTCCTATTCTTAAACCTGTGTAAGAACCCGGCCCTTTACCCAGACATACTGCCTCGATATCTTTTATTGAAAGTTCTGCCCCTTCCAAAGCCCATTCTACAAATGAGTGGAGACTTTCTGATTGTTTATAATTTTCTGAAACTTCTTCGCATACACATAGCAGCTTTTCATCATCTGAAATAGCGACCGAACAGTTTTTTGAAGATGTTTCCAAGTATAGGATTTTCATTTAAACAAAAATTTTTTACAAATTTATAGCTTTATTTCCACACTTTGCCGGCTCCACAATTTCCATTCAGATTTCTTCTTAATCCAAATTTCAAGCACTGCAAGCTTCATCTCAAAATTATAGTTTTTATAGAGACCTGCAACTTGAATGGTTCGTCTTAGGCTGACGGTATTTTTAAACCTTTTAATTTCGGAAACTTCAGTCTGCCTGATTTCCTTGTAGCTTACTTTCTTTGAAGTGAAATCTTTTTTAAAATCATCCAGATTCTGAATCCATCCATTAGAATGACCGAAAGAAACGTCTTTCGAAAATAAATTTATAACCGAATGATCATTATCCTTCATGAGAGAATCAAGCTTTTTAGCCTGAATCAAAACTGCTACTTCCTCCTTTGAATATTTTTGAGAATATCCTACAACAAAAAACAATAGAAAAAATAGGTGTAGAATTTTCATTTGCAAATTCTCAAATTAACCATTTTCAAATTCTTACTTTCTGTAAATCGTTCTTGGCTCACTCTGTGCGCTCGGATAAATCGTCATATCGGAAACGGTAACATGCTGCGGTGCATTGACACAATACGCAATGGCGTCGGCAATATCTTCAGCTTTTAAAGCTTCATAACCCGCATAAACTGTTGCTGCTCTTTCCTGATCACCTTTAAACCTAACCAAGGAAAAATCTGTTTCTACTGCTCCGGGTTGAATATTGGTCACTCTGATTCCAAATTCGGTAAGCTCTATTCTCATTCCTTCAGAAATGACATCGACTGCCTTTTTAGTGGCACAATATACTACACCATTTGCATAGGTTTGTCTCGCAGCTACCGAGCTGATATTGATAATCTGTCCGGAGTTTCTTTTTTTCATCATCGGGATAAGCGTTTTTGAGACGTATAAAAGCCCTTTGACGTTTCCGTCTATCATAGAGTCCCAATCTTGTGTATTTCCTGCCGAGAGAGGCTCTAACCCGTGCGCATTTCCTGCGTTGTTGATAAGAACATCAATATTTTTCCATTCTTCAGGAAGTCCTGAAATGGCGTTTTCAACTTCTTCAAGATTTCTCACATCAAATTGTAAACTAAAAACTTCTGTAAAAGATGATAATTCTGTTTTTACAGATGCTAAAACATCTCGTCTTCTTCCACAAATGATGATTCTGTTTCCTTGTTTTGCAAAAAGCTCTGCTGTAGCTTTTCCTATACCGGATGTAGCTCCGGTGATGAGTATTGTTTTCATTTTTTTAGCGTTTGGCTGCTGACAATTGGCTAAGAGCTAAAAGTCTGCAGTGATATTAATTGGCGTCGAATGACTGAAAGGCATCCGGTATTTGTTCTATAATTAAATTTCCTTTTTCGTCTGGAAGTACAGAAATAATATCAAATCTTACCTCTAGATTTTTATTAAATTCTTCCATAAAATGATTGGCTGCGGTAACAATTGACTTAATTTTACCTTTTGTCACGGCTTCCTGTGGTAAGATGAAAAAATCAGTTGACCTTGCTTTCACTTCGGTAATGATAATTAAGTTGTCTTTCTCAGAAATAATATCGATTTCAGCTTTCTGATAACGATAGTTCCGCACTAAAATTCTGTAGCCGTTTTTAATTAAGTATTCAGCTGCTAAATCTTCCGCTTTCTTTCCAAGGTCGTTGTGATCTGCCATACTATTTATATTAATAAACTGAAAGATTATTTTTAACGCAGTAAATTACTATACCAAAGCATAAAAACAGGATAAAAATCCATAAAATTGCTCCATAAAATGCGAGATCATAATCATCTTTTTTATTCCAAATCTCCTGTAAACTTAGTTTTTCTCCCTTTAATAAAGATTTAAAATAAATAAAATACATCCCTAAAGTTCTAATAAATATAAAATTCATACTCGTTGTTACTTTCTAAATTGATACACCCACCAAATCAAAACGATCTGTAAAGGAAGCCTTAAAACAGTTAGCCAAAAATATTTATGATGAATCTGATAAAATTTTTTTGCCATCTCAATATTGGCAGGAAAAACGGCAAGGAATAGAGCGATACAAAGGTATACTCCCAAATTTTGAGTTTCCGGAAAAAGGAGGAGAAATCCACATAAAATTTCTACAGCACCGCTGATGTATACCATTTGCAAATGCATTGGTATGTAATCTGGCATAATCTTCGTGAAAATATGGGGTCTTACAAAATGTAAAACGCCGGCTAAAATCAGCAAAAATGCGAGTAAAAATTTTGAGACAAACATTTAATTTTTAAAACTTAATGAACTTATTTTTCCAACTTTCAATTGTGTTTGTGCACCGATAATCAATGGTCTGTTATCATGAATATGCCCATTTGGAAACGCAAAAACTACAGGGAATCTATATTTTGAAATTCTTTCTGAAATCAGTTTATAAGCAAATGCATCAAAGCTGTCTTCATATTCTTTGTTGTCTTTTTCGTCACCCATATTGGTCATACCACCAATGATAAGTCCTTTTATTTTATTGAAAACTCCAGCCAATTCCAGACTCATTATCATTCTGTCCAAAGCATAAAAGTTTTCGCCAATATCTTCGATGAATAAAATTTTATCTTTAAAATCAAAAGAATATTTAGTTCCTAAAAGTGCATAGATTAAAGCTAAATTTCCTCCAACCAATTCGCCATCCACATTTCCTTCTTTGTTAAACTGATTCGATTTTAAAGTATATTTTAAGGGTTTTCCTTTAAGAATATTAAAAGTCAGATCATAACTTTCATCGGTTACTCCGAAACTTGAGGTTTTAATAGTTTGTCCGTGAATCGAAGCGAAACCTTTCTTCAACAAATAACTTTGTATCACTGTGTTATCAGAATATCCAATATACCATTTCGGATTTTTTATAAAACCTTTTAAATTTAAATTTTCAATGAGATGCTGGCATCCATAACCACCACGGGAGGCCCAAATAGCAGAAATTTCAGGATCGTTTAATGCCCAATTAACATCTTTCAATCTTTGTTCTTCAGTTCCTGCGTAATTATATCCATTTGAAAATTTAGTATACAGATTTTCGCCTAGAACAGGTTCAAACCCCTTACTTTTAACCATCTGAATACCTTTTTGAAGCTGAGCAGGTTCTACGGATCCAGCAGGAGAGATGATGGCAATTTTATCTCCCTTTTTAAGGGGTTTCGGAAATATTATTTTCATCTGTCAATTGCTTTTTTTTCTAATGTAAATCAAATTATTATTGATTCTTTTTGTAGATGATTTCTTTTTTTTCAGCCTCTTCCAATTTCTTATCAAACTGATTAAATTTTTTGAAACTCTGGAGGAAAATAAAAAAGCTGAAAAGGATTAAAACCGCACCCACACCTTTTCTAATATTATTGGCAAGTTTTTGCGTGAGTCTGTCATGAAATTGTTTAGCTAAAAAAATCTTGAGGAAATCAATCATCAAATAGGTGGAAATCACTAAACCTAAGTAGAATATCATATTTCCTGTATCGGGATATTGATTTCTTACCCCTATGACAGTTACCAGCCAAAATAGGACAACTCCTACATTCAAAAGATTTAAAAGGAAACCATTAAGAAAAGTTTTTACATAATTCTGGCTGATGATTTTTTCTTCCCCAGGCAAGTGCATTTTGGTTTTTGTAACCAACATAATGATACCATATGAAAGAATAAGAATCGATGTAATTCTATAAAAACCAGGATGTTTATCAATAAGACTTACAATATCTGCACTTGCATAATAAGCTGCTACAATACACAGTAAATCTGCTGTAATTACTCCAAAATCTAACGCTAATGCGTGTCTTGGACCTCTTGTAAAACTGGTTTCTATCAAGAGAAAAAAAATAGGACCTATGAAAACCAGGCTCAACATGAAGCCCAGACCAACGGCCGATAATACGAGTTCAAACATTCAAATTGTTTCTATCCCAAATTTAAAAATTATATTTCTATTTGCCCGCAAAAATGAATTTTTTAAATCTAAATTGGATGATAAAAACTTTGTGAACAGAAAAAGACTGCCCCAGAGGACAGTCTTCGTTTATTTAACATTAAAATTTAATCAACAATCTTAAAATCCAGTTGCTTCTGAATTAAATTGGCTTTCACTACCTTAATCTGAACTTCTTCGCCCAGCTGAAACTTTCTACCTGTTCTTGAGCCGTAAACTGCGTGTGTCGACTTATCATACGTATAAGAATCATCCATCAGATCACGTAATTTAATTAAACCTTCAGCACCGTTTTCAGGAATCTGCACCCAGAAACCAAACTCAGCCACTCCCGAAATAACACCTGTGAATGTTTCTCCCAAATGTTTCTCCATGAATTTCACCTGCATAAATTTGATCGAATCTCTCTCTGCGTCTGCTGCCAAGCGCTCTCTTGCACTGCAATGTTTAGCTTTTTCTTCTAATTCATTTTTATCGGGAGATTTTCCACCATCTAAATAATGCTGTAGTAATCTGTGCGCCAATAAATCGGGATAACGACGGATAGGAGAGGTGAAGTGAGAATAATAATCGAATCCAAGTCCGTAATGACCGATGGGTTCTGTAGAATACACTGCTTTACTCATACTTCGCATAGCAAGTGTTTCGATCATATTTTCTTCTCCTTTACCTTTCACTTCAGAAAGTAAATTATTCAGAGATTCGGCAACTTTTTTGGTATTTGCCAAATCCATTTTATATCCGAAAGTCGAAACGAAATCCCTTAAAGCTTCTAATTTTGCCGGATCTGGATCGTCGTGAACTCTGTAAATAAAAGTATTACCATTTGGTCTTCCTTTTTTAAGCGAAACAAATTCAGAAACTTTTCTATTCGCCAAAAGCATGAATTCTTCAATTAAATGATTTGAATCTTTACTGACTTTAAAGTAAACCCCAATCGGTTCGCTTTTTTCATTTAAATTAAAACGAACTTCGCTTCTGTCAAAAGTAATCGCACCATTTTTAATTCTCTGGTCACGCATAATTTTTGCGAGCCTGTCGAGTGTCAGAATTTCTTCCGTCAAATCACCTTCCTGAGTCTCAATTCTTTCCTGAGCTTCTTCGTAGGTGAATCTTCTGTCGGAGTGAATGGCAGTTCTTCCAAACCATTCATTCACGACTTCAGCTTTATCATTCATCTCAAAGACCGCTGAGAAAGTAAATTTATCTTCGTTGGGACGTAATGAACAAACATCATTACTCAACACTTCCGGCAACATGGGTACAACTCGGTCAACCAAGTACACAGAAGTTGCTCTTTCGTAAGCTTCATCATCCAACATCGTTCCGGGAACTACATAATGAGAAACATCGGCAATATGTACTCCGATTTCCCAGTTTCCATTATCCAATTTTTGGATAGATAAAGCATCATCAAAGTCTTTTGCATCTTTCGGATCAATTGTGAATGTACAGATCTTACGCATATCTCTACGCTTGGCAACCTCTTCATCAGTCACTCTTCTATCGATCTTTTCGGCATCTGCTTCTACTTCTTCAGGGAAATTATAAGGCAAACCGTATTCTGCTAAAATAGAGTGAATCTCTGTTTCGTGCTCTCCCGGAGCGCCGAGAACTTTTATAATTTCTCCATCAGGATTTTTGTCACCAGGTTTCCATTCCAGCATTTTTACAACGACTTTATCGCCGTTTTCAGCACCGTTGATCTTACCTTTTGGTATAAAAATATCTGTGTTAATCGTTTTCTTATCACAAACTACAAACCCGAATTCTTTATGCGGAACAAGCTGGAAAGTTCCTACAAACTCTGTACGGTTTCTTTCTAAAACTTCAAGCACAGAGCCTTCCATTTTTTTTCCTTTAAAATTGTAGGTAACAATCAAAACTTTATCGCCCTGTAAAGCATCTTTCACATTCTTTGCATGAACGAAAACATCATCTTTTAAATTCTCAACAGCTACATAAGCATTTCCACTTTGATTAAAGTCTATAACTCCGGTTAAAGTTCCTTCAATATTAAGATTAATACTGAATTTACCTTTCTCAGTTTCCTTAATTCTTTGGTTTGCTAAAAGCTTGTGCAAAGATTGAATCACCAACTCACGCTGTCTCGGATTTTTATAGTCAATTCCGTCTGAAATCTGTTTATAATTGTATATTTTGGTTTGGTTCTGATTCATAAAACGGAGAATCAGTCTTCCTATTTCTAGGAGTTTTGAGTCATTTTTCTGACTTATGTATTTATTTTTTTTTGGCATTTTATTTTTTTAAATTTTTAATATAATTATCAAGAAAATTTGATAATTCTTCATTATTTGGTATAGTTTTGATAATCTTCCGGTAAAGGTAAAAGTTGATTCATCAACTACAAATTTCCAACCGAAAATTCTCCAATCCCAGGAAATTCTTTTTGTAATTCTTTTGATAATGTAGCAACAACATATTTTCCCCAATTTTCTGTCTGGTTCTCTGATATCGACTTCCCAATCTCCCAATACAGATTAATCAAGACAATATTCACCGCCTTCATTGCTTCCTACTGTGCTTTTCTCACTTTAGTTTTAATTTCAGAAATGACTTTTATTTGAGAATTTTCTAACATTGATGATATACAATCGACAGTTATCAATCACTTTTAAAAGGTAAATTATTCCGTAGTTTTTTATTTTTTAAAATTCAATTTTCGCTTAAAATGAAAATTTTAGTTGTATAAATTTAATACAAAAAAGGAGAAGTGGGAGGAAAACCTTTCAATAAATATCTAAATTATTCTCAGGCATCAGAATGGAATAAACAGATTGGTAATTTCTGTCTGATGGTGCAAATATAGGAATAAAAAAATAATAAGGCTTGCAAACTGAATTACAAGCCTTTATGTTTTAGCAGAATGCTATTTTATCAACTCTTGTCTGGTGTCTTCCACCTTCAAAATCTGTAGAAAGAAATCTGTTTGCAATTTCTATCGCAACTTCCTTGGAAATAAATCTAGCGGGGATAGATATCATATTCGCATCATTGTGCTGTCTTGCCAATTCTGCAATTTCCGGCATCCAACATAATGCACATCTTATTTTCTGATGTTTATTTGCTGTAATCTGTACTCCGTTTCCGCTTCCGCAGATTAATATACCCAATTCGTTTTCACCATTCTCAACAGAACTTGCGGCAGGATGCACAAAATCCGGATAATCTACGCTGTCGGTAGAAAAAGTTCCAAAATCCTGTACTTCAAAGTTTTCTTCCAAATGTTTTTTCAGGATTTCTTTGTATTCAAAACCTGCATGATCTCCGGCAATAGCAATTTTTCTTTTCATTTTTACTATATATCTATTGTTATTAAATCTTCCTGCAAAGTTACATTAAATCAGAATGTAATTGTTTGTGTTTCGATAGCTTTTATAACTATCTAATGTACTGCATCATCTTTTGATAGTGTAAGCGCAAAAACAGCAAATAGTGCTACAATCAACACACAAAAATTCATTTATCAGATTTAATATAGAAATAGAAATTTTCAAGTTCTTTTCAAGATGTCGCTGCTCTCTTATTTAATAACCAATTACTAGTAACAAGGCACTAAAACACACAACATATTGAATTTCAAAACACTACAAACAGCAATAAACAAAAATGTGATTTTATTCACAAAATGTGATTTACTCACTCATAAAATGTGAAAAGCACTGTGAATAACTGTGGAAAACTTTTCCGAACTAAATTATTTTTGAATATGAAATTTTACTAATGAACTAAAGATCGGCAAAGTCAATATAAAACTTTCAAAATCTTTTTGGGGATTAATCTCTACCTTTTCAATAATTGAGAAACTAATATTTAACATTGTTTAAAAGTTATCAATATTTGTTAATAAGTCTTAAATTATTCAGGTGTTCAGTTATTTAGATTGTGAATTAAATATGAATTGAATTCAAACTGTATGTTATGAAGTTTTTAAAGAAAAGTTATCCCCTAAACTCACAACACTCAACAACAACTATCATTCTTTTTTTATATATAAAGAAATTAATGTTGATTGGTGAGTGAGTGCTTTGTGGGAAGTTTTTTGAAAACTTTTGCATTTTTGAATCTTTTTCAAAAGTTTAAAATCTTACATTTGTGAAACAAAAAATTAGAATTATTTATGAATCGAAATGAATTGAGGAAAGACAAAAACTAATTCATCGGAACGATTTTTAAAAAACTAAAAAATAGATAGATTTACATATGAAAACAATCAATGATTTCAATTTTAAAGATAAAAAAGCTTTAGTAAGGGTTGACTTTAATGTACCACAGGATGATCAGCTGAAAATTACAGACAATACAAGAATTTCAGCAGTTAAACCTACGATTGAAAAGATTCTTAGCGATGGAGGTTCGGTAATTTTAATGACTCACCTGGGTAGACCAAAAGGAGAGGTTAAGGATGAATTTTCGTTGAAACATATTGTCAATGAAGTTTCAGAGGTTTTGGGTCATAAAGTAAAATTTGTAGAAGAATCAATAGGGGAGAAAGCTAAGGAGGCTGCAGCAGATCTTCAACCTGGCGAAATCTTATTATTGGAGAATCTGCGTTTTCATAGTGAAGAAGAAAAGGGCGATGAAGCTTTCGCTGAAAGACTTTCCGAACTAGGAGATGCCTATGTAAATGATGCCTTCGGAACTGCCCACAGAGCACATGCATCTACAGCAGTTATTGCTAATTATTTTGAATCAACTAAATTTTTCGGTTTGTTGATGGCAAATGAATTAAAAGCAATTGATAAAGTTTTGAAAAGTGGTGAAAAGCCTGTTACGGCTATTCTGGGAGGGTCTAAAGTTTCAACTAAAATTACCATTATAGAAAATATTTTACCAGCAGTTGATAATTTAATCATTGGTGGTGGTATGGCATTTACTTTTATTAAAGCGCTAGGTGGTAAAATTGGCAATTCACTAGTCGAAGAAGATAAATTACCATTAGCACTTGAAATATTAGGAAAAGCAAAAGAACATAATGTAAAAGTTTATCTGCCTTCCGATACTGTAATTGCTGAAAGTTTCAGTAATGATGCGGATATAAAAGATGTGGACATTTATCAAATTCCTGAAGGTTGGATGGGAATGGATGCAGGACCAAAATCCCGTGAACAGTTCAATGATGTTTTATTAAACTCAAGAACTATCCTTTGGAATGGACCTATCGGTGTTTTCGAAATGTCTAATTTCTCCGCAGGTACAGTAGCATTAGGTGAAAGCATTGCAGAAGCTACAAAACTGGGTGCTTTCTCTCTAGTAGGAGGAGGAGACAGTGTAGCTTTCGTTAAGCAATTTGGGTATGATCATAAGGTAAGCTATGTTTCGACCGGCGGTGGAGCAATGTTGGAGAGTTTGGAAGGATTAGAACTTCCTGGTATCGCTGCAATTAACAAATAAATTTTCTACATCAATATATAAGACCTCTGATTTTCAGAGGTTTTTTTATTACTTAAAGTCCTGTATTTTGTTCTGAAATAACCTCTAATATAGTATTTAGCAGGTTTAGAAAATGTCTTTCAGCAACATAATTTGAGTTCTACAAAACTATTAGCACTGTCATTTTTCTTTATATTTCTTTTGATGTAGGATCAATTTATTGTTTCGAAATTTTATTGTTGAACTCTTAAAACTTGAAGGTCTGACATAGGAGAAGGATTTTGTTTCATACAAACTAACCATTTTTTTTCATCCACTGTGCTTTTGGATTTTTTTTGACTGCTGGAAAAAGAATATCGTTTGTTTTACTTTGTAGAGTAGCACTATCAAATAAAATTTAAAATTCTTATCACAGGAGAATATTTTAAAATTTGCTCTTTTTCTCAATTTCAGAATTTACCTCAATACTTTCGATTCTTTACTTTTTTATTTTTCAAAAAATTAGTAAAAATTAAATTATAAAGAAAAAAATTCATTTTATAATTATGATAAATAATAATGCAAGACTTTTTATTAAACGAATTTTTAATTTGAAATTGTCTGAATTTTCTTAAAACCTATAAAAAATGACCTTCATAATCATATTAAAAAATTAAAATCTCAAATTTCTAATATAAATAGACATGATTTTAATTTAAAGCTTAAAATGATGTGTTTTTGTAAGAATTTGCATTTTCGAAATCTTTTTTCAGGTGAAATTTTAAATTTTCACGAATTTGTATTTGGTGAGATAATTTATTTTGAGATTTTTTTTGATAATGTAATCATTTTGAATTTTACATTTTTGGTATTGGGAGAGAAATAAATTTTATAAAATTAAATGAGGTAAATTTTTAAATTGAAGATTTGAAATTATTTTTTTTGATAGAAGTGTAAATCTGTAGATTTTAAATAGATTACAAAAAGATGTATAAAAAATAAAAACTCAGGAAAATATCCTGAGTTTTATTAATTTTTAATGAATTTTAGTAAAAATCGGCTTACAGAAATAGCTTGAAAATCTATTTTCTATTTTTTTTCGATAATGTATATCAAACTTGAAAATTCGTTAGAAAACAGTGCTTTTACGTTGGAAATTGTTCCGTGAATGACTGCTTTTAGCCAAAATAGGGGTGATTTTTTGTATTTTTCGCTCAACATGGAGATGTAATATGAATCTAAAACCAAAGGTTTTATTTTTCTTATTTTCCAGTTTGGCTTTTTAGAAATTAGATTTTCCATTCCTGTTTTAGAGAAATGAAATATGTGTCTTGGTACATCGTATGCCGCCCAGTATTCTTGATAATGTTTTGCATCGTAAGACGTGGGGTTGGGAACAGCGATAATTAGGAGACCTTTATCTTTCAGTTTTGAACTGAAAATTTCTAACATTTCGTCCTGATTTTCTATGTGCTCAAAAACATGCCATAGTGTGATTGCATCTAAAGATCCGTTTTCAATTAAATCAATATTGTCAATTATATTTGCTTTTGAGGCTTTACTTGATGCTGCTTTTTTAGCATCAGGATCTGGTTCAAATCCGAAAGTTTCAAAATCATTTTCAATAAATTTTACAAATTCGCCGGCACCGCATCCGTAATCAAGCACTCTGGAGTTCTTTTTTATTCTGTCAATAAGAATATTTTTTTTATACTTAAGATTGAAAGATTGCAAAAATTTATAGAGCTTTTCTTTTAAACTTCCGGAATCCTGATGATGAGAAATGTAATCTTCGCTTTCATAATATTTAGAAATATTGGATGGAATAGGAGAGGTCTTGAAGACTCCTTGAGTTTCTGTTTCTTGTATTTCAAATATTTCCTGAGAAAGAAAATGATCTTTTATTTTCATTTTGAGTATTGAATTTTAAAAATAAAGGTATTCAGAAAAGTGTTTTAAGCTTCTAAATACCTTAGTTTAATTTAAATGTTTCACGTGAAACATATTTAATTTATCGTCCTAAATAGACCATTAAAACGTTGATATCAGCTGGAGACACACCACTTATTCTCCCTGCTTGAGCTAATGTTTTAGGTCTTACTTTATTCATTTTTTGTTTAGCTTCGGATGAAAGACTGGTAATTTTAATGTAATCAAAATCTACGGGGATCTTTACATTTTCAAGCCTGTTCAACTTGGCAACATTCTCTTTTTCCTTTTCGATATAGCCCTTATATTTGATATTTACTTCAGCCTGTTCTCTAACTTCATCGCTGTATTGAGAAGTGAATTCTTTTATTGAGTCAATCTCATCCAGTTTATCTAAGGTAATATTAGGTCTGGTAAGAAATTGCGAAGCTCTGTAAGCCTGATCTACAGGATTACTTTCAATGCTTTCTAATATAGGATTAATAATTCCTGGCTTTAAAGAAGTTTCTCTGAGGTATGTTTCAAGTTCTTGACTCTTAGTGATTTTCTCTTCAACTTTCGTTAATCTTTCTTGTTTTGCTAAACCTAAATGATATGCTTTTTCAGTAAGCCTGATATCGGCATTATCTTGTCTCAACAGTAATCTGTATTCAGCTCTAGAAGTAAACATTCTGTAGGGCTCTTCAGTTCCTTTAGTGATCAAATCATCAATTAGAACACCTATATACGCTTCATCTCTGTTAAGTATGAATTCATCCTTCTCATGAACCTTATTATGGGCATTGATACCTGCCATAAGGCCTTGTCCGGCTGCCTCTTCATACCCTGTAGTTCCATTAATCTGGCCAGCAAAATATAAATTATCAACCAATTTAGTTTCTAAGGTATGCTTCAACTGAGTAGGAGGGAAGTAGTCATATTCAATAGCATAGCCTGGCCTGAATACTTTTACGTTTTCAAATCCCGGGATATGTTTCATTGCTTTTATTTGTACATCTTCAGGAAGAGAAGAACTGAATCCATTTACATAGATTTCTACTGTTCTCCAGCCCTCTGGTTCTACGAAAAGCTGATGTCTGGTACGTTCTGCAAAACGATTGATTTTATCTTCAATACTTGGGCAGTATCTTGGGCCTAAACTTTGAATAGTTCCGTTAAACATTGGGCTTCTGTCAAAACCTTCACGTAAAATATCGTGTACTGCTTCGTTGGTATAAACGATGTGGCAGCTTAATTGTTTGGTTAATTTAGGGGTGTCTAAATAGCTGAATTTTTGTGGGTTTTCATCACCTTTCTGTTCTTCCATTTTAGAATAATCAAGACTTCTTCCGTCGACTCTAGGTGGAGTTCCTGTCTTCATTCTCCCGGCTTCAAAACCTAGAGAAACCAACTGTTCAGTAATTCCAAAGGCTCTTGGTTCACCCATTCTACCACCACCCAATTGTTTGTCGCCAACATGGATTAATCCGTTTAAGAATGTACCATTTGTAAGAACTACAGATTTTGATCTGATCTCAATTCCTAATGAGGTTACAACACCTACCGCTTTATTATTTTCTATAATCAAGCTCTTCACCATATCCTGAAAGAAATCAAGATTTGGAGTATTTTCTAATGCATATCTCCATTCTTCTGCGAAAAGCATTCGATCATTTTGTGTTCTCGGAGACCACATGGCTGGACCTTTTGAAAGATTTAGCATTTTAAACTGTATTGCGGATTTATCAGCGATAATTCCGGAGTAGCCTCCCATTGCATCAATCTCTCTAACAATTTGTCCTTTGGCAATACCTCCCATTGCCGGGTTGCAACTCATCTGACCGATGGTCTGCATATTCATAGTAACCAATAAAGTTTTTGAACCTAAATTGGCAGCAGCAGCAGCAGCTTCACAACCAGCGTGACCTGCACCCACTACAATTACATCATATATTTCTGAAATCATTTTTAATTGCTTATTTAAGCCTTAAATTTTAAATTCTGTATAAATGTTTCACGTGAAACATTGTATCGGAATAGGGTTTAAAAGTGCCTGTATTCCGAGGTTTCTAGCCCCGATGGTAGCATTTGTCTGAGCTCTTTTTTTTGAAAAATAAAAAAGCGAGTGCGGACAGCGGGAAATAGCTCCTAATTATATTTCGCAATATAAAAGTCTTCTTTGCTTCGCATTTCCTGTTCTTCTACTTCTGATTTATCTTTATAACCACATAAATGAAGAATACCGTGAGCCAAGACTCTCCTTAATTCTTCTTCGTAGTTTTTGGATAGGGTAGAAGCATTGTCTGAAATGCGCTGCAAAGATACAAAAATCTCTCCGCTTATCGTTTTGCCTTTTACAGAATCGAAAGTGATGATGTCTGTGTAATAATCATGTTGCAGATAATCCTGATTGATTTTGAGCAAATACTCATCGTCGCAGAAAATGTAGTTGATATCACCTAATTTTTTTTCTTCTGAAAGAATGATTTCTTCCAGCCATTTTGTGTAATCTGTATTTACAGATTCCGGTAATTTTTCGTAAAAGAACTGTATCATTGTTTTAAAACCAGTGTCCTAAAATAACACTGAATATGCCTTTTTGATTATCTTTAAGTGAATGGCTGAAATTTAATTTGATCTGCCCGAAAGGAGATTTGTAGCCCGCCATAATTCCTAAGGAACTGTAATTTACTTTTACTGCATCTTCGAAACTGATGTCATCCGAAAGATTGGCAAAAGAGAAATTACCACTCAAAAAGAAGTTTTTATTAAATTTAAATTGAATATCATTTGAAATCAAGGCTACATTATTGCTGTTTAGCTGTGCAAAATAGAAGCCGTTGAATGTTTTAAAATTGATCACATTCTGCTCGAAGATCCCACCTAGTCTGTACTGGTAGTATGATGGAAGATTGTCACCAATAGTAATCCCACCGTATAAATTCAGGTGGTAGCTGAACTGTTTTGAAATAGGAATATTGATTCTGATATCAGCTTTAACCTGAACGACTCTTTTTTCCACTTCAGATTTAAGCAAATCAAGTACCTTTCCTTCAGCATTTAAATAAAATCCGCGGCGCGGGAAATCTTTATCATCCTGTGTATCGCTTTTAAGAAAAACATAAGGATTCAAAAATCGATTATATCTTTTGTTGGTACCATTCATTTCCGCTTCAAAATAATCATGGCTTAATCCTGCACCTACTGCGTATTTGTCTTTCCAAATTGATTGAATATAGACTTCATTTCTTAGCCACTCCCATTTATCGATATTAATGTTGTTATTCCCTTTTAGATCGAAGCTCATTCCGGAAGAATAGAGTCCGAAGCCTGGGATGTAACCATTGTCAACAAAATAATTGAGATAAAATCTCGGCTTATCACCTACCACAAAGTCTAATGAAAGATTTGAATTTTTAAATAATAGCCTTTTAGCTGAGTAATTGAGAAGCAACCCTGTCTTGAAAATTTCATCATAATGCAATCCGAATTTTAAAAAATGTCTGTCATCATCTTCGGTAACATATAATTTCAGAAAAGTGATATTATTTTCTGTAACGATATCGTAATTGATAAAGCGGTAATTATTGGTAGCTACTAATTTGTCAACACCCTTATTTATACTTCCATAGGTCTGCATTGATGGAAGCCTTAGTCCCATTTTACCGAGAACATAATTTTTGCCGTATATTTTGCTTCCTATCAACTCGATGCTGTCAATCTTATATACATTAGAATAAATAGGATTTACGGGTTGTCTGAGGCGGTCAAAATCGCGTTTTGGAAGTTCATCGAGTATATCCGTATACTTTAAACCTTCCACAAAACCACTGTCGAGAATTTTTTTCTTGTCGTCATAGCTTGTGGCTGTCATTCCTTTCAGATTGGGTTTGATGTTAATGTCTGTAAACTTGTACTGACGCTTTGTATCTTTCTGTATTCCGAAGTCGATAACCTGATTTAAAATTGAAATAATATTGTTTAAATCTTCTCTTTTAGATAAATCCTGATTTAAATCTACTCCTATGACGATGTCAATACCTTTATCTTTGAGGGGTTTCGAAGGATAATTAACCGTCATTGCACCGTCTATGTAAATGCTGTCACCAATTTTTACAGGATCCATCAATGATGGAAATGCGGAACTTGCCATAATAGACTGTACTAGATCGCCTTTCTCGAAAATCTGCATATTTCCGCTTTCTAAATTTGTGGCAACACACATGAAAGGTATTGGCAATTTTGAAAAATCATCGATTGTTGAAACGTTTTTAAATAATTCCTTCAGCAGATAAACGTTTTTCTGCCCAGAGCTGATAGAAGAGGGGAGATTTATTTTCCCATTTTTTAACGGAATAGATAAAAGATATTTGTCGACAGATTTGTTGAAAAATGTACTCTCTGTGCGCGATTTCGGATCTCTGATTAAAGAATAAAAATCAGTATCCATAACAATTTTTTCAATGTCTTTTCCAGTGTATCCGGCAGAATATAACCCACCAATAATAGCACCCATGCTCGTTCCGGAGATATAATCTACTTTAACGCCTAAGGAATCTAAAACTTTTAAAACTCCAACATGCGCAAAGCCTTTTGCTCCACCTCCTGCGAGTGAAAGTCCAATTTTTGGATTTTTAGGAATCACCAAGCCTTCTTTTACCTGCGAGTGGACGAAGAGCAATTGTAATGCGAATAAAAGAACGAGGAGTTTCTTCATAATTAATCTTTTATATAAATCCGTTTCACCCGAGGAGAAATTGAGGTTAAAACTTCGTAAGTAATGGTTTTGCAGTATTCTGCAAATTCTTTGAGGCTTGGTTTAGCATTGAAAACCGTAACAGTATCACCTTCTTTTACATTAGGAATATCATCTACTTTGATCATCATCATATCCATACAAATGTTTCCGACAATCGGAGCAAGTGTTTTATTGATGCCTACATTTCCGATTTGGTTACCGATTAATCTCGGAATTCCGTCAGCGTAACCTACAGGAATTGTTGCGATCTTTGTTAAATGATCTGTTTTATATTTTCTGCTGTAACCTACAGATTCGCCGTTTTCTACCAAAGAAATCTGAGAAATTACGGTTTTGAAGCTTACAGTCAACTGCAACTGTTTCTGAATCTCAGAATTTGCAGATTCTCCCAGCATTCCGATTCCGATTCTTACCATATCGTAATGATGGCCGCTGTAATTAGTAATTCCTGAAGAGTTTAAGATATGTCTGAGCGGTTGATAACCTAACTTTTCAATCAAATAGCTTGAATTTTTTTCAAATATGTTTAACTGCTTTAAAGTAAATTCTTTCTCAGTCGGTACATCTGCGGATGACAAATGACTGAAAACACTTTGAACTTTCAGATTCTTATATTCTAAACTTTGATTTAATTGATCTAATTCGTATTCTTTAAAACCAAGACGGTGCATTCCGGTTTCCAGCTTAATGTGGATTGGATATTTTTTATCATACCCGGATTTCTGCACTGCTTCATAAAACAACTCCAACACCCTGAAACTGTAAATTTCAGGCTCGAGATTATATTGAATTATTGAATCATAACTGTGCTGCTCGGGATTCATCACAACAATAGGAGTGGTGATTCCTTTTTTTCGGAGTTCAACTCCTTCATCAGCAAAAGCAACGCCTAAGTAGTCAATATGATGATGTTGTAAAAATTCTGAAATCTCGTAACTTCCTAATCCATAAGCGTTTGCTTTTACCATCGCCATCATTCTAGTAGAAGGTTTCAGCAGAGACTTATGATAATTGATATTGTGAAGAATAGCGTTTAAATTAACCTCTAATACCGTGTCATGTTTTCTAAGTTCGAGTAGATCTTTCAGTTTTTCGATCTCAAATTTTCTTGCACCTTTTAGTAAAATAATTTGATTTTCAATTTCTGTAAGATTTTTGTTGTCAATTAGTTCCTGAGTGTCAATAAAAGTATAGGTTTTAGATTTAAACAAATCTTTGAACTGCGTGATTTCTTCACCGATCAAAAACAGATTGTCAAAATTCTGTTCGTTGACCAATTCTGAAACTTCTTCATATAATTCTTTAGAATTTGAATTGACACCAATAATATCCGTTAAAACCAACGACTTTTTAGACTTTTTATATTCGTTGAGAAACTGAAGAGCGGTTTTTAAAGAATCCAAATCCAGATTAAAAGAATCATTGATTACGATATTATTTTTAATTCCTTCAATGGCTTCCAATCGCATCTCTACGGCTTTCAAAGCATTGATTTTATCGACTATTTTATCATTGCTGATCTCCAGTTCTTTTAAAACGGTGATGAGCGCTAAAGCATTCGTCAGAGTGGCTTCATCACGCTGATGAACGGGGAAGGTAATTTCCTCATTAAAATATGTAACGACAACATCTTCATTTTTTGAAATGTTGTTTTTTAAAGTGACATCATTATCCTGACTGAATCCGTAGGATATTAATTTTTTACTTGAATAAATTTCTTTTATTTTATTGTTAACCAGTAGGTTATCACCGTTGAAAATAATAACTTCAGAATCCTTGAAGAGCTTTATTTTTTCATTAATTAAATCTTCTTCAGACTTAAAATTTGCTGCGTGAGCGGTACCAATATGGGTAAGCAAACCAATTTGCGGGTGAAAAATATTCTCCAAAATTTGCATTTCACTTGGCATCGAAATTCCTACTTCAAATATCCCTAATTGGTGACTTGAATTGATTTGAAGCAAAGAAAGCGGAAGACCAATCTGGGAATTAAAACTTTTCGGGCTTTTTACGGTGGGAAATTCATTCCATAAACATTGGTACAGCCATTCTTTTAGAATTGTTTTACCGTTGCTTCCGGTAATTCCAATTGATTTTAGATTTGAATTTTCGAAATGATATTTGGCTAACTTCTGAAGAAATTCAATAGCGTTTTCCACAATAATCCATGTTACATTGTTAAACTGTGGATATTGATGTTCAGAAATAATGACATTAATCCCCCGGTCGACAGCAGATTCTATAAATTTTTCCCCTGAATTTTTTTTAGTGTTAATTGCAATAAAAGCGGCATTCTTGGTTGAATAAATGATCCTGCTGTCAAAAGCTATGTTTTTGATTAATAGGTTTTTATCTCCAATGACTTTTGCATTGGTGATTTCTGCAATTTGTTGTACTGTGTAATTCATTGGTGCCCTATCTGCTTATATTTTGTATATGGTGTGTTTGATTCGTAATGTTTTACTTAGTTAGCTGTAAAGGCATAAAGTTTTTTAAAGCACAAGAAAACATAGACCTATCAAGTATGACAAAATATTTTAAATTTTATCACTGTTAAATGCCTGCACCATAAAACGAATTTTAAATTGATTAGATCTTTGTGATTAACCAAATAAATTTAAACCTTAATCTCAGTCTAAATTAATCATTATTTCTCTTCGAAAGCACTTCTTCAATAAAAACGCGGCGGCTTACTGCTTCATAACTTTCTGTTTCTCCCAATTCCACCAAATTATTTCCCTGAGAAGTTCTCATAGAATAGTTGGCGAGATTTCCTGTACGCTTGCAGATAGCATGAACCTTAGTCACGTATTCTGCAGTTGCCATTAAATTAGGAATCGGTCCGAAAGGTCGTCCCAGAAAATCCATATCCAAACCGGCAATGACCACTCGAATTCCGTTGTTTGCCAATTGATTAGCTACTTCCACAATGCTTTCGTCAAAGAACTGTGCTTCATCAATTCCTACCACATCACAATTTGACCCCAAAAGAATAATTTCATTGGGATTTTCTACTGCAGTACTTCGGATTTTATTTTTATTATGCGAAACAACATCTTCTTCAGAATATCTTGTATCCGTTTTGGGCTTAAAAATTTCTACATTTTGCCCCGCCATTTCAGCCCTTCTCAGTCTTCGGATCAACTCTTCGGTTTTTCCGGAAAACATTGAGCCACAAATAACTTCCATCCAACCGCTTTGTTTGGAATGATTAATTGTATTTTCTAAAAACATTTGTTATTTTAGCCGTAATATTTTAAGACCAAAAGTAAGCAATTTTAATAAGATTCTTCTATGCAGAACATCCAAGATTTACAGGAAAAGATTTTTTTTGAATCTAAGAATATCATCGGTATTCTGGACAAAATAAACGACGTTGACGAGCTACTATCTAAGCAAAATCTTATTGATGATCTTGCAGAAAGAATTTCATTTTTAAAACTGTTGAGATCTAAATTAGAATATTACCAAAATGATGATTTTCAGTTTTCAGCTGCAGATTCAAGTGTTTATTCTGCTGAAACGATCGAAGAATCTCAGAATTTTTCTCATGAGGTAACTGAAGAAGAAGCTATTTTCAACAATGAACTGAACGAAATTGATGGAAATGAAAACAGTCTGCCCAACGAAGTGATGGAAGAAGAAGCGATTTTTAATAATCAGCTGAATGAAATCGTTGAAAACGAATACCATGAAAATATGGTGAATCTTGCAGAAGAAGAAAAAATTACCAAAAGTTCTGAAGATGGAGAGGAGGAAACCGGAGAAGATGAAGGTCTAACCTTTGAAACTGTTGAAAAAGAATCTTCGCTGAGTCAGCAATTAGAAGAAATTGATGAAGAAAATTCAGAAGAGCCGTCAAAAGTCTTGAGTTTCGTGGATGAAGAAAGAATCTTAGAAAATTCTGTTTCGGAAGAGGAAGATGATATTGATGAAGAAATATTTGACCAAAAAGTAACTGAGGAAGAAGCAATTTTTAATAACCAGTTAAACGAAATTGACGAATTTGAGAATGAAATTTCTGATGAGAGTATTTCAAACTCTTTTGAAGAAGAAGAGCAAATTCTGAATATTTACGAGTCTACAAAACCGGATGAGCATTCTTCGGATAAGAATCCTAATATGTTTGAATCTGAACAGATTAATGATGAGATTTTAATTGAAGACTCTGATAATGAATCTGTTTCAGATGATTTTAAATATGATGAAGATGAAATTATCACCGAAAACTCAAATGTCGAAAGTATTCTCGCAGAGATCAAAAAAGAGACTGAAACAAACGACGAAGTTTTGGTAAATGAAGATACAGACAGAAGAAAAATAGTTGAAATAGACAAACCCGTTACTGAATCTGAAAAACCAGCCTCTGATGAAAGTTTTGAAAATCTCGAAGCTTATCGTCAGGAGAAAAAAATAAAACTGGCTAATATTAGAGGATTAAAAAATATTCAGACTTTGTTTGATGATGATCCTTTGGAAAGAGAAATTCCTCAGGAAAAACCTGCTCCGGTTGTAAAGGAAGAGTCAGGAAGCCTTTTAAAAACAAATATTCCGACCGATTATATGGAAGCAGAAAAGCAAAAACCTGAGTTCAGATTAGATCTGAACGATCGAATGGCTTTTACCAAACTGCTTTTCGGAGGAAGTCAAACCGACCTTAACCAAGCCGTTGCCGAACTGAACAGGTGCAAAAATCTGGAAGAGGCAAAAGAATATCTGAGCGAACTGTACTACGACAGAAAGTGGAATAAAGTAGACGAATACGCACAGAGACTTTGGATATTGGTAGAAAACAAATTTTTATAATTTTGAGTGGAATCCAAATTTTTAAAAGTAGAATTGACAGTAAAAAAATTATCTTTTATCTTCTGATTCTTATCCTACTTGCATTTATTAACTTTTATATAAAACCTTTAATAAAAAAGGAATATCTACATGAAGACATTGAAAAATTTAATAGTAATGTTTCTTGGAAAATAAATTTAATAATTTGGGGCTGTATATTTTTGTTCGTTTGGATATTTAAAGCTAAAACAATTCAATCTAGAGCTGAATCAATTCTTGTTTTTTTGTTTTTAGTTATTTTTACGTTTATGTCATTTACTGGAATTATTACAAATATATCTTTGTATATTAATCAACTGACAATCCAAGAGAAGGAACGAGAAGTGTTTTTGATACTAAGTAACAATATTAAAAGCGAAAAATATATACATCTTTTAGGAAATGAAATTTCCATCACTGTTTATGATGAGAAAAATCTAGAAAAAATTGATGAAATAAGAAATAAAAATGGTTTAAAACCTTTAAATGAGATCAGTAATCGTGATACAATAAATATTGTTTTCAAAAAGGGATTATTAGATTTCAAATACTTAAAATAAAATGTCAGGAATCTTATATTTCGTTCCCACACCCGTTGGGAACTTAGAAGACATGACTTTCAGAGCGATTAAAGTGCTGAAAGAAGTCGATTATATTTTGTGTGAAGACACAAGAACTTCAGGAGTGCTTTTGAAGCATTATGAAATTTCAAAACCTTTAAAATCTTATCATTTACATAACGAGCATACTGCGACTGAGAAGGTTATTAGTGACCTTCAAAGCGGTCAGAACATCGCAATCATTACCGATGCCGGAACTCCAGGAATCTCTGATCCCGGTTATTTATTGGCAAAAGCGGGTTCGGATAACAATATTGAGATGATCTGTTTGCCGGGAGCGACAGCTTTAATTCCGGCTTTGGTGGTTTCTGGATTACCAAATAATGAGTTTTTGTTTGCTGGTTTCTTACCTCCAAAAAAAGGAAGACAAACGAAGCTGAAACAGCTTGCTGAAGAAAAGAAAACGATTGTTTTGTATGAAAGTCCACACAAGATCAATACAACGCTCGAGCAGATTAAGGAATTCTTTGGGGAAGATACAAGGGCAAGCTTGAGCCGCGAAATTTCAAAAAAATTCGAAGAAACTAAAAGAGGCACTATCAATGAATTAATTGAATTCTCTAAAAGCAAAACTTTAAAAGGCGAGATTGTACTGATTGTTAATAATTCTTTAAAATAAAATCTTGAAAAATCTTGTTTTCATATTATTTTCAGGTATTTGTATTGCACAATCCAATCAATACAAAGAAGTTCTTTTATCAAAAAAATTGGGTAACGATGTCAGTTTTTATTCAAAAGGATACGGAATCGTTTCTGATTCTAAAATCGGATCGTCATCTATCGTAGATTCTTTGGGAAATTTGGCTTTTACCTCTCCTTTTAAGAATGAGATCATTCGTATTGCAAAGAACGATAGATTTATTTTGAAAATTAAGGAGGGTAAAAATGCAGGAAAAACAGCTTTAATTGATGGAAAAGGAAACCTGTTAATCCCTTTTGATAATTTTAAGTATCGAACATGGGAAAATAAAGACAGACTCATTTACAGCAAAGGTGGAATAGAGTCTGTGTATGATTTTGACGGAAAACAAATTATTCCTTTCTCAGATAAGATTGAATTTGCTAGTGAATCCAGATTCTTTGTTAAAAACAAAGGATGGTACATTTATGATTTTGACGGTCAGTTAATTAACGACCGGGAGTTTGATCAAAATTTTCATTTTTATAAAGGTAGAGTTTATATAAGCACCGGAGTTCTACAAGGAGAAATATTAGACTTTAACGGAAATACGATTAGTAGTATTTCAAACCACAATATTGATGATATTAATGCATTTCCCTTTCTTATCACCAAGAACATGGTAAAAAATAAATATGGGATTGTAGATCAAAACGAAAATATTCTTGCCGAGGAAACTTACGAGCAGGCATTTGTAGGTACAGAGTATATTTACCTTATAAAAAAGGGAAAAGTTTCGATTTTCTCTAAAAAAGATAGAAATGTTTACCCAACGGATTTTTCTTATGTAAATCATTTATTTGAAGGAATATTTAAGACTTCACAAGATTTCAGAAATCCAAAATCTGCCATCGTTAATATAAAGGGGGAAATTCTTCTTCCAAAAGAGTATGACGTTGTGGAAAGAATGAAAATCGCAGGTAAGAATTATATTTATTTACAGAAAGGAAGAGAGAAGAACCTTCTTGACGAAAACCTAAAAAGTGCATTAAACGATAATTATACCATAGAAAGAAGAAACGGTAATATGTTAATTCTAAAAAAAGATCATACATTTTATCAATTTTCGCCGGATACTAAAAATTATAAAGTTCTTAAAAATGTTTTTGCAGTCGAAAATTGGCAGTTTTCAAGAGGGCTGATCTGTCAGAATGAAAATAATCTATATGGGATTTTAGATGAAGAAGGTAATGAAATAGTTCCCTTTATGTATGATGCTATCAATGTGTATTTTTCTGCGAATGAGATCGTTGTAAAGAAGGAAGGAAAATATGGTGTTATTAATTATAAAAATGAGCCATTAAAAGAAATTATCTATGACAAATATTCTTCAGACCGAAAGGGATTAAAACTTACAAAGGAGAAAGAGGCAGAATATTTGGATTTTACTTATCCTGAAAGAAAAATTTATTAGAATAGCGAAGTGCTAAAATAAGGTATAATTTGGTCATTAAAAAAGCAGTGAAAAAACAAATTATAATATCTTTGCGAACGGTTAATTAAGATTAAAAAAAGGGAGTAAACAATTGGTTTGCTAATTTGTTAAAAAAAATATTGTCAATATATATGAAACTATTAGAAGGAAAAGTAGCGCTAATTACCGGAGCTACAAGAGGAATCGGGAAAGGGATTGCTGAAATTTTTGCTCAACAGGGAGCGAAAGTGGCATTTACTTATGCAGGTTCTGTAGAAAAAGCTAAAGAATTAGAAACTGCTTTGAGTTCTGTAACTCAAATTAAAGGTTATCAGTCTGATGCATCAGATTATGACGCTGCCCAAAAATTGGTAGAGGAAGTAATGGCTGAGTTTGGCAAAATCGATATTTTGGTCAACAACGCAGGAATTACAAAAGACAATCTATTGATGAGAATGTCAAAAGACGATTGGGACACGATTATCAAAGTAAATTTAGATTCTGTATTCAACCTTACCAAGGCAGTAATTAAGCCGATGATGAAGGCAAAATCGGGCTCAATTATTAATATGACATCAGTAGTTGGAGTTAAGGGTAATGCGGGTCAAGCAAATTATGCAGCTTCAAAAGCGGGAGTTATTGGTTTTACAAAATCTGTTGCACTTGAATTAGGTTCTAGAAACATCCGTTGTAATGCAATTGCACCAGGATTTATAGAGACTGAAATGACTGCTGCCTTAGACGAGAAAACAGTTCAGAACTGGAGAGATGGAATTCCTTTAAAAAGAGGAGGACAGCCGGAAGACGTTGCCAACGCATGCGTTTTCTTTGGCAGTGAAATGTCTTCGTACATTTCCGGTCAGGTTCTGAATGTAGACGGAGGAATGCTTACTTAAGATAAAAACGTAATAAAAAAATCCCTTTCATAAAAGCAATGAAAGGGATTTTTTATATCAATCAGTCATTAAAAATCTGATTTTCCTGCTCCTGAACACGTATAAAAGTAGTCCTTTTAGACAGCTCTTTTAGTGTTGAGGCACCTACATAAGTACACGTTGATCTTACTCCTCCCAAAATATCTTTCACGGTTTCGGAGACCGACCCCTTGTATTTTATTTTCACCGTTTTACCTTCTGAAGCTCTGTATTCTGCGACACCTCCCGAATGTTTATCCATAGCGGTTTTAGAACTCATTCCGTAGAAAAGTTTAAATTTCTTACCGTTTTCTTCTATCATTTCGCCTCCACTTTCGTCATGACCTGCAAACATGCCGCCGAGCATTACAAAATCTGCTCCGCCGCCGAAAGCTTTCGCAACATCTCCTGGAACTTTACAGCCTCCATCAGCAATGATGTGACCTTTTAATCCGTGTGCAGCATCCGAACACTCAATAATTGCGGATAGCTGTGGGTAGCCGACTCCGGTTTTCACCCTCGTTGTACACACTGAGCCGGGACCAATCCCCACCTTGATAATGTCTGCACCTACTAACAGCAGTTCTTCTACCATTTCGCCTGTCACTACATTTCCTGCAATAATGATTTTATCGGGGAAGTCCTCTCTTGCTTTTTTTACAAACTGTACAAAGTGTTCAGAATAGCCATTTGCCACATCAATGCACAGAAACTCTATGTTGGGATGTAGATCGAGAATTTTCTTAATTTTTTCTTCATCTCCTTTTCCGGTTCCGGTGCTTAGAGCAATGTACTGATGAATACTTTCATCCTGATTATCAAGAAATTCTTTCCACTCTTCTACGGTATAATGCTTGTGTATAGCTGTGATGATTTTATCTTTTGCCAGCTCAATAGCCATTTCAAAAGTTCCCACAGTATCCATATTCGCAGCGATAATTGGCGTGCCTTTCCATTTTTTCTTCGTGTGAAGAAAAGTAAACTCTCTTTCGAGGTCAACTTCTGAGCGGGATTTTAAGGTTGAACGTTTAGGTCTGAACATTACATCTTTAAACCCCAATTTTATATCATTTTCTATTCGCATTTGGTAAGTTGATTTAAGTATTTACAAATTAAAATTAATAATTTACCTTAAATATACTACTTTTGAAATCATGGATTTTCCTCTTACATTTCAATTATTCGGCAAAACAATTCTTGCACATCCTGTTTTTGAAACAATAGGGATATTTCTTGCGATGCGCTATTATTTTTATCTAAAAAGAAAATCATCAGAAAAGCTTTCTTTTATTACTTCGGCAGCAGTTCTCATCGGAGCAACTGCGGGTGCCTTGATTGGTTCAAAGTTGATTGGAAATCTCGAAAATCCACAAGTTTTCTTCGAAAATTTTAGCTTTAAAAGATTCTGGACCAACAACACCATCGTCGGAGGTTTAGCCTTTGGATTAATTGGAGTTGAATTGGCAAAAAAGATGGTCGGTCACAAAGAAAGCACCGGGGATCTAATTGTTTTTCCTTTAATTTTAGCCATCATTATCGGGAGAATAGGCTGTTTCCTCACCGGTGTTTATGAGGAAACCTACGGGTTACCAACTACTTCAGTTTTCGGAATGCACCTCGGCGATGAATACCTCAGGCATCCTGTCGCACTTTACGAAATTGCATTTTTACTCTTCATGTGGTTTGAGTTGAAAATGATTGCCAAGAAAAATAAATATGTCTCCGGATTTCTTTTTCAGCTGTTTATGCTAAGTTACTTTTCGTTCAGATTTCTTTTAGATTTTATGAAACCTAAAATAGACATCATCGGAAATTTGGGCACCATTCAGTTGGTTTGTCTTTCGGTGATAATTTATTACATTTATAAGATTAAAACCAGTACAGTTTTAATATAACACCAAAAAATATAAATATGAAAATGCTGACACTTTTGGAAGTAGGTGGATTAGAAGGTTTGGTTGCCATGATTATTCTGATTATTCTCGGTGTAGCAGCCGTAGTTTCTTTGGTAGTCACGGTTTTTGTAAAGTTAATTTATGAAAGTAAAGACGGACGAAAATTTTCTAAGAGCCAGTTTTGGACGACCATGCTGATTTCAATGTTAATTTGCGGATTGATAAGCGGAGCCGTATGTGGAGGAATGTAACAAATAGAAATTATGCCAGTAAGAAATTATACTTATTACGATTATACGATCAGTCTTTGCCCGGAATGTCTGAAAAGAGTGGGTGCGAAAATCATCATTGAAGATGAAGCGGTTTTTATGACCAAAAGATGTCCGGATCACGGTTTTTTTAAAACGATGATTGCTTCGGATGTTCAGTATTATAAAAACATCAGAAATTACAATAAAGCCTCAGAAATGCCTGTTCATTTCGGAACCGATGTCGAATATGGCTGTCCCTACGATTGTGGTTTATGTGTAGACCATGAGCAGCATAGTTGCCTCTCGATTGTTGAGGTTACCGACCGATGTAATTTAACGTGCCCAACGTGTTATGCGATGTCTTCCCCACATTATGGTAGTCATAGAAGTTTGGAGCAGATTGAAGCGATGTTTGATACGATTGTGAAAAACGAAGGTCATCCAGATGTTGTACAGATCAGTGGCGGCGAACCGACAATTCATCCTGAGTTTTTTAAAATAATGGATATCGCCAAGACGAAACCGATTAAGCATTTGATGCTTAACACAAACGGAATCAGAATTGCGAATGATCCCGGTTTTGCAGAAAAACTGGCCACTTACGCTCCGGAATTTGAGATTTATCTTCAGTTTGATTCTTTTAAACCTGAAGTTTTAAAAGATTTCAGAGGAAAAGATCTCACGAATGTCCGTATGAAAGCTTTGGAAAAATTAAATGAATTAAATCTTTCTACAACTTTAGTTATTGTTCTTCAGAAAGGAAAAAATATTGATGAGATTGGAAAGTTAATCGAGTTTGCGTTAAAACAAAAATGCATCCGCGGAATTACCTTTCAGCCTGTTGAAGTTGCCGGAAGAAACAGAGAAGATTCTGCGCACGAAAAAATCACGTTAACCGAAGTTAGGCAAGAAATTTTAAACCAGTTTCCGCTTTTGAATGGTGACGATATTATTCCGGTTCCATGTAACCCGGATTCTTTGGCGATGGGTTATATTCTGAAATTGGAAGGTGAAACAATTCCTTTAACACGGTATATCAATCCTGCTGATTTGCTGAATAATGAAACAAAAAATACGATAGTCTACGAACAGGATGAAGGTTTGCAAATGCAGCTTTTAGACATTTTCAGTACAGGAATTTCGGTAGATCAAGTACAGCCTAAAGTGAATCAATTATTATGTTGTCTCCCTGAAGTTTCGGCTCCGAATCTAGATTATGATAATCTTTTTAGAATTATCATCATGAATTTTATGGATGCTCACGATTTTGATGTTCGAGCGGTAAAAAAATCATGCGTTCATATTGTGAATAAAGATCTGAAAATGATTCCTTTCGAGACGATGAATCTGTTTTATAGAGATGATAAAATTAAGTATTTGGAGGAATTGAGAAAAGAGGATAAGGTTTTGTTTTAAAAATTGATCTCATGAAATGTTTTTATTATTCTGTTATAATTTTCATTTTGTTGATTTCATGTAAATCACGTTTCGAAAATCTTAATTTAACAAATATTCCAAATATTTGTGGAGAGGATTCAATTAAAATTCTTTATAATAAAACGAAAAGCGATGTTATCTACAATGAATTTTCATTTGTTTTTCGTTCAGGAATAAAAGATACGGTTCAGGTTAAATACGAAAACCAAATTGTAAAATATTATATTGATAATAAATTGAATATGGATCATAATATCAAATATTTCAAATTTAAATCAAATAAACCTGATTTTGTGAAAGTTACAATTGGACATAGGAATTATTGTTTTACAGTTAATGACAAGTATTATTTTTACGATTTTATCAAAAGAGAAAACGAATTGGAAATTTATGCAGATGAATTTAGAAATAGAACTTTTGAATAAAAGAAATTTCCCACAAATTACATAGATTTTTATGCTCAATCATCCGTGAAAATCTGTGGGAAATATATTTAATCAAACTTCATCACTTCATTCAGCGTGTTCATATATTCATAAGCTGTCATATCAAATTTAACAGGAACAATTGAAATATATCCGTTTGCCAACGCCGTTTCATCAGCGTCTTCAGACTCATCCATGTTATTGAAATAGCCGGTTAACCAGTAATATTTTTTACCGTGTGGATTGATTCTTTCATCAAAGCTCTCTTCCCATTTGGCATTGGCTTGTTTACAGATTTTTACTCCTTTAATTTCTTCTTTTGAAAGCTTCGGAATATTTACGTTTAATACAACGCCTTTAGGCATAGGGTTTTCCAATGTTTTTCTTACGATTCCCTGAATATATTCTTTTGCCTGAGTAAAATCTGCTTCCCAACTGAAATCTAAAAGTGAAAAACCAATTGAAGGAAGTCCTTCTACGCCGCCTTCTACAGCCGCAGACATTGTTCCTGAATAAATTACGTTAATGGAAGAATTGGCACCATGATTAATCCCTGAAACCACAATTTCGGGTCTTCTCGGAAGGATTTTATCCAAGGCCATTTTCACACAATCAACGGGAGTCCCACTGCACGAATAATCTTTTTGTGGCCCTTCCAAGTGTACTTCTTCATAGCTTAAAGTGGAGTTTATGGTAATGGCGTGACCTTTACCGCTTTGAGGCGAATTCGGAGCTACCACGATTACTTCTCCTATTTCGTTCATAAATTCTACAAGATTTCTGATACCGGGAGCCGTAATTCCATCATCATTGGTTACCAGAATAAGTGGTTTTTCCATAAAAATTTAATTTTAACAAAATTACTTAAAACTAATTGATAATTATAAATAAGGTATTAAATTTGATAGTTTGTAACAGTCATTTAATAAACGCTACTTATTACTTGATTTTAAAAGAATTTAATAAAAATATATTACAGATTTATGTGGAAAAATTTTAAACTAAATAAATTTCTACTTCTTATTCCATTGACAAGTCTTATGTTTTGTTTCAACTCGCCGAAGAATGACGATGAGAAAATGCAGACGATAATGGTGAGCGTTAAAAACACACTCTCATACCTACACTACAGCCCAAAACCTATTAATGACGCGTATTCAAAAGATGTGTACAAACATTATTTTGAAATGATCGATCCTGGGAAAAGATATTTTCTGCAGTCGGACATGACAGAATTTTCGAAGCATGAAACCAAACTTGATGACTATCTGAATATGGGAGATTTATCTTTCTACAAACTTACGGTTGACAGATTGTACCAGAGAGTTGATGAGATTGATAAGATTACGCAGGAGATTTTCAGCAAACCCATTAATTTGGAAGAAGATGAAACTTTAACTTTAGAATCAAAGCTTAAAAATGTTCCTAAGGATAAACAGGAGCAGTATAACGAATGGAAAAAATTTATTAAATACAATATCCTTCAGGAAATTGAGTCGATGAACAGCAAAGAAGAAGCTCAGAAAGAAAAGAAAGATTCTGTACAGAAATTTAAACTGAAAGACACCATAAAGCTTGAAATGCTTTCTCCTCAGCAAAAAATGACGAAAGCAACTGATGAGGTAAAAGATTTGGTGAAAGAAACCTTTACCAGATTTAAAAAGAGAAAAAAAATGGATTGGTTTACGGTGTATATGAATGCATATACAGAAGTGTTTGATCCGCATACCAACTATTATTCTCCAAAAGATAAAGAAGATTTTGACACCCAGTTCAAAGGAAAAGTAATAGGAATCGGGGCAATTATCCAAGAGAAAAAAGGAAATCTTTTCCTTGGTGCTTTGACGATTGGTGCACCTGCCTGGAAATCGAAAAAACTTTCTGAAGGTGATAAAATTTTAAAAGTAAGATCTAAGCCGAAGGAGGATGCAGTAAATGTTGTTGGAATGCTTTCTGATGAAGCGGTAAGATTGATCAGAGGTGAAAAAGGAACTCCAGTTACTTTGACTGTTCAGAAAAAAGATAAAACGATTATCGAAGTGACGATGATTCGTGAGGAAGTAGCGATTGAAGATACTTTTGCAAGAAGTATTATCGTCAACTCTCCAAACGGAAAAAAATACGGATTCATCAACTTACCAAGCTTTAATGCAGATTTTGAAGATGAAAAAGGAAGAAATGCTTCTGATGACATTAAAAATGAAATCGTAAAACTGAAAGCTCAGGGAATTGAAGGAATTGTACTAGATCTTAGAAATAACGGAGGTGGTTCATTGACAGAAGTGGGTGACATCATGGGATTGTTTATGAATGCAGGGCCTTACGTTCAGGTAAAAGACGGAAACGGAAAAATCCAGACTTTGAAAAATAAGCAGGAAACTCCGGTTTGGACAGGACCTTTAGTGATTATGCAAAACGAACTTTCGGCTTCGGCATCTGAGATTTTAGCCGGTGCAATGCAGGATTACGGAAGAGGAATTATTGTTGGTTCGCCACAGTCTTTCGGAAAAGGTACGGTGCAGACTTTTGTTGATCTAAACAGATTCTTAAATACAGAAGATGATTTTGGATCGTTAAAACTTACGATTCAGAAATTTTACAGAATCAGCGGAGAGTCTAACCAGAGAAAAGGTATCGTTTCAGATATCAGAATGGAAGACTTCTTTACATACGCTGAAGTAGGAGAAAGATATGATGATTTTGCTTTGGCTTGGGATAAAATTCCTAGTTCAACTTATCAGAAATTGAGCTATTTTGATGTAAAAGCTTTAGAAAAATCTAGCAACGACAGAATGGCTAAAAACACCAACTATCAGTTATTGTTGGAGTCTGCAAAATGGAGAGAGCAATTGGATAAAGAAGAAACCATCACTTTGAATATCAATAAATTCAATGATTTGATGAAGCAGAGAAAAGCTCAAATTGAGAAATTCAAAGCTTTAACAAAATTTGAAAACGGATTGAAATTCTCAATGTATCCTGCAGAAATCGAGAGAGAGAAAAAAGATGAAGCATTCAAGAAAAAATCTGAAATGTGGATCAAGAATTTAAAGAAAGACACTTACCTTCAGGAAGCGATGAATATTATCGCAGAAATGAAAGCAAAAGGATAAACTTTAATATTAAAAAAAAGCGGCGCTAATCGAAGATTAGCGCCGCTTTCGGTTATATGAAAAGAAGATTATTTAATTTCTACACAACCCACTCTACCTCCTGCATTTCCAGTCGGCTGAGTCATAAAATCATCTTTAGCTGCATGAATGATGATTCCCTTGCCTATAATGTTTTTCGACTCTTCTACGCAGTCTAAACACCATTTGTCAGTTTTAAATGTCAGTTTAGCCTTTCCATCTTTATCGGCTTCAAGATTTCCGATATCTCCCATGTGAAAACTTCCGGTTCCCCATTTTCCATGGTCATGTTTTCCGGGGTTCCAGTGTCCACCTGTTGAAGTTGCGTCAGGAGCAGAGCAGTCGCCTTTTTCATGAATGTGAACAGCGTGAATTCCGGGAGTCAGATTGGTGACCTCAAGATTCATCACAACATCATTTCCTTCTTGTGTAAATTTTGCTGTTCCTGCTGTTTCTGTGCCGCTTTTCGCTAAAATGTTGTAGGTTTTACTTGTACTGCAAGATGCAGAAAGTAAGGCGCAACCGGCCAATAATGTTAATGTCTGTAATTTCATATGATATTTATTTTAGTGATGATAACTCCATTCAGTACAAAAATATGACCATTCAGTGTGAAAAATGAAGAGATTTCAATGATCCTGTATACTTTTGCTAAAAACTTACAGACATGAAATCTAATTTTCATAAAATCATTCTCATCTTGTTGTTTTATTCATGTATTATGAATTTTGCTCAGGTGAAAATTTCAGGAAAAGTCACTTTTAAAAACAAAGGAATAGCTGAAGTAAATGTGACTTTAAAGGATACCTACGATGGCGCAACAACAGATGCGGAAGGGAATTTCTCTTTTGAAACTTCCGATAAAGGGGCACATAAGCTAACATTTACCCATGTAAAATATTACGAAATTGAAAAACCAATCACAATTGATGACCAAAATCAAACAATCAATGTTGAATTAAAAGAGCAGATCAACGAAATAGATGCGGTTGTAGTTTCTGCAGGATCAATCGAAGCAAGTGACAAAAAAAGAGCTACCGCTTTGTTGACACCGATAGACATTTATACAACCGCAGGAGCCGACGGGCAAATTTCTTCTGCATTAAATTACCTTCCAGGAGTTCAGAAAGTCGGCGAAACGGAGGGGTTGTTTGTACGTGGTGGAACAGGAACCGAGGCTAAAATTTTCATGGATGGAAGTTTAATCAATAACTATTTCTCAAGTTCAGTTCCGGGAATTGCAGGACGAGACCGCTTCAATACCTCACTATTTAAAGGAAATATTTTTTCAAGCGGCGGCTATTCAGCATTGTACGGACAGGCTTTGTCAGGAGCTTTAATGCTCGAAAGTGTAGATCTTCCTGATCAGAGTTCATACGATTTCGGAATTTCTCCTATATTTTTAAATGGAGGTTTCCAGAAGTTAAGCGATAACAAAAACTATTCTTTTGGAGCTTCAGCAGGATATTCTAACCTGAATCTGATGAAGGAAATTTTTAGTTTTAATACTGATTTTATCGATGCTCCACAAGGTTTGAATGGAGACGCTAATTTTAGGTTGAAAACAAAATCTGGTGGTTTTATAAAATATTACGGAATGTTTGACACCAATATAATGGGCGTAAAAACAGAAAGCTTAGAGTCAAATTATGATTTCTCTTTGGTCAAACTAAAAGGAAAGAATACATATCACAACCTTTCTTTTAAGCAAAAATTTGGGAAGTATCTTCTGAATGCTGGAACTTCTTATTCTTATAATCAGTCAGATCTGAAATTTTCTACAGAAACGAATGATACTGAATCCAGTGAATCACAAGTAGTAAATGATGGAAATTACATCAACATTAAAGCAGTTATCGACAGAAAGATTAATAAAATAAGTGCTTTGCGTGGTGGTTTTGAATTAAATTATGCCAACGAAAAACTTAACTTTGGTGAAATCAATAAAAATTATAGAGATCTTATATCTTCCGCTTTCATGGAAACCGATTTGGGTTTTAGCAACCATTTATCAGCAAAAATTGGGGTAAGAGCAGAAAACTCTTCGTATTTAAATAAAACCAACATCGCTCCGCGTTTTGCATTGGCATATCGTTTTGCAAAAGACTGGACAACCTCTTTCGCATACGGTTTGTTTTTTCAAAATCCTGAAAGTAAATATATTAACTCTTCTGCTCAGTTAGATTTTCAGCAATCGCAACACTTTATTTTTCAGGTTCAAAGATCGACGGAAGGCAGAAGTTTGAGGTTTGAAACATTTTATAAAAAATATAATGAACTGATAAAAACGCAGAACATTATGTCAACCGGAGGTCAGAATCAACAGATACAGACTGCGATCAACAGTAACGGAAATGGTTTCGCAAAAGGATTAGAACTGTTCTGGAGAGATAAAAAGACATTTGAGAATATTGATTACTGGATCAGCTATTCGTTTCTTGATTCCAAAAGAGATTTCCTGAATTATCCTTTCAGTTTAAAACCAAATTTTGCTTCGGAGCATACGATTTCTGCGGTCGCAAAAAGATTTATTCCAAAATGGAAAACGGGAATTAATCTTTCTTACACTTACGCTAAAGGACGGCCTTATTATGATATTATCACGCAAAACGATAAGAATAGTATCAGGAGTGAAGGACAGCTTAAAGATTATAATGCATTGAATTTCAGCATCAATTATCTCCCGAATTTAGGTAAAAAAGATGCAAAGGCCTTCACTATCTTTGTTTTGAGCGTTTCAAATGTTTTTGGAACCAAAAATATCTATGGATATAATTTTTCACAGAATGGAAATCGTTCAGCTGTTGTTCCGCCGGTCAATACTTTTGTTTTTGTAGGAATGTTTATCAGTTTTGGTGTTGATAGGACCCAGGACGCGATCAATAATAATCTTTAAATTTATTTAAAAAATATAAACCTTTAATATTAAAATTATGAAAAAACAGTTTTTAAGTTTTGCTTTAGTTCTGATCAGTTTTATGTCTTTCTCTCAGACTAGTTATGAAAAAGTTATGAAAGAAAAAATAGATAAAATAGAAGCAGGAAAAAAAGCCGAAGAATTTCAGATTCTGGCCAACGATTTTCAACGCATTGCTGACAAAGAAAAAGGAAAGTGGCTGCCGTCTTATTATACCGCTTACTCATACATTCAGAAAGGGAGAATCCTGATGAGAGAAAATAAAGTACAAGGTTTGGATGAGGTTGCAGATCAGGCGCAGATATATTTGGATGAAGCCAAAGGTTTTGAAAATAATGCGGAAATTCAGTTGCTTCAGAAAATGATTTATTCTCTAAAAATGATGGTCAATCCTATGGAAAGATACATGACTTTTGGAATGAAAGCAACCGAACAATTGGCTTCTGCAGAGAAACTAGATCCGAATAACCCGAGAATCGCCCTGATCAAAGCTGAAGATGTGTATTTCACGCCGGAACAGTATGGAGGAAGTCAGTCTAAAGGGATTGAACTTTTCAAAAGAGCTTTAGAAAAATTCGACTCCTATAAACCGAAAACCGATCTAGATCCGAACTGGGGGAAATCTGAAGCGGAATATTTTGTGAACCAAACGGTTAAATAATTGCAAGCAAAAAAGCCTTCTTCAGGAAGCTTAATTTTTTGCAACTCAGATTTCAGTACCGACCGCTCAGCAACATCTATTTTTCGCTCAAAATAATTTCATCTACTTTTGAACCGTTAGATTGTAAGTATAAATTTGTACATACAAAAACATGAAGAATCATCGATTGTAAGAGATCTTTAATAAATATTATCTACTCATGAAACGTAAAGAAATAATCGCACTATTCTGGATCTCGATGGGAACATCGCTCTTCTTTTTTTTCGCCTTTACCGATGAAAAAACGGTGGAGAACTTTATGCTCAACTTGCTGATTTCGTTTATGTATTCATTCGTTTTAGGTGTAGGAAACGGACTGATAAATAATTTTCTCAATAAAAGATTTCCCTGGTCTGAAGCAACAACTAAACGTGCGGTAATCAGCATTATTTCGATATTGATTGCCAATATCATCTTAGTGTATTTCTGCAACTACATGAATTTTGTCGTTTTTCAGAAAGGGGTTTCTACGGAAGAATATTTTTCGGGAAGATATAATTTCATCAATTGGTTTACGATCAATATTGCATTACTGATTTCCACGTTTCTCCATGCAAAAGGTTTTATGGAAGAGCTCAAAAAGACTTCCAGAAAAGAAGTGGTGGAGCAGAAATTGATTGCAAAATCTGCCAATGCGCAGTTTGAAAGTCTTAAAAACCAACTTGATCCGCATTTTCTTTTTAATTCTTTAAATGTTTTGAGCTCTTTGATTGACGAAAACCCACATCAGGCTCAGAAGTTTACAGCCTCAATGTCGAAGATTTACAGATATGTTCTGGAGCAGAAAGATAAAGAATTGGTAACCGTAGAAGATGAGATTGAATTTGCGAAAACCTACTGCCAATTGTTGAAAACTCGTTTTGAAGACAGTGTAGATTTTGAATTCAATGTGAAAGAAGAAGATTTGAGGCGATTTGTGGTTCCACTGTCTTTACAGCTGCTTTTGGAAAACTGTATCAAACACAATTTTGCAACTTCCTCAAAACCATTATTGATCAAGGTTTTCTCTGAGAACGATACGCTGTGCATCGAAAATAATCTGCAGGTGAGAGAGCAGATGAAAGAAAGCGCAGGAATTGGTCTGGCGAATATCGTTCAGCGGTATTCTTTACTGACGAAAAAGAATGTTTTTATTGAAAAATCTGAAGATTATTTTAAAGTAAAATTACCCGTTCTTTCAGAAAAACCGAATATTGTGATTCCAGTTATTGATACTGAAGACAAAGCTTATGAAAGAGCACAGAAACGAGTAAAGGAGATCAAAGGTTTTTATGGAAATTTGATATCCTACTGTATTGTCATTCCATTTTTGGTGATTTTAAATTTAATTACTAACCCGAAAAGTTTTTGGTTTTACTGGCCAATGCTGGGTTGGGGAATGGGGGTCGCCGCACACGGAATGAGTGTTTTCACAATAGGAAAAGGCTGGGAAGAAAAGAAAATCAGAGAAATTTTAGAAAAAGAAAATAAACGCTATGGAAAATAATAAAGAACAAGATATCCGTTACCGTGAGGCGGAAAAAAGAATGAAAAAAATTAAAGGTTTTTACATTCATGCAATTGTATATGTTTTTGTGAACCTCTTCATCGTAGCCTCAAAAGCAATCGACAGAGAGAATGGAGAAAATTTTTGGGACTGGGATATATTCACACTGCCTTTATTTTGGGGAATTGGATTGGCAGCGCACGGATTGAGTGTTTTTCTGCCGACTTTTATTCTCGGGAAAGACTGGGAGGAAAAGAAAATTAAAGAATTAATGGATAAAAATAAATAGTTCGTTTCTAATTTTTTTTAAAAAAATAAAGTCCTGATTCTGTTGAGTCGGGATTTTTGCTGTTCAGTTGTCAAAAATTACGGTTCAGTCATATTAAGTTGAATAGAGTGTGTATTCTGAGCTAAATTTGACTCAAGAAAACAAACAAAATCTAATTTAAAATTAAAGATCATGGAAAATTTATCATTCAACAAAGAAAATCTAGCGTACGACAGAGCCGCTAAAAGAGTAAAAGAATTAAAAGGGTTTTATGGAAATCTTACTTCATATTGTCTTGTAATTCCTTTTTTATTGATCATCAATCTTTTGACATCGCCAAGCGAATTGTGGTTTTATTGGCCGATGTTAGGCTGGGGAATCGGGCTTGCCGCTCATGCCGCTAATGTTTTCGGAATTGGTAAAGATTGGGAAGAAAAGAAAATACAGCAGTTGATGGAGGAAGAAAGAAGAAAAACAAAATCATTATAATTTAAAATTTTCATTTAAAACTATTAATCATGAGATACCATCAGGCATACAAAAGAGTACAGCAGTTAAAAAAATTCTACAAAAACCTTCTATGGTTCGGAATTGTCTCTGTCATTATATCGATCAGGAATTTTTACCGAACAGAAGATTTGGAAAGATCTATTTTTAGTGGATCGATTATTCTGACAATTTGGGGAATTATTTTAATAGTAAAAGCTGTAAAACTATTTGTAATAGACGACAAATGGGAAACCCGAATCTATGAGGAGGAGTTGAAAAAAACTAAAAAACCGATTGATTTTTAGAAAAACCTCTTACTTTTTCTCTATTTTTATTTTTTAAATTATTCAGGATTCAAAAACCAAAATTTCATGATCAGAACTGTTATCATCGAAGACGAAAAACCCGCAGCAAGAAGATTAGAACGGATGTTGAGCTTATTTCCTGAAATTGAGCTTGTTGCTAATATAGATTCTGTGGAAGAAGGGGTTAATTGGTTTGCAAATAATGACCACCCACAGCTTATTTTTTCGGATATTGTTTTGGGGGACGGCCTGTCATTTGACATTTTTGAGACAATTCCCAGCAAGTCATTTATTATTTATACGACGGCTTTTGATCAATATACTTTAAAAGCATTTAAGCTGAACAGCATAGATTATCTTTTAAAACCAATTTTAGAAGAAGATCTTTCGGGTGCTATTGAGAAATTTAAATCTTTTCTGCCCGATGAAAGCTCTGGGAATGTGCAGGAAATTAAGCAGTTGATCAAAAAAGATAAAACGACACTGTCGAGAATCTTGGTGAAAATTGGATATAATTTGAAGATTGTACAGACCCATGAGGTGAGTTGTTTTTACAGTGAAAACAAAATTGTATACCTTCAGACATCAGAGCGCAGTTTCCCTACAGATTTCACTTTAGATGAGCTGGAAGAGGTTCTGGACGAAAAAAAGTTTTTCAGGGTAAACCGACAGTTTATTATCAATTCGGATAACATAAAAAACATCCACACTTCCCCCAATTATAAGGTAGAACTCAATTTTCAGCCAGCCGAAGAAATTACAGTCAGTCGCGATCGTGTAAAAGATTTTAAAGATTGGTTGGTTGGAAACTAAAGCTTGGGTTCTTCTCTTTTATAAATACAATCACTAAACTGCTTCTAAGACCAGCTTGTTTTTCATTTATTTGTAAGCAATTCTGTTAGCTTCAGTATCTTCAAGCTGTTTGATGATTGAAGCTGGAATTTCGTCACTGTCGATTGGGAAACTGATAGAATCAGGAATAAAGGTTCTTCTGTCGCTGACCTTTTGAAATATCTCAAAAAGAGCAATTGGCTCTTGATTAAAACTAATACACGTGCTTATAAAATGCAGTTCATAGAGCTTATATTCTGGATTTTTAATTTTCTCTTTGATATCTTTTATCCTTGAGATAAAATGTCTCTGGCGAATAAACGTATTGCTGTTCATAATGATAAATACGTAATCAGAATAGGCTGTCACTTTACCAAAATATTTATGCTGATCTCCACCGCTTCTTTCGATAAAATATTCTCCGGATGTTTCAGACTTATAAATTTCCATGGCAGAACGCCAGATTCGGTCATCTTTTGCCTGAAGCTGATTATCGGGTAGATTTCGGTTATAAGAATACCAGCAGCCCACTAAACGATCCAGGAGCAATGTGTTTTGTTTGGTATTATTCATGTCAATTCTCAAATCATTAAAATTAAAAGCTTCTGTGTTCGAATTAATAAAATCAATATAATTTGAGTAACCCAGAACTTTCACAATAAGACTGAGTTTGGCAAGATTTGGTTTGCTGAGAACAGAATTTTCGTTTTGATTAAATTTCTTTAATTTGTTGATAATCAAATGTTCATAAAGATAATTTGATCCCAAGCTATCTGCTTTTTTCTTAATTTTTTTTTCTTCAGTATCATTCACGATCAGCTCATTGAGTTCGTCAACGATGTAGGACCATTCTGTTTTTGAAACATCCTCCCAGCGGTTTTTCTTTAAAAAATGAAGGCTTAGATAATTCATCAGTTTTTCTAGATGTAAAATGTCTTCTTTTTTCATTGCTTACTATTTTGTAAGACTAATTTAAGATTTTTTTAATTCTAAAAAAGATTTTTATGGGACTTTTATATTTTCTAATCGAATGAAATTTGAGTAGAAAAAGAAAAGACAAAAACAAAATGAAAACAACAAATGTATTAAGAAATGAAAATCTTTGGCAAAGAATTCAAGGGTTTTCAATTGACGCAGAGAATGTGGCATTCCCATTCTCAAAAAAACTTGCAAAACAAGAAAACTGGACACCTGAATTTACTGAGAAAGCAATTGAAGAGTACAAAAAATTTGTATATCTCTGCTGCATCTCACCAAATGGCGCATCACCAAGTGAAATTGTGGACAAAGTTTGGCATCTGCATCTTATTTACACTCAAAACTACTGGGAAGATTTTTGTCCGAACATACTTAAAAGAAATCTTCATCATCATCCATCAAACGGCGGAACAGCAGAGGTGAGCAAACACAAAAGCTGGTTTACAGAAACTTTAGAAAACTACCGTGAAGTATTTTCTTACAAAGCGCCTGAAGAAATCTGGAAAAATCAAAATCGAAAATCTAAAAATTTCTGGTTTCGGAGTTTAAGATTGTTTCCTGTCGCTTCAATTTTACTTGTGTTAGGTTCGTGTTCTGATCATGTTTCAAATGTTTTGATCACCATCTTTGTGGTAATCTTTACCTCCTTTCTCCTGATTTACATTATTGGAAGAGTTTTTGAGGAAGGAATATCTAAAAACAAAGAAAATAATGTAAGCAATAACAATGGTGAAAGTGGAAGTAGTTGTCGTGGAGGAAGTTCAAGCTGCAGTGGTGGCTCGAGTTGCGGAAGCGGCTGCGGTGGCGGAGGTTGTGGCGGATGTGGAAGTTAAAAGATGATCGGAATGAAAAGCATAATATTTCATTTAGTTCCGGTAGCTGTGAGTATGATTTGGCTCATCAGTTACAATAATACTTGCAATGTGATTGCGTTAAAAGGTCCTGATTTTTTAAAGTTTTATATGCTTCTTTTGACAGGATTTTATCTCTCGGTTTATGCCCTGAAATTTTTAAATAAAGCCCTTTCAAAAACCACTTTTTATTTTTTGATGACTATTTTCATTTTAGGAATTGTAAAATTAATGAGAGGATTGTATTTAGGAAAACCGATTGGATATTTACTAATTATTTTAATCATTGAAAGTGTTGTTATTCTGTTTTATAGGTTCACTTACTTCAATCAAAAATTCAAATAATTTAATTTAAAATTTTTCAAACAAAAAATCCGAAACAAAAGATGCTTCGGATTATTTTTTTACAGATCTAATGATTATTAGGATGACTTAGCGCCATATTTTCTTACCGTATAATATGTTATAATGACCAGAATAAGACTTAATGTTAAATGAGATTTTTCCGGATGTACTATCGCTTGATAAAGGTTGTATCCGAACACTGCGGAAACAATTAAGATCAATAGGTTGTTTGTGTACGAATACTGGTTTTTTAAAAAAGTTTTCATAATAATATATTTGATTGTTATTTACATAGTAAGTATAACAAGTTCAAAGATGTTACACAAAAAAGTCCGGAAAGATTATTTCCAGACTTAATGTTCGTAATTAAATATCTGGCACAAATTATTTCATCAAACTGATATTAGTTAAACCGCCGTCTGAAAGTATTTCTGTGCCAACGATAAAAGAAGATTCATCCGAAGCCAGAAATACAGCGGCATTTCCAATGTCAGAAGGAAGTCCTTGTCGCCCGACGGGTGTGATATCAATCCACAACTGTTTTACCTGATCCAAATGTTCTTGAGGCACCATTTTTCCAAAGACGGGCGTGTCAATAGAGCCTGGCGAAAGTGTATTGACTCTAATTTTTCGGGGTAATAAATCGAGAGACAAGCCTTTGGCCAACGAAATAATCGCTGCTTTTGCTGCAGAATAGATTGCCATTCCCGGAGCTGCACGATGGGCTGCACTCGATCCGATTAGGATCACTGAAGCTCCGTCGTTGAGGTAAGGAAGTGCTTTTTGCACGGTAAAATAAGAACTTTTTAAATTTAATTCCATGTATCCGTCGTAGCTTTCTTCAGTAACTTCGTCAATAGTACCCATCGCAACACCGTCAACCACACCACCTGCGTTTACTACCAGAATATCAATTTTTCCAAATTTCTCAGCCGTCTGCTTAAAAGTATTTTCTAAACTATCAAAATTGGTAACATCTCCTGAAATGCCGATAAATTGTGCACCCAAAGCATCTACAGAATGACTTAATGTTTTCTCATTTCTCCCTGTGATGGTACCGACTGCACCTTCATTTTTAAAAGCTTCAGCGATTCCAAAACCTATTCCGCTGTTTCCACCAGTAATTACCGCTACTTTGTTGTTTAATCTGTTCATTTTAATTAAATTTTATAATCCATAAATTCCACCCGAAACCGCAATTTGCTCACCTGTAATCCATCCAGCATCGTCGGAGGCAAGAAACACAGCGACTTTTGCAATATCTTCAGGTTGTCCGCTTCGTCCCAGTGGAGTAGTAGAAATCAATTTTGTTTCAAATTCACTGCCGATAAAACCTGCGTTGCGAGAACCCTCTGTTTCTACAACACCCGGTAAAATAGAATTGATGCGAATATTTCTGCCCGAAAACTCTTTAGATAGAGCGATGGTGAAAGCGTCCAATGCCGTTTTTGTTGCAGAATATACAGAACCTGTTGCCAAAGGTGATCTGCTCACTCCTGAACTGATATTGATAATGTTTCCTCCTTTTTCACCAAATAATTTCAGAGCCGACTGAATCGTAAAAATAGACCCCAAAACATTGATGTTAAATTGCTGGTGGAAAGTTTCTGGCGACACCTGTTCGATAGGTTCGTAGTTGTAAATTCCGGCGTTGTTTACCAAAATATCCAAGGTGCTGAAAGCTTTTTTTGTTTCTTCAAAAATCCTGATGACATCTGCTTCATTAGAAACATCTCCTTGTACAGCTATTGCTTTTCCGCCATTTTTGATAATCTCATCAACAACCTTATCAGCATCGTCTTTACTTGATGCATAGTTAACGACAACTTTTGCGCCTTCTGCTGCAAAATGTTTTGCAATGGAAGCTCCTATTCCTTTTGAAGCTCCTGTAATGACAGCTACTTTATTTTTTAATTTACTCATTATTTTATTTGTTTTAAAAACTTGAGCAAAATTATCACATTGAGATTTATTTTGGTAACTTTGTAACGAAAAGTAACCGTAACCACGGAGTAACGCAGTAACATAAAAGTAACTGGTATGAATTGTAAACCGCTTATAAAAGAAGAACATAAGAAAGAAATGATGGCCGTTCAGGACTCAATGGATGTATTGAGCGGAAAATGGAAAATAGCCATTATTTCGTCAGTGTGTTTTTATAACAAAAGAAGATTCTCGGATATCTTGAACGATGTGGTGGGTATTTCAAACAAGATGTTGAGTAAAGAATTAAAAGACTTGGAAATCAATAAATTAATAAAGAGAACTGTTTTAGATACTCAGCCGATAACTGTTCAGTATGAACTGACATCACATGGTAAATCGCTGAAAACAATTATCAATCATCTTACAGAATGGGGAATTGCACACAGGAGAGAAATTATTGGAAACGCTTCTGAAACGCAAAGAAATGCTGAATCACAGGAAACAGTAACCGCAGAATAATCTCAAGAGATTCAAAAAGAAAAAAGACCTTTAGAAAAGGTCTTTTATATGTTTACGAAATTACTCCACTTCCAATCAATTCATCTTCCAAATACCAGGATGCAAATTGTCCTTCTGCAATAGCTGATTGAGGATTTTCAAATTCCATATAGAATGCATTTTCAAACTGATGAATTGTCGCTTTCTGAAGTTCCTGTCTGTAACGGAATCTTCCGAGAACCTCCATTGATTCTCCGTTTTTTAATCTTAAATCTTCTCGAACCCAATGAAGTTCTGAATTGTCAATTTTCAAAGCTTTTTTATGTAAACCAGGGAAACTGTGACCTTCACCCACAAAAATAATGTTGTTCTCCATATCTCTCGACACGATAAAACAGCTTTCTTTGTGTCCGCCGATTCCTAGTCCTTTACTTTGTCCGATTGTGAAAAATTGAGCGCCCTGATGTTTGCCAATGACTTTTCCGTCATCTTTTTTATAATTGATTTTTTTGCTTAAAAATTCAAGCTCTTCTTCTTTAGACGAAAATGTTGGAATTTCTTCAGAAAACAAAGGAGAATCTTTAAAAATCTCTACAATTTCACCTTCTTTCGCAATCAATTGCTGTTGTAAAAACTGAGGCAAACTTACTTTTCCGATAAAACATAATCCCTGAGAATCTTTTTTATCAGCAGTAACTAAGCCAATTTCTTTGGCAATTTCTCTTACTTCAGGCTTCGTCAGTTCACCAATCGGAAATAAAGCTTTAGACAATTGATCCTGATTCAGCTGACATAAAAAGTAAGACTGGTCTTTATTGTTGTCTTTTCCTGCCAAAAGGTGAAAGATTTCCTTTCCGTTTTCATCAAAAGTAGAATCTACTCTTGCGTAATGTCCGGTTGCCACTTTGTCTGCACCTAAAGACATTGCGGTCTTCATAAAAACGTCAAATTTTACTTCTCTGTTGCACAAAACATCAGGATTCGGTGTTCTTCCTTTCTGATATTCATCAAACATATAATCAACGATTCTTTCCTTGTAGAGATCGCTCATATCGATTACCTGAAAAGGAATTCCCAATTTCTGGGCTACCATTAAGGCATCATTGCTGTCTTCAATCCATGGGCATTCGTCTTCCAAAGTGACAGATGCATCGTTCCAGTTTCTCATAAATAAAGCCACAACTTCGTGACCTTGTTGTTGCAGCAAATACGCTGTCACACTTGAATCTACACCTCCTGAGAGGCCTACTACTACTTTCATTTATTCAATTTTACGAAACTCTTAACGGGAGTTCTTAGTTGAGCCGCAAAATTACGATAATCCTTTTCACAAAAAAAATGATAATTTTATGCATTGATAAAAACGATTGTATCGCAAAATTGTAATTTGATTTTTTACCAAACAAAAATATTTAATATGAAAAAACTATTTATTTCTTTACTTATCCTTATTTCAGGATTATCATTTTCTCAAATTGCAGCAGGGATTCCAAATTCTGAAACTAATAGATGGACTTTCGGTGGTGGTTTGGGAGTTGGTTTCGGAAGCAATTCTTATTTTAATCTTCAGGTTGCGCCTAGAGTAGGATACCGTTTAACCAATGATTTGGAAGCTGGTTTGATGGGAAGTGTTTCCTGGCAGACTTCAGATTTTTATAAATCTACAATGTTTGGTTTCGGACCATTTATGAATTACTATTTTGCAAGAACTTTCTTTGTAAGCGGAAATCTACAGCATTATTTTGCCAATTATGAAGACAAATTTTATGATTTTAAAGGAAACCAACAGGAAACCGCATTGTATTTAGGAGGCGGCTATATGCAGCAGATCGGAAACAATTCTTTTATGCAGATTGGGTTGATGTATAATGTTTTGTATAAAGAAAATAGCAGTATGTTTTCGGGAGGATTGATTCCGAGCTTGGGTTTTGTGGTTGGACTTTAAAAGTTTCCCACTATTTTGCATCAATTTTCCCAGATGAATACTCATTATATTCAAATATGGTTTGTGAAAATCTGTCGGCGAGATAAAAACAAAAAAGCATCAGGATTCCCCTGATGCTTTCATTATTTATTTAAAAGTTGATTATTAGGACTTTTCAGTTGCCGATTTTTTCGTTTTCTGAGTTTTTCCTTCTAATCCGTCTTTAGCTTCATTTACATCTAAAGTTACGGTCTCTCCTTCAGTTAATTGCTTGTTTACCAACATTTCTGCCAATAAATCTTCAATATACTTCTGGATGGCTCTCTTCAATGGTCTTGCACCGAAATCTTTATCCCATCCTTTTTCAGAAATGAAATCCTTAGCTTCAGTAGTTAAATCTACTTTGTAACCTAATTTTTCAAGTCTAGAATACAGTTTACCTAATTCGATATCGATAATCCTTGAAATATCGTTTCTTTCAAGTGAGTTGAAGATTACAATATCATCAATTCTATTTAGGAATTCCGGAGCAAACGCTTTTTTAAGTGCATTTTCAATAGTGCTTCTGGTTCTGGAATCTGAATTGGTTTTCTTAGCATTGGTACCGAATCCTACACCATCACCGAAGTCTTTGATATCTCTGGTTCCGATGTTTGAAGTAAGAATGATAATGGTATTTCTAAAATCAATTTTTCTTCCTAAACTGTCTGTTACGTGGCCTTCATCTAAGATTTGCAATAAGATATTAAATACATCTGGATGCGCTTTTTCAATCTCATCTAAAAGTACGACTGCATAAGGCTTTCTTCTAACAGCTTCTGTTAATTGCCCACCTTCTTCGTATCCAACGTATCCAGGAGGCGCACCAACCAATCTAGAAACAGCAAATTTCTCCATGTATTCACTCATATCAATTCTGATCAAAGCTTCGTCAGAATCAAAGAGTTCTCTTGCCATTACTTTAGCCAATTCAGTTTTACCAACACCTGTTGTTCCTAAGAAAATAAATGTTCCGATTGGTCTGTTCGGATCTTTCAATCCGGCTCTGTTTCTTTGGATAGCTTTTACTACCTTTTTCACAGCGTCTTCCTGACCGATCACTTTTCCGTTCAGGTTATTATCCATTCCGGCCAGTTTATCCAACTCATTTTTACCGACTTTCGTTACAGGTACTCCGCTCATCATTGATACTACTTCAGCAACACTTTCTTCGGAAACCGTTTCTTTTTTCTCCTTAACGTCTTTATCCCATTGATCCTGAGCAGAATTCAATTCCATCTGCAAACGCTCTTCCTCATCTTTCAGCTTTCTTGCTTCCAAATAATCCTGAGCTTTTACAGCTTTCTGCTTCAGTTCTTTGATGTCTTCGATTTTCTTTTCAAAATCGATGATTTCAGTGGGAACTTTCATGTTTTTGATATAAACACGAGATCCTGCTTCGTCCATCGCATCAATTGCTTTGTCCGGTAAAAATCGGTCTGTAATATATCTTGATGTCAAATTGACACAGGCAAGAATTGCTTCCTCAGTATACACTACATTGTGATGCTCTTCATATTTGTCTTTAATCTGATTCAGAATCTGAATCGTTTCCTCAATATTGGTAGGCTCTACCATTACTTTCTGGAATCTTCGTTCTAAAGCACCATCTTTCTCGATGTACTGACGGTACTCATCAAGAGTTGTAGCACCAATACATTGAATTTCTCCTCTTGCTAAAGCCGGTTTGAACATATTGGAAGCATCTAGACTACCAGTAGAACTTCCTGCGCCAACAATCGTGTGCAACTCATCGATGAATAAAATGACATCACGGTTTTTCTCTAGCTCCGTCATGATGGCTTTCATTCTTTCTTCAAACTGACCACGGTATTTTGTGCCGGCAACCAAACTCGCCAAATCCAAAGTGATTACTCTTTTACCAAAAAGAACTCTAGAAACTTTCTTCTGTTGAATTCTTAAAGCCAAACCTTCAGCGATTGCAGATTTACCCACACCAGGCTCACCAATCAACAACGGATTGTTTTTCTTTCTTCTTGATAAAATTTGCGAAACTCTCTCAATTTCTTTCTCACGACCTATTACAGGGTCTAATTTTCCGTCTCTGGCCAGAGAAGTCAAGTCTCTACCAAAGTTATCCAAAGTTGGAGTTTTACTTTTTGCAGAACCTAAATTTCCTGTAGGCTTTCTCATCTGCTCAAATTCTTCTCTGTCATCATCATCGTCATAAGCCGAGTTTTGAGGGGTCTGACCAGAATTTTTAAGCATAGTTTGGTATTCTCTTGAAACTCCTTCATAGTCAATGTCGTAAGCTCCCAAAATGCTTGAAGTAGGATCCTCATATTTGTATAAAATGCCTAAAAGCAAGTGAACGGTATTAATCTCATTGCTCTTATATTGTCTGCATTCTAATTCCGCACGTTTAATGGAATGGTCTGCCATTTTAGTGAAAGAAATATTGGTAACCTCCTCAGAAATAGGATTTAGACTTGCTGTATTTAAAGTTTCAATTTTTCTTCTGATTTGTGTTAAATCGGCATTAAGCCCTTGAAGGATTTCTTTTGCAGAGTTTTCTGTTTTTATAATACCTAGAAGTAGATGTTCTGTATTAAGAAATTCACTTTTCAGACGCTTAGCTTCATTTTTGCTTTGTTTGAACACTTGGCTCAAACCTTGTGAAAACTTATAATCCATAATTTTGTATCTCAAATTGGAATAGCGATAACATTTATCGTTTATTCTATATCTAAATTACAAATATTTTACCAAAAAACAATTAATGACTTTATGGCAGATAAAAGTTTTTTATCTTACTGAAAATGACTAAGTTTGTTATCCTCAAATTTCTCTCATGAGTTCCGAAATTACAAATTACATCGGCTATGCCGCTTCCGTTTTCATCATTTTAAGTTTTATTCTTAAAGATTTAACCAAAATCAGAATTGTCAATTTGGTAGGCTGTATCTGCTTTGTCATTTACGGAGTTTTTAGCGGAATGCTTTGGCCGGTAATTATTCCCAATGGAATTATCTGCTTTGTACAGGTTTACCATTTACTGACCGCAAAGAAAAAATAATGACTCGAAAAAAAGTGTTGACTTCTGCGTTCAGCAATCTTCATACTGACCAACGAATTGAAAAAGTCTGTCGAACTTTACATGAAAACGGTTATGATGTTGAATTGATTGGAAATAATTGGGGTGGCGAATACGACATGTCTCGACCGTATCCTTTTTCGAGGATACATATTATTTCGAAGACTTTAAAAACTGCTTATTTTGAATTTAATTGGAAACTGTATCACAAGCTGAAGGAAAAAGCTGACGAAAATACCATTCTTCATGCCAATGATCTTGATGCTTTGCTGCCAAATTATCTCTTATCAAAAAAATTAAATATTCCTTTGGTATTTGACAGTCACGAAATTTTCTCGGAAATGCCCGCCGTTCAGGGCAAAATGTCTCAAAAACTTTGGCGTTATCTGCAGAATAAAATTGTTCCGAATCTTAAATTCATGATTACCGCAAGTGGAAGTTATGGAAAGTGGTTTGAGAATAAATACGGAATAAAACCAATTATCGTTCAAAATGCGCCCCGAAAAATTGATTTTTCAATTGAAATTCCTACTAATAATCCGAAAATTTTTCTGTATCAAGGCGCGCTCAATCCTTTCCGAGGAATTGATAAAGCCATTTTGGCAATGCGTCACCTCGAAAATGTTGTTTTTAAAATAGCCGGAGATGGTCCGAGAAAAAGGGAGTATGAAGATTTAGTGACAAGAGAAAATCTTCAGGATAGAGTTCAGTTTTTAGGCAAATTACTTCCAGACGATTTAAGAAAAATCACTTTAACGGCTGATGTAGGAATGAGTATTGAAGAAAACGGCGGAGAAAGTTATGAATTTTCTCTTCCCAATAAAGTCTTAGACTGCATTCAGGCAAGAGTTCCTTTGATTTTATCTTCACTTCCTGAAATGATTAATATTAAGAATCAATTTGATGTTGGTGAAATCATTGAAAATCATCAACCTGAAAACATTGCTAAGGCTTTAAATTTAATTTTAAATAAAGGAAGGAAAAACTATAAATCTGAATTGGAGAAAGCTGCCGAAATTCTTTGCTGGGAAAATGAAGAATTGAAATTGCTTGAAGTTTTTGAAAGAGCATCGAACTGATTTAAACCATTTCAGGAAATTAGAGGATAAGAATTAAAAAGAGCGTTACTTTAAAATTAGATTGTATTTCGAAATATGCAAAGCGGCATTGTTTATCTTAAATATTTAAAACCATTCAGAAAATCTTTGTCTAACCTTGCGTTTACAAATAAAAATTCAATCATTTTAAAAATAGATTTTCATATTCAATCTGTTTTAAATTATCTTTTTAAAATTGGTTATCTTTGCATAAAGAAAGTATAGAAATGACCATTAAAGAAAATCAGCAGGAAATAATCGACGAATTTGCATTTCTTGAAGACTGGGAGCAGAAATATGAGTACATCATCGATTTGGGTAAAGAACTCAAGGGTCTTCCGGATGACAAGAAAACGGATGATAATCTGATCAAAGGTTGCCAAAGCAAAGTGTGGATTGATGCTGAATTTAAAGATGGGAAACTGTTTTTCAACGCCGATTCTGACGGAATTCTTCCCAAAGGAATCGTTTCTTTACTTGTAAGCATCTACAGCGGTCATTCTACCCAAGAAATTTTGGATTCTGATTTTGAATTTATTTCTGAAATAGGATTACAAGAATTCTTATCACCTTCCAGAGCAAACGGATTGATGGCTATGACCAAACAGATCAAATTTTATGCAGTTGCGTATCAATTGAAATCATAAGCGTGATCAGAATTTTAGCATACCGTTTTTCCGCTTTTGGTGATGTCGCTATGACAATGCCTGTTTTCCGAGAATTTTTAGAACAAAATCCGAATGTTGAAATCGTGATGGTTTCAAGGAAGAATTTTGAGAGCTTATTTGCTGATATTCCGAATGTTATATTTCACGGAATCAACCTTGATGACTATAAAGGTTTTCTCGGAATAAGACGTTTGGGAAAAGAGCTGTTGAAAGAATATTGTCCGGATTATGTGGCTGATTTACATGATGTTATAAGATCGAAGATTTTAGATAAAATTTATGTAAGGAAAGGTCTGAAGGTTTTTAAAATCAACAAGGGGAAAGAAGAAAAGGAGGAGCTTACAGATGTTTGGAATTTGGATAAAAGGCAACTGAAAAAAACGGTAGAGCGTTACGCAGATGTTTTTAGAGAGATGGGTTTCAAAGTTGAGCTTTCGCATCAACTAAGACCAATTTATAAGGAGAAATCTGGAATTGGTTTTGCTCCATTTGCACAGCATAAAGGAAAGATGCTCCCATTGGAAAAGTCGTTTGAACTGGTAAAAATTTTAGCACAAAAATATACCATATACTTTTTCGGAGGAGGTAAAAGCGAAACTGAAACTTTGGAAAGTTGGGAAAGCCAGATTCCGAATACAAAAAGTTTAGCAGGAAAACTCAACCTTTCGCAAGAACTAGATAAAATTGCTCAGCTTGAGGTCATGATTTCCATGGATTCTGCTAATATGCATCTTGCAAGTATTGTAGGAACAAGATGTGTCTCCATTTGGGGCGCTACCCATCCATATGCAGGATTTTTAGGATTCGGGCAAAGTGAAAATGATGTTGTTCAGATAACAGATCTTACCTGCAGGCCTTGCTCTGTCTTTGGTGACAAAGAGTGTTATCGCGGTGACTGGGCTTGTCTAGAGGAAATCAACGTTCAGAAAATCATTGATAAAATATAAAAGGAATGAAACTTTCTGTGTGTATTCCGGTTTATAACTTTGATGTTCGGGAACTTGTTTACGACCTTAACGAAGAAATAAATAAAAAGGAAATCGATGCAGAAATAATCTTAATCGATGATGCTTCCGATAGTCAGTTTAAAAGGATTAATAGTGAAGTTCAAAGCATAGTACAGAACTTTATTTTCTTAGAAAAAAATATTGGGAGGTCGAAAATTCGAAATCTTTTTTTGCAATACACAGAAGGTGATTATCTGTTTTTTTTAGATTGTGACGGTAGAATTATCGATTCTAAATTTGTTCAAAATTACATTGAAAAGCTTCAGCAAAATACCAATATTAATGTCCTTTATGGGGGAAGAGCGGTGTTGAACAACCCTCCGGATAAAAATTCCATCCTGAGATGGACATTTGCTGTAGAGCGGGAAAATCTTCCCGTGTTTAGTCGTATTGCGAAGCCGTATCTTTCTTTTCAGACCAATAATTTTGTGATCAAAAAAGAAATTTTGAAAAGATTCCAATTTAATTCAGAATTTGAAAACTATGGCTATGAAGATTTGCTTTTTGCAATGGATTTGAAATTTGAGAACATTAAAATTCATCATATAGATAATCCTATTTTCAACAATGATTTGGAGAGTAATGAGGTGTATCTGAGAAAAGTGGCGGAGTCTGTAGAAAGTATTTCTAAGATGCTTAAAATGGATTCTTTAAAATGGAAAATTTCTGAGATAAAATTAGTGAAGGCCTATAATTTTTTACACAAAACACATTTTGAATCATTATTTCTTTATCTATTTGGTTTTTGTGAGAAAAGGATTAAAAAAAATCTTCTTTCAGATTGTCCCAACCTTCGAAATCTTGATTTTTATAAGCTCGGGTTGCTTATTCGGCAGATGAAAAAGAGTGTGGCGACCTAAAAGTGTGCCTCCAAATCACCAAAAGAACTAATACGAATCCTTTTCAACAATTCAAACAAAATTTCAGAACCTCTGTTAATTCCCATGAATAGGCATAAAATAAAAAACTCTCAGAATAATCTGAGAGTTTTTGTGGGCCCTGAGGGATTCTCCACAAACTTCATTTTCTCTTTATTCATAGTATTTTCAAAGCTTTCTTAATTTTGGGTATGCCTAAAAGGATGCCTTCTTATAATAACTCCTAACATAATAGAGTATTATAAAATCTTTATAAATAAACATGATATCCTAAGAACCAAGGATCTACATAGTACAAATATATCTATGTTCAAGGCTGTTCTTTTCTTAACATATTTATTAGTATAAATTTTATCTTCTATAAAAGTTATAGCTATCTGTATAAAAGGACAAATAACTAAAAAAATACATTAAAAATATAGGTAGGTTTTTATAAAAGCTATTAAGAAAATATCCAAAATTATTTGAAAAATCTAATTTAATAATGGTTGTTGTTGCTAATGACAATATTAGAAATATAATACTATATTTCAGTATTTTAGAATCAATTACATTATGGTAAATTGCATAAAGTCTAGGTGCTCTAATTAAAAAACTTATAATTAAACTTCCACTGAAGATATGTATGACTTCTTGTAGGTTTTCAAAAATAAAATCAAAGTAGTTTAAAAATGAGTTTTGAATTAAATAGTAGTAAATATTATCAATATATCTTATAAGAAAGATAACAAATATATTACATAAAAAATAAAGTATCACTGTTATGACTGTAGTTTTAAGATTATTCATGTTGTCATTTATGGCATTTAGTTAAACAAATATATCTAGTTTCTTTGACTTGTCAAATAAGTCAAGTTGGAAAAATCTGATATTCTTAAATCAGTAGGTAAAAGAATTAAAGAAATGAGAGAATCTAAAGGACTCTCTCAGGTGGATTTAGTTGGTAGAATGTCAGGGGAAATAGATCCAACTAATATTTCAAGAATTGAATCAGGGAGAACCAATCCAACAGTTTACACTATTTTTAGAATAGCAGAAGCTTTGGATGTGCCAGCAAAGGAAATTCTTAATATTGAATGTAATTAGTCAAAAGGGCTATAATTATAATATTATCTTATTTTTTGATTACATGGATCTTACCCATTTTCCTCCAATCCTTGATTCTTTATAAGTAGCCATCATCTTTAAAACTACAATAACTTTCTCTACCAAGAATAATGTGATCTGTTAAATTTATATCCATAATTTTACATGCATCATTTATTCTTTCTGTTAATTTAAGATCTGCAGAACTTGGTTTTAAATTACCTGATGGATGATTGTGTGCTAAAATTATTGATGAAGAATTTGTTTTTAATGCTATAAACATAATGTGCTTAATCTCTACCACAGTGGAACTTACACCACCTTTTGAAACAGTATATATTCCTAATATTTCAGAAGCATTGTTTAGCAATATTATTTTAAATTCTTCAAATAATTCAATAGTTTCTTTGTTCCATGATTTGAAGAAATATCTGTAAGCATCACTTGAATTTTTAACAAAACTTCTATCACTAATAAATTCTCTAGAATAAATAATAATAATTTCATTTATTGTATTTGCCATAAATTTAATTTTGAGTCAAATTTTGTAATGTTATTATATGAATGATAGAATCTGCCTCAGCAGATAATAAAAGAAATCATCCCTACTACAAAAATAATAGGGATGAGATTTTTAAGCTTTATCAAGCTCTAATGTGACATCTGGAATAAATAGATCTGAAGATTCTAATGCATCAACATTAATTAATTTCAATTTTCCAACAAAGTCACTTGCTTGTAATGTTTCAATAGCAGATAATTGTTTTGAAATAGCCATGAAAGTGAATTGTCTACCATACATAGGATCCTCTTCAAGTTCATCTGCCTGAAAGAGATATACAGCTCCTTCACAAATTCCCATTCTTTGTGCAACTGTACCACTAATTACAGTTCTACTAGGAATTTCACCTGCTATACCAATCAAGATAACTGGCTTTAAGCCATTTTTATCTTCTGTAGCTCTTTCTGATTGTAGGACTTCTACCTTTGCTACAAATCCTTTAAAATGCTTTTTCATAATGAATAATGTTTTTGAGTTAATACTCAAATTTGGTTAGAGATGAAAAAGAGGCTAGGTGAGTAAAGGAAGGTTAAGAAGTAGATGATGAGGTGACTCTACAGATGTTTTAAATTGAAAGTAATTTTATTTTATGGTGGGAAATAACTGTGGATAGAGTTTATGGGTGGGGGACTTTAGAAATTAAAAAAAGGGCATACCTTTTATCCTAGGGGATTTGTAAATAATTGGTCTTTGAAAATTTTTTAAAAAATTAAATTTTGGTTTGATAATATTGAAGGTAATAATATTTTGCTTTTTTTACCAATGTGTCAAGCTTATCTAGAGTAGAATATTCATCCAAATCTTCAAATAAAGAGTGTTCAAAACCTAGAAATTCAGCCATATCATCAAATATTGGAGTTTTAGGATGTAAAGTATCTGAGACATTGAATGTTAAATTAATGCCCTTCAGTATGTACTCTATTGTAATTTTTCTTTCTTCAGAATTATGCTCTTCCATGTAGCAAATATACATAGTTGATGTATATTTGGCTAACTAATATCAATTTGTAAAAACTTAGATAATTTAATATGGAGAAGTACTATGTATTTTGTGATGAATCAGGAACTCCTTCAAAAAAGGATAATATAAATCATTTCATTTATGCCTGTATATTAATAAAAGAATCAGATCTGGTTAAAGCTAGGAATGTTAGAGCACATATCAGCAAGAATTTTCTTCAGGGAAATATTATCAAGGCAGGTAATAAAGCTATCAGAGGAAATTTTAAAAAGAGAATTCAAATATTAAATTATCTATGTGACAATCTAAATTTTAAGATACACTCACTAATAATTGATAAGGAAGCTTTAGCAGGCAGAGGACTTGATATAAAACAAGTTTTTATTAAATTCTTTCAGAAATTGCTTCTTAATGATTTGTCAGGAAAAGTAGCATCATTTCAGGTGTTTATGGATTCTACAGGAGATGATAATTTCCAATTAGATCTAAAACATTATTTACTTAAATACATACCAAGATTTCAAGCAAATCTATTTAATCAAGACAACAGTTATCATCTAAAAAGTGATGAAGAGGAAGAGTTGATTCAGTTTGCAGATTTAATTGCTAATTCAATGCTACAGATATATTCAGGGTCAAAAAAAAATATAAATTGGAAAGAACTTTATGAAATCTTAGAACCAAAGCTTTTAAAACCCATTGTCTTCCCATATAATTCTGTTCTTAATCAAGATGAAGATGAGGAGAACTTTACAGTCTCTAATAATATTTACAGTAGTGTATTAGATACTATTGAAAGATTTAAAGAAAACAACAGAGACAAAGTTAAAAATACAATTGTCAATCATCTGGTTTATATATCAAGAATATTTCCCAGTAAGCTGATTGAAACATATGAACTAAGAGAAGAGATCAAAAGAGTATTAAGTCAAGAAGTGAGCTTGGAAAAAATTAGATTACTTATAAGAGATTTAAGATATCAGGGAATTTTAATAATTTCAAAATCAGGGAAAAGTGGGTATAAAATAGCTGTAAATGAGGAAGATATTAGTTCTTATTTTAATCATTATTTATCATATATCATACCTATGTTAGAAAAAGCAAATATTGCTGATGAAGCACTGCAAATTAGTTTAGATAGGAATAATTATAATAAGATTAACAAGTTTCTTAAAGCATTAAAAGAACCAGATTTAAATTAATCTAGATCTAATTCTCTTATAATGTCCTCAAGGAGTAATTTAAAATTTACCAAATTGTTTTTTATTTCTCCTTTTGAAATGAGTTGTAAAAAATCAGTTTTATTAAATGATTTCACTTTTTTTAAGTATTTTAAACTATCTTGATCAAATTTTTTTTCAGCAATATAATCTTTAATACTATTTTCATATGGATCCCAATCACTAGGATTTTCTATAAATATATTTTTTCTATGTTCTAAAAAATTTTTTTCATCAGCATCTTTAATAATTTCTAAATTAAATAAAGATTCAATATCAATCTCAATCTTACATTTTCTTTTATAAAATTCTAAAATATTTGGATTATATTTTTGATTTAATAATAGACATTTAAATGTAAGTTTTTGATTTTCAGAAAACACCTTGGAGTCTAAATCATTTTTTGCTTTTCTCCCAGACTCATCATTATCCAGTATGCCAACACATTTGATATATCTACCTGATTGATCTTTAAACATGCTATGTGACCATGCTGCAATTTGATGAACAACCCAATTTGACCCAGCACTGGATTGAGTTTTGATGGTGATCTTATCTACTAAATGTGGGAAATAGTAATTAATTGTTTGATCAAGGTAAAATTTATCAGTCAAACCTTCTACAAAGACTGTTGCATTAATAATTTCTTTATCATTGTTAAAATTATTATTTTTGATATGATTTAATAGCTCTGACATAGGAAGTTTCCAATCATCAGATGAAGATGAAAATTTTATAACCTTCCAAATCTTTGAGAACTCAAAATCTTCATTTTCATATTGAGAAAATCCAATAATATAGTTTGGAATCTTAGTTTTTAAATTTCTATAAATATCTGCCAATAATTTTTTACCTCCATCTGGAATAGGATTTTCATTATTTCTTAGAGGTAAATATTGATCTATTATTATCAAATTGTAAATAATAGGTTTATCTCTTATTACTTGTATTGCATTAGAAATACTCTCTGCTGTATCAATAAAAGAACCAGGTGAGTGTTTATTAATATAATCTGAAAGAACATTTATTTTATCAAAGCTGTCATCTACAATTAAAACTTTCATATGCTTACTTTCAACAGGTTTATTAACTTGTTTTTCCAATCTTCTCTATGAGAAGAATAATATACATAGTCAATGTAAATTTCTTTAAATTGTTGTTTTAATATCATATCTATTTCCTCTATTCCAACCACATCAATGCCTGTTGAGAACTCTGAATACATTGTTATTAATATTGTTGTTATGTGAATCTTTTTTCTTTTTAATTCATTTAATATTTTATGTCCACCCAGTTGCATATAGTTATTTGCAGAATGTATTTCATCCCTTACAGGTAAACTCATATCTAAAAGAAGTAGGTCATATTTATTTGATATGATTTCTCTTAATCCAGAGGAAAATGAATCTCTTTGTACAATATTTACATAATCAAACTCTTTTAGTATGAACTCTGAAATATTCTCAAATTTAGTTTTGTTGTCTTCAATAAATAAAATGTTGTTAAATTTCATAGTTTAATATAATTGAAATTGTATTGTTCTGAATATTAAATTTTAGTGTTGAGTTGATAGATTTTATATCATATTTAAGCATTTTGCCAATTTTTTTAAATCCTGTTCCTCCTTCTTCATCAACATGGGTTAGATCATTATTCCAATTAGAAGTTATACTTTCAAAGCATTCATTTAACTTTTCATTATCTAATCTATCACTAAAATTATTTTGTATTGTAATTGTAATATTCTGTCTGATAATATTGTCTGTAGAAGTTTTATAAGTTACATCCTCTCTAGTAATTTCAAAAATTATATTCAATTCCTGATAGGGTAATTGTGAGTATTTAATAGCATTATCAACCAATATTCTTAAGATGTCCAAATAGTAATATGCACCATCAAAGAAAGACTGAGAGTAGTCATTTACTTTATAACTAATTTCAAGATTAAAACTATCCATTGCTAAATCAATAATTGTTTTGAAATCTAAACTTGTTGAATCAATAGTGTTGTTAATTTTAAACCATTTAGATATCTCAAATAATTCTTTTTCAACAGATGTTTTAATGAAATTAACTTTCTGATTAAAATCAAATAAAATATCTTTAGTATTAATCACTGTATTAACTTCATTTTGAAATGTATTGATTATTTCTAAAAATCTATTTTTCAAATCATTATTAAAAAAGTTTATAGTATTTTTTAATAGTTGTTCAGTTTGTAGTCTTATTGAGCTCCCTAAATAATCTATAAATTGCTCAAATGTAAAATCATTGTTTTCAAAATCCTTAAATAATAACCATATAAAGCTTTCAGTATTTATAAATTGAAACAAAGCTGCATCATTATTAAAATTTCTGTTAGAGTTAATTTGCACTTTTTTATATACTACATAACCAATTAAATCATCAATTTTTTCAGAAAACAATTTAATTTTTCCCTGTATTTCTGGCAATTTTATTTCAGCACCCAAGAATTCATACATATTCCAGTAAGGAATTTCAGTGTACTCAGAATTAACATCCTTAGTAGAAATTAAATTGTTTGATGAAAAGATATTTCTGATTTTATTCTCTATCTCTCCATGCCTAAATCTGGTACTTAAAATCCCATTTAAGCCATACTCATTACTAAATAAATAATTTTCAAGAATCTCAATATATAGAGTTTTAAAAGAAATATATTCTGCTTTATTAATTAAAGTAGAATCTTGAGAAAGTTGAGAAAGGTATTTTTGAATTAAAATATTTGTGTCAATTTTGAACAGCTCATTTGTATCCAAAAAATCTAAATCATTTGTTTTTGAATAGCTCATGATGTGTTTTGCTCTATTAAATGAAACAAGATAATTGCTTCTATTGTTCTCTATTGTTTTTTGGAAATTGAAATAAATTCTTCCATTATTTATGTTTGTCAGCAATTTTTTCAAAGAGGCTTTTTGCTTTAGCAAATTTATTTCCTCATCATAACTTAAATTAGTTGGTGAGATTGATTTTAAAATGTTAAGAATTTTAATTCTTTCATTCACAATTTCATCCTCATTATTGAACTCTAGATAAAAATTATTTAGTGTTTCTATTGTTGCAATTTTTTCAAGTACAATTAGTAACTTTTGCTCATTAAAATTTTGTGAAATTAGTTCTGAGGCTTTGCCAATACTCTCATTCCCCAAAAACATTTCCAAACTAACATATTGATAATATGAGTCTACATTACCTAGATAGAAAAATATAGGTAAGTTAATATTAACATAACTCAGATTGTAATTGTTGTTTATTAAAAGTTTAATAAGTATTTCAAGATTAAATCTTTCTATCAAAAATTTATTTTCAAAATAAGAATCAACAACTATATCAAATATTCTTGATAAGTTGTTTTGATTAACTAAAAATCCTATAAAATAATTAAGAATCTCTTCCTTAGAATAGTTATCATATTCCAATTTATAGAGTTTTTCTAATAGCTTCTCTGAATTTTCAGTATACCTATTCTTAGAAAAATCAACTCTGGCAATATATAGTTCCTTTTTTTTCTCTGGTATGTTCAGATTACTTATTTCTTTATAATTGTTTTTAAAAATAAGATAATTAATATAAAGGCTTAAATTCTTTTTTATATCACCTTTGAAAGTTTTTTTTTCATTGTGATAGTTTAAATGGATGGATTGTGGATTACTAATATCACAATAAATAAAATATTCATTATATAAAGCTTTAGCAGAAGAACTACCTGTGTAACCTGAAATAAATGAATAAATTTGAATATATAAATTTACTCTTGAATTAGATAATGATATTTTCAGTAGATTATCCTTAGATAGATAATAATTATTAGATTTACTAAAAATTGCATACAAATCTTCTAATATATTGTCAATTGTACTGTTAATGTTAGTTTTGACAAAATCTAATTTTAACTGTAGCAGACATTTGACATATATTTCATATAGATACAAAATTTCTGGTCTTTTGCCTAGTTGTTTTTTACAAATTTCCAATGCTTTAGTATAATTGCCTTTAGAATATTCATTTAATATTAAAATGTTTAAATCAACAATAATTTCAATCTTTTCTGTAGAAAAGCTATTAATTTCTTTTATCCTTTTAATTCTTTCATCTTTAATGTCACTACTTAAGATGTTAATAGTTTTATTTAGAAACTTATAATTTTGCTTGTTAGAACTTAAATGATTGATTATTGAGAGTGTAAAGTAGTATAAATCAATTATTGAAGAGTTACTATGGCTGTTTATGATGAAAGTAAATTCTTCATAATTATGAGACTTTTCACCTAAAATAAAACTTACATATTCTCTTTCCTTCTTTTGTAGATTTCTTGTCAGTAAATTAACTTCATTAAAATAACTTAAAACAGATACTTCATCTTCAGCTTTTTTACTATAAAAATTTGCAAGTAATGTAATAAGATCATTCTCTGTCTTTTTGCAAAGTTCATTATTGTATTTCCAATTTTCTTCAATACCTCCAATTTTTTGAAGGATATTAAATTTGCTCTCAATTCCCCACAGTGATTTACAAATATTATTTTCAACATACTTAATAATATTTAGACATTCTTGATAATTTTCAAGTAATAAATTTTGTTGAAAATTATACTCTTGTTCTAAGAAATTGTTTATTGCTTTATTATTTTTAATTATAAGAAAAATAATAAAAGCAAATTCTCCCTGTAGGTTTTCTGTTGAAGGTAAAACTGGATTTATTTTGATTTTTTCTTCTTTTCTAGGAAATAAAGAATCCTGTATCACATGCTCAAAAAAACCCCAGTTTTTATAGGCTTTAAAATAATTATAGGCTTCTTCAAAATTTAAGGCTTTATAGGATAAAAGATCTTGAACTGTGGTGGTATGCATAAATACAATTTATTCAAAATTAGCAAAAAATAGTTCAGTTTTAGATAAAAGAATGTTTTAAAATTATATGACCCCAGCATTTAGCTAGGGTCATATGTTAACTCAAAAACCAATGATAATTTTCTTTACCATTGAGAGTTTTTTGAAGTCCTTTAGAAAATTCAAAGGCATTCAAATTCCTGTTTAGGAAAGTATCTATATAAGAAGATTTGTTGGCTTGTGTAAATAAATTGTAAACATCCCACAGGTTAATTTTGCCATCCTCCATTCTGCAGAAATTCTGATCTTCATAATAATCTTTAACCATTGTGCTGATGTGATTGTCATTAAAATTTAGAAAAGGTATGTTCTGTTTTTCTTGTTTAGGTAAATACTGATATAATCTAGATTTACCTATTAGTTGTGCAAACTGATGTTCAGATAAATAGTCTTTGGTAAGTTCCTTCATTTCCATTAAATGCAGTTCTGCATCATATCTGTGAACAGTATCTAATATCTTTGATTGTAATTCTTGGGGACTAGAAACTCTAAGATTATCTAAAAAACCATCTGTTGATACACATAAATTACAACATACTTTATTTTGAAATCCAATAAAGAATTTAAACTTTTCTAATGTCTTTTTAGAATATAGGTTTTCTTGATTGTAGCTTCTCACCCCACCAATAGTAAGTGAGACTTCATTTCCATTTATTACATCTTTGATTGAAGGGATTCTAATAATAAATGCCATCCTCTCATAGTAGATGGTTTTTTCATGGTCTTCCAGTTCTTTAACAGTTTTATGGATTGCAGAAGGAATCCTCCCTTTAATCTGATGAGAAACTCTAATTTCAGGATTACTCATGTTTTGATGAGGGAAAGCTATGCTAATAGCACTAATAACTGCCTCAATAAACTCCTGATGAGCTATTGTCTTCTCATTATCTTTACTGAATACTGGGATAATACAGTCATTATCTAAATGATCAAAATTTACATGTTGTGTGTTAGCTAATATAAAAGGACTGGACTCTAAAGAAAGAACATTATTATCATTATCAGTTTTTTTTTTTGATATATTATTTTTATCAGATATAAAAGACTGAACTTCCTTTGTGGTTTGAGACCTTGAATTTATATCTTGATTCATCCTTACAGAATAAAATACCTCTTCATCTTCAAAACCTTTATTTTCAATAAAGATATTATTGATGGATTTATATTCATTAACATTATATAAAATCATTTCATTACAATCATCAGAGATATAATTCTCTATTATGTTAGTAGAATTATTGAAATTTGGTGTGTCCATTTTTGTTAATATTATTTGGGTTATTGATATTTATTAAATTTGTTTTTCTAGCTTCAAAATCTGGTCTTAAACTGTTGTGATAATGGGGATAAGATTTATAAAGATCTAGTAATTCAGTAATAGAAGAACACATTTGAATGTGTTCAAATACCTCTCTTTCAGATAGAATTATTTTTGTATTTTGACTGGTACTTTGGAGATGAGTAGAAGTACCCTGACTACACCAGCTTAAAATTTTGCTACCAGTGCTTTCTGAGATGATAAATTCAGGCTTTCCCATAAATAAGCCAGTTCTGTCTTTACTAGAAACAACATGATGTTTTATATCTACATCAAATACCAAGGTAAATTCATAGTCTAATCCATCTCTTTGAACAGATTTTAGTCCTACTTTTTCTGGAATAAATTTCCCATCCTTTTGATTTAGAACATAGTCTTGCTTAGTTCTCATTGTAGTAATGATATGTGCATTACATTGAAGTATTTTATCCATAAACAGCTTTTCCAATGGTTTAATTTTTGCCCAATTAGTAAAGCTATTTCCAGCTAATGAGCTGTGGTAATCTAGTAGGTAATCCCAACAGTGAGAAATAGAATCTAGAATAATTACTTCAATACCTGCTTTTTCACACATATTAATTGCATCAACATATTGTTGTGGTGTAAAGGGAGGTTTTAAAGCTATAATAATAGAGAAGAGTATGTTTTCCCTGAACCAGTACTTCCTTGTAAAGCCATTTTAATTTTGGCTTGTTTTCTTTGTGACTTTTTTAATTGCATGATTTTTGTGGTTTTTAAAAAGTTATTTGTTTGTATCTGTTCTGATTTGAGCACTTGAGTTTGAATAACTCAAATTTGCATTTATTGCATAAATTGTAGTGAGAAGTCACTATACAGTTGGAGACTTATCTAATAATTCCAACAATGCAAATAACAGTAGCCAAGCTCAGGATAAGGAGCTTAATAGCATAGGCTATAAGAGAAGAAGTTCATTGAATTTGTATGTTCCAATGAAAGTTGATATTGATAAAATTTTGGTAGAAAAGCCACCAGAATTTAGATTTCATAGGGATAAGTTTGTATATGTTTTACATTTACTAAGCTATATACCTTCAAAAAATAGTAATATTCTGAATGAAAATAATGGATTTACACCTGTTAATAGAGCATTATTACAGAGAAGAATTCATAATTATAAAAATTATATTGACTATTTGGCAGATGTTGGTGTAATTAGATTAGATGGATTTTATAAAGTTGACAAAAAGTCAGGAGGTATAAAGTTTACAGATGAATATAAATCAAACCTTGTACCTGTTGAGATCACAAAGAATACCCTTATAAAAAGTATTTTAGACTTAAACCAAAGTAAAGATGTAAAGAAAACAGCAGATTTATTGTTTCTTAAGAAATGGTTTGAAGATGGTAAGCTAAAAATTGACTTGCAAGCAGGTAAAGATGAATTAGAAAGAATTGCTGAAGCAGAAAAAATAGAAGGTCTTTGTAATATACAAGAGAGGCTTAATTCTAGATTAGTTCCATTATTAGATTTAATCTCTGAATATAAGTCTTTTGGAGTAGATACTACAGGCTTTAGGCTTCATACACCTCTGACTAGACTCAAAAAAGAATTAAGAAAACATGTTAGCTATGATGGGAAAAATCTTGTTTCCATTGATATTGTCAATTCACAACCATTCTTAACTCTGCCTCTTTTTGACTATATGAAATTTAAGAAAAATGATATTTCATCTAAGATTATTAGTCCTCTTTATTACCAAGATTCTGATATGTCAAATCAATTATTGAATACCATAAGAAATATAGGCACTCAAGATGATGTTGAAATTTTTATAGAATGTGTGGTCAGTGGTGATTTCTATGAGAAATTTGGTGCTATCCTTCAGAAGGAAGGGTTACTAGAGGAAGGTGATATTCAAAGCATTAGAAAAAAAGTAAAAGAAATTACTTTTGAATCTATCTTTAGCCCAAATACCTCAATAGCTTACAGTAAAGGTATTCAGGTTTTCAGAAAGACTTTTCCAAGTGTTTATGAAATTTTTCAGTTAATAAAAAAAGGTAAAGGAAATCATCCTTCATTTGCAATTATGTTGCAAAGACTTGAAGCAGAATTAGTTTTAGAAAAAACTTGTAAAATAATAAATAGATTGAAACCTGAGATACCATTATTTACAATTCATGATTCTATTGCATCAACAGAGGAACATACATCTTTTGTAGAAGATATTCTCACAAAAGTTTTCAAAAAGAACATTGGGGTTTCTCCTAAATTAAAATTAGAGAGGTGGGGTTAACCACCTCTCTTTTATTTTAAAAGGAAATTTAGTTTACTCATCTCCTCACTAACCTTTTCCTTCACAATTTTAGCATAATGCTGTTGAGTAATCCCAATCTCAGAATGACCAAGTAATTCAGATACTATCTCCATTGGAACATTATTAAAGAGTAGAATAGTTGATGCAAAGGTTTTTCTTGCTATGTGGTGTGTTAGGATTTTATCTATTCCTACAATCTCTGCTATCTCCTTCAGATAAGAGTTGAATCTTTGATTTGAAACCACAGGTAATAAATGGTCTTCATTTTTGTACTTATCTAAGATGTCAGAAGCCCTTGTTAATAAAGGGACTTCATAACTCTTCTTAGTTTTCTGTCTTTTAATATAAAGCCATTTATTGTCATCAAATCCAGTCTGAATATTACTTTCCTTTAGAGTTGCCATTTCTGTGTAAGCTAAACCTGTATAACAGCAGAAAATAAACATGTCAGCTACTTGTTGTAGTCTTTCAGATGCAAATTGATGTTGTTCCAGATTCTTCAGTTCATCTTTAGACAGAAACACTATCTCTTTTTTAGGCTTTTTACCTTTGTACAGTAGGAAAGGGTCTTTGGGTAAGAAATCTAATGCTACAGATTGCTTTATAATCTGCCTAAACCTTTGTAAAGTCTTATAGATTGTATTCTGCATAAACTTCTTTTCAGTTTTTAGGTAAAATTCAAACTCAGTAATAAATGCCATTGTCATGTCCTTAAGCAGGTAATCTGAGCTGTTATATTTCTTTTTTATAAAAGATAGTGTATGAGCTAGAGTCTGGTGGAATTTAGCAACAGATACCTTTGTTGTTGATATTCCTATAAGTTTTTCTTGCTTTGTAATATGTAATTGAAACATTTGTTTAATGGATTTATCAAGTTTTACATTCTCACCTTTAAATTGGCTATAGATATCATCTACACTAAACTCTTTATCCTGAACTTGCAGGAACAAAAAAGCCTGATTAATTTCTTGTTTAATCAGGCTTAGTTGGGTATTGACTTGGTTGTTTCCTTTGTTAGAAGGATGTGCTTTCTGTTTTGAAGCATTCCAATAATCTGGATTGATAAATATACCAGTTGAAAACTCTTTTCTTTCTAATTCATTGGTAATTCTACAGGTTAAAGGACAGAGGTTATTTGCATTCATTTTAGATTTTCTTATATAGAATAGGATTTTCATTTTGTAGTATTAATAAGGGTTTGAAATGGTACACCAGAGTTTTTTTGGTACACCTGAAGGGACACCTGAATCTTTACTAAAAAGTAAAGCAGATTGTTAAATTTGAAGAACTGAAATTATGATTTTGGAGGTGGATTTTTAAGTTAGAAACTAAAAGGGACACCTTGAAGAAAAATAGGTCACCTAAAAGCACACCTCCAAATCCCCAAAAAGAACTAAAAAGCACCTTTTTCAACAATTCAAACAAAATTTCAGAACCTCTGTTAATTCCCATGAATAGGCATAAAATAAAAAACTCTCAGAATAATCTGAGAGTTTTTGTGGGCCCTGAGGGATTCGAACCCCCGACCCTCTGGGTGTAAACCAGATGCTCTGAACCAACTGAGCTAAGAGCCCTGAATTTTTTTGAAAGGTTTCAGTAAACCTTTGTGGGCCCTGAGGGATTCGAACCCCCGACCCTCTGGGTGTAAACCAGATGCTCTGAACCAACTGAGCTAAGAGCCCTATACGATTTCTCGTTTTGAGTGGTGCAAATATACATACTTATTCTTTATCAGTCAAGTTTTTTTCTAAAAATTCTCCAACTACAAAGTTGCTTCCGCCAATAAAAATCATTTCATTTGCTGTAGCTTGTTGTTTAGCAGAAAGATAGGCGTCTTCTATAGAATCAAAAATTTTATAAATTATTTTTGCTTCAAGCAACAAATCTTCATATTCTTGAGGATGACGACCTCTATTGATGGCAGGTTTCGCAAAATAAAACTCAGAATTTTCAGGAAGTAGGGCCATTACTTCATCAATTTTTTTGTCATGCACAAAACCTAGGATGATGTGTTTGTGTTTCGGAATAGAATTAAGCTGAGAAAAAACATGTTCCAAACCATCCTGATTATGGGCTGTATCACAAATTGTCAAAGGGTTTTGTGAAAATTCGAACCAACGGCCAATAAAGCCTGTGTTCTTATGAACCTTTAATAATCCTTTTTCTAAATCTTCAGCAGAAATTTTTAAGTCTAATTTTTTCAGTTCCGCAACTAAAGCCAAAACGACCCGAATGTTCTTTTCTTGGTAGTTTCCTTTTAAATCTGATTTTAAGTTTGATTTTATTTTCGTTGCATCAATGAAAGTAGTTTTCTCTTGTTCAGCTTTAGACTTAATGATATTTTTAACCACTTCATTCTCATCTCCCGAAACGACAGGGATATTTGGTTTAATAATACCTGCTTTTTCGAAAGCTATTTCTTCGATGGTGTTACCTAAAATATTTTGGTGGTCAAGCTGTACATTGGTAATCGCAGAAACTAAGGGTTTAATGATATTCGTAGAATCTAGTCTTCCGCCCAAACCAACTTCTATAATGGCAAAATCTACTTTTTTCTGAAAAAAATATTCAAAGGCCATGATGGTTGTAAATTCAAAAAAAGAAGGTAAAATATCTTGGGGTAAGGTTTTTAATTTTTGAATAAACTGAAAAACAAATTCTTTATCACAATTTTCACCATTGATTTTAATTCTTTCGGTGAAATCAATCAGATGGGGCGAGTTGTACAAACCAATGTTGTAACCCGATTCCTGAAGAACAGACGCCAGCATATTGCTCGTAGAACCCTTTCCGTTGGTGCCACCAATGTGGATGCATTTTATCTTATCCTGCGGATTGTCAAAAAAGTTGCAGAGTTTTGTAATATTGTCAAGACCTGGTTTGTAAGCTTTCTCACCATCAATCTGATAATTCGGAGCCTGAACGAAAAGCCATTCAACGGCTTCCTGATATTCTTGGTTTGTCATGATGCAAAATTCCCAAAACTTTCACTAAAATGAAACAATAATTTTTTAAAATTGTAACTTTTTTACAATCTTTACGTCTAATGGAGAAAAAGCTACAATGAAAAAAGTTTTGACAATTGTTTTAGGATTATCTGTTCTTGGGTTGAATGCTCAGAAGAAGTGGTCTTTGAGAGAATGTGTAGACTATGCGGTAGAGCATAATCTTCAGGTCATTCAAAATCAATATTCAAAACAAATTCAGGATGTCAATCTTAAAATTGCTCAGAATAATTATCTTCCGTCGGTTTCTGCCAATGTGGGTAATAATGTGAGTTTTGGGCAGGCTTCTTTGGGAACAGGAAGTATCAGGAATGATGTTTTCAGAAATAATGCCAATATTGCTGCAGATGTTTTGGTTTACAACAACGGAAGATTGGAGAAAACCATTAGAAAAACGCAGTTTGATGTAGAGGCTAGTCAGTACGATATTGAAACGATTAAAAATGATATTTCGCTTCAAATTGCTCAACAGTATCTGACGACTTTATTAAACAAAGAAATCGTAAAAATTTCTCAAAGTGCTACTGAAAACGCTAAAAAACAATATGACAGAGCTAAAATTACCACACAAGTAGGGACAACGGCTCAAACTATTGTAGCAGAAGCAGAAGCAGCATGGGCGAGAGAAAAACAAAATCTTAAAACGGCTGAAATCAATGTAGGAAGAAGTTTATTTGCTTTGGCTCAGCTTTTACAATTGCAGGATTACAGAAGTTTTGATGTTGAAAATGTAGAAATTGGCGATCAATTGAGTCCTCAGCTGATATCTGTAGAAGACGTTTTAAATACAGCTTACGAAAGTCAGCCACAAATTAAGGCGGCGGAAAGCAGAATAAAATCTGCATTGGCGCAGACAGAAGTAACCAGAACGGCTTTCTGGCCAACTGTTACCGCAAGTGTAGGAATCGGAAGTTTTTATAATAATTTACTGAATACGGATAATGTAGGAAGTCCTACTTTTTATGTGAAAGAGGGAGGTTTTTTCAATCAATATAAAGACAATTTTGGTCAACAGGGAGGGGTTTCGGTGAATATCCCAATTTTCAACAAAGGCATTACAAAACTTCAGGTAGAGCAGTCTAAGATCAATGAAAGTATCGCCAAAAATTCTTTAGACCAACAAAAACAAACGGTAAAACAAAATGTACAGAAGGCTCAGTTTGATGTGGATGCCAACTACGAAGTATATTTAGCTGCTGTGGAGGCTGAGAAAAGCACCAAACTGGCAATGGAATTTGCAGATAAAAGCTACGTTGCAGGAAGAGGAACAATTTACGATCTGAATATTGCGCGTAATAACTACGCCAACGCTCAGGGTTCAGTAGAGCAGGCAAAATATAATTATCTTTTCAGTCTTAAATTATTGAATTTCTATGCAGGAATTCCATTAAGTTTGTAAAATGTCTATTCTGTCTTTAGAAAAATATTTACCACAAAATACGCTTTCTCATTTAAGGAATTGGTTTTCAGATTATTCGATTCATATTAAAATTACAAGAAATCGAAATTCTAAGCTTGGAGATTATCGGAAACTTCGTGATCTTTCACATGAGATCACAATTAATTCTACATTACAGCCACAGCTTTTTTTCTTTGTGCTGACTCACGAATTGGCTCACCTAATTGCTTTCGAAAAGTACGGGCGGAGAATTTCTCCCCACGGAAATGAATGGAAGCATACATTCAGACTTATGCTGCTGGAAAGTATTGATGTTTATGAAGATGATTTAAAACCAATCATCATTAAATTCTCGAAGTCTCCGAAAGCCAATTTTATGGCCACCCCAGATTTAGTCAAGTATTTTCACATTGAAAATCATGACAATGATGAAATTTTTGTTGAACAACTTGTAAAGGGCGATTATTTCATCTACAGAACCGAAAAGTATTTGTTGGAAGGTCTGATTAAAAAAAACTATCTTTGTCTGAATTTGGCCACAGGAAGGAAGTACTCTTTCAAACCTTTGGCGAGAGTGAAAAAATGCAGTTAAATATGTCAAAATCAGATAAATACTGTGTGATTATGGCGGGAGGAATCGGTAGCAGATTCTGGCCTTTAAGCACACAGAAATTCCCGAAGCAGTTTCAGGATATATTAGGGACAGGCAGAACAATGATTCAGCAGACTTATGACAGAATAAGTAAAATGATTCCTGATGAAAATATATTTGTAATTACCAACAAAGAATATGTAAGCCTTTCTCACCTGCAGTTACCGGAAATTCCGGAAGATAACATTGTGGGAGAACCTTTAATGAAAAATACGGCTGCATGTAATCTCTACATGGCCAATAAAATTGCAGAGATTAATCCTGACGCAACGATGGTCGTTTTGCCGGCGGATCATTTGATTCTGAAAGAAGATGTCTTTTTAGAGAAACTAGAATTAGCATTTGAGCAGGCTTCAACGCATGATTATCTTGTGACTTTAGGAATTACTCCCACACGTCCTGATACAGGCTACGGATATATTCAGTTTGTAGAAAAAAAGGATTCAGATTATTACAAAGTAAAAACTTTTACAGAAAAACCAATTCTTGAATTGGCAAAAAGCTTTCTTGAAAGCGGAGATTTCTTATGGAATGCAGGAATTTTTATCTGGAGTGTAAAATCAATTAGCAATGCATTTGAGATGTATCTTCCTGAAATGACGCAACACTTTACTGCTTGTGAATACAATGCAGACAGCGAAAAAAGCTGTATAGAGCTTATATATCCTAAAGTTCAGAAGATTTCTATTGATAACGGAATTTTAGAAAAAGCAAAGAACGTCTATGTTATCCCAGCAGATTTGGGCTGGAGTGATCTTGGAACATGGACTTCCGTTTTTGAAAACAGTGACAAAGATGAATCCCAGAATTCAATCAATACAAAATATTCTTTGACCTATCAGGCTGAAGGAAATATTATTCATGTGAAGAATAATAATAAAGCAATCGTCATTGATGGTTTGAAAGATTACATTGTGGTAGACACTGAAAAAATTCTTTTAATTTGCCCACGCGAACACGATCAGCTAATTAAAGAATACGTTTTAGATTTGAAAAGTTTAAAAAAAGGCGATAAATTCATGTAAAATATTGGCACCATATCTGCCGCATTCTGAATTATGGTAAATAAAGCGCGACTCAGTATGTTTTTTTTGTTGTTGGGGATCTTTATATTTTCTCAGGAAAAGAAAAAGAATTTCAGCACTCAGAATGTCTTGACGAGAATCATCCCGAATGACAAAATTGATTTTTGGGTTTTGGTTCAGAATAATTACGGCAAAAACGAAGAACTGAAAATTGCTGGCACCAAAAAAGATTATCTGCCTCAGTCTTCAGGTTTTAATATAACTCCTACGGAAGACAGTTTTTATTACATCGTCTACTCGAAAGGAGGAAAGATCAATTATATCACAGAGATTAACGGTCTTAAAGATTTTATAGGTAGAGTAGATAACGTGGAAGAAGCTGCGCTTACTCAGGTTTTGGAGGGGTATGTCATCGATGAGCAGTTCGCCGACGTTGCTGGAAATTACTATGAAGATGGTACTTATTATTATCTTGATTTGGGGAAAGTCACTTCAAAAGAATGTCCTTACGAAAAAAGACATTTTACCCTTATGATGAATAAAGCAACTGCGCAGATTTCTCAGGTGAAGGAAAACGGAACTTATATCGAATTGTACACAAAGAAGTGTGCCAACAACCCGAGACTTCTGAAAATAGAAAAGAAAGAGGAGCCTAAAGATGAACCTAAGAAAAAGCCTGCCAAAAAACGAAGATAAATTCTACGAAACCGAAAGATTAATCATTCGTCCAATGTCTTTGGAGGATGCAGATCTTATTCTGGAACTTTACAACATGCCTAATTTTATCAAGTTCATTGGCAACCGAAACATCAATTCTCTTGAGGATGCTGAAAATTATATCAAGGCTAAATTTCTTCCGCAGTTTGAAAAAGTAGGATTCGGAAATTATCTCATCGCTTTAAAAGAGGGAAGTGTAAAAATCGGGGGAGTAGGGATCTTTGAAAGAGAAGGTCTAGATATCGTAGATATAGGTTTTTCTGTTTTGGAAAGGTTTGAAGGCAAGGGATATATGTTTGAAGCTGCACAAAAAGTAAAGTCAATTGGGATGGATGATTTTGGTTTAAATAAAATCTCGGCGATTACTACAAAAGACAATTTCTCTTCTCAAAAATTAATCGAAAGATTAGGCCTAAAATTTCAAAAGTACGTTACACTTCCCAATGAAACTGAAGAATTGATGTATTATGAAACGGAATAACTAAACGCAAGAATCACAAATGTTTTCACGAAAAGACAGTAAGAATTTGTGACATTAGTGAAAACATTTGCGCAGTTGGTGTTTAAAATTATCCTTCTAAAATCTGCTCAGCGGCAGTCTTCGATGTTACTTTTTCAATCACTCTTGTGCATATTCCTTGTTCGTCAAAAATAAAAGTGGTTCTTACAATTCCCATATAGGTTTTTCCGAACGTCTTTTTCTCTTGCCAAACCCCTAATTTCTCAATGATATCACGGTTTTCATCTGCAATAAGATCATAAGGAAAGGCAAATTTGTTATGAAAGTTCTTTTGCTTTTTTACCGAATCTCCGCTGATTCCTAGAAGTTGAAATCCAGCTTTTTCCAGCTGAGAATAATTATCGCTGAGGTTACATGCTTCTACTGTACATGTTGGCGTGTTGGCTTGCGGATAAAAGAAAACAACCAATTTCTGTCCAAGTAATTTTTCCGAATTTACGGTTTCTCCATCTTGATTGATTCCTTCGAATTGTGGTAATTTGTCTCCTACTTTCAGCATAATGATTTATTTTTGTTCAAATTTAGTGGTTACATGACAAAAAAGCAAAGAGCAGCACTCGTTCAGTCTGAATTAGAAAAGTTATATCCTGAAGTTCCGATTCCTTTAGATCATACTGATCCTTACACTTTAATGGTTGCGGTGGCACTTTCTGCCCAGACTACCGATAAAAAAGTGAATCAGGTGACACCGGAGCTTTTTGCAGTTGCAGGAACACCGCAAAGAATGGCCAAGCTGGAGGAGTATCAAATTAAAGAACTCATTAAAGAAATTGGACTTTCGAATACAAAAGCTAAGAATCTGAAAAGAATGGCCGAGCTTTTACTGGAAAGACACGATGGAGTAGTGCCACACACCTATGAAGAACTAGAAGCTTTACCAGGAGTGGGTCACAAAACGGCTTCTGTTGTGATGAGCCAGGCCTTCGGATTTCCTGCTTTTCCTGTTGATACACACATTCACAGACTGATGGCACAATGGAAGCTGACTTCAGGGAAGAACGTCATAGAAACGGAAAGGGACGCCAAAAACATCTGGAAAGAAGAGGTATGGAATAAGCTTCACCTTCAGATTATTTTCTATGGGAGAGAATATTCTCCCGCAAGAGGAAAAGGGGAGAAAGATTTCTTAACGAAAATGCTGTTTGAGAAATAAAAAATTTTAGCAGCCACACAATTACCCTCCTTTGGAGGGTGGATAAATTTTCAAAGAAAATTTAGACGGGGTGGTTAAAGAAGCAATCGATAAAAAAACTACTCCACATCCAACAATCTTCTGTGAAAATTAATCTGCCCCAGATGATAACCCAAATGTCCAAACAAATGAATCAGGAAATATTCTGTCGTCATTTTGTAACCTAGTGGCTCAATAGGATATTCTTTTGCCAAATCATCTTCAGAAAGCTGATCAAGGGTTGAAATAACAATGTTTAAAGTTGCTTCAATTTGTTGAGCAAGTTCAGTTCTTGGGATATTTTTTAATGAAAATTCAAGTTCTCTGTTTCTTACATAACCTGAATTTCCCAAAATCGCTCCGAAAAAATGATTAAGATTTCCCACCAAATGAAGGCAAAGATTTCCTCCGGAATTTGAAATATTTTTATCAATTTTCCATAGAGATTCTTCTATTTGGTAAGATTCGATTTCTGTTTTTAATTTATTTAAATCTCTTGTGAATAGGGATTTTATACTTTCTGTAATAATTTTTGAAAATTTTAATTTCGATGTTTTTATTTAACAATTGCTTTAAAATATCCTCTGAAATCTTTTGTAAAACCTTCAACTTTTGTATTGTAATTTATAAAACCATAAATGGTGTCGTTTTCCTGAAAACTATATGTATTTAAAATTAATTTTTGATGAACTGGTTTAGTTTTCATAAATTTTATTTCGCCATGTAAAGCTTTGGGATCAATATCTTTAATTAAAAAATAATCTCCAGATACCTTAACTAAAATCCCATTTCCGAAAAAAAGTCACGAAAAATTATTTCGTGACTTATATTTTTAATTTTAAAAAATTACTTTTGCTTCTTCGCCCAAAGCTCCATCTTTCTGTTTAAAACATCCAGCGGCAGACAGCCTTGATTCAAAACTTCATCATGAAATTTTGCTAAACTAAATTTATTTCCTAACCGCGTTTGATATTGCTCTCTCAATTCACGGATTCTCAATGAGCCGATTTTGTAGCCCAAAGCCTGTCCCGGCATGGCCATGTATCTTTCTACTTCTGCAGTTGCTCCGGCTTCGTCATAAGCAATGTTGCTCAGGAAATAAGTGATTGCTTCTTCACGCGTCATTTGTCCGGTGTGTATACCCGTGTCCACAACCAAACGAACGGCTCTCAACATTTGATCACTTAAATATCCCATTTTTTGATAAGGGTCTGTATACAAACCAAATTCTGGTCCCAGAGTTTCGCAATAATGCGCCCAACCTTCACCGTACGCTCCGAACCACCCGAATCTCATGAATTTGGGAAGCTTTTCGTTTTCCTGCTGAAGAGAAACCTGATAATGATGTCCCGGAATTGCTTCGTGTAAGAAAAGAGATTCCATTCCTGAAGTGACGTTGAATTTTGAAGGATCTGGAAGTGGCATGTAGAAAATTCCCGGTCTTTTTCCGTCCGGAGTGCCCTGGATGTATTCTGCACTTGCACTTGCTTCTCTGAATTTTTCGGTCTGTCTGATTTCAAATTTTGTTTTCGGAGTAACGCTGAACATCGTTTTTAGCTTCGGTGTTATTTTCGCTAAAATTCCATTAAAACCATTCAAAACTTCTTTTGGAGTTTTGTAAGGCATCGCTTTTGGGTCTGTTTTCACTGAAGTTATAAATTCTTCGAGCGTTCCTGTAAAACCAACCTGTTGTTTCACTTTTTCCATTTCTGCACGAAGCATAGCTACTTGCTGCTGTCCGATTTTGTTAATGTCCTCCGGAGTTTTGTTGGTGGTTGTCCAGCTTTTCACATAATATTTGTAGATATTTTCTCCTTTAGGAAGACTGTTGTAACCGTCTGTTTCTCTAGATTTAGGTAAGTATTCTTTCTCTAAAAACTCGCCCATCTTCGTGTATGCCGGAATAATATTGTTAGCGATTGCATCTTTGTAGAGCTTAGTGTATTTTTCTTTTTGTTCGGCTGTGAAGTTTTTTGGGAATTTTTTTACAGGACCTGAGAAAATATTTTCTTCAAAATCTGACGTAATGATCTCTTGCGCCTTCATTTGTGGAATCATTTTTAAAACCAATTTCCTTGGAAGAACTATTTTATTCGTGATTCCTTCGCGGAAGTTTTCTGTAGCAGCGTTCATCCATTCGGCGAATTTTTCCATTCTTTTTAACCAGTCTTCATAATCTTTTACGGTATTGAAAGGCTGGCTTCCTTCTCCGCTTCCATACAATGGGAAATTCAGCGGAAGTCCACCAAATTGTGTGAAGGGAATATACTCAGGATGGTAAGCGTACGCTTCTATCTTGTCTTTTAAACTGTAATCCAAAACATCATAAACTACTTTGTCATCATCCGAAAGGTTTTCATAATCAACATTATCCAGCTGAGTTTGTATAGAATGATAAAATGCAATTTCGCCCGAAATAAAATCTTTGTCAATATTAATGGGCAATTGGTCATTGTATCTCAGATCTCCCTGTGAGGTTGCTTCCAAAGGATAAAGTTTCAAATACTGCTCATAATAGTTAGCAGCAATAGAATCCAGATTGGTTGGGGTCACTTTCGTTAAAGGAGAATCTGTTTTTCTGCATGAAGCTATGCTTAATAACAGCCCTAATCCCAATATGGCTTTTGATATGATGTTTTTCATTTTAAAATCTTTAAAACACAAAAATAGAGAATATTAGAACATAATGGTTTTGAAGAATCACTATTTGCTAAAAAATAATTTTGAAAATATTTTAAACATTCATACAATTTTTTATCTTTGCCTAAAGCATTTAACTATCATACTATTACAGTTCTTTTTTAAGAAATAATGAAAGGGATTTTAAAAATTTACCATCCGGACGAAACATTGAAGTACAATATAAAAAGCACTTACTGCAAGGCTGTTTATAGTAATCAAAAACATTTTCTAGAAGTAGAAATCATTACGGATGACGGATTAGATCATGTGGATGATGATTCATTACAGTACAATTTTCCCCAGCTATCTCTGGAGATCATTGAGTTTCCTATAGAATCTTCTGAGATTGAGGGAAAAACATTTGAAATCAATGATTCTGATGATGAAGTGTATACAGAAGTCAATTTGTTTGATGACGAAGATGCTTTTCTGTATGATAATGAACTTTGTTTTGAGAAAAACGAAGATGACGAGCTTCAGGTAATATGGAAAGGGAATATCGATGATTTCTATACAGGATCAGATAATCCGCTACCTTTTAGACTGAAATGCGAGTTTACACCCGACGAAATTATTGTAGACGAAGACTAATTGTCATTATATACTACCTATAAATTTCTTTTCAAATATATGTTTGGAAAGAAATTTGCTGTTTCTAGGCGGAATGTTTAGTTTGAAATAATATTTTAAGCTTATTTTAAGATATGAATTGATAATATTCCTTTATTTTTGTCGTTTAAATCCATTATAAATAAACTAATTGATGCTGTTAACGGAACTTACTCAGATTTTATTTGCACAAGTTGCTGCACCCACTGTGGTCGCTGAAAAACTTGAATTTTCATTTTGGGATATCCTTTTTCATGGAGGTGCTTTTGCTAAGATAGTAATGGTTACTGTTTTGACTCTAGGAGTTTTCTCAGTGTATCTTTTCTTCGAAAGATTTTTCTACATCAGAAGAATGACCACAAAGACCGATTCAAACTTCATGAATAATATTGAAGATTTCATCAGAGACGGGAAAATTGATGCTGCTGCAGATTACTGTAAAACGCAAAACTCTCCGGAGTCCAGAATTTTGGAAAAAGGAATTTCAAGGTTGGGAAGACCGGTTTCAGATATCGTAAGTGCGATGGAATCTCAGGCTCAGATTGAAGTTGCCAATATGGAAAAGAACCTTAATCTTTTGGCGGTCGTACCAAGTATCGCTCCGATGTTAGGACTTTTGGGAACAGTAATTGGGATGATCATTGCTTTCTTTGATTTATCACACGCAGAAGGCGCTTTCTCTCCGAAAACATTGTCTGAAGGTATTTATACAGCTTTAGGACAGACAGCTGTTGGTTTGGCAGTGGCAATTCCGGCGAACTTTTTCTATAATATTTTGTTGACAAGAATTGATAAGTTTGTTTTGAGAACGCAAAATGTTTCGGGAGAATTTTTAGATCTAATTAATAAACCTTTGTAATTTCTAACAGATGAAAATTCAGAGAAGAAATAAAGCACATCCGGAATTTAGCTTAGCAGCAATGACAGATGTTATTTTGCTGATGTTGATCTTTTTTATGATCACCTCTTCGGCAGCTAATCAAAGTGCGATTGATGTGAAACTTCCTCAGACAGGAAGTGTGGAAGATAATATTCCGAATCCGATGACAGTAAGTGTAAAACCGGACGGGTCATATTTTGTGGACGATAAACCGGTGGCAAGAGAGTCGGTGGAGCAGGCGATTGTTAATGACCTTAACAGCAAATCAGCAAAATCATTTACCATCAGAGCAGACGAAAGCACGATGCATAAAGATGTGGTTTTCTTGATGGAAATTGCAGAAAAGCATAAATTAAACATAGCCATTGCAACGGTAAAAGAATAAGATCAAAATGAGAGGTTACACAATAAATAGAGACGAAGAAAATAAAGATAAGGTAAAAAGCGCTGCGCTTTCTGTCTTAATCTGGTCTGCTATTTTATTATTCGTGTTCATCTATAAAATGAAACCTACGGAGCGTCCTAAGGAAACAGAAGTCATCACTACGATGCTTGTGAATTTTGGAGATAACAGAAATGGAGCAGGTATTGATGAGCCTGCCAATCAGGAAGGAAGCTTGGCTGCAAAAGCAGAAGAAAATGAACCAGAACCTGCAGAAAACATAGTTTCTGAACCGAAAACGGTTATTAGTTCAAAACCTGAGTCCAAAAAAACAGAGGTGAAAGATAAAATCATTACTGGAAATAATTCTAAAGTTACTGCCCCGAAAAAAGAAGATTCAAAAACAAATAAAAAATCCACTGCTACTTCTACGACAAAAACGAAAGCTAAAAGTTCTGCCACAACTGCCAATTCAAAAACCGGAAGCGGTGACGGGAAAGGTACTGCCGCAATCGGAAATTTAATCAAAGGTCGTGGAACGAAAGCAGGAAGTCAGGGTACGGGCGACGGAATTGGTAATAATGGCGATCCTCTAGGTGGTGATGGAAATGGTGATAGCAAAGTTGGCATTGATCGTCGATTGGTGGGATATATTCCAGGGACGATGGGGAGAGGTGGAGCGCAACCAAATCACAGCTGCTCAGCAAGTGGATCAATTACAATAGCCTATGTTGTAGATAAAGCAGGGAATATCTCCTCGGCAAGAAGATCAGGCGGAATCTCAGATCCGTGTGTGGTTTCTACATCAGTAGCCTGGGTTAAAAAATATGTAAAGGCTGAAAAGGCCAGTGTTTCATCCACCGGAAGCTACAGCATTACTTTCTAAATACAAAAGCACCTGATTCAGGTGCTTTTTTTATTATTTGTAGTAAAAATCATCAGTAATTTTTATTAGAATTACAGATGCTTATCTTTTCGCGATTTCATTAATTCTGTTAATAATGGGAAGTGCAAAAATTCCGCTGGTCTGAAGATACAGCTCGTAGAAGGTTTTTGCTTTGTCTAAAAAGTCATTGTTGTTTAAAACTTTCCCGTTGTAGTAGAAAAGATTTCCGAGCATTTCATAGTAATCTTTGTGATCTCTCTCCTGTCTCTCTTTTACAATTTCAATTACTTGTTCTTTTGGTTTTGCCGCGAGTTCTTTAAAATCAAATTTAAAAATATCTTTCATTAAAGAATCGAAATCGAGTTCTTTCTGCATTAAACTTTCTTCGGGTTTGTCCAAAATCAGTTTTTCCAAAGCTTGAGATAGCTGACGGATGAGTCTTAGGGTGAATTCTTTATCTGTGATCATAATTTTTCTTTGAATTTAAAATTTTGAATTTAAAAAGATTAATCCTTCCAATTCATTTCTGTGAACTTCAATTTCTTTTTTGAAGTTTATTTTATCAGATTTATCATTAATTTCCATTTCAAAATCAGCAATAAAAATTAATGCTTCTTCTTTTATTTCTGACAAGAGCATGTCTGAAATCCTCAGAGGTGATTTACATCTTTTACAAAGTAGAAACTGTTCTTCATAATATCCTGCATCAACATTGATTTTTCTTACTTCAACAAATTCTATTTTAGTGCCATCAATTAAAATAAAATTGGAGTCTTTTGTCTGAAAATAGGATCTTATTGAAGGTTCTTTTTCTTTCACTTTATTGGATTTAAAATCTATTCTGAATGTTTTTCCAACTTGGTCTGCTGTAATATTTTGAATTTTCAAATAACCGATATCCCATCCGCCCTGCGCAGATAAAATAGAATTAAGAGAAAGAATTAAAAATAAGACTAAGCCAAATTTGATCTTCATATCATTTTAAATCATAAGATGTATCTCTCTTTAAGCAAAAAACAAATACGCCAATCCAATCGCAGTAATCACACCCACTAAATCAGCCAAAAGCATCGCAATTACCGTGTATCTCGTATTCTTCACGGCTACAGCTCCAAAATAAACTGCAATCACGTAAAACGTGGTGTCTGAGCTTCCTTGTAGAACCGCTGCCAATTTCCCTTGGAAACTGTCCGCTCCGAAAGTTGCCATCGTATCCACCATCATTCCACGGGCTCCTGAACCCGATAGAGGTTTGATTAAAGCTGTCGGAAGTCCGTCAACAAAGCGTGGGTCAAGATTTGAAGCGTAAGCAACCCATTTCATGCCGTCGATAATAACATCAAAAACGCCTGAAGTTCTCAAAAGAGAGATTGCTATCAACATTCCGACTAGATAAGGAATAATCTTTACACAAGTGTAAAAACCTTCTTTAGCACCCTCAATAAAGGCGTCGAAAACGTTGATCTTTTTGTAAACAGCTCCAAGAACAATAGCTAAAAAAATGAAAAGTATTAATCCATTGCTCAAAACTTTACTGAAATCATCAAGTTCATCTTTGCTCAGCTGAACCAGATAAACAACCAAAAGACCGATCAACGCCGAAATTCCGCCAACATAGGCAAGGACGATGGGTTTTAAAAGATTTATTTTTTGGTATAATGATACGATAATCATTGCCGCCATTGTTGCTGCAAAAGTTGCAATCATGCAGGGAAGGAAAATGTCAGTTGGTGTTTTTGAACCCATCGAAGCCCTGATTGCAATAATCGAAACGGGTATTAAGGTCATTCCTCCAGCATGAAGGCAGAGAAACATAATCTGTGAGTTGCTCGCTGTATCTTTATTCGGATTTAGAGTCTGTAAACTTTCCATCGCTTTCAGTCCGAAAGGTGTCGCAGCATTATCTAAGCCTAAAAGATTGGCGCTGAAATTCATCAGCATGTGTCCAAACGCCGGATGGTTTTTGGGGATTTCAGGGAAAAGTCTTGAGAAAAAAGGCTGAATAAATCTACTCAACAAATTAATTCCGCCTGCTTTCTCAGCAATGCTCATAAATCCCATAAAAAGGGTCATGATTCCAATCAAACCGATACAGATTTTGACTGCTGTTTCAGAAGTTCCGATGACACCATCTGCTTCCTGTACACGGTAGACCTGAACATTTTGTTTCAGAGAATCGGTTCTGTAATGAATTCTGCTGTCTGCAAAATCGTTTTTCTTCATCAGGCTGTCTCTCACGATTGGAGAAAGCGTACTGATATTTTGGGTTGCCACCTGTACAGTGTCGCCACCTTTTCCTACCACCATATCGTTGAAAATAGTTTTGTAGTGGCTTGACGAAATGTATTTTATACTGGCAATGGCAATGGCGATGATGATGAAGGCCGACCAAATTCTGCTGAGAACCATTTGATTAAATTAATTGTTTAAACTTAGTTAAAAAAACTTTAAGTCGCAAAAAGAGTATTTGATGAGTTGCATAAATTATCAGAGGTCTTATCCTTCAATAGCAATCCCAACCGAATTGTTGAAATTCCTGATGATTGACAAACTTTGCGGACATTAAATACAGGTTACTTTTCATCCAAATAAACCAGTTCCCCTGCAAAATCATCATTCAGATTTTTCAAAATCTTTGCATTGGCAGTTTTCTTCTGCAATTCTTCGATAAAAAAACTTTTCTCAAAAAACTGACGGTGAATTCCCGGCAAAAGTTCCATGAAATAATCCATACCTGTTTTATTGTTGTGGAGATCCATTTTTGTTTCTAACGGTTCATTTGGGAACAATTCTTCATGAAGATCAGTTATTTTTTTGCAGAAATTCAATGCTTTTTCGGGCGACGAAATTTTGCTGCAATACATCAGAATAAAGCAGCACCATAACGAATGTCTGAAAGCATTTCCTTCGCCATTTTTAGATGCCGTTTTGGGATATAAATTCTGTGCAATAGAAAAAGCTTTTACGGTTGCATAAAAACTCAAAATCGAAAATAGAGGATGAGGTAAAACAGCAGATAAGAGCTTAAGTATTTTCGTAAAACTCATGCTTCTGATTGTATTGAAAATTACTTTGAACGTCCTCATAATTTGTCTGTTGGCAATTGGCTTATTGCTTTTGGCTTTGAAATCAAGCAAAAATAAATAAGCTCTTTATTTAAACAAAAATCTCTCCCGAATAGAGAGAGATTGTATGATTTTAAGTTTAAATTTTAAGCTTTTACGGCTAATAAATTCACTGTTTTTGAAACCACTTCTTTGATTTCGGTTCTTTTAACGATAAAGTCTACAAAACCTTTTTCCTGCAAGAATTCTGAGGTTTGGAAACCTTCTGGTAAATCTCTACCGATAGTTTCACGAATTACTCTTGGTCCGGCAAATCCGATCAACGCTTTTGGTTCAGCCATAATAATGTCTGCAGTCATTGCGAAAGAAGCGGTAATTCCGCCAAATGTAGGGTCACAAAGGTAGGCGATGTATAAAAGTCCGGCTTCTGAAAGCTGAGCTAGTTTTGCCTGAACTTTTGCTAACTGCATCAAAGAATATGTTGCTTCCTGCATTCTCGCTCCTCCAGACTGGCAAATAATCATGTATGGAAGTCTTTTTTCGATACAGTAATCAATAGCTCTTCTGATTTTTTCTCCCATCACAGAACCCAAAGATCCGCCGATGAACGCAAAATCCATACAAGAAACCACCATTTCAGTTCCGTTTACGGTTCCTACTGCATTTCTGATAGAGTCAGTGAGTTTTGTTTTAGCTTTCACTTCTTTCAGACGGTCAGTGTATGATTTTGTATCTTTAAAGCTGAGGATGTCAATACTTTCAACATTTGCGTCCAGCTCAGTAAATTTTCCTTCGTCAAAAAGAATGCTGAAAAATTCGGCACTTCCGATTCTTACGTGAAATCCATCTTCAGGAGAAACATAATTATTTCTCTTCAACTCATCGTGTTCTACTACTTTTCCTGACGGAGTCTGATGCCAAAGTCCTTTCGGAACATCCTTTTTGTCATCTGTAGAAGTAGTAATATTTTGTGCTTTTCTTTTAAACCAGTCGAATGCCATTTATGAAATTTTAGATTTTAGATTTTGAATTATAGATTAAAAATTAATCTATAATTCAAAATTTATAATTTATTTAAGCGTATTTACGTTATTTAAATCTTCAAATGCTCTAACCAATCTCTTAGAGAAAGATTCTTCACCTTTTCTTACCCAAACTCTTGGGTCATAGAATTTTTTGTTAGGTTTTTCTTCTCCTTCAGGATTTCCGATTTGAGTTTTCAGATATTCTACATTATCTATCATGTAATCTCTAATTCCTTCTGTGTAAGCGAACTGAAGATCTGTGTCGATATTCATCTTAATAACCCCGTAATCAATCGCTTCTCTGATTTCTTCTAAAGTAGAACCTGAACCACCATGGAATACGAAATTAATTGGCTTATCAGCTGTTCCGAATTTTTCCTGAACAAATTTCTGAGAATTATCTAAGATTTTTGGAGTCAGAACTACATTTCCTGATTTGTAAACTCCGTGTACATTTCCGAAAGCTGCTGCGATAGTGAAATTGTCAGAAATTGCTTTCAGTTTTTCGTAAGTGTAAGCCACATCTTCAGGCTGAGTATATAATTTAGAATTATCAATGTCAGAATTGTCAACACCATCTTCTTCACCTCCTGTTACTCCGATTTCAACTTCCAAAGTCATCTGCATTTTTGCCATTCTTTCGAAATATTCGGCAGAAATTTCAAGGTTTTCTTCCAAAGATTCTTCAGAAAGATCAAGCATGTGAGAAGAGTAAAGCGATTTTCCTGTTTGCTTGAAAAATTCTTCGTTAGCTTCCATCAAACCGTCGATCCAAGGCAATAATTTTTTTGCTGCGTGATCGGTATGTAAAATTACTGTTGCTCCGTAAGCTTCAGCAAGGGTATGAATGTGTTTTGCTCCAGCGATACCGCCTAAAATAGCTGATTTCTGAGCATCGTTGCTTAGTCCTTTTCCTGCGTTGAAAGATGCTCCACCGTTAGAAAACTGAATGATTACAGGTGAATTTAATTTTGCTGCAGTTTCCATTACTGCGTTGACGTTGCTAGAACCGATTACGTTCACTGCAGGCAATGCAAATTTGTTTTCTTTAGCATACTGAAAAATATCTGTAACTAACTGACCTGTGGCAACTCCTGCCGGGAAAATTCTGCTCATGTTTACTTTATTATTATATTAGGATTTTTTTTTGAAAATTCTTGTAAAGATAATCAATTTTGAGAAATTACTAATTTCTTTTATCTCGTCCCCAAAGTAGCTTCTGACGGATGGTTTCGTAGAAACTTAAATTATTAGGCTGCACCAATAAGAGCTGGAAACTTGCCCTTTTAATGATAATTTCCTTATCTGTTTCAATATGAATTAATCGTGAATCCAATGAAAGAGAATATTGGGGAACTCTACTCTCCACTTTGAATTTAATTTCCACTTTATCGTTGACCACCAAAGGTCTTACATTTAAATTATGCGGAGCAATAGGAGTAATGACAAAGTTTTCGTTATTAGGAGAAATAATAGGGCCGCCGCAGCTTAGCGAGTAAGCTGTAGAACCGGTTGGTGTAGAAACAATCACGCCGTCGCCCCAGAAAACATTGAGAAATTCATTGTTGATATAAGAGTCTACAGTCACCATTGATGTAGTTTCTTTTCTAGAAATAGTCACATCATTTAAAGCATACGGAAAAAAATCGTCAGATTTTGGAGAAACAACTTCAATGACAGATCTTCGACTGGTTTTTACATCCCCTTTTAAAATAGAGTCCAGCTCTTTAAATGCTTCTTCTTTGGTGAAACTTGCCAAAAAACCAAGTCTTCCGGTGTTGACGCCCACAACAGGAATTTCGAGATCTTCAATGAAAGTCAATGAATTAACAATAGTTCCGTCTCCGCCGAAAGTGAAGAAGAGATCAACTTCTTTGTCAATAAGATCCTGTTTATTGCCAAAGGTCTCAAATATTTTTGAAAATTGAAGCGCTTCAGCCATTTCGTCAAATAAAACAGATTTTACATCTCTGCTTTCCAGTTCAGAAATAAATTTGCTTAAATATAAAAAAGTATCAAGATCTTTTTTCTGAGAATATATGGCTGCCTTCATATTATATTTCGATAAATTTTTGTAAAAAACCTAAACGGTCTTTGAAGAGGTCTGTTCTCTCATCAGAATAATATTTTTCAACAATCCTGTAATCATAACGGTCAAAAGTAGCGTCGATGGAAGCTAAATTTTCGTTGCTGATTTTAATGGTGATGTGAATAAACTCGTCTGACATGAAACTGATAAATCCGCCGTAGAATTTAGAATTGTTGCTTTCAACAATATTGGCAATTTCGGTCATAGAATATTTTCTCGCCGGAGTTTCTATGGTTAGAGTAGCACCGGTTTCCGAAAACAGAGGGTATTTTGAAAATGTTTGAAAAACGTCATCACAACAGATGTATCCCAGGTATTTTTCATTTTTATTAATCACAGGAATCACGTTGGCATTGAATGTATAAAATAACCTGATGCTGTCCATAATATTATTGTCTTCCAAAATGGCGAAGCGCTCGATCTGATGTTCAAGGTTTTTCAAAGTTCCTTCTTCTTCATAAAGAAAGTCTTTGGCGATGGCTCCGTAAAAGTGGTGTGATTTTTTGATGAAAACATGCGTATATCCAAATGCCTCTAGGGTTTCTCTAGCTGATTCAATAGAGTCAGTCAGATGAAAACACGGAAAATCTTTTGAGATATAGTCCTTGATAAACATTGTGCTAATTTATAAAATTTTAAACGAAATTGTCCTGCTTTATTGCAGCTTTTTTTCATAAAAGTAAAAAATGCGAAAAAAAATTTTGTTCGTAAAATATTAAAAAGTATCTTTGTCGCCTTTCATTTTTACTTTTTATTAGATTTATTTCAAACTGCACTGTCTTTTAGGCATATGCAGTTTTTTTATTTTAGGGCTTTTGCAAACTCCCACATTACAATTCCACCGCATACGCTTACATTTAAAGAATGCTTGGTTCCGAGTTGCGGAATTTCAATATAAGAATCAATATTGTGCAGAGCTTCATCGCTGATTCCTTCCACTTCATTCCCTAAAATAACAGCATATTTTTTTGAATTGTCAATTTTAAAATCAGTGATCATCGTGCTGTTGGTCGTTTGTTCGATTCCCACTACTTCAAAGCCTTGACTTTTTAAATCATTGATCGTTACATTAATATCCTTTTCATGCGACCAGTCTACACTCTCTGTTGCACCCAAGGCCGCTTTATGAATTTCACGGTGAGGCGGTTGCGGAGTAATTCCACATAAAATAATTTTCTGAATCAAAAAAGCATCTGCCGTTCTGAAAGTTGCCCCTACATTGTGCATGCTTCTGATGTTGTCTAAAACAACCACCAACGGAATTTTCTCCACCTTCTTAAATGTTTCTACATCAATTCTATTGAGTTCTTCCAGTTTTAATTTATTTACCAAAATATATTTATTTCTTATTACAATTTACGAATATTAAAGTCGTTTGGATTGGCTGTTAATCAGTTGTTTAGTTCAATTTACATGTAAATTAACCTTATTTGCTCAATCTTCTGACTTTTTAAGTTTTCTAATATTTTCATCAATTCGGAAATCGAAGAATTTAAATCCTGATCAGTGATAATTCCATTATTGACAGGATATAAACTTAGAGGATTTTCTTTTTGATAGCGAATTATATCTTCAATATCCATACCTGACGTTTTTGAATCATCATTATCTGGATTAAAAATAATTTGTGAAAAGTAATTATTATTGCTTTTAATCTTTTCCAGAAACTCGTCAAGCTTTTTAATTAGATCATCTGTATTTATCCAAAAATCATCGTGCTCTGAATCTTTGTCATCTACTGAATCCTTCTCAGGTTCTTCAAACTCAAACTCCATTTCAGGATTATAAGTTATTTGAAAAATCCTTAAATCAATATCTAAGATTTTTTCTATCTGTGAAACGATACTTTTTTCATCATAACCTCCAAGTTGTTCAAAAAAATATGAAAGTGTATCTGGAAAATCTAAATACTCCTCATATTCGGTTTCACTTTTGGGCTCAATATAATAGTCCATTCCCATAATTACTCCGTTTTAAACTTTATATTTTGTTTTTCTAATTTTTCTCACCCATAATCTGATGCACATTTTTCTCGATATTCTGCGCAATGGTTTCCATCGGAATATCATTTTCATCATTATTAAAAGGGTCTTCAATTTCTTCAGCAATCAATTCCAGACTCATCAACACGTAATATACAAAAACAGTCAGCGGTATCATGAATAATCCTAAGTTAATCACGTAAGCAATCGGAAGCGCTACAACATAAAGAATGATGAATTTCTTTATAAATGAAGAGTATGAATACGGAATTGGTGTGTTTTTAATTCTCTCACAACCCCCGCAAACATCTAGAAAACCCGAGATCTGAGTGTCTAAATAAAGCATTTCTGTATCAGAAATTTTTCCTTCTTTTTTTAATTGATATAATTTGTGTGTCAAAAGAACAACCAAATCTGTCGGCCCGTGATGTTTTAAAGATTTTTCAATTTCAGAATAATCTTCATCCAGAGCCAGCCTCGTCGATTCCTGAGAGAGATGCTTAGCTAAAAAATGAGGGAAATACTTTAAATATCGAGCAATTTGATCAGCTGAGTTTCTGTCTTCCGCGAGAATGATATTGATTTTTATGGCAAAATTTCTCGTGTCGTTCACTAGTTTTCCCCAGAGTTTTCTTCCTTCCCACCATCTGTCATAAGCCGTATTTGTTCTGAAGACCAATAACAAGGACAAGACAAATCCCAGTAATGAGTGAATCAGCCCTACATTACTGATTTTGGATTTTGTTGTCAGATGAAGATATTCAACTTCCAAATACTGAATTCCGTAAGAGTAAATAGCCATCAAAACCATTGTCGGAAACAGGATTTTCATGGTGTCGCTTTTATGTAAGCTGACCAGTATTTTCAGGAAATTTTTGGTGTTGTAAACTCTCATGGCTGATGTGCTTTTTGCAAAGATAAAATATTCGAATTATTGTTTTTTGTGGAAATCTAAATTTTAGTTAAATGTTTTACGGCTTATACTTAAATAAACATTATAAAATCAGATAGAAATCTGTGGGAACTAATTTTCTCAAAATTTTTATAGATTTCAAAAAAACACTACTTTTATTTCGCGTAAAATTTACAAACCCATGATTCTCGAAAACGTAGATGTTGTCAATGATATAAGTAAGGAAGATTTTCAGGAAAATTATTTCAAGAAGAAAAAACCTCTTCTGATCAAAAATTATGCAAGCCGGTGGGATGCTTTTGATAAATGGAATTTTGATTTTATTAAAGAAAAAGCAGGAGAACAGGAGGTACCGCTTTACGATAACAAACCTGCAGATTCCAAAAAAAGTTCTGATGCTCCCGTGACCAAGATGAAAATGAAGGATTACATCGACACGATAAAATCTAAACCTTCTGATCTTCGTATTTTCTTTTACATCATTACCGACCGACTTCCGGAATTGCTGAAAAACTTTACGTATCCCGATTTGGGAATTAAGTTTTTCAAGCGGCTTCCGACTTTATTTTTTGGAGGAAGTGAAGCGCATGTTTTGATGCATTATGATGTTGATCTGGGAGATTTCATGCACTTTCATTTTGAAGGGAAGAAGAGGATTTTACTATTTGACCAGAAACAGTCGAAGTTTTTATACAAAGTTCCATTGTCGGTTCATACGGTTTACGATATTGATTATGAAAATCCTGATTACGAAAAATTTCCCGCTTTAAAATATGCAAAAGGCATTGAAATTTTTATGGAACACGGCGATGCGCTTTTTATTCCCGGAGCATTCTGGCATTTCAACAGATATTTGGAACCGGGTTTTTCAATGTCGTTAAGAGCTTTACCAAATAAGCCGAAAGTTTTTGCGAATATGCTGTATCATGTTTTCATTATGCGTTACACTGACAAAATTTTACGGAAATTATTTAAATCTGAATGGGTTGATTATAAACAGAAATGGGCGTATGAGAAGGCGACTGAAGCACTTGAAAGATATCAAAGTAAAACCAAAGAAAGAATGCTTTAGATTGAATAATTAAACAATATTATATCATGATCGTTTTCCCAAGCAGAGAAGAATACATTAAAAAGAATTTCTTTGAGCTCTTCTTTGAAGAAAAAAGACCAGATTTTGATAAATTCAAAGATTTGGATTCTGCCGAAATGCATTATCTCGTTGAGATCTTTAATTGGGATGATAGCACAGAAGTTTTAAATTGGATTGTCGATTCTGCTGGTTGCGATAAAGGAACGGCTTTAATGATTTTCTGGAGAAGTAGCCCAGACTACTATCTTGGTAAAGATAGTATCGATGACTATGATAAAGATATTTTATACTTGCTGGAGAAAATAATTCAAAGATTCAAATTACAAAATTTTAAAAAATCGAAAATAAAATACGATCCAGCAGAAGATTTTGATGTTCAAACCTCTATTAGTGAAGTTGAAGCCTGGGGTCTTCCACAAGAAATGTTTAAACCAACGAGAGGATTCAGACCGATATACGTCGGAACATTATTGAAATTTTTACAAAAGCATTTTAAAACATCGAAAAAACGCAGATAGATAGACTCAAAAGATAACGAACTGCTTTACTCCTTCTTTTTTATTTCATACTTTTACCAACCCAATTTTAAGAACGATTTCAATGGCAAAGGCGACGAAGAAAGAGACCCCGTTAATGACTCAGTACAACACCATCAAGGCGAAATATCCTGATGCGCTTTTGCTTTTCAGAGTGGGAGATTTCTATGAAACTTTTGGTCAGGATGCCGTGAGAACTTCCCAGATTTTAGGGATTGTTTTAACGAAAAGAGCCAATGGGGACGGTCACATTGAACTGGCAGGGTTTCCACACCATTCTGTGGATTCTTATTTACCTAAATTGGTAAGAGCAGGAATCCGTGTTGCGATTTGCGACCAATTGGAAGATCCGAAAACCGTCAAAGGAATTGTAAAACGAGGTGTGACTGAATTGGTGACGCCCGGAGTGACATTCAACGATCAGGTTCTGACTTCAAAAAAGAACAATTTCCTGCTTTCGCTTCACAAGGAAAAAGAAAAATACGGAATCGCTTTAGTCGATGTTTCAACCGGAGAATTTTTGGTGAGCGAAGGAAATCTGGATAAAATTTTACACATCATCAACACGTTTGACCCTAGTGAAATTATTTATCAACGAAGTGTACAAATTCCCGATCAGCTGAAAAACAGAAATGTTTTTAAATTAGAGGACTGGGCCTATCAATATAATTTTGCCTACGAAAAACTGACGAATCAGTTTAAAACCAATTCATTAAAAGGTTTTGGCGTTGAAGGGTTACCTTTGGCAATTACCGCTGCAGGAGCCATTTTCGCTTATTTGGTTGAAGATACCCATCACAAATTACTGGCGCACATTACCAAAATTCAGATTATTCCGCAGGAAGATTATCTGATGATGGATCATTTTACGTTGAGAAATCTCGAAATCGTGTATCCAAGTCATCCGAAAGGAAAATCTCTTTTAGATATCATCGATAAAACTTCAACTCCAATGGGTGGAAGATTATTGAGGAGAAGAATTATTCTGCCTTTAAAGTCTGTTGAGGAAATTGGTCGCCGACTTTCATTAATCGATTTTTTAAACGAAAATGATCAGCTGAAATATGAAATTTCTGAATTACTAAGGGCGATTTCAGATTTAGACCGCTTAATGGGGAAACTCGCAGCGGAAAAAATTTCACCTAAAGAATTTGGCTATCTCCGTCAAAGTTTGATTAATATTCAGAAAATTAAAGGACTACTTCATTCTCATGCTGATGTTTTAGCATGGTTGGAGCCTTTAAATTCATTAGATGACTTAATTCAATTACTTGAAAATCATTTGAATGAAGAGCTTCCCGTTAATCTTGCGAAAGGAAATGTTATCAAGCAGAATATTTCTGAAGAGCTCGATCATTTGAGAGGTTTACAAAATAAAGGCCGTGGTTTCCTTGACGAAATGTGCCAACGAGAAGTAGAACGCACAGGAATTACCAGCCTGAAGATTGATTTTAATAATGTTTTTGGATATTTTATTGAAGTTCGAAACACCCATAAAGATAAAGTTCCAAGCGACTGGATCAGAAAGCAAACATTGGTGAATGCTGAAAGATACATCACCGAAGAACTGAAAGAATATGAAAGTCAGATTCTGGGCGCTGAAGAAAAAATCAGTGTGCTTGAAAATCAACTGTACCGAAAAGTCTGTTCAGATACGATGATTTATATGGATAGAATTCAGGAAAATTCAAATATCATCGCACAGCTCGACGTTGCAGTTGGACTGTCTGAACTTGCGGTTTCTGAAAGTTATACCAAACCTGTCCTGAATGATGGTTTCTCTATCGATTTAAAAGAAGCTAGACATCCGATTATTGAAAATGCTCTTCCTTTAGGCGAAAAATATATTCCGAATGATATATTTTTAGATAAAGATTCTCAGCAGATTATCATGGTGACGGGACCCAACATGGCCGGTAAATCTGCGATTCTCCGTCAGACGGCTATTGTCTGTTTGATGGCACAGATTGGAAGTTTTGTTCCTGCAAAATATGCAGAGATAGGAGTTTTAGATAAAATTTTCACAAGAGTTGGAGCCTCAGACAATATTTCTGCAGGCGAATCAACTTTTATGGTGGAAATGAATGAGGCGGCTTATATTTTAAATAATATTTCAGACAGGAGTTTGATTTTATTAGACGAAATTGGTCGTGGAACTTCAACGTATGATGGGGTTTCTATTGCCTGGGCAATTGCCGAGTATCTTCATCAGCATCCGACGCAGGCAAAGACTTTATTTGCCACGCACTATCATGAGCTAAACGAAATGACTGTGAATTTTGAGCGAGTAAAAAATTTCCACGTTTCGATTCAGGAGAATAAAGGAAATATCATTTTTTTAAGAAAACTAATTCCGGGCGGAAGCGAGCACAGTTTCGGTATTCATGTGGCAAAATTAGCGGGAATGCCATCAAAGGTTGTCAACAGAGCGAATGATATTCTGAAAACATTGGAGGCCAGCCGTTCGCAGAGCGGAAGTTCAGACTCGATAAAAAGAGTCACAGAAGAAAATATGCAGCTTTCTTTTTTTCAACTAGATGATCCGGTATTAGAAAATATCAGAGAGGAACTGACGAAAATTGATATTAATACATTGACGCCGATTGAAGCTTTAATGAAGCTAAATTCGATTAAAAAAATGATTGGGAAATAGCTTAATTGTTGTTTTGAGTGAAATCAATGGAAATGGGAAATTTCATTCTCCCGCGAACTTTCATCCCATTTACTTCGCCGGGAATCCAGTTTCCTTTAATTTTTAAGACAGATCTTACAGCTTCATTATTGAGCTCTTCGTTTGTACCGAAAGCTTCTACACCAGATACAGATCCATCTCTTTCAACAACAAATGTAACTTCACAGCTCTCCTTTTTTCCGGTATTTAAAACTTTTCTCATCTTAAATTTTTTTTGAATCATATTTTGGAAGCTTGAGTTGCCTGTATAAAATTCAGGCTTTTTTTCCATTTCGATTTCAATTTTCCCATTTTTTTCAGTTAATACCAATTCATTAAGTTGACCGTAGGTATTTGTTGAATCTTGTCCAAACGAAAAATAGAAGAAAAGTAAGTAAAAGATGATTAGTATTTTTTTCACCATTAAAATTTTCACGAAGATAGCTTTAAGATTTAAAATTCTTTACTCGTCAAAGGAAAATACATTAGGTAACGTACTGGTGCACCGTTGACGGTAGCAGGTTTCCAACGGGCGAAAATTCTTCTTAAACCCAATTCTGCTGCTTCTACATGCTTTTTGTTGGTTCCGACTGCGGTAACGTTTCGTACATAACCATTTTTTTCAACGATGAAATAAAGGCGTGTGTCAACTTTTTCATTGATTTTCACATCTAAAGTCTCGATGCTTTCAAAATATTTTCTTTTAAAAACTTTTAAACCGCCCGGAAATTCAGGCACAGTGTCAGCAGTGGTAACGACATCTTTTAAGCTCATTTTCTTTTGTAAAACAGCATAATCAGGAATGGTAGATGTGGTTTTTTTTTCAGGAGCTGCTGTTCCTGAATTTTGAGCATAAAAGCATGCTGCGAAGAGTAATCCAAACAAAAAAATCGCTTTCTTCATTAAATTTAGTTTTATTAATTCTTATTTTGAAAGAATCTCACATGCACGGTTTGATTTTCAAAATTCAGCAAATAAGATACCGCAAATTACTATCATGAATTGGACGTGAAAAATTATTAACAAATTTTAACAGATTGCGTATCATCAACTTGATATTGCTTTTGCTAAATTTGAGAATGAAGAATTTTTTGTGTTTTCTGCTTTTGATGATAGGCTTGTCACTTTATGATGCTCAGTTACAGAGAAATGTACAGGTGATGAATTATGAGGAAGTGGAGCAACGCATAAAGAAAGAGAATGACAAAATGCTGGTTGTGAATTTTTGGTCAACAACCTGCGGTCCCTGTGTGAAAGAGCTTCCAGATTTTATCAAAGTAAACGAAAAGTTTAAAAATAATCCGAAATTTAAAATGCTCCTCGTTTCTTTAGACCGTATAAAAGACAAAGAAAAAGTAATCCAGTTTATCAGTAAAAAAAATCTCTCGGCAGAAGTTGTTTTGCTGGATGATATTAAAAGAATGAATACCTGGATTCCAAGATTTGATAAAAATTGGGAAGGAAATATTCCGGTTACAATATTCTATAAAAATGGAGAAAAAATGTATTTCAACGATGGGGAAATGAACAAAGAGGAATTGGAAAAAGAAATTAATAAAAATTTATAAATAATATGAAAAAATTAAAAACAATACTGACGGTTTTTGCAGTCGCCTTTACAATACTGAGTTTTGGGCAAACCGCAAAAAACACTTCGGACGCTCCGAAAGAAAGCACTGAAAAAAAGGGATATGAGGTTGGCGATAGAGCTGCTGATTTTAAGCTTAAAAACATTGACGGCAAAATGGTTTCTTTAAAAGATTTTAATGATGCCAAAGGATTTATTGTTGTGTTTACTTGCAATCACTGCCCGTATGCTAAAAGCTATGAAGAAAGGATTACAGAATTAGATAAAACATACAAACAGTATGGTTATCCTGTGATTGCAATCAACCCGAATGATCCTAAAGTACAACCTCAGGACGGGTATAAGGAAATGATTGCCAGAGCAAAAGAAAAGAGTTTTACTTTTCCTTATTTGGTAGATGAGGGACAGAAAGTTTATCCTCAGTATGGTGCCACAAAAACGCCTCATGTTTTTGTGTTAAAGAGAGAAGGAGACATAAACGTGGTTAGATATATTGGTGCGATCGACAATAATTACGAAAATGCAAGTGAAGCAACTGAACATTATGTAAAAGATGCAGTTGATGCACTGATTAAAGGAAATGACATAAAAACAACAAAAACAGTGGCTATAGGCTGTACAATTAAAGTGAAAAAGTAGGGGTAATTCCTGTATTCGACATTCAGCGGAGCGGACTTTGGTCCGCTTCTTTTTTAAAGAATAAAAACAAAATAGTAAGATGAAATTTAAATTTACCCTGAAATATTTACTGATAACGATACTTATTTTCCTTGTTGAAGTCTTAATTGCAACTGTTTTGAAAGATCAGTTTTTTATAAGAGCATATCTTGGAGATGTCATCGTTGTCATGCTGTTGTACACACTTGTGAAAAGTTTTTTCATCGTAGATGATACAAAGCTTATCATCGGAATTTTTGCTTTTTCCTGTCTGGTAGAGTTTGCGCAATGTCTCAATATTGCCGAAAAATTAGGCTTCCAACGAGGAAGCCTAATGTATATTATAATCGGAAATTCTTTTTCATGGATTGATATTTTGTGCTACGGAGCGGGATGTTTGATGCTTTATATTATATTTAAAATAAAATCAGCTCAAAAAAAATCCTCTTGATCCGTTTAATCAAAATGAAAATTATCTTCCAAAAGAATCATATTTATCTTCGGCATACTTAATAAAGCGATTCAGTAAAGCCACATTTTCCTTTTCCATCGGCGAAAGTTCGCTGTCAACGTTACCCGAAACCGGGATATACCAATCTGTCTGCTCAAAAAAGTTTCTGTAAGTCTGCTTTTTGAATGAATAACCATGTCTGGCGAAAACGGCATTTTTAATGATTTCCATATCCAATTTTCTTAGATTTTTCAGGTCTTTTTCGCTCAGTTTCTGTTTAGACGCATTGATTTTAAAAACCGCATCAGAAGCAATTCTGTTTTTTGATGAGGTGAACGTTTCTGTCTTACCGGTTTCTTCATCGGTATATTTCTCTTTAAAATCTCTCGGATTTTCCCAATCAATCAGGTCAGAATTTTCATCCAGCATAAAATTCGGATTGTAGACAAACTCTTTTTTGATCAGCTTTAACTTCTTCATTGGAGCTTTTACTGCGGACTTATTGAAGGCAGTCCATTTTCCGGTGATGCTGTCGTTGCTTAATTTCACTTCAAATCTTCCGTCGGTTTTATCAGTTCCAGGTTCATCCAGAATAAAAGATTGGGAGCTTTCATTAAAAACGCCTCTGAAAGGTCGCTGAGTTCCATTCACAATGCTCTGTCCGTACACAGAATCCTGGGTAATCCTGTTTATTTTTAAGGATAATCTTTTATAATCTGTTCCTTCGTAATATTCTTTCGTTTCATTGTCGTAAACCTCGCCTTTGCCTGCAAATTCTCCGGTGTAAATTCCGTAATATTCTTTATGAACTTCAGGAACCACAACAGAATCTATTTTTGCAGTTAAGTTGTCTTTAGATTTTTCTTCGGTCGTTGCCTCTTTTTTGCAGCCTGTCAAACCGATTGCAAACAATGTGATTAATGTAAATTTTAAAATTTTCATATTGATTAAATGTGCTTTTTTGTGATTAAATATTCTATTAAAATAATATTCTGAACCCAACCCAGCCATGCAATGATTTGATAAACATCCATCGGATTTGGGTGAAATAAATATACAATAAAAACCTTCCACATTCTCAAAGTGATGGCAGAAATTGTGAATGCAAAACTTCGCCACATCCACTGTTTGTGTTCTGTGAATTTTTTCTGTCGCGCTAATTGATAAGCTTTAAAGGTTGAAAACCACCAAAGGCAGCCTAAAATAACGAAAGAAATTTTAGATAAAAAACCGCCATTGGCGAAAATTCCCATGTAAATTCCGGATGGTGCCGCAAGAAAAAGAATTAGAAAAATATAGATCTTTCCTGCATTTTTATGAAAGTGTTTAATGCCAAAATCCTTTCTTAGAATGGCTAAAAATCCCGCCAATAAAACAAAAATACTCGTGTACACATGAGTGTAAAAAAAGTAAAGATATTCCGGTCTTTCCACCACTTCAGTCTGTTTAATCATTAAAAAACTGACATTGGTATCTAAAGGAATATATTCTAAAGTGATTTTCAGCATCAGCCAAAAGAAATATGCGAATCCTATGATGAGAAGAATTTTTAGAATGTTCAGGATATTTCTTTTAATTGAAAGCATTTTTATTTCTAATTGTGGAATTCCATTGAAATTGGTAATCTAAATCTAAATTTGACAGGTTTTCCGTTAATTTCAGCGGGTTTCCACAAAACATTACTAAGTTTTTTGATGGCTTTTTCCATTTCTTTATTCATTTTCTTGTTTTCGCCTGTGGCTACAATATCCTCTATTTGTCCTTGATCAGAAACCACAAAAGAAACAACGGAGCTTACTTTCCCTTTTGAATTAGGATTGAAATTGAAAACTTTAGTAAATGCAGTTCTGAAAGCGTTAATTCCTCCAGGGTATTCTCCTGGAATATCTGCTTGGGTGTAAATACTGTCATTAGAGATTATTGTAGATTTTATCTCTTCGTGGTCTTGCGAAAATGCAAGTGAACCGATAAAAATAAAGAATAGTTGAATAGCTTTTTTCATTATTTTATTTTAAATTATTCAAATCCTGTGCAATCAGCCAGGCCTCACTCCAGCAAGCCTGAAAATTAAATCCACCAGTTACCGCATCAATATTTAAAACTTCTCCGGCCACGTAAAAGTTAGGTAAAATTTTCGAAGATATATTTTTAAAATTAATTTCCTTTAAATCTACACCTCCTGCGGTTACAAATTCATCTTTATAAGTCGACTTTCCTGTTACCTGAAATTTCTTTTTACAAAGGTTTTCCAAAATCGTCTGCATTTCCTTTCCTGAAATATTCGCAATTTGTTTATTTGAATCAACCTTTGAAACTGCTAAAATTCTTTGCCAAAAACGATTCGTTACGTCAAAAATTTTCGATGATCCAATTAATTTTTTCGGATTGGAAACTTTAAAATTCTGAAATAATTCTTCAGCATCTTCCATATCCTTCGATATAAAATTTACCTGAATTTCAAAATTGTATTTTACTTTTGCCAGATTAATTGCTTCCCAAGCCGAAATTTTCAAAATCGCAGGTCCTGAAAGTCCCCAATGGGTAATCAATAAAGGTCCGCTTTCTTCTGTTTTTAGTTTTGGAATGGATGTTTCGGCCATTTCAAAACTTGTTCCCAAAAGATCTTTCAGCAAGTCATCTTTTATATTAAATGTAAAAAGCGAAGGAACCAAATCAATGATTTTGTGTCCTAAATTTTCAATCATCTTTAAAGATTTCGGCGAACTTCCTGTAGTGTAGATGACATAATCAGCAAGGAAATCGCCCAAACTTGTAGAAACTAAGTATTGATCGTCTTTTTTTATAATTTCTTTTACCGAACATTTCGTTTTCACTTCAACATTTTTCTGCTGAATTTCATTCTGAAAAGTATTGATAATCGTCTGCGAAGAATTGCTTTCAGGGAAAACTCTATTATCATTTTCAATCTTCAACGAAACTTTTCGTTTTTCGAACCAATCCATCGTGTCGCCAGGTTGAAATTTGGTGAAAACACTTAATAATTCTTTATTTCCACGAGGGTAAAACTGAACCAATTCTTTTGGATCAAAACATGCGTGCGTAACATTGCATCTTCCGCCTCCGGAAATTTTTACTTTCTGAAGAACGTCTGAATTTTGTTCGAGAATGGTAATTTTATATTTCTTTTCGTCAAGATTTGCTGCGCAGAAAAATCCTGCTGCACCGCCTCCGATAATGATAATTTGCTTCATAATTATTTAATCTTATGCTGAAGATTATTTTTGCAAAACTACAATTTTTATAAACCATCTTATTTGAGTAATTTTGAGGATTATAATTTTTGAATTTTTAAACGAAATTATTAACTACTAAAGTATTTCTCACTTATCTTCCGGTTGTCATTCTGAAGGAATATCAGCTGACTTAAGTAGACTTGTTTAGATTCCTACAGGACGACAAACATAGGAGATTCTTTGGATGGTCAATATTAAATAGTTCACTTTTAAACAAATTACATGACTTTCTATCATACTTTTGAAGTTCGCTGGAGCGACCTTGACGCCAACAAACATCTTGCTAACTCTTCTTATGTGCAGTACTGCGCGCAGACGAGAATGGCTTTTATGAAAAAAGAAAAAATGGGGGTTACCCAAATGAGCCGATGGGGAATTGGTCCAGTGATTATGCACGAAAGATTTTCTTTCTTTAAAGAGATTTTTGCTGACCAAAAAGTCATTGTAAGTCTTGAAATCGACGGATGTGCAGAAGATGCAGCCATCTACCGTTTTGTGCATAAGTTTTATCTTCCGGACGGTTCACATTGTGCAACTTCAGAAGCAACAGGTGTTTGGATTGATACTATGCTGAGAAAAATGACTTCACCACCGGATGATGTTGTTGAAGCAATGAATAAATACAAAACTGCTGAAACCATTTTGATGACGAGGGAAGATTTCAAAAAACTTCCTTTCCGCCCGGAAAACATTGATCCGGCGATTTTTAATAAATAAATGTTAAGAGATAAATGATGATTGCTTTTGGTCGTCATTTATCAATACTCAACAATCAACTATAAAAAAGATATGTTTGAAGATAAAGAACAAGAATTAACACCCATCTCCAAATTAGGAGAATTTGGCCTTATAAAACACTTAACGGAATTTTTTCCTCTGTCCAATGAGTCGTCGGAGGTTGGCGTAGGAGATGATGCGGCTGTGATAAACCCCGGAAACAAAAAAGTTGTTTTAACGACCGATGTTTTGGCGGAAGGAGTTCATTTCAATTTAGGATATGTTCCCTTGAAGCATTTGGGGTACAAAGCCGTTGTAGTAAATCTTAGCGATATTGCTGCGATGAATGCAACGCCTACTCAGATCTTGGTTTCTCTGGCTGTTTCCAACCGTTTTCCGGTGGAAGCTTTAGAGGAATTATATGCTGGAATTCAGGCAGCTTGCGGAAGATATAAAGTAGATTTGATTGGCGGAGATACAACAAGTTCAAATGCTGGTTTGGTGATGAGCATTACTGCAGTTGGAATTGAAGACGAAGAAAATATTGTCAAAAGGAGCGGCGCAAAGCCAAACGATTTGCTAGTTGTTTCAGGAGATTTGGGTGGAGCTTATATGGGACTTCAGATTTTGGAAAGAGAACACGCCGTTTTCTTAGCCGACCCAAATATGCAGCCTGAAATGGAAGGTTTCGATTATATTTTGGAAAGACAATTGAAGCCGGAAGCAAGAACTGATGTTAAAGGAATTTTAGAACAATTGGATATCAAGCCAACATCTATGATTGATATTTCAGACGGTTTGGCTTCGGAAATTCTGCATCTTTCAGACCAGTCGAAAGTTGGTTTCAGATTGTATGAAGAGAAAATCCCGATGGATAATCTGACGATTACTACGGCCGATGATTTGAACTTAAATCCAGTGATGACGGCATTAAGCGGAGGTGAAGATTACGAATTACTCTTCACTATTTCGCCGAATGATTTTGATAAAATGAAAAACCACCCTGATTTCACAATCATTGGTCATGCCGTCGAAAAGGAAGAAGGAAACTTTATGGTGGCAAGAGGTTCTAACCAATTGGTAGCTTTAACGGCGCAAGGTTGGGATGCTTTTTTAGGAAATCAACAAAATGATTAAAATTTAATTTAAATATTGTGAAGCCACTGCATTTTTGTAGTGGTTTTTTGTTTTAAATAATTAATTTGCAAATGAAAATTTGTTGGATGAAATTAATAGTTTATTCTCTTTCTTACTTTTTATTTCGTGTAAAGGGATTGATGAAGATGAAGTTTATGGAAAATATTATCCTGTATCATATAATAATACTTTTGATACAATAATCATTAAAAAAGATGGGAAATACAGAAGAGTAGTTTACGATAAGATGAAAAGAAAACTATTAGATTATGAATCTACATATAGTTTAGATGCTAATTCGATTAAATTTGAAAGTTTCTATTTTAATCTAGATAAAAATTTAGTTGCTTTTCCAGATGATGTTAAAGATGTTGATATGACTTTTAGTACATTTTTTGAAGAAATTGACGGAAACCTGAGCCTCTGTTTTGGCTATCATGAAGGAGAAAATTGCTACAAAAAATTGATAAGCAAATAAATTGAAAACCAGCTCAAAAATGAGCTGGTTTTCAATTTTATATGAAAAATTATTAAGCTTTCACAATGTTTACAATCACCTCCAGCGCTTTCTCCATGCTTTCCAGCGCGACATACTCATAAGGTCCGTGGAAGTTCATTCCGCCTGCAAAAATATTCGGGCAAGGCAATCCCATATACGATAATTGCGCTCCGTCTGTTCCACCTCTGATGGCTTTGATTTTAGGTTCAATTCCTGCTTCTTTCATGGCTTTTGCAGCAAGATCAATGATGTGCATTTTTCCTTCAAACTGCTGCTTCATGTTTCGGTACTGTTCTTTGATTTCAACCTCAGCTGTACCTTGACCATACTTTTGATTGAATTCTGCAACTTTTTCTTCTATGAATTTCTTTCTCGCTTCATATTTTTCCTCATCATGATCACGGATGATGTACTGAAGTTTAGCTTCAGAAATATCAGCAGTTATATCCATTAAATGATAAAATCCGTCAAAGCCTTTCGTTGTTGCCGGAGTTTCATTTGCCGGAAGTAATTGAATGAATTCAGCCGCTAAAAGAGCCGCATTGACCATTTTTCCGAAAGCATAACCAGGATGTACGCTCAATCCATGGATTTTCACCACTGCTCCGGCTGCGTTGAAATTTTCATATTCCAGTTCGCCAACTTCACTTCCGTCCATTGTGTAAGCAAACTCTGCTCCGAATTTAGCCACATCAAATTTGTGTGCACCTCTTCCGATTTCTTCGTCTGGAGTAAAACCAAGCGCCATTCTTCCGTGTTTGATTTCAGGATGAGCAATTAAATATTCTGCAGCTGTTACAATTTCTGCGCAACCCGCTTTGTCATCAGCTCCTAGAAGCGTGTTTCCGTCAGTGGTAATTAAAGTCTGGCCGATGTGTTTTTTTAAGCTTTCAAACTTTGTAGGAGAAAGCGTAAAGTTGCTTTCTTTATTTAAAATCAGATCTTCTCCCTGATAATTTTGCCAAACCTGAGGTTTTACATTTTCACCGCTGAAATCCGGTGAAGTATCGTAATGAGAGATAAATCCGATGGTTGGCTGATTGTCATTTTCCAAATTGGAAGGAACATATGCCATAATATAACCGTGCTCGTCAATAGAGACATCTTCCAAACCGATGGTTTTCAATTCTTCTACGATGTAGTTGGCAATATCCCACTGGCGTTCTGTAGAAGGTGTAGCTTCGCTTTCTGCGTCGCTGGTTGAATATATTTTTACATAGCTGAGAAAACGGTTCAGTAATTTTTCTCTCCACATTTCGTTGAATTCGATTGTACTCATTAGATGTCTAAAATTTCGGTAAAGTTAGCAAATTTGATGCTGAGAACATGTTTTTTGTATTTGAATATGAGGTATTGAAATTATAAATCAGATATAAATTATTGGTTATCAAAAGAATCTTAGCCTTGTTTTGTACAAAGAACTAATTGTTTTAGTTTTATTATATTTGAGAAAATCAAAAGTGAAAATGTTTCTTACAGAATGTCCTAGAGATGCCATGCAGGGTTGGGGAGAATTTATCCCGACTGCCAAAAAAATCGATTATATCAACTCACTGATGGAAGTGGGTTTTGATGTTTTGGATTGTCTGAGTTTTGTATCTCCAAAAGCAATTCCGCAAATGGCTGATTCTGCTGAGGTTGCCGAAAATATAAATAAATCTTTATCCAACACTAAGGTTTCTGCCATCATCGGAAATTACCGAGGTGCAGAAAAAGCATTAGCGCATCAGTCGGTGGATATTTTAGGTTTTCCGTTTTCTATTTCTGAAACTTTTCAGCACAGAAATACCAATAAAAATCAGGAAGAAGCTTTTGATGAGGTTGTTAAAATGCTCGAGCTAACAAAAAGTGAAGGCAAAGAACTGAACTTATATTTCTCAATGGCATTTGGAAATCCTTACGGAGAAATGTGGAAATGGGAAGATGTAGATTTCTGGGCTAACCGTTTTTCTGAAATTGGAATTAATAACATCTTACTCTCTGATACTACAGGAGTTGCAACGACGGAAACGATCTCTGTTTTATTCGATAAGATTCCATCAAAATATCCAAATATTGATTTCGGAGCGCATTTTCATAACCGTTATGAAGATTCTTATTCAAAACTGAAAGTAGCTTATGATAAAGGCTGCAGAAGATTTGATTCTGCCATAAAAGGAATTGGTGGCTGCCCGATGGCAAAAGATGATTTGGTGGGAAATATGCCGACGGAACAGGTCATCAATTTTATGAGCGTAGAAAAAGCGGAACACAAATTGAATTTACTGAATTTCGAAAGTTCTTATAACAGAGCGAAGGATATCTTTCATTTCTGAGACATTGTCTCTTTTATTTTATTCAAAATATTATGACATCAAAAATAACATACATCGGCGGGCTAAGATGTTCAGCAGAACATTTACAGTCAGGAACCGTTATCGAAAGTGACGCGCCAACCGACAACCACGGAAAAGGAGAAAAGTTTTCACCAACCGATCTTTGCGCAACTTCTTTAGCAGAATGTGCTTTGACAACCATTGCTATTTTAGGAAAAGACAAAAAGATCAATATCGACGGAGCGTATTGTACACTCCAGAAAATTATGAAAACCGAGCCAAGAAGAATCGGCGAAATCGTTTGTAATTTTGTTTTTCCGGATTCCTTTTCAGATAAAGAGAAGGCGTTTATTGAAGAGACTGCACATAACTGTCCGGTAGCCAGAAGCCTGCATCCGGAACTAGTACAGACCATGATTTTCATTTACCAATAATATAGCCGCAGAGATTTCTGCGGTTTTCTTTTTTTTATAATTTATCTAAATTTTCAAAGTATTAAAGTTATCAACTAAATTCTCCAAAATGTCACCAATAATTTCAACTTCCGAATTCAAAAACCTCTTTTCTGAAAATTTAATTATTCTTGATGCACGAGTCGGCAAAGATGCTTATCAAAGCTATGTCAATAGACACATTCAAGGAGCAAGGTTCATCGATTTGGATAAAGATTTAGCTGAAATTTCCAAAGATGCCGCATTTGGTGGAAGACATCCGCTTCCAACCATTGAAAAATTTGCAGAAACAATTTCTCGTTTAGGAATTTCTGAAGATTCTCATGTTGTACTTTATGATGATAAAAATGGATCCAATGCCGCAGCCAGAGCTTGGTGGATGTTAAAAGCTTTTGGTTTAAAAAATGTGCAGGTTTTAGATGGAGGATTTCAAGATGCAGAGAAAGAAGGTTTGGAATTTTCATCAGGCGAAGAGATTTTTGAAAAAACTGAAATCACGAACAGGAAAGATTGGCTTCTGCCAGTTTCAACCTTGGAAGATGTAGAAAACGAATTAACAAACAATTTTGCAACAGTAATTGATGTAAGAGATTCTTATCGATATAAAGGAGAGTCTGAGCCGATTGATTTAATTGCGGGTCATATTCCCGGAGCAAGCAATATTCCTTTTTCAGAAAATTTAGATGAAAGTGGATTTTTCCTGAAACCAGAAATTTTAAGAGACAAATACTTAAAGTTACTGGATAATAAAACTGAAAAATTAATCATTCACTGTGGATCCGCAGTTACTGCCTGTCATACGATTTTGGCTCTTTATTATGCAGGTTTTGAGATTCCGAATTTATATGTAGGTTCATGGAGCGAATGGAGCAGAAGAGAAGGAAAAGAGATCGCTACAGAATCAAAGTTTGAAGCTGGGAGAGTGGAAGATTGAAGTTATGAGCAGTCATATAATCTGTAAGTTCTTTGTCTCTTAATAAGAAGCTTAAACTAAATACAAAAACCCGGAAATTTTCCGGGTTTTACGTTATTCTTATGTTCGAAATACGGTTTTGTCTTTAGAATTTAGAAAGCTTTCTGCTTCCCGCATCCATCTTCTATTATTAAAGCATTCCCAGCTCAAATTTTGCCTCTTCACTCATCATATCTTTGTTCCAGGTTGGTTCAAAAGTAAGTTCCAACTCAACTTCGTTCACATTTTCTACTTCTTTCACTTTATCTTTTACCTCTTGCGGAAGACTTTCTGCAACGGGACAGTTAGGGCTCGTTAAAGTCATGATGATTTTCACATCAGCTTCTTCCGAAATCTGAACGTCATAAATTAATCCCAATTCGTAAATATCCACCGGAATTTCTGGGTCGTAAACTGTTTTTAGTACTCTTATAATTTCTTCACCGATGTCGGCAATCTGATCGTCTGTAAAGTTCATTTCTTAATCTAAATTGATATTTCTTTGCAATAAATCTTCCTGACGCATACGTCGGAAAATGTTTGCCAAAGTTAAGACATCTTTTTCACAATAGTCAACTATTCGCTGCAAGTCTTTTTCTATGTAGTAAATTGATGAAACCATTGAGCCATCAATGTCATCTTTCGGAGTTGGAATTCCAAAAACGTGAGCTAAAAGCTCTAACGAAATAAAGCTTTTATAATCACCAAATTTCCATAATTCCATCGTGTCGAGATGTGGTATTTCCCATGGTTTTTTCCCAAACATTTGGAAGGGAGATGGCGGCTGCATTCCGTTAATCAGAAAACGCCTGGCAATCCACGGAAAGTCGAATTCTTTTCCGTTATGGGCACACAAGATGACATCCCGAAGCCTCGGACTGTTGAACAGCTCACCAAATTCCTGCAACAGTTTTTTTTCATCATCATTGGCGAAACTTTTTATTCTTAAAGTTTCATTTTTTTCAAGCATTCCGATGGAGATGCAGATGATCTTTCCAAATTCGGCCATGATTCCGGCTCTTTCGTAAAACTCTTCTGCTGAAAATTCATCTTTACGCTGAAATCTTGTTTTTTTATCCCATAATTTCTGTTCAGTTTCAGATAACTGTTCCCATGAAGCTGAGTTGGGAACTGTTTCAATGTCGAGAAACAGAATTCTTTCAAGAGGCAATGTTTGGATCATTTTTTTGATATCTAAATTTTCATTAATGAAATTTAACGAAAACTAACCAAATAACCATGCATATTATTTTAAAACTAATTTAAAATATAAGATGATGAAAAGTTATTTTTATTAGGTTTGTTTGCCTCATTTTTTGCCATTATTTCCTGCAGTGATGATACAATGGAAGAAGGCAAAACAGCTATCGTGAATGTGAAACTAACAGACGGTCCAGCGATGTATGATGCCGTTAAAATTGATGTTCAACGAATCGAAATCAATGCCAATGGCAACTGGGTGCCAATCGTTTTTCATAATCCCGGAATTTTCAATCTTCTTGATTTTAAGAATGGTGCCGATGTAGCACTAGGACAAGTGGTGTTTCCGATAGGTAATGTTTCACAAATGAGAATGATTTTAGGAACTAACAACAGCATTATTGTGGATGGGATAAGTTATCCCCTGCAGACTCCCTCTGCACAGCAGAGTGGTTTGAAGTTCAACTGGAATCAGACCCTTGCTCCCAATGGAGCTTATAATGTCTGGATTGATTTTGATGCCGGAAAATCTATTGTTAAAACCGGAAATGGGGCATATATTCTTAAGCCTGTTATTCGTGCATTTTCTGAACTTACTGATGGTCAAATCAAAGGATATGTATTACCATTAGTATCCAAACCAATCGTTCATGTAATCGCTGTTAATGACACGGTTGCAACTGCAATTCCCAATCCAGACGGATTCTTTATATTCAGAGGACTTCCACAAGGAAGCTATACTGTATCTTATGATGCTGAAAACACAACTGGATACATCGATGAGAATGCGAATAATGTAAGTGTCGTATTTGGGCAGATCAATAATCTGGGAACTAAAACTCTACATCAATAATTAACCTAAAGACATACCATTTTTGGTAGAAAGTGACGTTGTAACCAGCGTCACTTCTTTTTTGTCTTCACCATAAACTCCTAAAACCAAACATTCACTGAAGAAATTTGCGATTTGTTTTTTAGGAAAATTCACAACGGCTAAAATCTGTTTTCCCACTAAGTCTTCTTTTCTGTAAAGCTTTGTGATCTGTGCGGCTGATTTTCTAATTCCTAAATCTCCAAAATCAATTTCAAGCTGATAAGAAGGATTTGTGGCTTTCTCAAAATCATCGACGGAAATAATGGTTCCACAGCGGATGTCTAATTTTTCAAAGTCTTCCCAGGATATTTCAGGTTTTACATTCATTGCAGAAATTTTTAATCTCAAAATTCAATATTTAGATAATGTAGAGCGAATTAAGCTTACTGCAAATGTATCAAATCTCAGATTAGTTTAAATTTTATTTTTTTTATTTAATAATCAGGTAGTTATGGAAATTCCGCAAAAAATGATGCAAGATTTTTGAAATGTTAGGTTTATAGTATTGAGTGCTCAAAAATAGATGTTTAACGATAAATTTTAAATAAATGAAGAATTTAATTGCCTTTAAGGCACTTGCCGTTGGTTTTTTTGCACTTTTAGCGTTTTCTTTACTGTCTTGCATGGATGATTATGAGCCAATTCCTGTAAAATTAGAAGATGCGAATGGGAAATATAAGACCAGACTTTTTATAACACAGGGAAATATTAAAGATGAAAAAACAATTGATCTCACTGTAAAAAAAGATACTGTGGTTTTCACTGACTTTCCTGTAAAAGAAATTGTAAAAACGATCGTGACTGATCCAGTGAAAGCTGAAGCCGCTCTGACGGCAATTGGAAAGGTAAAGTATCAACTTAATTATACTTCAACATTAAATACTGTCAATAACGTAATTGAATTGAGCTTTACTCCAAAAGCTTTAGTGTTGCAGGTTCCGGTGGACGGAGTTACAAAAAATGCGATTGTGAAAATTGCCGCACCGCAAAAAGGTTTTTTTGTAGGTCAAGACCAATCATTAAGATTTGGTATTATTGCTGAAAAAATTACCGTTGATGGCACAGATGTAAACCCGTACGAAATTGTAAAATATGATTTTCCGTATGGTTTGAAGTACTAAAAATAGAATCAAATAGATTGCGCTTTTGTAAAGGGCAATCTATTTTTGCATTCAAATTTGATTAAATTATTAAAAAATCAATGTAACTGAAGCAGTTAATGGAAGAAACTAAGGAACAGATTTTGGTAAAACGCCTTCTTGCAAAAGAAGAAGCTGCCTGGAAAGAGCTTTTTGCAGCTTATTCCGGAAATCTTTCCTATGTCTGCTCACGTTACATTATTGAAAAAGATGATGTGCATGATGTACTGCAAAACAGCTTTATCAAGATGTTTCGTTCCATAGATTCTTTTCAGTATCGTGGAAATGGATCTCTTAGAGCATGGATAACACGTATCGTTATCAACGAATCTTTAAGGCATTTAAAACAGAATCTAAGTCTGAAAACGGATACAGATCTCGATACAATTCCAGATTTTTCTAATGATGATGAACCAGATCTTGAAAGTGTTTCAAAAGAAAGCCTGATGGAAATGATCAGAACGCTTCCAAATGGCTACAGAACCGTTTTTAATCTTTATGTGTTTGAAGAAAAAAGCCATAAAGAAATTGCTTCAATTCTAGGAATAGCAGAAAACTCTTCAGCTTCACAATTTCATAGAGCGAAAGCGATGCTTATGCAGAAAGTGAATGAACATAAAATGATAAAAAAAGGCGCATTATGAGTAAAGATTGGCTAAATAATCTGCGCGGAAAAATGGAAGATCATACAGAAGATGTTCCGGAAGGATTGTGGGATGATATTCGATCTGAACTGTTCGATGAAGATGAGCGTAGTCTAGGTGCAGTTCCTACTGACGTTAAAGGTCAGATTAAAAGTAATACTTATCCCAAACTTAGTACTATTGCTTACAAAGCAGTAAGTGTAGCTGCGGTACTTGCATTTTTGTTTTTTGGAATCAATCATATTTATGAAAATTCGAATGAAAAGAAAAGTGTAGAGAACAATGTGAGGTCAGGTTCCAAAACAGAAAAGGTGATTGCTCAATCTTCTTCTGAGGAAATTTATAACAGCAATTATAATCAGGATCATATTTTTAAAAATGATTATTTAGAAGGCATTTTCGCAGATAAATTGGTTGGAAATTTCTCTTCTGAAACCATCAAAGACTTGTTGAAAGGAGATAAAATATCAATCTTTAGTCCTCAAGAGTCAGTTGAAATTTCAAATTTAAATTCTCAAAATACAGTTGTTCAACAAGAAAACAAAACAAAAAGTCACGATAACGAATTTAGAGAAAATGAAGATCTTTTTGCAATCAACGAGCTAGATCAGAAACCAGATTTACCCAAAATTAAAACAAATAAATCCTGGATGGTAAGTGTTCTTACAGGAAATGCCTCTTCGGGTTCTGCAGGCCAAGTTCCTGGATACGCAACTTTCAATGGAAGCAACATGAGTATCAGTGACGTTTTTCACAGTTCAAGTACAGAGCTTGATCCTCTTACTCAGGTGCTTTTAGCTAATCAAGATCAAGAAGTTGAAGCCAAAATAAATCACAAAATGCCTGTGACCGTAGGTGCTTCTGTTTTCTACAACCTCGGGAAAAGATGGGGAATTGGTACGGGAATAACGTACACCAAACTGTCCGCGGATTTGCATTCCGGTAGCGATTCGAACTATATACAAAGTGATCAGACCATCCACTATGTAGGAGTTCCGGTGCAGGTGAACTACAATGTTATTAAGAAAACTGGTTTTACAGGCTATCTTACCGGGGGAACTTTAATAGAAAAGGCGGTTTCGGGAGGTTTAAGAACAAAATATGTGGTAGAAAATACCCTTAAGGATGAGACCGAAGAAAAATTAAGTTCCAAACCCACACAAATTTCGGTCAATGCGGCGGCCGGAGTACAGCTAAATATCACTAATAGGTTGGGCGTTTATGCAGAGCCGGGAGTGGCTTATCACTTCAATGATAACAGTGCTTTAAACACTATTTACAAAGAAAAGCCACTGAATTTTAATCTGAAATTCGGATTAAGGTGGTCACTAGACTAAATACCAAATCACAAAATAAATCAATTTTTTATGAAAACAAAAATCACTTTTTTGGCATTTTTACTTTTAAGTTTTTTTAATCTAAAAGCACAATGCAACCCTACCGTTACCAGCCCAAGATTAGACGCAATGTTTCAGGGCAGTGTCGTATTCTGTAACTCCGAAACGGAAACTTTATCCGTCAACCAGACCTTTCAGACTTACCAATGGTACAGACAGGAGTGGAATTGGCAGACTCCCAACACCAATCCTTGGGTGGCTATACCCGGAGCGACATCTCAGACATTAACAATCAATGGAAGTGCAGATATGCTTCATTACTTTAAAGTTGTGGTTTCTCAGAATGGCTGTACCGCCGAGAGCACGCCGATTCTTGCCGACGGGTACGCTTATGGTCTTCCGTATTTGATGGCCAATTTTACACCGGGAACTTATGAAGAAACCAATCCGGGAGAGTACAATGTCTGTGCAGGTGCATCTGTACAGCTAGATAATGGATTTCCAGGTGTATATGGCAATCATACTTGGTTCAGATGTCTTCCTGGAAGTAATCCACCGTCACCCAATGAACCTTGTACGATACCCGGAGCAACGGGTGATACTTACATTGCAACTACGACTGGTGAATATGGCTTTTATGCTTGTACCGAGTATTGTCCAGATCAGTGCGAAATGCTAGCGTCTTTTGCTTTCATAAAATTAAATTTTGGAAATTACAGCTTCTGTAGCCTTGGAACTGATGAAACAAAACCGAGAGAAAATAGTTTGAGTGTTTATCCAAATCCGACTACGCAGCTTTTATACATCGGAAAAGAGTCTGATAAAAAGTACAGCGAGATTTCAATAATTGACATGTCTGGAAAACTGGTTCTTCAAAAAAGAGATCATCAGGCAGGTAGAGCTATCGATGTGAGTGTGTTGGTTCCGGCAACATATATGATTGTTTCTAAAACTGCGGATGGTAGAATTTATAAAAATAAATTGATTAAGAAATAGATGATTAGATCATCATAATTAGTTTTTTCATGCTTTTTATGTGGAATCGGTACAGATTATTTTGTGCCGATTTTTTATTGTTTGATGAAAAAAAAATTATTAATTTTACTTAAAACACAAAATAATGCTGATCAAAATTTATGGAAGCTCCATTTTTGGAGTCTCTGCACAAACAATCACAATAGAAGTAAACATCGATACAGGTGGAGTAGGCTATCACCTCGTTGGTTTGCCCGATAATGCTATCAAAGAAAGCAGTTATAGGATCTCTGCCGCTCTGAAAAACGTTGGCTACAAAATTCCGGGAAAAAAAATTACGATTAATATGGCTCCCGCAGATTTGCGCAAGGAGGGAGCTGCCTACGACCTGAGTATTGCAGTTGGGATTTTAATTGCCTCAGATCAGATTCTTGGTGAAAATGTACAGGATTACATCATTATGGGTGAACTTTCACTCGACGGAAGTCTGCAACCCATAAAAGGAGTTTTACCGATTGCCATCCAGGCTCGTGAAGAAGGTTTTAAAGGAATTATTCTGCCCAAACAAAATACCAGAGAAGCAGCTATTGTCAATAATCTGGATGTTTATGGAGTTGAAAATATCAAAGAAGTCATTGACTTTTTTAATGAAGGAAAGCCTTTAGAGAAAGTAATTTTAGACACCCGAAAAGAATTTCAGGATAAAATAAACAATTTTCCGTTTGATTTTTCTGAAGTGAAAGGTCAGGAAACCGCGAAAAGAGCAATGGAAGTTGCTGCCGCCGGCGGTCATAATATTATTCTCATCGGTCCTCCGGGAAGTGGAAAGACCATGCTGGCGAAAAGAGTTCCAAGTATTCTGCCGCCACTTACCTTAAAAGAAGCATTAGAAACTACAAAGATTCATTCTGTAGCCGGAAAGATGGGAACCGAAACGTCTTTGATGACGGTTCGACCTTTCAGATCACCTCATCATACAATTTCAGACGTAGCCTTAGTTGGCGGCGGAAGTTATCCTCAGCCGGGAGAAATTTCACTCGCTCACAATGGTGTTTTGTTTTTGGATGAAATGCCCGAATTTAAACGTACTGTTTTGGAAGTCATGCGTCAGCCTTTAGAAGACCGTGAGGTGACGATTTCCAGAGCAAAATTTACGATCAATTATCCGTCAAGTTTTATGTTGGTGGCTTCGATGAATCCGAGCCCAAGCGGATATTTTCCCGATGACCCCAATAATACATCTTCTGTTTTTGAAATGCAGCGGTATATGAATAAGCTTTCCGGACCGCTTTTAGACCGAATTGACATTCATGTTGAGGTGCAGAAGGTAGAGTTTGAGCAATTGGCTGAAAAACGAAAAGGTGAAAAAAGTGAGGAAATCAGAAAGCGTGTTTTGATTGCCCGTGAGATACAGAATGAGCGGTATAAAGATTTATCAATCAGTTATAATGCTCAAATAGGTTCCCGTGAACTGGAAAAGTTTTGTGAATTGGATGATGCTTCATTTAATCTCATCAAAATGGCCATGGAAAAATTGAATCTTTCTGCGAGAGCCTATGACAGAATTCTAAAAGTTGCCAGAACAATTGCTGATCTGGAAGAATCTGAAAACATTCTGTCACATCATATTTCTGAGGCCATACAATACAGAAGCCTGGATCGGGAATTCTGGAATGTTTAAAATTAGCATAACAGCACCATAATAGGAACTCATCAAATTTTCCGCTTTTAAAATAAAAGAGAAAGGCATCGTCACCATCTTTTTGTAAAGAAATTCTGAATCGAAAGACGTTTTTTTGAACGGTGATTTCCTTTTTTAATTTCGTGAATAATTTTTGAAACTCTTCAATCGTTGTATTATGATTTAATACAATGTGATTAGATTTAATTTGAAAAGTGTTGTTTTTGGCGTCAGCAGTAAATACTTCTTCATAATTGTGAAATTAATGTTTCCGAACCCAGATTAAAATTAAGCATAAAAAAACCGTGAAATAAATTCCACGGTTTTAAATATGATTTAGAAAAATTATTTCTTTTTCTTTTTTGCAGGAGCTGCAGTTTTAATTTTAGATGCGCCTGTATCAGCCGGAGTATTTTCGTCTCTTACTAATTTCAATTCGTCAACTAATCTTCTTGCACCAGCATATTTATCGATTGTCCAAAGAACGAAACGGATATCTACACTGATGGTTTTCTGCCACTGATTTTCGAAAACGATGTCACCGCTTAACGCTTCACTGTTTCCGTCAAAAGCGATACCGATTAGGTTTCCGTCACCGTCTATTACCGGAGAACCAGAGTTTCCTCCTGTGATATCATTGTTTGAAAGGAAGTTCACCGGAAGGTAACCAGCTTTATCAGCATACTGCCCGTAATCTTTAGCATTTTGTAATGCAATTACCCTTTGTGGAAGATCAAATTCTTCGTCACCAGCTTTGTATTTTCCTACTAAACCTTCCATTGTAGTGTAATAGTTTTCTGTTACGCCAAAATAGTTTCTGTCTGTTCTTACAGGCAGAGTGTCAATCTGTCCGTACGTTAATCTCATTGTAGAGTTTGCATCAGGATAGAATTTTTTCTCAGGCATTGCTTTCATTAAACCAGCTAAGAAAAGACGGTTGTTTTTAGAAAAATTATCGTCAATTTTCACGAATCTTTCGCCAGATGCTCTCTGATCATCTGCGATACCTTTTGAGATTTTCAATAGCGGATCTGCATCCAGTTTCAAACGGTCAGGGTTTAAAACAAAGTTGGTTACAGATGTTTTATTTGCAAACAGTGAAGAGAATGCAACAGTTGACAAATTGTTAGCATCCAAAGCCATGATCGTTGGTGAAGCAACGTCTGCTTTTACTCTTGTTTTGTAAAGGTTTACCAAAGAATTCAGCATTTCGCCTTCCAATTCAGGGTTGATGTTGTCATAAGCATCTTTGATAGCTGCTTCCACTTTAGGTTTCATCGCCAATCTTCCAGCCATATCCTGTTTTGCGTAAGCATCAAGAGCTGGAGCCAATTGGTAAGCCAAAGCGATGTATTTGGCATTTCTTGTCAATAAAGAAGCGTAATTTCTTTCAACATTTCTGTCAGAAACCTGCTTGTAATAAGTGGCAATCTGCTCTAGCACTCCGTCGTACATTTCGTTACCAGGCTGTGCAGACCATTGTCTGTATGTTTTTTCAATATTCTGTTTGTCAGAAATCGTTCCGTTTTTGATGACAGCGTCAATTGTTCCCTGTCTGTTTTTCCAGTAGTTGGCTACAGAAGCATACTGAGAAGCATAAGCCAGCTGAGTGGTTTTATCTTTATCCATGTACTTCTTCATTACATCCATTGCCAGTTTAGAAGTTTCTACCCAAGCCGGATAATCTTTTGAAACCATTTGGTTGATACCGTAAGAAGTAAGGTAACGGTTGGTTCTTCCTGGGTAACCTAAGATCATTGAGAAATCACCAGGCTTAATTCCTTTAAGAGAAACCGGTAAGAAATGCTTAGGCTTCAAAGGAACGTTTGTAGGAGCAAACTCTGCAGGGTTTCCTGCTGCGTCAGCATACACTCTGAAAACCGTAAAGTCTGCAGTATGTCTTGGCCATTCCCAGTTGTCTGTATCTCCACCATATTTACCTAAAGCTGATGGTGGTGCGCCTACCAATCTGATATCTTTATAATCCTGATAAACGAAAAAATAGAACTCATTTCCGTTGAAGAAATCTCTTACAACAACAGTGTATTTTCCGTTTTCGGAATTTTCTGTCTGAATTGCTTTAGTCTCAGCATCAATCACAGCTTTTCTTTCAGCTGCAGTCATGTTGTTGTTTAATTTAGAATTGATTCTCTGCGTAGCATCATCCATTCTTACTAAAAATCTTACGTAAAGATCTTTTGCATTAAACTCATCTTTTTCTTTCGTTGCCCAAAACCCGTTTTTCAGGTAATCTTTTGATGGGGTAGATGCCGCCGCAACAGCGCCATAACCACAGTGGTGATTGGTGAAAATCAAACCTTTGTCTGATACGATTTCTCCTGTACAAAACCCGCCGAAGCTTACAATCGCATCTTTAAGGCTAGAATTGTTTACAGAATAAATCTCCTCAGGAGTAAGGTGCAGACCTTCTTTTTGCATGTCAACACCGTTAAGTCTTTTGATGAGCATCAATAGCCACATCCCTTCATCTGCCCTCATTTGGGCAAAACCTAACAAGAAAGTGAATAGTAAAAATATTCTTTTCATTTTTTAAATAATTATTGTGGGGCTAATTTACTAATTTTTACGATAATCCATCCGTAATTGGTATGAAAATGGGTGGCAGAGTGGTATGAAAAACATTATTTTAAGTCTTTTTGCTGCTTTCATTTTAACGTTGGTTTTAAATTGCTCTTCTGCAAAGGTCAATAACCAGCATTATCAGAGGGAATGGATGATGATTTCATTTGATCAATTTACAAAGCAGCAATTGGTTGAAAGTAAAGCCCAGATTAATCTGACTGGTGAAAGAACAGGCAATACCGTAAAAGGTACCGCTAAAATGGGATGTAACAGTATCTTTTTTGTAGCTGAGTTAAAAAATAACGGAAAAATCAGTATCTCAGGAATAGGAAACACAGAAATGGCATGCAGAAACATGGAACTGGAGAATGCTTTTATGAAAAAATTCGGAAGCATGACGAATTATTCTATAGAAGGACATCGCCTTACACTTTCCGACGGAAGTGGGGATGAGATGAAATTCATTGCTGCCGATTGGGATTAATTTTTTGTCTCGCTAAAAAACAGTAAGTCCGCAATTTTTGCGGACTTACTTAAGAATGAAAATGGTTATTAGCTTAGTTTTTAGGAATCGTTTTTTTTATTTCTTCCAAGGTTGCAGTATTTGGTAAACCCTGAACTTTGACAGATTGATTGATCGGGACCTTAGCTTTACGTGTATTTTGTCTGTTTGGGATTGATGCTAAAATCTCTTCAAAACTTGCTGTGTGGGGCAATAGCTTACCTTGTATATTGCTTTGGCTAGGAATTTTTTCCTCCTGCATTTTTACTTCAAGTCCCTGTTCAGAAGCTAAAGCTGTCTGCTTGTCTTTTTTAGCAGAAGTGATTTCGCTTTCTTTCTGCATTTTTTGTTCGAATGCTTTTGCTTCTTTCAAAACTTTTTCCTGATCCTGAGTTTCTGCATGTTTTTTTTCCTGTGTGTAAAATGTTACACTTAATAGTAAAAATGGAATGGTATATAATGATTTCATGGTGGTTTTTATTTAATGTTAACTAATACTTTTATTTTTCCGATTGAGTTTTGGTCATAATCCTGAAGAGCTTTTCCGATAACTTGACCTATTTGCACCTTTTTAGGATTGGCTTTCATAGCAACTCCAGATTTTGATGAGGTTACCAAAAGATCGCCTCTTTTTATTTTTCCTCCTTCAAGGCAAACTTTAGTAGGAATTACCCCTACAACACCCATCGGAACTTTACCGATCAATTCGGAATCAATATTTTCCTCTGTTAGAAGAACGCCTGGCTTTGTAGCATAAACACCGGCGACCAAAGTTGAATAGGCTTTTGAAGATTTTTCTACGGTTCTGTCGGTATCTGTAGAAATGATAAGAATATCTCCCGGCTCATATTCTGAAGTATTTCCCTCTACATCAAATGCTTCTGCTAAATCGGCACCGCTGTTTTGGGTTCCGCCGTTGAAAAATCCTTTTCCGGTTTTATCAATACGGGCTACATTGGTTGAATTGTTTTGGTAGGTGGCAATATTTCCTGACGGACCTTGATGGTTGATTAGTAATGTTGAGCCAGTCCCTGTAGTTGTTACATGAACTACCGGCTGGCTATTAGCGTTATTGAAATTTCTGAAATATCCGGCTTTACCTGTTCCAAAATTAGGAATCCAGCCATAAATCGCTGAACCGGTACCATCCGCTGTGGCTTCTACGCCGTCACCATTTTTTCCGGCATTTGCTGTGATTCCATTTCCGTTACCGTCGGTTAAAGCAAGTAAGGCCGGGCCGTTTCCGTTGATGTTGCTTTGATAAAATAGCCCTGCAAAACCACCTGTTCCTGAAGATAGACCATAAACCCCAGCTGTACCAAAATTGGCGAATTGAGATGTTACTTCACCTTTTACAGCAGGTGATGTTCCGGTTATTCTGTCTACTTTAAAGTTACCGGCGGTACCATTACCAACTGTTTTTACAGAGATAACATCACTTTCATTTTCGTCATTAAAAATTTCAAATCTCCCGGCGCGTCCTTCCGAAAAAGTAGGTACCCAGGCATAAAGAGCATTTCCGGTTCCATCTACATTAGCTTCTATTGCATTTCCGTTTTTTCCGGCATTTGCTGTAATAGCATTTCCGTTTCCGTCAGTTATTGCTATCATAGCGGCTCCGTTTCCGTTGATATTTGAAGCATGGAAAAGTCCTCCGAATCCACCTGTTCCTGATGATACGCCAAAAATACCTGCTGCTCCAAAGTTTCCGAAAATGGTTTTTACCTCACCCCTTACTGCTGCACTTACACTGTTTGTGTTACTGGCAAGAAAAGAGGATACATTACCCTGAGTATTGTCTGGGATATTTCCGGTGCTGTTAGATTCTACTTCGAAAGTGTTTCTGTCGTTTGTTGCGAGGAAATTCTGAAATCTTCCTGCCCGGCCTTTGCTGTTGTTGAGACCAACTCGCCCGTATACTCCGATTCCTGTTCCTGTGGTGTTTGTTGATACAAAACCATGTACTCCGTAACCTCCGCCGTCATTTCTTCCGACTACAGCTCCTGCAATATCACTCGTGTTTCTTCCGACTACAGCTTCACCTGCACCATTGTTATCGGCGATAACTCCGGCAGAAGTTTGCGCACTCGTAATACCATGAATAGCGAAGCCGGTTCCTGTGCTACTCATAACGCCTGCTCCTGAACCAGAAGATGAGACATTGATGACGGTTCCGTTTCCAACGGTATTTGCGGTAAGAACCGTACTTGTATTTGCATTATTTAAAATTGAAATGTTGGCAGCGGAGCCATTGGTACTTGTTGCACTTAATCCCGTTCCTGTATTACTGTTGGCATAAACACCATATCCTGATCCTGAAGAATTTCCGTATACTCCCAATCCTGTTGGTGTTACACCATAAACTCCCCATCCACTTCCGGCTTGAGAGCCCCAAACTCCAATGCCTAAACCTCCAGTTCCGTTGTTGATTCCGTGAACACCAGATGAAAATCCGCCCGGTGAAAGGTTAGTGACTGTACCTTTTACCGCTGCAACACTTGAAGTTGTGGTGGTGTTGATTCCTTCCAGAGAAGTTCCGTCTCCGTCATTTGTTATCGTAAAAAGATTTGAGGGATTATTAACTGTTGCTGTATAGGGTAAAGTAAAGCCTCCGCTCGAACTGCCTGAAGATTTGGCATACATTGCATAAGGCACACTCAGTAGCTGACTTGTACCCGCAATTGTATACGAAGTTCCACCAGTGGGATCTGTTTCTGTTTTTAAATAATAATTTCCTGAAGGCCAGTTGATGGTTGCGTAAGTTCCGGAAAGCACTGTTCCGGTTCCTATTTCTAGGCTGATGAGCCCGTTGATATTGGTTGTACCGGTAAGTCTTTCAGAATATACTACTGCTCCTGCCGGAGAGCCCTGGAGGATGCTTACTTTCACTCCGATGTTCTGATTGGCAAGCAGTTGGCCGGTTGTATTTCTCATTACGGCCTGATAACTCATTTTTTCGGGAACTTGAGCTGATACGAAATGACAGCCAAGAATTATTCCTGCGGTTAGTAGAATTTTTTTCATGATGATTATTTTTTAATGATTTTGTAAGTTTTAATGTTTTTTCCTTTTTGATTGATTCTTATGATGTACATCGCCGAAGGAAGTGATGAAAAGTTGAATTCTGTTTTTGCCTGAGTGATTTTGTCTTCTCGCAAAAGTTTTCCGGAAGAATCAAATAATTGAAATTCAGAATTGCGGTGGTCGTTTGTAGTAAAATCCAGGAATAAAAAATCTTTAAATGGATTTGGGTACAATAAAATGTCTTTCTTGTCTGAGCCGGAAGTTTCTGTAGTAGAAAGTGTGATGATTTCATAGGCTTGCTGTACGCCTTCCATTACCTGATTATTGCCTCCTTTGGAGATGAAATCAATCTGTCCTACACTGTAAGAAACAGAGCCGTTGCTTCCCGTTGTATTTGATCCTGTGGTGAGCACTGCTTTTTGCGCATTGACTTCTGAGATCGAGCAAAAAATCAAAAAGAAGCCGTAGATAAAAATTCTTTTCATAGTAAAGTGATTTCTGGTTTATAAGTTTTGAGGTTATCGTCTGTTGTTGAGATTTTTACGATGTAAAGGTAAGTGGAGGTAGAGGTGGTAAAACAGAGGAAAAGAACTAGATTATAAAAGGGAAAACAACGGTATTTTAAGTCTTAAGTTGCATTTATTAATTAAAAATGTTATCTTGTAAATCTTATAAATTATACAGAATTTAATGTTAGAAAAGAAAACACATAATTACGAAAGAGCAGTTTTGGTGGGTGTTGTCACTCAAAACCAAGATGCTGATAAGTTACAAGAATATATGGACGAGTTAGAGTTTTTAGCTTTAACTGCAGGCGCTACGGTCGACAGACGCTTTACTCAGAATCTAACTCAACCTGATTCTAAAACTTTTGTAGGAAGTGGAAAAGCTCAGGAAATAAAAGAATATGTAAAAGAAAACGAGATTGGAACCATCATTTTTGATGATGAATTATCACCTTCTCAGCTTAAAAATCTTGAAAAAGAAATAGAAGTAAAAATCCTAGACAGAACCAATCTTATTCTGGATATTTTTGCGCAAAGGGCACAGACTTCTTACGCCAGAACGCAAGTTGAATTGGCACAATATCAATATTTGCTGCCTAGATTAAGCAAAATGTGGTCCCACTTAGATAAGCAAAAAGGAGGAATTGGAATGCGTGGTCCCGGGGAAACGGAAATTGAAACCGATAGAAGGATCATCCGTGACAGAATATCTTTGTTAAAAGATAAACTGAAAGTGATTGACAAGCAAATGGCGACCCAGCGTAACAACAGAGGGAAAGTTGTTCGTGCAGCCTTGGTAGGTTATACCAACGTAGGAAAGTCTACGCTGATGAACGCTATTTCTAAATCTGATGTTTTTGCTGAAAACAAATTGTTTGCAACACTTGATACTACGGTACGAAAAGTAGTAATAGGTAATTTACCTTTCCTTTTAACCGATACCGTTGGTTTTATCAGAAAACTTCCTACCCAATTGGTAGAATCTTTTAAATCTACACTGGATGAGGTAAGAGAAGCAGATCTTCTGATTCACGTAGTCGATATTTCTCACGAAAGTTTTGAAGACCACATCGAATCTGTGAATCAGATTTTAATGGAAATCAACGCACATCAGAAACCAATGATCATGGTTTTCAACAAAATTGACGATTTCAGCTACGAGAAGAAAGACGAAGATGACCTTACGCCGGGTTCAAGTAAAAATGTATCTCTTGAAGAATGGAAGAGAACCTGGATGAATAAATCTAAACATCCTGCAGTTTTCATTTCTGCTTTGACGAAAGAAAATTTCCCTGAAATGAAAAGACTAATCTATGATGAGGTTATGAAAATTCATATCTCGAGATTTCCATACAATGATTTTCTTTTCGAGTATTTCGATAACGACGAAGATGAAACATCTGAAAAAGAAGATTAATGAATTACAGAATACTCGTTTTTCTTCTTGTTATTCCGTTTTTTGCCTTTGGCCAAAAGACTAAAGTAGATCTGAAAAATATTGAGAAAAACCTCACGAATTCCAGTTCGCCTTACAATTATGAAAAACTGATTTTTAAATTTAAAGGTCTTCCAAAGTCTCTTGATAGTGTAGAAGCACAGCATTTGTACTACGGAAGAAATTTCATAAAAGATAAAGTCTCCCAGACCAGCGATGAGTTCAAAAGTCTGGCTGACGCTTTTAAAAACAATAATTTTGCAGACTGTATAAGATTAGGGAAAATTCTTTACAATAAAGATCCTACAAATCTCGATGTCATTCTTATTCTGCTTCGTGCGTATGATCAGACCAAAGATGTAAGCAATTTTTCGCATCATATTTCGCAATTGAGACTTCTCACTGATGCAATCAAAAATTCCGGTGACGGGAAATCTGAGAAAACAGCTTTCAAGGTAAATAACGTTGGTGACGAATACATTTTTCTCAATGTAATGAATATCGGACAGGATTATACAAGAGGTTCGAGACCTCTGAAGGATGGGGTGATTGACGTTTGGGAAAAAGGTGACAACAAAATTTATATCAAAGTACTTTATTTAGACTAATTTTTTTAAAAAAAACAATTTATTGGAATTATATTATTCATTTTCAGCGCTTATCGTATTAGCATCTATTTTTGCATATATCAACTACCGTTTTTTAAAACTTCCGAGCACCATAGGAATTATGGTGATTGCCATCGTGGTATCTATCATTTTGGTTTTATTTGGTGAAAATTTTCTTCCAAAAACATTTGGGCATCTGAATGATTTGATGAACAGTATCGACTTTACCGAAGTTTTGATGGGAGCAATGCTGAATTTCCTGCTCTTTGCAGGAGGGATTCACATTAATATCAATGATCTCAAGGAACAGTTTCGTCCCGTCCTCATATTTTCAACGGCAGGTGTCATCATTTCAACCTTTATCGTAGGATTTGGGATGTTCTATTTGCTGCCTTTGGTTGGGTTAAAGATTCCTTTTATTTACTGTTTGGTCTTTGGAGCATTGATTTCTCCTACAGATCCCGTTGCAGTTTTAAGTGTTTTAAAACAGGCTAATATTTCAAAATCATTAGAAACAAAAATTGCCGGTGAATCATTATTTAATGATGGTATGGCGGTTGTGGTTTTTACAGTGGTCTTACAGCTTGCAATTGGGAGCGAAGTAGATTTAGGTGTAGAAAACATCACGATTTTATTAATGAAAGAAGCTGGTGGCGGTTTGCTCTTAGGTGTTCTTTTGGGTTGGATAACTTCAAGATTAATGCGTGAAGTTGATGATTATATTATTTCAGTTTTGGTGACACTGGCTGTGGTGATGGGAGGTTATCTAGTTGCAAGACAGATGCATGTTTCCGGTCCTTTGACGATGGTTGCAGCAGGTTTATTCATGGGTAATTTTAATGTTAAATTTAAAATGAAATCAGTCACTCAGGATTATCTGATTAAATTCTGGGAACTGATTGATGAAATTTTAAATGCTGTTTTATTTCTTTTCATCGGGTTTGAATTGTTGATGATCAAAGATTTGAACCATTATGTAATTCCTGGATTATTGGCAATTGTAGTAGTTTTGGTAGCGAGATTTATTTCCATTTGGGGACCTACGAAATTTATGTCTTTCAGAACGAGGTTTAGTCCCCAGACGATAAAGGTTTTATTTTGGGGTGGAATTCGAGGTGGTGTTTCCATTGCTTTGGCGATGTCAATTCCAAAAAATGAATACAGCAATGCTATTTTAAGTATTACTTATTGTGTGGTTGTGTTTTCTATTATTGTTCAGGGACTTACCATTGCGAAAGTTGCCAATCCAAAAAGGATTGCTGATGAAGAGAAAGAGTTGGAAAGTATTGCTTTAGAAGAGAGTCATTAATAGATTGTAATTTAGGTTTTTAAAATATCAGAAATGAAAAAGTCGCTTTCTTTTTTACTCTTAATAATTTTTGGATTCAGTTTTTGCCAAATTAATGTTGAGGAAATCAAAAAAAACGTCACCGAAAATCCTCAAAAATATTACGATGACTATTTAAAAACATTTAAAACAAATCCTTCAAATCTGTCACAGGATGAGATGAACCAGCTTTATTATGGAAGTCGATTCGTTGATACAGGATACGGTATGTCTTTATTCAACCGAGATTATGATGAAATTTGGAAAATTGCTTCCAGAAAAGGATTGTCAAAAAGTAAAGCTCAGAAAATACGCATTAAAGCAGAAGATGCATATCATAAAGCCCCACTTAATCTAGAAATATTGACTTCTATGGTAAATATTTATAATGCGATTGGAGAAAAAGCAAAGGTGGAGATCTGTAAATTACAGAATAACAGAATTATTAAAACGATAGACGAAAGCGGAACAGGGAAAACAGAAAGTTCGCCGATCTGTGTAATTACAGCGGGAGACATGATCAGCTTTGCAAAACCTGTAATGATGATGGGTAGGGCCTTTAAACAAAAAGATTTAAAAACAGATGATAGCTGTATGCTGACAGAATATTCTAACGGTAGTACCAGCTTATTTGTTAAATGCATTGGGTGTTTAAATTTTTAATGATGACTATTTGCAAGCAAATTTTTGAAGCACTGAACGATTTATCCATTCCGGAAAAAGCAGCTTTTCTTCCGAAATTTTTCAAAACCGGAAAAGGAGAATATGGTGAAGGTGATTTGTTTTTGGGTGTAACGGTTCCGGATCAACGGTCTGTTGCCAAAGAATTTTATTCAAAAATAAGTTTAAAAGAATTAAGCGAATTACTTTCTTCACCTTATCACGAGCATCGACTCACAGCTCTTCTGATGCTGATTTCAAAATTTGAAAAAACAAAAGATCTAAGTGGACAAAATGAGATTATTGAGTTCTATCTAAATCACCTCCAATATGTCAACAATTGGGATCTGGTTGACACAAGCTGTTATAAGATTTTAGGCCGGTATGCTTTTGAAAATCAAAAGGAAATCTTATTAAGAGATCTTGCGGATTCTGATCAGATGTGGTATAAAAGAGTAGCGGTGGTAGGAACGATGTATTATATCAAAAAAGGACATTTTGAGCTGACTAAAGAATTTGTTAGTCGAAATTTAGATCATCCACACGATTTAATGCACAAAGCAAATGGCTGGCTCTTGCGTGAAATGGGAAAAAAGAACGAAGCGGAATTGATCTCTTATCTTAACGGGCATTATAAAATAATGCCAAGAACATGCCTTCGCTACGCCATTGAAAGGCTGAATGAAGAGATGAGGCAAGACTATCTCAAGGGAAGAATCTAGTTCAGTATTTGTCTTGCTAATGTGATATTTAAAACTAAATTTGAGTAAATTTGTTTCCTAAACCTAAATCATGAACATTTTCTTAAAGCGCCTTTGGTTGCTGCTTCCCATATTATTTCTCACAAGCTGTTTTGATATCTTAGATAAAGTGAATGTAAAAGCTGACGGCAGCGGCGAGTATTCGCTTATTCTCAATGCAAGCAAGAGCAAAACAAGATTGGCGTCTATCTCAAAAATGGAAACCATTAATGGAAAAAAAGTTCCAAAAAGAACCGAAATCGAAGCCAAAATCAACGAGGCTGCAAGGATTTTTAAAACCGTTCCGGGAATTTCAAACGTAAAAACTTCGATGGATTTTGATAATTACATCATTAAACTGAGCTGTAATTTCAAAAAAATTGAAAATGTCAACTCTGGTTTAGAACAGCTGAAAGCGAGAAATATTTTAGGGAAAATGATTCCTACCAATATTTATATGCATAATCCTGCTAAGAAAACTTTTGTGAGAAATAAAATCAACACCTTCAAAAGTGATTATGACAAACTAAGCTCTTCTGACAAAGAGGTTTTTAACAATGCCAAATACACTTCGGTTTTACAGTTTGAAAATACCGTCAAATCACAATCCAACAATGCTTATCTTCTTTCACCCAACAGAAAAGCGATGAAACTTGAGGGAAATATTTTAGATTTTATACTTCAGAAAAAACAAACTCAAAATACGATCCTATTTCAATAATTCCCAATTAATATGAAATCACTTTTACTAAAAACACAAAAAATCACTTTTTTACTTTTTGGCTTTGCGTTAGCTTTTGCACAAAACAGTATGAAGGTTCCTTCAGATGCCGTATTTTATATGGAGATCAACGGGAGAGAACTCAATAAAAAAATAAACTGGGAAAAGTTTAATCCTTTTTTACAGGAAATCGACAAGAAAGAAAAAGGAAAACCCTCTTGGAATGATTATTCAAAAACGGGAATAAAATATGATGCAACACAATATCATTATGCGCAGATTTCAGATTCGGTGAAGTCTTACACAGCACATTTTGTATTGGATAACAAAGTGAAATTTCTTGAGTTCATCAACTCAACCAAGAAAAAAGGACTGGAACCTTCGAAGAAAAACAATTACTCATATATTGATCTTGATGATGATCTTTTTGTAGCCTGGAACGATCAGCGTGCCGTAATTACTATGGTTAATTACAACAAGCGTTCAAAAGATATTTGGGACAACGATAGCTATGCTGTTGACAGTACAGTGACGGTTGTTACCGATAGTGCAATGATAGCTATAGACAGTGCGGCCACTGCATATGAAGAAGAAAAACCTTTCGACTATAAAGAGGAAATTCAATATTTAAAAGATGAAATCAAATATCTGAAAGACAACATCAAGTCGAGCAATACCGAAATTGCTAAATATCAGAAAGACATTAAGTATCTTGAAAAGCATCACAAATATCCTGAAGTAAAAAAGCAAACGGAAACGACAACAGATTCTATATATCCGGAGGATACTGCTGAAGCAACGCCTCCACCTGCATCTCAAGACGATTATATAGAAATGGAAGCATATCCCGAAGATTCTGAATATCAGAAGGAAATGGATTCTATGCAGGCGGAAAAATTTAAAATCACCAAAGGAATCGTAGAAGGTAATTTTGACAAATATTTTAGTACAAATCTTGAAGTTGAAGCGTCAAAAGAAATGTTGAATTTCAGAGACGGTAATTCTGATGTTTTTGTTTACGCTAATTACGAAAAACTGATTAGCAAAGGATTATATGAGAGAATGTACAGCAAATATAATTTTGGCAGTGTTCTGAGCAAAATGTACAATTCAAACTCGGCTTACAATCTGTATTTCGATAAAGATAAAGTGAGGTTGGTTAATAATTATCAGCATAAGGATACAGAAACACAAAAAAACATATCATCTGTTTATCAGGGGAAGAAAAATAAAAAACTGACTGCATTGATCAACGATAAGAGCATTGGTTATTATGCGATGAACGTCAATGGATATAAGTATTTTGACATGATGTACAGTCTGCTTCAGGACGCTGGAGATAAAGAATATCAGAAAGAGGTGAAGTTAGTCATTGAAACCATGAAAATAGTTCTTGACGAAGAAGCAATTGCTAAAATAGCACCAGGAAACGGAATTTTTGTTTTGAATGAATTAAAATCTAAAAAAGTAGAGTATACAGATTATGACTACGATGAAGATTACAACGAAAAGGAGGTGAAGGAGACCAAAGATGTGATGGTTCCTGATTTCATTTTCGCTTTTGCAACAGAGAATGAAGGATATTGGAAACATATTTTTGAAGTATTGACCACCAATAAAGATTTCGCTAAAAAATTCACGAAAAAAGGGGATGTGTATTCTTTTAAAGAGGGAAAAAGCAACGGATATCTAGATCAGTTATTCTTCACTGTGAAAGACAGAATTGTATATGTGACGACGTCTACAGAGAATCTGACTTCAAAAAGCCAGTCTTCAGTTTCAGAAAAATGGATGAAAGATTCTGCAAAATATCCTTTGTCTGGAAGATTAGATATTCAAAAATTGCTGGTTGGTTTGGAGCAGGAATTCAAAACAGTTTCTGAAAGAAAAACATTAAACACCTTAAGAAAAAATGTGGGTGAAGTTTATTTTAAAACTGAAGTGAAAAACGAAAGCATTAAAACCGAAATTGAATATCAGATAAAAAACTCTTCAGAAAACAGCCTGATGTACTTTTTTGATGTGTTTGATGAGATTTTCAAGAATAAAGAAGCTGATAAAAAAGCACAGACCCTGTAAGTTGATTATGGCAGCTTACTATAGTTTAGTAAGATGTAAAACGTTTATGACAGTAGGTTAGTCATCTTTAATCACTTTCTCAATTGATTTAGTCTTAACTTAGAATTCCTTGTATGTTTTCGGCTTTGTCATCATTTATACAAAAATAATGAAGAAAAAATACATTGCTTTCATTGCCACAATTGTGCTTTTTATTGGAGTTTATTTTATGTTTTTTCATAAAGATAAAAGCTTGAGATTTATTCCTGAGAGTGCTGATGTTGTTATTGTAGTAGATACAAAAAACCTTACCAGGCAGTATATTTCAAGTTTTTTTATGCATCCATATGAATGGTTTAAGGAAAAAAAATCGGGTCAAGACAAGATAGAATTTAGAGATTTAGGACTGAAAATTCCGGATTATCTACAGGTTTTTCATTTGAAGGATACTAAATTTTCAAATTATTACACAGTTTTAGAAGTAGAAGATTTTCAGAAATTTTGTGTTTTTCTAAAGAAGAATCAATTTGTAAATAAAGGAAGCAAAGGTTACCTTAAAGACAATTTAGCAGTGTATGTAAATAAAAAATATGCTATTGTAGGAACTTCTGATAGTGAATTTACATACATCTCAAATTTTCTTTTAAAAGAAACATCAGAAAAACCTCAGAAAGCAAATCGTTTCATCGACGGAAGTCTAGCAAGTCTGAGTTTTATTTCAGGAAAAAAAATACAGAATTTTGAAATCGACATCAATGATGATAATATTGTCATTAAAAACACCTCAAGCATCAATGTTTTTGAAACATTGGTTTCTGAAGTCAGTCAAAACAAGCAACTTTTAAGTGCGGAATTAGATGCTCAAAACATAAAGAATGGTCTGCAGGTGTTCAAAACAAAATATCATGATTCTTTATTTATTAACCATTTAAAAATTGATTTAAATGTAAAAGAAGTTAAAGATACAATCATCACTTACGAATATGACGACGAGTTTAATGCAATCGAGAAACGAAGTTATCAGAATGTTTTACAGCCTGTATATTATGCAAAAATAGAGAGTGCCGACCCAAAAAAAACATGGAGTTTTTTTAAAGGTAAAAAATGGATTAACGATCGAGAGATGTTTGTTGGTCTTCCGCTTGATTCTAATGTGATAGTTAAAAATCAATCGGGATTTACCGTGAGTTCGGCAAAAGAAAAACTAAAGGGTTCGAAACAGGAGGATAAAAACTTTATCTTTCTAAGAAACAGTTCGCTTTTCCGACTTAAAAATTTAACTTCTTTACAAAGAAAATTTCTTTCTGAATTGGAATACGTTTTTTATGTTAATCAGTCTCAATATTATTATGTGAAAATAAAATTCAAAAAAGAAAAAAATCCTTTAATTTTAAGATAGACTCAACCATGTGTCCACCAGAGATCGCTTTATTAAAAACGTGCACCCATTATTTCCTACATCTGGCATTTCCTGCAGTTATTGCTCTAGTTTTCTATCGTAATCAGTGGAAAAAAGTTTATTGTATTCTTTTAGCAACCATGTTGGTAGATCTTGATCATCTTTTGGCAAATCCTGTTTTTGATCCGGGCAGAATGAGTATTGGGTTTCATTTGTTACATTCATATTATGCCATTGCGGTGTATTTTTTGCTATTGTTTTTTAAGGGGAATTTAAGAATAATCGGCATCGGCCTGCTCTTTCACATGTTAACCGATCTACAGGATTTTGTGCTGTGGTGCCATTAAAATATTATTAATAATTTCTTTCGGTAATTAAAAAACCATAGATTTTTTGTATTTTACAGTCACTTATGAAGCTAAAAGAATTTTTACATTATACCTATATTTTTCCTGTCTTTGCTGTGATTTATTATTTCAGCGGATTGATGGGAACTGGAGTTGTTTTTGATGTTATTGCAGGAATATTGCTGACCGGAAGTGTCTTGTCTGCTGTACATCACGCAGAAGTGGTGGCTCATAAAGTGGGTGAACCATATGGCACCATTATTCTTGCGCTTTGTATTACGATTATAGAAGTCGCACTGATTGTTTCATTAATGGTTGCAGGTGGTGACCAGGCACTCACTTTAGCTAGAGATACGGTTTTTGCGGCGGTCATGATTATTCTTAACGGTATTATAGGAATCTGTATATTAGTAGGTGGTGTGAAGTATTTCGAGCAGTTTTTTGCACGTACTTCGGCAACTACCTATCTTGTCAGCATTGTTTCCATTCTTGTGATTACTTTAGTGCTTCCCAATTTTACTTCCAGCGTGCATGGGCCATATTATAATAATGCTCAGTTAATCTTTGTTTCAATTGCCTGTTTAGTTATTTACGGTGTATTTCTGATGGTACAGACGGTAAGGCACAGAAGTTACTTTGTACCTGCAGACGGAAACTCTGAAGAGTACTTTATTCCAAGCAGAATGCAAGCGATTATTAGTTTTTTCTTTTTGATTGTCTGTTTGGTGATTGTTGTTTTGATGGCAAAAGGCCTTTCAAAAACTATCGAAGACATGGTACACAGCATGGGAGCACCAAAATCCTTGGTAGGAGTTATTATTGCTGCAGTTGTGCTGCTTCCGGAAGGTGTTGCGGCCATTCGTGCAGCGAGAAATAATCAAATTCAGTCGAGTTTAAATTTAGCTTTAGGATCAGCTTTAGCAAGTATCGGTTTAAGTATTCCTGCGATTTCTGCAGTGAGCATTATGTACGATATTCCATTGGTGCTGGGGTTGGATAAGAAAGATATCATTTTACTTACATTATCTGTATTTATTGTGATGCTATCTTTAAGCAGGGGGAAGACCAATGTGCTGTACGGAACAGTTTTGCTGGTCAACTTAGCAGCATATATTTTCACCGTGATCGTACCTTAATCTATACCTTAAAATAAGAAACGCCAGACTCAAGCTCCGAAATCTTAAGACTTTCTCGCCATTTCCATTTTGTAAGCCATTAAATTTGCGATGTTTTCAGACTTTGTAATTGCCATAGAAGCATTTTCTCCAATAAAATTTTCTTCAATAGTCTGCTTCCATAGTGCTAACCATTTAGCGAAATGTTGCTTTTCCATTGCCTGGATTTCGTTAATAGGAAAATGCATCTGCATCGGATTTCCTTTATAGCTCATCTGTCCGAACAAAATAGTTTCCCAAAAAGAATACATTTTTGGAAGATGTTTGTCCCAATCCACTTTCACAATATCTTTAAAGAAAAAACCAATCGTTTCATCTTTAACTACTTTTGTGTAAAAACTATTGACCAGAAGTTCAATGTCTTCTCTTGATTCAAGCTTTTTCATACTTCAAATTTAGCTTAAAATTGAGTGCGAAATTCAATTGTAAAATTGATAAATTTCATAAAAACAATATTTTATCTTTGTAGATTACTACGCTTTTTTGAAGTAAAATAAAATATACCATTGATGTTCTAAATATGGCAAAAGGTTTCAGAAAAAGAATCAGTCAGGAAAACACTGAAAACAGTGGCTTTGGGAGTCGCGCTTCGGGAAGATTCATTAATAAAGACGGTCTTCCGAATGTAAGAAGGAGAGGAGTTAACGTTTTCAACAGGTTGAGCTGGTATCACACGATGCTGAATTTATCATCATTTCGGTTCATTACCTATTTGGTGGTAATGTATATTTTGATCAATGTAGTTTTTGCGCTTATTTATTATTTGATTGGCGTAGAGCATCTTACGGGAATCAACAAGAGTAATCCGACGGATGAGTTTATCGACGTGTTTTTCTTCAGTTCACAAACCTTTACAACGGTCGGTTACGGAAGAATTGCACCTGTAGGATTTATGGCAAGTTTAGTGGCCACTTTTGAAGCATTTCTGGGATTGCTTACCTTTGCAATTGCAACAGGTTTATTTTACGGAAGATTTTCAAGGCCGAGAGCATATTTAAGATTTTCTGATATTGCAGTAATTGCTCCTTTTCAGGGTGTTACAGCGTTGATGTTCAGGTTGGCGCCTTATAAAAATAATGCTTTGACAGATGCTGATGTTACTCTTTCGACAGCGATAGAAGTCAGCGAAGAAGGCACAACCAAAAGTAATTTTTACAGATTGGATACCCAGTTAAGTAAAATCAATACTTTATCTCTGAACTGGACGATCGTGCATAAAATTGATGAAAATTCTCCTTTCTACGGTTTCTCAGAAGATGATTTTAAAAACACAAACATTGAAATCATCGTTCATGTAAGAGCTTTTGATGAAGTATTTTCAAATACTGTTGTTCAGAGAGCATCCTATGTGTCAAGGGAAATTATTTACGGAGCGAAATTTCAGCCTATGTACTATCCCGATAAAGAAAAAGATTCAACGGTGCTGGATCTTGATAAAATTAATGAATATCAGAAAGCAGAACTTCCTGTTTTTGATACAGAAAGAACATGATAAATTTAGAATCATATAAAAAACAAGCTTTACAGAAGCAGAAAGAACATAAGAAATTCTTAGACGGTTTGAAAAAAAAGCCACCTAAGAATCTTGATTATACTGTTCAGGAAACACATGAAGAGGTTTTTGAAAAGATAGACTGTCTGCAGTGCGCCAATTGTTGCAAGACTACAGGGCCTCTTTATACTGAAAAGGACATTGAGCGTATTTCAAAACATTTAAAAATGAAACAGGCAGATTTTGAATCTAAATTTCTGCGTGTAGATGAAGACAATGATAAAGTTTTGCAGAACCTTCCATGCTTTTTTCTAAACAGTGATAATACCTGCTCAATATATGACGTTCGCCCTAAAGCTTGTCGAGAATATCCGCATACAGACCGTAAAAAGATTTACCAGATCAATGATTTAATGATGAAAAATACAGTAATCTGCCCGGCTGCTTTTGAATTTGTGGAAGGTATGATGAAAAATCTGAATAAGTAACGACAGTCTTAAATGATTCTAAAATCTTATAAAGTTTAGTTAAAACCGCCATTTACCATAATTTTATTTAAACGATAGCGTTTTACAAACAAATCAATCCCCAATTGGTTTTAAATAGAAGTAGTTTTTTATAAAGTAAAATGGAATCCTGAAATGTAACGTTTCAGGATTTTTTCTGATCAATTTCCATGATTCTAAATTGAACTATTTTTTGAATCAAATCCAACGGCAGATCTTCATTAAGTGGAAACTGAACCGCTCCCTTTGAAAAATTATATTTTCTTTCTTTAAAAGCTTTTTCAAACTGAATAATCACCTCTGGAAGCGGATAGAATCCAATATGATTTTTATAAGCAGCAAAATATACCAAAGGTTTATCATTGTACTTAAAAGCGGGCATTTGATAACCTATATATTCGTCTAAATCAGATTGTAGAGAATGAATAAACTCCCGAAATTGCTCGAGTTTTTGCTGAGTTTCTTCCGGAAACAAAACGAAGTATTCTTCAAAATTTTTAAATGTGTTTTTCATGAGTTCTTTTATGATTATAAAATTACTAAACATTAAAATACAATACAAAGTAAATAATCGGTTGCCAAAAGTCATATGCAAAAAAAAGCATTGAACTGGACATTCAATGCTTTCACTTTCACTATTACTTTTTTCCCATTTATAGTCCCGGGACAGGTTTTCAGAAAAAAGGTCGGGAAAAATTCCCGACCTTAATATTTTTATACGACTCCTTGAGCCAACATTGCTTCTGCTACTTTTACGAATCCGGCGATATTAGCACCTTTTACGTAGTTCACATAGCCGTCTTCCTCTTTACCGTAGTCTCTACAAGCTTTGTGGATTCCGATCATGATTTCTTTCAGTCTTGCATCAACTTCTTCAGAAGTCCAGTTCAATCTGATTGAGTTCTGAGTCATTTCTAAACCTGAAGTGGCAACACCACCAGCGTTAGAAGCTTTTCCTGGAGAAAATAACACTTTGTTCTCTAGGAAATAGTTGATTGCATCTAGTGTAGAAGGCATATTAGCAGCTTCAGTTACACAGACGCAACCATTTTCTACCAACAATCTTGCGTCTTCCAAATCTAATTCATTCTGAGTCGCAGAAGGGATGGCTACATCACATTTTACTTCCCAAGGACGTTTTCCTGCATGGAATACAGCAGATGGATATTTTTTAGCATAATCCTCAGCTCTGTTGTTTCCTGAAGATCTCAATTCTAATAAGTAATCAATTTTCTCGCCGTCGATACCGTCTTTATCATAAACATAACCGTCAGGACCAGAAAGTGTAACCACTTTTCCACCCAGTTCGTGTACTTTTTTGATCACTCCCCAAGCTACGTTACCGAAACCTGAAACCGTTACCGTTTTATCTTTAAAAGTTTGTCCGATAGTCTTCAGCATCTGCTCAGCGAAGTATACAACACCGTAACCAGTCGCTTCAGGACGGATTAAGGAACCACCGTAAGCAAGACCTTTTCCGGTAAGAACTCCTGTGAATTCGTTTCTGATTTTCTTGTACTGTCCGAATAAATATCCGATTTCTCTCGCTCCAACACCGATATCTCCCGCAGGAACATCAGTTTCAGGTCCAATGTGTTTACATAATTCTGTCATGAAAGCCTGGCAGAAACGCATTACTTCCATATCAGTTTTTCCTTGCGGATCAAAGTCAGAACCTCCTTTTCCACCTCCCATTGGAAGAGTAGTCAATGAGTTTTTGAAAACCTGCTCGAATGCTAAAAATTTAAGTACAGAAAGGTTTACTGTAGGATGGAAACGGATTCCTCCTTTGTATGGTCCGATTGCAGAGTTCATCTGAATTCTGAAACCTCTGTTTACCTGAATTTCTCCTTTATCATCAACCCATGGAACTCTGAAAATAATAATTCTCTCAGCTTCAGCCATTCTCTCAAGAAGCTTCATGCCGGTATATTCTTTTCTGGTCAAGATAAACGGAATTACAGTTACGGCAACTTCTTTAACTGCCTGTAAGAATTCCGGTTCGTTAGGGTTTTTCGCCTCAATCTTAGCGATAAATTCCTGGATTTTCTGGTCAATATTATATTGTTCCATATTAGATAGGGTTGAATATTATGTCAACAAATTTAATTTTTTTTTCAAGATTCACAATAGCTTATTTAATATTTGCTGAAAACTCAATAATAATGCTACAGAATATTATTAAATTGATAATTATGATTTAAATTTTGTTAAAAATTAAATGTTATATATGAAATAATGAAATATTAAGAAATCATTAATTTTCAAATCGCTGTAAATTGTCTCCCGGAAAACGATTTTACTTTCGCTAAAAGCTCAAGTTCTAAAATCACAGGCAGTATTTTATGTGAAGGCAATGAAATTTTCTCTGCTAGGTCATCCAACGAAATATGAGGGTTTTCCACAATCTTTTTGTAGATTAATTCTTGATTTTCAGATAATTGAATTGAGATCTCCACGTGCGGAAATAGCTCTTCAATTTGATGTTTGGAATTGTTGAATCCTAGCAAATCGAGCAGGTCTTTTATTGTAGAAATTGCGGTTGCTTTATTCTGGAAAATAAGATGGTTGCAACCCTGACTGAATTTATCTGTAATTTTTCCGGGAAGCGAAAAAACATCGCGATTGTAAGTGTTAGCAAATGTTGCAGTACTGATGGAGCCTCCGCCGAAAGCAGTTTCTACAACAATTGTAGCGGGAGATATTCCAGCGACAATTCTGTTTCTCTGAATAAAATTTTCCCTGTCAGGTTTTCTGGAAGAGTTGAACTCTGTAAGTAGTCCTCCGTTTTCTTCAAGAATTTTCTCTGAGAGTTTTCTGTTTTTTGAAGGGTACAGCGTATGAAAACCATGCGCCAAAACTCCAATCGTAGGAATGTGATGAGTAAGAGATTGCTCGTGAACTTCTCTGTCGACTCCTAAAGCCAAACCGCTCACTGAAATAAAAGGATAAGATTTTGCTTCTTCAAAAAAGTCTTCAATGAATTTTTTGCCGTACGAAGTGATATTCCGGGTTCCAACTAGACTTACTGGATTGGAATTGTTTTCAAAATTTCCTTTTTGATACAGAATTGCGGGTGCATCATCGCATTCTTTAAGTAAATATGGTAGCTCATTCTGATGTCGCAGATTGATTTTTATGGAGTTTTTTTCGCAAAACAAAAGTTCTTTTTCTGCAAATTTTAAATGTTCGGAATTTCCAATGTCTGAAACTGTTTTGGTTCCGACTCCGTCAGTTTTGCTTAGGACTTTTTTTGAGGTTTCCCAGACGCTTTTTGCACTGCCGAAACTGTTTACAAGTTTAGAAAAATTAATGTCACCTATAAAATTACACTGCCGGAGAGCGATAGAGTAGAGATGTTCTTCAGAATACATTTGTGTTTATTTTATTCAAATGTAATAAATTAGGATTTATTTTTTCCTAATTTCCTCTAAATGATCCCAAAGATCTTCATTTTTTTTGTAAGGTAATTCAAGGAAATCTTCAGGATGATTTTCTTTGTATTCCTGCCAGAGTTTATCATCTTTTTCACTGTAATAATTCGGAAATTCCCATATAAATCGCTTCTTTTTGTCGCCTACATTTTTAAATACAAATGCTAAAATACTTCCCACCACTGCACCTGATAAGTGAGCTTGCCACGATATTTTGCTTGGTTCTGGCATATTGTAGAAAAGTTCTTCGGGAAACATACCCCAAATTAAACTTCCATAGTACAAGACTACTAAAAGCGAAATGGTCAACAATGTCATATTCCATTTAAAAACTCCGCTGAAAAATAAAAAGAATGCTAAAACATAAACAACGCCACTTGCTCCAATAGTGCAGGTGTACATATATTCACCAGTTAGGATGTCAATCGGTGGCAACATCCAAAGTAAAAGCCCAGTTGCAAGCCAACCTAAAATAAAAACCTTGCTGGCTACTAAAGGATAAAATTGGTACAGAAGCCCCATTAGTACCGCAATGGGAATTGAGTTTCCAATAATATGATCCAGACTACCGTGAAGTAGAGGAGAGGTGATAATTCCGAGCAAACCTTCAGGTAGTAAAGGAATAATAGCTCCGAAGCAACTTGCAAAAAAGCCCTGCATCTGTAAAAAGTATCCCAACCACATGGCACCCAGCATGAGCAGAGGATTGATGATAGCGTTTTTGTAAATTACATTTTTAAACATACCTGAAAACAGTCAAATCAAAAGCCAATGATAAATTTCGGAAAATTTGTCGATGATTTTATTTTTACTTGAATATTTCAGACAAAAGGTAATGTTTTTATGTTTTTGATGTTCCAAATTATGACGCAACCTGTTTTTTTTGTAAGGCTCTCAAAACGTGTGAAGTGTGCATTTAACGATATATTCTTATTTTTGCAGTTGGAAAAATTGAGATTTATGAAAAAGATTTTTGTTTTACTTTTAATGTATCTGAGTGTAAATTGTTTTGCTCAGGTAGTAATCAGCGATTCTGCTGCGGTTGATACAATCAAAAAACCAAGACATTGGTCTGTCATTGCAAAAAACAGTGTCATGTTTAATCAAGCGGCATTCTCGAATTGGGTAGGCGGTGGAGCAAATAATGTCGGTTGGCTGGCAAGTGCAAATTATAACCTCGTTTACGAAAATGGACGGCATCTTTGGGAAAACATTATTATTCTGAATTACGGACAGAATACCACAAAAGGTGTTGGAACAAGAAAAACGCAGGATGTTCTCAATGTTTCCACCAATTACGGGCGACAGTTTTCAAAAAGCTGGTACGTTTCCACAGGAGCCAGTGTACTTTCGCAATTCTCGGGTGGTTTTGAAGACGGCAATAATCCTGAAGCTAAGAAAATTTCTAACTTTATGGCCCCTGGATATGTGAATGCCGGTTTAGGAATCACTTACAGACCGAGTGAAAATCTTACGGTTACGTTAAGACCTGCCAACGGTAGATTTACTTTTGTTTTAGATAAAGAATTACAACTTGCAGGAAATTACGGTTTAAAGACTGACGGAGATTTTTTCCTGATGCAGATTGGTTTCCTGGGTTCTGCAATTTATAAGGTGAAACTGATGGAAAATATTGAGATGACCAACACCGCATCTATATTCTCCAATTATCTTGAAAACCCAGATCACATGGTGTTGTCATATAATATGCTTTTGAATATGAAAATCAATAGATTTATTTCTTCAATTGTTACTTTAGATTTGATGTACGATCACAATCAAATTCAAAAGACCCAGATGAAACAGACTTTAGGAATAGGTTTTGCTTACAATATCGATAATGGTGTGAAACGTTCTGACCGTAAAGACAGCCAGTGGTGGCTAAAGAAATAGATTTAAAATCTCTATAAAACAAGAAAAGCACTTCAATAGAAGTGCTTTTCTTATATGTATTCAAAAGGAATTTTAAAATTCCATTGTAACTTCAAGTTTCTCAGCTAAAAGTTGTTCAATTTTCACTTTTAATGGTTCAATGTCAATGTTTTGCATTGCGTCATTAGCAAAAGCGTAAAGCAATAAAGCTTGCGCTTCTTTTTTAGAAATTCCTCTCGCTCTTAAGTAGAATAGAGCATCTTTATTCAACTGACCTACTGTACAACCGTGAGAACACTTCACATCGTCTGCGAAAATCTCCAGTTGAGGCTTAGTGTCGATCGTAGCTCCTTCACTTAGTAAAACGTTGTTGTTTTGCTGATAAGCGTTGGTTTTCTGAGCTATCTTATTTACAAACACCTTCCCGTTAAAAACTCCGTGAGATTTATCTTTGTAAATACCTTTATAGTTCTGATAACTTTGACAGTTCGGCGTGTTGTGGTGAACTGCCGTGTGGTGATCAACCAACTGATCTTTCCCGATAATCGTAATTCCGTTCATGAAAGAGTTGATGTTTTCTCCGTTATGAATAAAATCAAGATTATTTCTGATAATTTTCCCGCCGAATGTAAACGTATTTACAGTCGTTAAGCTGTCTCTTTCCTGTTTTGCAAAAGTGTGGTCTACCAAATAAGAAGTATCATTGTCATTCTGAATCTTGTGCCAGTCTGCTTTTGCATTCTGATACGTGAAAATTTCAGTTACCGAATTGGTAAACACAAAACTGCTGTCAAAATTATGGTGACTTTCGATGATTTCAACTTTTGCCCCTTCTTCTACAATTAATAAATTTCTGGTATTGTAGAACGTATTTTCTTCCTGGTTTTGAGAAAGATAAAAAACGTGAATAGGTTTTTCAATAATTACATTCTTCGGAACTTTCAGGAAAAATCCGTATTTGCAGTATGCCTGATTTAAGTTTGTAAACGCTAAATCTTTCGAGGCAATTGTGTTGAAATATTTATCAAAAACGTCTTTATGATTCTCATCATTCAAAGCATAATTGAATGACAAAAATTCTGCATTTTCGATAGAGATGTTTGAAAGCTCTTTGTGAAGTTTGCCGTTTACAAAGACAATCCAGTCGAAATTTTCTTCTCCCAAATGTAGCTCATCAAGCTGTTCTTTGGTGATATTATGACTTTCTTTCGGAAAAAAATTGTAATCTTTCTCCGTGATTTCTTTGAGGTTGGTATATTTATATTCTTCGTCTTTCTTGGTAGGGAAACCTTTTACTGCAAACTTCTGAAGCGCCGTTTTTCTGTCGTCATCTAGAAATCTATGACGCAGACTCTCCAAAAATTCGCTGTGATTTTCTATTATTTGATCGTATAAAGCCATTACTGATATTTCGGCCATCACACCTTTATTATAAATTTAATTTGTATCAATATCGCAGTTTTTCACTGCCTTTTTGACTAAGGATTGATAAAAAACTTACCCAAAAATATTCTCTTAGTTAAGCAACCAGTCGTACCCTTTGCTTTCCAATTCTAAAGCTAAAGATTTGTCACCTGTCTTAATGATTTTTCCGTTCGCTAAAACGTGTACATAATCAGGCTCAATATAATTCAGCAATCTCTGATAATGGGTAATCAAAAGAACTGCATTTCCTTCATTTTTAAACTGGTTCACACCATCTGCTACGATTCTCAAAGCATCAATGTCTAATCCTGAATCAGTTTCATCAAGAATAGCCAATTTAGGATTCAGCATCATCATCTGGAAAATTTCGTTTCTTTTCTTTTCACCTCCCGAAAATCCTTCGTTTAATGATCTTGAAAGGAAATCTTTTTTAATTCCTAATTTCTCAGATTTCTCACGAATCATTGCCAACATTTCTTTTGCAGGCATATCTTCAAATCCGTTTGCTTTTCTGTTTTCGTTCAAAGCAGCTTTAATAAAGTTCGTTACAGAAACTCCAGGGATTTCTACCGGATACTGAAATGAAAGGAAAATTCCTTTGTGAGCTCTTTCTTCAGGAGCATCTTCAATAATGTTTTCACCTTGAAAAAGGATCTCTCCTTCCGTCACTTCGTAATCTTCTTTTCCTGCAATTACAGAAGAAAGCGTAGATTTTCCAGCTCCGTTCGGTCCCATGATTGCATGAACCTCACCTGGCTTGATTTCAAGATTGATACCTTTTAATATTTGTGCGCCATCTTCAATTCTGGCGTGTAAGTTTTTAATGTTTAACATAGTTTTTTAATATGATAATTAGGTATTGAAGTTTACAATCCTCATTACCTCTTTATTTTTATAATTTTATCCTACAGAACCTTCCAAAGAAATCTCCAATAATTTCTGAGCTTCAATGGCAAATTCCATTGGTAGTTTATTTAAAACTTCTTTACTGAAACCATTTACGATCAAGGCGATTGCTCTTTCTGTATCGATACCTCTCTGGTTACAGTAGAAAATCTGGTCTTCCCCGATTTTTGAAGTGGTTGCTTCATGTTCCAACTGCGCAGTAGGATCTTTAATTTCAATATAAGGGAATGTATGTGCTCCACATTCGTTACCCATTAATAATGAGTCGCACTGTGAGAAGTTTCTGGCTCCTTTTGCAGAAGGCATTACTTTTACCAATCCTCTGTATGAGTTTTGAGATTTTCCTGCGGAAATTCCTTTAGAGATAATCGTGGATTTTGTATTCTTACCGATGTGAATCATCTTTGTACCGGTGTCGGCATACTGATGATTGTTGGTTACTGCGATCGAGTAGAACTCGCCGATCGAACCGTCACCTTTTAGAATACACGAAGGATATTTCCATGTTACCGCAGAACCCGTTTCAACCTGAGTCCATGAGATTTTTGCTTTGGTTTCGCAAAGCCCTCTTTTAGTTACAAAGTTGAAAACACCACCTTTTCCTTCTTCATTTCCTGGATACCAGTTTTGAACCGTTGAATATTTAATTTCAGCGTTATCCAAAGCAATCAATTCAACAACTGCAGCGTGAAGCTGGTTTTCATCTCTTGATGGTGCTGTACACCCTTCAAGATAAGAAACATAACTTCCTTCATCTGCAATTACAAGCGTTCTTTCAAACTGACCTGTTCCAGACTGATTGATACGGAAATAAGTGGATAATTCCATTGGGCATCTTACTCCTTTTGGAATATAGCAGAAGCTTCCGTCAGAAAATACTGCGGAGTTTAATGCTGCGTAGAAGTTATCACCTCTAGGAACTACTTTTCCAAGATATTTTTTCACTAAATCCGGATGATTTTTGATCGCTTCGGAAATTGAACAGAAAATAATTCCTTTTTCTGCTAAAGTATCCTGAAATGTTGTTTTTACAGAAACTGAATCTATGACAATATCAACTGCAACATTTGAAAGTCTTTTCTGCTCTTCGATGTTGATTCCCAATTTGGCAAATGTTGCCAATAGTTCAGGATCCACTTCGTCTAAGCTTGCCAATTCTGGTTTAGCTTTCGGTGCAGCGTAATATTTAATTGCCTGAAAATCCGGTTTTTGATATTTGATGTTTGCCCATTCAGGTTCAGTCATTTTCAGCCAAATCTTGAAAGATTCCAAACGCCATTCTGTCATCCATTCAGGCTCTTCTTTTTTAGCAGAAATAGCACGGACGATGTCTTCGTTCAAACCTGTTGGGAAGTCTTCGTAATCGAGTATCGTTTCCCAGCCGAATTCGTATTTTTTATTTTCTAAATCGACGCGTAGGTCGTCTTCAGTATATTTACTCATTTTAATAGATTTTAGAAATTAGATTTAAGATTTAGAGTATACTAAATCAATACTTCCAATGTCTAATTATAAGCTAAAACTCTCACCACAACCACACGTTCTGGCTGCATTAGGATTGTTAAAAACAAACCCTTTTCCATTCAATCCTCCTGAATATTCCAGGACGGTACCGGCTAAATAAAGTATCGATTTTTTTTCTACTACAATTTTGATGTCATTGTCTTCGAAAACCTGATCGGTATCTGTTTTTTTGTTGTCAAAACCCAAAACATATTCCAAACCAGAACAACCTCCACTTTTAACCCCAACTCTTATATAATCTTCTGCCGGATTAAAACCATCTTCTGTCATCAGTTGAATGGCTTTTTCCTTAGCATGATCTGAAACTTTTATCATTGTATTTATTTAGAATGATTTAATGGTGCAAAAATACGAACAATAATCAGTATATAAAAATCGACGTTTTTATTTTATCGATTTTTATCATCGATGGTTTAACTTTGGTGTAGATTTCAAATCAAAACTATAAATCAGGAAAGTAATGAAAAAATTAGGCATTCTTGCTGTAGTCGTGTTTGCACAGGCTACTTTTGCACAAACCAACAGATTCGTTTATCAGGTAACTTCAAAGCCGGACATCAGTAATAAAAGTGACATTAAAACTGAAAATGCATATCTGGATATCTCAGCAGAAAAATCGATGTTCTACTCTGAAAACAGAATCAAAAGAGATTCTGTAATGAAAGCGAATTTTCAAAGTGGGGGAGCGAGAGGTTTTAACAGAGAACAGATGGAAGGCTTAAGAACGAATATCAATTACTCTATTGAGAAAGATAAGAAAAACCAAAAGACTTTATATAAAGACCGTTTGGGAAGAGATCAATACTCTTACGAAGAAGACCGACCTTTAGAATGGAAAATTCTTTCCGAAACTACAAAAATTGGGGAATATAAAGTACAGAAAGCAGAAACTGAATTTGGGGGCAGAAAATGGACAGCATGGTTCACCACAGATTTACCTTATCAGGATGGTCCCTACAAATTCAGCGGACTTCCAGGTTTGGTTGTGAAAGCAGAAGATGCTTCCGGTGATTATTCTTTTGATTTGATGAAGAACTATAAAATTTCAGATTTTCCAGAAATGACCACTTTTGGAAATGTAATCAAAGTTAAAAGAACCGATTATGTAAAGCAACAGGAAAAATATAAAAGCGACCCATCTTCTTTCATGAATAGTCAGCGTGGCGGAATAGCTTCTCCTATGAGAATTGGAGGCGGCGGAAACCAAAACCCTGCAGACATGAGAAGGCGGATGGAAGAAAGAGCCAAAGAGGAAGCAAAAAGAAACAGCAACCCAATTGAGCTGAAATAAAATAAAAAGGCCTGAAGAAATTTCTTCAGGCCTTTTTTTATCTTAAAAGTTGATTAAAAGTATCTCCTTGTTTGATGTCTCCGGAATTATAACCTTTCATAAACCATTCTTTTCGTTGTGCCGAAGAACCGTGCGTGAAACTTTCCTGATTTACATAGCCTTGCGATCTTTTTTGAATATTATCGTCACCTACAGCTTCAGCTGCTTCAACTGCAGATTCTAAATCTCCAGGCTCAAGGAATTTTTCTCTTTCATTAGAATATCTTGCCCAGAGACCGGCGTAGAAATCAGCCTGAAGTTCGGTCGCTACAGAAACCTGATTAAGTTCTGCTTCAGAATATCTTCCGCTTCTTCTCAATTGATCGGTTTTATCTAAAGTTCCTAAAAGATTTTGCACATGATGTCCCATTTCGTGAGCCATTACATAAGCAATAGTAAACTCAGTCACCTTGGCTCCGAATTTCGACTGAAGTTCATCAAAGAATTTCATATCCATATACACAGATTGATCAGCGGGGCAATAAAATGGTCCCATCGCAGATTGCGCCTGTCCACAGCCCGAATCTGTACCATCTTCAAACAATACTACTCTGGCCGGTTTGTATTGCATGCCGTTTTCGGCAAAAATTTTAGTCCAGGTTTCTTCGTTTTCAGCGGTAATCATTTTAACGAATTCTCCAACTTGCAGTTCTCCTTGACTCAGCTCTCTTTGCTCAGTTCGTGGAGATGAACTTCCTCCTGAAGAAAGTATTGCCGAGGGATCTCCACCAAGAAAGAATACAATTGCTGCAATGATGATGGTACCTAGTCCTCCACCTACAATTGCGCCTCCGCCACCTCCGGATCCTCTTCTGTCATCAACATTGCCACTTCTGTCGTCTGTCCATTTCATTTGTTTGCTATTTTTATATGTAAATTTAAAATATTAAATAATATTTTTGTCAAAAATTATAACTAAAGTGAAAAAAATTCAAATTACTCTTATGTTTTTAGGGTTGATGAGCCTGACGGCTTGCAATGAGAGTGAATCCAATCAAGATGAAGTGGAAAGTGTGGATAAAAAATCTGCGATTGAAACCGAGCTTTCTGTGAAACACATTGATACTGCAGATGTTTTAATAACAAAACATAAAATCTGGAAGAACAATAAGCTCTTTAAGGAAATTGTAAAAACAGATACTATTCCGAGTTTGGGTGATACCTTGCAGATTGTAGAAGATGAAGCAGGTGATGAACATCAGGCTAAGGTGAAAAAAGATTATGAATTTTATATAACTGTTCAGTAATGAAAAAGTCTAATTCTATAAAATTGCTTTTCGTCACAGGAATTCTTGCAGCCTGCTCTCAGGAAAAACCAAAAGCAGAATGGGGAAGTGAAAAAAAAGTTTACATGAGATCAGATACTACGGCATCTTACTCAAGATCCCATGGTTTTATGACTGGTTTTTTGTTATATCATGCATTCCGTCCATATGGAGCTTACAGTAATGGGGCTTATCAGAGAGCGGGATATTTCAGTGATGCCATCAGCTCAAAATCTAATATAGGCAGAAGCTCTTACAAAGGGAATGTTGTGAGAGGAGGATTGGGTAGAAGTGGTTTCAGAGCATCATCATAAATATGAAAAGAGTAGAATCACAATTCCGGAAAAACTGGGAACATAAGCTCGACAACTTAGGTTTTGGTTATCATTCTTTGGAAGGGCTTTATTGGGATGAAAGTCATTATTACGACTTTTCATCAGAAGAAGTCGACAAAATTGAAAACGCAACTGTCGAATTGTGGCAAATGTGTCTTCAAGCTGTTGATCATATTATTGAAAAAAATCTGTGGGACAAATTCAATATTCCAGAATGGTTTAGAAATTATATTATTACAAGCTGGGAAGAAGATCATCCGTCAATTTACGGGAGATTTGATTTTGGTTTTGATGGCGAAAATTTAAAATTGCTTGAATTCAATGCAGATACACCGACCTCTCTGTATGAATCTTCGGTGATACAATGGTACTGGCTGCAGGAGATGTTTCCGTACAAAGATCAGTTTAATTCAATTCATGAAAAGCTGGTGGATTACTGGAAGTATCTTAAAAATTACATGAATCCGCATTATATTTATTTTGCATCGTTAACGAATATTGAAGATGTTACGAATGTGGAATATTTGCGGGACTGTGCAACGCAGGCGGGCTTCGAAACAGAATTTATTCCGATCCAGGATATCGGATGGGCAGAAGATATAAAAGAATTCATTGCCGGAGACCGGAACATTATGGAATATATTTTTAAACTATATCCTTACGAATGGATTCTGCAGGATGGTTTTGGTGAAAAATTAGTCAGCAATAATTTCAGATCTCAATGGATGGAGCCTGCTTGGAAAATTCTTCTTTCCTCAAAAGCTATTTTGCCGATTCTCTGGGAATTGTTTCCCAATCATCCTTATTTACTGGAATGTTATTTTGAACCCAAACATTTAAAAAATTTCGTTAAAAAACCAATTTATTCAAGAGAAGGAGCCAACGTGAGTTTATTTAAAAATAATGTTGCGATTGAAGAAAATGATGGTGATTACGGCAAAGAAGGTTTTATTTATCAAGAGTTATTTGAACTTCCAAATTTTGACGGAAACTATCCTGTAATCGGGAGTTGGGTGATTGGTCAGGAAGCTGCCGGAATTGGAATTAGAGAAAGCGTTCATTTAATTACCAATAATCAAAGCCGGTTTATGCCTCATCTGATAGATTCAAACAAAATTTACATAAAAGAAAAGGAGCTGTAAAAATCAGCTCCTTTTTTATTTGAATCGATTACGGTTTATTTCCAAAACCGATATTTCCTTTTTTATCAGAAAGATTTCTTTTAAATTGGATCATGCTTAAAGCTGTTACTGCTGCTTCTACACCTTTGTTTCCAAGATCTCCGCCGCTTCTTGCGATTGATTGCTCTTTGGTGTCATCTGTCAGAACGCAGAAAATAGTCGGAGTATCGGTTAAGATATTGCAGTCTTTAATTCCCTGTGCCACTGCATCACATACAAAATCAAAATGTGGAGTTTCACCTCTGATGACGCATCCTATAGCGATTACCGCATCAAACGTTCGCTCTTTACAAAGCTGCATGCTTGCATAATTCAATTCAAAAGCTCCGGGAACCGAAAATAATTTGATGTTTTCAGACTTTACACCTTCTTTTTCAAGAATTTCTAAAGCCGCATCACGTAGATTATATGTTACAAAGTCATTCCACTCAGAAAAAACAATGCCGATAGAAAAATCCTCGGCATTATTTATATGAAGTGGCTTGTAATCTGATAGATTAACTGTTGCCATGTTTAGTAATATTTAGTCATTTCAATATAAGAATCAGACATTCCGTTGTCGTAGTCCTGATATTTTTCGTCAATAGTTGCGAAATATTTTTTAGCTTCTGCATTTTTCTTCATTCCTAAAGCTACGATTCCCGCTTTTCTTGTGAAGAAGTAAGAAGTGTAAGGATCATCTGAAGCTGAAGCTGCTTGGTCTAATAAAGATAACGCTTCGTCGTTTTTATTAAGTCCAGATTTAGCATCTGCCATTGCACCATACTTCATTGCCATCAATGTTTTGTTATCAGAAGAAAATTTATCTAATAGATCAAAAGCCTCCTGGAATTTTCCTTCTTTAAATTTCAATAACCCTGCATTGTAAGCAGAAAGTTTACCGATTTTAGTTGAAGAATATTCGTTGTACGTTCCCAGATAGCCAGGATTAGCAGCAGATTTTCCACCTAAAGCTTCTTTATCTTTACCTTCTGTAAGATTTTTTTGTGCAGCCAAATATGTTTTTACTGCTTCTGCATTCTTTGGAGCTACCATAAACTGCTGGTATCCGAAATAAGCTAAAACTCCTACTACTAAACCGATAAAAGCCGCACTTAGCGGTTTCTGATATTTTTCTAAGAATCTTTCTGTGTTTAAAGCCTCTCTGTCAAGGTCTTTAAAAAATTCTACTGTTTCTTTACCTTCTTGCTCATTTGGAGCATTTTTTCCCAATTTTGCCATAAATTCTTAAAAAATTGAACTGCAAATTTAATTGTTTCTGAGTGATTTACAAAATACTTTGCAGGTATTATTAGATGAATTGTAATTTCTTTATTTTCTTATTAATTTTTGCTTGCACATCGCTGAATTTTAATGCAAAGTTCGCAAAGATTTTTTACGACTAGCTGTTTTATTTTAAGGTTTGTAAAGGCGTTTGACTTCGTCGAATTTATTGATTTCACTCAGCTAAGAATACAAAGTCTCTTCCATTCTACGGATTGATACTTAAAATATTTTAAACAAAAAATTAATGAATTGAAATGTTAATATTCTAAAGTATGATATATTTCCGAATCAAATTTCCTGAGCTTTTCTTCACCTTTCAAATCTTTTAAACCAATCAAAAAACTAAACTGAACCACTTTGCCTCCTTGCTTCTCAACCAATTTTGCTGCCGCTTCGGTAGTTCCGCCAGTTGCCAGGAGATCATCATGAATTAAAATTTTCTGACCTTTTTTGATTTGGCCTTCTCGAGTTTCAATTTCTGCACTTCCATATTCCAAATCATATTTTTCTGAAATAATCGGTGGCGGAAGTTTACCGCTCTTTCTTATTAAAATAAAGGGAACATCCAAAGCTACTGCTATAGCAATCCCAAAAAGATATCCTCGACTTTCAATTCCGCAAACTGCATCTACTTTTCCTTTGCTGAATTTCACGAGATCTTCAATAACTTCCTGATAAAGTTTCGGATCTAGAAAAATCGGCGAAATATCTTTGAACTGAATTCCAGGAATCGGAAAATCTGCGATATTTTCAATCGTGTTATTCAGTTTTTGTATCAGTTCCGCTGATGCCATTTTAAGGATTTATTTTATAGCTTGAGATTTTCCATTCTCCATTGACGCTTTTTAAGCCAAAAGTAGCTTTAAGAGAAGTTGTTCTTCCGTTTTTATCCGTCACGTCGTACGTCGCATTTACACTTGCAGCAGTTGGGTTTGTAGCGTTAGTGGTGATATTTTTAACGCTAACATTTTTTACAGCACCAAATCCAGACGTTGGGTTTGAGAAAGATTCATAGCTTCCCCAGGTCGGGTTACTTGAGGCATCAAATGCAGCCTTTAAGTTTTGTGAACTTACGTTATTTAAAAACTTGCTTACTGTATTTTTAGGATCAGTTGTAGGCTGTTTGGGCTGAGTAGAAGTGTTTGGATCTGTAGTAGATGTTCCTGTCGGATTATTGGGATCAATTACTGCATTGGGATCCTGAACAATCAATGTAGAATCTGTTTTTGGAACTTCAGGAACTTTCAGGGCAGAAGGATTTACATCCAATCCAATTTTAGACATTTTGAAAGTTTTGGCTGTTGTTTTTACCGAAACTGTGATGTCAATTTTATTGTCCATAATTTTAGATGCCAATAAAGAGGAGAATCTAAGATGAAACCCTTTGAAATTATTATCCTGCATCAGGTTTTTTGCGGTAGAAAGTTTCACTCCATTGCTGAAAACTTCTAATGTTGTTTCCAAAGCTGCCCCGTTGAATGAAACCGGATTACCAGCATTATCAACCAATCTAGGAATAATCTGCATTGCTGTAGGGCCATTTCCGGTATCTCCAGATAATTGGGTGGCGATATTTAGTGAGGTTGCGCGCACATCGTTTGGATCACTTTCTTTTGCCGTTTCATCGCCGAAAATATTCATTTCTCCTAATGAAGGCGGAGCTGTACTTGCCCATTCTATTCCATTTTTCTGTGCCACCTGATCTGCCATTGACAGAATTTCAGGAACCTTTTTTCCATTGATAAGCTGACCTAAAGCTTTAAGCTCATTCACATCTCCCTCAGCTTCTACTCCGAAAGTTTTTAGAATATATAGAGCTTCATTAAATTTTATTTGCTTGATCGTTGTAAGGCTTGAAGCCATATCATTAATGCTCGACTGCAAAGTCTGAGTTGTCGTTGCATCTACATGGTCTTTTTTACAAGATGTAAAAAGAAGCAAACTAAATAGCATTAGAAAAGTTAGCTTTTTCATTTTATATGGTTTGATGCAAATTTAGTAAAACCTTTATGAATACAGATTCTTTATTTTTTGTTTTCTTTTTCCTTTAAATCTTCTTTGAAAAATGAACTGAAAATAGTCTGCATATTGGGGAATGATGCATCCTGCCAATAATTGGTTTTGTACTGACTAATGTTTTTGTCAAACTTTACTTTTTCCACATCGTTCTTATCGCTGAAATCTAATTCTGTAGGATAAAAGTTTCTATAAGCGATGATTTTATTATAATTCGGTTCACTTTTATGCTTTAAACTCATGTACATGATTTCATTGGATTCCAGGAAATCTCTTAAGGTTTTTTTTGAATCTTTGTCATAAGAGTGATTGATTAATCCTCTTATATCAAAAAATCTGTATCCAAACAAAGCCAATTCTTTTTCCTGTAAAGCACTGCCGCTAATTTCTATTTCATCTTTTGTATTTCCTTTTAGTTCCTTAATTGTAGCTCTTCTACTTTTGTATTCAGCAATATTTCCAACATCTTTCAAAAGAGGCAGATTTAAGAAAGTGTTGTAATCGAAAGAGCTGGTCTGCTTATCCTCGTTTGATACTTTTTCTAATCTGAAAATTCTGTACTGTTCAACATTTGTACTTTTCAGTTTTTTACTTTTATTATCGAAAACATATGTTGCTATTCCGTCAACATAGCAATTTAAAGAACCATTTAGAGTTACATAGGCATTAAAGTTTCCTTTTATCAAAACATATTTTGCCGGTTTATTGTTTTTAATAACAACAGCTTCAATATCTTTTACTCTGTCATTTAATTTTACCACATCTTTATCTAAGTCAGCATAAGAAAATGTTCCCAGCGATAAATTTTCGTATACCAATTGAAACTTTTCCTGAGAAGGAGTTAAAGTGTTTCTCTCAATTTTTCCGTCAATGTCAGAATGGGCAACAATGGTTCCGTCTTTTCCGAATACGGAGACTTTGGGTAAGGGCTGGTTTGTTTTTTCTGAAAGGAAAGTTGTGGTTTGCGCATTGAAGACATTAAACAACAACATAAAGAGAAGTGAGAATAATTGATTTTTTTTCATGGTTTATTATTAAGGGTTATTTAATATTAAGACAGTGAGTTTTAGAAATGGTTGCCTTGAAGGTAAAAAAAAGACTGATTTGTGATAAATCAGTCTTTTAAAGTTATATTTTGTTACAAGTCCTTAGAAAGGATACTCATAAATTTCAGATTCGTGAAGGAAAGGGTTTCCTGTCGGGATCAATTTCAATTTAGCTAATGCAGACATTACTGTGAAGATAAATAATCCTACAACAAATAATACAGCACCCAATACCAGTAATAGTACTTCAGGAGTGTTCCAGTAAGGACCAACTGTTCCCGGCATTACCATGTTGAAATAATCTAAAAGGTGTCCCAAGATTACAACTACTGCCATGATCGTAACCACTTTGTAGTTTCTCTTGATGCTTGAACTTACCAATACCAATAATGGTAATAAGAAGTTGATGATCAACATTGGTAAGAACGTAACTCCGTAGTGTTGGAATCTTCCGAAGAAGTAATTTACCTCTTCCGGTACGTTTGCATACCAGTATAGCATAAACTGAGCAAACCATGTGTACGTCCAAAGCATACTTGTAGCAAAAAGGAAAACTCCTAAATCGTGCAAGTGATTGTCATTGAACTGTGGTAAGAATCCGTTTTTCTTAAGGTAAACACTTAATAAGATAATTACTGCAATACCACTAGAAAGACAGCTCACCATAGAATACCAGATGTACATTGTAGAATACCAGTGAGGGTCAATAGACATCAACCAGTCCCAAGCCCAAGCTGCAGAAGCAAATCCGAAGAATGCGATATATCCTACTGCCCATCTGTAAAGGAACTGATACTCAACCAAAGATTTTGTATCATCTACTTTTTTAGACTGCGCTTTTAATTTCCATGCGAAGAATGATGCTCCGATTACGTAGATCAAAGTTCTGATTGCATAGAAAGGAATATTTAAGAATCTTTTCTTTTCAAATAAGATCACATCAAAGTGTGCAGAGTTTGGATCTGTTAAATCCGGATCCATCCAGTGGAATAGGTGACCTTGGTGTAAAATGTTTAACAACATGATGATTACCAAGATTGCACCACCATAAGGGATATAAGAAGCAATAGCTTCCATTACTCTTGTAATAATAATTGGCCATCCTGCGTGAGCAGCGTGCTGAATACAGTAGAAAAACAATACTGCACAACTTACTCCGAAGAAAAATACAGCGACAAAATGTACTGCTGCCAAAGGCTGATTATGCACCTGCATTGTAGCATGTTCTAAATGTGAAGCATGATCCTGAGGTCCTATCATCTCACTAGAGTGAGTAGGTGCGTCGTGACCTGAAGAGTGAACTGCCTCCATCATGTGTTCTATTTTTTCTGCAGTCAATCCATGATTCATGAAATAACCGATTCCGAATAAAACTAAACCTACAACAAGAAGTATGATAGAAGTTGATTTTAATTTTGGTGAAAAACTATACATTTCTTTTCTTATTTTTTAGTTGCGGTAGAATCTGTTTTTGCTGCTGTAGCTGAAGCTGCTGCTGCCGGTGCGCCTTTTTTGAAAGCGTTGATCACATACATCGCAACTCTCCATCTGTCTCCAGCGTTCAGCTGTCCTGCATAAGAACCCATTGCATTTCTACCGTTTGTTAATACATAATGAACAGAACCTACAGTGATTTCTCTGTCTGCATAATTTGGTACACCTGAGTAGGCTCCACTCTGAACGATTGGTCCCTGACCATCACCTCCAGTTCCGTGACATGCTGAACATGTACGGTCAAATAACATTTTACCTCTTTCGATATCTTTCGCAGCGTTAGCTGGATTCAAAGGAGAAGCAGTTAATGTTTTTGAAGCATCGTAACCTGCGTTGTACTCGTCCGGATTTTTCGGAAGTTTACTTTCTTCAAAAACACCGTCTTTATTTTGAGCAACAGAACCTTCTACCGGAGCAAGGCCCGTAGCAAAGCTGTTATTAGCAAATGCTGGAATTTCATTTTCATGATCTGAATATGCATCCTGAGCTTTCATTAATGGATCGTAAGCTACCGGAAAGTACATATCCGGGAAATATACCAGTGGTGTATTCTCTTTCGGTCCACAAGAATTAAGTAAAACTGATGTTAAACCTAAAACTGCTGTAATTTTTAGTACATTCTTTTTCATTTTAAGCATCTTTAACAGTTATTTCTTCAACTCCCGTATCAACAAGCAGCTGCTTAATAGATTCTACATCTTCAGTAATAAATTCCATCATGAATTTATCATCTGTAGTTCTTGGATCTGGGTTCTGAGCCGGAGCACCAGGATACATTTTGTTTCTAACCAAGAAAGTTAAAGACATCATGTGTGCTGCACAGAATACCATTAATTCAAACATTGGAACTACGAATGCCGGCATGTTGTGTGCCCAGTCAAAAGCTGGTTTACCACCAATATTCTGAGGCCAGTCATGATTCATTACGTACCAAGTAACTGTTGCGCCAATACTCACACCATATAAAGCGTAGATAAATGCAGCATCAGAAATTCTTGTTTTCTTTAAACCTAAAGCTTTATCTAGCCCGTGAACCGGGAATGGAGTATAAACTTCATTTATTGCGATTCCTTTATCGTTGAATGCTTTAACTCCGTTCATTAGATCGTCGTCATCAGCATAAAGTCCGTATACAATTTTAGTGGTGCTCATCTCCTTCTTTTGCTTTATAAGTTTCACCTGAGATTTTCAAAATCGATTTTAATTCAGCCTGTGCGATTACAGGGAATGTTCTTGCATATAATAAGAATAATACAGAGAAGAATCCGATAGTTCCTAAGTATACACCTACATCGATGATGGTTGGTTTAAACATCGTCCAAGATCCTGGTAAGTAGTCTCTTGAAAGGTTGATAACGATAATGTCAAAACGCTCAAACCACATACCGATGTTGATGATCAATGCAATAATAAATGTAGCAATGATATTTGTTCTTACTCTTTTAAACCAGAACGCTGCCGGAATAATTAAGTTACATGATATCAAGGCCCAGAATGCCCACCAGTAAGGTCCTGTTGCTGCACCCGGAGAAAGATAAGTAAAGTCTTCATATCTAGAACCAGAGTACCATCCGATGAAGTATTCAGTTGCATAAGCTACTGTTACCATACCACCTGTTAGGATAATTACAATGTTCATAATTTCGATATGATACATAGTGATGTAATCTTCTAAGTGACAAACTTTTCTTGCGATCAACAATAGGGTCTGTACCATTGCAAATCCTGAGAAGATTGCTCCAGCAACGAAGTAAGGAGGATAGATCGTAGAGTGCCATCCTTTAATTACTGACGTAGCAAAGTCAAAAGATACCGTCGTGTGTACCGAGAATACAAGTGGAGTAGCCAAACCTGCAAGAACCAAAGATAATTCTTCGAATCTCTGCCAGTGTTTTGCTTTACCACCCCAGCCGAAGGCAAGGAATGTATAAATTTTTCTTGTCCAAGGAGTTTTTGCTCTGTCTCTGATCATTGCAAAGTCAGGAATCAATCCCATAAACCAGAATACTGTAGATACTGAGAAATAGGTTGAGATTGCAAATACATCCCAAAGTAGAGGAGAGTTAAAGTTCCCCCAAAGAGAACCGAACTGGTTTGGAAGAGGGAATACCCAATATCCAACCCAAACTCTACCCATGTGAATTACCGGGAAGATTGCTGCCTGTACAACTGCGAAGATCGTCATCGCTTCCGCAGAACGGTTAACAGACATTCTCCAACGTTGTCTAAATAATAATAATACTGCTGAGATTAAGGTTCCGGCGTGACCGATACCTACCCACCATACGAAGTTGGTAATATCCCAACCCCAGTTAATAGTTCTGTTAAGCCCCCATGCTCCAATACCTGTCCCGATAGTGTAGGCGATACAGCCAAATCCGTAGATGAATAGAACTAAGGCTGCATATAGTGATACCCACCATAATTTTCCTGCTCTTTCTTCTATAGGTCGTGCAATATCTTCTGTGATATCGTGATAAGTTTTGTGACCAATAATCAGAGGTTCCCTTATCGGAGCTTCGTAATGTCCTGACATTTTTTACCTATTTATTATTTAAACTTTAATTTTCTACTCTGTTTCTTACTTTAGTGTGATAGAACACGTTTGGTTTTGTGCCGATCTCTTCAAGTAAATGATATCTTCTGTTGCTAGAATATAATTCTCTCACTTCAGATTCTTTGTCATTCATGTCTCCAAAAGTCAATGATCCTGTAGAACATGCCGAAGCACAAGCAACTGAATTTTTAAATTCATTGTCTGTTACTTTTCTGTTTTCCTTCTTAGCATTTAAGATGGTTGCCTGAGTCTGCTGGATACATAATGAACATTTTTCCATTACCCCTCTTGTTCTTACAACAACATCCGGGTTAAGTACCATTCTTCCTAAATCGTTATTTTGATTGAAATCAAAACGATCGTTCATATTGTAAGTAAACCAGTTGAAACGTCTTACTTTGTACGGACAGTTGTTTGCACAATATCTTGTACCGATACATCTGTTGTAAGCCATATGGTTTTGACCTTGCTTACCGTGAGAAGTAGCCGCTACCGGACATACTGTTTCACAAGGAGCATGGTTACAGTGCTGACACATTACCGGTTGGAAGATCACATCCGGACTTTCATTTGGTTCAATCAAGATGTCGTACAACTGAGGAACATTTAAGCCTCTTTCTACACCTTCTTTAGTCTCGATTTTTTCTTTTGCAGAATAGTAACGGTCAATTCTCAACCAATACATATCTCTAGACATTCTGATCTCTTCTTTTCCTACTACAGGAACGTTGTTTTCTGCCTGACAAGCAATAATACATGCTCCACAACCAGTACAAGAGTTCAAGTCAACGGATAAGTTAAAGTGAGGACCGTCAGTATCATCAAATGCATCCCAAAGGTCAATTTTACCTGCTGGTAATGCACCGCTGATAGTGTGGTATTCCAATGGCTTATTCCATCCGTGGTGTTCGTCGTCAAATGCAACATTTAAGTATTCCGTTAAAGGAACTTCTTTCGCAATATCATAACGACCCATTAGGGTATTTTGAAGCTGAATACCTGCAAATTCGTGGCTTTCACCTGTCTTTTCTATTTTAACATTAGAAATTGTAAGGTTAGAACCATCAAATAAAGGATAAGCATTTACCCCAGTATCTGCAGTTGCTCCTGAATCTTTTTTACCGTAACCAAGCGCAAGACCTACTGATCCGTCTGCCTGACCTGGCTGAATAAATACAGGAACGTTTTCTATAGTTACTCCGTTTACTGTAAGATTTACAACAGAACCGTCTAACTGCATTCTTGCATTCAGATCGTTTTCTATTTCTAATCTTTGAGCGTCTTTCGGAGAAATTGTCAAGTAGTTATCCCAAGACATTCTTGTCAATGGATCTGGTAATTCCTGCAACCAAGGGTTGTTTGCCTGAGTTCCGTCTCCAATAGAAGTCTTCGTATATAAAACTAATTCTAGATCTGAAGCTTTAAAGTTTCCTAATTCAGCAACAGCCTGTGCAGCATTTCCGCCAGCGTAAGATAAAGTAGTTGCATTAGTAGAAGCTACGATACCGTTATACAAAGCTTTGTTGAATGAAGTTCCACCTAAAACAGAAGCTGAATTCGCTTTTAAGTAATCATAATAATTGTTAGCTGCGTTGTTCTTTCCGTTTTTCCAAACCAATAGAGATTCTTCAATCTGTCTTGATTTATAGATTTTTTGGATTGTAGGCTGCATCAATGAATAAACTCCAGACTGAGGTTCAATATCACCCCAAGATTCTAGCCAGTTAGCTACCGGAATTACAGCTTTCGCTGCTTTATACATTTCATTTTTCTTTTCTGCAACAGCAATAACATAAGGAACTTTAGCCAAAGATTTTTTGAAATCCTGTCCTTTGTGGTGAGAATAAATTGGGTCTACATTGTTTGTGATTAAAACACCAACATGTCCACCGTTTACCCATCCTAAAAATTCCTGGAATCTTACTTTATCAAATTCTTTTAGGAAGTTCGCTTTACCAGTGAAAGCTACAGATCCTAATTTTTGGTTGATTAAGTGAGCTAAAACCTGAGCACCTTTGGAACCGTCAGCGAAAACTACAGCTTTGCTGCCTTTTGCTGCCAATTCTTTAGCAATCTCGTTAGCTAATTTATCTGAAGAGCCACCTCCAACGATTGCGTTGTAAACTTCAACCAAAGTTTTGTTTACAGCACTTGGCTTTAATCTGTATCTTGAATCTGCATTAGCACCAGTCAATGACATGTTTGATTCCACTTGGATGTGTCTCATCATGTTTGCTCCTGGCTTTCTCGCTGCAGCGTAAGAAGTTTCTAAACTTGATGCGTTGTAGTCTCCTAAGAAATCTGCCTGAAAAGCAACCACCAACTCAGAACCTTTTAGGTCATAAACAGGTAAAGCTCTCTGTCCGAATACTTCCTGTGCAGCATCCAAAGAAGCAGCGTAAGGAATTGCATCATAAGTTACCAGTTCAGCGGTAGGATATTTAGCTTTGAATTCAGCAAATAATTTTTTGAAAGTAGGCGAAGCAAAAGAGTGAGATAATAAAACAATTCTTTTACCTGAAGCTTTAGCTTCTTCTAAACCTTTGATTACATAATCATCTACTTTATCAAAAGTTTCGTCTTTACCTTCAAACTTAGGCTGCTTTACTTTATCGTTATCATAAAGAGAAAGTACACTTGCCTGAGCTCTTGCGTTGGTTTTACCTAAATCACCAGCTGCTGGGTTCGGATCAATTTTGATAGGTCTTCCTTCTCTGGTTTTTACTAAAACACTTGCGAAATCGAAACCGTCAAAATATGTTGAAGCGTAATAGTTAGGAACTCCAGGAATGATATCATGTGGTTTTACCACATAAGGAATTGTTTTGATTACCGGTGCCTCACAAGCTGCTAAAGTAACTGCTGCAGTAGAGAATCCTAATAACTTTAAGAAATCTCTTCTTGTTGTACTAGCGTCACTTTTTTCTGCATCTGCTAAGAAATCTTCTACCGGAATTTCTTCTTGGAACTCTTTAAGAGCCAGCTTACCATTTAAAGCTGGGTCTTTAAGTTCGTGAATACTTCTAAATTGTATTTTGTTTGAAGCCATTTATACTTCTGATTTTTTAGTTATTAATAATGACATTTACCACACTCAAGACCTCCAATCGCATCTACAGTAATCTTACCACCATCTTGAGGGTATTGCTTCTTAAGCTTTTCGTGTAGATTTTTGAAGTATTCTTTATTATAACCGTTGTTCATATCAATTTCAGTCGTTCTGTGACATTCGATACACCATCCCATAGTGAAGTCGTTTGCCATTTGTACCACATTCATTGTATCAATTTTACCGTGACATGCTTTACATACAACATCAATCTTGTTGTCAGGATTTTTCTTGTTGAATGAGTTGATAATCGCTTGTTCACCTGCTACAACGTGTTGAGAGTGGTTGAAGTAAACGAAATCTGGCATGTTGTGAATTCTTGTCCATTCTACAGGAGATGTTTTACCTGTGTACTGTTGTTTTTCAGAATCCCAACCAGTATGTTCGTAAATCTTTTTGATTTCGCCATCGTAGAATGCTTTGTCTTTTCCTGGCTCAAGATATTTACCGTTGTACTCAGAAATTGTTCTGTGACAGTTCATACAAACGTTCATAGAAGGAATTTCAGAAACCTTACCGTATTTAGCACTTGAGTGACATAGTTGACAGTCGATTTTGTTTTCTCCTGCGTGAATTTTGTGAGAGAAATAGATGGGTTGATCTGGCTTATATCCTTTGTAAACACCAATCCACATGATCCAGTTCCATACACCGTAAGTTGCCAAAATAGCTAAAACAGCTAAAAGACCTTTACCGATGTAGTGGTATTTTTCATAGATTTCGCTGAAAGATTTTACTCTGCTTTCGTTAAGCCCAGCCAAATCCTCAGATTGACCCATTTTCACAAGCTGTCTTAGTTTGATTAAGATCCAAACCAATAAACCGGCAATTGCCAAAAGTGAAATGATTACAATGCTTGAAGTAGTGTTGTTAGCTGGTGCAGCTGTAGCTTCTGTTCCAGGTGCTGCTTCAGCAGTTTTTTCCGGCTCTGGTGCCGGAGGATTAGTGGTGTACGCTAAAATATCGTCGATATCCTTATCTGCAAGATTAGGAAAGACCTGCATTTCAGTCTTATTGAATTTTTCAAAAACTTCGTTGGCATACTTGTCGCCAGAAGCTCTGAGTGCTTTGTTGTCTTTAATCCACTTATGAAGCCATGCTGTATCCAATCCTTGCTCAGACTTAAGTCTTTCTACCACACCTTTCAGCGCTGGTCCTACAACCTGTTTGTCTAAAGCATGACATGCTGTACAATTTGCTTTAAAAAGTTTCTCACCATTTTTAGGATCGCCGTCTTGCCCGTAAATTGAAGCACTTGTTGATAGCAATAAACCTATCGCAATCAGCCCTTTTTTATAATGCTTTCTCCAACTAATCATTTAAATTATCTTATGTTAGTAAATATTGAAACTGTAATCAATCCCGCAAAAATAATATTTTTAACATGAATTTAACGGTATAACCAAAAGGGAAAATGTCATTAACGTTTAATTTGTAATTATTCTAAATAACTATGGTTGCTGTATTTTTAAATTATTCTAAATTTGCAGAAACAAGTTTAAATGGGAAATTTCATTAAAATATTTTCGGTGCTCTCTTTCTTTGGTTTTTATACCGTTGATGCCCAACAGGTTGTAAAAAGGGATACACTTTCTGGTACAGAGCTGGTGATGACGATGGATTCGCGTGTGAACGATGCAATGAAGGGTTTGGAAGAGAAATGTTCGCGGGTTGTAGTGAGTAGTCCCGTTGATTATGATGATACTCCGGCAAGACCTGCAAAGATTTTTGTTCCAAGCAGAGAATTGACGAACGCAGAAGTTTGCAGAAAGAATCCAAGAATCTTAGGGTTTAAAATTCAGATCACTACGGTAAAAAGTAATGATGAGGCCAACGAAATTAAAGCCTATTTCAGAAAAAGATTTCCTAATCTAAAAGTGGAAACAGATGCTTCACTTAGACCAAATTATAAAATACTAGCGGGAAGCTATTTTACAAAACAGAGTGCTGCGTCTGATCTTTCGAGAGTGCGAGAATATTTCAAATCTGCTGTTGCTGTACAGTACAGAATTTTTTGTGCAGAAGCCAAGTAGTACTTAAAAATAAAAAAAAGGGCTGAGAAAATTAATTTTCTCAGCCCTTTTTTTATGCGTAATATCTGTTCAGAAATTCAAAAAAATCTATCATTCTATGGTAATTGTTGAGCAATAAATAGACAGTCAAAATACCTGTTGTTGTAGTAAGAAACGAAAGTGTTTTTGGTGAATTATGATATGCAGAGAATAACCAGCCCAAAAGTAAAGGATAGACAAAAATAAAGTGCCCGCCATAGATGTATGAGGTATGTAGGCCAAATCTGAAGATGCAGTGAATGACAATGTCTACCAGAAAAGAAAGCATGATGATCTGAACCAATTTATTCTTGAAATTCTTACCATAACTCCACAAAAGAATTCCTAGCGTCAGCGCAATAAAAATATAGGTAAAAGCTGTAGAATAGGTTTCCATAAAGATCGCTTTGAAATAAAAACCTTTCATATTATGTTTTTCACGAATGAAAAAGCTCGGAAAAAGAATGTTTCCACCAAAAAAGTATGAGTAGATCATATCCCAGATCGGAGTCGACTTCACATTAGAGAACTTTTCGTACTGTTCGCCAGATTTTGAAAGGATGTTCTGATATTTGAAATTGATTCTGTTGAGATACAAAAGAACAAAAACTCCTACAGCAAGTACCACTCTAAATGCTGCATTTCCAAATTTTTTCCAGCTTTTAAACAACCCTTTTTCGAAAATTACCGGTATGAAAATTTTCACAATATTCGTCACCGTAAGTCCACCAATGGTTACTCCTGCAAGAACCAACGCAGAACCAGCTATTTTGCCATCTTTTTGAAACTTTATCGCTGTGTAATAATTAAACAAAACCAAAAGCAACAAGGTGTAAGTGTAGGTTTCTGGAGTGAACGAAAGAAGAATATTTGTTGAAAATAAACTAAAAAAGAAGACAATCAGAACACTGATAAGCAGTGGAAGTCTGATGATGTTTTTTAAATATTTGAACACTTGAATTAGACTTAAACTAATGGTGAAATTGCTTAGCCAAGCGAGAATCAGTCTGAAATTCTGATCTGTTTTTCCATTAGTGAAGAGTAAAACAGAATCGCGCATCCAGTTGAAAAAGTAGTAGGAGAGCGGGTGTCTTTCAAAACTTCCGCCGGTCATCACGATGGCTTTGTTGTCAAAACTAAAGTATGCATCCCAGGGAATTCTGCTGTCGAAAATGATTCTGTAGTGGATTGCAATGTAAGAACCCAGAATTCCATAAGCAGATAAAAAGAAGATGAAAATTCCCAATTCTACAAGCGTGGCAGGGAAAACAATTTTAAAAAAGTTTAAAAATTTTGATTTGATAGACACCGTTTTAATTTTGTGCAAAAATAAAGTAAAAAACTCACCAATTAAGATGAGTTTTATATTTAATTCTATGATTTTCTTACCGGTTTAAGAACTGCAGGAAAGCATTGAACAGCCCGAAATGTCATCGTAATTTGAAGGTCGCTTGACTGAAAATTCAGGATAAATTTCTTCATAAGGATTTTCTAAAGCCTTGGTTAATTTGTTCAACATTTCTGTTTTCCCTTCGTTAATTTCCTCAATGCACTCAAATAAAAGGTAGTTCCTCAAAAGAAATTTGGGGTTAGTTTTCTTCATTAAAGATATAGATTCCTCCCTCGAAAATGTATTGTTTTTCAGACGCAGTTGGTATTGTTTGAGGAAGTCTTCAGTTTTTCTAAGTTTGGTTTCTTCTAAAATTGTGTAGGATATTTTTTGAAATTCTGTTTTAACATCAGAAACAGAATCAATTTTTTCCAACAAATTAAAAAATAAGGTGTAATCGAGTTCAAGTTCCTGCATCAGCCCCTGCCAATTGGTGAAAAACTCTTCGTCATTATTTTTTAGTTCATCAAACCCGAATTTCCTGCAAAGCATCTCATCATGCGCTTTCCAAAAATAAGTTCCGTAAGAATTCAAAGTGTCTTCCAGAAATTTTTCATCTTTAATTAATGCAAAAAGGGCATTGGCAAGTTGCCAAAGATTCCACTGAGATATTTGTCCCTGCTTGCCAAAAGCATATCTTCTTCCAGGCAAATCTGTAGTGTTTGGAGTGAAATTGAGATCATATCCGTCCATCATAGAAAATGGGCCGTAATCAATTGTTAAACCCAAAATTGACATATTATCGGTATTCATCACACCGTGTACAAAACCAACTCTGAACCAGTCAACCATGAGATCGGCAGTTTTGGTACATACCGACTGAAAAAAGTCTTTGTATTTTTGTTGGCCTTCGGATATAATTTCAGGGAAGTAATTTTTAATAGTATAATCTGCCAATTTCTTTAAAGTATCAATTTCCTTTTGTGCAGACATCAGTTCAAAATGCCCAAAACGTAAAAAGCTTTCAGCGGTTCTTACCACAACAGCTCCTTTTTCTACCTCCGGATTTCCGCTGTACATGATGTCACGCACTACATTTTCACCTGTGAAACTCAAGCTTAAACCTCTGGTTGTTGGAATTCCTAGATAATACATGGCTTCGCTCATCAGATATTCTCTTACTGAAGATCTCAAAACCGCTCTTCCATCTGCGTGTCTGGAATAGGGTGTTGCTCCTGCACCTTTCCATTGAATCTCCGTTTTCTGTCCTTCGGTATTTTGTATTTCTCCGGCAATAATTGCTCTTCCGTCACCCAATTGTCCTGCCCAGTTTCCAAACTGATGTCCGGCGTAAGCTGTTGCGTAGGTTTTTATATTTTCAGGTAAATGGTTTCCGACAAGAAAATCAAGATCATTATCATTGTACTTACCAAGACCTATTTCTTCTGAAAGTTTTTGGTTAAAAATAATCAGCTTCGGATCATCAAATCCTACAGGGTCTATGGTTGAAAATAAAATTTTAGGGGTATTTCTCTGAATTGGATTTTTGGAAAAATCTCCTGGAAAAATCTCCAAAAAAGGTTGTTTGATATTCTTAAGATTCATGACCCAAAGATATTAAAACAGGGACAAAAAAAGACCTTTCAGCGATTGAAAGGTCTTATGATAATTATTAAAATTTTATTTGTTAAAATCTATATCTTCACCGGTATTCAGGTTTTCGTTGACGTTTTCGTCCTTTTTTCCTGCGTTATTTTTGGGTGTAGGATCAGCAGGTCTAGGGTTTTTGATCTGATCGATGGTCTGTAAACCACCATCATCACCATAACCACCTCCGAGTCCTTGAAGATTGCTACAGCCATCTTTCCAGTCACCTGGTTTTACAAATTTATCGTCTGTAGAAATCTTAAGCGACTTATCTGCCCAGACTTTTTTCATGTAAATTGCCCAGATCGGTAAAGCCATTCTGGCACCCTGACCTTCACCGGTTCCTAAGAAGTGAGTTGCTCTGTCTTCCCAGCCAACCCATGCTCCGGTTGCTAGTTTTGGAGTGATTCCCATAAACCAGCCGTCTGAGTTATTCTGAGTTGTACCTGTCTTACCGGCAATCTCCACATCTTTAGAAATTCCCTTTCTTCCCAATTCACCGGAAGCTGTACCAAACTGTGCGACACCTTTCATCAATTCGATCATGGTGTATGCATAATTAGGGTTCATTACTTCTTTAGGTTCTGCATTTACTTCTTTTATTACTCTACCGTTGGCATCTTCAATTCTCCAGATCATTTCCGGCTTATTGTAGTTTCCGTAGTTGGCAAATGTACTGTAAGCACCCACCATTTCGTAAATGGTAATATCTGATGATCCCAAAGCCATTGGTAAGCTCGTAGAGATTTCCTGTGTAACGCCTAAGTCTCGAGCAGTCTGAATAACACTTTGAGTACCTGTCATTTCAGCAAGTCTTAATGCCACAGGGTTTTGTGATTGCGCCAATGCATCTTTCAAAGTAAGCATTCCTCCTCTTCCCGGAACATGATAAGTTCCTTTGTTGAAGCTTGCGTTGGATATGGTAGAACAAGGTGTTAAGCCTAATTTCATAATTGCCGTAGCGTAAACAAATGGTTTAAAAGTAGATCCTACCTGTCTTTTCCCCTGCTTGATGTGATCATATTGGAAATGCTGCCAGTCGATACCACCAACCCAGGCTTTTATTTCGCCAGTTCCAGGAGCTACAGACATTAATCCAGCCTGTGCGATCTGCTTGTGCCATCTGATAGAATCCCAAGGAGACATTTCAACCTCCTCTTCTCCAGACCATGTAAAGCGAGACATTTTTATAGGTTTATGAAACTCCATCATAATAGAATCTTCAGGAACGTTATTTGCGGTAAGTTGCTTATAACGGCCGGTTCTTCTCACGGCCTGCATCATCACAGCATTAGCCTGTTTGTCATTAAGATAATAGAAAGGTCTGTTTTTTCTTCCTCTCTGCTCTGCATCAAATCTCTTCTGAAGGTCTGTCAAGTGTTCCTTGATAGACTCTTCAGCATACTGCTGCATTTTTGAATCAAGAGTTACGTAAATTTTTAACCCATCTTTATATAGGTTAAGTTGCTTCCCTTTTTCTTTTTCATAATCCTCAAGATATTTGTCTATTTCTTTTTTCAAATATGATTTAAAATAGGCAGAATATCCTTCTGTGACATCTTTAATAGGATGATAATCTAATCTAATTTCAGATGCAGCAGCTTTTTCATAGGTAGCCTGATCGATGTACTGGGTTTTAAGCATTTGGTCAAGTACAACATTTCGTCTTTCTTTTGCTCTCTCAGGATGTCTTAACGGATTATTTGCTGTAGGCGCTTCAAGCATTGCTACAAACATTGCAGATTCTGGTAAAGTTAATTCTGCTGTGCTCTTATTGAAATATATCTTGGATGCCATTTCAATTCCACTGGCATTGTTTCCGAATGTGAACTTATTAAAGTAAAGCGTAATAATTTCTTCCTTAGTATATCTTTTTTCAAGACTTACCGCTACGACCCACTCTTTAAGTTTTTGGAAAGCTCTCTGGATTTTATTTTGAGATGCGCCTCCTGTAAATAATAACTTGGCAAGCTGCTGAGTAATCGTAGAACCACCACCTCTAGAACCACCATAAACTACCGCTCTGGCAACAGATTGTAAATCTACCCCAGAATGTTCTTTAAAACGCTCATCTTCTTTTGCGTAAAGAGCATAAATAAGATGAGGAGGAAGGTTTTGATATGTGATGGGTTTGGTTTTTTCTTTTTCAAATTTACCTAAAACCACTCCGTCCGAAGAGATAATTTCAGATGCGGCATAAATATCCGGATTTTCTAGTTCTTTTACATCCGGCATGTCTCCAAGAAAACCCTGGGATACTGCAAAGAAAAGTCCTGAAATTCCTAAAACTACTGCAATAAAGCCAATCCAAATGAATTTGACCCACCTTTTCCAAGCAGTACTTTTACCATTTTTTTTAGGAGGAAGAGGGAAGGTTTTCCCTCTATTTCCTGTATTTTGTTTGTTTTCTTCCATGTATAATTACGGTTTAGCCGTTTCTACTTTTATACCTAAGTCTTCAATCCCCGGAAGGTTGTCATTTCTCATCGCTTGAGTTATCCCAATATCATAGGTTCCTTTTTCCGGAAATTTATAATTTGTTCTGTACTGAAATAAAGTCTCCTTTGTTTCTCCAAATCCTGTTCCCAGCCATTCGCCGTTTGGTTTTGCCAAAATATAATTCAAGGTGTCAACCTGAGCGATTTTGCTTTTCGGGTTTTTAAAATTAACAATAAATCTAATGTTGCTGTACGGATATTCGTTATTATTCCTTACTACAAATATAATATTTTTAGGATTTTGCGGATCTGTAATTTCGAGTTTAAATTTCTGTTCGGTTTTCTTACTCCATTTATTATCAATAGGATTCATGATGACATCTTCGCCTGAAGTGCTGCATCCTACTAAAAAAACAAGCAATAATACCCCTAAAACTTTATGCATTGTTATCTTTTTTTGGCGGAAATTTCTTTTTAAATTTCTTTTTTGGAGGCTGTTGTGGTTTCTGTTCAGCATTTACATTAACCTCTGCTTTTTCTAACTGAACCTTTGGCTGCTGCGACTGTTGAGGCTTTGGCGGTCTTTGGTTTGGGTTCTGATTAGGTTTTGCGTTTGGGTTTGTATTTCTCGGTCTGTCAGAATTTGCCGGCCTTTCCGAAGCAGGTCTTTCCGCTTTTTGAGGTCTGTCACTTCTGTCATTCCTTTCAGGGCGGTCTTTTCTTGGACCTTGATTGTTATTCGGTCTGTTCTGATTAGAATTTTGGTTCTGATTTCTGTTTTTGTTGAAACCACCTCTGCTTTTCTTCTCAAATCTGTCAACACTGTTTTCCTGAATAAGATCCACACTTGGTAAGGCAATATCAGGTACTTTTAACTCGTCAAGCGGAAGTATTCTTTCGCCTTTTTTGTTTTGGGCAATCAGTTTTTTAACCAAATCTATATCGAAATCGTACCAAGCCATTGAACTGTCAACGTAGGCAAACCACATTTTCTTTTTGAAAACGTCGATTTTTATGCAGAAAGCTCTTCCTTTTTCAGTATCCAACATCGTAGATGAAGACGGAAAGTGGCTTAGAGCATCCAGATAACTGTCTAATTCGTAATTTAAACAACATTTCAGCTTCCCGCACTGTCCGGCCAATTTTTGAGGATTGATACTTAACTGCTGATATCTTGCCACGTTGGTGTTGACCGATCTGAAATCTGTCAGCCAAGTCGAGCAACACAGTTCTCTACCACAAGAACCAATTCCACCGATTTTTGCGGCTTCCTGTCTGAAACCAATCTGTTTCATGTCGATTTTGGTTCTGAAAGTTCCAGCAAACTCTTTAATCAGCATTCTAAAATCGACACGGTTATCTGCCGTATAATAGAAAGTAACTTTCGATCCGTCGCCTTGGTATTCCACATCGGTGATCTTCATTTCGAGACCTAATCGGTGAGATATTTTTCGGGCGTCCACCTTTACGGTTTCTTCTTTTTTTCTTGCTTCCTGCCAGACTTCGATGTCTTTTTGGTTAGCCAGTCTGTATATTTTAAGTGGGTCTTCAGTTGAAAATCTTTTCTTTTTCATCTGAATTTTTACCAATTCTCCTGAGAGACTTACCACTCCTACATCGTGTCCGGGGCTAGATTCTACTGTTACTACGCTACCTATATGTAAAGGGATATTGTTTACATTTTTATAAAATGATTTTCTGTCATTTTTAAACCTAACTTCCACAAAATCACATCGGTTAGATGCGGGGTTTTGTACGTTAGATAACCAATCGAAAACACTTAATTTATAACTATTACCACAGGTATTTACACTTTCACAGCCATTCGCGGATTTCGTTCCGCAAGAATGTGCAGAATCGCCGGATGTTTTGCATCCACAACTCATATATTATAATTTATTTAATCTTGCAAATTTATTGATTTTTATCTTTACACGATTCCAAAAATACTAAATCTTTATTTGGTAAAATGTTTAATCTTAAACATGAAAAGAAATCTGTTATTATGCATCTTGTAACGCATTTACATGTAGGTACTTAGTAGCTTGTCTGGTTAAAGTATTATTTTAAACATAATTTTCTTTTGCGACTTTGTTTAAAATATTAAGATTATTTAACAAGCATAGTCAAAATAATTTTATATTTGGAATATATAATAAATGTCTATGAAAAAAATATTAGTATCAACTGCTTTATTGGCTGGGGTTCTATCTTATGCTGGGGGCTTCAGAGTTTCACTGCAAGGGGTAAAACAATTAGCGATGGCGCACACCAGTGCTCATGCTGAAGATGCGAGTGTTGCATTCTTTAATCCTGCAGGTATGTCATTCATTCCTTCTAAACTAAGTATTGTTGCAGGAGGTTTTGGAGCGAGTAATAAAGTTACTTTTCAAAATTTAAATACTTTGCAAAGTACAGAAACGGATAATCCTATGGGTACCCCGATTTATGCTGCGATTGCGTACAAGCCAATCGATAAGTTATCTATCGGTTTTAGTTTTACAACGCCTTTTGGAAGTACGATTCAATATCCTTACGATTGGGAAGGTAGAGAAATGGTTCAGAAGCTTGAATTGAAAAGTTTTTACTTTCAGCCGATGGTTTCTGTAAAAATGGCAGACTGGTTGTCGTTCGGAGCAAGCTATATTTATGCTAAAGGACAGGTAAACTGGGATAAAGCGGTGACTCAGTTTGGTGGAACTGTTAATATTAAAGATGAAAAAGCAAGCGGTCATGGTTTTGGTTTCGGCTTCTATTTCAGACCGGATCCAAAGTTTGACATGAGTATTGCTTACCGTTCACCTGTTGATATGAAAGCAAAAAAGGGAACTGCTACATTCACGGTTCCTGCACAAAATACCGTTAATGGATTGTTGGGATTAAACAGTGCCGGACAGGATGGTTTTACTGCAACTTTACCGTTGGTTGAAGAATACACAATTGGTATGACGTACAAGGTCACTCCAAAATGGTTGATTTCAGCAGATTTTAATTATCACGGTTGGGAAAGATACAGCAGACTGACTTTAGACTTTGCCAATGCTCCTATCGGAAATCAGCCAGATCCAACAATATTGGTTTCTCCTAAAAACTTTAAGAATTCAAAAACATTTAGATTGGGAACACAATATATGTTTAACAGTATGGTTTTCGGGCGTTTAGGTGCATACTATGATGAATCTCCTTATTCTGACGAGAACTTTATTCCTGAGACGCCTTCTTTCGATTCTTTTGTATTGACCGGTGGTTTAGGATTTAAATTTAAACAATTCGGAGTTGATGTTGCTGGTGGATATGTAATGCCGCAAAGCAGAGACGTGAAAAACGATTATCTTGGTTTCTACGGTCAGGCGAAGGCAAAAGCGTTCTATTTTGGTCTAGGTTTATCTTACAACCCTTTTTAATTTGAAATTATGAAAAAAATAATAATATCTACACTTGCTGTTTCTGCGCTTTTCTTTACATCAAGCTGCGAAACAGATTTTGATACAGACGTTAAAGATATTGCCATAACAAAAGGTGAGGCAGATTTTTCAAACTATGTTTCTCTTGGGAATTCATTAACTTCTGGGTATAGAGATAATGCATTATACATTGACGGACAAAATGAATCTTATCCAAATATTGTCGCAGGTCAAATGAGACTAGCCGGTGGTGGAAGTTTCGTACAACCTATGATGGCCGACAATAATGGAGGATTACTTCTTGGTACAACTCCTATTCAGGGAACAAAATTGTACATTCAGTCTTTTGTAAACGGTTCTCCAAACATCACAAATGTTGCAGGAGCACCTACAACAAATATTGCTAATAAGGTAACAGGAGCTCTGAATAACTTCGGTGTTCCCGGAGCTAAATCATTTCATTTGGTTGCGCCGGGTTATGGTAATATAGCTGGAGTTCTTGCAGGAACGGCAAATCCTTACTATGTAAGATTTTCTACAAGTACAACTTCAAGTGTTGTTGATGATGCCGTGTTAAAAAAACCGACTTTCTTTTCTTACTGGATCGGTAATAATGATGTTCTAAGTTATGCTACAAGTGGTGGAATGGGAGTAAACCAAACTGGGAATATTAATCCTGCTACGTATGGGGCTAATGATATTTCAGATCCGAATGTAGTTGCAGGGGCAATCAAAGCCGGTCTTGATAAATTAAAAGCTGGAGGAGCTACAAAGGGGGTCATTGCAAACATTCCTTATGTTACATCGATTCCTTATTTCACAACAGTTCCTTACAATCCACTTACACCGGCAGCTTTAGGAACGAATTTAACAGCTTTAAATACGAGTTTGTACGGACCGCTTAAGCAAGCTTTAACAGCTTTAGGTGCAGGAACAAGAATTAATTTGCTTTCTGCTACTAATCCGAATCCTGTTTTAATTAAAGATGCTTCTCTTACTGATCTTAGTGCACAGTTAACGCTAGCGCTTACGCCGGCTTTAGGACTTCCAACAGCTACTGTTTTTGGACAGATTTATGGTCAGGCAAGACAGACGACAGTTGATGATTATATTCTTCTCACGACAAGAGGTGTTATAGGAACTACTGCTCCGGGAGCTCCAGCTGCAATCAATGTTTATGGAATTTCATATCCTTTGCAAAATCAACATGTATTGACTAAAACAGAAGCTACATCGGTAAAAACTGCGGTTGATGCTTATAATGCTTCGATCAGAACGCTGGCGGATACTTACGGTTTGGCATTTGTGGATGCAAATAAAAAAATGGTTGATCTGAACGGACAGTCAGGAATTTCATTTGACGGAGTAAAATATACTGCTAAATTTGTGACAGGCGGTACATTCTCCTTAGATGGCGTACATCTTACCGGAAGAGGATATGCAATTGTCGCAAATGAATTTATTAAGGCGATTAATTTAAAATATAAATCAACTTTACCACAGGTAGATGTCAATAAATATTCGGGAGTTAAGTTTCCTTAATTATTTAGAAAAATAAAAAATAGAAACCACAAGAGTAATTCTTGTGGTTTTTTTTTAAATTTGCAAAATCTTTTAAAAAGTAAAAATGGCCGAGCAACAAAGTTATCTATTTTCGACAAGAACTAGTAAGGAGCTAGCAGAAAAAATTGCCCATCATTATGGGAAAGAATTAGGGAAAATCATCATTCAGGAATTCAGCGATGGTGAATTTGAGCCTGTGCTAGACGAATCTGTGCGAGGAGGAAGGGTTTTCCTAATTGCTTCTACATTTCCGCCGGCAGACAATCTTTTAGAACTTCTTTTAATGATTGATGCAGCAAAGAGAGCTTCTGCAAAGAGCATCACTGTAGTACTTCCATATTTCGGGTTGGCAAGACAAGACAGAAAAGACAAGCCAAGAGCACCTATCGGAGCTAAATTGGTCGCAAATCTTTTAACTGCTGCCGGAGCAACTAGAATCATGACGATGGATCTGCACGCAGACCAAATTCAAGGATTCTTTGAAATTCCTGTTGATCACCTGTATGCATCTACCATATTTGTAGATTACATCAGAGACATGAATCTTGATAATTTGACCATCGCGTCTCCGGATATGGGTGGAGCTAAGAGAGCGAAAAACTACGCAGGTCACTTAGGAGCAGACGTGGTAATTGCTTACAAAGAAAGAAAAAAAGCAAACGTAATCGAAGAAATGTTCCTGATCGGGGATGTGGAAGGTAAAAATGTAATCCTTATTGATGATATGATTGATACCGCCGGAACACTTTGTAAAGCTGCCGGGATCTTAATGGAAAAAGGAGCAAAATCTGTAAGAGCAATGGCGACTCACGGAGTGCTTTCAGGAAAGGCTTATGAGAATATTGAGAACTCTCAATTATTGGAAGTGATTGTAACTGACTCAATTCCTGTGAAAACTAATTTGTCATCTAAAATAAAAGTGCTATCTTGCGCCCCATTATTTGCTGATGTTATGAAGATGGTGCACGAGCATCAATCAATTAGCAGTAAGTTTGTTATCTAATTGATAATTAAACGGTTGCGAATTAAAAACAAAACAATTTTTTAAATTTTTATAAATGAAATCTATTACAATTCAAGGTACAAAAAGAGAAAGCGTGGGCAAAAAGTCGACAAAAGCTTTACGTGATGCTGAATTAGTTCCTTGTGTTGTTTACGGAGGTGGCGAGCCATTGAACTTCTCTGCATTGGAGAAAGCGTTCAAAGGTTTAGTGTATACTCCTGAAGCACACACGGTATCTATTGAAGTTGACGGACAGGTAATTCCTGCAGTTCTTCAGGATATTCAGTTCCACCCAATCACAGACAAAATTATTCATGCAGATTTCTACAGATTATCTGACGATAAGCCGGTAATTATGGAAGTTCCTGTAAGATTAACAGGTCGTTCTAAAGGTGTTGTAGCTGGTGGTGTTTTACGTCAGTCTTTCAGAAAATTGAGAGTAAAAGCTATTCCTGCAAACTTACCAGACGAGATCGTAGTTGATATTACTTCTCTTAAAATTGGTAACAAACTTTATGTTGGAACTATCAAAGCTGAAGGGTATTCTTTCGTGCATCCAGATAATGCAGTGGTAGTAGCTGTTAAAATGTCTAGAAATGCAGCTAAAGGAGGTGCTATGGCAGATGATGACGATGAAGAAGAAGTTACAACTGAAGGAGAAGCTCCTGCAACTGAAGAAGCAGCAGCAGAGTAAGATTTTTCTTATCCTAAATACATTAACCTGTCATTTTTTTGGCAGGTTTTTTTTGTTTCAGGATGAAATCTATCACTCTATTAATCTGGCAGACTTTTGGATAAAATGTCGTAAATTTGACCTGTTCTAAATTAAGAACGTTTAATAATAAAAAATATAATAAATGTTTGACATTCAAGAAATAAGAAGTCAGTTTTCTATATTAAACCAGCAGGTGAACGGTAAACCATTGGTTTACTTAGATAATGCAGCAACATCTCAGAAGCCCAACTCAGTTCTTGAGGTTTGGAATCAATATTATACAGAGCTTAATGCGAATGTGCATCGAGGAATTCATACTTTAAGCCAGTTAGCAACTGAGGAAATGGAACTTTCAAGAAGAAAAATTCAGAAATTCATTAATGCTAAAAATGATTTTGAAGTGATCTTTACAAAAGGAACAACAGAAGGTATCAATCTGATCTCCTATATTTTAACTTCAAAATTAAAGAAAGACGATGAGATTATTATCTCTTACCTGGAGCATCACTCGAATATCGTTCCGTGGCAGCTGCTTTGCGAAAGAACAGGAGCTAAACTTCGTGTGATCCCAATCGATGAAAACGGAATTCTGCAGTTGGATTATTTAGATCAGTTTCTAAGTGAAAAAACAAAAGTAGTTTCTGTAAATCAAGTTTCCAATGCTTTGGGAATTGTTAATCCAATTGAAGAGATCATTAAAAAAACAAGAGCCAGCTCTAATGCTTATATTGTTATTGATGGTGCGCAGTCTGCGCCGCATTTTAAAATTGATGTTCAGGCTTTAGATTGCGATTTCTTTGTCTTTTCCGGGCACAAAATGTACGCTCCAATGGGAACCGGTATTCTGTACGGAAAACAAGAGGTTTTAGAAGATTTACCACCATTCCACGGAGGAGGAGAGATGATTGCAGTTTGTTCTTTTGATCAGACTACGTATGCGGGCTTACCTTTTAAATATGAAGCAGGAACTCCAAACGTAGGCGGAAATATCGCTTTAGGTGCAGCTGTAGATTTCATCAATAAGGTCGGCCACGAAAATATTCAGAATCATGAAAATGCATTGCTTGAATATGCACAAAAAAATCTGTTGGAAATTGAAGGCTTGAAAGTGTATGGTGAGAATGCCAATAGAACCGGAGTTGTTTCGTTTAATCTTATTGGAATGGGAATTTCTTCAGATGTCGGAATGATTCTCGATAAAATGGGGGTTGCCGTACGAACCGGCCATCACTGTACCCAACCGATTATGGATTTCTTCGATATTGCAGGAACCGTAAGAGCAAGTTTTGCAGTGTATAATACTTTTGAGGAAATTGATCTCTTGGTAGAAGGTGTAAAAAAAGCACATAGAATGCTGGCGTAATTCTTCAGATTAAATTAAAATAAAAATCCCTTTCAGCTGTTTGTTGAAAGGGATTTATTTTTATGGCTTTTAGCTAAATCTGTGTTACTCTGTGAAATCTGCGGGAGATTTATTACATTAATTATTTGGTTTCCAGTCTACCACTGCCCTGATAAACGCTTCCGCATTTTCCAAAGGAATATTTGGTAGAATCCCGTGACCTAAATTCGCGATATATCGGTCTTTCCCGAAACGGTTAATCATTTCGTTCACCATTTTTTTAATGGTTTCAGGAGTTGAGTGTAATCTTGCAGGATCAAAATTTCCTTGCAAAGTCATGGTATGATTCGTTAATGTTCTTGCCAATTCCGGCTTGATCGTCCAGTCTACACCCAAAGCAGAAACCGGCGCCATCGTCATATCTTCCAATGCAAACCAGCATCCTTTTCCGAACACGACAACGTGCGTCAACGGAGCCAAAGCTTCAACAATCTGACTAATGTATTGCCAAGAGAATTCCTGATAATCTTGTGGAGAAAGCATTCCACCCCAAGAATCGAAAACCTGAACCGCAGAAACACCTTTTTCTACTTTTCTTTTTAAATAAGCAATTGTAGTGTCGGTAATTTTTTGAAGCAACAAATGCGCAGCTTCCGGCTGCTGGAAACAGAAAGATTTCGCGATATCAAAAGCCTTACTTCCTTTTCCTTCCACGCAGTAGCAAAGAAGCGTCCAAGGCGAACCTGCAAAACCAATTAATGGAATTTCGTTGTCTAATTTAATTAAAGTCAATTCGATTGCATCAAAAACGTAACCCAAAGTGTCATTCACATCCGGAACGATTACATTCTGCACATCTTCCATCGTTCTGATAGGATTATCCAGCCACGGACCGACGTTTTCTTTCATTTTAAAATCAATTCCCATCGCTTGAGGAACCACCAAAATGTCTGAAAATAAAATCGCAGCATCCAAAGGATATCTTCTGATGGGCTGAACGGTGATTTCAGAAGCCAGTTCCGGAGTTTGGCATCTTGTGAAAAAGTCGTATTTGTCACGCAGCGCAATGAATTCCGGTAAATATCTTCCAGCTTGTCTCATCATCCAAACCGGTGGTCTTTCTACAGTTTCGCCACGAAGCGCTTTTAAATATAGGTCGTTTTTAATCATATCTTTTAGTTGAACGTTGTTGGCTTTCACTTGATAGCATTGGAATTAATTATTCTTTAAGGTATCTTTGATTACCAACAGCAGGTTTGATAAAGTATTTTTTTTACTTGTGAAAATCTCAGCTTTTGTATGTTTTCTTAACTCTTTTGAAGTAGTTTCTCCTATTGAAAAGAGAAGTGAATTTTCCAAAGAATTATTTTTCGCAAAACTACGAACTCCGCTTGGGCTAAAAAAAACTATTGCATGATATTTTTCAGGTATTACAGGATTCAGCTCTTCTGTGTTGTAAACCGTAACTTTTTTGTAGCTTATATTTTGAAGCGGAAGTTCTTTATCTAAAACATCAATCGCCAGATTTCCACAGAAGTGAATGAATTTTTCGTGAACACAATTGTCGATGATGAATTTTGAAAGCATTTCGGCGTTTTTTAAAACTTTAAAGCTTCCAAAACCGTTTTTCCGAAGTTCTCTTTTGGTTTTCTCACCGACACAGTAGATTTTGTTGTAGTTTCTTGATGTGAAATCTTCATTGGGTTTAAAACCATTATTGAAAAAAGATTTTACACCATTTAAACTTGTGAAAATCAGGGAATAATTTTTTAAATCAAATGCTTCTACCTGTAGATTTTCTATTGTAATGACCTCAACACATTCAGTCGAAATATCATTTCCCAATTCGTTGGAAAGCAAATCTGAATCTATATTTTTGGTCAATAGAATGTTCATTTTTTAAATCTTACATTTAAACAAGAATTAATTTTTAATGCGAAGTTTACGCAGTTTTAAAAAACAGATTAATTACTTGGTTGATTTTTTAATTTTAAATCAGCGACCTGAATTCTCACTTTGCTCATAAAATCTTTGCCGGGATCTTCTTTTCCGGTGAAATATTTCAGGTCAGACTCCTTCCAAAGTTTAGAATTTCTGAAAACTCCGTACTCCGAATGACCGATTAAATACTCGATTTTATATTTTTGAGTTAAATATCTTATTAGATGTGCGTTTGCCGCAACCTGTTTTTCTGTGAGCGGCTGTTTTTTGCTTCCTATATTTTCGATGCCTATGGCGCAGTAATTCAATCCAATGGTGTGCCTGGCAAACATATTCGGTTCCATCAGCTGATAAATTGTTCCGTCTCGGTCGACAATGTATTGGGAAGAAACGTTGAGTGTACTTTGTTTTTTTAAAGTATTTCTTGCGCTTTCAAGATGGGTTTTATTGAAGTATTGATGATTGCTTTCCACCGTTCCACCTGCTGTATAATGCAGAACAATCATTTTCGGAACAATTGTTGGCGTTTTTTGCGTCAGTCCGTGATGTTCTTTTAAATATTCTAAGCTGAGTTGAATTCTTTCCGCAGAATAATTAATCGGTTTATCAATCACCTTGAATTCACTTTTCTGTGCAGAAGAAAAATTTAAAATCAATAAAAATAGAGTACAAACCAGCTGCTTCATGACCATTATTTAGAATATTGATAATGTCCGGTAATTGTAAATTTGAACAGACAGTCTTCGATAACTTGTCCACCACCAATATTGTGAACGATTAAGTATCGTTTTCCATCAGCAGATTTTTTATTCACAACAATTCCGATGTGCGTTAGATTTCCGGGTAACAGCCATGTGACAACGTCTCCGGGAGCATAGAGTGCAGGATTATTGTCAATCGATTTCGATTTCCCAAATTTAGCAAAGAAAACCCTTAGATTAGGAACTCTTCTGTGGTCGATGTTCTTGTCTGGCCTTTTCAAACCCCAGTTTTTAGGATATTTAGAAAAATTTTTCGTCATATCTTCATGTACTTCTTTCTGCAAATCAATCCCCAATTTTCTGTACGCTCTGATCACAACATCGGTACAAACACCTTTGTCTGCCGGAACATCTCCGTTTGGATATTTGATGGTAAAATAAGCAGGGTCATAAGTAACTTGGTCTCTTGTTAGACCCAAGGCTGCATCGGAAAGTTTTTGCGCAAACTGATTTTGTGCATTTGCGGTAAAAACAAAAAGCAGAACAATGAGTATCGAAAAGTACTTTTTCATCGAGTTAAAACTTTGGATTAAAACAGTTTTGTAAAGTTCAAAAATTTAATTTAAACATTAAGAATCTTTAGACATAAAGAAATGTTAAGATTCAGATTCATCTGAATTCTTCACACTTCGTAATGAATCTTTAGATACTTCCGTACTAATGTCTCAACAACATAGGTAACTTAATCGTAAAAGAATGAAAAAGCACAGTTTAAACTTAAAATTTACTTTTGAATCTTATAACTGACTTTTAATCTCTGCCATCAATTCTCGTCCGCCGTTCTCTAATACAATGTTGGCGAATTTTTCACCGAAATTTTCTTCTTCGTTGTATTCGAAACTTTCGTCGATACCGATGTAGTTTTTTCCGTCAAGGGAACAAAGCGCTCCTTTGAAACGGATTTGATTTCCTATTTTTTCAGCAAAGGCACCAATTGGAGCGGTACATCCACCTTCAAGCGTGCTCAGGAAATTTCTTTCCATTTCTACACAGATTTGGGTTTGTTTGTGATTGATTGACTGTAGAATTTCGTTGATTTCTTTCTTGTCAGAATGTCCTGCAATAGCAATCACCCCTTGTGAAGCTGCAGGAATCATTACCGGTAGCATCTCGTAATTGATGTCCATTTTCATTCTTTTGATTCCGGCCAAAGACAAAATGGTTGCATCAAAATCCTGTTCTTCCAGTTTTTGTAATCTCGTCTGAATATTTCCTCTGATATCAAAAAACTGAGTGTCCGGATAGTGTTTTAACCAAAATGCTCTTCTTCTTAAACTGCTGGTCGCCAGTTTCAATTCATGAAATTCTTTATCCTTCGCAGATTCTCTTCTGATCAAAACATCCTGTGGAAAATCTCTTTCAAGGTGGGCAATGATTTCGATATTGTGAGGAAGTTGGGTAGGTACATCTTTCAAAGAGTGTACGGCTATATCAATTTCGTCATTTAATAGAGCGACATCAAGATCTCTTGTAAAAACGCCTGTAATTCCTAAAGAATAAAGCGGCTGATTAAGATTCTTGTCTCCCGAAGAAACAATCGGAGTAATCTCTGTAAGGTAATTGTTGTTCTGTAAGTGCCTGGCAACTTCTCTGGCCTGCCAAAGGGCAAGTGCCGAATTTCTGGTTCCTATCCTAATGCTTTTCATTGAATTCGTTATTGGGTTGTTCAACTAATATTTCGTGCATTAATTTACTAATTTCTTCGGCTTTGAGAGGGTTATCAATGATATATTTTGCAAAACGGTTGGTGATTTTCTGAATCATTTTCTCAGAAAGCTCCATGTCATTGATATTGATGTACTTATTTTTTCTGTAGAAATTATGCATCTCGTTGCGCTCCATGTTTTTTAACACCGCTTTGAAATGATGGATATTGGGAGCCAGCTTTCTCTTTTTTTCCCATTCAAGAAAGTCTCTGGTCATTTCTTTGATGATTTTTTCGGCTTTTGGAATTTCTTTCTCTCTCTGCTGAATGGTTTCCTGAATTTGTTTTGAAAGTGCATCAACGTCAACCAAAGTGACATGGTCAAGTTCGGAAACATTTTTATCGACATTATGCGGAATTGAAAGGTCAATCACTAAGGTTTCTCTTCCGTTTTGGAAATGAGACTTGTTGATAATAGGTTTTTTTGCGCCGGTTGCAACAATCAGGATATCTGTATTTTCTATCTCTTTATCAAATTCAGCATAATCAATATTCGGGATATTATATTTTTCAGAAATTTTCACTGCAGTTTCCTGAGTACGGTTGGCGATCTTTATTTTGGGCTCGTAAACATGTTTTACTAAATTTTCAACCGTGTTTTGTCCAATTTCACCGACTCCCAAAAGTAAAATATTTTTCTCGGTAAGTCTTTTCTGCTTGTTTAGAATATAGTGAACTGCCGCATACGAAACTGAAGCAGCTCCGTTGGAAATTCCCGTTTCGTTTTTGATCCTTTTTGAAATCTGAATCGCCGAGTTAATCGAACGTTCGAGGTAAGGATTTGAGTTTTGTCTTTCTCTCTTGAATCTTGCATAAGCCTTTTTTATCTGTCCAATGATTTCAAAATCACCGATAATTTGACTTTCCAAACCGGCTGCCACTCTGAACAGATGGTTCAGTGCTTCTTCTTTTGTTAAAATATTGGCAAACGGTAAGAAGTCAGAAAGGTTGACGCCGATCGTTTTACAGTACTCTTCCGCCACCAGAAGATAGTTGCTGGAAGTGGTGTAAATTTCAGTTCTGTTGCAGGTGGAAACCACAAAAGCGTCTCCTAAATCTTCATCGTGAATTTGGGAGACAAAGTTTTTAATGTTTTCGTCAAAAAATGCAAATTTCCCTCTAGTTTCTACATCTGCCTTCTCATAACTCACTGAAAGCACAGCGAAATTTGACGTCTGATGTATATTGGAATACTGTATCATAATCAGTCGCAAATTTAAGGAATTTTTAATTAAAGCCTTTCTGATAATGTATATGATTATTATCGTAAAAAGCAATAAATTATTTAAAAGACAGTAGATGAAAAGATAAATGAAAGATTAAAATTTTAATAAAATTTTAACCAAATTATATTCACTATGCTACTCATTAGTAGTCTTAAATTTATATCTTTGTAACCTTAATCAAGGAGAAAATTATGAGTTTATTCGATATGTTTACGCAAGAGATTGCGATAGACCTTGGAACCGCCAACACGCTTATTATCCATAATAATAAAATTGTTATAGACCAGCCTTCAATTGTTGCAATTGAGCGTTCTACAGGGAGGCCGATTGCTGTTGGTGAACAGGCAAAACATATGCAGGGTAAAACCCATGAAGATATAAAAACGATCCGTCCATTAAAAGACGGAGTTATCGCAGATTTCCATGCTTCTGAGCATATGATCAAAGAATTTATCAAAAAAATTCCAGGGATCAAAGGAAGATTTATTCAGCCGGCTTTAAGAATTGTTATCTGTATTCCATCAGGAATTACTGAGGTTGAAAAAAGAGCGGTAAGAGATTCTGCTCAGAAAGTGAACGCAAAAGAAGTGCGTTTGATTTATGAGCCAATGGCTGCTGCAATAGGAGTTGGTATCGACGTTCAGAAACCTGAAGGAAACATGATTATCGATATAGGTGGTGGAACCACAGAGATTGCTGTTGTTGCTTTAGGTGGTATTGTTTGTGATAAATCTGTGAAAATTGCAGGTGACGTATTTACCAATGATATCGCTTATTTCTTGAGAACGCATCACAATTTATATATCGGAGAAAGAACTGCTGAAAGAGTGAAAATCGAGGTAGGTTCAGCTGTTGAAGATCTTGATGTAGATATCGAAGATATCCCAGTACAAGGTAGAGACTTGATCACAGGTAAGCCAAAAGAAATTATGGTTGGGTACAAGGAGATTGCTCGTGCTTTAGATAAATCAATCATCAGAATTGAAGATTCTGTAATGGAGACACTTTCTCTTACTCCTCCGGAATTGGCAGCTGATATTTATAAAACAGGTATTTATCTTGCAGGTGGTGGAGCTTTGCTAAGAGGTCTTGCAGACAGATTGCATAAAAAGACTGGTCTTCCTGTATTTGTTGCAGAAGATCCTTTGAGAGCTGTTGTAAGGGGAACAGGTATCGCACTTAAGAATATGGATAAATTCAATTTCTTAATCAAATAATTTTAACTTTTTACGACTTTATCTGAATGGGATTTTTGCTGAGATTATTTTCTAAGAATGCTCTATTTGTATTCTTCATTTTCCTGCAAATTATTGCTCTCGTTCTGATATTCTCTAAAAACGCAATGCAGAGATCCTGGCTTTCCGGGCAGACTGCTGCTTTCAACTCTTGGGTTTCAGGATATATTGACGAGGGAGTTTCTTACCTTAAACTAAAACAGACCAATGAAGGTCTTGTAGCCCAAAACAAAGCGTTAATGGTTGAGTTGTACGGAAAACAGGGCGCTAAAAACCCAATATTCCGAAAAGTACATGATACTTTAGGTGGTGGGCAAATTTATACATTCGTAGATGGCGAAATTGTTTTCAATAGCATCAACCGAAGAAATAATTATTTTACAATCAACCGCGGTAAGCGAGATGGTGTACTTCCTCAAATGGGTGTCATGGCTCCAAAGGGAATTGCCGGAATCGTAATCAATTCTACCGACAGCTATGCACTGGTACAATCTGTACTGAGTGTGAACAAAATAAGAATCAACGCTGCATTGAAGAAATCTGGTTATTTTGGTACTTTAACCTGGAGAGGAGACAACTCACGCGTCATGCATCTGTCTGATGTACCTAAATATGTTTCACTGAAAATTGGAGATACAATTATAACAGACGGAAAATCAGCTATTTTCCCTAAAGGTGTTATGATTGGAACGGTTGCCGGATATTCAGTGGATAACCAAACGGGTTTCTGGGATATTTCTGTTGAATTAAGTGAAAAGATGGGCGCGCTGAATAAAGTTTTTGTTGTGAAAAACCTTAAGAAAGCTGAGGTTCAGAAAATAAGCGATACCATGCAGGCTGTAATAAAAAAAGAAAATGATTAGCAGGACCTTATTTACTGATCTTTTGATCATGATTTTTCTGGTTGCATTACAGATTTTTGTATTGAACAGAATTACGCTTTTCGGAAAATATACACCGGTACTATATCCGGTTTTTGTGATGTTCTATCCTTTTTTTAGGAATAAATTTCAGTTTTTAGCGCTAAGTTTTTTAATTGGTTTGTCGATTGATGCCTTCCTTTACTCTTGGGGAATCAATGCTTTGGCAACCACGGTCATTGCATATTTCAGAACTTTGATTTTCAGAACTTCTACAGATACTTCTACAGATTTCTTCTCATTTCAGTCACTGCAGTGGAGTCAATTTCTACTGTTTCTCTCTTCAAGCATATTTTTACACCAGCTTTTGGTGCAGTATGTCGAGTTTTTCAAATTCAGCAGAATCTTTGAAATATTGGTTAATGTGTTGGTAACTAGTGCGATTTCTTTTATCTTTATCATAGTTTACGCCTTAATATTTAAAATCAAACAGAAAGTTTGAACACACGCCATATAAAAATCTTATCTGTTCTTATCATACTTGCCATCATTTTTGTGGCAAGGCTTTCTTATTTACAGTTGTTTACAGACCGATATGCCTTAAATGCTGCCAATACTTCAATTAAAACAGAATACATCATACCTCAGCGAGGTGTAATTTTTGACAGGAATGGAAAAATCATGGTGGGAAATCAGCCAGCTTATGAAGTTTCTTTCACTCAGGCTCTGATGAAACCTGATTTTGATACATTGGCATTCTGTAATCTAATGAAAATTGAAAAGAGTGATTTTATTAAGAGAATAAAACTTATTAAGAGCGAAAAATATTACTCGAAACTGACTCCAATGACTTTTATTAAGGATTTGAGCAGGGAAGAAATTGCCAGAGTTCAGGAGATTATATTTAAATATCCAGCTTTCAGTATTGTTCAGCGTCCGCAAAGACAGTACGAAGTTTCTACTTCCGGGAATCTTTTAGGATATACAAGCGAAGTGAACGACAGGGAAATCAAAAAAGATTCGACGTATTATCTTCCAGGTGACCTTATCGGAAAAGCGGGAATTGAAAAGTCTTACGAGAAAGAACTTCGCGGGGTTAAAGGAATCAAATACATTCAGAAAGATATTAAACTCCGAAATGTTGGCCCTTATAAAAACGGTACGTTAGACCGTGCTGTGATTACAGGAAAAGATATTACTTTAACGATTGATTATGACCTGCAGAGAATGGCGGAGGAAATGATGGTCAACAAGCATGGAGCGATCGTTGCTATTGATCCTAATAACGGTGAAGTTTTAGTTGCGGCAACAGGGCCGGATATTGATCCCAACCTATTTACAGGACCGAATAAATCTAAGAATTTATACGCACTTTCAAAAGATACAATTTACGAAAACAAACCTACATTTGACAGGTCTTTACAGGCAGGATATCCTCCTGGTTCCACATTTAAATTGTTGACTGCTTTGGCGGCGATGCAGATGGGTGTGATGGATGAAAACACAATTTTTCCTTGTGGTGGTGGTTTTTATTACAAAGGAAAAAGAATTAAAGGTCACGGTGGAGCAGATCCTTTAATCCCTGCTATTCAGGTTTCCAGTAACTGTTTTTTCACGTATGCCTTTATTGCCATTATTAAAAAATATCCCGGAAACCCTTCCAAAGGTGTCGACGAGTGGAAAAAAATAATGAGCAGCTTTGGTGTTGGAGAGTTTTTAAATAATGATTTTGCTGTAGGTGCAAAAGGTAGAATTCCTTCCGGAGATTTTTACGAAAGAAGATTTAAAGCAATCATTAAAGCCAATGGTTCAACTAAACAGAATTATAAAAACTGGGATGAAATGTCAACCGGTGCCATTTATAACGGAATGGGGCAGGGTGATGTTATGGTTACACCACTTCAGTTAGCCAATTATGTCTCTGCGATTGCCAACAGAGGTTGGTATTATACGCCACATGTTGTAAAATCAATTGATGGAAAGCCCAACCCTGATCCGAGATTTAAAGTAAAGCATAAAACATTAGTTGATCCTAAACATTTTGGTCCTGTGTTAAAAGGAATGGGAGCCGTGGTTTTAAACGGTACTGCGAGAGGTTTAAAGTCAAGCGACTTTACCCAGTTGGCAAAAACAGGTACAGCACAGGTTCCCCAAGGAAAAGATAATTCTATATTTGTTTTGATTGCTCCTGCCGATAAACCAAAAATCGTGGTCGTCGCTGTAATGGAACATGCCGGATTTGGTGCAACGTGGGCGGGCCCCGCTTGTACAGTAATTGCTGAGAAGTATATCACCGGAGATCTTAAAAGGGAACATCTTTACAAAAAAATGATTACATCCAGCTTTATGCCCGAATATAAAAGACAATGGATTGCCGATCTGAAAAGAAAAGGATTGTACAAAGAACCGGAAACGGATTCAGTAAAGCTTAAAAAAACACAAGATAGCTTAAACCTTATAAAAAAAGCAAAAGAAAGATTACAAGCCAAAAAGAAAGTTGAATCCAAAAAAACCGTGAAACCATGAAGTGGACAGAAGGAATAGACAAATTGGGTCTTGGATTGTATCTTTTGCTCTGTATTTTTGCAATTGCTAATATTTACAGTGTAGATGAAGGTTTGGGTAAGAAGCAATTGATTTTTTTTGGAATTTCTTTGTTTGTCGGAATAATTATATTTTTCAGCCGGAGCAAATTTTTCGAAAATATGTCCGGTATCATTTACATTGGCGGAGTTTTACTTCTCCTTGGTCTTCATGTGTTCGGTACTGAAATTCTAGGACAGAAAAACTGGTACAAATTCGGAAGTTTTACCATGCAGCCTGTGGAATTTGGAAAAATTGGAGTAGCGCTGATGCTCGCCAATTACGTCTCGGGACCGGAATATAACTTAAAAAACAGAAAATCTCTTTTAACGACTTTAGCAATTGTCGGAATTCCTGCGGCTGTTGTACTTTCAATTCCTGATGTAGGATCTTTATTGGTTTTTACAGCATTTTTCATTGCTTTATATAGGGAAGGTTTAAGTGGATGGCTTTTTGGAATAGGATTTATTTTTGCATCAGTATTTTTAATTTCGTTGGCTGTGAATCCTATTTATGTAGTAATTGGCATTGTGTTGATTGCTTCAGTTCTTATATTTCTGAATTACTATAAAATGAGCTGGGATATTATTACGATCTCCAGTATCGCAGGTTCTATAATTCTTTTATGCGGATTGGCATTTGCAACTCCATACGTTTTAGAAAAAATGCCAAAACACCAGAGAGAAAGAATTGAGGTTTTGTATAAAGGTGAGAAAGCGTTCAGAGATACGTCGGGTTATAACTTACTCTATTCAAAAACAGCTATCGGTTCCGGTGGAATGTGGGGCAAAGGTTATCGTGAAGGTTCAGTTACTCAGGGGAAATTTGTCCCAGAGCAGGAAACCGATTATATTTTCTGTACGGTGGGAGAAGAATGGGGCTTTTTTGGAAGCACTATTTTGATTCTTTCATACATGGTTTATATCGGGCGAATTTATTATCTAGCGGAAAAACAAAAATCAACGTTTAACAGAGTTTTCGGATACTCATTTGCTTCGATCCTTTTGATGCACTTTTCGATCAATTTAGGAATGGTTATGGGCTTATTTCCGACGGTTGGTATTCCGTTGCCATACTTTAGTTATGGTGGAAGCTCGTTGCTAGCTTTCTCGATGATGACTTTTATTTTCTTTAAACTCAATTACGCAGATAAAAACAGTTTGGTTTAGGGCTGGGAGTCGGAAGGATGATGGAAGTTGACTTTCATTCTGAATATTTTTCAAATTTAAACCTATGAAATCTGTTCAATCAGCAAGATAAAATTTTAATTAATTTTCCTTTTACATAAAATCTTAACAGTTGATGAATGAGTCTTACGTGTTGGATCATAGTTATGCTCAGTTAAACTTTGCTGACACACCGCTACAAATGGGTGAATACGAAAATTGCACTTTTAACAACTGCAATTTTGAATATGCCAATCTTTCTCAGTTTAAATTTACCGATTGTGAATTCACAGACTGTAATTTAAGCATGACCAAATTGACAGGGACTGGTTTTCGTGACGTCATTTTCAAGGACTGCAAAATGATTGGAATGCATTTCGATGACTGCAATGAGTTTGGGATGTCTTTCGGATTTGAAGGATGTGCTCTAAATAATTCTGTTTTCTATAAAACAACCGTTAAGAGAACTTTATTTAAAAATTGTAAACTGATTGAGGTTGATTTTGCTGAATGTGATTTAACTAATTCTGTCTTTTCAAACTGTGATTTTAATGGAGCAATATTCGAAAGAACCAATTTAGAAAAAGCTGACCTCAGAACTTCTTTCAATTACACGATCAATCCTGAATCAAACAGGCTTAAGAAGACTAAATTTTCACTTTCAGAAATTCATGGACTCTTACGTCGTTTCGATATAGAAATAGATAAAAACAGCTGATTTTACGTATTGATGGCATTTGCTAAATAATCATCGGTATTGCGGACGAAAAGTATGGAGACCTGTAACTCAACTTTGCCGACTTGGCAGTGAAAAGTTATTAGTGATATATCTAGTCTTAGAAAAAATTAAAGCCATCAAAATTTGATGGCTTCATTTATATAAATCAATTATTTAAGACTAAAAATTAGTAGATGCTAAGTTTTGGTAACTTTCTCCGTTTTCATTGATTACTCTTTTGGCAAACCTGAATTTTGGTCCCCAGTAAGAGTCATTCAGTGAAGAAATCATTACTCCTTTTGAAGTGGCTGCATGAATGAATTTTACTTCTCCTTCTTCAGTTACATCTTCTACAATTCCTACGTGAGAAATTCTTCTGCCGTGAGAAAAGAAAATCAAATCTCCTTTCTGAAGGTTTTCTTTATCAATTGCTTCTCCTTCCTGAGATTGAGACGCTGCAACTCTTGGTAAAGTAAGACCGGCTGCTGCACCGAATACTGATAATACAAATGCTGAACAGTCGATTCCGTTTCTTGTAGTTCCTCCGTATCTGTATGGAGTTCCTAAGTATGTTGAAGCTTCTGTTAAGATGTTATCAATTGTCTTATTATGTTTAATCGCTTTTGCGATTTCAGAATTTTTTAAAGAATTTTTAGTGTTGTTGATGGCTACTGCTTTCTCAGAGATAAAAGAGTTGATTAACAACTTTTTATCATTCTCTATCCTAGTATCTATTGCAGCAAGTTTGGCATCTGTTTTGTATTCTTTAGTGTAAGTTGCCGGTTTTGAAACTACGTAATTAGTAACGCATGATTGTAGTGATATTGTAGAAACGAAAGCAACCAAATAAAACAAAACTCTTTTCTTCATATATTTTTTATTATCCGTGTTAAAAAGGAATATTTATTTCTCTAAAGCATTACAAAAGTAGATATTCCAGCCAAGACAGCCTCGATATGATTATTGTCATGTCTTCGTTTTAACACATTTTAACATACTGCATAAGAATGTTAAAGGAAAACAAACCGCTACGTCCCTATTTTGGTGATGTAGCGTTTTTTTTTATTAAGATTTTTTAACATAAGATATTGGATTTCCTTTGATGATCGAGATTGTTTAAAATCCAACTTTCTGGATAACGATGTTAAAAATGTATAAAAAAAGTTCCCTGAAACACAGGGAACCTTCACTAATATGGAACTTTACAGATGTTATCTTGTAAATAACATTTCTCTATATTTTGTCATTGGCCATAGCTCGTCGTCTACCATCATTTCGAGATCATCAGAAGCTTCTCTAATAGATTCAAATAAAGGGATTACGCTTGTGCAGTACATTTCTGCTTGCTTTTGGCTTTCAGAAGTAGCTTTTGCTGCTTCTCTCGCTTTCATAAGATCTTCAACACCTAATTTAATTTTAGAAATGTTTCCGGAAATCTGAGTGATTAAGCTCATTTGCTCTTTTGCCAAAGTTTTGAATTCTTTATCTTCAAATATATCCTTAAGACCTCTTACGTTTTCAATGAGTCGGTTCTGGTAATTTAAAGCGGAAGGAATGATGTGGTTTCTTGCGATGTCACTCAGTACTCTAGCCTCAATATCAATTACAGTTGAATATTTTTCTAATTTGATTTCGTTTCTTGCTTCAACTTCTCTGTGGTTGAAGATTCCGATTTCTTCATATAGATCAAGGAACTTCTGGTTCATTTCCTGCTTCAATGCTTCAGGAGTAGTTTTCCAGTTGTTTAGACCTCTTTTTTCTGCTTCTACAGCCCAGTCATCAGAATATCCGTCTCCTTCAAACATGATGTTTTTACACTGCTTGATGTATTCTCTCAATACATTGAAGATCGCTTCGTCTTTTTTAAGACCTGTTTCAATTAAAGCGTCTACTTCTTTTTTGAAATCACCCAACTGTTTTGCAGCAATCGTATTCATTACCGTCATAGATTCTGCGCAGTTTGCAGAAGAACCTACCGCCCTGATCTCAAATTTATTTCCTGTAAATGCAAATGGAGAAGTTCTGTTTCTATCCGTGTTATCCAGCAAGATTTCAGGAATTTTTCCAACAACATTCAGTTTTAAATCTGTTTTCTCGTCTGGTGAAAGCTTTCCTTCCGTTACTTTTTCAAGCTCTTCCAAAACTCTGAACAACTGACTTCCGATAAATACAGAGATAATTGCCGGTGGAGCTTCGTTTGCACCCAATCTGTGGTCGTTGCTTGCAGAAGCAATACTTGCTCTTAAAAGATCAGCATATTCATGAACAGCTTTGATGGTATTTACGAAGAATGTTAAGAACTGTAAGTTTTTCTTAGGGTTTTTTCCCGGACTCAAAAGGTTTTCACCTGTATCGGTTGCTAAAGACCAGTTGTTGTGCTTTCCGCTTCCGTTTACTCCTGCGAATGGTTTTTCATGGAATAAAATGTGGAAATGGTGTCTGTGAGCAATTCTTGCCATTACGTCCATCAACAAAGAGTTGTGGTCAACTGCCACGTTTACTTCTTCAAACATTGGGGCTAGCTCAAACTGGTTTGGAGCTACCTCGTTGTGTCTTGTTGTTACAGGAATCCCCAGTTTCATACATTCAACTTCCAACTCTTTCATGAAGTTCATTACTCTTGTAGGAATTGAACCGAAATAGTGGTCATCCAATTGTTGTCCTTTTGCAGGAGAGTGTCCTAACAAAGTTTTACCCGTTAAAACCAAATCTGGACGAGATTGATATAATGCTGAATCAACCAGGAAATATTCTTGCTCCCAACCTAAAGTAGGAGTTACTTTCGTTACATTTTTGTCGAAATACTGCATAACATTCGTTGCAGCTTCGTCTACAGCGTGCAAAGCTCTCAATAAAGGCGCTTTGTAATCTAAAGTTTCTCCTGTGTAAGAGATAAAGATTGAAGGGATACATAAAGTAGTTCCCATAATGAAAGCTGGAGATGTAGGATCCCAAGCAGTGTAACCTCTTGCTTCAAAAGTGTTTCTGATGCCTCCGTTCGGGAAAGAAGATGCATCAGGCTCTTGCTGAATTAATAAGTTTCCGCTGAATCTTTCGATCGCTCTGCCACCCTCGATAGGTGTGAAGAATGAATCGTGCTTTTCTGCAGTGCTTCCAGTTAATGGCTGAAACCAGTGCGTGTAGTGAGTAACACCTTTGCTCATTGCCCAGTCTTTCATAGCTACTGCTACCTGATCCGCAATTAGTCTCTGGATCTTACTTCCCTTTTTAATAGCATCCATAATAGATTGGAATGCTTCTTTTGTAAGGTATTCTCTCATTGTGTTCTCAGAGAATACATTTTCACAAAACAATTCTGATAATTTAGCAGGAATTTCTACTGAATTATCTTTTCTAAAGTCCTTGAATGGTAAAGTTTCTAAAGCTTTAAATCTTAAAGTTGACATATAGTGTTGAATTTTATGTTGCAAATTTACAAAAAAAATGAATTAAAATAGAAGTACCCCTATTGTTTTTAGTGTTAATAAATTTAAAATTTAATTAAATTTATATCAACCCCTGTGTGTGTTAAGGGTTTTTGGGAATTTTAATGATTTGATGTGGATAAACAAGAAGCTTAAGTTCTGATTTGGGTGCCACAATATTAAAATTACAAAGAAATATTTAATAATCAGTAATCAGACTTATATATAAGGATGGAAATTTTGTAATATGAAGAAAACTTATTCTGAAATTTTTCTGCGGTTTAAAAGGAAACGTTATTTTTAAGAAATAATTATTGAAAACGGGTTAAAAATAACTTTGAATTTTAATCTGTTGATTATTAATTTATTAGATGTGCTAAATTTAAATTTCGTAACTTGTCAGACTTTTTATAAAAATTTTAATATATGACAAATTCTAGAGCAAGAGAAACCACTGAGGCAATTGAAAGATTATACATTTCTATGAGACACCTGTTTTATAGAGGTTTTTTCAAGCCAAGCGGAGTTTCCGGAGAAAGCATTAGAAGTTTGTTGAAAACGATCAATCCCGAAATTTACGGTACCATGAGCGTTCCAAGCAAATTGGAACTTGATGGTTTGATGTATGTTTTAGACAGACTTCCGGAAGGAATTGAAGAATGCGCTTTCATTCATCTTACATCAGACGAAGGTTTTGATAAAGGGAGCTTCGAGCCGATCGTTCCTAAAAAGAGAAGAAGAAACTGTTACCGTATCGACGAACATCAGATGAACATTGAGGTTCTTTTGGGACGTTCAGAAATCTATGATATCCTTACCCACTTAACGTTCTTATTTATAGAAGCCGATAAAATCCGTAATCTCGCATTTATCCAGGATGAAAACTGGAAGCCGACACGTGCTTTCAAAATCATTGAAGAAGTGGTAAAAGGCGAGAAAAAATTCAGCAGAAGAGAAAAAGAAGTCGCACTGATTCATCTTTCTTCTTTAATAGGAAGAACTTTCGATGAAACCTTAAATGCTTACAATACTTTCGGCGATGACGAAAATCCGGACAGATTATTCAAAATCATTTACCATTTAGGAAAGGTGAGTCTGGAAGATGCCAAACAAAGCCGTGAGCGCGAGATTTATTTCAGTGCTATTTTAAAAGAAAGAGTTGGGCATCATTATTTCGGTGAAAAATGGGCTCACAAAGTGAAAGAAGTTTTATTTGAAAACAATCTTCACATGCGTCCGTTGCACATTATTTCTGCGAATATGCATTCGGTGAAAAATATGCTGTACAGTAATGATGCTTTAAAGAAAAAAGATCCGAAAGATGTTGATTACAAACTTTACGGAGAAATTTCAGATAAAAAAGATCTTCGCGACAAAGTTTCAAAATATGCGTTGGAAGAAGGTTTAGTTTACATCAACGACAAGAGCGGAAGTAATATCGATGTTCAGATTATTGATTTAAGCAAAACCAATCTTAAAAATACCCCATTCGGTCACTTGAAATATGATGGTGACGATGTGATCATGGTTTTCGATTATGCTTTTGGCGAACAGGCCTTTGAAGTAATGGATGAATTGCTGAGACCCTTCGAACAAAAAGGAGAGGTGTATATGATGAAGGTAAAATCTGTTTCTATCATGGGGAAAGCGGGAATTCTCGCGGGTGGAAAAGGCGATATTATGATTCCAACCTCTCATATTTTTGAAGGAACAGCCGATAATTATCCTTTTGAAAATGCTTTGAAATTGGATGATTTTCAGGATGATGAATTGAAAGCTTTCGAAGGTCCGATGATTACCGTTTTAGGAACTTCGCTTCAAAACAGAGATATTCTTCAGTATTTTATGAATACTTCATGGAAGGCCATCGGGCTTGAAATGGAAGGTGCACATTACCAGAAGGCGATTCAGGTGGCATCGAAAATCAGACATCATATTGCGCCGGATCTGTTTGTAAGTTATGCTTACTATGCTTCAGATAATCCTTTGGAAACTGGAGCTACATTGTCTTCAGGTGGATTAGGACTGACCGGTGTAAAACCGACGTATCTGATTACTTTAAGAATCCTGGAAAAGATTTTACAAAGCGGAAAGAAAGAAATTTCTTCAAAAAAATAAGTCTGGTTACTCGGAATACAATCCTTCAAGGTTTTAGAAACCTTGAAGGATTTTTTTGGTTTTAATCGTTACGAACCTTGGCAAGGTTGATGAATAAATGATCTAGTTTCATTTGTGAATTCGTGGCATTGCGTCTTGGTTATTTAAAAAAAGAATCTGTGAAAATCTGTGCAATCCGTGGGGAACTAAAAAATATTTATCTTTAAAAAAACAAAACAATGAGCACACCCTCACAGTTAGCCAAAAGATTCCGTGAAGTTGTATTGGATGGAAAATGGATTGCCAATACCAATTTTAAAGATCAGCTTTCAGATGTAACCTGGCATCACGCAAACACGAAAATTGCTGATTTGAACACCATTGCCATGCTCACATTTCACATCGATTATTATATTGCTGGAATTCTCAATGTTTTCGAAGGTGGCAATCTGGAAATCAGAGATCAGTTCAGCTTTGATCTTCCTCCGATTGAATCTCAGCAGCAATGGGAATCTCTTTTAAATAAACTGTGGAATGATTCTGAAAAGTTCGCAACATTATTGGAACAGATGCCAGATTCTAAATTAAATGAAGTCTTTGTCGATGAAAAATACGGAACGTATTTAAGAAATATTGACGGAATGATTGAACATGCTTATTATCATTTGGGACAGATTACTTTGATTAAGAAAATGATTCATTTCAATACAAACAATACTGATGCTTTTCACTGATCGATACGTCTGCCTTTGAGGTTTTATTTTTTTAAACACAAATGACATAATTTTTTTTCACCAATAATACTAATGATTTGTATTTGAAAGTTCAGTCAAAAAAAATTATCATAATTAATTTCCCCATCCATAAAGGGTGTAATTTTGATGAGTTTTGAGAAATTTTCCCTCTTAGGGTTATTGGGAAAAAAATTCTAGAAAGATTAATGGGTTCACACAGATTAACAAAGATTCTTATACGTAATCATCTGTGAGAATCTGTTTAATTTGCGGGAAATAAAAATCCCCAATTCTACAACACAAAATTTAACCTCATCATTATTAAACAATCAAAACATACAATCGAGCCTGAATATCACATTTGAGCCTCTTTCAAAATTTACTTACCTTTAAAAAAAATAAATTTTCAATGAAAAAATCGTTTGCAATACTCTTTGCTTTGATCATTTCGCAGTTGCAGGCGCAGCAGAACGCTTATTATCAGCAGGCTGCCCAATACAAAATGGATATTGATGTCAATGCAGAAAAATTTACCTACGAAGGAAATCAAACTTTAAACTATTCCAATAATTCGCCAGACGAACTCAATGTTGTGTATTTCCATTTGTACTGGAATGCTTTTAAACCCAATTCAATGATGGATCAGCGAGTGGGCGGACAGGGAAAAAACGGGGATTCGAGATTGCAGAAAGACGGAGTTTCAAGACTAGCATCGATTCCTAAGGATCAGGAAGGTGCACAAAATATCCACTGGATTAAACAAAACGGAAAGAATCTGAAGTTTGAAATTCAGGAAACGGTGATGAAGGTTTATTTAAATGAATCTTTAAAACCCAATTCCAAAACCACTTTCACCATGGAGTGGGATGCTGTAATTCCTCAGCAGATCAGACGCAGCGGAAGAAATAATCGTGAAGGCGTTGATATGACAATGACACAATGGTACCCGAAAATTGCTGAGTACGATTATGATGGCTGGGCAACTTTTGATTATGTGGGAAGAGAATTTCATGCACCTTTTGCAGATTTTGATGTGACGATTAAAATCAATAAAGATTATGTAGTAGGAGCGGGCGGAACACTTTTGAATCCTACAGAAGTGAAAGGGTATGATGCATCCGCAAATATTAAAGCTGATAAAAATAAGGCTACCTGGAAGTGGACTGCCAAAAATATGCTAGACTTTGCTTGGGCTGCAGATAAAGATTATTCCGTTGAAAGTTTTGATGTTCCGCAAGGGCCGAAGGTATTTTTTGTCTATCAGAAAAATGATAAAACCAAGGTTTGGGGTGAAGCACAGTCTTACGTGACCAAATATTTCCAGATTATGAATTCCAGATTCGGAAAATATGCCTATCCTTCTTACGCTTTCATCCAAGGTGGTGACGGTGGGATGGAATATGGGATGTGTACGATGATTTTAGGTGAAGCAAAAAATATTGAAGATTTAATGGGGTTAATGGTTCATGAAGGTTCTCACTCATGGTATCAGCAGATGCTGGCAACCAACGAACCTTTAAGACCGTGGATGGACGAAGGTTTTACAAGTTATGCCGAAAGCATCGTGATGCATCAGTTGTTTCCGCCAAAAGATGAGCGACCAAATCCTTTTGTAGATAAAATCAATGCATACAGAAGTATTGTACAGAGAGGAATCGAAGAGCCTGCAGTGTGGTTGGGCGATCATCATGACAACGGTACAGCGTACAGTTTTGCAAGTTATGTGAAAGGAGAATTGTATCTGGTGCAGCTAGGCTACATTGTTGGTGAACAGAATTTAGAAAAAATAATGAAAGAATATTTTGATCAGTGGGCGATGAAACATCCTACCGACAGAGATTTCCTTCACATTGCACAGAAAGTTTCGGGTATGGATCTGAAGTGGTTTCATCATTACTGGATCAACACGACAAAAACCATCGACTACGGAATTAAAGATGTGAAGTACGATGCAAAATCTACAACGATCACTCTGCTGAACAACAGTCAGGTTCCTATGCCTATCGACTTTAGCGTGATGACTACAGATAAAAAGATTATCACCTATTACATCCCAATGAATATGACCCATACCTGGAAGGAGAAAGATGGCTACGGTGATTTTAAGACAGAAAAATACTGGCCATGGACGCAGAAAGAATATTCGCTGACGATTCCGTATACCAAATCTCAACTGTCATTGCTAGGCATAGATTTCAGCCAGAGAATGGCAGATGTAAATCCTGAAAACAATTTTGTTGAAGTGAAATAGTTTGGTTTAAATCAATAAATAACCCCCGAAGAGTTTTCTTTGGGGATTTTGTTTTGTATCAATGCAAACTGCATTTGGTTTAAAACAGGTTTGCGGAAGACTTCCTGCGGATGCATTTTGTTTCCCACAAGTTGTGGGAGACTTCATGCGGATGGATTTGGTTTAAAACGGATGGATTTGATTTTTAACTAAATTTTAAAAACCACTACTTTAGTAAAATTGGAGGATTACGGAACCACGCTTAAATATCCTTCATCAGATAGTATAAGCTGATAGTGACAAGTTTCGGAAGAGTTGCCATTGCGGTCAATTGTATCATAAGAATGAAACACTTTAACATTGAAAATAGAATCAGATACTTTTTTTGTTTCTACATTCTCACCACCATAACCGGAGTTGTAATTAGAATGAGCTGAAAACATTGAGGTTATTTTATTGTCTACCTGATTGATGATATATAAAGATGAGTTCTGTCCAATATGAAGACCAAATACCAGGTACTGTTTAATATTGTTATTCTGAACAAATCCTAGAACGTAGAGTGGAATCTCTCCTTTACGGTCAGGAATTTGAAAAAACTCACTTTCCGGGACAAATACTATTTGATCCTTTTTAATTTTTTCAAAATTATCACCGCTATCAAGATAAAAATTGAACGATTGCTCATCGATTTCCTTAAGATTTGGGATGTCTTTTAGCTGCTTTAATGTGTTGCGGTCACTTGTATAATTATAATAAATTGAATAATCGGCGCAGCTTGAAGTTGTTGCCATTTTTGTATGGTTGCAGCTGAGATTGATGAGAGGAAGGAGAAGTATGGTGAAAGAATATTTCATAGTTTATTAAAGAATTAGTAGACCTTCAGAGATATATTTCAAGATTTAAAAAAAACCTTAATAATTATATGTGCAATTTTAATCTATTCTTATAGATTAAAATAAGTAAAAATTAGTTTTTATTTCAATTGTTTGATTTACTTTTGGCAATCTAAAGACGAATTAATAATGATAAATGGAAGGATTGATACAGTAGTAATCCCCCTAAGTAGAATCAAAATGACACTCCTGTTTTTGGGCGCAGTTTTATTTGTTGTTCTTGGGTTAATTTTAATAATATATGAACCGGAACCTACCAATCATTCAAACAGATATGCCTGGATAGTGAAGCCTTTTCCCCGTTTTCTGGCAGGTTTTGTTTGTGTTGTTTTTTTTGGTTTTGCAGCGATAACAATGTTATTTAGGTTGTCTAATAAAAAACCGGGACTAATTATTAACGAAAAAGGAATTAATGATAATTCCAGTGCTCTTGCATTAGGTTTTATACCTTGGAAAGACATTAAAGAAGTTAAAATGGTGAATGTTAATCAGAACAAATTTATTCTTGTCATAGTACAGAATCCAATAGATTATCTTAATAAAACAACTCAGTGGTTGAAACTTAGAGGACTTAAGTTAAATTTCAGATATTATGAAACGCCAATCTGTATTTCAGCAAATTCATTACAGATAAATTTTGATGATCTTTATAAATTGTTGGTTGACAATGCGAAGCAATTTAAGAATAATTAATACCCCCTCGCATAAGATTTGCCTTCCTCCAGATACTGCACCTTATCCCCATGTCCGGTTTTAAAAAGCGTCTTCACCGTAATTCTGTTCTTATCTGCCGTCGCACTCGAGATATATACATTAAAGTGGAGGTGTGGCCCGCTGCTCCAGCCGGTATTTCCGCTGTATGCGATAAATTGACCTTTTTTTATGCTGTCTCCGAGTTTTACCTGAACACCATTTTGCTCTAAATGATAGTATTGTGCAATCGTTCCATCATGATGCAATATAGAAACATAATTTCCGAAAGGGGCGCAGCTTCGGGTGGGGCAGCTTTTGTCGTTGTTCTGAACGATGTCAATCACCATGCCTTCTCTTGCTGCTAAAACTTCTGTGCCCTCTGGCATGATGAAATCTAAAGAATTTTCATTTTGATGAGAGAATGTTCCATTATAGCCCTGATGGATCCAGAATGCTTTTCCCTTTCCAAAAGGTAAGTCGTAGACATACTGAGTGTCATAATTTTTGAGGGTGATATCACCTATGTAGGATTGGTAGCCTGGCATCTTTTTGATTCCCCAGCCTTTCTTTTTATCATTTACCACAAAGTAAGTTACTTTCTGCTTTACCGTTTTAGCAGGAATAACCTGAGTGGTTTTGAACAGTTCAGGCTTTTTTAAATTATTAATCTCCGGCTGGCCGTTAAAAACTAATGAAACGGGATAAATCTCCTGGTTGTCGACATAAAATGTGATCGTGTCGCCTTTTCGCTCGTTGTACATTTTGACGTTTTTCTGAGCGAAGAGGATTGTGAAGTGGCTGATAAATATGAGAATAATAAATTTTTTCATTGGTGTTTTAAATCTAATAAATTGTTTTTACAATGATAAACCATTTTGTCAAATATTAAAAGGCTCTTTTTATGAAAATTGTTACATTTACCACCGAAAAGCTATTTAATGAATTCTATCGTAATCAATGTTGGAAACAGCAATATCAGATTTGGTCTTTTTGACGATGACAACTGTGATATCTCATGGGTGATCAATACCAAGCCGTACCGTACAGCAGATGAACTGCACGGTCAGATGCTGATTTTATATCAAACCTATAAAGTTGATCCTAAAAAAATAGAAAAAATCATTATTGGTTCTGTAGTTCCGCAACTGACCAGGGAAATTACCTCTGCGATAAGAAAAATTCACGGAATTGTTCCGATTATGGTAGACCGCACTACACCTTCAGGAGTTATTGCCAAGTCGAAGCAAATGGGAACGGATATTTACGCCAACCTAGTTGCTGCGCATAATATGTATCCCGACAGAAAGAAGATTGTACTTGATTTCGGAACCGCGCTTACGGCAAGTTGTGTTGCAGAAAATGGTGAAACATTGGGCGTTATTATCGCTCCGGGAATCGTAACTTCATTAAATTCTTTAATTAGCCAAACCGCTCAGCTCCCCGAAATTGAACTTGTGAAACCAAAATCTGTTTTAGGTTTAGACACTATCAGCTGTATGCAAAGCGGTATGGTCTATGGTTTCCTCGGCATGGTGGAAGGCTTTATCGACCGTATCAATGATGAGGTAAATGACGACTGTTTTGTTATCGCAACGGGCGGGGTTTCTCACGTGTACAAGCCACTCACAGACAAAATACATATTGCAGACCGACTGCACACGCTAAAAGGGCTTTACTTTTTGGGTAAAAATTTGTAATTGAGGCTCAGGATAAGGCTAATATAGATGTCAACAGCCTTACCTGAATCTATCTTTTCGATTTGAAAAACTCTTTTACAATAGAAGAGCATTCATTCTCCATAATTCCGGTGACGATTTCTGTTTTTGGATGAAGTGTTAAATTTTTATTGATAAAACCGCGCTGTTCGTCTCTTGCACCAATCACCACTTTTGAAATCTGTGACCACGCAAGGGCTCCCGAACACATCACGCAAGGTTCTAAGGTCACGTACAAAGTGCAGTTAATCAGATATTTTCCGCCTAAAAAATTGGCAGCAGAAGTGATGGCCTGCATTTCGGCGTGAGCGGTAACGTCGTTTAAAGTTTCGGTAAGATTATGAGCTCTTGCAATCACTCGATTGTTAGAAACCACCACGCATCCTATCGGAACCTCATCTTTTTCGAAGGCAATCTCGGCTTCCTGAAAAGCCATTTTCATAAAATATTCGTCGGTAAACATAAAAATAAAAGCTTAGTGCAAAACTAAGCTTTTAAGTATGTATTTTTTAAAATTTAGAATCGATATCCTATACCGCCCATAATTTTTCCGGTGACAGGCCCAATATCATATTTGTCGAAATCACCGAATCTCCTGGCAATACCTCCGCTGGCTTCTATTACCAAACGGTCTTTAATTACCCATTTTCCTCCGACTCCAAAACCAATTCCTACAGTTGTTGAATTTTTCTTAGCACTGTTGATGTAATAGTAACTGTTGGTGAAATCGTCATACTGATAACTGTAGTATGCATCATTCTGTAATGTTACCGGAACAAAACCTTCGAAGAAAAATCCTGAAGCATATTTTTTTCCCATATAATATCTGAAATAAGGAGAGAACTGCTTGAAGTCATCCACTTCATCGCTTAAAGTGATCATTGCATTAACCCCGATCCCCATATCTTTATTGATTAATCTTTCGTAGCTAACATTGACCATAGGAACAGCAATTAATAAAATAGGATCAAGAAGGATATCATTTTTTCGTTCGGAGTCGCTTTCATGATTAGAACTAAGTTCTTGTGCGTGTAAAGAAAAAACGGTGATGCAAACCGTTAAGATGGTAAAGAGTTTTTTCATTGAATTTTTTTCTCAAAAGTAATATTAATAATGAGACGACCAAGAAAAAATCAATCATTCAAGATTTAAAGTTAGAGGAAGTCTGAAGCGGTATCTCACCGGATCGCCATTGATCACTGCGGGAGAAAATTTTCCCGAAAGAGAATATAAAGCGATTTCTGCCTGGCGGTTAAAAGTGAAGTTATCACCTTCTGCTCGTACGTTGGTGATTTTACCGTTTTTTTCTACTACAAAAGCTACATTGGTTTTTACAGGATTAATCTCTGAAAATACGGCTTCACTGTAAAAAAGATTGGCAACTTCCTTTCTCAACGCATTAATGCCACCGGGGTAGTCTGCAGTTTTGTCTGTAAAAGGAAAAATTTCGCTGTGATCAGCAGTAGGATTTATTTTTTTTTCTAAATTCAAATTATCCAGATCTTCGGTATTTCTCACTTTAAGCAAGGCACCCACCAATGCCGTATTCTCGATGCTGTCCATCTTTTTCATGAAGAATAAGAAATCCTGCTTGATGGAAGTTTTAATGACGTTATTGGTTTCTGCATCAAATTTCTTCTTAAACTCATTATTCAGCATACTTCTGTGCTGGTTGTAATAATTTTTCACCTGTTTAAATTCTTCCGTCTGCTGCGAAAAACAAAAGGTAGAAATGAAAAAGAAAAGAAAGAGAAACTGTGATTTCAATCGTAGATATTTATGTAAATGTAATCAAAAAATGAATATACAGACTTACAATTCTTTCGAATAATTGCTCAACGAAGCTTGCAAATGAGCTCTGATCTCATCAACTAAGGTTTTAGGTTCTAAAAGGGTAACTTCTTTTCCATATGAGAGAATCTCCTGCATAAAGTCATAAGTAGGGTGGAGGAAGAACTCAAAATAAATCTCTTCCTGAGTTTCTCTGGTTTCTTTCTGAGACTGATGCAGCGCAAAACTTCTAATATATTCGCCTTGATGCCGGCTGCATTTCAGGACGATTTTCTGTGGTTTCTGTTCGGTTAAATTCATTACCCCGAAAGCATTTTTAAAATGTTCCCGGAAACTGAATTTGTATTTCTCTCTGAATTTATTTTTGGTCACATCCAGATAATTGATCCTGTCTAAACCGAATGATTTTAAGGTTTTGTCTTTGGTGTCAATGGCAATCAAATACCAGCGGTCTTTAGATTCTTTCAGCGCCAGAGGATGTACTTTACGTGAGGTCATCAGTTTGTTTTTGTAATTGTAATGCTCAAAAGTCACGACTCTTTTATTGCGGATGGCAAAGAAGAGGTCATAAAAATGCTCTACACCAGTGGGTTTTCTGCTTTCAAAAAAAATAAAATCTGCAAAGTCGGGATGTACATTTAATGCATTGCTTACCTGAAAAGATTCTAATAATTTTTGGTTGTATTCATCGACTTCCATCATCGGTCGACTTTCGATATAATAACGGTTGTCACCTTTCTTTTTATTGTGAATTGAAAGATTAAAAAGATTTGAAATCTCACGGATATCCCTTTGCAAAGTACGGATCGAGTAGCTTTTTATATCTGCATCCTGAAATTCAAAAGAGTTGAGAAGATAGTCTTCCAACTGTGAATAGGTAGCAGGAGCAGTCTCTAATTTCTTGATGATCAGGGCATATCTTGTAAGGTAAAAATCTTTTTTCATCGGGCATTTTTATGTTGCAGCCTTGCTGCATTATATTTTAGTCGAATGGAGCGCAAGCGTTTCATTGCGTAATTTTGTTAAACAAATATATGAGCTTAATACGACAAACAATGTCGTGTTTTAAATTTATCATTAAAAAACCGCTCTTATGATGAGCGGTTAATTATAATCAATTAAGCTTATATTGATTTATTATAAGCAAAAAACCTTATATTTTATTTCTGATTAATTTATGGACAATCTGATTTAAAACTTCCCTGTTATCATCAATATAACTCAATCCGGCCTGTATCAGGTTTTCAATATTTGATCTTCTTACATTATCCATTGCTGGGGAAGCGTTTTTCAGAGAGGGATTAATTCTGTAATAATTCTTCTGATTTCTCTGCCCCAAAGTCTGAAACATCTGACATAGCTGATAATCTACGGTTTCAGCATTTGCAGACATCAGAATATCAATAATCGGAGACACCCAACCCAGTTTTCCTGCTTTCTGAAGTTTTTTGAACGAATAACTTTTAGATTCAATTCCGGTTCCTATAGAAACGATGATCATATCATTTACCGTCGGATGATTGGCTTTCTGATGGTTTTTCAGCACTTCCGCAAAAGGGATTTTTCTAGCTTCCGCATATGCACACAATGCAGGATTATTGGCGTACATTCCGCCGTCAATAAGACTGAAAACCTGTCCGTACATCGATTTAATCTGTACCGGACTGAAATATGTGGGCGCAGCAGAAGTAGCCCGACAAATATCTCTTACATAAAAATTATCAGTACTCAAAACTGCATTCCAAGAGTTGAACAATTTTGCTCTGCGGTTCTCTATGTCATAGCTGGTAATTAAACAAGGTTTTATAAATTCTTTTAATTCTAGATTTCCGAAAAAGTCGATAAGGTTTTTCTCTAAAACACTCTGAGATATTTTTTCGTTAAACAAACCATATGGATTGATCAGTCTTTCCCAAAATGATACCTGAAAGATGCTTTCTCCTTTTTCTGCGTAGAGTTCTAAACCTTTCTGTATTGAGTGTTTTGCTTTTCTGTTTTCGTCAGGACACAAAATGATCGATGCGATCAAAGCGCCTGTGCTGCTGCCTGCAACCAGATCAAAATAGTCTCCCAGTTTTGCGTTGGGATGGTCATGATGCTGTAGTTGCTCCTCTATGTAACGTAAAATAATACAGGTAATAATTCCTCTTATTCCGCCACCGTCTAAAGAAAGTAAGGTTACTTTTTTCATTGCTTTTTTGGTGATTTTCATTAAAGCAAATGTAGGCTTGGGAAGCGACAGAAGTTGTCGTATTATAATTCAGATTTAAATATATTTTTTTATTTTAAATGCTTGATGCACTATTTTTTCCAGGTTTCAATATCGTTATTTTCATTGGTTGATTGGGTAAATACTTGTCAGATTTCTTACTGTTAAAAATCAAATCTGTTTAATTATTAGTCTTTATCAAAATTATTTAAACATCTTATTTTCCAGGTTTTTAATATCCTTCCTCAATTCCAAAAACAAATCTTTCACATGATAATTCTGAGGATAATCTGCTTCAAATTCTTCAGGGAAAATGCCTGATGCATACTGCCAGATTTCAACAATGTTTTTCAGATCAATATCATATGGATCATAAAATTCATTGTCGGCACTTACGGTGATTAAATTTTCTTTTTTAGCTTTAAATCTTTTATAGGTAATTCCATCATCCAGCGTGATAAAAATGTAGCTTTTGTTTGGTTTTAAATCCTCAATATTCTCAACATACTTTCCAATAATGTAAGAACCATCTTTGAACGGAGGCATAGAATCTCCCTGCGCCGGAAACGCCCGGTATTTTCCGTTGGTAAGAAATGGTAATGAGATCCGCTGTAAATTTTCGATATATTCAGGATCGCTGTAGCCGGACAGATAACCCATCGATGCTTTCTGTGGAATAATTTCAATGCTGTTGTTTCCCGACTGATCGACGATGATGGGCAGCACAATTCTGTTGTCCGGAAGTTGCAGAATTTCGTCTAAGGGATATTTTTTAATGTCAACAGTAAGAAGAAGATCAATACTGATATGAAAGTGTTTGGATATATTAATCAATACATCATATGAGGGCTCAGAGCGACCATTTTCATATTTTGAATACCGATCCCGACTGAGATTAAGCTTATCGGCAAAACCTTGTTGGGATAAATCTTTCTTAACCCTTAAAAACCTGATATTATCTGAAAAAATTGACATTGGGACAAATTGTATCAGCAAATATAATAATTTTGGGACAAATAGTATCTAATTTTGTAAAATGAAACGTGCAATTGTTCATATGGATATGGATACTTTTTTTGTGTCTTGTGAAAGGTTACAAAATAGAGAACTCAAAGGAATTCCTCTCATTATCGGTGGGGGAGACCGTGGGGTTGTGGCGTCATGTTCCTACGAAGCACGAAAATTTGGAGTTCGTTCCGCGATGCCTATCAGAATGGCTTTAAAACTTTGCCCAGAAGCAAAAGTGGTTAAAGGTGATTATGAATTGTATTCCAAGTTATCTCATCTGGTAACGGAAGTCATTCAGGAAAGAGTTCCTATAGTGGAAAAGGCGAGTATCGATGAATTCTATCTGGATCTCTCCGGAATGGACAAGTTTTTTGGATGTTATCAATGGACAAAAGAAATTTCTGCCGCCGTGACCAAAGAAACAGGTTTGCCGATAAGTTTTGCGCTGTCAACCAACAAAACCGTTTCAAAAATCGGAACCGGAGAATCAAAACCTGAGGGAAAAAAGCAAATCATAGAATCAGAAATTCAACCATTTTTAAATCCGCTGTCGGTAAAGAAAATTCCAATGGTGGGTGACAAAACGTTTCAGCTTTTATCGAGAATCGGCATCAGAACCATACAGACTTTATCGGAAGTTCCTGTCTTGGTTTTACAGCAGATGATCGGTGTCAACGGAAAAGAATTGTGGAAAAAAGCCAATGGGATCGACGAAAACCCGGTTGTTCCTTATTCCGAAAGAAAATCTATTTCCACAGAGAGAACGTTCAGCACCGATACAATGGATCTTTTGGAACTGAAAAGACTAATTTCAGGCATGGCAGAAAAGTTAGCCTATCAATTAAGACAGGAAAAATGGCTGACTTCCACCATTGTTATTAAGATCCGCTATGCCAATTTTGATACCGAAACCAAACAGCATAAAGTAGCCTACACTTCCGCCGATCACACCTTATCGAGAATTGCGCTGGAACTTTTTAATAAAGTATATACAAGAAGAATGCGCCTCAGACTCGTAGGTTTGCGCTTCACAGACTTGGTACACGGAAATCATCAGATGAATCTGTTTGAAGATACCGAGGAGCAGATGAATCTTTATCAGACCATGGATTATCTTAAAAACCGTTTCGGAGCAGATGCCGTTGGCAGAGCTTCAGGATTTGATTTCGGAAAATAATTTTAAAAACTTCATACAATGTTTCTCAACTGCCATTCTTTTCACAGCCTCCGTTACGGAACTTTATCGGTTACAGAACTGGTGAGACAAGCTGAGGAATTGGGGATTAAAGAATTGGTTTTGACGGATATCAATACAGTTACGGCCATTTATGATTTCAAAAAAGCCTGTGATAATCATGGAATTAAACCCATTGCCGGAATTGAGGTAAGAAAAGGAAATAAATTACTATACATCGCTATTGCTAAAGAATTCAGCGGAATAGGAGAGGTGAATAAAATACTTACCGCTCATAACTGTGATGGCGTTGAACTTTCTGAGGCAGCACCGGAATTCAAGCAGGTTTTCGTTATTTATCCATTAACTAATATCCCGGAAAATTTAAAAGAAAATGAATTTATAGGAATCCGTGAAGAGGAATTGAATTTATTGATTCGTTCTGAATTTAAAGATAAAATTCATAAAATGGTCGTATTGCAACCCATCACTTTCAGTACAAAAAAAGAATATAATCTTCATAGAATTCTGAGAGCTATTGAGCAAAATACCTTATTGTCTAAGCTTTCTGAAGAAGATACCTGCAGCAAATCAGAATATTTCAGGTCTGAAATGAGTTTGATGAAATCATTCGAGCTTTATCCTGAAATTATTAAAAATACCAAAAAAATTCTCGCTGAATGCAGCTTTGAATTCACCTACAAAGAACCTCGGAGCACAGAAAATAAAAACAGGAAAAACTATCTAAAGACGCAGGAAAAAGATATAGAGCTGTTGACTAAGCTTGCCTATGAAGGATTAAAAAAACGATATGGTTCAAACGATGAGGTGGCCCGAAAAAGAGTTGAAAAAGAGCTTAAAGTGATTGGTGAACTTAAATTTTGCGCTTACTTTCTGATCACTTGGGATATTATTCAATACAGTAATCATATGGGATTTATGCACGTGGGACGAGGAAGTGGAGCCAACTCGATCGTAAGTTACTGTCTTGGAATTACAGATATTTGTCCGATAGAACTCGATCTTTATTTTGAGCGGTTTTTGAACCTGAACCGAACTTCACCACCCGATTTTGACATCGACTGGAGCTGGCAAAACAGAGATACCATCCTCAAATATATTTTTGATAAATATGGAAAAGAACACGTAGCTTTTTGCGGAACCAACGTAGAATTCAAATACCGATCGATCTTCCGTGAGGTGGGAAAAGCATTTGGCCTGCCGAAAGAAGAACTGGATATTCTCGCCACAAAATCAGTGAACGAGCATCACTCGGATAAAATTGTAAAACTGGTGTATGAATACGGAAAGTTATTGGAAAAATATCCCAATCAGCGAAGCATGCACGCCTGCGGAATTTTGATTTCTGAAGAACCGATCACTACATACACTGCGTTGGAAATGCCTCCGAAAGGTTTTCCTATTGCCCAATTTGATATGAATATAGCGGAAGACATCGGATTGGAAAAGTTTGATATTCTTTCTCAACGAGGCTTAGGAACCATCAATGATACCGTAGAGCTCATTAAAAAAAGCAAGGGAATTGATGTCGACATCAGAGATACTTCTATTTCTAAAGACGAAGCAGTCTGTAATCAATATTTGGCCATTGGAAAAACAATTGGTTGCTTTTATATTGAATCTCCGGCTATGCGTGGGCTTTTAAGACGTTTAAAATGTGAAGATTATAGAACTTTAGTCGCTGCTTCATCCATCATTCGGCCTGGTGTTGCCCAAAGTGGAATGATGCGGGAATATATTTTCCGTCATAATCATCCCGGTCAGTTCGAATACTTTCATCCGGTATTTGAGGAAAATTTGAAAGAAACCTACGGAATCATGGTCTATCAGGAAGATGTGATCAAAATTGCCCAATATTTTGGAGGGTTAAGTCATGCCGATGGTGATATTCTGAGACGTGCTATGAGCGGAAAGGAAAGATCTATTCAAAAATTGAATGAAGTGAAAGCTAATTTTTTTAAGTCTTGTATTGAAGACCAAGGACATTCAGAGCAAATGACTGCGGAAGCTTTCCGACAGATTCAGTCTTTCGCAGGATATTCATTCTGTAAAGCACACTCGGCATCATATGCTGTGGAAAGTTATCAGAGTTTATATTTAAAAGTTTATTATCCTTTGGAATTTATGGTCTCTGTAATCAATAATCAGGGAGGATTTTACCGTACCGAAGTTTATATTCATGAAGCGAAAATGTCGGGAGCGATCGTACAAAATCCCTGTGTGAATACTAGCGAATTTCAGACGGTTTTAAAAGGAAAAGAAATTTATCTGGGATTTATGGTTTTGCAGTCGCTCGAAACTAAAGTTGCTCAAATGATTTCTGAAGAGCGTGAGAACAACGGCTATTACAAATCTTTGGAAGACTTTATCAGACGCATTCCGATTGGCATTGAAACCATTCAGATCCTTATTTTTATTGGCGCTTTCAGATTTACCGGAAAACAGAAAAATGAACTGCTGATAGAAGCGAGATTGCTATTGATTAATTTTAAACCCGAAAACCGGAATTTAATGCTCATCGAAGAACCTGTGCAGGATTACAGACTTCCGGAACTCAAAAGAGAACGCTTCGAAGATGCTTTTGATGAGCTGGAGATCATAGGATTTCCCGTTTCCTGCAGTCCGTTTGATTTGTTGGAAACCAAATACCGCGGTTCTGTTTTCGTCAAGGATCTGTTGAAATTTCACAAAAGACAGGTGAAAATGCTGGCTTATCTTATTTCGAGAAAACACGTCCCGACCAAAAAAGGAACCATGTTTTTTGGAACATGGATCGATGTGAATGGAGACTATTTTGATACCGCGCATTTTCCGGATAGCCTGAAACAATATGATTTTCAGGGCGGCGGATGTTATCTTTTACTCGGAACGGTGGAAGTTGATTATCATTTTCCGACTATCACCATTCATAAAATGGCAAAAATGCCGATGATCCCCGATCCGCGATATGCTTATGACGAGCAGAAAAAATATGATGCACACCGATTGGTTCGTGAAGATGTAAGTATGACTTCGAGAAAACCCTACCCGCAGGCGCATGAAATTAACTTGCCGAGACAGAAATTCAATTGATGATACTTAAAAATTTAGTATAAAGTAAAGAAACATTTTAAAATCTGTAAAGATCCAACTTCTATCACCCAACCTTACGCTCCATCATTTCTTTTTTTCATACTTCCAGTTCCTGCCTTTTCTTTCAGAAATCCATTCCAAGGCCTGGTCAATCCTTTTATTTCTGGTAGTTTCGGTTTTAGCGTCGATGATCCAGTTGATGTATTCTTTTCTGAATGAAGGTGATGCTTTTTCAAAAACTTCAAGAGCTTTTTTGTTTTGGGTTAAAGCATTTTGAAAATATTCAGGAACTTCAATTTCAGTTTTTGAAGGAGTGGCTTTTTTCAATTTAACACCCATATCCGTCAGTTCTATGGCTTCGAGGGTAATTTTCTTCAGCTGGGGTCTTTTAGGAAGTTCTTCTATTTTGGTAATTTTCCCTAAGCTGAACATATTTGTTTTTTCGGCGTCGGTCTCCAGGTGTTTTATCGTCTGCATTTCACCATGCAGCCAAAATCCCATGCTGCAATATTGTTTAAAAGAAACCATCGAGCAGAGAATTTTTCCTTTGTACATAAATGTGGGGAACTTCCATTTGATGGCTTCCTCTATTTCGGGAGAACACTCGTGCACTACTTCTCTGATGAGGTTTAAAATAGGTTTTGCAAACTCGGGTGCTTTTTCAATATATTCATCTACTAAAGGATTGTGTTTTTCCATCATTTTAATTTTTAAAAATTGAAGCCGTAAGATTTTTGGTTTTTAAGCTTCAGGTAATCTGAATGTAGCAATTTGCTTCATTAGATGTTTTTAGATATTCTCTGTTTTTTCTTAAAATTTATAAATCTTATTGCGTAAAAATATTTTCAAACGAAGCTTAGTCTCAGCCCTAAGCAAAATGCTTCACTGTTTCATTCACCAAAAATTTCACCTGATCCGGTCTTCCACGGTCGGTTTTAGGTAAATTATTATAACTTCCTGTTCTCACAATCACCATTTTATGTTCAGGAATCATAATGATGTATTGTCCCTGAAGTCCGAGAAAATAATAATGTTTTATAGGGTTATCGTGGTTGATCCAAAAACCCATTCCGTAAATTTCATCAGACTTTTCAGTAGGAGTTCTCATTTGTTTAATAAAATCTAAATCTAAAATCTGCTTATCATCTACTTTTCCATCATCTATAAATAACTGTCCCAGCTTGGCAAAATCTCTTGAAGTGGCATGAATGCAGCAGTAAGTCTTCTCCATTCCGCTTTGATCGGTGCTCCAGATAGCATTCTGTTCCATGCCGAGAGGGGTCCAGAATTTTTCAGAGAGATAGCTCGATAGAGTCTTATTTACTGCCTTTTTTACTGCAAATCCTAAAAGTTGTGTCGAGCCGCTCTGGTACTCAAACCTCTCACCGGATTTTTCTTTAAACCTTCTTGTGAAAGTAGCATTAATGAGACTATTACCATAATAAGCTCTCGCATTGGGAAGAAAAGGATTTTTATAATCTTCACTCCAATCCATCCCGGATTCCATCTGAGCTAAATTTCTTAAAGTCAGATTCTCGGCAGAAGGTTTTGTTTTAAATTCATCAAAATAATCAGAAAATTTATCATCTATTTTTTTTATTTTGCCTTCTTCCAGAGCTTTTCCCAAAAGCATAACCGTTACCGCTTTCGCCATAGAAAAAGAATTGGTGAGTGAAATTTTATGGTAGCCTTTCCAGTACTGCTCGTGTAGCAATTTTCCATCTTTTATGACGAGAAAAGATGCTGTATTTGAATGAATCAAATCATCAACTATGTTTTTCGGTAAATCTTTTTTGTTGTACTCAGAATGTTTGTTCCACTTGACAGGTGTTGTGCTGTGAATGATATTTTTGGTGAAAAATTTCCCATCATCAATGTTTGCACTTGATTTCCCACGAAGATAAGTTTTGGAAATTCCACTGAACAGATAACCGTATCCGGAAAGGTAAATCAAAGCTGCCACAGCAACGATAAAAGCAATAAAATAAAATACAATTGTCATAATAAACGATCTGTAACAAATTTAAAATAATTTTGAAAAGAAAGTAATAAATGTATGGGTAAATGAATTATTTTTGTAATTATTGATGATTATAATGAAAAAATATCTACTCTTTTTATTGTTTTCTTTTTCGGCAATTTGTTTTGGACAGATGTATAAAACGCTTGACACAGCAGATTATATCCAAAGAAAAGAGTTTGCTAAAAATTATACTGCGAACAATGAGATTTTGATTAAAGATTTAAAAACAAGATATTCCGGAAAAGCAGGAAGCGAGGTATCTAAAATCTATAAAGAACTGGGAGCGGATTTTGAAACAAAGGTGAAGAATAAAGATTTTGTTTTCAATTCTGTATTTGATACGAAAGTGAAAAACCTGATCGAGCGTTTGAGGAAAAACAATGCTCAGATTCCACAAAATTTAAAAATTCTTATCGCAAAAAATAATACTCCCAATGCATACTGTTTTGCAGACGGAACGTTTGTGATCAATATGGGACTTTTCAATTGGCTGAATAATGATGATCAATTAGCCTCAGTAATTTCACACGAATTGGGACACAAAATCACAGGGCACACCTTAAAAGCAATTCTGAATATGATTAATGAGGATCAAATGGATAAAACGGTGGTTCAGAATATCAAGTCAGACAAAACCAACCGCAGCCAAAGAGCTTTTGAGGTATTGAAAAACCGAATTTATCAAAAAGGTGCGGAAAACCGAAAGCAGGAAATGCAGGCAGATTCTTTGGGATATGTAGTTTTTAAAAACAGTGACTTCAAAAAAACAGAATTCATCAATGCGTTGAAAAGGCTGGAAGATTTTGATACCATTTCACCAAAACAACTTAAAGTAGAAACCTATAGGAAATTTTTTAACCTACCGAAACAGGAGTTTCAGGATAAATGGCTGAAGAAGGAAGATTTTTCTCTATACAACTATGATCATTTTGATCAGAAACTGAGCAAAGATTCCCTGAAATCTCATCCTGAAGTCACGCTGCGAATCAATAATCTCAAGAAAATATTTCCTGAATTGAAAACTGAAGTCGCAGATGAAAAGGCATCAGAATCTTATGCCGTTCTGGGAAAAATAGCCAGAATGGAAACGCTGCCCAATTTTTATCATTCGGAAAGTTACGGTGTAGGAATTTACGCAAGCCTCCAGTTTTTGCAGGATGGGGAAGAGGAAAATTATTACAAAGGTTGGCTGGGAAGATGTTTCGAGAAAATATATGAAGCCCGAAAAAACTACAAACTCAATAGGTATTTAGATCGTGTAGATCCAAAAAATCAAAGCGAAAGTTACCAGCAGTTCCTGAATTTTATGTGGAATTTAAGTTTAGATGAAATAAAAAATATTGCCGATTACTATCAAACGAAAGAATCCTGACCATTGGTCAGGATTCTTTTTAATATCAATAATTCAACCGTTCCAAACGAACCTGATTAAATTTTTCTTTCTCATTAAGCTCTCGAAGCAAAATATATCCTTCTTTTGCAACGTACGGCGTCACGATATAATTGTCTTTTTCAGAAATAGGAATAACTTCCTGCTTGAATTTTCCGTTGATCACGGTGTTGATGAAGAGATTCCATTTTTTGTCTTTGGTGACTTGGTCTTTTTGGTAATCGCGATAGAAGAAAACAACATCTCTGCTGTCGTTCAGGTACTGCGAAAACAGATAGTCATTATTTGCCCATCTTGTTTTTTCCTTCTCAAAAACCTGTACGTCTTTTACTTTAAAATCTTTATCGGTGTTGATGTACACCAAATCAGTGGTTTTCGGAGCACTGTAATTCCCTTCTGGTTTAAATTTTTCAGACAAAATTCCGACACTTCCGTCACTTAGAAAAAAGACATCCTTGGTTTGCAGAAAATAGCCGTTTTCTACACCTCCGTCTGCACTCAGTTTTGGAATATGGTTGGAAAGATCCGGTTTATAATTTATTTCCTTCAGATCAACATTGTAGTTCTTTTTATCAAACATTAATCTTGCAAAACCTTTATCTTTTTTAGAAATATAATTTCGTCCCAGAAGTACCACTCTGTCGTCAAAAACTTTGTCATTAGCCATTTTTCTGCCACTCGAATATAAATCATCAATGTAGTCGATGGTTTCAGGAGAAAGTCCGCTGATTGGTTTGTTAGATATTTCTTTTCCGGTTTTCATATCGATGACCAAAAGATTGAATGTCTTATTGTCGTCATCTACTTTCTTTAAAATTCCATAGAGACTGTTTTGATCTTTATCTAAAATCGTAAGTTCAGAAAACACCTTCTTGTCGCCGTTGGTATTGTAGCTGTATCTCCAGATTTCCTTTTTATTGTCGTCAAATTTTATCAGGCTGTTTTTGTTGACGTATCTTCCATAGTCATTATATTCTACAGCAATGAAGCCTCCTTCTTTAATTTCTGCCACTGAAGAAATATAATTGTAGCCTTTGTCTTTTTTCTCGGCACGGTTTTCTTTTCTTTCTTCTTTAAAGCTTTTAGGCTGGTTGATCTCCACAAAAGTTCCGTTTTCCAGGTAATCATAATATACTTTTGGGGCAACAGAATTAGTTTTCGGATTAATCACCATCGAAACGGGCATTGCTGCTTCTTTCGAAAATGCCTGAAGGTAATTGAAATCTGAAGGACGTAGAATAATCTGTCCTTTAAAATCTACATATCCATAATAGTTCGAAACCAAAAGGCCCGCTTCAAATTCTTTATTCGCAACCGGGTTGAGGTTTTTATCTAAAATGACATATTCAAATTTCTGACTTTTCTTATCTGTTTTGCCTAAAGAATACATCGAAACATAGCCGTACAAATTATCTTTGGTGTCAAAAAGGGCGTTCATCCCGATGTTCTGTCCTGAAGCTAAAGTTGCCAAATCTCTGGTTTGTGAATAGGCGAAAGTTTGGGTCAACCCAAAAAGCAGTAAGTAAATTTTTTTCATGTTTATTATTTGAAATCCAAAAGTAATGAATTCAAGGATATTTCAAATAGGTTGATGAAAATATTTTTTAGGCTAATTATTATTAAATAATTTTTAACAGGAGCGGATTTTAATCTGTTTTATAATAAGTTGCTTACAATTAGGTTTGGCTATAAATTCTTGAACTTTTGGTTCTTTTGTCTTGAAACAAAAGAACATATAATATTACAATAAAAAAGCCCTGATTTCTCAAGGCTTTCAATTTATATTTTAGAAAGTAAATTTCTGAAATTCGTTTTCTCATCAATAATTCGTCTCAATTCAGAAACCGGAACTCTTTCCTGCTGCATCGTGTCTCTGTCTCTGATCGTCACCGTGTGATCGGTTAAGGAATCGTGATCAATCGTAATACAGTAAGGTGTTCCAATCGCATCCTGTCTTCTGTAACGTTTTCCGATCGCATCTTTTTCTTCGTAGAATAAGTTGAAATCATATTTCAGATCATTGAAGATGTTTTCTGCATATTCAGCCAAACCGTCTTTCTTCATCAACGGAAGAATCGCTGCTTTTACCGGAGCCAATGCTGGTGGTAAAGATAAAACTGTTCTTTCCGAACCGTCTTCCAACACTTCGTCTTTCAGACAGTGAGAGAAAATAGAAAGGAATAATCGGTCTAAACCAACCGAAGTTTCCACCACGTAAGGAACGTAATTTTCATTTCTCTCAGGGTCGAAAAACTGTAATTTTCTGCCAGAATGTTTTTCATGCGCTTTTAAGTCGAAATCTGTTCTTGAGTGAATACCTTCCAGTTCTTTAAATCCAAACGGGAAATTAAATTCAATATCCGCCGCAGCATTCGCATAATGCGCCAGTTTCTCATGGTCGTGGAATCTGTAATTGTCATTTCCTAAACCAAGTGCTAAGTGCCAATTCAGACGTTTTTGTTTCCATTGTTCGTAGAATGCAAGTTCAGTTCCCGGAGCAACAAAGAATTGCATTTCCATTTGTTCAAATTCACGCATTCTGAAAATAAACTGTCTCGCAACAATCTCGTTTCTAAATGCTTTACCAATCTGAGCGATACCAAACGGAAGTCTGTGACGCGAAGTTTTCTGTACATTTAAGAAATTTACGAAAATACCCTGAGCAGTTTCAGGTCTTAAATAAAGATCCATCGCAGAATCTGCAGAGGCCCCTAATTTAGTTCCGAACATCAGGTTGAATTGTCTTACTTCCGTCCAGTTTCTAGAGCCGGTATCAGGATCAGCAATTTCCAATTCTTCGATTAATGCTTTTACATCAGCCAAATCTTCATTTTCTAAAGACTTTGCTAGTCTTGAAAGAATTTCAGTTCTTTTCGCTCTGTATTCTAAAATTTTAGGATTCGTTGCTTCAAACTGAGCTTTATCGAAAGACTCACCAAATCTTTTGGCAGCTTTTTCAATTTCTTTATTTTCTTTATCCTCAATTTTTGCACAATAATCTTCCACCAAAACATCTGCTCTGAAACGTTTTTTAGAATCTTTATTGTCGATCAAAGGATCATTAAAAGCATCAACGTGGCCAGAAGCTTTCCAAGTAGTCGGGTGCATCAGAATCGCCGAATCAATACCTACAATATTTTCGTTCAGCTGTACCATCGCTTTCCACCAATATTGTTTGATATTATTTTTCAGTTCTGCACCATTTTGTCCATAGTCATAAACAGCTGATAAACCGTCATAGATCTCACTAGAAGGGAAAATAAACCCATATTCTTTAGCGTGAGAAATCACTTTCTTGAAAACATCTTCTTGCTTTGCCATAAATTTTTCGTCTTACCTGCAAAAATAGTGAAAAAGCGGGAAGTTAGAAGATGGAAGTCGGAAGTTTTTAAAATTCAGAATTTTCAGGAGCCGGGAACCTGATGTCCACTGTATCTTTTGCTTTGCAAAAGGATGCCGTTTCCATCAGGGCTATCCACAAAATTAAGTTTATAATACAAACAAATGCCATAAGTATCAAAGCCAATTTGACTTATATTCTCACATCATCACGGTAAATTAAAATCAATAAGAAATTCTCTACTTTTGCCTCATGTTAGAAATTCTTTATCAAGACGAACATCTTATTGCCATCAATAAACCCAGCGGATTACTGGTTCACAAATCTTTCTATTCCGGAGAAGCAGATACGTATGCTATTCAGGAGCTGAGAAAACAGATTGGGCAAAAAGTCTATCCGGTACACCGTTTAGACAGAAAAACTTCCGGTGTTCTGCTGTTTACTTTAGATAAAGTTACATTGACAACCATGAGCAATCAGTTTGCATCCCGGGAAGTCGAAAAGAAATACATCGCCATTCTCCGCGGCTGGGCGAAAGAAGAAGAAACCATTGATTATGACTTAGTGAACGAAAATGAAGTAAAGCAAAATGCAGTCACCTATTATCGCCGCCTGCAGACTTCGGAAATAGATCTGCCTTTTTTGAAGCATCAGACTTCGAGATATTGTCTGGTAGAAGCCATTCCAGAAACGGGAAGATTCCATCAGTTGAGAAAACATTTTAAACATATTCTGCATCCGATTTTAGGCTGTCGAAAACATGGCTGCAATAAACAAAACAAATTGTGGCTTCAAACATTTGGTATTACCAAAATGACACTTCATGCGCATCAATTGGCTTTTAATCATCCTCTTTCCAACGAAAGAATTACGGTCAATGCGACTATAGATGATGAGTTCAAAAGAGTAGGGGATGTTTTGAAACTTGATTTAAGTGCATATTTGTAATTGTAACAAGAATTTTGTCAGTTCGAGTGTTTTTCGTGGTGAAATGGAGGAAAATGTATCGAGTAGTTGGTGCAAAATTCTCCATACACTCCGCTTTGATTCATATTTGCTTCTTAAAATTTTAAAAAATTAAATGAAATCTCCGCATTAAAAAACCTCTCACAGATTTTATGAGTTAAGCAGATTTTAATTCTATTCTATGTGTTCATTAAAAAGAAAATTGTGGAATTGGTATTTTTAAAATACAAATAATCTTCATTTAAATAAATTATCACATATCAAGAATTCATTAATTTGAAAATGATTATTTTTGTAAAACTTTTTTTCAATGTACAAATCGCTCATTCGCCCCATATTCTTCAAATTTGATCCCGAAGAAGTTCACCACTTTACTTTTTCAATGCTCAAAAATTTCGGATTTCTGACCAAATTATTCCTTCCAAAACCCATCGTAGACAAACGTCTTGAGAGAGAAGTTTTCGGACTGAAATTTAAAAATCCGGTTGGATTGGCAGCAGGTTTCGATAAAAATGCGGTTTTATTCAATGAATTAGGTGATTTAGGATTCGGATTTGTAGAAATCGGAACGGTAACGCCTAAAGCACAGGCCGGAAATCCTAAGAAAAGATTGTTCCGTTTGATCGAAGACGGCGGAATCATCAACAGGATGGGATTCAACAATGACGGTCTTGAAGCAGCCATTGAAAAACTGAAAGGCAACAAAGGAAAAATCATCATCGGCGGTAACATCGGAAAAAATACCAATACAACGCCTGAAAATTATACTCAGGATTATCTCGACTGTTTCGAAGGTCTGCATCCTTACGTAGATTATTTCGTGCTGAATGTGAGCTGTCCCAACGTTGGAAGCCACGCCAAACTTGAAGATGTTGAATATCTGAGAGAACTAATTACAGAAGTTAAGAAAATTAATCAGACCAAGCCGACTCAAAAACCAATTTTACTAAAAATTGCTCCGGATTTAAACAATCAACAGCTTGATGAGATTATCGAACTGATTGCAGATACGAAAATTGATGGAATTGTCGTTTCAAATACCTCAGTCAACAGAGAAGGTTTGAAAACTTCACCTGAAGTTTTAGAAGAAATCGGGAACGGAGGTTTAAGCGGAAAACCAATTCGTGAAAGAAGTACCAAAATGATCAAATATCTTTCTGATAAAAGCAACAGAGCTTTCCCAATCATCGGAGTGGGTGGAATTCATTCTGCAAAAGATGCTATTGAAAAATTGGATGCAGGTGCAAGTTTGGTTCAGCTGTATACTGGATTTATCTACGAAGGACCGCAACTAATCAACGATATTAATCAGGAAATTTTGACGAGAGCAGGTAGAATTTCGAGATAAATTTTATTGATTCATTTTTACTCTTTTCTAAATGGAAAATTCTGACCAATACAATCATATTCATTCAATTTCCTTAAAAACAGGAATCGAGATTGAAATTATTAAAAAACTTCAATCTGAAACGCATTCTGATCCTAAAAGACTAAAACGAGAATTCATTCCTACTGTTTTAAGCCATGAAAGTTTTGATTTTGATATGATTCCGCATGGGAAAATTGTAGAACTTCCCGGAATAAGTTTTAAGCTCACTTCAAAGGAAAAAGGATATGCAATTATTTCTAAGCTAAGGAATGAATTGGATAGCAAGAATTACAGAATATTTCTTGACATTTATTGGAGTGATGATATTAACGAGATTATTGATTTGTCAGTTTTGTCGTGTAGCAATGAGTTTGAACCACTAATTTATATGCAGACAAATGGAATAAATTATGGAGTTACAAATCAAAAACTTATCAATGAATTAAGAATATTAGATCAATATTTAGGACTTAAGATTTTAGGTGCCGGAAATGATTGGTGCGAATTTGAAATTACCCAGGAACCTGAGAACATGAGCAGTGTAATCAAACAATTCTTTGAATTATGTCCCGATATTGCAGATAAATATAACTATTCTGTGAATGATTTTGAGAATTATTTAAGAGAAAACAAAAGATTGTATTTGTGGTTTGATTAAATTAGATAAAAAAATGCGATATCGTATAAATAATCAATCCTACTAATCCTCCCACCAATGTTCCGTTCACACGGATGAACTGCAAGTCTTTACCCACCTCTAATTCAAGCTTTTCACTCAATTCTTTCCCTTGCCAGTTTCCGACAGTTGAGCTGATGAGGTTTCCGGCCTGATGCGTATTTTTAAGAATGTATTTGTAAGCGGTTACTCTTACCCAATGATCAATTTTATTCTGAAGTTTCTCGTCGGTTTTTAAGTTTTCAGAAAACTCGTTGAGGTTTTTCGTGATGTATTTTTTTAATGAAGATTCCTCTTCCTGCAGTTCTGTACTCAACGTTTTTTTAATCGAAAGCCAGATGTCATTGGAATATTCATCTAGCTTATCATTTTTCAGAAAGTCATTTTTAATGGTTTTAAATTCGTCATTCCATTTAGGGTCTTCTTTTAAATCGATCGAAAAATCGTAAATCTTTTTTGTAATTAAATCTCTGATTTCGTGATGGGTATCTTCCTCGATTTCACGAAAGAAATCTGAAAGCCCGCTTGCTATTTTCTCTGCAATTTTGTTGTCGACAAACGATGGAATAAACGAATAACTGCCTTTTTTTACCCTGTCCTGAATCATTCCGTCATTTTCTATCAGATATTCTTTGATTTGTTTTGAAAGATTAGTGACGATTTTCTGATGGTCATTTTTATCTAAAAGATAGATGATTCCGTTACCGAGAATTTTATTCAGCTGAATATCATCCGTCATCTCACTCACCTTTTTGCTGATAAAATGGCTGACTTCAGAATCATCCAGTTTATTCAGGATATCTAAAATAATGTCTGAAAGATTTTTAATCAAAGCGTCCTGATTTCTTTCTTTTGTCAGCCATTCGCCAACAAAATTGGATATTTTAATTTTCTGAATGTAAGGACGTATAGTTTGAGGAGACAGGAAATTCGAGACCACAAAACTTCCGAGGTTGTCTCCTAGTTTTTCCTTACTGTTTTCAATTAAATTGGTATGTGGGATAGGAAGCCCGAGCGGATGACGGAACAATGCGGTTACGGCAAACCAATCTGCCAAAGCCCCAACCATTGCTGCTTCAGAAAAAGCACGAACATAGCCAATCCAGTGAGACTCGTAAGTTTTCTGAAGAATAGTCGTCACCACAAAGAGAATGGCCATCAGAACAAAAAGTCCGGTAGCAAAAGCCTTGTATTTATTGAGTTGTTTTCGTTTCAGTTCGTCATTCATAGTCTCAAATTTAGTAAATTTGGAATTGGAAAACAGAATAAATCAGATTGAAGATCATTGCGGATTAAAATTTGCATTCATCTTACAAGTTATAAAATCAATCATGAAATTTTTGATTCCCATATTGTTATTAACCTTTCTGCAGATGTGCTCGCAGACTCAAAAACCCGTTAAAATCACTCCTATGGAAAATACTGAAGCAAAAAACAATCCATATTATTCACGAACTGACCGTACAAAACTGCATGTGTCAAACGATGAATGGAAGAAAATTCTTTCACCTGACTTGTATGCCATCGCAAGAGAAGCTGCCACAGAAAGACCTTTTACCGGAAAATACAATGAATTTGATGAGTTAGGAGAATATTATTGTGCAGTTTGTGGAAACCATTTGTTTCGTTCTGATTCTAAATTTTCTTCAACCTGTGGCTGGCCAAGTTTCTTTGAAGCTGATAAAGAAGGTACAGCTTATCATAGAGATTCTTCTCACGGAATGGAAAGAATTGAGGTGGTTTGTAAGCGTTGTGACTCTCATTTGGGACATGTTTTCAATGACGGTCCGGCTCCTACTGGAACGCGCTACTGCATGAATTCTGTGAGCTTAGAGTTTGTTCCTGATTCGCAAAAATAAGAGCTTAGTCTCAGAGAATCATTAAGTTAAACTTTCTTAAATTAAGTTAAACTTTCCGGGATTTCACGGATTGTTTATTATGTTTTTATAAGTTTGTAACCGCAAATTTAATTTAACATACTATTTAATGAAAGGATTTTATAGCGTATTAGGAATTGTGTACTTGATTTCTACCTCGTTTTATCTAGCTCCAAAAAATGCAGATAACGAAAGAAATACTAAAAACACAAACAAAATAGAAACTATAATCGAGTCAAAATCTCTAAACAATACAAGCAAAGTGAGTTCTTCTGAAGAACTTTATCAGTCAATCTCATTCGAAAACACCAATAAACTACAGTTTGATGTTTTTGCAAAAGCACTTCTGGGTTTTGAAAATCTTAAAAAAGCCGGAAAATTGAGTCAGGAAGCTCATTTATTAACGGTATGTGATTTCTCATTATCTTCAAACGTAAAGCGACTTTGGGTAATCGATACAGAACAGAGAAAAGTTCTTTTCAATTCATTGGTTGCTCACGGAAAGAATACGGGCGAAGAATTTGCTACTAATTTTTCAAATACAGAAAGTTCATTACAAAGCAGCATGGGATTTTATATAACAGAATCTACGTATAATGGCGATAACGGATATTCTCTAAAACTTTTAGGAATGGACAGAGGTTTCAACGACGCAGCATATAAAAGAGCTGTAGTAATGCACGGAGCTGATTATGTGAGTGAAGAATTCGCCGCTGCTCACAAAAGAATCGGAAGAAGCTGGGGCTGCCCTGCAATTCCAAGAAGTTTGACAGAACCCATCATCAATACGATAAAAGGAAAAAATTGTCTCTTCATTTATTATCCTGATGAAAATTATCTTTCCTCTTCGGAGTGGTTAAAAGCATAACATAAAAAAGGCTGTTTCTTTATCGAGAACAGCCTTTTTTATGTTGAGTTGATTTTATTAAACTTATTTAAATTTCTTGAAAATCAAAGTCGCATTATGTCCGCCAAAACCAAAGGCATTACTAAGGGCATAGTTGATTTCTTTTTCTTTAGCTTCGTTAAATACAATATTGATATCCCTCGGAATTTTCTCATCAATATTGTGCATATTGATCGTTGGTGGAATGATCCCGTTCTGAATCGCCTTAATAGAAAGAATTGCTTCAGCAGCTCCTGCAGCTCCCAATAAATGACCGGTCATTGATTTGGTTGCACTAATATCTAAATTTGTATTCCCTTTAAAAATTTTAGTAATCGCATTAAGCTCAATCAAATCTCCAAGTGGGGTAGAGGTTGCGTGCGGGTTGATGTAATTAATGTCTTCAGCATTCACTCCTGCTTCTTCCAAAGCAAGTTGCATCGCTTTTATGGCTCCAGCTCCTTCAGGGTGAGGTGCGGTCATGTGATAGGCATCGGCAGTCATTGCGGCACCTACTAATTCAGCATATATTTTTGCGCCACGAGCTTTAGCGTGCTCATATTCTTCAAGAACCAAAGAACCTGCGCCTTCACCCATGACAAAACCATCCCGGTCTGAGTCGTACGGACGGCTAGCTGTTGCGTAGTCATCATTTCTTGTGGACATTGCTTTCATAACAGAAAATCCGCCAACTGATGCTGGAGTAATAGCTGCCTCAGAACCACCGCTGATAATCACTTTCGCTTTTCCCAAGCGGATGTAATTAAAAGCGTCCATAATGGCTGTGTTTCCAGTAGCGCAAGCAGAAACTGTAGTGTAGTTGATTCCCTGAAGGCCAAACTTCATAGAAATCATCCCAGATGCCATGTTGGCAATAAACTTAGGAACGAAAAAAGGATTAAAACGTGGGTTTCCTTCTCCTTTTGCAAATTCCATGACCTCGTGCTCGAAGGTCCACATTCCGCCTTGTCCGGTTCCCCAGATAACGCCGGTGTCGAAGGGATCCATTTTTTCAAAATCCAAACCTGAATCCTGAATTGCTTCTGTAGAAGAGTACAAAGCATATTGGGTAAAAAGGTCGCTTCTTTTTATTTCGTTGTGGGTAAGATGTATTTTGGGATCAAAATTTTTCACTTCACAAGCAAAATGCACTTTGAATTTTTCTGTATCGAAATGTTTGATTACATCTGCGCCACTTTTTCCGTTGATGCTGCTTTGCCAAAAATCTTCGACATTATTTCCCAAAGGTGTTACTGCACCCAATCCTGTTATGACTACTCTTTTCATATGTAGATTTTACTTTTTTTAAAGATTTTATAGAATCGCTTTAATTCAGTGTCACTGCTGCTTCCAAGCAGTAATAGCGATTTTATAAATTGATGATGTTATTTTTTAATATGTGTGGATGGCTTTTCGTCTTAATATTCGTACAGACTCCATAAATAAAATATTACTTTTTACGGTCTAATAATAGTATTAAAACTGTGCCTAAATATTTGAACTTTTAAGTTTAATTGTTGATTTTAAATAAATTAGACGTTCCTCTTGCAATTAAACGGGTTTTGTCTTCGTTCCAGATTTCACACTGTGTATTGACAAACTGTTTCCCTCTTTTAATAATTTTAGTTTCTGCTACAACGCGGTCATTCTCTCGTGCTGTCGAGAAATAATCGATGGTGTTATTTACCGTTACAATAAAGCTTTTTTCGTTCAGAGAGAACATGGTTGCACCGATAATGTCATCCATAATCGCAGCTGTTACGCCACCGTGAAGATTTCCCATGGGGTTCAGCCATTCTTGTCTTACGGTATACTGAAATTCGATATGACCGGTTTCAGCCGATATGACAACCGGATTAAGCCACCTCATAAAAGGAGAAGGAGATTCGGTAAATTCTTTACCAATAAATGCCTGTAACTGAGCTAATTTATCCATAACCTTTGATTTTAAAATGGAATTTGTTTTACTTCACGATCGATGATTGACAAAACTCTATCCAAAGCAAGATTAAGATATTTTTCGTCATCTGTCGTTTTAGAAAGCAGAATGCCGCCTTCAATCAGCATGATGAATAATGCTGCATATTCTTCTGCATTTATTTTTGAATTAAATTCACCACTTTCCTGACCTTTTGAAATAATTTTGGATACTGTTTTCTTCCAGTTTTCGAAAGAAATAGAAACCTGTTTTTTTAAATCCGGAAATGTGTCGTCAGATTCAGTAGCTGCATTCATGATTGGGCAGCCTCCATTGGCAAAAACGAAATGCCAGTTTTTACGATAAAAGGCTACAAAAGCATAAAGCTTGTCGAGTAGAGTAGGGAATTCATCACCAAAAGATCTCAATAAATTTTTTCCAAGAAGCCCGGAATTGAATTTATAAACCGCAATTGCCAGTTCATCTCTATTTTCGAAATTACCATAAATGCTTCCCTTCGTCAAACCGGTAGCCTCAGAGATGTCTGATAACGATGTCCTTGTATAGCCTTTGCTGTTGAACAAAGCCGCGGTTTTTTCGATAATGAACTGTTTGGTTTTATCTGCTTTAGACATTTTTACCTTAAAACGGTATGCAAATATAATAAAAATATACCGATTGGTATATTTTATTTCAAAATAAAGTCCGAGAATCATTATAATCTCAGACTTTATCAATTTATGAGTTAATTTTATTAAAAAATTAAGCTAAAGTAGCATTCAGGGTAATTTCAAAGTTGAACGCTGCACTTACCGGGCATCCTTCTTCAGCTATTTTCGCATATTTTTGAAAATCTTCTTCAGAAATTCCGGGAACTTTTGCTGTTAAAGTCAATTCAGACTTCGTTATTTTTCCGATACTTGGGTCTAAAGTGATCACTGATTTTGTAGTCAGTTCTTCAGGGGTAAAACCAGCCTGAGAAAGTTCTGCGCTCAATTTCATTGTGAAACATCCTGCGTGTGCTGCTGCTAACAATTCTTCAGGGTTTGTTCCTATACCATCTTCAAAACGGCTGCTGAAAGAATATTGAGTTTGATTAAGCGTTGTGCTTTGAGTCGTTAAATGACCTTTCCCTTCTTTTACGGTACCGTTCCAAACGGCTGTTGCGTTACGTTTCATAATGTTTTGAATTTTTTAGTGTTAAATAATAATTGCTTTTTGATGATACAAAGATATATAGTGTAAGTATTTTAATAAATAGATTTAAAGCATTAAATGTTGTACTTTTTTCCCGCTGAATAGTTTTTTTTGAAATTGATTGGTGTGCTTCCTACTTTTTGAGTAAAAAGTCGGTTGAAATAGGCTGGATCTTCGTAACCTAAATCATAACCAATCTCTTTTACAGTTTTGTCTGTATAGAAAAGAAGCCTTTTTGCTTCCAGCAGAATTCTGTTGATGATGTATTGATTGGGCGACTCCAGATTTAGAATTTTAAATTTATGACTCAGTGTTTTGGGGGCAACGTGAAGCATTTCTGCATAATCTGACACGTTATGCTTTTCTCTGTAATGAATTTCCAGATAACGGCTGAAGTCCCTGAAAATATCAAGTTCCTGAGGATTTGTTTTTAAAGTTTCGGTTTCTATATTTTGAACTTTCCATTTTCTGGTGGCACGGATGATAACTTGTTTCAGGTATGTTCTTATCATTTCTTCGGAAGAAGAATCTTTAGCTTGAAGCTCATCTTTTATACTCTCAAACAAATTTTTAATGATAATGTTCTCAGAATCATTTAACTCTACTTTTGGATTTTCAAATACATTATGAAAAAGCAAACCGTCACAGGCTACTTCTTTATCATGAATCTGAATGCAATAAAAATCTCTGTTATAAAAGATAAGTGATGCTTCATCTGCACTTCCTTTCTTGATGTCAAGAAGCTGATATGTGATGAAAAAAAGACTGGGTGATTCTGTTTTGTAATGCGTAAAGTCTACGGTCAGTTCGTATCCAGCTGGCAGATAAAGAACTTTGATGTAGGGCAGTGATTTGATCCGTTCAACACGTTCAAAATTATTTTGTGAGAAATTTTCAAAACCAAATTTTTTATAATCGTCCTCAAAAAATAAGTTATCCGAACCCATAGAATTTCTTTCACTGAAAGGTACAAAAAAAGCATGATGCAGTAAGATTAAATTATCAACATCATGCCTTAAATTTTATTTTAAAATAAATTAAATCAAATTAGAAACTTACGTCCAATCCAACATAAAAATTGGCTTTCATAATAGGAGCATAGACCATTCCTCCATCAAAATAATTTCCGAAAGGGTTTCTGAAATCTACAATTGCATTTTTCTGACTGTAAGAAGTCAGGTTTTCGCCTCCTACATAAGCCCTGATTTTCTGGTTGAAATTTCTGGAAATCTGTGCATTCATAACCGCATAAGATTCCGAATAGGCAGGAATTTGAAATTCTGTCGGATTTCCTGCTGTATTAGGAAGTCTTTGTTTTCCGACCACGTTCAAGGTGGTGTCAAAACTCCAGAATCCTCCTTTTGTATTCTTATTGGTTGCATAGGCTAGATTGACAAATCCTCTGTGCTTCGCCATAAAAGGAATTTCTCTTCTTCCATCCAAGTAATCTGCCTGCACATCATAATATTTGTAAGCCAATCGTACGTCGAAATTTTTGAAAGGAGTGAAGTCCCATTGTGTTTGAAATGAGTTTGCGATAGATTTTCCTTCTAAATTATAGAAAGTTAATTGTTGAGGTGAACGGTCAAGATCTACCAATACCTGGTCCTGAAAATCGGTTCTGAAAAAATCAACCATCAAAGTAGATTTTTTTCCGAACAATTTGAATTCCTGCTGTAAACTTGCGCCAAAATTCCAGGCAATTTCAGGTTTCAAACCATAAATATTTCCACCATTCTGTAGAATCTGGATATTTCTGTTGGATGCAAAATATTGTTGGTTTTCCGCAAAAACTGAAGCCGTTCTGAATCCTCTTCCAGCTGAGAGCCTTACAATAGTTTGTGGAGTAAAATCATATTTAAAATTTAATCTCGGTGTAAACTGAGTTCCTGCCAGATTATGAAAGTCGGCTCTCGCACCTGCCACTAACGTATATTTCAGCCCTGTTAAAGTATATTCTGCAAAAATTCCCGGTACGACTTCGTTTCTTTTGAAATTGTCTGTCAAATAATCTTCGTTGTACGCATCATACATGAAGCTTGCTCCGGTTTTGTACTTGTGGTTGGTATTTCCGATAATGTTTTCGAAAATTAAATTTGAATAATACGTATGCTGCTGCCCGGAATAATTTCTCAGTCCAAAAAAGCTGTCCTGCTGATGATAAACATACTGATTCATCCAGCCTAAGCTTTGGTAGGGCTTTCCTTTAAAAACATAACCGGTTTTGTTCCAAACCTGAAACCGTGAAATGTCAATCCCCACTCCGTATGCAGTTTGTTTGTCTTGCGGAAGTTTTTTATCAAAACCTACCTGCCCTGCAGTTCGTTCGTCTTTTACGAAATTAATTCCAAAGTGTGAACCAAAACCTGAGTGTTCTAAATCGTTATAATTCAATAAGTAAGCTGCGTTCAACTGAGTTCCTTTTGGTCTGTCAAGGAAGCTGTCATCATTCATGTCGGTATCTCCGAAAGTTCTGTTTCCGTGAAGTAAGAAAGTCTGCGTCCAGTGATCATTAATGGGTTCTACATGAGTAATATTGGCTTCGGCTCTTCCGTTAAAATCCGAAAACAAATTTAAAGACGTCTCAGATTTTTCAGAATGCTTGATGAGTTCGGTGTTGATTTGTCCTGTAATGCTTTCGTAGCCGCTTGTTACGGTACTTCCACCTTTAGTCAACTGGATACTTTCAATCCATCGTCCAGGAATAAAATTTAAACCGTAAGCAGATGCCAAACCTCTGATTTCAGGCAAAAGTTCTTTTGTCAGGCTAGTATATTTCTGATCTAAGCCCAACATTTTAAGCTGTTTTGTTCCCGTCACTGCGTTGCTAAAAGAAACGTCTACCGTGGCGTTGGTTTCAAAACTTTCAGATAGATTACAGCATGCTGCTTTTAATAATTCTTTAGAATCAATGTTAAAGACTAGTCCAGCCTCTTTTTTATTGATAGATGTTGCAGCTTTTGAAGCGGATACTTTTACTTCTTCAATGTTTTTTTCGTTATGACCTTCCTGTCTGTCTTCTGAATGATTTTTCGTGTCTTCAACTTTATGATTAGGATTTTCATCTGCATGTACTTTCGGATTGACAGCACCCATCGGGATATCTCTGTCATACAGACAACATCCTGGGAGCTTTTTATAAATATCATCCGAAGTTTTGTATTTTTCGTTGTCGTGACCCACATCAGCAATTTTTTTCAGAATTTTATCTGCTGAAGTTGTTGAAGAATCAAAATTTAAAATAACGGTCTGTTTTTCTGCATTCCATACTGCAGATTTTGCGCCAGCAGATCTTGCTGCTTTTTCTATTCTCGCTTTACATGATTCGCAGTTTCCTTTTACAAAAAATTCGTTCTCACTTTCGGAGTGATCGTGGTTTTCTGCTGTTGACTTTTTTTCAGTCTGAGTCTCTCTGTCGTAATGGCAGCAGCTAGGAAGTGTATCATAGCTGGCGTCGGAAGCTTTAAATTTCTCATTATCATGCCCAGCTTCTGCTACTTTTTTAAGGATATCGTCAGAGGAGATGTTGTCTGATGTTTCTAATGTAAGTATTTGTTTGTCAACTGAATATCTGGCAGCGGAAGCACCTGATTTCAGTGCAGTAGATTCTATTCTTTCTTTACACATCTCGCAGTTTCCTTTTACCTGAAACTGGCTTTTATGAAGGTTTTGAGCAAATACTAATTGTGTAAATATTAAGAATAGGCCAAGGATTACCCTGGTAGTATATAATTTCATTCTGTTTAAAATTTAGATTAATTGAAATAATGTAACAGTTTTACACGGTACTGTGTAGAAAACATCAGTAGAGTGGTACTATGATACATGATACGTTTTAAATTAACCTAATTTAGGCGGTTGCCAAATATCTTTTAAACTATCTGAAATATGCGGGTCAGAATATTGAAATTCTAGACTTCTATCTGTTTTAAACGGAATGTGATTAAAAAATAAGGTCTTTGCAGAAAGATTCTCTACAAAAGTATGACAGGTCATACAGAACGAACAGCAATCATCATTGCATGATGATTTTCCGTCTTTTGTTTTATGATTGTCATGATCCTTGTCGCAACAGCTGTTTGCTTTTGAATCTGTTTTGCAACAGTTTTCCTGTGCGGCCTGAGCATAAAAATCATCTTTAGGAATTAAGAAAACTCCTAAACAAAAGATAATTAATATAATATGCAAACGATTCACGATGCAAACTTACGAAAAATTTTTATAGAGCCTCACCTACTTTTTTAGCGCAGTCATGCCATGGCTCACCATGTGCAGGGTTTAGTTTTGGTTTAGGCCCAGTATTGTTTGCAACAGCTTGAGGAGCAGGCATTGGTTGAGGAGCTGCTTGAGGCTGTACATTTTGAGCGGATGGCTGGGGAGCCGGTTTGCTGTTTAAAGGCTGACCTACAGGAATGTCGCATCTGTGGCCTGCTTCACCATGTGGAGGATTCATTCCGGGTGCTGTTTTTACCTGCTTGCCATTCTGATCAATCATTATTTTTCCCGGACTTACAGCGTTGGGATCTATCTGAAGAGAATTGTTTCCGTTTACAGTAATATTTTGAGATGATGGATTAGTTGACTGTGCTGGTGTGCCGCCAGCGTTCAGTGGTTGTCCGACAGGAATGTCACATCTGTGTCCCGGCTGGCCGTGGGGAGGGTTCATTCCCGGTGCCGTTGCAGCTGCCTGTGAGCTTGGTGCAACAGTAGGAATTCCGGCTTGATTTAATAATGATGGTTGTGGAGTGTTGTTAGCTAAGGCAGCTGGTTGCTGTACTCCTGTTTCGTCTTTTATGTAAGTAGGTTTTTCATCTTTCTTGCAAGAAACAACTAAAATTCCTGCCGCTAAAATTCCTAAAAATATATTTTTCATAATAAATAAGCGTAAAAAACAAAATTAGCAAAACATTTCCAAATGCTTTGCTAATTTATGTTATATCTTGCTATTTTAACGTTCGGTTAGTTCTTAACCAAAAGTCTGAAACCTTCTCCGTGAACGTTGATAATCTCTAATCCATCGTCATCTTTCAATAATTTTCTCAGTTTGGCAATATAAACGTCCATACTTCTTGCTGTAAAATAATTTTCTTTTTTCCAGATTTTTCTTAATGCAAGATCTCTAGGCATAAAGTCGTTTCTATGGAGACAAAGTAATTTTAGGAGTTCATTTTCTTTTGGTGAAAGCTTGTATTCATTATCACCCACTCTTAGCTGTCTCAACATAGAATCAAAGAAAATATTGCTGATTTTAAACTGCTCCTGCTCTTCATTTTCCAAAGTAGAACTTCTTTGTAGAATTGCTTTGATTTTGTATAAAAGTAATTCAGTATCAAATGGTTTGGTGATGTAATCATCAGCTCCCAACTGATATCCTTTCAATATGTCTTCTCTCATATTTCTTGCCGTAAGAAATATGATTGGTGTATTTTTGTCGATTTTTTTTACGTCTTCAGCTAAAGAAAATCCGTCTTTTTTAGGCATCATTACGTCGAAAATACAGATGTCAAATTCGTTTTCTGTAAACTCTTTCAAGCCTTGTTCGCCGTCAACTGCCAAAGTCACTTCAAAATTGTTGATAGAAAGGTAGTCTTTCAAAACTGCTCCAAAACTCTGATCATCTTCTACTAATAATATTCTGTTACTCATATCTTTTATTTTATTATTTGTTAATCATTTATTATTTAAACCATCGGAAGTTTGATGATAAATGTGCTTCCTCTGTCTTTTTCTGAATTTACAATAACTTGACCTTTATGAAGTTCTATGATTTTTTTTACATAAGAAAGCCCAAGCCCCTGACCTTTTACATTGTGAATGTTTCCGGTTTCCTCTCTAAAGAATTTTTCAAAAATCTTGGTTTTGTTTTCTGTTTCCATTCCCATCCCTTTGTCTGAAATTTCAATGACATACCAGTTACCTTCGTTTCTTGTTTTTACATCAATTTCAGGAGTTTCCGGTGAATATTTATTCGCATTGTCCAAAAGGTTGACCAGCATATTCGAAATGTGAAATTCATCAATCTTAAAAGTGTATTTACTCGCATTGAATTCTTGTTTCAGCGTACCATTTCTCTGCGATACAATAAGTCCAAATGATTCTGTTGTTTTCTTAATGAGCTCTCTTACGTTGGTTTCTTTCAGAAATAATTTCACTTCATTCCTTTCCAGCTTAGACATGTTAAGAACATTTTCCACCTGTTTTTTCATCCGTAGATTTTCCTGCTTGATCAGACTTGAGTAGTATCTCACTTTTTCAGGGTTCGTGGCAATTTTGTCATTCGCCAAAGAATCTGTCGCAACCGAAATTGTTGCCAGCGGAGTTTTAAACTCATGAGACATATTGTTGATAAAGTCGGTTTTGATTTCAGCAATTTTCTTCTGCTTCATCATATAATTAATGGAAATAATATAAATCCCCAAAATGGTCAGTAAGGAAAGGAAAGTTCCCAAAAGCATGGGCCAGTTGTTCATCGCCAAAGAATATTCCTTTTTAGGAAAAACTAAAGCCAAAGTATACAACGTTCTGTCTTTCGTGTCTGTAAACAAAGGGTAAGAGTAGGTGTTAGCTTCTTTCTTCTCTTTAAAAACCTTGTTTACAACATTGGTGAGCTTATTGTTTTTGTCTGTAACTCCATAACCGAAATTGGCAGATATTCCTTTCATGCTCAATTCTTTTGTGAGAATGGAGTCTAAGATTTTTGAATCTACACGTTTGGATATGGGTAGATTATTTCCTGTTACCTTTACGAATTCCTTCATGCCCCAATCTCCGGTTTGTATATCCTGATTGATTTCTGAGGTCAATTGTTCTCTTCGGGTAGTGTCTTTTTTAATTTTATAGGCGGCTTCATCCGTATATAGTGTAGTTAAACTCAAAGAATCACCCTTTTTTGATAATGGCAATTGTTTCTGCTCAATGAGATTTTTAGAATAAATAATTGATCTTTGAGTTCCTGAATCTGATGTCTGCTGAATGGTCGTCAAAGATGGTTGTTTGCTGTTTGCAATGATGTTGTCTCGAAAATTGTCTTGGTTAAGGTATTTATCTACTTCGAGTTCAGAAACTGTTTTTGAAGTATTTTCGAGAGCGGTATAGACTTTATTCGAAAACTCTTGTTCCAAAGCTCCATAATACCCTTTAAGCCAATAAAACTGCAGTGTTACAAAGACAATTAAAGAAATTGTCATAAAAACTGAGATTATTGGGATGAACTTGTTATTCATTGAATATAATAATTTGCGATTACAAATGTTAAAATTAAATATTTTATGACCATATAAACAAAAAATGCGCCAAAAAATTATATTCTATTTCTTAAAATCGTGTTTTTTAACATTTTTTTACGAATCAGTGGTTTTTTATTGGGAAATATTTAATTGTTCTTTAGGTTAAAAATTTTTATAATTTTAAATAAAAATATATAAGATGAAGACTGAAATTGTTTTTAATAAAGATTTTGATGCGAAAAGCATCTATGTAATGAAGGTTTATGCGGCAGAAGTTTCAACAGTTTGGGATTATTTTACCAAGGCTGAATTGCTTGACCAGTGGTGGGCTCCGAAACCTTGGAAGTGTGAAACGGATAATCTCAACTTTGAAGAAGGAGGAATTTGGCTCTATTCAATGAACGGTCCGGAAGGGGAGAAAATTTTCTCAATGGTGAGGTATGGTGAAATAAATGATGGGAGAAGTTTTGATGGAATTGATGCTTTCTGTGACGAAAACGGGAAAATTGACGAGAGTTTCCCTCAGACCAAATGGCTTTTAGGTTTTACAGGAGTGGAGGAAGGAGCAAAACTATCTGTAAATATGCATTTTCAGTCTGAGCACGACATGAAAAAACAGCTTGAAATGGGCTTTGAAGAAGGTTTTAAAATGGGACTGAATCAGCTTGAAGAGATTCTTAGCAAATGAAAAATCTAAGAAGTTTTAATTTTAAAATTTTAAAAATCTGAAAATGGTCATAAAAAAAGGGAACGTAAATTTACGTTCCCTTTTTTGTGGGTTTAAGCATCCAAGAATTTATTAGTATCTCGTATTTATATCAATTCCTCCTCCTGAAAATAATGGATAATTGCCTTCTTCATCAGAAGTTGTTGTTCATTAGGCTTCAGTTCGGGAAGTTTTTCTACCTCCTCAAAGTGTGGATATCCGTCTTTGTCGTAGTGAGAAAATTTGAAGTAACCAAAAGGTTCTAGCAACCTGCATACTGCGATGTGAAGGATGTTGAGTTTGTCGTCTTTTGTATATTTTTGTTGGCCGCTTCCTAATTCCTGAACGCCAATTAAAAATAAAATGGTGTCGATCTGCGGATGTTTTTCTGTGTCGAAATTGATTACAAAAAATTCTTCAACCTTAGCCCATAATTCTGCTTCTGTCATCTTTTAAGAATTTATTTTATTGTCATTAATCAAAGGTCTTACGTTTGATTAAAATTAAATTTTATGTTCAAGCTTCAGCAAAAATGCATATTCCAGTGCATCTTCTTTTAAAGATTCAAATCTTCCGCTTGCGCCGCCGTGACCAGAACTCATATCAGTTTTAAATAATAAAAGATTGTCGTCGGTTTTCAGCTCGCGTAATTTGGCTACCCATTTTGCAGGTTCCCAATACTGTACCTGAGAATCATGAAAACCTGTTGTGATCAACATATTCGGGTAATCTTTGGCTTCCACATTGTCGTATGGCGAATAGTCTTTCATGTAATGATAATACTCTTCATCATTCGGATTTCCCCATTCGTCATATTCTCCGGTCGTTAGAGGAATAGTTTCATCCAACATCGTGGTTACAACGTCTACGAAAGGCACCTGTGCAACAATCCCGTTAAATAACTTTGGTTCGTAATTAACGACAGCTCCTACCAACAAGCCTCCGGCGCTGCCACCCATTGCGTACATGTGTCTTGATGACGTGTAATTTTCTTTTATTAAATATTTTCCGGCATCGATGAAGTCGAAAAAGGTGTTCTTTTTAAACAGCATTTTTCCTTCCTCGTACCATTCTCTTCCTAGGTATTCTCCGCCACGAATGTGTGCGATGGCATAGATGAAACCTCGGTCCAGAATTGAAAGTCTTACATTAGAAAAACTTGCGTCGACCGTATGTCCGTAGCTTCCGTAACCATATAAAAGAACAGGGGTTTCTGCTGTTTTTTGAGTGTCTTTATGATAAACCAAAGAAATCGGAATTTTAGTTTCGCCATCTCTCGAATCTGCCCAAATTCTTTCAGAAATATAATTTTCAGCCACAAATTTTCCGCCCAAAACTTCCTGTTGTTTCAGAAGCTTAGTGGTTTTGTCTTTCATATTATATTCAAAAGTAGAACTAGGAACTGTAAGCGAAGTATAGCCGTAACGCAAAATTTCTGTATTAAATTCTAAATTTAAACCAATGTAAGCGGTATATGTGGGATCTGAGAAAGGTAAATCATGCGATTCTCCGTCTTTCTCGTTGATGATTTTTATCTGTAAAAGTCCTTCCTCTCTTTCTTCCAAAACAAGATAATCTTTGAAAATTTCAAAGCCTTCCAGTAAAACTTCGGCACGGTGAGGGATGACATCCACCCAGTTTTCCATTCCGCAATTGTCGATTTTGGTCTTGACAATTTTGAAATTCGTTGCGTCGTCTGCATTGGTGATAATGTAAAACTCATCTTCGTAATGTTCCACAGAATATTCCAGATCATCGATTCTTGGCTGGATCACTTTCCATTCTGCGAAAACATTGTCTGAAGGAATGAAATGGTGCTCATCAGAAATCGTGCTTGAACTTGCAAGGAAGATGTATTCTAAAGATTTGGTTTTAAAAACATTCACGTCAAAAGTTTCATCTTCTTCATGGAAAATCAAAACATCTTCTGAAGGGTCTGTTCCTAATTCATGACGATAAACTTTGTATGCACGAAGACTTTCATCTTTTCTGATGTAAAAAATGTGCTTGTTATCATTTGCCCAGACTGCTTTTCCTGTTGTGTTTTCTATTTTATCTGAAAGAATTTCACCGGTCAGTAAATTTTTGAAATTCAAGCTGTAGATTCTTCTCCCGACATTATCTTCTGAGAATGATACCAATTCGTTATTTGGGCTTACTGCAACATTCGCAACCTCAAAAAACTCCTGACCTTCGGCAAGAATGTTAACATCCAGAATGATTTCTTCAGGATTTTCCATTGTGTGGAATCTTCTGCAGAAAATAGGGTATTCTTTTCCTTCTTCATAACGTACGATATACCAGTATTCATTAAAAAAGTAAGGTAAAGATTCATCATCTTTTTTGTAACGGGCTTTCATTTCCTGATAGAGTTCTTCCTGAAAAGCTTGCGTTTCTTTCATCATCGTTTCTTCGTACGCATTTTCTTCTTCGAGATACTTGATGACTTCAGGGTTTTCGCGATCATTCATCCAGAAATAATTGTCAATTCTTTTATCTCCGTGAATTTCGAGTATGTTTTCTATTTTTTTTGCTTGGGGAGCTGTCATCCGAATGGTTTTATTTTAACTGAATAAATTTGGTGTAGAAATAAGTATTAAAAAGCTATTTTATTCAATATTAATTTTTGTTCAAATTTAATTAAAAAAAAGCCATCTTTCCTTTGAGCGAAAAGACGGCTTTATGGTGTGAAGTTTAAAAAACTATTTGTGTAAGCTTTTGATGTATTTTTCAAGGGCCATTGTCATTGATGGGGTTTCCTTTGTAGGAGCCATTAAATCTACGTTTAACCCAGCTTCTTCGGCCGCCGCTGATGTCGTAGAACCGAAAACTCCAATCTTCGTGTCTTCTTGTTTGAAGTCAGGGAAATTCTGCTGTAGAGACTTAATTCCTTGCGGGCTGAAGAAAATCAACATGTCATAATCTTTGATGTTGATGTCTGTCAAATCACTGCAGACTGTTCTATACATAATCGCTCTCGTCCACTGAATATTTGCTGAATCTAAAGTTTTGGGGATATCAGGGCTCAAAACATCAGATGAAGGGAGTAAGTATTTTTCTGAAGGAAATTTCTTAAACAAGGGCAGAAGATCTGCGAAGTTCTTCTCTCCAAAACTAATCTTTCTCTTTCTATAGACGATGTGCTTTTGAAGATAATTTGCGATTGCCTCAGACTGACAGATGTATCTCATTGTATCAGGAACAGAAAATCTAAGCTCTTCTGCCAATCTGAAATAATGGTCCACGGCATTTTTACTGGTAAAAATAATACCCGTATACTGCGTCAAATCTATTTTCTGAGTTCTGAGTTCTTTGTTGTCAACTCCTGCAACGTGGATAAAAGGACGGAAATCAATCTTTATTTTTTCCTTCTTTGCAATTTCCAAATATGGAGAAGATTCACTAGGTGATGGTTGAGAAACCAATATAGACTTTATTCTCATCATGTACTTTTATTAAATAAATAATAACTTCCATAGCAACAATAGAGGTGCTATTTGAAGCGTGCAAATATACAAAAATTTATAATACCATTTTTGGGGTAAGATGTTGTTTCTGTGAAATAAGTAGAAAAAAATCTTGAAAATAAAAACAAAAACAAAAAAGTAAAAATAGTATAAAAACGCATTATTTCTGTCGATGGGGAAATAATAATGGGTTACGCAGAGAATAATGACTAAAATCGAGAGTATAAAGTTGAATTTTGTAGAGGTAAAATAAAAAATACTCCATTTTTTTCCGTCTCCTATGCTTTGGTAAAATAGAAACCCCAATGCCGTTCTAAGGAAATAAAATAATGAAACTGCGGCTAAACAAAATCCAAATTTATTCATCTGATAGCCAAATATCTGTAGTTTTGCGGCATATTCTGGTACCACAGGAACATATTGGGAGATTAAAACTGCCAAACTTAATGTAATAACACACGAAGTGATAATCCAACTGGGTAAGTTGTTGCTTGAGTCAAAGTATTTTTGAAGGAGGAAATCTTTAAGGTTGGCTTCTCTTTCTATAACGTTCATCATAAAGATATAGAGAAAAAGGCAGCCTAATAGTATAAAAACTACCCAATCATTGTTTTCGGGTATTCTTATTTGGTTGGTAAAATCTTGAGATTGTGGCAACGGATAATTTTTTGCAAAATTATAGATTATTTTGTATAAAATAAAAAGCTTAAATAACATATCTTTGCAAATTGAAATGAAAAAACTCGTCATCATTCCAACATACAACGAAAAGGAGAATATCGAAAAGATAATTTCTGCAGTTTTTGCATTGGACCAAGAGTTTCATATTTTGGTTGTCGACGATTCTTCGCCCGACAAAACGGCAGATATCGTTAAAGAACTTCAGAGAAAATATCCTCATACGCTCCATTTATCGATTAGACACATTAAAGATGGTTTAGGTAAGGCCTATATCCATGGTTTTAAATGGGCACTTCAAAATAATTACGACTACATTTTTGAGATGGATGCCGATTTTTCTCATAACCCATGTGATTTACCTAAGCTTTTTGAAGCTTGCTTACACGCTGATATGGCTGTTGGTTCACGTTATTCGAAAGGTGTGAATGTTGTCAACTGGCCTATGGGAAGAGTCTTGCTGTCTTATTTTGCCTCAAAATATGTACGGTTTATTTTGGGACTTTCCATTCACGATACCACGGCAGGTTTTGTCTGCTTTTCGAGAAAAGTTTTAGAAGAAATAGGTTTAGATAATGTGAAACTGAAAGGCTATGGTTTTCAAATTGAAATGAAATTCAGAACTTTTAAGAAAGGTTTTAAAATTGTTGAAGTCCCAATTATTTTTACCAACAGAGAGTTGGGCGAGAGTAAAATGAATGGTGGTATCATTCATGAAGCTGTTTTTGGTGTTTTAAATTTAAAATGGAAATCTTTAATCAACAGATTATGAGAAAAGTAATTGCGCTTTTTATATTTTTGTTTTTGGTTTCCTGCAGCGAATATGTTGATAAACCAAAAAATCTTCTGGATAAAAACACAATGTCTGAGATCATGGCAGATTTAGCAATCAATGATCAGGTGACTACTACATTTCAAAACAAAAATTTAGAAAGCGGAACGAGATATATTCTTGAAACACATAATGTAAAGGCAGACGATTTCGTTGAAAGCTATAAATATTATGTAGCAAAAGGAAAAATGGGTAAAATAGTGGATAATGCAATGGAAATTCTTTTAGAAAAAGATCCTAAAGCAAAAAGTTTTGTGGAAAGTAAATCTAAACCCAATACAAAATTTCCAAAATTAGAAAGATAAGCATGCAGCAATTTTTTAAAATAGAAAAAACTTCGCAGGGAAAAGCGAGAGCAGGAGAATTGATGACGGATCATGGTGTGGTACAGACTCCTATTTTTATGCCGGTTGGTACTGTTGCAAGTGTAAAGACTGTACATCAGAGAGAACTAAGAGATGATATTAAAGCTCAGATTATTTTGGGAAATACCTATCACCTTTATCTACGTCCCGGTATGGAAGTGATGCAGGAAGCTGGCGGTCTGCATAAATTTATGAATTGGGATCTTCCGATTCTTACTGATTCGGGTGGTTTTCAGGTTTTTTCACTTTCAGGGACAAGAAAGATGTCTGAAGAGGGAGTGAAGTTCAAATCTCATATCGATGGAAGCGTTCATTTGTTCACTCCTGAAAAGTCGATGGAAATCCAAAGACAGATTGGTGCAGATATTTTTATGGCCTTTGATGAATGTGTTGCTTATCCCGCACATTATAATCAGGTGAAAAAGTCGATGGAAATGACGCATCGCTGGTTAAAAAGATGCATGGATTGGAATGAGCAAAATCCGGAATTGTACGGATATAAACAAAGATTTTTCCCAATCGTTCAGGGTTCCACTTATTCAGATTTAAGAAAAATTTCAGCGGAAGTTATTGCAGAAGCTGGTGCAGAAGGAAATGCCATTGGCGGACTTTCTGTGGGAGAGCCTGAAGATGAATTATACAGAATCACCGACGAGGTGACCGATATTTTGCCTAAAGACAAACCAAGATATCTTATGGGAGTAGGAACTCCATGGAATATTCTGGAATCAATCGGTTTGGGAATTGATATGATGGATTGTGTAATGCCTACCAGAAATGCCAGAAACGCAATGCTTTTCACCTGGCAGGGTGTGATGAATCTTAAAAATGAAAAATGGAAGAAAGATTTTTCGCCATTGGATGAGTTTGGGACAAGTTTTGTTGATAGAGAGTATTCTAAAGCGTATGTGCGTCACCTATTCGTTTCTAAAGAATATCTGGCGAAGCAGATTGCGTCAATTCATAATCTTGCATTTTACTTAGATTTGGTAAAAGTGGCGAGAGAACATATTTTAGCAGGAGATTTCTACGAGTGGAAAAACTCTGTAGTACCTGTTTTAAGACAAAGACTTTAAAATTATTCAATGTTTAAAATTGTAGACGGATATATTATAAAAAAATACCTTGGAACCTTCGGTTTCATGCTTATTTTGCTGTCTACAGTAGTTTTGGTGATTGATGTTCAGCAGAAAATTCCGAGAATTGAAAATGCAACAGCAATTGATCCGAAATTAAATTTAACCTATTTTTTAATCCATTTTTATCCGTTCTGGATTATTAATCTCGTTGTCACATTCTTGGCTATTCTTGTATTTATTTCGGTGATCTATTTCACATCAAGAATGGCAAACAATACCGAGATCGTGGCCATTATCAGTAGCGGTGCCAGTTTTCACAGATTTGCAAAGCCCTATTTGTTTACGTCATTATTTATTGCTTTAATATCCCTTACGGTGAATCACTTTGTGCTTCCGTGGGCAAATATTAAAAAAAATGAACTCGAAGCGTACACCTATAATGCGGCCAATAAAGAAAAGATATTAGGCACAGCACCCGTTTCTGCTCAGTTAAGTAAAACCGAATACATCTTCGTGAATTCATGGAATAAACGCGAGAAAAGAGGTTACGGATTTGTTTATCAGAAATTTAACAAAGACAGAAGAATGATCTATGAGCTTAAGGCTAATGATGCATTTTGGGATCCTGCAAAGAAACAGTTTGTACTCAATACTTATCTCGAAAAAACCATTAATAAAGATGATTCAGAAAAATTGGGTCAAGGTTTTGAGTTAAGAAAAAGCTATGGGCAGGCACCCGAAGAATTATTTCCAAACGAACTTTTAGGACAGAATAAAACAACTCCTGAGCTTATCAAGTTTATTGATAGAGAACGAGAAAAAGGAAACAGTAACCTGAATGCGCACTTAAATGAGTTTCATCAGAGAACTTCAATGCCTGTTTCTATTATCTTATTGACGTTTTTAGCACTGTCTCTTTCTTCCCAAAAGAAAAGAGGAGGTTTGGGTATCAACCTTGCGATAGGAATTTCGCTTGCATTTGTGTTTGTATTCTCATTTGAGGCTTTAAAAGTGGTTTCAGAGAACAAAAGTATGTCTCCGGCGCTGGCAATGTGGTTTCCGAATATTATCTTTTTTCCGCTGACATTATTTTTGTATGTCAGAAGAGCCAATCAGTAGAGCAGCTTTATTTCTTTATGGTAAAAAGAATGTAAACCGTCTTCAAATTCGATCCAGATTTCACCTTTTTTGTCAGCTTTTCGGATAATGCCATTTTGTCGCTTTCCGTCAATTTCGAATACTGAAATTTGATCTTTTCTGAACAGGTTTAAATTAAAACTTTCTAGCACATCATCTTCAGAAGCTGTATTTTTAAATTTTTCAGTTAGAAATCCATGCAGATTGTCGGTGACTATTTTTAAATCAAATTTATCACCTGTTTGTGTATAGATAGAGCCAGCGTTAGAAATTTCATCAAATTTTTCCTGTAATATATTAATGCCCACTCCAACAATGTAATACCTCTCACCATTGAATTTTTTCTTCTCGATTAAAATGCCAACAACTTTTTTGTTGTTCAAAATAATGTCATTCGGCCATTTGATTTTTACGGTTTTCTCAGTCAGTTTGGCAATAAATTCACGTATTGTAGTTGCGGTATAATAATTGAACAGAAAATTATCGAGCTTTATGTCATCAGTTTTTATAGCAATCGTATAGGCAAGATTCTGCTCAGGTTGTGAAGCCCAGGTGTTTCCGTACTGTCCTCTTCCTTTTGTCTGATTAAAAGTATAGAGACCGACAAAATTTGAATGTGGGTAAAGTAAAACCTGAGATATTTCGTCATTAGTAGAAGAAGACTCTTTTTGATAAAACAGTTGACTCATTTAAGAAAACTTTAAGACATTAAGACCCTAAAAGTAAGGTTAAAGTAAAAGAAAAACAATAAATTTGCAGATTATAGTATATTTTAATGAATAAAACAGTAGAAAAGCAAGCGCTAATAGATAAAATTGTAGAAGCTATCCAAGATGTAAAGGGTGAAGACATTATGATTTTCGACCTTTCAAAAATTGAAAATTCAGTAGCAGAAACATTTATAATTTGTAGTGGTAACTCAAACACACAAGTCTCAGCATTAGCTGGAAGTGTAGAAAAAAAAGTAAGAAACGATCTTCAGGACAGACCTTGGCACGTTGAGGGTACAGAAAACTCAATGTGGGTATTGGTAGATTATGTAACTGTTGTCGTACATATCTTCCAGAAAGAAACTCGTCAGTATTACGATATTGAAGAACTTTGGGGTGATGCAGTAATCACCAAAATAGAAAGTGAAGTATAAATTTTAAAAGTATTAAATGAATAATAAAGGATTTAACTGGTTTTTTCCAATCGCAATAATAGCCCTTTTGTTATTTTTTGGCTCAAATTTTTTGGGTGACAACAATGCAAAGACTATTGACGAGGATGCTTTCTTTAGAGAAATGCAGACGGGAAAAGTTCAGAATGTGTTGATTGATAAGCAGGCGCAGAAAGCGGAAGTATTTTTAACACAAGCTGCCAAAACAGCGACCGTAAAAAAAGAAGATAAAGCAAATCCTTTTTCAAATTTAGGAATGTCTTCACCAAAGGCCGATTACAGCCTGAAGTATGGAGACTTACAGCTTTTTTTAGAAAAATTTGAAACCATTAAAAAAGATAATCCGGCAATTAAAACGTCCAAAGATTATGCAGACGGGAAAAGTCCATTCACTGAAATTCTGTTCTCAGCTTTAATCTGGATTGCAATATTAGGATTGTTCTATTTCATCCTGTTCAGAAAGATGGGAGGCGGTGGCGGACCTGGAGGACAAATATTCTCTATAGGTAAATCTAAAGCCAAATTATTTGACGAAAAAGAAAAGATTCAGACAACATTTAAAGATGTTGCAGGACTAGAAGGTGCTAAAGAGGAAGTACAGGAAGTGGTAGATTTCTTGAAAAACTCTGAAAAATACACAAAACTGGGAGGTAAAATTCCTAAAGGAGTATTATTAGTTGGCCCTCCTGGAACGGGTAAAACCTTATTGGCGAAAGCTGTGGCAGGTGAAGCGAAAGTTCCATTCTTTTCACTGTCAGGTTCAGATTTTGTAGAAATGTTTGTGGGTGTAGGAGCGTCAAGAGTAAGAGATTTGTTTGCTCAGGCAAAAGCGAAATCTCCTGCGATCATCTTCATTGATGAGATTGATGCAATCGGACGTGCAAGAGGAAAAAATAATTTCTCTGGTGGAAACGACGAGAGAGAAAATACCTTGAACCAATTGCTTACAGAGATGGACGGTTTCGGAACTGACGTGAATGTAATCGTAATGGCTGCGACCAATAGAGCAGATATTTTGGATAAAGCATTAATGAGAGCTGGCCGTTTTGACCGTTCAGTATATGTTGATCTTCCGGAATTGCACGAAAGAAGAGAGATTTTTGATGTTCATTTAAAGAAAATCAAATTAGACGATACGGTAGATAGAGATTTCTTGGCAAAACAAACTCCAGGTTTCAGTGGAGCAGATATCGCCAATGTATGTAACGAAGCAGCATTAATTGCGGCAAGAAACAGTCATGAATCAGTAAACAAACAAGATTTCTTAGATGCTGTTGACAGAATCATCGGCGGTCTTGAGAAGAAAAATATGGCGATCAAGCCTTCTGAGAAAAAGAGAGTAGCATTCCACGAAGCTGGTCACGCAACGATCTCATGGTTGGTAGAACACGCTTCACCATTATTGAAAGTTACAATTGTTCCTAGAGGACGTTCATTGGGTGCAGCTTGGTATCTTCCGGAAGAAAGGCAGCTGACCACTACAGAACAAATGTTAGACGAAATGTGTGCTACATTAGGAGGTAGAGCTGCAGAGCAGGTAATATTTAATAATATTTCAACTGGAGCACTTTCTGACTTGGAAACGGTAACTAAAAGAGCTCAGGCAATGGTTACGATTTATGGATTGAGTCCAAATATTGGTAATATTTCTTATTACGACAGTTCAGGCCAGTCAGAATACAATTTTGGAAAACCTTATTCTGAAGCAACCGCTTCTAAGATTGATACAGAGATCAAGACGATTATTGAACATCAGTACGAAAGAGCAGTTAGAATTCTGAGTGAAAACAAAGATAAGCTGAATGCTTTAGCGAACAAGCTTCTGGAAAAAGAAGTGATATTCCGTGAAGATCTGGAAGATATATTCGGTAAAAGAGCTTGGGATCCTGAATTGACAGAGAGACCGGTGACGAATACCATTCCTTTACATGAAAAAGTAGAAGAAAGCGAAATTCAGGCACCTGAAAGCCCTGCTCAGCTTTAAAAGATTTATATTCAATTGAATACAGCCCGGCAATTTTTTAATTGCCGGGTTTTTTCATTTTAAAGCGATATTATTAGAAACAATTCTAATTAATTTTCTATTTTTGTATTAAGTTGACTAAAAATACATTAAGTTGAGTTTATTTAAGAGAATTGTAAGCAAACTAACCAATCAGCCTGAGGAAGAAGACAAACAAAGTCTGGAGAAGCTAGGAGATTCGCTGAAAAACGCTGATCTTGATTATAAGTTTGCCCAATTGTTTACACACTCAGGAGGGTTTTTTAATTATTGCGCAGATGAAGCTGAAGCTTTACAGACGTTGAACCAGATCCTTAAAATTGAAGGTGTAAATTCTGTGTTTTGTTGTGATAAAGATTTACAGAATTTTTTAAACGTTCTGAAGATTTCGCATACCCCACAGCTTGAGCTCGCTAATGATGCGGCGTTTATCACGTGTGAATATTTGATTGCCTATGACGGAAGGATCATGCTTTCACACAACAATATTCTACATTATCATTCTTCAAGGCTGCCTTCAAAAATCGTTATTATGGCGAATGTTTCCCAAATCGTGAATAACCTTAATGATGCAATGGGGAAAATAAAGCGCACCGGAAACATAAAAAATCTTACCTCAATAAGCGGAAATCATTCTAAACTGGATACTGCAGCTAACAATAACACCAAATTGTTTCTATTGTTGTTAGAAGACTAGCATCACATTCTAAATCTTAAATTTTGGACAAAAATCTTATTCAGAGAACCATTTCGGGGATTGTTTATATTGCAGTCATTATTCTCTGTACAACTCCTTTAGGAACCCAGCTTATTGATCAAGTTTCGCCAGGTCTTGTGAAGCAACAATATTTGTATTATGGATTAATCACATTCCTTTTATTGGTGGGAACCTGGGAATGTATTAAAATCATGAAATTTGGTGACGGCTATGAAAAATGGATTGTTTTGCCGATTGTACTGCTGATATTTTATATGTTTTCAAAAAGGTTCTTCCATCACGATTTTTACTTTAATTTTAGGCTTTCAGAAATCCTTGCACTGGCGCTGATTGTTATAGCCGTTGTGACTTTATTTAAGTTTACAAGTGAACTTTACTTTGACAGCGGAAAACTTATTTTTACGGTAATATATGTTGCCTTGCCATTCTCTTTTGCGTTAGGATTGCCAAAATTTTCATCATACGACAGCCATTTTTCACTTGAAGTTATTTTCCTTTTTATTCTGATTTGGAGCAGTGATACTTTTGCTTATTTGGTTGGGAAGTTTTTCGGAAAACATAAAATGGCTCCCAAAATTTCACCAAAAAAAACCTGGGAAGGTTACGCAGGTGGAGTAGTACTTACTTTAGTACTCTCTTATTTTGTTGAAATGTATCAGCCACAGCTTCGCGGAAACTGGATGGTTGTTGGTTTTCTGATTGCTGCATTTGCGCCGTTGGGAGATTTGGTAGAAAGTCAACTGAAAAGAACCTTTGGTGTAAAAGACAGCGGAAATATTATTCCTGGGCATGGCGGAGTATTAGATAGGCTAGATAGTTTTTTAATTTGCGTTCCTGTCGTATATTTGTACTTTATTTTAGAAAAACTTATTTAAACTTCATATAACGTCATCATCCGAGCAGCGAAAAGATCAGTTCAAAAGGTGTTCTTATTTTGACGAATTTAAAACTATACATATCCCCAAAATGAAATTACATAAAGAATCGAAAGGAACCATCGTTGTAGCTACCTTACTTTTTGCGATAATCGCTGTTGTAGCTATTTATTTTCTTGAAATGTGGTCGCTTCTAATCATAATCCCATTACTGATAATCTACTGTTTGGTATTTTGGTTTTTCAGGGTTCCGAATCGTGATATTTTAGATCATACAGAGAATGTAATTGCACCTGTAGATGGTAAAGTAGTCATGATAAAGGAAGTTGAGGAAACAGAGTTTTTAAAGGAAAAAGCAATTCAGGTTTCTATCTTTATGTCTCCACTGAATGTACACATCTGCAGATTTCCGGTTTCCGGAAATGTGATTTACAAAAAATACCACCCCGGAAAATATTTAGTAGCTTGGCACGAAAAATCATCTACTGAAAATGAAAGAACAACTGTCGCTGTGGAAAGTTTAACCAATCATAAAGTGGTTTTCAGACAGATTGCTGGGTACGTTGCAAGAAGAATTGTTTTCTATTGTAATGAAGGTGATGCAGCCAAAGCCGGACATGAATTTGGTTTCATTAAATTCGGATCAAGAATGGATATTTTCCTTCCGTTAGACACCGAAATCATCTGCAAAATAGGTGATAAAACGAAGGGAGGGATTGATGTAATCGCTAGAATGAAAGATTAAGTTTTACATTTTAAATTATCAAAGACTGTTTCGAGAGAGGCGGTCTTTTATATTATATCTAATTTAATATTAGGAAGTTTTATCATTGATGAAGTACTATGTAATTTTATTTGTAATTCTTTTTTTATCGTGTAAAAAACAGGATGGTGTCAGATTGCCGGAAAATTATGTTTTAACGGAGAAAAATATTTCGGAGGATTGTAATATTTTTCAGATGCGATTTAAAGAGGGTAAATATTTATTGAAATATTCATTAGCGGGTAGCTGTAAAGAATTGACTGCAGAAGCATATGTTAGAGAATATATATCCTATTTAGATAAGAATTATGATAGTTTAGCGCATAAAAAAGGTTATGTCATCTTTGATTATTACGGGGTGGAGCAATCAGACATATTACAGGATTCCATAATTAAAATAACAAAAAGAAAATTTAATACAGAGGTCTCACTGACAGAAGCTGATAAGAATACTTTTACATTAAATATTTCTGATAAGAGATAAGTTAATTATTTAATATGCTTTTTTACTTCTTTAATTAGCCCCAAAATCAATTCTACGGGTAAATCCTCTTCCATATCCATTAAAAGGATTTTAAACTTCTTTCTGCCTTCGCTGATGAGTTCCGGATAGTCTAATCGGTCGCCATGATAAAAGCTGATGTAATGTTTCTGATATTTTTTGCTGTAGTACAGATAGCACAGCATTTTCTTTTTAAATTTAAAAAAGGGTAGTCCGAAGCTTAAAGTTTCCGTAATGTTTTCAGGATCCGATTCTAATATTTTCTTTCTTAAAAACAAAAGAGTACTTCGTTCAGGTTCGTCGATTCTGAAGAAGTACTCTTGTATAGGATTCATTTTAAACTGAATTTAAAAAGATTTAATCAAAATTTTGAAGTTCCACGAGTTTGTGATAAGTTCCACGTTGGAGGATAAGATCGTGGTGAGTTCCCTGTTCTACGATATCACCTTTTTCCATAACGACAATCCAGTCGGCTTTTTGAATGGTTGATAGTCGGTGGGCAATCACTAATGAAGTTCTGTTTTCCATCATTTTCTCAAGGGCATCCTGAACAAATTTTTCTGATTCTGTATCCAAAGCAGAAGTTGCTTCATCCAGTATCATAATCGGTGGGTTTTTCAGAACGGCTCTTGCGATAGAAACTCTTTGTTTTTGTCCGCCAGAAAGCTTTCCTCCATCATCTCCGATGTTGGTGTCATAGCCATTCGGGAGTTGGGTGATAAACAAGTCTGCATTGGCTATTTTAGCGGCAGCGATGACTTCTTCTCGAGATGCTTCGGGTTTCCCCATCAGAATATTATTGTAAACGGTATCGTTAAAAAGAACGGATTCCTGTGTTACCATCCCGAGTAATTTTCTATACTCTTCAATTTTTAAATGTTTGATGTTGGTTTCATCAATCAAAATTTCCCCTTCAGAGACATCGTAGAATCTTGCTAAAAGGTTGGCAATCGTCGTTTTTCCACTACCACTTTGCCCTACAAGAGCTACCGTTTTACCTTTCGGAATGGTAAGGTTAAAGTTTTTGAGAATCAAATTAGATTTATCATAATAGAAACCAATGTCTTTAAACTGAATGTGAGCATCTAAATTAGAAATTGAAACTGGTTCTGCGATTTCTTCAATTTTCACATCGGCATCCAAGATCTCCAAAACTCTTTTTAATGAGGCTTCACCTTTCTGAACATTAGAAATAGAAGTTGATAAACTCTTTACCGGAGGCAAAATTTGGAAGAAAATACCCAAGAAAACAAGAAAGTCAGCGGGTGAGATACTTTGCTCTACAATAATCTGTTTTCCGCCATACCAAGCGATAATTAAGAAAGTTACTGAGCCCAAAAATTCGCTCATTGGCGATGCTAATTCTTTCTTTCTGCCCAGTCTGATTGAGCTGTTAATCCATCTCTGCATAGACTGCATGAAACGGTTATCCATTATTTTTTCGGCACTGAAAATCTTGATTACTTTTGAAGATTTCAGGGTTTCATCTACGATAGAAAAAATATTTCCCATTTCGTTTTGGGCTTCATGGGAATCTTTCTTCAAACTTTTTCCAATCAGAGCAATCATTGTTCCCATTACCGGTAAGACCAAGAGGGAGAACAGAGTCATTTCAGCACTTAAAAAGAATAAAGTAATCAAGGTGCTGATTAACATAAACGGAGCATTGATCAACTCTACCAAACTTCCCAAAATATTACCTTCCACTTCACCCACATCATTTGACATACGCGACATCATATCGCCTTTTCTGCTTTCGGTAAAGAATGATACCGGTAAAGAAAGAATCTTGCGGTACATCGCTCCACGAAGATCTTTGGTAACTCCTACACGATAATTAATCAATAAATAAGATCCAAGATATCTAAAGAGATTTCTCAGTAAAAACATAAATGCTGTAACAATACACAACCAAGCGAGTACTTGCAAGGCACCGTGCTGCATTACCAGACTCTGTACATAGTAATTTGCATATTCTTTTAAATAAGTGAAGAAATCTAAAATTTCTCCTGAATACACTGGAGGAGACTTGTACTTTTCTGGTTTTATAGTGCCAAAAAGCATTCCTAAAACCGGTAAAATGGTTCCTAATGATGCAATCTGAAATACGGAATACAGCAAGTTGAAGAATAAACTTCCGTAGATATATTTCTGATGGGGTCTTGCGAATTGCAGTATTTTTTTATATTCGTTCATTCAATAAAATTGGATAGCAAAATTAATTAAAATATAATGATAAGACGTTTTTAATTGAATTTTACTTTGTCGTTGTACTTGGGATTGAAGTTTTTTGTGTTTAATTTTTCCAAAGTCTTCCCAAAATTATTGATTAACAGGGTAAGATTATCGAAGTCAACAACAGTAATGTCATCGTTCAATTGGTGGTAATGCTTTATTTTACTCATGTCGGCTGTGGAGATAGAATGGGCAATTATTTTTTTCTTCACAAAACTTACGTTGTCTGACCTGTAAAATAGTTGTTCTGATGCGTACGGGTCTGGATGAATTTTCAAACCGTTGACCGCATTTTGGTTAAACAGTTCGTCCAAATCAGAAAATTCGTCACCAGTAATGAAAACTGCATTTTTACCAAATTCAGACTCAGTAGCTACCATTTCAAAATTGAAAAGTGCAGAAAGATTACCGTATAGTTTGTCTAAATTTTTATCCTTAGAAATTGCGGTAGAGCCCAACATACCTTTTTCTTCACCATTGAATGCCATGAAAACCATTGAGAACTCAGGTTTTTTATCTTTAAAATAATCTGCAATACCTACTAAGGTGGTAATTCCGCTGGCATCATCATCTGCACCGTTATAGATCGTGTCGTCACCTTCCTTTTTGCTCACCCCAATATGATCGAAATGTCCCGAAAAGCCTAAAGTTTTTTCAGATTTTCCTTTTTTGATTCCGCAGACGTTATATGCCGTTTTTCCTTTGTAATCAAATGGAACGAGATAAGAGTTGCCTGTACAGTATTCTAAATTGTTTTCTTTGAAAAGTTTAGCAATGAAATGGGCGGCATTATCATTTTCTGGAGTCCCTATTTCCCGCCCTTTCATTTCATCAGAAGCAAGAACTGAGATCACGTTTTTTACTCTGTCCACAGAAACGTCCTGCGCAAAAGCTGTTGCGGAGAAAAGAGTTAAGATAAGATAAGTTAGTTTTTTCATATAGAAATGTTTATTTTTTGTCTGAATATTTCGGAAAAGCAATTTTTCTTCCTTTTTTAATCAGGTAAAGGGTATCTGCTTTTGCGTTTTTAATTACTTTATATGGAGGCAGTGTTTGTCTCCAATTGAATACAATTTCATCGTCATAGTGAGAATACTCTTCTGTTAAAAAAGATATTCTTTCATCATTTTCTTTTGCCTTTATTGCATAATGATAAGTACCCGGTTTGTACGTTTTGTTACGAATATTGAATAAATATCCGATTTCTAGATTTTCATCTATGTTGGCATTAATTTCAGCGTCAAAGAAACTGGGCGTCTTTTCGTTTTCTATATCGGTAGCTCTATTTAATTGAGGTAAAATTAGGAAACCTAAAATAAAAAAAGAACCTATAGCGATTGCTTTGTTTAAATCCTTTTTAAACATTAAAAAATTTTAGTTAAAAATAAAAAAAACAGCTCCAAAAGAAGCTGTTCTTACTCAAAAAAAATCATTGTAAGGTTATCGAAGCCTGTCTACAGATTTTACGAGCCTCTCATCTTTCTTGATAAAAATATTTGCCAAAAACAAACAAATTACCGCGATCAATGGAAAAACCGGCTCAATACCCTTCTCAGGAAAATCAATTCCTCCGGATAAGTTTTGCATCCAGTACACCAATATACCAATCAACAAAGCGTTTATAATGATGCTGATGTTATTCAGCATGATTTGTCTTTTTCTGTTTTTAAAGCTAAACAAACTAAATGCGCCTACCAAAACCAAAACAATTGATGAGATGCTGATCAACGGGGTTTTCCCGAAAACTTCTACATCCTGTCCCGTAATATATAGGAATGCTGCCGCTAAAACTGACAGCAAAATCCAAATAGTTTGTATCCTTTGTAACATAGAATTTTAAATTCAACAGCAAAAATAACATAAATTTTGCACAATTCAAAAATAAGTGTAGATTTGCAATATACAATGTACTTGAAAACAAAAGTCACCGGACTTACTTTTCTTACTCACAACTAATTACATTTTCACTTTAAATATGTTTAACATAGAAACGTTAAGGTCAAAATCCGTAACGGAATTGGCTAAAATCCTCAAAGATTTGGGCGTTAAGGTTGCAAGAAACAGCACAGATAATGATAAAATCTTCGCCGTTCTTGATTTTCAGGCTTCTAACCCTAAAGTTGCAAAAGATTACTTCAATACTACAGAAAGCAACGCTGAGCCTGAAGAAAAACCTGCCGCAGCAGAAAAAGTGGTGAAAGCTGCTCCAAAAAAACCAGCACCCAAAAAACCGGCAAGACCAAAAGCTGCCACAGAAATTCCCACAGAAGCAGAACCTGCAAAAACAGAGAAAGCAACAGAAGAAAAAGAAGTTATTGCAGAAGCAATCGTAAAAGAGCCTGCTAAAGGAGCTGTAGAAGAGAGAACTTCAAACAATGCTTCAAGACAAAAGCGAAAAAGAGTAAATCCTGCCACAACCTCTGAACAACAACCTCAGGAGAAAGAGGAAACTCTAACAAATACAGATTCTCAAGCAGCTGCAACAGCACCAACACAAGCAAGAGAAGATAGACCTAAAAGACCAGAACAGCAAGCTCAAAATCCAAATCAAAAAGGTCAAAACCATCCACAGCAAAACGGCGGAAATCCTCAAAACAGAAATCAGAACAATAACCAAAATCAGAATTCTAACCAAAACAACCCTAATCAGAACCAGAATCCTAATCAAAACCAGAACAGAAATTCTGAAAGACAGGAGGAAGTTGAATCTAAAAAAGAATTCAATTTTGACGGAATGGTTAGTATTGAAGGTGTTTTAGAGATTTTACCGGATAACTACGGGTTTTTACGTTCATCAGATTTCAGTTATATCTCTTCACCGGATGATGTGTATGTTTCTACAGCACAAATCAGAAATTTTGGTTTAAAAACGGGAGATACTGTGAGAGGTATTGTACGTTTGCCAAAAGAAGGTGAAAAATATTTTTCATTATTAAAACCTACAGAAGTTAACGGACGTGATTTGGCATTTATCAAAGACCGCGTTGCTTTTGAATATCTTACGCCACTTTTCCCGGAAGAAAAATTTAATCTTTCAGGAGACAATTCTACAATGTCTACGAGAATTGTAGATCTTTTTGCACCCATCGGAAAAGGTCAGAGAGCAATGATTGTTGCTCAGCCTAAAACCGGTAAAACCATGTTGCTGAAAGATATTGCGAATTCTATCGCAGCCAATCACCCGGAAGTGTATATGATGGTACTTTTGATCGACGAACGTCCTGAAGAAGTTACCGATATGGAAAGAAGTGTAAATGCAGAAGTTATCGCTTCTACATTTGATGAAGCTGCTGATAAGCATGTAAAGGTTGCCAACCTTGTTTTAGCAAAAGCTCAGAGAATGGTAGAATGTGGTCATGACGTGGTTATTTTATTAGATTCAATCACAAGATTAGCAAGAGCTTACAATACAGTAACTCCGGCTTCTGGAAAAGTGCTTTCTGGTGGTGTAGATGCAAATGCTTTACATAAACCAAAAAGATTCTTTGGTGCGGCAAGAAAAATTGAAAACGGAGGTTCGTTGACGATTATCGCAACAGCATTGATTGATACAGGTTCTAAAATGGATGAAGTGATCTTTGAAGAATTTAAAGGTACCGGAAACATGGAACTTCAGTTAGATAGAAAAATTGCCAACAGAAGAATTTATCCTGCCATCGATTTAGTTTCTTCCAGCACAAGAAGAGATGATTTATTGCTTGATGAAGTGACTTCACAGAGAATGTGGATTTTCAGAAAATATCTTTCAGAAATGAATCCTATCGAAGCGATGGAATTTGTCAACAAAAATATCAGAGGAACTCTGAATAACGAAGAATTTTTAATGTCTATGAATAGATAGACATGCGTTAATATTGTTTATAAGAGCACAGATTTCGGTCTGTGCTTTTTGTTTTCATTAGATTTAAAATTTCTAATCAAACTATCAATGTTAAAGATTTATTAAAATAATCTGCAATTTTTGATATTGGCTTAAATATTGGCTAAATTTACATATTAACATTAAAAATTAAACTTATGTCATTTGAATTACCAAAATTAGGATATTCGTACGATGCTTTAGAGCCTACAATTGATGCAAAAACAATGGAAATCCACCATACAAAGCACCACCAGGCTTACATCGATAATTTAAATAAAGCGATTGAAGGTACTGATCTTGCAGAATTGTCTATTGAAGATGTTTGCAGAAATGGTGTTGAAAAGCCTGCAATCAGAAATAACGGTGGCGGTCATTTCAATCACTCATTGTTCTGGGAAATTTTAACTCCTGGCGGAAGTAAAGAACCTGTAGGAAGCGTAAAAGCTGCTATTGAAAATTACGGTGGTCTTGAGAAATTCAAAACTGATTTCTCTGATGCTGCCAAAACAAGATTCGGTTCTGGATGGGCTTGGCTAGTAAAAAACGAAGATGGATCTGTATCTGTAACTTCTACTCCAAACCAGGATAACCCTTTAATGCCTGTTGCAGATGTGAAAGGAACACCGGTTTTAGGCTTAGATGTTTGGGAGCACGCTTATTATTTGAACTACCAAAACAGAAGACCTGATTACGTAACTGCATTTTTTGATGTTGTAAACTGGGATAAAGTTGAAGAGTTATTTAATAAATAATTGTTTTCATAGATATAAAAAAGGTTCAGAATTTTCTGAACCTTTTTTTTACTAAAATCTTGTGACGTCAGCTCCACTGAGTCCATTCATCTTGAGTTTGTACTTCCAATTGACGTAGGCGAAAACCTGATACAATTTATATTCGAACTTGATTCCGTATTTTTCTTTCGGATCATAATCAATAGAAGATTCTATCACATTTCTGTATCGTCCTGATGTGTAGTAGGAATTCCATTCTGAAACGAGCATCGTGTTTCTGCTTTTTAAAAAACTTTCAGAATATTGGCTGATCGGTTTGGCAATAGCATTCAGGAAATAATCAAACTGAGTATCAATTACGGTAAGTTCCCATTCACCATCATCATTTTTCTCCGGTTTCATTGCAGATTCTTCTTTGTCATTCTTTGGTGTAGTCTGAGCTAAACAACCGAAAGGAATTATGATCAAAAATAATAGTAGAGTTACATTTCTCATAATGATAAAGTTACATAAAAAAAGCGCCCGTTGAAGAGTGATTTAAAATTTATTTTTTAATGTATTCTTTTTGAATTACTGATACTGCCGGAAAATGATCGCTATAGCCGCCTGTGAATCTATCGCCATCCCAAGAACGGAAAGGATATCCTTTCCACTGCCCTTCTTTGTTAACCAAGTAAGATGGAGCGAATATTTCAGCTTTAAATAAACTGTAGGTAGGAGTTATTTTTTCTGTTGAATATAAATTTCTTGAAATGATGATCTGATCAAATAAATTTGGTGCATCTCTATAAGCTAAAGAGGCTATACCGGCCTTATATAATTTGTACATCAGATTATAATAAGGAGATTTGTCTGATAATTCGCTTGGGTCACCAACAGCTCCCAAATGTTTTTTTAAACTCGGGCTTATAGGGTCATCATTATAATCTCCCATTGATATTAACTTAATTTCAGGATTTTCAGAAGACAGTTTATTCATTTCATTTTTCAAAACAACTGCAGCAGCATTTCTTTTTTGCTGAGAAATAGCTTCGCCACCACTTCTTGATGGCCAGTGATTCATAAATAAGGCCATTTTTTCACCGTCTAATAATCCAATGACTACCAAGACATCTCTTGTGTATTGCCTTCTTCCTTCCTCATTGTAAATCTTAATTTCCTTAGTGTAAGAATCCTGCACGATAAATCTGTTTTTCTGATAAATGACGGCAATGTCGATTCCTCTTGCATCATATGAATTGTAATGCACAATTCCATAGTTGCTTTTTGCTAAGATTGGCTGTTTTATTAAGTCTTCAATGACTTGCCTGTTCTCAACTTCTATAAGACCGCAAATTGCGGGATTATCATTTGTATACTGCCTTCCCAATTCGGAAATTACTTTGGCTTCGTTTGCCAATTTCTGATTGTAGTATTTTGTGCCCCATCTTTTAGGGCTGTTGGGTGTAAAATCGTCTGCCAATACTTGTCTTCTGATAACCTTTTTTCCTACTAAAAGTTCATTGCTCCATTCACCTTTGTAGTCTTCGGTAGTTTCTAGGAATTTCAAAGAATCTAAGCTTACACTTCTATGAAATTTAGGATTTGAAAAAGGAAGGGTTCCATCAATATAATCTGCGGATGCAACAGTGTCCCATAGATTTTCTACGTTAAGAAATGCAACAGCAGCGCGCTTTACCTGTCTTTGCTGAGCACAAATAAAATAAGAATGCATTAGGAAAATAATGATTAAATATTTTTTCATTTTGTGTGTTTTTCGAGATAAATTAGAATGTAATCAGACTTATTTCTGCAGAATTAAAATTACGATTTTTTCACTTTCGTTCTGTATTTTAATAAAAATAATTTATCCTGACAGTGAATTATTTTAGAATTCTATAAATTTTTTTTTGTTGTAATGAAAATAATATTAATTTTATTATTCAATTCAAACACAAAACACCAATCCCATTAATATGATGAAAAAATTATCTCTCATCACTTTGTTGACTTTTTTGCCAGCTTCGTGGTACTTTGCACAGACTACTGTTTTCGCTTATGTAAAGGCAGAAGACGGAAAGCCATTAGAAAGTGCAGAAATCGATATTCAGCAATCTGAGGATGATGTCACTGCTGATAAAATAGGTTATTTTCAATTTGTTGACTTACCACCGGGTCACTATCTCATTACCATTTCAAAGCAAGATTTCGAGTCAAAAATTTTAGAATTTGATGTCACATCAGACGAAAAAAGAAAAGACTTAGGCGTTATTGTACTCAATCATCATTGGGGAGCAGATGCAGGAGTTGTTCTCATCGATGATTCTGCTTCAGATACTGATGACGGTGGTTCAGCCATGCAACCCACGGTAGGTTTATTAAGCTCCGGAAGAGACATATTTCAGAATATTTCTGCATTTGAATTGGGAGCGTATTGGTTCAGGCCAAGAGGAGTCGACAACAGATACGAAGATGTTATCTTCAACGGAGTTTCGATGTCAAAGAATGATGACGGGAGAATAGATTTTAATAACTGGGGCGGTTTAAATGATGTCACAAGGTATCCACATGAAAACGTAGATAATATCACTCCCTCAGAATACGCATTTGGTAACTTGGGAGGTGTAGCTTACTACAATACAAAAGCATCCACTTACAGAAAACAGACTTCATTAGCCTATTCATTTACGAACAGAAGTTATCTGCATAGAGCCATGGCAACGTATTCATCCGGAATGAATAAAAAAGGTTGGGCATTTACATTTTCCGGAAGCAGAAGATGGGGTGATAATGCTGTCATCGATGGAGTTTATCAGGATTCGTATGCTTATTTCGCTTCTGTAGAAAAGAAATTCAATGATAGACATTCTATAAACTTTACCGGATTTGGTTCACCTACTTACAGAGCTTCAAATTCACCCAATACGCAAGAGGTCTATGATATTATGGGAAAAAACTACAATTCTTATTGGGGTTGGCAGGATGGTGAAAAGAGAAATGCAAGAATCAGAAAGGTATTCGAGCCGGTCTTTATGCTAACGGATTATTTAAAAATAGGAAAAAACTCAAATTGGATCAACACGGTTTCTTATCAGATTGGAAGTGATGCCAGAAGCAGATTAGATTGGTTTCATGCTGCAGATCCTAATCCGACCTACTATCGAAAACTTCCAAGTTACGGTCTGTTATCTGCTGATGAATTTCGTGAGCAATCTCAAATAGATTGGAATTATCTGTATAAAACAAACTATTTAAACCTGAAAAATATGGACGGTACAGATAGAGGTGCCGTTTATACAGTGGTAGAAGACGTTAACAAAGATAAAACGTTCAATTTTGCATCACATTTTGATACAAGACTGCAGGATAACTGGAAACTCAACATTAATTTTAATTATCAAAACCTTAAGTCTGATAATTTTAGAAGGATCAAAGATCTGTTGGGAGGAAATTTTGCATACAATCTAAATTCTTTTAATAACGACGTACAATTTAATGTAGATGACACAAACGTTCAAGTAAAGGCAGGTGACCGTACACAATATTCTTATGAATTGCTGAGAAGCCAATATTCTTTAAATATTTCTTCGGAGATCGATTTCAGTAAATGGAATATTGCAGCATCTATTTTCAGTTCTTATTCTGAGGCACAGAGAGAAGGTCATTACAGAAGCGGAATTACAAGATTTAGAGATAATTCGAAAGGAAAGAGTCATAAATATGAGGCTTTAGACGCAGGTATTAAAGGAAAGATTACTTACAAAATCAATGGTAAAAATTTTATCGTTTATAATGGCGCTCTATTTAGCCTTGCTCCAACGCTCAACGAAATTTATATAAATCCACGAGCTGTAGACTATGTAACACCCAATGTTAAAAATCAAATTATTAATTCAAATGACTTGAGCTATATTCTCAGAGGTCAAATTTTGAAAATGCGCTTGACGGGATATTACACTACAATCAGCAACTCAACGGAAATTTCAAGATATTATGCAGATACGACCGATGAAATCGGAACATCTTTCAATACACTAGTTAATGAAGCAATCACCAATGTGAGTAAAAGATATGCAGGGCTAGAATTGGGTTTTGATTTTAAAATTACACCGACCTTCAATGCTGTTGGGGCGGCAAGTGTTGGAGAATACACTTATACAAGCAATGCCAATGTTTCTACTTTTGATGATCTTAATGGTTTTAGGGGAGAAGAATTTTGGAAAGGAAAAGCCAATATTAAGGGGTATAAAGTGGCAGGTACTCCTCAAAAAGCATTTTCTTTCGGTTTAAAATATAATTCGCCAAAGTTTTGGTGGGTAGGAGCCTCTGCTAATTATCTGATGGATCAGTACCTCGATTTTTCAGCATTGAATAAAACACCGTACTTGTATACGAACCCTGCTACTAATGATCCTTACGAAGGTGTTACTCCAGAATTGATCCGACAATTAACGGCTCAGAAAAAGTTTGACGATCAGTTTATGCTTAATGCAAACGCAGGGAAATCATTTCTTTTAGGAAAATACAGAATGGGAATCAGTCTTTCTGTGAACAATATTCTTAATAACAGAAACTATGTTACCGGAGGTTTTGAACAAGGAAGATTGGTTAATTTGCTTAATGCAGTCGAAGAATCGGAAAGATCGATTCCGCATTTTGGTCCAAAACTTTGGTACGATAGGGGGACTACTTTTTTCACAAATGTTTATTTAAGATTTTAAAAATACACCATGAAAAAAAATAATTTATTAATAAAATATATTCTCATTATCATTTCTTTTTTGGGGATAATAGGTTGTGTGCATGACGATAAATATGACGAGCCGAATCTGGATAGTTATGAATGTGCTGATCTCACTGCAACAATGTCGTTAACACAGTTGAGGGCAAAGGTTGTTAATACAGTATTCGCTTTTTCAGATGATTCTCAGGATGTTGTAGAAGGATATGTTTCTTCAACTGATGAGACGGGTAATATCTATAAAACGATCTACATTCAGGATAAACCTGAAAATCCGACCCAGGGTTTTGTAATCAGTGTCGACATGGTTAGTACCTACACAAAATTTCCCCAAGGGTCTAAAATTTACATCAAACTGGCTGGTTTAGCTTTGGGAACTTATGGTGGAGTAGTGCAGTTAGGAATCAAAGATCCTGTAGGAACATCGACATCAGTTTTAAGAATTCCTGAAAAATTAATTTCGTCAAAGATTTTCAGATCTTGTTTGGTAAGAGAAAAAATTGTTCCTAAAATAATGACCTGTTCCGAAATGATTTCGGCCAATGACCGTTTTATTGGTTGTTTGATTCAGGTTGATAACGCAGAATTTGACAGCAGAGTTTTGTGCACCAATTTTGCACCAAATGGAGTAACTGTTGATCGAATGATAAAAGATGCGTCAACGACCACTGCAAGAATTGTGAGGAACAGCGGCTATGCGTCATTCGCCAATCAGATTTTACCTTCAGGAAACGGAAAATTTGTGGGTATTTACAGCAAATACATCTCTACCTATCAACTCTACATCAATAAAGTTTCAGATCTTGAGATGAATAAGTTTCCAAGAATAGATGGTATTTCGACAAATCCTTGTGAATACAGTGATGTTGGATTGGTACAGAAAACGGTAGCTGAGATTAAGCAGTTAGCTACAGCTCCGCTAACTCAGATTACCGGAGATTTTGTACTAAAAGCTAAAGTTATAGCAAATGATAAATCGGGAAATCTTTTTAAATATATTTATGCAGAAGATACAAGTGGAGGAATTAAAATTAATATCGACAAAAATGATTTGTTTAATGACTCCAGATTTGCTGTTGGAAAAGAAGTTTATGTAAAGCTTAAAAATTTATATATAGGTACTGTTTCTGGAGAGATGCAGATTGGAGCACCATTTAGCGGAGCGGTAGGAAGAATTCCCGAAGCCGATATCTACAAACATTTTTTTGATTCAAATAAACCTTTGGCATCCATAATTCCTACAGAGAAAATGATTAGTCATATTAACTATAGTGATGTTGGGCGGTGGGTTAAAATTAAAGATGTTCAGTTTAGTTTTCAAGATTTGGAAAGAACTTATGCGGGGGCGATCCCTACAAACAGAATACTCGAAGATTGTTTAGGAAATCAAATTATTGTAAGAACAAGCAACTTTGCAGATTTCGCAGACGCCACCTTAGATTCTGGTAAGGGCGATGTCTATGCAATTGTGGGGTTTTTCAATGGAACTTATCAGTTGATTCTTAAAGATCTTTTGGGAGCTGATCTGGATAACGTAAGATGTGACGGCTCTGTGTATGTTACCTTACCTACGATTAATAGTGATGAATTTTCTTCAGGAGGCTTCAGTTCAGATTGGTTAACTGTGAATGTTGCCGGCGCTCAGGTTTGGTCGACTTCAAATACCGGAAACGGAACAAGCTACTATGCAATAATGAATGGTTTTAATACCACAAATGCAGCCAATGAAGACTGGTTGATTTCAAAATCAGTAAGTTTAGCAGGGAAAACTAAAGCAGCACTCAGCTTTACCAGTGATGTGAGATATGCGGGCAATTCTCTGCAAGTCTATATTACAGAGAATTATACTGGAGATCCGAGCACTACAAACTGGGTTTTGTTACCCGCAGTTTTAGACAGTAATAATTTAGCATTTGGTGATTGGACTAGCTCTGGAAATGTAAGCCTCAATGCCTTCCTCGGAAAAAATATTAGAATTGCTTTTAAATATACATCCACACCATTTGCATCTGCAACCTGGGAAATTGATGACTTTAAAATAAAGGCTCAGTAAGCAGCTAAAATTAAAAGGGTGAACTATTAGGTTCCCCTTTTTTGTTTTGAGGTCATTATGTGAATTCAAAATAATCACTTTTATTCTGCGAAAACAAAAAACCACCGCAATAAGCAGTGGCTATATTATTTAAACTAAAAATTCTAATTAAAACGAAACCTCATTCACTTCCTTTCCACGTTGAAAATTCATTGTTTTCTGATTTCCTTTATACGCAATGTTGACTAAATTGATCTGTTTCGGAAAGGCGCTTAAAAGAATAGTATTTTTAATTTTTAAGCTGTTTATGTCCGAAACACCGCTTGTTTCAAAATATACCCATACTGTTTCTCCACTTACCTGACTTCCTGTGAAAGTTAAATTTTTGGGAGAATTGTTTACATAAACATCAAAATTATTGTTTACATATTTCTTTACTTCGGCTTCGAAACCTGCCGTGTTGCGGTTGATTTTGATGGCATCCGAAATATGGCTGGTATTCATTTTTGTTGTGAACTTCAGTGTTTTGCTTCCCTCAATATAATCAACTTTCGTCATTGATGAGAAGAAATCTACCGCCATGAAACTCATGAGTGCAAATAGTGATAGAAGACCTGATATGTATAAAAATTTTTTCATCTTAGTTTATTGATTGTTAATCATCTTAGTAAATGTAGATTGCTCAAATATAATGCCAATTAAAAGTTGACATTTACTGCATATTTCTCATAAAAAGCTTTAATATGTTCCACAGCTTCGTCTGCCGTATCTACCACACGATAAAGCTCAAGATCATCAGTAGCAATCATTCCTTCTTTTAATAAAGTATCTTTAAACCAGCCCAGTAAACCTTCCCAAAACTCAGATCCTACTAACACGATTGGGAACTTTCCGATTTTGTTGGTTTGAATTAAGGTAATCGCCTCTGTCAATTCATCCAACGTTCCGAAACCTCCGGGCATCACGATAAATCCTTGAGAGTATTTTACAAACATCACTTTTCTTACGAAGAAATAATCGAAATTCAGTGAGTACATTTTGTTGATATAAGGATTAAAATGCTGCTCAAAAGGCAAATCAATATTTAATCCAATAGATTTTCCCTGAGCATTGAAAGCTCCTTTATTACCGGCTTCCATAATTCCAGGACCACCTCCGGTGATGATTCCGAAACCTATTTTGGTGATTTTTTCAGCAATTTCTGCTGCCATTTGGTAATATTTACTTTCAGGCTTTAGTCTTGCCGATCCGAAAATAGAAACGCAGGGACCAATTTTTGCCATTCTTTCGTAGCCATCCACAAATTCTGCCATGATTTTGAAAACCATCCAGCTGTCTTTGGTGACAATTTCATCCCATGTTTTCTGTCTGAAACTATTGTGTAAAATTGATTCGTTAATATCTAATTCAGGATTTTGTAAACTTTCATCCCTGTTTCCTTCACTTCCCATTGTTTTCTATTTAAAATATTTTTCGGCTTCTATTACAGATGCCGGCCTTCCCACATCAATCAGGATGCTGTTATGCAGAAAACCGTGAATTTTTTCGGTCTGCATCAGATCCAGATATTCTTCCATTACAGAAAATTTGCCTGTTCGCTTAATTTTGTCAAAAATGATCGGATTTATACAATGAACACCACTGAAAGCATAAGGCTTGAATCCTTTATTAAATTCTGCTAATCGCTGTTCTCCGGTCTGTACATTCAGCCATCCTCTCAAAACCAAATCATCATTGAATAATAATTTTCTTGAGCTTTCTCTGTCTGACACTGCTAATGTAGCAAAATCTTTGATCTTCTTGTGGTATTCTACCAAATTATTGATATTAATGTCAGTTAGGATATCGGCATTCATAATCACAAAATCTTCGCCGTGATCTAGGAATTTTTTAGCAAAAATCAAACCTCCACCAGTTTCCAAGAGTTCGTCGGATTCATCTGAAACTTCAATTTTGCAGTTGAAATTATCATTTTTTTTCAAAAAATCTACAATCTGATTACCAAAGTGATGTACGTTGATCACGAAATCTGTGATCCCAAAACTTTTAAGATAGGTGATGTTTCTTTCCAAAAGTGGAATTCCGTTTACCTTAGCCAATGCCTTCGGATGATGATCTGTAAAGGGTTTCAGACGTGTTCCTTTTCCTGCTGCAAAAATTAATGCCTTCATAAATATGGGTAATGTGTAATTGGTAATGAGTAATTTAAATGTTATAAATAATACCAGCGAAGCTACTGATATTATTTATTGTACATTACAGATTACCTATTATTCAGTTGGTGCTGTTCGTCGTGATGAAGACTTACTTCTACCTGATTTCCGTATTTTTCTTCGATAAAATGGGCGATTTTTATTGCTGAATATACCGATCTGTGTTGTCCGCCAGTGCATCCGAAATTAATCTGAAGATTTTCAAAACCTCTTCCCAAGTAGTTGTCAATATTGATGGAAACCATGCTTTTCACCAATTCTAAAAATTTAGGCATGTCTGTTTTTGCCTCAAGATATTCCTGTACACCGATGTCATTTCCGGTCTGGATTTTATATTCTTCCACTCTTCCTGGGTTTAGAATCCCGCGACAGTCGAAGGTAAAACCACCTCCGTTACCGGACTCGTCTTTGGGTATTCCTCCTTTTTTATATGAAAAACTGTGGATGTCTATGTGTAGCATATTTATTTTTTATAATTGTTGGTTGATAAATAATGGTTAATTATGATTTCGTTATCAATGATTTTTATTAAAAATTTAAATCATCTCTTTCATTGACTTCATTCAATCTTTGATCTCTATATTGATCTAAGCTTTATTACGAACATTCGACTCTTGACATTCCAAGGAATGACAAACTTTGCGTCTAATCGTTATGGTTCAATATCTGATCAATTTTAGATTTTGTAATGTCAAGACTCAATTGATCAATTACTTTTTTCAACTCAGGATAATTTTTCATTTCTTCCCAATTGTTTGAAAATAATGTAATATTCTCAATTCCTTTTTGAATGCTGCCGATGAAATGTGGCTTTCTTTGGATCAGTCCTCGGAAACCATACGCACCTAGAACCTGTAAGAACCTCATCAGTTGAATTGGCTTAACCGAGTTTTTTAGTTGATATTGAATTTCTTTATTTTCAAACTGTTGAATATAAAATTCAAGCATTTCGTTTTTAAAATTTTCAGAAAAATTGGCTTTGGCCTGAAATAGAAAAGAAACCACATCGTACATCAAAGGCCCTTTCATTGCTGATTGATAATCAATGAATGAAACTTCATTCTCATCGTTCACCATAATATTTCTGGCCTGAAAATCACGAATCATCAGTCCTTTTGGCTCAAGATTTTCGATGAGGTTGACGAGCTCTTTAAATTCTTTTAAAAGTGAAGATTTATGATATTCCAGCTCTAAAACATCAGCAACGAAATTTTTAAAGTAATACAGATCATGTATAATAGGAAGTTCATCATAACTTTCGTATTCAAATGTCTGTGTAAAATCAATATGATCCTGAGTCTGAGTCTGAGTCTGAAAAAGTTTTTCTAAAGCTTTTTCCACCAAAGATTTCACATTTTCTGATTGTTCTTCTTTGAAAATAATCTCGGAGAGGGTATGATTTCCCAGATATTCCTGAATGTACAATTTTCTGTCATCAGAAACGGTATAAATCTTCGGGGTATTGAGGTGAAAAGATGAGAAAAGTTCAGAAAAATAGAAAAAGCTCTCGTTTTCACGAACATTTTCGTTGTAAGTAATGATGTATGTTCCGTTTTGATTTTTCGCCCGAAAATTAACTCTCGCAGAACCGCTTTGAGCTAAAGTGACAAATTCCGTTGATTTTTCGCCAAAATGGTTTTCAAAAAATCTTTTTGCGTATTCAAAAGTCATAATATGGTAACAAATATAGTAATTTACGCCCGAATTTTTATCTTTGTGAAATGCTAAAGGACTTTAAGCCTGTTTTGGGAATTTTGTTGCGCTTCATCATCATTTATGTGGTGTTGCTATTGGCTTATCAGTTTTATCTGAACAGTTTTAGCGCACTAGGGCTTGATCCTTTTTCGCGTATGATTGTGGAGCACGTGATGTTTCTTCAGAATAAATTAAATTTTCCTACGCTGTTGTACGATGATGTTGCTAATGAACAGGTGTATTATTATGTGAAGAACAAATACGTAACGAGAATGGTAGAAGGATGTAATGCAATATCAGTCATGATTCTTTTTTTGTCTTTTGTTTTTGCTTTTTTTAAAGGAACTAAAACTTTCGTTTTTGCAGTGGCCGGACTTGTGGCTCTCTACGCGATGAATGTTTTGAGAATTGTAGGACTCAATATTGTAACCCGCGATTATCCACAGTATAATAAAATTGCTCATGATTACCTTTTTCCAGCTGTTATTTATGGCAGCGTGGTAATTCTCTGGCTGATCTGGATTAAATTTTTTGCTTTAAAAAATGAAAATTCTTAGTTGGTTTTTAATATTCACAGGGCTGTGCGGCCTTGTTGGCGTGAGAATGCTAGAAGATCATATCTTTTACGATCCATTTTTGAATTATTTTCATGAGGCAAATAAAAATATTGCTTTTCCTGAATTTGAGTGGGTACAATTGGTTCTCAGTCATGTTTTCAGATTTACTCTAAATCTTTTATTCTCATGTGTAATCATTCATTTTTTGTTTAAAAATAAAGAGTGGACGGTACAGGGAGCAATTTTGATCATAATTATTTTTGCAATCACTTTTCCTATTTACCTCTACTGTATTCACGATCGGTTTGAAATTGGATATCTTTTTTCTTTTTACATGCGGAGGTTTGTAATTCAGCCTTTGATCCTGCTTTTGATTGTACCGCTGTTTTATTACAGAAAGCAGATTTTACTGAGGAGCAACCAAGGTTTGTAAACTGAATATCTGAGTTTTAATTCCTATAAAATGCTATAATGTGTAATGGAAAATAACTAATTAATGGTATGTTTTTCAACTCTGGTCACATTTTCGGCAGTCCATTTTATTTTTTTTGTAAAAGGTTGTTCGCGAACCGGGCAATCCATAATCTGACAAACCGGACAGGAGATAGGTCTGCAGTCATCCATGTGAAAATTAAATTCGACTGTTCTTTTTGTGTTTCGGGCTAGAAGGAGGATGACTTTTTCCATTTCGTTATGGGCATCGCGGAGGCTGTAATACCAAGGCAGGGTAATGTGCGCATCAATGTGTAGGGAAGCTCCGAACTGCTGAATTTTCATGTTGTGCACGTCGATCCATTCTGTATGTCTGTTTTTTTCTAATAGGTCAATAATGCTGTTGAGAAGTTCGGGATTCTGCTCATCCATAATTCCGCTTAATGATTTTCGGACGATTTTGTACCCGACAAATATGATGTAGAATCCGAAAAGCAGAGCAACAACGGAATCGATCCAGTCGATTCTTGTGAAATATACGACGATTAAACTCACCACCACTCCTAATGTCGTAAAAGTGTCTGACTGTAAATGTTTTCCAGAGGCAATAAGTACCAATGAGTTTTCTCTTTTTCCTTTTTTTATCGATATATATCCTAATAAATAATTGATAACTGCCGTAACTACAATAATGCTAATCCCCCAATCGAGACCTTTTAAGACTCTTCCCGTCACCAAACTGTTGATGCCTTCATAGATGATCATAATTCCTGCGATGGCGATGAGCGCACCTTCTATTCCTGCTGTTACAAATTCTACCTTTCCGTGACCATAAGGATGGTCTTCGTCTTTCGGTTTTGAGGCTAAATGTAAAGAGTACAATCCCATAAAAGCACTGATAACATTTACGATACTTTCCATAGCATCAGAAAATACGGCATCGGAATTTGTAAGTTTCCATGCGATGATTTTTCCGACAAATAAAATAATTCCAAATGCAGCTATTAACCTTTGGAAACCTATTTTATCTTGATTGGCATTTTTTGTTGACATTTTTTTGATCTTATGGATATTATTAAAAACTCTTCAAAATTTTAAAGGGTGTAATTCTGAGGAGTTTTCAAAGAAATTTTGCTCACTTCAGGATTGGTAGACAAAATTTCACTAAACTACAATCGTAAGCAATAAGCTAATGGATAAGAGCTTTTTTTATTCGATAAAAAAAAGAATCTCTTTTGGAGACTCTTTTCTTTTTTGTTAGTTTATACTAAGTTGTTTGCCACTAAGTATTCTGCAATCTGTACTGCGTTGGTTGCAGCGCCTTTTCGCAAGTTGTCTGCTACAATCCAGAGGTTGAGCGTTTTTGGCTGTGAGAGGTCTCTTCGGATTCTTCCCACGAAAACTTCGTCTTTTCCTTCTGAGTACAATGGCATTGGATATTCGTTGTTTTTCACATTATCCATTACAATTACTCCCGGAGTTTCAGATAAGATTCTTCTCACTTCGTCAAGCTCAAATTCGTTTTCAAATTCGATGTTGACGCTTTCAGAATGACCTCCCTGTACTGGAACTCTTACTGCAGTTGCGGTTAAATTAAATGTGTCATCGCCCAAAATCTTTTTAGGCTCCTTCATTAATTTAATCTCTTCTTTCGTGTAATCATCATCAGCAAATACATCACAGTGAGGCAATGCATTTTTGAAGATTTGATAAGGATATACTTTAGCAACAGAATCATCACCTGCAATTTCAGCATTCAGCTGATCAACTGCTGCTTTTCCTGTTCCAGTAACAGACTGATATGTAGAGACGATAACTCTTTTTAAATCATATTTTTTATTCAAAGGACCTAAAACCATTACCAACTGAATCGTAGAACAGTTTGGATTGGCAATAATCTTATCTTCTTTCGTCAAAACGTCTGCGTTGATTTCAGGAACAACTAATTTCTTAGTGGGATCCATTCTCCAGGCAGAAGAATTATCGATAACGGTAATTCCAGCTTCGGCAAATTTCGGTGCGTATTCTAAAGAAGTTGAACCTCCTGCAGAGAAGATTGCGATATCAGGTTTGGCAGCTATAGCGTCGTCGATGCTTACGATAGTATAATCTACCTGTTTATACTTCACCTGTTTACCTATAGATCTTTCCGAAGCTACCGGAATTAATTCAGTTACAGGGAAATTTCTCTCTTCGAGAACTTTAAGCATCACTTGTCCAACCATTCCTGTTGAACCTACTACAGCTACTTTCATTGTTGTTTAAAAAAATTAAGTTAATATATAATTAAGCTCCAAAGACTCTTGTCCATGGAAATGCAAATGCAAATAAACCTACTGCGATTAATCCCATAATCACGATTCCTAAAGAAATAGTGTCATTAGATTTTACTTTTTTATTGATGATGGTCATCAAAACAGCAGCGATTAACATAGAAAAAGGGTGCTCTACATACTGAAATCTTAAGTCAGCATTTTTCATTACCGATCCCATGTCTAGACCTTTTGTGAAATTCATGATCAGCATAACAATACCTATTAGGAACTGTACGTGAAAGAAGATCATCGTAAAGAGTGTAATTTTTTTCAGGAATTTATTTACTTTACCGCTGTATCCGAACATTACAGTCAAGAGTGCGATGATAAATAAAGACGTTAAAGCGAGCTCCAGATAGCCGAAACCTTTGTGCGCGCTCAGTAAAATTTTGTAAAGATCCATATTTCTATTTTTTCTGTTTATTAAGTGTACAAATATAAAAAAAATCCCAGCGATAAAGCTGGGATTTGGTATTTAATAAGTTCTAAATTATTAGAAGTTGAAAGAAAGATTGGCTGCCCAAGTTCTTCCAAATCCAAAGAATACTCTGTTTGAAGTATCAATTCCTTTGTAGAAATTTGCTGGATTGTTGATGTAAGTGTTATACAATGCTTGTGCTTGTGCATCCGTATTAGTAGGAGTTTTGAAGTCTCCAACATTTTTAACGAAATTGTTTGTTGCTCCGTCTGCAATGTAAGTTGTATCAAATAAGTTGTAAACGTTAGCGCCCACTGTGAAGTATTGAGCTGTGTTTTTTAATCTAATCTTAAATGATGCTCCGATGTCAAACAAGTTGAAGTCTGGTAATTGAAGAGATCCTCTTTCTTGATTTGCAACAGTAGTAAAGGTTGCTGCATCTATAGAAGAATACAATTTACCAACATATCTCCAAGTACCATAAATACTTAAGTCTTTTACAGGTCTTACTGTAGTTCCCAATGATGCGGTTACTTGAGGAATACTGTTGCTGCTGCTTCCTCCTACTTTTACTCCATCAAGGTATAAAGTGTTACTAGTGCTGTTTCCTGCTACAATAACTGGGTTGTTATTGTCATCAAAATTAGCTCCTACAGCATTACCTTTGTATTGATAATCACCATATGATAACATCCCTTGGAATTCTAAGAATTGGAAAGGTTTGTAAACTGCGTCGAATTCAACCCCCATGTGAAGCTGAGTGATACCACTGATTTCTGAGTAGCCATTTACCAGAGCAATTCCTCCAGGTGCTGATGGATCTGCTACGTTGAATACTTGATTACTTCTTCTTAACCATCTATCTTTCCATTCAGTTCTGTACAAGTTAACATTTGCAGTTAATTTTGGTGATCTGAAACCGTATCCAATTTCTGCTGAGAAAATTTTCTCATTAGTCAAAGTAGGATTTAATACTTGATAGTTGCTAGGATATACAGAGTTCATAAACGGCTGCTTGCTGTAGTATCCGATGTTTGCAAATACATTATGATAGTCGCTAATGTTATAGTTAGCTCCACCCTTTATGTTGTAACCAAATAAATCTTTAAATCCTGTTTTAGTGTTAACTATTTGCCCTGTCGTTGCGTTAGGTTGTCTGGTAACACCGTCTTTTACGAAGTTGTCGATTCTTTGGTAGGATTGATTTGATACTGATCCTTGTACAAATGCAGATAAATTATCTTTAGTATATTCTACCTGAGCAAAACCACTATACCAAAGTACTTCACCGTCATTACTGTAACCTACTTGATCTGTTATCGGAGCTGTACTTCCTCCGAATGGATTCCAAGATAATTTTTTATAATCATAAATATTACTTGCTACATAAGGAGCTACATTGGCGTTTTTGTTTTCTTTGTATCCTGAAGCACCGTAAAGATCAGAGACTACTTGGTAATGATATCCATAGTAGTATCTGTCATCAGTTCCCACTGAGAAACTCCAATTATCGTTTACTTTATGTTGGAAGTTAGCTAATATTCCATACCAGTTATGAGAATTAATACTTGCTCTACGAATCAATGTGCTATTAGCTGGGGTCGCAGGGTTGTTTAGGTTAACAGCTTGGTTGGCTGTAAAAATCGCATCATAATCAAAATGCCCTGTAGTATCATAGAAACCAGTAATTCCTTTGTTAGCAACTCTTCCCAATTCGCCAGTTCCACCGCCTCTACCATTAGACATGTAAAGTACAGTACTTAACTTTGATTTTTCGTTCATCGTCCAATCCCAGTTTACCATCATTACCGGTTTAGCGTAATAGTTTGATCTGTTTGCAATAGCATATCTATCACCATTTGCACCTGTTTTATACCCAAAGTCAGAATTGTATTGTCTGTATGGAGAGCCGTCGTTATCTGGATTGAATTTTATGTAATTTGCAATTGTAGGAGCAAATGTTCTTTGATCATGCCACTGTGGAGAAGAAGTCAAAGTAAACTGGAAATTATGCTTTTTGTTTGCTTCCCATCCTAATGCAAAATAGTATGCATATGCTTCAAAGTCTGTATTTTCAATATAGGTACCTCCAGCAGTTCTGCTCATTAAGAATGATGAAGCCCATCCGTTATCGCTTTTACCGGTATTGTATGCAAATGAAGTTTTTAAATAATCATCATTACCTACACCTAATCTTACTACACCGCCTTTTTTCATGTCAGCAGTACGAGTGATAAAGTTCATAGTTCCACCTACAGAAGCAATTCCTAATTTAGATGATCCTAAGCCTCTCTGTGTCTGCATGAAACTTGTAACGTCAGCAAGACCAGTCCAGTTAGAAAAGTATACTGCTCCACCCTCCATATCATTGACAGGCATACCGTTTACCATAACAGCAATATTTCTTGATTCGAAACCTCTCATGGTAATACCACCATCTCCAAATCCACCACCTGATTTTGTAGCATAAACTGATGGAGTAGTGTTTAAAATTTCAGTAAGTTCTTGGTTACCTAATCTCTCGATGATTTGTGCAGCCTTAATAGTTGAAGCAGCAACTGGTGTTTTTCTGTCTTTTGCAATGTCAGTAACACCTTGCAAAATAACTTCCTCAATCTCTTTCGACTTTGTGGTCGTGTCCTGAGTCTGTTGTGCATAATAAACGCTAGCTGTAGAAAGTGAGATCATCACAGTTAGCATCGATTTGTTGATTAATTTCATAATCGTAAGTAATAGTTAGAATTAAATTTTATGCAAAATTCGGTAAAAAAACTTTAACTATTATTAACTCAATGTTAATTTTTAATCAGTCTTAATAGCGTTTAAGTGACTGTATATCAGCTTTGTGTAAATTTATAAGTCTTAACGTGAAAAAAATCATATTATTTAATGTTTAAAAAAAGGCCGTAGTTTTTGTTAAAAATACAATGTTTTACATAGCAGCTTTTAAACTTAAATCTATGTTTTTGGCGGAATGTGTCAATGCTCCCGCAGAAATGTACGTAACTCCTGTAGTTGCGATTTCTTTCAGTTGATCTCGTGTAATTCCTCCTGAAGCTTCACTCTCACATGATCCGTTGATTAATTTAACTGCCTTTTTCATCGTGGCAACATCCATATTGTCTAGCATGATCCTGTCGACTTTAGCGTTAATCGCTTCCTGTACTTCATCAAGATTGCGCGTTTCAACTTCTATTTTAAGTTTTTTCTTAGATTTTTTTACGTAATCCTTCGCCATCTTTACAGCATTGGTGATGCTTCCGTTGTAATCAATATGGTTGTCCTTTAGCATAATCATATCATACAAGCCGTACCTGTGATTGGTTCCGCCACCAATGGCAACAGCCCATTTTTCACAGACTCTGAAGTTGGGAGTGGTTTTTCGTGTATCCAGCAGCTTGGTTTTAGTACCGATTAATCTAGAATCCCAATCCTGGGTAAGTGTTGCGATACCGCTCATCCTCTGCATGCAGTTTAAAACAAGTCTTTCTGTAGATAATATAGATCTAGCGCTGCCGGTGACAATAAATGCTACATCTCCGACCTTTGCCGTTTCACCGTCTTTGATGAATCTTTCTATTTTTAAATTTTTATCAAATTGCTTGAAAATAATTTCTGCTAACTCAACTCCGGCAAGAATACAGTTTTCTTTCACTAAAAGTTTGGCACTTTGCTCCAAATCATTAGGAATTGTAGACAGGGTAGAGTGGTCTCCATCCTGAATGTCTTCTTCTAAAGCATTTTTGATGAATTGTTTTAAAACTTTATCTGTAGCGTAGTTTGGTCTTTTCATTATGTTCTTAGTAATCAATTATACTTGCGCTAAATCCTTATTGTAAAATGCACCTTTATTTTGTGTCATTTCCATGGACTGGGTAATAATTAGATGAGCAACGGTTGTCAGATTTCGTAATTCTGAAAGTTGAGGTGATAAAATAGAGTAGTGGTAAATTTCGTCAACGGCAGCTGCGATTTCTTGATGTTTTTGCAAAGCCATTTTGAGACGTCTGTTGCTCCTTACAATTCCTACTAGGTCGCTCATCATTTCCTGAAGCTGTTTTCTGAGGTAAGAAACGATTACCATTTCGTCAATAATTTTCATTCCTTCTTCATTCCATTCAGGAACGGCTTTTAAGTCATCGAAGTTAAAGTTATTTTCTTTGAGCAGTTCCACTGTTTTCATTGCGGCATTATGGCCAAAAACCAAACCTTCTAATAAAGAATTTGAAGCCAGTCTGTTGGCACCATGCAGTCCAGAATTGGTGCATTCTCCTACAGCAAACAAATTGTTGAGAGATGACTGTCCGTCTTTGTCTACTTCAATCCCGCCCATTAAATAGTGGCAAGCCGGAACTACAGGAATTAGTTGAGTAAAAGGATCTATTCCTTCGTCTTTACATTTTTTATAGATATTTGGAAAATGTTCCAAAAATTTTTCATGGTTCATCTCTTTGCAGTCGAGACCTACGAATTCATCACCTGTAACTTTCATTTCAGCATCGATGGCTCTTGCGACGATATCGCGGGAAGCTAGCTCTTCACGCTCATCATATTTATGCATGAATTTTTCACCTTTTTTGGTTCTAAGTTTTGCACCATCACCACGTACTGCTTCCGAAATTAAAAATAACATTCCGTCAAGCTTGCTGTACAATGCGGTTGGATGAAACTGATAATACTGCATATTGGTTACCTTGCCTTTAGCACGGGCAACGAAAGCGATTCCGTCTCCGGTTGCAATGACAGGGTTTGTGGTGTTTTTGTAAACATGACCCGCTCCGCCTGTGGCAACTAAAGTGATTTTTGATGTAATTTTTTTAATCGATTTAGATTTTTCATCTAAAATGTAGGCACCGTAGCAATTAATTTCACCTTCATTCAATTCTTTTCCCGGAACGTGGTGCTGGGTGATAATGTCGATGACATAGTGATGGTCAAGGATTTCAATATTGAGACTGCTTTTTGCAGTTTCCAGCAAAGCTCTTTCAATTTCAAAACCGGTGATGTCTTTATGGTGTACGATTCGGTTTTCTGTGTGTCCACCTTCTCTTCCTAAAGCAAATTCTCCATTTTTCTTGTCAAAATTGGCGCCCCATTCAACTATTTCGTTAAATCTTGCGGGCGCTTCTCTTACGACCATTTCTACAACATCGCGTTTGTTCTCGCCGTCACCGGCTCGCATGGTATCTTCGATATGTTTTTCGAAGTTATCATTTTTAGAATCTGTGACCACGGCCAAACCGCCTTGGGCGTATTTTGTGTTGCTTTCGTCTTCGTCAGATTTTGTTACAATGATTATTTTGGCATCGGGAAACTGTTCTGAAACTTTTATGGCATAAGAAAGTCCGGAAATCCCCGAGCCAATCACTAATACATCCGCTTTTATCATATTCTTGCTTTAAGACAATCGTCTAAATAATTAAATAAATTTAAACAATTTTTCGTTTGGTTTCCTTACTTTTTTCATGTGCTGGAACTGATCTTCTTCCGATCGGTAGCCAAGTGCCAATGTAACAGTTACTTTCTCTTTTTCAGGATTGATATCTAAAATTTCTTCAATGAGTTCTTGTCTGAAACCTTCCATCGGGCATGTATCTATATTTTCTATCGCTGCAGCGTACATTAAATTAGCTAAAACTATGTAAGCTTGTTTTTCTGCCCAATTCAGAATGTCATCATGTTCTTGTCTGCTGAAATGATTGGTTATGCTTTTTTTAAATAAACTTAAGTCCTCCACAGGATGTTCACGTACTTCAGATATGTGATTGAAATATCCGTCGAGGTACGTTTCTTCCATATCTTTTTTGGATACTAAAACAACAAGGTGCGAACATGTAGAAATTTGAGAGGGATTATAAAAAGCAGGTATCAGTTTCTCCTTCATTTCTGTACTTTCAACGACGAATACTTTATAGGGCTGTAGTCCCTGAGAGCTTGCCGCCAGTTTACCCGACTCCAAAATATTGAGAAGTTTCTCCTGAGGAATGATCATTTCGGGGTTAAATTTTTTCACAGAATATCTTCTGCTTAAAGCTTCCAAATAATTCATAAAGACAAATTTAAGAATTGAATATGAATAAAGAGAGTTTTGTGCCGAAATTCTATTTTTAAATTTTCTAATAAAAAAACCACTCCTTTTAATGGGAGTGGTATCAATATAATTAAATATGAAAAAAATTAGTCTCTGTTTTTCACCATAATCCAGCCCGAGAATTTAACAGGAGTTTTGTTTTTATTATTCTCGTTCCATGTTACGGAATACCAATAGCTTCCTGTAGGAACTTTTCTGCCGTTGGCAGTTCCATCCCAGGTATATCTGTTGGTTTTGTCTCCCTGATGAAGCTTAGAGCCATATCGGTCGAAAACACTAAAGGTTAAATCTAATTTATCTGATAATGCAGAATAATCGATAAAATCATTCTGCCCATCTGCGTTAGGCGTTATTACATTAATTAAATTCGGAACTGTGACATTCACTACAATAGGTTCGCAGTCATAAACATCTCTTACGTAAATTTTGTGCATTCCTCTTGAAATTCCGGTAAAAACATTAGAATCCTGCCAATGGACATTGTCTAAAGAATATTGGTATGCAGGAGTTCCACCGTTTACATTGACGGTAATTGTTGTGTTAGAAATATCTATTGATGAGACAACAGGTTGCTCTGAGGCATATACTTTTACGGTCTGCGTAGCGGTACAGTCGCCCGTTTTCAATTTTACCCAATATGTTCCCACTCCTATGTTGGTGATAGTTTGTGTTGTTGCGCCTGTACTCCATTGATATCCGGTAAATCCAGGTCCTGCGTCTAAAGTTGTTTTGTCTTCAATACAAATTACTTTATCAATTAAAACTGTAGAAAAGACTTGTGGGATTACAATTAAAGTCACTTTAGCAACTGTGAAGCATCCATTGCTATCGAATACGCTTATGTACACTACACCGTTTGGAGCTGTGTATGTTGTGGGATTATTAATCTCATTTGTTCCGTTTACGGCGTCGGTTAGTGAAGGGTAGTACTTCTTTGTTGTTCCTGTTTGTGTGGTTACGTTGGCATTGATTAGATTAAAAATTCCTACGGAAGGATTGGATGGTTCCGCACAAGCCCTCAATGTTGCATCATTCACAACGACAACCGGAAATATGTTTAGGGTAATGATTGCATTGTCTACACAGCCTTGCGCAGTAGTTACCTTCACATGAATAGTTGTTCCTTGTGCTGCAGGAAAGGCTGCAAAGTTTGTGATCTGATTAGTTCCTGCATTTAAATCTGCTAAAGTAGGATAGTACTGCTTTGTAACTCCTGGTAACGTGGTGACGGCGGCGTCATTTAAATTAAATATCCCAACACCTGCATTGTTATTATTACAGCTTGTCATCGAAGCGTCCACTGCTTCAAACGGAGTTGGGTTTAAAATAATCCTTGCATCGCCGTTATCGCATAGAGTTGAAGATGGATCTTTAATCACTACGGTTATCGTTGTGTTTCCTGAGTACTGGAAATTAGTAGGAGTAGCAATTGGTGTAGAGCTTCCTAATACATAATACGTAATGATGTAGTTGCTGGGGATGTTAACAAACTGGTTCGCATAAGAAGTCAAGTCAACAAAACCGTTTCCTGTAGAAGGATTGGTACACACAAATGGGGTAATGGTATTTTGTAAAATTGGAACCTTGTCAATGAAAATTTTAGCATTCTTAATTGAATGTCTTGCGCTCGCTGCTCCCGTTCCTGCGGAAAATCCAAAATATCCGGTTGTCATACCAATGGCTCCTCCTGAAGGCGCAAACGATTGATTGGTAATTATTATTCCATCTATTTTAATTTGAATAATCCAGTTGTTAATATTCGCGGGGTCAACTTGTCCGTTTACCTCAACGTGTTTGTATGTGCTTCCTACAAAGGGTTGTGTAGCCTGCAGATCAGGTGAGTGAAATGTACTTCCTGCTGCCATATTGTATTCGATGTTAGGGTTTCCTGCAGGAGTACTATTAGTTCCATAAAGGAGGTGTACTTTGCTCATCTGCCCTTCCGTAGAATTGTTGAAGATATCAAATGCCACCATCAATCCGTTGGCATTTGCCGGAATTCCCAAGCCTCCTCCTGTTGTAAATGTTGTTGGAGGATTTGAAAGATACCAGAAGGTCAATCCGTCGCCTCGTCCGTAGGCAGTAGTTCCGTTTCCATCGATTCTAAAGTCAAATTCCACTTTCCATTTGTCGCAATATTTTAAGTTGATCGGATTTGAAAGTTTGATTGCACCAAATTGCCCAGTCTGGTCTGCGGTAAGCTGTACAAAATCATTAGGTGCTGTTGCTGAAGGAACGATATCCCAGCCGGTGGTGTTGACGGGGTTTCCTGTCAGTTGATACGTTTGGGCGGAATTGTTTTGATAGAAAAATAAAAGGACTGCTGAAAAATAAAAAAGTAGTGTTTTCTTCATTTTATTTAAGTTGGTTATGGTATTATTTTAATATTGTTGTTACAATACAATTCATTAAATGTTACTTGTATTTAACACTATCTGCAAATGAACTGAATTCTTTATAAACCTTGTATTTTTAATGATTATTTTGTATAAAATTCGTTGTAAATAACAAAATGCATTAAATTTTTCATTGAAATTAACCTAAAACAAAATCACTCCAAAAATTGGAGTGATTTTGTTTAGAATTATTCTCTGTTTTTGACAAGTACCCAGCCATTGTATTTGGTTTGGGTGTTGTTTTTATCGTTTTCGTTCCATGAGATACTATACCAGTAGGTACCTGTAGGGATTTTCTTCCCACCGGAAGTACCGTCCCATTTAAAGTTTCTCATTTTGTCGGCTTCAAATTTTTTGTTTCCATATCTGTCATAAACAATGAAAATTAAATTTTTCTTATATGCCAAAGCAGTGTAGTCGATAAAATCATTTATATTGTCTCCGTTAGGTGTTATCGCATTCAAAAGATTAGGAACTGTAACTTGAACTTCTATTGGGTCACAGTTGTAAAAGTCTTTCACAAATATCTTGTTTTCGCCTCTTGGTAATCCTGTGAAAACATTAGAATCCTGCCAAGTAATGCCATCTAAAGAGTATCGGTAAGGAGCTGTTCCGCCTTGCACATTTACTGTAATTGTGTTGTTTGTAATATCCAGACTTGCAATTACAGGATTAGAGGCTGCTTTTACTGTTACAGTTTGCATAAAGTAGCAGTTTCCTGTTTTTAAAATTACCCAATACGATCCTACTGGTACGCCTTGTATTGACTGTGTAGTTGCTCCTGTGCTCCATTCGTATCCGTCAAAACCGGTGCCGGCATCTAGGCTTGTTCTGTCATCAATACAGATGATTTTATCTTTTAAAACGGTCGATCTTACTGGAGGAATTACTTTCAAAGTAATCTTTTTAATAATAAAACATCCGCTAATCGCAGTTACTTTCACATATACGTCTGTACTAACAGAAGTATACAGAATCGGAGTTGGAATTTCATTTGTTCCTGCTAGCGCATTTGCTAAAGAGGTGTAGAATTTTTTAGTTATACTTGCTTCTGTAGTCACACTAGCAGACGTCAAATCAAAGACACCTATTGTTGGATTTGTTGGAATGGCACAAGCTTGTAGATTTCCATCAGTAACGACAGGAAGGGGGAGAAAATTTAGGGTAATCTGCGCAGTGCCGCTACATCCTTGAGGGGTGGTAACTTTTACATAAACGATGGTTGGTCCTGATACAAAAGCTGTTGGGTTTGTGATCTCATTGGTTCCAGCATTAAGATCAGCCATAGTTCGGTAATATTTTTTTATAATACCGGGTACAGCACTTACGTTTGCGGTAGTAAGATTAAAGGTTGCTGTTGTTGAATTATTGTTGTTACATTCAGAAATCGTTGAGTTGTTCGCTGTAAAAGGTGACAGCGAGAGCTGAATTTGCCCGTCAGGGTTATCACACAATATGCCGGTATTGTCTTTAATAAATACATTCACTGTTGTGTTTGCGCTGAACTGATAATTGGTAGGGTTGGTTATGGTAGTTCCCCCTACAGCATATGTAAACGTATAATTAGAAGGTGTGGCTACAAATTGTGAATTGAATAAAGTTAAATTGGCACTTGCAGCTCCCGTTGTAGGATTTGGACAGTATGTTTGTGTTACAGAAGGTTGTAAAATGCTTACTTTATCTGTGTATATCTTTACGTTTTTAATTGAATGTCTTGATCTATTTCCTCCTGTGGAAGCTGAAAAGCCAAAATATCCATTCGTCATTGTACCAGAAGCTCCTGAAGGGGCAAAAGATTGATTGCAGATTACAGTGCCATCAATTTTTATTTCTATTATCCATTGTGTGGGAAAAAGCGTGTTAACCTGTGCTGACACTTCGACATGCTTGTAAGTTGCTCCCTGAAAAGGTAAAGTAGTATTAAGATCAGGAGAATGAAAAGAGCTTCCAGCTACATTGAAAAATTCTACATTATTGTTATCTGTTGTGTTAGCGACTTGTCCGTAAGCAACGTGTACTTTACTCATTACTGCTGTAGTCGTATTGTTGTAAGTGTCGAAACCTACGATGAGACCAACAGCATTTTGTGAAACTCCTAAGCCTGAACCCAATACACTTGCTACAGGAGGATTTGCTAAGTACCAAAATGCAAGACCATCTCCATTGGCGGTCTGATTAGAATCCATTCTGAAATCGAATTCTACTCGCCACTTATCACAAAATTTCAAATTAATAGGATCGTTCAGCCTTACTGATCCTGATTGATTGTTAGTGTCTGGAGTTAATTGGATAAAGTCAGTACTTGCTATGGTAGGAGCAACCATTGTCCAACCTGTCGTTGTGAAGGGGGTTCCTGCAAGCTGATAAGTTTGAGAGTGGTATTTCCCTGAAAAGCAAAATAATAGTATGGTAAAATAAAATAATAAATTTTTATTCATCTATTAGGATTTTATAATTAGACGTGTAAAGATATTAAATCCTGATCAATAAATATTGATATAATGTTAATTTTGTAAAAAATTATATCTATATGGTAAAATATTTTAAAAATCGTAAAGGAATAATTAAAATAAATAATGTGAAATTAGAATGATTCAAAATCTATTCATTAAAATAAAGAATTGCTGTCTATATTTTCAAAAAATGAATCAATCTCAAGATCCGTAGCATTAGCGGCTGTTACAGCCAATTTATCACAAAGTTCATTTTCAAAATGCCCTGCATGGCCTTTTATCCAATGCATCTTTGGTTGATACTGATTGTAAAGTATCACAAAGCGTTTCCACAAATCAGGATTTTTTACATTTTTCCAGCCTCGCTTAATCCATCCGGCAAGCCAGTTTTGATTAATGGCATCGGAAACGTATTTGCTGTCTGTGAATACGTGAATGTCATTTTCTGTGGATTTCAGTTTTTCTAAAGCGGTAATTACTGCCAGTAATTCCATTCTGTTGTTGGTTGTTTTTCTAAAACCTTTCGAGAATGTTTTCTGATAATTTTTTTCAGGAACTTTCATAAGGATTCCATATCCGCCTTTTCCGGGATTTCCACTGCATGCACCGTCTGTATAGATTTCGATTCTCAAAATTTTAAGGTTGAGGTTTAGTCTAAGACTATATTAAAAAATTATTTCAAGGTTAAATAAACCTAAGCTACCTGACTTTTTAAAATTAAAATGGAAAATCATCTTCATCATCTAGATCGTTCATTGAAGATCCAGAAACTTTAGAATTATCTGGCAAATCAAATGCAGCACCTGGCTGAATCGTTGTTTTTATTTTCTCAAAACCGCTTGGTTCAGGTGATTGAGAACCTCCTGATGGGTAACCGTAATCTGTTTCTCCCAAATCGCCAAATTTTGCAAAATGCTTCATGAAAGAAAGTCTTACATCGGCAGTGGCACCGTTTCTATGTTTAGCGATAATCAATTCGGCTTGGTTTTCGGTTGAAGATTCCTGTCCTTCTTCATCGTTGTCCCAAACGGCAATTTTGTAGTATTCTGGTCTGAAAATAAATGATACAATATCTGCATCCTGCTCAATTGCTCCTGATTCTCTAAGGTCAGATAACTGAGGTCTTTTTCCAGGACGAGTTTCTACGGTTCTCGATAACTGTGAAAGTGCAATAACAGGAACATTGAGCTCTTTTGCAATTGCTTTTAATGAACGTGATATCATTGCGATTTCCTGTTCACGGTTTCCACCACCTTTACCGCCGCTGCTTGCGGTCATCAGCTGAAGGTAATCGACCATGATGATTCTTACCCCGTGCTGCATCACCAATCTACGGCATTTTGCCCGGAAATCGAAAATAGAAAGAGAAGGAGTTTCATCAATGTAAAGAGGAGCGTTTTCTAGTTCTGAAACATTGGAGAATAGTCTTTGCCATTCTTCATCACTCATTTGCCCTTTCCGCAGTTTTTCTGAAGAAATTTTGGTTTCAGATGCAATCATCCTTGTGATTAACTGTACTGATGCCATCTCGAGCGAGAATAGTGCCATCGGAATTTTAGATCCCACGGCAATATTTCTTGCCATAGAAAGAAGAAAGGCTGTTTTTCCCATTGCAGGACGTGCGGCAATGATAATTAAATCTGAATTTTGCCATCCCCCAGTTTCTTTGTCAACACCGGTAAATCCGGAAGGTACTCCTGATATTCCTTCTTTATCTTTTAAAGATTTGATGGTATCAATTGCTTGTTTAACCAATGTATTTGCCGTGTCGAAACCTTTTTTAATGGTTCCGTTGGTGATTTCAAAAAATGACTGCTCGGCTTTATCTAGAAGTTCGAATACGTCTGTTGATTCTTTATAAGAAGTATCAATCACATTGGCAGAAACATTAATTAAACTTCGTAAAATGTATTTTTCAAGAATTACACGGACGTGATATTCTATATGGGCAGAAGAGCTTACGCCCATCGTTAGCTCAATGATGTAATGGTCGCCACCTGCGGAACTCAGCTTATCTGTTTTCTTTAATTCCTGAATGACAGTCATTAAATCTACGGGCTGATTGCCTTCATATAATTTTAAGATTACTTCAAAAATCACCGAATGTCTTGGGTCGTAGAAAACTTCAGGGGTTAAAAGGTCAATAGAGTGGTCGAGTCCTTTTTTATCAATCAAAAAAGTACCGACAACCAAACGTTCAAAATCGACTGCATTGGGAGGCATTTTTCCATCTGCAATCGATAGCTCTCTAGCAAAGTTTCCCTGAGTAAGAGATGATAATGTTTCTTTCTGCGCCATGCTGCAAATATAGTTTATTTAAAAAATAATCTGAAAATACTAACTAACATTTTATGTAGAAAGGTTCTCTATATATTATTAATACAAGGTAAATTTTGTTAATAAAAAAAATCACCCCGTTTCTGAGGTGATTTTAAATATAATCAAAAATTAATTTATTCTCTGTTTTTTACCAATATCCAACCGCTGTATTTCGTTTGGGTACTGTTGGCATCAGTTTCGGTCCATGAGATGGTGTACCAGTATGTTCCGGTAACGATTTTTTTGCCACCTGAAGTTCCGTTCCATTTATAGTTTCTCATCTTACCAGATTCGTATATCTTGTTTCCGTATCTATTGTAAACGGTAAATATTAAATCTTTTTTGTAGGCTAATGCTGAGTAATCTACTTCATCATTAATATTGTCTCCGTTTGGAGTAATGGCATTGACTAAGTTGGGAACTGTTACTTGCACTAAAATAGGATTACAGTCGAAAGAATCTTTTAAGTAAATCTTGTTTTCGCCTCTTGGAAGATTATTAAATACATTAGAATCTTGCCAAGTGATTCCGTCAAGAGAATATTGATAAGGAGCAGTTCCTCCTGAGGCATTCACGGTGATCGTATTGTTTGTGATATCCAAACTTGCAATAACGGGCTGTTGAGAAGGGTAAACATTTACTTGCTGTAAAGTAAAACATTTACCTGTTTTCAATTTCACCCAATAAGCTCCTACAGGTACACCCTGTATCGTTTGTGTTGTAGCTCCTGTACTCCATTCGTAACCGTCAAACCCTGAACCTGCATCAAGAGTTGTTCTGTCTTCAATACAGATTGTTTTATCTTTTAAAACTGTAGATTTTACAGGTGGTAAAACTTTAAGTGTGATTTTGGTAATTGCGTAGCAACCATCGTTGTTAGTGACCCTTACATAAACTTCACTTGTTTGGGTGATGTAAATGTTGGGATTAGCTATTGCATTGGTTTGAGCTAAAGCATTTGCTTGAGTTAGATAGAATTTTTTTGTAATACCAGATTGCGTTGTAACATTTGCAGAGGTTAGATCAAACGCCGCTGTTGTAATTGCACCTTCAATGTAGCAAGATTCTAAAGTAGCGGGTATTAAATTAACAACCGGATAATAGTTTAAAGTGATTTCAGAATCATCAGTACAACCTTCAACAGAAGTTACTTTTACATAAATAATTTTTGGTGCGGAAGATACATAAGCTGTTGGATTTGTTATTGCGTTGGTATTAGCATTAAGATCTGCAAGTGAAGTATAATATTTTTTAGTCGCGGTAGCATCGGCAAAAACCGGTGCTGTAGTCAGGTTGAATGTTGCCGAACCTTCTCCATTATTATTACACGATAGTATAGTAGCATTGTTGGCAACGATATTACCTTGCTTAAATTTAAATACACCTAGCTCAAAACATCCGTTAATCGGATTATTCGGGTCGGAAGGATCTGTGTATTTAAGTCTGTAATAATATGTTGTCGTTCCGTTTATAAGTGTAGTAGTAAGTGGTGAATTTCCTGTGATAGCATTATTTTCAGTATCATGGTAAGTAACTGTGAAGTTAGTATTTCCATTGATAATACCTGCAGAGAGCGTTGTGAAATCAAACTGCATGGGTAATGCACACTTTAATATTTCATTTGGAGCATTTGGAGTAACACTTGGTGTTCCAGGAGTTATGAAAGGATTTGGAGTGAGTGCTGGATTGTTAAATGCAGAAGTCAGAGTTGCAGTACCGCCCCAATTTAATGAGAAACCAGTTGATGATTGAGAGAAGTTATCAATAACGAGGTAGTAAGTCTGACCTGCAACTACATCCATATAGCTGCTCCACTGACCAAATATTCCGCCATTAGGATCAGTAGATGTTAATGAAAGTCCAGTAGGCCCGTCAGCTCCTGAATAATTACATCTAATAGGATTTCCCAAAGTAGTACATGTCAGATTTGGGCCATATACACCAAAATCGTAATCATCCGCGAAGGTTACAGGATCTATAGTGAAAGTTAAAGTTCCTGATGTTGCAATGGTAAATGTGTACCAAACCGTATATCTTTCATCAGTTGACAAACATCCTCCAAGCTCCTCAGCAATATTTCCATCATCTTGCGAATTGTATGAAAAACCAGAATTACCACACACAGGTATGGCAGAAATACAATCAGATTGAGAATAGAAGAGTTGCGATGTTATAAAAACAAAAAAAAGTAGTATTTTTTTCATGTGAAATGGGTTTATAGCAAATTTAAGCAAAATATATCAAATCCATCTGAAATAAAGAAATCGCCTGAAAGCGATTTCTTTATTATTTGAACCTTAGGATTAATCTCTGTTTTTGACCATCAGCCATCCTGAGAATTTGATAGGTGTTTTATTTTTATTGTTTTCGTTCCAGGTTACAGAATACCAATATGTTCCGGTAGGTACGTTCTTACCTCCTATTTTTCCGTCCCATGTGTAATTATTTGACTTGTCTGCCTGGTGAATTTTAGTGCCGTATCTGTCGTAAACGTTCAAGACTAAATTTCCTTTTCCTGAAAGTGCAGAATAATTAATGACATCATTAATACCATCTCCATTCGGAGTAATTACATTGACGATGTTAGGTACTACGATTGCCACTTCCATCGGAACGCAGTCATAAGAATCTTTTACATAAATAGTGTAATCTCCTCTTGAAAGCCCTGTGAACACATTAGAGTCTTGCCAATGTACATTGTCTAATGAGTACTGGTATGCCGGCGTACCGCCTACAACGTTTACCGAAATTGAGTTGTTGGTAATGTCAACACTTGAAACTACAGGCTGTTCAGTTGCATATACTTTTACTTTTTGAAGTGCTGTACAATCTCCTGTTTTAAGTTTTACCCAATAAGTTCCTACTCCAACGTTTGATATAGTCTGCGTTGTTGCTCCTGTGCTCCATTCGTATCCTGTAAATCCTGGCCCTGCATCTAAAGTTGTTTTGTCTTCAATACAGATAACTTTATCAATCAATACAGTAGAATACACTGGAGGAATAACAACTAAGGTAACTTTAGCTACGGTATAACATCCATCTCCACTTATTACTCTTACGTATACAACACCGTTTGGTGCAATATAATTATTGAAGTTTAGAATTTCATTGGTTTGGTTGACTGCATCAGTAGCAGACGGATAATATTTTTTAGTCGCTCCAATTAAAGTCGTAACATTTGCATTTGTTAGATTAAATAGACCTGTTGAAGGATTTGTTTCAATAAAACAAGCTCTTAGTGTAGCTTCTGTTACCACTACTACAGGATAGAAATTTAATTTTATCTCTGCTATATCTGTACATCCAAATTCAGAAGTCACCAAAACGAAAACCGACCCACCTGCTGATAAATATTGGTAAGGATTTGTAATCTCATTCGTATTGGCATTCAAATCAAACATTGAAGCGTAATACTTTTTCGTAGCAGTAGGCGAATTAATAACGTTAGCCGTTGTCAGATTAAAAACTGCAGTTCCTTCATTATTGTTGTTACACTCTGTGAGGGTGTCATCTGTAGCAACTATAGATCCGTCTTTAAATTTAAAATCACCTGTCTGTTTACACTTGTTGATAGGATTGTTCGGATTGGTAGGATCTGTGTAAGTGATACTGTAATAATATGTATCAGTAATATTTACTGAAACCGGAGTGGTGATAGGGTTGTCTCCTGTTAATAAATCGTTGGTGTTGTAATGATAGGAAACAGTGAAATTTGTATTGCCATTAATAATTGCAGGAGTTAATGAGCTGAAATCAAAAACTGCAGGATTGGTGCATACCACAACTTCATTTGGATCATTCGGATTTGCATTAGGAAGTCCAGGGGCAACAAAAGGGTTGGTAATCAATCCCGGATCATTAAATGGGGATGCTAATGTAGCGGTTCCTCCCCAAGTTAAAGTAAAACCATTAGCAGAACTTAAAAAGTTATCAATGACAAGATAATAAGTCTCTCCTGGAAGCACATTCATAGCGCTACTCCATTGAGCCTGAGCTCCTCCTCCTCCTCCGTTGGGGTTAGTTGCATCTGTAGCTAAACCAGTTGGTCCGTCTGCTCCCGAATAGTTACATCTGATAGGTGGCCCTAGACTACCACAGGCTTTATTAGGTCCGTAGACCCCAAAATCATAATCATCAGTAAATACATTCGGATTAATAGTGAAAGTCAAAGTTCCCCCAGTAGCGATAGTAAATGTATACCACACAGAAAAGTTTTCATCACTACTTAAACAGCCTCCAAGATCTTCCAATATATTACCTGGTCCTGTTGGGGTATATGATATTCCCGAGTTTCCGCAAACCGTAATTGCCGTGGGGCAGTCTGACTGTGCAGAGAATACTTGAGATAGAATTAATAAAAAAAGTAATAAAATTTTTTTCATTTTCGAAATTTTTTAAACAAATATATGAAAAATATTCACCTGAGGATTAATGTTTTAGGTTATATTTAAATAAACCAATGCGATATATTTTAATATTGCATTTTTCTCAGTTTAGGATTGGTAGATGCGACAATCAATGCGATGAGTAAAGTCATGCCACCGCCAAACACAACAGATCGTACAACTCCCATTAGTTTTGCTGCAAGTCCGCTCTCAAACTGTCCCATTTCGTTGCTAGACATAATGAAAATTGAATTGACACTAAGAACCCTGCCACGAATATGATCTGGCGTCTTTAATTGAACAATAGTTCCCCGGATAACTACAGAAATTCCGTCGAGCATTCCACTTAAAACCAAGAACATGAAAGAAAGCCAATAATAATGAGAAAGTCCGAAACCTATAATGCAAAGCCCAAATCCAGCCACTACAAAAAGCAAAACCTTTCCTTGATTTTTTCTTAAAGGAATAATAGAAAGAGCAGTGATAATAATCATTGAGCCAATATCTGAAGCAGCATTCAATAATCCTAAACCATTTGCCCCTGTTGCTAAAATGTCTGTTGCAAAAACAGGAATCATTGCCACAGCGCCACCAAAAAGTACAGCAAACATATCAAGACAAAGTGCGCCAAGTATCTCTTTAGTTTTTATAATATAAGAAAGTCCTTCTCGCATACTTTCTATAATTTTAATTTCATCTTTCTTGTGTTCAGAATACTGTCTGTTAAGTTTCCAGAAAAAAAAGGAGGCTATAATGATGTTGCATATTACGGCTACTATCGTCCATTTTATACCAAACCATTCAATTAAAAATCCTCCGGCAGCATGTCCGCAAACTGAAGAAATCAAGAATGTTGCTTGGTTTAAGGTTATTGCGTTTGGTAAATTGACCTTCTGAACAATCTTAGGAATCATTGAAGGAACAATAGGTCCAATAAATGCTCTCACAATTCCAGTGAAAAATATTACTCCGTAGATATAATAGGTGATTTCGTGTCCTGAAAAGTGCAGTTCAACATTAAAGAAAGCGGGAATCAGTAATAATCCGATCAGAAAAATATAAAGATACGTACAGATCAAGAGCAATTTCTTTTTTTCATTCATGTCGATCACATGTCCGGCGTACAAAGCGCAGCTCACTGCGGGAATCACCTCCGAAAGTCCTATTAGTCCTATCGAAAAAGGGTCTTTAGTTAATTGGTACACCCACCACCCTAATAAAGTGGCAAGCATCCTGAATGCTAAAACAATAAAAAATCTACCCGTAAGAAGATTTCTGAATTCTATATTTTCTAAGGTTTTAAGCGGGGTGAGAGAAATCATTTCGCAAAAATAGCCCTAAAAATTCATTTAGGGCTATCGTTATATTGTGTTTTTCAAGAGAAAATGCATATCTCTTCTGAAAGATATTGTCTATTTTAGTCAGCTCTCAGAGAACTGATAACAAGCGCAGCAACTCCTGCAGCTCCGATTACGGCAGCACCACCTACAACTCTTGCTTGTGATCTGTCTTTCACAGATGCAATATTGGATTTAGGAATCACAACTTCTGTACTATCTTTTTTGCCGGCAGTTCCGATGATGTTTTCACCACTGATGTTTCTAAAAAGTATTGTTTGTTTCTTAGATCCGTCTCTTGGCGTTACAACATATATTTTTCCTGCTTCAAGATTGGAATAATTGTTTGTTGAAATGTTTTCGCTGTACTTTGTGGTAGCACAAGATGAGATGACAAATAAACCTGTTAGTAAAGATGATTTTAAAAGTACAGATGCTTTCATTATTAAATTTTAGTTTTCCAAATTTATAATTTTTTTTGAATATATGTTTTCAGAATCCAAAAAATGTGACTAAATTTTTATAAATACATAGTTTTTACTGCCAGATTATTTTTTGAAGGATATTTTGATTCATTTTTTTTTAGATTCCCTTTCGCATGATGAAGATCATTGAGAAGTATAATGGTCAGAGATAACTGAAGTAAAGGTTGAGATTAGTATTGATCAGGTGTGAAAACTTCAGAAGTATCTCTGAGTACATTAATGAGAGCTACAGTAATTAAAGTGACTCCCGTTGCAGCACCGCCTGCAATTAGGACGGTTCCCGGAGTATTGTTTTTACGGATGCTATTGATATCATTTTTTGCAATCGCAAAAGGGAGATTTTTTCTACTTCCTTTAATACTGTCTTTCTCTACGGATGTGACTGTAAATGCTACTTTCTTTTTTTTTATTATCAAAAAAAGTGTATTTATTTCCGGCATTGATTTTATCGAAGTTACCCTGATTTTTTTCAGCAATATAGCTGGTTGAAAAGCAGGAAGCGAAACAAGACGTAATTAAGACTAAAAATAAAATTCTCATGTAATAATTTTTTTAAAAATACCTGTTTGTATGTAAATGCAAGTTAAATAACGTTCTTTGTTAAAATATCTGCAACTTTACGGTCATTAGCCAAACGCGGAGTTTTATTTTGTCCACCAAGCTTACCTTCAGATTTTGCATATTCCTGAAAAGCGTTTTTCGAAAGTTTACTAATCTTTAATTTCTGAAGAATGTTGCCCGAAATCAAGTCATCATAGTAAGTATTTCTTTTTCTAAGCTGATTATCAAGTTCATTTTTAAATAAATCTAAATCATCAGGTTCCTTTTCAAATTCAATAAACCATTCGTGGTAAGGAAGTTCATTTTGTGGATTGACCTGTGGTGCAAGGTGGAATTCTGTTATCTGCGCAGGGAATTTCTCTATAGTAGCTTTCATGGCTTCTTCAACTTCAAAGGCTATTACATGTTCACCAAAAGCTGAAGTGAAATGTTTTGTTCTTCCGCTTACCAAAATACGGTGTGGATTTTTATCGATAAATCTTACGACATCACCGATAGAATATGCCCATAGTCCTGAGTTGGTTGTTAAAATTAAAGCGTAATCCTTATTAAGTTCAATCTCCTTTAATGTCAATCTTGCCGCATCTGGCTTCCCATACTCTTCAAGCGGAATAAATTCATAAAAAATTCCATGGTTGGTCAAAAGCAAGAGTCCTTCTTTCGTGTAGTCATCCTGGAAAGCGAAAAAACCTTCTGAAGCAGGAAATGTCTGAACGATGTCAACCGTTCCGCCTAAAAGTTCCTCCATCTTTTCACGGTAAGGTTCATAATTGACGCCGCCGGTCACGATCAATTGAAGATTAGGAAAAAGCTGCGTGATTTTCTTGCCATTTTTCTCAATGAGCTTTTCAAAGTACATAATCAGCCACGGCGGAATTCCGGAAATCAAAGTCATGTTTTCTTTTTCCGTTTCTTCGACTATTTTGTCAACTTTTGCTTCCCAGTCTTCGATTAGGTTGGTTTCCCAACTTGGCAAACGATTTTTCTGAAGATAATTTGGGATATGATGCGCCACAATTCCTGAAAGTCTACCAGTTTTTATACCGAAAACTTCTTCCAACTCAGGACTTCCCTGCAGGAAAATTATTTTTCCATTCACAAAATCGGCGTTCCCTTTTTTTGAAATATAATGAAATAGAGCACTCTGCGCTCCAGCAACCTGATAAGGCATTCCTTCTTTTGAAATAGGAATATATTTTGAACCGGAAGTGGTGCCGGAAGTTTTGGCAAAATATTCGGGAGTTTCTGTCCAGAGAATGTTGCGCTGTCCTTTTTTTACTTTTTCGATGTATGGTTTAAGGTTTTCATAGTCTGCAACCAAGACATTTTTTTGAAAATCCTCTACAGAATTGATATTTTCAAACTGATGCTCTCTTCCAAAAAGTGTTTTTTCTGCAGTTTTTACCAATGATAAAAGTAGTTTATCCTGATTTTTTTCTGCATTTTGCTTAAAATCATTCGCTTTCTGAACATGTTTATTTGCCCAGACCAGTGCCACATTTTTTTTCAAGAAGTTTAACATGGTTCAAATTTATAAATAAGTATAGAATTCTATGAAATATATTAAGATTAAACTCAAAAAAAAACCGGCGAACAAAGTTCACCGGTTCTTCGAAATTTGATTATGAAAAAACAACATTTTTTAATGTTGATTATTTGTTCTCTTTATATCTTCTGTCTGGCGTACCGTCTTTTTTCAACTTTTGATTTTCTTTATATCTTCTATCAGGAGTTCCGTCTTTTTTTAGCTTAGCAGTTGGTTTAGCTGCTTCAGGTTTTATAGTTTTTACGGTTTTGGTTGTCTTCTGAGCTGTTGTTTTGGTTGCAGGGACAGCCTGTTGAGCATTAACAAGTCCCAATCCTAAAACGATTGACATTGCGGTGATAAATTTTTTCATTTGTAGGTATTTATTGTTTTTTGTGTAAGTAAATTTATGCAAAATCTTATTACGAAAATTAATATTTCGTGACTTAACTAAAGTTTATCACAGATTAAAAAAAGATTAAATCAGATTTTAAACATAAAAAAACCTGCTTCCTTAAAGAGAAACAGGTTTCAGATATGTATGAATAGTTATTATCTTGTACAGTTGGCTGTCCAGATTTTTCCATCCTTACCATATAAAATCTTCAATTCATTATTGTCGATTCTAATGTAAGAAGTTGCTGTAGAACCTACACTTACCAATACATTGTCTCCTTGCTTTTCAAATTCTACACCGTTCAAATCCGGGATGCTGTTTGAGAATGCAAAGTTATACTTCGTTCCACTGGCAATTTTTGTTACAAATACACTTCCGTCATTTGCTGATACAGTATTTGATCCGTCATTATAAGAGATGCTTCCCTTATATGTGCCTGCGAAGAAATCGTTATTTGCCGGATCGTCATCGTCGCTGCATGATGTGAATGAGATTGCCGTGAACATGACCAGCATAAAAACTCCTAAAATTTTGATTACATTTTTCATAATATTTAATATTTCGGTTTATTAAGATTAGACTTTTCAAACACTGTGCCGCGTATTAAAAAGTGAATTGTTTTTAACTTTTTTTTGGTTTTTTAATAAAAATTGTGATTTTAATTATGGTTGATGTTTCTTCATTTGATTATCTCAGTATATCGTAAAGAAAAAATAGCATTATCTTTGTAATGCTAAAACGGTTTCGGAATTCTCCCGAAATCGCTTTTGTCGTTGATATCTATATTATTTTTATGCACTTAAAAACCATAAAAGAAAGCTTTCTTCCGGATTTACTTAAAAAAGAGTTTGGAAAAGAAATTTTTATTCAGCTCGAGAACCATCAGCATCTTTCTGTGAAAGGAAGCGCCGGTTCTTCAGTTTCTATATTCACTGCCGAACTTTTTCTTACACAGAAAAAAACCATACTGTATCTTGTAGATGATAAAGAAGAGGCTTTATATGTAAATACAGAAATGGAAGATCTTTTGGGAAAAGAGAAAGTCCTGTATTTCCCTGCAACACATCTCGAGCCTTATCAAGTAGAGAAAACTCAGAATGCCAATCTCGTTTTGCGTACGGATGTTTTAAATAAAATAAATTCAGAAAAATCGCCAAAGATCATCGTTGCCTACATGGGAGCTCTTTCTGAAAAGGTTTTAAAGAAAGAAGATTTTAAAGCAATTTCTCATCATATAAAAGTTGGTGATCAGCTTGATTTTGATTTTGTGGACGAATTACTTTCGCATTACCAGTTTCAGCAAACTGATTTTGTGTCCGAACCAGGAGAATTTTCTGTACGTGGAGGGATTGTAGATGTTTTTTCTTATTCCAACGAGAAACCTTACCGAATTACTTTCTTTGGAAATGAAGTGGAAAATATAAAAACGTTCGATATCGAAACTCAGCTTTCGGTAGATAAAGTAAAAGATTTCCAGTTGGTTTCTAATATGAATTATTCTGTTTCGGGCAATCGTGTTTCTTTGCTGGAGCTTTTGCCGAAAGACAGTTTTGTTGTTTCTAAAAATGCTTTTGTAGGTTTAAATAAAGTCAGAGGTTTTTATGAAAAATCTTTAGAGAAATATGATACGGTAAGCAAAGATATTTCGCACAGAACTCCACAAGAATTGTTTATTTCTGATGAAGAGTTTCTGTTTGATTATAAGAAATTTAAAACCATAGATTTTAGTCCGCAGTCCATTGAAATATCAAATAGGATACAGGTCGAAATCAAACAGACGCAGCAGCCGTCTTTTCATAAAAATTTCGAATTGCTGATAGAAGATTTGGAAGAAAAGCAGCAGCAGGGTTTTGAAACCTGGATTTCTTTTTCTACCGATAAACAAAAGGAAAGACTAGAATCTATTTTTGAGGAATTAGAAAATCAACTGCCTTTTAAAAGTTTTAAATCTGAACTTCACGAAGGATTTGTAGATGCAGACCATAAAGTTTTGGTATATACTGACCACCAGATTTTTGACCGTTACCAAAGATATAAAGCTAAAAACACATTTGCCAAGTCGGAACAGCTGACTCTAAAAGATTTGATGTCTTTGAAAGTGGGAGATTACATCGCTCACATCGACCACGGAATCGGGAAATTCATGGGATTGGTAAAAGTAAACAACGATGGGAAAATTCAGGAATGTTTTAAACTGACGTACAAAAACGGAGACCTATTATATGTAAGTATTCATTCATTACATAAAATTTCAAAATACAATGGTCCTGACGGAAAAGAAGTGGTTTTAAGCAAACTTGGTTCGCCGGCCTGGAAATCATTAAAGCAGAAAACAAAAGCTAAAGTCAAGCAGATTGCTTTTGATTTAATAAAACTATACGCAGAAAGAAAAACGGCTAAGGGTTTCGCCTACACACCGGATTCTTATCTTCAGAATGAGTTGGAAGCAAGTTTTATCTACGAAGATACTCCGGACCAGGAAAAAGCAACCATTGATGTTAAAAACGATATGGAAGCAGATACGGTAATGGATCGTTTGGTCTGCGGTGACGTAGGATTTGGTAAAACAGAAGTTGCGATTCGTGCGGCATTTAAGGCTGCAACCGATGGGAAACAGGTTGCGATTCTGGTACCGACTACGATTTTGGCATTTCAACATTACCGAAGTTTTAAAGAGAGACTGAAAGATTTTCCTGTGAATATTTCTTATTTAAACAGATTCAGAACCGCAAAACAAAAATCTGAAACCATAGCAGGTTTAAAAGACGGAAAAGTAGACATCGTCATCGGCACCCACCAATTGGCTTCCGAAAAAGTGAAATTTAAAGATTTAGGTTTATTAATTATTGATGAAGAACATAAGTTTGGAGTTTCGGTAAAAGATAAATTAAAAACTTTAAAATCAAATATTGATACACTGACGCTAACAGCAACGCCGATTCCGCGAACTTTACAGTTTTCATTAATGGCTGCACGAGATTTATCGGTCATTAAAACCCCACCTCCAAACCGACAGCCTGTGGAAACACAGATGGTGGGTTTCAGTGAAGAAATTATTCGTGATGCGGTTTCTTATGAATTGCAGCGTGACGGACAGGTGTATTTTATCAACAACAGAGTTGAGAATCTGAAAGATATTGCGGGATTGATACAGAGGCTGGTTCCTGATGCAAGAGTGATCACCGGTCATGGACAAATGGAAGGCAAACAGCTTGAAAGAAACGTCCTTGACTTTATGGAAGGAAAATATGACGTTTTGGTTGCGACCACCATTGTTGAAAGTGGGGTAGACGTTCCTAATGCCAATACCATGTTTATCAATGATGCTCAGCGTTTCGGGATGGCAGATCTTCACCAGATGAGGGGAAGAGTTGGTAGAAGTAACAGAAAAGCTTTTTGTTACCTGATTACACCACCGTTGGATATGGTGACTTCAGATGCGAGAAAAAGGCTTGAAGCAATTGAGCAGTTCTCAGATTTGGGAAGTGGTTTTCAGATTGCGATGAAAGACCTGGAAATCCGGGGAGCAGGAGATTTATTAGGAGGCGAACAAAGCGGATTCATCAACGAAATGGGTTTTGAAACGTATCAGAAAATGATGCAGGAAGCTTTAGAAGAATTAAAAGACGATAAAGATTTTGAAAACTTGTTTGAAAATGAAGCAGACCGTCAAAAGTTATTTAAATCTGTAAAAGAAGTCAATATCGATACAGATCTTGAACTGATGTTACCGGATTCTTACATCTCAAGTACGGAAGAAAGGCTGCTTTTGTATCAAAAATTAGCAGAAATTGACAATGAAATTGATCTTCAGAAGTTTGAATCTGAATTGACAGACCGTTTTGGAGCTTTGCCTTCTGAAGCAATCAATTTATTAAAAAGTGTTGCTCTAAAATGGCTAGCTGCGGATATCGGTTTCGAAAAGATCGTCATGAAAAACGGAATTTTCCTCGGTTATTTCCCGAATAATCCGCAGGATAAATTTTATCAGACCGATAAATTCAGGCATATCATTACTTATCTAACTCAAAATCCTGCTAAAGCACAACTTAAAGAGAAAATTGGGAAGGAAGGGAATCAGCTGATGATGAGAAAAGATGGTGTGCAGAATGTGGATGAGGTGAATGTTTTATTAAAGTCTATTTTGACCAATTAAAGAAATGTAGGAATTTATATTCTTAAGTAGTAGTGAATTGAAATCTAAAAGCGGAAGTTTTTAGATTTTTTTTGTTAAATATTTAAAGTAAATCAGGGCATGTTGAAAAATAATTATATTTATCATTTAAAAAACTAAATCTATGACTATCAACAATTTTGTGAAAAGCAGAACACTCTTGCTTCTTAGTCTTATTTTCTCTGGCAATAATTCAACCGAAGATCCTACAATATTGGGTAATTACAATGCCTCTATGATACGATGAATTATCAGGTGTCGGATCAAACTCAGATTCAAAAATATATCTACAACGCATTGTAAATTAGTTGAAATAGTGCTTGATAATAATTAAATAAAATATGGTTGTGATTTACAATAATAGTGAATTTAGTTTTTTTAAATTATCATTGTTGGTACTCGTATCAATAATGATAATTTCGTGTCAAAAAGCAGAGCAAAAACCAGCCGGAATTGTATCAGAATTCACTACTGATTCTGAAGGATATTTTAAGGGTGTGATTAAACTGCAGGAGAAAGATATGTTAGGAACGTATTCTGACATTGTTTTAACCTTCAACGGAGATGATGTGAGACGAGAAGTGACAGAGAAGCTGTTCAAAAACATTTCATACGGAATGATTTACAAAAGAGGAAAAGATTCTGTATACTATTTTTACACAAAAGATCAGAAATCCTGGTACACCTCAATTTTGAAAAATGACTTCCAGCAATGGGTTCAGAAATTGGAAAAACCAACTGTTGATTCTGAAAATCCAGGCAGTACGACCCTGTCTGCGCAACCGCCATTTGGCGTTATTTTTGAGTATTTTAATACTTCTGATGCTATTACCAGTGTCAAAATTTCGCCTCTCAAAAATTATTCATCAGTAACGTGTCAGACTTTTTTGGTACCTGAAAGTAAATCATGTAATGTTTGGTACAGCGATGCTATCAAAATTCGTCCGGAAATTATGGAGATTATTGAACGTAATCAGCCGGTTTCTATTAAAACATTAGCGCTCCAAGTAGAATACTTCTCTCCAAAATCTACGGGTGAAAAGAATACTTTGGATAAAGCTGTCGATAAAATGAATAAAGTTCTTGTAAAAACTGATCATAAAATACATTTAGATGAAATTCGGTCCAACAGTAAAGTATTGATTGACCTGCCTGTAAACAGTGTGAAAATTTCTCCGCAGAAGATGAACGATATGATTAATCCTCCGGTTGAGTCAGAAGAAATTGGAGACCATCATCATGATATTTTCGATTAAAATTTCTGAGTTCAGTTGTTTAGTTGAATGTTATTTCTTTTAAATCTTACTCCCAATCATCTTTGCAAAAAGATGTTTTTTTTTGATGATAAATTAGTCGTATTTACGGTTTTAGATTTTTATGTTTTCTTATCACTTCTTCATGAAATTTATATCTGGGGATTATTTTTAGGTAAAATGTTATGGGCGAAACTCTTTAAAAACTGACAAATATCATGTTTTATTTAAATACCTGTTAAAATTTATATTACTGATTAACAGTTGTTTAAATTGTATTTCCGCTCCTGATGTTAAAAAAAATTAAAATTATATTAAAAAAAGGTTAATATAGAAAACACAAAAATCGTCATGATTTGCGCAATCGATTACAATATGATTTTTGTGTTTTTTAGAAGATAATTTGAGAAGTAGCTAATCTCATATTGTTGTTTGAATTATTTAAAATTTAACCAAAAAACTGAATAATATGTCTTTTGAAAAAGTAGCAACATCTGGTTTTCTTATTCGTAAAAAGCTTGCTGTGTTATTTCTTTTCTCTTCGGTAGCTGTTTTTGCACAGCAGGGTAAAGAAGTGACTGGAAAAATTACAAACGATAAGAAAGCTCCATTGTCAAACATCGTGGTCAAGGAAGCAGAAACAGAAAACTCTGTTACCACCGATGCAGACGGAAACTTTAGCATTACTCTACAGAAAGATCAGTCTTCGCTTGCCGTTGAAAACGAAGGGTATGAATTTCTGACAATCCCTATTGATAACCGTACCTTTATCAACATTCCTCTGAAAGACGAGAAAATCAAAAGTATTGAGCAGGTTGTTCTGGTGGGATACGGAAGCGTAAAGAAAACCGATCTTACGGGTTCTGTAAATACATTAAGCGCAGAAAAAATTGTAGAAAGAAATACGACAAGCCCACTTGAGGCAATACAGGGAAGTATGCCGGGAGTACAGATCAGTTCAAACTCCGGAAGAGTGGGAGATGGTTTTAAAATGACCATCAGAGGAAGCAACTCATTAATCTCTTCCGGAAACCCTTTGTACGTTGTGGATGGCGTTCCGACAGATAATATCGACTTTCTGAATCCTCAGGATATTGCGAGAATGGACGTGCTGAAAGATGCGTCTTCAGCTGCCATTTACGGTTCGAGAGGCGCCAGTGGTGTTGTTCTTGTCACTACTAAGAACGGAGCAACTGCAAAATCAGGAATCAATGTCTCTCTTGAAACGTCTTATGGTGTGAGAACTGCCGCAAGATTGCCCAAAATGATGTCGGGAACAGAGTGGTGGAATTTTCATCAGGCAGCGTATCTGAGTGCAAACCCGAATAATCAGACACCCGCAGCATTGGCTGCTTTAGCAGGAAACCAAAGTCCTCTATTGGTTCAAAGAGCGAATAATGGATATAACTTTGATTGGTATGATGCGGTACTGCAGCCAGGTACAATGCAAAATCATTACATTAACATATCGGGTAGATCTGAAGGCGGATTAGGCTATAATTTATCCTTTGGTGTTCAGGGAAATGATGGAATTATTGATAATGATTCTAATGATAAATACACTTTTAAATTAGGCTTAAACCATAAAATCAACAGTAAATTTTCTACCGGAGCGAACTTAACTGTTGCCAGAACCATAACCGAGTACGGAAGTGATTTGGCGATGAGATCGGCGTTCAGTTTTAGCCCCCTCATATCTCCTTATGCTGTCGATGCGCAAGGTAATGATATCGAAAGTCAGTTGTTTTTACTTCCGGGTAAACTCACTTATCCCGATGGAAGCTGGGCAATCAATAAAACCAGTACAATAAATCCGTTGCTGGAAATTGCCAACTCCAGACAAACCGAAAGAATCTGGCAGGCCTTAGGGAACGTATTTTTCCAGTATCAGCCAAAAAAATGGTTGTCATTTAAGACAACATTCTCCGGCGGTTTTGCAAACAGTACTTTCGGAATATCCAACTCAGCACAAACCAATGCGGGAATTGCGCTTAACAACAAGAATTCTTCATCTGTCGCAAAAAGCGAGAATTTTAATTATACTTGGGATAATCAAGTCGATTTAAAACACACATTTAATGACGCTCATGATGTGAGTGTGTTATTGCTGCAAAGTTTGTATTCCAATACCGATGAATTTTTCTATTCTTCTTCAAATGGAATGCCTTTCGACATGGGTATCTATGGCGGTATATTTGGAACACCAACAAGTTTTCAATTGAGAGATCCGGCACTCACGTCACCTTACATGAAAAGAACTCTGAACTCTTATGCAGTAAGGGTTAATTATGGTTTTAAAGATAAATACCTACTTACGGCATCCTCAAGATGGGATGGTTCTTCTGTGTTATCGACCAATAATAAATGGACGGTTTTTCCTTCCGTAGCTCTAGGTTGGAAGATCAACAAAGAATCCTTTCTAGAGAATGTTAATGCTGTCTCAGATTTAAAACTGAGAGCAAGTATTGGTTATACCGGTAATGATAATGTTGCCCCTTATCAGTCATTAGCCCTTCTTGATCAGCAGACATTTTATGCAAATAACAATGTCTTGGTTCCGGGATTGCAAACCTCAAGTCTTTCTAATCCCAATTTGACATGGGAAAAGACAAGGGAATTGAATTTTGGGATCGATTTCGGATTTCTGAAAAATAGAATTACAGGTACAGTTGATGTCTACGACAGGCTTTCAGAAAACCTGATCTACAGACAGCAACCACCAGCAGAAATGGGATACAAGCAGACTTATGCGAATGTGGGATCTGTGAGTAACAAGGGAGTCGAGGTTTTATTGGTGACAAAAAACATTAAAAGCAGCCTTGTAAATTGGGAAACAACATTTACTTTCACGAAGAACGTAAACAGATTGGAATCAATTTACAATCAGGACGTCGTAAGTGATATCGGAAATAATTTGATTTTAGGGTCAAGTTTAAATCCTAATTTCAACTACGTTTTTGATGGGGTTTGGCAGGAGAGTGAAGCTGCACAAGCAGCGTCTTACGGTATGGCGCCAGGGCAGGCAAGACCAAAAGACCTCAACGGTGACGGGAAGTTTAATGCCAACGACAGAACGGTTATCGGCAGCTCAGTTCCGAAATGGCAGGGAAGTTTTTACTCACGGCTTACCGTAGGGAAATTTGACTTTAATTTCTCAATCATTACAAGTCAGGGACAAACGGTGTTGAGTACATTCCATCAAAATTTTGCTGACGTTTCAGACCGAGGCCGCCAAAAAATGGCAATGGATTATTTTGTACCTACCAACAGCGCAGGCCTTGCATCGAATGCCAATAATTCTAACCCAAGACCGGGGCCGGTAGGAAGCGGTGCAGGTGCTTTCTGGGGAACAGGTTTCGCATATTACAGAGATGTTTCTTTTACTAAAGTGAAAAATATTTCTTTAGGATACACTTTTGATTCTGATTTCCTTCAGAAGATTAAGATGAGTAGTTTGAGATTGTATGTTAATGTTTTAGATCCATTTGTGTTTACAAAATTTGATGGTTACGATCCTGAATGGGCTGCTGCTAATATGGGAATCAACAGACCTGCTGCAATTACAACTCAATTGGGACTGAGTGCTAAATTTTAAAAAAAAATCATGAAAAAAATAATATTAACCCTAGTTTTTGCCACTTCACTTTTCAATTCTTGCAATGATTTTATTGAAGAAGAAAGTTTGGCTTTTGCTCCTGCTGACGAAGCTTTCAAAACAGCAGCGGGCTATCAGTTACTTGTCAATTCCAACTATGCCTGGTTAAAAGGTATTTATGGTGGAGATCCATGGCTCTTCGTGGCGGGTACAGACATGTATGCAGAAGGTAGAACTCCGGAACCAGCAGGTCTGAGCCAGTATACACAGCTGATTCCGGCTTCTGAAGGGGTGGATCAGTTGTATGTATCTTGTTATCAGTTAATTCAATCTGTTAATAAGACGGTTTATTATTCCACTCTTACGGAGCAAACACCATCAGTTCCAATGATGGTTGGTGAAGCAAGATTTTTAAGAGCTAATGCATATTTTCTACTTGTGCAAACCTATGGTGGTGTGCCGATTGTAGAAGAGAATTTTATCACGCCGGTTTTGAAGTTTGACAGAAATACGGCTCCCGAGGTATATACCTATATTATAAAAGAATTAGAAGCTTCATTAGCTGCTGTGGGAATTGCTAATTATGCAACCAGTGGAAGAGTCAATAAAAAAGCAGTTAACGATCTTTTGGCTAAAGTTTATCTTACAAGAGGTTACGAAACCTTCGGCTTGCCTACAGATTTTACAAAAGCAGCTGAATACGCTGAAGCAGCAATTGCAGGCCAGGCTCTTACGATGACTCCGGCACAGCTTTCCTCTCCGGGACCTTCAAGTGAACTTGGTCCGGAAACAATTTTTTCGGTGCAGTACGATTTACAGTCAACAACTACATCTCCAACAACATTAGGAAATAAGCAGTTTTACTACTTTAGCTCTTACCTTGGTGGAGCAGAAACACAGGGGAATGCACCTTTAAGAAGTTATAACCTTTGCCCAACCAAGTACGCAATCGATTTATTTAAACAAGGAGATCTAAGATGGGAATCTACTTTTATGAACATTGTATATGAAAGATATTACGATTTCTTCAGAGTAGCAGATAAGTCGACACTAAAAATTAAACATTTTTATGAGCCTTCATGGTATACTGCAGCAGATAAAACGACCTGGATGACTGCCAATACATCAAAATTGGCAACCGGATTTGTTTATCATGATAAAGGAACGTATGATGCGGCTTATACTTTGGTGAAAAATATAGATTACCAGACCATTCCAGTGAAGAAGTTTGATGATCCTGCATTAACGACCCCGGCAAGCACAGGTCCTGTAAGTACTAGAGATATTATTATTTCGAGACTTGCCGATACCTATCTTATCGCTGCTGAAGCTTATCTGAAAGCAGGAAATTCAGCAACCGGTTTAGCGAGATTAAATGCAGTAAGAGCAAGAGCCGGAGTTGCTAATGCATCACTTGCTGAATTTAACATCAATTATATACTTGATGAAAGAGGTAGAGAAATGCTGGGTGAATACAACCGATGGTTTGATCTGAAACGTACAGGAACATTGGTTTCAAGAGCCGTTCAGTATAATTATAAAATCCCAAATGCGAGCAATTTTAATGGAAATAATGGAGTTCAGAAGATTTTAAGACCTATCCCACAGACGGTGATTGATTTGAATCAAAACAAAGCGTTTCCGCAAAATCCGGCATATTAAATAAATATCCAAAAGAGGTAATGCTGACATTACCTCTTTTTCTTTTAAATCTGAAATTTAATGCAATAGTTTTTCAGCATTGTAGCAGAATCAATATTTGAATAGCAATTTTTTTATTTTTTCACTATTATTTTGCGATAATGTAAAGTAAAACATGATTTTTATTCAAAAAAAAATTATATTTGTGGAAAAATAAATAATCCCTACCGGAAATGAAACGACTTTTCTATTTTATTTTACTTATAGCAGGTATCTCTTCTGTTCACTCATGTAAAGACATGGTTAATGAAGAAGGTGACCCCCTTATTGATTTAAACCAATCTAGTGGCTTTAATGGTCCAAGAGCTTTGTTCAGAGAAATCACGGATTCTGATACCATAGCAGAATATCGTTATAACGGCTTGCTTTTGTCAAGAGTTATCACAGATAAATATTCTGCAGCTAATGTGATGTGGAGTGGTGATAAAATCAGTCAGATTGATTTCAAAGGTCACTTAGATAATGATGGTGACGGAATACTTGATGATGACAGTATTGTTTACACTCAATTATTTACCTACGGAAACTTAGGAAGATTAACGATCATTTCAGAAAACAGATCTACATATAAAAGAACACCAGCTGTTCCTCCTACAACACCTGCAGGACCATATACGCTGGATTCAAAAATAAAAGCATTGTATGATTTAACTTACAGCGCTACAACAGGCAAACTGGATGTCATCAACATGAAAAACGGTCCTGATGCGGTAGGAGTACCTTTCGAATATAAAGATTATTCTAAATCATGGTATACTTATCTGGGAGATAATGTTTCAAAAGTAGAAAGACATTATGGTAAAATTAATGCTGGTGTCAATGGCACTCCTATTGAGAAATTTGGATACGAATTTTTGAATTACGATTCTCAAATCAATCCATATACGCTTCTTCCGTTTGCATATAAAGTTTCTACACTTCTGGCAACCGACTACGAGGATAACAGATCTTTTATTTTATCTCCTAACAGTCCGAAGAGAGTATCTATAACAGATCTTATGCAAGTAATTCCGACTGCGGTAATTTTCTCTACCGATTACAGATATGATTTACAGACTTATATGATTAAAGGTTTCGGAGTAAATTATATCTATAAACCGATGTAATTCTTCAATCTAAAAATATTTTAAACTCAATTCTGCACAGGATTGAGTTTTTTATTTTATAACTCTTAATTTTGCAAAAAATTTCTCATGAAATATTTAATTGTCGGGCTGGGCAACAAAGGTCCGGAATATGAAAATACCCGTCACAATATAGGTTTTAAAGTTGCTGAGAAAATAGCAGAAAGCCTTGATGTGTCCTTTAACACTACCAATTTCGGATGGATGGCGGAGGGTAAATACAAAGGCAGAAAAGTTTTTATATTGAAGCCGGACACGTATATGAATTTATCAGGAAATGCCGTAAAATTCTGGATGCAGAAAGAAAATATTCCTTTAGAGAATGTGATGATTGTAACAGATGATCTGGCGTTGCCATTTGGAACATTAAGAATGAAGATGAAAGGCTCTGATGCAGGTCATAACGGTCTGAAAAGCGTTCATGAGAGTTTGCAGACCCAGAATTACGCGAGACTTAGATTCGGAATTTCAGCAGAGTTCTCGGAAGGAAGACAGGTAGATTATGTTTTAGGAACATGGAACGAAGAAGAAACAGAGAAACTTGGAGAAAGAATTGAAAAATTTTCCAAAGCCTGTCTGTCATTTGTTTTCGCCGGAATCGGAAATACAATGTCGGCCTTCAACGGGAAATAATTTCTGAAACGTATTGGTATCTGAGATAAAAAATTCAGGCTGGAGCTTTGCTCCAGCCTGAATCAATAAAAATAATCAATATCTTATAACCAAGTGACAACACCGGTTTCTACATCGTAATTGGCTCCAACTATTTTAATTTTGCCTTCTTCCTCAAGTCTTTTCAGAGTTGAGCTTTGTTTACGGATGTCATCAATAGCATTTTTTACGTTATGCTGATTCAATCTCTCAAGAAGTGAAGCATTTGCAGAAGAGCGTTCTTCGCCGTCTTCAATGATTGTTTTAATAATTGGGTCAAAATGATCAATTAGATGGTTAAGGTTATCCATGCCCATCCCTTCTATTTTAGCAGCATCTAATCCGCCTTTTAATGCGCCACATTTTGTGTGTCCTAATACAACAACAAGCTTAGAGCCTGCTACGTTGCATCCAAATTCCATTGACCCTAAAATATCCTGATTGACAAAGTTTCCAGCAATTCTGATGCTGAAAACATCTCCTAATCCCTGGTCAAATATCAATTCCGCTGAAGTACGGCTGTCGATACAGCTTAAGACTACGGCAAACGGCCATTGGCCTTCACGTGTAGCGTTTACTTGTTCTAGAAGATCTCTGTTTGCTTTAAGGTTACCCACAAATCTCTGATTTCCTTCTTTTAAAAATTCTAATGCTTTTTCAGGGGTAATAGTAGATTGTGTTTCAGATGTATGTGCTTTCATACTGTATATTTTTTGAATTATATTTAAATTTAAAATTGATCGTTTATCTTTACATTGCTCTCTTGTGAGTAATGACAATGTGGGAGTCTTCATCGGTTTCATAATCTCGGTATGAGGTTTTGAAGCCCATAAGTTCTACATTAATATCTTCTTCTTTCGCTCTGATATTGGCAAAATCCTGTATCATTTCCAAAACATCGGTTGCAATGTACGATGTCGTTGTTGCATCAATGATGATGGTAGAATTTGGCTTAATATTTTTCAAGGTCTTTTTAATTGCAGCTTTATTTAAGAAAGAAACTTCTTCAGCCAATTTGATCGTGATTCCGTCTGCGTCATTTAGTTTTTCTCTGCTCAGATAATAGGCACGCTTCATATTTCCCTGAAGGATATAGAAAACTGATATTGCCAAACCAATTCCTACACCTTTTAAAAGATCAGTCGCAACAATCGCAACGACAGTTGCCACAAAAGGAATAAACTGGAATTTTCCAAGATCCCAAAAATGCTTAAATGTCGCAGGTTTTGCCAATTTATATCCTACTAAAAGTAATACCGCAGCCAGTGTCGCCAACGGAATTAAATTTAATAGAAACGGAATTGTAAGTACGCAGACTAATAGTAGAAAGCCATGAATCATTGCTGAAGCTTTAGAAGTTGCACCCGCATTAGCATTTGCAGAACTTCTTACAACTACTGATGTCATTGGAAGTCCTCCAATTAATGAACTTACTAAGTTTCCTATTCCCTGAGCTTTCAGTTCGAGATTAGTATCTGTTGTTCTTCTCTGGACATCTAATCTATCTGATGCTTCTATACAAAGTAATGTTTCAACTGATGCTACAACTGCGATGGTTGCTCCGGCAAGCCAGACTTTGTAGTTGGTAAAGCCGTTAAAATCCGGCATTGTAATCAAATTCTTAAAATCTTCCAAAGTTTTTGGCACTGGTAGAGGCACTAAATGTTCAGAGCCAATTGCTAAAGAGCTTCCTGATAATTTAAATGCTTCATTCATTAAAATCCCTGCAACAACAGCAACCAAAGCACCAGGAAGCATCTTCATTCTTTTTAAAAACGGAATGTGATCCCATGCAAGTAAAATGCCTATGGAAACCAAGGTTATTATCAGTGCGCCCGGTTGTATGGCTCCCAATAATTCTGTGAAATATCCGAAATTCAATCCTTTATCAAAGATTGATTCATGACCCTCATAATCTTTATCGAATCCAAGTGCGTGTGGAATTTGTTTTAAAATAATAATAATACCAATTCCGGCAAGCATTCCTTCAATAACATTATTAGGGAAATAATTGGAAATACTACCGGCTCTTATAAATCCTAAAACCAACTGAATAAGCCCTGCAATAATACCTGCACAAAGGAAAAGTTCAAATGCGCCAAGGTCGGTAATTGCAGTCAAAACAATTGCGGTAAGCCCTGCGGCAGGACCGGAAACAGATATATTTGAATTACTGATGGCTCCGATGACCAGACCGCCTACAATACCGGAAATGATTCCTGATAAGGGTGGTGCTCCGGATGCTAAAGCAATTCCTAAACACAGGGGAAGAGCTACTAAGAATACTACTAGACCCGAAGGGAAGTTCTCTTTGATTTCTCCAAAGAAAGATTTTGATTTTTTCATGACAATTGAAAAATACGTTGATGTAAAATAATTAATCGATTAAAGTCAATCAATAACGATTGAGATTAATGTAGAAATATTCAAGATCAAGAATGATTTGAATAGTAAAATGGAGAATAACTAAGCTTCCGGAGGAGGAGAAAATATACTCAGTAAAGGGGATAGATGAAAATCGTCATCTATTAATGTGAAAGATCTGCCCTCAATATCAGGTTCAAAGAACTTAAGATAATCGTAAACATCTAAAGTTTTTGGAAGTGTTTTTTCGTAAACAGAAAATGGAGATGAGTAATGAGAATGGGTTTCTTCTTCGTTCACTATTACATTGGTTGTCATGATGTCCCAATCAGCAACCGCAGCAATGCTTGGCAATGCTGTGAAGTTGAGGACGATCATTAATGTAATAATACTCCAGAATTTCATTTACTCTTTTATTTTTTTTGAAAGATTATTTCTTTCGGCTCATCACCCAGTCAGAACTGGTCAGATTGTATATTTTTTGAATGTCTTTTAAGATTTTCTCAAAGTCAATCTCCAGATCAATAATTTTTCCCGTTCTAAGGTCAAATACCCAGCCATGCACTACGGGAAACTCATCGATGATATATCTTTCCTGTACACACGCCATTTTGATAACATTAATGCATTGCTCCTGAACATTCAGCTCTACAAGTCTGTCATAACGTTTTGCCTCGTCATCAATGGAATCTAGTTCAGCTTGGTGCAGTCTGTACACATCACGGATATTTCTCAACCAAGGATTTAATAATCCTAAATCCTGAGGCGTCATTGCAGCTTTTACGCCACCGCAATTGTAATGCCCGCATACGATAATGTGTTTTACCTTTAAATGTTCGACCGCATATTGAATAACGGCTGTGGAACTCATATCTAAAGTATTGACCACATTGGCGATATTTCTGGTTACAAAAACTTCACCCGGTTCTGTTCCCATCAATTCTTCTGCAGTTACCCTGCTGTCTGAACATCCGATATATAAATAGTCAGGATTCTGAGTTTTAGCTAAATCTTCAAAGAAGGTTGGATTTTTTGAGATTTTAGACTCTACCCATTTTCTGTTGTTTTCAAAAATAACTTTATACGATTGTGACATAAATCAGATTTAAATGATGGTTATTTATTTCGTTTAAATTATTTTCAAATTCAATAGACTGAATCAATAATTGTACAAAAATATAATTTTTAACGAATTTACAATCATTTTTAACACAATTTAATATAGATTAAATTACAGTAAAATGAATTATTCTACCCTATTATTGATATATCCTTCAGTAGCATCACTTTTAGGATATATTTTTGCCTTATTGCCTGCAACAATAGAATTGTCTGGTACATCACTGTTAACGTAAGAATTGGGCGCAATCAAAACATTGTTTCCTATCGTTATGCTTCCTACGATGACAGCGTTCGGTCCGATCCAGACATCGTTTCCGATGATGGGAAATCCTTCATTTTTACCTCTGTTTTGCTGTCCGATGGTAACGCCTTGAGCAATATTGCAGTTTTTACCAATTACTGCTTTTGGGTTGACCACCAAACTGCCCCAATGTCCCAGATACAAACCTTCCCCGATCTGCGTTTCCGGATAGATTTGAAATCCGTATTTAATTTGAAAATGTCTCAAAACAATCTTCCAATACAGTCCTAAAATAGGAGTTTTGTCAAATTTTTGTGCCTTTCTCAGAAGATAGATAAAGTGAAGGTTAGGATTGATGCATTTCAGTAAAATCTGAATGGGCGAAAGCCACTCACCACTTTCTCGGTAAAAATCTTTTTGTATAATAGAATAATTCTTGGGCATGCAGCAAATTTAAGGATTCTCTTTTGTTTTTATTGAAGGCTCTTTTTAATTTTAATCAAAATTAATTTCTTCAAATCCATGACTGGCATCTTTTCAAAACTTATTTGCATGAAGGATGATCGTGAAGACAATAGCAAAAAGCTAGCCGCCTCTACCCAAATCACAGCTCATCCAAAACTGAAACTATTCTGGCGACAGAATGATCAAGATTAAAAGGCATGGTGTAATTCTGAAGTTTTTCTGTATAAACCGAGAAAGATTCTGGTTGGGTTAAAGCTTTTTTCATTCCCAAATAAATTCCCTCTTCTGAGTTTTCTATGATCAGACCTAGTTCTCCATTATTCAACATTTCGTTAACACCTGAAACTTCTGTTGCGATGATTTTCTTTTTCAAGGTAATTGCTTCAAACAAAACTGTCGGGAAACCTTCATATCTAGAGCTTAAAATATAAAAATCCGAATTCTTAAAGTAAGGATAAGGATTGTCTGTGTAACCAAGCATAGTAGCGGTTTTATCAACACCCAATTCGGTTTTTAATTGTTTGATGTTTTCAAAATCATATCCATCACCTACAATCAGTATTTTATGATTAAAGCCTTCGTTAAGTAGTTTTTTGTGAACTTTCAGAAGTCTGTCGAAACCTTTTTGAGGGAAAACAGTTCCCACAGAAATAAAAGTCGGAATTTGGTCATCAAATTCATAATTAATTACCGGCTGTTGGGCTTTGGTCAGAATTTCTTCGGTATCCAGTGGATTATAAATTTTTACAATTTTTTGCTTTTCGATTTCATTTTGAGCTAAATTATGAAACAGCTGCTCAATTTTTTTTGAAATCACCATAATCGAATCGAATCCAAAAAACTTCCTAATCTCTTCATCGGTATATTCTTTGACCTGCGAAAGATCATTGTGAATCCAAATGATTTTTTTGGAAGAACGATTGGTTGAGTGAAGGATCTCATCTCGCATTCCGTGGATTGCCGCAAACTCAATATCGTATTTTTTATCTTTTAAAATGAGTGTATACAAAAGGTCTGGAAATTCTTTTAAAACCGTTTGGAAAATAACTCTAGCAGCCTTTTCCGGAATGTCCTGCAAGCGATTTGTAGTAATCATTTCACCTTTGTTGAGATGGATAACATTCACCCAATCCGGAACTTCATTCAGATATTTACCTGAATATAAGTTTAAAAGCAGATCAATTTCGTACTTATCTTTCGGAAGATTTTTGAGGAAGGTTACCAATACTTTTTCTGCGCCACCGTGACGAAGAGAACCAATGCGAATGAGGATTTTTTTCTTTTCGATCATTTATTTTCTAACGTGTTTATAAGTGTATGGAAGATGCTCTTTGATGTAAGCATCCAATTTAGGACGAAATGGCTCAAGTTCTCTGGGATACATTACGTTGTCACTTAATAGTTTATCACCATATTCTTCTAAGGTACAGATGAATTTTGCGGGTACTCCCGCATAAACGCTTCCTTTAGGCATTGAAGTTGTCAAAATTGATCCAGCACCTAATACACAGTTGTCCTGGATCTCAACGCCAGGCATTATGATAGAGTCGGCTCCTATAAGACATTGTTTTCCTATTTTGATTCTGCCAAAAGTTCTCACATCTTTATATTTTTCAAAAAAGTGTAAAGCATTCTGTCCCCCATCGTGATTCACAAATCGAATATTATTTGAAAAAGTGGTGTCATCGCCAATCTCTATTAAAAAAGGTTCTGTTCCAAATTCCGGAACTTCTACAAATCGTACATTTTTGCCAACTTTCAAACCCTTTGCAATGCATACCTTTAAATAAATCTTTTGAATCATGTAGTGGTATAAGTTATGCAATTTGAGAATTAATCGATATAAAAAAAGCATTTCTAATTTTTTACTAAGTTAAGAATGATATTTTCAACAGCATCAAAGATTTTTTTATTATCAAACTGTTTTTCAATATTCATTATATTTTTTTGAATGGTAAAAACGAATTCTGGTTCTGAAAGAAACTTTTTCATCGCCTTATACATTTCCTGGGTGTCATACTTGATGAGATAGCCTGTCTCTTCATGATTGATCATTTCGGGAATTCCACCTACATTGGTTGAAATAATGGGTTTTTGAAGAATTAGTGAATCAGCGATGATTAGTGGCCAGCTTTCTGACTCAGAAGGCAGAATAAAGAAATCTGCATTTTTTACATAAGGATAGGGGTTCAGCAATGATCCTAAAAACTCAAAACTTTTGGTTACTCCTAAACTTTCTACTTGTTTTTTTAAATTTTCCTTTTCATCACCATCGCCTATCACAATAATATGATGGTCAAAACCATCTCTCAATAGTTGGGCGTGTGCGTCTATCAATTTATGAAACCCTTTGCGGCTATGAAGCCGAGCTACAGAAACGAAAACTGGCTTATCTGGAAATTCTGGCACAAAAGCTTCAGCCTTTCTTTTCAGTTCTTCGATAGGAATTGCATTTAGTATAACCTGATTCTGAGGGATTTTTAAGTTAGGGTAGGTTTCAATCAAAATGTCTTTAGTCTGTTGAGATCCAAAAATAAAATAATCAAACTGAGGAATTTGCATTAAAATACCCGGAACTAACGGCTGCAGTTTTGGGAGTGTAATATCCGAATGAAACCAGCCTATTTTTTTTGAATCCTTGTTGATAGAATTTAGAACCGAAGAAAATGCAGCGTATGTAGGAGCAATTTCAACATCAAATTTTTCTTGTAATAATTTGTCTGCAACTTCTGGGTTTTTTTGTGCATTTTGAAGTTGTAGCTTTCTTTTGGCCAGCTGTAATTTTTGGATGAAAGAATTTTTAGAAAAATCTTCTTTTCCGTGTGCAATAAAGACTTTTCTAACATGTTCCGGAAATTCATTTCTAAGCTCGCCTTGATTGATATTTAGACAAATTGTCATCTCAAATTGCTCTTTATTAAGGTTATTGAGCATGCTTAGAATCACTTTTTCAACACCGCCCATTTCCATAGAGCGATGTCTGAAGAGAACTTTTGTTTTTTTCTGATATGACATTAACCAAATAATTTTTGTAGAATGAGTAATATTTTTTTTTGGATGCGGAAGGATATTTTATTTTGGTACTCTAGTAAGTCAAAAATTTCTTGAGAATTACTATAGTTTTCTGGAATACCTTTTCCGTTAATAGATTGTAATTTTCTCCGTTTCATAGCTAGCCAGATTGCAAGGCCATAATATTCGTAGGATTTTTTCTTGTTTTCATTCTGAGAAATTCCTCCAGGATGTGATCTATACAAATAATCTGTCTGATTAATAAATGCTACTTTTCCTGATTCGTACATTTTGAAGTAGAGATCCTGGTCTTCGGCAATTTTTAATTCAGGATTCATCTTTTCTCCTTTCATATAAACATCTCTTCTGAAAGCTACAAAAGGAGCTATTTGAATTGGAAAGTTAAAAAATGTTTTCTGTCCGTTAGGAACCTGCATTGCAGATTTAAAATTTTTCAACGGCTGTAGATTTTCATCACATTTTACGAGCCTTGAGTAGGTAAGAACAACATCCTTCTTCTTTTCTAAAATATCTACTGCCGATTGCAGAGCATTGGGTTTAATAGCATCATCAGGATCTAAATATCCACAAATACTACCTGTAGCCAGTTCTATAAGCTTTCTTTTGGTAACTCCAACACCAGAATTTTCTTTATTTTCAAATAACTTGAATCTGCTGTCTGAGCCGATCGTGTTTTTTATTAGTTCAAGAGAATTATCTGTAGAACAGTCATCCAATATAATGACTTCCCAATTTTTATAATTCTGACTTATAATCGAATCATAACAGTCTTTAAAAAACCTTCCATTGTTATAATTGGCTATGAGTACTGAAAATATCATCGTATAATTGGATTTTTAAGGATAATTGTATACAAAGATAATTATTCTTAAAAATTATAAATAAGATAAAAATCTTTATTTTTGTGATACTAAAATAAGCACTGTGAGTGAAATAGCAAGAGTTTTCAAGACATTTATCGGATATCTTAAAAGGCCCGATCTTTATCCAGAATTGGGAAGGAAAATTTTAAAAAATACCGTTAATAGAAATAATGCATTCAAAGGCAAAGCGAAAACTCATTCCTGGGCGTCATCAAAAGCAGTTTCACAGAAAGAAGCTATTTCTCAACTCTTTTCATTAGATAGTTCTTTGTTCAGGAAAGATTTTGAAGAAATTTTAATACAGTCATTAAATAAAGAAAAAGAATGCCCAATAAAAATGGGTGGTCCCGGAGCTTTAGAATTAATTTATTTTGCCTGTGAATTCACTAAGGCACAAAATGTTGTAGAAACTGGTGTTGCTTACGGTTGGTCATCATTGGCATCACTGCTTTCGCTCAAAAAAAGAAATGGAATTCTGTATAGTTCAGATATGCCGTATCTAGGACAAAATGGTGATCAGTATGTGGGTTACGTAGTTCCTGAAGATCTAAAGAGAAACTGGAAATTATTTCGTTTTGCAGATAAAGAATCTCTACCTAAGATTTTCGGTGAAGGTAAAAAATTTGATGTTGTTCATTATGATTCAGACAAAAGCTATAACGGAAGAGTATGGGCATATCATGAACTTTATAGTAATCTGAGAAAAGGCGGCGTCTTTATTAGTGATGATATCGGTGATAATTCTGCATATCAGGACTTTTGTGAAACGAATAGAATTGAAACTACTGTTGTGGAGTTTGAAGGTAAATTTGTTGGTGTATTTATTAAATAATATTCTTTTTGTAATAGTGAAGGTTTTTTGAAAGACTTTATTGATACTTAATTTCTGAAAATGATAGAAGATACTAAAAGGATTGAAAGACCTCTTGTAAGTGTTTGCACATTGACTTACAATCAGCAGGATTTTATAAAGCAAACTGTAGAAAGTCTGTTAATGCAGGAAACAAACTTTGAATACGAAGTGGTAATTTCTGATGATGGATCTACTGATGATACCATACAGATTATCTACGAAATTATTAGATCACATGAAAAAGGATACAGAGTAAAACTTCTGGCGCATGAAAATATGGGCGTTTTGCCCAATTACATATATACTTTTAAACAATGTAGTGGGAAATATATTGCTTTTTGTGAAGGTGATGATTATTGGACAGATTCTGAAAAGCTTCAAATACAGGCAGATTTTTTAGAGATAAATGAAGAGTATGCAATTTGTTTTCACAAAGTAAATAAACTGACTGATGATTTGGTACTGACCGAATGGCCAACAGATAATTTTGAAAAAACCTATACCGTAAAAGATCTTGCTGCCGGACCATTGATGTATACACCAACTGTAATGCTTAGATCTGAGCACATCTATATCCCCGATTGGTATGTTGATGCACCTCTATTCGATTATCCTTTACAAATGATGGTAGCACGCAAAGGGAAAATAAAATATTTGCCTTTAAATATGGCAAACTACCGTGTGGGAACAGGGATTTGGACTTCCGATAACGGGAACAGACAGATGAAGAAACTGCAAAAATTGATTTCTCTGTTACAAATTGAATTTGTAAATGATCATGAAATCTTTAAGATATTATCTGAAAGAAACAAGCAGTATACCTTTGAGATTCTTGAACATCAGTTTTATCTGGATTTGTATCAGCAAAAAATAGATTTTTCTAAAATAAGTTTTGCTACAACACTGAAACTAGTCTTCAATAAACTGAAGTCTAAATTTTTTTAAGAATTTACCTAAAATTAATGTTGTACAAACCCGAGCGGATGCTTTGATAATCTACAATCAGATATTTAAGAATCATCATCCATTTTTTCATGGGAGATGCATTAGCGATTTCCCAGCTGCGGTGTGTTCGCCTTATATGATTTTTAATATGCTGTGGCATTGTGCTTTCATCTTCCGCCCAGTCATTAACCTCCTTCCAGAGTAAAACTTTTGAGATAGCAGGCTTTATCATTTTCGTATCAACCTGTGTAATTCTGTTATTGCTGTGTACACCTCGTACCGCAACGGCTTTGTCTAAAATTCCCGGATAAAAATTCAGATAATAAGAACTTCTGAATAAAAATTCAGTATCCTGATGAAGTCTTAAATGCGTCTTGAATAAAGGATTTACTTTTTCTATGAGAGCCTCCTTTCGTATTGTTAAAGCGTCAATACTAAAAAGCCCGAAACTCCCTTTCATATTTAGCTGTCCGGGGAAGACATCACTAGGATCATGTTTTTTATACACCGTCGTCAGTCTGTCTCCGAAAATCTGATAATATTGCTGTTTTGCTTCTTCAGAATAATAATGTACACCCAGCGCTCCGTATACAGCATCAACTTCAGGGTTTTTAAACAGCTCCCTTTCTGCATCAAATCTGTTGGGAAGGAAATAATCATCTGCATCTAAAAATGCAATAAAGTCTCCTGTAGATTTTTCTATCGCCAAATTTCTGCTCGCTCCGGCACCATGATTTGCTTTGTCAGGATGCTGAAAAAGCTTTACTTTAAAGTGCTTATCTGCTAATTTCTCGCAGACTTCCAATGCATTATCAGGAGATTGATCTTCGACCAATATTATTTCAGAAACATCCTCAAATTGAAGAGCCGATTCTACAGCCTTAGTAATATATTTCTCAGCATTATAGACAGGTATGATAACGGATATTTTCATTAAAAACGGAAGGCTTTAAATTTGAGTTTTTATCTATTGGTAATTTTTTTAAATGAGGAAGTCGCGAGGAGTTGTTATAACTACAGCATCTCCAAAATGGTCTATGCAAATGTAAGAAGATAATAAAGAGGAACAATTCTGATTATTCTATTTTGTAAAATGGAAATATCGAGTTATTAAAATCCAACTTCTGTATAGTGAAAATTATAATAAAACTACTGAAAAAATAGGTGCCAATGGCTTCCTTTACCAAACATAATTTAGACTATTTCTTTACCGTTTTATGGCTATGTTTCCTGTAGAATATGCGAATTCGTAAGTTTCATCTTCAATGGGTAAATGTGAAACGATATTTTGTTTTCAAAATTTCCGGATTTCTGATGATTACAGGAATGAGCTTTATGATTTTATGGACGGGGCTGCAAAGTGACAGTTCAAAAGCTTTATATTGCAGATAGAGTCTTCGCAAAGTATGATTGTCAAGATCTTGCATCTTCGACCATTCATACAAAGATTTCCATAGCAGATATTGTCGCTCATTATACTGTTTTGAATATGTTTTAATTTTTGTAATTCTGTTATCATCATGCACACCGCGTACTGCTACTGCTTTATTGATTATGCCGGATTTTAAATAAGAATGATAAGCCAGTTTGATGATGAAATCAGAATCCTGATGTACGCGAAGGTTTTGATTAAACCTCAGATTGTTTTTTATAATGGAAGATCGTCTCACCGTTAAAGTATTGAGGTGAAAAAATGTACCGAATGTTTTCGGTGTTAAACCGAGCAGACCTCTAAAAACGTCTTCACCTTCAGCTGAAAAATTAACAGTGGTTAAATCTGTATTTTTAAATTTATTCTGAAATTCTTCTTTACCTTTTTTCGTTAAATATTCAGTTCCCAGCCCTCCAAAAACACCTTCGATCTGTAGGTCTTTAAATATTTCTTTTTCTGCTTCAAAACGATTGGGAAGATAATAATCATCAGCATCTAAAAAAGCTATAAATTCTGAGTTTGCTTTTTCCATGCCTAAATTTCTTGATGCTCCCGCACCGTGATTACCTTTATCTGGGTGTTGGTAAAGTTTTATTCTGGAATTGTGTAAGACCAGTTGCTCACATATTCCCAGTGAATTGTCAGAAGATCTGTCTTCTATCAAAATAATTTCCTGCACTTCATCAAAATAAAGAGCAGAATTAACTGCTTTTTCAATAAATTTTGAAGCATTATAAACGGGTATAATTACAGAAAATCCAGACATTATAAAACTGTTTTATTATTTTGTGCCCACAGAGAAAGTTGCAGAAGATTCCAATGTTTCTGGCCTTTATCTAGGAATTTTTGTGTCGCTGCAAAATCGATGTGGTCGAATATCTTTTGATTTCGATCTTTTAAAAGATCATCTGACAGACTGAGAAGACTTTCTTCTTTAAACCAGTCTTCTATACTCATTCCAAATCCCTGCTTTTTACGTTTTCGGATAGTTTCCGTCCAGTACGAATTCATGCTTTCACGAAGAATGATTTTGTCGTTATCTTTATTTAATTTCAGATTTTCAGGAAGCTGAATGCAAAATTCGGCAAAGTCGACATCGAGGAAGGGAGTACGTACTTCTAGAGAATTCGCCATTGCCATACGATCAGACTTTACCATCGTGTTTCCAGGAACAAATTTTTCCAAATCTATTCTCATAATATCATTAAGAGAATTTTCATTGGGCTCAAAACTATATTCCTGTTGGTAATCCACTTTTATTCCCAATTGATTTCTTTCACTTTTGCTAAATGAATTTCGCACAAAATTCTGATGGAAATCTAGAATGGAATTGTGTTCTATATTTTTTTGAGAAATAAAAGAAATCTGCTTGAGATTTTGATAAATTTTTAGGCCGAATTTGGCAATAATATTCTGATAACTGAAGTGATTTTTAAGTTCGTTCTCAACTCTGTAAAAATTGTAACCTCCAAAAAGCTCATCACCGGCATCACCTGAAAGGACAACTTTAAGATTTTCTCGTGCGCTTTTACAGATTTCGTAATGTGGCAGAAATGATCGATCAGCAAAAGGCTCATCTAAAAATGGAGTTACAGTTAACAGTGATGCTGCGATGTTTTTTTTCTCCTCATGAATCTCAATGTGCTTGGTATGGTACTTTTCTGCTATTTCTTTGGCATATTTGAGTTCGCTGTCAGCATGATCATATCCGAAACTAATGGTCGTTTGTTGAGGTGAGAATTCATTTACCAAAGCTACAATTGATGAAGAGTCTAGTCCACCACTCAAGAAACTTCCTACTTCTACGTCTGCGATAAGCTGTTTTTTCACAGAATTTTTCAAAAGGTAAATAAATTCTTCTTTAGCTTCTGATAAACTTATTTTTTTGTTTATTTTGGGGATACTATAATATCTTGAAACTGAAATTTTCCCATCTTTCAAAATTAACTGATGAGCAGGTGGTAATGTAAAGATATTGGAGTAAATGTTTTGATAAGCATTGACATATCCATACTGCAAATAGTGCGAAAGTGCTTCCTGATTTACTTTGGGGTCAATCAATTCTGTTGCGAGTATCGCTTTGATTTCTGATGCGAAAATAAACTCGTTATTTTTACCGACAGCGTAGTAAAATGGCTTTTCACCAAAACGGTCTCTTGCACAGAAAAGCTGTTGCTTTTCTTCATCCCAGATAGCAAATGCAAACATTCCTGGGAGGTCGTAAATCAGCTTTTCATTTTTTCTCCTATACATTGCCAATATCACTTCTGTATCTGAGGTTCCACGGAAAGGATATTCTGAATAATCTGTTTTTATGGATTGATAACCATAGATTTCACCATTTAAAACAATACATTCATTTTTGGTGTTAGAAAACATGGGTTGCTTTCCATTTTCAGATAGATCAATAATAGAAAGTCTGCGATGTCCTAAAGCGGCATTTTCGTAAAATTCATGGTGTGCAGAGTCGGGACCGCGATGGGCAATGGCATCGGTCATCTTCTGAAGTTCGGATTGATAATTGACAGCATTAGCTGCTATGATTCCTGCTATTCCGCACATAAAAAATTAACTGTAAAAGATATCATGGTATCAATAATATAATCTTAAGACTTACATGAGATATGAGAAGTGACTTTCTGTTTTTTTTTTGAATTAAAAACTGTATAAATGTAAAGATAAAAATATAAATGGCAGAAGTAATCTTGCGTTGAGGTTATCTATTCTGTTTATAAAGTAGCTTATAATTTGCAAAGAAATAGAAAGCTTTGTTTTTTATAACATAAATCAGAGATTCAAAAAAGTTGGCCCTTTGTGCTTTACCTGGTCTGCGATTTCTGTAAGTGATTTTTCATCCTTCACAATTTTTCTGTATTTAGCCTGGAGATTTCTTAAATTTCTTCCGTTTGCAGTAAAAATGTTTTTTAACATGCTTTGTCTGAGAGATTTTTTTTCGAGCTGCAATGCATTTTTTAAATTAGGATCAAGGATATTAGTTTCAATAGTTAAATCTTCATATTTTGTGTAATCTATCTTAGCTAAGTTCTGTTTTCCATCGTGAACAACTTTGCTCCCAGGAACTAGAAGTATTTTTTTCTGATGGAATTTCATGCGGTTTACATATTCAGTATCTTCACCATAATGAAAAAAATACGGATTAAAACCGCCTACTGTTTCTATCGTGCTTTTAGGAAGAAGCCAGTGAGCAGCATTAATAAAGCTAATTTCGTAGTACGGTTTTTGTGTTTGAAGATAAAGATCAGAAATTAATCTGGTTTTCTCGAAATTGATTGCAATATATTTATCTAAAAAGATATCTAAATGTTTTTCTGAACCGTCGAGATGCATTGGACTGATAATTCCGATTTCATCTCGATTCTCATATTTTCCATATATCTCCAACAACTTTTTAATACTATCAGGAAAAAGCCACGCATCCTGATTCATCAGATAAAAAAAATCAGCACCTTGCTGATATGCTCGCGCAATACCGATATTATTAGCTTTTCCGAAGCCTAGATTATCCTCAGATATAATTAATTCAACTTCAGAGAAATTTTTTCTAATATATTCCTGAGTTCCATCTGTAGAACCATTATCCACTACAATACATTTGAGCAAAATGGATGATTGTCTAAGGCTTGTAAAACATTTTTCAGCCCATTTCATGGCGTTGTATGTAACGATAATAATGTGAACTTTAGACATTCTTTAGTTTTATATCAATTAAATATATTTTTTAGCTAAAAATTCCAGGTATTCAGTAGGATTGGTCTCTGAAAAAAAACGTTCAATCTCGTTATTAAAATGTACTCTGTAAAAATCACCTTCATCAATTTCATCATAATTGGCAATTTTTTTTGTCTCAGACTGTATCACATCTATGATTTCTTTTGGAGTGTAATAGTAAGGATACGCACAATTGATCACTTGATTTTGATTGTATGTAAGAAGTAAACTTAAAAATTTAGAGATGTCATCAATATCAATCAAAAGTCTGCGGGCATTGGTATGAACTGCAAATTGACTCTGATTCTCAATTTTCGATTTAAGAAAATTAAATAATGTGTTAGGATTTCCACCTTTTCCCACGATATTTCCGATTCTCAGAATTAAATAATTCTCAAGATTTTCCGTAATATAATCTTCTATATTTTTTTTGTGAATAACATACGGACTGTCTTTTTTTGACCGATCGAAGATACTCAGCGTCGAAAAATAAATGACTTTCACTCCAGAATTATTTGTAATGCTTTCTTTCAATAGAGAAAACTCACGCTCAAATTCGGAATTCCTGATCTCTAAAGAATTAGATACTCCTGATGCAAAAAATAATATTTTATCTGAATCTATTTTCCTAAGTGAATTCGCAATTAGTCCGTTTCCTATAATCATTCTATTTTTTATGGTGCTAAATTTTTATAAAACTAAGATTCTATTTGGTATATAACAAATTTATGAATTTAATTATAGCTGAAACTTTCTCCAAAATCATTTCTTTATGATGAGCTGATTTTTTTGATGACTTTTTTTATTATCCTTCTCAACTCATGTTTAAAAGTGTTGAATTTCGATATTTTAAAAGAATTCTTATGACTTATTCCAAAACTTTCAAAATCTACATGATACATTCTTTTTACATCCGCAAAAGATTCATTGAGAAGATTGTAGTCATGAATAAATTGGATGTACAACGGCTTTTTGTCAAAATAAGTGTAATTTGTATAATTGCGGTATTTTGTATGGTTTTCTTTGATTACTGTTTTGAAATGATCAATTTTTTCTACTATAGATATAAAAGGACCGGAAGCAAAATTAAAGATAGTTGCAAACGCTGTTCTTCTACCAGTTTTTGTAAGTTGAATGCCAAGTCTGAGATCAATCACCAGATCATTAACAGGCTGATAATACTGCTGAACTGTTTGTACAAAGTCGCAATGCAACATATCATCATTGTCAATATCTGAACTTATCACAAATTTTGTTTTATCTGTAAAATACTGCGGGATAATTTCCATTAGTTTGGGTTGCATATCGGGAAATTCACGAATATAAATAGGAGTGAACAAAGGATAATCTTGTTGAATTTCTGATATGGTTTTCCTATGCTTTTCAGAAGTATGGATGTCAAAAAATACAAGCCAGATAAAGTTTTGATTCTTCTGGTTTTTAAAAGAGGGTAAACAATATTTTTGGAAGATAGAAAACCTGTCAGAGAGCCATTCTTCACTTAAAGGTATTCCTCCTTCTCTGGTTACTTTCCAGGATTCGGTTGGGACATTGAATCTGGTAATGATAACGTGTATGAAGTCTTCCATAGGTCTTAGGTATTCTTAGGTTTTCTGTATAAATAATAAAATAAAAGTGAAAAAATTCTGTAATGATCTTTTATTGTCAGTTTGAAAAAAGGATAAAAATATAACGCATTGATTGCATTGCCTATTGTAGGTTTGTGATAATTAAAAAAATGATTTATAAAATCTATGTAAGCCTCTCGCTCAACCTGTGAGATATTTTTATCTTGGAAACTATAATTTATATTTTTTCTGACTTGGATATTACTAAAAAACCAATCTTTATTTGCATCGCCTGATGAAAAATGTTCTATTAGAATATCATCGATAACATAATTTTTATATTTCATGGCACTTCTGAGACTGAAGTCCTGATCATAACCGTGAAAACCGAAAACCTCTTCATTAAACCGCACATTTATATAGTGAGCTTTTGAAATAGCCATAAAAACGCCATCTAATGCAAAAACATTTACAGGTTCATTGATATTTGAATGTAATTTCTGTGAAGAGCCATCTTTGTTACTTTGATAAAGTTTAATAAAATTTCTATTAATTTTACTCACAACAGTCCAACTGCAAGGGGCTGAAGGAACATAATTTGATCCGGCAACACCGATAACACCGGTCTTGTTTTTTGATAAATGAGCAATCAATTTTTCACCCCAGTTTTGGGTGTGAAAAAGGACGTCTTCATGCAAAAATAATAGATTGTCATACTGAGATTGTTCTGCTCCTATATTATAAGCTTTAGTAATACTCATTATTCCCGGATTATCAATCTTAATGATCTCGTAAGGGATACCACAAGATGCTGCAATGTTATTTTTTAACTGCAGATAAAATTGGGGTTGGTATGAGGATATAATAATTGAAATCATTTTTTTGATTAGATGAAGTTTTATAACATTTCACTGATGGCAGCTTTTAATTTAGCTATAGAAATATCTCCGCTAAAATTAGAATTTAAAGTTTCTTTAAGTTCTTTACCGTACTGTAGTCTCTTGGTTTTATTTAGGCATAACTCTATTATTTTGTCTGAGTAATCTTCTATATCTAAATATTCTGCAAGTTGCGGTTGTGGGATAACTTCAGAAATACCACCAGAATCTTTAAAAGCAATAATTGGTTTTTGAAAATTACCAGACATATGCATGACCAAAGGAAATGGGTCTTCTCTGGAGGGTAGTAAGAATAGGTCAAACATATTTATAAAATCATTGGGATTAGTGGTACTTGGTATAAATATAAACTTGTCGGAAATATTTATTTTTTCAGCATCAAGACGTACTTGATTGATAAAAGAATCATTTTCCTTTCCGCCAATGTTGACAATTTTAAAATCTAGTTGCGGTTGTTTTTTTACAATACATTTAGCAATTTGGGGCAACAGATCTGTTCCTTTTCTCAGTTCGGGAGTTGACATAAGTCCCAAAATTACAGTGTCAGAAGAAATCATCAGCTTATTTCTGAGTTCAACATTGGTCAAAACAATTTTAGAATCTTTTTCATCTACAAAAGAATGAATGGTTTCAATCCTGTTTTCGTTAATAGAGTAGCGGCATTTCAAGTTTTCTTTAACCGAATCTGATCCTGCAAATATTTTAGGTATTTTAGATAAATTCTCAACGATATAGTTTTTACTGTAATTTGCTTCTAACGCATAAGTTAATTCATGTAAATAGATGGCTTTGTTAGTTTTGGGTAATTGTAATAAAAAATGTAATGTTGCAATCGTATTCCCAATAATTACATCGTAGTTTTTATTAACAATATAATCTATTGCCTTTTTTTCTAGCTGCTCCTTGTTTAAAAGGGTTTTTCTTTGAGTGAGGGTTGCGGTGATTTTATTATAAAGATTGTATTTTTTTTGAAAGGAATTAATCGTTAAAATATTAGTGGACAAAGGATTGAATTCTTCTAAAATTTCTCCGCCCTGAAGAAACAGTACATCAATATCAAAATCTAAATGAAGTTTTTGTATAATACTTAGCAATAGAATGGGAGCGCCACTTCTACTTGCATTCTGAGAGATGAAAAGTATTTTTTTTGAGCTCATTTTATGTTTCAGTATAAGAGGTGATAATTATGCAGCCTTTAGAAGTAATATCTAATTTTCTTTAATAAAATAATTACTAATTTTCTAATGGGAAGGTTATAGGCCATTTTTTCAGGATCTTGTAGCTTATCATTAGCAGGTGAAATTATATCTTTAATATTTGAAATAAGTCTCAATAGTTGATGGTCAAGATTTTTAATTACTTCATTGTTTAAAGTAAGATTAGCCATCATTAGTTTGATGATAAATATTGTATTCACAAACTGTGATTGTCTCGTTTGCGAACTCCATACACCCTGACCTACTCTATAAACGGCCATTTTTTCAGGAAAATATTTGATTAATCCGTATGATGCATTAATCATGTGCAATGGGTAGTCGCCAGCTGGTGAGGTTAGATACCACGAAGGTAATTCATTGAAATTTTTTCTGAAAACCACAGATACTGTATGAATGAAATTTCCTTCAGCTAAATCTTCAATGGTATAGGTCTTTTCTGCAGTATGAGATGCAACGAGCCTTTTATCTAATAATTTTCCGGTATGATCAATTTCTTCAACGTCATGAAAACATACGCTGTACTCTTTATTATTCTCTAAAAAATCTACTTGTTTCTGAATTTTTGAGCAATCTGTCCAGTAATCATCGCCTTCACATAGAGCAATATACTTTCCCTGAGCTTGAGAAATAGTCCATGCGAAATTAGGAATAGCGCCTTTGTTTTTAAAATGTCTTATATATTTTATCCAATGCCCATTAGGATGATTTCTAATGATTTTATTAACAATTATTTCGGTGTTGTCTGGAGAGCAGTCGTCGGATATGATGAGCTCTATAGTAGAGTTGGAAATTTGAGATAACACACCATTGATGCTTTCTTCAATGCAGTTTTCATGACCATACGTAATCATTACAACGCTTACGGTTAAATTATTCATCAGTTTTTATCGTGAGATTTGATAATTTTTGCTGGAACTCCAACAGCAGTGCAGTTATCAGGGATGTTTTTATTAACAACAGAGCCTGCACCAATGATTACATTGTTTCCGATGATAATATCTGGAAATATAATTGAGCCTGAGCCTAATTGGCAGAAATTTCCAATTTTTGCACGTCCAAGGATTTTTACATCCGGCGAAATCTCTACAAAATCTCCTATTATCACGTCGTGTGTAATGATTGAATTGTAATATATTATTGGTGCCTTACCTATAACCACATCATTCGAAATATTAACACCATCTAAAATGTTGGCACCATCAGAAATTTGTACCCCATAAGATCCGATATTAGCTTTACTGCTAATGGTTGAACACAACAAGCCTCCAAGATCGGTAAAAACTGCATGCAGTTTTTGTCTTAATATTGGATTTCCAATACCAATTGTAAACCGATTGTCAGTTTGGATGAAAAAAGATTTTGCGTCGCTATGTGATTTAATGATGGGAAATCTATTATATAATAACCCCACTACATCATTATTAACGTCGTCATAGAATGCTAGATTTTGAAGTTCATTATTATGATGACAAACTTCTAAAACCTCTTTAGCAAAACCTTTCGCTCCTATAATTAGCATCTTCTAGTTATTTTGAATTCTTAACATAATTCGAGCAATAAGATCGATTTCTTCAATGGTGAGATCGTAATACATGGGAAGACAAAGTACTCTTCTGGATACGTCCTCTGTTACCGGTAACTCTAACTTTGGTAAATAAGGTAAAGCTGAAGCTAAACTCGGATAAAAATATCTTCTGGTAAAGATCTCTTGTTTATCCATTTCCGCTCTCAATTTTATAAGCAATTCTTCACTTTCGATGACTAAAGGATAATACGCGAAATTTTCACCCGAGGCATTATGCCAATTAGGTTTTACTGCCTTCAGATTTATCAGTTTCTCATCATAAAGTGCAGAAAGAATTTTTCTTTTCCGATGGATGGCAGCTATGTATTTTAAATTGATCAAACCCATTGCAGCATGAAATTCAGAGTTTTTACCGTTGAGTCCTAACTCATCAAATGAATCAAACCCCGAAATTCCAAAATTTCTCATCGAGGCCAGCTTTTTTAAAAGATCAGTGTCTTTAGTAATTAATAAACCGCCTTCTACAGAATGGTAAAGCTTGGTAGCGTGCAGAGAGCATGTAGAAACATCTCCATATTCAAAAATAGATTTTCCGTTGACTTCTACTCCAAAGGCGTGCGCTGCATCGTAGATTACTTTTAACCGATGCTTTTCGGCAATTTTTTGAATTTTTTCGACATCACACGGATTGCCATACACATGAGTAGCTAAGATTGCTGAGGTCTTCTCTGTAATAGCAGCCTCTATTTTCTCAGCATCAATATTTAATGATTTTGCATCTATATCGACAAAAACCGGGGTGCAATTTTCCCATACAATAGAACTTGTTGTGGCAACGAATGAAAAAGGGGTCGTGATAATCTCACCCTGCAGCTCAAGTGCTTTGATAGCCATCTGCAAGGCAACAGTTCCATTAGTCACAAAGAGAAGATGATTTACTTTTAGGTGGTCTTTTAATTCCATTTCAAGCTGGCTGGCAAGAGGTCCCATATTCGTAAGCCATTGTCTTTTCCAAATGTTATCTAAATATTTCTGATATTCAGTTTGTGGAGGAAGAAAAGGTTTTGTTACTGGTATCATAATATATGTTTTTTAATAAAGTCTATCCTTTTATCCAGCTGATAACTTTCTTTATAAATTTCTCGAAACTTTCTTTGAGCATTCTTAGAAAACAAATGTAGTAATTCTGGGTTTAAAAGAAGTTGTTCAACTTTTTCAACTATTTCTGCTGCGTCAGGTTTTACAATAATAATTTCGTCATCCTTGAATATACTGTTTTGTTTTAGCTCGTCAGTTACTATTGGAACTGCACCATTTAAGACGGCTTCCACAACTGCACCAAGAGGAAATCCGTCAAAACTTCCTACATCTAGCACAAAAGGTCTGTTTGGTGATATGATTATATCTTGTTCTAAAAATATTGATTGCAGCTCTTCATACTTTTTATAACCATGAAATGTGAATGCTTTGTCAAACCCTGTAATGTCGATAACATTCTCATCATATCCCCCAATAACATTAAAATGAATATTATAACCTTTCGAAACTAAAATTTTTGCGGTGTCTATAAATATATCATAACCTTTGTCTGCTCCTATTTCAGTGTATTTTGCTGCACAAAAACATACTTGTAAACACATTTCTTTGCTATAATGCCTAACCCTTGTTGTATCAATAGAGTTTTGTGGAACAATACATCCAAACACATTTAATATTTTGTCTTCGGGACAGTTGTAATTTTTCATGATAAAATCTTTAGTGAATTGTTGGGTAACAATGACACCTTTGAAAAATTTTGAATTCAGCACCGCTTTTAATTTTTTTAATGCAAGTTCTTGTTTTACATCAAAACCGCCACCTGGATATAATGTGAAGATGAAATTTATTTTATTCTTCTCCAGAAAAGGTAAACTGTCATAGATATTATTTAAAAATATACAATAAAAAAGCTTGGCGTTTTTTATGTTTTTTACAGTTCCCACAAATGTTTTCTTGTGAGACTTAGGATGTGTGTTTTTTAAATTATCTATATCTAATTGATGCGTTCGTACGTCCTGATTTAAGAAAGGATAATCTAATGGATTGACAATTATTTTTGAGTTATCAAACTCATTTAATAAGGCGTTAAACTCTGCAAACCTAAATCCTGAAATGAGGTTTGGAAAAATACTATCATAAATAAGTAAGTCAAATGTCTTTAATTCTGTATAATAAAAATATCTAAAGGTCAACTTATTATAATCAATGCTATTATTGATCCTATTAAAAGTATATCTAAAATAATATACAGCTTTAAGTTTTTTAATCAATGAAGGAGATAGAACATTTAGAATTGATTTTTTTAAATTCATTTTTATTTATAATATTTCTTTGGTAAACTTGAGATTGAAATAGTCAGTGAAAAAGTTATTTTTTAATTAATTGTTATTGCACTTTCGCTTTCAAGCTCAATAGAAATCCATCTTTCTTTTTCTTTGTCAACTACAAATTCAAAAGCCGAGTTCTGTCTGAAAATGGGTGTTTCTTCATACAAACTGTATAATCCAATATCGATAGTATATTTTCCTAAAGTAAATAGAGGATTTTTCACTCTTGCAGTATATAAGATAGTCTGACAGTTTAAAATAAAAGCCTTTTCATCCCTAACATATAATCCCGCAATAGAGCGCTGTTCTTTATCTTTAAATTCTATGTACAGTAAAGGCGCATTGACATTTTTAGACGTATTAATTTTAAACTCTACTTTGAGAGTGAAATCGCTATTATTTCTAAGTATGTTGTTTTTCAAATCTGTAGATTTACTTGTTAAAGTAAAATCTCCGTTATTAAAAACTTCAGCTTCGTCATTGTTTGAAAATTTACTGTAATATATTTGTACACCTTTGCCTATGTCGTTTCCTTGATATTCAGCGATGCCGTGATCCATTAAAATGATTTCATTACAAATACGGGAGATCATCGGCATGCTATGCGAAACAAAAATCATCGCAGTATTGGGCAGTAGTTCGTCGATCTTACTGAAACATTTGAGTACAAAGCCTAAATCTCCAACGGCTAAGACTTCATCAATGATTAATATATCAGGTTCTAAATGAGCTGCAATAGCAAAACCGAGACGCACTTTCATTCCTGAAGAATAATTTTGTACGGGAGAGTCTATAAACTGAGCAATTTCTGAAAAATCTATGATAGACTCTATTTTATTATCAACGTCATTTTTAGAAAATCCTAATATGGCAGCATTATTATAGATGTTTTCACGACCTGTAAGAATTGGGTTAAAGCCAGCGCCAAGCTCTATCAGCGCGCCGATTTTACCTTTCATTGTAATTTGGCCTTTATCAGGAGTATATAAGCCGTTTAACATTTTTAAAAGAGTGCTTTTACCCGCACCATTGTGTCCAATCAATCCAATACATTCTCCTCTTCTAAGTTCAAAACTAACATCCCTTATAGCCCAAAATTCTTTGGGACGTAGTTCTTTACTTATTTTAAAACCAAAAGTACTTTTAAGAATATCCAAAGCCCCATATTTTAAACTTGTTTTGAGATCCAAAGAAAATTTCTTGGATACATTTTGTACTTTAACGAGAACTTCATTGTTTTTTTTCATCATTATCCTGATATTTTTTCAATGATGATAGGCATTGATTTTCTGAAAATTACTAGTCCGATCATAAGAATGGTTATACTTATTAATGAGAGTATAATAATCAAAAAACCGTATTGTAGAGGCAATCCAAATAAAACTGCTCTAGAGTCTATAAAAACGTACGAGAGCGGATTTATTTTAAATAATGTTTTAAAGAAGCCAATTGATGGGGCCGCGTATACAACAGGAGTGATATACATCAATAAAGAAACGCCCGTGTTAATAATTCTGCTGATATCAGTATAAATTAATCCAAGTGGTGTAATGATTAGTCCTATCGCTAATGCGAATAAGGTCAGTGCTAGAAGGTACAGCGGAAATAGTACAATATTAACTCCTGGATTTATTTGATAAAAAATTAATACAGCAACTACCAAGACAAGTTTTAAGACAAGATTAAATGCCATTTTATAAATCCCGGATAATATTAATGCTTCTTTTGGAAAGTTTATTTTAGAGAGAATTCCTTTATTGGAATTCACAGCTGTGAGCGGCATTGATATACCATCAGTGAAGATGCTCCAAAAAGTTGTTCCAATGATTACAAAGGGAATGTAGGGAATACTTTCGGATGCATTCACACTGATGGCTCCGGAACTATTCAAAAATATCCAAACGAACGAATTCATCAGTATCGGTGCGAACGCCCAAAAAAAGCCCAAGACAGATTGTCTGTATTCGGCTTTTATATCTCTTTTGGCCATCTGAAGAGCTAAAAAGGTCGACGATCTTAAATCTTTAAATATGTCAAGAAGCTCTTGGAAAAAATGAGTTTTTTTGTCAGATGTGTATACTACGGTTTTCAAAAGTAGATTTTTTTACAAATTTAGGATAATAAATTGACTCAATATTTCTGTGTAGATGCATATTCATCGTGTCTACAGTTAAATATCAACTAATATAAGAAAATATGCTTAAAAAATAAAGCTATTGACTACGGATAGTCAATAGCTTTGCTTTTAATATTGTTTCAAAGAATTTATTTAATCAGTTTCTTCAGATATTCTCCATAACCGCTTTTACCATACTTCAAAGCAGTTTCAAGGAGTTTTTCTTCATTGATGAATCCGTTTCTGAAAGCGATTTCTTCAATACATCCAATTTTGAAACCCTGTCTTTTTTCAATCACGCGTACAAATTCTGAAGCGTCATTTAAAGAATCAAATGTTCCGGTATCAAGCCAGGCAGTACCACGGTCTAAAACACCAACTTCAAGCTTACCTTTACTTAAATAAACATTATTGATGTCCGTTATTTCCAATTCGCCTCTGGGGGAAGGTTTAATATTTTTAGCGATTTCTACCACTTCATTATCATAAAAATATAATCCGGGAACCGCATAATTTGATTTTGGCTGCGTAGGTTTCTCTTCAATAGAAACAGCTTTAAACTGATCGTCAAATTCTACCACGCCATATCTTTCCGGATCTGCAACGTGATAAGCGAAAACGACACCGCCATCAGGGTTGGTTTTGTTTTTTAATAAAGTTCCCATTTCAGAACCGTAGAAAATATTATCTCCCAAAACCAAAGCTGCAGAATCATTACCAATGAATTTGTCTCCTAAAATAAAGGCCTGCGCAAGACCATCGGGACTTGGCTGAACTACATATTCTATATTACACCCTATTTGTGAACCGTCTCCTAAAAGTTTGACAAATCCGGCCTGATCATGAGGGGTTGTGATGATCAAGATGTCTTTAATTCCTGCCAACAACAATGTTGAAAGCGGGTAGTAAATCATCGGCTTGTCATAAACCGGCATCAGTTGCTTACTTACGGCAATTGTAAGAGGGAATAATCTTGTTCCCGAACCGCCTGCTAAAATAATTCCTTTCATGAATTTGGTGTTTTGTATTAATTATACTGCCCGTCGTAATATTTCTGATACTCTCCGGAAGTCACATTTTCCAGCCATTCTTTATTTTCTAGGAACCAATCGATTGTTTTTCCTAATCCTTGTTCAAATGTTACAGAAGGTTTCCAACTCAAATCTTTATTCAGTTTTGATGCATCAATTGCATAACGTTTGTCATGACCAGGTCTGTCTTTTACGTACGTAATCAGTTTTTCTGAATAACCTGCAGGATTTCCCAGCTTTTCATCCATCTGCTTAATTAATTCTTTCACCAAATCAATGTTCTGCCACTCGTTGAAACCGCCGATGTTGTAGGTTTGTCCGGTTTTAGATTCGTTGAAAATCTGGTAAATTGCTTTGGCGTGATCGATCACAAACAACCAGTCTCTTGTGTATTTTCCGTCACCGTAAATTGGCAGCGGTTTTTCATTAATAATATTAGAAATACAAAGCGGAATCAACTTCTCCGGAAAATGATTGGGACCGTAATTATTGGAGCAGTTTGACAAAATAAACGGCATTCCGTACGTGTTCCCATAGGCTCTCACCAAATGGTCAGATGCTGCTTTACTTGCTGAATAAGGTGATTGCGGATCGTAGGGAGTTGTTTCTAGGAAAAATCCTGTCTCTCCAAGACTTCCATAAACTTCATCTGTAGAAACGTGGTAAAATAAGTTTTTTCTCGCCTCATCTGGAAATCTTCCGTGTGTGTGATCCGGATTTAATGTCCAGAATTCGATGCATAAATTCAAAAGATTGGCCGTTCCGTTGACGTTGGTGTTGATGAATGCGTTTGGGTCTGTAATGCTTCGGTCAACGTGACTTTCTGCCGCTAAATGAACTACTGCATCCGGATTGTATTTTTCAAAAACCTTTCTTAGTTGTTCAGGTTTAGTGATATCTGCTTTTTCGAAAACATAGTTAGGTTCGTTTTCGATATCTTTTAAATTTTCAAGATTCCCGGCATAAGTCAACGCATCAAGATTGATGATCTTAGAATCAGGATTATTTTTTACAAATTCTCTTACAACGTGTGAACCTATAAATCCCGCTCCGCCGGTGATGATAATATTTTTCATTTTTTGTATGCTTTTGGCAGTTGACTCTTGGCTTTTACTTTAATGTTGGCACTTATGACAACTATTGTTGAGTAGCTTTGTGGGCCTATTGTTTTCTCTTTTTACTTTTACCTTGGCTCTTTCAAATCGCCAACAGTTTTCCTTCCAATTGACTTGTAGAAAAATCCATTCTGTTCAGGGGTTTCCAATGGGTACATGTTTCTTCCGTCAAAAATAACTTTGTTATTCATTTTCTCAGACATCAGTTTGAAGTTCGGATTTTTAAATTCTGACCATTCTGTAGCTATAAATAAAGCATCTGCATTTTCCAATGCTTCATACATGGTTTTGGCATATTTTATTTTGTCACCAAGAATTTTCTGAACGTTTTTTTCAGCAACAGTGTCGTAAGCCACAACTTTTGCCCCTTTCTTTAATAGCATATTAATATTGTCTAAAGAAGATGCTTCTCGTATGTCATCTGTATTGGCTTTAAATGCAAGTCCCCAAACAGCAATTGTTTTTCCTTCAAGGTTTCCGCCAAAGTATTTTTCAATTTCTGAAACCAGAATTACTTTTTGAGAGATATTAACGTTTTCTGTAGCTTCCAAAATCTGGAAATTAAAATCTTCATCTTTTCCGGACTTAATCAAGGCTTTCACGTCTTTCGGAAAACAGCTTCCGCCATAACCGATTCCAGGGAATAAAAATCTATTCCCAATTCTATCATCACTTCCCATTCCTAGTCTTACTTTATCAACATCGGCGCCTACTTTTTCACAATAGTTGGCGATTTCATTCATGAAAGTAATTTTTACAGCTAAGAATGAGTTAGAAGCATATTTTGTCAATTCAGATGATTTCTCATCCATAAAAATAATAGGAATTCCCGTATTGGTAAATGGTTGGTAAATCTTAGCCATGATGTCTTTCGCTTTTTCTGAGCTTGATCCCACAACCACTCTCGCAGGATTCATAGAATCTTCAACGGCAAAACCTTCACGCAAAAATTCAGGATTGGAAACTACATCAAATGGGATTTGAGTTTTAGAAGCGATGACCTCTGATACTCTGTCTGCAGTTCCTACAGGAACTGTGCTTTTATTAACAACAACTTTATATTCCGTCATCATTTCGCCGATGTCATTAGCAACTTTCAAAACGTATGACAGATCTGCAGAACCGTCTTCACCTGGAGGTGTGGGTAATGCAAGATAAATCACTTCACTTTTATCTAAAGCTTCTTTTAAATTCGAGGTAAAAAAAAGTCTCTCTGCTTGTATGTTTCTAAGAAACATTTCTTCAAGATTTGGCTCATAAATGGGCACAATTCCATTCTTCATGTGAGCTACTTTCTTCTCATCGATATCAACACAGTATACAGAATTTCCAAGTTCTGCAAGAGTCGTTCCTGTCACCAATCCTACATAACCTGTTCCTACTATTGTAATATTCAAAATATATGTTTTTAAAAAATTCTCCACAAAAATACTAAAAATACTTTCATGGTTTTTTACTTAGGTAATAAGTTGTCGCTGGTGATTAATTAATGTGCGGTTGGCTGGGTTGCTTGATCAGATTTTAGTTTTTTAACAGGTTGAATTTTAAATTCTTATTTAATTGATTATGAACAGTATTTGTTTGTTTTATAAAAATGTCTTATATTTGCATAAGATTTACGGAAAAAATGAGAAGGCTTCGAAAGAAAGCCTTTTTTCGTACAGATAGACCATGATAATAAATATATGGAGTTTAGAAAAAATATTGAAACATTATTAAGTACTTTCCTTGAGACAAGAGAGGATTTATTTCTTATTGATTTAAAGATTTCTGCAGCAGATGATGTTACTGTAATTTTAGATGGGGATAACGGGGTGACTTTACAGGATTGTCTGGATGCGAGCCGTGCCATAGAATTCAATGCAGATCGCGATGAACATGATTTCAGTCTTCAGGTTATGTCAGCTGGGTTGAGTGAGCCTTTGGCGACTCCGCGACAGTTTAATAAAAATATCGGAAGGGAAATCGAAGTAATGCTTGCCGATTCTACAACCATAGAAGGTGAATTGGCTAAAGTAGATGAAGAAAAAATCACGTTGATTCTTCGCTACCGAAAACCTAAAGATATAGGTAAAGGTAAAGTAGACGTAGAAGAGGAAAAAGAAATTTTGTACTCTGAGATCAAGAAAGCGTTGGTAGTAGTTAAATTTTAATTAAAGAAAAAAAGATAAATGGATAATATAGCGTTGATTGAATCCTTTGGTGATTTTAAAGACGAAAAAGGGATCAGTAAAATCGATCTGATGGCAATTATTGAAGATTCTCTAAAAACTCTTTTGAGAAAAAGATTTGATTCTGATGATCATTTTGATGTCATTGTAAACCCTGATAAGGGTGATTTTCAAATTTTCTTAAATAAAACTATCGTTGAAGATGAGATGTCTGAAGATGATGATTTGGAAATTGAAATCACTGAAGCAAAGAAAATCGACCCGACTTTCGAAGTAGGTGAAGATTTTACAATGGAAATTCCGGTGGCTCAGTTGGGGAGAAGAAATATTCTTACGCTGAAGCAAATCTTGGCTACGAAATTGCAGGAGCATAACAATGCGATGCTTTATGAGCAGTTTAAAGATAAAATCGGTGAAATTGTAACTGGAGAAATTCACCACATTCGTCATAAGCATGTCATCTTATTAGATGATGAGGATAATGAATTTATCTTGCCAAAAGAAAATCAGATTTCTGCTGACTTCTTCAAAAAAGGAGAAAATATTAGAGCTATTGTAGAGTCAGTAGACTTTAAAGGATCTAAACCGCAGATTATCATTTCAAGAACAGCTCCGAAATTCCTAGAGAAATTATTGGAATTAGAAATCCCTGAAATTCAGGACGGAACCATTATTCTTAAAAAAGCAGTAAGAATTCCTGGAGAGAAAGCGAAGATTGCTGTAGACGCTTACGATGACAGAATAGATCCGGTTGGAGCGTGTGTCGGAGTAAAAGGTTCTAGAATCCACGGAGTGGTAAGAGAATTAAGAAACGAAAATATAGATGTAATTCAGTGGTCAAAAAACCCTGAAATATTGGTGAAGAGAGCTTTAGGAAATGTTACCATCAATAAAATTGAGATCAACGAGGAAACCAATTATGCTATGGTATATACTCCTGTTGAAGAGATTTCTAAAGTTATAGGTAAGCAAGGTCAAAACATCAGATTGGCTTCATGGTTGACAGGTTACGAAATTGACGTATACAGAGAGGCTAGCGAAGATGATGACGTTGACTTGAGAGAATTCAATGACGATATCGAGCAGTGGATTTTGGATGAGTTTAAGAAAGTAGGTCTTACGACTGCAAAATCAGTTCTTGATAAAGATACAGAAAGCTTGCTGAAGATGGTTGACTTGGAAGAGGAGACAATTGATGATGTGAAGAGTATCCTGAGAGCAGAATTTGAAGATTAAAATTTAATATAGATTTTAATAAACAGTAAAAAGAATACTTTAATTTTAAAAATTAAAAAAAACAGTAAATAATATAGATGCCAAAAATAAGATTAAATAAAGCGGTTAAGGAATTCAACATATCGATGTCGAGACTGGTAGAATTTTTACAGTCTAAAGATATCGTGGTTGAAAATAATCCTAACGCTCAATTAGAAGAGGCGGCATATTCTGCATTGGAAGCTGAGTTTGCCAAAGACGGCGAGCAGCGTAAGGCTTCCCATGAGGTGGTTATTTCTAAGGTTCCTGAAGAAAAACTGGAAATCGAAGAAAAGAAAACCCCTGAAGTAATAAGAGCTAAAGCTAATAAACCAGAAACCAGAATTTTAGGTAAAATTGATTTAGAGCCTAAAAAACCTGAAACGGTGGAAGAAACTCCTGCTCCGGCACCAGCACCAGCTCCTGTTGAGGAGAAGAAAGAGGTCGTAGAAGAAGTGAAAGAACCTGTAAAGGAAGAACCAAAAGTGGTTTCTGAAACTAAACCAACACCAGAAAAGCAGGAGTTTAAAGTGTTGGATAAAATCGATTTGTCTCAGATTGAGGGAAATAGAAACAGACCTGCCAAAAAAGATAAGCCTAAAGTGGAAGAGGTAAAAGCACAGCCAAAAGCAGCTGAGCCTATAAAGGAAACACCTAAGCCAGTTGAGAAACCAATTGAGAAAGTGGAAGAGAAAAAACCAGAACCTGTAGCAGAAGAGCCGCAAGAGTCTCAGAAGATTGAAACGGTTTATCAAAAATTGGATGGTCCAAAAATCGTTGGTGAAAAAATCGACTTGACACAGTTTGCGCCTAAGCCAAATGCAGCCAAGAAGAAAAGAAAGAGAATTGAAAAGCCAGGCGGGCCAAACCAGAATACGGGGAATCAGCAAGGTGGAAATAATCAAGGCGGACAAAACCGCCCTCAAGGTCAGAATGGCCCTGGTGGAAACCGTCCTCCAGGACAGGGTGGTCCTCAAGGGAACAGACCTCCAGGACAAGGTGGACAAAACCGTCCGGGTGGTCCAGGTGGAAACCGTCCCCCAGGACAAGGTGGAGCAAACCGTCCAGGTGGACAAGGTGGTGGAAACCGTTTTGGAAACAATAACAGACCTGGTCAAAGAACGATGCCTGTCGAACTAACTGACGAGCAAGTTAAAAACCAAATCAAGGAAACTCTTGAAAAACTAACCAATAAAGGTGGTAAATCTAAATCTGCTAAACACAGAAAAGATAAAAGATCGTACCGTAGAGAACAGGATGAGCGTCAGCAGGAAGCTGATGCAAGAGATACTTCACTAAAAGTTACAGAATTTATCACGGTCGGAGAACTGGCAAGTTTGATGGATGTAAGTGCAACTGAAGTAATTTCTGCTTGTTTCTCTCTTGGAGTAATGGTGACAATGAACCAGAGATTGGAAGCTGATACTTTATTATTAGTAGCCGATGAATTCGGATTTAAAATTGAATTCTCTGATGCTGATCTTGAAGAAGCAGATTCAGAAGATGATATCGATACAGAAGAAAGCCTTGTTTCAAGAGCTCCGATTGTAACGGTAATGGGTCACGTTGACCATGGTAAAACTTCATTATTGGATTACATCAGAAAAACCAACGTTATCGCTGGTGAATCTGGAGGTATTACGCAGCATATCGGTGCATACAATGTTAAACTGGAAAATGGTCAGAGAATTACATTCTTAGATACACCAGGTCACGAAGCCTTTACCGCCATGAGAGCAAGAGGTGCACAGGTTACCGATATTGCAATTATCGTAATCGCTGCCGACGATGACGTGATGCCTCAAACAAAAGAAGCAATTTCTCACGCACAGGCTGCAGGCGTACCAATGATTATCGCAATCAACAAGGTTGATAAGCCGAATGCAAACCCAGATAACATCCGTCAGCAACTTTCAGGAATGAATATTCTTGTTGAAGAATGGGGTGGAAATGTTCAGGCACAGGAAATTTCTGCTAAAATGGGTAACAATATGGATGTCCTTTTAGAGAAAGTATTACTGCAGGCAGAGATGCTTGAACTGAAAGCAAATCCTAATCGTGCTGCACAAGGTGTTGTCATTGAAGCTTCATTAGATAAAGGTAGAGGATATGTAGCAACAATGTTGGTGCAAACTGGAACTTTAAGAGTTGGAGATTATGTAGTAGCAGGTAAAAACCATGGTAAAGTAAAAGCTTTACTAGACGAAAGAGGGAAAAACCTTGAAGAAGCAGGTCCTTCAATTCCGGCAACGATCTTAGGTCTTGACGGAGCGCCGACAGCGGGTGATAAATTCAGAGTTTATGCTGACGAAAGTGAAGGTAAAGCAATCGCAAATAAGAGAGAGCAATTACAAAGAGAACTTTCTATCAGAACCAAAAAACATACGACACTTGAAGAATTGGGTAGACGTATCGCTTTAGGAGAATTCAAAGAATTGAATATTATCTTGAAAGGTGACGTGGATGGTTCAGTAGAAGCACTTTCTGATCAGTTACAGAGATTGTCAACAGAAGAAATTAGTGTAAACATTCTTCACTCAGGTGTAGGACAGATTACAGAATCTGATATCAACTTAGCTGCGGCATCAGATGCGATTATTATCGGATTCAACGTAAGAGCCGGTGCTAATGCAAAAGAGCTTGCAGATCGTGAAGAAATCGAAATCAGAACATATTCTATTATCTATAAAGCTATTGATGAGGTGAAAGAAGCGATGGAGGGAATGCTTTCTCCAGAGATTCAGGAGCAGGTGATCGGTAATGTAGAGATCCGTGAAGTCTTCAAGATTTCGAAGATCGGTACCATTGCAGGTTGTATGGTTCTTACCGGGAAAGTAACAAGACAGTCGAAAGTAAGATTGCTAAGAGACGGTATTGTGAAATTTGATGGTGAACTTGAAAGTTTAAAACGTTTCAAAGACGATGTAAGAGAAGTTACAAAAGGCTACGAATGCGGACTAAACCTAAAAGGTTATAACGATATTGAACAGAATGACATTCTTGAAGTATACGAAGAAGTTGCTGTGAAGAAGAAATTGAAGTAAAATTCAGATTTATAAAATAAAAGACCCACTTTATTTAAAGTGGGTCTTTTATTTTAAATTAATTCTAAATAATATATTGTATAATATAATTAAATACTTAAATGTTAGTATGTAATTATGATATTAATATGTTTTTTGAATTTATTACGATGTAATAGTGTGGTTCTGCAATTCATTTTATTGTTTTATTGATAATAACATAATTTTTATTTCTATTTTTATTGTTAAAAATTTGTTAATGTTAAAATTAATTAACATATTTGCTTTCTAATAGATATTAAAATTTGTTAATATGAATGTGAAATTACGTGTATTAAGTGCTGGAGTTTTGTTTTTTACAGGACAAGCACTGTTTGCTCAATCCAAACCTGCTGATACTACTGCAAAAGAAACTCAAATAGAAGAGGTTGTAATGGTTGGTTTTGGGCAGAAGAAAACTGTATCGGAATTAACAGGAGCAGTTGGTACCATTAAGGCTGATGCGATAGAAAATGTACCTGTAGCGTCAATTGATAAGATGTTTCAAGGTAGAGTAGCGGGTGTTCAAACTGGGAATGCTTCAGGACAACCAGGAGGTTTTGCAACAGTGAGAGTAAGAGGTATTTCTTCAGTTAACGGTGGGGTAAATCCTATTTATATCGTTGATGGAATCAGAGTAACATCTGGGGACTTGACAAGAGGTGCAATAACGGCGAATGCTCTTGCCAACTTGAATACTGAAGACATCGAAAGTATGACTGTTTTGAAAGATGCTGCTTCAACTGCAATTTATGGGGCCGACGCTGGTTCAGGAGTTGTTATCATTACAACAAAATCTGGAAAAAGAGGTAAGCCGAAAATCAATGTAAATTTTGAGTACGGAACTAATTCAAGAGCTGTCGAAGGACAGAGGGGGTTGAATACCGAGCAGTATAGATATTTGTTGTCACATACATTTGCTAATAATCCTGGAGCATTAGGTGAACCGGCTACTCTTACTCCTGAACAATTTGTAAGCAATTCAGCTAATGGTAAATATGGTGCTGATCTTCAAAATATTTACACTACTTCCAATAATACAGATTGGAGAAAAGCCTTGAGCAGAACTGCCTTCCAACAGTCAATTAATGCCTCGGTTAGTGGTGGGAATGATAAAGTAACTTACTATAACTCTGCAAATTATTTCTTACAAGAAAGCGAAATCAAAGGTTCAGATTTTAAAAGAATGGGTTTTACGAGCAAAGTTAATTATGATGCTTCTGACAGATTGAAATTCGGATCAGACATTCAATTGGCCTACAGTAAAATAAATACATTAAATAACGGAGGTGCTTTTGCTAACCCTATTTTGACTGAGTTATTTGCTAGACCAACTGATGCTGCTTATAATGCTGATGGTAGCTATAATTTGGGTACAGCAGGTAGATTGAGCAATAACTTATTCAACAATGCTTACTTAGCTGAAAATAATTATTACAGAGCTGAAACTTCCAGAGTATTCGCAACAGTTAATGCCGACTATAAAATTTTAAAAAATTTAAACTATAGATTTGTATTAGGAGGTGAATTCCTGAATGTAGAAAATGGAACTTATTTAAATCCAGTACATGGGGATGGTTTCCAGGTTAATGGTAGAAAAACGGAGTCTATAGAGAGATTTTTTAACTGGAACTTACAGAATATATTAAGTTATAATTTCCAGGTAGGTGAGAAGAATAATTTTGATGTTAGATTAATTCAGGAAGCTTATCAAAGACAAAATCACGCTGTTGGGGCAAGTGCAACAGCAGTAGGATCGCCAACTTTAGAAAGTTTGACAAATTTTGTTAAACCCGCTTCTTTTTTCGGTGAAAGAGGAAGAAGTTCTAGAACTGGATATGCAGCTGCCATTAACTATAATTTTGACAGATTGATTACATTAGATGCTTCTTACAGAAGAGATGCACTATCAAATTTCCAGCCTGGTCAGAAATGGGGTGATTTTTATTCTTATGGAATAGGTGTCGATCTTGCAAGGATCAATTTTGTACAAAACCTAGAGCAAATCTCATTATTTAAGTTAAGAGCTTCTTATGGTAAAGTGGGGAACCAAATTACAAGTAGTCCATATTCACTGTTAGCATTCACAACCAATTATAATGACTTGGCAGCGGCAACATATGGAGGGGTTAATAATCCAAATTTGAAATGGGAGGTTATAAAACCTTTAAGCATAGGTATTGATGCTGGTCTATTTAAAAATAGATTGACATTTACTGCAGAATACTACAACAAAGAGACTACTGACTTAGTATTCTCACAACCACTATCATTATCTCAGGGGCTAGCGTCAATGGATAAAAATATAGGATCATTGGTGAATAAAGGATTCGAATTTGCTATTAATGGTGAGATTTTCAAAACAGATGATTTTTATTGGTCACTTGGAGGTAATTTCAGCACATTAGAAAATGAGATAACAAAATTATATGGAGGACAGGATATTATTTCAGGTTCTACAATATTAAGAGAAGGGGAAGGTGTTGGAACTTACTATATGAGAAAATGGGCAGGGGTAGACGCTGCAAACGGTAATGCGTTATGGTATGTCAACGGTATTGATGGAGAAACAACGTCGAACTACAACAATGCTCAGCTAGCTGTACAGGGAAGTAATTTTTCAAAAAAATATGGTGGTATCAATACCCGTGTTTCATATAAGGGGTTTAGTTTAGATGCCTTAGCAACATTTGGATTTGGAGGAAAAGTTATTAATGACTGGGCAAATTACACTTCTTCTGATGGTCAATACTCGTATAACTATGCTGGATCAACAGATCAATTGGATTTTTGGACACCTACCAATACAGGAGCTGCAAATCCAAAGCCTATCTATGGTAATACAACATTATCTAACAGAATTTCAACAAGATATTTATCAAAAACTGATTATTTCAGATTGAGTAATATAAAAATTGGGTATAAATTTACAGCAGATAAGTTGAGAGGTACAGGGATGAATGGATTCGAAGTGTATGTTCAGGGTAATAACATTTGGACACATCTTTACGATGATACACTAAGATTCGATCCGGAAAATAACCTTAACACAACAAATAACCTTAATTTACCAATTCAAAAGACTTATTCTTTAGGGTTTAACTTACAATTTTAAATGAAATGAAAATGAAAAATAGTATATTAAAATATGCGTTTCTTACTATAACCGCAGGTATTACAATGACTGCGTGCAGCGAAGATTTTATAGAAACTGAATTTTTTCAATCTATAGAGCAACGTCCATTGGTGTCAATTGAAGAAATGGAATCTACTGTTAGAGGACAATATAATGCTATGAGAGCTGCAACATATTACGGATGTGACTTCCAGATGATTTCTGAAATCCGAAGTGATAATATGTTTACTAATCAGGCTAGTGGTTATTATAATACGGTTGCCAATTTCTCTATGCTTTCAAATGATACTTATGCAACAGGACCATATACACAAATGTATAGAACTGTCGCTTTAGCAAATTTGGTGATTAACAATACTTCTCCAACTCCGCTGACTTGGAAATCTAGCATTGATCCGACTGTAATTTCTAACAAAGAAAAGTATCTAAAAGGTCAATCTTATGCTGCAAGAGCATTAGCATTTTTTGATGCATTAAGATTATATGGTCAGGAATATGCTGGAGGAACAACAGGTGTCGTTATCCCAACGAAATATAATCCGGAAGCTTTACAGGCAAGAGCAAGTGTTGTAGAAACTAGAGCTCAAATTGAGGCTGACTTTGATATGGCAATCACTTTAATGGCTCCGTCATTAGATAATTTTGCTGATAAAACTGTTTTAAATACCATTTCAGTAAAGACTTTGATGTCTAGGTATTATTTGTATAAAGGTGATTTTGCTAGAGTTAGGACTTTGGTGAATGATATTGTTGCATCTAACAAGTACTTGGTTATTGGACGTGGGGATTATGCAAGTAGTTTTAGAAGTAGTAATGCTGCGCAAAATTCTATGTTTGAATTAGCAATTGGAGGTTTAGGAGACTTAGGAACAACATCGATTTCATATAAATTGTTAACAAACGCAGCAGCAACGACTTTGTTACCTGCAACGAGTGGTTATGGAAATATGAAAGTTCTAACGGGACTTAGAACGACATACAATGCCAATGACATCAGATTATCTGGAATCTCAACGGCACTCGTCTTAAATGGAAAATATTTTAATACGTTTGATAATATTAAGTTAGTTCGTTATGAAGAAGCTTTATTAAATGGAGCTGAGGCTGAATTACAAGCTGGTGGTACTCCATCAAAAGCTGTTACATACTATAACAATATTTTGTCAAACAGAATTACAGGATATGTTCCAGTAACAACAGTGACGCTTAATGATGTTTATCTTGAAAAAAGAAAAGAATTCGTAGGTGAAGGCTTTGGTATGTTTGATTTGTTGAGAAGAGGCTTGCCAATTACTCAAAGATCGACAGCTGGAGTAGCCGGAACTGTAAGACCTGTAGGAACTAACCTATTGGCATTTCCAATCCCAAGAGCGGAAATAAATGTGCCTGGAACACCAGTTGTACAGAATCCTGGTTATTCTAATTAATAAATTAAACCGATTATTTTTTAAGAGACTACTGTAAAGTAGTCTCTTTTTATTTCCTTTTATTTCTTATTTTTGCTGATATAAAATCATCAATTTATTCATGATTTTATTTAATAGAAAATACATGAAATACATTCTTCTCATCATACTTTTCTTCGGATCACTCTATAATGCCCAAGTAATCGTCAATAAAACAGATTCCAACCGATTGGAAAAGAAACTGTCTGATACTGTGGTCATAGATTCTGGTAAAAAAGACTCTCTGAAAATTTTTAAACCTACGATTCAGGATTATCAATACCAGACTCAGTATTCAGAAAAAAAAATCTTTGATACAGTGATGACTTTTGATAAGACCAATGTTTTTTCACAGTATAATAACCGAGATAACTTTGGAAGAGTGCAGTTCGCCAATATTGGTGCGGGATTTAATCCGTTATCTTACGATTTGGATGCTGAACAAAATTTGTCTTTGCTCCCCTCCAATAAATCTTATGGTATTTTAGGAGCAGATGAAATTAGGTATTATGATGTAAAAACACCTACTGCAACTTTCATTTATCATACCGCAATGAGAAACGGTGCAGCATTGCAATCTACCTACACACAAAATATCGGGAAGAGATTCAATTTTGCTTTAGAATATATGGGCTTGCGATCGCAGGGGATGTATAGAAATTCCTTAGCAGCCAATAATAATACTTTGTTTTCCGGACATTACGTTTCAAAAAGTGGGAATTACGAGCTTTTTGCACACTATCTTCATCAGAATGTCAATAATCAGGAAAATGGAGGAATTGTGGATGATGATCTCTTTCAATCTGGCAACAGTGAGAGTAATAAATGGAATGCGCAGGTCAATTTAGATGGATCGAGTTCACAATATTCGTATCGTCGATATTATTTAAGTCATCAGTTCACCCCTTTCAATTCCGAGAAGTTTCCTTTCAGAATACGACATACCCTTTTCAATCAGGGGAACAAGTATTATTACAACCAAAGTACTGTGGAAGATTATTGGTACACAACCGCTTCGGAAATTGTTACAGGTTTTTCACCTTCTACAAGAAAATATTCTAATAATTTGAGCAATACGGTGAGTTTGGTTTTAGATAATGAAAAGTTTAAGTTAGATGCAGGTGTGCGATACCAGATGCTGAAGTTTGGTTTGAACGAAATCAACTTACCTCTTGTGGATGTTCCTGCAGAGTTGAAAGAAAATAGATTGGGAGCTGTTGGTAATTTGCAGGTCAAATTATTTGATAAATTTCAATTGAACTCATTTTTAGAATTTTCAAAAGGAAGTCAGTTTGGGAATTATCTAAAGACAACAAACAACGTGAAGTTTGAACCGATAAAAGATTATTTTGTCAATGCAAAGGTTAATTTCCAAAGTGTGTATCCTTCTTTTAACTATCTTGCAAACTCTTCAGCTTACAGAAGATTTAATTACTATCTTCAGGATGCCAAGAATCAGTCGGTCACAGAAATTGGCGGAAGTATTAATTTGAAGTGGTTCAAGTCTGAGCTGTTTGCCAACTATTTCAGAATAGATAATTATACTTATTTTGATTCTTCAGCAGCACCTCGCCAAAGCGAAAACTCACTAAATATTTCTCAAATTGGTGGTGATGCTACTTTCAGTTTTAGCAAATTTCACCTAAATACAAGAGTTCAGTTTCAGAGTGCCTTAAGCAATAAAGAACTTCTTCCAATGCCTTCATTTATTGGAAGAGCCAATTTTTTCTTTCAGTCTCAAGCATTTAAAAATGCTGCGGAAATTCAGGCAGGTATCAAAGTCTACTATTTTTCTAAATTTGCTTCAAGAGAATATTTCCCGATTCTCAATGAATATATTTTACCAACTGCTGATTCATTCTCGATCGGAGGTCAGCCAATTGCCGATTTGTATATCAACATGAAGGTCAAAAAAATGTTCTTCTTTATCGAAGGACAACAGATGGGAACTCTTATTTCATATAATAAAGCCTATGCTTTCCCACATTATCCAGTCTACGATTTTAGACTAAATATTGGTATAGTGTGGTATCTGTTCAACTAAATTCAATGACGTTGAAAACAATCAATAAAATAGCATTTACCAATATTGAGAGTATTCCTCAATTGGTCAAAGATTTTTTGAATCACGAAATCACAGGTTTCGAAAAGAATACGTTTACGGATGATAATTTTGCACAGCAGATTTATCAGAAGCAAAATTCTTTTGACAATTCTCAAAGAGAAATTATATGTAAAGCATTTGCAGATCAGCTTTCAGGTCTTGGTCTTTCTTCAAAACAGAAAGAAAATATTGACAGTTTAAAGTCTCAAAATACTTTTACAATCACAACAGGACATCAGTTGAATCTTTTTTCAGGACCTGTTTTTTTTGTTTATAAAATTTTGCAGACGATAAAAACATGTTCATATCTTAAAGAAAAATTTTCTGACTTTAATTTTGTTCCCGTTTACTGGATGGCTTCGGAAGATCATGATTTTGCCGAAATCAATCATTTTAAAACTGAAAATAATTTCTACGAAATCAACGAGAAATCAGGCGGAGCTGTAGGCAGAATAAAAATAAGTGATACTTTTTTCATTTCTGAATTTGAAAAAGAATTTAAAGATTCTATTTTCGGAACAGAATTGATTTTAATACTAAAAGAGGCATACAAAGTTGGTAATACTTTGACCGAGGCTATTCAAATTTTAGTCAACAGATTATTTTCTGAATTTGGGTTGTTGATTCTTGATGGAGATTCTAAAGAATTAAAAAATCAGATCAAAGACATTTTTAAGGACGAACTGATAAACTTCAGCCTCTATGAAGCATCAAAAGAAAAAGTTGGTTTTCTAACGGGAAAATATGGGAAAGTTCAGGTGAATCCGAGGGAAATCAATTTGTTTTATCTTACGGAAACCAGAAACAGAATAGATTTCGACGGCGAAAATTATGTCATTGTCGATACTGATAAAAAATTGACGAAGGAAGAAATTTTATCTGAATTAGAAAACTTTCCCGAAAAATTCAGTCCGAATGCATTGATGCGCCCGATTTATCAAGAGAAAATTCTACCCAATTTAGCATATATAGGTGGAAATGCTGAAATTATGTATTGGCTGGAGCTGAAAGATTATTTTACAAGAGTCAATGTTCCTTTCCCGATTTTAACTCCAAGGAATTCAATGCTTTTTATTAAAGAGAAAACGTTAGGCAAAATTGATAAACTGGAGTTAAAGATTGATGATTTTTTTCAGAATTTCACAAAAATTACGAACAGCAAGATTTTAGAAAATAACTCTATTCTTGAAAGTCTCGAGGAGAAAGAGGAAAGTTTGGTTAATAGCTTTTCAGAATTAAAAAGTTTAGCCGAAACCACCGAAAAATCTTTTGGAAATATGGTGAAGGCCGAAGAAGTCCGTCAGTTAAAATCTTTTGCTAGACTTAAAAAAAGACTTTTACACGCAGAAAAAATTAAGCAGAATGAATTGCTGGAAAGGTTAGAAATGTTATTTTTAGATGTTCATCCGGCAAAAACATGGCAGGAAAGGATTTTTAATTTTTCAGTTTTTTTTGCTGATTATGGCTACCTATGGCTTGAGTCTTGCTTAGAGGAAATGGAAGTGGAACAATCAAAATTAATAATTGTTGCCATTTAATTTTAAAGAAGTATTTTTGTACATTATAATATCGAAAATGATTAAGAGGTTTTTTTTACTGTCTGGTTTATGTCTGGTTTTGAGCGTTTCTGCTCAGAAAACACACACGGTTGTAAAAGGTGATAATCCGTACAATATTTCAAAGAAATATGGAATTACTATTGATGAGTTGCTTAAACTTAATCCAAAAGTAAAAGATGGAAAACTCGCAATTGGAGATGTTCTTCATGTGAAAGCCGGAAATTCTGGGGTTTCAAAGATAAGTTCTCCATCTGCTCCATCATCGCAAACAGGAAAAATCTACCTTCAGCCGAAACAAACCATTTACGGTATTACAAAACAATACAAAATCTCTGAGACAGATTTAAGAAAATTGAATCCTGATTTGGATTCTCACATGAAAATTGGTGATGAGATTACCTTGCCTCTTCAAAGTATTAAAAAATATGGAGGTACTCAGGCTGCTGTTGTGACAACAAAATCTGTAGAAGTTCCTGTAGAAGCGGTACAGCCAAAGAATACAAAAACCAAAATAGATTCTGGGAACGAAAAATCTACAATGGTTCATACATCTTCAAATCAGGATGAGTATGCAACCTATACGGTCGAGCAGGGTGATACCGTTTTTTCAATCGTTAATAAATTTGGAGTTACCATCGACGAACTAATTGCTTTAAATCCTGATTTGGCAAAAGGTTTGAAAACCGGAATGATTCTTAAAATAAAGAAATTAGACGCAGCATATACGAAGAAAAATGGTGATGCCTTGAGTGTGGTTTTAATGCTTCCTTTCGGGTACAGCACCAATGAAACGCAATACAGAGCAATGGCAATGGATTTTCTTACCGGAGCAAAATTAGCTATCCAAAGGAATGCCTCCAGTGGACAGAAATTGGATATCAAAATTGTTGATTCTGGTAATGAAGCTTCTTTTAAAAGTTCACTAACGCAGATTAATCCAAATAATACGGATCTGATTGTTGGACCATTCTTCAAATCGAATGTGATCGATTTGCTTGATTTCACAAAAACTCAGAAAATACCTGTAGTTGCCCCTTTTGCAAATTCTGCAGAGCTCTACAACTACAGCAATTTGATTATTGTTGAAACCAATGATCAAGCGTATTCAGATAAAATCGTTGAAGAAGTAGAAACTGTATATTCTGACCAGAAAATTTATATTGTTGCAGATACTAAAAAGGAAAATGCAGACTATATTAAATCTAATCTTGGAAAAGCTGTCAAAAACGCTAATATCGTTGTTGTCAATTCTGCTGCAGACATTCAGTTGGATAAAAATATGATGACAGGTCAGTCTGCACCGGTGATAGCGATTTTGGCGAGTGATAATGATTCTGTGGGAGAAGCTTTCTCAAGCAGAATAATTGCGCTTTCAAAAGAAGTTCAGGGAATGAAAGCATTCAGTTTATATTCTGTCCCAAGTTTTGAAAAGAAAGTAGATGAATTGAGCCAGGCAAGTTTGGTCTATCTGATGGATAGAACGATCAATACCGAAGGAAGTTTTGAAAAAGAAATATTAGCAGCTTATAAAGCCAAATACTGCAAAGCTCCGGGGAAATATGCCGTGATTGGTTTTGATGTGATGAATGATATGTTGACAAGAGAAAATAAAAAAGGAGAAATCTTTAAACAAATGAATAAAGTGCAGACTCAGCTTGCTACAAAATTCGAATTTGTAAAGTCTAAAGCAAACGGTGCTTACGTCAATACCGGCTTAAGAGTAGTAAGATTAACTCCGTAGAAGCTGAAAGTAGTTCAGCTTTTAAAAGTATATATTTGTATTAATTTTTTAAATCAATAAATGAAAGCACTTGTATTTCCTGGGCAGGGTTCACAGTTTGTAGGGATGGGAAAAGAGTTATATGATTCCCGTAAAGACATTAAAGACCTGATGGAATCTGCTAATGAAATTTTAGGATTCGACATCTTGTCCATTATGTTTAATGGTGCAGATGAGGATCTGAAAAAAACGGAGGTTACCCAACCTTCCATATTCATTCATTCGGTTGCTGCTTTGAAGGCGGTAAACGGTCTTGGAGCCGAGATGGTTGCAGGACATTCTTTAGGAGAATTTTCGGCTTTGGTTGCGAATGGAGTTTTATCTTTTGACGACGGCCTAAAACTGGTTTCTGAAAGAGCGAAAGCTATGCAGGCAGCCTGCGATGCCAATCCAAGCTCTATGGCAGCAATCTTAGGATTGGATGATGCTAAAGTTGAAGAAATTTGCGCATCAATCAGCGGAGTAGTGGTTCCTGCAAATTACAATTGCCCTGGGCAGTTGGTGATTTCAGGTGAAACTGTAGCTGTTGAAGAAGCTTGTGCTAAATTAAAAGAAGCAGGAGCAAAAAGAGCACTATTATTGCCTGTAAACGGAGCTTTCCATTCACCACTGATGCAGCCTGCACAGGAGAGATTGGCGGCTGCGATTGAAAATACTAAATTCAGAAAAGCGACGATTCCTGTTTATCAGAATATTACAACAACTGCCGTTACAGATCCAGATCAGATTAAAGCAAATCTTATTGCTCAGTTAACAGGTCCTGTAAAATGGACACAGTCTGTACAGAATATGATCAAAGATGGTGCTACGAACTTTATTGAAGTAGGACCTGGAAAGACTTTACAAGGATTAATTAAAAAAATTGACAGCGAAGTTACATCGGCTTCCGCAATTTAAATTAAATAAAAATGGGCGAAATTTATTCACCGGGAAAGCTGATGCTGACTTCAGAATATTTCGCTGTAGATGGAGCTCTTGTCTTAGCGGTACCCACCAAGCTAGGACAAGAGTTTTTTTTTGAAGAAAAGCATGACGGAAAATCTCTAATTTTCTGGGAAGCCTATCATCAAAACAAATTATGGTTAAAAGTGGTCATTGATTATAAACATTGGCGAATTCTTGAAACCAACATTACTTCAAGCGCAGAGTTTATTCTTAAAACTCTCAAAAATGTTCAGAGTCTTTCTGAAATTAAATTTAAAAGTACAGATTCTTATTATTTAAAAACAAATCTTCAGTTTCCTGCCGATTACGGCCTTGGAAGCAGCTCTACCTTAATGAACAATCTTGCAGAATGGTCTGAGATTGATCCGTTTCATTTAAATTCTGTCAGTTTAGGCGGAAGTGGCTATGATATTGCTGTTGCACATGCTAAGTCAGCTGTCCTTTACCAGAACAAACCTCAGATACATTTTGAAAAGGTCGATTTTAATCCGAAATTTAAGAATGAGCTGATTTTCATCCACTTAAACAAAAAACAGGATAGTCGGGAAGGAATCAATCTTTATAAGTCTAAAACAAAGTCTCAAAATTTGGTCGACGAATTTTCTGATCTCACAAGAAATATTTTATTGTGTGACGAATTAGATAATTTTTCTGACTTAATGATGATTCATGAGCAACGTATTTCTGATTTTATTGAAATTCCGACAGTTAAATCAGTTTTTTTTGCAGATTGTGCAAAATTTGTCAAAAGTTTGGGCGCTTGGGGCGGTGATTTTGTAATGAGTGCCAAATTTGAAGGCTTTGAGGACTATTTTTGGGGAAAAGGTTTTACTACTGTTTTTGAGTGGAGTGATTTAATTGATTAATAATCAGTTGGTTAGAAGACCTGTTTTTTATTTGTCATTTTCGCTTATATGTTTATATTTATCGAAGTTTAACAATTAGTTAATATGAATTGCTGAACGAACAAAAAAGTAAAAAGAAAATATAAGTAAAATGAAAAACGCTAGAATCATCCAGGATTTACAAAAATTAGGGATTAAAGGAGAGTATGAATTAACTTATAATCCTTCCTATGAAGAGTTATATCAAGCGGAAATGTCACCTGAAAATCAGGGATTTGAAAAAGCTGAACTTACAGAATCCGGTGCAGTATCTGTGCAGACAGGAATTTTCACTGGCCGCTCACCTAAAGACAGATATATTGTTCAGGATGATGTTACGAAAGATACTATTTTCTGGGATGGCAAAGTAAACCTTCCTACAACTCCCGAAATTTTCGAATCTTGTAAAGATTTAGTTTTAAATCAACTTTCCGGTGCCAAAAAAATCTATGTTGTCGATACATTTTGCGGTACCAATGAAGATACAAGACTTAAGGTAAGATTTATTGTTGAAGTAGCGTGGCAGGCGCACTTTGTTACGAATATGTTCATCCGTCCCTCTCATTACGATTTAGAAAACTACGGAGAACCTGATTTTACAGTAATCAATGGTTCGAAAACGACCAACCCAAATTGGGAGGAGCAGGAATTAAATTCCGAAAACTTCGTAATGTTCAATCTTACCGAGAAATTACAGATCATTGGTGGTACATGGTACGGTGGGGAAATGAAGAAAGGAATGTTTGCCATGATGAATTATTACCTTCCACTGAAAGGGATGGCATCGATGCACTGTTCTGCAAACGTTGGTGAAGAAGGAGATGTAGCGTTATTCTTTGGACTTTCAGGAACAGGAAAAACAACTTTGTCTGCAGATCCTAAAAGATATTTAATAGGTGACGACGAGCACGGTTGGGATAACAATGGAGTTTTCAACTATGAGGGCGGATGTTATGCTAAAGTAATCGATTTGTCAGCAGAAAAAGAACCGGATATTTTCAGAGCCATTAAAAGAGATGCACTTCTGGAAAACGTTGTGGTGAATGACGGAATTGCTGATTACAAAGACGGTTCAATCACAGAAAATACGAGAGTTTCTTACCCGATTTATCATATTAATAAAATCGTTTTACCTTCTAAAGCAGGTCATGCAAGCAAGATTGTTTATCTTTCGGCGGATGCTTTCGGAGTTTTGCCTCCGGTTTCTATTTTAGATGAAAACCAGGCTCAATACCATTTCCTTTGTGGTTATACTTCAAAATTAGCAGGAACGGAAAGAGGAATCACAGAACCTGAACCATCGTTCTCTCCTGCATTTGGTGAAGCATTTTTAACATTGCATCCAACCATGTATTCTAAAACATTGATTGGAAAAATGAAAGAACATGGTGCAAAAGCTTATTTAGTAAACACTGGATGGAACGGTACAGGTAAAAGAATTTCTTTAAAAGATACGAGAGCAATTATTGACTCTATCATCGATGGATCAATAGAAAATGCTGAAAAGACAACTATTCCAGTAATGAATCTGGAAATTCCAACTTCATTGCCGAATGTTTCTGAAGGTATTTTAGACCCAAGAGATACTTACAATGACGTAGCAGAATGGGAAGAAAAAGCAAAAGATCTTGCTGCAAAATATATCAAAAACTTCGAGCAGTACTGCGGTAATGACGAAGCCAAAGAGCTGATTGCCTCTGGTCCTCAATTGCAGGAACAGACCATTTAGAAATAGTGAAGAGCCTCATCGATTGATGAGGCTTTTTTATTTTATTAAAATTTTAGTCATTCCATCCATAGCTTTCCCAAGATTTTTTTTGACTGTCATACACTTCTCGTACAAAAAAACCTCTTTCATATTCAAGATTAAAGTTATTTGAATCTTTGAATCTGTTATATTTTATTCCATAAGCTGTAGACAATTCATTCGGATAAGATTTTTTATTATTTTCAAGACTAAAAATAATTTGCTCTGACCTGAACTTCTGAACCTTATCAACAATAAAAGTCGAAATCGTCTGCATTAATAGAAAAAGAGGAAGTAAAGTGATAATTTTTGTGGATGTAAGATTAAACACCGCCTTTTTATATTTTATGAAATTAAAAATAAAAAGCACAAAAGAGCATAACGATATGCCTGCGAAAGGGATTAGTAAGAAGAACATTTGAATTACAACAAAGTAGTCAATGTAGGGTATGATGATTCCAAGAATAATCACTTTGATAAAAATATATTTGAAAATATTTTTTTTCAATTAGATATTTTAGTAGTAGAAAAAGCTATTTTAAACTCAAAATCGCTAGCCGATAACCTTCCATTCCAAAACCTGACAAAACAGCATCAGTACAGGCAGCGGTTACAGACTTCTGACGAAATTCTTCTCTTTTGTAAATATTGCTGATATGAACTTCCACTTTAGGCTTCTGAATATTTTTTAAGCAATCTGCAATCGCATAAGAATAATGAGTGAAAGCTCCCGGATTAATCACAACCGCATCAAAATTATCTTCCTGAAGTCTGTTAATCAATTCACCTTCAATGTTTGACTGATAATAATTCAGCTCGTGAGAAGTAAAGTCAGACTTTAAGTTTTCTAAATAAGATTCCATGGAAATGGTTCCATAGATTTCAGGTTCTCTTGTACCTAGAAGATTTAGATTCGGACCGTTGATGATTAAAACTTTCATAGTATAAAAGTAAGAATTCTTTTTGTTTTAAGCTTAAAAATGTGAAGTCTGAAGGTTTTTCACTAACTTATAATTTTAAATCTTATTTGATTTTATCATGAAAGAAGAAATCGAAAACAAACTGATCGATAAAAATACAAAACCCACAAGCATGAGGATTTTGGTGTATGATTTTCTAAGCTCTCAAAATGCGGCACTTTCGTTATCTGAAATTGAAAATCATTTTGATAAAGCCGACCGAACCACAATTTACCGAACATTAAAAACTTTCGAAGAAAAAGGAATCGTTCACGGAATTCGGGAAAATGCCACAACAAAATACAAGCTTTGCCATGATGACTGTGATGAGAAAACACACAAAGACCGGCATCTTCATTTCTACTGTAAACTCTGTAAAGAAACTACTTGCAAAGAAGATATTACGATTCCGGAAAATATTCAGAGCAATTTCAGGATTGATGAAGTAAGACTTTTCGCAAAAGGTATTTGTGAAAAGTGTTTAGAAAGTTTGCAATAGTATTGCATGATCTATAAGGCTAAATTTGTTTAAAATTAATTGTTATGGAAGAATGTTGCAGTACAAAACCAAAAGAACAGCACAATCACGAAGGTCACGATCACGACCATGATCATTCTCATAATGCAGCAGATCAAACGGTTTTCCAGATGTTTCTTCCGGCCATCATTTCGTTGTCTTTATTATTAAATGGAATTGCCTTTGATCATTTTATTGAAAGCAATTGGTTCAATGGCTGGATTCGCCTTCTTTGGTATCTGATCGCTTATCTGCCTGTTGGAATTCCCGTTTTAAAAGAAGCCTACGAAAGCATTGTTAATGGCGATGTCTTTTCTGAGTTTTTCCTGATGGGAATTGCCACCGTCGGTGCCTTCGCAATCGGAGAATATCCCGAAGGAGTTGCCGTGATGCTTTTCTATTCTGTTGGAGAAGTTTTTCAGGCAATGGCAGTAACAACAGCAAAGAGCAATATTAAGTCACTTCTTGATCAGCGTCCTGATGAAGTTACTATTTTAAAAGACGGAATACCTCAGGTTGTAAAATCCGAAACTGTAAATGTTGGGGAGATCATTCAGTTAAAATCGGGCGAAAAATTAGGATTGGATGGCGAATTGATTTCTGAAAAAGGTTCATTTAATACTTCGGCGCTTACCGGAGAAAGTCAACCCGATACAAAAATAAAAGGAGAGATAGTTTTGGCAGGAATGATCAATCTAAATAAGGTCAGTCAAATTAAAGTGACGGCAGCGTTTAAAGATAGCAAACTGAGTAAAATTTTAGAACTCGTTCAGAATGCGACTTCTCAGAAAGCTCCAACTGAATTATTTATCAGGAAGTTTGCGAAAATTTATACACCGATAGTAGTTTTTCTGGCAATCGGAATTACTTTTCTTCCATATTTGTTTGTAAATGATTATCAATTTAAAACATGGTTATATAAAGCATTGGTTTTTCTGGTAATTTCCTGCCCATGTGCGTTGGTAATTTCCATTCCGTTAGGATATTTCGGTGGAATCGGAGCAGGAAGCAGAAATGGAATTTTAATTAAAGGAAGTAATTTTCTTGATGTTTTAGCCAATATTCAGAATGTGGTAATGGATAAGACCGGAACGATGACTGAAGGGGTTTTTAAAGTTCAGGAATTTTATTTTGATAAAGAATTTAATAAAGAAGAAATTTTAAAACTCGTCAATGCTTTAGAAAGTCAGAGTACGCATCCGGTTGCAACGGCAATTCATGAGTTTGTGGGCGAAGTTGACCATTCTATTACATTAGAAAACGTAGAAGAAATTGCAGGCCAAGGTTTGAAAGCAGGCATCAATGGCAAGGAAATTTTAGTTGGAAATTTAAAACTCATGAAGCAGTTCAATATTTCATTTGATTTAAATATTGAAAACATTGTCTACACTTTAATCGCCGTTGCTTACGACCAAAAATTCGTAGGGTATTTTACCATTGCTGACACTATTAAATCTGATGCGCAGTTTACCATTAAAAAATTAAAATCTTTAGGTGTAAAAACCACCATGCTGAGCGGTGATAAGACTTCCGTTGTGAAGTTTGTAGCAGATCAGCTGGGAATCGCAAATGCTTTTGGAGATTTGTTGCCCGAAGACAAAGTGAATATGGTAAAAGAACTGATCGCTAATCATGAAAGTGTTGCTTTCGTAGGCGATGGGGTCAATGACGCTCCTGTTGTAGCTTTAAGCGATGTAGGGATTGCAATGGGTGGATTAGGAAGCGATGCTACGATAGAAACGGCAGATGTTGTTATTCAGGATGATAAGCCAAGTAAAATTCCAATGGCAATCAATATCGGAAAGCAGACTAAGAAAATTGTATGGCAGAATATTATCCTGGCATTTGTAGTAAAAGGAATTGTTTTGATTCTGGGTGCTGGCGGAATTGCAACAATGTGGGAGGCTGTTTTTGCTGATGTCGGAGTGGCTTTATTAGCAATTTTGAATGCGGTGAGAATTCAGAGAATGAAGTTTTAATTTAAAATGTAATCCCGAAGATTTTCACAGATTTTTATTTTAAAGCTTTCACTTTATATTTAAAATAGAAAGCTATTGATGATATTCATCATAAATTAACCTTTAAACAGATTTTGCGTGGTATATTTGTAGTAAAGAGTTATCATTGAAGTTTTTTATTTCGTTTTTCATCATTTTTACCCTCGCAGTTCGTCCTGTTCTGCCTGTGATTAATTATGCTGTAAACTATGAATATATTGTTAAAAATCTCTGCGAAAAAAGAGATGTGATTGACTCTACGTGTAAAGGTAAATGCTACGTTAGTAAAGAACTGGTGAAAACAGAGAAGCAAAACAATTCGCAGACCATCAAGATGACAGTCTTGGATGTTTTTCTTTCGGGCGAAATTCTCTCTTTTTCAAATAACGGTTTTAGTGATTATGCAGATGCAGAAAATTCTTTATATTTAAATAATCACAGTTCAGAATATTTTTCAAAAATATTTCATCCTCCTTTAGCTTAAGCTTAATTTTCCGGTCTTGATTCATTCAAGACTTACTATTCATTTTACTACTAATTTCAATTTAAATAAATGAAATCAATATTCATTTTGGCAGTATTTCTGTCAGTTTCAGTGGTGTCCTGTGGTCAGGATGCTCCAATAGTTAAGCATAAAAAGAGCATGAATACTTCAGGTAAGAATATATCAGATGTAGAAGTGATCAATAAAGTAGATCCTATTTGCCAAATGCAAACGGCGGGTTTTACTAAAGATACAATGACCTATAAGAATAAAGTGTATGGTTTTTGCAGTGTGTACTGCAAAGACGAATTTAAAAAAGATCCTGAGAAATATGTCCAAAAATAATCATCCCAAAAAAAGTTCAAAATCTAAACTGGTAATTCCATTAGTGATTTTAGCAATTCTTTTTCTGGGTATCGGTTTTGGAACAAGCTATTTCAGGAAAAGTCTATATACGGTAATGAAAGTTCCTGATTTTCAACTTACGGATCAGAACAGGCAGCAAATTTCTAATAAAGATATGCTGGGGAAGGTTTATCTCGTAGAGTTTTTTTTCAGTAAATGTCCGACAATCTGTCCTGTAATGAATTCGAATATGAAGGTCATTCAGAATGAGATCAAAAGTCCCGATTTTGGAATTATCTCCATTAGTATAGATCCAGAGAACGATACTCCTAAGGCATTGAAGCAGCATGCCATTCAACTGGGTGTTTCGTCCAGAAACTGGCATTTTCTAACTGGCGACCGTACTTACATCGGTATGGTGGCAGATCAGTTCAATATCTATGTGGGAGACAAGGAAGATGAGAGTGAAAGTCTCAACCACAGTGGGATGATTGCCTTGGTTGATAAAGAAGGTAATATACGCTGCAGGTACAATAAGGATCAGATGCCAATTCTGTACTATTCAGGATTAAATTATGAAGATCCGGAAGGGAAAATTCCCAAACTGAATGGAAAATACCATCCTGATAGAGAGATTTTAATTGAGGATATTAAAAAGTTATTGAAGTAAAAATGGATGTTTGAGCTGTAAATTAAATAACAGATGATATACGTCCAATATTCAAGCAAAGAATTAAAATGTTAACCATAAATAAAAAATTATGAAAGTTTTTAAAGTAGCTGCTTTTACCGCAGTTTTTGCGGCGCAGTTTGCGTTTGCACAATTTAAACAAACTGCGTTACCTTATGCATATAATGCTTTGGAGGGAAATATTGATGCGCAGACGATGGAGATCCACTATTCAAAGCATGCCGCAGCATATGTGAGTAATTTGAATAAAGCAATCGCAGGGACTCCTCAGGAGAAGCAGACCTTATTCCAGATATTATCTAAGGCAGGTACGTTGTCAATGGCTGTAAGAAATAACGCAGGTGGTCATTACAACCACGAACTATTCTGGACTGTTCTTACGCCGGAAAAGAATACTCAGCCTTCAGCAAAGTTATCTAAAGCAATTACAGATGCATTCGGAAGTATGGATGCATTTAAAGAAAAAATGAGCAAAGCAGGAGCCGATCGTTTCGGTTCTGGATGGGCTTGGCTTTCTGTTGATAAGAGTGGTAAATTATTCGTTTCATCAACGCCAAACCAAGATAATCCGTTAATGGATGTTGTGGAAGAGAAAGGAACGCCAATCTTCGGAATCGATGTTTGGGAGCATGCTTATTATTTGAAATATCAGAACAAAAGAGCTGATTACTTAACTGCCATCTGGAATGTGACCAACTGGAAAGAAGTAAGCAGAAGATATGATGAAGCCTTAAGTAAAAAATAGGTTATCCAATGCATATAATTATTGTGGCTATTCTTTACAGGATATGCCGCAATTTTTTTAACTTACCATAGATAAACATAAAAAAAACCACTGAATAAATCAGTGGTTTTTTAGTAGCCCGTAGGGGAGTCGAACCCCTCTTACCAGGATGAAAACCTGAGGTCCTAACCGATAGACGAACGGGCCATCTACCATCACGTTATAAATAACGGGTTAGTAATTTGAATTTTTAAAAGTTTCAATTCTTTTTAGTAGCCCGTAGGGGAGTCGAACCCCTCTTACCAGGATGAAAACCTGAGGTCCTAACCGATAGACGAACGGGCCTACTATAATTACGCTAACTTGTTAACGTGCTTAGTCAGTTTACTTTTTAAGTTAGCCGCTTTGTTTTTGTGGATAATGTTTTTCTTAGCTAATTTATCCAATAAAGCGATAACTTTTGGCAATTGTTCTGTTGCTGCAGTTTTATCTTCTTCATTTCTTAACCCTTTGATTGCTGTTCTAGCAGTCTTGTGGTAGTATCTGTTACGAACTTTTCTAACTTCGTTTTGTCTTATTCTTTTAAGAGCTGATTTATGATTTGCCATATCGTTCAAATGTGAGTGCAAATTTATAAACTTTTTTTATACCAGCCAAATTTATTTTTAAAAATTTTAAACTTTATTTTAAGAGGTATTTTTTTGAGTTTATCTAATGCTTGTTCTAGTTTTATATTCTTTTGTTCCTTATCTATTTTCTGAATATGCTGACAAGCATATTCAGATTGTTCTTTATAATCTTTGTCTGTTCCCTTACGTCGTTGATCCTTAAATCATGACTTCTGAGTTCTTGTGGATTATCCTAAAACAGTTTTTTAATTCTATCTTTTCAATCCGACATGATATCAAATTGGTAGTCTATAGGAGAATCGAACTCCTGTTGCAAGGATGAAAACCTTGAGTCCTAACCACTAGACGAATAGACCAAATTTTGAGGTTGCAAAAGTATTAATTAAGTTTCAAACTTCAAAATTATTTTTTCCTATTTATTGATTTTTTGAATGACGGTGTTTTTAATTCCCTTGGTTTCCAGTTCTTTCTGAAGTTTTACAGCATCTTCCAGAGATGAAGCTTTTCCATACGTGTAATAGAATAGACCGTTGTTTTTCTCTCTTTCGGCGTCTTTGAGGGTTTGTAAGATAAATGAGTTTGCACTTAATTTATCTTTACCTACATATACTTCAATGGTGTAGTAACCGGTATTCAGCTTTTGGTTTGGCATAAATCCTACTGCATAAGCATTTCTAAAACCTGCGTCTTTTGCTGTTTTAATATTGATGTCACGAATAGAAGCCATATTGGTCACACTGTAGTAATATTTGTAGATACCATTTTCTTTTAATGGAAGAATGTAATTTAAGCCTTTTAAAGCAGGGTCATCCTCATTATACTTCACTGCAGACGTCATCAGTAATATTCTGAAATCATTCTTCAACGGCACTTCTACTTTTTTCTCAGGTTCAGGTTTTTTAGTTGCAAGTGCCCCTCCTGATTTTCTGTCGATTGCCTTTTTGTAGTCAATAATCGCATCATATATACTTTCAGAAATTTCATCCTGTCCTTTTTCGGAAGCCAAATAATGACTTTCTTCAGGATGATTGATAAAACCTGTCTCGATTAGCACAGAAGGCATCGCATTCATACGTAGAACGTGAAGGTTTTTCTGCCATACTCCTCTTGAAGATCTTTTGTCTTTATTCACAAAATTGTTCTCAACAAGACCTCCTAGCAACAGACTCGATTCAAGATATTTACTTTGCTGAAGTTTTAGGGCAATTAAAGATTCAGGTGATTTTGCATCATAAGTACCAAAGGTCTGCTTATCTTTTTCGTCGAGGTAAATTACATCATTTTCTCGCTTTGCGACTTCAAGGTTGGTGTCATTCTGATCCGGTCCCTGAACAAAGGTTTCTGTTCCGTATGCGGTCGGTCGTTGAGAAGAGTTACAGTGCACAGAGACAAAAAGGTCTGCCTTGCTTCGGTTGGCGAGGTTGGTTCTGTCGGAAAGTGAAGGGAATTCGTCAATCTTTCGGGTGTAAATCACCTTAAAGTCTTTGTTTTTTTCAAGCATTCTTCCTATTTTAAGAACAATAGCAAGTGTAATATCTTTTTCTGCAATTCTTCCTATATCACTATATGATCTGTTTGCTCCATGATCGCTGCCCCCGTGTCCTGCGTCTAAAACAACGGTAAACTTTTTTTGGGAAAAGACGAATTGGGTAGAAAGTATGAAGAGAAATGCTAAAATTATTTTAAATTTTCGTGTGTACATCTTACAGTTTTAAAAATTATACTAATTTTGAGCCTAAATTATATAAAAACAAAATTGGACAAAACCGTCTTCAAAAATATATTACAAATTTTAATTATCCTAATTTTTAACAGTTTTTTAGCACAACAAACTCCTAAAAAATTAACGGAAACTACGGTAGTTAAAGATACAATTTCCAAAAAGGATACAATTGTTGTACAAAAAGAGGCATTGGATGATGTGCTCGATACGAAAGCCGATGATCAGCGCAGAGATGTGCCGAAGAAAATGATATATTTGAACAGAAATGCTCAGGTGAAATATCAGGATATGCAGATAGATGCTGATTACATATCTATTGATGAAACCAAAAATATGATTTTCGCAAGAGGAAAGCTTGATTCTATCGGTAAAATAGTAGAACCGGTAATTACCACTCAGGCCGGTAAAAAGTATGAAACCAACGAGTTTTCTTATAATTACAAGACAAAACAGGCTATAGCATATAATGCGAGAACAGAAGAAAGCGAAGGGATTATTGTTGCTGAAAAAACAAAAAAGTACAATGACTCTGTTTTTATTATGCGCCGAGCTATTTTCACAACTGATGATTATTTCATTAAGAAAAAAGATACAGCAGCCGATTACCACTTGAAAGCTCAATATATAAAAATGGTTAAAGGCAAGAATAGTTCATCTTTAATTACGGGCCCGATAGGTTTTGTGATTGAAGGTGTTCCTACACCATTAATTATGCCGTTTGGTATCATACCTTTTTCAGAAAAAAGATCTGCAGGTATTCTGATTCCTAGTTTTGGGGAAAGAGAAGATGTTGGGTTTTTCTTAAACGGAATAGGATATTATCAACCCATTGGAGAGCATTTTGACCTTAAAGTTTTAGCAGATATTTACACAAAAGGAAGCTGGAATCTGCGTCCCGAAATGAATTATCTCAAAAAATATAGATACTCAGGAAACTTTTCTGCTGATATTGGAACTACCGTTCGGGGGATTAAAGGTCTTGATGATTACAGCAAAACCGGAACGTACAGAATTGCATGGAGGCATACACAAGATACCAAAGCTAATCCGTTTCTTACATTTTCTGCTTCAGTGGATGTGACAAGCCAGACCTTCTATAATAATACAGTTAATAATAATTATATTATGGACCAGAGTGTACTAAGAACACAGCAGAACTCTACATTGACACTCACAAAAAGGTTTTTAAAACTTCCGGCAACGATTACAGGAACCGCATCCTATTCTCAGAATTTCGCAACAGGTTTGGCCGATCTGCGTTTACCTCAGATGAATGTGGCAATTAACCAGTTTTATTTATTTGGATCAAAAACAGGCGTGAGATCAGGACTTATAGAAAATATTACGGTAAATACAGGTTTAAATTTAACCAATTTTGTAAGCACAGGTGAAGGCGAGCTTTTCACCAAAGCCATGTGGGATAAATTGCAGACCGGAATTAAAAATAATATCACCCTAGGTACCAATACAACGATTGCTAAGTATTTTACATTCAGTTTAGGGGCAAATATCGATAATGCATTAACAACTAAGACGCTTACCAAATATTACGATCCTATCATCAATAAAGAAGTAGATCAGATTAATAAAAAAGTGGCGGGATATTCTACATTCTCTACAACCGCAAGTCTTCAGACGCAGCTTTACGGTCAGGCAAACTTTAAAAAAGGCGCATCTATTGAGGCGATTAGACACATGATGACCCCAAGTATAGGATTTACATACTCTCCAGATTTTGGAGGTTCAGGATTCGGGTATTTCAGAAATTATTATAATGCCACAGGAGCATTAACTCCTTATTCTATTTTTGACAACGGAATCGTAGGCGCACCAACTTCGGGAATGGTGGGAGCATTAGGTTTCAACATTGGAAACAATATTGAGATGAAAGTGAAATCTAAAAGTGATTCTACAGGAGTTAAAAAGATTAAAATATTTGAATCTCTAAACCTTTCCGGAAGTTACAATTTTGCAGCAAAAACACATCCGTGGTCAGTGATTTCAGTTAATGGACAATCGTCTTTTTTTGATAATAAACTGAGTGTAAATACAAGTTTGACCTTGGATCCCTATAAAATTTTATATATCCCAGGTGAGGAGCAGGGTATCAGAACAGAGAATTTCGGACACTTTAGCGTGCAGGGATTCAATGTTCAGTTGTCATATCCTTTGAGCAGTGAACTTTTCGGTGAGAAAACAGATTATGCTAAAAAGTATGGCTCAAAAGGTGAGATTAGAAATGAAAATTATTATTTTGATAATGATAATTACGCGCATTTTGATCAGGCCTGGACACTGAATGTTAATGCCAATTATGCTTACTCAAGAGGTGCTACACGTACTTCAAATAAAATAGCATCTATAGGTTTAGACGGAAGCATTAAGCTTACTCCTTATTGGAATATCAACGGTAGCACCCATTATGATATGGTTACTAAAGATTTGGCCTATACAAGAATCGGTTTCTCAAGAGACCAGCGAAGTTTCTCTATCAATTTTAACTGGGTACCCTTTGGGCAGTATAAAGTGTATGACTTTTTTATCGGGATTAAAGCAAATATCTTAAGTGATGCGCTGAAATACAAAGACAGAAGCTTTACGCAGCCAAACCCACCTTTCTAAGATTATTTTTTGTTTAAATTTTAATTTTATATTTGCACCCGAAATAAATTCTGTTAAAAGCGGCATGATTTTCACTTTAGTGAGATAGTGCGATATACATATAAATAATATATCATCATATGAAAAAAATAATATCTACGGTTAATGCTCCTGCAGCAATAGGACCTTACTCACAGGCAAATTTAGCAAACGGAGTTTTATACATTTCAGGACAGATTCCTGTAGATCCGGCTACAGGAAAATTGGTTGAAGGAATAGAAAAGGAAACACATCAGGTAATGAAAAATTTGGAGGCTGTCCTTACGGAAGCGGGCATGACTTTTAAAAATGTTGTAAAGGCAAGTATTTTCCTTAAAAGTATGGATGATTTTGCGGTGATGAACGATATTTATGCGTCGTATCTTGATGCAGAAAGTTATCCGGCACGTGAAACAGTACAGGTTTCGTGTTTACCGAAAAATGTAGATATTGAAATTTCTATGATTGCACATCAGGACTAAATGAGTTTTCTAAGAAATACATTTGCTATAATAGTGGGTCTTGCGATTGCAGGGCTTATTATTACTCTTGGTATAAGGGCTTTCCCCAAATGGGTGACATTCGAAGCTTTTGCCCCATTTGAGCATTGGCAAAGATTTCTTGAAAGTATGAAAAATGACCATGCCTTTTTCGGTTTTCTTCTTTTGATTTCAGGATTTGGAAGTACTGTAGGAGGTGTCGCTACCGCAATTATTGTAAAGTATGCTAAAGTGGCTTATGCTATTCTTATCGGTTTCATCATGTTGTTTATTGCAATGCTTGATGTTATTATTTTCCCGTATCATCCTACTTTCTATAAAATCTCAATTTTCCTGATCTTTTTCCCGTTTGCATGGATAGGAGGAAAGGTTGTCGAGATTATTTATGAAAGAAAGAAGAAACGGAGAATTGCTGACAAAACGAATAAATAGCAATTGTTTCAAAAATAGAAAACGCGCGGCAGTCTTTGACTGCCGCGCGTTTTACTTAATATGTTTTTATAATCTGTCCTTCTAAGGCATTTTAAATCCCTTGGTGTAAATCCTACCATAGTTATCTACAAATTTCACCTGTACATTTCCCTGATATTTATCTAGAATCTTTTCTACATCTTTCTGTGAATTCACAGGTTTTCCGTTGATTTCTATAACGATATATTCATCTACAACGCCTATTTTAGCTATCTCACTACCTTCTGTTACATTCTTGGTAATAACTCCGCTGTTCAGACCATATTCGGTTTTAAATCGGTCATTTAGCGGCTCGAAGTTGGCTCCGATCTTTTCGGTAACACTGAGATCTGCTTTCGATCTTGCACTGGTTCCTCCGTTTTGATCTTTAAGTGTAACGGTTGCAACATTTTCTTTACCGTTTCTGAGATAAGTCACTTGTACTTTATCACCTGGACGTTTGCTTCCGATGGAAATCGATAAGTCTGCAAAATCGGTAATTGGCATTTCGTCTACTTTTACGATGACATCTCCGGCTTTCAATCCTGCGTCCTGAGCGCCGCTACTAGGTGAGAATCCTCTCACGTATACACCTGAACCTACTTTTAGATTGGCTTTTTCCTGTTGGTTATATCCTGTCACTTGTTGTTGATCCGAAAGGTCTAAAGAATTTACTCCCAAGAAACCTCTCTGCACAATTCCGAATTTCTTGATATCTTCAACAATCTTTCTTGCTAAGTTTGCAGGAACGGCAAACCCGTAACCTTGATAATATCCTGTGGTAGAAGAAATCGCTGAGTTAATTCCAATTAAATCTCCATTCACATTCACCAAAGCTCCTCCTGAATTTCCAGGATTAATAGCTGCATCGGTCTGAATAAAGCTTTCAATAGGATTAGTGGCTTTACCCTGTCCTCCTAAAATTCCGATTCCTCTTCCTTTTGCCGAGATAATCCCCGCCGTTACAGTAGAATTTAAACCTAATGGATTACCCACAGCTAAAACCCATTGTCCCACATCAATATTATCCGAATTGGCAAAGTTTAAAAAAGGAAGCCCTTTTTCTTCTATTTTTAATAGAGAAATATCCGTATTTGGGTCTGTTCCTACTAGAGTTGCGATATAAGATTTTTTGTTGCTTAATACAACTTCAAGTTTATTGGCACCCGCTACAACGTGGTTGTTCGAGATAATGTACCCATCAGCCGAGATGATCACACCAGAACCCATACCTGAAGGCATGTTGTCCGGAGCCTGCTGTTGTGGCTGTCTCTGTCTTTGTTGCCCTCTTCCTCCAAATGGATCACCAAAGAAATAATCGAAAAGATCCTGATCAGAGGCTCTGTTTGATGTCCTTGTTTGGTAATTTTTGATCGTTACTACAGCCGGAACTGTTGTCCTGGCAGCTTTTACAAAATCATCACCCACCGCAGCGGTATTCATCCCTACAAAGGATGCATTTTTCGATGAGGTGAAATAAGATTGGTCTACGTTATTAGAATCGTGACCTAAATATTGTTGTACGCCAACGGTAGTAGCTCCTGAGATTACTCCTACAACGGCAAATGGTAAAAGTTTTTTTAAAGTACTCTTCATTGTTTATCTGTCTTTTATTATACTATTAGTGAATACAAATTTAATGCTTAATTAGTATGCAATTAGTATGCTGTGTTTCAATTTTAACTAAAATTTAACGAGAATTGTGCCAATTTATACATTAAGTCATAATCTTAAAATATTTATTAACATAGCTTAAGATTTAATTAAAAAAAATTCTGACATTTTTGCATACTATAAAATCTGATTTGTCATCTTGTTATTCTCAACTGAAAAAATTCTTATCTTTGCCAAATTATTTTTCTCACTTAAAACGTTTATAGCATGCAACTGTATAACACCTTAAGCGCGGAGGAAAGAGCTCAGCTTATTGATGAAGCTGGTAAGCAACGTCTTACTTTGTCTTTCTATGCGTATGCCAAAATTGAAGACCCTAAAAAATTTCGCGACGAATTATTTATAGCCTGGAATGCTCTTGATGCACTAGGACGTATTTATGTTGCTCATGAAGGAATTAATGCTCAAATGAGTGTTCCTGCAGATCATCTGGAAGAATTCCGTGATACGCTGGAAGTATATGATTTTATGAAAGGTATTCGATTGAATGTGGCGGTAGAGCAGGATGATCATTCTTTTCTGAAACTGACGATTAAAGTCAGAAACAAAATAGTTGCCGACGGTTTGAATGATGAAACTTTTGATGTAACCAATAAAGGCATTCACTTAAAAGCACAGGAATTCAATAATCTTTTGGAAGATCCAAACACAGTTGTTGTAGATTTTAGAAATCATTACGAAAGTGAGGTTGGGCATTTTGAAGGAGCAATTACTCCGGATGTTGAAACATTCAGAGAAAGTTTACCAATTATCAACGAGCAGTTACAGGATTTTAAGGAAGATAAAAATCTATTGATGTATTGTACAGGAGGAATTCGTTGTGAAAAGGCCAGTGCTTATTTTAAACATCAGGGTTTTAAAAACGTTTTCCAGCTGGAGGGCGGAATTATTGAATATGCCCGTCAGGTAAAAGAAGAAGGTGTTGAAAGTAAATTCGTAGGTAAAAACTTTGTATTCGACCATCGTTTAGGAGAAAGAATTACAGATGATATTATTTCGCAGTGCCACCAATGTGGCAAGCCTTGTGATAATCACACCAATTGTGCGAATGATGCTTGTCATCTTTTGTTCATTCAATGTGATGACTGTAAGGCTACAATGGAAAACTGCTGTTCAACAGAATGTTTAGAAATATCACATCTTCCTGCAGCTGAACAATTAAGATTAAGAAAAGGACAACAAGTCGGAAATAAAGTCTTCAGAAAGGGAAAATCTGATTCTCTTACCTTTAAAAACTCGGGCGATTTGCCGGACAAACCTTTGGCAAAAGTAGAAGCAAAAAATATCCGTCAAAAAATTGCCATCAAGAAATTGTTGATAGGTAAAGCTGAACATTATTATACAAAATCTAAAATTGCACAGTTTTTAGTTGAGCAAAATGAACTTTCAGTAGGTGATAAAGTATTGGTCTCTGGTCCTACCACTGGTGAACAAGAAATTACAATTACTGATCTCCACGTAAACGGAAGCGCTTGTGAAACTGCAAAAGTAGGTGATCAGATTACCTTTGAACTTCCTTTCAGAGTTCGTTTGTCTGATAAAATGTATAAAATTTTAGGATCATAATCTTAAATTGATGATATACAGGTTGCATTCTTTCGGAGTGCAACTTTTTTTGTGCGCTATAGTATACGGTAAAAACATTAAAACTCCAACAAAGTTATGTCTGCGCAGAGAAAAATTTAGGCTACTAGTTGTAAAGTGGTTGTCAAATTAAACACTGCAACGCTAATTTTTATAAATTTGAGAATGAAAAAATCAGAAATCAGAAAATTATATCTTGAGAAAAGAAAAAAGTTGTCGCAGGATGAACTTTTATTATTATCTGAGAGAATTTTCGAGAATTTCGTCAATTATTTTAAACCGCTTTTTGGACAAAAAGTTCATATTTTTATTCCGATTGAAAAATTTAAAGAAATCAGAACTGAAAGTTTCATTCAATATTTTTTAAGCCGAAATATTCAGGTTTTTGTTCCAAAAATTGTTGACACAAAATTGATTTCTGTTGAGATTTTTAGTGAAACAAAATTTGAAACAAATAATTGGGGGATTTCTGAGCCTTTATCAAATCAAGATTCACAAATTCATGATTTTGATTTGATCATTACTCCGCTTTTATATTGTGATAGCAGAGGTAATAGAGTAGGCTATGGCAAGGGTTTTTATGATGAGTTTTTTGAAAGTGTTTCCAAAAATTCAAAAAAAATCGGAGTCAATTATTTTGACCCCGATGATATGATTGATGATGTCTGGGAAAATGATATTCCTTTAGACTATTTGGTTACGCCTACCGAAGTGCTGTCCTTTTTCAAAGGTTGCTGATAAAAGTTCACGAAGTAAAATTTAAACTCTTTATTCGTTTTCTCAGGTTTTGAAACCAATGTATATTGCGCATTTTTCTCAAACGTACCGATAGATTTGTTCTTTTTGTCAAAATATTCAACATTGAATTTTGCAAGATCTAATGTGTCGTTATTTTGTATCTCCTGATAAATATTGATGTTATTTACTTTTACTTTCTTTACTTTAAGGCTTTCAAGCTCTTTAAATAATGTGTTAAATGTTGTACTGTCAGGTTTTTGAAAGTATTTTTCGATTTTCGAATAAATGGCAGTATCTATTTCTGTGTTTTTTTCACCCGAAAGATAAAGTGTCGAAAGATCCAAAACATCCTGCACCTTCTGAAGTGTTATCGCATTAATTGCCTGGGTGCTGTCCATCTGAACCGTTTGATTATTGGTGTTTCTTAATTTATCAAGATCACTTACCGCAGAATCCTCTTTTTTTACGCAGGAAATAGCAACAAGTCCGATCAGTATTGAGAGAAACAAAAACTTATTGATTGTTTTCATTGGTTGATATTTTAAATTTGATAGAGATGATTTTTCCTTTTTTATCTTTTCTCATTTCTATTACGTTGAGATTTTTTAGTGATGTTGTAGGAGTTGTTACAAGAGTGATGTAGTCTTGTTTGTCAAGAGATTCCAGTCCGTAGATATCACTGTCGTATACTTGCGTAATCACAGCGTCGTTGCTAATGAGGTTTTCAAGCTGCTTCCTTTTTTGTCTTATAAGATTAAATTGCTCAACAGCATTAACGCCCTGCACGTCCTTCGTTGAAAAATAATAAACCGCCATTTTATAATCGTCAGGTTTTAGTTCGATAGTCTCTTCTTCGGGGGCGTTTTCGAGATTACGGTTGATTTCCAGATTTTCATACATCGTAGAACTGATCTGCATCTTAATGTTTTTATCTTTTGTCTGATAATAAAAACATTCACCTGGTTTTATCCTGAAAAATAATGGAGATTCATTTTCTTTAAGCACTTTTATTTCAATAGTACTCTGAATTTTTTGATTTCTGTCTGCGTCAGTGAAACAGTAAGTGTAAGTTTTATCAAAAATTTCATCTTTAAATCCTAAAAGCCCAAGTAAAACGACAAAAATTAAAGTTGCAGTAATCCATGCGGTGCGTTGATAGCTTTTTTTGGCTGTTTTTTCAATCTTGTAACTGTTGATGTTCTCAATTGAGGTTTTTTGTTCAAGTGTTTGATTTTCAGTATTATTATTTTGTAAATCAGTCTTTTTGAGTGCGCTTATTTCTGTTTTTGCCGTAAGATTTTCAGTTTTAGGTAGATTCAGTGCACTCGAAACAGTTTTTTCCAATTCTCGGCGGTCATCTTCTTCTAAATCTTGATCATCCTGCAGCATTTCTCCGGCAAAAAGATGTTGCTTTTTAAATTCATACCATGATGTGTAACCTGCATAAATACTCAATAATGTGAGCATATCGATGCGGGGTAATTTGGTTACCGGTGAATTTTTGAAATAGGTGTAAAAAGATTTTTCGCTGATGTTTCCTTTCGCCTTTTTTCGGAGATCTTCCTGGAAATATATAATGTCTATTCCCTTCCATTTAGATATATCATCATAAGAAGGGGTGTATTCTTTCAGATATTGAGCCTGAACGTCCTTTTTCAGCTGCTCAAAATGTAATAAATCTAAATCAGTCAATTTTTTAATAAATGATTAATGTGTTGATTTTCAGTGTTATTTATTTGTAAAACTGTTTTACAAAGGTATTACAATTATTTTTCATAAACAAACTTTCTATCTGCTATACCTTTGTCTTGTTCAAATAACCGAACAGAGAAAAAGATTTAAAAAACAATATTAACAAATTAAATTTAATTTATTATGAAAAAGTCATTATTCGTAGCTGCTATCGCTGCAATCTCTTTAGTTGCTTGTAAAAAAGGTGAAGCTACAACTTCTACTACTGATTCTGTTGAAGCTAACGCTGATTCAGCTACTGCTGCTATCGATTCTACAGCTAACGCTGCTGTTGATACAATCAAAGCTACTGCAGATTCAGCTAAAACTGCTGTTGACGCTAAAGTTGATTCAGCTAAAGTTGCTAAGTAATTAGTAGTTACAACTGAAATAAAAGAACCGTTTCGCCTAGCGAAGCGGTTTTTTTGTGTCTTATAATTTAATTGAAAAGAATTTTAATTCTTCTTTTGTTTCAAAGCTTCATAACATGTAATGGCAACGGCATTGCTTAGATTTAAAGAATCTATACTTCCTGACATTGGAATTAAAGTGTTCTTTCCTTTTCCAGACCAGAAATCACTCAATCCGGAGTGTTCTGTTCCGAACAAGACTGCAGACCTCTGTGTGAAATCTCTTTTGTAAAGATCTTCAGAACTCTCGTCCATGATGGTAGTATAAATACGGAACTCATTGTTATTCAAAAAATCAAGAGTTTCTTGGTTCTCAGATTGGAAAACTTCCATTCCAAACAAACATCCTACGCTCGAACGAATCACATTCGGGTTGTAGAAATCAGCCTTTGCATCAGTTACAATCAAGGCATCAACACCGAAGGCTTCACAACTTCTTAGAATTGCGCCTAAATTTCCAGGCTTTTCAACACCTTCAACAATGATAATGGTTGAATTGTATTTAGGTTTAAACGTGCTGAGTTCGGTTTCTTTAGATTTATATATTCCGATGATTCCTTCTGAACTTCCTCTGTATGCTATTTTTTCGTAAACCTTTTCCGAAACAAAATGTATTTTCTCATTAGGATTCTCGCCTTTAAATATGCTTTCACAAATGAAGAATTCTGTTGGCTCAAAATTATATTTCTGAGCTCTTTCATTCTCCTGTTGTCCTTCAACGACAAAAAGACCGGATTTTTTTCTGAATCGGTTGTCAGTTAAAAGTTTGGTAACATTCTTTATTTTTTCGTTTTGAAAGCTTTCGATAATCATGATAGATAGTTGATAAATGATAGTCTTTGCAAAAATAATTTTTAAAAATCACTTATCAATCATAAATCATCATTTATACCATTGATTAGACTACTTGGGAGCTCTTTTTTATTTTTAATTCCTAGTGATTTTAGCTTCTGAGTCTGCGAAATTAGATTGTCATTTCCGGTTGATAATTGTTTAAAAGCATCATTATAAACATTTTTAGCTTGATCAATATTTTTCCCCACTTTCTCTAGGTTTTCTACGAAACCTGCGAACTTATCATATAATTTAGCCCCTCTTTCTGCAATTTCCATAGAATTTCTGTTTTGATATTCTCTCTTCCAGAGATCTGCAATCAACTTCAGGGAAGTAATCAAATTGCTCGGATTTAAAAGTAGAATTCTTTTGTCGTATGCAAAATTCCACAGGTTTTGGTCTGCTTGCATGGCTGCGATATAAGCGGGCTCGCTTGGAATAAACATCATCACAAAGTCTAAAGATTTCCCGTAGTCATCATAAGCTTTTTGGCTCAACTGGCTAATATGATTCTTGATGGAAGATAGATGTTGGCTGACTTTGATTTGGTAAACGTCCTGATTAGTTTCGTCAACCAATTCTGTGAAAGCGGTAAGAGAAACTTTAGAGTCGATAATCACATTCCTTTCGTCAGGATATTTTACTACAGCATCCGGACGCATTTTTTTGCCGGAAAATTCTGAAAATAAAGCTTTGTTGTCTTCATCTTTAAGTTCGTGCTCCAGAAAATATTCTCTTCCTTTTACCAAGCCCGATTTCTCCAAAATACTTTCCAAAATCATTTCTCCCCAATTTCCCTGTGTTTTGCTTTCGCCTTTTAGGGCTCTCGTTAGTTTTTTGGCGTCTTCAGAAATTTGTTGGTTCAGTAATGATAATTCCTTTACTTTTTCTCCCAATGAAAAACGTTCTTTGTTTTCCTTTTCATAGACTTCGTTAACCTTATTTTTTAAATCGGTTATTCTTTCCTGAAACGGATCAAGAATATTTTTCAAATTATTCTGATTGAGCGTGGTAAATTTTTCTGTTTTTTCTTCTAAAATTTTGTTGGCTAAATTTTCAAACTGCAGTTTTCCTTCTTCCTGAATTTTTGAAATTTCGGCTTTCTGTGTGTCCATAGATTTTTTTAACTGCTCATTGATTGCGGTAAGCTCAGAGTTTTTAGCAAAAATCTGTTGTTTTTCATTCAAAAGAAGATCAATCTGAATGTTTTGCTTGGTTATTTCTTCTTTTTGATCCAGAAATTGTGTTTGTAAGGAATGGTATTCCGCAGAAATTTTTGCAAATTCATTTTTTAAATCATTAAGTAAATCAGACTGGTGGAGAAAGTTGTCTTTTTCTGTTTGAATTGTTTGATTTAATTCCAAAACTTTGCGCTCGGAATTTTCCAGATCTGTAGCAGATTTGATATGCGAATGGTTCAGATTTTCATAAGAACTTCTTGAGACCATGGATGGTTTTAAAACAAAGTAGATAATGATGGCACCAAAAACTCCGCCGGCAATAAAACCAATGATCAGATAAGATATTTCCATTGTTCAAAATTACAATTTTTTGAACTTTTTAATCAGTCAGAATTTTATTTAACTATATTTGAATTTGTTAAATTAATTCATATACGTACAATGAATATGTCCATTGGTCCATTTAATCTGATTTTTCTTGCAATTGTAAGTGCTGTAGTTTATATAGCGGGATTTTACTGTGTATTTAAAAATAAACTCGGCCCTGTGGGGATTCTTACAGTTTTGCTTTTTCCATTGGTAGGGTCCTTAGTAATATTATTGTATTCTCTGACCAGGAAAGAGTCATCAATTAAAAAATAGGAGAAGAATCAGCTTGTTTTCGTTTGCTGTAAAATCTCAATATTCTTCGCCACATTACTGCTTTCACATTTCTTCATTTCTTTAGCCAATGCAGAAGAAAGTAATTTAGGATTTAAAATTTGTAATGCCACCTTTGCTGCGGCATAGTCCACAATATTAATAACAGGATCTCGTAAAAAATTGGGTGTGTTTGAAGCGATTACCGCCGTTGCCCAAGAGGTTTCTCTCGCTTTTGAAATGGCAAAATCTAAAATTACATTATCTTTTCCGTTGGAAAGTTTATCGATCAGATTGACGGGATAACAGATTTTATTTAAAGAATCCTGAACATTTTGATTGATTGATGCAATCACTGAATTGATGTTTTCAAAATCTTTTTTCAAAGGATTGATTTTACGGTAAGGCATCACCGAAGCTGCAGAAATTCCCAAATCTAAATTGATGTGTGCATTCATCCCAAGAAAGATGTGCTGAAGAATCAAAAGGTCTTTGTCTTTTGCCGCTTCAAAAGCGAGATACCACGCGTTCGTGCATTTTTTACCTTTTATGTAATTTTCCCAAGCTTCAAGATATCTGTTGGCAAAAGCGAGATCTAAAAGAACCATTCTGGGATTATCTTCAAATTTTTTCTGTTGAATTCCTTTTAAAACCTGAGCGGTCATTATTCTGTAAGTGCAAGCAAAATAGCCTGCGGGACTTTGGTTTGCTTTGCTCCAAATGATAATTTCGTCTAATTTTTTCAAGACTTCTTCGATGGTCTTCATGGCGGTTTAGTTTTCATTAAAGATAAAAAAACCTCACAGATTTGCGAGGTCTAAATTTTCACGGATTTTCTTTGGCAATCTCATCATGGTGCTTCAAATACAATGGCAACGCCGCAGAGCCATACCAAGGAAAGATTTCATAATTAAAAACTCCGGCCGAAACAGCGGGATCTGTTTTTACCCAAGATTCGGCTTCTTCTTTTGATTTTGTATTGAAAATAAACATTCCACGGTAGTCGCGTTGGTTTTTGCCCGAAAACGGTCCGGCAATGGTAATCTTCCCTTCTTTGGCGAGTTTGCCGATGTTTTCCATATGGCCTTTCATCAATTCTCCCATTTTTGTTTTATCATCAATTTTTACCGAACCTGTTGTCAGCATTACAATGACATAAGGTTTCATTCCGTATTTATCTGCACCTAGAGAGTCTGCCAATTTCTGATTGAATTTTGGCTCTTCTGTTTTCTTTTGAGCAAGTGATAAAGCAGCTGTCACCATTGATAATACTATTAAGAATTTTGTTTTCATTCTGTATTTATTTTAATCTTTAATTCTCAGAAATTCTTTAGCCAATTCAATCATTTTAGGGTCGCCAGTATATTTTCCGTGTTCGTCGGAGAGTTTTACTGTGGGAATCCATTCTTTGTTTAAAGCTTGTACACCTATTAACTTCATTACAATATTCATTGGTTTCAGACCGACATCGTTGGTGAGATTAGTTCCAATTCCAAACGAAACCCCGATTTTTCCTTTACAATAGTTTGTGATTTCTTCTACTTTTTCAAGATTTAAGTTGTCTGAAAAAATAATATATTTAAATAAAGGATTGATCCCGTTGCTTTTATAATGTGCAATTGTTTTGTCAGCAAACTCGAACGGATCTCCGCTGTCATGGCGAACTCCATCAAAAAGTTTGGCGAATTTCTTATCAAACTGCTGAAAGAAAACATCTGTAGTGTAGGTGTCTGAAAGCGCAACTCCCAAATCACCACGATATACGTCTACCCAGTGTTCAAGTGCTAATTCGTTGGCCATTTTGAATCCGAATTCTGCTCCGTGGAACATAAACCATTCGTGAGCATGAGTTCCGATAGGTTTTACATTGTATTTCATTGCAAAATGCACGTTTGAACTTCCAATGAATGTAGAATCTTTTTTCTGGTTCAAAGCTTCCATGACCAGATTCTGAACTTTGTAAGAATGCCTTCTTCTCGTTCCAAATTCTGCGAAATTGACTCCTAAATCATTCAGTGATTCTGCTTTTTCCAAAGTTTTGCTCATCACGACCTCATTAGAATCTCTTTCCATGTGATTCATTTCGTAATGCAGTTCACTGATCAAAGACAATAAAGGGACTTCCCAAAGAATTGTTCTGTACCAAAGTCCTTCTACAGTAACAGAAAGGTCATTTCCCGTTTGTACTATTTTCACCTCAGAAGGATCGTAATGATAACCTTCCAGGAAATCTAAATAGGGTAAATTTAAATACGGACAGGTTTTGGCTAAAAACTTCTTTTCGTCTTTTGTCAGTTTCAGCTCTGCCATTTTGTCAACAATCGATTTCAAGGCAACGTCAAAGCCTTCAGGAAAATGGTGTTTTCCTCTGTTGATGAATTCGTATTTTACGATCTGGTTTGGGAAAAGTTTGACCACAGCATTTTGCATGGTGATCTTGTAAAAATCATTATCGAGTATAGAGTTCAGGCGTATTTCTGACATAATTTAAATTTAAATAAATTTAATAAAATAAATAAAAAAAACCGCCTTTTTGAGGGCGATTTTACAATACAAATTATGAGTATCTTCTATTTTCCTAAGTACGAATTGTACATCCAAACTTCTTTTTCCTGCTCGGTAATGTAGTCGCTCATCTGAGAGTTGGTACCTTCGTCACCTGCTTTATCGGTAATGTCTAAAAGTTCTCGTTGTAAATCAATAACTACTTTAAAAGAATTTAGAATTATTTCGATACTTTTATTTCCATCGCTTACTTCTTTACTTTCCTTAATGGTAGAAACCTGAAGATAATCTGAATAATTATGCGCGGGAGTTGCTCCTAAAGTCAGAATTCTTTCTGCAATTTCATCAATTTTTAAAACTAAGATGTTGTACAATTCTTCAAATTTTGGATGCAGTGTAAAGAATTGCTCACCTTTTATATTCCAATGAGAACCTCTTGTGTTTTGATAGAAAACTGAGTAATTAGCAAGCAATATATTAAGTTTTTCTGAGATGTTTTGGCAATCCGCTTCTTTTAAGCCAATAATGTTAGCATTTTTCATAAGTTTATTTTAATTCTATTTGCAGGAAATATTGTGCCGAAATTGTTTTTTGATAATTGATGATACTTATCTTTGGTATTCTTAAAATATATTGAAAATGGTTTTAAACTTTAATACTAAGAGAAAGAGCTTTCTGGTTTCGGTTTTAATTTTATTTGGACTTTGTCTTGGGTATTATATAAATGTTCTTTTTAAAACTGATTACCATTATATTTATTTTTTAGATGATGCATACATACATCTTGCAATGGCGAAAAATTTTGCAATGCATCATGTTTGGGGTGTGACTTCTCATGAATTTTCATCATCATCTTCATCTCCACTTTTTACAGGACTTTTAAGTGGCTTTATTTGGCTTTTAGGAAATAATGACCAATTTCCATTATATATAAATTTGGTTTTTGGTGTTGGCATTATATATTTTCTCAATGCATATTTTTCTGAATATTTCAAAGAAACAAAAAACATTGTTATTGCTGTTTTGTTTACGATTTTCTTTGCCGTTTTGCATCTATTGCTATTGTCTGGGATGGAGCATTTATTTCATGTTTTGCTTATCACAATTAATATTTTATGTTTAACTAAAATCAATTATAATAAGTCTACTGTTTTTGGATTTTATTTTACGATTGTATTGATGGGACTTGTGCGTTTTGAAAGTATGTTTTATTTTGTTATTCTCGCATTTTGTTTTTTATTACAAAGTAAATGGAAAACTGCATTTTTTGTTATTTCAGCAGGACTTATTCCTGTAGCAATTTTTTGCTATTTTAATTATCAACAAGATGGTTATCTTTTTCCCAACTCTGTGGTTGTAAAAGGAACCAAGTTAGATTTTACTTCCGGTTTTTTGATTCAATTTAAAAATATTTTTTTAAATAATCTTATTCTGAATATCAGTTTTTATAAGGTAGGTATTTTCCCGATCATAATGTGTTTGGTCTTCATTTTTAAAGATATTAAAAAGTACAATTTTTCTAAAGTGATAGAGAATAATTTTCTCTTGATAGTAATTTCTTTACTCATGATTTGTCATTCTTTATTTGCTGAATTAAAAGGAGGATTCAGGTATGAAGCATATATTTTAACAGGGTTTTCTATGGCTTTGATCCCGAAGATGAAATTCTTTTTTGAAGATTTTAAAAATTCCATTAAAAACAAAAAATTGTTGAGTGTTTTGGGTTTAGCAAACTGTCTGTTGCTTTTATACAAATTTGGAATTGCTCATCTGGCTCTGAATAACGGCGGGAAAAATATTTATGAACAACAGGTGCAGTCTGCGAAATTTTTGAATACCTATTATAATACATCTAAAATTGTAGCTAATGATATTGGAGCAATAACTTACTATACCGATATTCAATTATTAGATATTGCAGGTCTTGCTTCTACAGAATTGATTTCACTTAATGAAAATAAAGCTGAATTTGATGATCGGTTTGAAACATTCATGACACAGTATACTTTAAAAAACAAATATGATCTTGCAATTGTGTATGAGGTTTGGCTTGGTGGTTATGTGCCAAAAGGCTGGAAAAAAGTAGCTGTTTTAAAAATTCAAAACAAAATTTCGGTGGCACAAGACGAAGTTACTATTTATTGTATCAGTTCAGAAAAGCTGAACTCGCTGAGAGAAAATATGAAAAATTTTAAGTGGCATAGAAATGTTCAGGTAAAAATGATCCAATAATTTTAGCAGTTTGGCTTGTATTAAAATCAATGAAAATTCCCAATCATTATTTGCATTAGTTTCATAACCTTATTTAATAAAATACAAAAAAAGCAAGATTATTTACCTATAACTACTTGTAGATTAAAAAATTATTACTATTTTTGCACCCTAAAATAAAAAGCAATTAAATGCCTACTATTCAACAATTAGTAAGAAAAGGAAGAGTCGCACTCACCAAGAAGAGTAAATCGGCTGCCCTTGATTCTTGTCCACAAAGACGAGGTGTATGTACGAGAGTATATACTACCACTCCTAAGAAACCTAACTCTGCACTTAGAAAAGTAGCAAGGGTAAGACTTTCAAACGGTAAAGAAGTCAACGCCTACATCCCGGGCGAAGGACATAATCTTCAAGAGCACTCGATAGTATTGGTACGCGGCGGAAGGGTGAAAGACCTACCGGGAGTACGTTATCATATCGTAAGAGGAGCATTAGACACCGCAGGTGTTAGTGGAAGAACGCAGAGAAGATCTAAGTATGGAGCTAAGAGACCAAAACCAGGTCAGGCAGCAGCTGCGCCAGCTAAAGGAAAGAAAAAATAATCATTAAATAAGGTACAGAAACAATGAGAAAGACAAAAGCGAAAAAAAGACCGTTGTTACCAGATCCGAAATTTAATGATCAATTGGTAACTAGATTCGTAAACAACTTGATGCTAGACGGTAAGAAGTCTATCGCATTCAAAATATTCTATGATGCATTAGACCTTGTAGAAGCAAAAAAAGGAGAAACTGAAAAGACTGCCCTTGAAATCTGGAAAGATGCATTAACTAACGTTATGCCTCACGTAGAAGTACGTTCTAGAAGAGTAGGTGGAGCTAACTTCCAGATTCCTATGCCAATCAGAGCTGACAGAAAAATTTCTATGGCAATGAAATGGTTAATCCTTTACTCTAAAAAGAGAAATGATAAGTCAATGGCTTTGAAATTGGCTAACGAAGTGGTAGCTGCTTCAAGAGAAGAAGGTGCTGCTTATAAGAAAAAATCTGATACTCACAAAATGGCGGAAGCTAACAAAGCTTTCTCACACTTTAAATTCTAATTAGAAATGAGTAGAGATCTTAAATTTACAAGAAATATTGGTATCGCTGCCCACATTGATGCGGGTAAAACTACCACTACAGAAAGAATTTTATTCTATACAGGTGTAAACCACAAAATTGGTGAGGTTCACGATGGTGCTTCTACGATGGACTGGATGGAGCAGGAAGCTGAAAGAGGTATTACCATTACTTCTGCTGCAACTACTTGTTCTTGGAACTTTCCAACAGACCAAGGTAAGCCGTTAGCTGATACTAAACCTTACCACTTCAACATCATCGATACACCAGGACACGTTGACTTCACAGTAGAAGTAAACAGATCTTTGAGAGTATTAGATGGATTGGTATTCTTATTCTCTGCAGTAGATGGAGTAGAGCCTCAGTCTGAAACAAACTGGAGACTTGCTGACAACTACAAAGTTGCAAGAATGGGATTCGTAAACAAAATGGACAGACAAGGTGCTGACTTCCTTAACGTGGTAAACCAGGTTAAGACAATGTTAGGATCTAATGCAGTTCCAATCGTTTTACCAATCGGTGCTGAAGAAGATTTCAAAGGTGTTGTTGACTTAATCAAAAACAGAGCGATCATCTGGGATGAAGCTGGACAAGGTGCTACTTTCGAGGTAGTTCCAATTCCTGACGACATGAAAGACGAAGTTCTGGAATACAGAGAGAAATTAGTAGAAGCTGTTGCTGACTACGATGATACTTTGATGGAGAAATTCTTCGAAGATCCAGATTCTATCTCGGAAGATGAGATCAACGAAGCTTTGAGAAAAGCGACTATCGATCTTTCTATTATCCCAATGACTTGTGGTTCTTCATTCAAAAATAAAGGAGTACAGTTTATGTTGGATGCAGTATGTAAATATTTGCCTTCTCCATTGGATAAAGATGATATCAAAGGTACAGATCCAAGAACTGACGCTGAAATTTTCAGAAAACCAGACGTAAAAGAGCCTTTCGCAGCTTTGGCATTTAAGATTGCTACCGATCCTTTCGTAGGAAGATTGGCATTCTTCAGAGCATACTCTGGAAGACTAGATGCAGGTTCTTATATTTTGAACACTCGTTCAGGAGATAAAGAAAGAATCTCTAGAATCTATCAGATGCACGCTAACAAGCAAAATCCAGTAGAATATATTGAAGCTGGTGATATTGGTGCAGCGGTAGGTTTCAAATCTATCAAAACTGGTGATACAATGTGTGACGAGAAAAACCCAATCGTTTTAGAATCGATGGTTTTCCCTGATCCGGTAATTGGTATCGCTGTTGAGCCTAAAACTAAAGCTGACCAGGATAAAATGGGTAACGCTCTAGCTAAATTGGCTGAAGAAGATCCTACTTTCACAGTAAGAACTGACGAAGCTTCTGGACAAACGATTATCTCTGGTATGGGTGAGCTTCACTTAGATATCATTGTTGACCGTATGAAGAGAGAATTCAAAGTTGAAGTTAACCAAGGTCAGCCTCAGGTAGAGTACAAAGAAAACTTAACAAAAGTTGCTAGCCATAGAGAAGTTTACAAAAAACAATCTGGTGGTAAAGGTAAATTTGCTGATATCGTATTTGAACTAGGACCTGCTGAAGAAGGTAAAGTTGGTTTAGAATTCATCAATGAGATCAAAGGTGGTAACGTTCCTAGAGAATTTGTTCCTGCAATTGAAAAAGGCTTTAAAGCTGCAATGAAGAACGGTCCTTTGGCTGGTTTCGAAGTTGAAGGTATTAAAGTTACTCTTAAAGACGGATCTTTCCACGCAGTGGATTCTGATGCTCTTTCTTTCGAATTAGCTGCTAAATTAGGATTTAAAGAAGCGGGACGTGCTGCTAAGCCAGTAATTATGGAACCTATTATGAAATTGGAGGTTGTAACTCCAGAAGAATATATGGGTAACATCATTGGTGACCTTAACAAGAGAAGAGGTACCATCAGTGGACAAGAAGAAAAGAACGGTGCCGTTGTTATCAAAGGTTCAGTTCCACTTTCTGAAATGTTTGGTTATGTTACTACTCTAAGAACACTTTCATCAGGAAGAGCTACTTCTTCTATGGAATTAGAGAAGTACCAAGCTACTCCTCAAAACGTTGCTGAAGATATTATCGCTAAAGCAAAAGGTTAATTTTTTAAATCAAAGAAATGTCACAAAGAATCAGAATAAAACTAAAATCTTACGATTACAACTTGGTAGACAAGTCTGCTGAGAAAATCGTAAAAACGGTAAAGGCTACTGGTGCTGTTGTAAACGGACCTATTCCATTACCTACAAATAAGAGAATCTTCACAGTGTTGAGATCTCCGCACGTAAACAAGAAAGCAAGAGAGCAGTTCCAATTATCAGCTCACAAGAGATTGATGGATATCTACTCTTCTTCTTCTAAAACTGTTGATGCTCTAATGAAATTAGAACTTCCTTCAGGAGTTGACGTAGAAATTAAAGTGTGATAATTAAGCCTTGGGCTTATCATCTTAATACAAATCCCTTTTCGAAAGAAGAGGGATTTTTGTTTTCAAATTAATCTAAGTGTCTAGCTTCAAAATCTCATCTAATTCAAATATTATTATATTTTGTTTTAAATTGAAAAGATGAAGACACTGATTTTACTTTTATTTCCTTTAATTTTATCATCGTAAACTCATCGTTTTGTATATGAATTTGGGTGTGAATTAGACTCATTGTCAAAAATCATACGATAGAAAATATAATTTAAATGTCAATCCTGATGAGTCAAATTCTATACATACTCTTATATGGAAGAGGATTCGTTAAATATCATCCGCGGTCAGTGAAGATCTAGATAGGATGATCATCTTCCTGCTATTATTAGAAAAAGAATTCATTTGAAAACACCTCACTGATCTTACTGAATAATTTTTTGCTGTAGAATCAGCAGATAAAATGAATTGGCAGCTTCACAGTCATACGATAGTTGAAGATCAGTATACACTCCAAAAGGCAACAACAACTTTTGATGAAAGAGCATGGGTTACATGGTTTTCTAAAGATGTCAATGTGAGCGAGGGTCCCTACAAATTTCGCAGACTTCCCGGAGTGATTTTCCAGATTGAAGATGATAAAAAAATATTTTAAACTTTTAAGGAATATGAAATTTACCAAAGCATAGGAAGCTAAATTTCTTGAAAGTTTTATGCCACAAAAACCAATTCCTGTTACCAAAAAAGTCATTGCAAAAAAACAGTTAGAACTTTACGATAATCAACTGCAGGATATTGCTGAATCTTTTAAATCACCAACCCTGAAAATACGGGAGTACAGATTAAAAGTTTAGATCACCTGAAAGGAATGTCAGACGAAAGGAGAAAAACAATGCTTAGAGAAAATAATCCCATCGAAATTGATAAGGCCGTGCAATTTCCTATACAATAATAGAAAAGCATTCGCTATTTTGAGGCTGAATTTTTGATTACATTTATTAAAAATAAAATAATGTCAAAAGAAGATAAAAGCATATTTGAAAAATTCTCCAATTGGGCAACAAAATTTACCGGAAGTTCTTACGCTTTCCTTGGCGCAGTTGCGATCGTGGTGATGTGGGCAGCTACGGGTCCGCTTTTTAAATATTCCGAAACCTGGCAATTGGTGATCAATACCGGAACCACAATCATTACTTTTCTAATGGTTTTTTTAATTCAAAAATCTCAGAATAAAGATTCGAAAGCGATACAGATTAAATTAAATGAATTGATTGCTGCGAATGAAAAAGCAAGTAACCGAATGGTCGACATCGAAGACCTTACTGAAAAAGAACTAGACCAAATTCATTGCTATTATGAAAAGCTGGCAGACTTCGCAGAAGAAGATCAAGATATTCACGCTTCGCATTCCATAGATGCTGCCAAGAGAAATCAAGACAGGAAATATGAAACTTTTAAACAAAAGCATGACCAGTGGCTAAAGGATCAGGAACAAAAAAAGGAATCAATTTGATTCCTTTTTTTGTTTTACTTAATAAGTCATTATCTCTTCATAAAATAGTCAAAATAACTACAGCTTCCCAAAAGTGTTCTCGCTGCCTCAGTATCTGAATATTGAGATTTCAGCTGAGCAAAATAGGTTCTGTATTTTTGATTTTTCATGTCATTCATCTGCTGCTGGTAAGCATCGTTTTTCTCGGACCATTTAGGGTCGGAGTAATCAATGTTTGCTTGGTTTTTAGCTTCGTACTGGTAATATTTTCCCTGCTCGGCACTTGCCATCTGAAATAAAATTCTTGCTTTATTTTCTTTGTCAGTTGAGAGGTCTAAAGCTTTTTTATAATACTTTAAAGACAGATCAAAATTATCAGGTTCGATGTAGGTGGTTGATGTGAAATTCTTATAATAATATTGATAAGGATTTTTCTTATCGGTGCTCCAAAAATCATATTTTCCGCCGTTGCTGTTGTCGACATCCATTACAAACAATTCTCTGTAATATCCGAGAACAGAAGTGTTATACAAGATATTTCCTATGAGCTGATTGGCATGAGCGGACTTGTTGTCTTTACCGTTTCCAATTTTTTTTAGCTGAACTAAAGCTTCAGCCAGTTCAAGTTTATTCATTTTTTGTTTGATGAAAGGAAAACCAGTATAATCTTCAGCGTGCATACTTTGTGTATCAGAACTTTGGAAACTTTCCCAAACATTATGTCCGAAAACCAAATTGGGGATGTTGCTGAAACCATCATAGTTCTGCCCGTCATAAACAAGTTTTTCGTAATTTCCAGTTTCCGGATTGTATCGTTCATAATTATCTCTCGGAATTCCGGAGAAGTTTTGAGCTTTTTGATAATAGGTTTTAGCTTTATCAAAGTCTGCCAGTCTCATTGCACGATCACCGTAAATGACATTAAAGAACGCATCAATGTTTCCTACATTGTCCATGTTTTTAGCAATGATTTGTTGCTCGAAAGCTGTCTTGTTAGGTTTCCTGTAAAATTCTTCCACACTTTTCACCAATGTAGAATTTGGGTTATACTGAAGATCAGACAATTTATTATTCATCAGATAAGATTTTCCGTCTTCACCCTGCAGAAAATAGCGGTTGGCCAAAACATCTTTTAAGAATGAAGCGGTAGAAGGTGGCGCTCCATAGTTGTAGCCACCATCTTGTAAACTGTCTTTTTCAATTTTCTTTTCAGTAAAATACTCTGCGTAGTCTTTCATTAAATGATCTTCGTACTCAGCATCAATCTTTGGCTGAGAGACGATATCATTTAAAACTTTCATCCGCTTGATCTCTTCAAGATATTCCGGATTGCTGGTTTTAATGTCTTCTAAAATCTCTGTACTCGCTTTGTAGTCTTTCTCCAGAAACTTCAGATAAGCATTGGCAATCTGCCAATATTCATCAGTAGACTTTTCCTTAGTTTTGGCTGTGAATTTTTCTAAATCATCAAGAAAGTCTTTCTGTTTTTCGTCATAAAAATAACTTTGATTTTTGGTGTAAAAAGGAATTCGGTTAGGGTTTTCCAGCAGCTCATCATTGCTTTGCTCATTTTTATTCCCGTCTTTTTTGTTATCAGATTTTGAACTGAAAAGATTTTTAAAGAACCTGACGATTTTCTGCCAGAAAGAAAGTTCTTTTTGTTTTATATCTTCTTTCGGAGAACTGTCTTTGGCAGTTGATGGTTTTTTTTCGGATGACGCATCAGCATCTTTAGAATCATAATAATAAGTGGGAAGGTAGCTTCGTTCTAGCTCATTAATGCTTCTTGCGGCCATCACCTTCAGTATTTCTGAATTGGGATCAATGTCGTACATCTTTTCCATTATCGGAATGGGGTTTGTGAAATCTTCATACCCCAAAAGAAAGTATGCCATGTTTTTCTCCTCATTACTTCCTGCTCTTTTTAGAATATTATTGAAAGATGCGGTATCAGAAAGTTTCATTGAAATAAATGCAGATTCTTTTCGGCTTTTACTGTTTTTAAACACCTGAAAGAAATTCCAGTTGGCCTCGCTTCCCATTTGTAATCCTCTCTGAGCTCCTGCTAATTGGTCTAATGCCATATAATATGTAGCCCCTCTTAAAGAAATAGGCTGAACAAAAGACTTGAATGCCTGAAGAGCCACATCGAAATTTCTAGTGTAGTGACTGAATCTAACGAGCTGATATCCATACCGCTGCTTGATTTCAGGATTTTTGGCGGCATTATATAAAGATGTCAGTGCGGAAATTGTTTTAGCGTAGTCTAATTCGGTAGCGTTTTTATCGCTTTCATTTTCTCTGTAATAGAAGGAATCTGCACTTTCTACATAGTTGATTTTCATGTAAGGCTCAAGATATTTGGCCTCAATGAGGTAATCAATGCCTTCACGGTATTTCTGATAAGATCCTGCTCCCAGTTTTGTAAGTACTGGGTTGGAGGTGTTTCCTTTTTTTAAATTGTTCAGATCATTCATTGAAAGTTTATTCACCAGAAAATCTGTCTCAGAATAACTCAATTGATTGTTGAAGAATTTTCTCCAAGATTCAATATTCTCATTTGGAATCTGGGAAGATTTAAAATCAGTATAAAACCTCGACGAGTAATTGTGAAGAAATGGTAGATAAGATTTATCTTTAATAATGCTTTGTGTAAACAGATTAAAATAATCGTAATCAGGATCTGCCCAAGCGCAAGCTTCAGATTTGGTGTAGAAGAGCGATGCTACCGCTAATGATAGGATGTACTTTTTCATATGTATTTGTGGTGTTTATTTTTTATTTAGCACAGATTACACTTACCTAGATCTTTTATGAATTTTAAATTCATCCGTCGAGATCTGTGGGGATCAGTGGGAAAATTTCCTTGATGATTATCTGCATAAACATCTTCAAGCTTCTACCATCAATTTTGAAGGATTCAAAATCTTCTGCCTTCTACAAATTTACTATCTAATTGGTAATAAATAATGTTGTAGCGATTTAATTTTTTATCTAAAAACCGGGTGACATCATCAAGCTGTTCTTCGGAAATTTGTTCCGCTTTAATTTTGAAGCCTTTGCTCATAAAGCTCCCAAAGTAGAAACCGTCTTTCATAATTTCAATTTCATGGTCTGAGATTTTTTTGAAGTCGGGATTTTTCAGGTCTTTTTCAGACAAAGCGTTAATGAGTTTATGTTTTCCTAAATGATTGGTCACGATTCCCCAGGAATATATAGGCAAGGCAACTTCAATGTTCTTTAGCGGATAATCTTCAAGTTTCGATAAATAACTTTTTAGAATATTGACATCCAGAATCGAGTTTTTATCCGAATTTTCTAAGGGTGAAGAAGTAGAGTAGCACATCAGATACACTTTTTCCACTGGCGGAATTCCCATCAGATTTTTATCTTTTACCTGATGAAGTCGGAGTGTGCAGGAGATCTCTTTTCGGGAGATTTTTTTAAGTTCAGTCAGAAATTTAAAGTAATCGTCTTTGGTTCCGGCAGTCCAGTCGCAGTCGATCTGAATTTCGTTGCTCGAAGCAAGTTGATAATCTTTCACTTTTTTCTTAATCAAGTCAGTGATGCTTTTTGCGAGAAATTGGATTTCTTCACCCTTAATTCTATAAAAAGTTCGGTTGGTAATAAATATCGTAGGAACGATTTCTTTTTCAGTGCTGAAACTTTTGTCTTTGGTGATGACAGCAACCGGTTCGAATGTTCCATTAATTTTGTCGACATCAAAAAATCTTGTGCATAAAAAATGGGTTGTAGATTCTCCGAGTGCTTTTTTTTCTGTTTTATTTAAAGCAAGATTTGTCTTCCAATAGTAAAAGGTGTACGGGTGCATCTGTTTTTCTCGGCAGGAAACCACCAAAAAGAAAACCAGTAAAAGTTGAAAGATTTTCATTATTTATAGAGAATGCTTTCGCAATTGCAGTTTAATGAAGCAAGCTCAGAGACAGGACAGCAGTCATCTGATTTTTTAATGTTTCCTTTTTCATCGGTTAAGTAGATTTTTTCTTTATCAAATTTCACATAAAAAGTTTCGTTGTAAGTTTTAAAATGCACTTTCATTACCTTAGGATTATATTTTCCTGCGTTGATCTCTTCTTTGGTCTCCTTACGATCTGCCTGATTGATTTGCAGAAATCCAAAATGCACGTTTCCGTTTTTCTTTACGTCAAGATAGTAAGCCGGAGTTCCCGAGCCGCTAGCGCCGTCTTCGATATTAAAATCTCTTTTTCCGGTAAATGGTGTGGTTTGCGCGAAAGAAATTATGCTGACGAGGAACATCAAGGCACCGAAAATATTTTTCATATACTTTTTTCTCAAAATTAAAGAATTATTTGAAAGAATTTCGTTTCAAAATTCATGCAAATCTCTAAATCATTAAAAATCAAAATATTTTACAATAAATATTTGTCAAATTAAATTTTATTCATACATTTGCACACTCATTTTAGGGGAGGAATATGCCCAATTCAAACTTGGTAATTATTTGAGAACTCGAAAAATGAACGTGAATACAAGGAAATTTTATAACATATTATATAAATAATGTCAGGTATTATTGGAAAAAAAATTGGGATGACTTCTCTGTTTGACGAAAACGGCAAAAACATGCCGTGTACCGTTATTCAGGCAGGTCCTTGCTCAGTTTTACAGGTCAGAACCATTGAAAAGGACGGATACAAATCTGTTCAGTTAGGTTTCGATGACAAGAGTGAAAAGAACGTTGGTAAAGCGTTAGCTGGCCATTTTAAAAAGGCTGGTTCTGCTCCTAAAGCTAAGTTGGTAGAATTCTACAGAGAATTCGTAGACGAAGTAAAAGTAGGAGAAGAAGTAAAAGTTGATTTATTCGCTGAAGGTGAATTTGTTGACGTAACAGGAACTTCAAAAGGTAAAGGCTTTCAAGGTGTTGTTAAAAGACACGGTTTTGGGGGTGTAATGCAAGCTACTCACGGTCAGCACAACAGATTAAGAGCTCCAGGTTCAATCGGTGCGGGATCGGATCCTTCGAGAGTATTCAAAGGAATGAGAATGGCAGGTAGAATGGGAGGTAAGCAGGTAACTGTACAAAACCTTCAAGTATTAAAAGTGGATCAAGAACAAAATCTTTTAGTAGTAAAAGGTGCTGTTCCGGGAGCTAAAAATTCTTATGTAATTATCAGAAAATGGAACTAGTAGTATTAAATACATCAGGAAAAGAAACCGGAAAAAAAGTAACTCTAGACGAAACAGTATTCGGAATTGAGCCAAATAAGCACGCGGTTTACTTAGAAGTAAAACAATATCTTGCTGCTCAGCGTCAAGGTACTCATAAATCAAAAGAAAGAAGCGAAATTACAGCTTCTACTAAGAAACTTAAGAAGCAAAAAGGATCTGGTTCTGCTAGATACGGTGATATTAAATCTCCTACATTTAGAGGTGGAGGTAGAGTATTCGGTCCTAAGCCAAGAGATTACAGATTCAAATTGAACAAAGCTCTTAAGAGATTAGCAAAAAAATCTGTTCTTTCTCAAAAAATGAGAGACAACAGCATCAAAATTGTTGAGGGATTGAGCATTGCTGCTCCTAAAACTAAAGATTTCATCACTATCCTTAATGCATTGTCATTGAACGATAAGAAATCTTTATTCATTCTTCCTGATACAAACAAGAATGTGTATTTATCTTCAAGAAACTTACCGAAGACTAAAGTTATGAAATTCAACGAAATTTCTTCTTATGACTTAATCAATGCAGGTGAGATCGTTTTCTTAGAAGGTGCAGTTGAAAAATTCCAGGAAAATTTAAAGAAATAAATCATGTCACTAATTATTAAACCAGTTATTTCAGAAAAAGCTAACTATCTTACAGATTTAAGAGGTGCTTATTCTTTCTTAGTACAACCTAAGGCGAATAAAATCCAGATTAAAAATGCAATTGAGCAAGCTTATGGTGTAAAAGTAGCAGACGTTAGAACCATGATTTATGCTCCTAAAGTTTCTTCGAAATACACGAAAAAAGGTCTTCAAGTAGGGAAGACAAACAAATTGAAAAAGGCGGTTATCACTCTTGCTGAAGGGGAAGTAATCGATATTTTTGCTGTAAATTAATTATTAATTATAAATAATAGTAATGTCTGTTAGAAAATTAAAACCTATCACCCCAGGACAGAGATTCAGAATTGTAAACAATTTTGAGGAAATTACTACCAACAAACCAGAGAAGTCTCTAACCGTTGGTATTAGTAAGTCAGGTGGACGTAACCAAACTGGTAAAATGACCATGCGTTACACCGGAGGTGGACACAAAAAGAAATACAGAATTATCGACTTCAAAAGAAACAAGCATGATGTTGAAGCAACGGTAAAAACTGTAGAATATGATCCAAACAGAACTGCTTTCATCGCGTTAGTTGAATATGCAGACGGAGAGAAGAGATATATCATCGCTCCAAACGGAATCAAAGTTGACCAAAAAATTATTTCTGGTGAGAGCGTAGAGCCTAATGTAGGTAACGCAATGAAATTGAAAAGCATTCCTTTGGGAACTGTAATTTCTTGTATCGAAATGAAGCCTGGTCAAGGTGCAATCTTAGCAAGAAGTGCTGGTTCATCAGCTCAATTGACTTCAAGAGACGGAAAATATGCAATCATCAAATTGCCTTCAGGAGAATCTAGAATGATCCTTACTGAGTGTTATGCAATGATTGGATCTGTTTCTAACTCTGATCATCAGTTAACTGTTTCAGGTAAGGCTGGTAGAAGCAGATGGTTAGGTAGAAGACCTAGAACTAGACCGGTAGTAATGAACCCTGTAGATCACCCAATGGGAGGTGGTGAAGGTCGTTCATCTGGAGGTCACCCAAGATCTAGAAACGGTATGCCAGCTAAAGGTTACAAAACCAGAAAGAAAAACAAAGCGTCTAACCGTCATATCATATCTAAACGTAAATAATTATGGCAAGATCACTTAAAAAAGGACCATTTATTCATCATACTTTAGATAAAAAGGTTCAGGCAAATATAGAGTCTAATAAAAAGACAGTTATCAAAACTTGGTCTAGAGCATCAATGATCTCTCCAGACTTCGTAGGACAAACTATTGCAGTACACAACGGGAAATCTTTTATCCCAGTTTATGTTACAGAAAACATGGTTGGTCACAAGCTAGGCGAATTTTCTCCAACAAGATCTTTCAGAGGTCATGGTGGTAATAAAAACAAAGGAAGTAGATAATCATGGGATCAAGAAAAAGAGAAAGTGCATTAGCACGTAAATTAACAAATCAAGATGTAGTAAAAGCATTACACAATGATTGCCCGACATCTCCTAGAAAGATGAGATTAGTTGCTGATATCATCAGAGGGGTAGAAGTTGACAAAGCTTTAAGCATCCTAAAATATTCAAAAAAAGGAGCTTCTGAGAAATTAGAAAAAGTATTACTTTCTGCGATGGCCAACTGGCAAACGAAGAATGATGGTGCTGATATTGAAGAAGCTAACCTTATCGTTAAAGAAATTTTTGTAGATAGTGCAAGACAATTGAAGAGACTAAGACCAGCTCCACAAGGTAGAGGGTACAGAATCAGAAAGAGATCAAACCACATTACACTAATCTTAGGTACAAAAGAAAATTAATTCAAGGTATGGGACAGAAGACAAATCCAATTGGTAACAGATTAGGTATCATCAGAGGATGGGATTCTAACTGGTTTGGTGGTAAAAACTACGGTGATAGAATCGCTGAAGATTACAAAATCAGAAGATACCTTGAAGCAAGATTATCTAAAGGTGGAATTTCAAAAATTTATATTGAGAGAACACTTAAATTAGTAACAGTAACAATCACTACTGCTAGACCGGGATTAATCATCGGGAAAGGAGGTCAGGAAGTTGACAAGTTAAAAGAAGAATTGAAGAAACTTACAAAAAAGGATATTCAAATCAATATTTTCGAAATCAAAAGACCTGAGCTTGACGCAGTATTAGTTGCAGACAGTATCGCTAAGCAAATCGAAAACAGAATCTCTTACAGAAGAGCTGTGAAGATGGCTATCGCTTCTACAATGAGAATGGGTGCTGAAGGTATCAAAGTTCAAATCTCTGGTAGATTAAACGGTGCTGAAATGGCAAGATCTGAGTCTTTCAAAGACGGAAGAATTCCATTATCAACTTTCAGAGCAGATATCGATTATCATATCGGTGAAGCGTTAACTCAGTACGGTAAGTTAGGAGTTAAAGTTTGGATCATGAAAGGAGAAGTTTACGGAAGAAGAGATCTTTCTCCATTAGTAGGACAACAGAAGAAAGGTGGTCCTTCAAATGGTGGAAACAGAGGAGGCGGAGACAGAGATAACAGAAGACCTTCTAGAGATAAAAAAAATAATTAATAAAATTTTAGAGGATAGTTTTTAAATGACCGTTACTTTTTTAAAATCTAAATTCTAAAATCTAAAATTTAAGAAATTATGTTACAACCAAAAAGAACCAAATTCCGTAGAGTTCATAAGATGAAAATGAAGGGGATTGCTCAAAGAGGTAATCAACTTGCTTATGGAACTTTCGGAATCAAAGCTAACGAAGGTGCTTGGATCACTGCAAGACAAATCGAAGCTGCTCGTATCGCTGCGACAAGATATATGAAAAGAGAAGGTCAACTATGGATCAAAATATTCCCGGATAAACCTATTACTAAAAAACCAGCCGAAGTAAGGATGGGTAAAGGTAAAGGTGCTGTAGAATATTGGGTAGCTGTAGTAAAACCAGGTAAAATTATGTTCGAAATCGGAGGTGTATCTTACGAAATCGCTAAGGAAGCTTTAAGACTTGCTGCACAGAAATTGCCGGTTACGACTAGATTTATAGTTGCGAACGATTTTGTTAAACCTCTTTAATCTCTGAACAATGAAACAAGCTGAAATTAAAAATCTAAGCGCTGAAGATATTCAAGCAAAATTGGCTGAAGCTAAAGCTCAATTCTCAAAAATGAAATTGGCTCACAAAATCAGTCCACTTGAAAATCCAATCCAAATCAGAGATTTGAGAAAGACAATCGCAAGACTAAACACTGAGTTAACTAACAAACAATAATCCTTTTTACAATGGATAGAAATTTAAGAAAAGAAAGAATCGGAGTGGTTTCCAGCAATAAAATGGAAAAAACTATTGTTGTTAGTGAAACTACAAGAGTAAAGCACCCGATGTACGGTAAATTCGTTTTGAAAACGAAAAAATATACTGCACACGACGAGAACAACGAATGCACAGAGGGAGATACTGTATTAATTACAGAAACAAGACCTTTGAGCAAGAGCAAGAGATGGAGATTAGTAAGAATCATTGAAAAAGCTAAGTAATGTTACAAACAGAATCAAGATTAAAAGTTGCTGATAACACAGGTGCTAAAGAAGTACTAGTGATCAGAGTTCTGGGAGGTACCAGAAGAAGATATGCTTCAGTTGGTGATAAAATCGTAGTTACTATTAAAGATTCTACACCATCAGGAAACGCTAAGAAAGGTCAAGTATCAAAGGCGGTAGTAGTAAGAACTAAAAAAGCAGTTAGAAGAAAAGATGGATCTTACATCAAATTCGAAGACAATGCTTGTGTTTTACTAAACGCTGGAGGAGAAATGAGAGGAACACGTGTTTTCGGACCCGTTGCTCGTGAGTTGAGAGACAAAGAATATATGAAAATCATTTCATTAGCTCCTGAAGTACTTTAATATTTAAAATTTTAAAAAAAATGTCAAAGTTAAAAATAAAAAGAGGAGATAACGTAATCATTACCACTGGTAAAAAAGATATCAAAGGTAAAACTGGTGAGGTTATTGAAGTGATCAAAAAAGAAGGAAAAGACCCTAGAGTAATCGTTGCAGGACTTAACATCGTTAAAAAACACGTTAAGCCTTCAGCTTCAAATCCTCAAGGAGGAATTACAGAAAAGGAAGCTTCTATTCATATCTCAAACATAGCTTTAGTTGGTAAAGACGGAAAAGCTATCAAAGTTGGTTACAAAATCGACGGAGATAAGAAAGTAAGAATCGACAAAAAAACGGGTGAAACTTTATAATTTTAAATAACACATGGAATATATCGCAAGACCCAAAAAAGCATATCAGGAAACAATTGTTCCAGCAATGATGGAAGAATTCGGATACAAATCAGTGATGCAGGTACCAAGACTTGAGAAAATTGTATTATCTCAAGGTTTAGGAGACGCTACTGCTGATAAAAAAATCATCGATTATGCTGTTGAAGAACTTACAAATATTACCGGGCAAAAAGCTGTAGGTACTATTTCAAAAAAGGATGAAGCTGCTTTCAAATTAAGAAAAGGTATGCCTGTAGGTGCTAAGGTAACTCTTAGAGCTAGCAAAATGTACGAATTCTTAGATAGATTGACTTCTTCTGCTTTACCACGTATTAGAGATTTTTCTGGTATCAAAGCTGACGGTTTCGATGGTAGAGGTAACTATAACTTAGGTATTACTGAGCAAATTATCTTCCCTGAAATCGTAATTGACAAAGTAAAGAAAATCCAAGGGATGGACATTACTTTCGTTACAACTGCGAAAACAGACAAAGAAGCTAAAGCATTATTAACTCACTTCGGTTTACCTTTCAAAAAGAACTAAGAAATGGCTAAAGAATCAATGAAAGCGCGTGAGCGCAAAAGAGAAGCTACTGTAGCTAAATACGCTGAGAAAAGAAAAGCTCTTAAAGAAGCTGGTGATTACGAAGGACTTCAAAAATTACCTAAAAATGCTTCTCCTGTTAGACTACACAACAGATGTAAATTGACAGGGAGACCAAGAGGTTACATGAGAACCTTTGGGATTTCTAGAGTAACTTTCAGAGAGATGGCCAACAACGGTCTTATCCCGGGAGTGAAAAAAGCTAGTTGGTAATAATTACTAATTAATCGAGGCAATTAAGTTGTTGAGATACTAAAGAATAAAAATATCAGACCGAAGTTTTCTGACGTCTGATATTTTAATCTTCAAGTCTTTTCAATACTGGTTGTCTTTTAACCAATAATTTAAAATAGAAAAATGGTAACAGATCCAATTTCAGATTTCCTAACAAGAGTAAGGAACGCACAAAGCGCAGGCCACAAAGTGGTGGAAATTCCTGCATCGAAAATCAAAAAGGAGCTTACGAAAATCTTATTTGATCAAGGGTATATCTTAAACTATAAGTTTGAAGATAACGCTGTTCAAGGGACTATCAAAATCGCTCTTAAGTATGACAAGCAAACAAACAAGCCTGCAATCAAATCTATCCAGAGAGCTTCAAGACCAGGTCTAAGACAATACAAAGGTTCTGCGGAACTTCCAAGAGTATTGAACGGTTTGGGTGTAGCAATTATCTCAACTTCTAGAGGAGTAATGACAGATAAGAAAGCTAGAGAAGAAAAAGTAGGCGGTGAAGTAATCTGCTATGTTTATTAATTTTTAATCAAAGGAAAATGTCAAGAATTGGTAAAGCAATTATAACAATTCCAGCTGGAGTTACTGTCACTGAAAAAGATGGCGTTGTAACTGTAAAAGGTCCTAAAGGAGAATTAACTCAGGAACTTACAGAAGGAATTACTTTAGTACAAGAAGATGGCGTGCTTACATTCAGCAGACCGTCTGAGTCTAAACAACACAAAGCGCTACACGGTTTATACCGAGCGTTGATTAACAACATGATTATTGGAACTGCTGAAGGTTTCACTAAGAAGTTGGAACTAGTGGGAGTAGGATACAGAGCTTCTCACTCGGGTCAAAAACTTGAGTTAGCTTTAGGTTTCTCTCACGGTATCGTTTTAGAACTTCCAAAAGAAGTGATTATCGATACATTGACTGAAAAAGGTAAAAACCCAATTGTTACTTTAACGTCTCATGACAAGCAACTTCTAGGAATGGTTTCTGCAAAGATCCGTTCATTCAGAAAGCCTGAGCCATACAAAGGAAAAGGTGTAAGATTCGTAGGAGAAAATGTTAGACGTAAAGCTGGTAAATCTGCTTAATAAATTTTAAGAAAATGGCACTAAGTAAATTAGAAAAAAGAATAAGAATCAAAAGAAGAGTAAGAGGGAAAATCTCTGGATCTTCTGAATTGCCAAGATTATCTGTATACAAGAGTAATAAGGAAATTTACGCTCAGTTAATAGACGATAAAGATGGTAAAACTTTAGCTTCAGCTTCTTCGAGAGAAAAAGGTGTAGATGCTAAAGGTACTAAAAGTGAAATTTCTGCTGCTGTAGGTAAAGCTATTGCTGCCAAAGCTATTGCTGCTGGAATTGAAGCTATTGTATTTGATAGAAACGGTTTCGTATATCACGGTAGAGTTAAGGCTCTAGCTGATGGTGCGAGAGAAGGAGGACTTAAATTCTAATCATTAAATTTCGGAAAATATGTTAGGACTAGATAATATAGAAAGAGTAAAACCGGGAGGATTAGAATTAAAAGATCGTCTCGTATCCGTAAACAGGGTAACAAAAGTAACTAAAGGGGGTAGAGCGTTCGGTTTTTCTGCAATTGTTGTTGTAGGAGACGAAAACGGAACCATCGGTTTTGGTTTAGGGAAATCTAAAGAGGTAGCTTCTGCTATTGCTAAAGCAGTAGAAGATGCTAAGAAAAATCTTGTGAAAGTTCCTGTAATGAATCACACCATTCCTCACCAAAGTGCTGCTAGATATGGTGGTGCTGATATCTTCTTGAGACCAGCTTCTCACGGTACAGGTCTTATTGCCGGTGGTGCAGTAAGAGCGGTACTAGAATCTGCAGGTATTCACGATATCCTTTCAAAATCTAAAGGATCTTCAAACCCTCACAATGTGGTAAAGGCAACTTTCAAAGCGTTGTTAGACATCAGAAGACCAGAAGAAATTGCAAGAATGAGAGGAGTTTCTCTAAGTAAAGTGTTTAACGGTTAATAAATATACAATGGCAACAATTAAAGTAAAACAAGTAAGAAGCGCTATTGGTAGAACAAAAACCCAAAAGAGAACGCTTGAAGCATTAGGATTTAAGAAACTTCACCAAGTTATAGAGCACGAAGCTACTCCTTCAATTTTAGGAATGATAGCTGCAGTTAGTCACTTACTTGAAGTTCAAAAATAATTTTTAAAATAATTTTAAAATGAATTTAAACAACATAAGACCTGCAGCAGGTTCTACTTTTAGTTCAAAAAGAATTGGTAGAGGACAAGGTAGTGGAAAAGGCGGTACAGCTGGGAAAGGTCACAATGGTCAGCAAGCTAGAGCTGGTTATTCTCAGAAAATCGGTTTCGAAGGAGGTCAAATGCCTTTGCAGAGAAGATTACCTAAATTCGGTTTCAAAAACGTAAACAGAAAAGAATACAGAGGTATTAATCTGGATGATATTCAAAACTTAATTGATACTAAATCTATAACAGGAGATATTACCAAAGAAGTTTTAGTTGAAAACGGTTTAGCTACTAAAAATGAAATAGTGAAAATTATGGGTAGAGGTGAATTGAAATCTGCGGTTTCAATTACAGCTGACAAATTCACTAAATCTGCTGAAGAATTAATTTCTAAAGCAGGTGGAAAAGCAATTACCTTATAATATTACTAATGAAAGAATTTATACAAACCCTTAAGAATATTTGGAGCCTTAAAGAATTGAGAGACAAAATTCTCTTTACTTTAGGTATTATCCTTGTGTATAGATTCGCATCTTTCATCTCTTTACCTGCGATTAATCTTGCAGAAGTAGGAGATCTCTTAGAGCATTATAAAAATCAAGGCGGTAACAAGCAAGGAGCAGGTCTCCTTGGCTTGCTTTCGTCGTTTACGGGTGGGGCTTTCAGCCACGCTTCAGTGATGGCGTTAGGTATCATGCCTTACATTTCTGCTTCTATTATTGTTCAGTTGATGGGGATGGCAATTCCTTATCTTCAGAAACTTCAAAAAGACGGAGAGTCTGGTAGAAATACATTGAATCAAATTACTAGATGGTTAACAATTGGGGTTTGTCTTGTACAGGCACCTTCTTATTTAACTTCTATTACTCAATTATTCTTACCATATGCTCAGTTCCAGTCTGCATATTTTGTAGATCCAAACTCTATTATGTTCTGGTTACCAAGTATTGTAATCTTGGTTGCGGGGTCTGTATTTGCAATGTGGTTAGGTGAGAAAATTACCGACAAAGGTATTGGAAATGGTATTTCTATCCTTATTATGGTAGGTATCTTATCTAGATTACCAGAAGCATTTGTACAGGAAATCGCAGTACAGAACGGAAAAGGAGGTTTAGGATCAATCATGATTTTGATTGAAGTGATATTCTGGATGTTGGTGGTTCTTTTAGCAGTAGTATTATCTGTTGCAGTAAGAAAAATCCCTATTCAGTATGTAAGCAGAGCTCAGGCAAGAGGAGGTGTTAATAAAAATCTTATGCAGGGAGCAAGACAGTGGATTCCATTGAAAGTGAATGCAGCTGGGGTTATGCCAATCATTTTTGCTCAGGCATTGATGTTTGTACCTGGTTTGTTGACAAAATTTGATGAGTCTAATACTTTTCTTGCGGGCTTCAAAAATGTTTTTAGCTGGCAGTACAATGTATTGTTCGCGCTATTAATTATTATCTTTTCATTTTTCTATACCGCAATTACAATTCCGGTGAACCAAATGGCTGATGATTTAAAGAGAAACGGAGGTTTGGTACCGAAGGTAAGACCTGGTAAAGAGACAGCTGATTATTTAGATGACATTTTATCAAAAATTACCTTGCCGGGTGCAATATTTTTATCTATCTTTGCAGTCCTTCCAGCAATAGTGCATGGAAGTCTTGTTCAGACAGATGCGTTCGCCTTATTTTTTGGGGGAACTTCGTTGCTAATTATGGTTGGGGTAGTATTAGATACTGTTCAACAGATTAACACTTATCTGCTGAATCATCATTATGATGGCTTAATGCAGTCTAAACTATCAAGATCGACTGGATATTAATTTATGGCAAAACAGAAACATATTGAACAGGATGGCGTTATTACGGAAGCACTTTCGAACGCCCAGTTCCGTGTAGAACTAGAAAATGGGCATATGCTTATCGCTCATATTTCTGGTAAAATGAGAATGCATTATATTAAACTTTTACCTGGTGATAAGGTAAAACTTGAAATGTCTCCTTACGATTTATCAAAAGGGAGAATTACATTTAGATATTAAACAAAATGCCAAATGGAATCTTCTGATCTCCATTTGGCTATTGTTAAAAAATAAATACTCGATATTGAAGTCAGTAAGATGACTGTATGAGTATAGAAAATAATTATATTTCAAATGAAATCGGAAGATGTCATTTGTCCTTTTTAAAAGATTATATATATCAAATGAAAGTTAGAGCATCAATTAAAAAAAGAAGTGCTGATTGCAAAATCGTTCGCAGAAAAGGCGTTCTGTTTGTAATCAACAAGAAGAACCCAAAATTTAAACAAAGACAAGGCTAAATTATGGCGAGAATTTCAGGTATTGATTTACCAAAAAACAAAAGAGGTGTTATCGGTTTAACTTACATCTATGGGGTAGGAAGAAGTACTTCTTCTGAAATCCTTAAAGCTGCCGGTATCAGCGAAGACAAGAAAGTCAACGAATGGAATGACGATGAATTGGCTGCAATCAGAAATTACATCACTGAAAACATTAAAGTAGAAGGTGAGCTTAGATCTGAAGTGCAATTGAACATTAAGCGATTAATGGACATAGGATGCCAACGAGGAATACGTCACAGACTAGGACTACCTTTAAGAGGCCAGAGAACGAAAAACAACTCGAGAACCCGTAAAGGAAAGAGAAAAACAGTTGCTAACAAGAAAAAAGCAAGTAAATAATCGTTAGGAATTATGGCAAAACAAAGTAAAGTAGTTAAAAAAAGAAAAGTAAAAGTTGAAGCTATTGGTGAAGCACATATTCAAGCTTCTTTCAATAACATCATCATTTCTTTAACAAATAAAAGCGGAGAAGTTATCTCTTGGGCATCTGCCGGTAAAATGGGGTTCAGAGGTTCTAAAAAGAACACTCCTTTTGCTGCTCAAATGGCAGCAGAAAATTGCTCTAACGTAGCTCACGAAGCTGGTTTAAGAAGAGTAAAGGTGTATGTGAAAGGTCCAGGTGCAGGTAGAGAATCTGCTATCAGAACTATTCACAATTCAGGTATCGAGGTTAGCGAAATTATTGACGTTACTCCTATGCCGCACAATGGATGTAGACCACCAAAAAGAAGAAGAGTTTAATTTTTAGAATTTACCCATTATGGCAAGATATATTGGACCAAAAACAAAGATTGCTAGAAAGTTTGGTGCTGCAATCTACGGAGATGATAAGAACTTCGAGAAAAGAAAAAACCAACCGCCAGGACAACATGGTGTTAACAAAAGAAGAGGAGCAAAAAAATCTGAATACGCTGTCCAGTTGATGGAAAAGCAAAAAGCTAAATATACTTACGGTATTTTAGAAAGACAGTTTGCTAACTTATTTGAAAAAGCACACAGAAGTAAAGGTGTAACAGGTGAAGTTTTATTACAGCTTTGCGAATCAAGATTGGATAACGTTGTATACAGATTAGGTTTTGCTAAAACTAGATCTGGTGCAAGACAGTTAACTTCTCACAGACACATCACTGTGAATGGTGAGATCCTTAACATTCCGTCTTATTTGGTAAAAGCTGGTGATGTAATCGCAGTAAGAGAAAAATCTAAGTCTCTTGAAGTGGTTGCAGATGCTTTAGCTTCTAAAGCAAACTATGAGTGGTTACAATTCAACGACGAGAAAAAAGAAGGTACTTTCGTATCTGCTCCTGAGAGAATCCAAATCCCGGAAGACATCAAGGAACAGCTTATCGTCGAACTTTACTCTAAATAATTTTTTAATCAAATTTTTGCTCAACCCAATAATATGGCAATTTTACAATTCATAAAACCCGATAAAGTAATTCTACTTAACTCTGATGAATTTAAAGGTCAATTCGAATTCAGACCTTTAGAACCAGGTTTCGGGCTTACAATCGGTAATGCTTTGAGAAGAGTGTTGCTTTCTTCTCTGGAAGGATACGCTATTTCATCTATCAAAATAGAAGGTGTAGAGCACGAATTTTCAACGATTCCAGGAGTAATTGAAGACGTTACCGAAATTATTCTTAACCTTAAGCAGGTAAGATTAAAAGCTACGGCAGAAAACCAAACTAACGAACAGGTTGTTGCTAAAGTTTCCGGTCAAACTGTAATTACTGCTGGGGATTTAGGTAAATCGATCAACGGTTTTGAGATTCTTAATCCAGAATTGATGATTTGTAACCTAAACTCAGATGTAACTTTCGAGATCACGTTTAATGTAGAGAAAGGAAGAGGGTATGTACCTTCTGACCAAAACAAGTCAAACAATGCTCCTGTTGGAACTATTGCTATTGACTCTATTTTTACGCCGATCAAAAAAGTGCAGTACAGCATTGAGAATTATCGTGTAGAGCAAAAAACAGACTACGAAAAATTAGTATTAGATATTGAAACTGACGGTTCTATAAGCCCTCAGAATGCTTTAACTGAAGCTTCTAAGATATTGATTTATCACTTCATGTTGTTCTCTGATGAGAGAATCACTCTAGAAACTGAAGCTGTAAAGGCATCTATCCAATACGATGAAGAAACTCTTCACACTAGACAACTTCTTAAGTCTAAATTAGCAGATATGGATCTTTCTGTAAGAGCCCTAAACTGTCTGAAAGCGGCTGAAGTTGAAACATTGGGAGAATTGGTTTCTTACAGTAAGTCTGATTTGATGAAATTCAGAAATTTTGGTAAAAAATCTTTGACAGAACTAGAAGAATTAGTGCATTCAAAAGGTCTTAACTTCGGTTTCGACGTTGCAAAATATAAATTAGACGCTGATAATTAAATAATAATGAGACACGGTAAAAAATTCAATCACTTAGGAAGAACAGCTTCTCACAGAAGCGCGTTACTTTCTAATATGGCTTGTTCTCTGATTGAGCATAAAAGAATCAACACTACTGTAGCTAAAGCGAAAGCTTTAAGAGTATACGTTGAGCCTCTATTAACAAAAGCAAAAGAAGATACTACACACAACAGAAGAATTGTTTTTTCATATCTTCAAAGTAAAGAAGCGGTTACTGAGTTATTCAGAACTGTAGCTCCGAAAATCGCTGAAAGAAACGGTGGTTATACGAGAATCATCAAAACTGGTTTCAGACCTGGTGATGCTGCAGATACTGCTCTTATCGAGTTAGTTGATTTCAATGAGCTTTATAATCCTAATGCTGAGGAGAAAAAGACAACAAGAAGAAGTAGAAGATCTACTTCTACTGCAAAAGTAGCTGTTGAAGCAACTCCAGCTGTAGAAGAGAAAGTTGAAGAGCCTAAGGCTGAATCAACTGATTCTACTGAAGAAAAAGCTGGTGAATAATATTCATTCAGAAATATAAAAAAACCGTTCAGATTTCTGAGCGGTTTTTTTGTGTCTTATATTTTGGTTTTTACCAGTTGGATGATATTGTCTCCCTGGTGAAGAATCAAACTGTCACCTTTAACCGTGGCTTTCATTTCCGCTTTTTCATAAGTAGTTTCAGTTCCCGTTGATTCTACTTTATTAAGAATAAATGTCTTTTTGTTACTAGTAATTGATACGTTACTTTCGTTAGGATCATAGTTGTACACAACTTTTACTAAGGTTCCGTCGGTTGCTTTGTATACGTAATCTGTTTTGATGCTTTTCTTTCCATTGACGTCGGTATTGTATCCGATGTTAGAGTCTACCTGCCCATTGTCTGCAAGAATAGTTTCCGTAGAATCAGATTTCACAATTCCCTTATTTCCGCTCTCATTTTTTTTACAGCTTGTCAAAGATAAAGCTATAAAAGAGGCCACAATTAGAATTCCTTTTTTCATTACATTTCTTTTTGAAATTTTTAATTTAAAATTAATTTTCTATCTATAGAATTTTCATTAAATTTAATAAAAACAAAAAACAAAACAATAACCCACAAACTCATTTTTTTTATTACACAAAAGTGTAATTGTTTCCCCTTTGTTTTCTGTTGAAATTTGTCTAAAAAACAACCCAAAAACATGAGCATTTCTATAGCCATCGTAGAAGATGAAAAAAACTACAACAACGCTTTGAAGAAAGTGATCGATTACCAAAGTGACATGCAGGTGATTGCCCAGTTTTTTGATGGAGGTGCAGCACTCAAAAATTTATCTAGTATTTGTCCAGACGTCGTTATGATGGATATTCAACTTCAGGATATGATGGGAATTGACGTTATCGGAAAGTTAAAGCAAGAGATGCCAAACACCAGCTTTATCATGTGCACAAGTTTCGAAGATGACGAAATGATTTTCAATTCATTGAGAGCCGGCGCCACAGGATATCTTATTAAAGGGGAAAGTATGGATAAAATTCTCTCATCAATTAGGGATGTTTACAATGGTGGTGCACCGATGAGCTTTTCAATCGCAAGACGGGTTTTGACTCATTTTAATAAGAAAACGATTGAGATTAAAGATTTTGAAGAGCTCACAAGACGGGAGACGGAGATTGTAGAACTTTTATCTCAGGGACTTTTATATAAAGAGATTGCAGATAAGATCTTTATCAGCATCGATACTGTAAAAAAACACGTAGGAAATATTTACAGAAAACTTCAGGTCAGTAATAAAGTAGAAGCTATCAACAAATTTAACCATTTTAAAAACTAACATTGTATGAACTTAGATCGTAACATGAGCTCGGCAGAAATCAAATTGAATCTTATTAACCTCATTTTAAAATCAGATTTCGAAAATTGGAATAAAAGTAAATCAAAAACCGATATATATATCAAACTTCTGTTGCTCTTAGGAATTAATCTGAATGAGGAAATTGAAAAGGAGGTAGCAGATATAGAAATTGATAATATGAAAGAGTTTGGCTCCTTAAACTCGCCAAAGTTTTTTATTATCAATGAGATACAAAACGTTTTTGATCAGCATGTCCAATATTGCGAATTTCTTCACATCTATTTTATTAAGAATGCACAAGGAATAAGCCTGTTATTTAGATTTAACAATGCTTCGACGAATATTTCTGATGATGTGAAGTTTTTATCAGACGATGTTGTATATGTATTGTCTGGTCAAAACTTACATATGGTTACAAATGAAGATGCAGCAACCTATGTAGTAAATTATAAAGATTTTTATAACGCACAGCAATTTGATCATTCGAGATTTTCATATACACAGTACATCACTTTTGAGACAGAGAATATTCGAAACAACTTTAAGGGTTTCCCTGCAAGCACCAAGCTTTTGGCTGCAGCCAAAAATGACCCGATTGATGGAAGATTAAGACAGAATATTATTCTTGAGATCGAAAAAGACCGCGTTAATAATCCGCAGACATTATTAGATATTGCTTTTTTTAATATCGGAAATATGCAGCCGTAATGTATACCCAATTTCAGTTAGCTTATCTGTTGGCTCTGTTTTTTGTTACTTTTTTCTCGATTTATTTATATCTTAAAGAAGGGAAGAAGCAGGAATTACTTGTGGTTTATTTGAGTATCAGTTTTTTGCTTGATTTTTTAATGTTTATCCTGCAGATATTTTTTACTACGACTGCTCAGTTTGGTTTTCTGTACAATATTTACATTCTCTTTTCTGGAGTTTTTTTCCTGATCTATTTTAACAGAAATCAGATCATTAAATTAAAAAAATTGAATACCCTTATTTTCGGTTGTTTTGTAACCACATTTTTGGTTTCCATCTTTAATAATTTCGTTGAAGTCAACCAAATTATCGGATTATCCTTTGCCTTTCTTTATATTCTGTACAGCCTAATTTGGTTTTATGGGAAAATAATGTCTCCTGATAAGAATAGTATTATGGATGATCCAAAATTTTGGGTGTCTAGCGGATTGTTATTTTGGGGAGTTTTTTTTATTTTAAGAATTATTCCAAGGTATTTATTTAATAAAGTTGATGCAGAGTTGCTTATCATGTCACAATCATTTTTCTTTTGTGTCAATATCATTTTCTATTCAATATTACTCATTTCGTTATTAAAGTATAAAAAAGAGAATGAATATGATTGATGAGATAAAAATTACATACCTGATGATTACAATTGTGATGCTGCTTTTCGTGAGCTTCATCATTTTTGTAGTTTTAATTTACAACAGAAAGCGACTTCTTGATCTTAAAAAAAAACAACTCAAAGAATCAGAATACCAAAACCAGCTGCTTCAGAAAGAACTTGAAAAACAAAAATCTATAGAACTGGAACGTGAAAGGATTTCTCATGATATGCACGATGATCTCGGCGCTGGAATTTCCGCGCTCAAACTTCAGGCAGAATTTTTAAAACAGAAAGCTGACGACGAAGACCTGGTAAGTGATATCAATGAACTTCTGAAAACATCCGAAGAAATGAATATCTCTATGCGTGAAATGCTTTGGAGTCTAAACTCTGCAAATGATACTGTTGCTGATTTTGTAATTTACGCAAAAATGTATTCAGAAAACTTTTTAAAGAAAAGTTCCATCCGGCTTATTTTAGAACACAATATTTCCCATTCAGATACTGCTATTTCAGCGGAGGTCAGAAGAAATATGTTCCTGTGTCTGAAGGAAGTTCTCAATAATGCATACAAACATAGTCAAGCGGATAAACTAAATATTTCGTTTAACCAGAAAGGAGCGAGTTTTATAATGAGAGTTTCAGATAACGGAAAAGGTTTGGTAGGAGAAGTGAACCAAGGAAATGGTCTCAAGAATATGAATAGGAGAATGAAAGAATCTGGTGGTACATTTGAAATTTCGTCTACCAGCAGTGGAACTTGTCAGGTTTTTAAAGTTAATATCTGATGATGGAATTATTTTTAACTGAAAGCTCGATTTCCAAATAAAGGAAATTTCTTTTCAACTGATCATAAATGAAACTTATTGAGAATGCTTCATACATTCTGCTATGCTTAAAATTAACTAAAATTTAACTCATAAATCATTAAATGACACTATACGTATACCGAAAAAAGTTAAATTTTGATTAAATTTGTCTCAACTATAAATAAACAAAAAATGAGTTACATTTCTTACATAGAAGCGAGACAGATTTTGGATTCAAGAGGAAATCCTACAGTGGAAGTTGATGTATTTACAGAAAGTGGTGCGATGGGGCGTGCTGCTGTACCTTCTGGAGCATCTACCGGTGAACATGAAGCAGTAGAATTGCGTGATGGTGGTTCTGAGTGGATGGGAAAAGGTGTTTCTAAAGCTGTAGAAAATGTAAGAGAAGTGATTGCTGCTGAATTAGTAGGTCTTCCAGTTTATGATCAGAACCTTTTGGATCAGATCATGATCGATTTAGACGGAACTAAAAACAAAGGAAATCTTGGTGCTAATGCCATTCTTGGTGTTTCGTTAGCTGCTGCAAAAGCTGCTGCTGCTGAACTAAAAATGCCGTTATACAAATATATCGGTGGTGTAAACGCAAATACACTTCCTGTTCCGATGATGAATGTAATCAATGGAGGATCTCACTCAGATGCTCCGATCGCTTTTCAGGAATTTATGGTAATGCCGGTAAAAGCAGATTCTTTCTCTCATGCATTGAGAAAAGGGACTGAGATCTTCCATAACCTTAAAGCAATTCTTCATTCTAGAGGTTTGTCTACTGCTGTTGGTGACGAAGGTGGTTTTGCTCCTACTTTTAAAGGAACCGAAGACGCTTTAGATACTTTGTTGCAGGCAATTGAAAAAGCAGGTTACAAGCCTGGTGATGATGTAATGATTGCATTAGACTGTGCAGCTTCGGAATTTTATAAAGACGGAGTGTACGATTACAGAAAATTCCAGACTCCGGATGCAGCTCAGTTTACAAGCAGTGAACAGGTTTCTTACTTGGCTGAATTAGCAAACAAATACCCAATTATCTCTATCGAAGACGGTATGCAGGAAAATGACTGGGAAGGTTGGAAAATGTTAACGGATAAAATTGGTGACAGAGTACAATTGGTAGGTGACGACTTGTTTGTAACCAATGTTGAGAGATTGAAGAGAGGAGTTGACGAGGGAATTGCCAATTCAATTTTGGTTAAAGTAAACCAGATCGGTTCTCTTTCTGAAACAATGGCAGCAGTGCAAATGGCTCAGCATAATAAGTTTACATCAGTGATGTCTCACAGATCTGGGGAAACTGAAGATTCTACAATCGCTGATTTAGCAGTCGCAATGAATTGTGGTCAAATTAAAACAGGTTCTGCTTCAAGATCAGACAGAATGGCGAAGTACAATCAGTTACTAAGAATCGAAGAAGCTTTGGGTGATACAGCCTATTTTCCTGGATTAGACGCATTTAAAATTAACAGATAATAAATCTCAAAAAAAACAGCATACTATTTTTTGGTTGCTGTTTTTTTATGTATTTTTAAGAAATTTAAATAAAATATTATAATAATGTCAGACAACAAAGTTATATTGAATTACGATGGTAATTCGTATGAATATCCTATCGTAGATAGTACAATCGGAGACAGAGGAATAGATATTTCAAAATTAAGAGACCAAACTGGTCTTATCACCTTAGATTTAGGATACAAAAACACAGGTGCAACATTAAGCGAAATCACTTATCTTGATGGTGACCAGGGAGAATTATTCTACAGAGGTTATCCTATCGAGCAAATTGCTGAAAAATCAAACTTTACTGAGGTAATGTACCTTTTGTTACACGGTGAATTGCCTACAAAAGAGCAATTTGAAACCTTCAACGGTAACATAAAAAAATATAACTTCGTAGCAGAGGAGATGAAAAAAATCATCGATGCTTTCCCTCGTTCTGCTCACCCAATGGGAGTTTTATCTTCTCTTACTTCTGCATTAACTGCCTTTAACCCTAAAGCTGTTAATGTACAGTCTAAAGAAGAAATGGATCTTGCTGCAGAATTATTGATTGCTAAATTTGCTCACCTTGCAGCTTGGACGTACAGAAAAACGTTAGGTTTACCTTTAAACCACGGAGATAACAGCCTAAACTATGTGGAAAACTTCTACAAAATGGCGTTCAGATTACCAAACGAAGAGTTCGAAATCAATCCTGTAGTGACTGCTGCTTTAGATAAATTATTAATCCTTCATGCTGACCACGAGCAAAACTGTTCTACATCTACTGTTAGAATGGTAGGTTCTGCTCACACAGGCCTTTTCGCTTCAGTTTCTGCAGGTATTTCTGCACTTTGGGGACCACTTCACGGTGGTGCAAACCAAGCAGTTATCGAAATGCTTGAATTAATTGAAAAAGATGGTGGTGATGTTAACAAATGGGTTGCTAAAGCGAAAGATAAGAACGACAGCTTCCGTTTGATGGGATTCGGACACAGAGTGTACAAAAACTTCGATCCAAGAGCAAAAATCATCAAAAAAGCTGCTGACGACTTGTTGAGCGCTTTAGGAATTGAAGATAAGGCACTTGATATTGCAATGCAGTTAGAAAAAGTAGCTCTTGAAGACGAATACTTCATCGAAAGAAAATTATATCCAAACGTAGATTTCTATTCTGGAATCATCTACAGAGCATTAGGAATTCCAACAGAAATGTTTACTGTAATGTTCGCATTAGGAAGACTTCCTGGATGGATCGCTCAATGGAAAGAAATGAGATTGAAAGGAGACCCAATCGGAAGACCAAGACAGGTTTATCAAGGAGCTCAAAAGAGAGATTATATTGATATTACAAACAGATAATATTAGTTTCTCCTATAAATTTAAAATCCCAAAGTTTTGCTTTGGGATTTTTTTTGTGAAATAAATCAGAAAGTGCAACGTCAAATAATTTAGTACTCTATTCATCAAGGAAAGTCCGGAGCAGCGGAAGGGTTGTAGGACAAATTTGAGTTCCTTATAAGTAGTTTATAGATGTATTGATTTTTATACGCAAAATGGAACTACAGTATTTCAAATATCATGTTGATAACGTTTTTGGTTGGTTCAAAAATCTTCTTTTTTCAATATTTTATCTTCATGCAATTAATTTAGATATAAATTAAGTCCTTATACTTTTTCTTCTAAAGATTTTATGATTTGACACCCTGATCAACACCGTTATTTATATCTGTGAAAAAGTAAATAGATAGATAGAATTTGATTATTTTGACAATAATTCAAACGGATATTTTAATCAAATATTCGATGGATTTTATTCAATATTAAATTTTTGACTTCAACGACGTTTCATTATATTTGTGGCTCATGCTATGTAAAAAACGCTCTATTTAAAGCCAATACATCAGAAGAATTTTTATGAAACTAAATATCAAAAACGAAACCGGCAAACTGAAGTCAGTGGTTTTGGGGCAGCCCAACTCAATGGGGCCAGATCCTACTTTAGAAGAAAGTTATGATGCAAAATCATATCATTCCATTCAACATAATATTTATCCGAAAGAAAAAGATATTATTGATGAAATGGAAGCTTTTGAAAAAGTTTTAAAAAAGTACGATGTTGAAGTTCTTCGTCCGAGTATTATCAAAGATTACAATCAGGTTTTCGCAAGAGATGTTTCGTTTGTCATTGAAGATAAAATGATTATTTCAAACGTCATCGCAGACCGTGCTGATGAACAGGATGCTTACCGTTCTATTTTTGAAAAAGTAAAATGGAGAGACATTATCAATCTTCCGGACACAGCTCACATCGAAGGCGGAGATGTTATCGTATGGAACGATTTTATTTTCATAGGAACCTGCTTTTCACAAGATTATCGTAATTTTAAGACGGCCAGAACCAATGAATATGCCATCGAGATCTTAAAAGAATATTTTCCTAAGAAAAGAATCTTGGATTTTGAACTCAAGAAAAATGACAGAGAACCTTATCAAGGGATTCTGCATTTAGACTGTACTTTCAATCCGATTGGTACAGATAAATGTATTATTTACAAAAACGGTTTTGTAGACGAGAGCGATTATAATTTAATCATCGATATTTTTGGGGAAGAAAACTGTTTCCACGTTACCGATGAAGAAATGTTTGAAATGTTCCCGAATATTTTCTCTATCTCTCCTGAGGTTGTTGTTTCAGACAGTTCGTTTACAAGAATGAATAATCACCTGAGAAACGAATGGGGAATGACTGTGGAAGAAATCCCTTACAGAGAGATTTCTAAAATGGGAGGTTTGCTGAGATGTTCAACAATGCCTCTAGTAAGAGAATAGATTTGATTTAATAATTTTAAATTAGAACAAAATGCAGACAACAGATACAGTATTAATGATAGAGCCGATTGCATTCGGGTACAATGCAGAAACGGCAGAGAATAACTACTTTCAGATGGAACAGAAAGGAGCAGATATTCAGTCAAAAGCTTTGGCGGAATTTAAAATTTTTGTTGAAAAGCTGAAGAGCAAAGGAATTAATGTCATCACAATAAAAGATACAATAGATCCGCACACGCCGGATTCTATTTTCCCAAACAATTGGGTAAGTTTTCATAATGACGGAAAAGTGGTTTTATATCCTATGTTTGCGTCAAACAGAAGAGTAGAGCGTAGAGAAGATATTATCGAAAGCATCAAAGATCAGGGTTTTGAAGTTGACGAAATCGACGATTGGTCGTTACCGGAAATTCAGGGTCACTTTTTAGAAGGAACAGGAAGTATGATTTTCGATCATGATAATAAGATTGCTTACGGATCAGTTTCTTTGCGGTTAGATGAAAATTTGTTCAGAGAATTCTGTGCGAAATATGATTTCATGCCAGTGGTTTTCCACTCTTTTCAGACGGTTGGTGAAGAAAGACTTCCTATTTATCACACCAATGTTATGATGTGTGTTGCAGATCAATTTGTGGTAATTTGTCTTGACTGCATCGATAACGAAGTGGAAAGAAGCAAGGTCATTGAAACCATTAAGAATTCAGGGAAAGAAATTATTGAAATTTCCGAAGAGCAAATGCAGCAGTTTGCCGGAAATATGCTTCAGGTTCAGAATAAAGATGGAGAAAAGTTTTTGGTGATGAGTCAGACCGCTTATCAGTCTTTAGACGCTGAACAAGTTTCAAATATTGAAAAATACTGTGAAATTATCTATTCAGATTTAAATACTATTGAAGTAAACGGTGGGGGTAGTGCAAGATGTATGCTTGCCGAAGTTTTCCTGCCTAAAAAATAATTCATTTTAATTTAATAAAATACAACTTCTGACTTTTAAATAGAGTCAGAAGTTTTTACTTTAGATTTTAAGGATATAATTCAGAGATCTTTAAATGATGATTATACTATGAATACAATCTTACAAATAGTGCTACTGGTACTTATATTTTCAAATTCGACGTTTTTAATGTTGGGAAAAAATATATTCTCGTTCAAAATTTTTAAATTAAGCTGGATTATTGCAATAATAGATATTCTATTAATCTGCTTCTTTTTTAAGTTCAAAGAATCTATGATTCTTTATATAGTATTTACCTTAATCATTGTAATATTTAGTTTAGGTCTAAACAATGCTGTTGACAGAAATAATTCTAACAATTTAGAAAATAATTTTTTAAAACATGATAATAGAAAACGATTTGCAATTTTTTTCGTTTATTTTTTACTGTTTTTTTTATTTATGCTTACAATTGGTGTTGTGAAAAATCTTTTATTTGATTCACCTATGTGATTACTCTAAACAATGTTTCTGATTTTAAAGCGATATTACAGAATCTAATCTGTGATTTCGATTTGTAAGTAAAAAATTACAACGAATAGAAGATAAAATAATTTAGTAAAATTTCCTTAATCATCTTTTGCGAAAAGTAAATTGATGAATTGAAACATACCGTTGCTGCGGATTTGTAATTCGTGATTAGTTTTCAGTTCTTTCAGAAATTCACCAGCATCTTTATAATTTTTTTTCATTCGCAAACCCCAAAACTTTAATTAAATTTGTCTTTAAGAAATACTACGATGCAAAAACATATTCTTTTGTTCGCTACTTTATTAGGGTTTTCGATGAATGCCCAACAAAAAACTTATTGTAATCCGATTAATATCGATTATGGTTACACACCTTTTGAAGTTTTTTCAAAACAGGGAAAACACCGTGCAACTGCCGATCCGGTGATTGTTAATTTTCAAAAAAAACTGTTTCTTTTTTCTACCAATCAGGAGGGTTACTGGCACAGCGACAATATGCTCGACTGGAAATTCGTTAAAAGAAAATTCCTCAGAGACAATAAATACACCCACGACCTGAACGCTCCTGCAGTTTGGGCGATGAAAGATACCTTATACGTTTATGGTTCAACATGGGAATCTGATTTCCCGATCTGGAAATCGACCAACCCAACGGTCGATGACTGGAAAATAGCAGTTGATACGCTAAAAGTGGGAGCTTGGGATCCTGCTTTTCATTATGACGAAGACAAAAATAAATTGTATTTATATTGGGGTTCCAGTAATGAATGGCCGCTTTTAGGTACAGAAGTAAAGGTTAAAAACTTACAGTCTGAAGGTTTTGTAAAGCCGATTTTAAGATTAAAACCTGAAGATCACGGTTGGGAAAGATTTGGGGAATACAATGACAATGTTTTCCTGCAGCCTTTTGTGGAAGGAGCGTGGGTAACGAAGTATAAAGACAAATATTACATGCAGTACGGCGCGCCGGCAACAGAATTCAGTGGGTATTCTGATGGAGTTTATGTTTCAAAAAATCCTTTGGAAGGTTATGAGTACCAGCAGCACAATCCGTTTTCTTATAAACCCGGAGGCTTTGCGAGAGGGGCGGGACATGGAGCAACATTTGAAGATAATTTTAAAAACTGGTGGCACGTCTCAACGATTTTTATTTCCACGAAAAATAATTTCGAAAGACGTCTGGGAATTTGGCCTGCAGGTTTTGATAAGGATGATGTGATGTACACGAATACAGCGTACGGAGATTATCCCACTTTACTTCCGCAGTTCGCTCAGGGCAAGGATTTCTCAAAAGGATTGTTCACCAATTGGATGTTGCTGAATTACAATAAACCCGTTCAGGTTTCGTCAACGTTAGGTGGTTATCATTCCAACAATGCGGTGGATGAAGACATCAAAACCTATTGGAGCGCCAAAACCGGAAAATCGGGAGAATGGTTTCAGACAGATTTAGGTGAAGTGTCTACCATTAATGCCATTCAGGTCAACTATGCCGATCAGGATGTTGAGTTTATGGGAAAAACCGAAGGCAAAATGCATCAGTATAAAATCCTGGGTTCAAATGATGGCAAAAAGTGGAAAGTAATCGTTGATAAAAGCAAAAATACCAAAGACGTACCTCATGACTATGTAGAATTGGAAAAACCCGCTGAAGCAAGATATTTAAAAATAGAAAACCTGAAAATGCCGACAGGAAAGTTTGCATTAAGTGGTTTCAGAGTATTTGGAAAAGGAGCGGGAGCAAAACCTGCAAAAGTTCAGAATTTTGTCCCGTTAAGAGCTGATGCAAAAAAATATGGTGAGAGAAGAAGCATTTGGATGAAGTGGCAACAGAATTCGGAGGCTGATGGCTATGTTATTTATTGGGGGAAATCTCCCGACAAACTATATGGAAGCATCATGGTCTACGGGAAAAATGAATATTTCTTTACAGGAGCCGATCGAGCAGATTCTTATTATTTCCAAATCGAAGCGTTCAATGCGAATGGTATCTCGGAAAGAACGGAAGTGGTGAAGTCGGAATGATTTATTTTTAAACTTTTAAAGGCAAAAAAATGATAAACGCTTTGAAATTTTTCAAGGCGTTTTTTTATTTAATGTGATTCAGGAATTTTTCGATTTTATTAATGATAAAAGGTGAATTCTTCTCATTCATCCAATCCAGATGTCCGCCGGGAAATTCGTAAGATGCATTCAGAACATTATTTTTATGTAAAGCTGAATCTAAAATTCCTTTCTGCGAAAGTGGAATCACCAGATCATTATTTCCGTAGAAAGAAATAGTGGGTGGAGAATTTTCATTGATCCAATAAACAGGATTTGGAATATCTAAGTTTGTAAGATCAGTTGGAGTTGGAGTTTTCATATCAATCATATGTTTTTCAACAAAATCATAATCGGAGTAATGAGCAAAATCTTTATGCAGTAAATCAGCTGGTCCTACAATATTAACGATCGCTTTGATTTTGTTATGATGTTTAAAATTAAAAAAAGAATTGTAGCCATATAACATTGATAAATGAGCTCCTGCGCTATTTCCCATTACAATAAATTTAAAATTTGGATGAAATCTTTTAACTAATAAACCGAGCGCGCTATCAATATCGTTAGTTTGGTTAGGAAGAACAAAAGAATGTACATCTGCTAAACGATAATTCATATTTGCAAAAGCATAATCCGGAAGTTTCTGCATTAATGACATTGTGAAAAATGTAAGATTAGATTTGTCTCCCGCCCTCCATCCACCACCATGAATGATGATGAAAATTCCTTTAATTGAATCTTTATTTTTTGGAATATATAAGTCTAATTTTTGTTGAGAATCTGTTCCGTAAGAAATATTCATCTCTTTATCAAACGAAATGTCTTTTCCGAGATTGACGCTTTTTTCTTCACAGCTGTAAAGAATTAAAATCATTAAAATTGAAGAGAGAAATTTATTCATACTCCTAAAGATAGAAAAACCCACCGGTTTCCCGGCAGGTTTCTCTTACAAAATAATATATGAAGAATGATTGTTTTATCTCGTTCTGCTTTTGATGGCATCAGACGCGCCTTCGATGTCTCTTACTTTTTTCACTTTCTGATTTCCGAAATTATAGGTGATGCTGAAGGTTCCGCCTCTTCTGAACTGGTCGTTTTTCACGTAATTGTAATTTCCGTTTGCCTGATAATCTTCAATTTCTACAATGTTAGTTCTAAGAACATCGGTAAGATTTAAAGCAAAGGTCCAGTCGTTCCAGTTTTTCTTAATGCTTACATCGAGGCTCATCAGGTTTTTCAACATTCCCAATTCAATTTGCTGCTTGTCTACAAAGAAATAATTCACGCCTAAAAACCATGTTTTCTTTTTATCTAAACGAATGGTATTATTCGTTTGAATCAAAATACTCGTTGAGCTGATTTTGTTTTCATACAGCGGGAATACATCTCCGGAAGTTGGGTCTATGCTCAGACTTCCATCATTTACATTTCTTTGTAAACCGATATTGAAGTTAGTGGTCAGATAGTTATTAAAAAATGTTTTTTGCATTCCCAACATCGCAGACATTTCCTGCTTATCGCCAAAATTGGTACGGATGTATCTCAATTGCTTGTAAGAATCCTGTACTGGAAGATTGGTTACAGGATCAAACACAACATTCCCGTCTGCATCTCTTCTGTCTTTTAAAATGTCTCTCTGTAAAGGCACCTGCGTAATTTTGTCTTTAAATAATGAATGGCTTAAAATCAAGAAATATGAATTTTTAAACATATACGTCAATTCATGACTGTAGGTGGATGATGCCTTTACAAATGGGTTGTTCTGAGTATAGTTGTCTTCTGTAAGAATGTTTCTCACAGGATTCAGCTCCCAGAAACTTGGTCTTCTCATTCTGCTTGAGAATGCATAAGAGATATTGTTTTTATCATTAAGCGCATAGTTCAAACTTAAATAAGGAAGTACGTTATTATAATTTCTCTCAATCTTTCTGTACTCAGGAGCGGCGTTGTCTGAGGTTCCCAAACTGTTGGTGATTTCATATCTTGTTCCTGCTTTTCCTGAGAATTTATCTGAGAATTTCTTTTCTAAAGTTAAGTAAGCACCGTAGATATTCTCATCATAAATAAAATGATTAGGTGCAAATTCAGGAGCCTCACCTTCTACGAACGTGTCGTTTTTAGTATCGTTATCGGTTTTTGTTTTATTAAAGTTTCCACCAATTGAAACTGTAAAATCATTCTTGAACTTCTGAATATAATCTACCGTAGCAGAAAAGTTGTTGATTTTTTGAGGCAGCGTTTGAATGATGGTTTGTCCAAAGCCTACATCATTTCCTAGGGCATCAGCAAAAAATGTTTTGTTATCGGTATACTGTAATCTTTTATAAGTTAGGTAGGCTGCATTTAGATTTAATTTACTTCCCAACGAATCTGTTTTTAATTCATAATTTAAATTAACCGAATTGTTGTAAGAACGCGCATCTTCATTATTTCTCGAGTTGGTATAGTTGGTAATGTAAGATTGTGTTTTGCTGTCTAAAGACTTTATGGTATTGAACAAATTAACCGTAGAATCGTAACTTCTGCCGGCATTAGAATTCCACGATAGTGCCAGGTTGCTTTTGTCAGTTAATTGATAGTCGAAATTCAGGTAGCCGCCGATGTATTGATTCGGGTCGTCAATATTTCCGGTAGATTCATTAGAAGAGGAGGCGTTTCCGTTTCTTAGAACGTAATGTTGCGCTTCAATATTCTCTCCACCGTACAGATTGGCGCTTATTCCGAATTTATCTTTTCTGTAGTTAGCCGAAAAACTTGCAGAGCTTGAATTGTATTTATTTTGCGAGTTAGACATTCTCATGTTTCCGTTCAGTCCGTCACTCATTTTCTTTTTCAGAACGATATTGATGATTCCATCGGATGCTTCTACCTGAAACTCACTTCCCGGAACAGTAATTACTTCAATTTTCTGAATATTTTCTGCGGGCGTATTTTTTAGAAACTGAGCCAAAGATTCAGCGTCCATATTAGATTTTCTGCCGTTAATGAAAATCAGCGCATTGTTTTTTCCTGTAATCTTTAACGTTTTATCATCCGTTGTAGATAAAAGCGGAGTTTGCTTTAAAAGGTCAAAAGTAGTATTTCCTTTGGTAACAGGTGAAGCGGCTACGTCGTAAACAAAACGGTCACTTTGTTTTTTGAAGACTTGTTTAGTCAAAACAACTTCTTCTATTTTTTTAGTTTTTAGAGTGTCAGATTTTTTTTCCTGGGCAAAAGTCAGTCCGGTGAAAAATATAGCAGCGATGAGAAGTGGTGTTTTCATGAGTTTGTTTTTTTTCTTTAGTTTAGAAGCTTGTATCTGTTATTATTTTACATTGCAAAGATATATAATTAATTTAGTATTATGCAATACAAAGTAGTTAATAAGTTTTTAATTAAAGTGTAAGCGCTTGATTTTGAGTTACTAAAATTTATTTACTGAATTTTTACTTCGGTAGGTTTCTATAATACTAGACAACCCGATGGCTCTTTTCGTTACATAGAAAAAGAAAATATTAAATTCACTTTTTTTTGATTAATTTAGAGTTCACAAAAAAACTTAATTATCTATGACAAAAATTTACTCATTAATCCAGGTTTTAATGATCCTCTTATCATGTAAGACCGATTCTTTTATCGATCTCGAAAATCAGCAGCAAGGAAATCAACAGACTAATTTCAACTTTGGAAATTCGGCGCAGAGAAATTTTCACGGCTTGGTTCTGTCAACAGACGGAAATCCGGTTTCGGGAGCAACGGTTACCATTGGTTCGTCAATTTTAAAGGTATTTTTGTCATTAAAAATGCTGATGTGAAAGACAATTTCGCTTACGTTAAAGTGACAAAGTTAGGTTTTGTAAACGGTTCACGTACAATGGTTCCTACCAGCGGAACTAACAGGATCAACATCATGATGATTCCTGCATCCAACACCGCAACGATTTCCGCAGGAGCCACAGCTACTGTAGCTTTACCCAACGAAACAAAAGTAAAATTCGACGGAAGCTTTAAAGATTCCAACGGAAATGCGTACAGCGGAAATGTAAATGTGGCCATGTTTCACCTGAAATCTTCAGATCAGTATCTCAATGAAATGATGCCGGGATCTTTTTTGGCCAACAGTACTGACGGAAGCGCAAGAGTAATGGAAACTTTCGGAATGCTATATGTTCAGTAACAGGAGCTTCCGGACAGAATCTTCAGATCGCGAATGGTCATACCGCTGAAATGACGGTAGCGATTGACGCTGCACAAACGGCAACGGCTCCTGCTGCCATACCTTTGTGGTCGTTCAACGAATTTACAGGAATTTGGCAGGAAGAAGGTTCAGCAGCAAAAGTTGGAAATACTTATGTAGGAAATGTAAGTCATTTCTCTTGGTGGAATTGCGATCTGCAGTCACCGCAGGCAATTTTAAAAGTAAACGTTAAGAATGCTGCAGGAATACCGATGGTTAATACGGTTGTTGCATTAAGAAGATCTGGACAAACTTATGATACATCAGGTATCACAGATAATTCCGGTGATGTTTCAGGATATATTCCGGTAAATAAAACTCTTCTTCTTAAAGTGTATGATGTTTGCAACACAGTGATTTATACTGCTAATCTAGCACTGGTTGCAGCGGGATCAACATTTGTTCTGCAAGATATTACCGTAACATCAACCGGAAAGTTCAGGGAAATCTGAAAACGTGTACCAATACTGACGTTACAGATGGTTATGCACTTTTAAGAATGGCATCGAGTTCCAATTTTTTCCAGTACATGACGGTTCCTATCACGGGTACAGGTAACTTTTCTTTTACTACATATACTTGTGCGCCGAATCCACAGTTTATCTTAGAAGGATATGATTATGCAAATCTGCAGACAACCGGAGAAATTTATTTTACTGCTAATACACCGGTAATGAATTTTAATAATTTGGTAGCGTGTAATTCGATCAGTGAATTTGTGAGTTACAAAGTTGATAACCAAAATGTAAAATATGTCTTAGGCAGCGCTATCGTCGCTGAATGGTACGGCCTTACATCAACATCACCCAACATGCCGGCAAAACAATTGAGAATTCATCATATGTTACCGTATGGAAATACATTTTCAATGACTCTTAATAATGTGCTTGGAGTACCGGGAAGTTTTAATACAGAGTATTCCTTTTATTTTTCAGGAGAAAATTTCACGTCCTCCAATGGAAATGTGGTTGTTCAGATCACTAATTTCGGAGCTGTAGGATCTTACATTGACTTTACAGTGAACGGAACCTATACAGGCCTGGTTGGAGCAAATCATACTTTTACAGCAACTGGGCATGTGAAAAGAGATCTTTAACTTCCAATGTCAGTAAAATAAAAGGACTTGAAAAAGTCCTTTTATTTTATTCTCTGTCAAAACGAGCCAGTTTCTTATCAATCCAAATAGTAGCAAAAGGAAAAAAAGCAGCAATCAATGCAAAGACTGTATCTTCATCGTCCCAATTGTAGATTTTTCTTATCGAAGGCAAGAACAGAAGGTAAAGTGTAAAAAACAATCCATGAATACTTCCGATTGTACTGATGTAAACAATAGGTAAAATTCCTTCAGGATCGATGCGTATCCAGGTCATAGCCGTGAAAAGGAATAACCATGAAATTGCTTCAGCCAAACAGATTTGCTTGAACCATTTGATAACTTTTTCCTGAGGATATTTGGAGAACAGATTTTCGAGAGAATTCATTTATAATATATTTTAAAGGATCTTTTAAATCCTTCGTTGATTGAATGCTGATTTGGAAATACAAAGTTACCGGAATTTATAAAATCACTAATTTTCTTTTCCAAGTGGGGAATAAATTTTTCATTTCTTGTATCTGTAAAATGGTGACTGAATTTTTCAATGACTAAATTCAGTTTGTCTTGTTCAAAATCGATGTTCACTGTAGCCTCCGTAAATGATTGACCGGATTGCTTTTTCTTTTTATAGTCTTTAGGATATTTAAACTTCTTAAAGAAAAGGTTGTTAAGTAAAGAGTCAGCGACTGTCTTTTCTCCTTCGTGTAGCCACTCTGTATGATCATTATACTCAAAAATAATTATTGGTTTTTTTTGAATTCGCTCAAAAATGGCTTGTTTCAAAATTTTATCAATCGCCTTTTTTCCAAATTTTTCCTCAGTCAATTTTGTCGAATAGATATAATAACATTCTCCCGTTGAATAAGTCCCAAAACAGTTGCCTGACCAAGTGCCACCATAATAGATATTTTGTTTTTGTAATAGTTTCCCTAATTCTTGAGTCGCGGGAAAATCAGAACCGCCGGGACCTGATGTAGAAATATATAATTTGTTTGTAATTTTAAAATCATTAACGGCTCTTATAGAATCTCGCGTGCAGCTTTCTGCACTTACTTTCATGATATTTGCTCGTAGCTGTTTATACTCAATTTCTCTTTGATTTTTTATCGAGTCTTCCACTGAAATTATCTGTGCAGAAACAACTGTATGAACAAATAAGACAAGTAAAAACAAAAATGCTTTCATGACGTACTATTATAAAAACTACTTCCATCCAAATACTCAAAAACTTCCGGCGGAAGCATAGGTCTCACATTCTTCCCTTCTTTAATCATGTTTCGGATTTCGGTCGCTGAAAGTTCAATTACTGGAGCTTTGATCATCGAAATATTTTCATGTTGTAAATATTCAGAATCTTTTTTCTCGCCTTCAAAAACCCTAGGATAAACGATAATGTGATGATTTTTAATTAAAAGATCAGAATTTTTCCATTTATGAAGTCCGTTGAGGTTGTCTTCACCCATGATTAAACTGAAAGAATATTCAGGGTGCTTTTCTTTCAGATAAGTCAATGTGTCGATTGTGTAACTTGGTGTAGGCAAAGAGAATTCTACATTTGATGCGCGCATCTGCGGATAATTTTTTACTGCAAGCTGTACCATATCGAGGCGGTTATGATCTTTGAGAAGAGATTTTTTTTCTTTAAAAGGATTTTGCGGACTTACCACAAACCACAATTCATCCATATCAGAATTCTCAAGAATATAATTGGCCAAAATCAAATGACCAATATGGATAGGATTAAAAGATCCGAAAAATAAACCGATTTTTTTCATGTTAGAAGTCAATTGTCAATTTTGCTTTGTTAGTGAATCTGCTACACTTGTCAATTTTAATTAAATGTCCTTAAATGTGATTTTAAAAATTCACCATTCATTTCAGAATAAAAATTGACTTACTCATCATCTCTAAATTTCACATCCCTAATGTTAAGATAATGGGTCACATTACCTTTCCAATGATTTTCTTCTAAAGTAAATGCGATGTCGAAAGATTTATTTCTGAAATCATCAGCAAACTGTCCCAGTTTAAAACCAACACATTCAATATTTCTTCCGGTTGATTCCTGTTTGACATAAAATTTAAGGTGATTGTTATCTTTCCCCATCGTTTTGAGGTAGCCCGCAATTTTCTGATTTCTCAAAACCAGATTAGGTTTCATATTATGTGGCCCAAACGGAGCCAGTTTTCTGTGAAAATTAATAAAATCCCGGTTGATGTCATCGATGTGCAGATCAGCATCAATAGTTATTGAAGGCTCTTTTTGATGATTTTTAATTTTTTCGGCAACGGTTTTTTCAAATTTAACTTTGAAGTCTTCAAACTTATCTTTTTCCATAGAAAGTCCGGCAGCAGCATGGTGTCCGCCAAACTTTAGAAAATATTCCGAGCATAAATCTAGTGCTTCATGTACATCAAAATCCGAAACCGATCTTGCAGAGGCTACCATTTCACCATTATTTCCGTCGGTGAAAACCAAAGTGGGTTTATAATAAGTCTCGATAAGTCTTGATGCAACAATTCCAATCACGCCTTTGTTCCATTCGGGATGGTAAACAATGGTGGTGTATTTTGTTTCCTGCTGAGATTCTATGATTTGTTTTAAAGCAGATTCCGTAGAAAACATATCCAGCTCTCTTCGCTCATCATTCAGATTCATGATGTCACCCACAATTTGCTGTGCATGTTTCAGGTTATCTGAAACCATGAGTTCTACTGCGGCTTTTCCCTGCGAAATTCTACCTGCGGCATTGATTTTCGGAGCAATTTCAAAAACAATATTTGAAATTTCAAAATGTGACAGTTTATCTTCAGGGATTAACAATCTTAAACCTAAATTTCGGGTTTTTCTCAGAACTTTAAGTCCCATTTTTGCCAAAACCCTGTTTTCACCGGTCATTGAGACAATATCTGCAGCAATAGAGATAGCAAGGAGATCGGTTAGCTCAAATAATTCAGTTTCTGGTATTTTGTAAATTGTATTCAGCCCTTGGCACAATTTAAAACCAACTCCACAGCCTGAAAGTTCCTTGAAAGGATATCGGCAGTCGCTTCTTTTAGGATCTAAAACCGCTACTGCATCAGGAATTTCGTCTCCTGGTAAATGATGATCACAGATGATGAAATCAATATTTTTATCTTTCGCATACTTTATCATGTCAATTGACTTGATTCCGCAGTCTAATGCAATAACCAAGGAGAAACCATTTTCTTTGGCAAAGTCTATTCCTTCAGTAGAAATTCCGTATCCCTCAGAATTTCTGTCGGGAATATAAAAGTCTAAATATTTTTTCTGAACTATCTTTCTTAAATAAAGGTACGTTAGGGCAACGGCTGTAGTTCCGTCGACATCGTAATCGCCGTAAACCATTATTTTTTCTCCGTTTTCAATAGCCGTTGCAATACGCTCTACAGCTTTCTGCATGTCTGCCATTAAAAAAGGATTATGAATATCTGCTAAATTGGGCTTAAAAAATTCGCGCGCTTTTTGATAATTGTCGATCCCTCGCAAAACCAACAGTTTGGATTCAAAAGTTCCAAAACCAAGCGACGAACTCAATCCATCAACAGTTTCTTCATCAGGTTCGGTTTTATAAATCCATTTTTGACTCATTTCACAAAAATAAGTAAAATTTATTTTAAAAACGAGTAGATTATAATCTTCGTAATCACTTGTGCAGCCTTTAGTAATTGTTTTATTTATTGGTGATTGTGTCTTTTTTAGTGATTAATTTAATAAATGTTTGTTTTTTTTAAATACTACGAAATCCAAATGAAAACTATTGTCGTACATACCATTAAACATCCTAAACCTTTTTAAAAATAATATTATGAAAAAAACAATTAATGTTTCTAATCAGGGAGCGACCCTAGATACCAGCAGAAGAAACTTTCTAAAACTAAGCGGCATTGGTATTGCCGTTGCCGGACTTACTTTGGTAGGTTGTGAAGATGACGACTTTGAATACAATGATAATAAAATATTTGATTTGGGTATGGGTGATGTAGGTGTTTTAAACTATGCATACGCTCTTGAGCAACTTGAAGCTGATTTTTACACAAAAGTGGTTAACAATTTCTATGCGGGAATCTCAAGTGTTGAAAAAGAGGTGCTGACAGATTTATATCATCATGAGGTTATTCACAGAGACTTCTTCAAAGCAGCAATTACTGGGGCAACAAACAATGTTTTACCTACACTTGAATTTCAGTATCCTAATGTAAATTTTAACGACAAAAGTTCAGTTTTGGCGACTGCTAAAGCTTTGGAAGACACAGGGGTAGCCGCCTATAACGGAGCAGGTAAATATATTACCAATCCTACCTATCTTGTGCTTGCAGGTAAAATTGTTTCTGTAGAAGCTAGACATGCATCTGCAATCAGAGACTTGATTAATCCTTTAACTGCAGCTTTTTCCGGAGATGATGTAGTAGATCCAGCTACTGGTCTTGATGTTGCTAAAGAGCCGAAAGATATTGTAATGGCAGCCGGAGGATTTATTAAAACCCCTTTTACTTGGAAAGAAAGAGGAATCAATTAACATTAATCATTTCAAAAATCTATTATTATGAACATTTTAAAATTATTAGATAAATTGTCTGACGATTCTTTTTATACAAAAAAAACGTCTAGATTAGATAATCTTTCAGATATTACATCGTTCGGTAAAAAAGCGGCATTAGCTGCATTACCTTTAGGATTAGGAAGTTTTATGGCGACTTCTGCCAAAGCGGAAACCAAAAATGAACCTGGCGTAGCAATGAAAAGTGCATTAACAGATGCATTGCAATTAGCGCTTACTTTGGAATACTTAGAAGACGAGTATTACCGAATTGGCCTGCAGACGGCAAATTTAATTCCTACAGGAGACAGAGCCGTTTTTATGCAGATTTCTAAGCATGAGGCAGCTCACGTTACTTTCCTGAAAGGTGCATTGAATTCATTACAAACTACTCCAGTTGCAAAACCTACTTTCGATTTTACAGCTAACGGTGCTTTTAGTCCATTTACCAATTATCAGCAGTTTCTTACACTAGCTCAGGCATTTGAAGATACGGGAGTGCGAGCGTACAAAGGACAGGCTGGAAATGTAATGTCAAATAAGGATGTGCTGCAGGCAGCTTTGCAAATCCATTCTGTTGAAGCAAGACATGCATCAATGGTTCGTAGAATGCGAGCCAATAAAGGATGGATCGAGTTAGGGAGTGGCGGCAGTGGAAGTGGAGGTATGCCTCCTGCAACAAATCCAGTTTATGCTGGCGAACAAGAAACTATGCAGGCGGGATTCAATACAGCGACCGCTTTTGGAGCTGCAGCAGGTTCAGCTGCGTATGACGAGATACTTACCGGTGCAGAAGCTACAGCAATTGCAACGCTTTTCATAGATTAATTTATTATATATAGTTTAGTTTAAATCCTTTTTCGGTAATTCTCCGAAAGAGGATTTTTTTTGGCCAAAAAGTATTATCTTGGCAACACTAAATTATATCATATGAAAAAAATTATTATTGGTGCATTTGTATTAAGCGCAATGCATGGTGTTCATGCACAGAAAATCAATCTGGGAAAAGCGACAGACATTGTTTCCAAAGGTGCGAAAGCTTTAACTTTTACCAATGAAGATGCAGTAAAACTTTCAAAAGAGTCTGTAGATTATATGGATAAGAATAATCCGGTGGCAGGTGCAAAAGATCCTTACACCGTGAGATTAAATAAACTTTTTGCAAAGCACAAATCTCAGGATGGACTGATTCTCAACTATAAAGTGTATAAAGTAAAAGACATTAATGCTTTTGCCTGTGCAGACGGAAGTGTTCGTGTATTTTCATCATTAATGGATATTATGACTGATGATGAGCTTCTAGCAGTGATCGGTCACGAAATTGGTCATGTTAAAAACCAGGATACAAAAGATGCAATCAAATCAGCATATTTAAAAGCAGCAGCGTTAGATGCTGCGTCTTCAGCTTCTTCGACGGTTGCCACATTGAATGACAGTCAGGTCGGTAAGATGGCGAATGCATTTCTTGATGCTTCTCACAGCAAAAAACAGGAATCCCAGGCAGATACTTATTCATACGATTTTATGAAAGCAAATAATTATAATGTAGTAGGTGCATACACTGCATTTAAAAAACTGGCTTTATTGTCTGAAGGAGGAACTGCTCAGTCTGGATTTCAAAAAATGTTCAATTCACATCCCGACAGCAACAAAAGAGCAGAGGCAATTAAAAAAAGAGCAGAAAAAGACGGATTGTGGAAGGATCCTGGAACTGTTTCTCTGCCAACAGCAAAGTTGACTAAGTAAATTTATGACTATATATAATAAGAGTTCGGGACTGCCGGACTCTTTTTTTTTGCCATATCTGTTGTAACAGAAATAATGTAGTTCTTCTTACTAAGGTCTAGAATGCACAATACTGTACCCGCACGTAAATGTTTAATCATTTTCGTTCCTATATATAAGAGTATAACGAAATAGCCAATTTATCTTTAAAGTTAAATTGTTTTTCTCTAGGAGCTTTTACCCGCTATGCACTGTATCTTTTTTAGATAGTCTCTGCGTTGCCTGTGGAATCTAAAAAAGGATGCCGTTTCTATCGGGGCTAGGGCAGCAGCACTGTAAGCTTTACAATCCCATAGATAATTTCTCAATCTCCCACACAATCATCGATCAT